>CAVUSA010000005.1:0-125107 GCA_963744015.1 uncultured Gammaproteobacteria bacterium
CTGCTCGCCGTCGACAGTGTCAACGATTGTCGCATCCATCTTGCAGCGGGGCTCGAAAGGCGATCCCACCATGAGGAGTTTTCGCCAACCGATGCCGTAGAGGTCGTGTGACACGCTAAGGCTCTCCTGGTGGGGGATAGCGTCCACTTCCGAACTCGCCAGGGCTGCGCTCAGCGGTTGACCTCAGATTTTCTGCTGTTCCCCGGTAAGTCGCTGTTCCGTCATCTGAGGGAATGTGTTCCGAGCCGCACTTCTCCCGGAGAATCGCCCGGCTAGCGGGAAGTCCGTCGCTGGATAGTAAAAGCACCAAAACCCAAGCGTTTGCTTGGGCTTTGGTCGACTCTCAGGCTGTTCCTGGATGCCCTGAAACAAGGTCTTGGCGAGGGAGGGATTCATATCGCGACGCAAGTTGTTTAGAATGACTAGCTTGAAAACTCGCTAGTGCATTGTACCACCAAATGTACCACCACGGGAACGACGCTACCCTGCTTTATACCCACACTCGCCGCCTTCCGCGCTCCAGATCGTTCGCCTTTCGCACAGTTGAGCCGATGTATTGGAATCCGAATCGCCCGATTGTTAGTCTATGGGGGTTCAACGAAATCCAAAAGAGGCCCGGAACTGAGTGATGATGGAAAGCCTTGATTACTGGCACATGTGCGACGACCTCAACGTCATTCAATGCACTCTGCTCATTTTGGGCAAAGATCCCAAACGCCTTGAGCACGTCGTAGAGGGAGAATTCCTCGAACGCCAGAAGGTTACGAAGCGGTAAGCACGGCAGTTCAAAACGCTATTCTCTCCGAGAAACTTCCAGCGAGGATCTGCGTGACCGCTTGGGAGGCAGGTATTGTCTCGTACAAGGGGAGCGGTTTCCGTACAGCACGCGATCAGCGGGGAGTCACCCGTGGCGTATCACTCGGAACCTAATTGGCACAAGACCACCGTTGCCGTAGAGGATCTGAAAGCATGGCTGAAATCCCGGAGGGTAACAGCAGATTTCTTCTTTGCGCCGAATGATGTCATTCCGCCCTTTCTTGACTCAACCCAGGAGAAGTACGCTCCTAAACTCGCAGCGGCATTTGAGGCTTGGCAAGCGGTAACGACTGACCCCTCGCTAAGCAGGAACCGGACCCCAAAGGGTGCTCTTACCTAGTGGCTGAACCGCAACGCCGCGCGATTCGGTCTCGTCAAGGATGATGGGCTTCCAAACAAGCTTGCCATTCAAGAGGCGGCGAAAGTGGCAAATTGGGACACCAAAGGGGGAGCGCCAAAGACGCCAGTGGAACCCACCCACCCCAAATAACGTACTGAAAAGAAAGAGGATTTCTCCAAAACGACTCACAAGCGCTTGTTTCAACCCTACGGAACCCACCCACCCGTTCGCCCGCGATAGGGGGTGAGTAAATTGAACCCACCCATCTGGACGCAGGCTCTGCTCGTCGGCATCATCGCTCTCAGGTCCCACAGCATCCGGGACGAATTCACAGGAGCGATCAATGACCAACGACCGACCCAACCGCATGACAATCCTTCGGCGCAAGCAGGTCCAAGAGCGGACCGGACTTTCCCGCAGCACCATCTACCTTCGTATCGCCCAAGGCAATTTCCCGAAGGCGGTCTCCCTCGGAGCGCGTGCCGTCGGCTGGGTCGAATCCGAAATCGACGAGTGGCTCAACTCCCGCGTTGAACTGAGCAGGGGCTGATAGTGCAGGCCCCCAAAGGGGTAGCGGGCCCCCGCATCGTAGAGCCCGCCCTAGCGCCCACAGAGTCTCGTGCCGCCGCCGTCAGTGAGGTGCGACGTGTCGCGGAGTTGCTGCCCCATCCCGATCTGGTGAAGCACACGCGAGGGTATTCGACTCCGGAGCTTTCGCAACTGACAGAGCGCGGCGAAGCTGCGTTTGCCGACCCCATCACTGTCACACATGAAAACGTCATCATCGACGGGTACGCCGTCTGGGAGCTTGCCAAGCTCCAGCGGCGACAGACGCTGACCTGCATCGTCCGCCAGATGACTCGCGAAGACGCGCTGCTTCACCTGCTCACGCGCAATCGGGGTTCCAAGGGCATCTGCGAATACGCGCGTGTCCTGATGGCGCTTGAGCTTGAGCCCTGGTTCCGTGAGCGCGCGAAATCGAACCAGCGAACGGGCGGACGCGACAAGGGTTCGACACGTTTGGCGGAAGCTGACAAGCTGGACGTTCGCATCGAAGTGGCGAGGGCTGCCGGAGTATCTGCCGGCAACGTTTCGAAGGTGAAGCACATCCTGCAATCTGCAATCCCCGACATTCGCCAAGCTTTGCTGGCTGGCGAAATACGGATCAATCGGGCTGCACAATGGGCCCGAGCAGCCGAGTCCACCCAGGCCCGCCGACTTTCCGATTACCGTAACGAGCACGGCATCCGCCGAAGCATAACGACACTCCTGAGCAAACATCAGAAGCGCCACCCCGCCATGTGCGACGGTCTGCGCGACGTGCAGAGAGGCTTGACCAAGCTCCGCGAAGCACCATGCCTCTCTCCGCTGATTGCGGACATCTCCCCAATCGTCCGCAAGATTGACGGTCTCCTGCGCGGGAACGAGGTGGAGCGTGCAGCGTAAGGAACCGCTGAAAGAAATCCTCGCGTCCACCCGAGAGCTTTGGGACAACGACCAGACCCGACCCGCCGTGCGAACGAACTTCGCGAAGGTCCTCTTGTGCCGGACGGAAGCGCTGGGTTCCGAAGTCTACGCGTCCGCAACGGAGCAGAAAGTCGTCCACCACACTTGCAAGTCTCGCGCGTGCCCGAGTTGCGGACACCGCGCCACTCGCCTCTGGCAGCGCGACACGTGGGCAGCACTGCCCGATGTGAAGTTCGCAGGCATCGTCTTCACCATGCCGGATGTTCTTTGGCCTCTCTTCCAGCGCAATCGGCACCTTCTGGACGACTTGCCAGCGCTTGGCGCAGCGGTCATCCAGCATTGGGCGAAGGACGCCTACGATGCTCGCCTGATGATCCTGGTAGTGCGTCACACGTTCGGCAGACACCTAAACTTCAATCCCCACCTGCACATCCTGGTATCGGCTGGCGGTCTCCGAACCCTGGACGACGCATGGGTCTCCGGCGTCCGCTTCGATGTCTCCCTCCTGATGAAGCGGTGGCGCTTTGCGCTGGTGACGTATCTGCGAGAAGCACTCAAGCGCGGTCTCATCGCGTCGCATCTTCCACCCGAGACGCTGCGCGGGCTGCTCACTAAGCAGTACGAGCGCTGGTGGAGCGTTGACGTGCAGCCATGCGCCTCCAAAGAACACTTCATCCGGTACGCAGGCCGATACGTCCGAAGACCACCACTCGCCCAATACCGCATCCTCAACCACACTCCGGATGAGATCAGCTTTCGCACCCAGGACCACAAACTCAAAAAGGAGGTCGTCACCCGTTACACTCCCGCAGAGTTCATCGAAAATCTGGCTGAACACGTCCCCGACCACTACAAACACGCTATCCGGCACTTCGGGCTTTTATCCCCCCGCGCCAGAGGCCGCACGTTCGGAGCGCTATTCAGTCAACTTCTTGAGGCCCGTCGCCAGAGGCCGCGCCGCATCAGTTGGGCAAGATCAATCGAACGGGAATTCGGCAAAGACCCTCGAACCGATTCGAGCGGCGAAAGGATGACGTCGATTGCACGCAGACCAACCGCTACGGAATCATCGTGAGGCGCACCCACGCGAGTTTGTTTTTCCTTAAAGCTTAAGCTTGAAAGAAACGCTCCTTCTTTGATCCGCGAAAGGTCCTGCTGCCCCATCGTACCTTCTAACTCATTTACGCCAAGGACGCGTAGGCGACGCAGAGGAATTGATGACAGGATTTACGCGGCGGCTGCTTGTCGCAGAGAAGTAACTGCTTGCCGAAGACTTTGAATCGACAGCTGCAAATTGGAAGCTGTTCAGGCCATTGTTTACCACCACGTCCACTAACCGGACGTCCTCATTTTCGCTTGGAAGATCCACAATCGGCGGATCCTTGTAAGCCGCGAGCTGGGTAAGTGACTTCTCGATCAACTGATTGCGCGAGGTTCCCGGAGAGACAATGTCCGGAACATTGAAGGAAATGCTCCCTGAAAGCCAATTTGAGTAAACCGCTGCCACTTGAGTACCGGGGTTTGTATTCGTGTTTGCAACAACCGAAGGCTGGACCAGAGTGTTAGTAGCTGCCGGATAGAAACTGTCCGCCAGCAGGAGCAGATTAGCAGGAGTCGATCCCGCAAGATTAATGTGAACATTTTGCATGCTACTATTCACAATTGTGAGATTACCGGTGAAGTTATTACCGGTGATGGACGCGACGGGCCCTCCAGGAGGAACAGCCGTTTCGTTTTCGTAGCCTATGAAATTTCCGAATGCGCCATCCAGATTGAGCCATCCTGGACCTCCCTGTTCGTACCAGACACCGGCCACCACAAGCGTTCCCCCGCCTTCCACGCGGTAGGAACTTGTATTGCAACAGGAGGATCCCATGAAAAGTCCGGTATAGCCTGGCGTGGTCTCACCAGCAACTGACAGAGGGCCTCCGACCACTAGGACACTAGTGCTTGAAGGATTAGTGAGCCGCCCATGTCCAAAATCGTCCATTTGAACAAGGGTATTATCAAATCCATTCACGAAAAGATTATGCAAAGAACCCGCGCTATTATCAGCTGCCAAGTTGGTATAAATACGATCGCCTGGATGGTCGTATCCCTCGACTAAGATACCGGCGGAGGCAGAAGCGGCGTTGACCATCAGATCGCGGATCTCAGCGTGGCTTGGCGGAAGCATAGCGAAGACAGGAGATGTTGTCGATCCATTCCAATTAAGCATCGTCTGCATGTTGTCCCCGACAATCTGAACATCACTACCGCCGGGAATCGATATGGTATCGGTCAATGCATATTGACCCCGGGATGTGAACTACCGGGCGGTTGCCCCGGTTTTCCGCAATTGCCAAATCAATGGTGCCCTGAATCGTAGAAGCAGACGCTCCTTGCGGAACTTCATAGATCACGCGGTGGTAGTTCGGTAAGGGTCCTGGCATGACTGGAAGGGTAACATCCACTTCTGACGAGGAAACAACCACATCATTGATTGAGGTGAGGTCGTCGCTTGTCACATTTGTGCCATAGCTGACATTTTGTACGGAAAATGGGGTGGTCGAGACATAAGTGTTGCGCATGGACGTAACGTAAGAATCTGGTGTTGAGGAGGTGCCATCCGCAAACGTCACCCTTTGATTGTTGCTCTGCGCCGCACTAATCGCTCCCTCGATAGTATTGTCGATGAGAGTCAAAGGCCCAGGGCCAGGCATGACAATCGCCGCAGTCCGGGGCTTCAGGATTCTGTTTCCGATGAGAATGCTCGTATTACCGTAGAGGCTCCCGGCGAGGAATACTCCTGAGTTGTAAGAGGTGTTATAAGTGTAAGATTGGCCTGCACCATTACCCCAACCCGAATCTACGTCGTTGTCTTCGAAGAGATTGTGGTCTAAATGCATTGCGCCGCCTGACCCATACACGTTCGTGACGCCGTAGTGGTCATGTTCAAAGATGCAATAGCGAACATACCAATCCACCGCATTCCAATTCTCCAAGCTAATTCCCGCCTGATTGAGATTCAAAAACGTGTCGCGGTCCACCTTAGTTTCGGCTGAACAACAGTTTACAGTATTGTCACCTGCTTGAATACCGATAGCAGCATTTTCGAAGACGTCATCCGTGTATTCGTTCGACCCATCATAGCAACAGCCTTGATGCATCGTTTCATTGACTAGCGTAATCTGCGCCCGCTACCGTGAACGTAGTCGGTTAAGCTGCATGCGATTGATTCCATCAAGCGTAAGCATTGCGGATCCGGTTGCACTACCCGACCACTTCAGGACCGTACTTCCAGGATCTTCTCCTATGATGCTTTTGCCGGTACAGTAGGTATCGCAATTTTGCGAAATATAAGCCAAGCTCCGGGTGACCTTGTATGTTCCAGTCGGAATGTAAAGAACGCTTGCGTGGCTTGTTCCAGACTGTAACGCGTTGAGCGCATACTGAAAAGCCGTCGTGTCGTCCACTAGGCCATCACCGACCGCACCAAAGTCTTTCTTTACATTGAGCCATGAAGGAAAAGGGCCGATGAACTCGTCGTCATCGGACGCGACGATGTTCGAGCGACTGCTCACGGGCGTCGCGGTTGCAATAATGCTCGCGGTACCATTCCCTAATATACTCACCGGAATCACCTGGAAGTCATAGCTGGTTCCATTCGTGAGGCCCGTGACCATCTGTTCGTTCACGACGGATGGGTTATGGGTGAATGGTGCCCAGGAGCTCGTTCCGCTTTGACGGTAATTGACCATGTAATCGGTGACAGTGGCTCCCTGGACGGGAGTATCCCACGAAAGTCCCACCTGTCCGTTACCTGGATATATCTGAAGATTTGTCGGAGCGCTCGGAAGGCCAACAGCGGTGTCATACAGACCGGATATCTCGGTTGTGGAAAGAGCGCGACTGTAGACACGGAGATCGACAAGAGAGCCGGTGAGGTCCACATACCCTCCTCTTTGAGCTATACCGAAAGTTAGAGGGCCGGTGGATGGGGTGGGTGACGCGGCGCTCCGGGAGTTAAGAAAGACGCCGTTTGCGTAAACACAGATTTGCGAGCCGTCGAATACTGCGGTGAAATAGGTCCACGCGGGGTTGGCCATGGGATAACTCCCACCCCCAACGCAAGTTTCAGAGGTGTTCGCGTAGGTGCAAAATCGAAGAATGCCGTAAATCATCGCGAGGTTATAGCCGTTTTCGCCTTGATCCTGCATACTAACAATCGTGCCGTTGGACGTGCTATTCACCCACGCAGAGAGCGTGAATGGTCCGGTGAACTGATACGCTGGCCGTGTGCCGATCGTCAAACTGTTGTCGGTACCGTTGAAATGCCCCGCCACGCGACCTATCGCCGACGTTGTGTAGTAAGTGTTGCTCGCGGAACTGGGCGTGCCGCTCCAGGTTCCATCATTGCCTTGTCCGGAGTTGTCGTAGGCTACTAATCCAGCGCCTTCATCCAGTGGCCACCAGCCGACCAGACCCGACGAGATGATCAGGGTCGCAGTCGAAGATTTCGTCGGATCTTGAACCGAGGTAGCCGTAATGGTATCGGTAAGCGTGCTGGTTCCCGTATTGACTGGCGCAGTATAGAGGCCCTCCGGCGTAATGGTACCCAGGAGAGCACTCCAGGTCACCGATGTATTCAGTGCGTTGATGACAGTTGCGGCAAAACGAGTGTGATTTCCGGGGCTACTTCCGCTGGTATTAGGGGCAACACTAACGGCTATGGGAGCGGGAACAGCCATGGGTGTTGCGGTCAGTATCCCACTCGGGAGACCGGCATTGGCGTTACTGATGCCTGTCACCTGGAAGTCATAGCTGGTTCCATTCGTGAGGCCCGTGACCATCTGTTCGTTCACGACGGATGGGTTATGGGTGAATGGTGCCCAGGAGCTCGTTCCGCTTTGACGGTAATTGACCATGTAATCGGTGACAGTGGCTCCCTGGACGGGAGTATCCCACGAAAGTCCCACCTGTCCGTTACCTGGATATATCTGAAGATTTGTCGGAGCGCTCGGAAGGCCAACAGCGGTGTCATACAGACCGGATATCTCGGTTGTGGAAAGAGCGCGACTGTAGACACGGAGATCGACAAGAGAGCCGGTGAGGTCCACATACCCTCCTCTTTGAGCTATACCGAAAGTTAGAGGGCCGGTGGATGGGGTGGGTGACGCGGCGCTCCGGGAGTTAAGAAAGACGCCGTTTGCGTAAACACAGATTTGCGAGCCGTCGAATACTGCGGTGAAATAGGTCCACGCGGGGTTGGCCATGGGATAACTCCCACCCCCAACGCAAGTTTCAGAGGTGTTCGCGTAGGTGCAAAATCGAAGAATGCCGTAAATCATCGCGAGGTTATAGCCGTTTTCGCCTTGATCCTGCATACTAACAATCGTGCCGTTGGACGTGCTATTCACCCACGCAGAAGCGTGAATGGTCCGGTGAACTGATACGCTGGCCGTGTGCCGATCGTCAAACTGTTGTCGGTACCGTTGAAATGCCCCGCCACGCGACCTATCGCCGACGTTGTGTAGTAAGTGTTGCTCGCGGAACTGGGCGTGCCGCTCCAGGTTCCATCATTGCCTTGTCCGGAGTTGTCGTAGGCTACTAATCCAGCGCCTTCATCCAGTGGCCACCAGCCGACCAGACCCGACGAGATGATCAGGGTCGCAGTCGAAGATTTCGTCGGATCTTGAACCGAGGTAGCCGTAATGGTATCGGTAAGCGTGCTGGTTCCCGTATTGACTGGCGCAGTATAGAGGCCCTCCGGCGTAATGGTACCCAGGAGAGCACTCCAGGTCACCGATGTATTCAGTGCGTTGATTGCGGTCAGCGGACCCTTTACGCTCTGGGCAGCATGGCTTACCGTCGCAGTCAGCTGCGTCGTCTGGCCGCCGGTCAGAACCGCGCTGGCCGGGCTCACGCTGACCGCGACCGAAGGCTCAAGCGTCAGGGTCGCGGACGAAGACGCGGTTGCATCAGCCACGCTGGTGGCCGTCACTGCCACCGTCTGCGCGGCAGCGATGCTGGCAGGAGCCGTGTACACCCCCGACGAGCTGATCGAGCCCACGCCGGCTGGACTGACAGTCCACACCACCGCCTGGCTGGCAGCATGGCTTACCGTCGCAGTCAGCTGCGTCGTCTGGCCGCCGGTCAGAACCGCGCTGGCCGGGCTCACGCTGACCGCGACCGAAGGCTCAAGCGTCAGGGTCGCGGACGAAGACGCGGTTGCATCAGCCACGCTGGTGGCCGTCACTGCCACCGTCTGCGCGGCAGCGATGCTGGCAGGAGCCGTGTACACCCCCGACGAGCTGATCGAGCCCACGCCGGCTGGACTGACAGTCCACACCACCGCCTGGCTGGCAGCATGGCTTACCGTCGCAGTCAGCTGCGTCGTCTGGCCGCCGGTCAGAACCGCGCTGGCCGGGCTCACGCTGACCGCGACCGAAGGCTCAAGCGTCAGGGTCGCGGACGAAGACGCGGTTGCATCAGCCACGCTGGTGGCCGTCACTGCCACCGTCTGCGCGGCAGCGATGCTGGCAGGAGCCGTGTACACCCCCGACGAGCTGATCGAGCCCACGCCGGCTGGACTGACAGTCCACACCACCGCCTGGCTGGCAGCATGGCTTACCGTCGCAGTCAGCTGCGTCGTCTGGCCGCCGGTCAGAACCGCGCTGGCCGGGCTCACGCTGACCGCGACCGAAGGCTCAAGCGTCAGGGTCGCGGACGAAGACGCGGTTGCATCAGCCACGCTGGTGGCCGTCACTGCCACCGTCTGCGCGGCAGCGATGCTGGCAGGAGCCGTGTACACCCCCGACGAGCTGATCGAGCCCACGCCGGCTGGACTGACAGTCCACACCACCGCCTGGCTGGCAGCATGGCTTACCGTCGCAGTCAGCTGCGTCGTCTGGCCGCCGGTCAGAACCGCGCTGGCCGGGCTCACGCTGACCGAAGCTGGCGCGGCAATCCCGCTCAGCACGATCGTCTGGGCAGTCGGGGATTGACTATGAGTAATCTTAATAGCTGCGGTGAATGACCCCACCTGAGTAGGAGTGAAACTAGCCGTAATTGAGCAATTATCGCCAGGGCCAAGGGTCGTCGGGCAGGTGTTGGACTGCTTGAAGCTGTTCGTGTCGATCCCCACAAGAGAAATATCGGAGATCGTTAGCACCGTATCCCCGGCGTTTGACAGCGTCACAGTTTGCGCAGGAGTCGAAGTATCGGAAGTGATGGCACCGAACACCAAAGAGGATGATGACAACTCGACCAATGCCGATGAAGGCATGCCCGAAACAGCAACTGTGACACCGCAGGCTGACAGACATGCAATCAAGAGTATCGACGTTGCAGATAGACCTGCAAACTTGCCAACATGGAAATTACGCATTTAGCCTTTTCCTGCCCGCTTGAAGTTGGGTTCAGATCCTTGGGCGCCAACGCGTATATCGGGCGAGTATCCAGAGAAGGTGGAGTCGCCACCTAAACTCCTGAAACGGTCGTAATGACACGAATCTGGGACCAGAAGGGCTGTATGACACAAGGGATGTAGCTGGCTCGGAGAGGGCAGGGCTTTGCGCACCGAATGAAGTCGCGGTTGCGGCAAAGGAGGTCTGAGCTTTGAGGTACAGGTCCAGGACCATGCCAGCAGGTGCGAGTTCCTACGCACCTGACAGCTCGTTCTGCGGACGGAGGCTGGATTTGCGCATGCCAAGAACTTCAGGAAGACCGCACGTTACGTATCTGACCTGAGGAGTTGCACGTGCCAGCTAGCCCAGACACACTCGTTCATCAGGTCGGGACCAACCGGTCGGGATTGCTATCGCAAATCTCTTATGGGAGTTTCACATTGGAAACAACGGCGAACCGGAATGTTTATTGGTAGGTAGCTTTGCGCACTCCCTCACATAGTTAGCTAGCTTCATAGGTATGGAGCAATCACGGAATGCCTTGAACAGTGCGGCAAGCGGCCTAATCGACCACAAGCTTGCAGAGCAGAGGACGAGGCAGAACGAAGCTGCATTAGAATCTCTAGTCGCGCACTTAGTCCTTGGCTGTTAAAAGTGCGACAGGGGTGGCCGGGAGGGAGGGCCTGTCACTTCATTTCGTTGTTAGAGCAAGCTGTCCTACAGAGAGCGACCTTCTCATTTCAGAAGCCAGGAGCGCCGACTGAGGAGTCTCGAAGTCTGGTGTATACTCGTAACCGCGGAGTTGTAAGTGGGCTCTGACTCCCGGCGACCATTCTGAAAGTCTATCCATGCAGGTCGTAGACGTTGTAAGGTTCCTCCGAGCCATGCCCGGAGGGTGCAAGAGCTTCTTGGCACTCTGTAGCGATGGTCAGCCATACGTAGTCAAGTGCTCTCGAAATACACAAGGGCCAAACGTGCTTGCAAATGAGTTCATCGGAACTGAACTAATGGCTGCCGTTGGCTTGCCGGTACCTCTATGGCGGGCCGCGAAAATTTCGGAGATCGTCACCCCACACGGTGAGCAAACGCAGTACACTCTCCGGGCACACTCCAAATGCGGGTTGCATTTTGCTTCTCGTTTCCAGACTGCCAATTATGGTTGCCGGGCGTATTACCGACTACCTCGGGAGTATGTTCAACGAATAGCGAATCGCACAGATTTCATAGGTGCTTTCGTATTCGATCTGTGGGCCAACTCCACAGATGCACGAGAGGCGATCTTCATGGAGCAGGAAGACGGCACATTTCGTGCGTCCTTCATCGATCACGGGCACTTGTTCGGCGGACCATCTTGGCAATTCGATCACGGAACCCGCAACATCTTGCATCCAGAATTCATTGTGTATGCGAGTCAGTCCCGCCCAGAACTCATTCAGTTCTGGGTGCAAAGGATTCACGAACTCGTAAACTCCGTCTTGTCCTCTGTGCTGTTGAAGGTGCCTGCGGGATGGCACTCTGGAGACATCGTTCACCTCGAGCATATTCTTCGCGCGCGTCAGGCATCATTGAAAATGATCGTGAAAGGCGGATTAGGTGCTATCGAAGGACAAGGCAGGGTCATTTACAGGCCCGTCAGGGACACCTCGTTCGCATTCACTGGAATTGCCGCAGAGTGCTCCGGCGAAGCAATCGGCCCTGAATGACCGGATTGAAGTTTCCGTAAACCGCGAGACGCGTTTCCTTCAGTCCCTAAAAAGGACGCGCAAAGCGCCGACTAACCAAGGCCAACTCCCAACTACTTCTAGGGTTTTGATAGAGTGTAAGCGCTAGGCAACACCCAATAGAATTGGGTCGTTATAGCCCTCTTCTAAACTTATTAATTTGACCCACCAAGCGACGGTTCAGGGGTTCAGGAAGGGTCTTGGCTGAACCTCACAGAGGAGCAATGGCGCAACCTGCGCTATGGTCGATATCCCTACTGTGCCAAAACTCCTAGCGCGAGCGCATGCGCGATGCATTCACGTAATACGTCACAAACTTGCGGCGGAGTTTTCACCCGCTCGCTTAGACCTGAAGAAACTCCCGCAACCGCCAGGAATTCAAAAACTTCTAAGGAATGCCGCAAACCCAAGTTTGCTCCCTCGCGCGCGCACCCGCGCGCGAATTCCTAGAAAATTGTGCTGTCATGAGACGTCAAGAGATATCGGGCGGCGGTGCTCCCCAACGGATTCCGAAGCCATTGAAAAGAGAATGATTCGACGGTCATTGAGCTACTCCAGCCATGACGGCTCCTTCCGTGCCGAATTCAGCCCATCCCTAGGCAAATTTCGGCTGACTCCCGCTTTATGAATGTCGATTCTCCTAAATGCCCCCGCAGTATCCGGATAATGCCCTGCGCCGGTTCACGACTTCGTTCTCTGGATTTGAGTTCTAGGTAATCACCCCAATCGCTCATCATCTTCGCCCTCGGTTCAAGGTAGAGTGCGTGATTATAGGCGGCGCTGACGGCGTTCCGTGGCGCGTGGGCGAGTTGCAATTCGATATGCTCATGCGGGTATCCCTGCTCATGCAGGACGGTGGACGCGAGCCCACGGAAGCCGTGTCCCGTCATTTTGCCTTTGTAGCCCATGCGCTCCAAACCCTTCAGAATCGTAGCATTGCTCATCGGCTTCGAGCGGTCGCGGTCTCCGGGAAAGAGCCATTCGCTCCCGCCGGATAAGGGCTGCAGCAACTCCAGCGCCTCCACGGTTTGCTTAGCGAGTGGGACGACGTGCGGCGTACGCATCTTCATTCGTTCGGCGGGAATGTTCCAGCGTGAAGATTCGAGGTCGAATTCACTCCACTTGGCTTCGATCAATTCGCTGGTGCGGACGAACGTCAGCGCCAGGAGCTTGATAGCAAGGCGCGTGACGTGCGTCCCCTGATAGACCTCGATTTTCTTCAGCAGGTCCGGAAGCTCTCTTGCGTCTATCCTGGCGTGATTCGTCTTGCGAACGGATTTCAGGATGTCGCTTGGCTTGATCTCTACGGCTGGATTCCGCTTGGCGAATCCGTGTGCGATGGCATAGCGGAAGACCTGCCCCGTCGTCTCCAATGCGCGTTTGGCGATGTCATGCGCCCCACGCTGCTCGATTGCCTTGGTCATCGCGACGACTTCAGGCGCTTCGATGGACTGGATAGCGCGGGAGCCGAGCGCCGGAAGAATGTCAGCAGCCATTCGCCGCCGCACCGAATCGACGTGACGGGCGCTTTTTCCTTCCTGCCAATGATCAAGCCAAAGCGCAGCAACGCTGGCGAAGGAATTGACGTTCGCAGCGTCCTGCGCGATCTTGACGGCTTTGCGCTGCCCCATCGGGTCGATACCTTCGGCAAGCAGCTTCTTGGCCTCTCTGTGACGTTCCCGCGCGAGCGCCAGCGACACTTCGGGGTATCCGCCAAAGGTGGCGGTCTTCTGCTTCCCGTCGTGACGGTAGGACGCACGCCACTTCCGCCCACCGGACGGCGTGACCCAGATGTAGAGCCCCGCCCCGTCAGTGAGCTTGTAGGGTTTCTCCTGCGACTTTGCTTTCCTGATTTCCGTGTCTGTCAGCGCCATCGGCATACCCACAAAAGGAATGTACCCACAGCGCGGAAACGATGTACCCACAAATGTACCCACGCTGGCGGTCGGCTTCCAGAGTACCGCAAAAGAACACAAAAGCAACAAAGCCCCGTTTTATCGGGGCTTTATGAGGTTTCTAGGATGTCTTAGGAACGTCTGAAATATGCTAGTGGCGGAGAGGGAGGGATTCGAACCCCCGGTACCGGTAAAGGTACGTCTGATTTCGAGTCAGGTGCATTAAACCGGGCTCTGCCACCTCTCCGCGTTGCGCGGGACCGTCGTGGCGGACGGCTGCTTGTTCAGTCTACTAATCCGCGGCGTTTTCTTCAATGCCCGTGTCGCTCGCAGCGCCTCTCTTGGCATTCGGTCCGTGCGGCGGGAAGAGCCGCTGGATATCGCTTTAAGCCTGCCGCCTGTCCATCTCGTCCTTCGGTTGGCGCAGCCATGCAGCGAGCGTGAGCCATAGCTTCGCCAGCAAATGCTTCATGTCCCATGCGACTGCGCTTTCGAGCCGTAGCGCGGCCGCGCTACCCTTGAATCATGGACGCCGCCTGGAATCCGGAGCTGATGGAGTGGGTGCGCTCGCTGGCCGAGCGGCAGGGGTTCGAGCGCGCCGGCGTGGCGGCAGCGCCTTCCGCGCAGGAGGACACGGGCACGGTTACCGCAACGCGTTTTGCCGAATGGGTGGAGGCCGGTCGCGCGGGCGAGATGGACTACCTAAAGCGGCGCGCGGACTCCGGCGAGCTGCTGCGGTCCTCCGCGCGGGTGGCGATGCCGTGGGCGCGCTCTGTACTGGTGTGCGCGCTCAACTACAACCTCGCGGGCGACAGTCCTGCGCCGCGTTCGATCGACCCAGCAGGTGCGGAAACAGGGTGGATTGCGCGTTATGCCTGGACCGGAGACGATGACGGCGCACCTACGGACTACCACGGCGATCTGCTGCGGCGTCTGCGGGCGGTGGAGGCGGCGCTGCTCGCGCGGGTGCCCTGCCAGACGCGCTGCTACGTGGACACTGGCCCGCTGCTCGAACGCGACTTCGCCGCCCGCGCGGGGCTGGGCTGGACAGGCAAGAATACGTGCCTGCTCAACCAGGAGCTGGGATCCTGGCTGCTGCTGGGGGTGATCGTCACGTCGCTGCCCATGGAGCTGCCGATTGCGCTGGCCCCGGACCGCTGCGGAAGCTGCACACGCTGCCTGGAGGCCTGCCCCACCGGCGCTCTCATCGGGCCGCGGCAGATGGATGCCTCGCTATGCATCGCGTACCTGACCATTGAGAAGAAGGGCGAAATTCCGCCCGAGCTGCGCGAGCCGATGGGCAGGCAGGTCTTCGGTTGCGACATCTGCCAGGAGGTTTGCCCGTGGAACCGGCAGGCGCCAACCGCTGAACCCGCAGGCCTGCGTCGACGCGACGAGCTCGTGAACCCGGCGCTGGAGTGGCTTGCCTCGCTCGACGCGGCCGGCTTCAAAGAGCAGTTTGGCGGTTCGCCGCTCGAACGCACGAAACGCTCGCGGCTGCACCGCAACGTCGCCATTGCGATGGGCAACAGCGGGCGAGAGCAGTTCCGGCCGAGACTCGAAGCGTGGGCCGCCGGAGACGATCCGGTGCTGGCCGAAAGCGCGCGCTGGGCGCTCGACCGCCTGGACCGTCAGACCGCTGCCGAACGTCCTGTCTCTGCTAGCATCGAAGCCACACCCTCTGCATGGAACACGAACCATTCAACGCTGAAGTAGACGACAAGCCTGTCCTGCACGAGGGCAGCGAAGCCGCCGGGCTGAAGCATGTGCCGAAGCCTGCCGAAAAGCTCGCCGGCAAGGCCGCAGCGGAAGCTGTTGCAAAGAGTGCAGAGGATCCTGCAGCCGAGGAGACGGAACAGCCCACGGCGGGAACTCCGGCCGAGATTCCAATCGAGCATGTGGAACCGGTGGTGCCGGAGAGCGGCTGGTGGCCGCAGACAAGGGCGCTGTTGCAATTCATGGCGGGCACCGAGGTCCATACCTACGCGTTTTCAGTCGCGGCGAATGTGATCCTTTCGCTGTTTCCGTTCATCGTGATGATGCTGACGATTGCCCAGAAGGTCTTCCATTCGCAAACGATGGTCGACGTGCTGACCGATCTGATGCGCAGCCTGCTGCCCACCAGCCAGGACTTCGTGATGAAAAACATGAAGCTGCTGGCGCACCCGCACAAAGGCACGCAGGTCTTCTCCATCTTCATGCTGCTGGTCACCTCGACGGGCGTTTTTCTTCCGCTGGAGGTGGCGCTGAATAACGTGTGGGGCGTGAAGAAGAACCGCAACTACCTGGAGAACCAGTTGGTGTCGCTGGGCCTGGCGGCGGCGGTCGGCATCCTGGTGCTGGCGTCCGTGGCGTTGACCGCGGGCCAGAAGTCGCTGCTGGGCTGGATCTTCTTCGGACACACGGACAACATGGTCTTCCAGCTTGTCTCCCGCGGCATCATGGAGATCTTCGCCGTGATCGCGAGCATCCTGCTGTTCTTTCTTATCTACTGGATTTTGCCGCACCGCAAAATCCCTGCCATGGCCGTGCTGCCGACGGCTATCGTGATCGGCCTGCTTTGGGAGGCGGCGAAGTTTCTTTACGTGCTGGCGCTGCCGAAGCTTGACTTCGAGTCGGTCTACGGGCCGTTCCGCGTGTCGGTGGGCCTGATGATGTGGGCCTTTATCTCCGGCCTGCTGCTGCTTGCCGGGGCGCACTTTTCCGCCACGCGCTACACGTTGCGCATGGCTCGCGCGGCCGAGCGCGAGGAGTAGCGCCCCGCGCACCTCTCCTCACGATCCAGCCACAGGGGCGAAGCAGTCCCTCTAAATCTTTGGTGCGCTGACGGCTACCGGGGCCTCCACTGCTGCGTCATGCGCCGACTCGGTTGCGGCTGCCAGCGCCTGAAACGCGGTGAGCTCGTATCCAGCCTCGGCTGCCAGTTCACAGATGCCGGCGATCGGTATCTCCGCCTCGACTGTCGATTCGCCCGCGCTGGCCTTGCGCCTGGCGGTATCGAGCAGCACGGGAAGCTGAAGCCATCCCCAGAGCTCTTCGAACTGTTCCCTGTTGAAATAGGTCTTGCCGCCGGACTCGTTGACTCCGGCAAGCCAGCGCGCGTCAGGATCGGACCAGAGCGCTTCGGAGGCGATCGCTTCTTCTGGCGCATGCGTCTGGCCGAGCAGCAGGCGCACCCGGGCCACCGCACGCCAGCGGTCGTCGCCCTGCATGCCCAGGGCTTCAAAGATCTCGGCCAGCGCGGCGCGTGAATGCACCTGGTCGAACAAGGCGACGCGGCTTCCCTGCCAGGGCAAGCTACGGTAGAGCACATACGCGAGCACCGGAGCCCAGGTCGGCTCGGGGCCGCGGCTTACATCTTCAAACGGAAGCAGGGCGCGCACGGCAGCCGGCCAGTCCCCGGCAAAGGTAACGGCTATCTCCGGCAGACGCGCGGCCGCCAGCAGCAGGGCGCGGCTCTCTTCTTCGAACGCCGCACGCGGGGCGGAAGCAGTGGCCCGCTTGCCCTTCGCGGGCTGCATCACGCTGTGCTGCGAGGGTGCGAGCGCCTCGAAGATACGATCGAAGACGCGGGCCGCCTCCGCTGGCAGGCCTCCCAGGCTGTCCTCCGTGGAAGGTGCTGTCTTGGCAGCGGATTGCGGCGATTTCTCTCCCGGCAGCAGTGGGTCACCTGCGGGCTCTGCCACAGGGTGTGAGGTGCGTGCCAGATCGGACAGCAGCCTGCAGTTCCCGGCGCTGACCGCGGACCACAGGGCATCGTGCACAGGCCGCAGGCGCAGGTGCGACAATGCTTCCTCGAGATTGGGCGAGCCCTCGCCGTTCAGCTCATCGCATAGCCGATCCCAGGGATACTCGGCCGAAGAACGCAGCTCCTGCCAGTCGAGCAGCACCATGCGCTGATAGCCGCGGAGCGGAAAGCTGAGGCCGTGCCAGTGCACATCCATGGCCCGGCGCAGGTACTCGAGTCCGCTCACGACGTCGCGGAAGCGCACCACCAGGGCGTCGTCCGCCGCGACGCCGAGCCCATCGCCTAACTGCCGCTGACGGAGCTCGCCGCTGCCTTTATCCATCGATGCAGCCGAGTGGTGAATGCATCCGCTGGTGCTCTCATACCGGTTGTTGTAAAGGACGATCGACCGCTCGCCGCCCATGCGGTTCGAGTACGCAAAGACGTTCTCATCCACCGTGCCGTGGCCCGTCCAGAAGTCGTACAGCGTGAAGTTTTCGCTTTCCGCGAAGATGTAGCGCTTCTTCAGCAGCGGCGCAATCTCGGCCTGGTGCCGCGCCACGAGGTCCTCACGCGGCCACTCGTCCATCTTGGCCTGCTTGTACTCCATGCCGTAGCGCTCGGTGTAGCCTTCGATCTGGCCGTGCCCGAACATCGGCAGCCCGGGAAGCGTCGCCAGCAGCGTCGCGACGCCGAAGCACTTGTCGCCATCGCCGAACTGGTCGATGGCGGTCTTCTCATCCGGATTACTCATGAAGTTCACGTAGCGCTTCATGATGTCGGGATCGAACTCGATCGTCTTCTTCAGGTAGCTGCGATACTTCGCATTCTCCTCGTCGCGCAGCATGTTCATGAACGCCGAGTTGTACACGCGGTGCATGCCCAGCGTGCGCACAAAGTAGCCTTCGAGCAGCCAGAAGGCTTCGGCCAGCAGCAGCGTGCCGGGCACTTCGACGGCGACGCGATCGACCACCTCGCGCCAGAACTCATGCGGCATCAGCGCGTCGAACTCTTCCTGCGACATCGCATTTTCCGCGCGCGACGGGATCGACCCGCCCGCTCCAGGCAGCGGAAACCACAGCCGCTGCACATGCCGCTTCGCCAGCACCATCGCGGCGTCGAAGCGGATGATCGGGAACAGCCGCGCCACATGCAGGATCGTCTGGATCACATGCTCGCGCACGCATGGCCTTCGAGTAATCGAGCTGCGCCGTATCGTTCCACGCAAACGTCGTGCCGTCGTTGCCGTGATACATGTAGCGCGTCGCGCCGGTCGCTGTGATGGCGCACGCGAAAGGCCACGGCCGCATCCGTCTGGTCGTAGTAGTGGTCTTCGATCTTGATCTCGACGCGGCTGTCGTTCGAAAGGTCCGGCCCGTTGAAGCTGTAGACCGGGAACGGGCTCTCCCAGCGATAGAGGAACCAGTCCGGATGTTCGATGACCCAGTCGGAGTCGATGCCCATGTGGTTGGGCACCATGTCGCTGGCCAGCCGCATGCCCGCCGCCGCCGCGCGGTGCTTCAGATTCTCGTATCCGGCAGTTGCCGCCCAGGTCCTCGGCAATGTCGTATCCCTTCAGCGAGTAGGCCGAAGCCACCGCGTCGGCGTGGCCGCGCAGCCGCTTGATCGTGCGCGACGCCGTCGAACGCTCCCACAAGCCGATCAGCCACAAGCCCGTAATGCCGCGATCCGCCAGCAGGCGCAGCTCTTCATCCGGAATCTGGTCCAGCCGGTGGATGTGCCGCTTGTACTTCTTCGAAAGCTGCTCCAGCCACACGTACGTGCTCTTCGCCATCAGCACGACGTTCGGCATCCAGGCCTGGTCCGCGCGAGAAAGCCTCGTACTCGACCAGCGGGGCCTGGTAATCGGAGGCATAGCGCCGCACCCTGCGGCCATCCGCGCCCGATCACCCACTCGCCTTCGAAGCCCACGTACTCATCGCCGACAAATCCTTCGCCGCCAAAGCCCGGCGCGCCGTGCCGGTACTGCTCCGGTCCCGGCGGATTGAAGCGCATCCAGATGGCGATATCTTCTTCGCGCAGCACGTCGATCGCCAGCAGCACGCGTCGCAGGTCCTCGCCCAGATGCGGCGTCCAACGTTCGCGGATGAAATCCAGCTGCCCGGTCAGCGAGTCCGGCGAAGCCAGCATCGGCGCACGCAGCGCATCGAACAGGCTGCCGATCTCCGGGGCCAGCGGCGGACGCGTGCGAAGTAATCGGGAAACGTCGCCGTCACCCGCTTGTAGATGGTCTGCTGCTTCAGCCCTGTCATCTTCAAACAGCTCGCGAAACGGCGTGAACGCCGGATTCATGTTGGCGAGCCAAAGCAGCAGCAGCTCTTCGAGCGCTGCCTCGCGATTGGTGAGGTCCTCGGTCGTTGCCCTTCAGCCACTCCGCGGCTGTAATCTCGCCGCGATACACCGCCATGTTCGGAAACTGTTCGGTGAAGCGCAGCAGAAGCTCGTCCACCTTCGCCGGGATCAGCCTGCGCGGCAAACCAGCGCACCGCCTCGGTCAGCACCGCGGGGTCGATCTCCTTGCGATACCGCGCCACCAGCGCGTGGTTCAGTTCGTCGATCAGGCCCATCGCAAACAGGGCGCCGGCGTTCACGATTCCTTCGGGATCGGCCGCCGCGGCCCGCGGGCTTCATTCATTTTCTGCGCCAGCTTGCGGCTCGCCGCCACGTTCGCGAACACGACGTTGCCGGTGTAGCTGAAGAGCAGGTCATCCAACGCCAGCCGGTCACGCACCGCTCGAGAGATATGAAATTCCATTGCAGAATGCCTTTCGATCTACGATCCAAACGACTCCGGGCCGCAACCTGCCTTCGACACAACGTGCGCACGTGGAGGAAGAGGCGTCCTGCCCGTCAGATGCACTCTGCGGGGCAACGGAAGCATGACACGCCCGTGTGTGCGAACAGCGGCCAACCCGGCCCGCGGTGACAACACCTGTATAGTACCCCGGCTGTGTTCCGGCGCAAGCCACGCGCGCCCCGCCGGGCACCTCAGGCAAGCTGGAAGATCTTGCGCATCAGCCTCCACTTCGCGCTCGGATCCTCGTCCGCGGACACATTCTGAAAGCGCTCCATCAGCCGCTCCCATTCCTGCACCGTGGGATTGTCGCGGTCCATCCGGGCCTTGCGCTCGAAGCTGAAATCGTCGGAACAATCCATGATCATGAACACCCGCCCGTCCAGCTCATAGAGCTGCATATCCAGAACGCCGGCATCGCGGATGCTCTGGTGGATCGCAGGCCAGCCCGTCCGGTGGTATTCGACGTATTCGGCGATCAATGCCGGGTCGCGGCGCAGGTCGAGCGTGAGACAAAAGCGCTTCATGGAAGTCGTGATCCTTTCGCGCGCGGAGCTGCGCTACTGCCTCGGCAGACTTTGTAATACGCTGGAAGGCAACGTTTACGAAGGTACGATAAACCATAACGCATGCGAGTCGACGCCCACCACCATCTCTGGCGCTACACCCCGCAGGACTATGGCTGGATCGACGATTCCATGCAGGCACTGCGCCGCGACCTTCTCCCCGAGGACCTCGCCGGCGAGGCTTTGGCCGCCGGCATCGACGCGACCGTCGCCGTGCAGGCGCGCCAGACGCTTGAAGAAACTCACTGGCTGCTCGACCTCGCCGCACAATCTTCGCTGATCCGCGGCGTCGTGGGATGGGCGCCCATTGCAGCGGACGACTTCGCGGCCACGCTCCTGTCGCTTTGCCGGAATCCGCTGCTCAAGGGTCTGCGCCACGTGGTGCAAGGGGAGCCCGAGGGCTTTCTCGAGGGGGACGCCTTCCATCGCGGCATTCGCCAACTGCTGTCCACCGGACTTGTGTACGACATCCTCATCTTCGCGCGGCAACTGCCTGCAGCGACCCGCTTCGTCGATCAGCACCCGCAGCAGCCGTTCGTGCTCGACCACATCGCCAAACCTGACATCCGCGGCAACGGCTTCGCCGCCTGGAACCAGGCCATCCGCGAACTCGCCCGCCGCCCCAACGTCGCCTGCAAGCTCTCCGGTATGGTGACCGAAGCCGATTGGGGGACGTGGACGCCGGCGCAGCTGCAGCCGTACTTCGAAACCGTCCTTGAAGCCTTTACGCCCGCCCGCCTGATGTTTGGCACCGACTGGCCTGTCGTCAACGTAGCCTCCAGCTATAAGCAGTGGGTCAACACCGTAGACGCCTGGCTCGCCCCACTCTCACCCGACGAACGCGCCGCCATCCGGGGCGAAACCGCCGCCCGCATCTACCGCCTCTGACTCTGAACTCCCAACTAAAACTCTCGACTCGAAAGACCAAGCCTTTCCCAAGGATCCGCATGCAAGCACTCACCCTGACCGAACCCGGCCACGCCTCCATCACCGACGTCCCCGAGCCCACTCCCGCCGCCGGCGAACTTTTGCTCAAGGTAGAGATGGTTGGGCTCTGCGGCACCGACCTCAACAGCTTCCGCGGACGCAATCCGCTCGTCACCTACCCGCGCATTCTCGGTCACGAGATCGCCGCCACCGTGCTCGAAGGCAACGTCTACACGCCCGCCGGAACGCGCGTCGCCGTGCATCCCTACACCTCCTGCGGACGCTGCCCCAGCTGCCGCCGCGGACGCGAAAACGCCTGCCGCGACAACCAGACCTTCGGCGTCCAGCGCGACGGCGCAATCACCCAGCTGCTCGCGGTGCCGGCCAGCAAGGTCTATCCCTCTGCCACTCTTTCCCTCAAGCACCTCGCGATTGTCGAACCGCTGACGGTGGGCGCGCACGCCGTCGCGCGCGGCCGCGTCACCCAGGATGACACCGTGGCTATCATCGGCTGCGGAGGCATCGGCCTCGGCGCAATCGCCGCCTCCGCCTTCCGCGGCGCGCGCACCATCGCCATCGACCTCGACGACACCAAACTCGAAACCGCCCGCCTCGCCGGCGCCACGGACCTCATCCACTCGCACAACGAGGACGTCCGCCAGCGCCTGCGCGACCTCACCGACGGCGACGGCCCCGACGTCATCATCGAGGCCATCGGACTCGCCGAAACGTTCCGTCTCGCCGTCGAAGAAGTCGCCTTCACCGGCCGCGTCGTCTACATCGGCTACCCCAAGGACCACGTCAGCTATGAGGCCAAGCTCTTCATCCAGAAGGAGCTCGACATCCTGGGCTCGCGCAATGCCCTGCCGCAGGACTTCCTCGAAGTGATGGCCATGCTCGACGCCGGCCGCTTCCCTGTCGAGCAGGCCGTCACCGCCGTCGTCGGGCTCGACCGCGCGCCGTCGATCCTCGCCGAATGGAGCGCCAACCCCGCTGCCTTCACCAAGATCATGATCCAGATGTAGCGCAGCACATCCTGATCAGCCCGCGCGCAAAGTCTGCGCATTCTCCGGCGCAATGCGCAGCGCAAACGGGAGATCCCCGGCCGGGCGCGCGGGCAGCGTCACCTCCAGCGCCTCCGCGCCGCGCTCGAACTTCAAGTCCTCGCCGCCGCCCAGCATGTCCACCTTCGCCACGGCTCCGGCGAGCTGCGGTGACGCCGCGGCCAGCGTCTTCAGCCGCACCCTGCCGCTCTCCGGCCAGGCCATCACGATCGCATACAGCCGTCCGCCCTTCACCGTAAAGCGCACATCCTCCGCGGTGTAGGGCCTTCCCTTGCTCTCGTTGAAGTTCCCCGTGACGACCACATCCGGCGGACCCTCGCCCGAAACGGTGAACGGCCGTGTGCCGTAGATCGCCTCGCCATTGGCCGGGAACCAGGTCGCCAGGTCCTCCAGCACCTTACGCTCGTCCGCGTCGATCGTGCCGTCGCCCTTCAGCGGGATGTTCAGCATCAGGTTGCCGTTCTTGCTGACGATATCCGCCAGCATCTGCACCACGGTCTTTGCGGTCTTGTAGCGATGCTTCTCCAGCACGTCGATGTTGTAGTGCCAGTCGCCGATGCAGGTATCCGTCTGCCAGGGCAGCGGACGGATGTCGTTGGAGCGGCCGCGTTCGATATCCAGCGTCGCCGCGCCCAGGTGCTCCGGCTTGAAGCCCTTGGCAAACACCACCGCCTCCACCTTGTTGCCGCGCTTGCGATAGTTCGCGGTTGTAGAAGTGCGCCGCCACATCGAGCCCCGTCTGCCGAAGCGGAAATTCCGTGTCGTCGAAGTACAGGAAGTCGAGGTCGTACTTGTCCACCAGCTCGCGCGTGCGCAGAAACCAGCTGTTCGCCGCGCCCGGATAGAGCGGCGGAATCTCCTCGTGCCAGGCCGCATCGTGCGTCTTGCGCCAGGCATCCTGCTCCGCCCGGGTCTTCAGTCCATCCGGCAGCGGAAACGACGGCCCAACATACAAATCGCTGCGGATCCAGCCCCTCCCACCACTGCCCCCTGCCATCGGCCTTCTTCAGGTAGCCGTCGTACTTTACGCCCGCCAGCGGACCTTCGGAGTCGTAGCCAAACGCCGTCTGGAACCAGTGCCACGCATGCGACGAGTGATTGCTCGCCCCGAACTTCAGCCCCTTCGCGCGCGCCACCTTCGCCCACGTGCCCACGATATCCCGCTTCGGTCCCACCTTCACCGAGTTCCAGTCCTGGTATGTCGAGTCGTAGCAATCCAGATTGTCGTGATGGTTGGCGAGCGACATGAAGTACTTCGCGCCGGCCTTCACATACAAGTCCATCAGCGCCTCGGGCTGCCAGTTCTCGGCCTGCCACATGTGGTCGATCTCCTTGAACCCGACCTTCGAGGGATGCCCGTAGTGCTTCACGTGATACTCATACTGCTTGTGCCCCTGGATGTACATGTTGCGCGCATACCAGTCGCCCTGCTCCGGCACGCATTGCGCGGTCCAGTGCGCCCAGATGCCGAACTTCGCGTCGCGGAACCACTCCGGCGTGCGGTACTGGCTCTTCAGCGAATCGTACGTCGGCTGAAAGGGCCCGTTCGCCAGGTTGCGCTCGGCGCTGGTCGCCACGCGCGTCTTCGACATCGCCGGATTCTGTTCCAGCATTGCCAGCGCCTTCAACCTGCCGCTGCCTGCGACTGCCGCCATTCCGGCCAACGCTGCGCGCCGTGAAATCTTCATGTGTCATACCCCGGGAATGAGGGGAATAGTAAACGTTTACTTGAAGGAGACGCAACGCGGTCGCCCCTGGGCCGGAGAGGCCGTGCTCTTCGACCCCTCTTTCCTTCTCCGCACCTTTCCTACTTGCGCTTCAGCAACTCACGCGCAATCACCATGCGCTGGATTTCGCTGGTGCCTTCGCCGATGGTGCACAGCTTCACATCGCGATAGAACTTCTCCGCCGGATAATCCTTGATGAAGCCGTACCCGCCATGAATCTGCACGCCTTCGTCGCAGATCCGGCAAGCCACTTCGCTCGCGTAGAGCTTCGCCATGCTGGATTCGAGCGTCACGTTCAGCCCGGCATCCTTCATCCGCGCCGCGCGCATGGTCAGCAACCACGCCGCGTCCAGCTCCGTCGCCATCGTCGCCAGCTTGAACTGGATCGCCTGGAACTCACTGATCGCCTTGCCGAACTGCCGCCGCTCCGTCGCATACGCGAGCGCCGCATCGAGCGCGCCGCGCGCAATCCCCAGGCTCAGCGCGGCAATCGAGATGCGGCCGCCGTCGAGGACGCGCATCGCATCCTTGAATCCCGCACCTTCTACCCCGACCAGGTTCTCCGCCGGCACCGCACAGTCCTCGAAGATCAGCTCCGCGGTGTCGCTCGCGCGCAGGCCCAGCTTGTTCTCCTTCTTGCCCGGCCGGAAGCCCGGCGTGCCCTTCTCCACCAGGAACGCGGAGATGCCGCCATGCGTCTTCTTTTCGCGATCGGTCACGGCCAGCACCAGCGCGCAATCCGCATAGCTGCCGTTGGTGATGAACGTCTTCGACCCGTTCAGCACCCACTGGTCGCCCCGGCGCACGGCGGTCGTGCGCATGCCGCCAGCGTCCGAGCCCGAACCCGGCTCCGTCAGGCCCCACGCGCCCAGCCACTCGCCGCTCGCCAGCTTCGAAACCCAACGCTGGCGCTGCTCGTCGTTGCCCGCCAGCATGATGTGGTTCGTACACAGCGAGTTGTGCGACGCCACGATGATGCCCACGCTGCCATCCACGCGGCTCAGTTCTTCAATCGCCAGCACATACTCCACATAGCCCAGGCCGGCGCCGCCCAGTTCCTCAGGGAAGATGACGCCCATCAGCCCCATCGCGGCCATCTTCTTCACCACCGCGGCGGGGAACTGGCTCTTCTCGTCCCACTCCATTACGTGCGGCAGAACTTCTTTCGCGGCAAACGCACGCACTTCCCTGCGCAGCGACTCCTGCTCTTCGGTCAAACCAAACGTCATCGTGTTCTCTCCATCCGCGCCATCAGCAAAACTAATAGCCGCATAACTCTAACGAATAGACGCAAGAACTCGCAACCTGCACGTTCTCCACCACAGAAAGCTTTTCCGGAATCCGGGAACAATCCGCTCCGGATTTCGGTCTAAGCACATGCAGCCTCGTCAGGAGCCCCTCGTGCACGCCAATCGCGCCTTCTTCGCCGTACTTGCTTTTTCCCTGCCTGCCTTCGCCCAGACCCCCCTCGTCCGACCCCGCGCCACCGCCGAGCCGCTCGCCAAACCCTCCGCTGCGCCTGCCTCGCAACTTCCCATCACGCGCGTCGCGCTTTACAAGAACGGCGTCGGCTTCTTCGAGCACGCCGGGCGCGTCTCGGGCGACCAGTCCGTCACCATCGACTTCACCAGCGCGCAGTTGAACGACGTCCTGCAGTCGCTCACCGCCGTCGACCTGAACGGAGGCCGCATCTCCGGCGCCGGCTACAACTCCACCACGCCGCTCGAGCAGCAGCTCCGCTCCCTGCCGCTTGCGCTCTCCTCCGACCCCTCCGACGTCGACTTCTACAACGCCATCAAGGGCGCGCGCGTCCAGGTCACCGGCGCGGGCATTTCGCTCACCGGCCGCCTGCTCTCGATCGACCTGCGCACCGGCTCCAAAACGCCCGCCGCGGACGCCAGCACCCCGAGCGAAGACCATCGCTTCCTCACCGTCGTCTCCGATTCGGGCCAGGTCCGCACCCTCGAGCTCACCTCCGCCGTCTCGGTCACGCTGCTCGACAACGCCCTCCACACCGACGTCACGCGCTATCTGGAGCTGCTCGCCAGCACCCGCAACCAGGGGCTCCGCCATCTGACGCTCCTCGATCGAGGAACCGGCGCCCGCGACCTCCGCGTCAGCTACATCTCCGAGGTGCCGGTCTGGAAGTCCACCTACCGCATCCTCTTTACCGACGCGAAACAGGCCGCCAGCCCAACCGCCACGCTTCAGGGCTGGTCCGTCGTCGACAACACCACCGGCAGCGACTGGCTCAACGTCCACCTGGACCTGGTCGCCGGCGCACCGCAGAGCTTCATCCAGCCGCTCTCCACCCCCTACTACGCCCGCCGCCCCGAGATCCCGCTCCCTGCCGAAGCCCAGCTTGAGCCGCAGACGCACGAGTCCGGCGAATTGTCCATGATCAAGGAAGACGGCGCACCTCCAACGATGGCCGGTGCCGGAGCTTCCATCCAGCAGCAGCAAGCCTACAACGCCGGCCTCTCTCGCGGGGTCATGGCTGCGAAAGCGGCTCCGCGGGCAACGGCGAGCCTTGGCAGCGGCTCCCCCGGCGGGGTCGTCGGCGGGATCATGTCCGGCAATGGTTCGGGAATCGGCGCAGGCTACGGCGGCAATATGGGTGGAGGCGTTTTTCCCGCAGCCCCGCCGCCGCCCCTCGACTATGACGAATTAGCCTCCCAATCCATCACCCCCAACACCAGCTCCAACGCCTTCGATGACTTCTTCCAGTACTCCCTCACCGACCCCATTACCATCCGCAAGAACGAGTCCGCCCTCGTCCCCATCCTGCAGACCAAGCTCCCCATCGAGCGCGTCACCCTCTGGTCGTCCTCGCAGCCGGTCGCCCTGCGCGCCCTGTGGATCACCAACTCGTCCACCCTCACCCTCGACCGCGGCAGCTTCTCCATCGTCGAAAACGGCAGCTTCGGCGGCGAGGGCCTGCTCGACCCCATCCACCCCAACGAGAAGCGCCTGCTCTCCTACGCCGCCGATCAGGCCGTCCACGTCGATAGCAAACAGGACCCGCAGGTGCACCATCTGCGCTCCATCGTCATCGCCAAGGGCATCCTCACCGAGCACTACCGCGACGTCGTCCAGCGCGACTACGGCATCCGCAACGCCGCGCCCGAAGACCGCATTGTCGTGCTCGAACACGCGCGCAGCCAGAGCTTTCAGCTCAACGCCGAAACCAGCCTGGCCGGCACGCCGGTCAAACCCGACGAGACCCTGCCCAACGCCTATCGCTTCCGCGTCCTCGTGCCCGCCGGCAAGACAGTTCACCTCAAGGTCGCCGAAAGCCGCGCCTACCCGCGCAACATCCAGGTCGGCACCATCAACGACAGCCAGATCAAGCTTCTCGTCCAGGAGATGGGGAAGGAAGCCGGCGACGACCCCGCCCTCATCAAGCAGCTCCAGCCCGTGCTGGACGCCCAGCGCGCCGTAGCCGATATCGAACACACGCGCTCCGCGATCGACGACCAACTGAAGAACCAGCGCGCGGAAGAAGAGCGTCAGCGCGCCAACATCGTCGCTCTAAAGGACACCGACAAGCTCGCCCAGAAGCGCTTCGTCGACCAGCTCGGCCGCATCGAGGACCAGATTCTCGACCTCCAGAAGCAGCACCAGGCCCTCGACGCCCAGCTCGAAGCCGCTCGCCAGGACCTCAGCAACAAGGTCCAGTCCGTGCAGTTCAACCAGACCCTCGAACCGTAACTTTCCGTCGCAACCAGAATCTGTCATCCGCAGGAGGCAGGCGCGGAACATCGCGCCTGCTGCAATCGACGGCGCCAGGTAAGCCCTGAAAGCCTCAAAAAATCCTCTGGCGCAACGACGGGGTTCAGGAGTAAGCTGTGCAGCATTCGGAGGCCCTGGCCTCCGCCGTCTTCCGGAGGTCCCGGCGATGACCCGCTCCTCAACCCGCTTCCTGCTCACCTTCCTGATGTATCTCGGCGTGGTGATCTTCCTGTATCCCTACGTGACCGGCCACCTCACAAACGGCATCCTGATGCTGATCGGCGGCGCCGTGCTGACGGTAGCCAGCGGCCTGCTGCGCTGCTTTCTCACCGAGGGAGACTGCGCCAAGCACCCGATCTCGAAACCGGCCCCCTGACCTCGCCGATCGAACTGCCATCCTGAGCGGAAGCGTGACGCAGGATCACCGCATCAGCCGCACTCGCCTTGAAACACTCCAGTCCATCAGCCTCGAACGCCTACTGCTGACCCTTGCCCGTGGCTGCGGTGCGCGGGTAGTAGCCGCTCCGGGTGCGCACATCCAGCCGGCCGAAGCCCTTGTCCTTGGCTTCGACGTGCACCTTGCGGTAGCCCCCATTCGCCGGGGGGTTGGTCGAGTGATACGCAATCGTGTACTGCGTGCGGATATCCGCCGCCACTTCCGCTGCAATCGAGTCCACTTCCTTCAGCGATTTCGGAAAGTACGCCGTGCCGCCCGTCTGCTCGGCAATGCTTTCGAGCACACGCCGCGCATGCCGGCTTTCGCGCTTGTCTGTATCCTCGCCGAACAACAAGCCCACGCAGTAAACAATCGGCCCGTCGAGATCCTGGATGCGGCGGATCGCCTGTTCGAGCGTGGCGCTGGACGCATTGTCCTCGCCGTCCGTGATGATGATCAGCACCTGCTTCGGATTTTTCGCATTCTTGGTCAGGTAGTCGGCCGAAGCCACCAGCGCGTCGTACGCGGCCGTGCCGCCGCTGGATTTGATGTAGCTGAGCCCCTGCTGCAGCTTGTCGATGCTCGACGTGAAATCCTGGTCGATGAACGCCTCTGAGCTGAAGTCCACCAGGAACTCTTCGTCCTGCGGATTCGAGAGCTTCACCAGGTCGAGCGACGCCTTATCGACGGCCTGGCGCTTGTCGTACATCGAGCCCGAACTGTCGATCAAGAGCCCGATGGAGACCGGCAGGTCTTCGTGGCGGAAGCTCGAGATGGTCTGCGGGACGCCGTCCTCGTAGACGTGGAAAGCACTTTGGGTCAGCGTCTGGACCGTGCGCCCGCTGCCGTCGATGACCGACGCATTCAGCCGCACCTCGTAGGCATCCGCACTCAGCGTATAGCGGCCGTTCGAGCCCTTCACCACGTTCGAAGTTCCGGGCGCTGCGGCGCCTCCCGGTGTCTTCGGGATCTCCGGCGAGGTGGTGTCCGGATCGGGAGAAGGCGCGGGATCGCGATCCACATTCAGCGGAAACGGAGTGCGTGCCGGCTGCGGCTGCTGTGCGGGTGTCTGCGCCCGGGCAGAGGCTCCCAGCAGAAAGGCCAGGCCGCATCCAGCCAGAAACGAAACCCTAGTTCGACGGTGCATAGTACCCCTCAGGCGCCTGAAGTATGGCCTTCTGGCTTCGATGCGCCTTGTCGAACAACAGGACGACGCGTTCTTCGTGGCCGTCGCGCGCCACGTTCTCGGCCGTATACGTCACTATGTACCGCTCGCTCATCGCGATCGGCAGGGCATCCATCACGCCGTTCATATCTCCCATGGTATGCGGAAAGTAGGTCAGTCCGCCGCCCAGCTCGGTAAGCTTGAACGCATCGCTCGCATGCGGATCGAACTGCTTTGCCCGCGCGCGCCCGAACGCCGGCGGAAGGCACACCATGTGCACCACGGGCGTGCCCTCCGTCTCCATCCCGCGCCGCAGTTGCTCCCACGACATGTTGGACTTGCGGTCTGTTCCATCGCTGATCAACACGATCGCACGGCTGCGATGCTTCGCCTGGCGCCGCATGTAGTCGGCGAGATAAAAGACTGCGTCCCGCAGCTGCGTGCCACCTTCCGGCCTTCCCAGCGAGAGCGATCTTGACACCGCCAGGCGGTCCTCCGTGAACTCCTGCGCGATCCAGAGCTGCGTCGAAAACGCCGCTACGCAGACCTCATCTCCCGGCGGCAGATTCCGAACCAGCTTCTTGGCCTTTCCTTGAGCCATCGACCAGCGGTCCGCATCGGACGCGTCCAGCAGCACGCACACGCTCTGCGGCTCGGTCGTCGCCTGCAACTCCGTCACAGGCCGCGGCTTCCCTGTTCCGCGCGCTAACACCCCATCGTTAGCAAGCCCAGGCACCGGGTTGCCGTCGCGGTCGACCGCAAGCACCTCCATCCGCACCTGCGGCCAGGCCGAAAGATCCACCTGCGCGCACGCCGTGCCCGCGGATAAGCTCAGAAATGCCCCCAGGCCCAGCGCAAAGCCCATCTTTCCCCTACTGCGAAGGTGCATAGTACCCCTGGCGGAAGTGGACCGTCAGCGCCGGAAGACCCGGCGGCGGAACCAGACGCACCTTCAATTTACGCCAGTTCCCATCCTTCTTCATATCTGACGGGCGATACCCGATCACATACTGATTCCTGAGTTCGGCCGAGATCCGCGCGGCAATGTCTTCCATGTCGCCCACGTCCGACACCTTGAACATGCGCCCGCCGGTCATCTCGCTGATGTCGGTCAAGAGCACCGGACCCAGCTCTTCCTCGCTGGTCGAGGCGTACGTGTCAAAGATGCCGATGGAATAAATCTGCACGTCGCTTTCGCGCACCACGCGCCGAAGCTCGCTCTGCGTGTAGCGGCTGCGGTTGTCGCCTCCATCGGAGATGATCAGCAGCGCCTTGCGCTCGTACTTGGCTTCCTTCAGCTTGTTGATCCCCAGGTACACGGCGTCGATCAGCGCCGTCCGATTCTCCGGACGCAGCATCACCATGCGCGCCTCCACGTCGTCCACGTCCGACGTGTAGTCGACAATCACCGCCGGCTTGTCGTTGAAGCCCACGACAAAAAACTCGTCCGCCGGGTTCGACGTGCGCAGAAATTCGCTCAGCGCCTTGCGCGCCCGCGCGAATTTCGTCGTCATGCTTCCACTCAGGTCGAAGACAATGCCGATGGTTACCGGCGCGTCCTCGGTTGAAAACGTCTTGATTGTCTGCCCGATATTGTTGTCGTACAGCTCAAAATTAGGCGCCTCGAGTCCTGTCACGAGGCGGTTCATGCCGTCGGTGACCGTCATCGGCACCAGCACCAGGTTGGCTTCGACGCGCAGCCTGGGGATGCTGGTCTTCGCCAGGGCCGACCCCGGCGCATTCGGCCCGGCGGGGTCGACCGCGCCCGGAGCCTCCGGATGCTTTTCAATGGTCGTCTTCACCTGCCCCAGCGGATTTTCCTGCGCCGCTAAACGGTATCCGCCACCCAGGGCAAGCACAAACAGCAGCAGCACGAGCCCGTACCCTCTGACTGTCATCCCTGCACCCCGCCAAACTGCCTCTGTCCATCCTAAATCCCGCATAATAGGCCCTGGAAGTCTCCGCCCTGTCTCGACCAATTACGCACGGCGGCGAATCTCCACGCAGGCAGCTTACACCCGTCAGGGCTCTTTTGGACGCATCGGGCAGCAGAGGGGTAGTCCAACATCCGTATCCCATCAAAAAATCGTCCCATCGCCTCATCCACGCTGCTGATTCTCAGCGTCGCGGCCGCCGGAATGACGATCCTGCTGGCTCTCCTGCCCGACGCCGGGCACGACCAGCTCTGGCTCCTGCTCTCCGCCCAGCGCATGCACGGCCTGGACCCCTACGGCCCGCAGGGCTTCGAGTCGAACCCGCCGCTTGCGATCTGGCTCTCGGCGATCCCCGTCGCGCTCGCACGGTGGCTGCATCTTCCGCTCACCCTGGTCTTCAAATCGGGCGTGATTGCGATCGCTGTAGCGTCCGCCTTCGTCTCCGCCAAACTCCTCCGCCGCCTCCTCCCCAGCCTCACCCGCCACCAGCTATGGGCGCTGGGGATCGCTTTCGTGCTCATCTTCGGCGCCGTGCCCGCACGCGACTTCGGCCAACGCGACCACATCCTCACCCTGCTCATCCTTCCCTACCTGCTCGCCGCCGGCGTCCGCGTCTCCACCGCCTCCCGCCTGGCCGTCACCCTCGCAGCCGCGCTCGGCCTCGCCCTGAAACCCCACCAATCCCTCATCGCCGTAGCGGTAGAGCTTACGCTCTTCTTCACGGTGCGCCGCATCCGCCTGCTTGAACCCGCCGTCTTTCTCGCCTGTGGCGCCGGGTACCTGGTCGCCATCCGCACCCTCGCCCCGACCTACTTCTCCACCATCCTGCCCATCCTGCGCGATACCTACTGGGCCTTCGGCCAACTCTCCCTGCCGCAACTCCTGCTCGCCGCCATCGGACTTCTCATCCTTGCGGCCGTCACCCTCCTCCTCTGCCGCCGTCCCGCCAACCGGCTAATCCCAATCCTGCTCGCCGCTGCTTCCGCCGCCACCCTCGGCTACCTGCTGCAAGGCACCGGCTGGTATTACCAGCAGCTTCCCGCCATCAGCCTCTTCGCCCTGGCCCTTACCCTCCAACTCACACAAAAGATTCAGGCCCCACATCTCGCCCCTGAGATGTGGGCTGGGCCGTGGCTGCCCAGTCTCGCTGGCGAGCCTCACGCTGCTGGCCCTCAGCCTCGCCACGTACTTCTCCGACTTCCACCTCACCCCACGCGGCATCGAACAAGCCGAGCCCATCCCCGACCCCGCCTTCTTCGCCCGCCTACCGCCGGGCACCGCCGTCGCCACGCTCACCACCTCGGTCGACGACAGCGTTCCAGCCGCCTTCCGCTACCACCTCACACTCGCCCAGCGTTATCCCCACCTCTGGATACTGCCCGCCATCCTCCGCAATGAATCCGGGCCTTCGCCGCGCCACGTCATCGGAGCAGCTCGCCTCGCCGAACTCGAACGCCTGCAACACCAGTTCATGCTCGAAGACCTCGAGCGCTGGCACCCCACCGTCATCCTCGTCGAACGGTGCCAGGATCCCGCCGTCCACTGCCAGGTGCTGGAAGACCGCCACGACGACCTGCTCGCCTGGTTCGGGCGCGACCCCGCCTTCGCCACCTTCTTCTCCCGCTACCACCTCGTCCGCACCTCCGGCCCCTACGACGAGTACAGGGGTCAGGGGTTTAGGGATTAGCAATCCCGCACCCTGATCCCTAATCCCTAATCCCTGTCCTTTGTTCCTCTACAATCTCCCTATGGCCAAGATCTACCCCTTCCGCGCCCTCCGCTACGACACCAACAAGGTGAAGATGGAGGACGTCGTCACCCAGCCCTACGACAAGATCTCGCCCGAGATGCAGCAGGCCTACTACGACCGCTCGAAATACAATCTCATCCGCGTCATCCTGGGCAAGAAAGAGCCCGGCGACACCGACGCCTTCGCCCCGCTGCCGGACGGCGAGACGCCGCACAACGTCTACACCCGCGCCGCCGAGTCGCTCGTCTCCTGGCGCAAGAAGGGCATTCTGCGCGAAGAGGCCGAGCCCGCACTCTACGGCTACTCCCAGACCTACGCCGTGCCCGGCACGCACGAAATCCGCGAGCGCCGCGGCTTCATCGCCCTCGGCCACCTCTACGACTACGCCGACCACGTCGTCTACCGCCACGAGCAGACCTTCCCCAAGCACAAGTCGGACCGGCTCGCCCTCTTCAAAGCCACCCGCGCCTACTGCGAGCAGATCTACATGCTCTACTCCGACCCGGCCTTCACCGCCGAGCGCCTCATCTTCGACGCCAATCAGCCGGCCGACCTCGAAATCACCGACGAGTACAACGTCGTCCACCGCGTCTGGAAGCTCACCGACCCCCACCTCATCAACCTGATCGTCACCGCCATGCAGGACAAGAAGCTGATCATCGCCGACGGTCACCACCGCTACGAGACCAGCGTCACCTACATGAAGGAACGCGCCGCAGAACTCGGCCTGACCCAGGAGCAGCTGTCATCCTTCGCCTCCCCCGCACCGTTGTCATCCTTCGCCGAAGGCGGAGGATCTGCTTCTCCTTCCCCCGCCCCGGACGCGTCCGACGAAGAAGAATCCCCGTCCAACCGCGCCGACGAACCCCACGCCCTCCTCCCCCAACCCGCCTTCCCCGAGGCCGCCATGATGATGACCTTCGTCAACATGGACGCGCCCGGCATCACCATCCTCCCCACCCACCGCGTCCTCTTTGGCCTGAAGTCCCGCATGCTCAAGCATGTGGGAAAGATGCTCGTGCCGGACGAGGAGCCGTGGTCACCCATGGAGCTGTTTCTGTCTGAAGGTGACCAGCTCTTCGACGTCACCCATCTTCGCAGCCCCGACGATTCCGTCCCCGATCTCTCGCTGCTCGAAAGCACCCCCGGCGTCGCCTTCCTGGCCGTCACCCGCGAAGGCAACAAGCTCATGGTCGCCAAGCCCGACGCCATCGCCGAGTTCCTGTCCCGCACACACCCCGAAATCTCCAAGCGCCAGGCCTCGCTCGATGTCGTCCAGTTGCACAACGTCGTGCTCGAAGGGCTGCTTGGTCTGACGCACGAGTCCATCGCCAACCTCGAAAACATCCGCTACATCCGCTCCGCCGATGAAGCGGTCGAGCAGGTAAAGTCCGGAAAGGCCGACATCGCCTTCCTCATCAAGCCGGTCACGCTCGACCAGCTCCGCGACATCTCGCTCTCGGGCGACGTCATGCCGCAGAAGTCCACCGACTTCTACCCCAAACTGCTCTCCGGCCTCGCCATCTACGCCCTCGACTAACCTGGCCACAATCTGCGGGCCCCATTCATCGCGCACTCTGCGATGCGTGGGTCCCTCCACGAACTCCATCCTCTGGCGCGCACCCGCTACAATCATTCAGACCGTCCTGTGCCCTCTCCCCACCTCCCAATCCGCCTGCTCCTGCTCGCCCTGCTCACCGCTGCGGCCGCGCAGGGCCAGACCCCAACCGCGCCGCAGCCCCAGACACCCGCGCAGGATCCGGCCATTCCGCCGACCATCGTTCGCCACCCGCTGAAGCCCTCCACCCCCGGCACCGCGACCGCGCCGCAGGCCGCGCCCACGTCCGCAACGGACACGCCGCGCAAGCCACGCCCCAAGTCCTCCGGCCCCGCGCTGAACAGCAACGCCATCCTGCTCGACCCCGGACACGGCGGCGATGACAACGGTGCGAAACTTGGCGAAGACTCCTTTGAGAAAGACGCCATGATCGCCTTCGCGGGCAAGCTCCGCACGGCGCTCGTGGCGCGCAACTTCACCGTTTCGCTCACGCACGAATCCGCCGGCGACCAGCTCACCGGCGACCAGCGATCCGAGGTCGCGAACCGCGCCCGCGCCGGAGCCTGCATCCTGCTGCATGCTTCGAACGGAGGCCATGGCGTCCACCTTTACACCTCGTCGCTGCCGCCGTCTGCCCCTGTAAGCGACTCGCCCGACGAGCCGAAAGCGATCCTGCCGTGGGATACCGCGCAGTCAGTCGCAGTGCCCCAATCCGTACGCCTGGCCAAGGAGCTTTCGGATGCGCTCTACGCCATCCGCATCCCGCTCGTCGTCGGCCACGCCTCGGTAAGCCCCATGGATTCCATGAGTTGCCCAACCGTGGCGCTCGAGCTTTCGCCGCTCGCGGGCAGCGGCGATGACTCCACGCCAGCCTCGGACGCCGGCTACCAGCAGCGCATCGCCGACGCCGTCGTCACCGCGCTCACCAACTGGCGCACGCACCTCTCCGCACCCGCACCGGGCGAGCCAGCCAAGCCCGCCACCAAGCCTGCGACCCCGCCCGTCAAGAAACCCGTCGTGCCGAAATCCATTCCGGTCGAGACGCCGGAAAGCGCGACGCCCGCGGCTCCGGCCCGCACGCCCGCGCCGATTGTGCGCCGGCCTCCACCCGCAACGCCGCCCGGAGGGAGCCCGCCGCAATGATTCCCCGCTACATGCGCGTGGTCTACTGGCTGCTGGTCGCAGCTATCGTCGTCATGGCGGTGGTGCTGATTGTGAGCCGTGTGCGTGACCGCGAGCGGATCCTGGCCATGCGCGACCGCAGCCCCATCGCCGCGCCCACCGACATTCCGCACGAGGATGTTTCGGTCGCCACAGCTAACGACGCGGACGGTTCGATCACGCTGGACTCGATCTCGCTGGCGCTGCCGTCGGAGCCTTCGCTTCGCGCGCGCGTCCTGATCGACCGCACCCTGAGCGATCTGGCGCTGCCGGCGTCGACGCATCCGGTTCCCGCCGGCCCCGCGGTCACCGACGTGTTTCTCGTGCAGCTTCCGCTGCGCAACCCGGGCGCGACCATTGGCGATAGCCCTTCGAACTACAACGCCTCCACTTACGGAGGCTTCGGCCAGCTCGCGGTAGTGAACCTGACGAAGGCATTCGCGGACGCGCATGCCTCGGGGATCGAAAGCGAGGACCTGACGCTCCGCGCTATCCTCGCCACGCTGCATGCGAACTTCTCCGACATCACCGAGGTCCGTTTCCTGGTCGATGGCCAGAAGCGCGACACGCTCGCCGGCCACGCCGGCCTGACGCGCGCCTACGCGATCGGGGATCCTGCACAGTCGATCCACGTGGTGGTGCAGTAACGTTGTCCGTTCTACGTTGTTCGTACGACCACGCTGCCCATGATGACTACGACCATCGGAGAACGGAGTACGGAGAATGGACAACGCACCACCATCGCCGTCTTCGACTCGGGCTTCGGCGGCCTGACCGTGCTGCGTGAGCTGCTGCCGCTGCTTCCCGGCGCGCGCTTCCTGTATCTGGGCGACACGGCTCGGCTGCCTTATGGAGCCAAGTCGCGGCAGACGATCGCGCGCTATGCCGTCTCCTCAGCGGCATTTCTGCTGGCCGAAGGCGCGGAGATGCTCGTGGTTGCGTGCAATACCGCAACCGCGCTGGCGCTCGATGAGCTTAAGGCAGCACTTCCGATTCCCGTCGTAGGCGTGATCGAACCGGGCGTGAAGGCGGCGCAGGCGCTCGGCGGCACGGACGTGCTGGTGCTGGCGACGGCGGCGACGGTGCAGTCGGGCGCGTATTCACACGCCTGCACGGCGCTGGGGCTGCGCGCGTATGAGAAGGCCTGTCCGCTGCTGGTGCCGCTGGTCGAGGAGGGCTGGATCGAGCATCCGGTCACCGCGCAGGTGGCGCGGATTTATCTGGAAGAGGCGCTGGCGGCTGCGCCGAATGTCTCGACGCTGATTCTGGGCTGCACGCATTACCCGCTTCTGAAGCCTCTACTGGAACGCACGTTGGCCGTGTTGAATCACCCGATGAAGATTGTCGATGCGGCGAGCGCGACGGCGCGGGCTGCGGCGGCGGTTCTGCCGGTTTCGGGAGTTGCGGGCGAGGCGCCGGACTGCACCTTTTTCGCGACGGATTCGATTGAGAAGTTCCAGCGGCTGGGCTCGAAGTTTCTGGGGCGGGACTTGCCGGACGTGCAGCTGGTTGACCTGGGCGGTTGAGCCGAAAAGCCGGTATAGCCCCCTCCCCCCTGAAGTATGTAAATTCCGGAAAACAAGTCACTTAGGTCTGGACCTCGGTCTTGACCTTCATGCACCATTGTTGGGCCACCCACTCTGGGGACAGGAGTGAGAGGGGGGCAAAGCAGATCCTCCGCCTGCGGCGAAGGATGACAATATGGGTGGCGTGGATGACAGTATGGGTGGGGGTGGGTGACAGTAGGTGGGGTTGGATGAGGCGGTTTCCCTACACCCTGTTCCCTACTCCCTATACCCTTGCTTCTATGCCATTTCTGCTGAAGACCGAACCTGATAAATATTCCTTTGACGACCTGCTGCGCGATGGCGAGACAGTTTGGGATGGGATTGCCAACAACCAGGCGCTGTTGTATCTGCGCGGGATGAAAAAGGGTGAAAAGCTGGTCATCTACCACTCGAATATCGGCAAGGCGGCCGTGGGGACGGCGAAGGTGGTTTCGGTGGATGCCTCCGACCCGAAGAACCCGAAGGTGGTGATCAAGGCGGGCAAGCGGCTGAAGCGGGAGAAGCCGCTGGAGGCGATCCGGCAGGCGGGCGTGTTCCAGGATTCGATCCTGTTTCGGCAGTTCCGGCTTTCGGTGGTGCCGCTGACGGAGGAGCAGTACGATTTCCTCGTTCTTTAGAGGGGGTCTGCTGAGGGTGTCGGCAGGTACAGACAAATACGGAGATTCTGGCTTCGCCAGAATGACGGGTTTTGGGGGCTACGCTTTCGCAAGAGGTTCTGCTACGAGCAATGCGCAGGCGCGATCAGGCGCTTGGGTTAGAGCAGCGTTTGGAGGATGGCGGAGCCGGCGCGGAAGGCGTTTTCGAGGGCCGGACGGAAGGCGGAGTAGGTGGCCACCTTCGTTTCGGCCAGGCTCTCGGCAGCGCTGATGCCTTCGCGCTGCTGGTCGAAGTTGGAGGCGGCGCGCACGATCAGCACGCGGCTGAAGTCGGCGCGGCCATCCTGGGCCAGCAGGGTGAGGGCCTGCAGGATGCCGGTGTCTTCCATGGCCGTGATGGCGTAAGTGCCGCGGCCTTCTGTCTGGTAGCGTACCCAGGCGCGGGCACGGGCGTTCAGCAGCTTTCCGTGCCAGAAGGTCGTTGACGAAAGCTCGTCGCCGCGGAGGACGCCGGGAGAGCGGTGCGCTGTGGCGGCGGGGGCGAACTGGGCGCGCCGCCGTGCCATGGCTTCGGTGTCGAGAAGCGGTGTCTGGCGTGCGACCTCGAAGGCGCGGGCGACGAGGTCTGAATTGAGTTGGAAGACGATGCGGTCATCACCGTTGAAGCGTGCTTCACGAGGCTGCTCGTAGGGGGTGGATTTGCCGATGGGCACGAAGCCGTCGGGCCAGTCCAGGGGGATCTCGCGGGCGTCGATCTCGTGGGCGAAGTCGCCGTCGACGATGTATTCGGGGAGGACGACGGAGGCCAGGGAGCCAGCGGCGGGATCGATGCCGCAGACGCCGCTGACGATCCAGAAGGCATGGGTGAGGTCGAAGCGCGGGTCGAGGCCGAGGGCGGTGATGGCGGCGGAGGCGCGGGCGGCGCCGACTCCGGTGACGATGGCGAGCACACCGCGGTCGTTCAGCAGCAACGGCATGAGCCCGAAGGCGAAAGGAAGCTCGCGCGTGAGGGGGAGGCGCTCGCGCCAGAGGGTGAGTTCGCCGGGGATCGAGCCGGCGGGGGGCTCGAAGGCAGTGACGATGACGGCGGTGATCGGGAGTGGCGTCATGCGTATGCCGAAAAGATTACCTCAGCGGCTAAAGCCGCGGTGTAGAGAGGGCAGATTACGGCACGGCTAAAGCCGTGCCCTTAAGCAAGACGGTAAGGGGCAGTATGCGTGATGTGCCTGGGGTTCGGTGAGTGAAGGGCAAAAGCAGATTCCCTTGGGGAATGACAACAAAGGTGAAGGTGACTAAACGCCTTTTTTCATGGGTTCCCAGATGAACTTATGGATCTGGAGCGAGAGGCGGGCGTCGACGCCGTCGGCCATCATCCACTCGACCAGCGTGCGGGGGTCGAGGGTGGCGTTGTCGACCGTGCGGAGGGGGCTGGGGTTCTTCGAGAACGCTGGGCTGAAGAGAATGCCGCCGACCCGACGGCGCAGGTCGTGTTCGGCGAGGAACGTTTTGGCGAAGTCGTAGTCGGCGCGATTGGTCAGGACGAATTTGACCTCGTCGCGCTCGGTCAGGGCGTCGAGGTTTTCGAGGCGGAAGCTGTTGGCGGCGGCGCCGGCACCCGGGCATTTGACGTCGACGATCTTGTGCACGGCTTTGGGGACATCGGCGAGGGGACGCTCGCCGCTGGTCTCGATCATCAGGGTGTAGCCCTGGGCGAGCAGGGCGTCCATGAGCGGCAGCAGTTCCTTGGCGTGCAGCATGGGCTCGCCGCCGGTGAACTCGACCAGGCGGCAGGGCGCGAGCGCTTCAATCTGCGCGATGACTTCTTCCTGGGTGAAGGGCTGGCCGCCGGTGAAGGTGTATTCGGAGTCGCACCAGGCGCAGCGCAGGTTGCAGCCGGCGAAGCGCACGAAGATGCAGGGCAGGCCGGTGAAGGAGCTTTCGCCCTGGACGGATTTATAGAGTTCGATCAGGCGCATGCGAGCTGTACTCGTAGTAGCGCGCGAAGCTGGTGTCGGTCTCGTAGAGGGTGCAGTCCTTCACGCGGACGCGGCCGCCGGTCATGTCGCTGAGTTGCTGCGCGGTCTGCTGGAAGAAGTAGCGGGCGAGGTTTTCGGCCGAGGGGTTGACCTCGTCGAAGGGCTTGAGGTCGTTGATCATCTGGTGGTCGAGGTAGTCGACGGCGGGGCGCATGACCTGCTTGAGCAGCTTGAAGTCGAGCAGGAGCCCGGCCTCGTCGAGCTCTGCGCCGACGAGAGTGACGAAGACGCGGTAGTTGTGTCCGTGCGGGTTCTCGCACTTGCCGCGGTAGTTGCGGAGGTAATGGCCGGAGGAGAACCCGGCTTCTACGGTCACTTCAAACATCGGAAATTCCCTTCTGTTCCATTGTAACGGCGGATGATGGCCGCGTTCTTCATGCGGGTGTTCGGCGGTGAGGAGAAGGGAGAAGGACAAGACAGAAGCAGATTCCCTTCGGCAATGACGACAAGAAGGAAAGAGGTGATGCTTCGGGTCAGAAGATGCTCGCTTTCAGCGGCGACGGCGAGCGCGGCGGGCTTCCTCGGCGCGGCGTTCGGCCTGCTCGAAGAGCGACGAAAGGCTTCCGGCGAGCGCGATCACCAGGGACGCGATGCAGAAACCGATGGCCATGGTGCGCCACAAGGCCACGTCGCCCGGCGAGCCGGGCTGCTGCGCGATGTTGAAGAACGAAAGACAGAACGCCGCGAGCGCGAAGAAGAACAGCGTACCGGCGAGGATGTAGAGATTGCGCGCCATCTGCTTCCAGTTTAGCTGGGTTCAGCGGGTGGTGTCGGGCGGCGCGAAGAAGGCTTCGACCTCCTGCATGGAATCGGTGACGCGGTAGGGCGGCAGCGAGTCGAGGAAGACTTTGCCGTAGCGCTGGCGCTGGATGCGGGGGTCGAGCAGCATGAGGACGCCGCGGTCGGAGAGCGAGCGGATGAGGCGGCCGAAGCCCTGCTTGAGCGTGATGACGGCGGCGGGCACCTGGTAGGTCGAAGAAGGGCTTGCCGCCGGCGGCTTCGATGGCGTCCATGCGGGCCTTGACGACGGGGTCGGTGGGCACGGCGAAGGGGAGGCGGTCGATGATGACGCAGGAGAGCTGCTCGCCCTGCACGTCGACGCCCTGCCAGAAGCTGGAGGTGCCGAAGAGGACGGCGTTGGGGGTGTCGCGGAACTGCTGCAAGCAGGACATGGCGTGGCGCGGTGCCCTGCAGCAGCAGCGGGTACGGCAGCTCGGTGAGCATGCGGTCGTAGCATGGCGCGCATCTGCGCGTAGCTGGTGAAGAGGCAGAAGGCGCGGCCGTGGGTGATCTCGAGCACGCGGCGCATGCGCTCGGCGGCCTGGGGGACGAAGTCGGGCTCGCGCGGGTCGGGCATGCCGGGCGGCAGGTAGAGCAGGGCCTGGCGCGGGTAGTCGAAGTGCGAGGGGACGACGAGCTCGCGGGTGCTGGCGAGGCCGAGGCGCTTGGTGAGGTGCGTGAAGGCCGGACGTCGACGGCGAGTGGTGGCGGAGGTGAGGACGACGGAGGGGTAGGCCTCGAAGAGGGACGTCGGTGAGCAGGCCGGAGACGTCGATGGGCGTGGCCTGGAGGTGGGTGTGGAAGGCCTGCTGCGTCGGCGCCGCGGGCGAGGTTGCGGACGCCGGCGGCGGCGCGGCGCTCGATCCAGAAGACGGTGTTGGGGTCGTCGGATTCGAGCAGGAACTTCAGGTGCAGGCGGATGTCGGCGGTGCGCTTGGCAGGCCCTTGGTTTCGTCGACGTTCTTGATGCGCTCGAGCTCGCCTTCGAGGCGCTGGAGGGCGTTGAGCGCGCCGAGGTAGGTGTCGCCGTCGGACTCGAGGAAGCTCTCGCGGTCGACGCGCTCGAAGGGCATGCGGCCGAGGCGGCTGCGACCTGCGATGCGGCAGCGCGGCGAAGAACATGCGGGCGCGGTCTTTCAGGATGGCGCAGGCGCTTTCGATCGACGATGGAGGAGGCCTTCTTGGCGCGCAGCATGATCTCGACGTCGCGGGTGAGCTCGTCGAAGCGTGCGTGCGAGAGGCCGATGCCGAAGTAGTTGGAGGCGATCTCTTCGAGCTCGTGCGCCTCGTCGAAGATGACTGCGCCGGCGGCGGGGAGGATGCCGGCGTCGGGCGCGTCGGGCGGCCTGCTGCTTGATGTTGAGGTCGGCGAAGAAGAGGTGGTGGTTGACGATGATGAGGTCGGATTCGAGCGCCTTGCGCCGCATCTGGGTGATGAAGCAGGGCTCCCAGTCAGGGCAGGTCTGGCCGAGGCAGGCCTCGGTGCGGGCGTCGAGCTTGGGCCAGAGCGCGAGCTTTCGGGCAGGTGATTGAGCTCGGCGCGGTCGCCGGTGGGGGTGGTCTTCTCCCAGGTGGCGATGTGGTGGAACTGCTCGATCTCTTCGAGGCCGGAGAGCAGCGGCGAATCGCGCAGCGCGTAGAGCTTGTGCTTGCAGAGGTAGTTGGCGCGGCCCTTCATGTAGCAGACCTTGAGCGGGCCGAGGATGCGATTCGAGGAAGGGGACGTCCTTGAAGTAGAGCTGCTCCTGCAGGTTCTTGGTGCCGGTGGAGATGATGACGCGCTGGCCGCGTTCGCGGGCGAAGCGCAGGGCGGGCAGCAGGTAGGCGAGGGTCTTGCCGGTGCCGGTGCCGGCTTCGACGATGAGGTGGCGCTTGTCGTGGAGCGCGGACTCGACGGCTTTGGCCATCTCGTACTGGCCTTTGCGGATTTCGAAGGCGAGGGAGGATTTCGAGAGGATGCCGTGGGGCGAGAAGAAGTCGTGCAGCGAGGGCAGCTTGCGGCGCGGCGGAGCTTCCGGGGCTTGCGTCGGGATGGATGGGGCGAACGGCACTACTTCGATGATAGCTGGCGCGAAGATTTTGCGAAGGTGAGGCTTGCGGAGGCGTATGTTGATGTGCCTTCAATTTCTACTTCGCCACGGACGGAATGCGAGTCGCTGCGACGGTCGATCGCGTCCAATCCCGAGGAGACCCTTTGATGGCAGAGACGAAGCTTGGCGGGACGTTCCAGATGGGCGATTTGACGGTACATCGCATGGGATTCGGTGCGATGCAGTTGGCGGGGCCGGGCGTGTTCGGTCCGCCGAGCGACCCGGCCGAGGCCGCGCGTGTGCTGACGACGGCCATCGAGGCCGGCATCGACCACATCGACACCAGCGATTTCTACGGGCCGCACCATACGAATCAGCTGATCCGCGAGACGCTGCATCCGTACCGCGACGGACTGGTTCTGGTGACCAAGGTGGGCGCGCGCCGCGATGACCAGGGCGCGTGGCTGCCCTCGTTCTCGCCGGACCAGCTCCGGGCGGCAGTGGAGGACAACCTGCGAAATCTCGGGGTGGATCGGCTGGACGTGGTGAATCTGCGGGTTTGGAGCGGGCATAATCCGCCGACCGCGTCGAAGATTGGACGGCAGTTCGAGGCGCTGCTGGAGCTGCAGCGGCAGGGCAAGATCCGGCATATCGGGCTGTCGAATGTGGTGGAGTCGCACCTGGAGGAGGCGCAGGCGCTGGGGCCGGTGGTCTGCATCCAGAACAACTACGGGGTGCTGAACCGGGCGGACGACGAACTGGTGGAGCTTTGTGCCGACCGCGGGATTGCGTTCGTGCCGTTTTTTCCGCTGAACGGGTTTCAGCCGCTGGCCGGGGCAGTGCTGGATGAGGTGGCCGCGGAGCTTGGCGCGTCCAGGCACCAGGTGGCGCTGGCCTGGCTGCTGCACGGGCCGGAGAACATTCTGCTGATTCCGGGGACGTCGAAGGTGGCGCACCTGAAGGAGAACATTGCGGCGGCGGAGATCAGGCTGACGGAGGAGCAGATGAAGAAGCTGGACGGGATTCAGCCGGCGAGTCGCTGCGGGCTAGGGTTTAGAGGCGTGAGAGACGAAAGACAACAGCAGATTCCCTTCGGGAATGACAACAAAAGGGAATGACGACAAAAGGGAATGACGACCTGGGGTCGAAGGGAAAGCGGGATAAGGCGGAGGTTCCGCTCTTATCCCGCTTTTCTTTTTGATCCTGGTTGCGTACTGCTTAGGCCTTGCCCAGGAGGCGGGCCATGGTTTCGCCCATCTCGGCGGGGGATTTTACGACGGTGATGCCGGCCGCTTCCATGGCCTTCATCTTTTCGGCCGCGGTGCCTTCGCCGCCGGAGATGATGGCTCCGGCGTGGCCCATGCGGCGGCCTGGAGGGGCGGTCTGGCCGGCGATGAAGCCGACGACCGGCTTCTTGACGTGCTCGGCGATGTAGCGCGCGGCGGCTTCTTCGGCCGAGCCGCCGATCTCGCCGATCATGATGATGGCCTCGGTGTCGGGGTCTTCGTTGAGCAGCTTGAGGGCGTCGATGTGCGTGGTGCCGATGATGGGGTCGCCGCCGATGCCGATGGCCGTCGATTGGCCGATGCCGCGGGTCGTGAGTTGGTAGACGGCCTCGTAGGTGAGCGTGCCGGACTTGGACACGATGCCGACGGAGCCTTCCTTGTGGATGCGGCCGGGCATGATGCCGACCTTGGCCTTGCCGGGCGAGATGACGCCGGGGCAGTTGGGGCCGATGAGGCGCGTCTTCGAGTCCTTGACCACGCTCCAGGCCTTGACCATGTCGAGCGTGGGGATGCCCTCGGTGATGCAGATGACGAGCGGCATGCCGGCGGCGGTGGCTTCGAGGATGCCATCCGCGGCGAACGGCGGCGGCACGAAGATGACGGAGACATTGGCGCCGGTCTCCTTGATCGGCCTCTTCGACGGTGTTGAAGACGGGGAAGCCATCGACCGTCGTGCCGCCTTTGCCGGGGGTGACGCCGCCGACGACGTTGGTGCCGTAATCGCGGCAACCCTGCGCGTGAAAGAGGCCTTCACGGCCGGTGATGCCCTGCACGATCAGCCGCGTATCCTTATCGACCAGAACTGCCATTAGCGTTCTCCGTCGTACGTTCTACCTTGTTCGTTCTGCGTTAGTCTGATACGACTTACTCGTACTGTTCGCGGAAGCGACTGCTTGCGGCGGAAGCCGAGATATTTGCGAACGAGTCCACGCTCAAGCATCTGTCCGCACGTCGATGCGTAAGTTCCTGTGCCGCTTCTGGTGTACGTTCCGGTCAAGTTCGAGTTCGCTTAGCAACAGGAGCAGCTTGCGTCCTGCAACTCGTCAAGTTGACTTCCTCTGCGCGATTCGCATGACGAACTGCTCGAAACTCGTCCTTGCGTGGTGACCTCGCACCTGAACCCTTCCGCGATGTTGCTGGCGACGGAAACCGCTGCCCTGCGCATCTGCAGATGCGCTGCAAGTCCGTACATCTCACCTGCTTCGGAAAGACTCGGCTGTCGACCGCGATAAGATCAGAGCCGCTCAGTTCCAATCGCGCTTTGTTCCAGACCCGCAACTCCCGAATATGACTTCGCCACGCTCAAGCCACTCATCGAAACTGCTCAACGAGACTGAAGAACGCGGCCAACGTCAGAACGCTCAACGTGCTCATCCACTTCGCGGCAGCGACGGCCAGGTCAGCCGCTTCTTTCATGGTGGCGCCGACTGAGAACTTCAGGCCGGAGTCGGCGAGGATTTTGCGGCCTTCTTCTACGTTGGTGCCTTCGAGGCGGAGGATGATGGGCAGCTTGACGTTGAGCTTCTTCGCTGCGGCGACTACGGCGGTGGCGAGCACGTCGACGCGGAGGATGCCGCCGAAGATGTTGATGAAGATGGCCTTCACGTTGGGGTCGCTGAGCAGGATGCCGAAGGCGTTTTCGATCTGCTCCTGGTTGGCGCCGCCGCCTACGTCGAGGAAGTTCGCTGCCTTGCCGCCGGCGTACTCGATGATGTCCATCGTCGCCATGGCGAGGCCGGCGCCGTTGACCATGCAGGCGATGGAGCCGTCGAGCTTGATGTAGTTGAGCGCGAACTTCGAGGCTTCGACTTCGAGCGGGTCTTCCTCGGCCAGGTCGCGCAGTTCCTTCAGGTCCTTGTGGCGGAACATGGCGTTGTCGTCGAAGTTGATCTTGCAGTCGAGCGCCACGAGCTTGCCGTCCTTGGTGGTGATGAAGGGGTTGATCTCCATCAGGGTGGAGTCGGTGTCGATGAAGGCCTTGTAGAGGCCGGTCATGAAGCGCGACGGCGGCGTTGATCTGCGTGGGCTTGAGGCCGAGCTTGAAGGCGAGCTTGCGCGCCTGGTAGGGCTGGAAGCCGACGGCGGGGTCGATGTACTCCTTGTAGATGAGCGTCGGGGGTGGCGTGGGCGACCTCCTCGATCTCCATGCCGCCGGACTGCGAGGCCATGAAGACGACCTTGCGCCGAGGCGCGGTCGAGCACGAGGCCGAGGTAGAGCTCGCGGTCGATGGCGGAGCCCTCTTCGATCAGCAGGCGCTGGACTTTTTGGCCCGGCGGGGCCGGTCTGGTGCGTGACCAGCTGCATGCCGAGGATGGCCTTCGAGGCCGCGTCGGCGTCGTCGAGCGTCTTGGCGACCTTGACGCCGCCGCCCTTGCCGCGGCCGCCGGCGTGGATCTGGGCCTTGACCACGACGACCGCGTTGCCCGCTGGCGAAGAGCGACTTGGCGGCGGTGTCGGCCTGTTCGAGCGTGGTGGCCATCTCGCCGTCGGGGACGGGCACGCCGTACTTGCGCAGGATCTCTTTCGCCTGGTACTCGTGAATCTTCATGGGAACTCTTTCTCAACCGGCAGAGGGACGTGAGTTGGGCAACGACGACAAATCATCGTAGCGAACGGGCTTGACCTTCCGCAATGTATCGAACGGTATCGTGGGCGGATATCGACACCCCCGTGGGATAATTTCGTCAGACTGCCGGCCGGTGACGACGCTGGCTGGGCTGAGCGTGCGAAATCTGCCCTGCTCCGCGCAATCCTTTCGCAAGGCCGTATCGTTCTGTAAGAGCAAACCTCGCTTTACGCAGGAAAGGGCCCCTCCCCATGACTCGTCGACTCCCCAGCCGATTCCCTGTTCTGACTTTGCAACCCACCTCCCTGCTGGCGGCTTTGGCTGCTATGCCGTTGCTGTTGACCGGATGCGGCCTGACGCCGGGCTCCGGGGATACCGCGGGCGGCGCTGCGGTGCACACCCTCACCGGGACTGTGCACGGCGGGCAGCAGCCGATTGCCGGAACCACCTTGCAGCTTTATGCTGCGGGCAAGACGGGGACGGCCTCCGCGGCGCGCGCGCTGCTGCCGGCCGGGGTGACGACGAACAGCAGCGGCCAATTCAGCATTACGGGGCTTTATACCTGCAATCCGGGCGACCAGGTATACCTGGTGGGCACGGGCGGCGATGCAGGCGGAGGCGCGAACCCGGCGATTGCGCTGATGGCCGCGCTGGGCTCGTGCGCGAACCTGCAGGCGAATGCGGCGACGACGTTCATCAATGTGGATGAGGTGACGACGGTGGCGTCGGTGTTTTCGCTGGCATCGTTCATGTCGGGCATCCAGAATGTGGGCTCGGACGCGGCGCACACGAATGCACTGGCGGCGGCGATGGCGAACACGCTGACGATGGTCAACCTGGCGACGGGGCAGGCGCTGGCGACGAGCAAGGGCAACGGCCTTGTGCCGCAGGCGACCATTGATTCGCTGGCGAATTCGCTTGCAAGCTGCATCAACTCGACCACGGCGAGCAGCGCCTGCACCAGCCTGTTCAACGCAACGACGGTGGGTGGCACGAAGCCCACGGAGACGATTGGCGCGACGCTGAATGTGGCGCTGAATCCGGCGGCGAATCCGGCGGGTGTATTTCTGCAGGCCTCACCCACACCGCCCTTCCAGCCGACGCTGACGTCGGCGCCGGCCAGCTATGCGCTGAGCGTCCAGCACCCGAGCGATGTGCTGCTGTATCACAACGACACTGCGCGGACGGGCGTGCAGACGGATGAGTCGACGCTGACGCCGGCCAATGTGAATGCGACGCAGTTCGGCAAGCTGGCGACCTACACCGTGGACAGCTATCTGTTCGCGCAGCCGTTGTATGTGGGCGGCCTGGCGATGCCGGATGGCACCGTGCACAATCTCTTGTTTGCGGCGACGACGCGCGGGACGGTGTATGCGTTCGACGCCGACGGAAGCTCGACGACGCCGCTATGGACGGTGAATTACATCCCTTCGGGCGAGCGGTATCCGATCTCGTCGGATTACGGCGGCTGCAACAATCCGCCCGAAGCCGGCATTGTGGGGACGCCGGTGATCGACCGCGCGGCGCAGACGATGTACTTCGTCACCAAGAGCGTCGACCAGGCGACGGGCAAGGTGTTCACGCATCGCCTGCACGCGGTGAGTCTGCTGGATGGCAGCGAGCAGACGGGGAGTCCGCAGGTGATCGCGCCCAGCTTCGCCGGTTCGGGCGACGGCAGCGCCGGGGGGACGATTGCGTTCAATGGGCAGCGCCAGAACAACCGCTCGGCGCTGCTGCTGACGGCGGACGCGAGCGGCGCGAAGACGGTTTGGGTGGCGTATGCCTCGCACTGCGATATCGGGCCGTATCACGGGATCCTGCTGGGGTACAGCACGGGCAATCTGGCGCAGCCGAGTTCGATTTACAACAACACGGTGAATGGGTCAGATGGCGGCTACTGGGGAAGCAACGGCGGGCCGGCGGCGGACGCGCGCGGCAACCTGTATGTGCTGGGCGGCAATGGCACCTTCGATCTGAATACGGGCGGCGTGGATTCGGGCGACAGCGCGTTGCGTCTGCTGCCGCCGGTCGCGGGGGCGAGCACGCCTGCGATGCGGGTGGCAGATTCCTTTACGCCAAGCAACCAGGTTTCGGAATCGAGTGAGGATGAGGATTTCGGGGGACGGAGCCGCTTCTGTTCAGCGATCCGGCTTCCGGTGTGGCGCCGCATCTGCTGGTGGGAAGCGATAAGTTCGGCACCGTGTATCTGCTGAATGCGGACGACCTGGGAGGCTTCGATACCGGCACCAACGGGGCCGACCGCCTGAACGGCGATGTGCAGGATTTTCCCGGCGGCGGGCTGATGATCTACAACTTCGCGTTCTTCAACAACATGCTCTACACCAGCAACCCGCTGAGCGCCTTCAGCTTTGTGCCGGGGACTTCAGGCAGTGCGGGGTACTTCAACAGCACGCCGGTTGCGAAGTCCGCGGGAGTTCAGCTTTCGGCCCCTACGATCTCGGCCAATGGCACGGCCAACGGGCTGGTGTGGACGGAGAGCCAGGGCGGCGTGCTGCTGGCCTACACCCCGGCACTGAGCGAGGTGTACGACAGCACGCAGGCTGCGGGCGGACGCGACACGCCGCCGACGTTTGTGAAGTTTACGTCGCCGGTGATCGCCAATGGACGCGGTGTTTGTTTCGGGGCGGGGTGCAATTGCGGTCTACGGGCTGCTGCCCTAGGTAAGCAATGGGCACCGAGGATCAGGACGCGGCGGCCGGGAAGTGAGAAGAAAGGTGCGGTGTGTCCGTGCTAACCTCGACCCGGTATGTCTGAAATTCCCGATCTGCTGACGCCGACGTTGCGGCGCATTCTGGAGCGGCGCGAGACGCTGTCGCGCGAGGAGGCGCGGCAGGCGCTGGATGCGATGTTGTCCGGAGCTGCAATGCCCGCGGGAACGGGAACTGCCCTGCCCGAGCAGCAGACGCGCGTGGCCGCGCTGCTGGGGGCGCTCGCCGGGCGGGGGGAGACCACGGACGAACTGGCGGGGTTTGTGGACTGCCTGCGCGCGCGGGTGATTCCGCTGCCTTTGAATCCACAGGAGCGCGGGCAGCTGGTCGATACGTGCGGGACGGGCGGGGACCTGGCCGGAACTTTCAACATCTCCACTGCAGCGGCACTGGTCGCCGCGGCGGCGGGGGCGCGCGTGGCCAAGCATGGCAATCGCGCGGTGACGTCGAAGTGCGGCTCGGCGGATGTGCTGGAGGCGCTGGGGATTGCGGTGGATCTGTCGCCGGGTGCGGCGAGCGAGGCGTTGCGGCGGCACGGATTCGCATTTCTGGCCGCGCCCTCGATGCAGCCGGCGATGCGCGCCATGATGCCGCTGCGACGGGCGCTGGGGGTGCGTACGGTCTTCAACATTCTGGGGCCGATGACCAATCCGGCCGGTGCGCAGGCGCAGGTGATGGGGGTGTATGCCGAGCGCCTGGTGCCGATTGTGACCGAGACGCTGGCGCGTCTGAACACACGGCATGCGTTTGTGGTCTTCGGGTCAGACGGCGGAACCGGGGGCATGGACGAGTTTTCGATCTCCGGCCCGAGCGTGGTGGGCGAGGTACGCGGCAAGGAGTTTCGCCTGATGACCGTGACGCCGGAGGCGTTCGGACTGCCCGGGGCGGCGGTGGAGTGGCTGGCGGGCGGGGATGCGGCGACCAATGCGGGTATCCTGCGCAGCGTGTTTGCCGGCGAACGCGGGCCGCGGCGCGATGTGGTGGTGATCAACGCGGCCGCCGTGCTGGTGACGGCGGGTCTGGCAGCGACGTTTCCCGCAGGAGCCCGGCTGGCCGAGCAGACGATCGATTCCGGCAAGGTGGCGGCGCTGGTGGAGGCTCTGCGTGCAAAGCCCACGGCCTGAAGCTGTGAGCCCTATGCTTTCAATGCTTTGGCTGCTCGATAGCTTTGATCTTGTCGGCCCAGCTTTCGTAGACGAGTTCGGGCTTGAGTTTCTGCCAGTCGGCGTCGGGGAGCACGGTGAGTTGATCGCGCTCGATGCCGGGGATGTTCGCCCCCAGGGCTTCGAGGCCGCCTTCGCGGTCGTCGCGCATGTAGCCGTTTGAAATCGACCAGGGGATGTTTTGCGCGGTGATCCAGTTGGCAATGTTGGTCGTCGGCATCTTCGCGATTTCCGCGGAGGTCCAGTTGGTGAAATGAATCTGGTCGTTCAGCCAGTTGACGCCAAAGCGTTCGACCCAGGCGGTGCGGTGGCTCTTGCCGGGGTCGACGTGGGTGGTGAACATGTTGGCCGCGGTGCCGCCGTTCGCCTTGTCGAGCGCGGTCGCCTGCTCGCGCATGGCGGCGAACCACTCCGGCGTACGGTGCGGGATGTCCATGACGGTATCGTTGGAGCCGTTTTCGACCAGCATGGGGCCGCGCTCGGCGTTGAGCGCGTAGAGAACGGCGCCGCGCTGGTGGAACTCGGTGCCGAGCACCTTGAGCGCGTGCCAGGGAGCGGCCTGGCAGGGCAGCACGCCCACGTCGTAGCTCTTGCCGCCATCGGCCTGGTCGTCAAAGGTGCCACCGCCGGAGAGCAGGACGGCGTGGATGCGTGGGTCGAGCGCGCCGGCGAGACCGGAGACGAACGCTCCCATGGAGTAGCCGACGATGGCGATGCGTTTGGAATCGACCTCCGGCCGCTGCGAGAGGTAGCTGACGGCCTGCATCAAATCGATCTGCATGAGGCCGGCGAGGTGCTGGCCGGGATCGTCAGGATTGACGCCTTCGGGGACGGGAATGATCTTGTCGTGGGAGCTGGCGCGGGATTTTCGGTCGATGTTGCGCTCGCCTTCGCCGATGGGATCGTAGGTGACCACTTCGGCGCCGGCCTGCGCGAACATCATGCCGGAGTAAAACGCGTACCAGCTATATTTGTCGCCGCCATGTCCGTTGACGACGACGATGCCGGGCAGTTTGCCTTTGGGCTTCTGCGGGCGGTAGACGATGGCCGGCACCAGCATGCCGTCTCCGGTGCGGTAGGTGACGCGGTCGGCGACGACGCCCGGCATCGGCGAAAAGCTGGACCAGATTTTCGGCTCGAGCGCGGGCAGCTTTTCGGGGATGTAGAGCGCCTGGCGGATCTGGGCGCGCCAGGCGGCGAACTGCTGGTTTGGTGTGGCCGGTTCGGCAATGCGAGGGACGGCGAGCGAGGCGCACAGCATGGAGCCGCAAAGTAGCGAGAGTTTCAGCATGGGTCACCAGGGTGGAGCAAAAGCCTTCGACACCAATTTACCTCCTGGCGGCTGCCGATGCGCGAAACGGACCTGGGGAGAATTTGGCTGGCGGAATGGCGAAGGCGGCACAGTGTAAATGGATAGAAAGTCGCTTCAGGCGATGGGAGCCGGATTGCGGGGAGCGAGCCAGCGCTGGAGTTCGAAGCGGATCAACGGGCTGACATTCCAGGAGTAAAGCAGCGCGGCCAGGACGAGCACGGCTTCCGCCGCGGATCGCCAGGACATGACCGTGGTGGGCACCACGAAGGTTGCGGCCAGGACGAGAGCAGCGGCGGGAATCATCTTGTGCCAGCCGCGGGTCTGTCCGGCAACAAACATCAACAGGAGGGCGTCGACAGTGACGCGCAGGGTCCAGGCCCAGGCCGCGCCCACCAGCCCGTAGGTGTGCAGTCCGGCCCAGAGAACGCCGAGAAAGGGGAGGACTTCAATGGCGTGGAACTTGGCGGTAAGGTCGGGGCGGTCGATGGCCTGGAGATGTTCGTAGGGGATATTGGCGAGTCCATTGATCCATACGCCTGCCAGGAGAACCACGCCGATGGGAGCGGCGCGCTGGGCGAAGCTGCTGCCCACCCACAGCCGCATGAACAGGTGCAGCACGGCAATGCCGATGACGACGACGGGCGTCATGACGGCGCTGAGCGCAAGGATGGAGTCCTCGGCCAGACGCGCGCTGGAGGCGCGGTCGCCGCGGGAGAGCCGGGGGAAGAGACTGGTGGCGACGGACGCGGGCAGGATGGAGATCCGGCTCACCAGGTTGAACGGTACGGTATACACCGCGACAGCCTGCGCGCCGAGAACACTCCCGATGACCATTCGATCCATGGTGACCAGAATGGGATTGATGAGGTTGGAGATGGTGACCCAGCCGCCATAGGTGAAGAGCGTGCGGACGCGGTCGGCCTCGAAGCGGCCTCCCAGGCCGAGCGGAAGGGTGCGGGCGAGGGTGAGCAGCATGGGCACGGCGGCGGCGGCGCGGGTGATGAGAACCGTGGCGATGAGCCAACGGAGATCGGGCCCGCGCCAAAGGGCGACACCCAGGGGAGCCAACTGGCTTGTTACGGCGGTGAACGCGTTGATGATGTTGAAGGCGGCGAAGTTTTCGCGAGCCTGGAGCGCGCCTCCGAGGACGCCGGCGACGATGGAGACGGGGACCGAGGCGGCCAGCCAGGGCAGGCTGCTGAGCACCTCGCCGCGCATCTCGGCGGGCATCTTGAAGGTGGTGACGAAGAGCGGCTCGGCCGCGAGAAAAAGCACCACGCCACCGACCAGGCCAAAGCAGAGGTTGATGACCAGCGCCGTCCAGAAGACGCTTTCGCGTTCGCGCCCTTCCGAAGCCCCACCAAGGCGAGCGATGTGGAAGAGCGCAGCCCGGGTGATGCCAGGATCGAAGAGACCAAAGTAGCCCAGGAAAAGCCAGACCAGGGCCAGCACGCCGTATCGAATATCGCCGATCAGGCGCAGGTAGACGGGAACGGTCAAGACGCCGACCAGCATGGGTGCGAGGGTTCCGGCGAGGTTGTAGACGGTGTGACGACGGATGCTCACGACCCGGGATCCGCTTCCGATTTCGCCAGGATTTGCACTTCCTTCCAGAATACTCCAGCTACGGGCGGGAAGACGCCTGCGGGAGGCAATCGGCAGCAATCCAGGCTGGTGGGAGGAGGTCCGGGAAGAAGCTTTCCGGCGTCAGCATCCATTGCCGGGGAGCGTAGACGGTTCGTTCGGGACGGGGATTCAGCCAGGCTCCCCACCAGGAGAAAGAGCTGTTGGCGATGATGTGGTGGTGGCAGGCCGACATGAGACGCAGGTCCTCGTGAGCAGCGGCCTGAGAGTTGTGATCGACGAAGACGGCCATCAGGTCCGCGGGCAGGTTGGCGCGGCAGAAAGCGATGTCGTCGGAGAAGACGAAAAAGGTGGGGTCGTGCAGGCGCTCGCGAAAATGCGCGATCGCGGCCTGATAGTAGGTCAGCGGAAGCGTTCGGCAGCCTTCGGCCGCGAGGGTGTAGTCGCCGCGGCGGACATGCAGCGAAACGGCGGAGCGGCTGGCCTGAATTCGATCGAGGATGGACTGGCAGGCTGCTGGCGGCGGCTCGCGAAAGCGGAGGTCGCGCCGCAGGGCAGCTTCGATCGCGTCTGCGATGCGAAAGGTCTGCCAGTAGCCCGAAAGGAAGAGCGTGCGCGTGGAGGCGCGCACGGGAAGATCGGGAAGGAAGTGGAATCGATCCGACTCGGCTTCGGAGAGGATCTGGATGTTCTCCAGAGAGCGCAGCAGGGACGCGGCGGGACGGAGAGCGGGGCGCGCCGAGAACAGCAGCTTTTCCTTTGCGGACAACGGCTGCATGGGAACCGGGATTGAGAAGTGCGAAAGCAGGAAGGGCCGGGGATGGCCGTAGGAGTTCTGGTTCTGCGGCTGGTCGATGGCGAGCCGCAGCGAGGCGGCGCGGCGTTGCGCGTAGTACAGGCCGGCAGCGTACTGGAAGAGCTGGTTGCCAAGCCCGCTGATCGCCCGGACGACTACTTCCATGCGGCTCCCCCGACGGCGGGGCCGGGCGCATACGCGATGGCGGCCGCTTCGGCCTGCCGGTATCCCGCCAGCTCCTGCAGCGAAAGCACACGCCGGACGAGGGCGTTGGGGCAGCGCAGGTGCAGCGAAATATTGGCCGCGCGGGTGAGCAGCGGAAGCACGACGCGGGGTTCACTGCCGAGATCGAGCAGGGCGCGCTTCCAGGCGGCGGAGGGGAAAACGCGGCTCTGCTCCGGCCAGATCTGCCCGAAGACAAAGGCTCCGGCGCCGGCCTGGCGGAGACGTGCGCAGGTGCGCAGAAACGTCGTTGGGTGGAGGTGTTCGGCGACGGCTTGCGGCAGGAAGTACATGGCAAGTCCGTGCCGGGCGGAAAGCCGGTAGCCAAGTTCAATATCTTCCATGGCCGCGTTCGGGAAGGCTTCATTGAAGCGGTGCTCTTGCAGGTAAGCGGTTTTGTAGGAGAGATTGCTGGTGTAGAAGTGCTTCCAGGATGGCGTTTCGCCGCGAAGCAGCTCCGCATAGGAAAACTGCACGCCGTGAAACCCGACCCACTGCATAAAGGGTGTGACGCGCTGGCCGCGCTCGCTCCAGACGGTGAGCCCGACAGCCACGGCTTCGAGTTCGGGGTGCTCGCGGTGGAGGCGAAGGTGCTCCGCCAGAAACTCGGGACGGCAAAAGATGTCGTCGCCGATGAGCACAGACACCGGTGCGGCGATCTCGGCGATGGCGCGGTTGCGGGCGACGGCCGGGCCGCAGTTCTCCTGGCGGAGAAAGCGCACAGGAAAGGGGGCGGAGGTGCAGTAGGCTGCCATGGCCTCGGCGGTGCCATCGCTGGAACCGTCGTCGAGCACAAGGACCTCGAAGTCTTTCCAGGTCTGCCGTTCCAGGTGGCGCAGGCATTCGAGCAGCGCTTCACGCCGGTTGTATGTGGGAATGACGACGCCCATGGCAGGCACCCTGGCAGACGGCTGCGGCCCGGAGGGGGCTGCGGAGGGGTTCGAGCTGCTGTCGAGGGCCATACGTTCCGCTTCCATTCTAGCGTTGGCGCCTGCAGCGGCAGCCGGGCGGCGCTGTTGTACCCTGTTGCCATGCCCATTTCCCCACTCAAAGCGTGGTTGCACGAGAAAGGGTTCGCCAGACCTGCGCGCCGGAGCGCAAGCGGGCGCGACGGGGACGATGGGCCTGCCTGACGTCTTCGCGATCGTCGTGACGTTTCATCCTGACGCTGAGGTGGAGCACAACCTTGCGGCGGTGCGCGCGCAGGCAGAAACGTTGCTGGTGGTGGACAACGGCTCAAACGATGCGGAGCTTGTGCGGTTGCGGGAGTTGGCGCAGCGGCTCCGATTCGAGCTGATCGAGAACGGACAGAACCTGGGGATTGCGACGGCGCTGAACATCGGAGTGCGCCGCGCGATGGAACTTGCGGCGAGATCGCCTGACCGAGGTTGGGCTCTGCTGTTCGACCAGGATTCCTCTGTGACGGAGGGTTTTGCGGAGACGATGCTCGGCTGTTTTGCTGCCGCGCCGCCCGGATTGGGGCTGCTGGTGCCGCGCTACCGCGACAAGCGCACAGGAGCCGAGATTCCGCAGGAGAGGCTCGCAGGACGCGAGCTCCAGGTGGCGATGACCTCCGGCAGCCTTCTGAAACTGCGGACGTTTGCGGAGCAGGGGATGTTCGCCGACGAACTGTTCATCGACGGTGTGGACCACGAGTATTGCCTGCGGCTGCGGCGTGCGGGTTTGCGGGTGGAGGAGTGCGCGCAGGCCGTGTTGCTGCACTCACCGGGGTCTCCGCGGCTGCATTCCTGGTTGGGATGGAAGTTTCAGACGGCGAACTACAGTCCAGCAAGGCGCTACTTCCAGGAACGCAACAAGATCTGGATGTACCGTCGTTACGCAAAGGTATTTCCGCGGTACTGTGGCAGGCTGATGCTGGTGAGCGTGAAGGACTTCGCCAAACTGGTGCTGGTGGAAGCGGACAAGGTGGCGAAGATCGGTGGCTTTCTGCGGGGGTTACTCGATGGGGTCCGGGGACGGATGGGACCGATGGGCTAGCGCCCTCGTACCCTCGGTGTGGTAACATCAACTTACGCGCAAGCGTAGGGCACTTCGGGGAAAGACCGGCAGTTTCGGGTCTGGCCAGAGACCGCAGTGAGATCCCTCTCCACCGCATCGTCTTTTCTGGCTTGCGGCTCAGCCAATCGCCGGAAACGTAGTGGAAAGATGCCGCGCTGGTTGCTCTGGCTGGAAGGCACTGGTCATCGGACCTGCCTCGCCGTGCAGCAGCAGCGCTTCCGTAAAACGACAGCAATGCTGACCTGAAACATCAAGCTGGCGCTTCGCGGACCTGCGGTCCTGACGCGCCCCGCGACCCCCACAGTGGGCCCTCGCTTACCCGCACTACGAAGGAAGAATCTTGAATTCCGCAACTCTCGAACCGCAGGAAATGACTGTCCAAACCGCAACCACCTCCAACACATCCAGACACCAATCAGGCTCCCGTCCAGCCACCACATCGGCGCCACCGCGTCCACGATCACCGCGACCAACGCCATGATCGACCCGGCGACCGGCCTGCCGATGCTGCAGGGCGTCAGCTTTCAGCGACTTCAATATCTCCGACTAGCCTGAAGCGCCGGCTCGCCGCCGGCGGCTTCAACACCCCCACGCCCGTGCAGGCGAAGGCGATTCCGCCCGCGCTCGAAGGCGACGACATTCTCGCCACCGCCTCGACCGGCACCGGCAAGACGCTCAGCTTCCTGATCCCGATGATCGAGCGCATGGACGCGAACTCCGTGCCGTCGTCGCAAGGGCAAGCGCGGACCCGATCCGTTCGCTGATCCTGCTGCCGACGCGCGAGCTCGCGATGCAGGTGCTCGAGGCCTACGCGCAAGATCTGCCCGCAGGCGAAGACCGACTCCGTGCTGGTCTGCGGCGGGCTGCGCGAGAACACGCAGCTCGATCAGCTTGGCCGCGGACCGCGTCTGGTGGTCGCGACCCCGGGCCGCCTGGAAGACTTCCTCCGCCGCCGCTCGGTCAACCTGAACGTCGTCGAGATGCTGGTGCTGGACGAAGTGGACCGCATGCTGGACATGGGCTTCCTGCCCGCCATCCGCCGCATCGTCGGCGCGCTGCCCAAGACCCGCCAGACGATGTGCTACTCGGCGACGCTGGACGCGAACATCTCGCGAGATCGTGAGGGACTACGTGCAGAAGCCGGTGCGCGTCGAGATCGGCACCGACCTCGCAAGCCCTCCGACCGCGTTGAGCTGCGCGTCTACACCGTGATGCAGGACCAGAAGCTCGGCCAGCTGGACAAGATGCTGAACGAAGAAGAGGGCACGTACCTGGTCTTCTCGCGCACCAAGCATGGCGCGGACCGCATCGCGAAGCAAGCTGGAGAAGCTGGGCCACGATGTGGAGGTGATCCACGGCGATCGCTCGCAGTCGCAGCGGACGGCAGCGCTGAAGGGCTTCGCGAACGGCAAGCACCGCATCCTCGTGGCGACGGACGTTGCCGCGCGCGGCATCGACGTCTAGGACATTGCGCACGTCGTGAACTACGACCTGCCGAATGCGCTCGGACGACTTCGTCCACCGCATCGGCCGCACCGGCCGCGCGGGCAAGAAGGGCGTTGCGACCACGTTCGTCATGCCGCAGGAGCGGTCGCGATGCGCGCAAGCTGGAGCGCGAGCTGAAGATCAAGTTCGAGTGGCGCGAGGCCGACAAGAACCTCGCCAAGGAAGAGCGCAACAAGCCGGTCGACATGGCCAGCGCGCCGATCGATTCGCTGCTGCAGCATGGAGACGCGCTCGTGGCGGACGGGCGATGTCTCTGCCGAGCGCCAGACCGGCATCCGCCGCACTCCGTATCGCCCGTACCGGCATGGCTCGGCGGTCGGCGGACGGCTCGCGGCGGCGGGTTCGGGCGGCGGCTTCGCAGCGGCGGCCGCGGACGTGGCCCTTCGTCGAACTCGCCGTCCGCGGCTCCAGCCGCTCTGGCCCGGCGCGTCGCGGTCGCTAAGCTCCGACTCGTCTTTGGCGAACGAGATCCCAGAAGCGGCGCGACTTCAAAGCGGGTGACGGCGCCTTGTCAGTCACCCTTTTCTGGTGCATCATAGGGCATGTCCGAAATCTTCCCGATCTGAGCGAAGCTCGCGCAGGACGACCGCAACTTCCTGCTGCGCGTGGTACAGCCTGGGCTGGCCGGCCTGATGGATGGTTCGGTGTCGACGCTGGCGCCGATCTTCGCGACGGCTTTTGCGACGCAGAACTCGCACACAGTGTTTCTGATCGGCGCGGCAGCGGCGGTCGGCGCGGGGATCTCGATGGCGTTCTCCGAGGGGCTATCGGACGACGGCGAACTGACGGGGCGCGGCAATCCGGTCTTCCGCGGTCTGGTGACGGGCGGCATGACCTTCATCGGCGGCTTTCTGCACACGCTGCCGTTTCTGATCGCGCAACGTGCATACCGCGCTGATGTGGGCGTACTTCGTGGTCGGGGTCGAGCTGCTGGTGATCTCGTGGATTCGCCATCGCTACTTCAAGACCAGCCTTGCGCTCTCGGTGCTGCAGGTGGTCGTGGGCGGCGGGCTGGTGTTTGCGGCGGGCGTGCTGATCGGCAGCTCGTAGCCGCGTTGACGGGGAGATCAGGCCAGCGTTCCGCGGACGAACACTTGCTCTGGATGAAGCGGTGATCGTCCGATGGAGGTTCCTCTTGCGAGAGGGAAATAAGTCAGGGCGCACCTCTCTCCAACCTGACCTCTTTCTGGCTGCCACGGCGCTGGAGCATGACCTCACTCTGGTGACACGCAATGCGCGGGACTTCGCCGGTACCGGGGTGCGGCTGTTCAACCCCTGGGACGATCCAGCGACGACGTGGCCGGGGGAATCACGGTGACCTTTTGGCCGCGCAGGCGATCCGCCGCCTTCTGCCAACCCTTCTTCACAACCTTCCATGAAGCCCACACGGCGACTACGCAAACGACCGTCAAAACAGCCGTCGCGGCGCCGGTCACAAGCGGATGATGCATCATGGCCCAGCCAAGTCCGATCGCTGCGCCATCCTCGGCGGTGCTGAGGGCGATGTTCGAGACCGGCTCCGGGCTGGGCGTGACCAGCACACGGGCGGCGGTCTTGGAACTATGCGCAACGGCCGCGATCGCCGCGCCCAGGCACGTGACCAGCAGATGCATTTCAGGCGAAAGATGGGTTCCGGCGGCGTAGGCGAGCAGCGCCGCGACGGGGATGCGGATAAACGTGTGCAGCGCGTTCCAGATGAGATCGATGCCGGGGATCTTGTCGGCGATGAACTCGCCGGCAAAAAGCACGCCGCTGACGATCATGATGGACGTGTCGCCGAGCATATGCAGGCCGTCCGGCAGCATGACCCAGTGCAGCCGCGCCATCACGCCGAGCGAGAAGACGGTTGCGTAAACATTCCAGACCCGCGGCAAAGCTGAGAGAGATGATGATCGCGGTGAGTGTCGCCGGCGTGACAGCAAGTGCGGACATGAGGCGTTCCTCGCAGCGTGCTCAGAACTGGAAGTAGATGAACGGGCGATAGCCGAGCGGAAGCATGGAGATCGCAAACGCCCACACCATGCCGTAGGCGAGGGCGAACTTCGGCAGGCTCATGCGGGTGAACGCGCCTTCGAAGTTCAGGCGCCGCATCAGCAGCTGGCCGACGAGCAGGACTGGACCGAGGAACGCAAGCCACAGCGGGATGGTGAGCGATCCGCCGTGATCGATGAAGAGATAGCGCTTGATCATCAGCCATGCGATCGAGAAGTTGGAGGCGCGAAACAGGATCCAGCTGAGGCAGACGAAGTTGAGGGTGAGGAACCAGCTGATGGCGCGGCGCCAGGGCTCCTGCGCGGGCGTGGGCGGGAAGTGCCGGCGGAACTCCTGGTGGACGACCTGCGCGGCGCCGTGCGCGCCGCCCCAGGCGACGAAGGTCCATGCGGCGCCGTGCCACAGGCCGCCGGCGAGCATGGTGATCAGGAGATTGCGGTAGACGAGGATGCGGTACTTCATGCGGCCGCCGCCGAGCGAGAAGTAGATGTAGTCGCGAATCCAGGTGGAGAGCGAGATGTGCCAGCGCCGCCAGAAGTCCTGGATGGAGATCGGCGAGGTAGGGCGCGTCGAAGTTGAGGACGAGCTTGTAGCCGAGCAGGCCGGCGACGGCGATCGCCATGTCGGAGTAGCCGGAGAAGTCGCAGAAGATCTGCATGGTGTACAGCCAGGTGGCGGTGATCGACGCGAAGCCGGTGTAGGCGGCGGGATGGTTGAAGACCTGGTCGACGAACGGCGAGATGTTGTCCGCGATGCAGACCTTCTTGATATAGCCGAGCAGGAAGAGGTACATCAGCGTGCTTCACGTCGTCGAGCGAGACGCGTGCGCAGCGATGCCATCTGCGGCACGAAGTACTTGGGGCGGACGATGGGCCCGGCGACGAGCTGCGGGAAGAACGACGCGAACATCAGGTAGTCGCGCAGGCTGGGGACGGCGGGGATCTCGCGCGCGGTACACATCGATGGTGTAGCTGAGCGACTGGAAGGTGAAGAAGCTGACGCCGACCGGCAGGATGATGTGGATGGTCGGCTCGTCGAGCTGCAGGTGGAAGCGCGTGCGGCGAGGGCGATCGCGCTAGCCGACGAAGAAGTGGAAGTACTTGAAGAAGGCCAGCACGGAGAGGTTCATCGCGACGCTGGCGGTGACGTAGGCCTTGCGTTCGCGGGGAGATCTCCGACTCGCGAGATGCGCAGCGCGAAGAACCAGTCCGCGGTCGAGAGCACGAAGAGCATGACCGCGAAGCGCCAGTCCCAACTTCCGTAGAAGTAATAGCTGGCGAAGAGCATGAACCACTTGCGCAGATCGTTGGAGCGCAGGCTCCAGTACACCAGCAGAACGATGGCGAAGAAGAGGAAGAAACGCAGTTCTACAAAGAGCAAAGGTGCCTCCGGCCGCTGGGCGTCATCCGCATGGCACCGGACCTCCGTGGGCTGCATACCAGCGTTTCAGTTGCTCGGCGAGCAGGCGCGAGGCCAGTTGCGCGCCCTCGTCATCGAGGTGCGCCGCGTCGAACCACAAGGGAGGATGGTAGAGCTCGGGGAAGCGGTCCGGCCGCGCCAGGTTGATGATCGGCACGTCGACGGCGCCTTCCGGCAGCCGGACGCTGAGGTGATCGGGATAGTCGTGCATGGTCGCGAGATCCATCACAGCCGGCATAACGACATACACGAACGAGAGGTGGGGCGCGGCGTTGAGTGCGGCCAGACGCTGCACCAGCACGGTGTGGCCGGGCAGAACCTCTCCTGGGACGAGGGCGGGATGGTCGCCGGTGCGCGCCATCAGGTCCGTCATCTCCTGGATTCTTAAGGGCGTCTCGTGCTCGACGAGTTCTCCGCGGCGATCCTCGATTGTCTGGTTAGTCAGGATGTCCTGATTCAGAGGCGGCGCGAAGATCTCGTTGCTCAACATCCCGACGTTCGCGTAGTGCAGTCCCATGGCCGCGAGCGCGTAGCCGATGCGCCCGACACGTTGCGTGGCTCCCATGTCAGGACGAACGAAGTCGGCGGCGAGGCTGGCTGTGTGGCGATCGTAGATATTGATGGCGCGCGGATGCACGAGGTGGTCGTTGGTAAAGTTGGTGCCGGCGCCGAGCTCGAGGATCACCATGCAGGGCTCGGGCGCGCCTCCGGCCTGCGTGGGAGGCTCGAGCTGCTTGACGAACTGCGAGGCCATGACGAGCTGTTCGGTCTGGCTGCCGCCTTCGATGGCGAGGTTCGCCGTGTGGCTGGCGGCCGGCGAACCGGCCAGGGTGCGGTCGAAGACGCGCGGGTCGAAGCCGTTGTGTACGTGGCTGGTGCCGAAGGCAGCGGAAAAGATTTTGCCATGCCACTGCTGCAGCATGACGAGCTTCTCGCTGCGGACGTCGGCGTGCAGGTGCAGGGGATCGCGGATCGCTGCGTGCAGGGTTCCGGCCATCACGACGAAGCCCAGTGCGGCAAGAGCGAGGGATGCCAGGATTTCGCGTCCGCTGGGTCGTCCGATGGAAGGCGGCGCGGTGTCCGGCCTCGCCCCTGGCAACCCCTCAGCAACCGGCATCTTTACTCCTCATGGACGTTGGGCTGGAACGGCGTGCGGGCCTCTTCCTGAGGCGCTTGCAGGCTCGCCCTGAGGCGGCTGCGAACTGCGCCAAGTTGCCGCAGGGGCAGGTTTCATTATACATCGGCGCCCTGCCGGAAGCGGCGTTTCGACGGGTGCGGCGAGAAGCTTCCGGACGTGCAGGCGCGACGCGCGGAATCTTGAAAATACCTGTAAAATAGGAGGAATATCATGATTTCTGTATCCAATGTCACCATGCGCTATGGCTCGAAGCTCCTCTTTGAGGATGTCTCCGTCACCTTCACCTCCGGCCGCCGCTACGGCCTGACCGGGCCCGAACGGCGCCGGCAAATCCACGTTCATGAAGGTCCTTACCGGCGAGATCGACGCGCAGAAGGGCACCGTCGTGCGGCCCCGCAAGGTCGGCGTGCTGAAGCAGGACCAGTACGAGTTCGACGCCTACCGCGTGATCGACACCGTCATCATGGGCAACAAGGCCTTGTGGGCGGCGCTGGAAGAGCGCGAGATCATCTACAACAAGCCGGAGATGACGGACGAAGACGGCTCGCCGGCTGGGCGAGCTCGAAGGCATCGTCGGCGATGAAGACGGCTACGAGGCCGAGGCCAATGCGGCCGTGCTGCTGCAGGGTCTCGATATTCCGGACGAGCTGCACGAGCGCAAGATGAGCGAGCTGCAGGGCGGGCAGAAGGTGCGCGTGCTGCTGGCGCAGGCGCTGTTCGGCAACCCGCAGGCGCTGCTGCTGGACGAGCCGACGAACTATCTCGATCTTGAGTCGATCCACTGGCTGGAGGACTTCCTGATCCGCTACAACGGCACCGTCATCACCATCTCGCACGACCGGCACTTCCTGAACAGCGGTGTGCACGCACATCGCCGACATCGACTACGAGACGATCATCACCTACAACGGCGGCTACGACGACATGGTGCTGCAGAAGACCAGCGTCCGCACCCGCATCGAGAGCCAGAACGAGCAGCGCGAGAAGAAGATTGCGCAGTTGAACGACTTCATCGCGCGCTTCTCGGCCGGTACGCGGTCCTCGCAGGTGAACTCGCGTAAGAAGGAAGTGGAGCGGCTGGCGACGAGCGAGCTGGCGCGCTCGAACATTGCGCGTCCGTTCATCGCGTTCAAGATGGAGCGGCCTTCGGGCAAGACCGTGCTCGAGTTCGAGAACGTGAACAAGAGCTACACGCAGAAGGATGGCAAGATCGAGCACGTGATCAACAACTTCTCCGGCGCGGTGATGCGCGGCGACAAGGTGATCCTGATGGGGCGCAACGGCCAGGGCAAGACGACGCTGCTGAAGGCGCTGCTGGCCAACGGCCCGGGCATCGAAGAGAAGGATGTCTCGATCGATTCGGGCGCGGTGAAGTGGGGCCACGAGGTCGCAGATCGGCTACTTCGCGCAGGACCACAAGGGCTCGATCCAGCTGGGCATGACGGCGGCGCGACTGGCTGCACCAGTTCGATCCGAAGGCGACCAAGGAAGACATTCGCGGCATCCTGGGGCAGATGCTGTTCCGCGGCGAAGAGGGTCTGAAGAAGACCGATGCGCTGTCGCGGCGGCGAGGCGGCGCGGCTGCTGTTCTGCAAGATCATGCTGCAGAAGCCGAACGTGCTGGTGCTGGACGAGCCGACGAACCACCTTGATCTCGAAAGCATCAACGCGCTGAACCAGGCGATCCAGAAGTACGAGGGCACGGTGTTCCTGGTGACGCACGATCAGGACCTGATCGAAGAGGCGGGCACGCGCATCTGGCACTTCGAAGGCGGCCCGCAGAACTTCCACATCACGGACCACAAGGGCCCGTACGAGGAGTACCAGCAGCAGCTGGCGATGGCGGCCAAGTAGTCGTAACGCCTCCGGGGGCCCATCGTTCGACGCAGCCTGCCCGCGTTGAACGATGGGCGCACCGTGCGCAAAAGTGAGTGGGTCCATGTCACCCTGAAACAGCTCGAAACCGCGGCAAGAACGTGCTCGGCCAACCGCTCGCCACCTGCGGTTGCGACCCGATGACCGGCTTCTATCGCACCGGCTGCTGCGAGACCGGCCCGGATGACCTCGGCGTGCATACCATCTGCTGCATCGTCGACGCGCCGTTCCTGGCTGCCTCGAAGGCAGCTGGGCAACGATCTTTCCACGCCTATGCCGCAATACGGCTTTCCCGGGCTCAAGCCCGGCGACCGATGGTGCGTCTGCGCTGCGCGCTGGCTGCAGGTGCAGCAGGCCGGAGCCGCCTGCCCCGTCGTGCTCGAAGCCACGCACGAGAACACCCTGAAGATCGTGCCGTTCGAGCTGCTGATCCAGTTCGCCGTCATCCCGCAGCAGCTTCACTGAGCCCCGCATACCGATCGCGTTCAGCCTCGCGTTGGGTTCGTGGAACGGCTCTTCTCGCGCAGGATCGCGACCGGAGTGCTGCAAACAGTCAAAGCCAGCGCCAGCTTGTCGGGGGTCCTTCGACTCCGTTCGTCATTGCCGACGAACTTCGCTCAGATGACAAAGTGGTGCAGGGATCAGGAGTCCCGACCATCAAGCCGCCTCCGCGAACGGAGCCAGTTGCGCCTCGCTGGGCGCCCGGGTCAGCACACTCACGACGCCCAGGCACAGCAGCGAAGCCAGCAGCGCGGGAAAGATCGCGTCGCGATCCGCCACCACGGCGGGCAGGTTGCGATGCACAAAGTCGAAGTCCCAGAACACCGTCACAAAGGTTCCGGCGGCGATGCTCGAGACCGCCCCGGCCGCGGTCGCTCTGCGCCAGAAGAACGCCGCCAGGATGACGGGTGTCAGTGCCGCCGAATAGATCGTGTACGCGTGCAGGCTCATCTTCAGCACGGAGCTCGCCTGGAAGGACTGCCACAGCGACCACACACCGAGCAGCACCACCAGCAGGCGGCTCACGATCAGCACCTTCTTGTTGCTCGCCTCGGGTTCCACGTAGCGTACAAAGACATCGTTGATCAGGTTGGTCGCCGGCGAGAACAGGTAGTTATTCGCCGTCGAAATTACCTTGGCAAAGATCGCGCCCATCAGGATGGCGCCCAGCACCGGCGGCAGCGCATGCATGCCCATATAGGCCAGAATCTCGCGTGGCCGGTCGTGGACTTCGCCTGCGGGAAAGAGCGCTGAACCCACTACTGCCAGCGCCACGATCACGCTTTCGAGGATCACGATCCCGATGAACCAGCCGATGACGGCGCGCGTTGCGTCCTTGCCCGACTTCGCCGAAAAGAACTTCTGGTACATGCTTTGATTGCCCAGCATCAACAGGCACGTGGGGAGGAAGAGCTCGGCTGCCTGGATGGGGCTGAAGTCGCCCAGCACCTGGAAGTGCGTCGCCGGCAGAGCGGTGTGGATGGCACCCCATCCTCCCGCGACGCGGCTCAACAGCGGCAGCGCGACCAGGAGCGAAAGCGTTGCCAGCAGCCCGATGGCCACGTCCATGTAGGCAACGGAGCTCATGCCGGCGAGCGCGGTGAAGACGATGACGAATGCAGCGATGATGTATCGTCCCAGCTCTGCCGTGATGGTGTTGGGAAAAATCAGGTGCAGGATATCGCCGCCGCCGATGAACTGGTAACTGGTAATCGCCGTGTAGGTGAAGAGCACCGCGATGACGCCGAGCACGCGCGCCGTCTGGTTGTAGCGAGCCTCCAGCAGGTCCGGAATCGTGAACTGCGCGAACCTGCGAGCGCGCGGAGCGATGAAGTAGATCAACACCAGCCCGCACCAGCCGCCGGCTGCCTGCCACAAGGCAGCAAAGCCGTGCTTGTACGCGTTCTCCGCCCCGGCCAGCAGTGAGCCCGAACCGATCCACGAGCTCAGCAGCGTAAAGATGAGCACGTACACCGGCAGCGAGCGGCCCGCCACCAGGTAATCCGCCTTGGTCTTCACCTTGGAGACACGTGCCAGCGAAACAGTAAGCAGGCTCAGAACGATGATGCCGAGGACGATCGCGTAAACATTCATGTCGGGTTCGCACAGTGTACCCGACCGGCGACAGAGCCGGTGCGCTACTCCGGGTGCAGGCGCAGCAGATAGCGCAGCAGGCGAAAGCGGACCTGTTGCTTCAGTTCCTGGAGCTTCGTGCGTTTCCAGGGCTTATCCAGGCTGCCCGAGGTTCCGACGATGTGTGGCGGCTCCGGCAGCAGAGCCCAGCGGCCGCCGGCGGACATCATGCTGTGGACGGCGCGGGCGAGCACATTTTCGAACGCCACTCCCTGTGTGTCGTTGAGCTGGTCGCGCATGGGGCAGAGGAAATCCCGCAGAAAGCTCGTGTCTCCGCCGAAGACGCGGCTGTCAGCCCAGGTGAGGTCTTCGAGCAGGTTGCACAACAGCGCGCGGTCGGTACGGGTCTCGATGGCGTCCAGCATGGGCTGCGCATTGCTGAGAAAGTAGCGTCCCGTCACCTTGAGAAAACGCGAGGAAGCCTGCAGTATCTCGGAGTGCGCGAGGCAATGCTCCAGGCACAGCATCTCACCGTAGCCTTTGCCGAGGGAGCCATCGTAAGGAGGGCATTGGAAGGAGAGCAACTCCACCGTGCGCTGGGGATGGGCGGCGGCAACGGCCCGCAACTCGGACAAGTCGTAGCCGGAGTTCTCTACCAGAATGAGAGGAGCGTTCCCGGCGGCCAGCATCCACCGGGAAAACGCCTGCTTGTAATCTTCCCACCGGGTTGCGGTATCCCGCCGCGCGGTGAAGGCCATATCCTGCGGCACCTGCACGGTAGCGGTCAGCAGGATGCAGGCGGGCGACCGCGCCGGGGATGCTGGATTTGCTGGCAACATCGTCTACTGCGGATTATACGCAGATGCCGAGCCTGACCTTCGCCTAGATGTGACAGCTCACCATGCCGCGCTTTTCGAGATAGCGCTGATGGTATTCCTCCGCCTTCCAGAAGTTTGTCGCCGGTTCCACCTTGGTGACGATCGGCTGACGGTAGCTGCCGGAGGCGCTCAGCTCGGCGATCTTGTCCAGGGCGCAACGCCTCTGGTCGTCGGAATGCGTAAAGACGACGCTGCGATATTGCGAGCCCCAGTCCGGACCCTGCCGGTTCAACTGCGTGGGATCGTGCAACGCGAAGAACACATCCAGCAGATCCTCGTACCGCAGGCGGGAGTTGTCGAACGTGACCTCCACCACCTCGGCGTGCCCTGTCCTATCCGTACAAACTTCCTTGTAGGTGGGGTGTTCGAGCGTGCCACCCTCGTACCCTACGGCTGTATCCAGTACACCCATCATCTCGCTGAATCGAGCTTCCACACCCCAGAAACAACCTGCACCGAATGTTGCCTTTTCGATCGCCACGCCTCTGACTCCTTTACCTTCCATTGGATGCTTTGAAGTTGAAAACGTCCTAGCGTCCTGATGAAAAGCCTGAGTATTCTGACTCCGGAGAATGGATTTCGTCAATGCCCTGAAAGCGGGCCACAGGATCCGTGCGGCGCTGACTGCTACCATGCGAAGGCATGGAAAGAAGCGGAGAAGACTTCGGCACTCACTACCTGGGGATGGAAGATAAGGAGTTGCTGCGGCTTGCGCAGCAGTACGATTCGTTGACCGAAGACGCGCAGTCCGCGTTGCGGACCGAGTTCGCGCGGCGCGGTCTGGAGCCTCCGCTGCTTGAGGGCGAGGATGAAGTCGAAAGCCGCAAGCTGGTGACAGTGCGGCGCTATCGCGATCTTTCGGAAGCGATCGTTGCCCGTTCGCTGCTGGAGTCGGCGGGCATAGTGGTGTACCTCTACGACGAGAACCTGGTGCGGCTGGATTGGCAGGTATCGAACTTCATCGGTGGCATTCGCCTGCAGGTGGAGGAAGCCGATGAGCAGGCGGCGCGCGAACTGCTGGCGATGCCGGTGCCGGAATCGATTCCCTTCGCGGAGTGGGGGCAGTTTGAACAGCCGCGCTGCCCGCACTGCGGTTCGGCAGAGATCACGTTTGAAGGCGCATCGCGCGCGGCGGCACTCGCCGGCCTGTACATCGCCGGATTGCCGCTCAGCCCCGGACGCGAAACCTGGAGCTGCAGCACCTGCGGCGCCCGCTGGGAAGATACGGTCGTCTAGATCTTCGGCCTTGGTCTGAACTTTGCCTTGGGTTTGGCCGGCGACTTCAACTTGGCAAACTCCGGCAGGTTCTTCTTGGGCTCGACCTTCTTGCCCTTGGCGGCACGGTCGAGCGCCATCACCTCGCCCGGCTTCAGCTCGCGAAACTCACCCGGAGGCACGTCCAGCCGCAGCGCGCCGTAGCCGATGCGGCGGATCTTCTCCACGTGATGGCCAATCTCTTCAAACATCTTGCGAAGCTGGCGATTGCGCCCTTCGGTGAGCGTCACCTCGAACCACGGGTTGTCGCCTCCGCGGACAAGCTCCACCTTCGCGGGCGAGGTGAGGATGCGGTCGCGGCGGCCGGCGCGCACCTCGTCCAGGCGGCCGCGATCAATCATGATGCCGCGGCGGATCTGCTCGAGGCCTTCCGGCGGAGGCACACCGGCGGTCTTTACCAGGTAGGTCTTCTCCACGCCGGCCGAGGCCTTCGACAGCGCGTTGGCGAGGGTGCCGTCGTTGGTCATCAGCAGTAGGCCCTCGGAAAGGTAGTCCAGACGGCCGACCGGGTAGAGGCGCACCTGGTCGCCGTGCGGGCCGTGCTTCTGCTGCATCAGTTGCATGACGGTGGGGCGATGTTGCGGGTCATCGAGCGTGGTGACATAGCCGCGTGGCTTGTTGAGCATGTAGTAGCGCTGCTGCTCCTTGCCCTGCAGCAGCTTGCCGTCGACGCGGATGTGGTCTTTGCCTAGATCAGCGCGTGTGCCGAGCTCGGTCACGACGGTGCCATTTACCTGCACGCGTCCTTCGAGGATGATCTCCTCCGCTTTGCGGCGGCTGGCGATGCCGGCCTGTGCGAGGATCTTCTGCAGGCGCTCGCCCGAGGGCGGCTCGGCTGTCTTCTTCGTGGTCATCTTTCTATTATCGCTCCCGCCAGTGAGCAGGTAAGGAACCGGGATGGTTTACGTACCTTGCTTTGGCGCGCGATAGCTATCCGGCGCGCCGCCGCGCTGGACCTGCTCGGCTTCTTCGGGCAAACGCTTCAGCGGCTGGTCGGGTGCGAACTCGTTGTCGCCTTCGGGTGTTCCCACGGTGGAAGGAGCATCTTCGGGAACGCTATCGGGCGCTTCGAAATCGGTATCGGGCATCGTCACTCTCCGCTTTGGATGGCAGCTTCATCGGCGGACGGATCGTCGCCGGGCTTGTCGTACGTGGGCGGCAGTCCGGAGATGCGCCCATCGATTGCAGGCATCTCGTCGCTCGGCCGGTTGCTGTCGTCTTCTTCAAGACTGGTGTCGTCGCCGTCGGCCTGCGGCTCCTTGGCGTACTTCTCTTCTTCCAGATTCTCGTGGGTGATGCGTTCTTCGGCGGCTTCGGCTGGCGTTTCGCTGTCGTGCGACATGGGAATTTCCTCCTGCTCGGCCAGTTCGCCGGCCATCTTCTCAAACTCTTCGATGCTGGGAAGCTCGTTCACGTCCTTCAGCCCGAAGCGCAGCAGAAAATCCTTTGTGGTCTTGTAAAGAATCGGGCGGCCGATGACCTGCTTGCGTCCAGCGGTGGTGATGAGCTTGCGCGCCATCAGCGAGCCGAGCACGCCGCCGGAGTCGACGCCGCGAATCTCCGAGACCTCGGGAGCCGTGACCGGCTGCTTGTAAGCCACCACGGCCAGCGTCTCGAGCGCCTGCAAGGTCAGCTTCAAGGCCGGCTTCAGCGACTTCACGAAGCCGCGGACCGCGTCGTGGTATTCGGGCTTGGTCGCCATGCGGAAGCCACCGGCGACCTCGCGCACCTCCAGGCCGCGATCGGATGTGCTGTAGTCATTGAGCAGCTCGTTGACGACCTCGCGCAGGAACTCGCGCAGCTTCCGCTCGCGCTCGCGGGCCGCCCGCTTTTCCCTGCCGTCCTCCGCCGGGGCTGGCTCTTCTGCGGGCACCTGCTCTTCCGCAGCGGGGAGCAGGTCGGCATCCGTTGACGCTAGCGGCGCAGCCGCCTCACCCTCCTGGACAACACCCTGGAGATCGTCGCCGCTCCCGGCCAGGTGCAGGGTCTGCTGGCGCGCCGCCAGGCGGTCCAGTTCCTGCTGCGCCTCCTGGCCGAGAAGCCCGACCAGTTGCGCCAGCGTTACCGGCTCTTCAGAGGCATAAATGACCGCCTCGATCTTTGCTTTCAAACTCATGGGTTGCGTGCGCCTTTTGTGCTCTCGGATTGACACTCCAGTGTATCAATCCGGGCGCGCGCGGGCCTAAACCTGCCCTACTTCGGTAGTGCGTCAGTTTGAAACGTGATGGGGTTGCGGCTAAACCTCGAGAGATGGACGCTAATACGCTGGCGTCAGAAGTAGTGCACTAGCATGGCGGGTATGGGTTTCCGCAAACAATACCCGTTCGGCGCTTTTCTTTTTGGGCTTGGGATGTTTGTTCTTGCTGTCGTCTCGACGTTTACAGGGAAAACCTATCTTAAGCGCATCACTGACCGCAGAGAAGAGCCCTTCGAATTCTGGTCAGGTCTCATAGTCCAGTATTTGGGTGGCATCTTCTTGATGTGGATGTTTTGGGACAGCGCGTTTCCAAACTAGCCATCCTTTCAAACTGACGCACTACCCCTTCTTCCTGCATGCCCTGGAGCGCGGGATCACGGCAGAATCGTACCTCTTGGTGCTGACGAATCTCTGCAGCTCGGTGCCGGGATCCTCGAAGGCCGCATCTGCGGGCTTGTAGTTGTCGAGCGCGCCGATGGTCTGCTGCGATACCGCCGCGAACGTCTGGATATCCTGCTGGCCAACGGTGTGGTTGAGCGCATAGGCGGTCGGCACTGTGCCGACCAGGATAAGCATGATGAGGCCCATTCCTTTCTGACCGTCGTTCGAGCCGTGGAAGTAGCTCACCCCGCCGCAGGTGCCGATGAGCAGGATGCGGATATAGAACGGCGGAGGCTCCGGACCTTCAGGCGCCTTGTACAGACGCGGGTCCCTCGCTGTGCTTGCGGGGCGTTTAGCGGTAATCGTCCCGCGCGGCCTGCGAGTCTTCGAAGATCTGGTCGAAGCCGTCGGCTTTTTTGATCAGGATGTCGCCCATCAGCACCGGCTGGTGCAGCAGCACGGCCTGCAGGCGGACGAGCTCCAGCATGGCCAGGAACATGCAGATGAGCGCGCGCTCGGAGTGGGTGTTGTGCAGCAGCCGGCGCAGAGAGACGGGCTTGTCTTCCATCAGCAGGCGGCGCTTGACGAAGTCGATCATCTGCGGCGACGGTGACGGACTCCTCGTCGACATTGAGGACGGGCCGGGCGCGCAGGCGGGCGAGGATGTCCTGGAAGACGCGCACGAGGTCGACGGTGTCGGCGGCGATCTCCTGCTCCGGTGCCGGCGGTCGTCCTGCGAAACTCGCGCATGCCGGGATTGGTCCAGGTGGCTTCTTCGATCTGCTGCTTCTGCACGAGCATCTGCGCGGCGGCCTTGAAGCGCTCGTGCTCGAGCAGGCGCTCGACGAGTTCGCGGCGCGGGTCTTCGTCGGCTGCCGAGCGACGTCGGAGGGGTCGCGCGGCAGCAGCATCTTGCTCTTGATGTGGATGAGCAGCGAGGCCATGTAGATGAACTCGCCGGCGGCGTCGACGTCGGTCTGCTTGAGGTGGTGGCAGTACTCGAGAAACTGGGCGGTGATGATGCGCGATGGGGATGTCGTAGATGTCGATGTTCTGCTTGCGGATGAGGTCGAGCAGGAGGTCCAGGGGGCCGTCGTAGACCTGGCCGACGGTGACGGAGAAGGGCGACTGCGAGGCGTCTTCCTTGCGCGGCGGCGCGGGCTTCTTCGGCTCGGGCGGTGGCGGCGGCGCAGGCTGCGGCTTCAGCGCGAACGGCTCGGCGTGGGCGTCTCGTGTCCGGCATCGGTCGTGTCGGGCCGCTTCGCGTCTCGGGTTGGACTGGTCTTCGTCGGTCATCGCTTAGTCGAGCCCCATGGCTGCGACGCACCTGCTCGCATGCGTCTGGTTGGCGCGGGCGTTGGCGCGGACGGCGCCGTCGGCGAGGATCGCGTCGACCTCGGCCGGATTCGCCTCGAAGTAGCGGCGGCGCTCCTGGATGGGCGCAAGCTGCGTCACGACGGCGTCGGCGAGCCAGCCCTTGCACTCGATGCAGCCGATGCCGGCGGTGCGGCAGCCGTCGGCGGCTTCCTGCTGCGTTTCTTCGGTGGAGAAGACCTTGTGCAGGTCGAAGACGGGGCAGACGTCGGGGTTGCCGGGATCGGTGCGGCGGACGCGCGCGGGGTCGGTGACCATGGTCTTCAGCTTGGCGCGGATGTCCGGCTCGGGGTCGGAGAGCAGGATGGTGTTGCCGTAGCTCTTGGACATCTTGCGGCCGTCGGTGCCGGGGAGCTTGGGCGAGGGCGTGAGCAGGACCTTGCGGCTCGGGCAGGATCGCGTTCGTCGATCGTCTTGAGCCTGGTCTTCGAGCGCGCGATCAGCTTGCTCTTTGTCGGAGCTCGCCTGCGCAAGTTCGCTTCGCAGACCGCCGCCGGCTTGGGCGCCGTAGAGCTGGTTGAAGCGGCGGGCGATCTCGCGGGTGATCTCGACGTGCGCGGCCTGGTCCTGCCCGACGGGCACGAAGTCGGCTGGTAGAGAAGGATGTCGGCCGACTGCAGCAGCGGATAGCCGAGGAAGCCGAAGGTGGCGAGATCCTTCTCGTTGAGCTGCTCCTGCTGGTCCTTGTAGGTGGGCACGCGCTCGAGCCAGCTCAGCGGCGTGATCATGCCGAGCAGGTCGTTGAGCTCGAAGTGCGCGGGGACCTCGCTCTGGACGAAGATGGTGCAGAGCTCGGGGTCCAGGCCGGCGGCGAGGAAGTCGAGGGCGACCTCGCGGATGTTCTCCTTGAGCTTGCTGGTGTCGGCGTAGTCGGTGGTCAGCGCGTGGTAGTCGGCGATGAAGAAGAAGCACTCGTACTCGTGCTGCAGCTTGACCCAGTTGTAGAGGGCGCCCATGTAGTTGCCGAGGTGCAGCTTGCCCGTGGGGCGCATGCCGCTCAGCACGCGGCGGCGTTCGTTCGTTGGCTTCGGATCGGTCATTCGGGGCGGAGGCGTTCCTTTGTGCGCAGAGTTAAATCGTACAGGATTGCGCCTTTACAGGTGGACCAGCACGGCGTCGAAGGCGTTCAGCAACGGGAAGTAGAAGATGGGCAAGATAAAGCGGCCGCCGATGAAGAAGACGAAGATCATGCCGAAGCCGCCGATGCGCTCGTACACCCGCTCCACGTTGTAAGGCAGGAAGTAGCGCAGGATGCGGCTGCCGTCGAGCGGCGGGATTGGAATCAGATTGAAGACGAACAGCAGCACGTTCGTCAGCACGCCGTAGTAGAGCAGCAGGGCGAAGGGAAAGAGCTTCGGCAGCAGGCTGCGGTCGATCTCGTTCTGGAAGCGCGGATTGGTCATATCCATCGCCGCAAAGACGGCGTTCGAGCCGACCAGCGCGGTATGCTTCATCACGATAAGCAGCACGAGCGAGACGAGCGCGATCGCGAGATTGCTGGCGGGCCCGGCGAGCGTGGTGAGGATGTCGTCGCGCTTGATGCGGCGGAAGTTGCGCAGCGTAACCGGGCACGGCTTGGCCCAGCCGATAAGACCGAACCCGTAATAAAAGCTGAGCAGCGGCATCACGACCGAGCCCCACGGGTCGATGTGCTTGATCGGGATTCAATGTCACGCGGCCGAGCATGTAGGCGGTCGGATCGCCCAGGCGGTACGCGGCGTAGGCATGCGCGCACTCATGCACGCTGAAGGCAAAGACAAGTACAACAATCTGAAACAGCACCAGCATGACACCGAGATCCATGGATCCAGCTTACCCAATCCGGTAGGTCCGGCGGATTAGTCCTCCGCGTTGCTCTTTTCGAGCAGGTCCGCGAGGGTTTCCTTGTGCTTTGGCTTGGCGGCGGCCTTTTGCTTGGGGTCAGGCAGAATCTTTTCCGGCGGAGGCGTGCCGACGCGGTCGCGCGCGTTCTGCTTGACCGCCTTGACGATGGAGAACACGCGTTTTTTCGCCTTGGCCATGAACGGTTTCCCTGCTTTTATTGTCCCGTCACAGTATGCAATACTTCTTGGCGGAGGGGCATCGCATCTCGTCCGGCGAGTTGTCTCAACCATTCGCCGCCCTGTGGTGCTCCGCGGAGGCAGAGATGGAAGAACGTGATTTTTTTGACGAGAGGCCCGAATCCCGCACCCACACCATGACCTGCCCGCACTGCGGACAGCAGGCCGAGTACCAGCTTTCCTGGCTGGTGCGGCGCAAGAAGGCCCAGCTTGGCCGCGGCGCCGATGAACGCGACCGCGCACGCTTCGCCAAGGCGCAAAGCTACATGGTCCGCCGCGATGACCTGGTTGGCTGCAAGAACATCCGTTGCCGCAAGCGCTTCGACGTGGCCGGTATTCAGTCCGTGGCGTTTCTCTAAGGGCCCGGCCGTGGTTTAATGTTGGAGACGACTTCCCTCGAGGAGAGACACGATGGCAAACACCCTGATTCCCGTTGAAGAGCGCAGCCTTGCCCCCCACGAGGTCGAGCGGCTCGATCGCCGCCGCCGCCGCGGACAGCTCTTCCTGGTGATCGGCTGCCAATGCCTGGTGGTGGCCTGCCTGATGCTGCTCTGGAGCGGCCAGGACGCCACCTACTCGCCCGGCTGCGGCGCGGCCTATGGTGTATTGGAACGCGATCACGTTCATCCTGGCGGTCTTCTTCATCCTCACCGGCATTACGATCCGCCGCGGAAGCAACGAGTTTCTGAGCTACTAACATCTCGCGTTGGGGCCGGCTTGCCGGTTTTATAGAAGCCATGCGCTAATGGGCGCATGGCTTTTTCGCATCTGCTGTTCTCGGAACCGACGCAATTCTCGCCGCTTGAGGTGGCTTCGCTGGTGTTGTGCGTCGCCGTCTCCGGCGTGTTGTTCTTCTATCGCTTCGCCCCCATCCTGAAAATTATCCTGCGTTCGAAGAAGGACGCCGATTTCTCCCTGCATCCGCTGGGGCGGCGCGTGTGGGAGTTCTTCTGGGAGGTGCTCTGCCAGTCGAAGGTGATCCAGCAGCGGCCGCTGCCGGGGATCGCGCATGCGTTCGTGTTCTGGGGGTTTCTGGCGTTTGCGCTGGTCTCGCTGAATCATTTCTTCGTGGGGATGCGGCTGGGGTTTTCTCTCGCCTGAAGGCTTGTCGGACGGTTCTACTTTCTGTTTGCGGCGGCGTGGGCGCTGCTGGTGGCGGTGTCCATTGCCGGGCTGTTCGTGCGGCGATTTTTCGTGCGGCCGATCTGGCTGGGGAAGAAGGTCTCCGTATGAGTCGGGGTTCATCGCGTTGCTGATCTTCCTGCTGATGGTGACGTATCTTGCGGCGTTCTTCTTTGCCGGCGATGTCGCTCGGCCGTGAAGGCTCTGTGGTGGGCGCATACGCTGGCGCTGCTGGTTTTTCTGCCGCTCATCCCGCACACCAAGCACCTGCACCTCGTGCTGAGCCCGCTGACAGTGTTCCTGAAGCGGGACGGTTTCAGCAAAATCCCGCCGCTTTCGACCGATGAGAACGATGAAGACTTTGGCCTGGTCGCGGGCAAGGATGTGACGCAGCTGATCTCGCTGCAGGCCTATAGCTGCGTGGAGTGCGGGCGATGCACGGAGCACTGCCCTGCCTCGACCACGGGCAAGGTGCTGAACCCAAAGGAGATCATTCTCGGCGCGCGGACATACCTGAACACCTTCGGCCCGGCCTCCGAGGTGCCGCTGCTGAACGAGTTGCGGGACGCGGCTGCGAACCCGAGCACGGATAATCCCGCCGCAAACTACTTTTCGATGGAAGCGGCGTTTGAGTGCACGACCTGCGGGGCCTGCGAGTTCCAATGCCCGGTCGGCATCCAGCATCTGCCCATCATCATCGGGCTGCGGCGCGGCGCGACCAATACCGGCGCGTGGGAGGACAGTTACGGCACGAAGCTGTTTCTTGCGCTCGAGAAGAACGGCAATGCGCTCGGGCTGCCGGCGAGCGAGCGCGACAAGTTCGTCAAGAAGGCCGAGCTTCCGATCTTCGACGGCATCGCAGGAGTATTGCCTGTGGCTGGGCTGCATGGGCGGCTACGATCCCAAGGGACGCGAGATTATCGCCGACTTTGCGCGCGTGATGGCGCACCTGGGCACCAGCTTCGGCGTGCTGAAGAAGGAGAAGTGCACGGGCGATCCGGCGCGGCGGCTGGGCAACGATCTGGTCTTCGGAACCTGGCGGAGGCTGGGCTGAAGGCGTTTGAGAAGGCAAAAGTGCAGAAGATCGTGGCGATCTGCCCGCATTGCGTGCGCACGATCGCGACGGACTGGCGCGAGTATGGCATTGCGCCGGAGATCGAGCACCACTCGGAGTTCATGGCGCGGCATAAGGCGCGGCTGCCGAAGCAGGAAGGCGAGACGATCGTGTACCACGACCCCTGCTACCTCGGCCGTTACCAGGACGTGTACGAGGAGCCCCGTGCGGTCGTCGCGCAGGCCGGCAACTGGTGGAAGCGCCGCGAAATCATGAGCGCAGCTTCTGCTGCGGTGCGGGCGGCGGCTTGGCTTTTCTGGGCGAGGAGACGGGCGAGCGCGTCTCGCACGTGCGGGCGAAGGAGCTGGTCGAGACGGGCGCGCAGACGATCGGCACGGCCTGCCCGTTCTGCAACACGATGTTCCGGGATGCGCTGGGTGCCGTCGAGCGAGCAGCCGCCGCAGTTGCTGGATATTGCCCAACTCACGGCGAGAGCGCTGCCAAAACCGGAGCAGGCAACCGCTGGCTAAGCTGCGTCGTCTGTTTTCCAGACGTAGAGGAACTTTTCGTTGCTGGAGGTCGCGATCTTGAGATTGGCCTGACGGGCTGCGCGGCTGAGCGCGGCGCGGATGTTCTCTTTCGTGTCCGGTAATTGGGCGAGCGGGATCTTCAGCGCCGATCCACTCGCCAGTTGCGCGATATCTGAAAGCAATTGCGAGATGATTTTCTTGTGCTTGCCGTCGCGCCCTTTGGGTACGTCAGCCTGCAGTACGGACTGGAAGGTCATGCCATCCACGGTGCCGTCCTGCTCCTGTTCCTTATCTTCCACCGTATTCACTCCGGTAACGAGACTCTAAAGTATGATGCCGCTATCCTCGCGCTAACGAAAATTAATTTGCGGTGGCGGCCACACGACGACTCGGCGCACGGCGCGGCGCAACGATAACAGCGCGTTGAAACCACAATTCTAAAAGAGTTAACCCGTATTTTCGAGAGTGGCATAAGGTCACTAGCAGAGGTGACCCATGGGCCACGAATTCCACTTCGAAGTGATTCCTGTTGCCGAAGCCATGGAGCAGGGACAGGTCGCGGAGCAGGAAGAAGAGCTTCCGGTGGTCATGGTGGTGGACGACGAACCGTTGATTGCGGACAGCCTGGCAGCAATTCTGGGAACCGCCGGCCTGCATGTGCTGAAAGCGTATGACGGGAGCTCCGCGCTGGAACTCGCCATTGCGCAGCCTCCGCAGCTTCTGGTGACCGACGTCGCCATGCCCGGCATGAACGGGATTGATCTGGCCATGGCGATCGCGGAGGCAATTCCCTCCTGCCGGGTGCTGCTGTTTTCGGCGCACGCCTCTTCGCTGGACCTGGGCGGAGCGCGTTCGGCCGGGTTCGACTTTCCGCTGCTTTCGAAGCCGATCCATCCGCGCGAGATGCTGCGCCGGGTAAACGATTCGCTGCAAGGACAGCCGGCCCGCCGCCGGCATCCGCGTCGGACGCTCCCGGAACCGGCTCGTCCGCACCTTTGGGAGCCGCCCGCGCTGCAGCTGGAGCGCTGAAGCCGGCTCTCGCCCCTGAAGCTGCTTAGCGGTTGTACCCCACGGTGTGTCCCAGTTTTCGGCTGTCGTACATGCGGCCGCCCATGATGACCTTGGCGACACGCCTGAGATTGCTGATGTTTTCCAGCGGATCGGCGTCGAGCAGAAGCAGGTCGGCGCGTTTGCCCGCTTGCACGGTGCCGCTTTCCCCTTCCAGATGCATGGCCCGCGCGGCGTTCAGCGTCGCTGTCTGAAGCGCCTCCATGGGCTTCATCCCGGCCTGCACATAGAGCTCCAGCTCGCGATCGAGCCCGAAACCGGGCAGGTTGGTGTCGCTGCCTGCCACGATGGGCACGCCTGCCTTGTGCAGGGCGCCGATCACCTGCAGGCTCGTCTCCATACGCGCGCGGAACTGCGCCTCACCGTCTGCGGGACCGCCCAGGGCGCGGTACTTTGACGCCAGCGTGTATGGGGCTGCCTTCAGTCCAGGCTCGAAGCTCGCCGGATCGATTGTCTTCGGGTGGCCCGCCATTTCGCCCCAGGCCGCCGTCGGATCGACCACAATTCCCTTGTCGCGCAAGAGCGCCAAGACGCGTTCGGCCGTCGCCGAGCTCAGGTCCGGCGGCACCTTTGGATCAGGTTGCAGCGCCCGCGTGACGAACTGCAGGTGATTGATCTGGTCCATGCCGTCGGCGATGCCCTCCTCCGTGGTGACCGCGGCAGGGACGTGCCCGGTGACGGTAAGTCCCCGGCGATGAGCTTCCGCAGAGACCGCGCGCAGGACCTCGGCGGAAAGCTGGGTGTAGACCTTGATCTGCTGGAAGTGATGGTCGGCGTAGAAATCCACGTCGCCGACGCCCTGCTCGGGGTGTTCGGCGTCGGTGGTGCCGAAGGCCAGCGGACCGCCGCTGTCGATCAGCCCGGCCAGCAGCAGGCGGGGGCCGAGCGCGTGCTTCTGCGCGATGGCGTCGCGCAGGGTGAGCAGGAAGTCGAGTTCGCCACCGCAATCCCGCGCCGTCGTGATGCCCGCGGCGAGCAGCGCGGGGCCGAACTCCACGCCGGAGTAGTGGACGTGCATCTCCCACAGGCCGGGCAGGAGGGTCTTGCCTTCGGCGTGGACCACGCGCATACCGGCCGGCGGTGGCGTGGCGCCGACAGAGACGATGCGGCCGTCGCGAATGACCACCGTGGCATGCTCCACCGGCGCGGCCCCCGTACCGTCGATGAGGCGTGCACCGACGATGGCGTAGGCGCCGTCAGCTTCGACCGGCGCCTGCTTTTGCAGTTCGGCGAGGTCGAGCATCTCCTGCCGGACGCCGCTCTGGTAGATGTTGCCGGTGGCAGAGTCGTACTCGTCGAGCACCTCTTCCTGCGGCAGGCCGCCGGCAAAGGTCATCACCGCGGCGAGACGGTTGGAATCGTTCATCCACAGGATTTCGCGCCCGAAGATGAGGTTGTTGACTGTGTAGCGCGCGAGACGCACGATCCTGCCATGGATGTCGAAGGCTTCGTGGCCGACGAGGCGAATCTCCACCGGGAGCGCCTGCTCGCTTGCCCGGAGCAGAGGCAGCCGGGCAGGCTGGTGGTGCGCGCTCCAGTAGCGCAGCATCAGCATCTGCAGTGCGGCGGGGTTGCTGGTGAAGCCGACGAAGGAAACGGAAGGCCGCTTGAGGGTGCGCGTCTCGCCAAGTTCGGCGACGGTGGCTGTGTTTCCGGAAACCTCAGTCAGGGCGCTCGCGGAGGCGGACGTCTGCGCGAGACGGAGCGGCTCGAAGTGATCGCCGTAGACGAGCGTGGTGACAGACGAACGCTGCATGCCGCGGTCGTTCAGGTTGGTCGAAGCGGTAAGTGTGCGGCGGCCGTCGCGGGTATCGGTGACGGTGTATTCTTCGGTGCCGATGGCGTGCAGCAGAAGATGCACCTGGTAGACGCCGTGTTCGATTAGCAAGGGCGTGGACTGCGCGGCTGCAGGCAGGTTGAAGAGAAATGCCGCAAGCAGAAAAGAACGGATCCTCATCAGGCAGCAAACGGTTCGGGGGTAACGGTCTGGTCTCCCTGGCCGGCGAGCAGACCCGCAACCGAAATGTCTTCATCAAGTGCTTCCCAATGCAGGCCGCGTGCCGAAAGCCGAACCTGCTCGCGTTGCTCAGGAGTGCTGTGGAGCAGTCGCGGGAACCAGGCGAGAGGGACACCAAGTACACGCCCGTCTGCCAGAGTCACCCACATCGTTTCCGGGTCGAAGCGAACGCCAGCGGGTTTAGCGGAAGAAGTCATTCCAGGCCCTTTCGATGCGGTCCTTCTCCTGCGCGACGGTCTCCTCAAGATCGCGGAGCGTCCGGGCATCATATTCGTCATTGTAGGCTACGGTAACAGTCGGATAGAGCCAGAACTTTGCTTCATCGCCGTTTTTCTCCACGTGAACGTGAATGGGTTCTCGCGGCGTTCCTTCGTTGGAATAGAAGAAGAATTTGAAGCCCCGCTGGCGAAAGACGACCGGCATCCCGCTACTGTAGCAAAGAACCGGCGGCGGTCGACTTCAAGCATTCGCCAATCCCCGAGACCTTGCGGTAAACTTTTCGACTGAACGAGTATTCAGTTGGGAGTAACGATGAAGATTGTGGTGGCGATCAAGCAGGTGCCGGAGCGCGATGCGCAGATTGCGGTGGCCGGCGACGGCAAGTGGATTGACGAAGACGATCTGGCGTGCACGATCAACGAGCCGGACGCGTATGCGCTGGAAGAGGCGCTGCAGTTGAAGGAGCAAGAATGGCGGCGAGGTGGTGGTGCTGTGCGCCGGGCCGGAGCGGGTGCGAGTACGCTGCGCGAGGCGCTGGCCAAGGGTGCGGATCGGGCGATTCACGTGGAGGATGATGACGAGGCTCGGCGGTGCGGGATACGCTGGCGCTGGCGCGGATGCTGGCGGAGGCGATGAAGGCGGAGGCGCCGGACCTGATCCTGACCGGGTTGCAGTCGGACGACCTGGGTCTGGGGCAGACGGGCGTGGTGATGGCGGAGCTGCTGGGGATGCCGCACGCGACGATCATCATGCAGGTGGAGAAGACCGGCGCGGGGCTGAAGGTGAAGCGCGAGCTGGAAGATGGCTGGTTCCAGCATGTGGAGATGCCGCTGCCGGCGCTGCTGACGATCCAGTCGGGCGGCAACAAGCTGCGCTACGCGACGCTGATGGGCATCAAGAAGGCGAAGGCGCAAGGAGACGAAGACGGTGACGCCGGCGGCGGCGAGCGGCGAAGGCGCGCGATTGCGCTCGAGCGGGTGTATCTGCCGGAGAAGCAGAAGAAGACGGAGATGCTGACGGGGTCGGCCGACTGAGATTGCGGCGAAGACTGGTGGAGAAGCTGAAGTTTGAGGTGAGGGTGCTATGAGCAGGAGTTCTGGTGGTCGTGGAGACAGCGGCGCGGGCGAGCTGGAACCGCATGAGCCTGGAGGCGTTGGCCGCCGGGCAGAAGCTGGCGGCGAAGCTGGCGGTTGCGTGGTCGGCTGCGGTGCTGGACGCGCAGGCTGCGGCGGCGCGGAGCTGGCGGCGAAGAAGCTGAAGGTGTGCGCGGTCGAGCATGACGCTGCTGGCGGAGTACACGGCGGATGGCTACGTGCGGCGCTGGAGCAGTTGATCGAAGAAGGTTGAGCCGGAGTATGTGCGTGTTTCCGCATACGTACCAGGTGCGCGATTTTGCGCCGGCGCTGGCGACGCGGTTTGGGCAGGTGCTGATCGGCGACGTGATCGGCGATTGCATGAGCGGGCCGGTGTTCGTGCGGCAGTTGATGCAGGGCAAGTTGAACGCGGATTATCGGCAGACCGGCGCCGGGCCGTGGTTTGTTTCGGTGCAGGCGGGAAGCTTTCGGCGCGGATGCGGTGGCGGCGGGTACGCGCTGCGGTGGAGAGTTTGCGCCGGAGATTGATGCCGGCGCAGATTCGAACCAAGCCGGGCGAGCCGTTCCGCGAGTCGGCGCAGACGGTCGATCTGTCGGCGGCGCCGGTGATTGTGTCGGTTGGCCGCGGCATTGGCGAGCAGGACAACATCGGCGATGGTGCAGGAGCTGGCGGATGCGCTGGGCGCGGAGCTGGCGGCTTCGCGGCCGATCTGCGACGCGGGCTGGCTGCCGATGGAGCGGCAGGTGGGCAGCTCCGGCCAGACGGTCGCGCCGAAGCTGTATCTGGCGGTGGGGATCTCGCGGCGCGATTCAGCACCTGGTGGGGATGAAGGGCGCGAAGACGGTGATCGCGATCAACAAGGACGAGAACGCGCCGATCTTCGAGGTGGCGGATATTGGGGTGGTGGGGGATTTGTTTGAGATTGTGCCGGCGCTGACCAAGGCAGTGCTGGCGGCGAAGGGCTGAAGCCAAGGCGACCACGGATTTCAGGGATGGACACGGATTGATCCGTGCTGTCTGCGTATGCATCCGTTGCGCTTTCTTTTTGAGCACGCGATGGCATAATGGACGCCTGCTTGCGAGCTGGAGCGCTGACAAGGGCACATCCGGGGATTTCAAGTTTCGCCCTGAAAAGCGAAACGCCTCGGGGTATGTGGCCCCGAGGCGATCTCGTAAGGAGGTACGGACCCATGAGACTTGTAAGAGTCAGATGGGGAAGGCTGACGATTGAGTTGCCGGAGGATATTTTCATTCTCCTGGTACTCAAGGCTTTCCTGCTGTTTCACAACAGCTAACCGTTTCACAACCCCTGGGCGGTCTTCAGTCCCGCTCAGGCTATAAACATTGGACGCTTAGACCCGTAAATTTGTCAATCTTGTTAGAGGTTGAGCTTCTTGAAGATGCTCTCCGGGATGTTGCGGATGACGAACATGATGGGCTGCCACTGGAACGGGACGTAGAGGGTGTCCTTGCGCTTGTCGATGGCGTTGACGATCGACTTTGGCGACGTCGTTCACGTCGGCGAACTTTCCGCTGCCCGTCATGCCGGCGGTCATCGCGGTCTTGACCGGGCCGGGCTTGATGGTCAGCACGGTCACGCCTTCGCGGTCGATGCGGTTGCGCAGGCCGCCGAGGAAGGCGCGTGAGCCCGGCCTTCGACGAGCCGTAGACGTAGTTCGACTTGCGGCCGCGGTCGCCCGCGACCGACGAGATCACGGCCAGCGTGCCCGCGTGGCGCTGCACGCAGTAGTTGGCCAGCCAGGTCAGCAGCGAGACCGGCGCGACGAAGTTGGTGTGCAGGATCTGCGCGGCGACGTCGAAGTCGCGCTCGCGCCTTGGCCTGGTCGCCCGAGGATGCCGTGCGCGAGATAGGCGACGTCCATGCCGGCGAGCGAGTTGATGGCGTGGGCCAGCAGCGCGGGGTGCTGGCCGGTGTCGTCGAGGTCGGCGACGGCGGTGTCGACGTAGCGCCGCGCCGCGGGTCTTCAGGTCGGCGGCGACGGCGTGCGAGCTTGTCCGCGTTGCGCGCGACCAGGAAGAGGCTGGCGCCCTGCGCGGCCCAGATGCGGCAGGTGGCTTCGGCGATGCCGGAGGTGGCGCCGAGGACGAGGATCTTCTTGGGTGCGCCGGTGGCGCGGCTGCGGGGGAAGTGCTCATAGGCTCTGGTGGTGTCTCCGGTGACGCGCTCCCAGAAGCTGGAGGTGATGGCGGGGTCGCGGAAGCGGGCGAAGCTGCTCCCACTGCGGGTAGAAGGTCTGGAACTGCGCGGCGGTCATGGCGGCGTCCTTGGCCGGGTAGAGGCGGCCGCCGTAACTCGCGGGTCATGTCGGCGAGCCGCTGCAAGAGCGGGAAGGTGATGCCGTGCTTGATGGGAAAGTCGAGCGCGAGCGTGATGCCGGGCTGCGGGAAGCTCATCATGCCGGGCGACGGGACGTCGCCGAACGCCTTGAGCACGGCGAGGAAGCTGGCCAGGCCGGACTTGGCGATCTCGTGCAGGATGGCGATGGTGCCTTCGCGCGCGTGCTCCCACGGGATGGCGTACTGGAACTGCAGCAGGCCGCGCTTGCCGTACATCCGGTTCCAGTGCAGCACCTTGTCGAGCGGGTAGAAGAACGGCTCGTAGTCCTGCAGGGTCTTGACGTGCGGCTTCATCTGCTTGTGGAAGAAGACGCGTGTTGAAAGCGCCGACGGTGGTGCTGGTTGAGCAGCGAAGCCGGGCAGCGTCGAAGGGGAAGACGCAGCTTGGGCTCGGGCGAGGGCTTGAGCGCGCGCGGGCACCTGCGAGTGGTCGCCCAGCATGAAGATGCCGCGCGCGAAGTTCTTGCCGGTGGAGGCGCAGTCGACCCAGCTGACGGTGTACTCGACGTGCTGGTACTGCTCGTTGAGGTCGAGGAACTCGTCGATGCCGTGGAACTGGATGCCCTCGTAGTCGATCATGCGGCGAGACGATGGGCTTGAGCCGAAGCTGCGCCCAGGTGATGACGCCGGTGAGGCCCATGCCGCCGATGGTGGCGGCGAACCAGTCGGGGTTCTCGGTGGGCGAGCAGAGGCGGCGCGATGCCGTCGGAGCGGACCAGCTCGAAGCTGGGTGACGTGGTTGCCGAAGGTGCCGGCGACGTGGTGGTTCTTGCCGTGGATGTCGTTGGCGATGGCGCCGCCGAGCGTGACGTACTTGGTGCCGGGCGTGACGGGCAGGAAGAAGCCGCGCGGCACGGCGAAGTCGAGGATCTGCGCCAGCGTGATGCCGGATTCGGCGGTGAGCATGCCGGTCGTCGGGGTCGAAGGCGAGCAGGCGGTTCATGCCGGTGGTGACGAGCAGGGTGCCGTCCTTCGAGCAGGCAGACGTCGCCGTAGCTGCGGCCCATGCCGACGGGCAGCGCGCCGTTGTGCAGGCCGGCGACGTTGCGCGGGAAAGTCGCTGCTGCCAGTGCAGCGGAACGATGTTGCGCCTGGTACTTGGGATAGCGGCCCCAGGTTTCGAACGAGCGGTTCGAGCGGCGTGGCGCTCGGAGAGGCGCGGCGTCCTGTTTTCGTTCCGGCGGCGGGGGAGACTTCAGTCGTCGGCATAGCTTCTAGAATACCCTGTCCGATGTCAAAGCAAGAAGGCGCAGCGACTGTCCGCTGCGCCTTCTCTGCCGATTCCTGAGCGGATATTTAGGCGGCGGCCTTCTGGCGCTCCGCGTGCGCGGCGGCGGCCTTCAGGCGGGCGTCCTTGGCGACCACGGCGAGCGCGGCGAAGCCGGCTGCGTCGTTGGCGGCGATGTCGGCGAGGATCTTGCGATCGAGCGTATTGCCGGCCAGCTTGAGGCCATTGATGAAGGTCGAGTAGCTCATGCCGTTCTGCAGGGCGGCAGCGCCGATGCGGACGATCCAGAGCGAGCGATACTGGCGCTTCTTCTGCTTGCGGCCGGTGTAGGCGAACTTCAGTCCGCGCTCGACGGCTTCCTGCGCTGCCTGGTAGAGCTTGGATTTGGTGAGGAAGTAGCCGCTGGCGCGCTTGAGAATTTTGCGGCGGCGATCGGCGCGCTTGGTACTGCGTTTTACACGAGGCATGGTGATTGTCCTTTTGCGTGGTTCGTTGAGGCGGCTGGTGGAAAGGGTTCCACTTCACTCGCTTGTTTCAGGTTCCGATCTCGATGGAGTTCGCGTTGGCTAATCCAGGGGCCTGTACGCTTAGCGACCCGCTTGATGGGAACAACGGCTTGATGCAAACGCTCAGGCGTCGGGCAGCAGCTCAGGCGTAGGGCAGCATCCGCGACACGTTGTAGTGATCCGCGTCGGAGATCAGACCGGCTTTGCCGAGACGGCTCTTGGTCTTGTTGTTCTTCGACGTGAGGATGTGGCGCATCTTGGAGTGGCCGCGCTTGAACTTGCCGGTGCCAGTCTTCGTGAAGCGCTTGGCTGCGCCCGAGTGGGTCTTCAACTTTGGCATGGAGATTCCTTGGTGTTTCTGACAACCTTTCGATTCTAGCCGAATTGCCGGAAAATGGGAAGGAAAGCGGCGCTTGCGGTATGCTGGAACGAGACCCCCTGCCATGATGATCGCCTGCGAAACGACCGCCGCCAAGCCGGAGTTGTTGGGACCTTCAGACCTGATCGCGCTGGAAGAGCGCTACGGCGCGCATAACTACCATCCGCTGGATGTGATCATCGAGCGCGCGTCCGGCGCCTGGGTCTACGACGTGGAGGGCAAGCGCTACCTCGACTTTCTGGCGGCGTATTCGGCCGTGAACCAGGGCCACTGCCACCCGGCGATCCTGAAGGCGATGACCGAGCAGGCGGAACGGGTGACGATTACCTCGCGCGCGTTCCGCAACGACCAGCTTCCGCTGCTGTACCGCGACCTGCACGAGATCACCGGGTTCGAGATGGCGCTGCCGATGAACTCGGGCGTCGAGGCGGTGGAGACGGCGCTGAAGGCGGCGCGCAAGTGGGGCGAGACGGTGAAGGGCGTGGCCGCCGGGCAGGGCGAGATCCTGGTCTGCGGCGAACAACTTTCACGGGCGCACGATCTCGGTGGTCGGGTTTTCGTCCGAGGCGCAATACAAGACGCGGCTTCGGGCCGTTCCCGGTCGGGTTTCGGCAGATTCCGTTTGGCGACGTCGAGGCGCTGCGGACGGCGATCACGCCGAATACCGTCGGCGTTCCTGGTGGAGCCGGTGCAGGGTGAGGCGGGCATCATCGTGCCGCCGGCGGGCTACCTGCGCGAGGTCGCGGCGATCTGCAGCGCGAACCGCGTGCTGCTGATGTGCGACGAGATCCAGTCCGGGCTGGGGCGGACGGGCAAGCTGTTTGCGTTCGAGCATGACGGGATTCGGCCGGACGTGTGATCGTCGGCAAGGCGCTTTCGGGCGGGTTTTATCCCGTGTCGGCGGTGCTGGCGTCGCGCGAGGTGCTGGGCGTCTTCCGGCCGGGCGACCATGGCAGCACGTTTGGCGGCAATCCGCTGGCGTGCGCGGTGGCGCGGGCGGCGCTGCAGGTGGTGGTGGAGGAGAAGCTGGCCGAGCGCTCCGCGGAACTGGGCGCGTATGCGCTCGAGCGGCTGCAGCGCATGAAGTCCGGCGCAGATCGTAGAGGTGCGCGGCAAGGGGCTTTGGATCGGGATCGAGCTGAACGTGAAGGCGCGGCCGATCTGCGAGGCGCTGCAGCGGCGCGGCGTGCTGTGCAAGGAGACGCACGAAACGGTGATCCGGCTGGCGCCGCCGCTGGTGATCCGCCGCGAGGACCTGGCCTGGGGGCTCGACCAGATTGAGGCCGTACTGGCCCGGTACTGAACGCGGGTTGCTGCGGAATACGGCCAACTCGATGCGGAGCTGGAGTCGCGCCGCGAGGGCGGCAACAGGGACGGCAGCCTGGGCGGGATGCGTGGGGCTGGCGGTCGCCGGAGGGGTTTACCTGGGCGACATCTTTACCCAGCCTGACGCCGAAACCTACCTGAAGATGGCGGCGGGAGAGCGGGTCATGCTTCCGTTCGCCTGGCGGCAACTTGGCCCAATGCTGGCGGCAGCCACCAGCCATGCTTTCGGGATCTCCCTCCAGCAAAGCTTTATGGTCCAGGGCCTGCTGGCGCTGGCCGTGCTCGCCGGGGTGGTCACGCTGCTGCTGGTGCGCTCCGGTGCGCCGGGGTGGATGCTGCCGGCAGTCCTTGCACTGCTGTTCTGGACCATCCAGTTCAACGTGCTGGCCTTCCCGGATGTGCTCTATGCCGCGGTGCTGGCCGTTCTTTTGTGGTTGCTGAGCGAAGGCTACGTACTGGCGGCAACGTGGATGCTGTATCCCCTGGCGCTGACGCGTGAGTCCACGCTGCTGGTGCTGGTCTGCCTCCTGGTGGCCGGCTGGGGGCGGTTGCGGGCGTGGCAGGCCATCTCAGCCATGGCGGCGACGGCGGCCGGCATGCTGACCGTGCGCTGGCTGGCGCGCGCTGCCCTGCCCAACCACGAGGGTCTGTCGCCTGCTCTCTACATGGTGGCCAAGCTGCCCTGGAACCTGCTGCGCAATGTTTTGGGGCTGCAGGCGTGGGCGGATGTCTACCCGGCGTGTGCGGCGCCTGTGTGGACGCATGCGCTTCCTCTGGGGCCACTGCACACGGTCGGCGTGTGCGGATTCTCGCTCGGTTCCCCGCGCGACGCGCTGGGCATGGCGCTGGCGAGCTTCGGCCTGCTCCCGCTCCTGTGGTGGTGGCTCCGGCGTGACCTGCGCCGGGAACCCGGCCTGCTCTTACGGTTTGCGACGCTGTACGGCGGAGCGTCGTTCCTGCTCTCCCCCTTGCTAGGGATGTCATCCCAGCGGCTCTTTGCGTACGGCTGGCCGCTGTTCCTGGTGGCCATGCCGCTCCTGCTGGGTTCGCAGCGGGCGGGATTCACTTCGCGCGCCACCGCGGGGGTCTTTGTGGCGCTGCATCTGGCGGCGGCCTGGGCACCTTGGTGGGTTTTCTATGTGTATCCGGTGAATGTTCTGGAGGCGGAGGTTCCGCTGTACCTGGCGGGCTGGTTCCTGCTGCGCCGCGCATGGCGTGACGAACGAGTTTCGGCCCGATAACCGGCTCATTTTCCGCCGTTTCCCCGGTGCTATAATAGATACGGCGAGAAGTTGCAGTTTTTCCAGACTAAGTGGTTGGAAACAAGCGACTTCTTGCGGTTCCGGGAACCTTGATCCGGACCTTCTCCCGATTTCGGGAAACATCTGCTGCACGGAGAGACTTTTTGGCATCGAGCGCACTTCCCCCCGACCCGTCGTTATCGAGCATTCCCCTTCCCCCGGCTCCGAAGAAGGAGGGCGGCGGCTATTCGGCCGAGAACATCACCGTTCTGGAGGGCCTGGCGGCGGTGCGCCTGCGCCCGGCGATGTATATCGGCTCGACCGGCGAGCAGGGGCTGCACCACCTGGTGTACGAGGTGGTCGACAACTCGGTGGACGAGGCGCTGGCGCGGGCATGCGACGCGGATCGATGTGACGATCCACGTCGACAACTCGATCACGGTGGTCGACGACGGCCGCGGCATCCCGGTGGACAACAAGACGCATGCCAACGGCGAGGTGATGCCGGCGGTGCAGGTGGTGCTGACGATGCTGCATGCGGGCGGCAAGTTCGATGCGTCGAACTACAAGGTTTCGGGCGGTCTGCACGGCGTGGGCGTGAGCTGCGTGAACGCGCTGAGCGAGGAGTTCGACGTCGAGATCTGGCGCGACGGCTATGCGTGGGAGCATGGACTACTCGCAAGGGCGACCCGATCAGCGAGCTGCGCAAGATGGGGCCGACCAAGCGCAAGGGCACCAAGGTCCACTTTCTGCCGGACAAGAGCATCTTCACGGTCACCGAGTACAACTACGACACGCTGGCGCAACCGGCTGCGGCAGCTCGCGTTCCTGAACAAGGGCATCGAGATCACGCTGACCGACGAGCGCACGACCGACGCCAAGACGGGCGAGGCGAAGACGCAGCAGTTCAAGTACACGGGCGGCATCGCGGAGTTCATCAAGCACCTGAACAAGGGCAAGCAGGTGCTGCACGAGAAGCCGATCTACATGGAGGCCGAGCGCGACAACGTGGCGATGGAGATCGCGCTGCAGTACAACGACGCCTACTCGGAGACGGTGTTCACGCTTCGCCAACAACATCAACACGGTGGATGGCGGAACGCATCTTTCGGGCTTCAAGCACGGCGCTGACGCGCACGATCAACGCGGCCGGGCAGTCGCTGGGGCTGTTCAAGGATGTGAAGGAGAACCTTTCGCGGCGACGACGTGCGCGAAGGGCTGGTCGTCGTGGTCAGCGTGAAGCTGCCGCAGCCGCAGTTCGAAGGCCAGACCAAGGGCAAGCTGAACTCGGATATCGCGGGCACGGTGCAGGCGTTCGTGAACGAGCGGCTGGGCGCGTTCCTGGAGCAGAATCCGCAGGTCGCGAAGAAGATCATCAACAAGGCGATCGACGCGGCGCGCGCGCGCGAGGCGGCGCGCAAGGCTCGCGACCTGACGCGGCGCAAGGGTGCGCTGGATGGCGGCGGACTGCCGGGCAAGCTGGCGGACTGCTCCGAGCGGCAGCCGGAGCGCTGCGAGCTGTACCTGGTCGAGGGTGAATCGGCCGGCGGAACGGCCAAGCAGGGCCGCGACCGGCAAGTTCCAGGCGATTCTGCCGCTGAAGGGCAAGATCCTCAACGTCGAGAAGGCCCGCTACGACAAGATGCTGGGCCACGAAGAAATCCGCGCCATGATTACGGCGCTGGGCTGCGGCATCGGCAAGGACGACTTCGATGCGGCCAAGCTGCGCTACGGCAAGCTGATCCTGATGACCGATGCCGACGTCGACGGATCGCACATCCGCACGCTGCTGCTGACGTTCTTCTTCCGGCACATGACGGAGCTGATCAAGCGCGGGCACGTGTACATCGCGCAGCCGCCGCTGTTCCGCATCAAGAAGGGCAAGTTCGAGCAGTACATCAAGGACGAGCGCGAGTACGTGCGAGGTGATGGTGAAGCGCGCGTCGGACGGCATGGTGATGACCTACGGCGAAGGCGGCGCGCAGCTCGAGGGCGAGGAGCTGACGAAGTACATGGCGCAGCTGAACGACTACCTGGGCTTCTTCGACAAGGTGGGCAAGCGGCTGCGCAACGAGCAGGTGACGCTGGACTTCGTCGAGCTCTTCGCGCATGAAGGCAAGCGACGCCGGCGCAGAAGGCGGACTTCCAGATCGCCGGACGAAGCTGAAGGAGATGCGGGCGCGGCTGAAGGCGATGCGAGCGCGAGTACCAGTTCCGCGCGTGGGCGAGCCGAGTCTCGACGAGGAGCACCAGACGTAGTCGGTGAGCTTTACCGATGCGCAGGGTGCGGAGCGCAAGATCGACTGGGCGCTGGCGAATGCCGCCGAGAGCCGCCAGCTGCTGGGCAAGTACGCGCAGATCAAGGACCAGCTGCAGGCGCCGTTCCTGATCGCGTATGCGGCGAAGACTGCCGGCCGCCGTCGACGCAGGCAGCGCTCGGACGAGGCCGAGGAGGTCGCGCAGGAAGAGGGCGTGAACGAGACGATCGCCGCGGCTCCGGGCACGGCTGCCGAGGCGAAGCCGGCGCAAGCGCATCGAGCCGCGTCAGCCAGGATCCGGTCGAGAAGAAGACGCCGCGCGAGGTGTTCGAGTACGTGATCGAGCAGGGCCGCAAGGAGTACCAGGTCCAGCGCTACAAGGGTCTGGGCGAGATGACCGCGCCGCAGCTCTGGGAGACGACGATGGACCCGGAACGCCGCACGCTGCTGCAGGTGAAGCTCGAGGACATCGCCGCGACGCGAAGAGATCTTCACGACGCTGATGGGCGAGGATGTCGAGAGCCGCGGCGCAAGTTCATCGAAGAGAATGCGCTGGATGTGAAGAACCTGGACATCTAAGGTGCCAGTCGAGAGCCCGATCTCAGCGTCGTTGGCGCAATGCTATACTCTAGCTTGACGCACTGCGGTCTGGTCGCGAACGAGGCCGAACTTTGGTCAGTGCCGGAAGCAGGTGCGCCTCCGGCGTTCCACCTGAAGGTAGCACGGTCTATCGAGCGGTTCGGCAACGAATTTTGCTTCGCTGAAACAGAGCGAAAGCGGTCCTGAATCGGCAGCGGAGGGGCACGGACGACAGCCATGTTCGAGGCTATCGAACGTCTGGATGCCGATGCCCTTTCCCGAAGGGACGTCAGCACATTTGGCGCGCATACTTTAAGGATGGATCCGTTCGGTGAACTTTTGACGACAACTTTTTCATCCAGCTCAGGATTCCCATCGAGCTGCTTCGTGGCTGAAACGGACATCTCGGTAGAGTGTGTCGTTCGCTTTAGAAATAAGAGAAGAGCTGTTCCATCGAAGCGAACAGGCAGCATCTCATACATTTGACCGGTGCAGACTTCCAGTCGACCCTATACCGATACGAACGACGCAACCCTTGCGGGTCAAATCAGAGCAAGTTGGAGCGTAAGGAAGATGCGAATCGGCCCATTTGACACAATTCATGGCCGGCAAAGGCCCGGACTGACCTTGTCACTGCCAATACGTGATCCGCGCGGTAATGGTCGTCTGGACTAATAGAACTCCTCTTGCTGCAAAACAGAACCGCCGCATCCTTCCGGGGATGCGGCACTTTTGTTTCATCGGCAGGGTCGCGTTAGAAGTGGCCTTCGACGGCGAACTGGAGGACGCGGGAGGAGTTGCCGAAGCCGGTGATGATGCCGAAGCTGGTGCTTGCGGGATCGCTCGTCGGCGCGGAGAAGACCGGGTGATTGAGGACGTTGATGGCTTCGGCGCGGATGTCGCCGTCGATGCGTTCGTGCCAGGCAGTGAATTTCTTCAGGGCTCCTACGTTGAGCAGGTTCTGATAGTCCTGGCGCACGTTGTTGAAGCGTAGCGGAAAGGTGCGGAGGTTGGATTCGAGCAAGGTGCTCGAATAGGTGCTCTGGTAGGCGTTGCCCTTGACGGCGCTGACGAAGGCATTGGTGTTGAACCACTGCGCGGCATTGTGCAGGCTGGGTCCGTTGCCGATGTCGCTCAGGTGTGCGCCGGGCGCCAGCAGCGTTCCGGCGTTGTTGAAGGTGATCGGCTGTCCGCTTTGCACGCGATAGGTCCCCTGCACCTGGAAGCCGTGGATGGCTTCGCCCAGAATGCCGTGCGCGTTGCCGAAGAATGGCTTGCCGTGGCCGAAGGGCAGCTCGTAGATGCCGGCAACCGAAAGCACGTTGGGGTAGTCGCCGTTGGAGACGCCGTACCAGGGTTTGGCGTCACCGGCGTTCAGGTAGGTGATGGCGTCGAGCGCCTTCGACCGCGTGTAGGCCACGCTGAGGTTGTAGCCGTGGCTGAAGCGCTTCTGCAGCGAAAGCTGCAGGGCGTTATAGCTGCTGAAACCCAGTTCGTCGCTGGCGGAGACGTCGGTGAACTCCGGGTACGGCCGCAGCAGTTGCGAGCCGGAGATGGTCGTGGAGGTGGTGAGCGCAGGAGACCCCGGAGCGGAGATGCCCAGGAACGGGTTGGTATAGGTGGTGGTGAGCGCGGTGTTGATGGCGATCTGCGCGGCATCGCGGGTGGGCGAGGTGCTCAGCGCGCTGTTCGGCACGGCGTCGTAATCCTTGGTGATGCGGATATGCTGCCCCGTGCTGCCGACATAGTCAGCCTCGGCGATCATATTGCCGGGAAGCTGGTACTGGAAGCCAAGGGAGTAGCGCTCGCTGTAGGGCGTCTTCGGGTTTTGCGGGAAGAAGGTGACGGAGGTGCCTATGCCCTGGAGCAGGCCGTTCGAGTTGCCGCTGGGCGCCACCAGGCCATTGGGGAACGGGTTGGCGAGCGTGGCCTGGTAGGTGATGCCGTTGTTGGTGGTTGCAACGGTGTTGGTGGTCTGGGTGTAGCCGTTGGAGATGCCGTATTGTGCGTATTCGCCGATCTGCGAGAAGAAGATGCCGAAGCCGCCACGGATGACGAGCTTCTGGATGGGCGAGTAGGCGAACCCGATCCGCGGCGAGATGTTGAGGAACTGCGAGTTCCATAGCGCATCGCCGGTGTGGCCGGGAGTGCCGGCGTAGACGAGGCCGCCGTTCACCGAGAAGGCCGAGGCCGGCAGGATGGCAGAGGGTTTGGCCGTGTAGTTGGCAATGGCCTGGGAGGCAATGGGGTTGGGCGTGTTGAAGGCAAAGCCGGCGACGCTCTTGTCGTGGCGCTCGCGCAGCGGGCTGTCGAACTCATAGCGCGCACCGAGGTTGACGGTCAGCTTGGGCGTGGCACGCCAGTCGTCCTGCACGTAGCCGGAGTAGTAGTCGGTGTTGTTGGCGGTGGCGGCGTTCAGCGTCATCGCGGTGCTTTCGGTAATGCCCAGTTCGAAGGAAGCGAGTGCCTGTCCAACCTGCGAGGCGATTCCGTTGCTTTCCGGTCCCTTGGTGTAGGTACCGCTGGTGGAGATGGAAAGGTGCTCCTGGGTGAGGTTCGCCTGGTTCGCCTGGTACTCGCGGAACTCGAATCCGGTCTTGAGCTGATGGCGGCCGAGCGTGCGCGTCAGGTTGATCTGCCCGTCGTGGATGTTGTCGGCCTCGTAGCCGGGGTCGGAGTTGCCGAGCGTGCCGAAGCCGGTGATCTTGACCTGCGGAAATCCAGCGGCGCGGGGGTTGGCTCCGGCGAGCGCATTGGCATTGATGCCCAGGTCGGTCGCGGTGGTGGGCGCGGTCAACGAGGTGACGGTGGTGAAGCGCGTGAACGAGTAGCGAACGTTCAGGACGGTGTTTGCGTTCAGCGTGTTCACGTAATCCAGCACCAGGGCCTTGTTGATCAGGGTCAGGGTCTGGCCGCTGGCGCCGGGGTAGAACTCATTCTTGCCGGGCTGCACGCGGTTGCCGTAGAGCGCGTGCCCGAAGAGCTTCTGCCGCTCGCTGAGGTTGTAGTCGATGCGGGTGATGGTGCTGTAGTAGTTGTCGATGTTCTGGATGTTGGAGACGAAGTTGTTCAGGCCGTTGCTCAACTGCGCGCTGGAACCCGTGGGCTCCGGGTAGTAGCCCAGAATCTTTGCCGCGACGGGATCGACCGAGGGCAGGATGTTGCCCTGGTAGGGCTGGCGTAGAAACAAGCCTGGGCACTGCGGATCGGCGACCGTGGTGAAGGGGTTGAAGATCTGGTAGCTGTTGTAGGCCGGGGCGTACTGCTGCACGCCGTTCACCTTGCAGGTAGGGGTATTGGTGACGGTGGTGCCGAGCGCGAGCAGCGCGGAGAAGTCGCCTTTTTTCTCGGGGTCGGTGGGGACGCTGGTGGTGCTGGTGTTCGCGGGCTGCGCGTTGTGCTGGTGCTCATAGCCGCCGAAGAAAAAGAGTTTGTGCTTCCAGATGGGACCGGTGACGCCGACGCTTTCGCTGTTGTAGCTGACGCCCGGGGCCGGGGTTCCGCCCAGCGAGAACGTCGGCGCGTCGACGTCAGGGTTCTGATAGAACCAGTTGCCGGAGCCGTGGAAGCGCTCGGTGCCGGACTTGATGCTGGTGTCGATGGAGCCGCCGGAGGTGTGCGAGAGCGAGGCGTCGTAGGGCGAGGTGATGAGGCGGAACTCGCCTACGAAGGTGCGGTTGGGGATGTAGGCGGTGGTGACCGCGCCGCCATTGCGCGAATCCGGCGCACCGTCGAGCGTGAACTCGGTCTGGCCGCTCTGCGAGCCATCGATCTTCGCGCTCTCGGACCCGCCCTCGTAGGTGTGGTTGCCGGTGGCGAGCGTGGTGCTGACCACGCCGGGCGCAAGCAGTTGCAGCTCGAACGGGCTGCCGTAGAGCAGGGGAAGCTCTGCCGCGGAGCGGGATTCCACCGTGTAGCCCAGGACCGCGTCTTCGGTGCGCAGGCTGGCGCCGCCGGATTCGGTGACGGAGACGGTTTCGTTCACGTCGCCGACGGGCATCTTCAGGTTGACGCCCTGGTGTTCCGCGACCTCGACACGAACGTGGGTGACCTGCGCCTGCTTGAATCCGGGGCTGGAGGAGGCGACGGTATAGACGCCGGGCAGCACATATTCGAAACTGTAGGCGCCGGCATTGTCGGAGACGGCCTTCCGGACCACGCCCGTGCCTTCATTGGTGAGCGTGACCTGGGCCTTCGCGATGACCGCTCCAGAGGGGTCGGTGACCAGCCCGTTGACGCGGCCGCGATCTTCCTGCGCGCCTGCGATGCCACACACCAGCAGACACATGATTGCCAAAAACTGCTTCATTCCAACCTCCGGCCCGTGGGGACACGAGCCCTGCCTGATTCAACGTGCAGAAAGCAATGTAGACAGGGAGAGACAAGACGGTCAAGAGTTTTCAGTTCCGCGCACTAACTTTATGGAAACTGAATCTTTCCACATCGAATTGAATGCGCTTACCTGGCTTCCCACGGCGAGGGATTCCGCCGGATGGAATCGCCGGCGAACGCGTTTCGTTCTGCTGGGCAGCGATTTCTCGATAGGGGAGCACGATTGCGGGTTTAGCCTATTTGCAATGAAACACGCCAGCTTCGGGTTCTCCCTTTTCCTTTTCTGCCAGACGATGTTTTCGCAGGTTTCTACACCGCCCGGGACGTTGCATCTCGGCACACGGTTGCGCGTGGTTGACGTCTCCCTGATCGACAACCACGAAAACGTAGTGCTTCCCGGATTGATACATGGCGATTGAGTCGCTGGACGAGGTCGGGACACATGCGCCGGAGCTGAAGCCCGTTCTTTCCATCAAGGTCATGGTGCCGGCACGGGCTGACCACGTGCGTTTCGTGGTTCGGGATATGTCCAGTGGCCGAATGGGAGCTGTGAGTCTGGGAAAGGAAGTGGCGGCTAAACTCGCGGGCTCGGCGCCGCAGGCTGCTTCGCCCAGCCCATGATGTTCGCGCCGGCATAAAGAACGCGATGCGATAATTCCAGATATGACCGAACAGTTGAAGGACTCCTCTTCCCTCGCGGTGACGCGTCGCCGCCTGCTTGCAGCCTGCTCCGCCGCAGGTCTGGGCCAGACCTTGTTCCCCGGCGCGCTGCTGGCGGTGCTTTCGACGGACGCCGAGGCGCAGCGGCGCGAGACGCCGGCGGACCCGGCCGCGGACAAGCGCCTGAGCGACCAGATCGATGTCGTGGCCGAGATGACCGGCATCAAGATCACCGAAGATCAAAAGAAGATGATGCTTCCCGGGTTGCGCTCGCAGCATGAGGCCGTGGTGGCCATTCGCGAGCTGAAGCTGCCGAACAGCGTTGCGCCGGCTTTCGTGTTCGACCCGGTACCGCCAGGCATGATGCTGGATACGGCGAAGAAGCCGATGAAGATCTCCGCGGCGCCGAAGGTTGCGTTTGAGAAGACGCAGGCCTCGGCCGGGGACGACCTGAGCGTGTCCAATCCGCTGGCGTTCCTGACGGTGCGCGAGTTGGCGGAACTGGTGCGCACGCGCAAAGTCAGCTCGATGGAGCTGACCAAGATGTACCTGGCGCGTCTGCGCAAGCTCGATCCGAAGCTGCACTTCGTCATCACCTACACGGAGGAGCGGGCGCTGAAGCAGGCCGCGGCCGCTGACGCCGAGATCGCCGCGGGCAAGTATCGCGGGCCGCTGCATGGCATTCCGTGGGGCGGCAAGGATCTGCTAGCGGTTAAGGGGTATCCGACGACCTGGGGCGCGGCGGGCTTCGAGAAGCAGACGTTCGACGAGGATGCGGTGGTGGTCCAGCGGCTGGATGCGGCCGGCGCAGTGCTGATCGCGAAGATGAGCATGGGGGCGCTGGCGCAGGGCGACGTGTGGTTCGGCGCACGCACGCGAAATCCCTGGAACCCGACGCAGGGTTCGAGCGGGTCTTCGGCCGGAAGCGGAAGCGCGGCGGCAGCAGGCTGCGTCGGGTTCGCGATCGGCACGGAGACGCTGGGGTCGATCTCGTCGCCGGCGACGCGCAATGGGGCGACCGGGCTGCGTCCGACCTTCGGCTTTGTGCCGCGCACGGGCGCCATGGCGCTGAGCTGGACGATGGACAAGATCGGGCCGATCTGCCGCTCGGTGGAGGACTGCGCGATCGTGCTGAGCGCGATCTACGGGCAGGATGGCAAGGATCTTTCGGTGCAGCCGGCCGCCTTCAACTGGGACGCGAACTTCGATTGGAAGAAGCTGCGCGTGGGGTATCTCAAGAGCGCCTTCGACGACGAGCCGCTGGCCGCGGACGCCACGCCGCAGCAGAAAGCCATGCACGATCGTCGTGCCTACGATGCGAAATATGCAACCGCCGCGATCGCCACGTTGCGCAAGATGGGCGTTGACTTGATTCCGGTGGAGATGCCGAAGTTTCCGTTTCAGGCGATCACGCCGGTGCTGCAGGCAGAAGCCGCGGCGGCGTTTGATGAGCTGACGCTGACCGGACGCGCGGATCTGCTGACCGGCCAGGGACCGGGCGACTGGCCGAATCACGTTCCGCGTGGCACGCTTTTATTCAGCCGTCGACTACATTCAGGCCATGCGCGCGCGGACGCTGGCGATCGCCGAGATGGCGAAGCTTTTCGCGACGGTGGATGTGATCGTGACGCCGTCGCAGGGCGTGCAGCTTACGGCGACGAATCTCACCGGGCATCCGGCGGTCATCGTGCCCAACGGCGTGCGCGGCGAGGATGCTCCGGCAGTCCCGGCGGGTCCGGAGGGCGGGCAGCAGAACACTGGAGGGCCGAACACGCCTGTGTCGCTGACGTTCCTGGGCCAACTCTATACCGATGCCCACGTTGCGGCGTTGGCGCGCGCGTACCAGGAGGAGACCGGCTTTCACAAACTGCATCCGAAGCTGATCTACAGCTAGAGGGCCGAACCGAAGTACAACCGCAGATTCCTCCACTTCGCTGCGGAATGACAACAAAGGCGTGCCGGGCTGGTCCGCGCGCTCATCCCATGTGGCGGACGGTCATCTCCAGGACGCGGAAGTTCGCCGGCGTGCTGCAGGCGTACACGATGGCGCCGGCCACGTCGGCGGCGTCCATCATGTGCGAGTCGCGGATGTAGTCCTCGGTACGTCCTTTGCCGAGCGCGAACTCAGTCTTGATGCCTCCGGGACACAGCGTGCCCACCTTGATGCCGTGCTTGCGCAGTTCTGCGTCGAGCGCCTGCGCGAAGCCCACCTGCGCGAACTTGGTGGCGCAGTAGACCGCCTCCCCCGCGTACCCCTGCAAGCCGGCGATGGAGGATACGAACAGGATCGTGCCAGCCTTCTGCGCGATCATCACCGGAGCCGCGTGACGCGAGAAGACGAAGCCTGAACGCACGTTGGCGTTCATCATCTCGTCGTATTCCGCGACGGAGGTGTCGACGAGGTTCTTGTAGTTGCCGATGCCGGCGTTGTTGATGAGGATATCGAGGCGGCCGAAGGCTTTCGTGGCGAGCTGAACTGCTGCAAGTGCCGTCGCTTCCTCGGCGGCATTGCCCGCGTAAGAGACCGCTTCCCCGCCGCTGGCTGCGATCTCATGGCAAAGCGCCTCGAGCCGCTCCGCGCGCCTGGCAGTTGCGACCACCCTGGCTCCTGCTGCGGCGAACTGCAGCGCAGCGGCCCAGCCGAGGCCCGCGCTGGCACCGGTGATCAAGACGACCTTGCCTCGCAACACGTCCGACATTCAATCCCTCCGGCGTTCCTCGAATGCTACCATCCGAAAATGCCGGACCTGCTTGAGGCGCGCAACCTGACCAAGACGTACGGCACGAAGCGCGTGGTGGACGACGTTTCGTTTTCGATCCGACGCGGCGAGACGCTGGGGCTGGTCGGTGAATCGGGCTCCGGCAAGAGCACCGTGGCGCGCATGCTGTTGCGCCTGGTCGAGCCGACCTCCGGCAGCGTGCGATTCGATGGCACCGACGTGCTGGCTGCCGGACGCAGCGAACTTCGCGCGCTGCGGCGGCGCATGCAGATGGTCTTTCAGGATCCCTTCGCGGCGCTGAATCCAAGCATGCGAATCGCGCAGATCGTTGGCGAACCGTTTGCGATCCATGGCGGCTACAGCCGCGAAGCGGTGCGAACGCGGGTCGCGGAATTGCTTGGCGGAAGTCGGCCTGGAGCGCGATGTGCTCGACGCGGTATCCGCATGAGTTCAGCGGGGGCCAGCGGCAGCGCATCAACATCGCGCGCGCGCTGGCGCTTGAAGCCGGAGTTCCTGGCGCTCGATGAGCCAGTGAGTGCGCTCGATGTGTCGGTCGGTGCGCAGGTGATCAACCTGCTGCGCGATCTGCAGCGCACGCATGGCCTTACCTACCTGTTCATCTCGCACTCGATGCCGCTGGTGCGCTACCTCTGCGATCGCGTCGCGGTGATGGAGCGCGGCCGGCTGGTGGAGATTGGCGAGGCGCTGGAGGTGTGCGAGCATCCCCGCGAGGCGTATACGCAGCGGCTGATCGCGGCCACGCCGGAGATGCCGGTGTAGCCGCTTGTGCTCTACACTTAAGGCATCCATGGTCAGGAGATCCGATGAGCCGCACCGTGTTGTTTCTGATTCTTTGTCTGGTACCGCTGGCACGTGCGCAGAGCGCCAGGAGCGCGGAACAGATGCTCGCCGAACCCTCTGTCCATGCGGCCATGCAGGCGATTGAGACGAACGAGCCGCACTTCATCGAGGAGCAGATTCGCCTGACCGAGATTCCCGCGCCGCCTTTTCACGAGACCACGCGCGGGCTGGAACTGAAGCGGCTTTTCGCGGCTGCCGGCCTCGCAGAATGTGCGCATCGACGAGGCGGGCAACGTGCTTGGCGACCGCCCGGCGCCGCAGCCGCATCCGCATCTCGTCATCGCCGCGCATCTGGACACGGTCTTTCCGGAAGGCACGGACGTCCACGTGAAGCGCAACGGCAACGTGCTGACCGCGCCGGGGATCGGCGACGATGGCCGCGGGCTTGCTGCGATGCTCGCGCTGATCACGGCGATGCAGCAGGCGAAGGTCGAGACGCGCGGCTCGCTGACCTTCGTCGCCGACGTGGGCGAGGAGGGTCTGGGCGATTCACGCGGCACCAAGGCGCTCTTCGAGAAGACGCTGAAGGGCCAGATCGACGAGTTCATCTCGATCGACGGCGACCGGGTCAAGCAGCATGGTGAACGACGGGCGTGGGCAGCTTCCGCTACAAGGTGACGTTTACGCGGTCCGGGCGGCCACAGCTATGGCGCCTTCGGGCTTGCGAATCCGATCCATGCGCTGGGCCGTGCGATCGACGCATATCAGCGAGATCGAAGTGCCGGCGAAGCCCAAGACGACCTACAACGTCGGCCGCATCGGCGGCGGCACGTCGGTCAACTCGATTCCGTTCGAGGCCTGGTTCGAGTTCGACGAGCGTTCGCGCCGATCCTCGAGTCGCTCGATGCGCTGGACGCGAAGTTCAAGGCCGCGGTGCAGGCCGGGCTGGACGAGGAGAACGCCTTCCGCCACGACAAGGGCAAGCTGACGGTGAAGGTGGAATCGATCGGCATTCGGCCTGCCGGGCAGACGCCGGCGGATTCGCCGATGGTGCAGGCCGTGCGAGGACTCGCTGGCCGCGCTGGGGTTTGGCACGGCCGAGCTGCAGGCGAGCTCGACAGACTCGAACGTGCCCATGCACCTTGGCATCCCGGCGATCACCATGGGCGGCGGCGGCAAGGGCAACGGGGCGCACTCGCTGCGGCGAAACCTTCGACACGACCGACTCCTACAAGGGTGTGCAGAACCTGCTGCTGACACGCTGCTCCTGCTGCTGAAGTAGCCACGGTCGCTACAATAGAAGCAGATGCTCTCCGCACTCAGCGTACATTGGCGATTTCTCTGGCTGGTCGCGGCCTCGCTGATTGCCGGGGTCATGAACGCGATGGCCGGCGGAGGCTCGTTCATCTCGTTCCCGGCGATGCTGGGCGTGGGCGTGCCGCCGATCGAGGCCAACGCGACCAATACCGTCGCGCTGTGGCCGGGACAGCTCACCTCGCTGGCCACGCTGCGCGGCGACGTGCGTCGCAGCATCCTGCCCGTGGTGCTGCATTACCTCGTTGGTCGGCGGCGTCGCGGGCGCGGAGGTGCTGCTGCACACCCGACAGCGGACCTTCATGCATCTGATCCCTGGCTGCTGCTGACGGGCGCGCTCATCTTTGGGGTCAGCGGACGCATCTCGCGCTGGCTGCGCGCCCGCTCTGTGCATGCGGCCGCGGAACACCACCACCGAGCCGCCGATTCACGCGCTGGCGCTGTTCGCCTCGCTGTTTCCCGTTGCTTCTACATTGGATATTTCGGCGCCGGCGGAGGCTTCCTGGTGATGACGATCCTGGCGCTCTTCGGCATGGAAGACATGCACCGGCTGAACGCGATGAAGGTAGTGGCGGCATGCGCTTCGAACTTCTGCGCCATCGTCACATTCATCGTCAGCGGACGCATCCTGTGGCACTACTGCCTGGTCTCGATGGTCTTTGCCGGCCCTGGCGGATACATTGGCGCACGTTATGCACGAGCGCATGAACCCGGAGGTGCTGCGCGCGGTCGTGGTCGTTACCGGCGTGGTGATTGCGGGCTATTTTTTCTGGAGGGAAGCTTGAGCCTTCTTCTGGCCACCACTCTGGCGCACGATCGAGCCTCTGGGTCGAATGGACGGGCTTTGCGGCGGCGTTCTGCACGACGACGGCCTTCGTGCCGCAGCTGATTCCGCGTGCTGCAGCTTGAAGTCTGCGCGGGATATCTCGCTGCCGACGTTTCTGTTGTTTTCGCTCGGCGTTTTTCTGTGGCTGCTCTATGGGCTCTATACCGGATCGAGGCCAGTGATCGCCTCGAACGCAGTCACGCTCGTGCTTTCGCTCAGCATTCTGTATCTGCAAGCTGAAGTATGACCGCAATGCGAAGAAGGAGGTCGAACTATGAGTCACGAAGGCATCCGCATCGTCAGCGAAGAACAGGCGCGGCGCGAGATGCGCTGGCGAGGACGCTTGCCGCACGACGCGGTGACGCCGCCGAAGGTGCGCGTGATGAAGACCGAAGGTACCGGCGTCGCGATCGACTGGAAGGACGGCCACCGCAGCCGTGGAACTTCGCCTGGCTGCGCTGGGCCTGCCCCTGCGCGACGTGCAATGAAGAGCGTCAGCAGACGGGGCGTGCCGTCGGCGTGCCCAAGCCGAAGCCTGGCGGGCCGCTGGTGATGTACGAGGCTCCGCCGCGGCCGGTGGAGGTGACGCCGGTCGGCAAGTATGCGCTGCGCTTCAAGTGGAACGACGGGCACGAGAGCGGCATCTACAGCTGGGAGTATCTGCGGCGCGTATGCCAGTGCACCGCCTGCCGCGCAACCTCCGTCGCTGGCTAGGACGCGTTCTCCTCCGCTTCGAGCTTCTCTTCCTGGTAGTGGCCGATGTGCTCGTAGATGTCGTCGGGGAACTTGAGATTGCGGTAGAGATTGCCGCAGTCGGGGTCGTCAGGATGGGGCAGGATGGGGAACTCCTGCTGTGCCTGCCACTCCAGAATGCGTTCGCGGCGCGGCGGGTTGTAGTCGCGGCCTTCCACCTGGCGAAGCATCACGCGCGCCTTCTCCTCGTCGAAGTCCTTGTCCTTCGTCATCCACGCGAGCACGTCGTCATGCGCCATAAAGTGACGCGCGACCATGGCGAAGACGAGCCGGCCATAGTGGCCGATATCCTTGCCTTCCGCCAGCGAGTCCAGCAGGTGCGCCATCATGGAGTCTTTGCGCAACTCCTGTTCGCCTTGCTGCGTGTCGGGTTCGTCGAGAACCACTGTGCGTTCCGTATCGAGCTGAGACATTGCGACCTCACTTGTGCGAACGAGCTGGCTTCGCTCTTTGTTCGCTACAAATGAGACGCACGCAGGAGGCGCTCCGTTGCCTCAGCCAAGCAGCGTAAAGACCTCATCGACCGTGCGGGCGACCCGCAGAATTTCCCGCTTCTGTGGCGACATCATCCCTTCGTGCAGGCAGTGATCGAGAAAGGCAAGCATTGTGTCGTAGAAGCCATTGATGTTGAGCAGCACGATGGGTTTCGTGTGCAGCTTCAGCGTCTGCCAGGCGAGCACTTCGAACAGCTCTTCGAGCGTTCCGTATCCGCCGGGCAGCACCACGAAGGCATCCGAGCGCTCGCCCATCAAGGCTTTGCGCGTGTGCATGGTGCTGGTGACGTGCAACTCTGTAAGGCCGTGGTGCGCGACTTCGAGATCGACCAGCACTTCGGGAATGACGCCGACGACGCGTCCTCCGTGAGCCAGTGTGCTGTCTGCCACCGCCTGCATCAGGCCAACCCTGGCGCCGCCGTAGATCAGACCGATGTTGCGTTCGGCGAGGGCCCTGCCCAGGTCTTCAGCGGCGGCGCGATAGATGGAGGTATTGCCGTCGGCCGAGGCGCAGAAGACGGCGAGGTTGCGGATAGTGGTGAAGGGGGTGAGAGGTGCGGGCATGTTGCGTTCGATTATCTCGCGAACGCCGCCTCGGCATGGACGCACCTGTTTCCGGTGGACAGATTAGTCAAGCGCAATGCGCTGGCGATCGACCTTTGGCGTCAGTTCGAGCAACGCGTCGCCCCGCTTGTGCGCGGACGTGCGGCTTGCAGCATAAACCACCGTGCCGGCCGGCGCCTTGATGCTGAGCCCCTGGTGAGCGAGCACGGTATAGGTGTGGCCATCCACCTTGACGTCGCGGAAGTCGCGGCTGTCGTTGACGAGCGTAACGTTGATGCGCGTATCGGGCTGCTTGGGGTGCATGTGTACGAGGTTGGTGAATGGATTGACGACGGCGGAGGCGGACATGGCGAGAACGGCGAGGGACGAATAGATCATTGGAGTTTCCCTTCATGGTGCGAATTGGTGAAGTGCGAAGATCCTGTCCGCCATGGTTCAGTCAGGCTCGTCGTGAATGGAGTTACGCGAAGCGGTTCAGGCTGGTTCCCGAAAAGTTGAAATATTTTGCGATGCGTGTTGTTGGTCGGATTGGGAGTGCTGTGGATATGCCATTCGACCGCTGCCTCACATGCGCTTAACATGGAGGTTGGGGTTGTTATCGGAATGGCTTCACGCCTGCTTGAAAACATGAATCCGCAGCAGCAGGAGGGCATCGAGGCGGTCGATGGCCCGGTGCTGCTGCTGGCCGGCGCCGGCTCCGGCAAGACCCGCGTGATCACGCATCGCATCGCGTACCTGATTGAGGAGCGCGGCGTCGCCGCCGGACCAGATCCTGGCCGTCACCTTCACCAACAAGGCCGCGAAGGAGATGGCTGAGCGCGTCGACAAGATCCTCGGCCACAGCTCGCTGGCGCAAGCCTACGCTGAGCACCTTCCACAGCTTCTGCGTGCGCGTGCTGCGCCGCGATATCGAGGCGCTGCAGGTGAATGGCAAGGGCCTGACGCGCACCTTCGCGATCTACGACGAGACCGATCAGCAGGCCGTGGTGAAGACCGCGCTGAAGCGCCTGGGCATCGACGACAAGAAGTCTGAAGCCGCGCGTGGCGCTGGGCCGCATCTCGTGGGCGAAGAACCACATGATCGATCCGCAGGAGTACTTCCTTGCGTCGACCAACCCGATGGAAGAGAAGATCGCGCACATCTTCAAGATCTACCGGGAGGAGCTGATGCAAGGCCAACGCGCTGGACTTCGACGACCTGCTGCTCGAGACGGTGCGGCTGCTGAAGTCATCGCGCGAGAGCGCGAGAACGCTACAACCGGCGTTACCGCTACGTGATGATCGACGAGTACCAGGACACCAACAAGCCGCAGTACGAGCTGATGAAGCTGCTTGCGGGCGAACATCACAACGTGTGCGTGGTGGGCGATGAGGACCAGTCGATCTATAGCTGGCGCGGCGCGGACATCAAGAACATTCTCGACTTCGAGAAGGATTTTCCCGGCGCGAAGACGATCCGGCTGGAGCAGAACTATCGCTCGACGCAGATGATTCTTGAAGGCGCGTCCGCGGTGGTCGCGCAGAATACGCAGCGCAAGGGCAAGAACCTGTGGACGGCGCGCGAGGGCGGCTCGCTGATCGGGCTTTACGAAGCTCCGGATGGTGAGAACGAGGCGCTGTTTATCGCGGACCGCATCAAGCGATATCTGCGCGAGGCCGGCCAGACCGAGACGGAAGAGCCCGCGCGCTGCGCGGTGCTGTATCGCACCAACTCGCAGTCGCGGCTGGTGGAAGAGGCGTTGCGCCGGTACCAGATCCAGTACCACATGGTCGGCGGCTTCTCGTTTCTACGACCGCGCCGAGGTCAAGGACATCCTCAGCTACATGAAGCTGGTGCAGAATCCGCATGACTCGATCGCGCTCGGCGCAGCGTGAACTCGCCGCCGCGCGGCATCGGCAAGACGACGATGGAGACGCTGGAGCGGATGGCGCTGACGACCGGCATGAGCACGTGGGACGCGATCGGCACGCGCGATCGAGGACAGGCTGCTGCCCGCAGCGCGCGCTGCAGGCGCTCGACCGGCTTCCGGCGGCTGATCGAAGATGCGCGGGCGATGCTGGGGCCGGGGTTCGCGGAGAAGCTGACGCAGGATGTAGCGGCGGATGACGACGAGCGAAGACGCTGAGACGACTCGTTCGATCCTCGTTCGGCGATGTTGCCGACGGAGACCGTTGACAGGAACGAACGAAGCCGCGGACACCACGTTCGATACGAGCTTCAACTTCGGCTTCGACTTCGGGCCGAGTGAAGAGATCTCCACGCTTGCGCCGGAGAACGCGGCGGACACGGATGCGGCGCATGGGATCGATGCGGCGAGGTACAACCCGTTTGCGCCGGTGGTGCTGAAGGCGAGCGCTTCGAGCGCTGCAGACGGCAGCACGGCGTGCTGATGGCGGCCGAAGCGCCGTCGCGAAGCGAAGACCGGAGCGGCCGGCGTTTCGCAAGCCGGGCGATGCGGCGACGCTGCCGGAGCTGATCAAGTTCCTGAACGATCGCTCGCGGCTACATCCGGGCGCTCGAAGAAGAGGCGACGCCCGAATCGTTCTCGCGGATTGAGAACCTGAAGGAACTCGCCAACGCGGCGCAGGATGCGCAGGAGCGCGGCGAGACGCTGCACGAGTTTCTCGACCACGCCGCGCTGGTCTCGGATGCGGACCAGTACTCGGCCGAGGCGCGGGTGACGCTGATGACGCTGCATGCGGCCAAGGGGCTGGAGTTTCCGCTGGTCTTTCTGGCCGGCATGGAGGAGGGGCTGTTTCCGCACTCGCGCACGTTCACCGACCCGACCGGGCTCGAAGAGGAGCGGCGGCTTTGCTACGTGGGCATGACGCGCGCGATGGATACGCTGGTGATGACGCGCGCGCGCTATCGGCGGCGCTATGGGAACGACATGCCGGAGGCATCGATCCCTTCGCGGTTTCTGGAAGAGGTCCCGGCGCGGCTGGTGGAGGACCTGGGCAGCCCGCCGGCGCAGTCCGCAGTTTTCGGGTTCGGCGTATTCCACGCCCTATCCGCAGCGCGGGCAGCTTTGGACGAAGCGCGGCGCGGCCGAGGATGGCGAGCGGCACTACAGCTACGAGGACGAGAGCCAGGACACGGGCGTGCGCGGCTGCGGCGCGTGCCGTCCGTGGGCGCGCCGGCGCGGCAGACGACGCCCGGCGGTTCGCTGGACAACATTGCGAGCTTCTTTGCGGGCGAGGCGGCGCGGCCGGGCAGAAGTTTGCCCGGCCGAAGCTGGACATTCCGGCGCCGACCGGAAAGACCGGATTGAAGCAAGGGAGCGCGGGTGCGGCACCCGAAATATGGCGAGGGAACGGTCTTTCAGCGCGAAGGCGACGGGGATGACGCGAAGATTACAGTACAATTTCAACAGCACGGCGTGAAGAAGCTGGTGGAGAAGTTCGCCCAGCTTGAAAAGCTCTAGAGTGCTGACACGCCTGCACATCTTTCTGCGAAAAGAGAAGACGCAATTCAATGGCAAATACCAAGAACATCACCGACACCGAAGAGCGCAAGAAGGTGAAGCGCGCGGCCCGCAAGAAGGCCGCTCCGAAGGCCAAGCGCACCGGCGCTCGCGGCGAGAACAAGGCCAAGATCAAGAAGGCCGCACGCGGTCAGTCGAAGCGCTAAGCGACAGCGGCCGGGGGTCCGTGCCTCCGGCCAACCGGCCCTGCAGCAGGTCGAAGTTCAGGCTTTAGGTCACAGGCGAGGCTCGCCTCGTTCGCTACACCCTATTCCCGACACCCTATTCCCTGCTTCAGGAGCGAGTCGCGCTGGCCCGACAAATCTTTGCGACAAAATCCATCGACAAGCTGATCTCCGAATCGGAGCGGCCGGAGCACGCGCTGCAGAAGACGCTGGGCCCGGTCTCGCTGACGGCGCTGGGCATCGGCATCGGTCATCGGGTCGGGGATCTTTACGGTCATCGGCACGGCGATCGGCGGCAATCCGGCGGCGCGTCGCGACTGGTCGGAGTCGCCGGTCATCGACCTCGTCATCGGGTGGCTGCATCACACCAGCGGCGCGGTGGCGGGGCGGCCCGGCGCGGGGCCTGCGCTGGCGCTCTCGCTGGTGCTGGTGGCGATCGTCTGCGCGCTGACCGGGCTTTGCTATGCGGAGCTGGCCAGTCATGATCCCGATCGCGGGCTCGGCCTACACCTATACCTACGCGACGATGGGCGAGCTGGTCGCCTGGATCATCGGCTGGGACCTGATCCTCGAATACGCCTTCTCCAACATGAGCGTCTCGGTCGGGTTCGCGGCGCACGTGGTGGATCTGCTGGACTGGCTCGGCATTCATCTCGATCCGAAGTGGCTTTCGCCGGCTTATCTGCCGCTGGGCTTGCAGGATCTCGCCGGCAAGGACATCTACGCGCCCGGGCTGGCACTTCGGCTTCGACATCCCCGCGTTCTTCATCGTGCTGTTGCTTACGGTGCGTGCTGGTGCGCGGGCATCCGCGAGTCCGCGCGGACGAACAACATCATGGTGCTGGTCAAGATCGCCGCGATCCTGATGTTCGTCTTCTTCGGCCTCAGCTTCATCCATCCGGCGAACTACCATCCCTTCTCGCCGAATGGCTGGTCGCGGCGTGCTGGCGGGCGGCTCGATCATCTTCTTCACCTACATCGGGTTCGACTCGGTTTCGACGGCATCGGAGGAGTGCAAGAAGCCGCAGCGCGATGTGCCGATCGGCATCATCGCGACGCTGGTGGTCTGCACGATCCTGTACATCGGCGTGGCGGTGGTGCTGACCGGGATGGTGCCGTGGCAGTCGGTCGCGGGGGACGGCGCGCCGGTGGTGAATGCGCTGAAGCGCGTGTCGCTGACGCCCGGCGGCGCATCGGCTGCACTGGGTGCGGCTGGCGGTGCTGCTTCGGCGCGATCGTGGGCATGATCTCGTCGATTCTGGTGGGCCAGTATGGGCAGGCGCGCATCTGGTTTGCGATGTCGCGCGACCGGCTGCTGCCGACCGCGTTCAGCCGCGTGCATCCGCGGTTCCGCACTCCGGCGTTTGCGACCTGGGTCGCGGGCATTCTGGTGGCGATTCCGGCGGGGCTGTTCGACGTGGGCACGTTGGCCGAGATGTCGAACATCGGCACGCTGTTCGCGTTCGTGCTGGTGTCGATCGGCGTGCATCGTGCTGCGCTATCAAGGACCCGGAGCGGCACCGCGGCTTTCGTGTTCCGTTCGGGCCGGTGATCCCGGTGCTCAGCATCCTCTTCTGCATGCTGCTGATGGCCGGCCTGCCGGCGAGCACGTGGGTGCGCTTCTTTGTGTGGCTGGTCATCGGGCTGGTGGTGTACTTCTTCTACAGCCGCAAGCGCAGCGAGTTTTACCAGGCCTGAGGCCGCCTTTCGTGTCCAACCGAACCTTTCTCACGGCCGAGTGGCGCAAGCTGATCATGGCCCAGTATGCCGTCGATCCCGCTGTGCTCGCACCCTATCTTCCTGCTGGCGTCGAGCTCGACCTCTTTCACGGCCAATGCTTTGTCTCAATGGTCGGCTTCGACTTCAGGCGGGTGCGAGTGAAGGGTATTCCGGTTCCCTTTCACACGCGCTTCGACGAGGTGAATCTACGCTTCTACGTGCGGCGGGTAGAGGCCGACGGTACCGTCCGTCGCGGCGTCGTCTTCATCCGCGAATTTGTTCCCCGCTCGGCGATCACGGTCATCGCGAACGCCTTCTATGAAGAGCCGTATGCGACGCTGCCTATGCGCCACCGCATCGCGCGCCATGCAGACACGCTGCACGTCGCCTACGAGTGGAGACATCGCCGGCGGTGGTACGCCCTTGCGGTGGAAGCGGCAACCGAGCCGCAGCCCATCGTCGCCGGCAGCGTGGAAGAGTTCATCACGGAGCACTATTGGGGCTTTACCAAGCGAAGCTCCGGGGCTACCTCGGAGTACGAGGTGCGGCACCCGCGCTGGGTCACTTACCCCATCCAGCAGTATCGGTTTTCCATTGACTTCGCCGCGCTGTACGGTCCGCGCTTTGCCGCACTCAACGGGCGGGAACCGGACAACATCCTGCTTGCGGAGGGCTCGGCGGTCAGCGTGCATGCGGGATCGCGCCTCGCCACACCGTAGACTAAACAGATGGCGAAAGCCCGTACGGAACCCCAGATCGACATTCCCGCATGGCTGCGGCACCTGCCCAAGGCCGAGCTGCACCTTCACCTTGAGGGCACCATCACGCCGGAAACGCTGGTGGTGCTCTCGGCACGCCACGATGCCGAGCCGTTGACGCTCGAGGCCGCGCGCGCACTCTATGTCTACGAAAACTTCCACGCCTTCCTGATGACCTTCAAGGCCGTCTCGCAGCGCCTGCAGACGGCGGACGACTATGCCTACATCACGTACGAGATGGTGCGAGCGCTCGCCGCGCAGGGCGTCGTCCATGCCGAGGTGTACATCTCCTGGGGCATCCTGCTGCGCTTCAAACCGGCGCTGACGATCGAGTCCGTGATGGATGCGATCGAAGCCGCGCGCCGGAAGGCCGAGCGGGAGTTTGGGACCACAGTTCTCTGGATCATCGATGCCGTTCGCCACTTCGGCCTGGAGGAGGCCGCCGCGGTCTTTCGCCTGGCCGCGAAGCTGCGGCCAGAGTATCGGTCCATCGTCGGCATCGGCATTGGCGGCGACGAGGCCGGAGGCCCCGCGGGTCCGTTCCGTGAGCTCTACGCCGAGGCCAAAGCAGCGGGCCTTCGATTGACCGCGCACGCCGGCGAATCGACCGGACCGGAATCCATCTGGAGCGCACTCAACATTGGCGCCGAACGTATCGGCCACGCGCTGACCGCGCAACACGATCCCGAGTTGCTGGACGTGCTTGCAGAGCGCCAGGTGCCGCTCGAGATCAACCTCACCTCAAACATCCGCACCGGTTGCTGCCCGGATTTCAACGCGCATCCTTTGCGAGACTACTTCGATTCCGGCCTGATGGTGACGCTCAACTCCGACGACCCGCCCATGTTTGGCAGCCATCTGCTGGACGAATACATTCTGGCGCAGCAGTTGTTTCACTTCACGCTCGACCAGATGCGCGAACTGGCGGCGAACTCCGTGGAAGCCAGCTTCCTGGAGCCCGACCGTAAGCTGAAGCTGCTGGCGCAGATCGAGCAGTACCAGGGACCACCGGAACCCTTCTAGTTCCGGTCCGGCACCATCACCGCGCTTGGGTCAACCTTCGGAATGCCGAAGTGTCCGCCCAGGTGAAGCAGGTCCAACGGCCGCAGGTCGCCGGTGATGCGCACCACGTTCATCATGCGCGGAGCGCGCGTCAGCACGGTCACGGCATCGATATCCATTCCGGCAAAGTGCAGCCAAAGGTCGGTCACCGGATGTTCCGGCTGCGCGGAGTTTGCCGGGGTCTGGTTGCCATCGACCAGGTGCCTCCAGCCGGCCGCCTTGTAGCTGGCGATCAACGCGCCCATCGCCTCCGGCGTGTAGAAGGCCGGATGCGCATAGCGATAGTTGTCGAAGGTGACGCCGGTGATGGCGGCCGCGGCGCGTGGCGCGTCCATGCCGTTCGATTCCAGCACGCCTTGCGCCATCTGCATCATGTTGCGATCCAGCGTGAAGCCAGTGTGGTTTGCCGGCTGGTCCGTCAGCGTGGAGAGGATGGGGGAGACATCAGGTCCGGGAACCGGTGGAGGAGCCGCGGCCGCGTACTGCTGCGCGCAAGCTACCGCGACCGAAGCCGCAAGTAGAAAAGCAGAGGAAATTCCGGAGAACAGGCGCATACACAACCCTCCCTATGCGGTTAGACACGCGCAAGCCGGGAAAAGTGGCGCAGACCGCTGGAAATTTCCGCTACTGCCCGGCCTTGGGCGCGAAGTAACCCGTACGCGCACGCACATGGTATCGGCGGTCGGTCGATTGCAGATAAATGGTCCGAAAGCCGCCATCCTGCTTGAAGTCCGCCGGCCTGTATTCAAGCGAGTACTGACTGCGGAGTTCTTCTTCGATGTTCTTGAAAAATATAGCCATATCCTCAAGCCGGGAGGGGAAATACACCTGCCCGCCGGTGGCGTCGGCGATGGTCTTCAGCGTGTCGCTGCCATGGCCACGGGTCGGGCTGACGTCGGTGGAGATCGCGTACACAACGGTTTCGGCGCGCTGGCACATTTTGATGGCGTCCGATTCGAGCGCGCGGCTGTAGTTATCCTCGCCGTCTGAGACCAGGATGATGACCTTGCGCGTCGGCGTAGAGTCGCGCAGCGTCAGCATCTGCGTCTGGCAGGTGTGGTACAGGTTGTCATATAGCGCCGTGCCTCCGCCCGGGCGCAGCTTGCGGATGCCCTGGTTCAGCAGGTCGATGTTGGCGGTGTAGTCCTGCGTCAGCGCCGTCTGGATATCGAATCCCTCGACGAAGGCGCGATCGCCCGGCTTCAGCAGCTCGCAGGAAGAAGTCGACGGCGGAGTCCTGCTCGAACTTGAAGCGGGTGCGGATGGAACTCGACGTATCCAGCATGATCCCGATGCGCAGCGGCAGATTGGTCTGCTGCGTAAATGCGATCACCGCGGCCGGCGGACGCCCGTTGTCCAGCAGTCCGAAGTTCTCCCGCTTCAGATCCTTCTTGAAGTGCCCGTCCTTGTCCGTCACGGTGAAGACCAGATTGACGAGATTCACGCGCACGGTGGGAAGGATGTAGGGCTGGTCGCCATTCTTCTGCGCATCGTTCTGCGCAGGCGTCGGTGCAGGCAGTTGCGGAGCGGCCTGCGAACCCGGCTGGGCGGGCGTCTGACCGGGCGTCTGGGGCGCCGGAGCCTGGGCCGCTGGAGTTTGCGGTGCTGGAGTTTGCGGCGTCGCCTGTGCGGGAGATTGCGGCGCGGCCTCTTCGGAGGCAGGCTGGAATCCCGCGGAATGGGGAACGATAGCCGCAGCCGAGGCGGAAGCTCGGCAGCCGCCCAACTTCTGGAAGAAACTGCATTTCTTCGGCTGGACCGCCGCGGCGGCGGGACCAGGCATCTGTGCCGCGGCAAAGGGAGCGGCCGGCACAGCCGCCAAAGCAGCAAGGAGCAAGGCGCTACGGACTTGGATCGAAGTCGAGTTCAACGAGTTCACCTGCCGATTCTAATGCCTGGGTACCTCGTTTGACTCGCCTGCACGTCGAACGGAATCACGGCGCGCGAAGCAAGTCCTCGCAAGAAAGCGCGCGGAGACAAGCCCGGACTGGCGCCTGCCCCCGCGTTTGACCTCTCGCCTCTCTGCTTTACGCCGCGCGCAGTTCGAAGCGGTCGAGCGACATCACCTTGTCCCACGCCTTGACGAAGTCCGTGACGAACCTCTGCTTCGCATCGGCCGCCGCGTAGACCTCCGAGATGGCCCGCAGCTGCGAGTTTGCCCCGAAGACGAGGTCCACCCGCGTCGCCGTCCACTTCAGCTCGCCGGTCGCGCGATCAAGCCCTTCGTACATGCCCTCCGCCGTGGAAGAAGCCTTCCACTCGGTTGACATATCCAGCAGGTTGACGAAGAAATCGTTCGTCAGCGTTCCCGGTTGCTCCGTGAAGACACCATCCTTCGAGCCGCGGTAGTTGGCACCCAAAACACGCAGGCCGGCCACCAGTACAGCCATCTCCGGCGCCGTCAGCGTCAGCAGCTGCGCCCGATCGATCAGCAGGGCTTCGGCACGCTCTGAGTGCCCCAGGCGAAGGTAGTTGCGGAAGCCATCGGCAGTCTGTTCGAGCGGCCCGAAGGACACCACGTCCGTCTGTTCCTGCGAAGCATCGGTGCGCCCCGGCTTGAACGGAACCGTGACCTCGTGCCCGGACTTCTTCGCAGCGGCTTCCACCGCGGCGCATCCGCCCAGCACAATCAGGTCGGCCAGCGAAACCTTCTTGCCGAACCCCTTCTGAATGCCTTCGAGCGTGCCGAGCACCTTGGCCAGCACCAGCGGCTGATTCACCTCCCAGTTCTTCTGCGGCTCCAGGCGAATGCGCCCGCCGTTCGCGCCGCCCCGCTTATCCGAGCCGCGGAAGGACGCCGCCGCTGCCCACGCGGTCGAGACCAGCTGCGCCGTCGTCAGGCCGGAGGCGAGGATCTGCTGCTTCAGCGCTGCGATGTCCGCTTCGCCGATCAGTTCATGATCGACCGCCGGGACTGGGTCCTGCCATGGCAGCTCTTCCTTCGGCACCAGCGGCCCCAGGTAGCGCGCAATTGGCCCCATGTCGCGGTGCGTCAGCTTGAACCACGCCCGCGCGAACGCGTCCGCGAACTGCTCCGGATGCGCCTGGAAGCGCTTGCCAATGGCGGCATATGCAGGGTCGAAGCGAAGCGCCAGGTCCGAAGTGAACATCATCGGCTTGTGCTTCTTGCCTTCGATGTGCGCGTCGGGAATGTTCTCCTCCACATCCCTGGCATACCACTGCCAGGCGCCGCCCGGGCCTTTGCCCAGCTCCCATTCAAAGTTGTACAGATTGTCGAGGTACTCGCTGTCCCACTGGATGGGCTTCGTCGTCCATGCGCCTTCAAGACCGGAGGAGATCGTATCTTCCGCCATGCCCTTGCCGGCGGAGTTCTTCCAGCCGAAGCCCTGCTGCTCGATTGGTGCGCCTTCCGGTTCCGGACCCACGTACTTGCCGGGATCGTGCGCTCCGTGCCCCTTGCCGAAGGTGTGGCCGCCGGCGATCAGCGCGAAGGTCTCCTCGTCGTTCATCGCCATGCGACCAAAGGTCTCGCGGATATCGTGCGCCGAGGCCAACGGATCGGGCTTTCCGTCCGGACCTTCCGGGTTCACGTAAATGAGGCCCATCTGCACCGCGGCCAGCGGATGGTCGAGATCGCGCTTGCCCTGGTAGCGATCGCTACCCAGCCACGTGTTCTCCGAACCCCAGTAGATATCCTCTTGCGGCACCCACACATCCGCGCGTCCTCCGCCGAAGCCGAAGGTCTTGAAGCCCATCGACTCCAGCGCCACATTGCCGGTCAGGATCATCAGGTCGGCCCAGGAGATCTGCTTGCCGTACTTCTGCTTGATCGGCCAGAGCAGCCGGCGCGCCTTGTCCAGGCTCACGTTGTCCGGCCAGCTGTTCAGCGGAGCGAAGCGCTGCAGCCCCATGCCTCCGCCGCCGCGTCCGTCGAACGTCCGGTACGTGCCCGCGCTGTGCCAGGCCATGCGAATGAAGAACGGTCCATAGTGGCCGTAGTCGGCCGGCCACCACGCGCTGTGAGTCAGTCATCAGCGCGTGCAGGTCCTTGATGACGGCGTCGAGATCCAGCTTCTTGAACTCGGAGGCGTAGTCGAACTCGTCGCCCATCGGATCGGCCAGCTTCGTGTTCTGGTGCAGCACGGCGAGATCCAGCCGGTCCGGCCACCAGTGCTCGTTGCGCACGATCTTCCGCGAGTTGTGCGTCACCGCACCATGCATGGGCGACTCCGTCTCCGTACGCGTCACCGGGTTGCCGTCAGCCTGCAGCGGAGGGTTGGGACCGTGCGGCACAGGACACTTCATTTCATCCGACATAATTGCTCCTTCATTCTGTTTACTGCGGAACCCTGCGGTTCGTTTGGTCTAACAAAATCGCTTCAGCCGCGCGCGGTCTTCTGGCACGTCGCACAAACTCCAATAACGTCGATGGCGTACCGTTCCGCGCGAAAGCCGCCCGGCAGATGCTCGAGCGCGGGAAGCACGCCCAGATCCTCTTCCTCGATGTCGGTGATGGCTTTGCACTGCGAACAAACCATGTGATGGTGGACGTGGCCATTCAACTCCACGCGCAGCGAGCCGTGGTGCATGCTGACTTCCTTCAGCACGCCGCGTTCAACGAACAGGTGGATATTTTTGTAAACCGTCGCCAGGGAGATGGCCGGGATGCGCTTGCGGACCCGCGCATACACCTCTTCCGGGCTGGGATGGCCCGGCATCGTTTGCATGACCTCGTAGAGCACCTGCCGCTGGTGCGTCACCGTCAGCCCGTGGTCCGCACAAATCTCGCGGAAGGGACGTGTGTCCGGGCTGACATGGGACTGCATGAAAAGCTAGTAGACGACAAAGATTATCGTTCGTCAAGCCATCTCGCTCCGGTCTGCGGGCCGCCGGCGGTCCTCGAAAACAGAAAAGCACTTCGTTACGGAGATTTTTCTTCGTGCAACGCCTTTGTTTTGTTCACGGACCTTCAAGAGTAACCCTCTTCGGACCTCCTCGCGGCGGCATTCTGCGTCCAATACGAAAGCCAGTCCCCCCGCCCGCTGTTTCAAGGGCCAAAGGGCGGGCGGTTGCAACCCAACGGACCCGGGTTCGTACCGGGCAACTTACCAAAAGGGAGCAAAAAGAATGAATGCTTACAATCGGCTCAGAACGACACGTACGTTAGCCCTGTCCGTGGCGATGTTCTCGTCGCTCAGCCTCGCGGCAGTGGCGCAGAATGCAACAGTGGAAGGAATCGTGACCGGCAGGGCTGGCGAGTCCATGTCCGTCAAGACGGCGGATAGCCCGCGCGTGACCGTAATCCTGTCCGAGACGACCAAGGCGACCGAAAAGGGCGGATTCCTGGGAATGGGCAGCAAGGACCTGGGCATCGCCTCCCTGGTTCCGGGCCTGGCAGTGAAGATCGAAGGCACCTACAACCCGGATCATCAGTTGATGGCGAAGAAAGTCATCTACAGCCGCAACTCGATGAAGACGGCCAAGCAGATTGAAGCGGGCCTCTATCCCACGAAGGAGGAGATTGCGAAGGCGCAGGACCAGCTGATGTCCGACCGCAAGGACATCAACCAGAGCCAGTCGGATATCGCGAAGAACTCGGCCGATATCGACGCGACCAAGCAGGGTCTGGCAGCGACGAATGAGCTGACGGCGGGCAACACGGCGGCCATCGGCAAGACCAACACCCGGTTTGGTTCGCTGGACCAGTATGAGGAAAAAGGCAGCATCACCGTAAACTTCGCCAACGGCAAGGCGGTCGTCAGCAAGAAGGACCGGCAGCAGCTTGAGGACTTCGTGAAGTCGAACGCCGATACCCCGGGCGCGATGATCGAGGTACAGGGCTATGCCTCCACCACCGGTTCGGCCGCGCTGAATCAGCGGCTGAGCGCCGACCGCGCTGCTGCTGTGCTGGCCATCATCCAGCAGACCGGCGTTGTTCCGATGACGCGCATCCTGGCGCCGGCCGCGATGGGCACCACCAACCAGGTCTCGACCGAACACACGCGCAGCGCGCAGGCGCAGAACCGCCGCGTGGTCGTCACCGTCGTCATCAACAAGGGCATCAACGGCTAAGAGTTCCCCTCCCTAACCCTCCGGCAAGATCCATACGGCAGGAGAAAGCAAAACGGAAGTACGACGAGCTCTGGCTCCTCGTACTTCCGTTTGCGCTTGTAGGAGGCTTTGATCGTCCGCTATTTGCCGCCTTCGGTGATTTGATGAAGGCGGCTACGTCGTTGTGGAACTGCTTCAGGATGTCCTCGCGGACGTAGATCATGTGGCCGGCTTCGTAGTAGTGGTAGCTGATGTTGGATTGCAGCGACTTCGGCATGGGCAGGTGGTGCATCTCGTAGATGCCCTCAAAGTACGGCGTCGCGAGGTCGTAGTAGCCGCCGGCGAGCATGACCTTCATCTTCGGATTCATCTTCATGCGGTAGGCGAGGTCGGGCATCACGTTGGCGCCAGTCTCGACCGTGCCTGGCTGCGCCGCCGCCTCCGCCAAAGCCGCGCCCCGGAGGCGTGTGGGTCATGTTCCAGGAGAACTCGCCGCCCTGCCGGCCGTTGAGCAGGTAGGTGTCTTGCGTGGCGTACTTCATGTCGCTTATGCAGGTACTGGTTGATCGCGGTGTTCCAGGCGGAAGTGATGGCGTTCGACTGCGGGTCGTAGCTGGTGGTCTGCGCTGAGAGGATCGATATCCGGGCCTTGGTAGCGAGGAGTCCAGCCGCCCGATGGTGATGCCTTCGTCGAACTTCAGTTCCTTCGAGAACTCGCCGCCGACCACGCGGAGATCGGCTCGCAGCAGGTAGTCGACCGGCAGGCCGATGTAGCTGTGCAGCTTCTCCGCGATGGCGCGGCGCTGGGCGTCGGGAAGTTCGCTGCCCTGCAGCAGCGCGGTCATGTAGTCGCCGAGGGCGAACTTCTCCACTTCGGCGAGGAAGGGCTTGAGCGCGGGCGGCTGGTTGGGCAGCTTGTGGTGGTACCACGCGGTTGCGGCCATGGTCGGCAGCGCCAGCGCATAGGCCTGATCGACGCCGGGATTCGCCGTCGGGCCATCCACCGAGTTGTCGAAGCTGAGAATCTGCGAGAGCAGGATGATGCCGTTCAGGTCGACCGAGCCGCAGGTCCGCCGCCAGCACGGCCGAGCGCGGCGTGCCGTAGCTTTCGCCGAAGAGGTACTTGGGCGAGTTCCAGCGGTCGTACTTCGAGAGGAACCGCCGGATGAAGCGCTCGAACGCATGGCCGTCGGCGTCGACGCCGTAGAAGGCTTCGCCCTTGTTGCTGCCGAAGGTGCGGCTCAGCCCGGTGCCCGGCGCGTCGATGAACACCACATCCGAGACGTCGAGCAGCGAGTATTCGTTGTTGACGATCGGGTACGGCGCGGCTTCCTGGTGCTCGGTGTCGGGCGTCACGATGCGCTTCGGGCCGAAGGTGCCCATGTGCAGCCACATCGTCGGCGAGCCCGGGCCGCCGTTGTAGATGAAGGTGATGGGACGGTGCTCGGCGGGCGCATCTTTCTTGAAGTAGGCAGCGTAGAACATGCGCGCCGTCGGCGGAGCGTCTCGGACCCGTCGGCGGCGTGATGCCCGCGTCAGGGAGCGGCTTGCCATCGAAGCCCAGCGTGGCGTCCTGAGGGTCGGTCGCGCCTACAGTGATCGTGCCGGCAACGGCGCGGTAGGCGATGGTCTGTCCGCCGACGGTGACCGTGCCCTCGGTCGTTGCATCCGGCGTAATCACCGGCACTGCATTCGACACCGGCGCGCGTGTGCCGGCGCCTGCCGTGCGCTCCTCGTTGCGCGGAGGCGTGGCCGTGCCGGGCTCCTGTGCCCATGCAGCCAGGGTTGCGAAGAAGACAGCAAAAGCGCAGACGCGGGGAAGCAAAGCCATGGGCACCTCATCACAATTGGATTGGGAGTGAGTATACCCTTCGTTCGCCTCAGGCCGCGCGCTTCTTCTCTTCCTTGCTCTCCGCCGGCTGCGCATCCTTGCCCAGGATCACCTGTCCATACTGCAGGATCGTGACCATGAGAACCCCGCCGCAGATGTTGCCGGCTGCGGCCAGTGCGAGCCAGTGCAGATACCCGGACCACGCCGCCTGGTGCATCAGCACGGCCGTCAGAATCTCGCACGAAGTCGCGATGCAGTGGGCGAGATTTGCCAGCGCGACGATGAACGTGAGCATCCAGATCAGCATCACCGAACCCGTGATGGAATGCGAACCGGAGACCAGCCATGCAGCCGTGGCGATGATCCAACCCGCCATGACGCCCGACCAGAAGATTTCCGGCGTCGTCTTGCCCAGCGCGTCCAGGCCGAGCTGCGCGATTGCCTGCGACATATGCGAACTGAGCGCGGGTGTAAGCGCGCACAGCGACGCGAAGGTCAGCGCGCCCAGCACGTTCGACGGCAGAACGACCGACCAGAGCCGCAGCGTGTTCCAAAGCTCGCGCTTTTCGCGCAGCACCAGGGCCACCGGGTACAGGGTGTTCTCCGTAAAGAGTTGCGAGCGGCCGATCATCACCACGATGAAACCCATGGGGTAGAACATGCGCGAGATGATCTGCGCCCCTGAGGCCGTGCCCAGGATCGAGAGCACGATGGCGGGCCCGAGCGCCGACAATCCCATAAAGATGCCGCCGCCGAAGCCGGAGAGCGCGAGCGCCAGGCTCGGCCGCTTGAGTTCCTGCCGCGCGTTCTTCGCGACCTGGTCATAGATCTCTTCCGCAGACGGCCGGGACAGATTCTTCTGATGTTGCTGCGAGCCGCCTTCCGGTGGCTTCTCCTTCGGCTTCACACGTTCTCTCAGCTCTCGCAGCGCCATGCCGGCTCCTTGTGATGTCACGCAACAAGGTGTGAGATGCAGATTTGCGTGTGGAGCCGGGTGTGGCGGATGCTGAAGGCATGAGTCTTCTGCGGATTTCGCTGCTCTCAATGTTTCTTGTGGTTGGTTGCAGTCACGCTGCACGACCTTCCGCGCAGACCGTCCCGCAAGCGCAGCCGACTTCGCAGCAGCAGGCGCGGCCCACGAGCACTCCCTACGCCGGCGATCTCTCCATCTTCGAGACGCCCGGTCGCGACCAGACGTCTGCAGATCGACCGCGTCATGAAGCTGCTGAAGATCGGCAAGGGCAGCACCGTGGCTGACATCGGTGCGGGCTCAGGATGGTTCACGGTGCGCGCGGCGAAGCGCGTCGGACAGACGGGCACAGTCTACGCCGAAGACATCAATCCGGCGGCGACGAAGTTCATCGACGACCGCGCGGCAAAGGAAAAGCTGGGCAACATCCGCACCGTGCTCGGGGTGCCGGACGATGCGAAACTTCCGCCGGCCAGCATCGACGCGGTGCTGATGCTGAAGGTCTACCACGAGGTCGCAAGCCCCGTGGCCTTTATGCAGCGCATGAGGCCCGCGCTGAGGACGGGCGCGTTAGTGGGCGTGATCGACCGCAATGGCAACGGCAGCGGCACCGACCACGGCCTGCCGCAGCCGGTGCTGGAGCGCGAGATGGATGAGGCCGGCTTCCGCAAAGTCGCGCAGTACGACTTCACCAAGGCCGACGGGCAGGATTACTTCGTCATCTTTGCGGCGAAGTAGAAGCGCACTCAGCCCGTGAAGGCTGCGACCACCACCGAGAGCAGCGTCACAATGCACCAGATGCCGCCCACCACCATCGCCGACTGTGCAATCGACTTCTTCGAAATGATCGACATGCCGTACATCACCAGGCCCAGCGTCCAAAGCTGGATGACGTCGATCCGGCCCAGAAGCGCGCGCAGCCACGCCGCGGCGTCCGGCATGTAATAGCCGAGGTTGGTGCCGGCCGGATTCTTGTAGTCGTACGTCTCCGCGCTGCCGCCGAAGTAGAGCGTCAGGATGACCAGGATATTGAGCAGGATGTATGGCAACGATGCGTAAAAGCACGTGGCGAAGACCTGCGGAAACGTCGTATTCGCGCCCAGGATGAAGTTGAAACAAGCCCACAGGATAAGCGCGTAGAAGGCAAAGCCGACGATAAGAAACAGCGGCACGACGTAGGTGATCACCTTCGTCATCTTGACGCTCATGGCGATGCGGCTCGCCTTCTGGTCCGGCGGCAACTGGTTGAGCTGATCCTCCGCCATGGAGCCCGGGCGAAGCTGGTTCTGGTACACACGGTCGAACCCGACCTGATGATCGACCACATAGGCTGTGCCCAAAGAAAAGATCACCATCAGCAGGCAAGGCAGCCACCACGTAGCGCTGCGCAGGATGTCGTGAAACGTCTTCGACGGCGCGATAAAAGCGTCCACGACCCGCTCGCCCTCGGACAAAGCAGGCTGCGACACGGCGGCGCCGGAGGCATCAAGTGCGATCTCGCTCATACACAAATCTCCTGAATGGATGGATACGGGGAGATTGTACCCCGAGTGGTGCGGCAGCAGATGCGCGTTGCGTTACTCCACGACGAGCAGCGTGGCGCCGGCGCCGACAGTCTCACCGACTGCAGCCGAAAGCCGCGCAACCACGCCCGCCTTGGGCGCTTTCAGCTCATTCTGCATCTTCATGGCTTCGATGACGACCAGCCCCTGCCCCGCGGAGACGGCTTCTCCGTTGGCAACGAGCACACGCACCACCCGGCCAGGCATGGGCGCCTTCAAGGGACGCGGCCCGGTGTCCGCGCTCGCCGACGACGTACCGCGCAACGAACGCGGGTCGGCCATCTCATACGCGAAGCGCTGGCCATCGAGGACAACTGCGTCGCCCTCGGCGGAGCTGTCCGCGATGCAGCGAAAACTACGCGTGGTGCCGTCCGCCAGCGCAACAATCAGCGAAAGCACGCCGGGCGAAAGCAGCCGCGTTTCAGCAGCAACGGGTCTGCCATCAACCTCGGGCGGGTTGCCTTCGGTAAGTACGACTTTATGCAGCTTGCCCGCCATGCGAACCCATTGCGTCATGTGCGGAGCCCTTCCCGGCGCGCCGCCAGCGCCCATGCGGATTCCACCTCAGCCCCCTGCGATACCACCGGTGCGGCCGATGCCGAGGCAAAGATGGCGGCGGCCAGCGCGGCGATTTCAGGCGGAATCACCGCAGCAACCGTGGCGAGCGCGGGATGCGCCAGCAGGCGCTCCAGGTAGCCGGTGTCGATCTGCGCCGTGCGAAAGCCGTCATCCAGCAGAATGCGCCGAAAGAGCGAAAGATTGGTCTTGATTCCGCCGATCACATACGTCATCCAGCGCCACCAGCATGCGCGCAATCGCCGCCTCCCGCGTCGGCGCATAGGCGATGAGCTTCGAGAGCATGGGGTCGTAGTCGAGCGGCACCTCGTAGCCTTCGTAGATCGCCGCATCCTCGCGAATGCCCGGGCCCGCCGGCTGCATCAGCCGCGTGATGCGGCCGGGCGAAGGAAAGAAGTTGTTATCCGGGTCTTCGGCGTAGATGCGGCACTCGATCGCGTGCCCGCGCAGGTGGACGTCCGCCTGCGTCAGCGGCAGCGGCTTGCCCTCAGCGACGCGAATCTGCAGGTGCACAAGGTCGAGCCCGGTGACCAGCTCCGTCACCGGGTGCTCCACCTGCAGCCGCGTGTTCATCTCGAGAAAGTAGAAGGCTCGGCAGCGTGCCGGCGCCATCGACCAGGAACTCCACCGTGCCGGCGTTGATGTAGCCCGCCGACAGCGCCAGCCGCACCGCGGCCTCGCCCATGCGCTGCCGCAGCGCCGGCGAAACCACCGCCGAGGGCGCCTCCTCGATCACCTTCTGGTGCCGGCGCTGCACCGAGCACTCGCGCTCGCCCAGGTAGACGCAGTGGCCGTGCTCGTCAGCCAGCAGCTGGATCTCGATGTGGCGCGGACGCACGATCAGCTTCTCCAGGTAGACCTCGCCGGAGCCGAAGGCGCTCTGCGCCTCCGACGACGCGCCCGCGAACGCGCTCGCCAGTTCCTCCGCCGAGTGCACCGCGCGCATGCCCTTGCCGCCGCCGCCCGCTGCCGCCTTCAGCATGACCGGATAGCCGATCTCGGCCGCGACCGGCATGCGCCTCTGTCAAGCGATGCAAGCCCCGTCACCGATCCCGGGCACACGCGGCATGCCGGCGCGATCCGCCGCCTGCCGCGCCAGCGTCTTCGAACCCAGCGCCCGCATGGCCGCGGCCGGCGGCCCGATGAACATCACGCCGGCCGCGTCGCAGGCCTCCGCAAACGCCGCATTCTCCGAAAGAAAGCCATAGCCGGGATGGATCGCATCCGCGCCGGAGCGTGCGCGCCACGTCCAGGATCAGGTCGCCGCGCAGATAGCTCTCGCCGGCCGGCGCCGGGCCCAGGCGGTAGGCCTCGTCCGCCGTGCAGCACGTGCAGCGCGCCGCGGTCGGCGTCGGAGTAGACGGCGACGGTCGCGATGCCCAGCTCGCGGCAGGCGCGCATCACGCGCAGCGCGATCTCGCCACGGTTGGCAATCAGGATTTTGCGGATGGTTCTGGACGGCCCCGGCATGAATCGCCATTCTACCGCCGAAAGCCTCCGTCTATACTTGGGCTGAACGAACGGGAACGACGATGCAGCCGATCATTACCGAAAATCGCGAAAAGATTGCCGAGCTCTGCCGCCGGCACCACGTGCGCCGGCTGTCCGTCTTCGGCTCCGCCGTGCGCGACGACTTCGACCCTGCCCGCAGCGATGTCGACTTCCTGGTGGAGTTCGCCGAACCGCTGCAGGTGAGATATGCTCAGAATTTCTTCGCGCTGCAGCGCTCCCTCGCCGGCTTGCTTGCCCGCGACGTAGACCTGGTGATTGCGGGCACCATACGGAATCCGTATCTGCTGAGCTCGATCCGAGGCGATCTCCAGGAGCTCTATGCGGCGTGAATTCGTGGTGTATCTCCACGAGATCTTCAACGCAGGTGACGCAATCCAGCGCTTCATCGGCGGCATCGATCGCGAGACCTTTGCTGCGCTCGAAGAAAAGCAGGCGGCGGTGGAGCGCAAGTTCAAATCATGGGCGAAGCAATCACCCAATGCCGGATTCACCATCCGGCAGAAGCGCTCACTCGGTGATGTACAGGGCGTCGTGGACTTCCGCAACTACATCGCGCACCGCTATCACCTCGTAAAGTCCGAGTTGGTGTGGGACATCGTCGAGAATGACTTGCCTCCCTGCTCGAACGAATCAGAAGCCTGATTCGGGCGCGAAATACCGGGACCCCTCCCCTGAACTTTGTGTCACGTGTCGCGACCAGCTAACATCGCCAAAGTGATTCCGCACGATCCCAATCCCGACCACGTCTGGCCGCGCCGTCACGCCGATGAGCGGAGTTCGAGCTGAAGTTGCGGCAGCACAAGCTGTCCGAGTTATCGGCCAGACCAAGGCCAAGCAGCAGCTTTCGATCGCGCTCGAAGCCGCCAAGGCCCGCGGCGAGGCGCTCGACCATGTGCTGCTGTTCGGGCCTCCGGGCCTGGGAAAGACGACGTTCGCCACCATCATCGCCAACGAGCTGAACGTCGGA
>CAVUSA010000006.1:0-67921 GCA_963744015.1 uncultured Gammaproteobacteria bacterium
GCGGCGGATTCGGCGACGCTGTTCTACACCACCGAGGATGGACAGACGAAGCGCCACGACCGGCTGTTCCGGCATCGGGTCGGCGCACCGCGTGGGGGGGACGCGGAGGTCTTCCACGAAGAGGACGAGCGCTTCAACCTGGGAGTCGGCCGGACGCGCGGATCGCAAGTACCTGCTGCTGGAAGCCGGCAGCCACACCACGAGCGAATACCGCTTCCTGCCTGCTGCCGAGCCGCTCGGCGGAATTTCAGCTGATTGCGCCGCGCGTCGACGATCAGGAGTACTACCCGGACCACCGCGACGGCTTGTTCTACCTGCGCACCAACGACACATTGGATACGTTCCGGCTGGTGGTGGCTCCGGTCGAGACGCCCGGCCGCCGACACTGGCGCGAGGTGTTCGCCGGCGAACCCGACATTCCGCTTGAAGACTTCGACCTGTTTGAGAACTTCTGCGTTTTGACGGAACGCAAGGCTGGCCTGCCGATTCTTTCGGTCTTCGCGCTGACAGGCAATCCGGCGAAGGACTTCGCCAGCGACGATGCCGCCGAAATTGAGTTTCCCGAGCCGACCTACTCGGCCGGAGCGCACAGCAACGCGGAGTTTGATACAACCCACTTCCGCTACAGCTATCAATCGCTGGTATCGCCGCCTTCGGTGTACGAGTACGACGTGCCGACGCGTGAGCTCCACACTGCTGAAGCAGCAGGAGGTGCCGGGCGGATTCGATCCCGCGCACTACGCCTCGGAGCGGCTGTGGGTTGACGGCGCCGGACGGGGTCAGGTGCCGGTGTCGCTGGTGTATCGGCGCGATAGTTTCAGCGCGGGATCGGCAGCGAATCCGCTGTATGTCTACGGTTATGGATCGTACGGGTATGCGCTGCCGGTGGGCTTCGGCTCCGACGCGGCTGTCGCTGCTGGATCGCGGCGTGGTGCTGGCGTACGCGCACATTCGCGGCGGCGGCGAGCTGGGCGATGCATGGCACGACGCCGGCAAGATGATGGCGAAGCGGAACACCTTCACCGACTTCATCGCGGTCGTCGGAGAGCTTGCTGCGCGAAGGGTACGGTGACGCGCGATCGCGTCGCGATCGAGGGCGGCAGCGCGGGCGGGCTGCTGATGGGCGCGGTGGTGAACATGCGGCCGGACCTGTTTCGTGCCGTGCTGTCGCATGTGCCGTTCGTGGACGTGATGAACACGATGCTCGATGCTTCGCTGCCGCTGACGGTGGCGGAGTACGAGGAGTGGGGCAACCCGAACGAGCCGGAGGCGTTCGCGTACATGCTGCAGCTATTCGCCGTACGACAATCTCGACGCGCTGGGCGAGCTATCCGGCGATGCTGGTGAAGACCAGCCTGAACGACTCGCAGGTGATGTATTGGGAGCCGGCGAAGTATGTGGCGAAGCTGCGGACGCTGAAGACGAACGACGACGCCGCTGCTGCTGCACATCAACATGGAGGCGGGGCACGGCGGCGCTTCGGGGCGGTACGACTACCTGAAGGAGATCGCGTTCGACTATGCGTTTCTGCTGACGGAGTTGGGGGCGGTGTAAGGGGTGACTTGCATCCGCAGATTCCTCCGCTTCGCTGCGGAATGACAACAAAGCGAGAAGCAGGTTCCTCTGCTTCGCTTCGGAATGACAATCCAAAGTAGGGCTACTCGCGCCAGGGCTGGCAGTCGGGGCACCAGTAGGTGGAGCGCGCCTGCTCGCCCTGCTTGCGGCATCATGATGATGGCGCCGCAGCGGCGGCACTCCTGGCCCTGGCGGCCGTAGACCCAGAGGCGGTCGTCGCGGTCCATGGCGTGCGGTGGTGCGGCGGTTGCCGGAGTAGGTGACGATGCCGTCGCCGGAGCCGTCGATGCACGTTGGCCTTCATGTAGCGCTGGGAGACCTCGGCCATGACCTCCATCTCGCGGTCGGTGATCGTGCGCATGGCGCGGAAGGGGTTGACGCCGGCGGCGAAGGCGACTTCGCTTTTGTAGACGTTGCCGAGACCGGCAAGCACGCGCTGGTTCAGGAGCGCGACGGCGATCTCGGCTTCGGGGTGTTCGGCGCGCGTAGGCTTTGAGCTTGGCGATGCCGGCCTCGACGGTGTAGTCGTCGGAGAGGACGTCGATGCCGAGCTTGGGGACCTGCGAGTTGCGTTCGAGCGAGCGTGCGGTGTGGAACTCCGCGACGGGGACGTTGAAGGCGACGGCCTGCCAGTCGGCGGTGCAGATGACGGCGCGCATGCGGTCCTTGCCCATCCACCACTTTTCGCCGGTGCGGTAGAGGTGCCAGCTTCCGCTCATCAGCATGTGCGTGAGCGAGGATGAGGTCGCCGGAGAAGTGGATGAGGCACCACTTGCCGCGGGCTTCGACCTTTTCGACGGTGCGGCCGGCGATGGGCGTGTCGTCGTTGACGCGGGCGAGGGTGGCAAGGCCGGTCTCGAAGGCGGTGACGAGCTTGCCGCCGATGGCGCGCTGCATGGCGCGGGCGGCTCGGTAGATGGTGTCGCCTTCAGGCATTCCCTTATTGTCGCGCCGAGGGCGGGGGCGCGTCATGTTCCTGGTCTCGCCTGAGGGGACGGCTTCAGCCGTGGAACATGAACCTTCGCAATGCGGTCTTGCTTAAGGGCACGGCTTCAGCCGTGCCGTTAGGCGGCGCAAAGGAGAGGGGCTTCAGCCCCTGAGGTACGCTACCCGTCGACCCCAGCTCAAATTCACCAACCCCCGTGCGGAGTATCGCTGGAGCGGAAGGCGTACCTCAGCGGCTATAGCCGCGAATGATAGTGCTTTATGGGGCACGGCTGAAGCCGTGCCCTTCAAGTGAGACAGGATTGCCGCGTGCTCGCTTACGATGACGTGAGGGGGAGTGTAATGGTGATTGAAGCCGTGCATGTCGGAACGGCGGTAGAGCAAGCGCGTGGGCTGTTCGCGGAGTATGGAGAGTTTCTGCGGGCATCGCTGGCGTGCGGGAGCTTTGACTTCGGGAAGTTTGCGGAGGAAACGCGCGACTTGCCGGCGCCTTACAGCGGGCGCGGCGGTGAGGTGCTGCTGGCGCTCGAAGATGGAGTGGCTGCCGGATGCCTGGCTTGGAGGCAGGCGGAATCGGGCGTCGCGGAGATCAAGCGGCTGTTTGTGCCGCCGGAGTTTCGTGGGCGTGGACTGGCGCGTGAGCTCGTGGGTGAGTCGCTGCGGAGGATCGAAGCGGCGGGCTTCCGGCGGTGCATTCTGGATACCGATACGTTGAAGATGCCGGGTGCGTATGCGCTGTACGAGGCGTTCGGGTTTCGCGAGTATGGCGAGCGCAAGGGTGCGATTGCGTATCTGGCGAAGACGCTCTAGCCATGTTCCTCTGGGGTCTAAAGCGACGCAACAGGCGCGAGGGTGCGGCGGACGTTGAAGCCCATGGCTCCGGCGACGAAGCCTGCTTCGAGGAGGGTCTTGGCGGTCCAGTGTTCGGCGATGGCGGTGCCGTTGACGCTGGTGACGAGCATGCCGCCTTCGGCGTGGCTGCGGGCGACGAGGAACTCGGCGAGCGACTGCGGCTACGTGCGAGCGGGCGGGCTCTTCTTCGGGGAGGAAGACCTGGAGGTTGGGGTTGCCGCGGCGGAGGTAGGCGACGAGCGCGCCGTCGCAGAGGATGACGCGCGCGCCGACGCTGCGGGTGAGCGAGGAGCGGCGTCGCCGCCGGCGGGCCACTTGAGCAGCGCGCCGTAGGGGTTGGCGGGGTCGGTGGCGGCGAGCATGGAGCATCTCGGATTTGTCGCCGTCGCGGCGGATGCGGAGCGAGCGCAGGAGGTCGACGGCGGCGGGCATGGCGAACTGCGTGGCGCCGAGGTCGGCGGCGAAGTAGCCGCGGCGGACGCTTGCCGCACTCTTCCAGCGCCTTCAGCACGTCGTAGATGGCGGAGAAGCCGCCGGGGAGGTTTTCGGCGTGGGCGGTTTCGCGGAAGACGACGCCGTAGCGGGTGAGCAGTTGCTGGGCGATCGGCGTGGCTCCACTCGGTCGGTCGGCGGTTGCGCGCTTCGGTCGAAGGCGGCGGCGTTGAGCGCCCAGCGGCCCTGCGCGGTGGGCGGCGTGGTGCGGCGGCGAGCGGAAGCCGGTCTGCTGATGGATGCGGCGTGCGGGCTTCGCTGGCTGGTGGCGGGGCGCTCGCAGTAGGCGCGCAGCGCGTGCAGGGCGTCGTTGGTGAGCAGGCCGCGCCAGACGAGGTTCCAGAGGGCTTCGAGGGTTTCGCCGGGGTAGCCGCCGCCGGCGCCGTCGTGCAGCTGCTGGAAGAAGGAGGCGCCGTGGCTGCGCAGGTAGTCGACGATCTGCTGGCTTCGCGTTCGACGTTGGCGTGCTCTCGAGTCGGCGCGGTGCTGGCGCGTCGGACGGGCCAGAGAGTGGCGAGCTTTTCGGCGAGGTAGAGGCCGATGCGGCCGTCGCGCTCGCCGATGGGTTCGAGGCCGACCCAGGTGACTTCGCCGGCGGCGATGAGGGTGTCGAGGTCGGCGGGCTTGTAGCCGGTGATGCGCGCGGGAAGGATCTCGGTTTCGAGGAGCGAGGCGGGGAGGGGCGCGCCCTGCAGGTTTTCGATGACGTCGAGCAGGGCGTCGAGGCCGCGGCGCGGCTGGACGACTCCCTGCCAGCGGGTGAAGAGGCGCGCGAGCGTCGCGCTGCTCGACGGGCTCGACTTCCTTGCGGAGCTTGGCGAGGGATTTGCGGCGGATGGTGCGCAGGACTTCGGCGTCGCACCACTCGCGATGGATGCCGCCGGGGCGGAAGCCGCCTTCGACGACGCGGCCGAGCCTGACGAGGCGCTTGAGGATGGCTTCGACGCGTCTCGAGCGGGAGGCCGAAGCGCTGCGGCGACTCGGCGGTGGTGAAGGGGCCGTGGGTGCGGCGCGTAGCGGCGGACGAGGTCGAGCGAGGGCGTCGGGGACGGCCTCCAGGAAGGCGGTGGGCAGGCCGGGAGGCAGCGGGACGCCGAGCGCGTCGCGGTAGCGGCCAGCGTCTTCGACGGCGATGAGGCGCTTTTCGCCGGCGATCGATGAGCTCGAGGACGCGGCGCGCGCTTGATGCAGGCGGTCGACGGTCATCGGCGACTTCGGCGACGATGCAGCGGGCGCGAGCAGCTCGGCGCGGGTCAGGTCGCCGAGGCGGAGGAGGAGGTCGTGGACGCCGTCCATGTTGCGGGCCTTGTAGTCGTCGGCGAGGCACTGGAGCTGCTCTTCGGTCTCTTCGATGGCGGCGAGGTCGAGCAGCTCGCGGAGGTCGGCGTCGCCCATGCAGCTCGCGGAGCTGGTCCTGGTCGATGGAGAGCGCCTGGGCGCGGCGCTCGGCGAGCGGGGCGTCGCCGTCGTAGATGTAGTTGGCGACGTAGCTGAAGAGCAGCGCGGCGGCGAAGGGCGAGGGCGTGCGCGAGTCGACGGTGTGGACGCGGATGCGTGCGGTTGCCGATGCCGCGCAGGATCTCCATGAGCGCGGGCATGTCGAAGACGTCGCGCAGGCACTCGCGGTAGGCCTCGAGCAGGATGGGGAAGCTGGCGTAGCGCGAGGCGACGGCGAGCAGGTCGTAGGCGCGCTTGCGCTGCTGCCAGAGCGGCGTGCGGCCGTCGGCGCGGCGGCGCGGGAGCAGCAGGGCGCGGCGAGGCGCTCTCGCGGAACTTGGCGGCGAAGAGCGCGGTGGAGCCGAGCTGGCGCAGGACGAGCTCGGCGGCCTCCTCGGGCTCGAGCAGCAGCTGGTCGACGTCGGGCGGCTCGTCGGCCTCCGGGAAGCGGAGGACGAAGCCGTCTTCGCTCCACATGGTCTCGACGTCGGGGCCGCCGTTGGCGCGGATGCTGCGCGGTGGCGGCCATGGCCCAGGGCGCGTGGATCGCGGCAGCCGAAGGGCGTGAGGAGCAGACGCGCCAGTCGCCGAGCTCGTCGCGCACGCGCTCGATGACGATGGTGCGGTCGTCGGGGACCTGCTCGGTGGCGAGCTCCTGGTCGGCGAGGTAGCGCAGGACGTTCTCGGCGGCCTGCGGGTCGAGGTCGTGCTCGCTGGTGAGCGTGGTGATGCGCGGCGGTGCGCGGCATGTCGCGGAGCTCGCGGACGAGGGCGCCGATGCGGCGGCCGAACTCGAGCGGGCGGCCGGCCTGGTCGCCGTGCCAGAAGGGCATCTTGCCGGGCTCGCCGGGCGCGGGCGAGACGAGGACGCGGTCGTGGGTGATCTCGTCGATGCGCCAGGTGGAGGCGCCGAGGATGAAGGTGTCGCCGGTGCGCGCTCTCGAAGACCATCTCTTCGTCGAGCTCGCCGACGCGGATGGGCTTGGCTGCGCGTCGCCGGCGAGGAAGACGCCGTAGAGGCCGCGGTCGGGGATGGTGCCGCCGTTGAGGATGGCGATCGTCTTGACGCCCTGGCGCGGCGTGATCCAGTTGCGGGTGCGGTCCCAGGTGATGCGCGGGCGGAGCTCGGCGAACTCGTCGGAGGGATAGCGGCCGGCGAGCATGTCGAGCACGCCGTCGAAGACCGCGGCGCTGAGCGCGGCGAAGGGGGCGGCGCTGCGGACGAGCGCGAAGAGCGCGTCGTAGCTGAGATGCCGGGCGCTTCGTCTTCGTCGCTGCGGCTTCGCGCTTGCGTCGGGCTCGCTTCGGCAGCGGCGAGCGGCGGATGCGCGATGATGGCGACCATCTGCTGGGCGAGCACGTCGAGCGGGTTGCGCAGGAAGCGCGTGGATTCGACGTGGCCCTCGTGCATGGCGCGCGTGACGGCGGCGCAGGCGACGAGGTCGGCGCGGTACTTGGGGAAGATGATGCCGTGCGGACGGCGCGCCGACCTGGTGGCCGGCGCGGCCGATGCGCTGCATGCCGCTGGCGACCGAGGGCGGGGCTTCGATCTGGATGACGAGGTCGATGGCGCCCATGTCGATGCCGAGCTCGAGCGACGAGGTGCAGACGAGCGCCTTGATGCTTGCCGGCCTTGAGGAGTTCTTCGATCTCGCTGCGCTGCGCGGCGGCGAGCGAGCCGTGGTGGGCGCGGGCGATGGGTTCGCCGGCGAGCTCGTTGAGGGCTCCGGCGAGGCGCTCGGCGACGCGGCGGGCGTTGACGAAGATGAGGGTGGAGGTGCGCTCGCGGATGATCTCGAGCAGGCGCGGGTGGATGCTCTGCCAGATGCTGGTGCGCTTGGGGCCTTGCGAGGCGGGGCCGCTGGGCATGTCCTCGATCTCGCCGAGCCTGGCCATGTCTTCGACGGGGACTTCGACGCGGAGGTCGAGGACTTTGCGCGCGCCGGCGTTGACGATGGTGACGGGGCGGAAGCGGGTGCCGGCAGCGCGTCGTCGGCTTCGTCGCGGCCGGCTACTTCGCATCAGGTCGCCGGCGATTCGCCTTCGATGTCGGCGACGAGCTGCGTGGCGTGGGCTCGTGTGCGGCTGCGGCTTCGCCTTCGGCTCCGCCGAGGAAGCGGGCTACTTCTTCCAGCGGGCGCTGGGTGGCGGAGAGGCCGATGCGCTGGATGGCGGCCGGTCTGCGACGAGGGCTTCGAGGCGCTCGAGCGAGAGCGCCATGTGCGCGCCGCGCTTGGTGGGGACGAGGGCGTGGATCTCGTCGATGATGACGGTCTCGACGGTGCGGAGGGCTTCGCCGGCCTCGCGAGGTGAGCAGGAGGTAGAGCGACTCGGGCGTGGTGATGAGGATGTCGCCGGGGTGGCGGTTGAAGCGGGCGCGCTCCTTGGCGGGGTGTCGCCGGTGCGGACGCTGATCTCCGGCATGTGGACGGGGACGCCTTCGCGCTGGGCCATGTTGGCGATGCCGGCGAGCGGCGAGCGGAGGTTGCGCTCGACGTCGACGGCGAGGGCTTTGAGGGGCGAGATGTAGACGACGCGGCAGCCGCGTTCGGTGGCTCGGGCGGGCTCGCGGAGCATGAGCTTGTCGAGGCACCAGAGGAAGGCGGTGAGGGTCTTGCCGGTGCCGGTGGGGGCGAGGATGAGGGTGGATTCGCCGCGCGCGATGGCGGGCCAGCCTTCGCGCTGCGGGGCGGTGGGCGCGTCGAAGACGGCGCGAAACCACTGCGCGGTGACGGGGTGGAAGAGGGCCAGAGCGGCGTCTGCCGGAGAGGCTGCTTCGGTTCCCTTCTTTTCCTTTGCACGCGGCATCGCACCCAGCATAACGGTTCGATGCAGGCGGCGGGTGGCGCGCTTCCATCCGATCGAAAACACTGAGGCGCTGGCGTGTCTTCGAAGGCGAAGGAGGCAGCGAGTTGAGCAGCGTACCTCACGCGGCGAAAGCCGCCCCGGCGAGACCGCAGATGATCAGCGTTGTTGAACCGGACGATAGAAGTAGCGTCCCTGTCGAACTCGGCTTGAAACAGGTCGGTCGAGTCTTCGGCCTGTTCGGCGTTGCCGAGCAGCAGGAAACCGTGCGGTTCGATGTGGCGATGGACCGCGGAGAAGACAGCGCTGCGATCCTGTTGCGGGAAGTAGAGCAGCACGTTGCGCAGGAGAACCAGGTCGAAATGGGGCAGTGGAGGCAGCGTGGTGCAAAGATTCATGACCTTGAAGTCGCAGAGGGAATGCACCTTTGCGCAGATCTGCCACTCATCGCCCGAACGCTCGAAATACTTCATCAGAAAGCGGGCACGCAGGCCGCGGTTGACTTCGATGCGGCGATAGCGGCCGCGGCGGGCGTATTCGATCACCTGGCGCGAGATATCGGTGCCGAGGATCCTGATGTCCCAGCTTTCGAGTTCGGGAAAGTGTTCGACCAGCAGCATGGCGACGCTGAGCGCTTCCTGCCCGGTGGAAGCGGCGGCGCTCCAGATGCGCAGGCGCCGCGTGACGCGGTTGTGCTCGATGAGCCGGGGCAGGAGGTGAAGGCGCAGTGCCTCGAAAGGTGTAACGTCGCGGAAGAAGCTGGTTTCGTTGATGGTCATCGCCTCGGCTACGGCGCGATGGAGTTGCGCGGGGCGATGCTTGCGCAGAATGCTCACCAGATCCTCGAGGCTGGCGGCCCCGGCAGTGTGCACGATCGGCGTCAGCCGCGTCTCGAACAGTGTGTTGCGCGACGCATCGATGAGGTTCGCGGATTGCTCCAGCACCAGTCCGCGCAGGTAGTCGTAATCGGAATCAGAGCATGCCATGGAGCACCTCGCGTCCGAGTCTGCGACAGCGTGGAGCGCGCGCCACGGGCGGCTTCGGTGCGTTCCATCAATGCTGCGGCGAGTCCCGCGAGGGGCACAATCGCAGAGGCTATTCCGGCGCGCACGACACGGCCGGGCATCCCCCAGACGGCGGAGCTCCCCTCATCCTGCGCCAGCACCGTGCCACCGCCACCCCTTACGGCTTTTGCGCCTTCGCAGCCATCCGAACCCATTCCGGTCATCACCACGGCAAGCGTTCCCGCGCCGTACACAGCAGCCGCCGAGCGGAACAGGTAGTCAGCGGAAGGCATGCAACTGTTCAACGGCGGCCCCTTGTGCAGCCTGACGGCAGGCCTGCCCGGCAGGCGTGCGCCGCGATCGACCTCCATGTGCATATCCCCCGGCGCGAAGAGGACGGTGCCGGCACGCAGGGGCACGCGATCTGCGGCCTGCTCAACCCGTAACCGGCACATGCGGTTCAGGCGCTCGGCCAGCGCCCCCGTGAAAAGGCGGGGCATGTGCTGCACGATAAGAATCGGTACAGGAAAGTCCGCAGGCAACAGCGGTAGCATCGCCTCGAGCGCGGACGGACCTCCGGTGGAAACACCGATCGTGACGATCTCGACCGGAGCAGAGGCGTCCACGACCGAGGCTGCAGGTAGATCGGCAGCGGCCTCGCGGCGGCTCTGCATCAGGTCGGCGCCGAGACGCTCGAATCCAACCAGGCGCGCAGCCTCGCGCGCTTCGGGACGCACTGTCACAGGCATTGCCAATGCGGCGATCTTCGGCAGCAACTCCTGCAGAAGGGAGTCCAGCGCGGAGGCGAAGTCGCGCTGCTGCGCCGGCTTCATCACGTAATCCTTGGCGCCGTGGGAAAGTGCGTCGAGCGTGGCGCGGGCGCCGCGCTCGGTGTAGGCGCTGCACATGATGACCGGCAGCGCGGGCGCGGAGAGACGCAGTTTGCGCAACACTTCCAGCCCATCCATGCGCGGCATCTCCAGGTCGAGCAGAAGCACGTCCGGAGCCATGGAGCGCACGGCTTCGAGCGCCTCCACGCCATCGCGCACGATGCCGCACAACTCCATGCGGGGAAGCGTGGGATCCCCGCTGCTTGCGTGCAGTTCAAACACGGTGCGCAGCACGCCCCGCATCACGGCGGAGTCGTCCACCGCAAGCACCCTCAACGGACGCCATCCCTCTACACCCATCGCTCTCTCCTTGTCGCTTGCAGACGCCGGTCAAGTTGCCAGTTCGAATCCCATCAGCAAAAGTTTTTCGCGCAGGCCCTGCGGGGAGAATGGCTTCATCAGGAACTCTTCCGCGCCATTCTCGAACGCCTGTTGAATAAAGCTATGATCGGCTTCGGTGGTCACCATCATCATCTTCATACCGGGGGCGAGGGCAAGATCGCGCACCTGCCGCACGCATTCGAGCCCGCTGATGCCGGGCATATTCACGTCGCAGAACATGACCTGAAACCGTACGCCGGAAGGCTGCGAGCGGGCGAGCAGATCGAGGGCCTCGTTGCCGCTGGGCGCCTCGGCGCACTCCCAACCGATCTGCTGGAGGTGCAGGCGCAGGTACTCGCGAATGAAGTTGGAGTCATCGACGATCAGGGCGCGCATGGGACCTCCCCGGCCGGCTGCTGCGGCGCGGCGGAGGCGCGGCGGAAGAAGCCTGCCTCGCTCAGCCACCCCGGCCGCAGATGTTCCGGATCGAGCTCCACCAGCAGCGTCTGGCCGGTGCGAAAGGCGCCCCGAAAGAGGCTTCGCATGGGTTCGGCGAGCGTGGCAGGGATCGGGTCCATGGATTGTCGTGGCAGCGAGACGACGCCGCCCACGTGATCCACCAGAAGTCCGAAGCGCTCCTCATCGCACGCTTCATCGAGCACGAGCACGCGGCCTTGATTGCAGGCAGGCGCCATGCCCAACAGGGCGCGCAGGCTCAACGTGGTCAGCACATCGCCGCGGTACGCAATGACGCCGCCGATGTACGCCGGCGCAAGCGGTACCCGAGTGAGCCGGCCCGTGCCCAGCACTTCGCGGATGCTGCGGGTATCGATGCCGAAATTCCTGCCGCCCGCGAGCAGGGAGCACAACGAGATTGTCTCCAAGGGTTCGGCGGACTGTGCCGGCTGTGTAGGCCTCATGCCACATCCCTCCAATGTTGCTGGTGTGTGTTCAGCTCTCGTGAAGTGATCTCGTGCGGAGCCGCTCTGTGCGAGAAAGTCTCGTGCACGGCGATCTCGCGGAGAAACGCCTCATGCACCACAGTCAGGCGCTCGTCAATCATCGCCAACTGGCCGGCCGTGTTTTCCTGGGACGGAAGAAAGCTGCCCTCGGCGACCTCCAGCACGGCGCGCACGACAATGCCTTTGCGCGACCCTGTACAGCAGTCTCCGGCTCCGGGTCGCTGGCAGATCAGAACCGTCGCCATCGCATCCGGACCCGCTTGCAGCAGCTCTTCGATCAGATCTCCGCGATCCTGCAACAGCAGCGGCTCGCCGCGATATTGCAGCAGCGCGGCGGACCCGGCAAACTCGATCCGCTCGACCGCCACCGTTTCGATGCGCTCGACCTCTGTGAGCGGAAGCGCCCTGCGGTCAGGCCGCTCGCCGTGGCGGAAGTCCTCAAACAGGAGGAAAGATGTCTTTGCTTCGGCAGCATGGGAAGCGGGCGGTGCAACAGGAGCGGCTTCCGATGTCTGTGTTCCGGGTCGGACGCCCGCATGCTGGTGAATGGCTGCAAGATCCAGAATCATTGCCAGCGATCCGTTGCCAAGGACCGTCGCTCCGGAGAACATGCCGATCTCCCGCAGCACCGGCGACAGAGGTTTGACGACGATCTCTTCGGGCGTCAACAGGTCGTCGACCAGAAGCCCGTATCGGCGCCCTTCGGATTCCAGCAGCACGACATAAAAGCCGCTGTCGCGCTCTGCCGCGTTTTCGTCGTCCATGCCCAGAATGCGATCGAGTCTTACGATGGGCACCAGGCGATCGCGCAGGCGGAAGAGTTCGGAGTCTCCAATCCATGCGATGGATTCGGCAGCCTCGCGCAAGGGCACACAGACCAGCTCCGCAAGCGCACTCTGGGGGAGGCAGAAGCTCTGGCCGCCGGCGCGAACAATCAACGCGCGCATAATGGCAAGGGTGAGGGGCACGCGCAGCCGCAGCAGCGTTCCCGTGCCTTCGTGCGATTCAAGCTCCACCAGGCCACCGGCATTTTCCACGTTGGCCAGCACCACGTCCATGCCTACTCCGCGACCGGAGATGTGCGTCACCTTGTCGGCGGTCGAGAAGCCGGGGTGGAAGATGAGCTGCAATACCTCACGCTCCGACAACCCCGCAGCCTCTTCCTCCGTGATGAGGCTGCGCTCCACGGCGCGGGCAAGGACTCGGCGCTGCGAGATGCCGGCACCATCGTCTTCCACCTCAATCACGACGAATCCGTTCTGTTGGTGCGCCCGCAGATGCACGACGCCTTCGGGCGGCTTGCCTGCGGCAACGCGCATGGCCGGATCTTCGATGCCATGGTCGACAGCGTTGCGGACCGCATGCGTGAGCGGATCCTTGATGGCTTCAAGAAGGCTCTTGTCCAGCCCTGTCTCCTGGCCGGAGAACTCGATGCGGACCAGCTTTCCGCAGCTCAGCGCCAGGTCGCGGACCAGGCGCGGGAATTTCCCGAAGAGGTGCCCAACCGGCTGCATGCGGGCGTGCATCACCGTTTCGCGGAGGTCAGCCGTCACCGTATTCAGGCGGCGGGCAAGCTCGGCGAAGTGAGCCGCGTCGCGCCCGCTCTGCACAATCTGGTTGCGCGTGAGCACAAGCTCACCCACCAGGTTCATCATGCGGTTGAGCACCTCGACGTCGACACGCAGGGTCCTGTCACTGGAAACGCCGTTCGCGGCAGCAGCAAGAGGAGCTGTTTCGCTGCGGCGCTCGGGCAACACAGGTTCGGGCGGGGGCGGCAGTTCCGCTACGGCCTGCGCTGTGCTCAGACTGGTCGCCGGAACCTCCCCCGCATGTCCAGACGCCTGATTCAGCGCCTGCATGCGCGCGATGAGCGCGGAGTCTTCGTCGCTGGCGCGCGTTCCCTCCTTGCCCGTGCGCTCGATGAGCCGAAGGATGGCGCGGAGACCGTCCATCAGTTCGAGAAGCCCGCCCACCACTCCGGCGTCGGCCACCAGCACGCCGTCCCGCAATGAGCCGAGCAGCGACTCGCCGGCATGCGCCAGCTTCTCCAGCCGCGAGAAGCCGAGGAAGCCCGTAGTTCCCTTGATCGTATGTACCGCACGGAAGATTTCGCCCAGGAGCGCCTTGTCGCCAGGGCGCTGCTCCAGCTCGGTAAGGCACCGGTCCATGCGGTCGAGGCCTTCCATGCTCTCCGCCAGAAACTCTTTGGTTAGCTCGTCCACATACCCCATATCGGACCGCCGAAGCGTTCTCATCAGTGGACCTCGCGAGGGACTTGTCTTCGCGGCGGCAGGCTCGTAGGCTCACCAGTGATGCCGGATCAATCCAACGCGCCCCCTGTATCTTCTGCCGATCTCGCCCAGCTTTCGCGGCTGGCGGAGGAGGCCGCGCACCGTGCCTACGCTCCGTACAGCCACTTCTTCGTCGGAGCCGCGGTGCTGCTCGAAAGCGGCGAAATGCTCGCCGGATGCAATGTGGAAAACGCCAGCTACCGCCTGACCACCTGCGCTGAACAGGCCGCCATTGCGACCGCAGTCGCGCGCTTCGGGCCGGCCATCCGGCTGCGCGCGGTCGTCGTCGCCAACCTCAATCAGACCGCCTGCCAGCCCTGCGGAGCCTGCCGCCAGACCATTGCCGAATTCGCCCCCGCCGACGCCATCGTCGTTTACCCGTCGGCAGAGGGCCGCGCCGTCACCTGCACCCTGGCAGATCTGTTACCCGGCGCGTTCGCGCTCCACTCCTAACTCGCTCTCCGAACCAAAGGCCACCATGCAGTCACCCATTCATCCGCTCGACGTCGTGCTGCACAAGCGCGATGGACTTGCGCTCTCCGCCGGCGAGATCGAAGCATTCATCGCCGCGGTTCTCGACAAATCTGCCACGGACGCGCAGATCGCGGCATTCCTGATGGCCGTTTTCTTCCGTGGGCTTTCGCCCGAAGAACTCGCCGCGCTCACCAAAGCCATGCGCTTCTCCGGCGAAACCTTTGACGCCGCGCCGCTCAAGACCTTTACGGTCGACAAGCACTCGACCGGCGGGGTAGGCGACAAGACCTCGTTGCTGATTGCGCCTATCCTCGCCGCAGCCGGGCTTGCAATGCCGACAGCGGAGGGCGTCCCCGGCATATGCGTGCCCATGATCTCCGGTCGCTCGCTCGGCCATACCGGCGGCACGCTGGACAAGCTCGAAACCATCCCCGGCTTCGACACCCAGCTCTCCATGCAGCGTTTTGAGCAGGTGCTGCGGCAGTGCGGCGCCGCCATGATCGGCCAGACGCCGCGCCTCGTGCCCGCCGACCGCATTCTCTATGGTCTGCGCGACCACACCGGTACGGTGGAGTCGCCCTTCCTCATCACCGCCAGCATCATGAGCAAGAAGCTCGCCGAATCGCTGAACGCGCTGGTGCTCGACGTCAAGGTCGGCTCCGGCGCCTTCATGCCCACCTACGAGCTCTCGAAGCAGCTCGCGGAACTCATGGTCGCGACCGGCGAACGCGAGGGCACGCGCACGGTCGCGCTGCTCACCAGCATGGAAGAGCCCCTCGGCCGCTTCTCCGGCAACTGGTGCGAGGTGCGCGAGTGTGTCGACATCCTGCGCGGCACACGCCATCCCATGAGCGCGGACCTCATCGCGCTCTCAAACCTGCTCGCCGGATGGATGCTGCACCTGGCCGGCCGCGCCGCGACGCCCGAAGCCGGCGCAACGCTGGCCGACGAAATCCTCGCATCCGGCGAAGCCTACAAAGCCTGGTTGAGGATCGTCGCTGCGCAGGGCGGCGACATCTCCGTCTTCGAAGCGCCCGCCGAGCATCATCGACCCGCCGCCACGACGAACTCCTCGCCGGCAGCTCCGGCTTTCTGGCCGCCATGGATTGCAAGGAGGTCGGCTGGGCGGTGCAGCGGCTGGGAGCGGGCCGTGCGAAGCCCGGCGATCCCGTCTCTGCTGCCGCAGGCATCGAGGTGCATGCGAAGCTGGGCGATCGCGTCCGCGAAGGCCAGCCGCTCGTGACGCTCTTTGCGGATACAGAGTCGCAACTGAGCGAGCCTTTGGCGATGTTGCGGGCGACATATCGCATCGCGGAGGAGCCGCCCGTGTTGCAGCCACTCCTCCGCGAAGTGGTGCCGGATGAACCGAACTACAGAGATTCTCGCTGCGCCAGAATGACGCGCAGTTTGGTTGCGAAAGGTGATCCGCGCTGAATCCGGTCGCTTCTCTCTAAGGCTTGGTCACTTTCAGGTTCGTCACTACGGCATCGGTATTGTGCGCGAAGCGGATGCCGTACACGCCATCCGTTGACTTGAGCTTGCCCGCCGTCACCAGGTCGGCCTTCGGATACGTCGCGACCGTGGTACCGTTGATGATGCACGAGACACTGTCGCCCTTCACCTGCACCGCAATATCCTGCGTCACCGGCTGCCCCGGTCCGGCGGCCTTGTGGACGGCGTCATTCATGCCGCGACGGCCGTTCAGCGCAAACGCATCCGGCCCGAAGCCGCGCACGATGAAGCTCCCATTGCCATAGGCCGCGCAGTAGAGATAACTCTGCGTCGCCGTGCCCATGTCGTTGCCCGCAATCACGATCCCATAAGGATGCGGATGCGAGTTCAGATTCATGTACTTCGGCTCCGTGAACGTAGCCGAAACCGTGTAGTCTCCGCTCACCTTGTTGGCCGGATTCCAGTAGGTCACCGCAGGCCCCGTCGTGACGTCGAACTCCTCGCCATTCTTCACGAACTTGTCGTCCTTCACGCCTTGCCCGGATTTCTCCGCGTCCGGATCGACCTTGCCCATCCAGCCCGCGGCCTGGATGCCTCCACCCGCAATCGAACGCGCCACCTCGGGCTGCTGCGCCGCCGGTTGCTGCGCGGCGGCCATTCCGGAGGCAAAGACCAGGAGAGCGGAACAACAGAGCGTGAGCTTCATGAGAGTGTCCTTTCAGCGGCTTTCGGTTTGAAGGAATTATAAGTGCGGAGCGGGCGCCTGTCCCTTGGCTCCGGCGCCTTCTTCCAACAGGCGCTTGGCAAGGTTCTTCTCCGCCGTGTCCGCCAGCCTGCGGCAGGCTCCGGGGTCGATCAGCGGGTCAGGCGATGCGCCGGACCGATGCGCCTCCATGTGCGCCCAGAAGTCAGAGGCTTCGCCATGCGGCGTCAGCAGAATGTCGCACGGCGTTGCCCGCAGCCACGAGATGCTCTTCGCAAAATCGCCAAGCGCATGCGGATACGCCGTACTCGCGCTGAATCGGAAGCCCGGAGCCGACACCGCAGAGAGACTGTCCGCATACACCATGTGCTCACAGGCCGTGCCTTCGCAGGAATCCCACGTCCAGCTGGTGCCGCCCGGTGTATGCCCCGCTGTGGAGTGGGCGGTCACCGCCAACGAGCCCACGTGCAGCGTCTCACTGTCCTTCACCACTTCGACATGCGCCACGGGTTCGATCGGCAGCAGTTCACCGAGCTGCGGGTCGTCCGGCGCGACGCCTCCGTGCCGCAGCACAGCCGCGCTCCACGGGCTCGCCACCACGCGTGCCCCGGTCAGCCGCTGCAGCTCCGCGATGCCGCCGGCATGGTCGTGATGCACGTGCGTGTTCAGGATCAGCTTCACATCCTCAAGCTTGAAGCCGAGCTCACGGATGTTCGCCGCAATCAGCGGCGCCGATTCGCGCAGCGCGCCATCGATCAGCACGTCACCCGCAGGCGAGGTAATCAGGATTGCCGCCAGCCCATGCGGCCCCACGTAATACGTGTTGCCGTAGATGCGGAACGGCTTCTGCGGCGTGTTCCAGGTAGCGCACATGGAGCAGGTTGGAGCGGGCTGCTGCGCGCAGACCACGCCTGCAGCCGCGAACCCGAACGCAAGTGCAAGAACTCCAGCCTTCATGCAGACCTCCGGCGCCGCCCGCTCATCAGGTAAATCGCCGCACGCAGCTCCAGCAGCGGATCGTTCGAGGGTTCGATCCCGTCCACCCGCGGGATGGGGTCGAAGATAATCTTTTTCTGTTCGGCTTCGTCGTCCGGGACCATGGCCTGCAGCTCCAAAGTCCCCAGCGTCACGACGGGCCGTTCCGCCGGCCAGTGAATCGTCGCGTCGTCCACGACGTCACCCGTGGCGGCCAGCTGTACGTTGATGAAAAACTTCGCAGGCAGCGAAGCTACCCGCGCCGCGATCTCCTCAAACAGGTATCCGGCGTCCTTCGTCTTCACGGCTTCGTCGTCCAGGTGCCCGACGCCCGCGGCGGGCACAATCTGGTAACGCCCGAATTGGCTTGCGCCCTCGTGGTTCAGGAACTCCATCGCCGTGACGCCGAAGTAGGCCTCCGTCGCAAAGCTCACGGGCGCGGGCTTGGGCGTCTGCACAAACGCGAGCGCCGCCGGGTGCGTGCCCAGGAACTGCTCGATTGGTGTAGGCGAAGCCATGCCGGGCGCGCTGCCTGCAAGTGCGCGCAACATCTCCAGGAACTCCGCGCCCGTACGCGTTGGGAAGCCGTCCGTAGAATGCGCCACGATGTCAGTGTGGACGTGTTCGGCCAGGTTGAAGCGGATCGCCATGCCGCGCGGATTGGCATTGGGGTCGTTATCCGGAATCAGCGGCAGCCCGGTCGAATTCGAGAAGCGCGCGGTCACCGGCGTCGAAGCGCGCTCAAAGTGCGGCGCCCGCGAGAGCTCGCGCGCCTCCGGTGCAGGTGTGAAGAAGCCGGTCAGCAGAGCGCCTTTCGCATGCGCTGGGCGAAAGCCGGGATGCAGGCCGAAGATCGTGTCGAACTGCTGAATCAAATCCTGGCTCAGGGCAAGCAGCTTTTCATCGGTGGGCAGGGGCATGGGCGTTCTCCTCGTGTGCTTCCAATGTACCGAATGCGCGTGCAAAAGGCGGGAAGATCGTTCCCCAAGCCTCCGTGCACGATTTCCCCCGCTGCAAACACACGCCGCGGTTACACTCGAAGCATCTTCAATCCATTCCGTGGAGCTCACACTTGGCCCGATACACCGGACTGCTCGGCCTGCTCGTCTTTCTTGCCCTCGCCTATGCACTTTCGACCAACCGCCGCGCCATCCGCTGGCGCACGGTGGCGTGGGGTCTGGGGCTGCAGGTGCTCTTTGCCTTCCTGGTCATCAAGTGGACCTATGGCCAGACGATCCTCGCCACCGTCTCGAGCTTCATCACCGGGCTGCTGGCGCACTCGGCGGACGGCTCGTCCCTGGTCTTCGGCAAGCTGGGCATCCCCACCAGTCCGCTTGCGGTGTTCGCGTTCGCCGTGCTGCCGACGATCATCTTCGTCTCCGCGTTCTTCGCGATCCTGTATCACATCGGGCTGATGCAGCAGATCATCAAGGTCGTCGCGTGGATCATGCAGCGGACGATGGGCACCTCGCGGCGCGGAGTCGACCAACGTCGCGGCGTCAGCATCTTCATGGGCCAGACCGAGGCTCCGCTGACCATTCGGCCGTTTCTTTCCGGCGCCACGCGCAGTCCGAGCTGATGACCATCATGACGTCAGCGGCATGGCGCATGTGTCGGGCGGCATCATGGCGGCCTACATCTTGTTCGGGATCAATGCCAAGGATCTGCTTTCCGCCGTGATCATGACGGCGCCGGGAACGATCCTGGTCGCCAAGATGCTGGTGCCGGAGACGGAGGTTCCGGCCACGGCGGGCACGGTGAAGATGCCTCCGAACGAAGAGCACAAGAACGAGAACTTCATCGCGCGCGATTGCGCGCGGCACGATCGACGGCGGGCAGCTCGCGTTCAACGTGGCCATCATGCTGATCAGCCTTCGTGGCGCTGGTCGGTTTGTTCAACGCGATCATGCTGGCGATCTCGCAACTTCGCGTGGGCGCATGGGCATATTCCCTTCCCGCATTCGCTGAATCAACGTGCTCGGCGTGGTGGGCGCGCCCGTCGCGTGGCTGATCGGCATTCCGTGGAACGAGGCGCACTGTACATCGGCAACCTGCTGGGCACACGGACGATCATCAACGAGTTCCTCGCCTTCAACGAGCTTGGCAAGCTGAAAGGGGCGCTGTCACCGCGAACGTTTTCGATCGCGACCTTTGCGCTGTGCGGGTTTGCGAATGTCGGATCGATCGGCATGCAGATTGGCGGCATCGGCGCGCTGGTTCCGAACCGGCGCAATGATCTGGCGCAGCTTGGAGTGCGCGCAATGCTGGCCGGAACGATGGCGAACTTGATGTCCGCCAGCATTGTGTCGCTGCTACTGCGTTAGCATCCTTCGGGTAGATGCGTTGAGTGCTTTGGAGGTTCAGCAGTGTTGCGCGAATCAGTTTGCCGCGTCGAGAATCTGATGCACGGCAACATGCAGAAAGGGTCGACGTATGACTGCAGACGATTTCCGCCGCATCGCGCTCTCCTTCCCCGGAGCGGAGGAGTCATCGCATATGGGCGCGCCGGACTTCAGGGTGGGCGGCCATATCTTCGCGACGCTCGCCTCTCAAAGCCAGGGCTTCGGGAACCTGATGCTCGAGCCCGAACATCAGGCAGAGTTCCTCGCGGACGCTCCTGAGCTTTTCCTCCCGGTCAAAGGGGGTTGGGGCCGCATGGGTGCGACCCACATCCGGCTTGCCACTGCCGGCGAAGACGCGCTTCGCGGCGCTCTGCTGGCAGCCTATCAGCGCCGCACAGCGAAGAACGCGGCATCAGCCCAGCGCACGCGCAAGTCAGCCAGGGGTTGACCATGGTCCCGCGAGACGCATCCAAGACTTTGCCGGGGCGGAACAGCGCCCCAAGCTGGGCCCGGAGGTCACCGAATGCGCTTGGCATGGATGGCTGCGTTCCTGTTTCTCATGCAGCAACAGCAGACCTGCAAGCTGGCCTCGCTGGTCGATACCAGGCGCGTGCTGGTAGTCTTCGCTCCCGCTGACCACGACGTCCGTTTCCAGCAGCAGATTGCACTTCTCGCAAATCACGCCGCCGACATGAAAGATCGCGACCTGGTGCTCGTGGTCAATCTGATCGATCCGGGACCTCGTCCTTCCCGGGAGACGCTGCGGGCCCGGCCGGCGCCGTATGCGTTCGACCAGGAGACGCTCGCAACGCGGCAGCGATTCCACATTCAGCCAAACGAATTTGCCGTTCTGTTGCTCGGCAAGGATGGGGAGGAGAAGATGCGCTCACAGGCGCCTCTTCCCATGGCCCGCATCAACCGCACCATCGACGCCATGCCCATGCGGCAGGAGGAGATGAGGCAACGCACCGGAACGCACGGATAATCGTTGCCGTTCCTTGTCGGGTGGATCAGTGTCCCGACATCATGGAATTGAATTGATCGACGAAAGCTGCTTCGTTGGGACCGGGATTGTTGCGCAGCATCTTCACCCGTTCCACCAGGATCTCATCGTCGGAAGACCCAAGCTTCTCCATCGTTTCGGCGATGAACTCCTTGAGCGGCATCGCCCGGGGATCGCTGGCTTGCTGCTCGCCCATCAGTTCCGTCTGCACATACGGCGGAGCAAGTTCGAGCACCTGCACGTTGGTGCCTTTCAGCCGGAATCGCTGCGACATGGCATAGGAATGCAACGCCGCCTTGGTCGCAGAGTAGACCGCCGTCATTGCCAGCGGGACGAAAGCCAGACCGGAGGTGACATGGACGATGGCAGCGGAAGGCTGGCGCTTCAGGTGCTCGATCAGAGCCGATGTCATCCGAACCGGACCCATCAGATTCGTGGTCAACGTAGAGACCAGGAGCTCGTCATCCACGGCTCCACCCGCATCATCGGGCTTCATGATGCCGGCGTTGTTGATCACCACATTCAGGGCTGGATGTTCGCGGATCAGCTTCGCTGCGACCTCCGCGATGCTGGCTGGATCCTCGACGTTCAGTTCCACCGCGACCATGCCTGGGTTCGCCGCCGTGACCTCCTGAAGGTTCGCGGTACGCCGCCCGGAGATGATGACCTGATTGCCCCGCGCGTGCAGCGCTTCGGCCAGTCCGCGTCCGATGCCCGAGCCCCCGCCGGTGATGAAAATTGTGTTGCCTGTCAGCTTCATGAATGCTCCTTGCCTGCACCTGAAGAGATGAGATCGCGCGTAAGAAGATTCGCGAAAATCCGCTAGCCGCCGGCCACTGCGCCGATCACCAGCAGCGCCTGCTCCCCACGCGCAACGGCTTCCGGCAGCGGAGAATCCATTGCCTCGTGCGAAAGGTCCTCTTCGCCCGCGAAGAAGCGCAGAAATGGCCGCCGCTCGCCGCTTTCGTACTCCCGCACTGTGCCCCGAAGTGTCGGATACTTTGCTTCCAGCGCATCCAATACGGTGCGCAGCGTCACAGCGCCGCGGACCTCAAGCGCCACCTCGCCGGGCACCTGCGCCAGCGTGCGCAGATGCATCGGCATTTCCAGACGAACGGTACGGGCGATCAGCCGAAGCGTTTGCACCTCGACCGACAGCACCGCCGGCAGGTCATGCACAATTGCCTTCCAGGAATCGCCGCCATCCGGCGGAGGCATACACCTGGCCGCCCGTCGTGCCGAAATACACGCCGCAGTCGTCCAGCGTATCCACGCACATGGCATCGCGCAGAACATTCACAAAGCAGTTCGCCTGCGGAAGCCCATTCGTCAGCGGCTCCCACTCGTTGCCTCCGCTGCGGCTGCGGAAGACCTGCAGCTTGCCGTCCAGCGGAAAATGTTCGGAGTCGCTCTTGATCGGCACCACGTAAATGGTCTCCGGCTCGTGCGCGTGGACGTCGATGACGAAGCCGAAGTCGGTCGGCAGGTTGCCGCTTACCTCGGTCCACTGCTCTCCCGCGTTGTCGGTACGCATCACGTCCCAGTGCTTCTGCATGAAGACAGTGGACGGCCGTGACGGATGCAAGGCAAGACGATGTACGCAGTGGCCGACCTCGCGCATCGGGCTTTGGGATATGCGCCGAGCGCAAGCCCTGGTTGATGGGCTTCCAGGTCTCGCCGCCATCGTCGGTGCGGAAAGCTCCCGCGGCCGAGATCGCGATGTACATACGCTGGTGGTCGGTGGGATCGATCAGGATGGTGTGGAGACACATGCCGCCGGCGCCGGGCATCCAGCCGGCAGCCGTCGCATGCTTGCGCAGCCCGCTCATTTCGGCCCAATTCTGCGCCTCCGTCGGTGGAACGGAACATCGCTGCATCTTCCACACCGGCGTACACGGTGTCGGGATCGCTCAGCGAAGGCTCAAGATGCCACACGCGCTTGAACTCCCACGGATGCGGCGTGCCGTCGTACCACTGGTGCGTGCCCGCCACGCCCTCATAGCCGAACTTGTTGCCCACCGGGTGCCCACGTTGCGCCGCCGTCGTCCGACCGCTGCATGATCTGCCCGAACCACCCGCTGGACTGCGAACAATACAGCCGCTGCGGATCGACCGGGGACCCCTTCACGTGGTAACACTCCCACCCCGCAAAGAACGGACCCTCCACCTTCCAGTCCTTGCGTGTGCCGTCTGCCGTCAGTGTGAACGCGCCTTTGCGTGTTCCTACAAGCAATCGAACCTGGCTCATGGTATGCCTCCGTACCTACCGTCTCTTTGCCTCGTGGCCTCGTCCCGCCGCACCCAGCCCGCAGGCTGCGGGAACATTCGCCATCTGCTTCGCAAACACGCGATAACTGACGGTCCCCGGCTGCAACGTGGACCAGTAGCTGGTGTGCGCAACTAACGGCTTGTGCTGCTTGATGATCTGGTTATCCATGATTTTGATCCCGCAGGCAAGATTTTTTTCAGGCTGCAGGATGGTCCGGCCCGGGTCCTTCTCCGGCAAACCCTTGTCGCGCGCATAGTCGAAGTCGCAGTCGTAGCGCTGGGCATCCTCGTAGGTCAGTTGCAGCAACCCTTCCTGCCGCACGGTTTTCTTGGTCACGTCATCCTTCTTGGCGACCGCCGCCTCGGTGTGCCGCACGTCCACCGTGGGATTCAGACCTGCCTCCGCACCCGCCAGCGCCTGGAACAAATACGCCCAGAACGCCCGCTTGTCCGCCTCGCTCTCCTCGGCGAAGCGCGGGCAGTAGCTGTGCACCGCGCGGGCGGCATCGGCGCTCAACATCTCCGGCGGCAGGTCCTTTTCGATCGCCACATCCCATGCCGGATCCCAAGTATTGCCGCCGAGTTCTTCCTTCTTTTCTTCGATCGGTGTGGCCGGCGCGGGCTTCATCGCCGGCTGCGCGGCAGCGGGCGGACCACTCGCCTGCGCCGCCTCCTTCTTGCCGCAACCCAACAACGCCAGCGCAAGCAATCCCGCCAAAGCCACCCGCAAGCTTCCGTTCATTCGTCCCTCGTTCCCCTTCGTCATGCGCCTGCTGTTTCCAGCACCAGCACCGTTGCTATCGGATCCAGTGCAGCGGGCGGAAGTGCGATGTCCACGCCGGAGCCGGTCTGGCTTACCTTCAAACGCTTCTTTGCCGGATCGGCCAGCAGGTAGGCCCCTGTCACCTTGCGCGGCATCTTCTCCAGATGGAAGCTCGTTCCCGGCCAATGGAAGATCTCCACGTACACCCGGTCCGCCTTCGTCGTCGACCTCCACTCCCACGCCGGGATGAACTTCGGCGCGCCCTTGCTGTCCTTCTCTGTTGCAGAGAAAGCTCCAGCCTCGGCCCCGAAGAGCGTCGGACCGGTACCGTAGATCGCCTCGCCATTCACCGCCAGCCATTTCCCCATGGCCTGCAGACGTTCCACTTCAGGCGCCGGCACCACGCCCTGCGAATCCGGCCCGATATTGAGCAGATAGTTGCCACCCTTGCTGGCGATATCGATCAGGTTTCGCAGCAGCATCTCGCTCGATTTGAAGTTGGTATCGTACGATTTGTAGCCCCACGTATCGTTGATCGTCATGCAGGCCTCCCAGTCGCGGCCGGGATAGCCCTGCGCGGGAATGAACTGCTCCGGCGTCTCCGTATCGCCCTTGTAGCCGCCGCCAAGCCGGTTGTTCCAGATGAGGTTGGGATGCTGGTTCAGCAAGGCGACAATCTCCGCTGCCCGTTCCGGCGTCATGTTTGCGGTAGGCGTATCGAACCACACCACCGCCGGAAACTCACCATAGTTCGACAGCAATTCCTTGATCTGCGGAATCGCCTTGGTATGCAGGTAGGTGTCGAAGTCGCCGTCCTGCGCCTTGTCCCAGTGGTGCGTCACGGGGTCGTGATTCCCCCGCAGAATCGCGCTCGCGCCCGGCGCCGTCCAGTCCTGATCCTGCGAGTAATAGAAGCCGAGCTTGATTCCCTGCTTGCGGCACTCTTCCGCGAGTTCCCGCAGCGGATCGCGTTTGAACGGCGTCGCCGCCACGATGTTGAAGCTGTTCGCCTTCGAATCGAACATCGCGAAGCCGTCGTGGTGCTTAGCCGTGATCACGATGTACTTCATCCCCGAGCTCTTCGCCAGCGCCACGATGTCGTGCGCGCTGAAGCCCACCGGATTGAACTTCGCGGCGAGCGCCTTGTACTCCGCCACCGGAATCGAGGCATTATTCATGATCCACTCGCCCAGTCGCGGGATCTGTTTGCCGTCCCAGGTTCCTGCCGGCACCGAGTAAAGTCCCCAATGGATGAACATGCCGAAACGCGCCTCGCGCCACCAGGCCATGCGCGCATCGCGCTGCGCCGCGGTCTCCGTATCCTGCACCGCAGGAACGGGATGCTTCTCCGGAGCCTTTGCCGTCTGCGCGAGTGCGCTGGTCAACATACATCCCGCAAGGGCCAAGGTCATCTTCCGCGCCAGCTTCAAGCATCCCTCCGAAAAACTTCGCGCAGCCATCATATGCGAAGCGCCCACTACAGGAGCAGGTTCGCCCCGTAGATCACCGCGGCTCCCGCCAGGACACCCGCAAGCAGCCATTCCCTCTTCTCCGGCTGCCGGCGCAACTGCGGCAGGAAGTCGCTGGTCGCCATCTGCAGAAAGAAGGCGGCCGCCAGCGCCAGCAGCACCGTCGCATGACGCGACGAGAGCAGCCACCACACCGTCAGCAGTCCGCCCAGAAACGGCGCAATCGCATCCAGCGCCAGGAAGCCCCAATCCGACCAGCCCGGCTTCTCACCGCCGGTCGACAGAATCACCGTGTTCATGCCGTCGCCGAAATCATGCGCGGCAATCCCCAGCGCCACCGCGTAACCCGCCGCCTTCGACGCCACAAACGCAGCGCCGATCGCCATGCCGTCGCGAAAGCTGTGGAAGATCAACAGCGCCACCGCCATCCGGCCCATGCGTCTGCGCTTTCCTGTCCGCGTCTCTCCCGCGTCTACTTCCTGCAAACCACCGCTGCCGACTGCCTCCACAGCAACCTCCAGCGCGGAAAACAAGAGGAAGAACAGCAGCGTCAGGCCCAGCACATCCGCCGCGGGCATGCCCGCCGCAGCGCCGATGGTCAGCGCCTCCGGCAGCAAATCCAGAAACGCGGCCCCCAGCAGCAGCCCCGCGCCCACCGCCAGCAGCATCGCGCGATACCGGCGAAAACGCACCGCCAGCAGCCCGCCCGTCAGCGTCGCCGCCACCGGTAGAACCAGGAACAACAGAGGCGCGTGCATGCGAGGGGGAACCACCACCTCCGATGATACCGGTCTCCATCGCCCGTGCTACCCTGCCCAGCAGGAACACCATGCCGACGCGCCGCGCCTTCCTCGCCGCCTCCTCCGCCCTGCTGCTGCGGCCGCACGCGCTCTGGCCCCATTTGCTGGCACAGCAAGTGCCGGCAGCCCCCACCACCCGGCCCAACATCGCGCAGATCGATCGCACCCGCATCCTCGCCGCAGCGCAGTCGACCCCCGCCGCGCCCGCCACCCGCCAGGAGCCCGCCAGCGCCGCGTTCCTCGCCTTCAGCCTGAGCCTGCCCGCCCTCGCCGCAGCCACAATCGTCGACCCAGCCAACACCCAGCACTACGCTGCTGCAGCCGCCGCGCAACTGCATGCCTGGTTTCTTGCACCCGAAACCCGCCTCTCCTCCGCACCCGAACTCACCGCCTTCGAGCCCATCGCCGACCTGTCCGCTCTCGCCGAGCTCTGCGTCGCGCTTCCCTTCCTCGACCTCGACCCCGCGCTGCGCGCCTCGGTCAAGCAATGGTTCGCCGACTACCTCAGCTGGCTCACCACCAATCGCACCGCCCTGCTCGCCCGCGACGCGCGCAACCACCACGGCAGCTCCTGGCTGCTGCAAACCGCCGCCGCCGCACGCCTCACCGCGAATGAAGCCGCCCTCGCCGAGTGCCGGCACCGCTTCAAGACCGTCACCATCCGCGCCCAGATCAACGCCGACGGTCTCTTCATGCACGAGCTCACGACGGAGAATCCGTTCCGCAACTCGCTCTACAATCTCGACCTGCTCGGCGGCGCCTGCATGCTGCTTTCCACGCAGTTCGAAAGCGTCTGGGACCACGAGTTGCAGGACGGCCCCGGCATGCGCTCCGCCGTCGCGCGCCACGCCTTCTACATCGCCAACCCCGTCAAGTGGCCGTACGTCGCCGACGCCCGGCACTTCCACCTGCTGCCCTGCCGCCGGCCCACCCTCGTCTTCGCCGCCCGCGCCTTCAACATCGCCGACTACGCCACGCTGTGGCGCACCCTCAACCCCGACCCCACCGAGCCTGAGATTCTACGCAGCTTCCCCATCCGTCAGCCGCTGCTCTGGCTCACGCAGCCCCGCTTCCGGGCCCCCACGGAATAGGCCCTACGCCTCGCGAAACTTGCGAACAATCTCAAGATACTTCTTCGCCGTCTCGGTCACCTTCTCCGGCCTGCCTTCGGCCATGGCCTTGGCATCGACCAGGTCCGCACCCACGCCGAGCGCAAAGGCGCCGGCCTTCAGGAAGTCCTCCGCGGTCGCGAGCGAGACGCCGCCCGTTGGGATCAGTTCTACCTGCGGCAGCGGGGCCTTGATGCTCTTCAGGTACTTCGCCCCGCCCATCGCGCTTGCCGGAAACACCTTGACCACATCCGCGCCGGCCTGCCATGCGGTGACGATCTCGGTCGGCGTCAGCGCGCCGGGCAGCACCGCAATCGAGTAGCGATGGCACATCTCGATGGTCTTGATGTTCAGCGCCGGGCGACACGACGAACTGCGCGCCTTCGAGGATGCACATGCGCGCCGTCTCCGGGTCGAGCACCGTGCCCGCGCCGATCAGGATGTCCGGCCGCGTCTCGGCCAGCTTGCGCATCACCTGCATCGCGCCGGGCACGGTCATCGTGATCTCGAGCACGGTCACGCCGCCGGCGGCAATCGCCTCCGCCAGCGCCAGCGCCTTCTCCACCGACTCCGCCCGCAGCACCGGCACCAGGCCGATCGACTTGCATCTGCTGCAAGAACTTCTGTCTTGGTCACGCTTGCTACTCCCTATGCCCTACACTCTACACCCTTGCTTTATCGCTGAACACTCCCGCCCCGCCGCCGCTCATCAGCCTTTCCACCTCGGCCAGCGTGGCCATCGAGCTATCGCCCGGCGGTGGTCATGGCGAGCGCGCCGTGCGCGACGCCGCAGTCGAGCGCCCACTGCATTCCCTTGCCGTTCGAGCAGGCCGTAGATCAGCCCGGACGCGAAGGAATCGCCGCCGCCGACGCGGTCGAAGATCTCGAGGTCGAGGTAGTCCATGCTGCGGAAGACCTTGCCCTCGGCCCAGCCGAAGGCCGCCCAGTCGTTGCGGTTGGCCGTCTTCGGGCGCCGCGTCGTGGTCGCGATCACCTTGATGTTGCGTGAACTCCGCCGTGACGCGCGCGGCCATCGTCCGCGTAGCTGACTTCGTCGTGCCAGGGCGGCCCGTGCGAGGCCTCGCCCATGCGTCGCCGCGATATCGCCCTCGTGGCCGAAGAGCACGTCGACATACGGCATCAGGCTGCGGTTGACGTCGATCGAGCCCTGCCGCCCGCCGCTGCTCCTTCCACAGCGACGGCCGGTAGTTGCAGTCGAAGCTGACCACCGTGCCGTGCCGCTTGGCCGACTGCATCGCCTCGCGCGACCACTGCGGGCGCACTCGGCTGAAAGCGCGGCCATCACGCCGCCGGTGTGGAACCAGCGCACGCCCTCGCTGCCCGAAGAGCGCGTCCCAGTCCACGTCGCCAGGCTTGAGCTGCGAGATCGGCGTGTGGCCGCGATCCATCATGCCCATGCGCGCCGCGCACGCCGAAGCCGCGCTCGAGAAAGTAGATGCCGTTGCGCGCCTCGCGGCCGATGCCGTCGAACGGCACCCAGCGCACGTGGCTCAGGTCGACGCCGCCCTGCAGCATCAGGTCTTCGACCAGGCGGCCGACCGGGTTATCGGCCAGCGCGGTGACGATGGCTGGTGCGCATGCCGAAGCAGCGCCGCAGGCCGCGCGCGACGTTGTACTCGCCGCCGCCCTCCCACACGCGGAAGTTGCGCGCGTCGTGGCGATGCGCTCCTCGCCGGGATCGAAGCGCAGCATGACCTCGCCGAGCGAGACCAGGTCCCAGCGAGCGACTCGGCTGCGGCTCTTGAGCTTCAGTGCCGCCCGAGCCGGTGGCTCACTAGCGCAGCTCCGCGATCGGTCGCCGGGTCCATGTCGTCGTAGTCCTGGTTTTCGCCGCCCATGCCCCAGCAGAAGATGTAGTTCTTGGTGCCGACGCCGGCATGGATCGACCAGCCCGGCGAGACCACGACCTCGCTGTCGGCGATCGACGAGGTGGCTGCGTCTCCTGCGGCGGGCCCATCAGGTGCACGCACGCGGTGCGCGGGGTCGACGTCGAAGTAGAAATACACCTCGCTGCGGCGCATGTGCGTATGCGGCGGCATGGTGTTCCAGTTGCTGCCCGGCTCCAGCAGCGTGAAGCCCATGACGAGCTGGCAGCTCTGCAGCCCGTCCTGGTGGATCGCCTTGTAGATCGTGCGCTTGTTGCAGGTTTCCGACCGCACCCAGCTTCAGCGCCTTCAGATCCTTGAACTTCACCAGCGCCGTCGGATAGTCCGCGTGCGCGGGGTAGCTCAGCAGATAAAATGCCGCGGGATTTTCTGCCGACTTGCTCGGCAAACTGACCGACTTGCTGCCGCGACCGACATAAAGCAGTCCAGCTTGTCTAGCTCGAAGGTCGTTCCATCCACGGTGACGGTGCCCGGACCGCCCGAGTTCAGCACGCCCAGCTCGCGGCGCTCGCAGAAGAACTCCGCGCGCAGCTCGGGCTGCGTCTCGAGCGTCAAGCGGCATCCACCGTTGGCACCGCCGACCGATGACCGTGCGATCCAGGTCCACATACGCCAGATCGATCTGCCCCGGCTTGAACATGCCCTCCAGCAGAAACGTCTCGCGCAGTTCTGCTGTCGTCATCCGCGGATACCGCACCGGGTCCGCCATCTCGTAAACCCGCATTCGCACTCTCCTGAACTTTCTTCGAACTCCATCCTACCGCCGCCCACCCAAAGCGTGCATCCGCCGGGTGTCCGTTACGGCTCCGGCACGGTCGGCATCTGCCGCATCTCCGTCAGCTCGCGCTGCACCGCCGCCCACTGTTCAGGCTTGTTCTTGGTCGAGATGGGCGCATTGGGATCCGCATAGTACTGCTCGATATCGTCCTTCAACCCCGACGGAATCCGGCTCACGCCCGTCGCCGTGATCCTCCCCAGCAGCGCCGCATAAGTCTGGTCCGTCAGCCGGTACGTCCCCGGCCGCACCGGGCTCCCGGTATCCAGGTCGCGGTTGCGCAGCGCCACGTTCAACGTCGCCGCATCCTTCTGCTGCAGCGCATACAGGGTGTCGTGGATCCCCGCGCCCGCGGCGTTCACGCTCTTCACATACAGCTCCTCGGTCGCGCTCTCCGGGCCCTTGATGCGCAAGAGCGCCAGTGGCCCGATCGGCGGCATCACCTCGATCAACCCCGCCAGGGCGTAGGTCCCAATGCCCGCCTTTCCACGATATTGATTCCACCCATTCTCCAGCTCCGACTGCGTCAGCGCCGTTTCAAGCCTCTGCAGCTCCGCATCGTTCACATCCGCCGGCATGCGGCGTCGATGCAACAGCGTCTCCGCATACGCGATCCGCGGGAGAAACGACCGCACCGAAAATCGATAGCCGCCAATGGCCCGCTTCTCCAGGTGCTTGCCGAGCACATCTTCCACGTTCAGGCCGTATGTCTCGAAAAACGCCCGAGCCAGCAGGTCCGACGCGACATTCAGCCCCACCTTACGCAAGTAGCGCGAAGGCGCAAAGCGGTGCTTCGCAATTTCGTTGATGTCAAACGCAAACTCCACCCGCACATGCGCATGCGGATTGTCCTCATACGTCACCTTGTGCCCATAGCGCGACTCCAGTTGCGGAAACTCCATCGCCACCGACGGATTGACCGCCAGCGAATGGCCTGCGCCATCCCCGACAAAATGCGTCAGCGCCCCGATCGCGAACGCCAGTTCATCCGCCGTGCGCGCGTTCCGCAGCAGACTGCGGATAAAGTCTCCCGACCGCACATAGTGCGTCAGGTCACTGAAGAACTTGTTGCCGAAGGGATAGTACCCGATATCCTGGATCGCACATCCGCCATACGCATACGCATGCGCCTCCTGGAGCTGCGCCTCGCTCAACCCGGGAAAGCGCTCCTTCAGCAATGGCACAATGGCGGGCTTCCAGGCCAAATCGACCAGTTGCTCATGCGTCTGGACCGAGTACGCGAACTGCTTCTGCGGCCAAAGCAGCAGCGCCAGAAGAGCGAGGGCCGACCCGACAGATCTCCAACTGCACCCCGCAACGCGAAGCCGCATAGCGTCAGTCTATCAAGCTGCTCCCAGCGGCCCGGATGCGTTACCATGAAGGCCAAATGTCCGCTTCCGAATCCACCATGCCTTCCATCCCCGATCTCTTCCGCCTGGAGGGCAAGGTCGCCCTCGTCACCGGCTCGGCCAGCGGCCTCGGCGCAGCTATCGCCATTGCGCTCGCGCAGGCCGGCGCCTCCGTTGCCACGCACGGCAACCGCCGTCCCGCCGCCGAGACCAGCGAGCAGATTCAGGCGCTCGGCCGCGAGTCCGCCGCCTTCTCCGCCGACCTGTCGCATACCGCCGGCCCCGAAGCCCTCTTCGCCCAGACCATCGAAAAGTTCGGCCGCGTTGACATCCTCGTCAACAACGCCGGCACCATCCACCGCGACGCCGCCGAGAACACCACGCTCGACTCCTGGAACCAGGTCCTCCAGGTCAACCTCACCAGCGTCTTCCAGCTCTCGCAGATGCTGGCGAAGGATGTCATCGGGCGCTCCGGCACGGGCAAGATCGTCAACATCGCCTCCCTGCTCAGCTTCCAGGGCGGCATCCGCGTACCCGCCTACGCAGCCTCCAAGGGTGGCGTCGCGCAGCTTACCAAAGCGCTCGCCAACGAGTGGGCTCCCAAAGGCATTCAGGTCAACGCCATCGCTCCCGGCTACTTCGCCACCACCAACACCGAAGCCCTGCAGGCCGACGAGACCCGCAACCGCCAGATTCTCGAGCGCATCCCCGCCGGCCGCTGGGGCCAGCCGCAGGATCTCGCCGGCGCCGCGCTCTTCCTCGCCTCCGCCGCCTCCGACTACGTCACCGGCTCCATCATCACCGTCGACGGGGGCTGGATGGGGCGCTAGCCGCCTTGCCGCCTCCATTCCCTCAGGATCGCCACCCATGGCTCGTCTCAATCGCCGCCGCTTTCTCCGCAACTCGGCCCTCAGCGGGCTGCTCCTCACCCGGCGCCATAGCTTCGCCTCCGCCCCTGCCATCCCTGAGCCCGACTGGTCCTCCCTCAAGCTCTTCTACACTCGCCCTGCCCCGACCTGGCCCGACGCGCTCCCCGTCGGCAACGGGCGCCTCGGCGCCATGGTCTTCGGCAACCCCGCACAGGAACGCATCCAGCTCAACGAAGAGTCCATCTGGGACGGCGAGCGCCGCGACCGCGACAACCCCGCCGCCGGCACCGCCGTCCCCGAAATCCGCAAGCTCCTCTTCGACGGCAAAGTCCACGAAGCCGAAAAGCTCGCCACCGACGATCTCTTCTCCATCCCGCGCCGCATGCCCTGCTACCAGACCCTCGGCGACCTCCACCTCGACTTCACCGCCATGGGCCTCACGCCCGAATCGAAAGTCGAAGACTACCGCCTGGAACTCGATCTCGACCGCGCCATCGCCACCACCACCTTCACCTTCGCCGGCGTCCAGCACACGCGAGAGGTCTTCGTCTCCGCGCCCGACCAGGTCATCGTCATCCGCCTCACTGCCTCGAAGCCGCAACAGCCTCTCCTTCACGCGCCAAGCTCGACCGTCCCGGCCCTACGCCCTTCAAAGTTTCTTCGGAAGCACCCGCCTCCCTGACACTCGAAGGCGAGGCACTTCCCGTCAATGACAATCCCAACCTGCCGGTCAAGGAACATCAGATCGGCGTACGCTTTCACGCCCGCCTGCTCGCCATCTGCCGAAGGCGGCATCGCCTCAAGCTCGATGACAGCCCGGCCTCACGGTCAGCTGATGCCTCCGCCGTCACCCTCCTCATCGACTGCGCCACCAGCTTCCGCCACCCCGCCCCCTCCGGCCCCGACCCGGAAAACACCGGCGACCCCGCCGCCATGCGCGCCGCCGTCACGCGCAACCTCACTGCCGCCGCGAAACTCCCCTACGCCCAACTTCGCGACCGCCACATCGCCGACCACCGCGCGCTCTTCCGCCGTACCTCATTCACCCTCGGCGCACCTGCGTCCCGCAGCGACCAGCCGGCGCCACCCACCGACGAGCGCCTCCAGCCGCGCCAAATCCGGCGACGTGGACGACGCTCTCTTCCCGCTCTACTTCCAGTACGGCCGCTATCTGCTCATCGCCAGCTCCCGCCCCGGCACCCTCGCCGCCAACCTGCAGGGCATCTGGAACGAATCCGTCGACCCGCCGTGGGGCTCCAAGTACACCATCAACATCAACGCCGAGATGAACTACTGGCTCGCCGAGCGCGCCAACCTCGCCGACCTCCATACCCCGCTCTTCGACCTGCTCGATGCCACCCGCGCACCCGGCGCGCGCGTCGCCAAGTCCTACTACGGAGCCTCGCGGCTTCGTCGCCCACCACAACACCGACATCTGGGGCGACGCCGGCCCCATCGACACTCTCGGCGGAGGCATCTGGGCCATGGGCGCCGCCTGGCTGGTCACCCACCTCTGGGATCACTTCCACTTCTCCGGAGACCTCGACTTCCTCCGCGCCCGCGCCTACCCCCGCCTGCGCGAAGTCGCCAGCTTCCTGCTCGACTACCTCACGCCCTCGCCGGACGGCCACCTCGTCACCGGCCCCTCCTGCTCTCCCGAGAACGCCTTCAAACTCCCCGACGGCTCGAAGGCGAATCTCTGCATGGGCCCCACCATGGACATCGCCATCACCCGCGAGGTGCTCCGCGAGACGGCCGAAGCCGCCGCCCTGCTCAACCTCGACGAGCCCCTGCGCAAGCGTATCGCCGAAGCATCTGCGAAGCTCCCGCCCTACAAAATCGGCCACAACGGCGGCCTGCAGGAGTGGCCCGTCGACTACGCCGAATCCGAGCCCGGCCATCGCCACATCTCGCACCTGTGGGCGCTCTACCCTGGCGACGGCATCACCCTGCGCGGCACGCCCGACCTCGCCCAGGCGGCGCGCAAGACGCTCGACCTGCGTCTCGCCGCCGGCGGCGGAAGCACCGGCTGGAGCCGCGCCTGGATCATCAACTGCTTCGCTCGGCTTGAAGACGGCGACCGCTGCCACCAGCAACTCGTCGAACTCCTGAAGCTCTCTACCCGCGAAAACCTCTTCGACGTCTGCGGCATCAAGCCCAACTCCGTCTACCAGATCGACGGCAACCTCGGCGCACCCGCTGGCATGGCCGAGATGCTCCTCCAGAGCCACGCCGGCGTCGTCCGCCTGCTGCCCGCGCTGCCCTCGGCCTGGCCGACCGGCACCATCAGCGGCCTTCGTGCCCGTGGCGGCCTCACCGTCGACCTCACCTGGTCCGGCGGCCAACCCACTCTCGCGCGCCTTACCGCGTCCGTCGCGCGCGAGCATACGCTGGCACTCCCGCAGGGCGTCCGTATCGCTGGGTTAACGCCAGGCACAGACGGCCTCTACAAGCTCCAGACCCGCAAAGGCGAAATTCGCACCCTCACCTTCGCCTGAAACCTGTCAAGCAGAATGAGTCGATCCAGAGTGATAACCATTTCCCCTGCAACAACTTGCAGGAGAAAACTGATTGCACATCCTCCCGCTACAGGGAGGTATGCTTAATGGATACGAGAGGACTCACAGCTCCAAGCTCCCGAGCTCGCAGTTGATAAGTCATACCTAATCCGTGTCGGACGCGGTGACGATCCGCCAACCTTCAAACTCTCAACTCAGGACTCAAAACTCGCAGGCAAAGTCGTTCCCCAAAGTTTCGGGGCCGTCCTCCCGCAAAGCCGCGAAAACTGAGTTCCAGACCTAAGCTATTTGTTTTCCGGAATTTATATAGAAGTGGGGGGGAGGGGGGCTAGACTCCGACCGCAACCTGCCCGTACCGCTTCTCCACATACTCGTCCAGAATCACCTGGAACTCCTCGACGATGTGGTCGCCCTTCAGCGTCGTGAACAGCTTGCCGTCGACATACACCGGCGCCTTCGGCTCCTCAAACGTCCCCGGCAGCGAGATGCCGATGTTGGCGTGCTTCGACTCGCCCGGCCCGTTCACGATGCAGCCCATCACCGCCAGCTTCAGCTCCTCGACGCCCGGATACATGCTTCTTCCACTCCGGCATCGACTCGACCAGGTAGCTCTGAATCCGCTCCGCCAGCTCCTGGAAGTAGGTCGACGTCGTGCGCCCGCAACCCGGGCAGCTCGTCACCTGCGGCATGAAGCTGCGAATCCCGAGCGACTGCAGAATCTGCTGCCCGCAGCGCACCTCTTCGCGCGCGGTCGCCGCCCGGCGTCGGCGTCAGGCTGACACGCGAATCGTATCGCCGATGCCCGCCAGCAGCAGCGGACGCAAGCCCAGCCGTCGAAGCCACGACGCCCTTCATCCCCATGCCCGCTTCGGTCAGCCCCAGATGCAGCGCATAGTCGCAGCGCCGCGCCAGCTCGGTGTAGACATCGATCAGGTCGCGCACGCCCGAAACCTTCGCGCGACAGGATGATCTGGTCGCGCCGCAGGCCATACCGCTCCGCCGCCGCCGCGTTGTCCAGCGCCGAGACCACCATCGCCTCCATCATCACGTCGCGCGCGTCCAGCGGCTCGGCCAGCTTGCGAGTTCTCGTCCATCATCTTGCGTCAGCAGCGCCTGGTCGAGCGAACCCCAGTTCACGCCGATCCGCACCGGCTTCTGGTACTCGACCGCGCACCTCCACCATGGTGCGGAAGTTGTCGTCATCCTTGCGCCCGATCGAGCACATTGCCCGGATTGATGCGGTACTTCGCCAGCGCCTCGCGCGCACTCCGGATACTTGCGCAGCAGCAGGTGGCCGTTGTAGTGGAAGTCGCCGATGATCGGCGTCTTCCAGCCCTTGGCCGCGAATGCCGTCGACGATGTACGGCACAGCCTTGGCCGCGTCGTCGTTGTTCACGGTGATGCGCACCATCTCCGAGCCGGCGCGCGCCAGCGCCGCAATCTGCTGGACGGTGCGACTCAACATCGGCCGTATCGGTGTTGGTCATCGACTGCACCACAACCGGCGCATCGGACCCGACGAGCACTCCACCGATCGTTGACGTTAACGGCACTTGCGACGCGTGATCTGAAGGCATAGTAGTCTACCTCCAAGTTTACCACCGGGCTGCGTACACTAGGCCAGAGTGGCCCGGTAGCTCAGTTGCATAGAGCAGCGCACTCCTAACGCGAAGGTCGCAGGTTGGACTCCTGCCCGGGCCACCATCGAAGCTCAACGACATCGAGAGATTATAGGAACCGACGAGCGTTGAAGTAGCCGTTGAGGTTCACCCTTTAGCGGGGAAGTCGAGGATGATGGCTGTGCCGCTCCGGCCTGGCTTGACGCTGGATCGGATTTTGACGTATCCGCCGTTCTTGACCACCAAGTCTTTCGAAATCCAAAGCCCCAGACCGGTACCGCCGATGCCCTTCGTCGAGAAGAACGGCTCAAAGAGGTGCTCCTGAACCTGCGGCGACATTCCACTGCCACGATCCGCAACCGTGATCCGGATTCGTTCCTCTCCTGACGAGGACCGTCTTTCCCGCACTCTCAATCGGAGTTCCCCGCCTGTTCGCATGGCGTCGAATGCGTTGCCGATAAGGTTGACGAGGATCTGGCGCAGCTCCCCTTCAAAGCAGGAGAGGACCGCTTCGCTCGGACAATCGACGACCGTTTCGATGCCGGAGTTCCTCAGGCGTGCCCGGTAGAGTCCCAACACAGATTCAATGACGACGTTCAGATGGACCACCGCGCGCCCGGTATTTTGCTTGTAGAACCGAAGCGTGTGCGTGGCAATGTGAGACACGCGTGCCAACTCCTCCTGGGCCGTTTCCACCAGCTCCTTTGTTTCGGGGTCGTCGACCCGTGAGGCCAGGATGAAGAGCAGGTTTGTGACTGCCTCCAGCGGATTGTTGATCTCGTGCGCAATCGCGCTGGCGAGCCGGCCCACCGATGCCAGCTTTTCGCTTTGGATGAGCGCCCTTTCCGCGCGTCGGCGGTCCGTGGTGTCGCGGATGATCCCTGAAAAAGCAACCAGAATGCCCGGTGCTTCCATGTGAGGCGTCAGGCTCACGGACACGTCCACAAGCTCGCCGGAGGAACGCAGCCCTCTTGTTTCAAGAACTACTTCGTTGCCGACCTGAAGCTGCGGCAATGCCTTGGCGAGTTCCGGGTGTGCTTCGGGCGCGAAAAGACATTGCAAAGGCTTCCCTTTCCACCGGGTGATGTCAAAGCCGAAGATTTGCTGCGCACCATTGTTCCAGCTTTCGATAGCTGCATCTGCGGTGAACCGGATGATCGCATCGGAGGAGCGACGCACGATCTCTGACACCTGCTCGGACGCGCGGCGTGCTCGCAGCAGTTCACTTTCATACAAGCGCCTTTGCCGGGCGCGAAAGATGGCGAGGACAATAAGCTCCTGCGAGGCGCCTTTGCCTGGCCGCAGGACGGCGTTGACAAGCACCGGCTCAGACAGGCCGTTTGGACCGCGAAGGTCGAAGGAGATCTCTTCAAGGGATCGCCGCAGGAGCAGGGATGGCGCGAACTGCGTCTCGAAGAAGATCGATCCGCCTCTTGAAAGGAAATCTCTGAAGTCTCTTCCGGCTAGAAGCGAGGGCTCAACGCCCAGGATTTTGCCGGCTTCGCTGTTCGCGAACCGTATGCTCCCGTCAACCGTCAGTATCAGGTGGCCGCATGGGACAGAGTCAAGCGCACCACGGAAGCTCGCGGTGTGGTCCGCGCTTTCAAGATCGTCTAGGCCAGGAATTGCAGCAGTTCCCTTTTCACTTCATGCGGTGCGCTCATGTGCGGACAATGCCCTGTCGCGTTCATGACGACAAGTCTGCTGTTCGGGAGTTGCCTATGCACAAACTCACCCACGCTGGTTCCGGCAATGGCATCTTTCTGACACTGCAGAATGAGCGTCCTGGTCTTGATCCTGGGTAGATCGGCCCGGTTGTCAGAAAGAAAAGTCACCCGCGCAAAATGGTTTGCCAGGAAGGGGTCCATGCGGCAGAAGCTGGCCTCGAGTTCGCCGGCGAGTTCAGGGGCCGCCGGATGACCCATGATCACCGGCGCCATCGTAGCGGACCACGCGACGTGGTTGCTTTCAAGCGCCTCCAGCAAACCTTCCACGTCCCCGCGTTCCATCCCTCCCTGGTAGTCGCCTGCGTTGATGTAGCACGGTGACGGTCCGATCATCGTCAGGGACGCAAAGCGGTCCGGCTGTTCGATGGAGGCAAGCCCCCCGATCATCGAGCTCACGGAATGCCCACGAAGTGAACCTTCGTCAGCTTCAACTCCTCCAGGATCTCCAGAATGTCCTGCCCATACCCTTTCAGCGTGCTATACCGGCTAGAGTTGAACGCGGACGCGTCAGACAGCCCAGACCCGACATAGTCGAACAGGACAACACGGTACTTGTCCGTGAGAGCGGGGTAAACATGCCGCCACATACTTTGGTCGCAGCCGTATCCATGAGCGAACATCACGGTCTGCTCACCGGTTCCAATTACTCTTACATTGTTGCGGTGAACTGCCGTCATAAACTGGGAATTCCTCTTCCTTCAGTATCGCAGACGGAGGGTCCAACCAGGTACTCTACCGCTGAACAGGAGATCGCCGAACGGTGTGTTTGCCTGTATTCGACGATCGGTTATCTTTTGCTTGCAGTGTCAGTACGGGGCCTTGCGGCTGCTGAGGTAAGATAGGTCTCTTCAACGCCTTCCTCGCCATGCACATCGAAGAGGATTGGTTATGGATGCCCCGATCAAGATGCATTTAACGGACGAGCAATTCGCTGGGTATATCAAAGAGTTGCAGGAGTGCAGCGCGACGAATCGCGTGCCATTCGGGCACCCGGCCGACCTGAAGCAGTTGCTCGATACGCTGAAATCCTCGACTTCCTTCGCGGCGGACTTCGGGTCGATGATCCGCTCCATCGTGCTGCGGGAGCATTTCCAGGTACCTGAATCGGAGCTGTTGACGCTGGTAGCCGTAGCCTGGGGAGGAGAGCACGCGGAAGATCTTACCGGCGACCTGGCCGGCCAGCTTGCGGAGTTGCGCAGCATGCTGCAGGAACTGCTCCGGCGCGGCGCAATGGGCAGCCTGGAGGTGCATCGGGCTCCAGCCGCACCTCCGGAACCCGCGGAAGAAAACGCACCGGACGTTGTTGAAACGCTGCGGGAACTTGAGCAACTCAGCCCTGACGTGCAGATGTACCGCCAGCTTCTTAAGTTTCAAGGAGACAGCAGTGATGTTCAGCCCGAGGTCGAGCGTCAGGATACAACCCCGCGGGACGTGCCCAGCGAGCAGCCAGCGACGCTGCTTTCTGAGCCGACCGTCGCGGAGATTTTGACCGCGGGCCTGATAGGTTTTGCACTCGCCCTGTTGCTGGTCGTCGGGTCGCTGCCGGTATACAGGTCGAGAGTGTCGGTCAAACTGCCCTCCTCATTGAGCGAGAGCGCGTCCATTCCTGCAGCACTGCGTTCAGGCGCGTTCAGCCGCCGCGTGGCTGATCAACTTCTGGCCGAACCGAATCCCGTCCGTCTGCTGAAGCAGGATGCACTCTCGCGTGCGATGCGTGATCTGCATCTGGGCGGAAACGAGCCTATCCTGTACGCGGACCTGGTCTCCGACACCGCGCGTCGCGTGAAGATTACCCCCGTTGCCGCGCAGGATGTGTACGAAATTACGTGCGAATCCTGGAGCGCACAGTTCGCAGCGACTTTTTGCAACCAGGTTCTTGATCTGCTGCACCGGGAGCCCGTGAACGGGATTTCCGCGCAGGCAAGTGCGGCCTCCATCCAAACGATCGATGCAGCCGTGGCACCGGGCGTGCAGATTTCTCCCCATTGGTTCCTGCAGAGCGTGCTGGGCTTTGCGTGCGGATGCGTCGCGGGCGTCCTGCTGTGGTTCATGAAGCGGAGCAACCAGCAGCATGGCCTGGGTGAGGAGACGTCCCGGCCACAGACGACTCATTAACGGGACGACGCCGACCAGCTGCTTGCATCCGAAACCACAATCTGCGGTGTTCCACGGTACATGGCCACGGTCCCGGTCACACACAAATTGCCGGATTCCGGCAGATCTCCCACGGTGGGGGCGTCTTTGCCCCACACAACCACGGTGAAGGTCTGGTCCGGGAAGGTACGATCCAGATTGATAAATGTTGGTTTGCCGTTGGAATCGGCCGCCGTGTGTTTACTGACAATGTTGCCGCAAACCCGCGCAAGCTCCCCAACGTGTTGGGGTGCCTCAATGGACTTGATGTTGATGGGTGGCAGCGGTTTGGGCGGGAGTGCTGCCGCGGCCGCGGGCGCTTCGGCTGTTACACCCGCAGCGGACGGCGCCGCAGTGGATGCAGGCACAACGGCGACCGGACGTGGGCGCGGCGGCGCAAGGGCAGCCTGCGAGAGAGGACTTCCGCCTGCATTGCCCGCATTGCGAATCCCTGCATCGACAAGCCCCGCTTCGTAGTGCGCCTGCTGGTTGATCCTGGCGAGCTCGGCCAGGCAGCCTGCCTGCGGCTCGCTCGTCCATTGCGACTTGCAGTAGCTGTGCTGGTCCGCAGGGCTCAGGTTCGCGAGGCAATCGGACACGGAAATCTGCAGGTTGACCGCATTCTTTGCCTCACTGGCATGTTTGGCGCGCAGGAGCGCGTCGGAGATCTCAAGGTTGATTCCAGGAAATCCGGGATCCAGCGTCTCTATGTTGGATAACTCCGTCACAGCACGATCCACGTGGTTGGACTTCACCAGCGATTGTGCCCATGTGTGGCGTGCATTGAGAGCGGCGATGGAAACCTGTGGACTGATGGGGCCGGTGCAGCTTACAAGCGCTGGCGATGGGCCCGCCGCTTCCGCAGTGCGGTCGCACGGAGGCGGTGGTTCCGCGCGGCTGAGCGAATTCCGCTTCGTCGGAGCGTGGCCGTGCCAGGTAGAAGACAATCGCGATGATAACGAGAGCGGAGACGGTAAGAATCACGAACGAGCGTTTCATGCGATGCGCACCTCAGAAAAGGGGAGAGGAGTCGCTCAGTCAGATCCCCTTGAGAAACATAGCTTGGATGCCTCGAAGACTAAACTGACCTGCCCTGGAACGCAACCCGGCGGTTAACGTCAGAAGCAGAACGCTCACTGCTGGGCGGCAAGATAGCGCAGCGCCGGCAGCGAAGGCAGAAAGAAATAACCCGCACCACGGACCCTGACGAAACGGGGCAGACCGCACACCAGGCGCGCTGCAACACCGCTTCCTGGAACCGAAAAGGTGTCAGTCGGCGCGGCGCCCGGGATGGGTTCGCGGCTGCCGAGCAGTGGATCGCTTTCGTCCGTCATGGCATCGAACCGGGTGTTCATCAGCCAGGCATTCTGCAGAAACTCAAACTGTCGCGCGATATTGGCGTTCAGGCAAAGGAAGTGCAGGCCGGTTGGCCCATCGCTGCCGCCGGCCTGCAGCGCGCCGGGCGGGTGGCCGTACTCACGGCCCCGGCGCAGCACACGATGAAATCGTGACGAGGCCTTGCTGTCAGAGTGCAAGGTCCTCGGAGCGAGACCCAGCAGCGTCAGCACACGCTCCAGGCCGGTGACCTCTCCCGCAGGGAGATCGCCGTTGCGTGGGTTGGCGCGCCGGATATGAGCGCCGAACGGGCACTCTACGCCGTCCGGGTCTGCGTCGAAGCGGAACTGGTTCAACCGGTCTGCCGCGTCTACCCCGGGTACCAGATCGGCGGACGCCGAGGCCAGTGGACTTCCGTCTTTGCGACGTCCTACCATCGCGGCCGCGAGCGCCTCGGCTTCCTCACCGGTCTCGGCTTGGGCGCGCACAAAATCCCAGAATCGTTCGACATCCTGCTCCAGCGTTCGCAGCACCAGGTAGCATCCGTTGCGGCCGAAGTCCCGCAGCCCGGGTTGCTCCTCTGCCTCGGGCAGAAGCTCGGCCCCGCTGGAGGCTGCCGGCAGCAGCGGACGGTCCGTATACCGCCGATACTCGTTCGGGTACCCAAGGAGGAACTCGCCGAGGGCGATCCGATTTGTGTAAGTGTCCTCGATGGCTGGCGGGTTGCGTTGCCGCTGCCAGTCAAGCTCCGGCTGGCTGAGACCATCGGGAAATCCGAACGGCTCCACACCGCCGAGGTCCGAGGTTGCAAGCTCGTCCACCAGGTGGAAGCCGTCGGCCCACGCCGCCGTCTGCACACTCCGCTTCCAGTCTTCCAGCATGCCAGGACGCGCATAAAGCATGAGCAGCAGGTGGACAACTTTTGCGCCGCTTCCCCACGCCCAGTGCTCAGGGGCGCTGTCGCCTACATCGCCCAGCAGGCGTGCACGTGAAGAAGTGCCTGGCCCGCTTTGAAATTCCATGGAGAACTGCGCCAGCAGCTCCGCTGCACACCCAAGAGCCTGCAATCCATCGTGCGTCAGCGCAATCTGCAGCGCTGTATCGGGCGCATCCCGCAGCGTCACAGCGCTGGTTACGGGCGCTGCGGCCAGCCACTCGCGGGCGGCCCTGGCGTCTTTGACGGCGAGCAGAAGCAGAGAACACTCGGTGAGTTTGCGGTAGCCGAACCGCACGATTCCCTGGATGTCATTGAACTCTACTGCGTGTGTCATGCGATGCCCTTTAGATCAGCGCAAGCCATGCGGCTGCCTCCTCTTCGCTCATCCATGCTCCCTCCAGACCATCTCGAATCAGCAGGTTGCGATGCTTGTTGGCGGCCGTCAGGCCGGGATGTGCGTTGTACCAGACTTCCGTAGGCAACTGGTGCCGGCGCAGCACGCGCTTGAATGTCTGCTCGTCCTGGCAGCCGTCAAACAGCAACCAGCGTGTGCGCGGGTACCCGATCCCGTTGCTGAAGGTCAGGTTCAGACCGAAGCCGACCTTGTTAATGAAATCGTCCATGTAGCTTTCCAGGCTGCCGTCATAAATGCTGGAGAACAGCATGCGCTGCCCGCCGTCCATCGAAACCCAGCGTGCAAAGTGAATCGTGCGAAACCCGCGCGAGATTGCCACGGTGGTACAGATGCCGGGCCGCGTAGCCCGTCACCCGAAGCAGAAAGCGCACGATCCACAAGCGCAGGCGCCCCGGCTTCAGACTGCCGAACACGTTGAACTGGTTTGTTACTTCGTGGTTCTCCATCGCGAGCAGATCATCCGGCGTGTGCCTGTGGCACGGGCGGCGCCACTGCGGGGTCCAGTGCGCTCCCAGCGGCGAATCTGGAAGAGCAGAAACGGGAGCGCGACCAGGACGAGCGGCGAAAGCAGCAGCAGCACCAACGGAAGAAGAACCAGATCGAGCAGGTTCCGGATGCGCCATCCCAGCGGAGTCGGCGCAGCTTGCGTCAACGATAGCTCGCCAGCCTGTTGCTGTCGCTGCACCTCCCCGCGCAGCAGCAGGCGCGTCTGTGCGGCGGATAGCCCGCGCACATCGTCTCGGTGGGCACACAAGTAACTGCGCAACGCCCGCCGCAGCGCTTCCTCTTCACGCACCTGCACCACGGTCCGGCCCAGCCAGTTCACGTAGGAAGCGGTGGCGGAAACATGCGCACGCCGCATCCATGCCTGCAGAGACTGCCCCTCGGTGAAATCCTCCGTGTGCGCGAGGAGCGTCCGCAGTCCCGGCTCCGCCACGCGGGCGAAGTCGTCGCGAAATGCCGCGTGATCGCCGTCGATCTCCGCCAGAAACACGAGGTAGTCCGGCAGGCCGTCGACCGGCAGCGAATACACCGCGCGATCTTCGGCTGCGAGATCGCGCACCACCAGCATGCGGGCAAAGTGAACCTGCGCAAGCTTGTGCAGCGGAAGCAGCGGGTTCGCCGGGTCATAGACGCCCGGCTTCGTGTTCATGCTCTGCAGCAGGGCGTGTACCACGGGCGCGGCGCCGGGACGAAGCGGTGCCGCATACATCACGCTCGCCTGCGGAGTCACGGCAGATCCTCCGGCGTGGGCTCCCAATGCGGTTCCGCATTCATCTGGTGCCGCATCGCGGAGAGTGTCGTATACATCCACTTGCGAGCGCGGCCCTGGTTCCCGAGCGGCCGATGCTCCGCGACGCAATGCCATGGGTTGAACGAGAGTCGCCGTGCCATCTGCAGCGCCGCGGCATAGTCAAGCGTTTGCTTCGGCAGGCGCAGCGTGGCCACGGGAACTCGGGGCGAAAGCTCCTCCGGCCAAAGCACACCGGCATGCTCCAGCGGCATACGAAACGTGTCGGTCTGCACCTGGACTCGCATCTCCAGGTCTACCGTTTCCTGCGCCAGGCGCTGTTCCAGAGCGAGACGAAGATAGTCATCGGGTGGCCGCCTGGGAAGCCTTGGAATGGGCGTACACCGCTGCGACACGGGCCAGAACGAATACTGCATAGCCTGCTCTTCGCCCAGCAGGTACGGCACGCAGCTGAAGTATGCGGCCTCAAGTGGACTGCTCTGCGTCTTCGTCCAGAGCCCCTGCATCAAGAGGCCGAGCAGGTGCGGTTCGCGCAGGTTCAGAAAATGGTAGATCGTCGCGTTCTGCAGGCTCGCGCGCTGCAGGTCGGCGTTGGAGCGGATGTCATTTGTCACGAACGTCGGCGTGCACACAGCGAGGAAATCCTGCGTAAGACGCTCTTCGTCCAGCAGTTTGGGTCCGGGCACTTCCATCAGCTTCACGCTGATGCTCATAAAGCCGACATCGTCGATATCCGGCGTGATGTACGGACCCGGCCCGGAGAAACGCACCAGCGCGGGAAAGGTTCGCGCCTCGCGGAAGACGCCCTGGGCCAGGTGCGCGGGCAGGTTCTGATGCACAATCAGTTCGCCGCGCACGATGCCGTGCGTCTTGGTGTTGCCGCCGCGCTCGAAACGGCCGGGCTGCCAGAGTCCGGTCATCTGCTTGCGGAAGCTCTCGATGACGGACTGATTGAAAGCCTCCTCGTCCGGCAGCTGCTTTTCCTGTGCGAGTCGCAGATGCTCATCGACTCTTCGGGCATTGATCAGGGAGGTGATCAGCCGTGCGATGGGGTCACGCAGCGTCTTGTCGAATGGGGGCCGCACCCAAGGGTCGATGCGGCGCTCCAGTTGGATAAGCCGCATCAGCAGATTCGCGACCACATTCTTCACGCGCGAGCCGGTGTTGGCTGCGGGAACAGGCCTGTCCGGGTTGGGGACGACACACGGCACGGCCATGTTAAGCACTCCGGAATCAAGAGTCCATGCAGGCTCGAGGATCACCACTCAGCCGATGAATGTTTACTTGCGGCTAGGCTGTGGCGAACTGAAGCGAGAAGTGGATAGTGCGCTTCGTATCCCAATACACCAATCCCAGATAGAGACCGGGGCCAATCTCCCGAATCTCGTCGCGAATGTGTTTGGCCAGCAGCGATGTCTTCGAGTAGTCGAGAACGATGCAGTCCTTGCCGTCAAAGAGACTCGGCGCGACGTACACCTGCGCAACGATGGCGTTCACGCCGAAGGCAGAGATGCGGTTGGTCAACGTGCCGTGTTGCGCGTCGAAGGTCTTGCCCTGCCACGCGAAGATGTTCACAATGGACGCAATCTCCTGTGAGTACCTGGTTCCCGGGGCGAGAATGGCTTGTCCATTGGCCTCACCATTCGGAATGGGGCCGGCGCTGGCGGTCTTGAAGAGGTCATCCAGTTGGGCGTCGGAGAAAGTCAGTAGGTCGGAAGCGGAGGGCATGCGCGTCACCTGTCCCGTCGTGGAACTTTGTCGTGGAACGTACGAATCGCTGTGAGTGGGCCCGGTCAGCACCAATATTCGCTTGGACTCCCATCCTGTCAACAAGATTCGTCAGGCGGCCGTGCGTCTGCTTTCAGGCGCTCAGGCGGTCGGGGAAAGCGGTACGCTCTCAAGGATGGCTTCGGCAGCCTTTTCGCCAATCATGTACACGGGACACGCAAGAAAGAACCCCGGGATCCGCGGAAAGATGGAGGCATCGACCACGCGCAGCCCCGTGACGCCGTGCACGCGAAACCGGCTGTCCACGACGCCACCGGTTTCCGCGTCGCCGATCGGGCAACTGCAGGACGCGTGATGTCCCCACGCCTGGTCGCGCACGTACTGTCGTATCTGATCCACACTGCTGACGTCCTTGCCGGGAAACTCTTCCGCCTCGATCAGGCCTTTGTCGATCAGCGACTGGCTGATGCTGCGCACAAACTGCACACCCTCTACCACGGCGTTCAGGTCTTCCTCATTGTCCGGCGTGCCCTCCTCGAAGTAGGAGAAGTCGACCTGCGGCATGTCACGCGGATCCGCGGAGCGCAGCGTCACCGTACCTGCACGGTTGTTCGTGTGCGCCTTGAGAACCGCCCACGTCAGGCAGTTGTGTTGTGTGACGAAGTCCAGCGAGTAGCCTGGCCGGTAGCCCTTGAAGCTCCCCAGGAACGCCACGCAGAACAGATCCGGTACGGTCCTGTTTCCTGACCGCCGGAAGACGGCCAGCACCGCGCCGTTGGTGGCGTATGGCCCGCTGCGACAGCGTTCCCATTGCGCGAACTGCGGGTCGGAGGTGTCGAAGCGCGCGCCCTGAAGAATGTGCCAGGCCGGCAGATTCATGCGGTACACGACGCTGATTTCATACCGGTCCTGCAGGTTGCGGCCGACTCCCGGCAGGTGCTGCCGTAACGGGATGCCGTGCTGCGCAAGCTGCTCCTGCGGACCGATGCCGGACAGCATCAGCAGTTGCGGCGTATTGAAAGCGCCGCCGCTGAGGATCACCTCCCGCGTGGCGGAGACGTGCTGCACCTGGCCGGGACTTGCGTTGTGGTTAGGGTGAGCGCGGTAAAGCCGTTCGCCGGAAAGATACTCCACCCCGCTCGCAGCGCCACTGCCATCGAAGACCACCCGCGTGGCCAATGCATTCAGCTCCACGTGGAGCCGCTGCGGAAAGCGCCGCTGCACATCCAGCACACGCTCGCGTGTGCCGTTTCGCGCATGACGATGGGTGGTCAAAGGCAAGTAGCGTGTGCCGAAGGCGTCCTGCCGCACCGTGCGCCAGTCGTTAGGGTCCAGCAGACCCTGCAGAAACCAGCGCAAGCGGTCCGCAAAATTTCCAAGCTCGCGGCTGGCGTTCTGCGCCGAGAGCACAATCGTCTCCAGCAGATCGCGGTTGGCCAGCGAAAGCATTGGGATGGCTTTTTCCGTGTGCAGCCAGCCGTTGAAGCCGTGACGCGAAGGGTTGATGCCAAAGCGGGCGGCAAAGCGATGGAGAGGGAGATAGCCGCAGCGTTCGAGCTTCTGGAAGTGCCCGCGCATCTTCTTCGGATTCCAGCTTGCATCGCCGGTCATCTGCTCAATCGCTGCCCAGTCCGCGTCGTCGGGGTAGACGAAGATCATCGCATTATGCGCGGTACACCCGCCCAGTGTTCCGGCGCGTGGATACAGCACGCCATCCACGACTTGCCCCTGGTAGACCTTCTGGTACTTCGGGTCTTTCTCCTGGCGCTGCGGATCGCGGTAGTGGCGCACAAAGAAGTCCCAGCGCATGGCCTCGTTCTCTGAGGCGAAGGGATGAAAGCAGGGTACATCGTACGTCGCCGGCAGACGATTCGCGCCTGGGGTCACCGGGTCGCCGCCCTGCAGCGTGCGAGGGTCTCCCCCTGCCTCCAGCAGCACGACGCGATGCCCTGCTTCCGCCAGGCGCGCGGCCACCGTTCCGCCCCCTGCACCAGAACCGACGACGACGTATTCAGCTTCCACGAACCTGCTCCAGTTCCCTGCTATCCAGGAACGCTAACCGTCGCCGCGGCCAATCTCTTCCTAACTCGGCGGGTGCGTGCCCATGCCCTTGATTTCCGCTTGCTCTCTTTGCTGGTTGTGATACAAAGTACACCTTCCTGGTTCGTTCGTTTCCGTCACGTTGAAAGTGGGCCCCTGTTCCCCGCTGAAAGACCACGTAGGAGGACCCGGTGAAGGCATTGAAGCATCTGCTTTGGGTACTGATCGCCGTTGCCGTTTGCGCTTTTGCGGTCGTCTACTTCCTCATCCATCCCGTCATCCTCTTTCATCCCCAGGACGAAGCGATGCGGGCTGGCCGTTCCGCAGCATCCTTCACAGCCGCAGACGAAGACTACTTCCACGATATGGACGGCGGCATCCCGCTTTCTCCCGCCGAGGTGAAAGGCCGCAACATGTGGATTGCATGGAGCGGTGGCGACGATCGCCTGTGGGACAGCCTCGCGACGACAAGCCTCGGCACACTCGACTTCCTCAAGACCATCTCTTCACGTCCGGATGCAGGTCTGAAAGCCGCACGCAGCAACCGCTGGAACTACCTTGGGCTAGTAAACGAACCCTGCTACGTCCAGGCAAGCGGGCCTGACCCGGACCGCTTCGGCCTCTGGCTGGATAAGCGCGACCCAACCTGTGGGCCGGAACCATTTGAAAACGAGGCCAAGTATCCTGGCGTAAGGATCGGCGCCCGAGGCAAGACTGTCCCCGTAGGCTCTTTCTATGGCTACGCAACCGGCATCGTCGGTCTGCGACTCTTTCCGAATCCGGACTTTGACGAAAAAGCCGCGAAGCATTGGGACGCGGAAAAATACTACAAAGATCCCGCCTACTACAACGACCGGAAGCTTGTGCGTCCCTATCGTGTCGGCATGACCTGCGGCTTCTGCCACGTGGGTCCGAATCCGCTGAAACCGCCAGACGATCCCGAGAACCCGAAGTGGGAAAACCTGAGCTCCAACGTCGGCGCACAATACTTCTGGATCGATCGGATCTTCGCCTGGCAGTCGGATATGAGCAGCTTCCCGGTGCAACTGTTCCACGCGTCTCGGCCCGGCACGCTGGACACGTCGCTGATTTCGACGGACAACATCAACAATCCGCGCAGCATGAATGCCATCTACGATCTGCCGGCGCGCATGGCCGCCGCGCAGCACTGGGGACGCGAGACGATTCGTGGCGGAGAAAAGGATAACAAGCAGTTCAACGACTTCATCAGCTCCGGCCCGCTGACAGAGTTCTTTCACCCGCCCGACCAGGTGCAGACTCCGCGCGTGCTGAAGGACGGCGCCGACTCGGTTGGAGTGCTCGGCGCGCTCAATCGTGTGTACCTCAACATTGGTCTCTACAGCGAAGAGTGGCTCAAGCACTTTCGCCCGCTTGTTGGAGGGCAGGAGGTCAGCGCCCATCCTCATCAAGACAGCCAATGAGAAGTCCGTGTACTGGCAGGTAACACAGCAGCAGACGCCCAACATGGCGCTGTTCTTCCTGAAGAGCACGGGCGGTCACCACCTCAAAGATGCTCCCGGGGGCGCCGCCTACCTCACGCAGGATCAGGCACAGCTTGAGCGGGGTAAAGAGGTCTTCGCAGATCGTTGCGCGCGTTGCCACTCCAGCAAAATCCCGCGGCCAGCCGCGGAGTTTGACCCAGCCGCATGCTCCGGCAAAGGCTACATGGATTGCTGGAAGCGCTACTGGGCATGGACCAGGACAGATGACTTCAGGACGCAGATGCACGCCATCGTGCAGCAGCCGGACTTCCTGGAGAACAACTACCTCTCGACGGATCAACGTGTGCCCGTCACGCTGCTGCAGACGAATGCGTGCAGTCCGCTGGCCACCAACGCCATCGCCGGCAACATCTGGGATAACTTCTCGTCGGGCACGTACAAGGATCTGCCTTCTGCCGGCGACGATCACCGTGTACCATCCCTACACGGGCGAGCCAGCCTCCTACGTGCTGCCGGCAGGGGGCCGGGGCTACACTCGGCCGCCATCGCTGATCAGCGCGTGGTCCACCGCTCCGTTCCTTTTGAATAACAGCGTCGGCAACTTCGACCCCAGCCCCTCGGTAGAAGCGAGAATGCGGTCGTTCCAGGATTCCATCGAGAAGATGCTTTGGCCCGAGCGCCGCGACCGCGACACGCTCCTGCCCGACAAGCTTCCCGGCATGATCGATCGCACCACGCAGCCAAGCTATATCTCCATTCCCGCCGGCTTCATCCCCCGGCTCTGCGGCCACTGCTGAGTCCCGGCAGCCGCCTGCTGCCAGCCGTTTTCGGCGAAGAATCCATCCGCATCGGGCCTATCCCGGCAGGCACGCCGGTCGGCCTGCTGTCCAACCTCGATCTGCTCGGGGAAGGAGTCAGTCCGGCAGACCGGCCGGCGCGCCAGGAGCGTGTGGTCAAGCTCCTCGTCAAGCTGAAGTTCGACCTCGCCAGCCTGCCAGCGAACGCCTCCGACGAACAGGCACGCCAGGTCTTCGCGAACCTGGTGCCGGAGATGCTCGCCCTGAGCAAGTGCCCGGACTATGTCGTCAATCGCGGACACTACTTCGGCACGAGTTACTTTGCGGAAGAACCGCCCCTGAGCGACGCAGACAAGCGTGCGCTGATCGAGTTCATCAAGACTTTCTAGGAAGCGGACACGCGAATTGCGGAGGGGGATAGAAGGCTAAGAGCAGGCATCTAGCTATTGCCGACATTGCCCTGCATGGCCCGGGACTTGCGAATGATCTCCGGAAGACGCAAGGAAGTGGAGCGTGTGAGATTCGCACCGGCGGCGGCCTCAAGCTGTTGCAATGCCTGCGTGTGTTCCTTCGCGCTCCGTGCCGAAGAACAGTCGATCGGGACATAGATGTTGAAGCCGCGCATATTTGCATCGTGCGTCGACACCGTGATGCAGCTATCCGAGGTCAATCCTGCAAGGATCAGCGTTTCGATTTGCAGATGGTTCAGAAGCACATCGAGCGGTGTCATGTAGAACGCGGAGTGCATCGGCTTCAGAACGAAGTAGTCTTCGCTTTCGGGCAGCAGCGGCCGCACAAAGGAGGCGCCCTTCGACTGGATGCAACGGCCCATGAGCACCTCCTTTTCGCTGCGCCAGTCGCCGAAGTTGTCGTTGACGTAGAGCACCGGCAAACCGAGTGCGCGAGCACGAGCCTTCAGGCGCACCAGCGACTTGCCGATCTTCATCGCTTCCCGCAGGATCGCATCGCCGTCCGGATAGTCGAAGGTCGTTAGAACATCGATCAGCAGCAGCGCGACGGGCGCGGGGGATGGCCGAATCAGTGCGTGTTTGCGAGTCCTCATGGCAGGTATGAAGCCTCCGGGGCAGCCCCGAGTCGATCTAGGGAGTAAACCGCTCTACCGACGATCTCAGAGATGATTCCCCGCCCCGTATGCTCCTGCGGGAGGGGGCGAGAACTGGGTGTCTGAGCGGTTCCGGAGCAGTGCCCTCTATCCGTCGCAACATGGGATGCAAACCGCGGCCGGAGTGCTGCAAGCACGGAACAATTTGGAAGCATCGCAAGATGTTGCGAAGTCGGCGTACCCTGACGGTTCGCGAAGCGGTCGACTCGCCGCGCAGCCACAGCCAGGCGCACAGCCTTGCTTCTCAGCATGGTGTCAAGCCGACAACGTTGGAGCATCCGCCGGAAACGCCTCGTGTTCACTCCGCACTGCCGCGTCGGTTGCCGCACGCACCTGCTCCAGCGTAACTCCGGGAGCCAACTCCACGACTCCGAAACCATGCGGCGTCACGTCCAGCACACAAAGTTCCGTGATGATGCGGTCCACGACTCTTTGGCCCGTCAAAGGAAGCGTGCAGGCACGCAGCAGCTTTGCCGCCCCGCCGGGGGCAGTATGCTCCATCAGCACGACAACCCTGCGTACGCCGGAGACGAGATCCATCGCGCCGCCCATGCCTTTGACGCGTTTACCGGGGATCACCCAGTTTGCGAGGTCACCGTTCTCCGCAACCTGCATGGCGCCGAGAATCGCAAGATCGATATGGCCACCGCGAATCATCGCAAATGATTCAAAGCTGGAGAAGATGGCGGCGCCCGGCAGAAACGTAACCGTCTCTTTGCCCGCATTGATCAGGTCGGCGTCGACCTCCTCAGGCAGGGGATAGGGGCCCAGGCCCAGCAGTCCGTTCTCCGACTGGAGTGTCACGCTGATACCCGCCGGGATGTAGTTTGCCACCTGCGTCGGCATCCCGATCCCGAGATTCACATAGAAGCCGTCCTGTAACTCCTGCGCGGCGCGCTGCGCCATCTGTTGCCGTGTCCAGGCCATCAGCGAGCCTCCCTTGTCGTCACGCGTTCAATCCGCTTCGCCGCCTTGGGATTGTGCACGAGGCGCTGCACGTAAATGCCTGGGGTATGAATCTGCTCCGGTGGCAGTTCGCCCGCGTCCACCAGGATCTCGACCTCGGCGATCGTAATTTTGCCGCTCATGGCAGCGCCGGGATTGAAGTTTTGCGCGGTACGCCGGTAGATCAGGTTGCCGTGCGTGTCGCCTTTCCAGGCCTTGACCAGCGCAACGTCCGCCCGGATCCCTCGCTCCAGGATGTACATCTCCCCATCAAAGGCCTTGTGCTCCTTGCCCTCGGCCACCAGGGTGCCGACCCCCGTACGCGTATAGAAGCCCGGAATACCCGCGCCGCCCGCGCGCATCCGCTCCGCCAGCGTGCCCTGCGGACAAAACTCGACCTCCAGTTCCCCGGCGAGGTACTGCCGCTCGAACTCGGCGTTTTCGCCCACATAGCTCGCGATCATCTTGGCGATCTGCCGTGTCGCCAAAAGCCTGCCCAGTCCGACGTTATCGATGCCTGCGTTGTTGCTGGCGACCGTCAGGCCACGTGCCCCGATACGTTCGACCGCTTCAATCAATGCCTCCGGCACGCCGCACAGACCAAAACCGCCGATGGCCAACAGCATTCCGTCCTGTACCAGCCCTTCCAGCGCCGCATCGGCACTTGGCCAAACTTTCCTCACAGGTCCTCCCGGAACAGCGTCGCAAACAGAGCGCATCTCACGCGGCGTCTTGTCAGAACCTGCCCACACGCACCATACACGCAGACTTCCACGATTGGAAAGTTCCGGGCAGCACTCGGACTCCACGCGGCTCGGATGCGCTCGTCATGGAAGAGCAGGTACTCCGGATCTATAGGCTGATGCCACCATCGCAGTCGATGATGGCTCCGGTGATGAATTGAGATGCTGCGCTGGCGAGGAAGACGGCAAGTTCAGCGATCTCTCGCTTTTCACCGAAGCGGCCCAACGGCACCTTCTGCCTTACCGCTTCCTCAGCCTCCGCCGTAGGAGCGAACCGGCGCATGCCTTCCGTGTCTGCGACGGGTCCGGGCGAGATCGCATTTACACGGATGCCTTCAGGACCCCATTCGAGAGCGAGGCATTTGGTCAGCATATTTACGCCTGCCTTGGCGGCGCAGACATGGGCCTGGTGCAGCATCGGCCGAACCGCCTGCACGGCGGAAATCGAGATCAACGATGCTCCAGGTTTTCTGAGATAAGGATGAGAGGCCCGAAGCACATGGAAGGTGCCCAGCAGATCGATATCGATGACAGCCTTGAAGCCATTCGCAGACATTCCCAAGGCGGGCGCGACGAAATTCCCCGCAGCTCCGGAAAGCACAACATCGATCTCACCATACTGTTGTCGCGTAGCACGGAACGCACGGTCGACGGCCTCAAAGTCGCGCACGTCCGCCGTATATCCCACCGCCTCGTGACCTTCGTCGCGCAGCGCCTGGGCGGCGGCCTCGATTTTCTCAGGGGAGCGACTGAGCAGCGCTACTCTAGCCCCCGCTTCCGCGAATCCGCGTGCGATCTCCAGGTTGATTCCGGACGATGCGCCTGCAAGAAAAGCCACCCTACCCTTCAAAACATCGGCGCGCATGGCTATGCTCATCAGGCTCTCCAGAGTTGGCGGGCGAGGCCACTCGCTTGCGACTCAACCTACTTACTGTAGCCGCTCTGACGGCACGAACGCGCTCGCAAGGAAATTCGTATCACTCAGGCCAGAGCTAAAGCAGGTCGATCAGGTTTATCAGCCTTGGCTGAAGAGGCGTGAGAGCTAAATCGAGCAGCGCCAGGGTGACGGGCAGGCGGAAACGGCGGGGGCCGGCGCTGCCGGGGTTCAGGTAAAGGACGCCTTTGTGGGTATGGATTGCCGGCTGGTGAGAGTGGCCGCTGATGACCGCGGCCAGCCCGGCGGCGGCGGGGTCAAGGTCCAGATCGTGGACCGAGTGGATGAGGTAAAAGAGGCTTCCGCCGAGCTCCACGGCTTCGGTGGCTGGGAGGAGCGCACAGTCGCCGTGGGTGTCGACGTTGCCGCGAATGGCGGTGACTGGCGCGAGTCTGCGCAGAGCGTCGAGGATCGCAGGGTCACCGACGTCGCCCGCGTGCAGGATGTGGTCGACCGCTTTCCCATTTGGCGTCAGCGCGGGCAGGACTTCGGGGCGGAGCAGGCCGTGGGTGTCGGAGAGGATGCCGATGAGCATATGCTGAGTCCTGGAGGCAGGCCGGTGTGTCTTCCTTCATGCTAGACGAAGGACGAAGCCCCGCCGAATCCAATGCTATTGGACAAGAAAGCTTCCGACAGCGATCATCAGAAGCTGGAGTTGCGATGACTCTGCGTTGTCAACTGTCCTGAGGATCTGCTGATGCCAATCGAGCGCTACTCCCGCCGCCGCTTCACCTCACTGGTCGCCTCCGCTCCTTTCTGGACGCTGGCGGCGCGAGCCTTTGCAGCGCCTACGCGCGAGCTGCTGATCACCGCGACCGGCGCGGTGGCTGACAACTCGACGGTCAACACGCGGTCCATCCAGGCTGCCATCGATCAGCTTGCGGCCAAGGGCGGTGGCACCGTTGTCGTGCCCAAGGGAATGTTTGTTTCGGGGGCGCTGTTCTTCAAGCCGAAGGTCAACCTGCGCCTGACCGAAGGGGCGGTGCTGAAGTGCTCGACCGATCTCTCCAACTTCCCCGCGCAGCGCACCCGCATCGAGGGCCACTTCCTCGAGAAGTTCACGCCGGCCTTCATCAACGCGAAAAACTGCGACGGATTCCAGCTCACCGGTGATGGCATACTCGACGGCGACGGCATGCAGGTCTGGGAGGCCTTCTGGAAGGGCCGCGCCGCCGACAAGAACTTCGCCAACACCGCCCTGCCGCGCGCTCGCCTGGCGCTCATTGAGTCCTCGAAGGACGTGAAGATCGAAGGCGTCACCTTCAAGGATTCTCAGTTCTGGAACTGCCACCTGTACAACAATGACGGCGTTCTGGTTCATAACGTCCGCTTCCAGGTGCCGGACGACTACCGTCAGGCACCAAGCACCGACGGCATCGACATCGACAGCTCGCGCAACGTCACGGTCGATGGCTGCTTCTTCTCCGTCACAGATGACTGCATCGCCTGCAAGGGCTCGAAGGGCCCGCGCGCCATGGAGGATAAGGACAGCCCACCGGTAGAGCACATCCGCGTGCGCAATTGCACCTTCAAGCGCGGCGGCGGCGTCCTCACCTGCGGCAGCGAGGCGACGATTGTTCGGGACGTGATTGCGGAAGACTGCAAGATCACGGGCGGCGTCCGCATCGCCACCCTGAAGCTGCGCCCCGATACCCCGCAGCACTACGAGGACATCACCTTTCGCAACATCACCTCCGAAGGCCCATCCGGCGGCATCATCAACATGTCGCCGTGGTCGCAGTACTTCGATCTGCAGGGCATGGAGCCGCCAAAGTCGATCGTGAAGAACCTGAAGTTCATCGGCATCAAGGGGAGCTATACCTCGTTTGGCACGATGAAGCCGAACCCGGGTCAGACGGAAATCAGCGATGTCCTGCTAAAGGACTTCGACGTCAACATCAAGAACGACAAGCTGAACACGTCGGGCGTAACCGGGCTGAAGTTTGAGAACGTCATCGTCAACGGGAAGCCGTACTCGGTGTAACCGACGACGCTGTTCTTTTGCAGCGCAGTCACGGTGGAGAAGTCAGAGGCCGGTGGTGAGGCGAGTGCGGGGGTCGAGGAGGTCGCGGAGGGCGTCGCCGATGAAGTTGAAGGAGAGCACGGCGAGCATGACGGCGAGGGCAGGAAAGACGACCATGTGGGGGGCGTCGAAGAGGTGGGAGCGGGCGTCGTTGAGCATGGTGCCCCAGCTTGCGGCCGGGGCGGGGATCCCCAGGCCCAGAAAGCTGAGGGTGGCTTCGGCGAGGACAGCTCCGGCCATGCCGACCGCGGCCTGAACGATGAGCGGCTGCAGGATGTTCGGCAGGATGTGACGGGTGAGGATGCGGAGGTCAGAGGCGCCAAGGGCGCGGGCGGCTTCGACGAACTCGCGCTCCCGAACGGCCATCACCTGGGCGCGGACGAGGCGCGCGTAGGAGACCCATCCGGAGATCGAGAGCGCGAGAATGAGGTTGAGCAGGCCGGGTCCGAGAAAGGCGACGAAGGCGATGGCAAGCAGGATTCCCGGCAGTGCAAGGAAGGCATTCGAGACGTAGACGTTGAGGACAATGTCGGTGACGCCGCCGTAGAAGCCGGCCAGGCAGCCGGCGATGAGGCCAACCGAGAGCGAGAGTCCGACGACGCAGACGGCAACCGTGAGCGAGATGCGCGCGCCGTAGACGATGCGGGAAAGGATATCGCGGCCGAGTTCGTCGGTGCCGAAAAGATGAGCGGCTCCGGGCGAGGCCATCCGAAGATTGAGGTCGAGCTGCGTGGGATCGTGCGGCGCCAGCACGGGCGCCAGCAGCGCGGTGGCTACGAAGAGCGCCAGCAGGAGCAGTCCAGCAAAGGCGAGCGGCTGGCGTTGCAGCAGTTTGCCCGTCAGGCGGAGCCGTGTGGGTTCGGCGCTGCTGCCGGGTGCGGCGAAGGACACTCGTTCTCTCCTCAGGCGTGGCGGGACTTCTCAGGGTTGATCGTACACCGGCATCGACGGGGTCACACGAATCTTGACAAGGCGCGAAGCCCGCAGGGACACTGGAAGGGACCCAGAGGCTTCAGATTAGGCGCATCCCAGCCAACCGGGAATGCTCTCGTCCTCTATTGCGGCACTGCGATTCTGGTTGTCCGGAGCTTACGTTTCCATGACCCTGAAGGGCGAAAAGGCTGTCGTGTGCGGGGCCGGTGGATTCATCGGCGGACACTTGGTGAAATCGCTGGTGACGCAGGGAATGGACGTGCGCGCCGTGGATGTGAAGCCCGTAGGCGACTGGTACCAGATGGCGCCGGAGGCTGAAAATCTCTCACTCGATCTACAGGAGAAGCAGCACTGCCTGACCGCAGCGGAGGGTGCCGGCGTCATCTACCAACTGGCGGCCGACATGGGCGGGATGGGATTCATCGAAAACAACAAGGCACTGTGCATGCTTTCCGTGCTGACAAACACCCACATGCTATTGGCGGCGCGGGAGCAGCAGGTCGGGCGGTTCTTCTTCGCATCGTCCGCCTGCGTCTATAACGCGGCGCTGCAAGAGGATGCCAACGTGGTCGCCTTGAAGGAAGAAGATGCGTATCCCGCGATGCCGGAGGATGGCTACGGCTGGGAGAAGCTGTTCTCTGAGCGTATGTGCCGTCACTTCCGCGAGGACTTCGGATTGACGACGCGGATCGCGCGCTACCACAACGTGTATGGCCCGCTGGGAACGTGGACCGGCGGCCGCGAAAAGGCCCCCGCAGCCATCTGCCGCAAGGTGATCGCTGCCAGGGAGAGCGGCGTCCACGAGATTGAAATCTGGGGCGATGGCACGCAGACGCGTTCCTTCATGTATATCGACGACTGCATCGAGGGAACCCAGAGAATCGCTGCAAGTGACATCGAGGACCCCATCAATCTCGGCTCCAGCGAGTTGGTCACGATCAATCAACTGGTCGACTGTGTGGAGGAGATTGCGGGTGTGCGGTTGAAGCGCGTCTACCGGCTGGACGCGCCGCGCGGTGTGAACGGCCGCAACAGCGACAACACGCGCATTCTGCGGGCAGTTACACTGGGAACCGAGCATCCGCCTGAAAGACGGACTCAGAGAGACCTTTCGCTGGATCGAAGAGGAGATGCGATCGGGGACAAAGTCGTACGCATGAGCAGCTCAACCGCATTGGCAAAATCAGACAACAACAAACTGCGCCGCATCCTCGGCGTCGACTTCTTCGGCGGAAGCGCGCAGGAGGCGATCGCCATCATGCGCAAGGGTGGATTGCTGGTGGTTCCGGCCGCGCCCTCCTTTCGCGAACTCGTCAAGAGCGAAGAGTACCGGGACGCCATGCTGAACGCCGACCTTGCGATCACAGATTCGGCTTACATGGTGCTCATCTGGAATCTGATGACGTTCGATAACCTGAAGCGGCTTTCCGGGCTCGAGTACCTGCGCGAACTGGTCCTGGAGCCCGATGTCCGTGCTCCCGGCAACACCATGTGGGTGATGGCCAGCCCCAAGAGCGCCCGCACCAACCTGGACTGGCTGAAAGAACAGGGCTTCGACATCCCCGACGAAGCGGTCTACATGGCGCCGATGTATGGGAAGGTGATGGAGGACGAGGAACTGGTGCGGCGGCTGAATCAGCTTCGTCCGCAGCACGTGGTGCTGACCGTCGGCGGCGGCGTTCAGGAGCGCCTGGGAATCTATCTGAAGAAGCGCCTGGAGTATCGTCCGGCGATCCACTGTATCGGGGCGGCAATCGCCTTTCTCAGTGGAGATCAGGTGCACATTCCCGTGTTGGCGGACAAGTTCTATCTGGGCTGGCTGTACCGCTGTATCTCCGAGCCGAAGCGCTATGTGCCGCGCTACTGGGAAGCGCGCAAATTGTTGACTCTCATGGTGAAGTACCGCAGCCGCCTGCCGCCGATGAACGCCTGAAGCGGAATCGCTGGACCGCCCGAATCCGAGGGCAACCTTCGCCTGAGAGCCGGGTTTGACCCTGGAGGAGCCCCCTGAATGACTCGGCCATGCCTCTCCCCTTCCCTGGTCGCCGCGGTTGCGGCTGTTTTCCTCACCATGAGCTTCGGCAGGGATGCCCGTGCGCAGAATATCTCTGAACAGTATCTTCTGGCGGCTGCGAATCAGGACCGCGTCGCGCATGGCCTGCAGCCGGTGCACACAGACCTTCATCTTGTCGATGCCGCGAGAAACCACGCCTTCGAGATGGCTGCTCATGGCAGCATCTCGCATCAGTTTCCGGGCGAACCGGAGCTGGCGACGCGGGCAGGCGATGCGGGCGCACACTTCTCGCTGGTAAGCGAAAACGTCGCCGAAGCGAACAACTCGGCGCTTATCCACCAGATGTGGATGAACTCCGAGGGCCATCGCCACAATCTGCTCGATCCCAACGTGGACGCGGTCGGCATCGCAGTCGTGCAGAGGCATGGCCAACTCTATGCGGTGGAGGACTTCGCCCGCATCGTCGCGCATCTGACGCTCGAACAGCAGGAAGCCCAGGTAGGAAACCTGCTGGAATCCAATGGGCTTCGACTTGGCGGAGCGAAGCAGGACGCGCGCCAGACCTGCACGCTGGCGACCGGGTTCGTTGGCAGTCGCCAGCCGTGGTTTGTCATGCGTTATACGGCGAGCAGCCTGGAGCGGCTGCCCGAGGAACTCACTTCACGCCTGGCCACCCGCAAGTATCACGAGGCCAGCGTAGGCGCATGCGTCTCGGGCAAACAGTCACCCTTTACCAGCTACAACGTGGCGGTTCTGCTTTATCCCTAATTTTCGAAAGCTTTAGACCGGGATTGCGTCGGCTTCGGCAAGCTGGGCGAGCTCTTCGGCGGTGGCCGGCTTGGTCGGTTCCATGCGCAGAAGATCGTTGAACCGGTTGAAGTAGTTGAAGAGTCCGATGGCTGCCATCAACTCCACCACTTCGCCTTCGGAGTAGAAGCTGCGAAGGCGCGCAAACTCTTCATCTGAGAAGGCGTGCGAGTTGGTCGTCATCACCTCTGCCAGATGAATGGCAACTTTCTCTGCGTCGGTAAACAGGTCGCTCTCGGCCGCATTCTGCAGCGCGGCGATCTGCTCGTCGGTCCATCCGAGACGTCGAGCGAGGGCGGTGTGCGACGCCAGGCAGTACTCGGTGCAGTTGAGCTGGGACGTGCGCACAATCACCAGTTCCTTCAAGTGCGGTAGAAAGCGTGCCGGTCTTGAGAACGGCGTCCATGTGCGCGATGATCGTTTCGAAGATACGCGGTCGATGGGCCATCGTGCGAAACATGTTGGGCACGTTGCCGCGGTCGCGCAGCACGCGGTCGTAAATGGCGAGCGACTCGCCTGAGACCTGGTCGCGATTCAAGCGCGAGATGCGTGGCATAACGACTCCTCTGCTGCTCTTGGGTGCGTGGGACGCCGTCTTGCAGCCTGGCACGCTTTGACCCGAAGACCTACATTTGTTATAACTGATTTGGCAAGGGTGCGGCGACAATCGCGGCCCCACACATTCCTGAGTAGCTCAATGGCAGAGCATTCGGCTGTTAACCGAAGGGTTGTAGGTTCGAGTCCTACCTCAGGAGCCATATTTATCAAGCACTTGCAAGACCTCCTTCCGCTCCACTCCGTCAAACTTCGTCAAATTGCTATCTGACCCTGTTCAGGTGCCTCCAAGGCTTTGCGGATATTCCTGCCTTTCAGTCCCAGCTTCTCAGCCGGGGACCAGCCTTCGAGTACTGCCGTCGCACGGGAGTTGACCGCACGAGCAACATTCGCATCGAGAGTCTGCACGTACACATTGCCCGTAGTGGTAATGCTGGCGTGACGTAACGCCCCTTGCGTGTCCTTCAGCGTCCCGTGGTTCTGCATGTCGGTTCCCATCGTCCGGCGCATGACTTGAAACGTGACGAGCCGGTCAGGAATGCCAAGCCGCCGTGAGACTGGCCGTATCCGCCAACGCAGGAAGTTCTTCCCGTCGCGGGGTACCGCCTGTCCTATACGGTCTCCCCGTCCGAAGGTCGGAAACATCAACGCTTCGGGCGAACAGTCCGTGCAGAGAGCCTTCCATGCTTCGATGAAAGGTCTGACGGGCTCCGGCACAGGAATAGGGGCCTTGCTGGCCTTTGTCTTGAGCCGTTCCTTGTAGAACCTTCCTTCGTAGGCCGTGCCATGCGGCATCAACGCTTCACCTGTCCAGCACTTCCACTGCAGTCCGAGCGCTTCACTTGCACGCGGCCCACAGAAGAGCCCGATAGACATCAGACAGAGATCGTGCGCGTCTTCGATCGCTCCGAGAAGCGCGAGGATCTGCTCTCGCGACATGACGGGCTTTTCGACTGGTTCGGTCAACGGCATGGTGACATCCTCTGCTGGGTCTTCGGTCAGATACTTCTGCTTCCTGGCCATGCGAGATATTGCACGGATGTTGGAGAAGCACTGGCGAACCACTGCTCCCGAGTATCCCTTTGCTGCAATGCCATTGAGCCAAACCTGAATTTCAAAAGTACTCAGATTGCGCAACGGTTGATCTCCGAAGTGAGAGACCAGATAATGCCCTAGTTGGTAGGTGTTCGTCTTCTTGTAAGCCGGACTCCAACCGCCTTGGCGCATCGGGATATAACGCTGTTCTACAAACCACCGAAACGTCACCGAATCATCTGGAGGAAGCGTCGGAGTCGGACCGACCCCTTGGGTCTCCTTCAGAATGATTTCTTGCAGCATTTGTTCCGCCTTCCACTTCGGCGTGTTTGCCTTGGGACAGATGCGAACGTTCCGCTGCTTTCTTACCTCCTTTCCGTCCTGGTCCTTTCTGTAGACCAGATACTGGCCGTACCACATCTTGGTCCGCTTACCTGTGAGATAAACGGTGCCCTTCTGATACTTCATTGCCATTTCATTCTCCGATTCTGCTTCTGGTCCTGGTCGTGGAGAACACCTTAATCATCCTCCAAACTGACGTTGAAAAGAAGTGCGAGAGGTCGTTAACCTTTCCATGAACTCTTCAACGTCGGCGCAGCGGTACCTCATCAGGGTTCCGAGCTTTACACCTCGAATCTTTGGAGACCGACGTGTTGTGTGGTCGCGCACCCACCGCTCTGATACCCCTAATCGCGCAGCTACCTCGCGAGCGTTGAGAAGACGTTCTTGAACAGGAAAACTGATTGTGCCTCGCGAATCGCCCCGATTCTCGGTGAGCGGGAATGTGGGCGTGGTCAACGGTGATGGCGCTTCGGTCCGCACTGCATTCCAAGCTGACGATTCCGACGCCGGGGGTTTGCGAATTGATGGTGGGGTTTGAGACACGTAGTTGAGGTTTCTGGCAGGGTTTGGCATTGGGTTCCCTTCGGTTGCGAATTTTTCCAGACGTCTAGCGGATCGAGAAGGAAACTGCTGCTTCGCGCACTTGACGCTGCGGCTCCCTAGGTCTGAAACACCTTGATTGTGAAAGCCGAAAGAGAACGCGTCCAATACTTCCTATCTATGCCACCCATGGCAAAACCTATAAAAGGTGCCGGTTTCCGAAGCGGGTGAGCACTTTCAGGTAACCGGGCACCTTGAGGTGCCCCGTTGACAGTCTTGATACCCAAGGCCAAGTATTAGGTATGTCTTTTCCACAGATCGGTGTGGAGTGCAAGGCCCACACCAGCGGAGTACAGGGCCATGTCAGAACCGGTAGAGTTTCGCCATCTCGAATATCTGGTCGCCATCAACGAAGGTAAAAACTTCACGAGGGCGGCTGAGAAGATGTACCGCTCGCAGCCAGCCATCAGTCAGCAGATACGTGGGCTTGAGAGCGACATCGGATTTCCCATCTTTCTGAGGCAAGGCCGAGATGGCGTCACGCCGACTCCTGCCGGCGAACTTGTTCTGAGTTGGGCTCGAACAGTCCTGGAAGAACGGCGCGAAGTCTTCGCCATCGCCCGAGCGATCCACAAGGGCGAAGTGCCGACGCTAAGGCTCGGCTTTTCCTCCTTTGTGAACCCAACACTGCTGACGACATTCCGACAGTGCTATTCCGATCTCTTTCCCAAGTGTGAGGTCGTATTTTCAGGCGGTGATTCAGCCCTCATTGTGCAGCGGCTTGAATCGAATGCGCTCGATTGCGGCATCCTGCCTTGCCCCATCGACAGCAAGACGCTGGACGTGATCACGGTCGCACATTCTCAACTTGTCGTGTGCATGAGAACCGATGACCCACTGGCGTTACAGACACAGCTCGATATCCACGAAGTTGCGCCGCGTATCAGAGTCTTTCGTGATCCGGAACTTCACCCGTCTGCCCATGCGCATCTGGTCAATTTGTTCGCCGAGGTTGGCATCCCAATCAGCCTTGCAAACTCTGTGACGAATCCTGCGGACATTCAATGGATGGTCAAAGAGAAGTATGGGCTTGCCCTCATTGATCAAGCGTTGCCTCTCGAATCTGGGTTGACGACTCGGCCGATTGCGGGAGTGAACTGGTCGGCTCAGACGGCCTTTGTTGCCAGCAAGAATAGCCAACACATTGCGCTCCCATTCGTTCAGAAGTTCCTGAGACAGGAAGGTCTTACTGTTCAGCGGAAACGACCCCGGGGAGTACGCCCCTTACCGAAGCAGTTGGAACTGCTCGGATAGCCCGCTTCTATAAGCGAAACTTTGCTTGATCTAAGAAAGAAGACTTGGACTCAGCTGCACCAAGTGACCTAGTTTCCTGACATGGCAATCACTCCACGCCATCAGGAGAAATCAGGATGTCACTTCGTCACAATCTCAAACTACTGAGCCGGAAGCTTACTCAAGCATTTCGTGTAATGATGCCGTCGCTCTTCGTGCTCGCTTTCGCGAGTGTTGCTCATGCCCAAGGAACGATGGACTTCTCCGGCGCTCAAACGCTTATGGGGACGTTCAAAACCTTCGCCGTCTATGCCGGCGCGGTCATCTGTTTCGGCGGATTGATCTTCGCCGGCATTCGGATGATGAGCGGTCGCTTTCAGGACGCCATTCCAGGTCTCTTCGGTGCGCTGTTTGGCGCTGGCGTTCTCGGATGGGGCGCGGGCTGGATTGGGTCTCTCACCGGGCAGTCGATGTAGGAGCTGCCATGCACACGATCAAACGGGGAGAACCGTCAGCGATTAATCAGGCATTGAACAGGCCGAGAGCCAAGCTAGGGCTTGACCTCTCGGCATGGATGGCCATCGTGTTTGTCTGCGTGACGGTTTTCCTCGTCGGTTTCCGAATGCTGGCAATCCTAAGCTTTCCAACATTAGCGGGCGGCGCATGGTTGATCGTCCGCAAACACCCGAAGATGTTCCAACTCTGGGGCTTGAGCCTCAACCAAAAGAGCTACTATGACCCGCGCAAATACTGAACAGATCAAACATACCCCGTGGTTTGCGAAAGCGGGAGCGGCGTGCAGCATCGTCCCGATCTCTCGTTTCGTCGGGCCGAACATCTTCGCGTTGAAAGGTGGAGGCTAGACACTTATGACACGGTCTCAGGCGATAATGTGGAAAGCGCAAGCTGCGGCTGATGGGGACGCACTCCTCGCATCTCTCCTATGCTCTTCGCGATTTTCTTCATCGAAGCGCCGTTCCATTTGAATGGATTGAGCTGACGACCGATGAACAGGCACGCAAGCTGGCCGGGGTCGAGAACCTTAGGATAGTCCGATTGCCGGTCGTGCGCTTTTCCTGACGGAACGCGGCAGTACGCTCCCACGATTCGGCAGATCACGGAAAAGCTGGGCTGGTTTCAAACGTCTTCGCGGGCTGAATACGATCTCGCGATTCTGGGCGCGGGGCCTGCCGGCCTGAGTGCCGCCGTGTATGGAGCTTCGGAGGTTGAGGACGCTGCTCATCGAGCGTTCTGCCGTTGGTGGACAAGCAGGCACAAGTTCGAGGATCGAGAACTATCTGGGGTTTCCTGGAGGGCATAGCGGCGCCGATCTGGCGAAGCGTGCGCGTGAGCAGGCGAGCCGCTTTGGCGCGGAAATCCTTCTGCTGCGGGAAGGTGTGCGCGCCGAACTGCAACCGGGAAAGGCCATTGGTTATCTGGCGGATGGGACCAGCTTTGTGATGCACTCCGCCATCTGCGCTTCTGGCGTGGAGTATCGCCGATTGAATCTTTGGAACGAAGAACGTTTCCGCGGTGCCGGTGTGTACTACGGCGCCGGCACGAGCGAGGCAGAGCTCTGCACGAACAAGACGGTGTTTGTGGTTGGCGGCGGCAACTCAGCCGGTCAGGCTGCCATGCACTTCTCCCGGTATGCGCAGAAAGTCTGCATGATCGTACGGTCGAGCGGATTGAAAGAGACGCTTTCCCAGTACCTGATCGACCGCATTAGAACTCGCCGCGCATAACGGTAGGACCCGCACTGAAGTCACGGAACTGCACGGCACAAACCACCTGGAAGCGATCACGCTCACAAATAACAAGACCGGCGAGCAGCAGACGGTTGACACGTGCTGGCTGTTCCTGTGCCTGGGCGGCAAACCAAATACAGAGTGGGCCGGGGACGCCGGCCTGGCGCGCGACGAGCAGTCGTATCTTGTCACCGGTCCGGACCTGCGCAGCATGACAGCGGTGCGGGGACATGGCCGCTTGATCGCGAACCCTACTACCTGGAAACCAGCTTTCCGGGGATGTTTGCTGCCGGAGATGTCCGCCATGGCTCGGTGAAACGATGCGCCTCGGCGGTTGGTGAAGGAGCCATGGCCGTTACCTTTGCCCATCGCTACTTAGCCGGTCGCTGAAGGCGATATTGCCCTGCGGCGGACTGCCTGAACTGGCCATCGCGAATGGGCGGCATCTTACTTCAGAAGCAGCCGTTCCCCATACGGAGCCGGCGAGGCGAATTTGGACAGTGCAGAAGAATACGATCCGATGCGCAGGGACGGCATGGTTCGCGTTCGCGGAGCGCGGGAGCACAACCTGCGCAATGTGGATGTAACGATCCCGCGGGATGCGCTTGGTGGTGTTTACGGGCGTGTCGGGTTCTGGCAAGTCTTCGCTGGCCTTTGGGACGCTGTATGCCGAGGCGCAGCGGCGCTACCTTGAGTCGGTGTCGCCTTATGCGAGGCGTCTCTTTCATCAGCTGCCGGTGCCGGCGTGGATTCCATTGAGGGGCTGCCACCGGCGGTGGCTCTGCAGCAGCAAAGAGGCGCGCCAACGACGCGGTCGTCGGTCGGCTCCGTGACGACGCTTTCGAACCTGCTGCGCATGCTGTATTCACGCGCGGGAGACTATCCGCGAGGGCAGGCGCTGCTGTATGCGGAGTCTTTCTCGCCGAATACGGCCGAGGGTGCTTGCCCAAATGTCACGGACTGGGACGGGTGTACACAGTGACAGAGCAGTCGATGGTGCCAGATCCTTCGCTGACGATTCGCGAGCGAGCGATTGCGGCATGGCCGACAGCGTGGGGAGGGCAAAATCAGCGCGACATCCTGGTGTCACTGGGGTACGACGTGGATCGGCCGTGGCGGGACTTGCCGAAGAAGGATCGCGACTGGATTTTGTTCACGGAAGATCAACCGCAGGTTCCGGTATACCCAGGGTTCACGCCTGCGGAGACGCGGCAGGCAGTAAAGCGCAAGCTTGAGCCTGGATACATGGGGACGTTCACCAGCGCGAAGCGGCACGTGTTTGAGACATTCGCGAAGACGCACAGCGCGATGATGAAGAAGCGCGTCGCCAGCTTCATGATCTCGGAGCCATGCGGCGTTTGCCATGGGAAGCGGCTGCGGCCTGAGGCACTCTCGGTGAAGTTTGCAGGGATGGACATTGCCGAACTTGGAGCGCTGCCACTGAAGCGACTGGCAGCGGTGATCGAACCCTATGTAAAGACCGGTGGCAGCGCGCATGCGGCGAATCCGGAAAAGACTGAGGTGACGCGGCGCATCACCTGCGAGATTGGCGAGCGACTAAGGTCCTGCTGAGGCTGGGGCTGGGTTACCTTTCGCTGGAGCGCAGCACGCCAACGCTGTCGCCAGGAGAGCTGCAGCGGCTGCGGCTTGCCACGCAATTGCATTCGAATTTGTTTGGCGTGGTGTATGTGCTGGATGAGCCTTCCGCGGGTTTGCATCCTGCGGACACGGCGGCATTGCTGGATGCGCTGGACGTACTGAAGCGTAGCGGCAACTCACTCTTCGTTGTGGAGCACGAGCTGGATGTGGTGCGGCGTGCGGACTGGATCGTGGATGTGGGGCCGGGAGCTGGCGAGAAAGGCGGAGAGATTCTTGTACTCGGGCCCGCCGGATGGGTTGCGGTCGGTTGAGCGTTCGGAGACTCGGCGGTATCTGTTTGCGCATGGAAGCCAGGGTGCATGGGCAGCGGCGAGAGCCTGCGGGTTGGCTGACGTTGCAGGGTGTGACACGGAACAACCTCGTGGACCTGGAGGCGCGATTTCCGCTGGGGGTGTTGACGGCGGTGACAGGTGTTTCGGGATCGGGCAAGTCAACACTGGTGAGTCAAGCGCTTGTGGAACTGGTGGCGAACCGGCTTGGGCAAACGATCGAGATCGAAGAAGAGGACACAGGCGAAGATCCGGCCGAGGTGACTGTCAGCGTGACAGGTGGGCGCGTAACGGAAGGGATGGAGCAGATACGACGGCTGGTGGTGGTGGACCAAAAGCCGATTGGGCGGACGCCACGATCTAACATGGCGACGTATACGGGTCTGTTCGATCATGTGCGACGGCTGTTTGCGGAAACAAAGCTTGCGCGTTCGCGGCGGTACGATGCGGGGCGGTTTTCCTTCAACGTGGCAAAGGGCCGGTGCGAGACTTGCGCGGGCGAAGGGTTCGTCTTTGTGGAACTGTTGTTTCTTCCCAGCGTGTACAGCCCCTGCCCGACCTGCCATGGAGCACGGTTCAACGCGAAGACGCTGGAGGTGTTGTATCGCGGAAAGAGCGTTGCGGACGTGCTGGGCATGACAGTCGATACCGCGGCCGAATTCTTTGCGGAGGAGCCAACGGTCGCGCGGGCTCTGGAAACGTTGCAGGAGGTGGGGCTGGGATACTTGCGTCTGGGGCAGGCGGCTACCGAGTTATCCGGAGGCGAGGCGCAGCGCGTGAAACTGGCTACCGAGTTACAGCGGGCGCAGACGGGGCGCACGCTCTATGTGCTGGATGAACCGACAACGGGGCTGCATCCGGCTGATGTCGAGCGACTGCAGCGGCAGCTGCGGAAGCTGGTGGACGCAGGAAATACGGTGGTCGTGGTCGAGCACGATATGCAGATCATCGCGGGTGCCGACTGGGTGATCGACATGGGTCCTGGCGCCGGAGATGAAGGTGGGAAGGTACTCGCTGCGGGGGCGCCAGAAGCGATTGTCTGAGATAAGGGGCAGTCGGACGGGACCTTATTTGGCGGAGGAGTTGGGGGTGGTTGCGTAGGACGGTCTGGCCCTCAAGGTACGGATGTTTTCTCTATGAGGATCGGATCTCAGTGATGTT
>CAVUSA010000007.1:0-358716 GCA_963744015.1 uncultured Gammaproteobacteria bacterium
GGTCTGCTCGGCGTCATGGTGGTGCTGTTCGTGTTGAAGCCAGTGGCGCGCCAGGTGGCTGTCTCATTGCAGCCGGCGTTGCCGCGCGAGCAAGGACGAACGCCGTCTTTGGACGAATTGCGCGCCTCGGCAAACTTCGCGAAGACGCCCGGAGCTTGAACCTGGAGAGCCCGCGGAGGGAACGGGCGCCGTACGCCAGCAGGACCAGGCGCCGCGCATCTTCGACGAAGTCTCCAACCACATCAAACGCGACCCAGCACACAGCACACGGCTGATCGAAGCATGGATCGCAGCCGACAACGATTGAGGGGACGATGGCAGCCGCACAAAGAAACAGTCTGATTCAGCCGGAAGAGCCGCAACGCGCGGCCTCGAAGCTTTCGGGTCTTCGTAAGTCGGCGATCCTGCTGATGGCGGTCGGCGAAGAACTCGCAACGAGCCTCTTCCAAAGCCTGAATGAGATGGACGTGCAGCGCATCGCCGACGAGATCGCCCGGATGGGCGAAGTCAGCGAACGCGATCTCGAAGAGGTGATGTCAGAGTTCCACGGGATGGTGCAGACCCAGGCGTACCTGGTGCGCGGCGGCCACGACTACGCGTCGCGTCTGCTCACGGAGGCTTTCGGTCCTGCGCGCGCGGACGAACTTTTGTCGCAGGGGACCAGCGTGCGCGAGCGCACCACCGGCGATTTGGCAATGCTGCAGAAGATGGAGCCGCAACAACTCAGCAAGTTTCTCGAGAATGAGCACCCGCAAACGGTGGCGCTTGTGCTCGCGCATCTGGACGCCAAACGCGGATCCACTGTGCTCATGCATCTGGGTCCCTCCATGCGCGTGGAGGCAGTTCGCAGGCTCGCCGGGATGCGCCAGTTTTCTCCGGAGATGGCGCAGAAGGTCGCACTCGTCCTGCATCGTCGTATGGATTCACTCGGGTCCACCGGGCGCAAGAACTATGCCGGCTTCAAAGCCGTTGCGGATCTGCTGAACCGGCTTGACCAGAAAGCCTGCAACGTCATCCTGGATGAAATTGAGCAAAAGGAACCAAAGGTGGCAACCGACATCCGCAGCCTGATGTTTACCTTTGACGATCTGTTGACCGTTCCGCAGGAAGGCATCCGTGAGCTTGTCTCTGCTGCCGACAAGAAGGTGCTGGCGATGTCGCTCAAGGGCGGTAAGGAGAACATCAAGGCCCACATCTTCAAGGCCATGAGTTCACGTGCCGCCGAAATGATGCGTGACGACATGGAGGCCATGGGGCCGGTTCGCGGCAGGGATGTCAGCACCGCGCAGCAGGAGTTACTTGCGCTGGCGCAGAAACTGGAAACGGAAGGTCGCATGGTGCTGAAGCTGGAGACCGACAATGACCTCGCTGTTTGAACTGCCGGTTTACAGAGAGAGCATTCCGCTCAATCCAATTCAATACGGCGCGCAATCCATCTCGGCCATCGAGTTCTTCGCGATCGAGGAGGAAGAGAAGCACGACACATTCTCGGAAGATGCTGCGGCTTCAGCTGCGCAGCTTGCCCACGACCGTGCTCAGCAGATCAACGTCATGCTCGATGCGGCTCGATGCGAATCGAGAGCGCAAGCCATCAAGGATTGTGAAGCAGAGATGCAGGAGCGTCTGGAAGTGGAACGCGAGCGGGTTCGCCATGCGTGGGCGGCCTTCGCCCAGGATCGGCAACGCTACTTCGACGCGGCAGAGGCACAGGTCGTCAAGCTAGCGCTCGCTGTCGCGCAACGTATCCTCGCGCGCGAGGTTCGCCCTCACGCCATGCACCTCGAATCGGTAGTGCGAGCTGCGCTGGCGCGTGTGCGTGATGGGAGCGAATGTGTCGTCCGTGTTCACAGCAATTCGGTGACCGCGTGGGACGCAGTGTTCTCCGCAGCAGATTCGCGGGCCGTCCGCATCGTCGCTGACAGTCGGTTGGCTGAACAAGAGTGCGTTGTGGAAACCGAAGTAGGCCGTGTCGAGCTGGGTGTGCAGGCGCAGATCGACGAAATTGAGCGGGGATTCCGGGAACTTACCCGCCGTCAAGTGAGCTGAGAACAGCTTAGGGGAAAACATGAACAAGGTGCAGGAAGGCGTCGGGTCTGCCGGGCTTGAACCATATTTTGCGTTGCTCGAAAGCCGTCCCGCGTGGCGATGGCTCGGGCGCGTAGTGCAGGCCGGTGGACAGACAATTGAATCGGAAGGGCCGTTGTGCTCCGTTGGCGAAGGCTGCGAGATCGTGACTGCAGCGGGATCACGTTATGCTGCGGAGGTCATCGGCTTCCGCGCCAACAATGTATTGGCCATGCCGCTGCAGGCCACAGTCGGCATCCAGTACGGTGACGGGCTGCAGGCGCTTGGCTCGGCGCCTTCTTTGGCGGTGGGCGAACAGATGCAGGGCCGCATTCTGAACGCTCTCGGTGAGCCGCTCGACGAACGCCCGGCTCCGCGGGTGCGCGCCTTGTGGCCGCTCGATGGTGAACCTCCCGCACCCCTGGAGCGCGAGCCGATCCGCGAGCCGTTGCAGACCGGACTGCGGGCCATCGACAGCATGCTGACCGTGGGTCGTGGACAGCGTGTAGGAATCTTCGGCGGCTCCGGCGTGGGCAAGAGCACGCTCATCGGCATGATGACTCGGAACACGAAAGCAGATATCACCGTGGTGGGACTGATCGGGGAACGTGGACGGGAAGTGCGTGAGTTCGTCGAAGACGCCCTGGGCGAAGAAGGTTTGCGGCGTTCGGTGGTGCTCGTGTCCACCAGTGACCAGAGCCCACTGTTGCGCATGCGAGCCGCTATGGCCGCAACCGCCGTGGCGGAGTTCCACGCCTCCCGAGGCAAGCACGTGCTGCTTGTTCTCGATTCCCTGACTCGTTACGCCATGGCAGCGCGTGAGGTCGGCCTGGCAGCGGGGGAACCGCCTGCCAGCAAAGGGCTACACACCCAGCGTATTCACTCGACTCGCCAAACTGGTCGAGCGCGCTGGTAACTTCCGAGTAGGCAGCATCACCGCTTTCTACACTGTGCTGATGGAAGGCGATGACCAGCAGGATCCCATCGTCGACGCCGTTCGTTCGTTTCTGGATGGTCACATTGTGCTTTCGAGGACGCTCGCGGCAGCGGGGCACTACCCGCCCATTGAGGTGCTTGATTCCCTGAGTCGATTGATGCCCTCCGTCACGACTCGCGAGCACCGATCTCGTGCAAGCGAAGTCCGGCGTCTACTGGCGACGTACGCAAAGAACGAAGACTTCGTACGCATCGGCGCCTACAAGCCCGGCGCGGATGAGGAACTCGACCGCGCGATGCAGGCGGTGCCGGAGATCGCCCGCCTTTTGCAGCAGGAGAGCGACGAACACGTCACACTCGAGCAAAGCATCTCCGACCTCTGTGAGCTCGCGATCTAAATGACGGCTCAGGACGGCATGACTCGGATTGCAAGGCTCTATGCCAAACTCGAGCAGATGCGCTCGCTTGAATTGCAGCGAGCAACGTCTGCACGCAACGATGTGGAGTGCGCGACCGCGCTTCAGAGCGCGGTAATCGAAAGCCTTCACATCGACGGGCGTGAAGCTTTGATCGCCGGCGATCGCGTGGAGTGGAAGATTGCCGAGACCGATGTGTCCATTGCCGAGCGAAATCGTGACTGTCTCCATCTGCTTCTCGACCAGCGCAAAACTCAAGTTGCGGAGGCGCTCGCGGCGCATCGTGCGGCACGGCTGCAATGGAAGCAGGTGGATTGCGTGAAGGGACGAGCCGAGGCCCTGGCCAGCGCACAGGATGACCGGAGGACGCAGGCCGCTGCTGATGACCGCTTCGCGGCCAGGCGTGTCTGGTCTGCCATGAGGCATCGCTAATGCTGATGTTCCAAACTGTGGCCCTGAAGATGCTTTGTAACAGGCATGAGCGGAACCTGTATCGCTGCAGTGCAATATGTGCAACCAAAGGCACATATCTCCACACCTGCCGTTTTCCGCAGTCGCGAAATGGATGGAACGGGGAGCTTTCGCTGCAGGTTTGAAGACAGTATGAGCAAGGCCGTTGCTATGTCGAGCCGGCCGGCAGCCATCTCGCTCGAAGCCAACGGCGGACCTGCGAAGCGGAAGACAGCTTTACCAGCGCCTGAATCCACTCAACATGAAGCCAAGAAGCCAAAGGACAAGAGCGAAAAGGCTGCGATGGAAACGGCACAACTGCCGGCCGATCCCGACGCGACACAGATGCCTGGGACGCAGGAACTACCGAGGACACCAGAGTTGTGCCCTTCAGCTACCGTCGAACAAGCAGCAGAACAGCAGGTGCCGCAAGACACCGGAGCGCTTGTAACGGGCGCCAAGTCTACAACCGGGCCGGCCACGACAGCCGTCGGAATGCAGGCAAGGAGAACAGGCATGGGCGAGTTGCGCAAGCCGCAATCGGCAGAGACGTCCCCGCAATTGCGCACGGAACCTGCCGCGGCTACGAACAGTGATCTTGCCGTACCTCCGCACCGCGCCGAGCGAACCGAGACCGCGGAACACGCGCTGAATTTGGCAACCGCTTCGATGGGTTCGCATGCGGCGCACGGAGGACAGGTCTCCGGTCCGTCGCTTGCACTCACCAAAGAGACAAAGGCACCACCACAGATCCCTCTCCCCGGCTCAGGCCGGTCGCCGGAATCCCATCCAGACACGAAGACCTTTGTGGCCACACCGAACGTGCTGGAAGTCGGAATCGCCGACGGTGCACATGGATGGCTACGAGTGCGTGCGGAGGTCGGGCAGTCGGGTGAGGTAGCGGCAACGGTGATCGCCGCATCAGCCAGTGCTGCCGACGGCCTGCACAAAGAGCTTCCGGCGATCTCGGCCTATCTCGCCGGTGAGCAAGTGGGCGTGAGCACCCTTGTGGTGAGCGCCGCCGCCGCTGGAGCGGAAGCCCAGAACGCTACCTTCGGCGCGCCTGCCGGAGACGATGGGCGACAGCCTTCGAACGACCGGTCACAGCGAGCCTCGCGCTCTTCGTCATCGTCCGGCTCCGAAGAGAGAGCGCCGTTCGTCGACTTTCAAGTGCCTTTCGCGCCAGGGAATATCGCTCCAGCAGTCTTCGCCGGAGGGCTTGGCGGATGGGTTAGCGTCAGGGTTTAGCAGAGGGCAACAGGCAGCGCCGGCCGGCATGGCGGAATAAGCATCGGGAGAGAAAGATGAGTGTTACAGCAAGCAACGGAATCGATACCCAGGCCGCCGCGGCCCGGGTGTATCAAAGCCTTGCCGCCAGTCGCGCAGCCGCGGCTTCCACCTCCACACAGTCAACGGTCAGCTCGACAAGCAGCCAGGGCATCTCGTCAAGCGACTTCCTCACGCTGCTGGTCACCGAGATGAAGAACCAGGACCCAACGCAGCCAACAGATCCGAATGCTTATATTCAGCAGCTTGTCGGCGTCAACAGCCTGCAGCAGTTGATCGCCATCAACCAGGACCTCACCGGTGTCAGTTCAGCTTCGACATCCTCCAGTGGAAATGCATTGCAAGTAACGGGCGCGAGCTAGAACAGCAGACAACCGCATTATGTAACAAACAGTGAACAAAAATCACGAGGGATACCATGCCGAACTTTTCCATTGCCCTGACGGGTCTTCAGGCCGATACGGTCGCGCTTAATTCCATTGGCAATAATCTTGCCAACCTCAACACGACGGCCTTCAAGACACAGTCAACCGCGTTCTCCGATCTCTTCTACCAGACCATCGGCTCCTCGGGTTCCGGGGATGCCTTGCAGGTAGGCGTCGGAACCCGGGTCTCCGGCACAACGAGCGACTTCAGCCAGGGAACTTTGACGACTACGCAGAGTTCTACAGATATGGCGCTCAGCGGATCCGGTTTTTTTCTGGTCCAGAGCGGCAATAACCAATCCCTCACACGCGCCGGCAACTTCCAGTCCGACGCAAGCGGCAATCTGATTACGTCAGGCGGACAGAATGTAATGGGCTATGGGGTCCTTGGTGGTTCCGTGAATCTGAACGGCGGCCTTGTTCCCTTGCAGCTTCCCATCGCCCATACTGAACCTGCGCAGGCTACGCAGTCTGTCGCCCTGACCACCAGTCTTAACGCCTCTTCTGCAACCGGGGCACAGTTCTCCTCCCCCGTCACTCTGTATGATTCGCTGGGCGCAACCCAACAGGCCACCGTAAGCTATACCAAAACTAGCCCAACCACCTGGGATTATTCCATCACCCTGCCTGCAGGAGCCGCTAGCGGTACTCCTGTGAACAACAGTGGGACCCTGACCTTCGATTCTTCCGGCAATCTCGTCACGCCGGCGGCAAACGTCGCCGGGGTCTCGTTCCCCGGCATGGCCGACGGCGCCAAAGACTTGAACTTCAACTTCAATCTCTACAGCGCCACGGGCGGTCCCCTGGTGACGCAAACCTCCGGCACATCGAATACCGCGTCCACGACACAGGATGGCTTCGCCAGTGGCGCTTACCAGAGCTTCTCTGTCGGCGTGGATGGCGTGATCACCGCCAGCTTCAGCAATGGACACACGGCTACCGTGGGGCAGGTTGCTGTTGCAACGGTGGCGAATCAGGCGGGTCTCGCCAGCACCGGAGGGAATGACTTCATCGCTACCAACGCCTCCGGCGCCATCTCTGTGGGAGCCGCTGGCGTGGCAGGACGCGCCACCATCGAAGGCGACTCGCTCGAGCAGTCGAACGTGGACATCTCCGCCGAGTTCTCCGATCTCATTGTGGCCCAGCGTGCGTTCGAGGCGAATTCCAAGACCGTCACAACCTTCGACTCCGTCACCCAGCAGGCAATTGGCATGATCCGCTAGGGCCGAAGCAAGAACCAACGGGCCGGCGAAGCATCTCGCCGGCCCTTTCTCCGCATGAAAGATTCCTAATGGTCGGCGTCGTTCGTGTGGTCATCTACGTGCATTTGTCTCAAGCGTGATGGCAGACACAAACGAAGCGAAACAATCCTCCCCACCAACCCCCGGCCGTATGCCGTTAGTCCCCGTACTCCTTGCGATTCTGATCTCCGTCGCAGGCGCGGTGGGCGGCGCGATGTTCTGGCTTGCACGATCCGGGCGACTCCCCGTGCAGGGCGCACCGGCAGGTGTTCAAAGTGTCAAAAAGCCCGAGCCCGTAAAGACTCGGCTCATGCTTCTCGAGCCCTTGCTGGTCAATCTCGCGGACGAGAGCAACGCGGGCTACCTGCGCGTAGTCGTCGCTCTGCGGGTGGAGGATCTGCCTCTTGCTAAAGAGGAAAAATCGAAGGAAGAGAAACCTGCAGAAAAAGGCAAGCCGGTAGTGAACGAGGATGAGGTGATGCTGCGTGACACGGCGCTGAATGTGCTCGGGCTCGAGACAAGCGAACGCCTGCTGGCACCCGATGGCAAGGACCGCCTGAAGCAGACGATGCGTGAGGCATTTGCCGAGCACGTGCCGAGGGTAAAGGTGGCAGACGTCCTGTTCACAGAATTTCTGGTGCAGCGGTAAGCCATGACAAACATCGCCACTATGCCGGCAAAGGACTCGCGCCCGCCCGACATCCCGGTTCCGACCACACTCGAAACTCTGGTCTCGAAGCGTGTCCAACCCAGTATTGACGCCGTGGAAGAACACACCCAATGGCCTCTGCTTTCAAGGCTGCCGCTTCGCCTTACTGCCAGCATCCCTCTGCCACGCTTTCGCGTACGCGATCTCCTCGCCTTGGAGCCTGGACAGGTCGTTACCAGCCTTTGGAGCAGCACGGATGATGTGCCCCTGCGCGTCGGGATGGTGCACATGAGCTGGTGTGAATTCGAAGTGGTCGAAAAGCGAATGGCCGTGCGGCTGACGCGCCTCGCGTGAAGGAGAACGGATGCTCGAAACTGGAAGTTTGACAGCAGCGCCGGCGGGCTTGCTGGGCACGGTCATCAACGTTTACAAGAGGTGGCGCAGTAACGCCACGCAGGCCTCGGCTGCAAGGCAGTTACAGATACTCGAAACGATCACGCTCGGTCCGAAGAAACAGCTTCTGCTGGTGCGCTGTGGTGCACGGCAGTTCCTCGTCGGCACGGGTGCAGAAAGTGTCCAGGCAATCGTGTGCATGGAAGAGGAGCGCTCCTGATGCGCCCACTTCTTCTTGCTGTCCTTCTGCTTGCTCCTGGAGGACCTGCGCACGCGCAGAGACCGGCGAGTCTGCAACGCACAGAGACAGCTCACACGCAAGCGAGCCATCCTCTCGTCGCAAAGAAAATGGGGTCACAATCCACCGAGGCCGAAGGGAGAAGTCACGCACCCAAAGGCACAATTGCAGCGGCGCTGGAGAACGGCGGGAGTTCCTCCTGGGCGATCGTGGTGGGCCTCACGCTGCTCACCCTTTTGCCGGCGCTGCTTCTTGCCATGACCCCGATGGTGCGTCTGCTGGTCGTGTTTCACTTCCTGCGCCAGGCACTGGGTACCCAGACCGCGCCCAGTAATCAGATCCTGATGGGCCTGGCCCTGATGATGACCTGGTTCCTGATGGCTCCCGTCCTTACGGAGGTCGAAGCGAAAGCCACCACACCTTATCGACAGGGCGAGATCTCAGGAGAGGTCGCGATTCAGCGTGGCATCGAGCCGGTGAAAAGCTACATGCTGCGTTACGCACGCCAGAAAGATCTGGCTGTCTTTGTTGCCGCAGGTATGACCGAGCGGCCCAGGACTCGTGAGGAGTTGCCGTTCCAGGTAGTCGTTCCTGCGTACATGCTCAGTGAACTAAAGGCGGGCTTCGAAATCGGCGCCGTGTTGTTCCTGCCCTTCCTGCTCGTAGACCTCGTCGTGGCCAGCGTCACTACGTCCATCGGCATGCTGCAGTTGCCGCCGGTCGTCATCTCCACACCCGTCAAGATCCTCCTGTTCGTTATGGTTGACGGCTGGAATCTGCTTGCAGACAAGCTGCTGAAGAGCTTCTGAGGGAATCATGGGCGCCGACCAGGTAGTGCATCTGATGCGAGAGTTACTCACGGAAGCCATGCTCCTTGGAGCTCCGCTGCTGATTGCGGCAGCGTCTATTTCGCTTACGGTGAGTCTGCTGCAAACCCTTACCAGCGTTCAGGAGCAAACGCTCACCGCGGTGCCGCGTCTTGTAGTAGTTTTCGTTGTCACCATGTTGGCGCTGCCCTGGATGGTTCATCGTCTCATGACCTACACCCTTCGCCTGTTCAGCGATTTCCATCGTTTTCTTGGATAAATCATGCAGACATGGGAGCAGTTCCTCACCGCAGGTGTTCTGGTTGCTGTGCGCCTCTCCGGCTTATTCGTCTTCGCGCCCATCTTCAGCTCGAGCGCCATTCCTCCGCGGATCAAGGCGGCGTTCGTCTTCGCCCTCACCATTCTGCTCGCCCCCGTGGTGGCGATCGTTCCACACGCCCATGCGGAGCTAGGCGTTGCCAGTATTGCGGGTGAGCTTGGCGTAGGCCTGGTGTTCGGACTTGCATTGACGATGCTTACGGAAGCGCTGCTCTTCGCCGGCACCCTGCTGGGCATGAGCTTCAGTTTCTCGCTCGTCAACCTGCTGGATCCAAACACGCATGTGGAAACGCCGGTCCTTGGTCAGATGCTCGGCTGGCTAGGAATCCTCGTGATCCTGGCTGCGGGCCTCGATCGCACCCTGCTCGCTGCCATGGTGCGCAGCTTCTGCATCGTTCCTGTGGGCACGGCCGTCCTGCAGGCGTCCACCGCCGCAGCGATCGCGCACATGGCCGCAGGCATCTTCCTTGCGGGACTCCAGCTTGCGGCGCCTGTCATGGCCGCAACCCTTGTAGTCGAAATGACTATCAGCATGGTGAGCCGTCTCGCGCCCATGCTCCCGGCGCAGGTCGTCGGCGTTCCTCTCAAAACACTCTCCTCCTACATCGTGTTGATCGGCAGCCTGGGCGTGTGGCCGGGATGGATCGAACACCACTTCGCAGCGCTTCTCGATGCCGCAGGAAGACTGATGTATGGCTGAGAAGGGAACTGAAGCCGGAACAGCGCAGCATAAGAAGAAAGCGCGAGAGCAGGGAGACAGTGTCCGCAGCCGCGAGCTGTTGAGTGCAGTCGCCATGCTTGCTGGCGTGGTAGCCGTCGGCTTCGTCTCGCATCCGTTCGTACGGCAGTGGCGCATCGTCTTCGAGCAGAGTCTCGCTGCTGCCTCCGTGCGCGATGTCCCTTCAGAGATGGCTTGGGTGGACGCGATTCATCGCATGATCCGTCCTGTTCTGCTTCCGCTCGGCACCATTATGGCCGCCAGTTTCCTTGGCGCACTCGCTGTTGGCGTCGCGCAAGGTGGAGGGCTTTCCATCCATCCCAACGCGGTCGGGTTCAAAGCGGGCAGGCTCAACCCGGTCTCCAACCTCGGCAATCTTTTCAGCCTGCGCAGCGTCACGCGCATCGTGAAGTCGCTGGTGCCGGCGGCTGTAATGGTAGTGCTCGGCTGGAGCGCGCTGCACACGCTGATGATGCCCATGCCAGTGCTTAGCCTGGTGCGCCTGCCCTCTGCCTTTGGCTCTGCCTATACGCCTCGCGCTCGATGCGGCGTGGGTCACGCTCGGCTGGAGCGCCCTTGACTACGCCGTCGAGTGGGTGAGTTGGAACAAGCGCATGCGCATGACCAAACAGCAGCAGAAGGACGAGATCAAGGAAGCCATGGGCAATCCGCAAGTCAAGGGACGCATTCGCCAGGTTCAGAATGCTATGCGGCGTCGCAGGGTGAAAGCCGATATCTCGCGCGCCAGCGTTATCATCACCAATCCCACCCACTACGCTGTCGCACTCGAGTTCAGCTTCGAAACAATGGCTGCCCCCACCGTACTCGCCAAAGGCCGTGACCTGCACGCCGCCGAGATCCGCGAAGCCGCACGTTGGGCAGGTGTGCCCATGATTGAAAACCCGCCATTGGCGCGGAGTTTGTATCGCTCGGTCGAGCCGGGGCAATCCATCCCGTTTGAACTCTACGCGGCGGTCGCCGGCATCCTCGCGTACCTGTACCGCCAGAAGGTGGAAGAGAAAGTCCGCGAAGAACGAATGCGCACATAGAACCTGAAAACTGCACAAGAGCCGAGGTGGAACACATGGAAAAACTCAAGGGTATACTTCTGCCGGGCGCGGCGATCAGCATGGTGTTCGTCATGCTGGTGCCGATCCCCGGCTTCATTCTGGATGTGCTGCTGGCCGGGTCCATCACCGCCTCGGTCATCGTCTTTCTCACCTCCATCCAGGTGCGCAAGGCTGTCGACTTCTCAGTCTTCCCGACGTTGCTGCTGCTGCTTACACTCTTTCGGCTGAGCCTGAACATAGCCTCCAGCCGACGCATCCTGCTGCATGGGCACGAGGGCACGCACGCCGCCGGGGCGGTCATCGAGGCATTCGGCCAATTTGTCGTGGGTGGCAACTATGTCGTCGGCTTCGTGCTGTTCCTCGCTCTGGTCGCAATTCAATTCTTAGTGGTGGCGCATGGCGCAGTCCGCACCGCGGAGGTCACCGCACGCTTCACGCTGGACGCACTCCCCGGCAAACAGATGGCCATCGATGCCGACATGAACGCTGGCCTCATCGACGAGCAGGGCGCGCGCAAACGCCGCGAAGCCATCGCTCGCGAAGCCGAGTTCTACGGCAACATGGACGGCGCCGCCAAGTTCAATCAGCGCGACGCAATGGCTACCATCCTCATCACCGCCATCAACATCGTCGCCGGCATCGTGATCGGCACGCTGCAGCAAGGTGTCGACCTTCTTACCGCCGTCAAGACTTATACCATCCTCACCGTGGGCGATGGCCTCGTCACACTCATTCCCAGCCTGCTGGTTTCGATCGCCGGCGGAATGATCCTGACGCGCGCTTCAAGCTCCGGGCACCTGGACGCGGAGCTTGGCGCGCAACTCCTCAATCGCCGCAACACGCTCTACATCGCATGCGCCGTCTTGATGATGCTTGCACTCGTCCCCGGCATGCCCAAGCTCGCATTCGTGCTGATGGCTGGTGGCGTATTCATGGTCGCGCGCCGACTACCCGCAGCCCCGGTCGAACTCTCTGATGACGTGAGCCTCACAAAGTCAGAAAAGACGAAGGAAGCGGAAGTCACTCCAAGGGGTGAGAACCTCGCCAGCCTGTTGCGCATGGATGAACTTACCCTGGAGATCGGTTTCCAACTCATCCCCCTGGTAGACGAGAAGCAGGGTGGCCAGATGCTGAACCGCGTGCGCTCCTTGCGCCGGCATCTCGCCACGGAATTGGGCTTCGTCGTGCCACCTGTGCATATTACGGACAATCTCCGGCTCAAACCGCGTGAGTACGTGGTCAGCCTGCGTGGCACCGAGATCGCCCGCTGGCAGACGGAGCCCAACTGCGTCCTCGCGGTCAACGCCGATCCCAAGGCGCGCAAACTCCCCGGGCTCGAGGTCAAGGAGCCAGCCTTCGGCGTTGCTGCGCGCTGGATTCAACAGGGCCTTGAGGACCAGGCTCTCGCGGCCGGTTACAGCGTCGTCGATCAGACCACGGTGATCGGCACGCATCTTGGCGAACTTATCCGCCGCCATGCGCATGAGCTGCTAGGTCGCCAGGAGACCAAGCGCCTTCTCGACACGATGAACGAGACCTATCCGAAGCTCGTCGAAGAACTCGTTCCCAAGCTGCTGACACTGGGCGAAGTTCAGAAGGTGCTGCAGCAGCTTCTGCGGGAGCAGGTGTCCATCCGCGACCTCGGCTCCATCCTCGAGGTGCTGGTCGAAGCCGCGCAGCAGTCGAAGCACGTCGTGCATCTGGTGGAAAGCGTACGTCAATCGCTGGGCCGCGGGCTCGTGCATCCTTTGCTCGATGCCGAAGGCGGCCTTCGCGTACTCGTTATCGAACAGAACCTTGAAGCCGAGATCGTCGCCACGTTCGACCCGCAGGCTGCCATGCGGCTCAGCGACGGCATGCCACGTTCAGGCGGTCAAGGCGAGTACCTGCGCAAACTCCTCGAATCTGTGAAGCGCCTAACCGGCGGCGGCTCCACGATGGCATTGCCCGTGCTCTTATGTCCATCGCCGGCCCGATATCACGTACGCCGCTGGCTCGAACCATTCGTACCGAAGATCACGGTGCTCGCACCGATTGAGATCCCGGCCGAGGTTCGGGTTCGCAGCGTAGGGACACTCGGGTAGAGCAGCGAAGCGACAGACAGAGGAGCGAAGGCGATGGCGAGTGCAATGCCGATTGGCTTGATCAGCAGGTACAAGGGTGAGAGCGGAATGCAACATGGATTTGCGGATACGGGGCTCGCAGAACTTCCAGCGGTTCCAGGCTATGGAGCTGGAAGTGGAAAGGGGAGCGGAGCCGGAGGCACGGGCCTCGACACACTATCCGCGACGGAGCGTGAGGCGCTTCTCATGGAGCACTTGCCCACAGTGCGATATCTGGCGCGCCGCATTCACGAGCGCCTGCCCCAGCATGTCGATCTCGAAGACCTCGTCTCCGCTGGAGTCGTCGGTCTCATCGATGCGTTCTCCAAGTTCGACCACGGCAAGAAAGTTCAGTTCAAAAGCTATGCGCAGTTCCGCATCCGCGGCGCAATCCTGGATTCTCTTCGCACCCTTGACTGGAGCCCGCGCGAGCTTCGCCGCAAAGGCCGTGCTGTAGAAGAGGCGATCCGGGCCACCACGCAGCGCCTGGGCCGAGCACCTTCAGAGACTGAAATCGCCCACGAGATGCAGCTTTCGCTGGCCGACTTCCACACTCTGCTCGGCGATCTCAAAGGGCTCGAGATCGGCAGCCTGCACATGGAGCGCAGTGAAGACTCCGGCGACGAGGAACTCGCCTACATCCCGGGAGCCCCTGAAGACGACCCGCTCTTCCGCTGCCTCAAGGGAGAGATGAAGCAGCGCCTCGCGGACGCCATCGAAGAGCTCCCCGAGAAGGAGCGCATTGTCCTGACGCTGTACTACTACGAGGAACTTACGATGAAGGAGATCGGCTTGACCCTGGGTGTGGTCGAATCGCGCGTCTCGCAGATTCACTCGGCCGCCGTGGTCCGCCTGCGCACGGCGCTCGCAGCGCTGCGCCCGAAGAACGCGACCACCCTGAAGAAAGGCGCTCGCCCCAGTGTCCGATAGAAGTGAGTCCGCCCGCTCACGTCACCGGTTGAGCGGCTCGCGCCATGGCATCATTCGAACAAAAGCAGTACACAAATCTCAACTGAAAGGAGGGAATAGCCCGTGGGAAAAGCCCTAGGACAAGATGCGATTGACGCCCTCTTCGCTTCCGCGATCGGAGGCGAGCAGGCACCCGAAGCTCTTGAAACCACTCTCCCCGCCATCGAGGCTTACAACTTCAGCCGCGCAGGGCAGATCTCGGGTGACCAGATGCGCGCCATCGGAACCGTCAATGACCTCTTCGCGCGCAATCTGATGCACACGGTCGGCGCCTGGCTGCGCACAGACCTTCATGTCGCACTCGTCTCCGGTGAGCAGATGGCATATTCGGAATACGTCGATCGCATTCCGGAGCGAACTTACGTGTCGTCCATCCGTTTGGAGCCGTTAGGTGCGCCTGGTTTGCTCGAAATTGAACTTGCGCTGGCGTCGCCCATGATCGACCTGCTGCTCGGCGGCACGGGGAAGCCCGAACCCGAACGTCCGCTCACCGACATCGAAGATCTCATCATGGTCTCCGTCCTGCAGATGATCGTGAAGGAACTGAATGTCGCGTGGCAGCCGGTCGGGATGCAGTTTACCTGGGAAAAACGCGAGTCGGCCGCGCAGGTCGCCCGCATGATGCCGGCAGGCGAGAAGACTCTTTGCGTCTGTTTCGAGGTCAACATGCCGGAAGCGCAGGGAGTCATCAACCTTTGCCTTCCCGCGGTTGTCCTCAACACAATTTTGCGCAAGCTCATCACCGATCACTCTCGTCCCCGCCGACGGTCGGAAGAGATGAAACGGCGCGTGCGGGAGTTGGCCGGTGAGACGACCGTCGGAGCGGTGCTGCAGTTTCCCCCCGTTCGCCTCCGAGCCCGCGAATTGGCGACACTCGTCCCGGGCACCGTCTTGCGTCTACCCATCCCTCGCCATGCGCCAGCCGAGCTGCGCATCGGCGGACTAGCCTTCGGTCGCGCGCGCGCCGTCAAGACAGGTGAGCACCGTGGAGCTCGGCTGGAAGCGCCATCCCGCGACGCCTCCGATGAACCAGCACTCGTGCATTAGAACCATAGGTCCGAAAGTCAGCCGGCAACATCGAATCGCACACATTCGATATCCATGGAGACCCGCATGAAGGGCGAAGATACACACGACGAAGCAAGCGCCTACCCTGTTTCCGCAGCCGATCTCGCCACGCTTCCGCAGGCTGGCGTCGGCCTGCTCTACGACATCGAGCTTGAGGCCACGCTACAGTTCGGCTCCCGCGAAATGCCTTTGCGCGAGGTGCTGGAGCTGGGCCCGGGAGATGTGGTCGAGCTGGATCGCCACGTCTCCGAGCCAGTCGACCTGGTGGTGGGCGACCGTATTGTCGCTCGCGGTGAAGTCGTAGTGTCCAGCGGAAACTTCGCCCTGCGCATCACCGAAGTGGCAACGCCGCAACTGCGTTTGGAGAGCATCCGATGCCTCTTCTAGCAAGAGGGAGAAGCCTCCCTCCGACTCGACTACCCATTCCGCTTTCTCCCGCGGTCGAGGGCGCGACCGAACGCACCTGTGGCTCGCCCGCATGCAGAAACGGCTGGCTTCCGCCCTGGAAGAACCGTCGCCGTCCCATCTTCGAGGGGGAGTGGGGTTGCAGCTCCCGCTGCCTGCGCGACCTCGTCTCCGCCGCGGTGCGCCGCGAAGGTACGGAAAGTTCGGGCAGTCAGGCCTTTACTCCGCATCGCCACCGCGTCCCGCTCGGGCTGGTTCTGCTTGCGCAAGGCTGGATTACCCATCCCCAGCTACGGCAGGCGCTCGAGGCACAGCGCTCCACCGGCACAGGACGCATCGGCGACTGGCTTACGCAAAGCTGCGGCATTCAGCAGGAACGCATCACCCGCGGTCTCGGCGTGCAATGGAATTGCCCGGTGCTCGCCACCGACAGCTTTTCACCCCGCGCCATGGCGCTGGTTATGCCAAAACGCCTGGTCGGCGAATTCGGCATTCTGCCCCTGCGTGTAGCCGGTTCCTCGCTGCTGTACCTTGCGTTCGAGGAGCAGCGCAATTCGGCCGTCGCCCTCGGGGTCGAGCGCATGTCCGGTCTGCACGTCGAAAGCGGTCTGCTTCCTGCGGAAGAATTCGAGTCCGCTCGTGCCAGCCTGCTCCAGGCCGATGCTGCGCCAGTCGCCATGAAGCTCGTGGCAGACGGAGACGCACTGGTAGGCGGCATCCTTCGCACGCTGGAGGATACGCAACCCATGGCAGCCCGCCTGGTCCGAATCCACCAGTACTTCTGGCTTCGGACCTGGCTCGAAGCCGGCGCACTCAGCGGGCCGGGCCAGCTTCCTCCCAGCCCCGAGGACGTCCAAGACACGCTTTTCGTTGCCAGCGACCGGCTGTCCGTGTGACCTGCCGCGCCAACCAGCCGCATGGAAAAGGCCGCGAGAGCGGCCTTTTCTCTTCGTCGAAAGATTCTTAGCGGTTACTGGCAGCGACCGGTGCTTCTTCGTGTTTGCTGGGCGTCTGGGATTCGGGGTATTCCGCGGGACTGGATGCCAAAACACTATTGCCTGAAGTGGCGGCGTTCGGACCGAGGCCAAGCTTGATGATGGCGCGTGCATCCGGAACCAGCTTTGTCTGCCAGCCATTGTCGGCCTGCAGCTTTTCCATCGCGGACTGAGTCGTGGTGTCCCAGCTTCCACTCGGAGCACCGCTCAGGTAGCCCGCCTTGATCAAAGCCGTCTGGATCTCCGTGGCGCGCTCCGGTGAGATGTTCTGCGCAACCTTGGGCTTGGGCGCGGTGCGTTCCTTCACCGCCCGGGTCGAGGTCGGACCCCGTCGTACCTTGGGAGTTCCCGCAAAAGCCGAAACGGCGGTGAGAAGCAGAACAGCGAACGATACCGAGCCGATTCGACCAATCCTCATGCGGGGACCTCGTGAGACACTCCTGGATTATCGGCCGCTTTCGCCGGAACGTAACTATAGTACCGCCGCAGCGATTCCGGAACAAGGTCGCAGGTTTGCTCGTCTCTCGGCAAATTCTCCGAAGGAATATCCCAAGTTGTGGATAATGCGGTACTTTGCGGTCAATCCCGGTTGCGCTTCTTGATTTCGACGTTCAGCCGCTTGATCTTCTGATTCAAGGTGCTCAGCGGAATCTTGAAGTATTCCGCAGCTTCGGTCTGATTCCAGTGGCAGCGCTCCAGCCGATCGGCGATTATGCGCCGCTCGATCTCCTCCATCAGATCGAAGAGCGAAGCGTCCGGGCGATGGTCAAGCAGGCTGGCAGAATAGGTGCTTCCAGTGAGCTGCGACGGCAACAGGTCGGGCGTAATCGTCCGCGTCGTCGCCAATACCACCCCGCGCTCCATCGCATTCTCCAACTCGCGTACATTGCCCGGCCACTCATAATCCATCAGCACCCGCAGCGCTTCGGGCGAAAGTGATGGTGCCTCCGTGCCATTCTCTGTCGCGTAAATCCGCAGAAAGTGTTGCGCGAGCAGAGGCACATCCTCGCGGCGCTGCCGCAGGGGAGGAAGCTCCAGCGAAATCACGTTCAAGCGATAGAACAGGTCTTCGCGGAAGCGTCCGTCCTTCACGGCCTGTTGCAGGTTCACATTGGTTGCCGCGACGATACGCACGTCCACCTGGATCTCGCTTGTCCCGCCCAGGTGCATAAAGCGGCGGTCCTGCAGCACGCGCAGGATCTTCGCCTGCATGTCCATGCTCATGGTGCCGATCTCATCCAGAAACAGCGTGCCGCCGTTCGCGACTTCGAACAGCCCCTTCTTCGCATTGATGGCCGAGGTAAACGCACCCTTGACGTGCCCAAACAGCGAGGATTCCAGAAGGTCCGATGGAATGGCCCCTGTGTTCACCGGGATGAATGGCTTGTCACGGCGCGGGGAATTCTGGTGGATGGCCTTTGCAATCAGCTCCTTCCCGGTACCGCTCTCGCCCTGGATCAACACCGTCGAGCGCGACGGCGCCACCTGCGCGACCGTGTCAAACAGCCGCAGCATCGGCTCGGACTTTCCGATGATGTTTTCGAAGTTGTAGCGCTGCTTCAACGTGCGCTTCAACTGGATAACTTCGGCCTCAGCCTTGTGGCGCGCGATCGCCGACCGGATGTCGGCCAGCAGCTTCTCGTTATCCCACGGTTTTTGAATGAAGTTTTCCGCGCCCGCACGCACTGCGTCCACCACATTGCCGACGGTGCCGAAGGCGGTGATCATGATGACCGGGAGGTTGGGATGCATCCCGGTAATCTTCGGCAGCAGGTCGATGCCGGATTCGCCCGGGAGGGCGAGGTCCAGTAGCAGCAGGTCAAATTCGCCGTGTTCCAGAATCTCGATTCCGCGCGTGCCGTCGGGCGCAAGCGTTACATCGAAGCCTTCCAGCACAAGCAGCGTTTCCAAAGACTCGCGGATAGAGGGTTCATCGTCGATAATCAGCAGCCGCGAAGCGGTTGACGACGCGGCGGGGGCGGGGGCAAGCATGACGGATGCGGACATGATGGACAAGTACCTGATTCGACGTACAAAGGTTCCAACAGTTTCGATTATTTCCGGCATACTCGCCGGACCGGCGCGAACGTTTCGTACCCTCAACAATGCGTTGCGACTAATCTGCTCCTACCGGCTGCTGGATGGTCGCCGCTGGAATCTCGAGACGGAACGTCGTGCCTTCGCCGTGTGAACTCTCGACCGATATCTTGCCGCCGTGCTCCTGCAGAATTCCGTAGCTGACCGCCAGACCTAACCCCGTGCCCTTGTGCTGCCCAGGCTGTGGGTTGGTCTTGGTGGTAAAGAAGGGATCGAAGATCCGGTGCAGATGTTCAGGAGCGATGCCGGCGCCGCTATCCGTAATCTCCATCACCGCGAAATGATTTGCAGACGTATAGGTATGAATTCGGATGAGCCCACCAGACTCCGCCTGCGAGGCGCCCTGCATGGCATCCTTGGCGTTCAGCATCAGGTTCAGAATGACCTGCTGCAGCTTGCCCTGGTTTCCTTGCACCGGCACCAGCCCCGGGTCCAGATCCGTCTCAATGCGGATACGAGCAGTTTTGAACTGGTGCTCGAGCAGGATCGCGGAGTCGCGGAGAAGTTGATTGAGGTCAATGCGGACGAACTCTGCGCCGGAGGTGCGCGAGAAATTCAACAGACCATTGACGATCTCGGAAGCACGGAAGGTCTGTTGCGTGATCTTGCTGAGGACCGGGTCCAGGCGCGCTGCGAGCGCGGGGTCGGAACGAAGCTGCTTCGCCAGCATCTGCGTATAGCTGGAGATCACCGCGAGTGGTGTATTCACCTCGTGGGCCACACCCGCGGCCAGCAAGCCGATCGATGACAGCTTCTCCGATTGCGTGAGTTGCGCCTCAAGCTCGATGCGGTCCGTGATGTCGTCGATCAGGATGATTCGCCCCACCACGTCGAAACTACGCGTCAGCAGAGGTGCAATCGCGATATTCGCTACCCGGGTCTCTCCGGTCGGCAGGGCCAGGCGGAACTTGTAAAGCGTGTGCGTGCCATGCGCCGAACCGTCTCCGCGAATGGCTTCGAAGCGCCGCATAAAGTCTGAGGGCAGAATCTCCCCCAGCCGTTTTCGCAGGGCATCGGCCCTGGGGCGCGCGAACAGCACTTCCATCTGCGCGTTCCAACTCTCGATACGGTCATCCAGGTCCACCGCAAAGATCCCGATATTGATGGATTCGACGATGTTCTGGTTGAAGTCCTTCAACTTTTCGAACTCGTTGATCTTCGCCTCGAGCCGACGATAAAGCTGCGCATTCTGGATCGCGATGCCGATGTAGCCGGCGAGCGACTCCAGCACTTCCATATCTTCAGAAGAAAGAAAGTCGCCGTCGTTGGTTCGTCCCAGGCCGATCACAGCGACCGTCCTGGTTCCCGCATCTGATCGATTCGCGACCCGGCATGGAAGATAATAATTGAGGTCCAACTTGGCCGCTGCGGCGCGTTCAGACGGGGGAAGTCGAAGAATCTGCTGTGGATTCTCGAGAAACAGGTGCGTGTTCGATTCCGGGCGGTCGAAGTCCAGGAACGACAGATCCAGGTCTGGCGCAGCCCCGTCCGCCTGCTGTAGGTCCGGCAAGCCCATGGGAGGCCGCCAACGCGAACGTGGTTTGCCCTGCAATTGCGCCTTGCGGTTCGATCTCAGGTTCCAGGGTAAGAAAAACCGCGACCCGAGTTACCAGCAGCGTCTGCGGCAGGCGCTCGACGATGGAGTCGACCAAGGCCCGCAAGTCCGTCTGTGAATTCAGCGAGCGCCCGAAGTCGATCAGCGTTTCGCGGTAATCAAAACGCTTCTGATCAAAGAGCCGGTCCACCCTCGCCTGGATCGCTCGTTTGATCGGATCGAACGTCAGGCCTGCGACGATGAGCGCCCCCAGCAGTCCGGCTTTGCCGAGGTTAGCCAATCTGGTGTGGACGAGCTCCGCAATCGCGGCGACCACCCCGAAGTAAAGCCCGACCACCGTTGCAGTTGCGAGCGTATAGGTGACGCCCCGCTTGAAGATCAGGTCGACGTCCATCAGGCGGTATCGAACGATAGCCCAGGAGAAGGTCAGCGGCAAAAAGACCAGGGAAAGCCGCACGACATTCTGAAACGCGTTCGGAACCGCGATATCGGCAAGGAACGGAACGACATACAGCAGCGTGAAAGGAACCACGGCCAGCAGCGTGCCGCGGCTCAGCCATTTCAACTGCTGACGCTGGAGCGGGAACTCGCTACGACGAGCGCGCAGGAAGAAGATGCCGGCCGCCCAGACGTAGAACAAGGCCATGTAGCCCAGTGCGATCTTGTCCAGCCGGTGCTTCAGCGTCTCTGTCGCGGACCAGCGCAGCAGCGCGGTGATCTGCAGTCCGACCAGGTACACGCCCGGCAGGTACGCCAGAACTGCCAGCGCACGCCGCCCCCGAGACCGCTGCAGATCCGGGCGATGGTCCTGCCCTGAATCCGAGAAGCTAAACGCAAAATGAAGAAACAAAGCCGGTTGCAGCGCTTCTGCCACAATGGCAGACCAATAGATGACCCAGTCCAGCGTGTCGAATTGCCCCGTATACCGGAACGCATAGAGTACGAATGACACGAGGCAGAAGACAAAGAAATGGGTCGATTTCGGCGCGGTCCAGCGTCGGAAAAGAACGTAAAGGCCGATCGACAGGTAGACCAGCGCGATCAGCCGAAGCCCATAGTAGATGGAGCGGTCCGTTCGTTCCAGATAGACCTGTACCGGGAAGCGGGTCGAATGAGCGCCGATGGTGCAGCGTTGTGCCGGACGCACGATGCTGTAATCGGCTTTGCCGTACGTTCCTACCCGAAAAAGCTGCCGTGTGAAAACCGACACTCGCGGAGTCGGGTGGTCATCGACCGATTGCAGGATGTCGCCCGGACGGATGCCGGCGCGATGCCCCGGAGAATCCGTCGGAACCTGCTCCGCGCAAAGACCTCCCGTCGCCTCCGTCCACCAAACCCCGTCGGTCGGCACGTTGTAGTCGGACTCGGCCGAAATGTTCAGTCCCGCAAGAACGCACGCGCCCAGCGTGGCCGCGGCGAGGACCACCGCGAGGATGCGAGTTTGGAACGCATTCTTCATCAAACAATAGAAGATAAGCCTACGGACGTCTGCAGACGGGGTCTATGCACGTTAGCTTCCAAACCGGAAGCGACGCGAATCCCTTCCTGTGAACCTTTCATCGTCAACCTCTACAAACAATCATAGTCGCCTCCGATAAGCGGAAGATGTACCTCGAAACTCAGGAGAGCCGGTACATCGGGGAGAGCGTCGGATTTCATCTCGCTGTAATATAGACTAGGTCGGCGGTTGGTCGACCGGGGAAGTGCATGAAGCAAAGTAGCAACGTTCAGGAAGCAACCATGTTGGTGGACGGCATGCGCGTGCATTACACCCGTGCGGGCTCCGGGCCGGCCCTGGTTCTGGTGCATGGATTGGTGGGCTCTGCGCGGAACTGGAATCGCAATATTCAGTACCTGGCCAAGTTTCGGACTGTATACGCCTTGGATTTGGCCAACATGGGCGCTTCGGAACGAGTGAAGGGACTTGATCCCAGCCTCGCGGCTTCGGCGGATCGCGTTCTCTCCTGCATGGATGCGCTCGGAATCGGCGTTGCGGATCTTGCAGGCCATTCTCACGGCGGTGCCACGGCGATGATGCTGGCGGCACGTCACCCCGACCGGGTTCGCCGGCTTGTTCTATTTGCCCCTGCCAATCCCTACTGCCGTCTCGGGCATGCCCAGATGCGTTTCTACGCAACCCGGTTCGGCGCCATGTTCGCACGTCACATTGTTCCCGTGCTTCCGCGCATTCTCCACCGTCGCTCGCTGGAACGCATGTACGGCGATCCCAGGAGAATGGTGGAAGGTGTGCTGGAAGGCTACACCGACGGGCTGGATAGCCCCTCGATTGAGCACGTGCTGGGCATCATGCGACGCTGGCAGCAGGATATGGCGCACCTCGAATCCATGCTCCCGATGCTGACGGGCTTTCCCATCCTGCTCCTCTGGGGGGATCGCGACCGCGCCGTGGGCCTCGAATCGGGCGTTGAGCTTGCACGCCGCCTTGGCGTTCCGCTTCAGGTCGTTCCTGAAGCTGGCCATATCCCGTTTGAAGAGATGCCAGACGTCTGTAACCCCGTTCTGGGTGAGTGGCTTACGGCGTAGCTTCGTTCACTCCGCCGCCGTTAGCCCGAATTTCGTGCTCAGCCATGCCTTCGCGATACGCTGCATCTCGGCCAGCTTGGGCGTTGGGCTCCCCGGGATTCCGGCGAAAAAGTGATCCGCACCGGCGACAATGTGACATTCCGATGCCCCCGGCGTGCTCGCCGCAACGCGCCTCAGTTCTGCTGAAGGGCAGAACTCGTCGTGGTCGCCGGAGATAAAGAGTTTCGGCTGCACGCATGTGGCGAGGAACTCGTAGGTGTAGTTCCGGCCGGCCGCCTGGACGGGAACTCCCAATCCGATCAGGCCTTTGACCCTGGCGTCGCCGCAGGCGGCCCGCAAGCCCACGTAGGATCCGAACGAAAAGCCCGCGAACAAGAGCGGCTTGCCGAACTGCGCATCCAGGTAGCCGAGTGCGGCGCGGACATCCTCCACCTCGCCTCGTCCCTGGTCGTGCGCTCCTTCGCTGAGTCCGTTGCCGCGAAAGTTGAAGCGCAGCACCGGTAGACCGAAGTAGCTGAACGCCTTCATGGTGTTATAAACGACCTTGTTGTGCATCGTCCCGCCAAACAGGGGGTGGGGATGCGCGACTACAGCCGCAAATGGCGCATCGTCGAGCCCGGTATTCAGCAACGCTTCAAGCTTCCCGGCGGGGCCCCGAAAATCGTCAACCGTGCGAACGTGAGACTGAAAGGTCATAGAGATAGCCTATAGCCCAGTGACCCGTATGTGTCGCGTTATCCTTGGGCATGCCAATCGATGCCATTGCGCTGACGAGGGATCTCGTCAATATCGACTCGACCACCTACCACGAACACGATGCCGCGGTGTTCCTCGGGGAATTCCTCGGCCGCCACGGCTGGCTTGTGGAACGCATGCCCGTCCCGCAGCCTGAAGTCGGAACCCCTGGCGCTGCGGGAGCGAAAGATCGTTTCAACCTGTATGCGGCGATGCCCGGGGAAGTTCCGGAACTCGTCTTTTCCACACACATCGACACTGTTCCTCCTTTCATGCCGTGCAGCGAAGATGCCGATTTTCTCTACGGCCGCGGCACATGCGATGCCAAAGGCATTGTGGCGGCCCAGGTAGCGGCCGCCGAACGCCTGCGCGGCGCCGGCCTCTCCGTCGGCATGCTCTTCGTCGTGGGCGAAGAGCGGGATTCCGCCGGCGCGAAAGTGGCCAACCTGGCTTCGCGCGGCTCTCGGTTCCTCATCAACGGCGAGCCTACCGACAATCGTCTGGCGCTTGCGACCAAGGGCGCGCTTCGGGTGGAACTGCGTGCTCACGGCAAGATGGCCCACTCCGCATACCCTGAACTCGGGGATTCTGCCGTCCACAAACTGGTCGAAGCTCTGCACGACGTGCTGGCGCTCCAGCTTCCTGAGGATCCAGAGATCGGTCCTTCCACCCTGAACATCGGCCTGCTCAGCGGCGGTCGCGCTCCGAATGTGATCGCCGATGCCGCGGAGGCTCACCTGCTGGTCCGCACAGTCGGCCCGTCTCACGCCGTCAAAGCGGCAATCACCCGGGCCGTGGCCGGACGCTGCCAGGTCGATTTCTCACTGGACCTCGCCTTCGTTCGCATGCGCCGAGTCGGCTCGCTGCCCACGATGATTGCCAAGTTCGCCACTGACATTCCCAGCCTGACACATTGGGGCGAGCCTTTCCTGCTCGGCCCGGGAAGCATCCATGTCGCTCACACTCCGAACGAGCGCATTCGCAAATCGGAGCTTCTGGATTGCATCGATCTCTACGTCGATCTCGCGAAGAGCCTGCTGACCAACCAGTCAGCCTAGGGTGGCTGGGCCTCAGCCGGGCCATATCGTAAGTGGAAATTGTGCATTTTCAGTCGCAAACGTGCAGCTCTCGTCCGGATTCGCGGGGTTATAGCGCACCATGACCGGCGTATCTTCGGCAAGCAGCCGCAGCGCACGGTGCGCCTCGGAGTCCGACGTGGGGATGCCCCGCAGATGGCCGCCGAAGTAGCTGCCCTCCGTGCGGTTAGGCAGCGTGAAGTAGAACGCGGCTTCCACCTGCCGGTCCTGGAGCGCACTTCCGCTTTCGGACAGGGCGTCCTTTTCCTCCACGGTTGACTTCAGCAGCCTGGCCTGGACCGTTGGCCAATTCGCAGCCGCGGCCAGAGCCTGTCTCGCGTGCGGCAGCGGAAGTAAGACGTGATCGGCGAGAAAATCCCGGTCATGCGCTGAATTTAACGGGGATTCGCATCGCGCGCAACTCCCCCGGGTGCATAATGGCGGGAACAGCAAGCGACGGGCGTCCCGCAAACCAGATCAGCAACCATGCGAGGTTCTCCTATGGCAAATTCCTTTGTTCACCTTGAGCTCAATACCCCTGATCTCAAGAAAGCACAGTCCTTCTACGGCGAAATGTTCGGGTGGAAGTTCCAGGACATGGACATGGGCCCGGACGGTGTCTACAGCGTCTTCCGGCCGGATGCCCAGCCGGGCGGAGGCATGTATTCCATGCCCGGAGCTCCGACCGCTTGGCTTGCCTACATTGGCGTCGACGATATCGACGAAGCCACCGCGAAGGCGAAGTCGCTCGGAGCTGCAGTCATCCGTGATGTCACCGAAGTCCCCAAGATGGGCTGGTTGAGCATCCTTTCGGATCCCACCGGAGCTCCAATCGCCCTGTGGGAAGCTGCTCCGGCGCATGGAAGCTGACGGCGAAGCTCCCCTAACCTGTCAGGCTGCAGACCTCCAGAATGGACGGACCGAAGCGGTCAAGTTTCTCGGGGTCCAGGCTGGCCACGCTCTTGAGTTGCGCCAGCGTTGTGGGCCGCTCGAGCACGATGCTGCGCAAGGCTGTCGTGCCCAGAACGAAAAACTGTGGCAGCCCCATCTTTTCGGATTCCGATTTGCGCCAGGCTCGCAGGCGCTGCTCGAGTTCCTGCTGCTCCGGGTCCAGGACGGCTGAGGGGTCCGCGATGACCGCGCGCTCGCGCCGGAATGTGGGGGTCGGTTCGCCGGATGTCCGAACGGGGCTGGTGCGTTCCACAATGGAGGAGCGCGGAGACCGGTCGGGCACGACCTGGGTGCGTGTGCGATTCTCAGCCGTGCCTCGCGATGCGGACGGAGCTGCCAGGGAGGTTGGCTGTGCCGGAGACGCTTCGCCGCGGCAGATCGCGCAAATGGCTGCTCCGTAGCGGTCAACCTTGTCCGGGCCAAAACCTGAAACCTGCAGCAGCTCAGCGAGGGTACGAGGACGGGCGTGGATCAGCGCGGAGAGCGCCGAGTCGCCAAAGACGATGAACGCGGGCTTGCCGGTTTTCGCGGCTTCTTCCTTGCGCCAGGCCCGCAGGGCGGATTCGAGCGCCGCCTGCTCGGGTGTGTAGTCCGCGGATAGCGCTTCGGTCTGCACCTTGCGGGCAGCTTTGGATTTCTTCCCGGATTTACCCGCAGCCGGGGACTCCGCACGAAGGAGGACGCCGAGGGATTCGCGCTCGCCGAGTTCGCGGCCCTCGTGCGTCAGCGCAGCTTTCTTGAAGGTGATGACCTTGCCTTCGGGGTTGGTAAAGGTTTCCGGAGCAAGCGTGATCAGGCCGGCGCGGGCGAGGCCGTCGAGCAGCGCGTCGAAGATTTTGCGGTCTGTGCCGCCGCCGAGTTCCGTGTGCAGCCGGCCGGTCGATTTGCCGTTGCCATCGAGCGCGCGGAGGATCGCGCGCAGGTCGCGTTCCTGCTGAGCGGAGGGTTCAACAAAGGGCTGAGCGGAGTCCGCAGAGGGCGCGCAGAAGTCGCAGTGGCCACAGGGGCGATGCGCATCGGCAGTGTCGCCAAAGTGGCGAATGAGCGCCGACATGCGGCACTGCTGGGTCTCGGCGTATGCCATCATCCGGTCGATCTGCGCGCGGCGGAAATCGACCTGCTGCTGGTAGCCGGTCTTCCACTGCGCGGCGCTGGAGCGGCGAACGCAGCCCGAGATGTCGAACTGCGCGGCGCCCTGGGCGGCGAGTTTCTCGAGCGACTTCGCAACCACGTCGCGGTCCATGCGCAGCTTGCCGGCGACGAACTCGGGTGTGAGGAACTCATCCGTTAGGGCGCGTTCGACGCGTTCGAGATCGTTCAGGGGAGGGTAGTCGCGCTCGAGGAAATGCTCGTGTGTTTTGCGGTCGGCGAAGCTGTACAGCAGGACCGTGCGTGAGGGTAGACCGTCGCGGCCGGCGCGGCCGATCTCCTGGTAGTAGGCTTCGACCGAAGCGGGCAGGGCGAAGTGGACGACCGAGCGCACGTCAGCCTTGTCGATGCCCATGCCAAAGGCAATCGTCGCTACGACGACTTGCAGCTTGCCCGACTGAAAATGGCGCTGCACGCGCTCGCGAACTTCCGGCGCCAGGCCGGCATGGTAGGCAGCTGCCGGGAACTTTCGTCCGAGCTCGCCGGCAAGTTCTTCGGCGGCTTTACGGGAAGGCGCGTACACAATTGCCGGGCGTCGGGCGGGGTCGGCGAGAAAGTCCGCGGTGAATTTTGTGCGCTGCGGCTTCGAGAGCTCGACCACTTCGACGGCGAGATTTTCGCGGCGGAACCCGTGGATGAAGAGCGCCGGCTGGTTGAGCTGAAGCTGGGTAACGATATCGCGCTGGACGGCGGGCGTAGCTGTCGCGGTCAGGGCGATGACGGGTGCCGGGCGCAGGGCAGGGAGGTAGTCGCCGAGGAGGCGATAATCGGGGCGGAAGTCGTGTCCCCAGGCCGAGATGCAGTGGGCCTCGTCGATGGCGATGAGGGCGGGCTTGCGGCGCGCGAGCATCTCCGGGAAGCCGGGGACGCGCATGCGCTCGGGCGCGATGAAGAGGAACTGCAGTTTGCCGTCGAGGTAGTCGCGGCAGGCCTGGCGGGAATCTTCGCGCGAGAGCCCGCAGTGGATGCGGGCGACGCGCAGACCGGCGGCAGCGAGCTTGCCGGCCTGGTCATCCATGAGGGCAATCAGCGGAGAAACGACCAGCGCGGTGCCTCCACGAGCGATGGCCGGAAGTTGGTAGCAAAGGCTTTTGCCCGCGCCGGTGGGCATGACGAGCAGCACGTCGCGTCCGTCGGTCGCGGCGCGGCATACCGCCTCCTGATTCACGCGGAAGTTCGCGAAGCCGAAGGTGCTGTGGAGCAGTGCGCGCAGGTCAGGCATGGCCTGTGCTAGTTTCGCATATTCTTTGCCTGTGGAGGACGTGTCTCAAACGGTTCCGGCCAAAGGAATGGCCTTCGCCAAGGAAGGCGAAGGCCTTTCGACGGCAGCGGAAAATTACGCCAGCATAATTTTGTCCGGCGTGATTGGGTACTCGCGGATGCGCTTGCCGGTGGCGTTGTAGATGGCATTCGCAACCGCGGCGGCAGCGCCGGTGATGCCGATTTCGCCGATGCCGCGCGCGCCGAGCGGGTTGAACTTCGTATCCGGAATGTTGAGGCAGGTGACGTCGATCTTGCCGATATCCGCGTTGACGGGCACGTGATATTCGGCGAGGCTTTCGTTCACCGTGCGGCCGTAGACGGGGTCGATGTGAGCTTCCTCATGCAGCGCGAAGGAGACGCCCCAGACGATGCCGCCCATGAGCTGGTTGAGGCCGGTCTTGTCGTTCATCAAGGTGCCGATGTCGTAGGTGGCGACGACGCGGCGGACCTTCACCATGTGCGTGTCTTTGTCGACGGCGACCTCGGCGAACACGGCGCCGAAGCTTTGCGAGGTGTACGCGTCTTTGTCTTCCGAGGGTTCGGCCGAACCCGTGGCTTCGATCGGTTTGTCGCCGTTCCGCGCCAGCAGAGTGGCGATGCTTTCGGAGGCCGAAGGCGTGGACTTGGAGACGACCTTCCCGTCCCTGACCTGGATGTCCGTGGACTTCATGCCGTGGAGCGGGGAAGCGGTATCGTTGATGGCGAGTTCGGCCAGCTTGAGGATGGCCTGCTGCGCCGCGTCGCGAACGGCCGGCGTGACGGAGGCGGTCGACTGCGAGCCGCCGGAGACGGGCGCCTTCGGTAGCGTGGAGTCGCCGAGGCTGGACCTCGATCTGCGACGGGTCCATGTTCAGGGCGTCGGCCGCCGTCTGCGCGATCATGGTGTACATGCCGGTGCCGAGATCCTGCGTACCGGAGCCGGCCATGACTTTGCCGCCGGGCAGGATGCGGACAACGGCCTGCGCTGCGGAGCGGTTGGCCGGGTAAGTGGCGGTCGCCATGCCGTAGCCGATGAGGTGGTTGCCTTCGGTCTTCTGGCCGGGAGTACTGGTGCGCTTGCGCCCAGCCGAAGCGGTCGGCCGCCTGCTTGTAGCATTCGCGCAGGTTCTTCGAGGTCCATGGGCGGTCGTGGCTGGGGTCTTTCTCGGCGTAGTTGACCAGCCGTAGTTGGAGTGGGTCCATCTTCAGCTTTTCGGCCAGTTCGTCCATGGCGATCTCGAGGACGGCGGTGCCGGGAGCCTCGCCGGGCGCGCGCATGAAGGTGCAGACGCCGAGGTTCATGTCCACCAACTTCTCGGTGACCGCATTGTTCTCGCTTTGATAAAGCATCTTCGTCGGGCCGGCGGAGTGCTCCGTGAAGTCTTCGAGGACCGACGCGTGCATCACCACGTCCTGCTGCATGGCCGTGAGCTTGCCGTCGGCGGTAGCGCCAAGCTTGATCTTGTTCACCGTCGTCGGACGGCAGCCGACAGGGCCAAACATCTGCTCGCGGTCGAGCACAAGTTTGACCGGTTTGCCGACGACCTTGGCTGCCATGGCGCAGAGCGGCAGGTGCGACCAGGACGAGCCCTTGGAGCCGAAGCCCCCGCCGGTGTACGGGCACTGCACGCGCACGTCGTCGAGCGGGCAGACTGAGCAGCTTGGCGATCGTCTGCTTGACGCCGGAGATGTACTGCGTGGAGTCGTAGAAGTTGAGCTTCTCGCCCTCCCACCAGGCGATGGTCGCGTGGGGCTCCATGGGGTTGTGGACCTGGATGGGCGTGACATAGGTCTGCTCGACGGTGACGGTGGCCTGGCTGAAGCCTTTGGCAAGGTCACCGCGCTTGTTTCCCGGCGGCTCTTTGCCTGGCTGCTTCGGCCATCGTGCTTCGCCCAGTCGGCCGTGGAAGTCCAGCTTCGCGGGTTGCTCGCTGTACTTGATCTTCAACAGGCGCGCGCCTTCACGGGCTTCGGCGAGCGACTTGGCAACCACCACCGCGATGGGCTGGCCGTTGTAGGCGACGTTCGTGTCCTGCAGGATGGTAAGGTTGCGGCGGGCCGGCGGCTGTGGGGGAGGAACCGACAGCTTGGGAGCGTTGAACGGCGTCAGCACGGCGACTACGCCGGGAGCGCGCTCAGCCACCGTGCGGTCCATCGAGGCGATGGTGCCGTTAGGGATGGTCGATTGAACGATGTAGGCGTAGAGCAGGTCGTCTTTTGGAAACGGCTCCTTGAACTCGGCGGCGTACTTCGCCTTGCCGGTCACTTTGGCGACGCCGTCGTAGCGAGCCTGGGGCTGCTTTCCGCGTGGGTTAGGCTTGTCCTGCTCTGCCTGGTGTTGGATCAACTCTGCGATCATGCCTGAACTCCTTGGGCGGCGACAGTGAGCGCCCGGACGATCCCTTGTTTGGCCAACTCTATCTTGAAGGCGTTATGTTCGTAGCCTTTGGCTCCAGAGAGCGCCAGGTCGGCCGCTTTGCGGAACGATTCGGGGCTCGCTGTTGCGCCGCTTAGCGACTTTTCGGCTTCCATAGAACGCCAGGGCTTATGTGCGACGCCGCCGAGAGCGAGACCGGCGGATTTGATGGTGCTGCCGTTCATCTCCAGACCCGCCGCCACAGAAATCAGCGCAAATGCATAGCTGTTACGATCCCGCGCCTTCAGGTAGTAAGAGTTGGCGGCGAACCGCGGCGGAGGTAAGGTCACCGCGGTGATCAGCTCGTCGGGATGCAAGGTCGTGTCGAGATGGGGCGTGTTGCCCGGAAGGCGGTGGAAATCGGCAAAGCGGATACTGCGCTTGCCTTTGGGTCCCTGCACCAGGACCGTGGCGTCCAGCGCCGCCATGGCAACGTTCATGTCCGACGGGTTGGTGGCGATGCAGGTGTCGGCGCTGGCCGGGCCCTTGTCCGTCTGGCCGAGAATGGCGTGAATCCGGTTGAACCCCTTGATTGCCGCGCAGCCGGAGCCGGGCTGACGCTTGTTGCATGCGGGGAAGTTTGTGTCCATGAAGTAGTAGCAGCGGGTGCGCTGCAGCAGATTGCCCCCCGTGGTGGCCATGTTGCGCAACTGCGGTGAGGCACCGGCGAGAAGCGCCTGCGAAAGCAGGGAATACTGCTTGCGAATCAGGTCGTGGTTGGCGAGATCAGAGTTGCGCACCAGCGCCCCGATCGTCACCCCGCCATCTGGATTTGCGGTCACCTGCGCCAGATCGAGGTGGTTGATATCGATCAGCGTAGTCGGGGATTCGACGCCGTACTTCATCAGGTCGATGAGATTGGTGCCACCGGCGAGGAACTTCGCCGAGGGCGCGGCGCCGGCGCGGATGGCGGCGTCGGGCGCGGAAGCGCGCTGATAGTCAAAGGTGTTCATGCGAGCGGACCTCCTGAAGCTGCGCGGACGGCCGCGACGATGTTTGGGTAGGCTCCGCAACGGCAGATGTTGCCCGACATGCGCTCGCGGATTTCGTCATCCGGGTCGCCCTGTTTACGATCCGGCTGGAAGCTGACGATAGAAAGCGTACCCTTCTTTGCCTCGTCGATGGCAGCCACCGCCGAACAGATCTGGCCGGGCGTGCAGTATCCGCACTGGAAACCGTCATGTTCCAGGAAGGCCTTTTGCACTGGGTGCAGGTTATCGCCCTCCGCAAGCCCTTCGATGGTGGTGATCTTTGCGCCCTCCGCCGCGAAGGCGAGCGTCAGGCACGAGTTCACGCGGCGGCCATCCAGCAGAACCGTGCAGGCGCCGCATTGGCCGTGGTCGCAACCCTTCTTGCTTCCGGTCAGGTCCAGGTTCTCGCGCAGGGCATCCAGCAGGGTGGTGCGCGTGTCCAGATTCAGCGTACACGGCTTTCCATTGACGTCCAGGGTGACCGACCGCTTGTTTTCGGGGCGGGCCGCCTGCGCGATCGCCGCCGGGGAAGCCGCCGTTGCGGCCGAAAGAATGCTGGCCGATTTCAGAAACGTCCGGCGGTTCAGCCCGAAACCGCCATGTTTCGAGACCTGCTCCGACATTTCTTCTTCTGATTCGAGCTCCAGCTGGGAGCAAAGGGGAAGACTCATAAACACCTCAGGCAACGTCGGGAGGACAACATGACGATATGAGCGGATAGATGGACACTGTCAGTAGGAAGATGCCCGGAGGCTGGAAGCCAATTGCGGATATGATGGCGGTATTCCATTGCATCGAGGATTCGTCCTTCCGTACGGGACGATATCGAAGGAGAACGGTTTGGATCGTCGTTGGAAGAGTGTGGTGATTGCAGCGGGGCTGATCGGCAGCCTCGGAGTGTCGGCAGCATGGACTCAGGCTCCGGCTGCGACGCGTAGAGCCGGCGCGGAACCCGGGCAGGCGGCTGCTCAGGGCGGTGGCAACGAAGAGACGGTGCCGGTTCCCCCGGAAACCAACTCGCTGACAAAACACGACTGGAGCGCCGCGGGGCAGACGATCCACTACACGGCGACGGCAGGTAACCTGCTGATTCGGGACGAGAAAGACAAACCCAACGGAAGCATCTTCTACGTCGCCTACACTGCCGACGGAGCAGACCCGAAGACGCGGCCCGTCACGTTTTTCTACAACGGAGGTCCCGGCGCGGCGACGATCTGGCTGCATATGGGATCCCTGGGGCCCGTTCGGGTGGTGACCTCGAGCCCGGAAGCGACCGGGCCGGCGCCGTTCGAGGTGGTGCCGAACCAGTACAGCCTGCTCGACAAAAGCGATCTGGTGTTTATCGATGCGCCTTTGTGCGGCTTTTCGCGCGCTGTGGGAAAAGGCACGGTGAAGGATTTCGCCGGGACGGACCCGGACATTCGCGCGTTTGAGAAGTTCATCGAGCGATACATCACGTTGAATCAGCGCTGGAACTCGCCTAAGTTTCTCTTCGGGGAATCGTACGGCACGACGCGTTCAGCGGGATTGGTCGCTGCGCTTCAGAATGACGGCGTCGAGTTCAACGGGGTGACGCTGCTTTCGTCGATCCTGAACTACAACATCCGCAACGCAGGCTATGACACGGAGGCGATTGGCTATTTCCCGTCCTTTGCCGCGATCGCCTGGCAGCACAACAAGGTGAAGCACACGGGCTCCCTGGCGGAATGGGTGGACCAGGCGCGGAAGTTTGCGCGAGGGCCATATGCAGAAGCGCTCCAGCAGGGCGATCGTCTGCGCGCCGGCGGAGTTCGATGCCATGGCCACCCGGGTGGCGGGTTTCACCGGGCTGAGCGTGCAGTATGTCAAGGAGACTCGTCTGCGGATCTCCGCCACTCGCTTCCGCAAGGAGCTTCTTCGCGGCGAAGACGAGATCCTGGGCCGCTACGACGCGCGCTTTGAGGGCTTCGACGTGGATGCGGCCGGCGAGATGCCGGGCTACGATCCTTCCGACACGGGGATAAGTGGCGTGTACGTCGGCGCCTTCCACGATTACCTGCAGCGAGAGCTGAAGTACATGAGCTCGGAGCCATACTATCTCTCCGGCCCGGGGGTCTCGGCGGCATGGGACTTTACCCATCGGGTCGGCGGCGGTGGCGGCGGTGGTGGCGGCGGACGGGGCGCGCAGCAGCAGCCGGATGTTGCGATGGATCTGGCCGACGCCATGCGCAAGAATCCAAAGTTGCGTGTCTTTTCCGCCAACGGTTACTTCGACCTCGCGACACCCTTCTTCGCCACGGAGTTCGACCTGCCACCACATGCTGCTGCCACCGCAGATCGCCAGCAACGTGGAGTTCGGCTACTATCCGGCCGGGCACATGGTCTACCTGAACGTGGAAGCGCTGAAGATGCTCAAGGCTGACATGGAAAGGTTTTACGCGGAGGCGACCAGGCGCTGACGGGGCGGTCCGCGGGTTGAATCAGAGGCGAAAGCACGGTAAGATAGAGAATTGCGGGTTTGCTCGCAAGATTCTGGATCTACAAGGATTCGACACAATATGGCAAAACGTCGTGGAAATCCGAACTGGGGCAAGCCGGAGCCGATTGGCCCGGTGGTGCCGACCGTTACCTCGTTCGAGCAGGTCGTCAAGGAATTCAAGCTGACCCCGGACCAGTACATCCGCTCCACGCGCCTGCGCGAGTGGGCTCGGCGAAACAAGAACTCAAAGTACATTCCCGAGGCGCTGCTGGAGGCCTGGGGATTTGAGATCGAGTCCACGCTGTAAACCGGTTGTAGACTGGGAGCTTCAGGTTAGAAGTTGCGACGCCGCCTGCCGAAGGCGGCGTTCGCTGCGTCAGAGGAAGGCGGCAGTGATGGCGGATGGGGCGAGGGTATTTGCCCGTGTAGAAGATGCGGTGGCGGCGATCCAGTCCGGTCAGATCGTGGTAGTCGTCGACGACGAAGATCGCGAGAACGAAGGCGATCTGACGCTGGCTGCGGAATTTGTCACGCCGGAAGCCATCAACTTCATGGCGAAGTTTGGTCGCGGGCTGATCTGCCTGACCTTGACTGAAGAGCGCGCCGATTATCTGCGCCTGGGCCCGATGACGCAGGACAATACATCGCGCTTCGGCACCGCGTTCACCGAAAGCATCGAGGCACGTGAGGGCGTCACCACCGGAATTTCGGCGGCCGATCGCGCCCATACCATTCGTGTCGCTATCGACTCGCGCTCGACGGCAAACGACCTGGCGCGTCCCGGGCATGTCTTTCCGTTGCGCGCACGCAAAGGCGGCGTGCTGGTGCGCGCCGGACAGACTGAGGCGTCGGTCGACCTGGCGCGAATGGCGGGACTGATTCCAGCGGGCGTGATCTGCGAGATCATGAACGAAGACGGAACAATGGCGCGGGTTCCGGACCTGGCTGTCTTCTGCAAGCAGCATGGCTTGCTGATGGTGACGGTGGCCGACCTGATCCGCTACCGGCTTCAGAATGAGCGGTACATCCACCGCATTGCGGAAGCTCCTCTGCCGACGCGACATGGCGAGTTCCGCATGATCGCGTATGAAAATGAGGTCGACGGCGAGTCTCACGTGGCACTGGTGATGGGGAACGTCACCTCTAGCGAACCCGTGCTGGTTCGGGTGCATACGCACTCGCTGGAAGAGGATGTCTTTGGGATGGGGGAAGGGCGTTCTATCCTCGAAGGCTCGCTCGCCCGCATCGCCGCAGTGGGCCGCGGAGCGCTTGTTTATCTTCACAGCGGCACCCGAGGTTTCCAGATCGACCGCACGGCGGCGCCTCCGCGCATTGTGTTTCAACGCGAACTGCGCTCGCGAGAGCGCGGCGAGGACCACGCCGGCCGTACGCTGCGGCAGGTCGGCTTAGGCGGGCAGATCCTGTCCGATCTAGGCATCCACAAGATTCGGCTGCTGACGAACACCCAGACGCATGTGCCGGCCCTGCAGGGCTTTGGCATCGAGATTGTTGAGCAGGTGCCCGTACAGGTCGCTGCTGCAACGGCGCTTTAAAGCCGCAGCAGTGGCGACGCGCATCGCTAGCGTGGCGTGATGTTTAGATTCAGGGTCACTGTCTCCGTAATCTGGACACCACTGGTCGAACTGGCCGTGACTTGATATTGGTAGCTGCCGGCCGGTGAATATCGCAGGTTGATATCGGAGGAATTGCCTCCGCAACCCTGTGCCGCCAGCAGAAGACCGGTCCCGAGCAGAGCCAGGGGCATCAAGGCGCCGGAGGGGCCCCCACGTCTTCGCCCACTCAGTACAAGCGCAACGAACCCGGGCATCAGCAGGCAGAGCATTGCCGCCCGGAGGAACGAGAAGGGTCGTTGAAGCGAGGCGGAAGCGGCGGAGGTGATGGTGTTGATCGTCACCACGGAGCTTTGCGAGGAGCCGGCGGAGAGGGTTACCGATGCCGGGAGGATGGAGCAGGAGGCAAACTGCGCGGCGACGATCGGGGCGCACGTAAGAGCGACGGTGCCGGTGAAACCTCCAGTCGGATTGATGGAGAGCTGATAGCTGGCTGGTTGCCCGCTGATCACCGAGACCGCAGCCGATGCGCCGCCATTCACGGACAGTGTAAAGCCTCCGCCCTGAACGCCTGCTCCTGTGAGAGGGACCGCAACGGGGGAGCCGGGATCTGAGCTCGTCACGGTAAGGGTTCCGGTCTGGGGCCCGGTGGCGGTCGGGGTGAATGTGATCTGGGCGGCACAGCTTGCACCGGCAGCGATCGCGGAGGTGGGACAGGGAGCCGTCAGAGAGAACGGGCCGGTCACACTCAGGCTCAGATTCGTCACCGGGGCCGAGCCGTTGTTGCTCAAATTCAGGGTGAGGTTTGCGCTGGAACCCACGACAATGCTGCCAAACGCAAGGCTGGACGGGCTTACAATCAGCTGCGACTGAGTCCCGATACCGGTGAGCGACACGCTGAGCGGCAGAGTGGAGGCGGAGGAAGCAAGCGAAAGGCTTCCACTGCGGACCCCTGGACCGCTGGGGCGGAAGATTACCTCGGCAGTGCAACTGGTGTTCGCCGCCAGGGTGCCGCCGCTGCCCGGGCACGAACCCGCCACTGTGTAGTCGCCGAAGCCCGCAAGCGAATTGAACGTGATGGCCGCGGCGCTTGTATTGGTGATCTGGACGTGCAATGTGGAAGACGCGCCGACAAGCACCGAGCCAAAATCCAGTGACGCGGGAACAAACACGAGCGGAGAAGCAGCTCCTGTGGTGAAGAGCGAGGCGAACTCGAGCGCGGTCGCGGCGTCGGAGCTGATCTCCAGCGAAGCGATGTGGGGACCGGCGGACTGCGGCTGAGCGGTGACGTCGATGGCGCAGCTTGCGCCGGGAAGCACGGTGGTACAGTCGCTGACCACGCCGAAATCTGAGGAGGTGAAGACGCCGCCGACGTGCAGCGTCGCAGTTCCGGTGTTTGCGAGCGTAATGGTCTGCGCGGCGGAGACGTTGCCGACGGTGGTGAGGGGAAAGGCAAGCGATCCCTGCGTCAACGTGAAGGTAGCTAACGGTGCGGGGTTCACGGGGCTCGAAACCGACAGGGGCGAGGCTCTTCCGGTCAGGTTGATGATATTCGGGCTCGATGCCGCGTCGCTCTCGATCGTCAGCGTGCCCGCGTCAGAGTTCGCCGGCGCGGACGAGGTGCCATTTGCCACCTGGTTCACCGGCGTATAGGTGACAGTTACGGTGCAACCCTGGCCGACCGCAAGCGCCGAACCGCAGTTGGTGGTGGCAAGAAACGGCGGTTGGCTGGTGATGCGCCGTACCGTGAGCGCCGGAGACCCCGACGGGTTGTTATTCGTCAGGGTAAAGGTATGCGCGACCGCCTGGCCCGAGGTGACTTGTCCGAAGTCATACACTCCGTTGACCAGCAGGCCCCCGGTCACGGTTAGCGCGCCAGAACCAGTGCCATAGCCTTCGGCATATCCGAAGGTCGCGACCGGGCTGCTGCCGTCTGATGGTGTACCCTGCACCGCAATCGAGCCGGGGAGAGTGCCTGCGGTAAGCGGAACGAAGGCAAGCTGGAAACTGCAGCTTGCGTTCGGAGCCAAACCTCCGCAGGGTGCGCTGGTCAGCACGAAGTTGCGGGGAATGTCCACGGCGAGAGTGAGCGATTTGGAGGTGAGATTGTTCAGGGTATATGTGCGCTCCGTACCGAAGGAATCAACCGGGAACGGGCCGAACTGCCCCTGCCCGGGAACGATCTGAATACCTGCCGAAGCAGAGGTGTAGGTCCCGGAGAGCGCAACGGGGTAGGTGACGGCCTGACTTGATCCAGGCGGAGAGGTGACCGGGATGGAAAGAGTCCCACTCGCAATGGCGGAACCTGGCAGAAAGCTGACGGCAATCGAGCAACTCGCCCCTGCTGCCAGGCTACCGCACGGACTGGAAGTGCTGAAGCTCGCGGAGGAGGAGACGGGCGTGCCCACCTCAAGAGCGGCGCTGCCGGTGTTTGTGAGGGTGACATTCTGCTGGGATGCCGTGCTGCCGGGGACGTTCGCGAACGTGAGCGCCAGCGGATTGATGGCTAAGCCGGGATCTGCCGTCCCCTGGCCGGAGAGCGCAGCAGCGACCGAAAAACCTCCTCCTGATAGGGCCAGAGAGCCGGTGCGAGTACCAAGAGCTGCGGGAGAGAACGTCACCGCGACGATGCAGGACGTGGTGTAGGCGAGCGTCCCGGCACAGGACGGCGCTCCCGTAGACGAGGAGAGCAGGCTGAAGTCTCCGGAGACGGATGGGCCGGACAGCGTAACGGAAGAAGCCTGCGGGATCAGATTGGTGAGTGTAAAGAGCTGAGTTCCGCTCGCGCTGTGCAGAGGGACGGAGCCGAAATCCTGCGTGACGGGAGTGAGCAGCAGGCCGGCAAGCGGCAGGCCCGTGCCCGTGAGGCTGAGGACATAGGGCGAGCCCCCGGTTACGGAACTGAGAGTCAGCGTTCCGGGCTGAGGTCCGACAGCCGTAGGTCGAAACTGGATTCCCAGGTAGCAGTTGTGGCAACTGCCTGTAACGCTCGAGGCAAAGGAGGAGGGGGGTGGATTACCGGGACCGAAGCCCGCTTCCTCCACGAGGATGATGCCGTATGGGCCGGTTGCGGAAGCCGAGAAAGAGTCGAGGGGCTGCGATACCTTGAAGAACTTGGTGACCGGTTGGTTGACCGTGATGCTGCCAAAATCAAGGCTGCCGTTGTTGGCTGGCAGGAGGCCGGTGGCGGAGGCCGTGATTGACACATAGAACGGTGTTGTGCCCGCACCCGCGGTTACGGCCAGCAGACCCTGGCGCTGCCCCGGCGCTGTCGGAACAAAGCTGAGCACGACGGCGCAGGTTTGCCCGCCTGCGAGAGTGGCGCCGCAGCTGGTGGAGTCGGTAAAGTCGCCGGTCAGGCTCAGGGAGAGCGCGAACGCCGAGCCTCCGGTGTTGGCGATGGTGACCGTTTGCGTCTCGCCGGATACGCCTGTGACGACGACGGCATTTGCGAAGCTGACGGAGGATGGCGTGACGGTGAGGTTCGGGTTGACCGAGGCGCCTGTGGTCGTGGCCGGCGGCAGAGTTCGGCCGGTAAGAAGGACGCTGAGACCCTGGTCGAGAGCCAGCGTCGCGGAGTCGCTGGAGGTGGGGCGGGAGCCGAGGTAGTCAATCCTGATACGGCAGACGGTCCCGGCGGCGAGCGAAAGCGGGCAGGCATCGGTGACGGTGAACGCGGAGCCTGCCGGCAGCGAGACGGGTGTATGCGCAATAGGGGACGCCGAGGCGTTTGAGAGGAAGAGGTAACGCGGCAGGTGAATGCCGCTGCCGGATACGTTTCCGAACTGGGTGCCGAAATCGATCTGGGAAGCTGAAGCACTTAGCGCCGCAGCTTGCTCGTAGCCGGTGAGCTTGACGTCCCGCGCGCCGATCAGCCAGTTGTAAGTCACGAAGCCTTCGTTAGTGGCATCGGGTGGGGCGGTGAAGCCGATCGTGATGTGGCAGGAGGCGCCGGCGGCGAGAACCTTGAGGGCATTTCCTGCGGAAGGGCAGTCGCTCGACGCTTCGGTGAATGGGTACGTCTGTGGATTTTTTGGGTTGCTGGTGACGTCCAGCGCAGAGGTGAAGGTCTGGCTCACGCTTCCAAGGTTTGAGATCGTGAGGATGCGGGTCGAGGCCGGGCTGGCGGAGGTCTGAATGCCAAAATCGAGTTCTTTCGGCAGAAAAACGATGCTGCTCAATGGTGCCGAGGCGGAGTAGGCCGGTAACGAGACCGATTGCGAGCCGGCGTTCGAGGTGGTTGCAGTGAGGTCGCCGGCACCTCCGCCGGAAAGCAGGAGTTCGCACTCGCCGCCGGCAGGAAGGTTCGGGGGGCAGTTGCTCGACAGCGAGGAGGTGTTGGCTGCGAGTTGGAGGTTCGTCGCTTCACCGGAGCCCAGGTTGCGCAGCACGACGAACGGGAGGTCGCCGGTGGAAAAGGCAAGGGCAGGCGCGGCGGTGTTTGGATCGAGCTTCGCCAGGAATGCCGCAGAACCCGCGCACAGGCTTCCGCTGCACGCAGATGAAGGAAGCTCCGCGTCCACAACGGTTGAAGGAAGAGCCGGGGTCGAGCTGTTTCGCAGCGGCAGGTCGTAGGTTTCGGAGGCAAGCAGGGCCGAGCTTGCGGTCGGCTGCACCGCTCCTGCGACGATCGCTTCGCCAGCGGGGTCCGCAGTGATGGCGGTCAGGAGGGTGGGAAGGCTGGCGTACGACGGACTCTGGTTGGGGAGGCCGCCGAAACGCGCGGTCCGGTCCACCGTTCCGGATCCCGTGGTGTGGATGGCGAACCCGTCTCCTACGCTCGCGAGCGGCTGCAAGGGAAGCATCGGGGCTGCCATCGTGCCGGCCGTCCAGGCGCCTCCGTTTGGCGCTGCCGCGACGAAGGATGCAGCGGCCGGGGCAAGCAGTGTGGCGCTGAGCACGGAGCTTCCCGAGGTGGGGAGGCGCAGCAGAACCTGGTAGGCGGCGGCGGGAGCGACCAGCGAGGAGACCATGTCAACAGGGAACTGTCCGAGGTTGACCGAGCCGGAGGCCAGCAAGGTACTTCCGGTGGAATCCAGCGTAAGTGAGGTGAGGCCGTTGCCCGGGACAAAGGTGGAAAAGAGGATGCCATCGCCCGCCGGCGTCAGTTTGGTGAGGAAGCCGGAGGGATTGGAGAGACTTTCCGGAACCAGCGCGGCGACAGTAGGGAAGCCGGATGCCGTGGTCTCGCCCGCGATGTACAAGTTGTCGGCGGAGTCCGCGACAAGAGCCTGGGGAGTCGTGTCGCCGGAGGCTCCCGTCAGATAGGTGGCATACAGAAGGGAGGTACCCGAAGCGGAGAACTTTTCTACAAAGCCATTCTGCGTGCTTGCAAAAGCCGGGCTCTGCTGGATGCCGTGCGGCGTGACAGGGAGATTGCTCGCAAACGTGATGCCGCTGACAAAGACTGCGTCGGCGGTGGCCGCGACCGAAGTTGCCGCGATGCGGCTCCCGCCAGTGAAGGTGACGAACACAGGATTCAGGCTGGTATCGAAGCGGGCTACGAACGATTGAGTGGAGGAATCCGTGCGTGCCGCAATGGCTGCCCCCGGGGTCGCTGTCATCGCGGAGGAGGTCGTCGTGCCGGCCACGAAAACATTCCCCGCGGGATCGAGTGCGAGCGCTGTGCCGACGTCGCCAGCTGCGCCCAACCGGACCTGCGCCAGGATCGCGTTGCCCGCATTGTCAGTCTTCAGGAGTCGAACGCCGTCTCCCTGGTTCAGCAGCAGGAACAGGTTTCCAGCGGCGTCTGCTTTGACACCGTTCACCTGCCCCTGCTGCGCGATGCTGCGGAGACCCGCGAAGGCGAGTTGCTGCGGCGCGTTAGTGGTCTGGGCGGAAAGCACGTGCGCCAGCGACAGCAGCGCGAGCGCGACCGAAAGCAATCTCGTGTGAGCGGCGATCATCATGGCCTGTGGCTGCGGCGAATCCCGGAGTGCAGCCTGTCCCCAATATCCATGGTTTGAGCGCAAAAGCAGCGGCTCGGAGAAAGAAAAGCGAAATCTTTAGTAACGTTGTTGTTCCGAAATGGGAACTGTGTTGATTGAAGCTATCGTCCGTGCAGCGCTCCGGTCAACCACAAATCGCCGAGGCCACGAGCATGCATCTCGGCCTCGAAGGCTGGTTGATCCGTGTAGAGGATCACCTGCATGCCGGCTGCGCGTCCGCCTTCGACATTGTCTGCACGGTCGTCGATGAACAGGATCGTTGCCGGTTCGAGACCGAGCCCTCGGGCTGCGTGCTGATAAATCTGCGGCTCTGGCTTGGCGAGCTTCAAGGTGTGCGACCACAGCAGATGGTCGAAGCCGGCAAGCCACGGCTGGCGGGCGAGCACGCCCGCGGTCATCTCGTCACCGAGATTCGAAAGCACGCCGGTGGGCGTCCCCGCGGCCTGCAGTCGCAGAGCCCAGTCGACCATGGGCTGGTTATTCCCTGTCCAAAGAGAGTTATCCGCCTCAATCAGTGCGGAAATCTGCTCGGGAGTGAACTCCATTCCGGCGTGGCGACCGGCGGCTTGCCAGTACGAGGCGCCTGTATGGTGCCCGCGGTCGTATTCATGCCGCGGCGCCCAGTAAGCGGGGTGGAACTCGGGCTCGGGAAGGCCGCTAATCTCGCGCATGCGAGCCCAGGCCGCGGGGTTGGGCGGTCCGGAGAGCACAACGCCGTAGTCGAAAAGGACACCTTGGATGGGGTGGTGGTCGGGCACGTTCCTATTGTAGCCAGCCGACCTTCCGCTACCCGCCGGTAGACTGTGGAGATGACGGGGCAATTCTCCAGAAGAACACAATGGGACACCTCTGAAGGCGCGCTTGCGGCGGCGGTAAGGAAGCGGCGGGCCAGTGGGCTCGAGGTCCTGGATCTGACCCTCTCGAATCCGACGGTCTGCGGGTTTCGTTACGATGCGGAACGAATCCTGCGAGCGCTGAGCGATCCTGCGGCGCTGGTGTACGACCCCGACCCGCGCGGGCTTGGGAGTGCGCGGCGCGCCGTGGCAGGCTACTACGCTGAACACTCCGCCGAAGTGGATGCCGGCGACCTCATCCTGACGACCAGCACCAGTGAGGCGTACAGCTTTCTCTTCAGGTTGCTTTGCGATCCCGGCGACACGGTGCTCGTTGGGCAGCCGGGGTATCCACTGTTCGATTTCCTCGCCGACCTCGACGATGTGCGGCTTGAATCGTATCCGCTGTTCCGGGATTTCGGATGGTGGATTGACTTCGCCGAACTGGAACGAAGAATCGGACCGAGGACTAGGGCCGTTGTCGTGGTGCACCCCAATAATCCCACAGGCCATGTCACCTCGGCGGTCGAGCGGGATCGACTGCAGGCGATCTGTGCCGAACGAGGGCTGGCGCTCATCGTGGACGAAGTGTTTTTGGATTACGGCCTGGGCGGCTCAATCCCGAGTTTCGCCGCAGGGGACCGTCCCTGCCTGACGTTTGTCGTAAGCGGCTTGAGCAAAATCGCGGCGCTGCCGCAAATGAAGGTGGGATGGCTGGCGTGCCTGGGACCCGATGCGCTGCGGCGAGATGCGCTGAGCAGGCTGGAAGTGATTGCAGATACGTTCCTTTCGCTCAACGCCCCGGTGCAGCTCGCACTTCCGACGTTACTCGACGGCAGGGAGGCGATCGCAGCCCAGATTCTTGCGCGCGTGCGGGAGAATCTGGCGTTGCTGGGGAGCGGGCCTATGGAACTGCTGCCCGTGGAAGCCGGCTGGAGCGCGGTATTGAAGCTTCCGGCTCAGGTCGGGTCGGAAGATCTGGCCGAACGGCTGGTTCGGGAAGTGGGGGTGGTGGTGCACCCCGGCTCCTTCTACGGGATCGCCGGCATGAATCACGTCGTGGTCAGTTCGATCGCGCCACCGGAAACATTTCAGAGGGGAATCAAAACCCTCAACCAATGGTGTGAACCTTGAGAGTTAACGATGAGCTCGTGGTCGTGACGTGCTGCTTTAGAGTTGGGCTTCAAGTTCCGCAAACCACACGGGATGCGGTCGCCAGCGGGAAGGCCATCGTCTTTCCAGCGTCCCGCATCGCACCGCCGGGTCCTACCGCAGGAACGGATTTTGTTCGCGCTCGCGTTCGATCGTGGTGGCGGGGCCGTGACCGGGGATCACCAGCGTTGTCTCCGGAAGCGGAAGCAAGCGTTCGTAAATAGAGCGAATGAGTTGCGGGCCATCGCCGCCCGGCAGGTCGGTCCGGCCAACAGATCCGGCGAAAAGTGTGTCACCGGCCAGGAGCAGGGATTCCGTGGGCAGGTGAAGACAGACGCTGCCCTGGGTATGGCCTGGGGTGTGCAGTACTTCTCCCTTTAGATTCCCGAACGTGACCGACTGGCCGTGCGCAAGGTCCGCGTCAGGCGGAGCCACCTGCGGAGTTTCCACACCCAGCCAGCTCGCCTGGACATCCATCAGCGCGACCAGAGGAAGGTCCTTCTGGTTGTAGAGAATGGGCGCGCCCGTAAGTTGTTTCAGTTGCTGTGCGCCGGCGATGTGGTCGATGTGGGCGTGGGTGATGAGAATCTGGCGGAGGGTGAGCCGGTGGCGGGCAAGCGTCGCCAGGATACGCGGGATGTCGTCACCCGGATCCACGACAATGGCGTCCCGGGTCGTCTCGTCGCCTAACACCGTACAGTTGCAGCCCAGCAGACCGACGGGAAAGGTCTCGCGGATCATTTCGTCTCCGCGAGGCTATTTCTTGGCGGGGGTGGTTTGGCTGGAGGGTTGGCCGGAGAGCACCGAGCGATCCGCTCCGCCGGTGCGCGACAGCACAACGGTCAGCGTAAGGGCCAGCAGCATGAAGAGAATGGCCGCGTAGCTGGTGAGCTTGGTCAGCAGGTTGGCGGCTCCGCGTGGACCGAAGGCGGTCTGCGAACCTTGCCCGCCGAAGGCTCCGGCAAGGTCAGCTGACTTGCCCGTCTGCAGCAGCACGACGCCAATCAGGAAGAGGCTTACGATGACGAAGACAACGACGAGCAGGTACAGGAGATAGGTCATGACGGAGCGGGAATGCCTTGTCTTGGAGCGGAATGTTTGGCGCGCAAAGGGCGCTGGATGCCAACCATGAGTGTATCATCGCCCGCCCAGGCAACTCAATGCAGGCCAGCCTGCAGAAAGCTCGTGTCGACCCTGCCAGCGCACAGGTATATTCGTCGGTAGCTCACCACAGGATGAAGAACAACATGAGTCTTCTGCACGCCTCTGCCTGCCGCCGCGTCATTGCGCCGCTCGTACTCAGCTCTGCTGCACTCGCCTGCGCGCAGACGGCGCAACTTACCGTGCACCCGGAGAAGACGCTGCACGCCGTCAGTCCGATGCTGTACGGCCTGATGACGGAGGAGATTAACCACTCCTACGACGGCGGGCTGTACGCCGAACTGTTGAGCAATCACACCTTCCGCGGCAACTGGGAAGGCGTGGAAGGCTGGGGACTGATCCGCAACGGAAATGCCAGGGCCGCGGCCGCCGTGGATAAGGCGAACGGGCCAAGCGCCGCGCTCACGACGAGCCTGCGCCTGACCGTGACCGAAGCCTCAGGCGGGAATGAAGCCGGAATGAGCAACACGGGCTATTGGGGAATCCCCGCCTACGCCCAGACCACCTACAACGGGTCGTTCTATGCAAGGATCGACGGCGACCTCGGTCCGCTGAAGGCGCGGCTGGTGAGCAATGACTCCGGCGCGGTGCTGGCGGAGGCGACTGTGCCGCTGAAGCCGGGTGGCTGGTCGAAGTACGACTTCCGGCTGAAGACCGGTGCGCTGACGCCCTCGACCCACAACCACCTGGAACTCACCGTCGAGCACCCCGGCACGCTTTGGATGCAGCTTGCGTCGCTGATGCCGCCGACCTATCACGACCGTCCGAACGGTCTGCGCGTGGACTTGATGGAGAAGATGGCGGCCATGCATCCGCACTTCGTCCGCTTACCGGGGGGTAATTATCTTGAAGGCGACACGTTGGCCGACTGGTACGACTGGCACAAGACGATTGGGCCGCTGGTGGATCGTCCCGGGCACCAGGCGCCGTGGAGCTACTGGTCGACCGATGGGCTGGGGCTGCTGGAGTTTCTGGAGTGGACTGAAGACCTGCATGTGGAGCCGGTGCTTGCCGTCTATGCGGGATATGCGCTTGAAGCACGCGTACATCAAGCCGGGTCCGGATCTCGAACCGTATGTGCAGGCTGCGGTCGATGAGGTGGAATATGTGACCGGGGACGTGTCGACCAGGTGGGGCGCGCAGCGCGCGAAGGATGGGCATCCGGCGCCGTTCCCGCTGCACTACATCGAGATCGGCAACGAGGACTGGTTCGACAAGTCCGGCAGCTACGACGCCCGCTTCGCGCAGATTGCGCTGGCGCTGCGCAAGAAGTATCCGCAGTACAAGCTGATTGCGACCGACGAAGGTGAAGGAGAGCGATCCAGCGGCGCAGCCCGACGTGATCGACGACCACTACTACAAGGCGCCGGCGGAGATGTTCGACATGGTGCACCAGTACGACAACGACGCCGCGCGACGGGATGAAGGTGTTCGTGGGCGAGTGGGCGACGCGGTCCGGCTCGCCGACGCCGAACTTCGGCGACGCGCTTGGCGATGCAGCCTGGATGACAGGGATGGAGCGCAACAGCGACCTCATCGTGATGGCGAGTTACGCGCCGCTGTTTGTGAACGTGAACGCGGGCGCGATGCAGTGGGCGACCGATCTGATTGGCTACGACTCGCTTAAAAGCTACGGATCGCCGAGTTATTACGCACAGTGCATGTTTGCCGCCCACCTGGGTGACGCGGTGCCGGAGAGTTCGATCGAAGGCGCGGCGGATCGCTTCTTCTATTCGGCAACAGTGTCGTCGGCCGATCACGTGCTGCACCTCAAGCTGGTGAATGCGTCGAATCATCCGCAGGCCTTGAAGCTTGATCTTGGCGAGGCGAAGACGGGCGCGGCAAAGCTGACCTCGCTCCATGCGCCGAGTTTTCATGCAACTAATTCCATCGCGGACCCCGAGTTCATCAGGCCCGTTGAGTCAACGCTGAGCGTGCCGTCGCAACATACCGTGCCGGCGTTCACCATCGAGGTGCTGGACATTCCGTTGCAGCGATGAGACGAATGGGGGATTGCGCCCGCCCCTCTTTTCCACTTCGGAGTGCGATCGCAACAAGCCATTCATCTTGTATTGACCGGGCCGCAACATGCTCTGCCTAGTGTTGAGTCAATCCGTACTCAAATCACTTTGCAGGAGCTGCTTTCATGCGCTCGCTTCACCTTCCACTCGTTTCAACGTGTTTTGTTCTGGCGGGGCTTTCCAGCGCTCCGGCCCAGACGGCAACGGGCTCCATCTCCGGCGTCGTGACCGACAGCCTGGGAGCCGCACTGCCCAAGGCCAATGTTGCGCTGCACAGCAAGGACAACAGGACTGCGCGCCAGGCGGCGACGGACGCGAGCGGACACTTTGTCATCAGCGACCTCGCTCCAGGCCACTATGAGATCGAAGCCGATGCCAAAGGCTTCGCCGTTGCCGATCGCCCGGACGTAAACCTGAATGCAGGGCAGACGCTCGATCTGACCTTTCCCTTGCGCATCTCGGACCTCAACGAACAGGTGACGGTGGAAGCCGATGCCTCCAATTCCGAAGCGGCACAGCTTGCGCCGATGGACTCGCGCCTGGATGCACGTTCGGCCCGCACCGAGATCATGGATCACTACATCCAGAACTACACCGCGCCGACAGCCGACTACACCGAGATGATCCACTTGGCGCCTGGCACGTTCAGCATCAACTCGAACGGCAGTCGGGCTAGGGGATTCCAAGGAATTCTTCCGCGGCTTTTCCGATGGCAATTACGACATCACCTTCGACGGCATTCCGTATGAAGATACCAACTCGCCCACGCATCACTCGTGGGCCTTCTTTCCCGCGCCGTTCATCGGCAGCATGGACTTCGATCGCAGCCCGGTTCTGCCTCGACGGTCGGGCCGACGCCATTCGGCGGCTCGATCAACATGCTTTCGCGCAATCTTTCCGATGTCTTCAACGTGCGCGGCGGCGTCAGCTATGGATCGTTCAACACGATCCTGACCGACGTGCAGATCGACTCCGGCAAGCTGGGAGCGAACAGGAAGACGCGCTTGAATGCGGACTTCAATCATCTGACCTCGGATGGCTTCCAGACCTGGAATGCGCAGCAGCGCTCGGCCGGTTCGATCAAGGTGGAGTACCGCTTCAGCGATGAAAAGGTGCTGACGGGCTTCGGCGGCGTCGTCCTGCTGGATACCAACACGCCGAACACCAAGGGCCCGACGCGCGCGCAGTATCAGGCGCAGTACAACTACCTGCTGCAGAACACCGACCCGACGCGTTCGGACTATGCGCCCTACAACTTCTACCACATCCCCACGGACTTCGAGTACGTCGGCTTCATGATGCCGCTGGCAACGGCTGGCACCTGGACACCAAGCAATACACATACAGCTACTACAACCAGCAGAACTATGCTCTGGCGCCCAAGACCTCGGGCGCCATTACCATTGCGAACTGCGCTCCGGTGAAGGGCACTACGCCCTGCGGCGTCGACAAGCTGAACAGCTATCGCAAGTACGGCGACATCACCACGCTCAGCCAGGTGTCGAAGTACGGCATCCTCCGCACCGGCCTGTGGTACGAGTGGGCGACGACGTCGCGCCACCAGATTCCGCAGGACCCGATCACCCGCGCAGACGACGTGCTGCCGAACTTCAACGAGAAGTTCATCACCAACAGCTATCAGCCGTTCGCCGAATATGAGTGGCATCCCACCTCAAAGCTCGGGCTTACGGGCGGTGTCAAGTTCTCCCACTACAGCTTTGACCTGACGCAGTACTCCGATAACGGCGGTGTGATTGGTACACTACCGAGTGGCACCGCAGCGGTGTACCACTCGCAGGGATACAACGCCGTGCTGCCGTCGGCGGACGTGAACTACCGCATTCGCGAAAACTGGTCGGCCTATGCGCAGTTTTCGACCGGCAGCATCATTCCTCCGTCGAGCGTCTTCGACGTGCCGAATACGACGACCAGCGGCGGCGTGACGACGATCATCGCGAACCCGGTTTCCGTGCAGCCGAAGCTTAGCTACGCCAAGAGCTACCAGGCCGGAACCGTGTTGAAGTTGCGCAAGATCACCTTCAGCGGCGACGTCTACTACGTTCGTTTTGGCAACTCCTACACGGCATCGCCAGATCCGAACGCGATCGGCTCGCAGGAATACCAAACCTCGGGCGACTCGGTCACCAAGGGTTTCGAAGCCGACTCGAACATCGCTTTGTCGCACGGGTTCAGCCTGTATATCAATGGAACCGTTGGCGCGGCGCGCTACGTCAGCCCGACGATCAGCCAGAGCGCGAAGGCGTACAACAACCCGAACTACAACGCCTACATGGCCAATGCGCCTTCAAACACCGAGACGTATGCGTTGACCTATCAGCGCAAGAACGTAGACGTCGGATTCCTGAGCAAGCGCGTCGGCACAATGTGGAACGACAACAAGGCGACGGAGACGTTGACCTATACGGATGGAACGACCGCAAGCAGCAGCCTTACGCAGAGCGGTGTTATTCCTATCGATCCCTTTGATGTTTCGAACCTGTTCTTCAACTACACGGTCCGCGGCGGATCGCGCTTTGACGGAACCAAGCTGCGCCTGAGCCTGAATAATCTGTTCGACGCACGCAACATTACCTCCGTGACGGCCGCGAATTCGGGTACGACCTTCGTTCCCGCATCGGGTGACACGCTGGGACTGCTGCCCGACCGCAGCATCACACTTTCGGTCATGTTCGGACTCGGACCGAAACGCTGACATCATGCAGCAAAACACCCGGCCGGCATCCGCAACAGGATGCCGGCCGATCTCTTTTGAAGGCAGATGCAAGGCGCATCCGCCGTGGTTCGCCTGCGCAGAATTGGCTTGAATGCAACATGATTTTGTTAGCGTTCCCGCATGCGAGTGAGCTTTGTGATACCCGCCTACAACGAACAGGACTACCTGCCCGCCTGCCTGGAGTCGATCCTCGGTCAGATCCGTGGCGACAGTACCGGACGACTGGCCCAGATGACTGAGATCATCGTGGTGAACAATGCCAGCACCGACTGGACGCACGAAGTCGCGGCGGGCTACCCCGGCGTGCGCGTAGTGGATGAGCCGCGCAAGGGCCTGCCGGCGGCTCGGCAGGCGGGCTTCGCGGCAAGCACTGGCGAACTGATTGCCCATGTGGATTCGGACTCGCGGCTAACTCCGGGATGGATCGCACAGGTTCTTCAAACGTTCGACCGCACTCCAGATTTGGCGGCGCTGTCCGGACCCGTCGTGTACTACGACCTGACGGCACGGCAGCGGGTGCTGGTGCAGGCGTTCTATTTGGCGGCGTATACGAGCTACGCCATCAATCGTTATGTGCTGCGCGTGGGATCGATGGTGCAGGGCGGCAACTTCATTGCCAGCCGCAGGGCTCTGGATGCGATTGGCGGCTTCAACCTGAACATTACGTTCTATGGCGAAGATACCGATATTGCGCGGCGTTTGAATGAGGTGGGCGAGGTTCGCTTCACCTTTGGACTGAAGATGTTTTCTTCCGCGAGACGGCTGAAGCACGAAGGCATGCTCACGATGGCAGGGCGTTACGCTATCAACTATCTGTTGACGACGTTTCGCAAGCGGCCGTTCACGCAGGCGCACATCGACATCCGCGAGCAGCCCGAAGGTTAGCGCGGTTCGTCAGCAGGTGTTTGCGCGCCGTCTCGCCAGGCGCGCGTCGGATCGTCATCGGGATCCGGTGTGGAATGTACCGGGCGTTCGGGCTCTGGGATGTTGCGAAGGTTTACGCGGATGCGGTACCAGATGTAGGCAGAGCCGCGCATGCGGTCCACGAGGATGTCATCTTCGGCGAGCAGCGCGGTGGCGGCAGGGTGCGCCTGCTTCCAGCGTTCAAGGCCCGCGAGGGCAGCGGCTTTATCCGGCGACTGCGCGATGGTGAGGAGCGGGTGTTTAGGGGTGCGTTTAGCGGGAGCCTTGCGGGCGGGCTTGGGGGTTGCGGCGGCCGGAGACGCAGGTCCTTCGCCTTCGACGAAGGATGACACCTCTGAGGAAGCTGGCTCGATGGCGGCAGTGGCGCGCTTACGGAAGCGCTTGGCACCGAAGCCTTCGCCGATCTGGTCGGAGAAGGCTTTCTTTGCGCGGGATGGCGCGACGCGCGGGGCTTCACCTTCAGCCTTGGCAAAGTGCGGCGGCCAGGGTGCGTCGCCGAGACCTTCGGCTTCGTCGCGTGCGGCGAGTTCAAGCAGGGCGTCGAGCGACGCAGCGTGCGACTGCATGCCGGCGTGCGGGTCGCCTATGTCAGCGAAGCGCTGCGGCATGTTGAGGACGGTGAAGTCGGCGGGGTTGACGTTGGGGACTTCATCCCAGGTGAGCGGTGCGGAGACGCGGGCGTCGGGCAGCGGGCGCACGGAGTAGGCGCTGGCAGTCGTCCGATCTTTGGCGTTCTGGTTATAGTCCAGGAAAACGCCGTGGCGTTCTTCTTTCCACCACTTGGAGCTGGCAAGAGTTGGGATGCGGCGTTCGACGGCGCGGGCCAACGCGAGGGCTGCGCGGCGGACTTCGGTGAAGCTCCAGCGCGGATGGATGGGGGCGTTGATGTGGATACCGCGCGAGCCGGAGGTTTTGACGAAGCCGGTGAGATTGTTCTCGGCGAGCACCTGGCGGACTTCGAGCGCGACCGTGCGCACATCGGTGAAGTCAACCCCGGGATTGGGGTCGAGGTCGACGCGAAGCTGGTCGGGATGATCGAGGTCGGCGGTGCGGACGGGGTGCGGGTGGAGCTCGATGCAGCCGAGGTTGACGATCCAGGCAAGTGCGGCGGGGTTGTCGACGACGGCTTCTTCGACGGTGCGTCCCGAGGGAAATGAAAGGGTGACGGTGCGCAGGAACGGCGGCAGATTGTCCGGTGCGCGCTTCTGATAGAAGGGCTCGGCATGCGCGCCGTTCACGAAGCGCTTGAGCACGATGGGGCGGTCGGCGATCCCGTTGAGAGCTCCGGAACTTACGGAGAGGAAGTAGCGTACCAGGTCCAGCTTGGTAAGTTGCACGCCCTCTGAGAAGTAGAGCTTGTCGGGGTTCGAGATGCGAACCTGGTCGCCATCGATGGTGAGCAGCTCGGAGTTATCTGGCTTCGGCATCGGGGATAGGGTACACCCTCGGCGCGATTTTGCACTTGACACGCAAGCGACGCAAGGACTATCTACTAAAACAGTAGTAGATGGAGGCTGGTGATGCCGGATAAGACGCTGACGCCGCTGGAGCTCGAGATCATGAACGTGCTTTGGGACCACGGGCCGGCGACGGTGGCAGAGGTGCAGCCGAAGCTCGCGGGTGAACTGGCATATACGACCGTGATGACCATGCTGAACGTGCTGCTACGGAAGAAGAAAGTGAAGCGCGTGCAGGAGGGAAGGGCTTTCCGTTATATCCCGATTGTGACGCGGCGGAGAGCGACCGGTTCGGCCGTGGAGGACCTGCTCGAGCGGATGTTTGGCGGGTCAACTGAGGCGCTGCTCATGACGCTGGTCGAGACGCGCAACCTGGATTCGAAGGAACTGAAGCGGCTGGGCAAGATGGTTGCGGAAGCGGAGCGGAGAGAGGCAGAGACGAAGAAGGAGGCGGGGCAATGAGCGAGCGTGCTGTCTTCGAATATCTGATCAACAGCCTGTGGCAGGTGCCTTTGCTGCTGGTGGTGGCGGGGCTGATGGTCCGCGTGGCGCGGCCTCGGCTGAAGACCGAGCATGTGCTGTGGTGCGGCGCGCTGCTTCTTGCAGTGCTGCTTCCGCTGCGCGGGCTCAATGCGCCGATGGAGCAACCGGTACAGTTTGCCACGGATCTGGATGTGGCCGACAGTGCGGCGACGGTGAGTGATGCGACGGTGCTCGCGCAGCCGCGCGGTTGGAGGGACGATGTGCGTGCGCTTGCCGGATTGCGAATCGAGCGACTGGAGCTTTCGCGGCGCACGCTCCAGGCCGTGCTGCTGTTGTATGGATTGACGATGGCTTGGGCGCTGGCGCGCGTTGTAATGGGTTGGCTGGGTACGCGCAGCATCGCGGCGGCATCTGAGGCTCGCGAGTTGACGGGGTTGGAGTCGGCACTTTTGCGGGCGTGTGCGCGGCGGCAGGGGCTCGCGCCGGATCGCATTCCCAAGGTGCGATTCCTGGACGCTGAAGATGCGGCTCCGATGGTGGTTGGGGTGCGGCGTCCGCTGCTGTTGGTGCCTACGAGCATGCGGCAGGGCGAAGCAGGGTTTGCCGACGCGGATCTGGCGGCTGTGTTCTCGCACGAGCTTGCGCATGTGCGGCGGCGCGACTTCCTGATGAATTTGTTGGCGCGGCTAGTGTCATTGCCGATTGCATATCATCCCGCGTTGCATGTGCTGGACCGGAAGGTTCGCGTCACGCGCGAGATGATCTGCGATGCTGAAGCCGCGGGTGCGGTGGCCTCGAGCGTTTCGTACGCACAGACTCTGCTCGGGCTGGCCGGGCGTATGACAGCAACCAACGTCGGAGGCGCCGGCCTGTTCGACACAACACGCAGCAGCCTGGAGGAGCGCATCATGAAATTGACGGAATCTGTACCAAGCGTCAGCCGTACGAGGCGAGTGGCGAGTTTTGCGGGGGTAACGGCGATGGGCGCGGCGGTCGCCGTGGCTGCGTCGTTCCATGTGCAGCCGTCGGTTGCGCAGGTGTTTGCGGCTGAACTTCCGAGTATTGCAGCGGACGTCGCGCCTGCTGCTCCAACGGTCGTTCGCGTGCAGGCGCCTTCGAGTGCTACGCCTGCAGTTCCGGCTGCACCTTTGGCTCCTGCGGCTCCCGCGTTGCCCGATACGTCAGCTCCGCGAACTTCTCCTGTTCCTCCGGTGCCGACGTCTCCGCGTGTGCCTGCTGCTCCGGTAGCGCCGAAGGTTGCGGCGCCAGCGGCTCCCGTGCCTCTGCAGGCTCCGGCACCTGCCGCGCCTCCCGCACCTGCCGCGCCTGCTGCTCCTCCGTTGCCCGCAGCACCGCTAGCTCCACCGGCGCCAACGCCCCCGCATCATGCACGCGTGATTGTGAATGGGCAGGAACGAAGGCTGACGGCTGAGGAGCAGGAGAAGCTCGACAAGGATCTGCAGGAGATGCACACACGCATTCAGGAGCAGACGGGGCGGATTGCCGAGACCATGAAGAACTTTCCTCCACCCGAGTTTCAGAAGCAGATGGAGGAGATGAAGAAGACGCTGAACAGCCCGGAGATGAAGAAGAAGTTTGAGGCGATGAACAGCGAGGAGATGAAGAAGCAGTTCGCAGCGTTGAATAGCGATGCCATGCGCGCGGAGATGAAGGCGCGCATGGAGGCGATGCAGCAGCAGTTCAAATCGCCGGAGTTTCGCGAGCAGATCGAGAGAGCGCAGCGGGAGGCCAGGCTGGCTGTAAGCAACTCGGCGGAATGGAAGAAGCAGATGGAAGACGCGCGGCAGCAGCTCGAAGCGGCCAAGGCGGCCATTGACGAGGCGCGCAAGCAGACGCAAAACGTGGACGTGCAGAAGCAGCTGGATGAAGCGAAGAAGCGCATTGATGACGCAGCGAAGAACGTGCACTAGGGAAGGGCGGTGAAGCCCCGGGCGCGGCGCAGCAGGCCGTGCGCGGGGCTTCCGTTTCTGCGCAGCTGTTGGCTTGACTCTGCCCCGCGGCGCAACTACCCTTGAGGGATATGGTGTTTTCGATTCCAGGCCGGATGTTCTGTTGTCGCGAGGGCTTCAGCCGTGCGCTGGTCCTTTGCTCGACTTGCTGACGTTCCGCTTCAGCCAGGCAAAGCCCCAACGCCCACGCTCACCGTGGGCTTTCTCTTGCACTTCACTTGAAACAAAAGGATGTCATGCCAGAAGAAGCTGTCCAGACCGCCTCCCCCGCCAAGGAAGTAAAAGAAACCAAAGCGCAGCGCTCCGAGCGCCTGAAGCTTGAGAAGAACCCGTGGCAGGCCTGGGACGAGGTGCGTGAGTACGCACAGCTTGGCCGCGATACGCTGCCGCGGGAGTGGTCCGAGTTCTACATGAAGTGGTGGGGCGTGTACACGCAGGGCGATGGCCTGGGTGTGACCGGCGGCGTGGGCGGCGAGGGCAAGGCGACCGAATTCTTCATGATGCGCATCGGTCTGCCCAACGGGTTGCTGACCTCGCACCAGCTGCGCGCCATCGGCGAGATTACAAAGAAGCATGCGCGTAACCTGGCTGATATCACGACGCGACAGAACATCCAGTTGCACTGGCTGACGATTGCTGATCTCGTCGAGGTGACGGACAAACTGACTGAGATTGGGCTCTCGCCGAAGGGCGCGTGCGGCGACGTGGTTCGTAACGTGACGGGCTGCCCGATCGCAGGGCTCGATCATCATGAGCTGCTGGATGCGAGCCCGCTGGCGGTAGAGGTGGCGCACTTCCTGACGGCGAATCCGGAGTTCTACAACCTGCCGCGCAAGTTCAAGATTTCGATTACTGGATGCCCGCTGTGGTGCACGTATCCGGAGATCAACGATCTCGCGCTGACGGCAATCCGCCGCGGCGATGAAGTCGGTTATACGTTGCGTGTGGGCGGAGGGCTTTCGACCGAGCCCCATATCGCGGAACGGATTCCGGCGTTTATCCCGCAGGATAAGGCGATGGCGGTGATCACGGCGGTGGTGAAGATCTTCAAGGAGCAGACGGAGCTGCGTGAGAATCGTACGCGCGCACGCATCAAGTACCTGTTCATGAAGCAGGGCTGGACTGCGGAGTCGATGCTGGAGGCGATCGAGAACAAACTCGGTTACAAATTGGATCCTTCGCCAGTCAGCGAGGATGCCGTGCCGGACGATGTGTATCGCGACCACATCGGCGTCACGCCGCAGAAGCAGACCGGGTTGTCGTCGGTGGGTGCGTCGGTGATGGGCGGACGGCTTTCGGGAGATCAGCTGATAGCGCTGGCGGACCTTGCGGAGAAGCATGGCGACGGGCATCTGCGAGCGACGATCATGCAGAACATCCTGGTTGTGAATGTGAAGAACGAAAATGTTCGTACTCTCGATTGCGGACCTGCATGCGCTCGATCTGCGGGTGGAGGTGACGCCCTTCTGGCGCGGCGCGATTGCATGCACGGGTACGGAGTTCTGCAAGCTGGCGATCGCGGAGACCAAGGCGTTTTCGAAGTGGCTAACCTCCGAGATGGAAGAGCGTCTGCCGGGCTTCGATCAGCAGATTGAAGATTCATGTGACGGGCTGCACCAACTCGTGCGGGCAGAGCTGGATTGCGGATATCGGGCTCGAGGGCAAGAAGATCAAGAAGGATGGCAAGATGGTCGACGCCTTCTACTTCTGCGTGGGCGGGGCCGTGGGCAAGTACGCGAAGATCGCGCGGCAGATCGGGTTCCGCGCGGCGAGCGAGGACTGCCCCGAGGCGATCGAGCGACTCTTGCGCGGGTATCTGTATGCGCGTGAGCCGGGCGAAGACCTGCGTGCGTACTTTGCGCGGACGCCGGATGAAGAGCTGCGCGCGCAGTTGAATGGTGCGGCAATTACGCCGGTGGAGCGCGATCCAGCGCCGGCCGGCGGGCGTCATGCGCCGGACGCGTAAGGTTCATTACAGGTAGAATCGGCAGGCAGTCTGGAGAGCTTCATGGGAGCGTTGTGGATGGCGGGAGTGGTTGCGGCGGGCGTTCTGGCGGTGGGTGCGGCACAAGGGCAGGAAGTAGCGTTTGGGGCTGCGAATCCGTTTTACAAGCCAAGCACGCTGCCGTTCCAGGCACCGCCCTTCGACAAGATCCACGACGCGGACTACGAGCCCGCGATGCTGGCCGGCATGGCCGAGCAGACGAAGGAAGTGCGGGCGATCGCAGATGCCTCGGCCGCCCCGACGTTTGCCAACACGATCGTTGCGCTCGAGAAGACGGGCGCGCTGCTCGATCGCGTGGAGTCGGCGTTTTCGGCGATCACCGGTGCATATACCAATCCCACAGCCGAGAAGATTCAGCAGGAGATGGCGCCGAAGCTTTCCGCGCATGAAGATGCGATTTACCTGGATGCAAAGCTGTTTCACCGCGTCAAGACGCTGTATGACGAGCGCGAGAAGCTGAAGCTCGACCCCGAGTCGGCGCACCTGCTCGAGTTTTATTACAAGCGTTTTGTGCATGCGGGCGCGCAGTTGAGTGAGGCCGACAAGGCCAAGCTGATGGCGCTGAACGCGGAAGAGTCCACGCTGTCGAACGCGTTCAATCGCAAGCTGCTGGCGGCGACGAAGGCGGCCGCGTTTGTCACGACGGATAAGGCGGCGCTGGCTGGCATGAGCGAGGCGCAGATTGCCGGCGCCGAGGCAGCGGCGAAGGCGCGCAAGAGCGAAGGCTATGCGCTTCCGCTGCAGAACACGACGCAGCAGCCGGCGCTGGCGCAGCTGACGGTGCGCGCGACGCGGCAGGCGATGTTTGAGCATAGCTGGACGCGCGCGGAGAAGGGCGACGACAACGACACGCGCAGCACCATCGCTCGGCTGGCGCAGTTGCGCGCAGAGAAGGGCAAGCTGCTTGGCTTCGAGACTTACGCCGCCTGGAAGCTCGACAACCAGATGGCGAAGACGCCGGATGCGGCGATCAAGTTCATGGACGCGCTCGTACCTGCGGCGACGGCGCGGGCGAAGGGCGAGCAGAAGGATATCCAGGACCTGATCGACGCCCAGAAGGGCGGCTTCACGGTCGCTCCCTGGGACTGGGAGTTCTACGCCGAGCAGGTGCGCAAGGCGAAGTACGATCTCGATGAGTCGCAGGTGAGGCCGTACTTCGAGATCAACAATGTGCTGCAGAATGGCGTCTTCTACGCGGCGACGCGGCTGTATGGGATCACCTTCAAGGAGCGGCACGACTTGCCGGTATACGCGCCGGATGTGCGCGTCTTCGAGGTGTTCAACGCGGATGGATCGCATCTGGCGATCTGGTATTGCGACTACTGGAAGCGCGACAACAAGCGCGGCGGAGCGTGGATGTCGAGCTTTGTGCGGCAGTCGAAGCTGCTGGGGACTTCGCCCGTGGTCTATAACGTGGCGAACTTCTCGAAGCCCGCGGAGGGGCAGCCGGCGCTCGTGACGTTCGACGATGTGACGACGATGTTCCACGAGTTCGGCCACGCGCTGCATGGGATGTTCGCGGCGACCACGTACCCGGGAACTTCAGGCACCAGTGTGCCGCGCGACTTCGTGGAGTTTCCGTCGCAGTTCAACGAGCACTGGGCGACGCAGCCGGAGATCTTTGCGCACTATGCCAAGCATTACCAGACGGGTGCGCCGATGCCGGCGGAGCTTGCCGCGAAGATGAAGAAGGCGCAGAAGTTCAACCAGGGCTATGCGCTGACCGAATTACTGGCTGCGGCCGAGCTGGATATGCAGTGGCACACGCTGGCGCCGGGCTCGCCGGTGCAGGACCCGGATGGGTTTGAGAAGGCGGCGCTCGAGAAGAAGGGGATCGCGCTCAAGGCGGTGCCGCCGCGCTATCGTTCGACCTACTTCGCGCATATATGGGGCAGCGGCTACTCGGCCGGCTACTATGCCTACCTGTGGAGCGAGATGCTGGATGATGCGGCCTACCAGTGGTTCGAGGACCACGGCGGACTGACGCGGGAGAACGGCGATCGCTTCCGGGCGATGGTGCTTTCGCGTGGGAATACCGAAGATCTCAACCAGATGTTCGACAAGTGGCTGGGTGGCGAGCCAAAGATCGGGCCGATGCTGAAGCAGCGCGGGCTGGTTGAGGATGGCGCGGCGAAGTAAGAGTCGAGAATGTTCCACGTGGAACATTTCCACATGTGCAAAGTAGGTTGCAGAAAGCGTGGCTGGCGTTCCGCTTCGGAACAGCCGCGTTTGAGTGGTCTCAGCGTTCCTGGCTGGCGAAGATCTTATGGGGTCCTTCGACTGCGTCAGCCGCGAGGCGCGCGACGGGTTTCGCTCAGGCTGACAGGACGGCCCGTGGTTGGCGTTCTCGGTTAGACGATGGGCAGGTGCTTGTCTTCGACGGTTTCGAGGTCGAGCAGCGAGAACTTGTGCCGGACGTCGTTGCCCTTGATCCAGAAGATGACGTCTTCGGCGATGTTGGTGGCGTGGTCGGCGGCGCGCTCCAGGTTGCGGCTGATGATGATGGCGTTGAGCGACTGCTCGGCGACTTCGGGATGCTGCTGCATGACGGCGACGAGTTCGGCCTGGATGGCGCGGTTCATGTCGTCAATTTCATCGTCCATGACGAGCACGGATTCGGCCAGCTTGCAGTCGCCTTCGAGCAGCGCCTGGATGGCGCGGCGAATCATGATGCCGACTTTTGAGCCCATCGTCTTGATGTCCACCGGCAGCGAGATCGAGGGCAGCGAGCCCAGGGCGATGGTCCGCGCCGCAATGTTCGTCGACTGGTCGCCGATGCGCTCCAGGTCGCCGTTGATCTTGATGACGGACAGGATGAAGCGCAGGTCGATCGCCATCGGCTGCTCCTTGGCGAGCAGGTCGTAGGCCATCTCGTCGACGGAGGTTTCCGCCGCGTTGATGGCGGCTTCGATCTCCTGCACGTGGTTGGAGAGTCCGACGTCGCGGCTGAGGTAGGCTTCGACCGAGAACTCGAGCGCCTGCTGGGAGAGCGCGGCCATGGCGAGGAGCTTGTCCTTGAGGGCTACGAGCTGCTGCTGGAAGTTGATGCGCGGCATGGCGTCTCCTGTGCTCTTTCTATTGTGCAACAAGGGCGAAAGAAATCAGCACGAAGTTCACGGAGGTTTCACGAAGGTCACGGTCAACGGTAGAGGAGATACGCCTGGCGCTGGTCGTTGAAGTTCTTGAGCGATGCTGCCCAAGTGGCGGCGATGTCTCTGGGGTCCTTGCCGGCCTTGATGGCGGCGAGGACTGTGGCGTTGAGCAGGATGGTGCGGGCTTTTTCGAGCTGGAATTGCGTGGGGTAGAGGTGGTACAGGGCGGAGAGGATCTCGATGCCCATCTCGGGGGTGTCGAGGGTGGCGCGGTTCGTGACGGTGATGTGGATGCCCGGGATGGTCTGGCCGTGGAAGGGGTATTTTTCTGGGCGTCTCGGCGATGGTGAGGGTGGTTGCGGTGAAGCTGACGCCGCGAATTTTCCGCGCCTCCAGGTATGAGGCGAGTTCAGGCGCGTTGACGAAGGCGGCGCCGAAGTTTTCGTAGGGTGCGGGCGAGCCACGGCCTACGCTCATGTTGGTGTAATCCAGCATGCCGACGCCGGGGTAGGGGATGTTGGTGGAGGGAGTCTTCATGTTCGGGCTGGGCGGGACCCAGGGGAGGCCGGTGTCGGCGAAGTAGTCTGTGCGGTGCCAACCTTGCATTTTGACGATCGTGAGGGCGGCGTGCAGGCCCGGTTTGACCGCGGGTGGCACGATGTTGGAGCCGGTGGCGGAGGCTCCCGCGCCGCCGCCCATCTGGAGAGCTTCGGGGTCGTTGAGGTCGGGCGCGGTGCGCGAGAGGCTGGCGTTGGCGTTGAAGTACTGCGCGAGTTCGCCGAAGGTGAGGCCATGGCGGACTGGCATCGGCATGAAGGCCAGGTAGGACTCGCTGCCGGGGTCGGAGAGCGGGCCTTGCGCGGGGCCGCCGCCGATGGGGTTCGGCCGGTCGAGCACGACCACCTGCACGTGGGCGCGGGCGCAGTCTTCGAGCAAGTAGCCGAGGAGCGTCTCGTAAGTCCAGAAGCGGACGCCGGCGTCGGGCAGGTCGATGAGGACGGCGTCGAGCTTTTTCAGGTCGGCTTGTCTGGCGTGCTTGTCGGAGAGCTTCGGGCCGTAGAGCGAGAGGACGGGGAGGTGGGTGGCGGGGTCGGTCTCCGCGTTCAGGTGCTCGGTGTCCTGTTTTGCGAAGAGGCCGTGCTCGGGCGTGAAGATGGTGGTGAGCTCGAGGGCGGGGTCGGCTTTGGAGGCGGCGGCGAGGATGTCGATGGTGCGGTTGGAGTGGGCGTCGATGCTGGACTGGTTAGCGACGATGGCGAGGCGGAGGTGGTTGTTGTGGGCGGCGGCCAGGGTCTTGAGGGCGGCGAAGTGGGTGGATTCGAGGACGTCGATGCCGGTTTGGGTTTGTGGCTGGTTTTGCGAGGACAAAGCGGAACGCAGAGGACGCGAAAGGGAAGACGCAAAGGACGCAGAGAGGGGCGCGGGCGGGTAGGAGGCGCGGGCGATGCCGGATTCGGCCATTTCGGGGTCGATGTGGGTCGCCTCGCTCGAAAGAGAAGCAGGTTCCTCCGCTGCGCTTCGGAATGACAAGCCAAGCGCGCGGGCGGCGGCGGTGGCTACCTGGCCGCGCAGGGTGGAGAGCGCGGCGGCGTGGGGGATGTGGACGGAGTTGGCGAGGAGGATGACGTAGGTGTCGCTGGTGGGGTCGATCCAGATGCTGGTGCCGGTGAAGCCGGTGTGGCCGAAGCTCCCGGGATGTTGCGCTGTCGAGATGGGGAAGATTTCGCCGCGGGGGCGGGAGTAGGCGGAGTTGATATCCCAGCCGAGGCCGCGCTGGGCGACGCCTTTTGTGGTCTGGCCGTCGGGGGTGAAGATGGTGGCGTCGGCGTGCGCGGTGGCGGGCGCTTGCGGGATGGTGGCGAATTGCAGGGTGGCCTGTGAGAGCGGGAATGGGCCGGTGTTGTGCAGCAACTTGTCGAGCAGGGCCTGGCAGAATTTGGCGGTATCGGCGGCGGTGGAGAAGACTCCGGCGTGGCCGGCTACTCCGCCCATGCGGCGGGTGGTGGGGTCGTGGACGGTGCCGCGGAGGAGGTGATCGAAGTCTGGGTTGGTGGCGGGGGTGCCCTGGTCGTCGTGGGCGGTGGGGCCCACCCTCAGATCAATCTCTGGGAGCCAGGTTCCAGGGCGCGGACAAGCGTAGGCAGTTATGCATGATTCACCCTTGGTCATCTCGCAGTACGTTGTTGCTGACCCCGTGTGTGTGTACAGATCGCACGCGCGGTCGAAGGGAAGATAACGCGTTTCAACCATGGCAAGAGGTTTGAAGATGTGGGCAGCCGCGTAATCGTCTAGGCGCTGACCAGAGAGTTTTTCAACGACCAAGCCAAGCGTGATGAAGTTGATGTCGGAGTATTTGAAGGTCTGGCCGGGTGGGCCGTAGGGGACCGAGGCCATAGCGCGGCGGATGCCTTCGGCTTTGTCGGGGGCTTTGAGGCCCCAGTCGTCTTTGAGGCTGACGTCTTCGGGCAGGCCGGAGTAGTGGGTGAGGAGCTGGCGGATGGTGATCTGGGATTTCCAGGCCAGGGTCTGTGGCGATTGGGTCGGGCCTTCAGCCCTCGGTGCCCCGCTTGTGTGCTGTTCCAGGGGCTTTGCCCCAGGCTGTAATAGGGCGGGCCCTTGGCCCTTTTCTGCGGCGATCGAAGATGACGCGAACTCCGGAAGATAATTTGCTACGGGCGCGTCGAGGTCGAGCTTGTGCTGTTCGTAGAGCTGGAGGATGGCGGTGGTGGTGACGAGGACCTTGGTGAGCGACGCCATGTCGAAGATGGTGTCTTCGGTCATGGGCTCGACGGTGGGCTCGAGGGCGCGGTTGCCGTAGGCTTTTTCGAAGACGATGTGGTCGTTGTGGCCGATGAGGACGACGGCTCCGGGGAGCTGGTGTTTGGCGATGGCTTCCGTGATGAGGGTGGAGATGGGGGTGAAGTCGTAGCTGGCTGTGGCGGCAGCTGGGGGCGCGAGGCTTTGCTGCGCAGGTGGCAAGGAAGGCGGGTTCTTCCGCTTCGCTGCGGAATGACAAGCCAAAGTCGGGCCAAAGAGGCAAAGGATGTAGAGCGGTAGTAGCGGCGGCAACGCGGCGGGGTTTGGGAAGCAGGAGGCTGAAGAGGCTGCCGAGGGCGAAGGTGGCGAGCGAGCCGATGAGGACGTACCAGGTGAAGGCGATGTGGGGGAATGGCATGTAATACGTCCTCGCCGGTGTTGTGAAGGTCCATCCCCATTCCCGGTCGGTGGGGAGCAGCCAGAGAAAGAGGTTCAGGGCGAAGCCGCAGATCATGCCGATAATTGCTCCCAACTGGGTGGCGTAGCGTGTGAGGGTGCCGAGGAGGAAGACTCCGAGGAGACAGCCGTAGGCTACGGAGGCGATGGAGAGGCCGGTTTCGACGACGTGGCCCTTGCCTCCGTGCTGTATGGCGTAGACGGCGATGGCGAAGAGGACGACGGCCCAGACGACGGTGGAGATGCGGGAGACGAGGTTTGTGGTCTGGAAGGTGCGGGCTTCGGTGGTTGGAGAATCTGCGATCCCACTCGTCGCGTGAGACAACGGCGCGATGAATGGGGCACGTGAAGTCTGTTTCCGCTTCAGGAGGAAGGCGCGGAAGGGGATGTAGAAGTCGATGACGGTGGTGCTGGCGAGCGAGTTGAGGGCGGCGGAGAGGTTGCTCATGGCGGCGGCCAGGATGGCGGCGACGAGGAGGCCGGCGACGCCGTGGGGCATCTGTTGGACGATGAAGGTGGGGAAGATGCGGTCGGGAGAGATTGTGCTCATCCCACCCATCGCAGAGTGCGCGATGGATGGGGCACCGGACTGTGTCGCCTGGCCGTAGAAGACGAAGAGGCCGACGCCGATCAGGAGGAAGAGGGTGAACTGGAAGAAGATGACGACGCCGGAGCAGAGCAGGGCGAGGCGGGACTCGCGCAGGTTGCGGGCGGCGAGCATGCGCTGGACCATGAGCTGGTCGGTGCCGTGCGAGGCCATCGTGAGGAAGGTGCCGCCGAGGATGCCGGCCCAGAAGGTGTAGCTTTGCGTCAGGTTCAAGGCGAAGTTGAGCACGTGGAACTTGCCCAGCGGCGCGGCAACGGCGATGATGTGGGGCCAGTTGCCGGGGGTTCCGTGACCGATGGCCCACAGGGCGACGAGTGTGCCGGCGACGTAGAGGGCCATCTGGACGACGTCGGTCCAGATGACGGCGGCCATACCGCCTTCGAATGTGTAAAGAAGCGTGAGGGCGGAGATGATGGCGATGGACAGGGTGTCTCCGGTGCCTATCGCGATGGAGACGACGATGGAGATGGCGAAGACTCGAACGCCCTCGGCGGCGGCGCGGGTGCAGAGGAAGAGCCCAGCGGTGACCTTGTGCAGGATGGGGCCGAAGCGGCGGTCGATGAGCTGGTAGGCGGTGAGCATCTCGCCGCGGAAGTATTTTGGAAGAAACAGGAAGGCGACGACGATGCGTCCGAGCATGTAGCCGAGGACGATCTGCAGGAAGCCCATGTCGCCGCCGAAGGCTACGCCGGGGATGGAGATGATGGTGAGGGTGCTGGTTTCGGCTGAGACGATGGAGAGTGCGATGGCCCACCAGGGGATGGTGTTGTCGGCGAGGAAGTAGCCCTTGAGCGAGGAGCTTTGCTTGCCTTTCTTGGCGAAGCGCAGCCCGAAGATCGTTATGGCGACGAGGTAGAGGGCGACGAGAGTGAGGTCGAGTGGCGAGAGTCGCAGGGTAGAGCTCGTCGGCAAGTGGTTCTCCTTTGCGGCGTGAAGGTATGATAACGGGCTTGGCAGGATGTGGCCGGAGGAGAACAAAAGCAGGTTCCTCCGCTGCGCTGCGGAATGACAAAAGTGTTGGGGTGTGGGATTGGCGTATTACATCGGTCTGGATTCAGGCGGGACGAAGACGGAGTGCTGGCTGGGGGACGAGAAGCGGGTGCTCGGGCGCGCAGCGTGCGGGACAGTGAAGTTGACGCGCGTGGGGCAGGAGGTCGCGACGGCACGCTTGCAGAAGCTGCTGAAGGAGGTGTCGGAGTCGAGCGGGGTGGCGCTGCGCGATGTCTCTCGGACGTGCATGGGGGTGGCGGGCTACTCGATCACCGAGGTGCGGGAGTGGGCGGCACGTGTGGTGGGCGGGATGGTCGGCGGAGAGGTGGAGATCTGTGGCGACGAGGTGATTGCGCTCGACGCAGCGTTTTTGGGCGGGCCGGGCATCCTGGTGATCGGTGGGACGGGATCGCAGGTGGTGGGGCGCTGCTCGGACGGCACGGAGTACACGGCGGGCGGCTGGGGACCGGGGATTGGCGACGAGGGTTCCGGCTACTGGATCGGCAAGGAGGCCCTGCGCGAAGCGTTTCGGGCGCTCGATAAGGGTGCCGGGACGCGAGCTGGTGGAGGCGATCCGGGTGGCCTGGGGAGCGAAGGATATCGGAGAGGTGGTAGCGCTTGCGAATGCACGCTCGGGACCTGACTTTGCTGCTCTCGCGCCGGTGGTGATGGGGTTTGCCGCGGGTGGCGATGAGGTTGCATTGAATGTGCTGGAGCGCGCAGGCGTGGAACTTGGGCAGCAGGTGTCAATTGTCTGGGGCAAGATGAAGGCGCACGGGGAAGTAACGGCCCGCGTAGCGTACACGGGCAGCGTGGTGGAGAAGATTGCAGTGGTCAGCGAGCGCATGCGCCGGTGGATCGAGGCGTGCTGCGCGGAGTTGACAGTGATGGACGTGGCGGTGAACTCGCTCGAAGGCGCGCTGTGGAGGGCGAGGACTGAGGCCGCAGCGATCAGGAGCCAGGCTTGAGGCGACGGCCGTGCAGAAACGTGGCTTCAAGCTGGCCGGTGGGTGAGTACTGGTTGAAGTTGGCGGGTTGGCCAGCGCGCAGACTGGCGATCTTGTCCTGCAGGCCAAGGAGCAGGGCGGGCTGCGAACTGGCGCAGCGCACGGCCTGTTCGAGCGAGCAGTTGGTAAAGGTCATCAGGTTGCTTACGGCGCGGTCGAGCGTCAGGACAGAGCCCGCCAGCGTCTCGGGGGCGTTCGTCAGACATGCTCTGCCGTTTGCCGTGGTGACGGGAAGCCCGGCGAGGGTATAGCTGCCGTCGGGCATACCCGTGGCGGAGATGGAGTCGGTGACCAGGATTGCGTGGTCCTGCTTCAAGCGAAGCCACAGGCGCACAAGCTCCGGCGCAACGTGGATGCCATCGCAGATGAGCTCGCTGAAGAGGCTTTCGGTGTCGAGCACAGAACCGACCACGCCGGGCTCACGATGGCCCAGCGGCCGCATGGCGTTGAAGGTGTGGGTGGCGGATAAGGCTCCGGCGTCGATCCCGGCTTTCGCCTCGGCGGCGGTCGCATCGGTGTGTCCCAGGCTGGTGCGGACGCCCTGCGCTGCGCAGTGTGCGATGAGGTCGAGCGCGCCGGGAAGCTCCGGTGCGATGGTGAGCAGACGGATGTGTCCATGAGCGGCCTGCTGAAATCTTTCAAAGAGGTCGATGGAGGGGCGCTGAAGGCGCTCGGCGGGATGCACGCCTCGCTTGCTGTGGGAAAGGAATGGACCTTCGAGGTGAACGCCAACGGGCTTGGCCTCGTTCTCCGGAGTGGCGGACTCGATCTCCGCCGAGATGCGCTCAAGGGCCCGGAGCGTGTCCTCGACGAGTGCGGTGACCGTGGTCGGGAGGTAGTGACTGGTGCCCCGGCTGGCCAGGAAACGTTGCATGGGCCGAAAATTCCCGTCCCATGACATCGTGGCCTGCCGCTCCGTGGAGGTGGATGTCGAAGAAGGTGGGTGTCAGGACAGAGTCGGAGCGGATGCTTGCGTCCGTGGAGATGTCGGTGATCTGCCCGGCGGAGTCGACCTCAATGGCTGGATAGGCTACGGTGCCTATCGCAGTGATCAACGTGCGTGCGGTAAGTGTCGGCATAGCTTTGCTGACCGAGTATAGCGGGTGAGAACGGCATCGAGGCGCATCTTCCCGCGTCCCTGTTTTTCGCCTACAGGTATGACCTGAAATCACCCAGCGTCCGGGCAACTCGCAGGGGGCCATTCTGACTCCCACAAAGGTTGAAGGTTCTACGTTCCAAAGGAGATACGTGATGAAACAGTTCGGAATGATGTTTGCGATGGCGGGATTGGCGGCTTGTTTGTCAGCGCCGGTTGTGGCGCAGGATACCAGGTCTGCGGATAAGGACTTCATCAAGGATGCCTCCGAGGGCAGTCTCGCAGAGGTAAACTTCGCCAAGCTTGCGCTCGAAAAGAGCAAAGACCCGAACGTGCGCAAGTTCGCCGAAAAGATGATTCACGATCACGAGATGCTGATCAACAACATGAAGCCATTCGCGGCTAAGTACAACGTGAAGCCTTCGGGCACGCCGATGATGGATCATGCCAAGTACCAGGAACTGAAGATGAAATCCGGAACTGATTTCGACCGCGCCTATGTGGAAGCCATGGTCAAGGACCACCACGAGGACATGAAGAAGTTCATGGACGAGGAATCAAAGACCAGCGACCCGGATCTGAAGGCCACCGTGGCTAAAGGCGAGAAGGTGATCAAGGAACACACTGAGATGATCGACAACATCGCGCATATGGGCGGGATCCAAACGCCACCGATGGGTGCCTGCAAGTAAACGTTGCATGACGACGCGGCCCGCACTTCGGTGCGGGCCGTTGCAGTTTTCGGGCAGATCTTTGATCGTGCGTGACCAGGCTCAGTGTGCTGGCGGAATGCCAAGATCGGCAGGAGCGGGCAAAGTCCTGGTCTCCGAGAGCTGACGCTGTGCGCTGCGAAAGCGCTCATCGCGCGCCTGCCAGAAGGCCACCGCCTCATCGAACCGCACCAGGTTCTGGCGGAGCGCGTAGGGGCGATTGGAGCGCAACCAGGCCTGCTCGTACAGGTCGCGAAGCAGGGCATAGGTATCGGCGACGTCCTTGATGCGCCCGTTGATTCCCCGGATGTCGGAAAGCTCGCGCCCGACCGTGCTGTGAACTTTCTTGTCGGTGCTGCTCTGCGCAGTGAGCGCGCGACTGTAGCCGTCCGCGATCTCGTCCGCAAGCTGGAACTTCAGGCCGATGAAGTCGAAGCGCCGCGCTCCGAGTTCCATCGCATCGATCGCATCCGGGTTACGCAGAGCGGTAGGGTTCGAGGGAAAAGCCGTGGCGGGATTGTAAGCGCTTCCGTCGCGGAGGGCTGACACTCCTGTCTGGATGGCGGGCGCCGGGGCTGCGGCACGAGCTTTGGCGATGAGAGTAAGAGCTGCCTCCGCGTGAAGCCGCAGGTCGTGCGTGTAGGGCCGCATCTTGGCCGCACGAGGCTGCCCGTCCTTCGACCACGGGTCCATCCAGAAGAGACCGTCGGAGCCATCGCCTACCTTGGCCTCGGTGCGCAGGATGTCGTGGCACTTCATCAGTTCAATCTGCGCCTGATTGAGGAAGCCGGTCTGATCTCCGTGGAATACCGGTGCAAACGATTGCTGAAACGCGTCGATAGACGAGACCCCTGACTGCCAGCTTGCCGCCGCGCCAAAGAGCAGTCCGTACCAGTTATTGTTGGCGAGCGCCTCGCCATCGTCGTACCAGATGGTGTTGAGCGCGCCGGTGGAGTGCTGCCGCTGACCTTCGCGCGATGAATTGCTGGATGTTCGGCAGGGCGTCGTTGTTGTCCGGCCAGACGAGCGACCAGTTGTTGACTGCCGGGGGCGACCCAGGTCTCGAAGCCGGCCTCGGTGAATGGCGTCAGAAATCTCGCAAAGCCTTTGGGCTGCGGGGTGTACCACCAGGCGACCGCGATGGTGTTCTGCTTGAAACTCGGCGGCAGACCTTTCAGGATGGCGGGGTCCGTGCGGTTGGGCAAGGCCGCGCCGACGGAGCGTAGGCGGTGGAACCCTGCACGATCGTCTGCGCGATGTCTCCCCAGAACAGCAAACGGCGGTGCAATGGGGTGAGCGCGGAGACGATCTTCTGCATGAAATCCAGGTAGACCGGGCCGAAACCGCGGGAATCGACCTCGGTCCTGGTCTGGCCGAGGCCGAGATCTTCCGTCTCGTCCGCGCCGATGTGCAGGAACGGACCGGGGTACATTGCGGCCAGCTCCGTGAACATCTGCTGGATCAATGTGAGCGAACCCGACTGGCCGGGGGCGAGGACGGCGCCATGTGGCGTCTCGGCCAGCGGCTGGTACTGCTCCCATGTGAGGTTGTGATGCAGGTGGCCGAAGGCTTCCTGCTCAGGGACCACGGTGACGTGGAATTGTGCAGCATACGCGGCAATCTCCCGGGCGTCGGATGCCGAAATGCTTCCGGGCGGAGCGAAAAGAGGGTTCGAAGCGTATTGCTGCGTGTGCTCAAAGTAGGGCGAGTAGAGATTGACCTTGTAAGCGGCAAGGGTGCGGATCAGCTTCTTCTGAAACGCGAGCGTGGGGATCGGCCCGCGAGAAAGATCGTCGTGCACCCCACGATATTTCATCGCGGGCCAGTCGCGAATCGTCGCCAGGTGGATTACCGCGGCGGAGCCATCGTTTACGACCAGTTGCTCGACCGTCTGCGCGGCATAGAACAGACCGGCCGAAGACGCCGCGGCCAGGGTAAGGGAATTGGTGCCTGGCGTGATGGTGTATCCCTCGGGCTTCATCTCATCCGGGAGATTCTCGACGCGGCTCAGCGTGATCGTAAATGGACCTGTGCTGGAGATGCCACGCTCGGCAAAGTCCGCGGCAAGTGTCTGCGCCGTGAAGCTGTCTTCCTTATCGGAGGCACACGAGGAGCATGCGATGCGGATGCCCCTGGCAATCGGTTGCTCCGTTCCGGGCTGCACCTCGCGCGGCATGGGAATCAGGTGGAGCGACTGCCCGGCGAGCGGCGCATTGGAAGCGGCTACGAGAAAAGAGATGGTGGCGACACAGCGGAGGAACATGCCTTCGAGAGTAACGCAGCCGACAGTGAGGCGGAGGTTGCCTGTCCCGGGGAACCTTCGAGGGTTCCTCAAAAGTGTGAAAATGCCGTGAATCAGCCTCCTTTTCTCCGCTAATTTACATACATTTGGGAGCATGTAGGCACGGCACAGCAAAAAAGATACGAAGCGGCAAAGTGCCGATCTTCGTTTGCGCGTTTCTGAGCCGATGCACAGTATAGGAGTTCCATGAATAACCAGATGAAGGCCGCCGTTGCGGCAATGCTTATGGGGAGTCTGCCAATGTTCGCGCAGACTTCGCAGACCGACGTGGTGAAGGTCGCGCCAGGACAGAAGAAGACCACGGTCATCAAGCGCAAGAATGGAGCGACCGACACAGTCGTGAGCGAGGGTGTTTCGAGCGGGAAGTCCAAGGCTCATCACGCGACCAAGCGGACCGTGCATCATACGCCAGCCGCGTCAAAGCCTTCGGCCGAAAGCCAGCTTGCCGGAGAGTTGCGCGAACTGCGCGAAAAACAGGCTGCCCAGCAGGCGCAGATTGATTCCTTGACCCAGGCAAACGCCGCGAAGGATGCGGCGCTCCAGCAGGCCAACCAGCAGGCGCAGCAGGCGCAATCGGCCGCGCAGGCCGCTGCGGCACAGACCCAGACAGTGCAAACCACCGTGCAGCAGAATACGGACGATGTGCAGAAGTTGAAAACAAACGTCGGCGATCTGCAGACGACGAGCGCCGGCCTGGCCTCGACCATCTCTGCCAACAAGGTGGAGCTGAACGAGAAGATTGAAAGCCCCACGACGATTCACTACAAGGGTGTGACCATTACGCCCGTGGCCTTCTTCGCGGCAGAAGGTGTCTTCCGCAACCGCGCCGTCAACTCGGACGTCAACACACCCTTCAACACCATTCCTTATCCGGGTTCGAATCAGGGCCACATCAGCGAACTGAACTTCACCGGCCGGCAGAGCCGCCTGGGCGGTTTGTTTGAGGGCAAGGCCGCGACGTTCAAGCTTTCCGGCTACTTCGAGAGTGACTTTCTGAGCGCAGGCGTCACCTCGAACAACAACCAGTCGAACAGCTATACGTTCCGTGTGCGGCAGATCTGGGGCAAGGCGGAGACCGACAGCGGCTTTGCCGTGACGGGCGGCCAGACCTGGTCGCTAGCCACTGAAAATGGCAAGTCTACCGACGTACGAACCGAAAAGCTGCCGAACACGATCGACTCGCAGTACATGGTCGGCTACAGCTGGGAGCGGCAGCCTGGTTTCCGCATCCAGCAGAAGTTCGGTGCACCGAACACCGGCAGCGGCGTTACCGTGGCTATGTCGGTCGAGCAGGCGCAGACGCAGCTCGGAACGACGGCGAACGCCCCGGCGAACTTCATCTTCGGCGGCATCGGGCAGGGCGGCGGGTTGTATAACGGCGGCGGTTCTTACACGGTATCGTCAGGCGCTTCCGGCGCGCTGACAACGTACGCGAACAACGTCGCGCCGGACGTGCTGGTGAAGGTGGCCTTCGATACGAAGGTCAGCCACTTCGAGCTGGGCGGCTTGGCGCGTTTCTTCCGTGATGAGTATTACCCCCTGATCATTACGACGACGGGTACAACGACGACCACCTCGTTCTCCACCGCGATCGCCAAGAACACGAAGGTGGGCGGAGGCGTGTTCGGGTCCGCTCGTGTTTCGGCGAGCAAGTACCTCGACGTCGCCCTGCAAGGCATGGCGGGCGACGGAACGGGACGCTATGGCTCATCGCAATTGGGCGACGTGACGGTGCATCCGGACGGCACTCTGGAGCCGCTGCGCAACTACCACGGGCTGTTCTCGCTTGAAACGCATCCGACGCCGAAACTGGACGTCTTCGCCTATTACGGCGCGGAGTATAACCAGCGCACCTACTACACGGGTCCTACGGGCCTGCTCACCGGCTATGGCACGCCTAATACCAGCGAGACCGGTTGCTACGCGTTGACGCTGGGAACGCCGACCAACAATGGCGTGGCGGGTTCGCCGTCCGCGGCGGCCAACTGCAGCCCCGCGACGAGAACCATCCAGGAGGGCATGATTGGCTTCATCTATCGCGTGGCCAGCAGCCCGAAGTACGGCCGTCTGCAGTACTCGACCACCTACAGCTACTTCCAGAAAGCAGCCTGGACGGGCGTTCTCAGCGGGACCTACGGAGCAGCGAGTGACTTCCAGGGCTCGGGACGAGCGACCAACAGCATGGTGGACATCAGCATGCGCTACTACATCCCCTAAACTTACGCACAGTCTGGATTCGAGGCACCCGGTCTTCCGGGTGCCTTTTTCCTTTCTGCTGATGCGTTTTGTTCGGAATTCGGCTTATTTCCTCTCCGCGTGGTCCGTCCAATTTGATAGGCTTCTGATGCTGACGTTTCGGACACAATGGAGTGCGGAGGATTTTCCATGTTGCATGAACACAGGCTGTTTCCGGTAGAGGGCGCGGCGCGCGCGGTCGCGGTAAAGCTGTACGAGACGGTGAAGGACCTGCCGATCATCTCTCCACACGGGCACACGGACCCGCAGTGGTTCGCGGAGAACAAGCCCTTTCCCAACCCGACAGCGTTGTTCCTGCAGCCCGATCACTACATCTTCCGCATGCTGTATTCGCAGGGCATCTCGCTGGAGTCGCTGGGAGTTCCGCAGCAGGGCGCCAAGGGTGATCCGACGGCACCCGCGCAGATCGATCCGCGCGAGGCCTGGCGCATCTTCGCGCGCAACTACTTCCTGTTTCGCGGCACACCGACCCGGCTTTGGATCGATTATGCCTTCGAAAAACAGTTTGGACTGAAGGATCGCCTGAGCGAGAACAACGCCGACGAGTACTACGAGACTATCGATAAGGAACTGCGCAGTCCGGAGTTTCTGCCGCGTGCCCTCTTTGAGCGCTTCCGCATCGAGGTGCTGGCAACCACCGATGCCGCGGTCGATGACCTGAAGTGGCACAAGGCGATTCGCGAGTCGGGATGGAAGGGACGGGTGCTTCCGACCTTCCGGCCCGATGCCGTTGTCGATGCCGAGTATCTCGGATTCAAGGAGAATCTCGACAAGCTCGGCGAAGTCTCCGGCGAGGATGTCTCGAACTGGAAAGGGTACCTGAACGCCTTGCGTTCGCGCCGGGCCTACTTCAAGCAGATGGGTGCGACCGCAACCGACCACGGGCATCTGACCGCGATGACGGCGGACCTGCCCGCCGAGGAAGCCGCGCGACTTTATGCGCGGATCTACTCCGGCAAGACGCAACCAGGCGACGTAGAGCTATTTCAGGCCCAGATGCTGACGGAACTGGCCGGCATGAGCGTGGAGGACGGCCTGACGATGCAGCTGCATCCGGGCAGCGTGCGCAACCACAACCTGAAGGTTTACGAGAAGTTCGGGCGCGACAAGGGTGCAGATATCCCTTCGGCGACCGAGTATGTGCGGGCGCTGCGTCCGCTGCTTTCAAAGTACGGGAACGAGCCGAACTTCACGTTTATCCTGTTCACGCTGGACGAGTCGACCTTCTCCCGCGAGCTGGCCCCGCTGGCGGGACACTATCCCTGCCTGCGCCTGGGTCCGCCCTGGTGGTTCCACGATTCGCCCGAAGGCATGATGCGCTTCCGCGAAACTGCGACCGAAACCGCCGGGTTCTACAACACGGTCGGCTTCAACGACGATACGCGCGCCTTCCTGTCCATCCCGGCCCGGCACGACGTCGCCCGGCGCGTAGATTGCGCTTTCCTGGGCAGGCTGGTGGCCGAGCATCGACTGGATGAGAATGAGGCGTTTGAGGTTGTGCAGGACTTAACGGTCAATCTGGTTCGCAAGGCGTACAGGCTGTAGAGCCTCGGAAGGGCGCTGCCGAGAGCCTGTGCTCTGGCAGCCCCGTTTTATTCCGTGATGCGCTGGGGGATTACATCAGAAGGTTGCGGCGTGTCTTTCAACGTGACCGAGTCTATCTGGAAGGAGTACACGCAGTACCCGATCAGCAGTCCGAGAGCCGCGCCGACCAGAAATCCATGGACAGTCGGCTTGGAAACGGCCAGTGCCGCCGCCAGAAGGATTGCAGCGGCCAGCGGAAGAAGGCGCGCGAGCCATACTGCAGTGCGGTGGCGGCTTGCGGTAAGTCGTGAGTGGACTCCTTGCATGAGAACTCCTCCGACTAGCAGCTTCTGCGCGTGCGGAACCATGTGCCTACGGATACGGCGAACGCCATCCCAACCAGGAGGCCGCCAGCGAAGTGTATCGGGGACGAGTGGGGGTGATCGAGCACGAGAAGCGATGTGGATGGGATAATTGCCGCGCAAGCCGCGCAGACAACTGCGATGCGGCGCTTCGGGTCGAGGCGTTTCATGGCGTCAGCTTAGCACGAGACTGGTCGCGGATGGATTGACGGAGCTTTGCGCTAACATATCGCGAGCGTCAGACCTGGGTTGCGGCGCGCATTTGCGGAGCTAAGGGGTAGCAGTTGGCATGCGCGGAGATAGGCCGCGATAAGATGGAGATTCTATGAGTCTGTTCTTTGCTGCTGGATCGCCGACCACCGAGATGTCCGACGCTGAGATTCGCGCCGGCTTGTTTGAAGCGCTGGCGCAAGCTGGACGCCAAGATGCCGCAAGCGCGTGCTGGCCGTGCCGCCCGACTTCACCCGCATGCACTCGCAGTCGGGCGTCCTGACCGAGCTTGCCTGCGAGTACTACGGCGAGCGATCTGGTGGACGTGCTGCCCGCGCTCGGCACGCACAAGCCGATGACGCGACCACGAGATCTGCGACCATGTTCGGCGCGACGCCGCGAGCATCTCTTCCGGGTGCACGACTGGCGCAATGACATCGTCACCCTAGGCGAAGTGCCGGGCGAGTTCATGCTCGAGGTCAGCGAAGGCAAGCTCGACTATCCATGGCCCGCGCAGGTCAACAAGCTGCTGCGCGACGGCGGCCACGATCTCATCCTCTCCATCGGGCAGGTGGTGCCGCACGAGGTCGTGGGCATGGCCAACGGATCGAAGAACATCTTCGTCGGGACCGGCGGCGTGATGGGGATTCACCGCTCGCACTTCCTCGGCGCGGTGTATGGCATGGAGCGCATGATGGGCCGCGCCGATCACCCCGGTGCGCCGGGTGCTGAACTACGCCAGCGAGCACTTCACCAGTGGACTGCCGCAGATCGTCTACGTGCAGACTGTCGTGAACAAGAATGCCTCGGGCAAGCTGGTCATGCGCGGGCTGTACATCGGTGACGATACGGAGTGCTTCGAACTCGCCGCGGCTCTGAGCCTGAAGTGCAACTTCCTGATGATGGATCGCGAGATCAAGAAGGCCGTCGTCTTTCTCGATCCGCACGAGTTCCAGTCGACCTGGCTGGGCAACAAGAGCGTCTACCGCACGCGCATGGCGCTGGCCGACAACGCGGAACTGATCGTGCTGGCGCCGGGCGTGCACGAGTTCGGCGAAGATGGCGCCATCGACACGCTGATCCGCAAGTACGGCTACTGCGGCACGCCGGCCACGCTGCAATCTGTGAAAGAAGATCCGCAACTCGCCGCCAACCTGAGCGCGGCGGCACACCTGATCCACGGCTCCAGCGAAGGCCGCTTCACCATCCGCTATTGCCCGGGCCACCTGACGCAGCGAAGAAGATTGAAGGCGTGCACTTCGCGTACGGGGACCTTGCCGAGTACACGGCCAAGTACGATCCCGCGAAGCTGAATGACGGATGGAACATCGTGGACGGCGAGGAGATCTTCTACATCTCCAATCCCGGGCTGGGGCTCTGGGCGTACGAGGGCCGCTTCAAGGACTAGGACGGTGCTCATGCGCTCAAGACTGCCTCTGCCTTTCACCGCAATCGATCAAGAGCGCCCGGAGATTGCAACGGGTTGCCCTGTCACGGCGATATAGGTAAGTCGTTTGCAGGCACGTTGATGCCGACCGTATCGACTGTCTGGCGTATGATTTGCCGCGGCACTCACGAAATCAGTATGCTTGGGTGACGGTAGATTGGTTAGACCAATAGGCTCGCGGATAGCGGCGCCTGGGTGAATAGGAGAGATTTGACATGAGTGACGCGATTGGAACTTGCCGCGGTTTTCGGTCGGCGTTGGCGACCGGTTTGCGCATCAGGCGAAGGCGCAGTTGCAGGCTTGCATCATGGCAGGCGGATGCCGGCGTCGAGGTGGTCCCGGTGTGGAACAAGTCCAACCGCGAGCACATGATCATCGGCTCCGAGCCGAGCCAGACTCGCGCCGCCGCCGATGCCGCCGTGAAGGAGCTTGGCTGGACGCAAGCCCTACTTCCTCGATGCCGACCACATCAACCTCAAGACCGTGCGACCGCTTCCTCGATCCCTGCGACTTCTTCACGCTGGATGTCGCCGACCTGATCGGCCAGCCGGCCAAGCCGGAGGATGTCGACGCGTTCCTCGAGCGCGCATCCCGAGCTCGTCGGCGAGGTGGTGATCCCGCAGCATCGATGAGCCCTTCAAGACCGATCGCGCGTTTGTCGAAGGCGTCGCCAACAAGTTCCTCGCCGCCGTGCAAGCATGCCGGCGAGATCTATCGTCTGCTGCTCGAGAACAAGGGCGCGGGGCGGTTCGTCCCTGAGGTTTCGATGGACGAGACCGACTATCCGCAGACGCCGGTCGAGCTGCTCATCATCCTTGCGATGATCGCCGACGAGGAGATCCCCATCCAGACCATCGCGCCGAAGTTCACCGGCCGCTTCAACAAGGGCGTCGACTACGTCGGCGACGTGCCGCAGTTCACCAAGGAGTTCAACGAGGATCTCGCCGCGATCGCCTTCGCCGTCAAGACCTACGGCCTGCCCGCGAATCTGAAGCTCAGCGTGCACTCCGGCTCGGACAAGTTCTCCATCTACAAGGCGATCCACGAGGCGGTGAACAAGTTCGGCGCGGGCGTGCACCTGAAGACCGCCGGCACCACCTGGCTGGAGGAGATGATCGGCCTGGCCGAAGCCGGCGGCACCGGCCTTGAGATCGCCAAGGAAGTCTACGCGCGAGGCCTATGCGCACGAGGCTGAGCTCTGCGCGCCGTACGCGACCGTCATCAACATCGATCCCTCGGCGCTGCCGAAGCCGGAAGAGGTAAACGGCTGGACGAGCGAGCAGTTCACCGGCGCGCTGCGCCACGATCAGTCGAACCCGGCCTACAACCAGAGCTTCCGCCAGTTGCTGCACGTGGGCTTCAAGGTTGCGGCGAAGATGGGTCCGAAGTACCTCGAGGCGCTCGAAGCCAACGAGGATGTCGTGGCGAGGAACGTCACCACCAACCTCTTCGAGCGGCACATCAAGCCGGTGTTTCTGGGGCATCGTAGATGATCGTTGTCCTGATGGGAGTAAGCGGCTCGGGCAAGACGACCATCGGCACGCTGCTGGCGGAGCGGACCGGCGCCGTCTTCGCCGATGCGGACGACTACCATCCGGCGGCCAACAAGCAAAGATGGCTGCCGGCCATCCCCTGAACGACGACGACCGGCAGCCGTGGCTCGAGACGCTGAACCAGCTGATGCAAGGCTGGTTCGACGCTGGCAAAGGCGGCGTCTTGGCCTGTTCGGCGCTCAAGGCGAAATACCGCGACACGCTCTGCCGCAGGCATGCCCGCCAGTGCCGTACACTTCGTGCTGCTGGATGGCTCCGCCGAGCTGATCGCGGCGCGGCTGGCGGCGCGCAAGCATGAGTACATGAATCCGAAGCTGCTTGAGAGCCAGTTCAAAACCTTGGAGAAGCCGGCCGAGGCGAGGCGTATACGATCGTCAACGACCGTCCGCCGGACACAATCGTGGACGAGATCCTGGCGCACATCAGCGCGCCGCGCTAATTGGAGCTGAAAGGCTAAAGGAGAGACATGATGGGACATTCGCTGTTCGATTTGACGGGCAAGGTGGCAGTCGTGGTAGGCGGAACCTCGGGCATTGGCCTGGCGATGGCGATGGGGCTGGCGGAAGCCGGCGCGGACGTTGTCGCGTCCTCGCGGCGGCAGGAGCAGGTGGACGAAGCTGCCGCCAAGATTGAGGCGACGGGCCGCAAGGCGCTGCGCTTGACCTCTGACGTGGGCGACCGCGCCAGCCTGGAGGCTCTGCTCGAAGGCACCCTAAGGCAGTTCGGCAAGGTCGACATCCTGATCAACTGCGCCGGCAAGATCAAGCGCGAGCCGACCGCTGACCGTCTCCGAAGAGACCTGGGACGACATCATGGACACCAACGTCACCGGCACGCTGCGCGCCTGCCAGATCTTCGGCAAGCACATGCTGGAGCGCGGCTCCGGCAAGATCATCAACATCGCGTCGCTGAACACGTTCGTTTCAGCCTGAAGGAAGTAACGGCCTATGCCTGCTCGAAGGCGGCGGTCGGCGCGCTGACGAAGTCGCTGGCGGTGGAGTGGAGCTCGCAGGGCGTCACCGTGAATGCGATCGCCCCGGGAGTCTTCCGCACCGCGCTGAATCAGAAGCTGCTGGACGAGAGCGAACGCGGCAAGGAACTGCGCATGCGCACCCCGATGGATCGCTTCGGCAAGACGGAAGAGCTGGTCGGCGTCTGCCATCTTCCTCGCCAGCGAGGCGTCAAATTTTGTCACGGGAGAGATCCTGGTCGTCGACGGCGGCTTCCTGGCCAGCGGCGTCAACCAATAGGTAGAAGCCTTACTTTAGTCTGGCGTGCGGGAACGATCCGGACGGCAAGCGGAATGTTCCATTTCTGGAATATTGACAGAAATTGTTGAAGGATGCGAATTTCGTCGTTGCGTAGAGCCAAAGAGGACCGAAGCGTGATGCACAGGCTATTACAAAAACGCTAGAAGGGAGTTCCGCTTGCATCTTCAAACGCCACTTCGGTCCCCTTTTCTCTTACGCCAGGACTTGTAGTATCAGGTTAGTGTGGTCTGTAGCGTTAGCGGGAGCCATATCCCTCACACTGCCTCCAGGCGCGACGGCCCAGTGCGGCGCGGCACAAGGTGCCGCAGATATGGCTCAGGACTCTGCCGACAACGCGGAGATATCCTCCATCGATGCAGATGTGTCCTCACAACAAGCGCAAAAGTATGCCGACGACGCAGCTTACACAGCAGACCAGGCGGACAAGGTTTATGCCATAGCCCTAGAACAGCAGAAAGCGGCTGAGGACGCATACAACGCATCACAGACCGACAGCAACAAATCCACACTCGATTCATGGAACAAGCAGGGCGAAGCGCAAACGGCGCCGGCTTCTCCTCCGGCGACCGCCCCCGCCTCCGCAGACTCGTGGGTGGATGCACAGACAGGCCATCGCATCATCCGGCTTAGTCATGAAAGGAAAGCCACGGCTCTTTACTTCAACCAAAACATATTCACGCCTGACGGGAACGATATGGTCTACCTTTCGTCCATCGGGATTCACGTGGTCCATCTTGCGACGATGCAGACGCGCCTCCTTTATGAGGGCCAAGTCGTCGACTTCGTCATGGGAACGCGGACGAGGAGGATCTTCTTCCGCAAAGCAGAAGAAGGAAACCTTTCGGTCATTGACATCGACTCGGGAGCGCAGCAGAAACTTGGACGGCTACCGCAGCGTTCTTTCATCACCTCAATCAACAGCGACGAAACAAAGGTTGTGGGCAAATACATCGACGGTCGCTACCCCGATTTCACCGACTATGACATCGTAGAGCTCAAAAACGACCTTCATGCCATGCAGGAATCCGGTGTGAACGCCACCAGGGACAAGCCCGCGCTGGTGCTGACCCCGGCGCATGCTCACGCCGTAGCGGTGGAGAAGTATTACGAAGCTCACATTCCTGAAGCCCTGTTCACGATGGAGGTGAAGACAGGCGAGACCAAGATCGTGCTGAAGGGCAACGACTGGCTGGCGCATCCGCAGTTTTCGCCCACCGATCCGAACCTGATCCTGTACGCACACGAGGGGCCCTCGGACAAGGTGGACCGCATCTGGACCGTGCGCACCGACGAGCCGATGAAGGCGCGGATGTTCATGTCGCGCGCCGGACAAGGCGTGGTGACGCATGAATTCTGGTCGCCCGACGGAAAGACCGTGTGGTTCGATCGCCAGCTGGCGAAGGGCGATGACTTCACGCTGACCAGCCTTGATGTCGGCAGCGGAGCGCGCACGGAATACAAGATCAGCAAGGCCGAGGCGTCGATACACTACAACATCTCGCGCGATGGCAAGCTGTTCTGCGGAGACGGCAACGTCATGACCCACGGCGAAATCGGAGTGAATGGGCACCGCACGCTGAACCGCGCCTGGATCGAGCTGCTGCGTCCCAATGCAGACGGAACGATGCACACTACGCGGCTTGCCTCGCTTGCGAAACACGACTACAGCCGCATGGAACCGAACCCGCACATCACGCCCGACAACAAGTACGTCATCTTCACCTCGAACATGCTGGGTACGGAAGATGTGTTCGCGGTGGAGATCGCCAAGACGCCGGTTCCCGCTGCGTCGTCAGTCGCCCAAGGCAAGTGATGGGCACGGCCTGGTGCGCTACTGCTCCTTGTAGTTGCGCATCAGGCCGCCGTCGATGACGTAGGTGCTGCCGGTCACGTAGGCGGCTTCGTCGGACGCGAGGAACGCCACCAGCCCGGCGACCTCCTGCGAGGTGCCCATGCGGCCCAGCGGGATGTTGTTCAGGAGCGCGTCGAGTTCCTGCTTGTTGGCCATCATTTTCTGGTTGATCGGCGTGGAGATCGCTCCCGGCGCCACGTTGTTCACCGTGATCTGCGCCGGTCCAAGCTCCATCGCCAGGTCGCGCATCAGCATGCGCATGCCGCCTTTGGCCGCGCAGTAGCTGGCGAAATGGGGGAAGACCATGTCCTCGTGGACGCTGGAGATGTTGATGACGCGCCCGGGCTTTTTGGCTGCCAGCAGCTTCTGCACGAAGCGTTGCGTCAGGAAGAACGCACCTTTCAGATTGGTGTTCATCACCAGGTCGTAATCGGCTTCGGAGACATCCTGAAACGGCGCGCCGCGTTCCACGCCAGCGTTATTGACCAGGATGTCGCACCCGCCAAGCTGCTGCCAGGCCTGCTCTACAAGATTCTGCACGTCGGGCAGCTTGGTCACATCGGCCTGGACGGTGATTGCCTTGCCGCCGGCCGCCTCGATCTTCGACTTGGTGTCGTTCGCGCCCTCCGGATGTGAGTTGTAGTCGACGACCACGGCGGCGCCCTCTGATCCCAGGCGAATAGCAATCGCCTGCCCGATGCCGGAAGATGAACCTGTGACAATGGCGACTTTTCCCGTGAAACGCGACATGGAAGCTCCTCGAGCGATTTATCTGGATAGATGCCGATTGCAGCCGCAAGGGTGAAAGAATTCTCAGGACCGGGGGCTGCGGCGGCCTCGGAAAAATGTCGTCAGCATCATGCCACATTCCTCGGCGAGCACTCCCGATTGGACCTGCACGCGATGATTCAGTTGCGGATGGTTCATCACCGACAGCACGGATCCGCAGGCGCCTGCCTTAGGGTCGGCGGCAGCGTAGATGAGGCGCCGGATGCGCGCATGCAGAATGGCTCCGGCACACATGGCGCAGGGCTCCAGCGTGCAGTAAAGGTCGCAGCCTTCCAGGCGGTAGTTGCCCACAGCCTGTCCGGCTGCGCGCAGCGCCACGATTTCTGCGTGTGCCGTGGGGTCTGAATCCGTGATCACCCGGTTGTGGCCGCTGGCGAGGATCTGGCCGTCCCGCACCACAACAGCGCCTACGGGAACCTCCCCCGCCGCCTGGGCTGCCCGGGCTTCCGCCATCGCGGCGCGCAGGAACTCCTCGTGCGCCGGCAGCTCCGGGGACGGGTCAGTCATGCGGCGATTCGTTGTCTTCGAGAATCTGGGTGCGGGTGCGCGGCTTGGACTCGGGTCCAAAGAAGCGCTCAATCTCCTTGGCCAGGGAAAGCAGCTTAGGAGCGCGGTGGGCGAGTTGCTCAGCGTCGAGGGAGAAGCTGCGCTGCCATATCTCTTCGAGAATGGGCAGAATGTTGGTGGCGAGCATCTGCTCGGTCGAGAACCCGCGGATTCGCTCGAAGAGTTCCTGCTCTTCGGGCTCATACTCATCAGCCGGAGCTCCCTCGGAGAGATGCTGTTCCGGATCCGCGGCCCGGACAAGCTCCTGGATGCTGGCCAGGTCCGGTGGTGGAGGCCATGGTGTGCTCATGCGGGCTCCTGTTGGCTGAGGCAGTGTAGGGTGCCCAGGCCCCAGACGAGGTCGACCGCGTGGATGCCGACCACGTCGCGCTCAGGGAAACAGCCTGCAATGACGTTCAGCGCATGACGGTCGTTGGGATCGTTGAAGGTAGGCACCAGAACAAGCGAGTTGGCGATGTAAAAGTTCGCATAGCTTGCGGGAAGGCGCTGCCCCTCGAAGTAAACAGGCGAAGGCATCGGGAGCGGGATGACCTCGAAAGGTTCACCCTGCAGATTGCGGGCGGCGTGCAGACGGGCAAGATTCTCCGCCAGCGGAAGGTGATTCTCGTCACGCGGATTTGGCTCGATCGCCGTGACGATCCGGTTCGGGGCAACAAAGCGCGTGATGTCGTCAACGTGGCCGTGCGTGTCGTCCCCGGCGCAGCCGCGGTGCAGCCAGATCGTCTGCTGAATGCCAAGGTGATCGCGGAAGGCCTGCTCCAGTTGCTCGCGTGAGACGCCCGGGTTGCGCTGCTGCACCTCGCTCAGCAAGCACTCCTCGGTTGTGATCAGCACACCTTGCCCGTTGACGTCGATGGAGCCTCCCTCGAGCACCAGGCGCTGGCCGTTTACCTCCGGCCGTACTTCCGGCATCGCGTAATGGCGGGCGACGTGCTGCGGAATCTGGTCGTCGCGACGCCAGTTATCGTATTTTGCCCACGCGTTGAAGCGCCAGTTTGTGACGGAGATTTCGCCCTGTGGATTCTTGACGAAGATAGGTCCCGAATCGCGCAACCAGACGCGGTCCGTGAGCCAGCAATGGAAGTGGCACCGGGCCATGTTCGCGCCGCCGCGCTTCAGCATCGCGCACGCACGGCGTTCGGCGGCTTCATCGTTTACCAGGATGTGGACATCCTCCACCCGTGAAAGGTGCCGGACGATCTCGGCGTAGACCCATGGGACTGGCTGGAATTTGCCAGGCCAGTCCTCCGGGTTGTGCGGCCACGCGATCCAGGTGGCGGCATGGGGCTCCCATTCGGCGGGCATGCGGTTCGGGGGTAGGTTCTCGTTCACCTATCCATCTTAGCCGGGAGACCGCCCTGCGCGGGCTACTTGTTAGGCGGTGTTGCCGGTGGTTTGCCGGGGTTGTACTGCGTAGCCAGTGCCGGAGTTGAGAGAACCTCTTCCGGCCGGGGATTCACGGCTTTGGCCGTCTCAACACCGAACACAAACGCTGGCCCAAACATGTTCGAAGTGAAGATGACCAGCGATTTATCCGGCGAGAACCGCACGTTCGGTTCCAACTTGTAGTTGTGCTGGCTCATGTTGACCAGGTGCTCGGAGTGGAAGACGCCTGGCTGGTAGAAGCTGGGATCGTTCAGCGCGCCGCGCGTGTCGATCATCTGCGGATGGAACAGCTCAATCCACTCGCCGTCCGGAGCCTTGGCGACCTGTCCCGGATCACCACCGTCCCCCGTGAAGAGGTCCAGGTCTTTGGTCAGGTTGAAGTGGATACTCCACTCGTTGCGCTCCATGTGGAACGCTGTCTTCTTGCCCGTGGCGAGGTTCAAACCGGCAAGGTAGAAGTCCTGCCCCTTGATCGGCTGCCAGTCGTACCAGATCGTCTCGCCGTCCAGCCCCCAGAACTCGTGCCCGGCGATCTCCATCGCGAAACTGCGTTTGTGAATGAGCGTATTGTCCGTACCGTCCGTGTGGATCATCCAGATGCGGTCAACCTTCTGCCAGGGACCTTCATGGCAATACATCAGCAGGTTCGGGTCTTTGGGCGAAAACAGCAGGTGATTCACCCAGTCAGTCGAGTGCAGAAGGACCGTTAGCTTGCCGGTTTGGAGGTTGATGGTGTTCAGCGTAAGCGGCGTCCTGGCCGCGAGGCGCTGTTCCATCATCTCGCCCTTGTTAGCAGGCTGGACGAGCGGCCCGGCCTGCATGCCCGGGGGATTGACGCGGTTTGCGCCATACTCCACCGCATCCGGTGTGTCGTTGATTGTTCCCGCCCCCAGGGTCTCGTCGGCGTTGATGGTGGCTACGCTCATGCCTTTCGGCAGATCGGTCAGCTTGGTGATCTTGTTGGTGTAAACGTCGGCCTTGTAGATGGCGACAATATGCGTGGCAGGATCGGCCATGGTGTAGAAGACCGAGTTGGTGATGCGGCCGGCAATGATCGCGTGCACGCCGCCGAACCGGAACTGCTGGCTGCCGTCGTCCGCTGGCCGCGGCGGGTTGGGCACGATCAGTCGCGTCTTCCGGGTCGCCAGGTCCATGCCGTGAATACCGTCCGGCGCGGTGTAGATCATGGTCTTCAGATCGGGCGTATAGGCGTTGAAATTGAAGTAGAAGCCGGAAGAGCCCGCTTCGTCCGTCAACCGCCAGATGCGGTGGCCGGTGTCCTTATCCACCCATGTCTTTGGCGGCAGCTTATCGGCAATCGGCCTGGTTGCGGTTGCCTGTCCGTGGGCGTTTGCCACCAGAAGAAGGGAAACGAGGGCGAGAAGCAGGCGAGGCTGGGGGCGAATCATAAGCTTCAAAACTCCTTTATCCGGCGCAGAGCCTGTGGGAAACTCAGGCTGGCTGCTGCGGAAGGCCAAACGTGGAGGCGATCGGTTATACATGACGACGCCACAGCTTGTGAATTAGTTTCTCACTGGAAATCGCCTCGCGCAAAAAGAGAAAGGCCGCACACTCGACGTGTGCGGCCGATCGATATTCTTTCCCTCTACTGATGCGCCACAGGCTGTCCCGCCGGAATGACCGGGGGGATCACCTTGGCGAGCGCGGCCGGCGTATCCTCTGCCAGCGCGACCAGCTTCTCTTCAAGTGCAATCTTCAGCACCTCATCCATCTCCTCAACAAAGTGGAGCTTCATCGTGCTTTTGAGCAGTTCGGGAAGATCGGCCAGGTCCTTCCGGTTTGCCGCCGGCAGAATTGCTTCAAAGACACCGGCGCGGTGGGCTGCCAGCAACTTTTCTTTTAATCCGCCAATCGGGAGCACCTTGCCCCTCAACGTGATCTCGCCCGTCATGGCAATATCGCGTCTTACTTTGATCTTGGTCAGAGCGCTCGCCAACGCCGTGCCAATGGTGATGCCCGCGGAAGGCCCATCCTTGGGCGTTGCACCCTCGGGCACGTGGATGTGGATATCGACATTCCGGTAGAAGTCGCGAGTCAGCCCAAGGTGCGCCGATCGCGAGCGGATGTAAGTCAGCGCTGCCTCTGCCGATTCCTTCATCACGTCCCCCAACTGCCCGGTCGCCGTGAGCTTGCCCTTGCCATCCAGCACCTGTACTTCGGTCTGCAAAATGACGCCGCCCACGGATGTCCAGGCCAATCCCGTGACCAGGCCGATTTCGCTCTTTAGATGGACCTCGGAATCGCGGAACTTGGCCACGCCCAGCAGGCTTTCAAGCGACTCCTCGGTGACTTGCTCCTTGAAGTTCGCACGAGCCTCCGGCGTCTCCGCGGGCGTCTGCACGACCTTGCGCGCAACCTTGCGGCAAACGTTGCCGATCTCGCGCTCGAGGTTGCGGACGCCGGCCTCGCGCGTATAACCGCGAATGATCGACTGCAGTGCCGAGTCATCGAAGATGATCTGCTCGGTCGAAAGCCCGGTACCTTCCCGCTGCTTCTTCACCAAATACTGTTTAGCGATCTCGAGCTTCTCCACCTCCGTATATCCGTGCAGCCGAATGATCTCCATGCGGTCCTGCAAGGGGCCAGGAATGGTCTCGAGCACGTTCGCTGTGGCTACGAAGAGCACCTGGGAAAGGTCGTACTCCACGTCAAGATAGTGATCCTGAAAAGACGTATTCTGCTCAGGATCCAGCACCTCCAGCAGGGCGCTGGCCGGGTCGCCACGGAAGTCCGACGCCATCTTGTCCACTTCATCGAGCAGGAAGACTGGATTCTTGGTGCCCGCCTTCTTCATCGACTGGATGATCTGACCGGGCAGCGCGCCAATGTAGGTGCGCCGATGCCCACGAATCTCGGCTTCGTCGCGAACGCCGCCCAGCGACATCCGCACAAAGCGCCGGCCCGTGGCTTTGGCAATAGACTGCCCGAGCGATGTCTTGCCGACTCCCGGCGGCCCGACGAAGCACAGAATCGATCCTTTAGGATTCTTCACCAGCTGACGCACAGCCAGGAACTCCAGGATGCGTTCCTTGATCTTCTCCAACCCGTAGTGGTCCTGGTTCAGAATCGTCTCGGCATGCTCAATGGAGCGAATCTCCTTGGAGCGCTTCTTCCAGGGCACCGCCAGAAGCCAGTCCAGATAGTTTCGGCTCACCGTCGACTCAGCCGACATGGGCGGCATGGCCTCGAGCTTTTTCAGCTCCAGCAGGCTCTTCTCCAGCACATCCTTCGGCATGCCCGCGGATTCGATCTTCTTCTTCAGCTCATCGAACTCCGACTTCTCGCCGCGGCCAAGCTCCTTCTGGATCGCCTTGATCTTTTCGTTGAGGTAGTACTCCTTCTGGGCTTTCTCCATCTGCCGCTTTACGCGGCTTTGGACCGTGCGATCGATGTTCAGCTTTTCGATCGCCACATCGAGCACATCGGCAATGCGTGCCAGGCGAATCTCGGGATCGAAAACATCGAGCAGCTCCTGCTTCTCCTCAATGGAGAGCTGCAGGTTGGCAGCAATGGTATCGGCCAGCTTGGCAGCTTCATCGCCGCGCACGCTCGCGGCCATGGTCTCGTAATTGAGGCTTTGCTGCAGCTTCACGTACTGCTCGAAGAGCGTGTGTACCCGCTGCATCATGGCTTCGACCTGGGGCGTCATCTCCAGCCGCGTCTTGCCGGTGCGGACGGTCGCGACAAAGAAGCCATCCTCGTCGTTGATGTCGACGGCACGCGCGCTCTCTCGACACCTTCGACCAGCACCTTGATGTTGCCGTCAGGCATCTTGACGCTCTGCACGATGTTGCCGATGGTGCCCGTCTCGAAGATGTCGTCTGCGGAAGGCTCATCGACCGAGGCATCGTGCTGCGTGGCCAGGAAGATCTTGCGGTCTCCGGTCAGCGCCTCTTCGAGCGCGCGCACACTGGACTCGCGACCCACCACGAACGGCGTCATCATATGGGGAAAGATGACCATGTCCCGAATGGGCATCATGGGCAATTTACGGACGTCGCGGCTCAGAGATTCTTCGTTTGGGGTTTTCATATCGCTCCTGAGATTAGACGTTCCCCGCGCCGCCGACGGTGCAACCCTCAACCGGTGCGTTGCAGTGATTGTAAATGGAGTGTAAGACCGCGCCGGTGGAATCCCAAAGGACGTTTGTCCGGTGAACAAATCAAAAATGACCACTCGGCGTCAATCGGCCGCACGCGCAAACCGCTTCTGCCATCTGCCGCTGGGCCTCGGTCGTCTGATAGAGCGCCGGAGTTCCTCGTCAGAGCAGGGGATCGTGGAATATGCCATTGCGCACGCGCACGTGCTCTCGCGAAAAGTCTGCGATCGGGGTAGCAGTGCTCGTCATCAGTGTGAGGGAACTGCCCACGAACCGCGGGTCCACATGACCAGCGCTTCACCGCGTCTCCGCAGCTTTTACGTCACCGAAGAAGGTCTCCTGTAGCGCGCGCAGTGCGGGATCTTTGAGCGAAAGAGAACAGCAGTTGCAGTACGTGCACAGAAGTGCACGCCTGCAACCGCACCAGCTTAGCCAGCCTTCTCCAGCAGCATCGGGAGCGTCAGTGAATGCTTCTTTACCATCTCGGAGGTAATCGAGAGGTCCTTGACCTTCTTGTTGCCGGGTACGTAGTACATCAGGTCAAGCATCAGCTCTTCGAGAATCATGCGCAGACCGCGCGCGCCGACCTTGCGCTGCAGCGCCTCGCGGGCAATCTCGCGTGCCGCATCATCAGTGAATGTCACCTTGACGCCTTCGAATTCGAATAGCTTGATGTACTGCTTCAGGATCGCATTCTTTGGCTTGGTAAGAATTTCGATGAGCGCATACTTCATCGAGCTCATCGAGCACGCCCATCACCGGCAGACGGCCAACAAACTCAGGGATCAGGCCATACTTCAGCAGGTCCTGCGGCTCAGCCTGGCGCAGCAGTTCGCCATCGCGCTGCGCGCGAATCGGGGTCACATCGGGATCCGCATCGGCGTCGCCCACAGTCTTGAAGCCCAGCGCCTTCTTGCCCACGCGCCGTCCGATCACCTTCTCCAGACCCACAAAGGCGCCGCCGCAGATGAACAGAATGTTGGTCGTATCGACAGCCGTGAACTCCTGATGCGGATGCTTGCGTCCACCCTGCGGCGGAACGTTGGCCACGGTGCCTTCAAGCAGCTTCAACAGGGCCTGCTGCACCCCTCGCCGGATACATCGCGGGTGATGGAGGGGTTTTCATCCTTGCGGCCAATCTTGTCGATCTCGTCGATGTAGATGATGCCTTGCTGCGCGCGGGTCACGTCGCCGTCGGCAGCCTGCAGCAGCTTCAGGATGATGTTCTCGACGTCCTCGCCGACATAGCCGGCTTCGGTCAGCGTCGTCGCATCGACGATCGCGAAGGGCACATCGAGCACCTTGGCCAGCGTCTGCGCGAGCAGCGTCTTGCCGGAGCCGGTGGGGCCGACCAGCAGGATGTTCGACTTCGCGAGCTCCACATCGTTGCCGCGCGTCTTGTTCATCTGGATGCGCTTGTAGTGGTTGTAGACGGCCACGGCGAGCTTCTTCTTGGTCTGGTCCTGGCCGATGACATACTCATCCAGGAACGCGCGGACCTCCTGCGGCTTGGGCAGGTGGACGGGCGCGTTGCCGGGCGTCGCTTCGGTGCGGTCGTCCTCGAGAATGGAGTTGCACACCGCGACGCACTCATCGCAGATGTAGGCCCGGGGATAGTCCGAGGGAGAGCTGATCAGCTTCGCGACAGCATCCTGCGACTTATGGCAAAAAGAACAGCGAAGAGATTCGTCAGAGCCCCGAGATGTTTTCATAATTGCTGCAACCTCTGAAAGACCACATACCTGCGAACAAGTTCCAAGTTTACACCTGTTTGGCGGTGTGCATCCCCGGTACCCCTGCACGTATGACTCATCCGAAGTAACCCCTTCGGGGGATAACGGAGGGGAGCACGAAAGAGCCCCGACGAACCATCGGGGCTCTTCTGTATTCCTAAAGAAGCGGACGAGGATTGAACTCCTAGCTGCGCGGCCGGTCGATGATGTCGTCGATGATGCCGTATTCCTTCGCTTGCGGCGCGGTCATGATGAAGTCGCGCTCAACGTCGCGCTCGATCTGCGCGAGCGGCTGGCCGGTGGACTTCGCCATCAGCGTGTTGGTGATCTCGCGGATACGCAGGATCTCGCGCGCGTGGATGTCGATGTCGGTCGCCTGTCCGCTAAGCCCGCCCATGGAAGGCTGGTGGATCAGCACGCGGGCGTTCGGCAGAGCGAAGCGCTTGCCCTTCTTGCCGGCCATCAGCAGGAATGCGCCCATGGACGCGGCCTGCCCGATGCAGAAGGTCACCACGTCGTTCTTGATGTACTGCATGGTGTCGTAGATCGCCAGGCCTGCGGTAATCGAGCCGCCGGGCGAGTTGATGTACATCTGGATGTCCTTCTCCGGATCCTCGCCGGAGAGAAAGAGCATTTGCGCGATGATGACGTTGGCGACGTTGTCGTCGATGGGCGTGCCCAGAAAGATGATGTTGTCGCGCAGCAGCCGGCTGTAGATGTCGTAGGTACGCTCGCCGCGGCTGGTCTGCTCAACGACGTAAGGAATCAAACCCATGTGCGTTTCTCGCTTTCTGGTTCTGCGCCGCTCCGTAAAGGCAGCGGCGGTTCGAAAGGCAACTACGGAGATTCCGGCCAGGCCGGAATGACGGCATTCGCAAGTTCGGTTTAGTGGGCGAGCTTCTCAAAGAGCATGGTGCCGGTCTTCTCGCGTAGCATCTGCTCGCGCATGCGCTCCATGGAGCCATCCTGCGTCATCCGGGCACGCAAGGTATCCAGCGGCTCGCGCGACTGCAGCGAAGCCATGAACAGCTCGCGTTCCAGCTCATCATCGGTCACCTTGACGCCTTCCGCCTCGGCAAGTTTATCGAGGATCAGGGAAGCCTTCACCTCGTTGACGGCCTGGTCGCGCTGCGCCTCGCGCAGCCGGGCGAAGTCGAGCTTGCGCATGTCCTCGGGTGTCATGCCCTGCTGCGCCAATGCACGCAGCCCGCGATCGAGACGTGCGTCGATCTGCTGCTGCACGAAGGTCTCCGGAACAGGGAACTGGAAGCGCGCGATGAACTCCTCGACCATTCGGTCCTTGGCCTGATTCTCCAGCGCATCCTTCTTGCGCGCGCTGATCTGTTCCCGCAGCTTTTCTTCGAACTCCGGCCAGCTCGCGTATTCGCCCAGTTGCGAGGCGAAGTCGTCGTCCTTCTCCGGGTAAATCTTCTTCTTGATCGCCTTCACCTTGACGTCGTACTTTACTGTCTGCCCAGCAAGACGAGATTCGCCGAACTCCGCCGGGTAGGTGACTTCGAAGGTCATCTCCTGACCGACCCTGGAGCCGCGGAGCGCGGAGCTGAAGGCCTCCAGCGTGTTCGAACCGCCCACCTCCAGCAGAACATCGTCGCCCGTAATCGGTTCGTTGGCAGGCGTTGTCTCCGGCTCTTCACCTACCACCTGCGCAAGCTCCTGGATCTCGCCCTTGAACTCGATTTCAGCCCAGTCACCATCGACGATGGCGCGATCATCCTCCACCGGCTCGACCGTGCCGTGCTGGTCCATGACGCGCGCCATTTCAGCGTTGTACTCAGCGTCCGAAACAGCGACGTCAGGCCGGGCCACGGAGACCGCGTCATAGCCGGTCACATCGATCTCCGGCTTCACCTCGAAGGCTGCCTTGAATTGCAGGGGCTGCCCTTCCACCAGCATCAGGTTGGTCAGTTGCGGCTGCGAGACCGGCTGCAGCTTCTGCTCTTCAATCGCCTGCCGGAAGCGATCGCTGACCAGCTCTTCCAGAACTTCCTGGCGCACTTCCTTTGAGAACCGGCTCTTGATGACGGTCTCCGGAACCTTCCCCACGCGGAAGCCCGGAATCCGAGCCAGCTTCTGGTACTTCTTCACCACGCCGCGAAATGCTTTCGAAACCGTGTCGGCATCCACTTCGACGGCAATCTCGCGCATCAGTTCAGGATTCAGCGTAGCCTGCGGCTCGTGGCTGTGTGTGTGATCGTGTCCCGCGTGATCGTCGTGCGTGTGCTCGTGCGTCTGCTCAGGGGTATCGGTGAGCGGCTGGGCTTCGGCCGCATTCTCTGTTTCTGTCATCTGATTCGAGGTCAAAGTCATGCCTTCTCTTGGCGCGTCAAAATGCCGCGGATTCCGCACCATCGCGAAGATCCGGCGGCCATCGCCTGTCTTCCACTGTACGTTTCCGGGTTGTGCAGGGTCAAACTGCTGCAGTCTCGTCCGATCAACGTACGCTCTTGCCGCGCCCACTGATCGAGAAGATCTCCAATCGAACCTTCCACTCCGCTGTTTGGCCGGGCATCAGCGTAAGGATGGCAGCGTTGTCGCCTGCGCCCCACTCCCGTCCCAGAGGATCGTCCAGGTTCGTCTGCATTCCCATGCTGACGTAGTTTGAGCCTGCCGGCGAACTGATGCGCAACTCGCGCATATTGTCCGACTCCGCAATCAGCCGAAGCCCGATCTCGCTTGCGGGATCGCGGAATTCTGCGGACGCGCCGCTGTCCAGCAGACCCGCCTTCATGTGCACAATCGCCTCATCCAGCGATTCCACACCCAGTGGCGCCGGATGATTCTGGAACCTCATCAGCGCTGCCGGCGGCGCCACCATCCGGCCTGAAGGAATGCCGCGAGATCGGTCGGCGATCTCCAGGAGATCGCCGTTCGGAAGCCGAAGCTCTGCCGAATCGCGTTCTCCACTTGGCACCACAAAGCGCGGGTGCCATCCAATTCCCATGGGTTCCGGCGTGTCGCCTACGTTTTTCGCCGTGACGTCCAGGTCCACGCTGCGGGCGCCCATAACAACCTTGACCGTAACCTCCGTGCGCGAGGCCCAGTGTTCATCAAAGGTCGTGCTCTTGAAGACACCCGTGGCCACTCCCGGATCATGCTCCGCATCCACCTGCGAGGCATCGGCTCCAAGTGTGTTCAGGAGGCCTCCTTCCGAGATGGCGTGGCCCGCCGAAGTGGTCGGCGCTTCGATCGCTCGCCCTCGCCACTCCGTACGAATCGTTGTCCCGAGCGGCGTCATGGTGCCGTACAGAACTCCTCCCCAGGGCACCTCAATCGCTCCCCAGCGGTCGTTCACCCCTGTGCGGACTGGTGTTGTACCGTCCGCGATCTGTTTCGCGGTGGGCGCAGCCAGCAGCGAGACTTCGCCCCGCTCTGGCAGGTACGCCGTGAGTTGCAGCACCTGCATTCCCAGACCGGGCAGAATGGTCGCGGACCGGAACTCCGGCAGGTTGCTTCCGGCTGTCTGGTTGCGCGTCAGAACGATGGGGTCGAGACCGCCCGGCCGCGGACCTGCGGGCGCTGTCGGGACCTCGCCCTTGATCTCCCGTTTCAAGGCACCAAAGCGTCCCATGCGATGCAAACGCCAGGCCACAATCGGAGCCACGATGACAATGGCGATGATTAAAATTGGCAACGCACTGGACCGTCGAAGCCCGCGCGGAAAGAGACCGTACCACAACTCACCGAACCACCGCTTCACCAGGTTCAGGTACATCATGCCTATGCGCTGCTCTTCCAAGATTTCCTCGCCGTTCCCAGGACCGGGATCTTCGCTCCACGCCCCACAAGCGTTATACGCCCTTTCTACTTTATCGGATGAGGGCTGAACGCCACTTCGTAGGTTGTGAGGCTTCTCCCTATACTATCGACTTGCATGCCCCGTAATGCCAACCTCCTTGTGTCTGTCGGGCCGTCCGGCGGAGGTGCTCAAACGTCCTCGCCGCCTCCGGAAGCCATTCGCCAGGGCATTATCGATTGCTCCCGCTGCCCTCGACTTCGGACCTACTGCCAGGGAATCGGGCAAACCCGGCGCCGCGCCTACCAGGATCAGACCTACTGGGCCAAGCCGGTTCCGGGCTTCGGCGATCTCCGTGCCAGGGTGTTCATCCTGGGCCTGGCGCCTGGGGCGCACGGCGCCAACCGCACAGGGCGTCCGTTCACCGGCGATGGATCAGGCGATTTTATGTACCCGGTTCTCCACAGCCTCGGGTTCGCCTCCCAGGCCGCATGCGGTGGCATCCGACGATGGCTTGAAACTGCACGATGCATGGGTCGGCTCGGTCGTGCGTTGCGCCCCGCCCGGAGATAAGCCCACCCCGGAGGAGATTCGCAACTGCGCCTCACATCTCACCTCCGAACTGGGCACACTCAAGAGGCTCCGGGTTGTCGTCTGTCTCGGCAAAATCGCCTGGGACGGCTACCTGGCCCACCTGGTCGGCACCAGCGAGATCGCCCGCCGCTCCGCCTATCCGTTTCGCCACGGAGCCGAATACCCGCTCCCCGGCGGTCTATGGCTGCTCGCCAGCTATCATCCATCGCTGCGCAATACCAACACGGGCCGGCTCAATGGCACCATGTTTGCCCGCGTCTTTGCCCGTGCACGCGAACTCGCCGGGCTGTAACCGGAAGTGAGGTGAGCCCGCCGTGCACCGGCAGTTCAAGGAAGCCGGAATCACTCCGGGGGCCCGACCGTGATGACGAAATAAGCCAGTTCGCCGGGCCCTGCGTTCTTGATCCAATGCTCGTCCCCCGCACACACCAGGCCCACGTCGCCGGCTTCCATGGTGTGCTCCACGCCATTGATGTACAGCGTCGCGGTGCCGTGCTGGACGCACCAGATTTCGTTATGAAGATGCGTTCCGACGGGCTCATGCTCGGCGCCCTCCACCTGCATGGTCTCGTGCATCTCCAGCCGGATATTCCCGGCCTTCAACATGCCCAGCAGGTATTGGCGGGAGCTGCGACCGTTGTTCGAGGGTTTCGCCGGCGCCGGCTTGAACGTGCCGGAAGTCAGCGTTTTCAGCGCGGCAGCAGGCTTCGCGCCCGGAACTGCCTGCGCCCCGGCGCTATCGACGAATGTGGCTGCGGCCATGGCCAGGGGAAGCTTTGAAGCAAACTCACGACGATCCATCACGGAATCCTCCGCCCCAACCATAGAACACTGAGGCCGCTGCCGTCTTCTGAACGACGTTCAGGGTTGCGCTGCGGCTGCGAGCCGCTTCACCGAAACCGTTGTGGGGACCCTCGGTTGCAACGCCTCCGGGCCGCCGCTCAGGAAAACACGCAACGCCGGCTTGCGCCCGTACGCCTCCTGGGACACGCTCACGATCGCTCCATTGCGCAGGCGCAGATAAACGAATTCGTGGGTTGTGGCTGCCAGGGTGCAGCGCTGGGTCGGCAAGGCTTTCCCGCTGTCCACAATCGGCATCGGTGGGCAGCAGCACCTCGAGCTTGCCCGGCTTCTTCCAGCGCGCGGGGAGCGCGGTAAACCCAGACTGGACACGGACCCGCGGGCAGCCCTCGTAGGTAAAGCTCAGCGCTTCCGTCCCGCTCGGCGGTGTCACGAGGTCGGCGCGCCCTGCACCGGAGAAATCGTCCGGGCCGCCAAACGCGAGCGAACTCCCTCCGCTCGTACACGGACTCGCGGATGTCGTCCCGCTGGCCGAGCCTGCATCCACGCCGCCCAGCGCGGGGAGCGAACCAGAACACCAGTTCGGCTGCATGCGCGCTGTAGGAAAAGTCTTGTCGGCCGCCAGAATATGCAGGCGCAAAGGATAACGCGTATCCACATCCTGCTGAGCGGGCAGGGAGGCGGGCACCGCGAGGAGAAGTATGCCGGCAAGAGCTTTATACATAGCGGCGATGTCCATGGTGTCAACAGTTTGGACGCCGCAAGGCCGCTCCGAGTCTCAACGGCGAAGGGCTCGCACACGCGAGCCCTTCAGTCGGTGTGTTGGCGGCAGCTAAACCGCGGTCAATGCCAGCCCCGCAGCCTTCTCTTCGGTATCGGCAAGGATCGGCCGGTAGAAGAGCTGGTTGTTGTCCAGGTAAACCTCAAGGAAGGCGGGCCGCTCCTTGATGCCTCCGGCGATCAGCGCCTCCGACAGCGGGTCTTCGACGAAGCGCTGCAGCGCTCGGCGCAAAGGACGCGCGCCATAGGTGCGGTCGCTCGCCGTCTTCTGCAGAATGTACCGCTTCGCATCGTCGTTCACCGAGATGGTGATGGCCTTGTGAACCAGGTTCTTGTTCAGCTGCTGAACGAGCAGCTCCAGAATCTGCATCAGGTCGGTTTCCGACCAGCGAGGTGAAGATAATGATCTCGTCCAGACGGTTGAGGAACTCCGGGTTGAAGGTGCGCTTGACCTCGCCCTTCACGAGTTCTTCCATCTTGTCGAGCGCCATATTCTCGTCCGAAGACTGGAAGCCGAGGCCCTGCTGCTTCTGCAGGTGCTTGGCGCCGATGTTCGAGGTCATGACGATGATCGTGTTCTTGAAGTCGACCGTGTTGCCCAGACCCATCCGTCAACTGGCCGTCTTCAAAGACCTGCAGCAGCAGGTTGTAGACGTCCGGGTGCGCCTTCTCGATCTCGTCGAGCAGCACAACCGAGTACGGATTGCGCTTGACGCGCTCCGTCAACTGACCGCCCTCCTCGTAGCCGACGTAACCCGGAGGCGAACCGATCAGCTTCGAGACCGAGTGCTTCTCCATGAACTCCGACATGTCGAAGCGAATCAGCGACTTTTCCGAGCCGAAGAGGAACTGGGCGAGCGTCCGCGCCATTTCGGTCTTGCCGACGCCCGTCGGTCCAAGGAACAGGAAGCTGCCGATCGGACGCGCAGGATTCTTGAGTCCCGCACGCGAACGCCGGATAGCCCGAGAAAGCGCAGAGATCGCCTTGTCCTGCGAAATGACGCGCTTGTGCAGCTCTTCTTCGACCCGCAGCAGGCGCTGCGTCTCTTCTTCCTTCAGCGACGTCATCGGCACGCCAGTCCAGCGGCTGACCACGTCCTCGATATCCTCGCGCGTGACGATGCCGGCGGAGGAGTCGTCGAGGTGGTACTTGTCGCGCAGCGAGCGCAGGTTTTCACGCTCCTTGCGCTCCTCGTCGGAGTAGAAGCGCGCCTTCTCGAACTCGTGGTTCGCAATGGCGTTTTCCATGCGGTGCACGATGAACTTGATGCGCTTCTGAACCTCAGTCAGCTCTTCGGGCAGGGAAGTCTGGCGCAGCTTTACGCGGGCTCCCGCCTCGTCGATCAGGTCGATCGCCTTGTCCGGCAGGAAGCGGTCCGGAATATAGCGGCTGAGAGTGCGAGACCGAGAAGGTAATCGCGTCGTCGGTGTAGCTGACGGCGTGGAACTTCTCGTACTTCTCCTTGATGCCCATGATGATCTTGACGGCATCTTCCTCGTTCGGAGGAGGCACCTTGACGGCCTGGAAGCGGCGTTCGAGCGAGCGATCCTTCTCGATGGATTTGCGGTATTCCGCCGGAGTGGTAGCGCCGATGCACTGGATCTCGCCGCGGCTGAGCGCCGGCTTCAGGATGTTTGCCGCATCGAGCGAACCTTCCGCCGACCCGGCTCCCACCAGCGTATGCAACTCGTCGATGAAGACGATGGAGTTCTGATTCTCCATCAGCTCTTTCATGATGGTCTTCAGCCGCTCTTCGAACTGCCCGCGGTACTTGGTGCCCGCCACAATGAGCGAGAGATCGAGCGCCAGCACGCGCTTGTCTGCCAGGAAGGACGGCACTTCGCCGTCGGCAATCTTCTGCGCCAGGCCTTCGACGATCGCGGTCTTGCCGACTCCAGGCTCGCCGATGAGCACCGGATTGTTCTTGGTGCGGCGGCAGAGAATCTGAATGACGCGGTCGACTTCCGTATCGCGCCCGACGAGCGGATCCAGCTGCTGGTCCATGGCGGACTGCGTCAGGTCGCGCGAAAACTCCGCCAGCATCGACTGCTCATTGCGGCCAGCCTTTGCCGGCAGCTGCGGGCTTTTCCTGGGTGGTGCGTTGAAGCTCCTCGCGGATCGCCGGCAGGCGCAGGCCGCGCTCCGTGCAGGATCTCCGCGGCAAAGCATTTCTCCTCGCGCAGCAGGCCCAGCAGCAGATGTTCGGTGCCGATGTGCTTGTGCGAAAGCCGCTCCGCCTCTTCCGCCGCATACGCCAGGACGCGCTTGCACTCGTTCGATAGCGGAAGGTCGACCGAGGTCGAGACCTTCTCCCGGATCGTGGTGTGCCCTTCAATCTGTTTGCGAATCGATTCCACCGACGCGTGGGACCGCAGAAACCGATTGGTCAGGGCCTTGTCCTCACGCAGCAGACCGAGCAGCAGATGCTCCGTCTCGATGTAAGGCGACCCGAACTGACTGGCCTCATAGCGTGCAAAAAAGATCACGCGCCGCGCCTTCTCCGTATAGCGTTCGAACATGTTCCCCCTTACAGCCCGACAACCGATTTCGGGCCGACTGAAGCGGCCCCTGCAAGCGCCCAACCCCTGAACAGCGACTGAACGCCGACTCTCTGCGCAACTCCAGTGTAGCCCCCGGAACCATCCCAGCGAAACCCGGCTTGGCGCCCGGACCGCTCCCGCCAATAGGTTTTAGACGCTGCGATGTGCAAATCTGGTGCAGTTTTCCTGTGTGCCCACGCGCAGCTCTCTCGGTGCGCTCAGTGGGCGACCAGATGCGCATCTGCCTTCCACCGCAGCAGCGCCGTCCGCAGCATCAGGAAAGGGTGCTCGACCAGGCAAAAGGTCGCTGTCGACAGCAGGATGGAGAAAACCGTCAGGATGAGCCCGGCAAAGAACGAGGCGCCGCCCGGCGGCAGCCAAAGTCCTCCAACCGCCGGCAAAACCCGCTGAATCACCCAGTGTTCCATGTACTCGTGGTTCAGGTACATCCCAAACGAAAGGCGCGAGAGCAGGTAAAAGATATGCTGCCCGAAAAGCCGTGTCTTCGTCTGGACTCCCCACCACACTATCGCCGAAAAGAACAGCGCCAGCGAGGTGAAAGGGAAGATATCGCCCTGGATGACCGTGGTCACCGCGCAAAAGACCGCCGTCGCCAGAATCAGGAGCGCGGGCCTGGCAAGCAGACCGGAGACCACCTTTTTCGAAGCCACCAGGTTTGCGAGTAGCAGCCCCGCAATCAGCCCATCGCAGTGCGTGTGGAACGGGTAGTAAAGCTTTGCAAAAGCCGCGGGATTCTTGCCGAAGAAGTGTCCCGTGAGGGCGACGAAGGTGAGCGCACGCACCACCAGCACGACGACCAGCGTTACCGCCAGGCCCCAGCGATAACTGCGCATCGATCGCCGGCCGATCAGCGCCAGCGCCAGCGGAGCGAGCAGGTAAAACTGCTCCTCGGAGCACAACGACCAACTGCCGGCCACGATGCCGTGGTTCGTGTAGTTAGTAATGAAGACGAGATCGGTCCACCCATGCTGCTTGGCCGCGGCATCCCCCGGAAGTAGCAGGGTTACCGCGAGAAAAACGAAGAAATACAAGGGCCAGATACGCAGGCCACGCCGTACCATGAACCACCGAATGGAGATGGTTCCGGTGTTCGACAGCTCACGCCAGAGTTGCGATCCGATGAAGTATCCACTCAGGACAAAGAAGAGATCTACTCCCAGCCAGCCGCCCTGTCGCTCAATCCACGAGCTGGAAAAGCTGTTTGCGCCGCGCTGCCGAACAAACTCCGACCCGCTGTGCGCGAATACCACCATCAGAACCGCGAAAGCCCGCAGTCCATCGAGGAAGGGAACCCGGCGTTCCGTTGGGTAGGCCAGCTCACGCCACCCACCGCGAAACAGGCCCGCCACCCGGGCAAAGCTTCGGGAAAGACTACGCCGTTGGACCGGGGCTGTTTGTGCGACTGACTCGGGCATGAGCCACTTTCAAGAAGAATTTCAGGAATTGAACACTCAGTATAAAACACCTATCCCGAAACCGGTCTACAACTGATGGAGATACTCGACGATATCGGCTCCCGTCCAATCCTGCGCCCCGATGAATTTCCTCCGCAGCACGCCCTGTCGGTCAATGATGTAGGTCTCAGGAATCAGCACCGTACCGTACATCTGGTTCACCCGTTGATCCGCGTCGCGCACGGTCAGCAGGTCTACGTGGTGTTTGACTAGAAAGCGGCGATAGACGCCATCGTCCTGGTCAGTCGACACGGCAACCACCGCCAGTTCCGGCATCTTGCGCTGCAGCGCGAGCAGGCTCGGAAGTTCCTCCACACAGGGGGCGCACCAGGTCGCCCACAGGTTCAGGACCACGACCTTGCCGCGCAGTTTTCCCATATCGACAGTGTGCGTTCCGTCGCTCATGACAAACACCGGCGCAGGCTTGCCGATGTTTTCGGGTCGCGATCCGCGGTCGCACCCCGCCGCCAGAAAACCGGCAAACGCCAGGCCCAGCCATCGCATCCGGCGGGGTCGCACTCCGCGTCGCCGGCCCGCTTGGCGCAAAGATCGGTTCATCTTCCTATAATACGAAGTCGTGGACGATATCGCATTCGAACCGACGCCTGAACCGGAAGCGCAGGATGGACCATCGCTGGAGCTTTCCGTCATCGTGCCTGCACGCAATGAGGCCGAGTCGCTTCCGGCGTGCCTCGAATCGCTGCTCCGGCAGTCGGAGCCGGGCTTCGAACTCGGACAGGACTGGGAGTTGATCCTGGTGGACGACCGCTCCACCGACAGCACCGGAAACCTCCTGGCAGAGGCCGCAAAGCTCAGCGGCGTGATCGCGCTCGAGGCCCCGCCGCTCGATACCTCTGAACAGACTGGCTTCACCGGCAAGACCAACGCCTGCTGGGCCGGCGCGCAGGCTGCCCGCGGACGCCTCCTGCTGTTTACCGATGCCGATACCGTACACGAGGCCGGCGGCCTTTCGCGCGCGCGGCATGAACTGGAGAAGTACAAGGTGGCGATGCTCTCCTACTCGCCGCGGCAGCTTACCGGGGGCCTGCTGCAACGCATGCTGATGCCGCTGGTCTTCGCCGAGCTTGCCGTCGCCTACCCGCCCCAGCGCGTCAATGTTCCGGAGGATCGCACCGCCGCAGCCAACGGCCAGTTCCTGATGGTCGCGCGAAGAAGACTACTTCGCCGTCGGCGGACATCGAGCCGTCGGCCGCAGCGTGCTCGAAGACGTCGCGCTCGCGAGGCTGTTCAAACGCGCGCGACGCGCTATCCGCTTCCGCTATGCGCCGGACGCGCTCTCCACCCGCATGTACCGCTCCAATGCGGCCATGCTCGAAGGTTGGACCAAGAACCTGGCACTGCTCTTCTCGCAGCCGATCGCCATGGCGCTCATCGCGCTGCTCGTCTTTCTGCTCGCCGTCGGACTTCCGTTCCTGGCGTTGCTGTATCCCTTCCCCATGTTCTACGGCGCTCCGTTGGTGTGGATCATCTGGCTGCGCGGCATCTGGGGCTTCTACGCGCGGGTTTCAAAGTCGAACTTTCCGATTCCCGACCGGTTTCTCGCCCTGTTCGGCATTCCGCTGTTCGCCTACCTGCTCGTTCGCAGCTACATCAACGTGCGTGTGCTCAAAAAAGTGGAATGGAAAGGCCGCACCTACTCAACGTCTGCAGGATGAAGAATCCAAAGCATGGATGTCTGGGTCTAAGGTGATGAAGTCCTGACTGGAAACATTGAACTGGGAATTGAGAACTGCCCTATGATCCTGCTCACCCGCAAAGCCGAGTTTTCCGCCGCGCACTTCTATTGGAGTGAGGCGCTTTCGCCAGAGGAAAACCAGCGCATCTTCGGCAAGTGCGCCAATCGCAACGGCCACGGGCACAACTACACGCTCGAGGTAACGGTCGCGGGCGAAATCGATCCCGTCACCGGCTTCGTCGTCGATCTGAAAGAGCTCAAGGACATCCTCGAAAGGGAAGTGGTCGGAGTCTACGACCATCGCCACCTCAACCTCGAAATCCCGGACTTTCGGAACACCGTTCCCACCACCGAAAATATCGCGGTCGCAGTTTGGCGCAGGCTGGACGGAAAGATTCCCGGCGCGAAACTCCACCGCGTCCGCGTCTACGAGATGGCCGACCTGTTCGCAGACTTCTACGGCGAGTTCGAGCCAGCCGCCGAGGTCGCGCCATGAAGGCTTACCTGACTCGCCGCTACCATTTCAGCGCCTCGCACCGGCTCCATGCCGAGAGCTTGTCCGAGGCGCAGAACCAGCGGACCTTTGGAAAATGCAACAATCCCTTCGGACACGGGCACAACTACACCGTCGCAGTGACCTTTGCAGGCTCCATTGATCCTCTGACCGGCATGGTCTGCAACCTCGGCGACCTAGACGCCTTCGCGGCGGAACGCCTGCTGGCGCGCTTCGATCTCAGCAACCTCAACACGCTCGATCTCTTCCGCGACACTGTGCCTTCAACCGAGAATCTCGCAGTCGAGCTGCATCGCATCTTCGCGCAGTTCCCCCACGCGCACCTCGAGCACCTGCACGTGGAAGAAACCGGCAACAACTCGTTCGACTTTTCGGGCGGAACGCTTCCGCCCTTCGCACGCACGTAAGAAAGGCCGTCTGAATCATGCCATCCGAGATCATCACACCTACCTCGCTCGATACCGCCTCAACGCAGGATCTTTACCGCGAACTGATTCGCCGCGTCGGCGAAGATCCCAATCGGGATGGTCTGATCGACACGCCCAAGCGCATGGAGAAGTCCATGGCGTACCTGACGCGCGGCTACGAGCAGAGCGTCACCGACGTGCTGCACGACGCGCTCTTCGACGTTGACTACGACGAGATGGTCATCGTGAAAGACATCGAATTCTTCTCCCTGTGCGAGCATCATCTGCTGCCTTTCTTCGGCAAGGCGCACGTGGCGTATGTTCCGAACGGCAAGGTCATCGGCCTTTCGAAGACCGCCCGGCTCGTCGACGTCTTCGCGCGCCGGCTGCAGGTGCAGGAGCGGCTCACGCGCGAGGTTGCCGATGCGATCGACGAAGCCATTCATCCCCAGGGCGTCGCGGTCATTCTCGAGGCGCAGCATCTCTGCATGATGATGCGGGGGGTCGAAAAGCAGCACTCCTCCACCGTCACCTCGGCAATGCTTGGCGTCTTCAAGACGCAGATGCAGACCCGCAACGAGTTCCTCTCCCTGGTGCGGCGCGGCGGCAGTTAGCTCTTCCCTCGTACAATAGAACTGCATGCCTCTCAACGGCCTCCTCGTTCTCGACAAACCCGCCGGCATGACCTCGCACGATGTCGTCGCGATCGTTCGCCGCGCTACAGGCGAAAAATCCATCGGCCACCTCGGCACCCTCGACCCCATGGCCACCGGCGTCCTCCCGCTGCTGCTCGGCCGTTACACGCGCCTCGCGCAGTTCTTCGGACAAGCCGAAAAGGAATACACCGGCACATCCGCTTCGGCTTCGCCACCGACACCTATGATGCCGAAGGACAACCCGCATCGGAGCCGCGCGCGCTCATCCAGGTCGCTCGATGAACTGCGTGCCCTTGCGCTGCGCTTCCACGGCGAAATGGACCAGGTTCCTCCGATCTACTCGGCCAAGAAGATCGGCGGCGTCGCGGCCCACAAGCTCGCACGCGCCGGGCAGCCGGTTCCTGTAAAGCCTGCCCGCATCACCATCCATGACTTCCGCCTGCTCGCGCTCGAAGCCGACACCGCGTCGTTCGCCATGACGGTCTCAGCCGGCGGCTACGTCCGTTCCGTCGCGCACGAGCTGGGCGAACTCGCCGGTTGCGGCGCGCATCTCGCCAGCCTGCGCCGGACGCGGGCCGGAGCCTTCACGCTGGCGCAGGCCATCACCGTCGACCAGCTGAAAGAGGCAGCCGCGGCTGCCGACCCATCGGCGGTCTTCGCCGCGCTTCTGCCTCACCCGCGCACCTTGCTTCCCGAACTGCCAGCCGTCACCGTGGACGAACAGACCGCCGGCCGCCTGCGCAACGGCATGCAGGTCAACCTGCCGGAATACTCGCAGGTTCCGCTGGTCAAGGTCTTCACCAGCCCGACGGATCTGCTCGGCATCGCCCGCCGCGTCGCCGGCACGCTCATGCAGCCGCACGTCATCCTCGGCTGACGCGCTAGCGCTTCAACTGCGCTTCCACCAGCGGCAGCACGTTCTTCGCGACGACTGCGTTGCCGCTGATCGGTCGCATGGATGCCATCCGCCTGCATCATCCCATCCACCCCGTACACATCCTTCAGCAGAAACGGAAGCACAGGCACATCGTACTTGCTTCCCAGCATCGGATAAGTCTGCGTAAAGTCGTTGACGTAATCCGGCCCATAGTCCGGCGGCAGCGTGATGCCTGCCAGCACCACCTTCGCTCCGGCCTTCTTCAGGGCGGCGATCATCGTCTCCAGGTTGGCGCGTGTCGTCTGTACCTTGAAGCCTCGCAGCCCATCATTGCCGCCAAACTCCACCACCACCACCGCGGGCTGCATGGCCACGAATGCCCGGCAGCCGGTCGACGCCGTCCTTGGTCGTGTTGCCGCTCACCCCTTCGTTCACCACGCGATAGTGAAAGCCATCGCGTCCAGGATCCTTCTGCAGGAAGTCCGGGTAGCTTTGGCCCTCATCGGCCCCGTAGCCCGCCGTCAGGCTGTCGCCAAAGCAAACGATCAGCGGCCGGTGTCTGGCCGGCGCAGGCGCCGTACGCGCCGGACCTCCGGACTGGAGACACGTCGGACTGAACCGAAGCGCTCGAGCTCACTGTCCATCTCCGACGCAGCTCGCGAAGCCGGGTCCGCCTTGCATCCCGTGATGCCGGCTGCGATCCCGAACTAGAATGAAAGACGGATAGAATTCTGCCCATATACACAAAATATCAAAATGCTGCGCCCTGCTTACCTCGCAACGCAGCGAGACCCTCTCGTTGATCGACACGTATGAAATCAGATCCGACGGCAAGCGCATATGCGCCCGAGCGAGCGCTTACCCGGCATGATCGCCGTCACCGGCCTGCGCAAGTCCATCCGCAACGGCACCCGCACGGTCGACATCCTCAAGGGCATCGACTTCACCATCCCGCGCGGCCAGTTCGTCGCCATCATGGGCTCCTCCGGCTCCGGCAAATCCACGCTGCTCGGCCTGCTCGCCGGGCCTCGACACGCCCTCCTCCGGCGACGTCTGCGCTCAACGGCACCGCCATCTCCTACCTGCCCGAAGACAAGCTCGCCCAGGTCCGCGGCAAGACCATCGGCTTCGTCTTCCAGTCCTACCAGCTCATCCCGACGCTCACCGCGCTCGAAAACGTCCTGCTCCCGCACGAACTCAACGCCGACAGCAAGTCGGACGGCCTGGCCCGCGCCCGCTCGCTGCTCACCAGCGTCGGCCTCGGCGACCGCCTGGACCACTACCCGGTCCAGCTCTCCGGCGGCGAGCAGCAGCGCGTCGCGCTGGCCCGCGCCTTCGTCCTGCGCCCGCCCATCGTGCTCGCCGACGAGCCCACCGGCAACCTCGACACCACCAACGGCGCCCACGTCCTCGAGCTTCTGCTGAACCTCAACAAGACCGAAGGCACCACGCTGGTGCTGGTCACGCACGATCCCGTGCTCGCCACCTACGCCGACCGCCGCATCGTGCTGCGCGACGGCCTCGTCATCTCCGACGATCGAATGCAATCCGGCCGCAGCACCCGGCGCCATCCGCTCGCTGCGCAGGACGCAGAGCCTCGCATGCCCAGCCTCTCCTACCGCTCCGCCGCCAAGATCGCCGCCCGCGAGATGCGCTCCTCGCGCGGCAAGTTCTTCTTCGTCATCCTCTCCGTCGCCATCGGCGTCGCCGCGCTCACCGGCGTCCGCGGCTTCAGCTCCTCCTTCCGCGCCACGCTGCTCATCCGCGCCCGCTCCATCATGGCGGCCGATCTCTCCGCCCGCACCACGCAGCAGCCGACGCCCGGCGGAGACTGAACGGCCTGGACGCAGATCGAGGCCGAAGGCGTCGCAGATGACGCCCGTCACCGAGCTGCTCTCCATGGCCTCCGCCGCCAAGTCGCTCGACCCGCTGCTCGTCTCGCTCAAGGCCGTCGATCCCGCGCAGTATCCGTTCTACGGCACGGTCGATCTCGAACCCGCCGGCACGCTCACCGACGCGCTCGCCGGCGACACCGTCGCCGTCGCCGACGACCTGCTCGTCCGCCTCAAGCTGCAGGTCGGCGACCAGCTCAAGCTCGGCAACAAGATCTTCCGCATCGCCGTCAGTCGTCGTCAACGAGCCCGACCGCCTCTCCGGCTCCTTCGCCGCCGGCCCGCGCGTCCTCATCTCGCGCGAGGCCTCGACGCGACCGGCCTGCTCGCTCCCGGCAGCCGCGCCGGCCAGCGCTACCTCTTCAAGGTCCCGCACGCCTGCCAACGGCACACCCATCTCCGACGACGCCGTCGCCGACCTGAAAGCCCGCCTCATCAAGCTGCTGCCCGAAGCGCAGGTCACCGACTACCGCGAGACCAACCCCGCCCTCACCGCCGGGCCTCGACCAGGCCACCAGCCTGCTCTCGCTCATGAGCCTCGTCGCGCTCGTGCTCGGCGCCGTCGGCGTCGCCATGGCCATGCGCGCGCACCTTGCGCAGCGGCTCGACACCATCGCCATCATGAAGTCGCTGGGCGCGAGCTCCGGCCAGATCATCAAGATCTACCTGCTGCAGACGCTGCTTCTTGGACTGGCCGGCGGCCTCCTCGGCGTCATGCTGGGCGTCGGCGTGCAGCTTGCCTTCCCCTATCTCCTCGCCAGCCTGATCAACGTCCGGCCCGACCTCCACCTCGATCCCCGTGCCATCCTCGCCGGTCTCGGCGCCGGTGTGCTCACGACCCTGCTCTTCACCCTGCCGCCGCTGCTCGATATCCGCAGCGTCCGTCCCATCCTCATCCTGCGCCGCGCCATGGAAGATGTGGAAGAACCTGTCGAGCAGAGCGCCGGCCATCGGCTTCGCAGCAATCTGCCGCAGATCGCCGCCGTCTTCGTCACGCTGGTACTCGCCGCCACGCTGCTGCACGCCCTTCACATCGGCACCTATGGCCTGAACCGCAAAGGCTTCATTGCCGATGCTTTTTTCGCAGTCTTCGCGCTTGCGGCCGGATACTTCATGCCTCCGTTTCAGCAGATCTTCCGCCGCCTGCGCAAGAACCTCGCGCAGATCTTCGCCTTCTCCTCATCCTCGGCGGCCTTTCGTTCATCGCCTCCCGCGTCTCCGATTCGCCGAGGTCGGCAAGTACTTCTCGGTCGGCCTCGTCGGCGTGCTGTCCGTGCTGCTCCTCGCCTCGTTCGTCGTGCTGCGCCTCCTGAACTTCTTCCTCGCCCGCACCCGCCTGCACCTTGCCCTCTGCCCTGCGCCACGGCCTCGCGAACCTCTATCGTCCCGGCAATCCTTCCGCCGCGCTGCTCGCCGCGCTCGGCATGGGCGTCATGCAGATCATGCTGGTCTTCCTCATGCAGCATGCCGTCGTCCAGCAGCTGCACATCGTCCTCCGCGCCCAACCTGCCCAACGTCTTCCTCGTCGACATCGCGAATGCGGAGATCGGCGGCATGCGCGATGCTCCTCACGCACTCGCCCGCGGTCACCGCGCCGCCGGAACTCCTGCCCGTCGTCACCTCCCGCGTCGCTTGCGCTCGACGGCGTCACCGGCCGCCGACATCAAGCTCAAGAACTTCCCGCATCGCATGCTGCAGTCCATTCAGCTCACCTACGACGAAGCGTCCCGCCCGGCACCAAGGTCGTGGAAGGCAAGTGGTGGACCGCCGCGGAAGCTGCCGCGGCAGACGAACATCCGCTGGTCGCCATCGCCGAGCGCCAGGCCGGACGCCTCGGCCTGAAGGTCGGCTCCACCATCACCTTCGCCGCGCAGGACCAGCCAGTTCGACGCAACCGTCGCCGCCCTCACCCGCTCCGACGGCCAGCACGCCTACAGCCGCGCCGAGTTCATCCTGCCGCGCAGATCCCTCGCCGGCCTTCCCGTCATCTGGTACGGCGGCGTCCATGCCGATCCCGCACAGGTCGGTCGAGCTCCAGCGCGCGCTCTACGCCGCCTTCCCCACCGTCACCGTCATCAACGTTGCCGCAGGCGCTCGAAACCATCCGCAGCGTCGTCATCCAGATCATCTACGTCGTCCAGTTCCTCGCCGGCTTCTCCATCTTCGCCGGCATCGTCATCCTCGCCTCCTCCATCGCCGGCACCCGTTATCGCCGCATCCGCGAGGTCGTCGTGCTCAAGACGCTCGGCGCCACCCGCGCCCGCATCGCCACCATCTTCTCCATCGAGTTCGCCGTGCTGGGTCTGGTCGCCGGCTTCGTCGGCATCTTCTTCGCCAATCTCGTCGTGCGCGTGCTGCTGCTCCGGCTCACCATCCCCAATGCCGATCCAATGGAGCTGGAGTCTCGGCGGCCTGCTCGCCACGGCCGCCCTCACCGTCGCCACCGGCTGGATCGCCAGCCACCGCATCCTCGGCCAGAAGCCGCTCGAAGTGCTGCGCGAAGAGTAGAAGCCGATGTGGTCTGAAGAAGAGATGCGCGACATCGAGCCCGAACCCCAATCGCCACGGACCGGCGCCAAGGGGCTGGTGAGCGGATTGCGCGGCACCCTCGCGGCCCGCAACCTCGAACGCATAATCGCCGCGCGAAGTCTCGGTTCCAACATCCCGCATGAGCTCACACGCGGCTCAACCCCGGGTATCATTTACGCCGCGGGCGCAGGCGAGTCACGGCAACTTTATCGATGCTTCCTATCGCCGCATCCTCGCTCACCCTGCCTGGAAACTGCGCCTCGAAAAAGCGCACACCGCCAAACGGCAGGCGCGTCCCACGGGCCCGGACGAGCAGGTACGCTCCTGGCGCGAGCTCGATACCGCCACCAGCTCCGACGCGCTGCTGATGAACATCTTCTGCTACCCGCGCGTCCTCACACCCAGGCTCTGTGCTCTGCTCGGCGTAGCTTCCGGTAACCAGCCCGAGTTCGGCTATCGCCCCCGCATCGAGCTCGCACGCGGGCTTACCGACCGCACCGAGATCGACATGCGCCTGGGTCCCTTGCTGGTCGAAGCCAAGCTGACCGAGAGTGACTTCCAGGTCGCGCCCCTGCGCCTGCTGGAGCGCTACCCCAACTTTGCGACAACCTTTGACCGCGATCTGTTGGAAGTAACGTCGCGCGGGGTGCGCTCCTATCAACTCCTGCGCGGCGTCCTGGCAGCGCAGGCCGAAGACGCCAACTTCTGCGTGTTGTGCGATGCCCGCCGGCCGGACCTCATCGAAGCCTGGTACGCCATCATGCGCGCCGTCGGCAGCTTCGATCTGCAGGCGCGCTTGCGGCTGCTCACCTGGCAGGAGCTCGCCGCCGTCCTGCCTCAGCCCCTTGCGGACTTCCTCGACGCCAAATACGGTATCGTGCCGATCTGACGCGTGGCACAATGATTGCATGGTCAAGCAACAGCGACTGATCGTCCTGTCATGCGTTCTGCACCTTGCGCTGCTTGCCCTCGTCCTGCACACCCGTCGTCTGCAGGTCGAGCCGGCACGGCTTCCTGGCACGGCGCTGGGCAGCCGCATCTCGCTTACCTACTCTCCCGGACGAGCCCCCGCGCAGGCTTCGGTTGCCGCGCTCAAGTTGGCACAGTCCAGGCTGGCCGTACCCGCAAAGTCCCCGCGCGACACGCATCAAACCGTCGCCTCAACCAACACAGCTTCACCTGCAACCAGCAATCCGAACGCGGTGCAGGGCGGAGATGCCCTCGGTGCCGGCAACGTCACCGTCGCGCTCGCCACCTTCTTCCCGACGCCCCGCCCCAATTTGAACGATCTCGCTCGCGGAACTCGCGGCGATGTCATCGTGGACGTAGTCATCGACGAGCAGGGAAGAGTCGCGGACAGCAAGGTAGCTCACAGCCTGGGTGCCTCCATCGACGCGACGGTGCTCGCGACCATCCAGACCTGGATCTTCAAGCCCGCCACGAAAGATGGGGTCGCCGTGCCCAGTGAGCAGGAACTGCTCTTCCACTACGAGCGCGGCTAACCGATCCCACACCACCGCAACCGTCATTCTGGCGAAGCCAGAATCTCCGTATTTGCTCTCGCCCCTGCACTACCCCGTCACGCGATCCGCCTCAAGCCAGCGCCAGCAGAATCTTCTTCCCGGCCGCATCCAGCTCCGTAATGCGGAAGCTGCGAATCTGTCCAGCCGCAACCGTCTGCGCCGATGAAGCCGCAGGTTTCGTCGTCTTCGGCTTCGACGACACATCCGTCTTCCACTTCGCCGAGAGCAAGGACCCAAGCTGCGACAGATCCACCGGTCCCGCACTCGCGCCTGCAGTCTCGGCCTGCGTTGCCGCCGGCAGCGAGCAGCTTGTGATGATCCCCTCGCCCAGCTCCACGCGCGCCGTGTTCGCGCCTTGGTCCACATCGATGATGCGCCCGGAGACCGTATCGCCGACTGCGTGTTCTTCCAGGAACTCGTCGAGCCCGGTCGGCACCATCTGCTTGATGGAAAGCTTCAGCTGCCGCTTCTCGCGGTCGATCTCCAGCACCTGCGCCTTCACCACCTCGCCCACGCGCAGCACGTCCGAAGGATGATTCAGCCGCTTCTCCGCCGTGATCTCGGAGATGTGCACCAGCCCCTCAACCCCCTCGGCCAGCTGCACAAACGCACCAAACTTCGTGATGACGCGTCACCGGCCCTTCGATCACCGCGCCCGGATGAATGGTCTTCACCACCTCCACCCACGGATCGCCCAGCGCCTGCTTCAGTCCCAGCGCAATGCGCTTCTGTTCGGTGTCGATCCCCAGGATGACGGCCTCGACACGGTCGCCCACCGTGACAATGTCGGAAGGCTTCCGCACCTTCTTGCCCCACGCCATCTCGCTGATGTGGATCAGTCCCTCGATGCCCGGCGCAAGCTCCACAAACGCGCCAAAATCCGCTTCGCGCGTCACCGTGCCCGTGACCTTGTCGCCCAGGTGAAACTGCTCCGGCACCTTCTCCCACGGATGCGGCTGCAACTGCTTCAGCCCGATCGCGATCCGCCGCTTGGCAGGATCGGTGACATCGATCTTCAGCATCTTCGCCTCGATCACATCGCCCACGGCAACGATCTCAGCCGGCTTGCTCACCCGGTGCCAGGCCATGTCCGAGATGTGCAGCAGCGCATCCGCACCGTTCAGATCGACGAACGCCCCAAAGTCCGTCAGCGACCGCACCGTGCCCTGCACCGTCTGCCCTTCGGCAAGCTCAGCGAAGCGCTCGTCCGCGCTGGCACGCGCCTCTTCTTCCAGCACACTGCGGCGGTCCACCACGGCATCCGGCCGGCCGCTCTCGCCGCCTTCCAGGTCGAGCGTGGTGATCCGTACGCGGATCTCCTGGCCGACCAGCTTCTCCATCTCGGCCGCGTCGCGTACGCCGCTGCGGGAGCTAGGCAAGAATGCGCGCATGCCGATGTCAACCGTCAGCCCGCCTTTGACCACGCCGGTCACCGTACCCAGCACGGTGCCCTTCTGCTCAAACGCCTCTTCGAGAGAGCTGTAGTCCTTCGGCGTGGCGCTGCGCTGCCGCGTCAGCTCGTAGTAGCCGTCTGCGTCGCGGCCCTTCACCGTGACGCGCAGCCTGTCGCCCGGCTCGACGGCTTTCTCGTTCGCGCTGAAGGAACTCAGCGGAAGAATGCCTTCCGTCTTGTAGCCGATATCGAGGTACACGGTATCGGCTGAAACCGCCACCACGGTCGCCTCAATCTGCTTCGCCCCGCCGCTGCGGTCGACGGCCGTGGCCCGGGCCCGGTCGTCTTCGCGCAGCAGCGAGGCGAAATCAGCTTCATCGTTCGGTTCAACAGCGAGTGAAGGCTCTACGGCAGGGGAGGCGGGCAGGTTCTCTTCAGGCATTTCCACCCCCTGATTCTACCGCGCAACCTTCCTATTGCGCACTCTCCACTGCGGGACTCGTCTCTTTCAAATCGATGCGGCCATCGCTCAGCAACACCAGTGACCGTCCGCCCACGATCACCTTTTCGCCAAGCTGCTCCACCGAGAACGGATCGTCGATATTTTCCGTCCGCATCACGAACCGCCACGGTTCTCCGTTGGGGGGCGCGGGCAGCGTAAACTCCACGCCTTCGTGGTACGCGTTGATCAGGATCAGGAACGAATCATCGACGATCGGTTTACCCTCTTCATCCGGGTAGCCGAGTGTCTTCCCATTCAGCATCACTGCCAGCGAGCGGTTCCAGTCCGCGTTCCAGTTTTCTTCGCTGAACTCTTCGCCGTTGGTGTTGTACCAGGCGATGTCGCGCACCACCGAGCCGCGAATCTGCCGATCCTGGAAGAACTTCCGCCGATGCAGATTCGGATGCGCCTTGCCGCAGCTGGATCAGCGTTCGCCGTGAACTCCATCAGCCGCTTGCGCGGCGCGTCCAGGTTCCAGTCGTACCAGGTCAGCTCGTTGTCCTGGCAGAACGCGTTGTTGTTGCCCCGCTGCGACCGCGCCACCTCATCGCCGCCGGTCAGCATCGGAACGCCCTGCGACAGCATCAGCGTCGCCAGGAAGTTGCGCGTCTGCCGCTCGCGCATCATGTTGATGCCTTCATCGTCCGTCGGCCCTTCCGCGCCCATGTTCCAGCGAGTCGTTATCGTTGGCGCCGTCCTTGTTGTCTTCGCCGTTGGCCTCGTTGTGCTTCTCGTTGTAGCTCACCAGGTCGCACAGCGTAAAGCCATCATGCGCCGTGATGAAGTTGATGCTGGCGTATGGCTTGCGGCCATCGTACTGGTACAGGTCCGACGACCCCGTCAGCCGGTAGGCGAAGTCCGAAAGCTGCCCTTCATCGCCCTTCCAGAACCGCCGCACCGTATCGCGATACTTGCCATTCCACTCCGCCCACAGCACCGGGAACTGCCCCACCTGGTAGCCGCCGTCGCCCACATCCCAGGGCTCCGCAATCAGCTTCACATCCGCCAGCACCGGGTCCTGGTGGATCGTATCGAAGAACGCCGAAAGCTTCGACACATCATGCAGTTCGCGCGCCAGCGTCGCCGCCAGGTCGAAGCGGAAGCCGTCCACATGCATCTCCGTCACCCAGTAACGCAGCGAGTCCATCAGCAGCTTCAGCACCTGCGGATGATGCACGTTCAGCGTGTTTCCCGTGCCCGTGTAGTCCATGTAGAACCGCGGCATTATCCTGCACCATGCGGTAGTAGGTCGTGTTGTCGACGCCCTTCATCGAAAGCATCGGCCCCTTCTCGATTGCCTTCGCAGGTGTGGTTGTACACCACGTCCAGGATCACCTCGAGCCCCGCCTTGTGCAGCGTCCTTCACCATCTCCTTGAACTCGTTCACCTGCCCGCCGCCATCGCCCACTGAACTGTAGCGCGACATCGGCGCAAAGTAGCCCAGCGTGTTGTATCCCCAGTAGTTCGACAGCCCCTTGTCCACCAGGTGCCCGTCATCGATGAAGTGATGCACCGGCAGCAGCTCCACCGCCGTAACGCCCAGCTTCTTCAGGTAGTTGATGCTCGACTCATGCGCCAGCCCCGCATACGTGCCGCGCAGCTTTTCCGGCACCATCGGATTGCGCTCCGAATAGCCCTTGACATGCACTTCGTAGATGATCGAATCCGCCAGCGGAGTATCCGGCGCGCAGTCATCCTCCCAGTCGAAGCGGTGATCGATGACGATCGACTTCGGCACACCCGCCGCCGAGTCCTGATCGTCCAGCTTCATGTCGTCGCCTGACGTCACGTCATACGGAAAGATCGGCTGCTTCCAGTCCACATCGCCGCAGATCGCCTCCGCATACGGGTCGACCAGCAGCTTCGCCTTGTTGAAGCGCTGGCCGTTGCCGGATCCCACGGCCCATCCACGCGATAGCCATAGCGCTGTCCGGGCTTCACGCCCAGGATCATGCCGTGAAAGACGAACGCCGTGCGTTCCTTCAGCTCCACGCAATCGGTCTGCTTGCCGTCTTCGTCAAAAAGGCACACCTCAACGCGGGTGGCATGTTCGGAGTAGAGCGCAAAGTTGGTTCCTTTGGAGCTCGGTTTGGCGCCCAGCGGATAAGGGCGCCCGGGCAGAATCGTTCGGGGCATCAGTTTCCTCGCAAAAATCGTTCGGTCAAAACGATAGATGCTCCCCGCGCTGCTCAAGTTACTTCACTCTGTCCTTAGTTATGTCGGCTGATGGACTTACCACCCAGAGTCCAGGCGAGGCTCGCGTGCAAGTGCCTCGTAACCCGCAATCTGTTCAAGCGTGAACGCCTGCATCTCCGCACCCGCCCCATGCGCCCGGTACCATGCCACCACCCAGTCCAGTGCTTCGCCCAGAGGTGTGCCGCGGCCGCCAGCCAAGCTCGGCCCGCGCCCGGCTCGCATCCAGCTTCAGGTATCCGGCCTCATGCACGCCCGGCTCTCCGTCCACATACCACGAAGCGCCGTCGCCCCAGGTCTCTGTCATCCGCTCCACGATCCACTCCACCGTCCGCGCATCGTCCTCGGCCGGCCCGAAGTTGTAAGCCGTCGCATACCGCGCCGCATCGCTCGATAGCAGCTGCTCCGCCAGCGTCAGATATCCGTCCAGCGGCTCCAGCACATGCTGCCACGGCCGAATCGCATGTGGCCTGCCGAATCGGCACCGGCTCGCCCGCCGCGAAACCTCGCACCAGGTCCGGGATCAGCCGGTCCGCCGACCAGTCGCCGCCGCCGATCACGTTGCCTGCCCGCGCCGTCGCCACACGCCACCTGCCGAACCCCCGGAAAAGTAAGACTGCCGAAACGCCGCCGAGACAATCTCCGCGCACGCCTTCGAGCTCGAATACGGATCATACCCGCCCAGCGGATCCGTCTCGCGATACCCCCACGACCCACTCCTTGTTCTCGTAGCACTTGTCCGTCGTCACGGAAACCACCGCGCGCACTGAAGGCGTCCGCCGCACCGCATCCAGCACCCGCGCCGTGCCGATCACGTTCGTCTCGTAGGTCCCGATCGGGTCCGCGTACGAGAGCCGCACCAGCGGCTGCGCGGCCAGGTGGAACACCACCTCCGGCGCGAACTCCGTCATCGCGCGGTCGAGCGTCGCCGCGTCGCGGATGTCGCCGCGCACATCCTCGATCCGACTCGCCGACCCGCGCCACGTCAAACAGGTTCGGCGTGGTGTAGGGATCCAGCGCATAGCCCCGCACCTCCGCGCCCAGATGCGCCAGCCAAAGCGCCAGCCAGCCGCCCTTGAAGCCCGTGTGCCCGGTCAGAAAGACCCGCCGGCCCTTCCATGTCGCTCGATCAGCCTGCGCTTCACCAGGTCTTCCATGGCGCCTTGCCGCTCTGCCCAGAGCTCTTCCAGATGCTGCTTGTCGCGCAGCGTATCCATCGCCTGCCAGAAGCCGTGATGGAAGAACGCATGCACCTCGCCCCGCTTCACCAGCGCCTCGATCGGCTCGCGCTCGAACATCTGCGCGTCGTCCGTGACCGCATCGATCGCCTCGGATTCACACAAAAAACCCGCCGTTGATCCAGCCGCCTTCATCGGCGGGCTTCTCCTGGAAGCGAGTAGATCTGCGTGTCTTTCAGGCCCAGCGCGCCGAACCGCGCCACCGGCTGCACGCTGGTCAGCGTCACCGCCTTGCCATGCTCCTTGTGGAACGCAATCGACGCGGTGATATCCACGTCCGCTACGCCATCGCCATACGTCATGCAGAACGGCTCATCCGGCATCGAGGTACTTGCGCACGCGCCGCAGCCGTCCGCCCGTGCCGCTGCGCTCGCCCGTATCCACCAGCGTCACCTTCCACGGCTCGGCCACGGAGTTATGCACCGTCATCTGGTTCGTCTGCATGTCGAACGTCACGTCGGACGTATGCAGGAAGTAGTTCGCGAAGAACTCCTTGATCACGTAGCCCTTGTACCCGCAGCAGATGATGAAGTCGTTGATGCCGTGCTGCGAGTAGATCTTCAGGATGTGCCAGAGGATCGGCCGGCCGCCGATCTCCACCATCGGCTTCGGCCGCAGCGTCGTCTCTTCCGACAAGCGCGTGCCCAGGCCGCCCGCCAGAATCACTGCTTTCATCGCTACCCTGTCCTTGCGCCGCAACGCGTCACGCTCTGCGGCACTCTGCATCATACGCAGAGTACGGCTTCGACACCGCGCCGCCAACACTGTATCCTTGCATCAACATGAGCGGAAAAGGCACGAGCAGCTTCGCCAGCAGATTCTCGACCTCACCCGCCAGTACCACGCCGAGGCCTTCCCCGCGCGCGAGTTCCTTCCCGGCGCCTCCGGCGTCCCGGTCTCCGGCAAGGTCATCGACGCGGAAGACCTCTGCGCCGTGGTCGAATCCGCGCCTCGACGCCTGGTTCACCACCGGCCGCTGGGCCAAGGAGTTCGAGAGGAAGCTCGCCCGCTTCGTCGGCGTCCGCTCCGCTTCGCTGGTCAACTCCGGCTCCTCCGCCAATCTCGTCGCGCTCTCTGCGCTCTGCTCGCCCAAGCTCGGCGACCGCCAGCTCAAGCCCGGCGACGAGGTCATCACCGTCGCCGCCGGCTTTCCCACCACCGTCAATCCCATCCTCCAGAACCGCCTCGTCCCGGTCTTCCTCGACGTCACGCTCCCCACCTACGAGATCGACGTGACGCATGCTCGAAGCAGGCGTACAGCCCGAAGGTGAAGGCGGTGATGATCGCCCACACCCTCGGCAACGTCTTCGATCTCGACGCGGTCACCGCCTTCTGCAAGCAGCACAACCTCTGGCTCGTCGAAGACTGCTGCGACGCCCTCGGCAGCACCTGGCGCGGGCAGAACGTCGGCACCTTCGGCGACATCGCCACCGTCAGCTTCTACCCCGCGCACCACATCACCACGGGCGAAGGCGGCGCCGTCCTGACCGACAAGCCCGCCCTGCAGGTGCTCATCGACAGCTTCCGCGACTGGGGCCGCGACTGCTGGTGCGAGCCCGGCGTCGACAACACCTGCGGCAAGCGCTTCGACTGGCAACTCGGCGACGCTGCCCTGCGGCTACGACCACAAGTACACCTACTCGCACGTCGGCTACAACCTCAAGGCCACCGACATGCAGGCCGCGCTCGGCGTCTCGCAGATCGCCAAGCTGCCGGAGTTCATCGCGCGCCGCAAGGAGAACTTCGCTTACCTCAAAGCCGCGCTCGCAGCCGCTCGAAGACGTCCTCATCCTGCCCGAAGCCGACACCCAACTCCGACCCCAGCTGGTTCGGCTTCCCCATCGCCGTCGCGCGAGTCCGCGCCCTTCACCCGCGACCAGCTCACCCGCGCACTTCGACGCGCAAAAGATCGGCACCCGCCTCATGTTCGCCGGCAACCTGCTCCGCCAGCCCGCCTACGCCGGCATCGAGTACCGCGTCGTCGGCGACATGAAGAACACCGACTTCGTCATGAACCAGGTCTTCTGGCTCGGCGTCTTCCCCGGCCTCACCCGAGCCATGCTCGACTACATCGCCGAAACTGCCAGAGCATTCACCGCCGAACGCGCAGCTTCAAAGCTGAAGGTCCTCGCCTAAAGACAGAATTCTGCTTCACCCCGCATTTTGTTTGCACATTTTTCAGCGCGGCAGAATGTTCCACGTGGAACATCTTCGAAGCAGCCAGAACCACTCGCATTCAGCTCAGGTGAACCGCGCCAAGAGCGTCATCCTGGCGAAGCCAGAATCTCTGTATCAGCTTTTCGCACCCGCAAAAACTTTCGTGAAGGTCGAGAGTTCTTCGCTGCAAACGCATTTTGTTTGCACAATAAATCGCGTGTGGAAATGTTCCACGTGGAACATTCGCTAAGCAGGCTTGCGCATCGCAGCCGAAGGCCAAAGGACACCCGCAGCCAGCACCACCAGCGCCACCCAGTACAGGTCCGCGAACAGCAGATGCAGAACCTGCATCCACGTGGGTGCGAGCAGGAGAACATCCAGGGCTCCGAGCAGAAACTGCGCGCCCAGCAGCGCCGCCACTGTCTTCGCCGCAGCGGTCCAGCGCGGCAGGGAACGCAGCAGCGCCAGCACGCACACCAGCGCCACAGCGGCCGCCGCCGGGTGCATCCAGCGCATGCGCACCAGCACCGGCGCACCGGCGGCAAGGTCGGCGTGCAGCGCGTCCAGCAAGGTCTTTGACGGGAAGAGCGTATCGGCGAGGGCGGCCAGCGAACCGGTCGCGCCCACGAGAATGGTCATGCCAATCGCGAGCCGCGCAAGTGGCTTTGATCCGCCAGCTCCTTCCACCCGGTGTTCGTCGTGCAGGAACCAAGCGGTCAGCGCGAGCGCGGCCATCAGCAGCAGCGTGTTGGTGAAGTGGATGGACTGCGCAATGGTCCTACCAGTTGAAACGTTGTCCTCCACCCAGTGCCGCAAAACCAGGGCTGCGCCGAGCAGCGCCTCCATGACGAGAAAGAACGCCGACCACAACACCGCCCGGCGCGCAGGATGCCGCCTCGGGGTGCGCCGAAAGGTCCAGAGTGCAAGGGCAATGGTTAGAAACGAACATACGCCCGAGGTCGAGCGGTGGATGAACTCGATGATGGTCGCGACACGCGGGTGATGCGGGAAGAAGTCTCCATTGCAAAGCGGCCAGTGCGCTCCGCAGCCTCCGCCGGAGTCCGTCGCGCGCACCACGGCGCCCCACAGCACGACCAGGATGAAATAGCCCAGCGTCGCCCACGCAAACCAGGCCACACGGCGCGTGGTTGTGACCGGAACGGGAATGGATGTTGTCGCCATGGGTGATTGAAGACGCATTCCCCTTGGCCGGGAATGCAGGCGTCGCTTACGATTGTACGACCGCGACTCATCCCCTGAGGAAACCGATGATGCTTGTGCCCACGTTTGCCGCGCTCACGTTGATGCTGCTGCAGAACCAGGCTCCCGCCGTTCCCGCGATCGTGAGCGACCCCGACTTCCCGCTGCGTGTGCAAGTGGCGCAAACCGGGGCGACTCAGGGCGCGTTTGCGCATCTTGGAGGGTACGGCCATGGCAATCTGCTTGGGCCGCCGGCGGAGGGCTTCGACTACAGCGAAGACTGCAACCAGCGCTTTGCGCCGCGGCCGGAAGGCGATCAGTACTTCCGCGCACGCTGGAAGAAGCCCGGGCAGAGGCTGGAAATTTTGATCCAGGAGTTCGGCAGCGACCGCGTGACGCGCTGCGAGTTGAAGGTGCGCCATGCGCGAAGAGCCTTACGAGCTCAACCCGGCGCATTCGTTTGTCAGGCTGCAGCCGATGCTGGCGATGCCGCGGCCGGCCGTCCCGGTGACAGAGCCCGACGCCAACTTCCCACTGCGGCTGCAGCTTTGGGTGATTCGTTCGGGAGCGAGCAGCCAGTCCGGTGCGCATGCAGAAGGCTACGGCAACATCCTGCGGACCCGCCGGTTGCGGGTTTCGACTTCGCCGAACACCTGCCCCATCCGGCTTCGCCATTGTGCGTAACAGCTCGGACGTGTACCAGGCGCGGTGGGTGGAGCCGAATCTGCAACTGGAGATTCTTGTGCAGGAGGTCGGCACCCGCCAGGAGAATGTGTGCACGCTGGATGTCGGCATGAAGGCTGCCCCGTACACTGCGCCGGCTGCCCGACTGCGGCCGGTCGAGCCGGGACCGGTGCTGTTGCCGAAGCCGGCGGGACCGCAGGCGCCTTCCAGCAACTCCGACACTCCGCAGCCGTAACCTACTTGCCGGCCGCGAGCTCCCTTGCCCGCATGGTGGCTCGCTTGACCGCTTTGATCAGCGTGACACGCAGGCCGCCTTCTTCGAGTTCGAGAATGCCGTCGACCGTACAGCCCGGCGGGAGTCGTGACCTGGTCCTTGAGCAGCGCCGGGTGGTAGCCGGTTTCGAGTACCATGCGCGCCGAACCGAGCGTCGTCTGCGCGGCCAGCAGCGTGGCGACATCGCGCGGCAGCCCGACGTTCACCCCAGCCTCCGCCAGCGCCTCGATGATGATGTAGAGGAACGCCGGTCCTGAGCCGCTGAGCCCGGTGACCGCGTCCATGTGCTTCTCGTCGACGACCACCGTGCGCCCGACGGTGGAAAAGATCCGCTGCGCGACAGCCATCTGCTCGACCGAGCAGAAGCGCCCCGCGCACAGGGCCGTCACCCCGGCGCCGATCATGGCGGGCGTGTTCGGCATCGCCCGCACGACGGCCAGTTCGCATCCGGCTGCCTGCTTCGATCGAAGCCGTGGTCACGGACGCGGCGAAGGAGACGCAGCAGCTTGTCCGGGTGCAGCGCCGGCCTTTGATCTCCTCCACGAGCCCCGGCACCTGCACCGGCTTCACGCCCAGCAGGATGACATCCGCATCCGCGGCTGCTGTGCGATTGTCGGTGGTCACGGTCGACGCCAAACTGCGCGGAAAGCGCCAGGGCTCGGTCCGCGTGTTGCACGGTAGCGACGATCTGGTCGCTTGCGAAGAGGTTGTTCTTCAGGAATCCCTGCAGCAGGATGCCACCCATCTTCCCCGCGCCCAGCACGGCGACGCGCAGGTGAGGAAGAATGGCGGAGGGAACGGGCGCTTCGTAGCTCTGCGTGCTCATGCGTTCAGGCTACCAGAGCCCGAAGAGGACCAGCCGCCGGCGGGCGCTCAGCGGGAAGACTTGCCCGCCCGTTCGCTGCGGATGCGGTAGATGAGGTACGCGACCACCGCCACATTGACGAGGAGTACAAGCACCTTGACCACGCTGGGATGCCGGTGTATCTCGTAAATCTCTATTGGCAGCAGCGAGCCTGTACTGATGACCGTGAACCACTCGGCCCAGCGCTTCATCATCCACAGCCCGATGCCTTCGGTAAGGAACAGCGCGGCATAGATGAAGCTGCCGATGCCCATGTCCCGCATCTTGTCCGGAGAGATGTCGCCTGCCTTGATCAGCGCGCGCTCGATGAAGCGGTTTCCCGGGTCGAGGCCCAGCCTGACAATCCAGTCCGCCAGCTTACCGGCGACGTCGCTGTGAACGAGCTTCAAGCTGGCGATGCCCACGGCGATCAGGCTGAGTGCTTTCACCAGCTTGAAGAGGGCGATGAGCCGCAACGTTCCGTTCTTTCGTTCCATGCAGGACCAATCTCCCTGAAGGTGCTTCGGTGACTACTTCTGCGCGGCGATCCAGGCATTCACGCGGCGGTCCAGTACGTCCAGCGGCAGCGCTCCGGAGTCCAGCACCTGGTCGTGAAAGGCCTTCAGGTCGAACTTCGGCACCGAGCGCCTCTTGCGCGCGCTTGCGCAGCTCCAGGATCTTCATCTGGCCCATCTTGTAGCCGAGCGCCTGCCCGGGCCACGCGATGTAGCGGTCGACCTCGGCCTGCACATTGGTCTCGTCGATCGCGGAGTGCTCGTGGAAGTAGTCGACCATCTGCTGGCGCGTCCAGTGCTCGGAGTGCACGCCGGTATCGACCACCAGCCGGATGGCGCGCCAGATGTCCGCCTCCAGGCGGCCGTAGTCGCTGACGGGGTCCTGGTAGAAGCCGATCTCTTTGCCGAGCCGCTCGCTGTAGAGCGCCCAGCCTTCGACAAACGCCGTGTACCCGAGGTGCTTGCGGAACTCCGGCAGGCCGGTCAGTTCCTGCGCGATGGAGATCTGCAGGTGATGGCCGGGGATGCCTTCGTGGTAAGCGACAGCCTCGATCGGGCGCGAGAGCGCGCTCGGCCAGGTTGTAGGTGTTGATGTTGACGCGTCCCGGACGCGAGCCGTCGGCCGTGCCAGCGGCATACCAGGCTGCCGCCTGATCCTTGCCGAGATATTCGGGCATCTCCACCACTTCGAGCGGCGCTTTGGGCAGACGCCCGAACAGGTCGGGCAGCTTGGGCTTCATCTGGTCTTCGTAGTGCGCGATAGCGACTGAGCAGATCGTCCTTCGAGGTCGGGTGCTGCTTCGGATCCTTGGCCATGGCCGCGGCAAAGCTCTTGAGATCCGCGTAGCCGAGCTTCTTCACGATGGCCAGCATCTCCGCTTCGTCGCGCTTCACCTCATCGAGGCCGATCTGGTGGATCTCCGCCGGTGTCTTGTTGAGCGTGGTCGCTCGCCGGACGCAGAAGGCGTAGTAGGCGTCGCCATCCTTGATGGCCCACACGCCAGGCTCCTTGCGGCCGGCCGGAATCTCCGTCGAACGGAGGAACTTGGCGAATCGGACGTACGCGGGCAGAACATCGTTCTGGATGGCGGCAAGCATCTCGGCCGAGATGCGCTTGCGCTCGGCCGCGCTGACCGCGGCGGGAAACTTCTTCAGCGGCAGCGCGAAGGGGCTTGCTTCGGGCGTCTGACCGGCAAGCTCTTCGGTCTGCTTCAGGACCTTTTCCATCAGATACGCGGGCTGCACGCGGCCATCGTCGATGCCCGCCATCAGGTTTTCGGTCGCCTGGCGGAGCTGCGCGGGCATCTTGTGCAGCCGGGCGATGTAGTCGTCGTAAGTCCTTCACGGTATCGAAGGGCGAGGTTCACCACCATGGCCGGCAGGTCGGTGTGGATGCCGTGGAACTGGTTGACCGGCATCTGCCACTCCTTGAAGCGCGCGCCTTCCTCGCCTTCAATCAACTCGCGCTCGAGCAGTTCGGAGGAGAGCTTCTCCTGCTCGCTCAAGCCCGTTGTGTCGATGGCCGCAAGCCGCGCCAGGAACTCCCTGCGGCGCGCCAGCCGGTCGTTCACGGCACGCGGCGAAAGGTCCGAGAGCTGGTCGTTGTAGCGCTTGTCTCCGATGGAAGAAGCAAACTCCGGTGAATGCTTCAGGTCGTCTTCCCATATCTCCTTGAACAGCGCGCTGAGCGCCGCCGAACGGTCGCCTGCGGGAGCCACGGGAGTCTGCGGTCGCGCGACCGCGCAAGCTGCAAGCAGAAACGAAAGGACGAGGGGAGCACCGCGACTTACGAGGGAGGGGGCACTTCGACGCATGGCCCAGTTTACAACGCGGAGGGAGGAGCCCTCAGCCCAGCGCAGGCGGGTTATCGATCATGCGATACAGGGTTGAGCGGCTGATGCCCAGCAACTCCGCGGCGCGCAGTTTGTTGCCCGCACAGCATTCCAGCACGTGCAGGACGTGGCGGTGCATCACATCCTCCAGACGCAGCGTTTCGGAGAGGTCTGCGGGGCGAGCGTGAGAGAGGCGAAGATCCTGCGCTTCGATGGCGCGGTCTTTCCGAAGCGCCGCGCAGACAGCCGCCAGTTCGTCGAGGTTGCCCGGCCAGGCATGCTCACGCATTCGCTGCAAGGCCGAATCGCTGAAGGCGATCTGCCGCTCGGGACCCATGACGGCACGCGCGATCTCCGGCACGTCGTCTAGCCGCTCGCGCAGCGGCAACAGCCTGATCTCCAGCATGGCAATTGCTTCGTAAAGATCCAGCCGCAGACGTCCCGTCGCGACTCTGCCTTTCAGGTCGCACGCGCTGCCGATGATGACGCGCGTCTCGCGGTCGAGCCCGCGCAACACATGGCGCAGGCCGCTCTGCAATCCGCTTTCGAGAAGATCGATGCCAGGGAGATACATTGTTCCGGGACGGCCATTCGGTGGCCCGTTCCGGACGAATTCCGCTGCGGACAAGGTCACGAACGGGCGCTCGGCGACGGGGCTGAGCCGGTGCATGCGCTCCGCCACGCACCGCTTTCCTGTCCCTGCTTCGCCGGTAATCAGCGCGGTGCGAAAGTGCGGGGCAATCCGCGCCACCTGCAGGCGCAGCCGTTCCGCGGCCGGTGACATGCCGGCGAAGACCGCATCGGAACAAAGTCGCGGCGCATCCGTCTGGGAGTGGTTGGGAGTCGTCATGGCTCTCCCACATCTATCGGCAGATGGGCACGGCGTATGAGGCGGGTTGGCGGCAGAGCACACGCAAAAAAGCGGACGCCGAAGCATCCGCCTCTTCGCTTACTGATTGGGTTAGGCTGTGGCTTTGGCGCAATAGGCATCGAAAGCACGCGCCAGTTCCTGCGCGATGGCCGGTGCCGTGGAGGTCTCGATTGCGGAACGCTGCATCAGGTAAACAAGCTGGCCGTCGCGCAGGATCGCGATGGCAGGCGAGGTGGGCGGATGTCCGCCGAAATAGCTGCGGGCGCGCTCGGTGGCCTCGCGATCCTGCCCGGCGAAGACCGTCACGGCGTGATCGGGTTTGGTGGTGTGCTGCATCGCCATGCGCACGCCCGGACGCATCTTGCCCGCCGCGCAGCCGCAGATCGAGTTCACAATCAGCATCGTCGTGCCCGGCTGCGCAATGGCCGCATCCACTTCAGACGCCGTGCGCGCCTCATTCACGCCGGCGCGGGTCAGCTCCTCGCGCATCGGAATCACCATAATCTCTGGATACATATGTCCCCCTTCGGAATCCTGCCCTGATTGTAAATCAGATGCGCGGCGCGCTCTCTCGACTCACGATGGCACGCCGATGGCTTAGGCTGGAAACTGTGCAGATTCAGGAGAATGTACCGCTCGCGCCCTTCACGACGCTCAAGATTGGCGGCCCGGCGCGGTTCTTTGCCCGCGTGACCCGCGGAGGAGGAATTGCCGGAGGCGATCGCGTTTGCGCGCGAACGCGGTCTGCCGCTGTTCCTGCTGGGCGGAGGCTCGAATCTGGTGGTTCGCGACACGGGGTTTCCAGGACTGGTGTTGCAGGTTGCGCTGGAAGCGCCCCTGTACATCGATGGCCCGCGCACCGAGTTTCCGCCGGCCGCTTTACCGAATACCGCGTGCCAGCCGGCATGGACTGGGACGCCTTCGTGCGAGACACCTGCGAAGCGGGGTTCAGCGGCGTCGAGTGCCTTGCGGGTATTCCGGGGCTGGTCGGCGGAGCGCCGGTGCAGAACATCGGCGCCTACGGGCAGGAGGTCGCGCAGACCATCTCCGCCGTCGATGTGCTCGACCTGGAGACGTTTCAGCCGCAGCGTCTTTCTGCCGAAGCCTGCGCGTTCGGCTATCGTTCCAGCATCTTCAACTCCACCCGGCGCGGTCGCTACCTGGTCACCTCGGTCGGCTTCGGCTTCGACGCTCGACGCGACTCCGTAGCTTTCCTATGCGGATCTGCAGCAGCACTTCGCCGGCAAGCCGGCACCGAAGCCGCTCGAGATCTACCATGCCGTCCGGGCTATTCGCGAACGCAAGGGCATGCTCATCGACGCCGAAAAGCTGTCGCCGGATTCGCGCAGCGCGGGCTCCTTCTTCAAGAACCCGGTAGTCTCCGCTCGCGCCTTCAGGGGCATCCTGGAAACGCTGCCGGAATCCGACAGCAACCCGCCCCATTGGCCGCAGCCGGACGGCAGGATCAAGCTCGCGGCCGCGTGGCTGATTGAGCAGGCTGGCTTTCGGAAGGGATTTGCCCTGGGCCGCGTCGGCATCTCGTCGAAACACACCCTTGCGCTGATCAATCGCACAGGCGACGCTTCCTGCGCCGACCTGCTGCAACTGCGCGATCTTATCGTGCTGACAGTGGAGCAGCGATTTGGCATCACACTGCAGCAGGAGCCGGTGTTTCTGGAAGCTGCCAACCAGCGCTGAGCCTCAACCGCGCAAGCGCTCGACCAGCCGATCGCGCTCGCCGGCAAGCACCTCCGCCGCAGGTCCTGAGGCGACGATCCGGCCGCTCTCCATCTTCAGCACGTGGGCGCCCGCGGCAAATACCTCGCCCAGGTCGTGCGTCACCAGCAGCACGCGTGTGGGGCGTCCCTGAAGATAACGGCGAAGGTCCGCGATCACGCTCTCGCGCAGACTGGCCTCGAGGCCGGTAAAGGGCTCGTCGAGCATCAGCAGGCGACCGGTGCCGGCAGCCAGGCTGCGAGCCAGCGCGACCCGCTGGCGCTCGCCCCCGGAGAGTTGCGAAGGCATCTTCTCGAGCAGGTGTTCGACGCGGCAGACTGCGACGATGTGTTCGATCCGGATGGCGGCGAGAGCCCGATCCTCTGCGTCGCGTCTGCCGCCTACCGCGCCGAAGTCTGATGTTGCGCCGTACGGAAAGGTGAGGGAAGAGCGCGGGCCGCTGCGCCACCAGGCGTAGTGCTCGACGATGTGGAGGAACGTCGATGCCCCGCGCGGTGTCGAGGAGAACGAACTCGCGTTCCGGCAGCAACGGATCCGGGCTGTGGCAGACGACGCTTCCGTGATCGGGCGTGTCCAATCCCGCAATCATGCGGAGGATGGTCGTCTTGCCCGCGCCCGATGGAGCGAACAGCACCGTCCACGGCGCGTCGAGTGCGAAGCTGACTTCGAGTTCCAGCGGGCCGCAGCGATGCTGAAGCGACACCGTGAAGCGAAGGTGAGGCGCGTCCTGAGTGAGATCGCTAGGCAAACTGCCTCCGCGGGCGGCGGCCGTACACCACGGCAAGGCCGGCGAGCGCCATCAGCAGCAGCACCAGCGCGGTGTGGTTTGCCTCGGCATAGCGGCCATCCTGCACCTGGTCGAAGAGCGCAATCGAAAGCGTCTGGGTCTTCCCGGGGATATTGCCGCCGACCATCAGCACGACGCCGAACTCGCCGACGGTGTGCAAAAAGATGAGGACACTGGCGCTGAGCACCGCGGGCCGAACCAGTGGAAGCGTAACAGTGAGGAACGTCCGCATGGGGTTTGCGCCCAGCATGGCCGCGGCCTCCGCATACTCGCGCCCCAGCGCTTCAAAGCCTGCCACCAGCGGAAGCACCGCGAACGGCAGACTGAAGATGACCGAACCCACCAGCAGCCCGCTGAAGCTGAACGCCAGAGGGTGTCCGAGAGTCCGCAGCAGCGCGCGCCCGGTGGACGTTAGCGGACCAAGCCCGACCAGCAGATAAAAGCCGATCACCGTGGGCGGAAGTACCAGCGGAAGCGCCACCAGGGCCTGGGCGAGCACGCGGCCGGGCGACCGGCGCTCGGCGATCCACCATGCCAAAGGGATCCCAAACGCGAGCAGCAACAGCGTCGTCGTGGCGGCCAGCCGCAACGTCACCCAGATGGCTTGCACGTCCATCCTGCGATTCTATACGGATCGTTCCGTAGGCCAGGATGCGCTCTATTGAACCGGGTCCAGTCCAAAAGCGGAGAGCTGGCCTTGTACCTTGGAAGAGATCATCCACGCCATGAACTTGCGCGCGTCTTCCACGCGAGGTGAGTTCTTCAGCACGACGCCGCACTGCCGGATCTGCGGGTAGGTCACCTTGGGCACGCGCGCAAAGGTTCCCATCTGCTTCATGTGTTCGGTGCTGGCAAGCGTCAGCGAGATGAATCCAATCTGCGCGTTGCCGGTCTCGACAAACTGCGCGGTCTGCGCGACGTTCTCGGCCGTTACCAGCTTCTGCTTTACCTGGTCATACAGCTTCATCGACCGCAGCGCGGCCACCGCGGCACGGCCGTACGGTGCATGAAACTCGTCCGCGATGGCGATGCGGGTGACCCGCGGATCGTTCAGGCCATCGATGCTCACCAGCGGAAGCCCTGCGTCCTTGCGTGCCCACACCACCAGTGTTCCGGTGGCATACGGCACGGGCTCCTTTTCATCCGCCAGACCGGCCGCGACGACTTTCTCCGGAAATGAGAAGTCCGCGCCCAGGAAAACGTCCATCGGCGAGCCATTGAGAATCTGCGTCGCAAGCGCGCTCGAACTGCCGAACGACACCTCCAGCTTGACGCCGGTCTCCTTCTCGTAGGCAGTGGCGATGGCCGGCATGACGGGCTGCAGATCGGCGGCTGCAGCCACGTGCAGCGTCACAGGTTTCGGCTGCGCAAACACGGCCGCGCAGACCGCAGAGAGCGCCAGCAAGCCAATCAGCGCGCGTTGGCAGCGGAACTTCGTATACCCTAGAGGCAAGGATGATCTCCACACACCAGGTTCGATGCACAGGTTGCTCCATGAGCATATCTGGCGAATCCATTCCCAGCGACTTCCGCTGCGCCGCTTGCAACTCTTTGTTCGAGATCGTTTATCCGTGGAGTTCCGGGCTTGAATCCTCCGCGTCCTCCGCGGTTTCGCTCCCCAATCCCGCCGCGCTGCGCTGGCTGTGGCAGGAACGCCGCACCTCGACGCAGGCGATCGATCAGTCAGGCGTATGGCGGTTCCGCGATCTGCTGCCGATCGTGCGGGATATGGACCATGTGACCACGCTGCGTGAAGGCAATACGCCGCTGTACGATCTGCCCCGCGCTGCTAAAGCTCTCGGCATCCACTGGATTCTGGCCAAGCACCAGGGCATGAACCCGACCGGCTCCTTCAAGGATACCGGCATGACGGCGGCGCTTTCCGTTGCGGTGGAGCGCGGTTTCCAGTGGGTCGCCTGCGCTTCGACCGGCAATACCTCGGCCGCGATGGCGGCTTATGCAGCGCGTGCCGGGCTCCGCTCCATCGTGTTTATCCCGGAAGGCAAGATCGCCTGGGGCAAACTTTCGCAGGCGATGGACTACGGAGCGCTGACGCTGCAACTCCGCACCGATTTTGACGGCTGCGTCAGGATGGTGAATGAACTGGTGCGCAGCCACCCGATCTACCTGCTCAACTCCGTGAACCCCTACCGTCTGGAAGGCCAGAAGACGCCCGCGTTCGAACTGCTGGAGCAAATGGACTGGCAGGTTCCGGAGCATGTGATTGTTCCCGGCGGCAACCTCGCCAACTCCTCCGCGCTGGCCAAGGGCTTCGCCGAGATGCTGCAGCTCAAACTCATCGGACGCGTGCCGCAGAATCTCCATCATCCAGGCGGAGGGCGCGAATCCGCTCTTCCGCGCGATGCAGGAGAACGGCGGCAGGGAACTGGAACCGATGGCCGCGGAGACACGCGCCACGGCCATTCGCATCGGGAATCCGGCGAGCTGGCGCAAAGCTGTCGCGGCGCTGCACTCCACCGGGGGCTGGTGCGAACAGGTGTCCGAAGCGGAGATCGCGCTCGCGAAGGCGCAGATTGGCGCCGAGGGCATCGGCTGCGAGCCAGCCTCGGCCGTTACGCTGGCGGGGCTCAAGAAGCTGGTGGCGGATGGGCGGGTTGGAAGAGAAGAACGCGCGGTGCTGATCCTGACCGGACACACCCTGAAGGATTCTGACTACACCATTGCCTACCATCGAGGCGAACTGCTGAACGACGGCGAAGAGCGGGAGATAGCGGCGGCGGAACACGCTCTCGGAAGCCAGATGCGCAAGCCTCCCGTGGTTCTGGACGCAGACATGGACTCGATCGTCCGCACGCTGGACGAGCAGATGGCGGCGCAGACTACGTTGGCTTGAAATCGACCGGCTTGCCGCAGGTAGAGGTGCATGCAGCGGACCGGCTGACGAGGAACGCCGAAGAACTCAGGAAGCAGCCTTCACCTTGGCTTTTTTGGCGGGAATTTCCGCCTGGGGCGGAACCGCTGCGGCCTGCTCCGCCTGCTGGCGCAAGGCATGAACGACGACTCGCAGCATCTCCTCTTCCGGAGCCGGCTTTCCCGTCCAGATTTCGAACTGGCGCGCGCCCTGCTGCACGAACATCTCGACCCCGGTAATTACGTTCAGGTTCTGCTGCCGCGCCATGCGGATCAGGGGAGTGTCGGCCGGGTTGTAGACCAGGTCGAAGACGTATTTCGTACGCAGTTCCTCCGGGGAGAGAATCGGGGCGCCCTTGTTGCCGGCCATCCCCACCGGCGTGGAGTTGATGATTACATCGAAGCTCGCGGGATCCTTTTTGCTGGTGAAGGACTCGCGTTTGAAGACCTTGGCGCCAGCCTGGCGCGCCAATTTAGTTGCCGTCTCGGGGGTGCGGTTCAGGATGAAGACGTCCGCGCCTTTCTCGCGCAAGCCGAAGACCGCGGCGCGTCCGGAGCCGCCGGCGCCCAGCACAAGCACCTTTGCACCCTGCAGCGACATGCGCTTTTCCAGCGGCGCGATGATGCCGGAGACGTCCGTGTTGAACCCGTAGAGATTTCCGTCCTGCGCGCGAAGCACGGTATTGCAGGCTCCGATCTTTTTCGAAAGCGGATCCATGTGCTCCAGGTACGGGAGGATGTCCTGCTTGTGAGGCATGGTGATGGAGACGCCCTGGAGCGGTATGTCCTTGATAACAGACACCAGGTCAGCCACCTTCGCCGTTTGCAGGCCCAGATAGACGGCGTTCACTGTTTCGCGGCGGAACGCGGTGTTCATCATCAACGGCGAAAGCGATTTGCTTACCGGATTTCCGGCTACCCCGTAGATCCGGGTCGCGGCGTCGACCTCCCCCACGCGGTAGGTTTCTACCAAAGTTCGAGCGGCTATCTGGCCGGGTGCAGTTTCTTCCCCGGCATTCGTGGAAGAAAAGGTGAACGCGGAGCCGGCCCGCAGACTGAGCACCCGGGAGATGATCCCGGCCTCGCCCATGCAGACGCCAACGATACCGGCATGGTCGCTGACACGCTCCACAAACCGCAGCAGTGTCACGTTGTCGCTAAGGGTCCGCGCAGTCGGGATGATCTTGTAGAGGTCGGGACGGAACGGCTCCATGCGTGCGAAGATTCCGTCCAGATCCTTTGTTTCCTTGAAGTTGTGATGAGAAAGCATGAGCGCGGCACCGGTTTCGCGCAGCTTCTGCAGGTCGCCTTTTTTGAGTGTTTCGGCAGCTTCCAGTTCCAGGTCGAGGATATGACAGCCCGCCTGTCCGGCCTTCAGCAGGACATCGAACTCGGCTGCCGAGGAACCTTCGAATTTGCCGCCGAACTCGGTGCGGCGGCAGGTCGCAATCACCGTAGCCGCATTGTTGACCTCCAGGAACTCCTTGATGGGAGGCACGGCGAGCGCCGGCTTCTCGAGATAATCGAGGCGGAATTCGAGGAAAGGTGTGTCTTTGACGACAGCGTTGGCTTTCTCAATCAGATCGGCGGACGTTGCGCCGGTGATTGCGACACATACCTTACCGAGGCGGGAACGAAGTGGCTGCAAATTCGAACTTGGCAATTTTTTTCTCGACGATGCAATCGCGTATCTTACAGATGGCCCCCGTAGGATGCAACTGCGTGCACCTGGGGATGCAAGCCGCAATGGAAAATGCGCGCGGAACCGAATTTGTCGAACCAAGCCACTCAGGGCGCTCGATTCGGCAGGGGCGGGGGCCGCGCTGCTCCCATGCATTCTGACGCAGAAGGATGGCGAACGTCCTGTGGCAAACTCATGCAGAATGAAGGAAAGGAGCCTCCGTTGCGTGCAGAGCAGCCCAAAGTTCCGGTCGTTCGTGTCGCAGGCTGGGAGCGGTTCCGCTGGCTCAGGCACGGATTCAGCACGCGTGGGGGCGGCGTATCGGAGGTTTACGGACCAGGGGAGCTAAACCTCGGCTTCACGGCGGACGACGAGCCCGAAAAGGTGCGGGAAAACCGCCGCCGCTTGGTGGAAGCGGTGGGCGGGGATCCGGCGGCGCTGGTCACCGTCCGCCAGGTGCACGGCACGACGTTGCTGCGGGTACGCGCCGGCCAGGCCGACTTGCGGGCCGACGATGGACGCGCCCTGAGGGAGGCGGACGCGCTGGTAACCTCCGATCCCGGAGTGGTGCTGGGAATCCAGGTAGCCGACTGCGTTCCGGTCCTTGTCGCAGATACCCGCCTGCGGGTGGTAGCCGCGTTTCATGCCGGCTGGCGGGGAACGGCGGCGGCCATCGTTGAGGCGGGCGTTGGGCAGATGGCGGCGGAGTTCGGTTGCCGCGCCGAAGACCTGACCGGTGCCGTCGGGCCTGCGATTGGAAGCTGCTGCTACGCGGTGGGCGAAGAGGTGCGGGAACAGTTCACATCCGCCTTCCCGTATGCGGAGGATCTATTTGAGCGACGCGGCGACGGTCTCTATGCCAACCTGGCCGAAGCGAACCGCCGGCAGATGATTGCGGCAGGGCTCCACCCCGCGCGAGTTTTCGTCGTGGGGGAGTGCACTGCCTGCGCGAAAACCGACGGGCGCCGGAAGTTCTTTTCGCACCGCGCCGAAAAAGGGTTCACCGGACGTGCGATGGGGATGATCGGTATCGCGCACGATGAACGCGATGCCAATCATCCCCACGGGTGAGGCTGAATTGCGGGTTAGAAGGTGATGCGTCCGGAGAACTGGAAGCGCCGATTGCCCGAGAAGCCGTTGAGACGGCCAAACGGGGCGCCAGCGGGATCCGGCGTGCCAGGGGCGTTGTAAGAATTCGCGTCGTAAGTGTTTGTCTTGGGGTCTTTCACGGGTGAGGCATTCGCTAGCACGCTCTGCGTTTGGGCGAGGCTGAAGGTGACCTTGTTGGTAACGTCGAAGCAATCGGCGCGGAAGATGAACTTCACCCGCTCCTTGACGACGTTGAAGCTGCGCTGCACCGCCATATCCAGGTTGTAGTGGCTGGGCGCCCACAGGTTCAGGCTGCTGCGAGGCGCGGTGCCGATCTTGGTAATCGGCGAAGCGCCCGCAGCGACTGCGCTGGCCGGCAGGGGGAAAAACCCGATCTGCTGGAAGGCGCTACTATCCATGTAACTAAGTTGGTTGAAGTTGGCGAAGGTGACGCCGGGGCCGGCGTAGCCCCCGTTGATACGGATGGAGTTCTTGCGTCCCGGGACGAGGTCGGGCATACAGGTCCCCTGCGACGGAGCCGTGCAGCCCGTGCCGGTCACCAGGATCGGCGTTCCCGAGGCGTAGGTGAAGACGCCAGCGGCCTGCCATCCTCCGGCCATGGTGCGGACAGCCCAGTTGTCGCCGAACATCTTGTTCTTGCCGAAGGGAGATTTCGCGACGCCGTAGATGTTGAGGTTCTGGGGCAGGTCGGTCGCCACCAGGTCGCGGTCCGCGCGGTTATTGCCCGGCATTGGAACGCCGGTGGATGAGGCGGCAGCGGGAACGGCGTACGCGCTGCGTGTGGTGCCGTCGTCGCCGATGTTGCGCGAGTAGGTGTAGTTGACGGTGTAGCTTACGCCCTTGTACTCACGCTGGGTGAGCACGAGTTCGAAGGCGTTGTAGCTGATGTTGGCGATGTTGTCCCACTCCGGGCTCGGCGGACCGGAGTACTGCGGGAAAGGACGAAGTGCGCGTCCAATCGTGCTGGTCGAGGTGTTGGTGCCGCCGGCGCCCTGCTGGTAGGAGGCGTAGGGCAGGGTGAACGGCCCGTTCGCCTGGGCGATAGCGACGTTCGCCGGGTTGGCGGCTGCGTTGAGGATGTTGGTGGCGCCATCCGATGCTACCGTCGATCCATAGTTGACAAGGTAGGCGGGGTTCAGCTGGCCCGACCAGAATCCCGGCACACCGGCGCCCCCCACAAAGTGTGACTGGCTACCGGAGTACTGCAGGGTAAGCGAGACGTTCGTGGTCAGCGCCTTCTGCATGCCGAAGTTGTAGAAGATGAACTCAGGGGCGCGCCCGGAGAGGTACGGATCCGCATAAGCCGGAGCTCCGCTGGCCGCGGTGTAGGTGCTGCCGTTCAGGTAGTTCCCGATGCCCAGCAGCAGCGAAGAGGCGTTCGGTCCGGTGGGAGCGGGGATGACGTACCCCGGGCCGCCGAAGTTGGAGTTGGGCGCGTTGGCAAAGGTGTCGCCGGTGGGCGAGTTGTAGACGAAGCTGGGGTTGGTGTTGAGGTAGAAGGACGGCGCCGCCCCGATGCCTGTGTTGACGGCTGGATTGAGGACGATGTTGGAGCCGAACCCGGTCTGTCCTGCGCCGGTTGAGTCGCCGGCGCGTCCGCCAACGCCGCCGGCCTTGGAGTACGCCACGGCAAAGCCGGCGCGGAAGACCGTCTTGGGGTCGACAGCCCATTCGGCGCCGAGGCGCGGACCGATGTTCTTCATGTAGGTGTTGACCGGCGTGCGGCAGTTGCAGCCGAGTCCGGCGCCGGGATTACCCGCGAACTGGAGTTCGCCCATGGTTCCGGTCACTGGATTGGTGATGCTGGGATTGAAGAAGCTCCAGCGATCCTTCACCTCATGGTAGGGCGGGAAGTAGTCCCAGCGCAGACCAAGGTTCAGGGTGAAGTTCGGAGTTACTTTCCAGTCGTCCTGGAAGTAGGGCGACCAGGGATGAAAGCGTCCGCCGGTCTCTGTGAACAGGGGAACGGAGGTGGAGGCGCTGTTGAGTGCGCCAATGAGAAAGCTGGCGTAGGCGTAGCCGCTCGTTGCCGAACTGAGGGCAGTACCCGAGTAGTTGGCGGTAGAGATCGGGTTCCAGGCCTGGGTGTAGATGCCCGAGGGCGAGCTCTGCGCGGTGGTGTTGTCCTGCAGCAGCTGGGTTTGGAGGCCGAAGGTCATGTTGTGCTTGCCCTTGCTCCACTGAAAGTTATCGACGATGGTATAGGCGTTGGGCACGACGTTGTGGCTGGAATCGGAAGCCCCGCACTGCGTCCACTCGGACTGCACCGAAGCTCCGGCGGAATTCAGGGTATTGGTGTTGTTGGGAAACAAGCCGGCGCCGACGAACTGGCTGCAGGGGAAGTTGTCGGAAGCCTGGCCGGGAGGAAGTCCCGTGATGCCCATGGCCGTGGCGCTGTACTGCGTCTGCCCTCCGTTTCCGGTGGGAGCCAGCACCGGTTGTGGGAAGCGCGTGAAGCCGAATTTAAACTGGTTCACCTTGTTGGAGCCGAAGGTGGCAGAGTGCTCGAAATCCATCAGCGTGGGCGAGATGGCGGAGCTGTCTCCTTCGGTGTAGGGCAGCGGCAGGTTGGCTCCGTAGCCGACGGACTGTCGGACGCCATGGGCGAAGACAAAGTTCACCCGCTGTCCATGGAAGATATCGAAGGCGATGTTGAACAGCAACTCGTGGTTGTCGTATCCGGAGAGGCCGCCGTTGAGGAAGTTGAGGTAGATGCCCGGCAGGTTAGGCGCAGGCAGATAGGATTGCTCCTTCAGCGAAATGGGGGACAGGGCGGTACTGGGCAGAATGTTGTAGGTCGGAAGCCCGTTCTTGATGCCGACATACGGCTGCCTGGTGCAGGTGCTGCCGCTGCAGGAGTTGGTAAGCGGGTTGAACAGGAAAGCCGCCGAGAGCTTGGTGGGGTCGGAGTAGGCTGCCTGCTGGCTTGCGTTTCCGTTGGTCAGGAAGTAGGCGTTCAGGTCGGTAAAGTCGCCCTTCGTCATCAGCGGGGTGGCGACGGTGTATTGCGCTGGAGTGACGCCGGTGCGTCCGTGGAACTTGTCGTAGTTGACGAAGAAGAAGCCTTTGCCGCGGGTGTATTTGATGGGTCCACCGACGGCGACGGAAAGCTCGTTCTGGTGCTCGACCGGCTTCCTGGTCGGGATCTGCTGCAGACTTCCGTTGACGATGGCGTACGTGAGCTGCTGATTTCCGGCGAAGCCCCAGGTGTCGAAGGCGGTGTTGCGGACGAAGTCGACCGCCTGCCCGTGGTATTGCTGGCCGCCGGTCTTGATGGAGAAGCCGATCGCGCCTGCGCCCTGGTACTCGGCCGAGGGACCGGAGGAGATGATCTGGAGCTGCTCCACGGATTCGACCGGGATGCCGTTGGAGATGACGCGGTTGTCGGACTGCTGGTTTGAGGTGGTTGTCGGAAGCCCGTCGACGTAAACCTCGGAGAGATAGTTGCCGGTGCCGGCAAACAGGGGAGCGCGTGATCCGCCCTGCGTTCCGGGCGCGAGGGTAGCCAGGGCGCTAGGGTCGCGCTGCTGGTTGTTGAGCACAATGGGCAGAGATTCGTAGGTGTCCTGGGTGATGATCGCCTGAACGGACGCCGTGGTGGTCTGCAGTTGCGGGGGCGCTTCTGTGACGGTAACGCTCTGGTCTGCGCTGCCGACCACCAGGGTCAAGTTTAGTCCGGTCGAGGTGAGACCGTTCACTTCGATGTTTTTCTGCGTCAGTGCCTGAAATCCAGGCGCCTTCACGACGAGCGTGTAAACCCCGGGCACAAGCGGCGTAATCGAGTAGAGCCCGGCTCCGGAAGAGGTGCGTGTGGCAGAGTCCTTGCCCGATTGCTCGGTGGCAGTGATGGAGGCATTCGGGATTGCGGCTCCGCTGGGGTCTGTGATGGTGCCTTCAAGAGCGCCCTGGCCGCCGGTCTGCGCGAGTGCGTTGCCTGCGGTGAAGAGGAGCAATGCGAGCAGCGGCAGGATGGCCGTGACGAGTCTGTGACGTGCGCCCGCCAGAACGTCTGGCGAAGGGTGGGGAATTGTGCGCATGGGGAATGCCTCCGAAGGTGGTGAAGCCATGCTCTCCATCCCGTGGGCATGCGAGAGCGTTGACAGAAGACAGCGGGTGAAAATCTAAGACATTGAGGAAACGGGTGTCAATAGGTGAATTGTTCCCCCGTTTGACAGCCCCATCCTCACTGGCTACACTCCCGGACATTGGGTGGAGTCGTGTACGCAGTCTCAGCCGCATGCCGCGCCGCGTTCGCGGCAGCCTGCGGGGATGTGGTATGCCAACCGATTCGCCCCGGAGTGAACGCATTGGAATCGAGCACGCGCAGACGCTTTCTTCTCTCCTCAGGCGGCGTTGCAGGAGCCGCCCTGACCGGCTTTCCCTGGCGCGGCAAACCCGCACTGGCGCAGGCCGGCGCGCCCCGCGGCGCGCGCGACGCTTATGCCATCCCGAAGCCGATGATTGCCGGGCCTTTTCAGCCGACCTGGGAATCTCTGCGCGACAACTGGCACGTGCCGGCCTGGTTCAACCAGGCGAAGTTCGGCATCTTCATCCACTGGGGGCTGTATTCCATTCCGCGCCCGCATCAACGAGTGGTACGAGCGGCACATGTACACCTCGGACGCGAAGTGGCATACCGAGCACTACGGCTCGCCAGACAAGTTCGGCTACAAGGACTTCATCCCCCTGTTTACGGCGAAGAAGTACGACCCCGCTGAATGGGCGGACCTGTTCACCCGGGCTGGCGCGAAATACGTTGTGCCCGTCGCCGAACATCATGACGGCTTCGCCATGTGGGACTCCGACATCACGCCCTGGTCTGCGGGCAAGATGGGACCGAAACGCGACCTGACCGGGGAACTCGCGAAAGCCGTGCGGAAGCAGAACCTGATCTTCGGTGTGTCGAGTCACCGGATCGAGCACGATGCCTTCGCCTTTCCCAGCCCGGGCGTGCCCAACGATGAGTTCGATCCCAAATATGCAGGTTTTTACGGGCCTCCCTTCAAAGACGAGTTCAACAATGCGAACGGTTCGCCGGCGTTCCAGGGCGACTGGCTGGCGCGGATCCAGGAGCTGATCGACAAGTACGAGCCGCAGATGATCTACCTGGACAACGGCATCAACGGTCGGCCGTACGACGCGATCAAGCTGCAGGCCGCGGCCTACTACTACAATTCCGCAGCGAAGTGGGGCAAAGAGGCGACGCTGGCGACCAAGGATGTCGCCTATCTCTTCGGCAGTGTGCAGGATTTCGAGAAACAGGGGCGCGCGCCGAAGTGGATCTACAACGCGGCTGGCTGGCAGGTGGATGACGCGATCGGCAGCACCTGGGGGTATACCGAGTCGCCGCAGCCGATGAACGTGCGCGGGGCCGACTCGATCGCGCGCGAGATGATGGAGATCGCGAGCACCGGCGGCAACCTGCTGCTGAACATCTCTCCGATGGGCGATGGTTCGATCCCGGAGGTGCAGCAAAAGGCGCTGCTCGCGTTTGGCGAATGGATGAAGCGGAATGGCGAAGCGCTCTACGGCGCACGGCCATGGGTGCGGATGGGCGAAGGCCCGATGGTTCCGGCCGAAGCTCCGGGAGATTGGAAGGGCGGGTCGACCGCAGTGGAGGGTCCCCGGGTCGCGGCGCACCGCACACCGCCTCCCACTGAGGCGGACTTCCGCTTCACCGTCAACGGAGACGCCTTATATGCGTTCGGCTATCGCCGCCCCGCTGCGGAGGCAAAGATTGTTTCGCTGGCAAGCGGCAGGGCGAATGTCGCGAAGGTGTCGCTGCCGGGTTCCGCGGAGCCGCTGAAGTTTACGCAGACCGCCGACGCCCTGAGGGTGACGCTGCCATCCGGCGACGCCGGTACGCACATGCCGTACGTGTTGAAGATCGAAGGCACGTATGCCGCTGGGCGGCCGGGGTTGAAAACTTTGCGAAGAGACCGTAGGAAGTGGATCGTCACTCTGGCGCTGCTGGCTGGCGGCGCTGCGCAGGCACAGCGGGAGACGCGATCGTTCGATCGCGGCTGGCTCTTCCAGCAGGCGGAAGCGGAGGGCGCCTCGGCTCCGGAGTTTGCGGACGCGGCGTGGACGAAGGTCGATCTGCCGCACGACTGGGCGATCGCGGGTCCATTCGCGGCGGACAATCCCTCGGGAGGCCAGGGCGGGTTTGCGCCGGCTGGTATCGGCTGGTATCGCAAACACTTCACCCTGGCGGCGGCAGCCGCGAACAAGCGCGTGTTCGTGGAGTTCGACGGCGTAATGGCAAACTCCGACGTGTGGGTGAACGGATCGCTTCTCGGACATCGCCCGAATGGATACGTGAGCTTCCGTTATGAGCTGACGGACCATTTGAAGCCCGGCGAAAACGTGCTCGCGGTGAAGGCGGATAACTCGAAGCAGCCGTCTTCGCGATTCTATGAAGGGGCGGGCATCTACCGGCACGTTCGTCTGCTCGTAATGGACCCGGTGCATCTTGGCCAGTGGAGCACGTTCGTCTCAGCCAGCGGAGTCTCTGCAAATAGTGCCCAGGTGAGAGTGCAGACCCAGGTAGTCAACCAGACCGGAGCGGCAGCAGATGCCGCGCTGAAGGTGACGCTGTTCGATCCGGCAGGCAAGCAGGCTGGGAGCGCGACGTTGCCCGCCAGGAGCGTCCCCGCGGGGCAGACCGCAGACGTTGAGGCGAGCATCGCGGTCGCGAAACCGGATCGCTGGGACACGAATCACCCGGCGCTCTACCGCGCCAAAGTAGAGCTTGTGAACGGGCGCAAGACGATTGACGCGGAAGAGGTTCACTTCGGCATCCGCGATGTCAGGTTTGAACCCGAGACCGGCTTCTGGATCAACGGGCGCAATGTGAAGCTGCTCGGCGTCGCGCTCCACTCCGACATCGGCAGCCTGGGCATGGCGGCTCCGGTGGGCGCGTGGGAGCATCGGCTTCTCGCGATGCGAGCGCTCGGGGCGAACGCGATTCGAACAGCTCACAATCCTGTCGCTCCGGAGTTCCTCGATCTCTGCGACCGCATGGGCTTCGTCGTGATGGACGAGATGTTCGACATGTGGACGGTGGCAAAGAACAAGTTCGACTACCACCTCTACTTCATGGACTGGTACCTGCGCGATACCGCGGACACCGTACGCCGCGACCGCAATCATCCCAGCGTCATCCTGTGGAGTGCCGGCAACGAAATCCACGACACGCCCAACGCCGAGCTGGCGAAATCGATTCTCGGTCCGATGGTGAAGACCTTCCACGAGAACGATCCGACACGGCCGGTCACGCAGGCGCTGTTTCGTCCCAACGTCAGCCACGATTACGACGACGGCCTGGCGGACATGCTCGATGTGGTGGGCCAGAACTACCGTCCGTTGGAGATTCTGGCGGCGCGAAAGCAGAAGCCCAGCCGCAAGATTGTCGGAACGGAAAATACGCACGAGCGGGATCAGTGGCTTGCCGTGCGGGACCACGCCGACTACTCCGGCATGTTCGTTTGGGCGGGCACGGATTACCTGGGCGAGTCGCGGCGCTGGCCAATGATCGGCGATGCGAGCGGCCTGGACGACCGCACGGACGCACCCAAGGCCGATGCTCTCGAACGCGAGAGCTGGTGGAAGACCGCGCCGGTCGTACACATCGGTGCGCCGGGTTGCGAGGCCTCCACGCATGTCCACCGACCCCGGTTACGAGCCCGGGTCCGCGCAGGCGCGAGCGCTGGGCGCAGCAGCCCCGCCGGCCGCTCCCGGCGCCTTCGCCTCGGATGCGGCGCCGCAGACGGCATTCGCCGACTGGACTCCGAAAGATCTCGGACCACACACGGAGAATGTCGAAGTCTTCAGCAATTGCGATGAGGTGGAACTCTACCTGAACGGCAAGTCTCTAGGCGTGCAGGAACTTCACCCCGATGCCACGCCGCGCAAGTGGCCGGTGCCGTTCGCACCGGGCGAACTGAAGGCGGTAGGCCGGCAACGAAAGCATGACTTCGCGTCCGAAACCCTGCGCACCGCGGGCAAGCCTTCCAGGCTGCTGCTTACGGTGGAGCGTTCGCGCTTGAGCCCCGGCTGGGACGATGTGGCTTACCTCCGCGCAAGTGTGGTCGACGAGCAGGGAACCATCGTGCCGGATGCGGCCATGCCTCTGGCGTTTTCGGCTTCCGGGCCCGGAATTATCCTGGCGACCGATAACGGGGATCTATTCGATACCACGGGCTTTCAGAAGCCAGAGCGCAAGGCGTTTCATGGGCAGGCCATCGCCATTGTGCGGGCTACGTCTGCGTCGGGCGATGTCACGGTGCGGGTTGCGTCCGAGGGCCTCGACCGGTGCCTCAGCGACTCTGCATGTAGTTCCATAGAGGTTTGTTTCGCAGTACCGGAGGATTGTCTTGATGCGTTTGCTGTCTCGCATACTGCTGTGCCTGTTCGCTTTGGGGTTCTCGATTGGTTCGGCTGCTTCTGGGCAGACGCCGGTGACGGTGAAGGATAACGGATCGACGTGGACGCTCAGCAATGCCTGGCTGACGGCAACCATCAACAAGAACACGGGCGACCTGACCAGCCTGAAATACAAAGGGCTGGAGACGATGGGCTACGTGTCGGGTCACCATGCCGGGTACTGGGAACAGAATCCTTCCGGAGCAAAGAGGCTCGATTCCACGGTGACCATCGATCCGGCGAGCAATGGCGGCGAGCGTGGCGAAGTCTCGGTGAAGGGATGGGCGGATGGCGAGTCCTTGTCGGCGCACCCGCGGCGAGGACCGCGCGAGGCTCCGCCGGCTGCCGAAGAAGGACAGGCCGGTGAGGAAGGGGAAGGCGCGCCGGCTCCGCCCCGCCCCTCGGCCGTGCAGCTTCCGCCGGGCCGGGCGCCGGGCTCCGGCACCCGAACCGGCCGTCCGGCGGGCGGGGGCCCGGGACTGCTGATGGACATGGAGATCCGCTACACGCTGGGCAGGGAAGACCACGGCATCTACACCTACGCCGTGTTCAGTCATCCTCCGAGCTACGGCGCAACCCAGCTCGGCGAAAGCCGGTACGGCTTCAAACTGAGCGGGCAGGTCTTCGATTGGCTTTCCATCGACAAGAATCGCAACACGCTGATGCCTTCCGGTCACGACTGGGACATGGGCACGGACTTGAATGCCAAGGAAGCGCGGCGGCTGACCACCGGCCAGTTCAAAGGCAAGGCCGAGCACAAGTATGACTACACCGCGGTCCAATTCGAGACGCCGGCCTTTGGCTGGTCCGGGACCAAGTCGCAGGTAGGGCTGTACATGATCAACCCGTCGATGGAGTATCTCTCCAGCGGCCCCTTCCACGTGGAACTGACCGGGCACCTTGATGATGGGGATGGCGGCGACCCTACGCTCCTGGACTACTGGCGCGGAACGCACTACGGCGGCAGCGAGTTGCCCGTGAAAGCAGGCGAAGACTGGAACAAGGTTGTGGGGCCCATTTTCGTGTACCTGAATTCGGCCGCGACACCGCAGGCCATGTTTGCCGATGCGCTCGAGCAGGCTAAGACGGAGGGCGCGAAGTGGCCATACTCCTGGGTGAAAGGCGTCGACTATCCACAGGCCGGGCAGCGCGGCACGGTAAGTGGGCAGATGGTGCTTCGAGATCCGCAGGCCCCCTCCACGCAGCTTCCGAATCTTCGGGTGGGACTTGCCTTTCCGGATGAAGTTCCCGTGGGCAGCGAGGTGCGGGGCGCGCTGAACTGGCAGAACGACGCCAAGCATTACGAGTTCTGGGTCCGCGGGACACCGGATGGGAAGTTCACCATTCCCAACGTGCGTCCCGGCACCTATGAACTGCACGCGATTGCCGACGGCGTGCTGGGCGAGTACCAGAAGGCGAGCGTCACGGTAACGGCGGGCGGAACCCTGGACCTGGGCCGGCTGGACTGGGTGCCGGTGCGCTACGGCAAACAGCTTTTCGAAATCGGCGTGCCGAACCGCTCGGCATCGGAGTTTCGCGGCGGGAATGACTACTGGCACTGGGGCCTGTATCTCTTCTACTCGCAACTGTTCCCTAACGACGTGAACTACACCGTCGGCAAGAGCGACTGGGCGAAGGACTGGTTCATCTACCAGGTGCCGCATGTCGACCAACTGGACGCCAGCGGGCGCGGCAAGGGGCGGGCGACCACCTGGACCGTGCACTTCGATGTGCCGGCTGGCGAATCGCTCAGCGGAAAGGCAACGCTGCGCGCGGCGATTGTCGGGGTTGGCGTCAAGGAAGTGCAGGTGGGCGTCAATGGCAAGGGAGTGGGCGCCTTGAGCGGGCTCGTGTACAACGCGACCATCAATCGCGACGGCATCGAGGGCTCCTGGGTGGAAAAGGACCTCTCGTTCGACGGAAAGAAGCTGCACCCCGGCGACAACATCCTCACGCTGACGGTGCCCGAAGGAGGCTACACCAGCGGCGTGTGCTACGACGTTCTCCGGCTGGAACTTGCCCCGAAGTAGACGCCTACACACGACTGAATGCGGCGCGATGTTCGCTGGCGGTAAGATGGGGTAGCGGCACGTCGTCGCGCGATGGGATGGTTTGAGTGAAGGCACTGGTTAAGGCGCAGGACGCAAAGGGTTTGTGGCTCCAGGAGGTTCCGGAGCCGGAGATGGGCATCAACGACGTAAAGATCCGGGTGCTGTACACAGGCATCTGCGGAACCGACCTCCATATCTATGACTGGGATGCCTGGGCGCAGAAGACCATACCCGTCGGCCTGGTGATCGGGCATGAATTTGTCGGCGAAGTGGTCGCGGTAGGCGCCAACGTGCCCGATGTTCAGGTGGGGCAGATGGTCTCAGGCGAAGGCCACGTCGTGTGCGGGCGTTGCCGGAACTGCCTGGCGGGACGGCGACACCTGTGCGCACACACTCGCGGCGTGGGGGTCAACCGCGACGGCGCATTCGCCGAGTTCATTGTGCTTCCCATGTCGAACATCTGGCACCATGCGCCCGGGCATCAAGCCGGAGGTGGCCGCCATCTTCGATCCCTTCGGCAACGCGGTGCACACGGCGCTGGCGTTTCCTGTGCTTGGCGAAGATGTTCTGGTGACGGGAGCCGGTCCTATCGGCATCATGGCCGCCGCCGTGGCACGCCATGCCGGGGCGCGGCACGTGGTCATCTCGGACCCCAACCCATACCGTCGCGCACTCGCGGAGAAGGTCGGCGTCACGCTGGCTGTTGATCCCATCAACACGACCCTGGCCGATGTGCAGACGCAAATGCACATGACCGAAGGCTTCGATGTGGGCCTGGAAATGTCAGGGAATCCTGCCGCGTTCCGCGACATGCTGAAGAACATGAGCCACGGTGGCAAGATCGCCATGCTCGGCATCCCTTCGCAGGAGATTGCCATCGACTGGAACCAGGTGATCTTCAATCAGCTGACTTTGCGCGGCATCTACGGCCGCGAGATGTACGAGACCTGGTACAAGATGACCGTCATGCTGGAGTCCGGCCTCGACATCTCCGGCGTGATCACGCACCGGCTGAACTGGCGGGATTTCGAGGAAGGCTTCGAGGCCATGCGCTCCGGGAATTCCGGCAAGGTCGTGCTGGACTGGCGGGACGTGGCTTAATCGCAGTTCTGGCTGGCTATTTTCCCGTTTGGCTACGACAGGCTCTGCGGTTACACTTTGCCCGGAGGCGGCATCCCACGCTGCTAAGGACATCGATTGATGGAACAAAGCGACTGCGAAGTCACCGGAGCGAGCCTCGCGCAACCTGACAGCCTGTTCGAGCGATGTTCATGGTTCTATGCGCTTTGCCGCGAGTACCTGTTCCGCGACCACACCCAGGAGATCGTCCAGTCGCTGTTCCCGGAAGAGCGCCCCGCGCCCGGCACGCCGGCTCCTGGAGCTCGGCTGCGGGCCGGGCTTTTACGCCTGCCGGCTGGCAGAGGAGCTTCCGCATCTGGAGACTACCGGCATAGACCTCTCGCCGAAGCTGATTGAGCGGGCGAAATGGCGCGCGCGCACCATGCATCTACCTAACTGCACCTTTCGAGACGCGGACGCGCATCATCTTCCGTATGCGTCCGACTCGATCGACGCCGTGGTGGTCTCGCGCCTGTTCCTGATCGTGCCGGACAAGGAAGGCATCGTCAGCGAAATCTTATCGCGTGCTCAGGCCGGGCGGACGATGCTTCATCGCGGAGCCGACCTCCGGCTTCCGCACACGGTTTCCCCTGGCCGCCATGTGGCTGCTGGCGCGACTCACCACCACACCCGCAGGCAAGTATCGCGAGCCTCAGCAGGCCGACGTCATGAGCCGGCCGGACTTCGAAGCCCTGGTGCGCACCCAGGCCTGGGCCGAACTGGACCTCCAATACGACGAGCTGGTACCAGTACGCCGTCTGCCGTAAGCCGCTCGCAGGCAGCCTGGAGATTGCCTCATGAGCGCTGTCACGCGCCAGTACCCGGTGCTTGATCCCAGCTATCCTATTCCGGCGCTCAAGCACCTGTGCGCCCTGGCCGTCATGGCGAAGGCGCCCCGGGCGGGCCGGGTGAAGACGCGTCTTTCACCTCCGCTGACGCTTCAGCAGACCGCAGAGTTGAACATTGGCTTTCTGCGCGACACTGCCGAGAACATCTCGACGATTCCTGGAGCGGCCGGGCTTGTCTCTTACACCCCCGTCGGCGACGAAGAGCTGTTTGCCGGGCTGCTTCCCGAGAGCTTTGCGCTGGTGCCGCAACGCGGCGACGGCTTCGGCGAGCGGCTGCTCTGTGCCGCAGAGGATATCCTGGCCATCGGGTACGGTGCCGTTTGCCTGATCGATTCTGACTCGCCGACCGTACCCGCGGCGGCCTTCTACCAGGCTGTCACGTCGCTCGCACAGCCAGGGGATCGCGTCGTACTCGGTCCCTCCGAGGACGGCGGCTACTATTTGATCGGCCTCAAGCGGGCGCACGCTGAGCCTTTCAAGGGAATTTCCTGGAGCACCGCCGCAGTGCTCGAGGAAACTGTGGCCCGTTGTGCTGAGGCAGGGCTCGAGGTTGTGCTGCTGCCCACCTGGTATGACGTCGACGACGAGGCCACGCTGGACGTCCTCAAGTCCGAGCTGCTGGACGATATGGCTCCGGGATTTGCGACAATGCGCGGATACGCGGCTCCGCACACGCGCTCTCTGCTGGCATCGATGACGGCCGCTGCCGTTGAGGCTGCGTGAAGACCTCCCAGCTTGCAGTGTGGGCCCAGGCGCGCCCGTGGCAGACCAACGCTGCGCTGGCGCTGATTGGCGCCGCCATGATCTGCTTTACGCGCCAGCTTGTCGCCGAGTACTACCACTACACGATCGGCTTTTCCGGCGTCTCCAGCGCGCAACTGGTGCTGTACGCCGCAGCCGTTCTTCTTCTGTTGCTCCTGCCCGGGAACGTCGACCGCTGCACGTTGCCCATCATCTTCACCGTGGCCATCCTGTGCCGACTGGTCGCGCTCTTTCCGGAGCCATTCCTCTCCTCCGACGTGTACCGCTATGCCTGGGACGGCGTGGTGCAGCATGCGCACATCAATCCCTACCGCTATGTGCCCAGCGATCCGGCACTTCAGTTCCTGCGCGCGCCCAACCAGGATCTGTACGACAACATGAACCGCAAGGACTACGCGCGGACTATCTACCCTCCCGTCGCGCAGGTGTTGTTCTATGCGATCACTTTCATCTCGCCGACAGTGACCGCGATGAAGGCGGCGATGGTGCTGTTTGAGTGCGTCACGGTCTGGGGTCTGCTGCGCCTTCTGCCTCTGCTCGGCATGCCGCGGGAGTGGGTGCTCGCCTACGCGTGGATGCCGATGCCGATCTGGGAGTTCGCAGGCTCAGGCCATCTCGATGCCATCGTCCTCGCCTTCATGGTGCTTGCCTTGCTCTTCCGCATGCGCCGCCAACCAGTGTGGACCGGCATCTTCCTTGCGCTTGCAGTGCTGACGAAGTTCTACCCGCTGGTTTTGTTTCCGGCGCTCTACCAGCGCGGCGACTGGAAGATGCCCGCGGTCATGGCCGGGCTCGCCGCGGTCTTCTATGGGTTTTACCTTTCGGCCGGACGGCTGGTCTTCGGGTTCCTCGGCGGGTATGTGCAGGAAGAAGGGGTGGAGACCGGGTCTCGTTTCTTCCTGCTGCAATGGTTGCAGCATCTGCCCGGCTTGCACGGATTCTCAAGCCGCGCCTACATGATCTTCGCCGGGGCGGTCTTCGCCGCGCTGATGCTCTGGGCCTGGCGCTCCGCGTCTTCTGCTGAGAGCGGGAATCCTGCGTTCCTGTGGCCGGCACAGGCGCTGGCGCTGGCGCTGATGCTGCTTGTTTTCACCGCATTATCCCTGGTACGTGGCATGGTTGCTTCCGTTCATCGTGCTGCTGCCAAGCCTTACGGTGATGACCTATGTCTGCGGTCTGTTCTATCTGTGCACGACGGCGCTTGCGGTCGGGTACGGACCGAAGCAATATCACTTGAATGAGATCCTGTACTCCGCGGTGGCAATCGCTTTTATCATCGAACTAGCAGCGCGGCGGATGGGCTGGAACATCGACAGGGCGTGGCGTCCGACGCGCAGCCCGCATGCAGCGTTACAGAATCAGAGTTGAAGCTGGAGGGGTCCATGAGCACATTGTTGCCGATTTTGCCGCCGGAAGATCTGCTGGAGTCCTCCGGCACATTGTCGCCTGCGGCCCAGGCTGCCGAGGAAGAGAAGAACCGCATGCGGCGGTACTTCGAGAAGCCGGAAGAGCGAGCTGGGACCGGTGGCGGCGCACGAGCCCGTCTGCCTGTACCTGGAGACGACCAACCGCTGCAACCTGCTCTGCACGACCTGCCCCCGCACCTACGAGCAGCTTGAGCCCGAGGCCGACATGCCGTGGGAGCTGTTCACTTCGCTCATCGACCAGTACCCGAACATCGCGCGCGTGGTGCTGCACGGCATCGGCGAGCCCATGCTGGTGAAGGATATTGCCCAGCGCGTGAAGTACCTGAAGGACCGCGGCATCTATGTGCTCTTCAACACCAACGGCACGCTGCTGAATGAGGCCAACGGACGTGCGCTGATCGATGCTGGCCTTGACGAGCTGCGCGTCTCGCTCGACGCAGCCGAGAGCGAGGTCTACCAGATGGTGCGGGGCAAGGACTTCTTCGCGAAGATCGTGGAGAACGTCGGCAACTTCACCCGCATGCAGCGGGAGCTGAACGCGCCGAAGCCGCGCGTTATCCTCTGGCTCACCGGCCTGCGCGAGACGGTCGATCAGCTGCCGAACTTTGTCCGGCTGGCGCATCGCGTCGGCGTGTGCGAGGTCTACCTGCAGCGCCTGGTGTTCTTCGACGATCCGCATGAGCGACCAGTCGCTGGCGCGCGCCGAGTCCGCGCTGTTTGAGCACACGACCGAAAGGGAAGAGGCGCTCATCCGCGAGGCGAGGACGGTCGCGACGGAGCTGGGCGTGATGTTCTCGGCTTCGGGCGCGGTCGATCCCGGCGAGTCGATCCGCAAGCAGCGCGACGACGCTCCATGGTCGCTTTGCCGCCGACCCTGGTCGCTGATGTACATCACCGCCAACGGCCGCGTGCTGCCGTGCTGCATCGCGCCGTTCTCCATGAAGGGATACGGCGCGTTCACGCTTGGCGACGCGACGCAGAACACGCTGCGCGAGATCTGGAACGGCGGCGAGTACCAGCGCTTTCGCGAGGCCTGCTGACGAGCGCGCCTCCACCGGCCTGCGCGAACTGCGGGCTGCGGTGGAGCCTGTGACACTCGCCCGCTAATGCCGATCTCCATCATCATTCCGGCGCTGAATGAAGCCGAGTCCATCGGGCACGTGGTCGCCGAGATGCCGTGGAACAGCATCGCCGAGTGCATCGTGGTGGACAACGGCTCGACCGACGGCACCGCGGAGATCGCGCGGGCTGCGGGAGCGCGCATCGTCAACTCGCCTCGGGGTTACGGCGCAGCCTGCCTGGCGGGATCGCGATGCTGCATCACCCACCAGCGACATTCTTGTCTACATGGATGGCGATGGATCAGACCTCATCGGCGGGCTGGAACGACTTACTGCGCCGATCGCCCGCGGCGAAGCGGACTTCGTCATCGGCTCCCGAATTCGGGGCAGACGCGAAGCCAGGTTCCATGCTGCCGTCGCAGGTCTTCGCCGGGCACCTCGTAGGGGTGCTTCTGCGGTATTCTCAGGGCGTGCGCTATACCGACATGGGACCGTTTCGCGCCATCCGGCGCAGTTCGCTCGAGTCGCTGGGGATGCGTGAGCTGACCTACGGCTGGAATCTCGAGATGCAGATCAAGGCAGCGCAGCATGGCCTGCGCATCCGCGAGATTCCGGTCGACTACCGGCGCCGCATCGGGGGCATCAGCAAGGTTTCGGGAGACTGGAAGGCCTCCGTCCGCGCAGGCGTCCGCATCCTCGAGGTACTCTTCCGGGTGGGCCTGCGTCGCCGGCACACCTTGCCGTCTGCAACCGATTGACAGTGGCGTTTCTCGCCTGCTAGCGTTCCCTTCGCATTTGAAACTGTTTCCCTTCTGTTCCCAACCGAACCCTGTCGTCGCCTGCGATGGCTGCGAGGCTTTGTGAGTCATTCCCGTCTCTTTGCGCTGCTGTGTTGCGTTCTTGTGCTCGCCGGATGCAGCAACAGTCCCGGGGTGAATCCGCCCACGATCATCAAGACCCTGTCGCTGGCTCCCGCGACGATGACTTTCGCGACCGTGACGACAGCCTCTTCCGCTGGCACCGCTTCCCAGACTGCGACTTTGACAAACACGGGCAACACGGCCGTGGCACTCAGCAACTTTGCAACTTCGGGTACAGGCTTCAGCCAGACCAATACCTGCGGTTCCTCGCTTGCAAGTGGCGCTAGCTGCAGCATTATGGTGACCTTCTCGTCTTCCGCGCTGGGCACGTTCACCGGATTTCTCACCCTGACCAGCGACTCCACCACGCCGGTGTCGGTCGCCCTGACCGGCACAGCGGCGGGGCAGAAGGTTCTTTCGCTCGCGCCGTCCAGCTTGACGTTTTCGGCCACCGCCGGAACCCCCACCGCAGCTCAGACGGTCACCTTCACGAATACGGGCAATGTTGCCGTCAACCTCACAGGCATCACGCTAGCCGGCAGCAGCCCCTCAAGCTTCAACCAGACGAGCACGTGTGGCGCAACGCTCGCGGTCGGCGCAAGCTGCTCCGCGTCGGTCACTTTTCTCGCCGCCTCACCCGGCACGTACACCGCGACGCTCGCGGTAGGGAACGACGCAGGCCTGAGCACCTCCGTCGCACTTTCAGGAACCGCCACCGCGAAGACGCCCACTGCCAGCCTGAGTGCGTCGTCCCTTGCGTTCCCCAGCATGGCAGCAGGAGCGTCCAGCACGCCGCAGGTGATCACCCTGACCAACAGCGGTTCGGCCGTGTTGAACCTCGCCGGCATGACGCTCACCGGTACCGGCGCCAACCTTTTCTCCAACACGAGCACCTGCGGAACCACGCTGGCCGCGGGGGCAAACTGCACCATCTCGACAACCTTTGCGCCCAAGGTCGCCGGCACCTACGCCGCCACGTTGACGCTGACCGATGACGCCGGCAGCGGAACCCAGACGATCCCGATCACCGCAGTGGCAACCCCCTTCGTCATCACCATCAACACCTCGAATGCAAGCGACTGGAAGATCAATAACGGCGCCATGACGCTGGATTGGAACTCCACCACGGCCGGGATCTTCGCCATCCAGATGAACGGCACGACGGACAACCTCGTCGATGTCACGCATACCGGCTCCAACGGCCAACCCTCTGGCTTTTACATGGATAACACCGGCATCGGCGGCGGCACGGGCATCGCGAGCTACACCAATGCCGGCACCTACCTCGACTGGTCCTACACTGTGCCTTCAAGCGCGACCAACGCCTTCACCTGGTCCGAGCACTTTGTCGTGCTGCCAAACGACCCCGGCTTCCACGTCTACTTCACCCTGAGCCGCTCCGCGACCGACATCGCCGGCGGCCTTGGCCAGATTCAGTACGTCTTCCGCGACAGCCTCACGCAGTTCACCAACACGTACACCGTCGATGAGAGCCTCGGCAACCCCGGCGTTCAGATCGTGCCGCTTCCGTCGGCGTCGGAAGATTTCTCGACGCGACCCGGGCCGCGCGGTCTCCGACGCGACGGTTGACCTCCATGGCTTCACAGACATCCCCGCCGGCTTCAAGCGCAGCTTCTACACCAAGTACGACTACGCCAGCTACGAGTACCTGCACCAGGCGCACGGGCTTTACGGTTCGAAATACGGCGTGTGGACCTACATCCCGAGTCATGAGACGTTGCCCGGCGGCCCCACCAAGCAGGACCTGATCTTTACCGGCAACCTGCTGATGATGGAGGCATGGTCGACGCACCTCGATAACCCGTTGACGGAGAACTTCACCGCCGGCCAGGCGGGAACTCATCTTTCCGGGCCCTTCTACATCCACTTCAACACCTTCGGCCAGGCGTACAACCAGACGGGCAATACACTGGCCACGCCGGGCGATATGTATGCCGACACGTTGCAGGCGGGCGCCAGCTTCAAGAGCTTCTACGACACGGAGACGCAACTCGTGCAGGCGGGCTATGTGCCATCAACTGCGCGCGGTTCTGTCTCGGTCCAGGTGACGGGCGTTACGGGTGCCGCGAAGACCGCGTGGGCCGTGCTCAGCGACAACGCCACGAACTTCCAGCTCTCCACGCGCGGCCTGCAATACTGGGCGGATATCAGCTCCTCCGGAACTGCCACCTTCAGCGGCGTCGCACCCGGAACCTACCGGCTCTCCGTTTACGTGCTGGGACAGTGGGGAGAGTTGCGCAAGGACAACATCGTGGTCACCGCCAACCAGACCACCACCGTGCCGACGGTCGCCTTTGTCCCGGAAAACTTCGGATCTACCGTGTTCTCCATCGGCACGCCGGATCGCAGCTCGCACGAGTTCCTGCACGGCCACGATGCCTCCGGCAACGACGACAAGGAGTTCTGGGGGAGCTTCAATTATTGGGCTGACTTCGCCGCCAACTCCGGAGCCGTCATCTATAACGCGACCAGCGGACCCAACGGGGCAGCCACCAACGATTTGAGCAAGTGGAATTACGTGCACTGGGGCAGCAGCTTCAATCCCGGCCTCTTCGGCGGGGTGTACAGCAGCGCGGACGACACCACGGACGGGTATAAGTACGCGATCCCCACCTATGTCGCGGCGCTCAGCACGGCCAGCGGAACGAACGGCGTGTCTACGCCGCTTCCTGCCTGGCAGGTCCACTTTGCAACACCCGCCTCGCAGACTGGTTCCACCGCGCAGAACTACGTGGTGCTGTCCGTCGCCGTGGCCTGCGCCGAGGGCAGCTATGTTGTCACGCTGAACGGCTCGCAACTCATCTGGCACTACACCAATGCGAGCGACTGCGCCGTACGCTCCGGGCTCTCCGGCTACACGCAGTGGTTCACCATGCAGTGGCCTGCCAGCGTGCTGAAGGGCGCCGGGCTGGACAACGTGATGACCATCTCGATGAGCCAGGTATACGGCTCGGAAGACGACGCATTGCGGCTGGAGCTGACGAACACCTCCGCCGACCCCGCAACCCGGGGCTGGAGCGACTACACCTACATCTTCGGCACCACGCTCACGCTGCCCAATGACGCCGCTCCAAATCCGTAGCGTGCTTTTTTTGTACGTGTCCCGCATGCCTCTAGAATCAAAGCATGACGCGACGTGAATCACGCAGGAAGTTTGTGCAGGAGGCCTCGCTGCTGCTGGGTGCGGCCGGTCTGGCGGGAGCCCAGAATACGCCCGGTGCGCCGCCCGCCTTTGGAACCGGCGCAGGAGCCGGACCGGAGGTCTCACCCGCGACCTTTGCGGAGGCTGAAAAGCTTGTGCAGGCGCCTCTGACGGCCCGCGACCGCGCGCAGGCGGCAGGGAACTGGCGGCAGGCAATGGCGCAGCTTTACGAGCGCCGCACGGGGCCAAAGAAGCTCGCCATCGAGGCTTCCGTCGCGCCCTACTCCACGTGGAACCCGCGCATGCCTTTGCCGCTGCCGGAAGCGGCGCCTTTGCAGCTCAAGCGTGTCCCGCACGATCTTCCGCTGCCTTCGTCCGACGCCGAGATCGCCTTTGCTCCGGTGACCGCGCAGGCGCGCTGGCTCGAAACACGCAGGCTTTCAAGCGAGCGGCTGACAAAGATTTATCTCTCCCGGATCGAACGTTATAACCCGACGCTGCGTTGCGTCATCACGGCTACGCCGGAGCTTGCACTCGAGCAGGCGCGGCATGCCGACGCCGAGATCGCCGCAGGCCGCTACCTTGGCCCCCTGCACGGCATTCCCTGGGGCGGCAAGGACCTGCTCGATACTGCCGGCATTCGCACCACCTACGGCGCCGAGTTCTACCAACATCGTGTCCCGGCAGAAGACGCGTTCGTGGTCAAAGCTCTCCATCGTGCCGGAGCCGTGATGGTGGCGAAGCTTTCGATGGGCGCACTTGCGCTGAATGACGTATGGTTTGGCGGGCAGACGTTGAATCCCTGGCTGCTCGAAGAAGGCTCCAGCGGTTCGTCGGCCGGGCCGGGTGCGGCGACCGCGGCCGGTCTTGTGGGCTTCTCGATTGGCTCGGAGACCGGCGGCTCCATCGTCAGTCCCAGCATGCGCTGCGGCGTTACCGGCCTGCGTCCGACGTTCGGCCGCGTGCCGCGTACCGGCGCCATGACGCTCTGCTGGTCCCTGGACAAACTCGGCCCCATGACTCGCACCGTCGAAGACGCGCTCCTGGTGCTGCACGCGATCAGCGGCGTCGATGCTGGCGACACCGCCAGCCAGCCGGCGCCGCTAGCCTTCGACGCAGAGACCCCCGTCGCAGGCCTCCGCGTCGGCTACATCCCCGCCTGGATGCAGCAGCCCCCGGCGATCGACGTAGACCGGCAGGCGCTCGAAGCCGTGCGCACGCTGGGCATGGTTCCTGTGCCGGTCACCCTGCCGGATTGGCCCTATGGCTCGCTCAACATCCTCTTGTTCGCGGAGGCGGCGGCCGCCTTCGAGGAGCAGACACTCGATCACCGCGTCGATCAGTTGAAGGCGCAGGTGCCGGATGCCTGGCCCAACACCTTCCGCCAGGCGCGCTTCCTTTCCGCCGTGGACTATGTTCAGGCCGACCGCCTGCGCCGCAAGGTTGCGCACGAGATGGCGCGCCTCTTCCAGGATGTCGACCTGCTCCTGGTCCCAAGTTTGCGCGATGAGATGCTCACCATCTCCAACAACACGGGCCACCCCTCACTGACGCTGCGCACCGGCACGGTCGAAGTGAACGAGACTCGCAGCGACTGGGCGCCAGGAAGCGAATACGCAGCCCGCAAACTCAGCCGTCCGCACCCCGTTCCCCACGGGGTCACGCTCATCGGCCGGCTGTTCGAGGAAGGGACGCTGGTCCGCGCCGGAATGGCCTTAGAAGCGCATTTCAAACTCACCGCGCAACATCCCCCCGGCTTCGGCGTTTAAGGGGAATGAGGCAGGGAAGCGACCTGCCGCGCGCAGCGGGACCGGCTATTTTGCGGTCTTTCTCTTCATCCCTTCAGCGTGATCGTCCGATAAGACAGCTATCGGAGTTGTAGGCGAACCTCCCGCAGGTGGTACTCACATTTGACCGACGTGGGATTTGGATTTCCGGCAAACTCAGCGAAGCTGTTGATACGGAAAACGAAGGCGCACGAGTCGGACAACGACCGGACAGACGCCACAGGAGACGACCATGCGGAACTTGATCATTGGCTTTTCGGGTTGGGCAAAGATGCGGAACTCTGAGAACGAGTCCATCAAAGTGGTCGACACCGCAATCACCGTCGTTGGCACCCTGATGCTCGCGGTCACCTGGGTCGTTCTCCGCGGATAGCTTTCACTCCGTTACTTGACCCGCAGAACGATGACGGTTTCGTCGTCGAAGTGCTCTGCTCCGGCCTGATGCTGGCTGACTCCACGGAGAATGGCGTCCACGACCCCCTGGGCGGAGCCGGCCGATCCCACACTGCTCTCGAGAAGCTTCTGCAGGCGCTCTCCGCCGAACTCCTGGCCGGTTTCATTGGCCGCGTCCGTGATGCCGTCGGAAAAGAAGACGACCAGGTCGCCGGACGCAGAGTTCCAGCAGCGTCTCATCGTAGTTCGCGTGCGGAAACAAGCCCAGCGGAAAGCCCTCGACCCCGATCGTCTGCACCGCAAACGCCCCGTCGTCCCGGCGCTTCATCAGGATAGGCTGCACGGAGCCCGCGTTGGCCACGCAGAACGTGCGCGCTGCATCGTCCCACAGCGCCAGCAGCATGGTCACGTATTGCGACGCCAGCTTGCGTTCCTGCAACTGCTCGTTCAGCGCGGCAAGCAGGCGCGCCGGCGGCAGGTGCTGCGGCGCGAGCGAGCGCAGAATTCCTGAGACCAGCGCAGCATACAGCGCAGCCGGCGCGGCCTTGCCCGAAACATCCCCCAGCACGAACAGCGTGCGACCGGGCGCAACATGCAGCGCCAGGCTGACCGCCGCGCTTTCGTCCTCGGGATCTTCCATCTCCGGATGTGGCGCGGGCCCGTAGTCCAGGAAGTCGTAGATATCGCCGCCGATGGAGCGCGCCGGCCGGAAGCTGGCGGCGATCTCGGCGCTGCGCGGCGACGGCGGCGCGGGCGGCAGCAGACGCAGTTGCACCTGCGCGGGCCATCTCCAGGTCGCGCTCCATGCGCTGTTCTTCCTCGTGGATGCGCTGGTACAGCCGGGCATTGGCGATCGAGATGGCGATCTGCGCGGCCAGCGTGGTCAGCGTCCGCTGGTGGTCTTCGTTGTAGTAGTTCACGCGCGTGTGTTCCAGGTCGATCACGCCGATCACCTTGCCCTTGTAGATGAGCGGAACCGAGAGCTCGGAGCGGGTTTCGGGGTTCTCGTTGACGTAGCGCGGATCTTTGCGGACGTCCGGCGAGAGGAGCGGCGCACGCTCGCGCGCGGCGGTGCCGATGATGCCCGATGCCCAGCGGGACGTTGCGCTCGCGGGTGACGCGCTCGCCATAGCGGGTGCAGAAGCGGTGCTCGAACTGCTCGGTGCGGTCGTTCCAGAGCAGGATGGTGAACATCTGGAAGTCGATGACGCGCTTCAGCAGCGTGCCGATGCGCTCCAGCAGATCGTCGGGATCGAGGATGCGAGTGATCTCGCGCGAGATCTCGTGCAGCACGGTCAGGGTCTGCGCCTGCCGCGAAACGCGGGTGTAGAGCCGGGCGTTCTCGATCGCGATCGCCATGCGCGAGGCGGTGAGTTCCAGCAGGCGCTGATGGTCGTGGGTGAAGAAGCCGGGATCTCGGACTGCGAGGTCGAGCACGCCGATGACCTTGTTCTTGACGATCAGCGGGACGGCGAGCTCGGAGCGCACGGCGGGGTTGGCGTTGATGTAGTTGTCGATCTGTCGTGAACATCTTCGACCAGGATGCGAGTTGCGATGCAGCGCCGCCTGCCCGGTGACGCCGCGCCCGAGCTTGATGCGCATGCGCTCGATCTCGGGCGTGTGGCCGGTCTGGAAGCGCATCCAGAGCTCGTGGGTGCGGTCGTTGATGAGCAGGATGGCGAAGATGCGGTAGTCGATGACGGCGCGCACGAGATCCGCGACGCGATGCATGCAGGGTGTTCAGGTCGAGCGTGGTGTTGAGCGCGTCGGCGAGGCGCAGGAGGAAGTCGAGTTGCAGCGGCTCGACGCGGATGTTCGGCTCAGCCGGCGTGCGGATGGAAGCAGGCCCGCGGCGTCGCGGCGGCGGGTCGGTAGTCGCCTTCGAGGTGCGGTTCGATAGGAGCCTGCGGCTGCGGCGCGTGAGTCGGGTTCTTGGGCGGGCTGGCATTGGGAGCGATGATACTCAGCGCGCCGGGTGAAACGGGCTAGTACCCGGTCGCGGCGCGGGATGCGAGATGTTGCCCGGCAAGCTCGCCAGGATGCGGACGCTGGCGCTGGCGCCGATGCGGGGGCCCGGCGTGCAGCATGGCCGAGGCGTCGGCAAGCGAGCGGATGCCGCCCGAGGCCTTGACGCCCGCGCGGCTGCCGGCGACGCCGCGCATGAGGGCGATGTCGTCGGTCGGTGGCGCCGCCGGTCGAGAAGCCGGTGACGGTCTTGAGAAGTCGGCTCCGGCGGCGAGCGCGATCTCGGAGGCGCGGAGCTTCTCTTCAAAGGTGAGCAGGCAGGTTTCGAGGATGACCTTGACGATGGCTCCGGCGCCGTGGGCGAGCTCGACGACGCCGCGGATATCCTGCTCGACGGCTTCGTAGTCTTCGCGTGTGCCGGACTTGAGCAGGCCGACGTTGAGGACCATGTCCACGTCGTGGGCTCCGTGCTTGAGCACCCGGACGGTCTCGTCGCGCTTGGATGCGGAGAGCGGTGGCGCCCAGGGGGAAGCCGACGACGACGCCGACGGGAACGCCGGTTCCGGCGAGGGTTTCGGCGGCGGTGGCGACCCAGAAGGGGTTGACCATGGCGCAGGCGAAGCGGTGCTCGGCGGCCTCGTGGCAGAGCTGGATGACCTGGGCGCGGGTGGCGTCGGGCTTGAGAAGGGTGTGGTCGAGGACTGCGGCAAGAGCGGTGGGGGAGGAAAGTGCCTGGCTGGCGAACTGTGCTGCATCGAAACTGGTGGCGACTGTGCTCATGCTGCTCCTGCTGAACGCCTTTTGCGTCCGTCAGGTTTTTATCATACGAGTGTGAGCGCAGTAAGTCTTGCACCGGTCAAACGCGGCAGGCGATCCACGCGCGCTCGAGGTCGCCCGCCAGCAGTGTGCGCAATTCGCGACGGCGTGCGGAGTCTGGAGCTCGCAGAATGGCGCTGGGATGCAGGGTCGCGTAGACCTCCGCAGCATAAGGGGAGCTCAGCCGTTGCCCGCGCTGCTTCATCAGCGCGAAGCTGCTGCCCAGCAGCGACCTGGACGCATTCGCGCCCAGGCAGCACACCACTTTGGGCTTCACCGCCGTGATCTCGGCCGCCAGCCACGGCCGGCAGGCGTTAATCTCGGACATACGGGGCGTATCGTGCAGACGGCGCTTGCCCCGTTGCACAAACTTGAAATGCTTGACCGCATTGGTAAGAAATAGCTCGGCTCGCGGAATTTGCAGCTCTTGGAGGATGCGGTCCAGCTCCGCTCCGGCCGGTCCGACAAACGGAGCACCGGCCTGCTCTTCCTGGTCTCCAGGCTGCTCGCCCACCAGCATCAATCGGGCTTTCGCCGGACCGGTACCGGCGACCGGACGGCTGCCATTGCAGAAGATGTCACATCCGCGGCAGCCCGGCAACGCCGCCGCCAGCGCTCTCAACCCGCGGCGCTCAGGGAGGAACGGCTCGGCTCCCGGTTGCGGCGCAAAGGTTTCCATGCGCAACTTGGATGCAGAGAATCTGCAACTCGGAACTCGCCGGAGCTCTGCTCTCGTTCGCCAGTCGCAACGCGGCCCTTGGGCGAAGCTTTACAGCGCAGGCAGCAGGATGGTGGCAATCGTGCCACGCTCCGGCGGCTGCCGGCTTTCAAGCACAAGAGTCCCGCCATGCTTGTCCACGATGCCCTTCGAAACCCAAAGTCCAAGGCCGGTCCCCACATCGGACTTGGTGGTGAAGAACGGCTCGAACAAATGCTCCAGGTCGCCGGGCGCGATGCCGGTGCCGGTGTCCGTCACCTGCACACGGACGTGCCCGTCTATGCGCCGGACGTCCGCCGCGATGACTCCTCCTGCCGGGGTGGCGTCAATGGCGTTAGACACCAGGTTCGCAATAACCTGCCGGATCTCCCCGGAGTTGACGCGAACCATCAAACCCGGCTCCGCGTGGAACGAAAGCCGCAGGGAACGGCCATGCGCACGTCCGCGGTAGAGCTCGAAGACCTCCGCCACGGCCGGTCCCAGGTCCGTCTCCACCGGATGAATCGACTCACGGTAGAAGCCCAGAGTCTGCCGCACCACGTGCGCCATGCGCTTGATCTCCTCCGAGGCAGTCTTCAGGTAGAGGATGGCCTGCGGCGGAAGCCCTTCCGTGCTCTCTGCCAGGTAGATCAGGTTCATCAGGGATTCGAGGGGGTTGTTCACCTCGTGCGCAACCGTCGCTGCCAGGCGCCCCGCGGCCGCCAGCTTTTCCGTCCGGCGCAGCGCGTTCTCGGCCAGCCGCGACTCGGTCACGTCGATCGTTACGCCATGAATGCGCACCGCCTTACCCGTTTCGTCGCGCAAAACACGTCCCCGTGATTGCATCCAGAGCAGACGGCCGTCCGGCGTCAGCGTCCGATGATCCATGCTCAACACGTCCGCGCCGGATTCCAGAGTCTCCTGCAACCTCTTCAGCACGCTTTCCCGGTCTTCCGGGTGGATGAGAGCGGCGCCGCCTTCGACGGTGGGCTCCGTCTCCGGCGGAAGGTGATGGATGGCCTTGAACTCGTTGGACCAGACCGCCTTGTTGCGAGCGAGATCCAGGGTCCAGTGGCCGATCTTGGCAGCCGCGTGGGACAGCCGCAACTGGCCCTCCTGCTCCACCACGGCACGATGGAGCTGGGCGTTTTCGATGGCCGCCGCCGCCCGCCGCCCAAGGTCCTCCGCAAGCTGCAGATCATCGGTGGTGAAGTGCCGGCCGCTGCGCGCCGCAAGCAGGCGAATGGCGCCCAGAATCGTTCCGCGCGAGGTAAGCGGAACCAGGATGCTCGACGTCATGGCGAGCTGACGCAGCATCCGAAGGTGTTCGGCGTCGCGTGCCGCGGGAACCAGCATCTCGTCAGTGATACGCGGGAAAAACTCGGACTTGCCGGTGCGCAGCAGGAGGCCCAGCCCACGTTCCGGCACCAGCTCTTCCGGATACTTGCGCGAGAACTCCTGGGCCGAGGTCAGCATCGCCGGGTCTGCGTGCGCCACGATCAGCCGGTTGGGAACGCCATCTTCCACGACATGCACAATGCACCAGTCCGCAATGTGCGGCACGGCGAGCCTGGCCACCTGTTGCAAAGTCGTCTCATAATCCAGCGAAGAGGCAAGTACAGAACTCGCCTCTGCCAGAAAGGCTAATCGCCGCTTTTCCCGCACAGCTTGTTCATGCAGCTCGCTGATCGTGAGCGCGGCAGCGGAAAGATTTGAAAGAGCGGAGGCATAATCCTTGTCGCTTTCGCTGAATCTGCGCGCCTGCTTCCAGTAAAACGTGATGGTCCCGGCCGCCACACCCTGCAGCACCAGCGGCACCACCAGCATGCTGCGGATACCCTCTGCGTCATACACGGCCTTGAACCGGCTGACGTTCGGATCGGAAAGCAGATCTTCCACCGCCAGGATCGTCCGAGGCGTCTGCGTGGCCTGAACGGTGATCTCCGTGCGATAGCTTTCGGAAAGACCGCGCGTCGCCACCGCCTTCCACACGGTGCCGCCCTCATAGCATCGCCAAACGGCATACGCGTCGGCATCGAACAGGCGACTGGCAAGGTTCAAAATCCCGGTCAGCAAGGCCTGCTCGCTCGAGGTCGCAAGCAGCATTGCGGATGCATCCAGCAGAACCTGCAGAGCCTCGGGCCGGGTGATCTCCCCTGTTTCCTTTGAGAGCAGCGGCATCTTAGTGTCCAGCCGGATTTTCCGGGTATAGCCGGATGTCCGCTACGTTTCGGTACACCTCGGCATAGTCCATCCCGTAACCGATCACGAAACGATTCGGGATTGAGAAGGCTACATAGTCTGCTTCAATGGGCACCAGGCGGCGCTCGGGTTTATCCAGGCACGTCGCTATTTTCAGTGAGGCAGGTTTGTGCTGCAGCATCAGGCCACGCAAGTAGCTCAGCGTCAGTCCGGTGTCGAGAATGTCTTCGACGATGATGACGTGCTTACCCTCGATCGGGTTATCGATGTCCTTGATCAGCTTGACCGCGCCGGACGAGACACGCGCTCGGCCATAGCTCGACACGGCTACAAAGTCGAAGGTGTTCGCGATCGTGATCGCGCGCGCCAGGTCGGCCAGAAAGATAGCCGCGCCTTTCAGCACGCCAATCAGCACGATCGGCTGCCCGCTGTCCTGCCCGGCATAGTCAGCGGAGATTTGCGCGCCGATCTCGCGCACTCTCTCGGCGATCTGAGCCTGGGTATAAAGAATGTCCATCTCCGTGGCTGGAGGGAAGGCAAGGGCGGGAGCAGAGGCGTGCGTCGGCATAGGAGATAGCCTATCGCGTTTTCCTGTGGCTTTGCTGGGCGGCGGTCCTGCTTGCCCGAACGATATACTGAGAGAAAGGCGTTCGGGCGCCGCGGAACGCGATGCGGGCCGAAGCGCCCCGGGCCCACGTGAGGATTATGTACCCCTACATCCAGATTGGCTCCTTCCAGCTCGGCACCTTCGGCCTGTTTCTCTGGCTCGCCGCCGTGGCAGCAGGAGTGGTGCTGCACCGGAGCTTCCGGCGCGATGGCGTCGACGCCGATGCGCTCAACATCGTCTGCCTGGTGGTGCTCGCAGGCGTTCTCGGCGCCAAGACCTGGCACGAGCTCCAGGATCCCGCCCTGCTGAAAGCCACCATGCACCACATCTTCGCGCCCGGCATGGCGCACCCCGGCCAAGTGCTGCTCGGCCTCGGCGAGTGGATGCGTAGCGGTATCGCCTGGTTTGGCGGCCTGGTCGCCGGAATCGCCATGCTGCTTTGGCAGGGAGCCCAGAACAAGCCGAATGGACTTTCCGGCTTCCGCGGCGGAGTGCGCATGCTCGACCTGGCCGCAGCCGCCGCGCCGGTTGGCTACGGCATCGGACGTATCGGCTGCCTTACCAGCGGCGACGGCGACTACGGCCGCAACACGACGTCCTGGATCGGCGTCCACATGGCGCACAACGCCCTGGTCCCTCCCTCGCCGCCGACAGTCGCCGTGCTGCCCACGCCGCTGTTCGAGTTCCTCATCGCGCTGGTCATCGCCTGGGTGGTCTGGCAATTGGGCGCCAAAGCGCGTCCGCTCGGATGGCTCACCGGCGTCTACCTGCTGATGAGCGGGGCCGCCCGTTTCTTCATCGAGTTCTGGCGCATCAATCCGAAGCTCTACCTCGGAGAGCATTTCAGCAACGCCCAGATGGCCGCGCTGGGCAGCGTGCTGGCCGGGGGTCTTATCCTGCTCGCTACTCACACCCGCCAGCCCGTCGGAGGACCCGCTCCACTCCCCGCCGCCGCGGTCATCAACTAGACCTGCACAGCATCGTCGTGGATGCATGCATCGACGCCCCCTACTCCCAGAGCCCGAATTCGCTACAATGACTGAGATGGCAGACTTCGAACTCAGCAAGGCAGCGCCTCCCGCTCTCGTCCCTGAAGCCTGGGTCAGGACGGAGCTGGCCCGGCATCCCGCAAGGCCCTATCCGATGGACTTCATCGAGGCACTGTTCACCGACTTCAGCGAGATCCACGGCGACCGCGCCTTCGGCGACGACGCCGCGATGACTTGCTGGCATGGCGCGCTTTCACGGCGAGCCGGTCATGGTCATCGGCAACCTGAAGGGCCGCACGCCTGAAGGAGCGCGTGAGCGCGCAAGTTCGGCTCGCCCGAGCCCGAAGGCTATCGCAAGGCGCTGCGCGCGATGAAGATCGCGGAAAAATTCGGCCGGCCGATCTTCACCTTCATCGATCTCGCCGGAGCGTATCCCCGGCATCGGTGCGGAAGAGCGCGGCCAGGGCGAGGCCATCGCGCGCAACCTGCTTGAGATGTCGCGGCTGCGCGTGCCGACCATCGCCACGATCACCGGCGAAGGCGGATCGGGCGGAGCGCTGGCGCTGGCAGTCGCCGACCGCGTGCTGATGCTGGAGAACGCCATCTACTCGGTCATCTCGCCGGAGGGCTGCGCGTCCATCATGTGGAAGGACGCGACCAGCAAGCAGCAGGCCGCGGCCGCCTCGCGTTACACCGCCAATGGACGTCAAAGCGCTGGGCTGCGTCGATGATGTAATCGCGGAGCCGCAGGGCGGCACCCAGGCCGATCCTGCGCAGGCGATCGCAGCTGGTCGACGAGCGCTGCAGCGGCACCTTGCGCGAGCTGCAGGCCATGCTGCATTGAAGAGATGCTGGCGCGCGCTACGACAAGTTCCGCAACATCGCGCAGTTCTACACAGTCACGCCTGACTAAGCGAACAACGCCGCACATGCCCAAGGACGTAGAGCCACGAGTTGCATCACAAACTCCAGCCCGTTTCAGCGGCCACGACTTCACGCGCATGCACTGCAGTTGGCTTTGTATCCGCCATGGCCTGGGCTGCCGCGGCCAACGCGGTCGCAGAGCGCGCCGCGCAGGGAATCGCCACCCGCCTGCAGCTGGGCACCGCGCAGGCCTTCCTCGCCGCCGTCTTCCTCCTCTTCCTGGCGGTCGTCGGATTCCGTGCCCTGGACTGGATCTCCACCGGAGGCCGCTTCGCCGGGGAGGCGCTTCCGCTGCCAAACCGCCCCGGTCTTCTGCGTGAGTGGGGCCTCGGCGCCGCAATCGGCTGGGGAATGTGCCTTGCCGCCGCCTTGCCGGTGCTGCTCGCGGGCGATCTGCACGCGCACTTCAACTGGCGCTCCACCCCCATCCCCGCCGTGCTGCTCGCCCTGCTCACCATGCTTGCCGCCGCGCTGGCGCAGGAGGTCATCTTCCGCGGCTATCCCTTCCGCCGCCTGATCGCCGCTGTTGGACCGTCCTGGGCCGCCGTGCTGCTTTCGCTGCTGTTCGCCGCACTGATGGTGACGGCAAACCCGCCGCATAACTTCCTCATCGCGCTCGTCGACTGCACTCTTTTCGGACTGCTCCTGGCCATGGCCTGGCTGCGCACACATGCTCTCTGGCTCGGCTGGGGACTTCACTTTGCCTACCGCGCCGTCGCCGCGCTCGTGCTCGGCCTGCCCATCGCCGGCCACGGAGAATTCGGCTCCCCAACGGACATGTACGCCTCCGGCCCCCGCTGGCTCTCGGGCGGCGCCTTCGGCCTGGATGCCGCCGCCCTTACCGCGCTCGTCCTGCTCGGCGGCGATGGTCGTGCTCTATCGCCAGACTCGCGATCTGGCCTGGAACTACACGCTGCCCGAGATCGTTCCGGCCGGTTACGAGGTCACCGTGGCGCCTCCTGCGGCCCATGTCGCCATGGAGAAGGCCGCGCCGGCTCCTCCGCCGCTGGTGCAGATTCTCCCCACGCACGCCGCAGAGCATGTCGTCGGAGTTGCCGCCTCGTTGAAGTTCAAGTCGATGCGCTGAACACACGTCCGAAAATCAATTTGCAAAAGCGAAGAAAAGGGAGCAATCTTCTAGCATCTGAGGTGCTGTATGACTCCCCATGCCCGCAGATTTGGATTCTTCATGCGACTGACCCTGCTGACGCTCGTTGCCGCACTGTGCTGTCCGCTGGCTATCTCCGCCCATGCGCCAGGTGTTTACGGTGGGCGAGAAGACCGCGACAGCCGATATCAAGACGGACTTCAAGCCGACCCATGTCGAACTCTCCGATGCGGGACTCACCGAGCGCGGACGCCGCGAACTGATGCGCGACTTTGACATCGGAGCAGGGATTCGCGCATCGCGTGCTGCCGCTCGGCGCCACGCTCACGCTCCAGGCCAACGGAAATCTGACCCCGCGCGACGAACAGTACACGCGAGATGGTTTACAAGAAGGGCGCATCGGCCGCACCGGGCGACCGCGTCATGGTGACTGCGCTCGAGTTCAAAGGCGACCGCATCCTCATCGACCTGAACGGCGGCCCCTACGTCAAGCACCGTTTCCTGCGCCACATCCAGATCGGCGTCGGCGACGTGCAGACGCAGGACCCGAACCTGGACGAGAAGCCGACCGGCTGCCGCATCACCCTGGTCTTCGAAGGCGGCATCCCGGAGATCTCCGCCCCGGAAGTGAAGGCGCTGCTCGAGCCCGTCGATCGATTTCGGCGTCAAGACCGGCGAGCAGGCCTATGCCGACACGCTGCCGCCCCCGTCAAGAGCGCCATCGCCTCGCACGAGGTGCTGGTTGGGATGAATCATCGCATGGTGCTTGCCGCGCTCGGCCAGCCGGAGATCGAAGATTCGCGAAGGCCTCGGCAGACGAACCGCTATGAAGAATGGATCTACGGCCATCAACCGCAGACCATGCAGTTCGTCCGCTTCAACGGGCGACCGGGTCAGCCTGGTAAAGATCGCCGCGCTGGGCAAGCCCATCGAAGTCCGCGACCAGGACGAGATGGCCGGCTACCTGCCGCCGCTCCCCACGGTCAGCGTCGGCGACGTGCCCGGCGCAGGAAGGCAAGTCGGCTCCGCCATCGCTGCGCCTGCCCAAGCGAGACCAGCACGCCGACCGAGAATCCCGACACCAGCGCCATGCACAAGGTGCAGATGCCCGCTCCGCACAAGCTGCCCGGCACAGATCCGGTAGCACACCCGCCGGACCCCGCGCCGAACGCTCCGCCGGCAAGCAAAGGCCCAACCAACATCACGCCCGAATAGCCACCCCACGCCTTCCAAGGTGCGCCGCCCCGCGGGTGCTAAACTGTTCCCTGGACTCCTCCTTGCAGAAACTGTGTTCCACAACACAGGGGCGGCGGTGCTTTCACGCCTCCACACACGCATGCGGGTCACAATCAACAGGCACCATGGAGAGCAAGATGGCGAAGATTGCAAAGACTGGCGACCGCGACAAAGTGATGGACACCAACAAGAGCACGGATTGCCCCAAGTGCTCCAAGCCCACGCGCATCGTCAAGCGCGTGAAGGATCGCGAGCGCGGCATTCCCGGCGGAGTGTATATCTCCTGCTCGGCGTGCGACTTCTTCGAGAAGCTGTAACCGTCGCAGGCAACATTTCAGCGAGACAGAAGGCCCCTTTTCCGGGGCTTTTGTCCGTTTCTGACACGGATGTACCTCGGTTCGCGTACATTTTGGGGGGTTGACGACTGTGCTCGCGGTGGGCAGACTCTTCTGCGGAAGTGAGGGTTCTGTGCAGAAGATTCATGCTGAACATGCGTTGCCGACGGGAGGTGCGCCGTCGACGCACTTCAGCCGGCCGACGTTTCTGATGTGCTCGCCGGAGTGGTACGACGTTGGCTACGTCATCAATCCCTGGATGGCCGGGCAACCTCCACCGCGCTGGACGCGATGCTTCCTTTCAACAATGGAAGAACCTGTATGCCGCGCTGCGTGAGTTCGCCGACGTGCGCCTGCTGCATCCCCGTCCCGGCTCGCCGGATATGACCTTTGTCGCGCATGGGGCACTGGTGAACTTCGGAGTCGCGGCAGTTTCCAGCTTCACGCACAGCCAGCGCCAGACCGAAGAAGAGCCTTTGCGCACCTGGCTCGAAGAGGCCGGCTTTCTGCTCTGGAACACGCCACGCGAGACCCCTTTCGAGGGCGAAGGCGACGCCCTGTTCGACGTGGCCGGCCGTCTCTGGATGGCACACGGCGCGCGCACCTGCCGCTACAGCCACCGTCATATCGCCGACGCCTGGCATGCCGACCCTATCTCGCTGCATCTGGTCGACCCGCGCTTCTACCATCTGGACACGTGCTTCGCGCCGCTGAGCGGCGGCCACGTCCTCTACTATCCCGGAGCCTTTGATGCCGCCTCACTCCGGTTGATTGAAGACGCATACCCGCCGCGAATGCGAGTCGCGCTTTCCGAGGTGGAAACCGCGCATTTCGGCTGCAATGTCATCAATGCTGGCCGGCAGGTGATCGTCCATGAAGATGGGGGCACCATTGCCCGGCGCTTGCGAGCGCTGGGATACCACGTTGCCGAGGTTCCGCTGGGCGAGTTCCTGCGGGGAGGCGGCGCAGCCAAGAGCCTCGCATTGCGCCTTAGCGATCTCTCCGTCACCCACGCCTGACGACCCGGCGAGCAGCTATCCCGGAACAGCCATGCCGGCGTCCGCCATCTCCGCCAGGATGGCGTCCACCGCGGCGCCCGGGTCGCGCGCCTGCGTGATAGGCCGTCCGACCACCAGCATCGACGCGCCGTTGGCAATCGCTGCCGCTGGCGTGGCGACGCGGCGCTGATCACCATGTTCAGCACCCGAAGATCGGATCCCGGGTATCACCAGCAGCGGCTTCTCGCCCATGTGCACGCGGATGCGCCGCACCTCGTCGCTCGACGATACGAGCCCGTCGATGCCGGCAGTGCGCGCCAGGCCAGCAAGCCGCAGCACCTGGGCGCCAGGCGTCTCGACCACACCAATGCCCGCAAGCTGCGCCGCGTCCATGCTCGTCAGAACGGTAACGGCCAGCAGTTTGGGGCTGTCCGGCGTCGCAGCGGCGGCCTCGGCAGCAGCGGCCAGCATGGCCTCCCCGCCCGCCGCATGCACCGTCAGCAGGGAAGCTCCCAGCGGAGAAACAGCACGGATGGCGCCGGCAACGGTGTTGGGAATGTCATGCAGCTTCAGGTCCAGAAACACTTCGAAGCCGCGTTCCCGCAGCCGTGAGACGACGGTTGCGCCGCCGGCAAGAAACAGCTCCAGCCCAACCTTGAACCAGCGGCATCGGCCTTCCAGGCGATCCACGTGGTCCAGAGCCTCTGCGGCGGAAGGGAAGTCGAGGGCTACAATCAACCTGTCGCGAACGTCCTGCTGGATGGCGGGCATAGGCACCTCGCCTCTAGTCTAGTCCGCACAGGAGTTCCGCCTGTGTAAATTTTCAGGGGAGCCGCACCCATCGAAACCCTCCAGACCATCCTCACCATCGCAGGGCACGATCCCTCCTCCGGCGCCGGAGTGACCGCCGACCTCGCCGTCATCTCAGCACACGGCTTCTTCGGCACCTCGGCGATCACCGCCCTCACCGTTCAGTCCACTACCGGCGTCCGCCGCGTCAGCCCCGTGGATGCATCGCTGCTCGCGGAGACGATCGACTGCCTGGTTGAAGACATGCCGCCCGCGGGAATCAAGATCGGGATGCTCGCGTCGCTCGAAAATGTGCTCGCCGTGGCGAAGTTCCTCGAACGCCTGCGGATCGCCGGCTCCACCACGCCGGTCGTGCTTGATCCCGTGCTTCGCTCAAGCTCGGGGGCCGAACTTCTCAGCGCTGCCGGCGTCCAGGCCATCCGCCGCGAGTTGCTGCATCTCGTCACCTGGATCACCCCCAACATGGACGAACTCGCGGTGCTTGCCGAAGCGCCGGTCGAGACTGAGGAGCGCATGGAAGCGGAGGCGATCTGGATGGCTGACGAGTGGTGCGATCTTGGCGTGGCCGCAACGGGTGGACACCTCCCCCAACCCAGCGATTTCGCGGTGGAACCGGGAGGGAAGTCCGGAGGCTGGTTCCCATCGGAACGTATCGAGACCCGCGCGACCCACGGCACGGGCTGCGCCTTCTCGACCGCGCTGCTCTGCGGCCTGGTCGCCGGGCTCAGCGGGCTCAGCGCCGTCGAGCACGCGCAAACCTTTGTGCGGCAGGGAATTCGCCGAGCCCCGGGTCTCGGGAGCGGCAACGGCCCGCTCGATCTCCTGTGGCCTCTTCGCCGCTCCAGCTAACGTCGCTGAAATTCGGGCGAGCCGAAGATCAGCCCCGCGGCAAGCGCAGTCTGCGTGTCTGCCACCGTACCTTGGGGCTTGCCGCCGGCCGCGCGCAAACTGCCCAGCGGATCGCGTCCGCCGGATCTCGCCGTAATCTGCCGCAGGCTCGATTGCTGCTGCTCAGCCGGAGCCGTAATCTGCCCCAGGATGGTCGCCCGCGTGCGCTCGCTCACGCCCATGTGCAATAGCCTCTCCTCGAGCACACGATCCTTCTCGTCAGGCGTCAGCGATGCCAGCGGATCAGCCTCCGCCGGCTGCTTCGACGCACTCGCGACCAACGCCGCCAGATCGGTGTGGACGCCCGCCACGCGATTGCTCGCAAGGGCAAGTGCAAAGTTCATCCGCGAGATCAGCGCTGCCGTCGAATTCCACGGATCCGCTCGCATCGAGTACCCGTTCGGCGTCTGCATCCCATAGAGCGGCATGCCGAGCTCCGCAATCGAAGCCGCCAGCGCTCCCGCCGATTGCACCTCGGCGCCCGAAGCGCGCACCGCCGAGATCACATAATCCTGCGGCGTCTTCACCTTCGCCCGATAGGTCTCGCGCGTAAAGAACTCCGGCGACTGCACCATCGCAAGCAGCACCCGCCGAATGTCTCCGTCCGTTTTGAGGAATGTCTCCGCCATCCGCGCCACCATCGCCGGCGGGGGATCGTCCGAGACGAAGCGAATCGCCAGCTTGGTGCTGATAAAGCGCGCCGTCTGCGGGCTGGTCGCGAGCATGTGCAGCACCTTCATGCCTTCATTCGCGCCATCCTCCTTGATCTTCGTGTCCAGCACGATCTTTGTTCCCGGCTCGTGCTTGGATCGGTCGAACTCAGGGTAGATCGCCGGCCCGCCTCCCGGTCCGGAACCCAGCGTCCAGCCCGTGAACACCTTGGCGACCTCGGTCACATCCTTCTGCGTGTAGCCTCCATTCACCCCAACTGTGTGCAGTTCCATCAGTTCGCGTGCGTAGTTCTCGTTCAGGCCGCTGGCCTTCTGCGCGGCCTGGGGACGCCGAGGATTGCGCCCAAAGCCCATCAGCAGGGGATGCACGGACGCGGAGTGCGGTCCTACGCTCGATGCATTGTCCAGGTAATTCAGCATCGCAGGACTCATCGCGGTGGCTACCAACAGGCTTTCGAAATGACCTAAAGCCCGCGGACGAATGACGTCGCGCTCGTAAGAAGTAATGAAATACGGGGCTTGCTGCGACTTCTTGACGTAGACGTTGAAGTGATTCAGCCAGAAATCCACCATCACTTCGTTCAACTGGCGCTCGCTGAAGATGTCCCGCAAGATCTTCGTCTGCACCAGTTCGGCCGAAACGACGCCCGCCGGACCATTGAATGCCGCCAGAACCTCCACTTGGTGAGGCGTGAAGCCCTCTGTCAGCTTGTCGCGATCCTCCTCCGGCAGCCGCCGCCGGAGCATCTGAAGCTGTGCGGGCAGAAGCTGCGTCAGCGCCTTGAATCGCTCGCTCGGCGGCATCGCGAGCACCGTCTGCGGATCCCACGGCAGGGGAGCGGGATCTGAATCGCGCGCCTCGTTCTCCTTGCCGTTCTTGCGTTCCTTGTACCGCTCCATCTGCGCGTTGTATAAAGCCCGTTCGCCTTCGCCTCCAGGCACGCCGTTGCGTCCCCTGAGCGTCGCGCGGATCATCTGCGCGTTCGGATAAAGCTCCATCAGCTTGGCGATGGGTAACTTCATCGCAGGGTAGTCGGCCAACCGGCGCTCCAGTGCGCTGTCGTCAAGCCGCTGCGGATTGAACTGCTCGGTGAACCACTGCGAAACACCTTCTGCGCGGAGACGTTCGAGGTCACCCGGACGCGGCCCGTAGGTAAAGCGATTCAGGATCTCCAGCATCTGCTCGTCCCGCGAAAGCGGCGTCTGCGATGCAGCCGGCTGCACCGGAATGTTAGCTTTGATCGTCTCCATCGGCGCTACGGGGGCTTCTTCGATGGGCTTGCTGGTCGCCTCGTTTGCCTGGCCTTCCGGAGTTCATCTGCGCATCCGACGGCCTGGTGGGCTGTGGCTGCGGCGGCGTTCCAGGGGACTGAGGGACCGGGCTGCCCGCCTGCGGCATCTGGGCCGGAACCGCAGCGGGCGATCCCAGAAGCACAATCAGCAGGCCCGCCACAAACGGGCGGAAAGTGCCAGGCCGGTACGGCGACGGAAGACGGCACATCGGGAAAAGCTCCTGGAGCGAATATGAGGGGCCCTGAGGGTGGTTCCTTCGTTGACCCTGAATCTACTCCGAAGTCGCGCCGGACGACACATGTTTCCCGCACGTTACCTCCGGAGAGCGTTTCGAACGCGAGGTTCACGGCCCCTGCCGCAAGGCCAATAAGGGCTCCGAGAGGAATTCCGAATGTCCCTGATTGTTTTTCCCGGACCCGCCGCAGTCGAATCCAACCACGAAGACCCGCAGAGCGTTGCCGCCGAGATCCGTACGGCCAGGTCCGCGCCGGACCGTGCACGGGACTCCGGCACCGGCCTCCGTGAGACGCCTCGCATCCGTCGCCGCGGATCGCTCGAACAGGGCCGCGCCCTCGAGATGCTGGGCCATGCCGTCGAATACCTGGTGGACTCAAGACTCTTCCTGGCGGACCCGCCGGACCTCGCGGCCGAGCAGCAGGCGGTGCAACTGCTCATGCGTGCAAGCCGCGCCGTCTTCGCGGAGTGCCCGGAGGTCATCTCACTCCGCCAGCGCCTCAAGGAGTGGCTCTCGGAGCGACTTTCCGGAGACGCAGCCTGACGAGAAGCGCTCACAGCAGAGCCAGGGGAAGCACGCCCTCCGGTCCCTGGCTTCTGTTCGCGCTCAGTAGAAATGACAGGGTGATGCGCCCAATAGAAATGTCAGTATAAGGGTCCGTCGTCGTCGCGCGGTGGGAATGTGCGAAATCACGAAGTGATTTCCAAGGTCTGTGGGAAGGGTGGGACGGCTTTATCGTTCCACGCTTTCCATCAGACCTCATTTCCACCGCGGCGGGCCGTGCGCAATTTTTCTCTGAGGGACTTTGGAATGCGTACCAGCAAACCCTGCCGCTAGAGGACCATTTTGATCAGGTGATCTGTTGTCCAGGCACTCGAGATACAGCCAAGCACCAGAAGGGGAACGGATAAGAGCGGCGAAGACCACCAGTACGGCTCTCGAGCTTGACGCCTCTTTAGGACCTCTCCGAGTGCGCCGGTCTTCTTGTAGTCCGCCCAGCCAAAGACGAAGGCCAACGGCAAGCCGACCAGAAGCGCACAACCGTATGCCGCTGGACCACCATGGTGATCCTTGGTGTTCAGAACCGCACTCATAGTGGCATGCAGAAGTTGGTTGCAGTCAAAAGATCAAAGAGGGTCACGAGCCTCACCTGCTGTTAGGACCGTGGACAGGACGCAGGGTGAGCGACGCCGACGTTCTTCCTACGCTTCTTATAGCCGGTCTTCTCGCTGTTGGTCATGACCTTGGTTGCGAGCCTGAGGTCCTGCTGCGCCTTGACGATGGCAAGCGCATGGCCGAGGCGCTTGTTCTCGACGATGGCAGTGTGGCTGACACGCTGGTCCTTGCTGAAGACGCGGTAGGGAAGAGACGTGCCCTCTCCAGCGAACCTCCAGCGGCCTGTCCGAGTAGTCGTACAGCTCGACATACTGGCCTTCAAGGCCCTTCGCTACTTCGGTCTGCTCCAGGATGATCTGCTTGCGGTCGTAGTGGAAGCTGAGCTGGGCGCCGACATAGCGCTGCTCGCGGTGGCACAGGATGTCGTTCAGCCGGGGCGTGGTCGTTCGCAGTGGCCGGTGCAGGTCCTGCGTTCTGGCCGGCGGCACGGCGAAGCGCTCGTTGTAGCGCTCCATGAACGCAGGCAGGAAGGCGTTGCCGGCTTCCATGTCGCTGATGCCAGCGAGCCGCAGCTCCTTCACCAGCCGGTCCTGCAGCGTGCGGTTCGCTCGTTCCACGCGGCCCTTCGCCTGGCTGGAGTTCGCGCACAGGATCTCGATGTTCAGCTCGGAGAGCGCGCGGCCGAACTGCGTCATGCCTTGGCCGCCCTTGGTGTCCTGGCGCACCACGCGGAAGACGGAGTGCTTGTCCGAGTAGAAGGCGACAGGGCAGCCGTGCTCGTGCAGGTAGCCGCGCAGCGCAGCGAAGTAGCACTCCGTACTCTCGCTCGGCACGAACCGCAGCTGCATCAGCCTGCTCGTAGCGTCGTCGACGAAGACCAGCAAGGTGCAGGGCTCGGCTCGGTCCTCGAACCAGCGGTGCTCCGAGCCGTCGATCTGGACCAGCTCGCCATAGCGACTCGCGCCGAAGCCTGGGCTGGTGGAAGGTCTTCCGCTGCTTGCGCGAGAGCCACACGCCGTCGGCCATCATCCAGCGCCGCAGCGTCTCCCGGCCTACGTGGATCGCGTGCCGCTCGGCGAGAGCCTCGGTGGCCAGCGTCGGCCCGAAGTCGGCGTAGTGGGTCTTGACCAGCTCGACGGCGATACTTCCGGACGCCTGGGTTATGGCTCCGGTTCGACGTGCCGGCCTCGCGCCTTGTGCACCAGCCCGAAGCCGCCGTTCTCCTGGTACCGGGCCAGCAGCCGGTACGCCTGCCGCTCACTGATGCCCAACACGGAAGCCGCTGCGGCCACCGTCCGTCTGCCTGACTGCACCTCGTTCAGCACTTCGACCCGCTTCAGACTCGCGTTCGCTCATCCTCGTCCAAGCCATCCTTAGAACCTGACAGTTCTAATGGGCGGGGACCTGACACTTCTAATGAGCGCCTACAGCGTCACTGTACATAATATGTGTTATCGGACATTACCTCTAAGTTGTCTCGCACCGATCGCTACGGTTGCAAACCCAGCAGGATGACTCCGAAGGTATTCGTGTTCGGGTTCGCGGCCGTTACCGTCACCACGGTTCCTGTGCGACCCGACGGGCCATCGGGGCTCACGTTGCATGCGACCGCGCCCGCAGCCACGCTTGTGCCTTGCGCGCTCACCATGCAAATGGCGCTCCGGTACGCCCGAGCCAGTTCCACGGTGCACGTCGTCGTCCCGGCCATCGCGCAGGTTCCTCCAAACTGATTCGGCGCAATTTGCTCCAGGCCGCCGATCGCCATCGGCTTAGGGGTCGAAATCCTGTCCGCGCTGTACATAATTTCGTTCGCCGCTCCACGCCGGTTCACCTGCAGGCGGAGCGAGTTGCTGCTGGGTGTCCAGGTCTCCACCAGGCCGCCACCATCGCCGGCCAGGTTGCGCGCCTCGTAGGCTGCCACCGGGTCTGCGCATCCAAGTTTCGTGCCCGGGCATCCGATCCAGTCCAGTCCATACTGTGGCGCAATCTGCATCTGCCGCGAGTACGCCCACAGTCCGTGGAGGTTGGCATACACGGGCGCCGCCCGCACGCCGCCAAACCCCGCGTACCGCTCGAGCGGGGTCTGGTTGTCGATCGATTCCATCGCGTAACTGTTTGGATTGGTGCGTCCATTCCCGAACGCTCCGCGCAGCGTCACATGGTGCCCGGCGCTTAGTTCAGCGAAATACGGCGACGAAGCGTCGATGATTTCGGCCTGCAACAGAAAGCCCTGCGAAACCAGCTGCGTCTGTTCCACCGCCGTTCCGGCCCGCAGCTGCATCTCGTTCGGCTCAAGGATCAACGTGCCATCTTCCACTCCTGTTGTGGGATTGCGTATGTCCAGAACCTCCGCCATGCGGTACAGGTTGAATTCCGCATTGCCATGCCCGGTAGTGCCCAGCGTTACCTGGGCGCCTGCGCTGGCGTCCCCGCGCGCCGTGTTGCCGGGCTCCAGGCATTCCAGCGTCTCCGCATCTGGCATCGAGGCGTGCAGGCACGCGCCGTTGAAATGTTCCGAGCCCGTGATGGTGACGGTCTGGCCAACGAGCGGCGGACCATCGCCGGGAGGGATCGGAATGCGGACCAGTCCGGCTCCATTCCCGCTGAGCCGCCCTCCGATCTCAGCCTTGTGCATCCAGAGATTGCCCGCATCAAAGGTCGGCCAGCCTTTCAGATACTGAACAAACGCCAGGTGGGTGGAATCGGTGCAGCCAATGACCTCAAACGGTTCCTTGATGTTTTTAGCGGAATTGGCTGTCAACTCAATACCTAGGCCCGTACAGTTCGTCGAGTGGCTTCCCTTGGCCGAACCCTGGTACAGCAAGCCGCCTACCGGGATGGAATGGTGCGCGTTCATCGTCAAGGTCTGCATGCCGCCGCTCACGTTGCTTGCGGAAGCCAGATAGGACTGCACATGGTAGGCCCCGGAGGCGGCGACCAGCGACCCTTCCTTGAATGCGCCAGCGGATTGCACCTTCACCTTGAACGTGCAGGTACTGCCGGTATTCGCCGCCGTCTGGTTTACGATGCACGGCGACTCCAGCACACCCCACGCGGTCGAAGGCGCCACCCCGCGGAGGGGCTCGCCCAGCGTCATTACCCCCGGGACGTAGCTGCGTTCCGCCGGCGCGGTGATCTCCGTGGCGTATCCGCTGGCCACGGGAGTGGATTCAATCAGGTATCGGCCCGGACCCTGCGTGCTGCATCCCTCCGTACAGTCAACCTTGATGGCGTCGGCGCCGACCTCCGCGCTCGCGTTTGACACTTTGCCGAAGAAATCCGACGGTAACTGCGCGACCACGTTGCGATGCAGCTCGATCACCTCGTCGGACGGCGCGACCGCCCCCGCGGCAGCATTCACCTCCGTATCGAGATTGAAGTCTCCGGGGCCATATACATTCCACACAGCGCTTTCGCCCTTGATTCCCTGCGTGGCAAGATTCGCTTTGAATTCTCGAAAGTATGTCAGTTGCCACCCCTGCGGCAGGCCCTTGCCCCCCGGCAGTCGCGCCGCGTTGCCAAAGGAAAACCCTGGTGTGTACACGTTGAACCGCACCGACTGGCAGAACCGCGCCGTGTACCCTTCGCCGTTCACCCCAAAGACGTGAAAGTCGGGCACGCTGCTGTCGTTGCAGGTCAGTTGTTCGGCGCCCGGAGCCTCGCCGCTCGAAGGCCAGTCTGCGTAGCTTCGCTGCACCTGCTTCCCTTTCACCGTCACGTTTTCCAACGCCTTCCCCGGCTGCGGCGCCTGCTGACCGCTGGCATGGCGAAGGAGCAAAATCGGAGCTGCCAGCCACAGAACACGCCGTCGAACAAACATCATGGTCATTTCCTCCAGATCAGGTTCTGCCGCTTCATCTTACGGGCGTCTCGTGGTTGGACGCGCCGCGGCCGGCTCGGTCCGCGAGACGCGGAACACGCTCTACAATCTGCGCAGCGTCTTTCCCCTGTGCGTTGCGTCTTACCAGCATCCGCAAGAAGATCTTGGCAGGAGACCAGTGCATTGAGGGTCAGCTCCAGCAGGTCGAGCTTAACGAGGTCAAGGACCACCCTGCTGTGCGCCGTTCTGGCCGCCCTGGCGTTACCGTGCTCCTCGCAGCAGAGACCCGCCTCCTCGTCCGCTTCGGCATCCCGCAGCGCCGGCATCGGTTCCTCTGCCGCCGGAACCTCCGCCTCCGGAGATGCCGCACCGGCGACACCTGCGGTTGTGCGCACACTCCGCGGACGCGTCACAAACGCCCTGGATGGCACACCGATCCCCCGTGCTCTTGTCACCGTCAACGCCTTGCGTCCCGTGCTCACCGACTCGCAAGGCCGTTTCGCCATCGAGGGCTTCTCCGATCCCCAGGCTACGCTGACCATCACGAAGCCGGGCTTTTCTGCCAACGCAAACGATCCGTTCGGGGTCGCCCGCACGCGCATTCGCGATCTCGATGCCGTCACAGAAGCGGTACTCTATCCGGACGCCATCATTACGGGTACGGTCACCGGAAGCGACGGCTTGCCGCTCAGCGGAGTCTCCGTGTCCCTGCTCCGCGCCCAGTGGGATCCTGCCGGGCTTCGCTGGCAGACCGTACGCGGTGTCAACACAGATTCTCGCGGCGAGTACCGGTTTCGCCAGACGCCCGGACGCTTCCAGGTAACCGTTCGATACGTTGCGCGCTCTGCCGAGACCGGCGAGGCGGTCCTCCCGATCTCCTTTCCCGAGGGTGTGGCCCGAACCGCCAGATGCCGGCTTCGAGGTCAAGAGCGGCGAAGAAAAGCGCATCGATCTGCGTCCAAGGACCGGGCCCGTGTACCCCGTGCGTCTGCACGTCATCCCGGGAGATGTGGGCCGCGGCATTCAGATCACGGCCATTGCGGCTCAGGGCGAAAGCTTCATGCCCCAGCGCACCTCCTCCGGCTCCGAGTCTGGTGAGCTGACGCTGTCTCTTCCGCGAGGAACCTATGCGCTGACGGGCCGCGTCAGCAACCGCGAGGAGACCTCGACCGGCAGCACGCGCGTCACGGTCACCGGACACGGAGTGGAAACCGCCGAGCTTCATCTCGAGCCCTTGACTTCCCTGCCGATTGAAATCGCGGTCGACCCGGCCAGCCAGGCTTCGTCGCCCACCAGTTCGGCGATCGCCTCGCCTGCTGGCGGATTTTCGAACCCCCAGTCCCTGCAGATACCTGACCCTCGAATGTTCAACCTGCGGTTGACAAATCTGCAGCCGTCCGGGTCGGACTTCAACCAGGACGCCGCACCCCAGCAGCGCGAAGACAAGACTTACGAGTTCCGGGCGGCGCCGGGTGAATACCGGCTCCTGGCGCTCAGCTCCGGCGGGCAGTGGGCGATCGAGTCGGCAACCTACGGAACCGCGAATCTGGCCACCGATAACATCACGATTGCGTCCGGAAGCCCTGCGGCCGCCATCCGGCTGCTCCTCAAGAACACGCACGGAACGGTCACCGCGGCCATCAACTTTCCGGCTAGTGTGGACATGGCGTGGATCTACATGGTGCCGAAGACTCCGGGTTTAACTGCTGTGCAACCCAACCCCGTCATGAACGCTCAAGGTGCCACCCAGACCTCCATGTCGCTTCGTCTGCCCGAGGGCACGTACAGCGCTTTCGCATTCGATCGCCGGATCCCGCTGGATCTGCGCGATCCAGATGCTGTATCGAAGCTTCCCGGCACACCAAAGACGGTGGAGATCGCGAACGGAGCCACAGCCAACGTAACGCTGGATGTCGTCTCGGTTGGAGAGGTGAGGCCGTGAGCAGGCATTTCCGTCTCGGGTCGTCCATCTCCCTCATCTTCGCGTTGGTTACGACACTTGCCTGTGCGACGCGCAACGCGAATGCCGCTCCTCCCACCCACCTCTTCCGCATCACCGGCACGGCGGTCAATGCACGGGATGGGTCTCCCGTTCCCTACTGCCGCATCTTCGCCTGGCCCGCGCCCAATGCAACCGCCGCCGCTTCGGGAGGCAAAGCGTCTTCCGCGCAGGATAACTCCGGCCCGGGCCTCCGAGCCGGTGGTCCCGGACGTGGCGGCGGGGCACCCTTTCCAGGCCGAGGCGGAGGCCGCTTCGGCATAAATGCCGAGAATGCGCCAAGGACCGTAGCTGACGTCTCCGGTCATTTCACCCTGGAGCTTCCGGGAGCGGGCGCCTGGGCGGTGGCGGGCGAGGCCAGGGGTTTCCGTTCCCAAACCTTCGAGCAGCACGATGACTTCTCGTCCGCAGTCATTCTCACGGAATCGAGCCCTCTTTATTCCCTGAGTTTGCACCTGCAGCCGGATTCCCTGCTGAGCGGGTTGGTTCTCGACGAGGCGGGCGAGCCCGTCGAATCGGCACAGGTCGTCGCGGAACTCGTGCCAGAGCAGACCCCGGGTTCTCCGCCCAGCGAGCCGCGCCGAAGCGGATTCGCCCAGACCGACGACCGCGGACGCTACGAGATCTCCGGCATGGAGCCCGGGACCTACCGCCTGCGTGTGCAGGCCACACCCTGGTACTCCAGCGCAAGCCACGGCCGGCAGGGGATGATTGTGTTGAGCCCAAACCTCTCCCAGGGGTCTTCGGAGCAGTCTTCCCAACCGGACCCGCTCGACGTCGTCTACCCCGTCACCTGGTATCCCGGCACCGACGACGTGCACACGGCAGAGACCGTGAGCTTGCACCCGGGCGAGAGCCGCCAGGCAGACTTCCACCTGACGCCCGTGGCTGCCGCCCACCTGCGGGTCCAGAACCCCGACCCGCCACCGGTCTACGGAAACGCAGTCAACCCACGCATGCAGGCGACCGCCTCGCTCATGCGAATCGAGAACGACGGCCAGGGCCAGATGACGATGTCCACGAGCTTCAACGGCGCGGAGGTCCAGTTTGGCGGTCTGGCACCGGGAACCTACGAGCTTTCGCTGCCCAGTCAGGGCTCCGGCCGCGGACCCGATCAGGTGCGCGAAGTGATTGTTCGGCCGGGTGCCCGAGACCTCACCCTGGAAGCAGCCAAGCCACTTACACCCGTCACGATCCTGGTTGACGGCGACAGTCGCGCGGGCGGAATGGTGGATCTCGTCGACCTCGAGACAGGCCGCCGCTTTTCCGCCCTTCCCCCGCGCAATTCCCGCGGAGGAATGCGCGGCGGTCCTGACTTTGGACCCGCCTGGAACGCGGGGGCCGACGACGGCGCATCCGGCGAGCCCAGGACCCGCGTCGCCATGGTGGAAGGCGGACGGTACGAGGTAGTGGTGCAAAGCAGTGGGGGCGCCTATCTGACCGGGATTTCGGCCGAAGGCGCGTCCGTGGCAGGCCGCACGGTCACCATCTCCGGTCCGGCCCACCTTACGTTGCACGTTGCAAATGCTCGTGCGGAAGTCCACGGCGTAGCAGCCATCGCCGGAAAACCGGTCACTGCCGCCATGGTGCTTCTGGTGCCGGCAACGCTCGGCCAGAGCGGCAACCTCCGGGAGATCGTGCGCGCCCAAACCAACACCGACGGGTCTTTCCTGCTGAGAAACGTCGCTCCGGGTCCGTATATCCTGCTGGCCATCGATCGCGGCTGGGACGTGAACTGGCGTCGGCTCGAGACGCTGGCGCCGTACCTGCTGCATGGCAAGCCGCTCGAACTGGCCCCCAGCGCCCAGGCGCACCAGGACCTCGAAGCCGTCGTTCCCTGAACCGGAAACGCTGTCCGGGCTCCATCCGGAGCTGCTTCCAACGGCGCCGCCTGTGTTAGAGTCAAAAGGTTGGTCCAAGCTGCGGAGAGATGGCCGAGTGGCTGAAGGCGCACGCTTGGAAAGCGTGTATACCGCAAGGTATCCAGGGTTCGAATCCCTGTCTCTCCGCCATACCTTCCCTGCTCCTACGACAAAATCCGCTCATCAAAACTCTTTCGCAGCCACAATCCTCCGCGTGTGCGCCAGCGCGGACCGGATCAGGTTTTCGCTCGCCTCCTCCGTACGGAAGGCCGAGTGCGCGGTCAGCGTGACATTCTGCAGTTCCTTCAGCGGATGCCCCGGCGGTAGAGGCTCGCGCTCAAACACATCCAGAGCGGCATGGCTGAGCGTTCCGTTCCGCAGTGCGGCAATCATCGCCTGCTCGTCAACCAGGGCGCCGCGGGCGGTATTCACCAGGATCGCCCCCGGACGGATTCCGGCCAGGCGTTCCGCCGAAAGAAATCCGCGTGTTTCCGCGTTCAGCAGCAGGTGCATCGAGACCACGTGGCTTTCGCGCAGCAGTTCCTCCAGCGCCACGAACTCGACGCCCGCACAAACCTTCGGGCTTCGATTCCAGGCAAGAACGCGCATGTGCGGGACCAGCCGTACCACCTCGCGCGCGATGCCTCCAAAGCCGACCAGTCCCAGCGTCTTGCCGCTCAATTGCAGGCCGTCGGTGCGAATCCACAGATCGTGCCGGACCTCGCGATCCATGCGCGCAACGGATTTCGCCGCCGCCCACATCAGCGCGACCGTCATCTCGGCAACAGCCGTGTCACCGTAGCCGGAGATCAGGTGAACCGTGATGCCGATGGATGCAAGCGCCTCCAGGTCCATATAGGACCGGGCGCCCGTTCCCAGGAACACCACATCACGCAATTCCCTGCACTGTCGCGCGATCTCGATTGGAAAAGCTGTGTGGTCAATCCACGCGATCGCGGCGTCGCCGATCACGTCCGCAAGTTCTTCCGGCTTCACGTCGGGATTGCGGTGAATTTCCACCGCAAACGGCGAAGCATCGGCCAGGCGCTCCGCCGTCCGTGCCAGCGTCTCACTGGCGTCCACAAAAACCGCGCGCATCCGTATCCCTTCCATCTCCGCGCCTACTCGGCTGGGAAGGGTACGAATTTTTCAGCGCACGAAGCCGCAGGACCTTTGGCTGGCTTGCCGCTTACTACGCTGTCGTTGGTCAGAGGCACCTCCAGGTTGGACGGCCCGGGGCCGAGCGTTACGTCGGCGAAGTTGACCGTGTAGCTGTAAGGCACAGGCGAGCGGCCGAGATCGGTGAGTTGCACGTTGTCCAGCGTGACGCCCAGCCGGTGGTCCTTGTCATAGGCGTCGAACAGAATCTTCCCGCCGCCGGAGATCCGCACATTGCGCAGCGTAATGTCGCGAAACGTCGGCGGCAGAGGCCCCTTCACCGGGCCGTTCGCGGCATAGGCCGACGTCAGGTCGATCGGCCGCGGAGAATCGCGGATACATACATCCTCATAGACCAGATCGTGCACAAGCCCTCCGCGCGTCCCCATGGACTTCACGCGAATTCCCGAATCTGGTCCGTCCAGCGAAAGGTCCGTCACCCGCAGCGCGCTCACGCCGCCGTTCGTTTCCGAACCGATCGACATGCCGTGACCCCAATAGAAATGGTTGTGGCTGACGGTCATATTGGTGACGCCGCCCGGCCCGCCTTTGATTGCTACGTTGTCATCTCCGGTCCGGATATAGCTGTGCGTAATGGTGATGTTCTTCGAGCCCGCGCCCGGGTCGACACCATCCGTATTGCGCGCCAGGCGCTTGGGCGTGTCGATCTTCAGCCCCCAGACGGTGAAGCCGTCGCCGTGGTTATAGACCACATGGAAGTTGGGCGAGTTCTTCAACGTAATGCGGTACAGCGTGAAGTTATTTGCCGTATCCGTCACGATCAGCCGTGGGCACTGCTGGTTGCCGCCTTTACGAGCCTCTTCGGCCAAATCCCACCAGGTCGCATCCCGGCCCAGCATCTTCTGTCCGCCGCGTCCGTCGATGACGCCGTCGCCCATCACCCCGGCTCCGGAGATATGCTGGGCCGAAATCAGCGGCCGGCAGCCGCGTCCCGACTGCGCCACCACGCCGCAGCTTCCGGGCGACACGGCAAACACCGCCGGATCGCGCGAGGCGAACAGCGTCACACCCTTATCGACCGTCAGCGTGACGCCTTCGCGCAGCTCGAGCGGGCCGCTGACGAAGGCGTTCGCCGCACCCTTCGCCGCGAGCACAACCGCATGGCCGGCGCCGCACTTATCCAGCGCCGCCTGGATGCGCGCCGTATCGAGCTTTTGCTCGTCCGCCTCGGCCAGGCTGCCGCCGCTGCCGACAAGCGCCGCATCCAGCCGCGTGCAGGCGGGCGGAAGCGCCGGCTCCGTTACGTTGCGCGTATCCTGCGCCTGCGCTGTGCCTACGGCAATTGCGCTCGCGCAAACGGTCGTCCAGAATGCCAGGTTTCTCATGAACTGCCCTCTTTCCACTCTTGCATCGCTGCAGACTGTGTCCTGGCCGTTCGGAAATTGGTTCGACCAGTCCAACCGCGCCATTCTATCCCGGCACGCCAGTGTCAGCAAAGCGCATGCGGAGCCAGGCTGTGTGCAACGGCCAATGCTCTTGTTCGCCCACGCGCGAATCCACGGGCTGCAAAAAATCCAAATTATTCGTTGACGTACCGCATGGACGGGCCTAGTCTGGGCGCGCGTTGCAGAGTGAGTACTTCAGTTACTCAGGTTACCTCCCGCAACCATCTGCGGATTCCTCGCTCGGCCCCGAAAGATGACGTTTGTCTTGCATCTGCGCCCACCTCGGGCGGGAGGAAAACTATGTCCAGCGCGTACACCTATCCTGGCGTTTACATCCAGGAGCTTCCGAGCCCGGTTCACTCCATTGCTGGCGTTGCCACCTCCATCGCCGCTTTCGTCGGCTATACGGCGCGCGGAATCGACAATCGGGCACAGGCCATCTACAGCTTCTCGGATTTCCAGCGTCTCTATGGCGGTCTCGCGTCGAACAGCGAGGTCAGCTACGCGGTGCAGCAGTTCTACCAGAACGGCGGCTCGCAGGCTTACGTCGTGCGCACACCCATGCACTACGCCCCGACCGTGGCGGTTCCCACTCCCGAGCCCTACGCATCGGTCGAGTTCGGCATCCTCACCTTCACCGCGCTCAGCAGCGGCCAGTGGGCCAACGGCAATCTTCTGGTCGACGTAGACGTGCAAGGACTGGACCTTTCCACTGCGACCGGCGATCCGCTGGCCTTCAATCTGACCATCACCAGCCTGTCCGACAAGAAGATCGAGACCTTCCCGGCCGTCACCTTGAACTACAACTTCCAGAATTTCGTGCAGGCTGTGGTCAATGACGTGGATAACGGCTCGCAGCTTGTGAACGTGTCCGCGGATCTTCCTGCCTCTCCCGCGTTGCCCTCCGCGCTGGAGATCTCGGGCCTCCTCGGCACCGCACTGACGATGACTGCTGTCAATACGGCCCTCGGTGCAAGTACCTCGGCGGCAAATGCGGACTGCAGCCTGAACCTCACGCTTCCGGTCCGTTCGGGAACGACCATCACTCCAGGCGATCCGCTGACGATCAAGGTCATCTCCAACACCGCACCCATTCCCCAGACGGTTGCGGGCCTGGCCGCGCAATTGCAGCAGGCCATCAACACCGCGCTGGCGATCAATGTACCGGGCGCGTCCGTCGTCTGTTCGGCAGCGCCCAACGGCAGCCCGACCACCCTCGGTATCCGCGTGAATGCCCTGCTCCCGAATCAGCCCGATGCGGTAATCACCTTCGGCGCGCCCACCGTGCCGGCCGGTTCGCCCGCCGTCAACGACATCTCCGCAGCGCTCGGTCTCTCCGCGCCAACTACAAGCAATGTCGCCCACTACGCTCTCGGCACAGGGATCGGCAGCACCTTTCCCGTGCAGGGAGCCGAAACCACGTCGACGGCTGCCACCGCGCCCGTCTCCCTGCCCGGCGACACGGAACTGATCGGCGATCCGCTTTCCTTCAGCGGCATCTATGCCTTGCTGAAGGTTCCCATCTTCAACATGCTGAGCATTCCCGAGGCGGCGCGCGCCCAGCCCGGCAATCCCACTGCCGCCGACCCGGCCATCCATCCCGTCGACATCTACTCCGCGGCCATCCAGCTTTGCGACGAGCAGCGTGCTCTCCTGTTGATCGATCCTCCGGCGAACGTCAACACAGTCTCCGCTGCAGTCGACTGGAAGACCAGCACGCTCGATATCGTCGACCCTAATGGCGCTGCCTTCTTTCCCCGGCTGCGTCTTTCGGACCAGTTGAACAAAGGTCAGTTGCGCACCTTCGCGCCCTCCGGCGTGGTGGCCGGCGTTTACGCCAAGACCGATGGCGCCAGCGGGTGTGTGGAAGGCTCCTGCCGGGATCGACGCCACCCTGAACGGCGTGCAGAATATGGCTTATCAGCTCAGCGACGTCGAAAATGGCATGCTCAATCCACTGGGCCTGAACTGCTTCCGCACCTTCCCCATCTACGGCCCGGTTCTTTGGGGTTCGCGTACGCTGGTGGGCGCCGATGCCATGGCCAGCCAGTGGAAGTACGTCCCCGTGCGACGCACCGCGTTGTTCCTTGAGTCCAGCCTCTACCGCGGTCTGCAATGGGTCGTCTTCCAGCCGAACGACGAGCCCCTTTGGGCCGCCATCCGCCTCAACGTTACCTCCTTCATGCAGACGCTTTTTCAGAAGGGAGCCTTTCAGGGGCAGACGCCCGACCAGGCCTACTTCGTCAAGTGCGACAAGGAGACCACCACCCAGGCTGACATCAACAACGGTGTTGTCAATATCCTGGTCGGCTTCGCGCCGCTCCTGCCGGCCGAATTCGTCGTCATCCAGATCGAGCAGTTGACCGGGCAGGCCGCCGCCTGACTCCGTTCGCTCTCGGGCCCTGCATCGTTCGGAGATCGTTCCAGGTTCAGCCGTAAGCGCACAAGCAACCAGCGGAAGAGGAAAATGTCATGGCAGAGTTCACGGTCAATGCGCAGCGTTTCGATCCCTACAAGAGCTTCAAGTTCCGGCTGAAGTGGGACGGCAATTACGTCGCAGGCATCAGCAAGTGTTCGGGCCTGAAGCGGACCACCGAGGTGGTAAAGCATCGCGACGGCGCGGACCCCAGCACAAGCCGCAAATCCCCCGGTCAAAGCGACTTCGGCCCCATCACGCTCGAGCGCGGTGTTACCCACGACCTCGCGTTTGAAGCATGGGCCGCCAAGGTTTGGCAGGTCGGCGTCGGCCTCGGCTCCGAGGTCTCGCTCGCGGACTTCCGCAAGGACGTCATCCTCGACTTCTATAACGAGGCCGGCCAGCTTGCGATCAGTTACAAGATCTATCGCGCCTGGGTCTCCGAGTACCAGGCCATGCCTGACCTCGACGCCAACGCCAACGCCGTGGCGATCCAGCACATCATCCTGCAGAACGAAGGCTGGGAGCGCGACACCTCGGTATCGGAGCCGACCGAGGTCAGCTTCAGCTCCACCCGCGCCTGAAACCACACGCCCGCTTGCGTTCGACTGTCTTCACTGCTGAACCTCGTCGCCGCGTTCGCCTCGGACCCGGCGCTGCCAAGGAAGCTTCCATGCGCGCTCTTGACGGAGAAAACATGCTGCTGGCCTGGGATCGCTGCCGCGAGCGGCACCCGCAGGAGAGTGCGCTGGCGCTGCTCGCGCTGGCCGAGCCCGGCCTGTCGCCGGAGCAACTCGCGCGCCTTCCCCTGGCCAGGCGCAATGCTCGCCTGCTGGAGTTGCGTGCCCTTACTCTCGGTCGCCGCATGCAGGCATTCGCACTTTGCCCCGAGTGCGGCGCCCAGCTGGAGTTCACCCTGGACGCCTCAGCCATGGCGCGCGGCCTCGACGCGGACCCAGAAGAGATGTTGTCCGACGACCTCGCCATGCGCCCGGTAGACACCCGCGATCTGCTCGCCAGCCTCGGCGAAGCAGACGCCGAGCAGGCGCAAACGCTTGTGCTCGCACGCACACTCGGCTTCGCCGAACGCGCCCCCGCAGACGCGGATTGCAGCCCCGCGGAGTGGCTCCGGAGAGTCTCTGAATCTATTCCACAAGCGGGGCAACAGGCGATGACGGAGCGCTTCGATCGCCTGAATGCCTCGGCGGAGATCCGCATGCAGGTGGAGTGCGCCGCCTGCCACGGCACGCCGGTTCTGGACCTCGATATCGCCCGTTACCTGGTGCGGGAGATCTCCGCTGCGGCCCGGCGACTGATGGGCGAAATTCATGAGCTTGCCTTCGCCTATGGCTGGGGCGAGCACGCCATCGCCTCCATGAGCGGTGCGCGCCGCGCGGCTTACCTGGAGATGCTGCAAACATGAGCGGACTTCTCAACAGACTCGTCAGGCAGGCGCGCAGCACGCTCCCAACTGTGCAGCCGCTCATGCCCGCCCGCTTCTCCGGCGCCTCTTCGCCGCAGCCCGAAACTTCCAGCCTGGAGTGGCACGAACAGCATCTCGCGGAGGAACGAAGTGCCTCGGCGCAGCCAGCGCCGCTCAGCAGTCGCCCGCAAACACCGGGCGGCCACACGTTGCGCCATCCTGGCGGCGACGATGCGCCGACCGGAACCATCACCAGACCTGAAGCCAACCATGACATGCGCGCGAGCACTGTGGCTCCGCCTCGGCCCGGGCTGTTCCCATCGGAGAGCATCCAGACGCCCAACCCGGCAGCGACAGAGGATGAGAGCGGTTTCGCCGCTCAGAGTGCGGGCCGGCCTTCGGCTGCCTCGCAGGACCTCGCAGGCTTCGTCCCTCGGACCTCTGCCATCCCGTCAGCCGAGACTCCGCTCCCGGAGGGGGAGCGCGCCGAGTTTGCCCTCGAAGTCCGCACTGCGCCAAGGCGCGATCCGGCGGCTTCGCCTCGCATCTCCGAAGCCGTGCCCGATGGCCGCCCCGAAATTCACATCTCCATCGGCAGCATTGAGCTGCGCGCCGTTCAGCCTCCGTCCCGGCCACCGCAGCCCTTGCCGTTTCGTCCCCGCGTATCGCTCGATGACTTCCTTCGCGGCAATCGGGAGGCCGAGTCATGAGCGACTATCTTGCCGTCGGCGGTGTCAGTGCGGTGCTCAAGGCGTTGCTCAATGCGGGACTCTCCGACGGTGGGCCTTCCACCGTCCTCCTCTCGCCGCCCGGCATCACCAACCTTGCGCCGGACCTGATCGCCACCGGCCCGGACGAGCCCGCGCAGCTCAACCTGTTCATGTACTACGCCAGCATCAATCCCGCGCTGCGCAATCTTGGTCTGCCCTCCATGGCCGCCGGCGGAGGCCAGTTGAGCAATCCGCCGCTTGCCATCAACCTCCACTACCTCGTCACCGCCTATGGCGCCAGCCCCTACGATCCGGAGATCCTGCTTGCTTTCGCCATGCAGGTCTTTCACAACACGCCGGTCGTGCCCCGCGACACCATCCAGTCCGCGTTGACCGCCTTGGCCGCAGGCAGCCCCTCCAACGAGCTGAAGCTCGTCTCCGCCAGCACGCTCGCCAGCCAGATCGAGCACATCCGCATCACGCCCGAAGCCCTGAGCACCGAAGAGATTTACCGCCTGTGGACTGCGTTCCAAACCAGCTATCGTCCCACCACTTCCTACCAGGTCTCGGTCGTGGTGATTCAGGACACGCAATCGTACAAATCCAACCTCCCCGTCCAGAGCCGTTCGCTGCTCGCGCTTCCGCTGATGGGACCGGTCATCAGACCGTGTCGCCATCCATGGTCGCCCCCGGCCAGACGATGACGATCACGGGCAGCAACTTCGTCACCGGTCCGTCTCCGACACACGGTCTCTTTCAACGGTTCGGCAGGCATTGCGCCTTCCACCATCCAGGGCAACGCCCTGCGGGTGACCGTTCCTTCGACGCTTCAGGCCGGCACCTGCAATGTGCGTGTGCTTTGCAATGTCACGTTCCCTTCCTCTTCCACGCCACACACCGGCTTCACCTCGAACCCGTTTCCGTTCCAGCTTGTGCCCACTGTCATCCCGCCTGCCGTGCCGCCCTACAAAGTGGCCCAGGGAGCCGCCCTCACCCTCACATTTCAGCCCGGCTATCGGAAACCGTGCAGAAGCAGTGGTGTTACATCGGTGACCAGGCCATTCCGGTGCCCGCCGCGCCCGTGAGCGGCCCGCCAGCAGTTCCACCCATCACCGTTACCGTGCCAGCAGCGATGGCCCCGCACCTACCCGCTGCGCGTTGAGGTCGACGGCGCCCAGAGCCAGCCTGACCCTGGACACCAACACCGGCGAGCCCCACCTTCGGGCCAGTGGCTTCCGCAGGTCAGGTGACCCTATGACGCCCAGCCCGAAGTCGAGCCGGTGCAGAACCTCGGCCGGAGCGGAACGCGCGCAGACGGCAGAGACGTTCTCCCTTTGGAGCGAACTGGAACGCGTCTATCAGCAACTGCATCCAGCATGCCGGCACATCCGAGCTTCGTCGCCCGCTCCACCTGCTGTCGCCGTTACTGCCGGATAGCTGGCACACCCTCGACAGTCTACGCGAGCTTTTGGACTGACCAGCTTCGAGACTCGACATCCTGCTGCTTTGCGCCGGAGTGGCGCTCGATCGCCGCTTCCCTTCCGCGCTGCTCGCGCTCGATGCCGAGGCACCGACGCCGTCCTTCGGCATGACCGCGACCGTCCTTGCCAACCCGCACTGGAGCGCGGTCAGCCGGCTGCGTCCGCTGCGCTACTGGAGGCTGATCGAGCTCGGCCCCGGTCCTCTTCTGCAGGCGCCGCTCTCACATCGACGAGCGCATCCTTCAATTTCTGCTCGGTGTTCCAGCCTCTGACGAACGTCTGGATCACATGCTGCATGCGCTGCCCGCGGACGAAGACCTCCATCCGGAGGAAAGCCGCGCTGCCCTCGCAGCAGGCCGCCGGGCGCGGAGCCATGCACTGGCGCAGAAGCTCGCGCGCACCCGTTTTGCTGACGGGAAGCCGCGCAGCAGCGCACCGCGCTCTTTCACGCCATGTGCCGCACAGCGGGCCTGCGCGCCTTCGAGCTCGATGCGGCCGATCTGCCGGGCGCGGCCTCGAACGCGAGCAACTGGCCCGCGCCTTCACCCGCGAGGCGGCGCTCGAACCTTCAGGCCGTCCTTGTGCGCACCGACCGGCTCGAAAACGCCGCGCTGCTCGACGCCTGGCTGCGCCGGGTCGAAGCTCCGGTAGCTGTGGATGTCGAGCTGGCTCCCCCGCCGACCGCCTCGACGGTCATCGCCTCGCCGCGCCCTCGCTGAACATGCGCGAACGCAAGGCTTTGTGGCAGAAACAGCTTGGGCCGCTGGCCGCTGACCTCGATGCTGATCTCGATGCCATCGTCGAAGCCTTCGCGCTCGATGCCCGCGAGATCCGCGACACGGCGGCCGCCATCGAGGACCAGGCCATGCGTGAAGCCCCGGCCGCTGGCCGCTCCGCGACACCGCCTGGAGACTCTGCCGCACCGCCGCGCGGCGCTCACTCGACGAACTCGCAACCCACGTCGAAGCCGTAGCGGCCTGGCCCGACCTCGTCCTGCCCGGAAGCGCAGACCGGTACCCTGCGCCAGATTGCGGTCCACGCCCGTCAGGCCGCGCGCGTGCATGGCGACTGGGGTTTTGCCGCCAGCTTCGGACGCGGCCTTGGTTTGTCCGCTTTGTTCTCCGGACCCAGCGGTACCGGCAAGACCATGGCCGCCGGTATGCTCGCCCGTGAACTCGATCGCGACCTTTACCAGATCGATCTCGCCACCGTCGTCAGCAAGTACATTGGCGAGACTGAGAAACATCTGCGCCGGATCTTCGACGCCGCGGAGCGCAGCGGCGCCATCCTGCTTTTCGATGAAGCCGACGCCCTCTTCGGCAAGCGCAGCCAGGTGCGCGACAGCCATGACCGCTACGCCAACCTCGAAGTCAGCTACCTGCTCCAGCGCATGGAGTCGTATCGCGGCATCGCCATTCTGACCACCAACATGCAAAACGCGCTCGACCCGGCATTCCAGCGCCGTCTCCGCTTTGTCGTGCAGTTTCCGTTTCCGGACGCCGCAAGCCGTGAGGCGATTTGGCGCAGGGTCTTTCCCGCGGCCGCGCCCGTCTCGGGGCTCCAGTTCGAGCGGCTCGCGCAGCTCAACGTCACGGGCGGCGTCATTCGCAACATCGCGCTGCTCGCCGCGTTTCTTGCCGCCGAGCGAAGACACCGCAATCACCATGCGGCATGTGCTCGACGCCGCACGTACCGAATACGCCAAGCTGGACAAGCCGCTCTCCGCTGCCGAAACCAGGGGGTGGGCATGAACGCACCGCGTACTGCACCTGAACATCGACCGCATCGTCGTTGAAGGGCTCCCGCCCTCCGAACAGCGAGCGCTTCGTCTCCGCACTTGAAACCCGCCTGCAGGCGCATCGCAGAAAGCGGTCTGTCCACACAGTTTCCGCGGAGTACGCGCCGCCGCATCGCCACGCTGGACGCCGGTACGCTCAAGCCTGCGCGACCGCAGCGCACGCAGCCGAGCAGGTAGCCGCAGCCATCCTGCGCAGCTTGCAGCCGCAGCCGGCATCGAGCAGCGTCATCAAACCACAGCCGGCTACCCCATCCGCGGAGGCCACGCGTCATGCCTAACATCTCTCCGCTGCTGCATGACCGGCGCCATCCTGGTGCTTGAGCCCAACACCGGCATTCCGCTCAACACCATCCACCTGCAGTACAACCCCGAAACCATCCGCCGGAGCCTGCAGCCGCAGAGCGTCGGCGACCAGCCCGACCGCACCGAAGTCCTGCGCCTGAAAGGGCCGCCCATCGAGACCATTCAGTGCGAGGTGGAGATCGACGCCACCGATCAGCTCGCCGCCAGGGATCCAACTACCCTCAGCTATGGCATTGCAGCCGCAGCTCTCCGTGCTGGAGCTGCTGGTCTATCCCACCGAGCTCTGTGCTCATCGCCAACGAGGTGCTTTCGCTCGTCGGCACCATCGAGATTCTGCCCATGTCCTCCAACCTGACGCTCTTCGTCTGGGGCACCAACCGCGTCACGCCGGTGCGTCTCACCGCGATCGAAATCACCGAAGAAGCCTTCGATCCGAAACTGAATCCCATTCGCGCCAAGGTCTCGCTCTCCATGCGCGTCCTGAACGTGAACGATGTCGGCTTCCTCACGCCGGCCGGCGCACTTTACATGGCTTACCAGATCAGCAAGGAAACGATGGCGCTGCGATAGCAGCTTTCGCGCCCGAAAGGAGAACGCAATGGACAACGCACTGCAGGCACTGGTTCGATCCGCCGCCGGCACCGGCGCGCCCACCAATCCGAGCAGCCGCTACTACGGCACCTCCGTCGAGCAGACTGACGCTGCCCGACGGCACGGTCGTCGCCTATCTTTCGCGCCGCATCATTCCGCCGAGCACCATCTATCCGCAGACACAGAACTACAGCGTCGTCATCAGGCGACCGCCTCGACAATCTCGCCGCACGCTACATCGGCGATCCCATCCTGTTCTGGATGATCGCCGACGCCAACGGCGCCTACGAATCCCGACGACCTCACCGCAGAGCCCGGCACGCGTCATCCAGATTCCGCTCGTCTGCGGGCATTCCTCCGGGAGCGCGCAATGGTTAGTCCGCTCTATCTCACGCTGCTGGTCGGGCCCATGGAGCCGATCGCCGGCGCCCAAGCCGCTGGCCGACGCGCTCGTCTCCGTCGAAGTGCACGAAAGCGCAACCGGCCGCAGCGGCTTCCAGCTGACCTTCACGCTGGCAGACAAAGGCATTCTCGAAACCTTCTTCCTGCTTGCCGGCGGCGCGCCGTTCCCCATTCTCCGCGTCGTGCTGATGGTTACGTTCCCCGGCATTCCGCAGGTCCTGATCGACGGCGTCGTGCTGCACACCGAGGTGCAGCCCGATGCCATGAGCGGCTCTTCGAAGCTGGTCGTCACCGGCGAGGACCTGACCGCGCTGATGGACCTCATCGACTTCAGCGGCCTGCCGTATCCCGGCATGACGCCCGATGTGCGCGCGCTCACCATCCTCGCCAAATACGCGATGTTCGGCGTCGTTCCGGAAGTCATCCCGGTGCCTGCGCCCGACATCCCCATCCCGCTGCTGCAGACGCACTCGCAGAAGAAGACCGACTTCAAGTACCTGGAACATCTCGCGCAGGAAGTGGGCTACGTCTTCTACCTCGTGCCCGGCCCTCTGCCCGGCGTCAGCCAGGCTTACTGGGGTCCGCAGATGCGCTTCGGCATCCCGCAGACCGCGCTGAACGTCAACCTCGACACCTGGACGAACGTCGAGAGCCTCAACTTCCGCTACGAGCCGAAGAACGTCGGTGCTGCCCATCGTCTTCATCCAGGACCCCATCACCAAGGTCACGATTCCCATTCCCATTCCGCCGATCACGCCCTTCAACCCGCCGCTTGGAGCCGCCATCATGCGCGCCACAAAGAACGGAATACCTCTCCGACACCGCCAAAGCTCAACCCTGCCATCGCGCTGATGAGAGGCTTTGCGCGCAGTCACCGAAACCAGCCGACATGTGACCGGCGACGGCACGCTGGACGTGATGCGCTACGGCCAGCCTCTGCGCGCCCGCAGCCTGGTCGGCGTGCGCGGCGCCGGCCTGCCTTCGACGGCATGCACTACGTCGACAAGCCACGCACCACATCAAGCCCGGCGAGTACAAACAGAGTTTTGTGCTCAAGCGCAACGCGCCTGGTCGCCGACCACGCCGGTGGTACCGTGCGTTGCCGTTTTGAAACTGATGCCGCGAACCCGGAGAAAGGAGAAATTCGTGGAGAGGCGAAGCACTTCGGCAAATATCGCGGCACCGTCATCGACAACATCGACCCGATGAATATCGGGCGCCTGATGGTGCAGGTGCCCGACGTCTCGAACATGATTCCTTCCACCTGGGCCATGCCCTGCTTCCCCTTTGCCGGGCCTGCAGAACGGCTTCTTCGCGCTGCCCGCCGATCGGCTCCGGCGTTTGGGTCGAATTCGAGCAGGGCAACCCCGACTATCCCATCTGGTCTGGCTGCTTCTTCGGCTCCGCGGCCGAGACTCCCGCGCTGGCGCTGGCGGCGCCGCCCGGCGTACAGGCCGTGGTCATCCAGACCGTGGGCCAGAACACGCTTATGATCAGCGACACGCCCGGCCCCACCGGCGGCATCCTGCTGAAGACGACAGCCGGCGCCATGATCTCGATCTCCGACACCGGGATCATCATCAGCAACGGGCAGGGCGCGACCATCGTGATGTCCGGACCTCGGTCACGGTAAACGAAGGCGCACTGGAGGTGATCTGATGGCCGGATTTCTCCTGCACCAGGGCGCCGTCGTGATGTGCGCGCACGGCGGCCAGGCCACGCCCACAGTTCCCAATCCGCGCGTGCTGGTCTCCGGAATGCCCACAGCCACCATCGCCGCTCCGTGGGTCGTCGCCGGCTGCCCGCGTGTGCCATCCGCCGGTGCCGCCCTGCGTCACCGGCCAGTGGATACTTGGGCACACTGCGCGTCACGTCGCTCGGCCAGCCGCTCGTCGTGCAGTCCGGCGCTGCCATCACCGCGCCGGGCGCCGCCACGCTGCTGCCGGTCACCATGCAGACCCGCGTCTCGGCGCCATGTGAGGCATGCCATGAACTTGCCTTTCCCTTCTCGTTCGACGCAACCGGCCGCACCGCCCAGGCCGGCGCTCGCCGACGCATGTGCAGCGACATGATCGAGCTGATCCTGTTCACCTCGCCCGGCGAGCGCGTCAACCGTGCCCACCTTCGGCAGCGGCACCGCGCAACTGGTCTTCGCCCCCAACAGCGACATGCTCGCCGCAGCCCAGCAGCAGGCCATCCAGGCGGGCCTGCAGCAGTGGCTCTCCGATCTCATCCGCGTCAATCCGTCACGGTGGTCAGCGAACGACGCCGTCCTGCAGGTCACCGTCGTCTACACCCTCGTCTTCAACCAGCAGCAGCAGACGCAGCAGTTTCTCTACGGAGGGCCGACGCAATGATCGCCTTCTGCCGCGACAAGCGCCGCCGCGACCTCGTGCTGCCAGACGCCCGGCCTCAACGGCATCGACTACCTCGAAGTGCTCGGGCAGCGCCGGCTGCGGCACCCAGCTTCGCCGTCACCTTCCTCAAAGACCCTCGCCCGGCCTTGCGCTTACGCCGGACAACATCGTCCTCACCGGCGACACCCCGCTTGCGGTCACCGAGCGTACAGCCGCCAACGAGCGACGACCCGCTGACCGTCACCGTCGATCCTCGAGTGGCACCGGCGACTTCTCGCCCTACACCCTCACGCTCGTCAAGCCAGCCGTCACAGAACTCCGACCGCCCGCCGGGCATCGACCCGCAGCCTGCCATACCGTCACCTTCTCCTTCAAGGCCGGGTGTCCCACTCCCGTCGACTGCCGAACGGACCGCATGCTGCCCGTCCAATCTGCCGCGCCGCCCGACATCCACTACCTCGCGCGCGACTACGACGGCTTCCGCCAGGCGATGCTCGACCGCATGGCCGTGCTTGCTTCCGGACTGGACCGAGACCCACGTCGCCGACCCCGGCATCGCGCTGGTCGAAGCGCTCGCTTACACCGCCGACCGCGTCAGCTACCTGCAGGACGCCGTCAACACCGAGGCCTACCTCGGCACCGCGCGCAGCCGCATCTCGCTCCGCCGCCACGCGCGCCTCGTCGATTACCCCGTGCAGCGAAGGCGCCAACGCCCGCGCCTGGGTCTGCCTCACCACGCTGACGCAACGGGCTCGTTGTTCCCGCCGGAACGCCGATCTATCCCCTCGTCCCCGGCCTCGCGCCCTTCGGTCGATCCCGACAGCTACGCCGCCGCGCTGCTCCCCGCCAGCCCCGGCCCCGTCTTCGAAAGCATCGCCGAACCCATCACCCTCTCGCCGAGCAGAACGAGATGGACTTCTACACCTGGGGCGACGGCAGTGCCTGCCTGCCCGTCGGCGCGACCGAGGCCACCCTCGACCGGCAAGCCGCCCGCCGGAGCCTTCACCACCCTCGCGGCCGGGCAGGTGCTCATCTTCGAGGAAATGCTCGGCCCTCTGACCGGCGATCCTGCCGATGCCGATCCGACGCATCGCTGGGCGGTGCGCCTGACGTCCGCCACCACGACCGACAACTCACGGCAATCCCACTCTTCGACCCGGTCAGACCCCACCCTGCTCCTCACCCGCATCACCTGGGACGCCGAGGACGCCCTGCCCTTCCCGCTCTGTCTCGCTTCCGTCACCGCCGCCGGGCATCCCGGTCACAGGTGTCTCGGTCGCGCACGGCAACGTGGTCGCTGCCGACCAGGGCATCTGGACAGTCAACGAAGCGCTCGGAATCGTCCCACCCGCGCCTCCGGCGCCTGTCGCAGGCAGCGGATGCAACTGCTCCACACCGCCGGCGCGGCCGTGCCGCGTCCGCGGTTTCCGCCCGAAGCTTGCCAACCAGCCCCTCACCTTCGCCGTCCCTTACGACCCAACGCTTCCGCCGGCCCAGAAGCCCTCCGCAAGCAGCTTCCTTTCCCCTGACGCCTCCGCCGCAACCCCGCAAATCTCCCTCACCAGCGACGACGGCAACAGCTGGTCGCCCGTGCAGGACCTGCTCAGCAAGGACAGCAGCTTCTACGGCTTTATCCCCGAAATCGAGTGGGATGGCACCGCGCACATCCGCTTCGGCGATGGCACCTACGGCGCAGGCCCGGAAACCCAGCGTCGCCTTCACCGCCACCTATCGCACCGGCAACGGCGCAGCCGGCAACGTGGGTCGCGAAGCGCTCGCGCAATGCTCCTCCCCGGCCTCGGGCATCACCGGCGTGCGCAATCCGCATGGCAGCCGCAGGCGGCGCCGACCCTGAAACCATGCAGCACATCCGCCAGGTCGCTCCCTTCGCCTTCCAGAGCCAGCTGCGCTGCGTCACCGCGCGGACTACGGCGAGCATGGCCAGCCGCCTTCACCGGCGTCGCGGAGGCCCGCGGCACCATGCGCTGGACCGGCTCCTGGTACTCCGCGTTCGTCTCCATCGACCCCACCGCGCGCCTGGGCCGGCCAGCCTGCAATCGCAGGTGAAATCCAGACCTGAACCGGCTGCGCATGATGGGAGCCGATCTCGCGGTCGAGGCAGCCATCTTCGTCGGCCTGCGCATCGGCCTCGCCATCTGCGTCGCTCCCAGCTACTTCGGGGCGACGTCTACGCCGCGCTCTGGAAGGTGCTCGTCACCGGCGACTCCTGCACCGGCGCGCTCGGCCTGCTGAACGCCGCCAACTTCCAGTTCGGCGAAACCGTCTACGCCAGCCCCATCGTGCGGCCGCACAAAGCGTCACCGGCGTCGTCGCGGTCACCCTCGTCACCTTCGAGCGCATGGACTCGCACCCACATCCGCCAGGCGTCGCACCGCCGACGCAGCTACTATGGGGGCGCTCGAAATTCCCCGCTGCGACAACGATCCCAACCACGCAGACCGCGGCCTGCTGGTCCTCACCCTGGACGGTGGCAAATGAGCTGCGCATGCCAAAGCACGGGACCGCAACTCTGCGGATGCTGCACCGGCGTCACCGAGCAGACGCCCGCCGCCATCGTCAATCGCCCCGGCCTGCCCGCCATTCGCTATCGCGTGGGCACCTACTCCACCTTTCTGCAAACCATGCAGGCCGCACTCTCCAGCGCCAGCGTCCCCGCGCTCGCCGGCCTGCGCACCGCGCTCCCCGCAGGACTTCTCCATCGCCCTCGTCGATGCATGGTCCGAAGCGCTCGATATCCTCACCTTCTACACCGAGCGCCTCGCCAACGAAGCCTACCTCGGCACCGCCGTCGAAGGCCGCAGCGTCTTTGAACTCGCGCGCCTCGTCGGCTACAAGCCATCGCCCGGCGTCAGCGCCTCCACCATCCTCGCCTTCACGCTCGCATCCGCCCCGGGCTCGCCGGCCATCGTGCCCATCGCCGCCGGCACCCGCGTGCAAAGCATCCCCGGCCCCGGCCAAACGCCGCAGGTCTTCGAGACCTCCGCCGCCCTCACCGCCACCCTCGCCTCCAACGCCATCCCCGCCGTCGACCACGCAGCCCTGGCAGCTGTCTGGCGCTGAAACCTCCACCTGGATCGCCGGCACCGCCAACAACATCCAGCGCCGGCGATGCGCTTCTGTTCCTCAGCGCGCCGGGCGGCATGCCGTCACCTCCGCCGGCCCCGCCGCAGTCGTCTTCGTCACCGCCGTCAACCATGATGCCGTCAGCGGCAACACCCTCATCTACCTGGAACAGCCCACTGCCCTCCAGCCTCGCTGGCGCCGGCCGTCAGTATTTATATCTTCCGCACCAAGGCCGCGCTCTTCGGCGCCGCATCTCCGCGCCCGGGCTATTCCCAGCCCGAAAGTCCTCAGGACCATCCCGGATCGCCCGGCGCAACTGTCACCGGCTCCTCCGACTGGGCGTGGCAATACCGCCGACAACGCCACCATCAATCTCGACAACGCGTACTCCGGTCTGAACCCCGTAGCCAGCGGCGCGAACGCCCCCGCCAACCCAGTCGCAGTGGATGATCCTCACCGGGCCGCAGTACACCTCGTTCTTCCAGATCGCCTCTGCCTCCGAATCGAACCCCGGCCTCTACGCGCTTTCGCTCAAGACCTCGCAACTCACCATCGCCAGCGGCACGGTTCTCGCCGGAGACTTACTCTCGCAGCACCTCAACGAACTGCTCTATCTCTTCATCCAGGAAACCCGCAAAACCACCGCCTACGTGCAGAGCCAGTTGCTCACCGGCGCCAATCTTCCGCTCACTAACTGGTCCGCTCAGCGCCACCTATCCCCTCGCCACCGGGATGCTCGCGCCCGTCACCGGCTCTTCGCTATGTGCTGCAGGCCTGCAGGCCCTCGCCGTCAACTCGCCCGTCGCCATCTCGGCAAGCGCGTGCGCATCTTACTCGATCGCTACGCTCTGCCGTCCATCCCGGCGGCTTCACACCCGCCGGCGCAACCGGCCTGCTCGCTGTCAGCGCCGATCAGCCATTCCTCGTCGACGCCTTCCCGCCGCCACCGATCCTCCCCCGGCAACCTGCTCTGGAGCGTGCTCACTGTCACCGGCCAGGCCGGCACCTTGACCGTACCCGCTGCATCCGGCTCCTTCACGTCTGCAGCCCTCCGCCACCGCGGATCCCATCACAGGCGAGGCCGCGCTCCTCTCCGACGTCACTGTGCAGAACGCCACCGGCGCCACCACCGCCCTCACCTTCAACGCCGACCTCGACCCGCATCTACGACGCCGCCACCGTCACCGTCAACGCCAATGCCGTCCTCGCCACCCACGGCGAGACCGTGCAGGAGATCCTCGGCTCCGGCGACGCCACCAACCCGCGCTCGAATTCCAGCTCAAGCAATCGCCGCTCACCTACACTCTCCGCGCCCAGTACGCCGGCGTCCAGTCCACGCTTGCAGGTGCGCGTCAACAACCTGCTCTGGAAGTCTGTCCCCAACTTCCTTGCGTCGGAGCCCGCCGACCGCGCCTATATCACGCTCCCAAGCTCCAGCGGCGGCCCCTCCGTGCACTTCGGCGACGGATTCACGGCTCCCGCACGCCCACCGGTCGACTCGAACATCCAGGCACAATATCGCAAGGGCATCGGCATCGCCGGCATGGTGGCCGCCGGGCAGTTCACCCAGCCGCTCGATCGCCCGCAGGGCCTGCAATACGTCACCAATCCCGGCGCCGCGACCGGCGGAGCCGACCCCGCACACCAGCCGACGCGCGCCTCTCCGCGCCGCTTCCCACACTCACCCTCGGCCGCATCGTCTCGCTCGAAGACTATCCAGAACTTCGCCCTGGACTTTGCCGGCATCGCCTCGGCGCTCGCGACCTGGACTGGTTCGGCAATCACCCGCGGCATCTTCCTCACCTCGCCGGCGAAGGCGGCACCACACTCGACACAACGACGAGGTGGTCCAAAACCTCCTGCTCGCGCTCCAGACCTACGGTCTGCCTTATGTGCCGGTGCCTCCCCGTCTCCTACTGCCCCGTCCTCTTCGAAATCGCCATGCAGGTCAAAGTCGACACGCCCACCTACGACCCGTCGCTGGTTATCGCGCAGCGTATGGCAAGGCGCTTCCACGCTTTCGCCTTCGGCCAGATGCACCCGGCCAGGGCGTCGCCGCGAGCCAGGTCATCGAAATCGCACAGCAGGTCTCCGGCGTCATCGCCGTCAACCTCACCGCGCTCCACCTGGCCGGAGCCGCCGCCGGCCGTCGCCAACATGCTCTGCGCGCGCGGACCCGCAACCCGGCGAATCAGCCGGCAACCCCCCCACAGGCGCTGAGGTTCTGCTCCTCGACCCGGCCTCGCAGGCAACGTCGGAGTGTGGTCATGAGCACCCCCACTCACCCGGCTCTCCCTCTACTCACTGCTTCCCGCCGTCTTCCGTACCCGCGACCGCTCCAGGGCGGCCCGCTGCAAGCGCTCTTCGCCGTGCTCGAAGAGCCAGTACGGCATCGTCGCAGGACAACGTCTGGCAACTCTACGACGATCAGTTCATCGAGACCTGCGCGCCCTGGGTCATTCCCGTATCTCGGCGATCTCATCGGCTACGACACGGTCTACACCGCCGCGCTTGCAACGGCGACAGCCGCGCCGAGGTCGCAAACACCATCGGCTATCGCCGACGCAAAGGCACGCTCGTCGCGCTGGAGCAGATCACCCACGATGTCTCCGGCCGCACCACCATGGCAGTCGAAGAGTTCCGCCGCCTCATCACCACGCTCAGCCTGCGCGACGTACGCCCCCACCACGACGGCACCGCCAACCTGCGCCGCGGACGCGACTGGGACGACCACAGCGGTCCCTTTTCCCGCCTCAATCGCACCGTCGATGTCCGCAACATCACCCCGCGCAGCCGCGTCCCGCAATCGCCCGACGCCGCACCCCTCGATATCGCGCTCCACGGCCCCGGCCGCTCCAACATCCCCAACATCGCGGTTTGGATGTGGCGCTGGCAGAGCATTCCGTCACCAACGCACCCGCCTTTCCGCTCGGTGACGGCGGCTTCTTCTTCAGCGCGCTCGGCGCGCCCGGTGCCGCTCTTCCAGCGCCGTGCCCCAGGAGCCGCGCCCTTCACGCGACTCGTCACGGAAGCAGATGTGCCCGAGCCCATCAGCCTGCGCCGCTTTCGCGCGGACACCGAGCCGCTTCTACCCCGGAAGCCTGCAGCTCATCGCCGACGGCATTCCCGTTCCCGCCAGCCAGGTCGTCTGCGCCAATCTGGCCACCGCGCCGGCGGAGCCCGTTTGCACGTGCCTGCGGGCCGTATCGCCATCGACCCCGAACTCGGGCAGATCCAATACGCCGCCGACGTCCCCTTGCCCGCCGATTTACGCGTGGACTTCCACTTCGGCGCAGCCGCCCAGATCGGCGGCGGCCCCTACGATCGCACCAGCAGCATTACGCGTCCGGGACCCCAGCCCGGCGTGGAATTCTCGAACAGCGGCAGCCTCTTCGAAGCTCTTGTCGGCAGTGCCAGCCTACCCCACCCTCGCCTCCGCCGTCACCGCCTGGAATCTGCTGCCGCCGGGCTCCGCCGGCATCATCGTCCTGCCCAACTTCGAGGCCTTCGCCATAGATCTGACGGGCCCCAACGCCATCCAGCTCCCGGCGCAGAGCCAGCTCCTGATCGCCTCCGCCAGGTCTTCGTCGCAGGGCGCACCGCCGGAGTGGAACCAATCCTGCGTCACCCTGCGCGGCAACATCGAATCATTGCGCCGCCGTCACCAGGCTCCGACGGCATCGCCGCTGCCCAGCGGACAACTGCAGTTCAGCGGCATCTGGCTGAGCGGCAGAATCCGCCTCACGGCGACTCCGCCTGCGTACAGCTAGCCGACTCCACCCTTATCCCCGGACTTGCGCTCGACCGCCTACGGAAGCGCACGCCTACCCGGGCGAGCCCAGCATCACCGGCAACTGCCAGCGGCGTCTCGCTCTGCCTCAACCGCGTGGTCACCGGACCCGTTGCGCTGCCTTCCACGTGCTCCGCGAGAATCTGCGGCAGCGTCGTGGACGCGGGCTCCGCCTTCTGCCCCGCCATCGCCGGCGCTGATCTCGCCTCACCCGGCCCCTCGCTCCACATCGAAGACTCCACGGTCATCGGCCGCGTCTGGGTGCAGAACCTTCGCCTGGCCTCCAACACCATCTTCTATTCCAGGCTCGGGCAGGCGCGATCCCTGGAGCGCGCCGGTCTGGGCGGAGCGCGTGCAGTCCGGCTGCGTACGCTTCTGCTCGCTGCCCGCCAACTCGATCACCCCTCGCCGCTTTGAGTGCCTGCCGCCGGACGCTGCCAGCAAGCCCGCTCTCGAGCCCACCTTCGTCAGCCTTCGTTTCGGCAATCCCGGCTACTGCCTGCTCAGCGGTGACGTGCCGCTCGCCGTCTGGAAGGGTGCGGACAACGGCTCGCAGATGGGCGTCTTCTTCGCAGACCCAGGAGACCGAGGCGGTGAGCAACATTCAGATCCGCGCGGCCGAATACCTGCCCGCGAACCTCGAGTGCGGCGTCTTCCTCATCCCTTCGCGAACGCTTCCCGACGGAAGCCGCGACCCTGGACTACGGCTACGGCCGCGCCGCCGCTGCGGAGGCGAAGACCTGCAGGACGATGTACCCATCGGCATCGGCATCGGCTTGATCTGAACTTCGGGAAAGCATCCACGCCAATTTCAACAGCAGATAAATACGGCAGCAGACAGGCAGGACGATATGAAGGGTGATTTCAGCCGGATTCGTTTCAACCCCGCAAGGCAGTACACCGCGGTACTCGAACAGCAGGGCCGTGTCGACCTCGACGCCGACAGCAATGAGCAGCGCGCCATTGAGCTCTACCGCGCCGCCAGGACCAACCTCGACGTGATCGGCCGCTTCGGCGGACCCGAAAACGATGCTGGTTTCGCCATCCACATCGTGAATGGCGAAATTCTCATCAGTCCCGGCCGCTACTACGTGGAAGGGATGCTCGTCGAGAATCGGGAGCTGCTCTCCTACGACGCGCAGAAACACCTCGTCAACCCCGCGCTCTCGGGCCAGGATCTGCTGAAAGAGGTCGTCCAGGGCCAGACAACGCTGCAGTTTGTCCTCGAGGTCTGGCAGCGCCTTGTCACGGCGCTCGACGATCCCTGCCTGGTGGAGCCCGCGCTGGGCCAGGCCGACACCACCGCCCGCCTCCAGACAGTCTGGCGCGTAGTCGGGTCCGTCATTGCGGACAACAGCAAGCAAGGCCCACCACCTTCCGGGCCGATCGCACAGCTTTCGCCCTGCTGCCAGCTCCTCTACAACGAGCTGGGAAACCATGTTCACACCGGGGCCATGGGTGCCGGTACCTCGCCCGCCGGCGATGATTGCGGCTGCCAGCCCGTCGCTGCCGCCGGCTACCAGGGACTCGAAAACCAGCTTTACCGCGTCGAAATCCACACGGCCGGCGACCTGTCCTCCGCCACCTTCAAGTGGTCCCGCGAAAATGGCTCCGTCGTTGCCCGGGTCACACAGGCCGGAGCAAACAGCTCCGTGCTCACCGTCAACACACTCGGCCCGGACGCGAACCTCGGCTTCCAGAGCGGCCAGTGGGTTGAACTCTCCGATGACACCGACCAGTTCGGCCCAGCACCCAACCAGCCGGGTACCCTTTACCAGATACTCAGCGTCAACCAGGCCACACGCCAGGTCACACTCACCTCGCCTGTAACCGGGCTCGACCCCAACCGTCACGCCCGCATGCGGCGCTGGGATCAGGCCGGCGCCTCGGCTTCCGCAGCCGGCATTCCGGTCTCAGCCACCCCCATCCCGCTCGAAAACGGCATCGAGGTCAACTTCCGGGATGGTCAGTTCCAGTCTGGCGATTACTGGACCATCCCCGCGCGCACCGCCAACGGCAAAATCGACTGGCCGCCCTGCGGAAGCGATGGCCGCCACTTCCAGCCCGCCAGCTACATTGCGGTTGCCCGCGCGCCCCTGGCCTGCGTGCAGATACGCGCCAGTGTCGATCGCCTGCTGTACAAGCCGGATCTCGCATTCAGCGGCAAGCCACTGCCGGCACCTGCACAAACACCGTCGGAGACCGCAGTCCCTGGGCTCGCGAATACAGGCTCCGAGCGCGACAGCCGCTTCCGTGTGAACGACTGCCGCCTCCTGTTTCCGCCGCTGACCGATGTTGCCGCCGAAACCGTTGCAAGTGCCCTCCACGTCACAGCCATCAGTTGGAAGAACGACGACATCATGACCGTGGACGCCATGCTGCAAGGTGGGCTGTCTGTCACCTTCGATCAGCCCACCATCTGCCCCTGGGGAGGAGGCAACTTCAAGGTAAGCCTGGAGCTTCCGTATCTCGTCGGCGACACGCTGGCTGTGATGGCCGGCAAGCTCCCCGGCATGTCCAAACCCACCTTCACCGCGCCTCCGGGCACCGACTGTTTCCTCCGCACCGTCATGGCGCTCGACCCGCCCTGGGGCATCACCGTCTCGGGAAATACCGTCAGTTGGATCAAGCCCTACGCACCGGCAGGGCAGGTGAACTACGGCATCTACGAGGTTCTTTTCCTGCTGGATACACTTCTGGGCGGCCTCAATCCGACGGGGCTCGCCCGCGTCCGCATCCGGCTCATCGGCGGCGCAATTTACGGCGAAGGCGACAGCGGCAACCTTTACCTCGATGGCGCAAGTTTCGGCGACACCGGCTCCCGCGCTCTCGATAGCAGCGAGTCCATCTCCTACAACCTTCCCAGCGGAAACTCCTCCGTCGCCAGCGACTACGAGGGCTGGTTCTACCTCGCGCCCACGGTCGTCATCGCCAGCGTCGTCATCCAGGGCGTCGAAAACGGCGTCGAAAAAACCGTTACCGCGCTCAAGGTCCTCGTCAACAGCAACAACCAGGTCATTGGATACCAGGTGGGCGAAACCCAGAGCGTGGGCATCACGGGCCTGCAGGCGCTGATTACCCTGAGCTACCCGCCCATCGCTCCCACACCCGTCACCCTGCTCTTCACGCCCGGCGGAGGCGTCGTCAACATTGCCGCTTCGGTCACCATCCCAGCGGGCCAGGTCTCGTACACCACGCCCATCTCGATTCCAGTCAACCCTGGCCAGGGCATCAAGGAAACCTACACGCTGATCGCCTCAGTCTCCACCGCGATCGGTCCCCTCGCCTTCAGCCCTGCGCCCACCCTGACCGTCACCGGCATGGCTGCGCCACCGCAGTAGACCAAGGGAGCCCCTCGCGAGAAGAAGCCATGCAGGCCGTCTGGTCTTTCTGGAGCAAACCGTTCCACGCCTTCAAAGGCCGAATCTGGCGCGAGCCGCAGCATCACCTGCTCGCCTGGGGCCTTTCCCTCCGGCTTGCCCGTCCTCATTTCGAGCGCACCGTGCTCGTGACCGACACTCCCGGCAAGGCCATGCTGGTCGATGAACTCGGTCTCGAATTCGACGACGTTTCGACGGAACTGGATCAACTGCGCCACGCCGACCCGGGATGGTGGGCGCTCGGCAAACTCGTCGCCTACAGCCTCCAGGACCGGCCTTTCCTGCATCTCGACACGGATGTGTTCCTTTGGAAGGCGTTGCCCCGATCGCTGCTGGCAGCGCCGGTCTTTGCCCAGTGTCCGGAGCTGCATCCGCTCGAAAACGCCTGGTGCGGTCCGCGCCATATCGAATCACTCTTCGATCGCCATCGCCTCAGCCTTCCGGTGGAGTGGCAGTGGGCCGCCTCACGCGACGCAACGACTTTTCGCGAGGAGAACTGCGGCATCGTGGGCGGCAATCGCGTCGACTTTCTCCGACACTTTGCCGAAACCGCCATCCGTCTGGTCGAAGATCCCGCCCATTGCGCGCTATGGACCGAGCTTCCCGAGAAGAGCGGATTCAACATGCTGCTCGAACAATACCTGCTCGCCTGCTGCGTCGATTTTCACCGCATCGACCCCGCCTCGCCCTTTCGCGGGATCTCCATTCGCTATCTCTTCCCAAGCTGGACGGAAGCTCACAATCCACAAACCACCGCGCGGGTCGGCTACACGCACCTGCTGGGCGATGCCAAGACCCATCCGGACATCACGGCCCGGCTCGAACGCCGCGTCGCGCAACTGGATCCCGCCTTCCTGCGCCACTGCCAGCGCATCGCGCAGCGGACTCCATCGCCAGGAGCTTAGAGACGATGTTCCCTGCCGCGAATCATCGCGTCACGTTCGTCACTTTGGCGATCCCTGAAGCTCCGCAATCGTCTTTACCACCGCACCCGGCCCGAGCGGCAGCTGCTGCCGTTCGCGGACAGCCCGTGCGAAGAGCAGCGACCCCTCCTCCGTAAAGTGGTGCCCGTCAAAGAAAATCGGCACGCCGGGCGCTCCGTACACCGGGCATTGCGGCGTGCACAGGTCATCAAACATCGAGATGTAAGGAACCTTCCAGGTTTCGCGTGCAAGCACCTTGAAGCGGTCGTCCGTCTCCCGCGCCTCAGCATCCCAGTGGATCGCCAGCAAATTCGGCTTTCCATAACGAAGATCCATGCCGAGCAGTCGCGGCAGCGGAAGGTCGTACTCCATGCCGGGACCCACCAGATACACCGGAATGCCACGTTGCGTGATCCAGGTGATCTGCTCCGTGAGGGCAGCAATCTGTTCCGGACGCCAGCGGCCCGAAAGCAGAACTGCATCGATGTGCGTATGGCCGAGAAACTGCCCGTGCATGTAGTCGGAGAGTTCGCGGCAACCCGCGAGATTGCCGCGCGGCTGATCGACGAACAACGTGCAGGCCGAAGCCGTGGCCTGCAGGAAATGAATCTCCGGGAATATCCGCGCCAGACCGTACCAAAGCTGCGCTGCCTGACTGTCTCCGAAGAGAAGAATGTTGACCTTTCCAGGCACGGGAGTCAGACACGTGGAACGGTCGAAACGCGAGAACTCTTGGTCTTGCACCAGGAAGCAGCTTCCCTGCCGATAGGACGGACCCGCATCGTAGCTTAGATAACTGGCCGCCTGCAGCGCCGCGGGAGGAAACCGGCTGGGTATACCTTTCAACGCCATCATGGCGACCGCGATGGCGATCAGCAAGACAGAGGCCGCGGCAGCACTTCCGAACAGCCCGGTCCTCCCCAATCCGCGGCCGGCATGGCTCGCCTTCGGGAGTTGCCCGGAAGCTTTTCGCGATGAAGCGCGTTGGCTCACACGTTGGTACCAGGGGGCCGTACAGCAGGTCTCGTCAAAATCTTCCTTACATTCTTGCTAGCGGAAGCGATGCGATGCCTCGTCTCCTTGCCTGCGCGTGCGAAGAAGGAACACGCCACTGACGCGTCGAATGCCAGCACATCGCAGCGGAGCGGCGTCAGCGCATCATCCTGGTGGTGGAATCGCGCAAGCAAGCGACGCAAGATCACGCATCCAGGTGTAGAGGCTCTTCATCGACTGCGGCCATCCGCCGGCAAGAATCGAATTCCCCACCGTCGTGTTGAAGGCATTGTGGCGGAAGAGGACCAGCGCCACAATGCGTCGTCTTCCGTCCAGTTCGGGAATATGAGCAAGCGATCGCTCCCATTTTACGGCCGCAACACCTTATCTCTGCAAATCGTGCGACGGCGTGAACCAATCGCCCAGCACCCCCGTAGCCCACAGCAGTATCAACGCTAAGACGATAAAGATCACCCACGAAGCTTTCATGGTGCCACTTTACCGTGCGGGGTTGATGCCTGTAAACCTGCCACCACCGATACATGCTTACGGTGCGCGGGCGCCTGTCTACACCGCGCCTGGGCGCTAATGCCTTGCGACTAGTGACGTGATCGACCTGCTTCGTGCGCAGCAACCTCCACTCGGCTCAACCGGTCACCAAGTGGCAAAAGCCGCCGATCACGGATCGTCTGCGCGAACAGCAGCGAGCCTTCAATGCTCAGGTGATCGCGGTCGACCATAATCGGTTTTCCCGGCGCTCCATAGATGGCGCACTCCGGCTGGCAGAGAAGCTGAAAGAAAGAAATGTAGTGGACGCCGGGCATCGTCCGGGCCAGATTGCTGAACTCCACGTCCAGACTCTTCTGCTCCGGCATCATTTTGTCCCGGACCGACTCGGGGTGATTGAATCGTAGCGCTTCAGCCAGGATTCGAGGGAATGGCTGCGGATACTCCATGCCCGGCCCAACCAGGTAGATTGTGATGTTGTGTTGCTGCATCCACTCGAGATCCTGGCGCAACTCTGGAAGATCCGACGCGAACCAGCGTTCGGAAAACAGCACTCCATCCACGCGATTGTGCAGCAGGTAATCGCCATACAGGAACTGCGACATCTCGCGGCAAGGTGCCGTCGTGTTCGCATCCTGGTGCAGAAACAGATTGCACGCAGCCACGGTCGCCTGCAGGATCTGTACGTCAGGAAAGACCCTCGACAATCCCGACCATAGCTGCGCCGCGTGACTATCTCCCATAAGCAGCAGCCGCCGCCTTCCATCTGGCGGAGGCAGGCAGGTGGACTGCTGGTAGGTGGCGAAGGTGTCGGTCGAATCCACAAAGCAGACGCCGGCCCGGAAGGAAGTCGTCTTGTTGTCGCCAAGGTGGGAGGCCGCTTCCAGTGCCGCTGCGGGAAAGCGGTGCGGAGCTCCGCCCGACCACAACAGCCCAATGGCAATTGCCGCCCCGACTCCAACCCCGACGCCGTTGATTGCAAACAACGCTCTCTTCCGCGGGCGAAACCGTCCTTTGCGGAAAGGCGTCTCGACGAAATACCACGACAGGAAGCCAAGCAGCAGGGAGACCGCAAACAGGAGAATCTTCAGCCGTCGGTCATGCTCCTGCCACGGAACCATCATGCCGCCAATGTGCTGAAACACCGCGACCGGCCAGTGCCACAGGTAGACCGAGTACGAGATCAGGCCGATGAAAACCATCGGGCGAAGACTCAGCAGGCGCCCCACCAGGGACGTGCCCGTCTCTCCGCCGGCAATGATCAGCGCCGCTCCCAGACAGGGAGGAAGTGCGGCCAATCCGGGAAAAGGCGTGGCCGACGTGTAACGCAGGCCGGGAATGATGATCAGCGCCAGCCCGGAGGCTGTGGCGATGTTCCGGGCCAGCGCTCCCGGATCGTCGGAAGATACTTCTGCGAAACGATCGTGCCGATCAGCAGCTCCCAGGCACGCAGCGGTGAGAAAAAGAACGCCTCCGTCGCATCCTTTCCGACGTAAACGTAAGCCAGGACGAAGCTGATGCAGGCCACGAGAATGACCGCAGCCTTCAGGTAATGCCGGAGAAACTTGCGGACCAGCACCAGGAAGATCGGGAAAAAGATATAAAACTGCTCTTCCACGCCCAGCGACCAGGTGTGCAGCAAAGGCTTGGAAGCGCTGGGCGCATCGAAGTAGCCGGCCTGATGCCAGAACCAGAAGTTGGAGACGGAAAGGATCGCCGCGATCATCGATCGGGCATAATCCATAATCTCAATCGGAAACAGGTAGTAATACGCCATCGCGCTGACGGCGAAGAACATGACGATCAGCGCGGGAAAGATGCGACGAACCCGGCGCTCGTAGAAGTTGGCGATGGAAAACGTCCCTTCGCCCATCTCCTTCAGAATCGCAGCCGAAATCAGGTAACCCGAGATGACAAAGAAGACGTCGACCCCGACATACCCTCCGGCAAAGTGGGTATGAAAATGGTCTGCCATGACGAGAAGCACGGCAATCGCCCGCAGTCCGTCGATATCGGACCGATATTTTATTTTGCTGGATGGTTTGGACATCCCACCGGCGGAAACTTCATCCATCTTTGGATTATATCGTTTCGTTCCCTGCAACCTGAGCTATCGCTTCAGCTTAGCCTTCTTGTCCCACCGGCTCAGCGCGCATGCGCACGCGCTTCAGCAACCAACGGTTGATTCGGGTCCGCCGCCTTCCACAGATCCAGAAAGCCCCGGTAAGCCTCCGCGCTGTTGCCCATGTCGCCGATCTCGCCGAACGCCCTCGCCACCCCGATCTGCGCGACCGGATAGCTCACATTACCCGCCAGGAACGGCACTCCGCGATGCGAAAGCACCGTCTGGAAGTCCACAATCCCGATCTGCACCTGCTGCACCTCCTTCAGTGCGACATGCGCCCGCCCACGCAGAATGGGTGTCAGCGAGATGAGATCGAACTGCCGCGCCGGCTGCAGCAGCGCCAACGCGGCCGAAGGATTCTCCTCCTTGAGTGCTACAGCCGCCTTCAGGTCTGCCACCTCGAAGCCGTTCACCTCGAAACTCTTCGGATACCTCTGTTGCAACTGCGCGGTCATCTGGTCAGCCTGCGCCTCATCCCCGCACAAACCATGCGCCATCCCCGAGTTGAACAGTGCCGTGCGCCCCTCCGGGTGGCCGTCGGCCTCTCGCGCCATGGCCAGGCCCTCCGCGCAGTCTCCAAGCAGCGCCCGATCCAGCGCACCCTGCGCGAGCAGGAAGGATCCCGCCGACTCCAATCCCTCGATGCCGAGCAACGCCTGCGCGCGTGAACGCCAGAGCTCGGTCCCCGCAGCCAGGCGCCCGGTCATGTCCAGATACAAGCCGTAATTCCACTGCGGGCGCGGCCCTGCCGGCTGCGTCGGAATCGCCGCCAGAGCCTGCTCCAGCAAATCCTTCCGCCCACTCAGGAAGCTCGAAACGAGGGCTGCGCCGCCGTGGTTCAGGCCGAGTTTCTGCGCCTGCAAGTTGACCTGCGTCGCCGCCTCAAAGCGGTCGAGCGCAATCAGCGCGTCTTCGGCCTCCGTGTAGGCATCCAGGTTGAACGGATCCTCCGCGATGGCCTGCTGCGCCGTCTGCAGTGCCTCCGCCACCCGGCCCTGCAATCTCTGCGCCCGCGAAAGCTTCTCGAGCGCATCGCCGTCGTGCGGATTCGCAGTCGCCAGCGCCTGCGCAATGGCCGCCGCCCGCACCAGGTCTCCCGACGCGTTCACCTCGAAGGCAAATTGCGCCAGGCTGCGGGTGTGTGCGCTGGTCTTCGCCGCACCCTCAAGCGCCGCCCGCGAGGCGTCCGCCGCTGCCACTTCAGCCCGGGTCTTGCGATACAGGTCCGCCAGCCGAAGCTGCGCCTGCACAAATCCCGAATCCAGCTCCGCCGCTTTCCGGTACGAATGCAGCGCATCCAGCAGCTTCCCGGAATAATATGCCGTATCGCCTGCCGCGAGAGCCTGCAAGGCCTCCAGGTTGCCGGTGCCCTCCTGCGCCAGTGGCGTGCTGTTGTGCGCAATCGACTCCGCGCCTTCGCCAATCTTCAGACGAACCTCACCCGCCACCCGGTCAATTGCTCCTCGGGATCTCCCGCACACTCCGGGCCGGCTCGTCCACCGATACCAGCACATCGTTGCTGGCCGTATTCAGCAGATCGACGTGAATCAGGTAGGGCGCACCCGATCCGGTCAGTGTTCCATAAAGGTAGGCATTGCTCTGCAACCGGTCGGCAACATTGCGCGCCACCACCTGGTTCGGCGCATCCGGGGCGCCCGCCGCAAGTTGATGCAGTGCCGTACGGTAGGCGTGGCTGCCGTCCAGGCGCAGATACGGCGATTCCGCCAGTGCCAGTTGCAGCCCCGACGCCACCACGCCATCCAGAGCCTTGTCGCCAGTGCGATTCTCCACCGCCGTCATCACAATCGGGTCCTGATCCGTCAGAAGCGCGGGCCGTGCGCGACGCAGCAGGAAGTACGCCAGCGCGCACAGCAGCAGCACCCCAGCCACGATCAGCGCTATCTGCATAGGGCTAAGCCTGCCCCGCCGGATGCGGCTTGCGTCCCGATCCGGGCGGCCTTCGCGCAGGTCCTCCGGGGCGTCCTCAGCGCCGAACTCATCCTGATGGGAACGCCGCTCACGCACAGGCGCGGTCTCACCGGCCGCTGCAAGCGCCGCGACCTGGCCGGCAGCCCGGGCCTGGACACCGCCGGTTCCCACGCTCCCGGCGGCCGGCGCCGGCGAGCGCGCGCTCACACGCGGCGGCTCATCCGCACCGGCTTTTCCCTTCGTTTCGGAACCTTCCGCCGCACCGCGCTCCGCCTCCTGCCTTTCATCCGACTTGCGCCGCGGCTTGCCTTCGCGAGCTACCGGGTCCGGCGTGCGCACCAGCGGCACGTTGTGCGCCGCTTTGCGCAGCCAGCCGCCACTCTTGTCGCTTACCCTCGAAAGCGCCTCCTCCACCTCGTGCGCCGTCTGGAAGCGCTGAGTTCGCTCCTTCGCCATCAGCTTGAAGATGATCCGGTCCAGTTCGCGCGGCACGTTTTCATTCCAGTTACGCACCGGCTCTGGCTGGTGGTTCAGAAGCTGCACAAACACCAGCGCACTGGTCGCCCCCGGAAAAGGAATGTGCCGCGTCGCCATCTCGTACATCACCACGCCCATGCTGAACAGGTCGGTGCGACTGTCCAGCGTTTCGCCGCGTGCCTGCTCGGGAGACATATACGCCAGCGTCCCCACGGTTGCGCCCGCCGCCGTCAGATCCAGCGACCGGTTGGTCCGCGCTCCCGTCACCCCGCCCTGAAACTTCGCCAGCCCGAAATCCAGGATCTTCGCCTGCACGCTGCCGTTCGGCTTATCGATCAGAAACACATTGGCAGGTTTGATATCCCGATGAATGATGCCCTTGGCATGCGCCGCCGCCAGCGCCTCTGCCATGTCGCGCGCGACGCAGACGATCTCATCCACCTGCAGGCTGCGGTATTCAATTCGATCCTTCAGCGTCTCGCCCTGCAGCAGCTCCATCACCAGGTAAGGTTCGCCATCCTGCTCGCCAATGTCGAAAATCGTGCAGATATTCGGATGGTTCAGGGCCGATGCGGCCCGCGCCTCCCGCAGAAAGCGTTCGCGCATCCCCGGCATCATCGCTTCCGTGTGCAGCAGCTTGATCGCGACCTCGCGATGCAGTCGCGCATCCCACGCGCGATACACAAAGCCCATGCCGCCGCCGGCAAGGTGTCCCAGGATCTCGTACGGTCCGTATTTCTTCCCGATCTCTGGAACCAAAGCCCAACCCTTTCCGCTCCGTCTGCTTCGTCCCGTTCGGTCCAGTCCTTCGCTGCTCCACGCCGCAGAGTCTCAGCCCGGGAACGCCGACGCACACAGGAGGATTCGACCAACATCATAAACCCACACTGCCGCATTCTCAGGGCATGGCGCTGCCCTTGCCGCGACAATCGACCACACGCAGCCCCGCAGCACCTGTGGCTTGCCCCGATGTGTCGCCGTCACCCACACTGGATATCACCGGCAGAGTCCATGCCCAGCCTGCGCGATCGTGCCACGCCGCATCCCCGGGCCCGATCGCGAGGTACTCGACTCCCACGCGCCTGCACAACGCGATCGCTTCGGCAGCCGTCGGTGCGGGGCTTCGGTATAAGCCGCGAACGGCCTGCTGCAAAGGCCGGCAAAGCCCCGGATCGCCGCCGAAGACCGCACCGCAATCCACCGCAGCGTCCGTCGCCATCGCCCGCTCCGAATACAGCATGTTCACCACGTATCCATAATTCGCCGGGTCCACCGGGTCGGATTGCACTACGGCATCAGCCGCAGTCAGCTTTGCCGCTTCGGCGTAACCGGTGCGCGCCGCAAACGCAGTCTCCGGCAGACCCACAAAACCCGGCGCACCCGCTCGCACGCGCAGCGGCACATAAATTCGTAAGGCGACCGCCTGAAACGCCGTTCCCGCCGCCCCGACCAGCAGCATACCGCCCATCAGCTTCCCCGGCCGTGCCAACGTCAGGCGCTCCGCCGTCAGCAGAAGCAGCAGAAACGAGGGAATCAACGCCGCACGATAGCCGAAATCATTATTCCCAATTACCGATGAGCGCAAGAAGCTAAGCAGGAACATTCCACCCAGAATCAGCGCCAGCGCCGTCCGCCGCGCCCGGTTCAAGCTTTTGCGCTCGCGCAAGACCAGGAGCAGCACCAGACCATATGCCCCGAACTCCAGCGCATAGCCCGGCAGCAGCAGCCCCAGCCTGACCGCCTGATCGAACAGCACCGGATGGCTTCCGTTCCAACGCGCAACTATCGGCAAGCCGGTCACCAGGCCCGAGTCGATCATCTTCCGCACGCTGAGTTGAAACATGTGGACCGGGCCGGCTGCTGCGCCGCCCTGCGTCCCGGAGCTCGCCCTTGCCAGCTCGCGCAGGAACGGAAGCAGCAGCACCGCCACCCATTCCGGCCGAGGCTCCCAGCCGAAGCGCCAGGCCACGGTTCCGCTCGCGCAGCAGCACGACCGCGAACCAGCCGCCCATCAGTAGCGCGAACCCCGCAGCCACGTAGACCGATAATCCGAATGCGCTCGCCGCCGCCATTCCGGCGAGCACGGTCGCGCAGATCCGCTGCCCCCGCTCCGTCTCCCGCCGCGTCCTCCACAACAGCAGAAACGCCGTCAGGCAACACAGCAGCGAGGCCATGTGATTCGGCACCCACAAGATGCTGTCCAGCCACGACGCCACCTGGTCCGTCGACCACCACTCCAGGTCACCGGAAAAGTCGCCGTTCACCAGCAGGTTGTAAAGCACCGGAAGCAGATCCAGCCCGGTCACCGCCAGCAACAGCGCCGACCAAAGGAGAAAGCGGTAAAGCCGCTCCCGGACCTCCAGAAAGTGGCGTGCAAACAGCGCAATCAGCGCCATCAGACCGATGCCCGCCCACACGCTGCTCGCCATCAGCGCTTGCCGCGCGGAAACGTGCGCCACCTGCATGCACAGTGCGCACAGCGCATACCAGAAGTAGTAGTAGCGCAGGGCAACGGCAGCGCCAGGGTGGTACAGCGGATTCACCGGCGGCAGCCCTGCATGCGCTATCGCATTCACAAATGCCACGCGGTAGGCCTGGTCGAGCACCGTCACGCTCAGAAAGATCCTGCTGCCTCGCTGCACATCCACCAGCTCGGCCAACACCAGCGCCGCCGCGCCCGCAATCACCACCATTAGCCAGAGCTGTTCTCGCGTCGGCCGCCAACTTGTGCCCGTCCGGCGCAGAACAAGAAGCGCCGCACACGCAGCCGCGGCCAGCATGCATCCGAGCCCGCACAGCCGCAGCGGTATCCAGAGCGCCGTGAGTACCAGGAGAATCGGACAAATAGCAAAGGAAAGCGCAGTCGCCCACGCCATGCGCTCCGCCAATCCCCGCGTCCGAAAGCCGAACAGGTTCGTCGCGAAAGCCGCCACATATCCGGGCGCGAGCAGGATAGCCGCAAAACCGGCAACCGCTTGCACACTGCCGACGAGGTCCACGATCGTAAAGTTGGTCATGGGCGCCGGTGCAGGAAGTCTATCAGCATTTCGCCGGGCCGCCCGCGTCCAAGCTGCCGTCCCGCGCGTCTACAATCACACCTGATGGCCTCGCACGCGCTCCAGTTCGCCCGCTCCACTCCCCAGACACTCCTCTTCGACGCCGACGACACCTTGTGGGAGAACAATGTCTACTTCGAGCGCGCCATCTCGGCGTTCATCTCCTACCTCGACCATCGCGTCCACACCGCCGAAGAGGTGCGCGAGCACCTGAACACTGTCGAGCGCGCCACCATCGCGCAGCACGGCTACGGACTGAAGAGCTTTCGCCGCTCGCTCGTCACGTGTTTCGAGCAGCTCACCGCCTCACCCGTGACGGACGAGAAGCACCGCCGCATCGTCAGTTTCGCCGAATCCATCGCCGAGCAGGAGATCGAGCTCTTGCCCTCGGTTGCCGAGTGCCTGCCCAAGCTCGCCGCCCGCCACACCCTGCACCTCATCACCAAGGGCGACGCTGCCGAGCAGACCGACAAGCTCGACCGCTCCGGCTTGCGTCCCTATTTCGCCGAGGTCGAGGTCCTCGACGAGAAGACCGCCGACGCCTATCGTGCGCTCGCCGCGGCAGCACCAGTTCCCGGCGCAGTCAACCTGGATGATCGGCAACAGCCCACGCTCGGACATCAACCCCGCGCTTGCCGCCGGCTGGAATGCCGTCTTCATCCCCCACGACTTCACCTGGGTGCTCGAGCACGAGAGCGTCGATGCCCCTCCCTCCGGCCAAACCCTGCTCGAAGTAAGCTCCTTCGCCGAGCTCCTCGATCACTTCTAATCCGCTGGCAGATGCTATACTCAACTTCGGATTGAACGTCACACACCGAATGCACGGTCGGCCCCTCAGGCTGCCGGCGTTCCGGCAAGCGGAGGTGGCGAAATTGGCAGACGCACTACCTTGAGGTGGTAGCGCCCGTATGGGCATAGGGGTTCAAGTCCCCTCCTCCGCACCAATCCTTCCATAAAGCAGGCTCCACAAGGCCGCCATCCCAAGGGGTCATCCAAGCCCCGGCGTCATTCTGGCGAAGCCGGAACCTCCGTATTCTTCCCTACACCTGCACCAGATCCTACCGGCCGCCCGCAAAAATCTCCTGCAGCTCCTGCGGCGCCACCACCTCCAGTTGCGCGTACGTGCAGCTTTCGGGCGTACGATCCGTCCGCCACCGCCGGAACTGCGCCATGTGCCGGAACCGGTCGCCCTGCATGTGCTCGTACGCGACCTCAACCACCAACTCCGGCCGGAGCGGCTCCCAACTCAGGTCCTTTCCGGCCGACCACCGGCTCTGCCCGCCCGGCATACGCCCGCCCGCGGCGTTCTCCGCCCACCCGGCCCACGGATGGCCTTCCAAGGCGCGCTCGCGATACGCTGCAAGAAACTCGACCAGCTCGCGCCGCTTTTCCATCGTGAAGCTCGCGCAAACTCCCACATGCTGCAGTTTCCCGCCGCCATCGAACAACCCCAGCAGCAGCGACCCGACGGCCGTTCCCTGCGCATCCTTATGCCAGCGAAAGCCCGCCACCACACAGTCGCAATCCCGTTCATGCTTCACCTTCAGCATGCTGCGTTTGTCGGGCTCATAGCCCCCAGCCAGCGGCTTGGCGATCACGCCGTCAAATCCCGCCCCCTCGAACCGTTTGAACCAATCCTGCGCTACCGCTGCGTCGAGCGTCGCAGGCGTCAGATGCACCGGCTTCTTCACTTTGCCCAGAACCTGTTCCAGCCGCGCCCGCCGTCCCGCAAATCCCAGCCCGGTCAGGTCCTCGTCTCCCACACTCAGCAGATCGAAGAACACGACCGACGCCGGCGTAGTCTCGGACAGCATCTTCACCCGCGAAGCCGCGGGATGCACCCTGAGCTGCAGCGCGTCGAAATCCAGCCCCTGCGCGCCGACGATCACGATCTCGCCGTCCAGCACGCACTGCTCCGGAAGCTGCCGCAGCAGCTCCGCTTCCAGCTCAGGGAAGTACCGGTTCAGCGACTTCGTATCGCGGCTCTGGATCAGGATCTCATTGCCATCGCGAAACACCAGGGCTCGAAAGCCATCCCACTTCGGCTCAAACGACCACTTATCCCCGGAAGGAATCGCAGCAACGCGCTTGGCCAGCATCGGCAACACCGGAGGCATCACAGGCAGCTTCACCGCACCATCCTAGCGCAATCTCCCCGCCCGCAACGCTTCGTTACTGCGCCAGACCCTGCAGCGGGAGAAAAAGCTCGAACACCGTCCAGCTTCTCCCCGGCTCCTGGCTGCTGCGCACTCGCAGACGTCCCTGGTGGCGCTTCACAATCTCGGAGCTAACCCAAAGCCCCAGCCCCGTCCCGCCGATGCCCTTGGTCGTAAAGAACGCCGTGTAGAGGCGGTCCATCGTCGCCCGACTGATTCCGCACCCCGTATCGGCGAAGGTCATCATCACACCCCGCAGCCCCGTGCGCCATTCCGTCGTCTCGCGCGTGCGAATCAGGAGCCGTCCGCCCGGCTTGCCATTCATCGCGTCCAGTGCATTGCGTATCAGATTGCTGACCACCTGCCGAATCTCGCTCTCCAGGCAGACGATGGACTCTGTCATGCGTTCGCGCATCTCCACTTTGATTCCGCGCGCGTCCGCCTTGCTCTGGTACACATCCAGCACAGACTCCAGCAGATCGTGGCAGCGCACCGCCTGCGGCTTGGTCGATTGCCGGTAGAACCGCAAAGACTGCGACGTAATCTGTGCCACCCGCTGCAGTTCCTTGTCAGCCGTCTCCAGATACTCGCGCATCGCCTCGTCAGATTCCGCCTGCCGCGCCAGGTAGAGCAGGTTCATCACGCTTTCGAGCGGGTTGTTGATCTCATGCGCGATCGACGCCGCCAGCCGCCCCACCGCTGCCAGCTTCTCGCTTTCGCGCAGCGCCGCCTCGAACTCCACCCGTGCCGTCACGTCCTGCTGGATCCCGACGAAGTGCGTCAGTTCGCCTTCGCGGTTGAAGATGGGAGAAAGCGAAAGCTCGTTCCAGAACGGCTGCCCGTCCTTGCGGAAGTTCCGGATCGACAACCACCACTTCCTTGTGCGACCGAATCGCCTCGCGTACCAGCGTCAACCCCGGCTGGTCATGCTGCCCATTCTGCAGGAAGCGGCAGTTCTTCCCGACGACTTCCTCCAGGCTGTACCCAGTCATCGCCTCGAAAGCCGGGTTCACATACACCAGCGGAAGATCCGGCTGACTTGCATTCGAAACCGAAATGCCGCTCGTCACCGATCGGAAGATGCGCCGGTTCAGGTGCAGCTCCTCCAGGGCGCTACTGATACTTTTGCGCGTAAGCCCGGTGCGCATACAGGATCAATCCAAGCTGCGTCAGGATCGGTGCCGGCTCCTGTGGCAAGGTGAGCACGCCGTCAAACTGCGGCTTGGCGGATTCGCTCCCTGCGGGCGCCGGAGCATCGCGCTCCCTCACTGCAATCACGGCAGGCGTTACGTTGTCCGGATTCTGGAACATCGGTGCAAGTATCTGCTGCACCTTCTTCGCTTCCGCCTCGTCCGCAACGACGAGCTCGCATTGCAGCAGATGCTGCGCGGCATCCGCGCCCTCCAGAACACCGGCGTCCATCACTTCGGGCGTAAGCTCCAGGTGGGCTGAGGCAGCTTCGATCAAGCGCCGATTGATGGGATTCGAAACCACAATCACAACGCACGCGCGAACCGGCTCAATGCCCCGCATTGTTATCCCTGCTGGATTGTCGTTCCCGAGGTCCGCCGGCGCACCCTCGCCCCGGTCTCATACTCTGTGCTAAGTCGACTCATTCACTCCCGCGGCCCTTCCCTCGAACATGTGCCTTGGTCGTTAGAGGCGGTCGTGGCCGGATTGGATGGACGGCGCAGTAGTCGCAGAAATAATTTCTATCGGAAAATTGCACCCCACGAACGCTGCGGCCTCTCACTTCCGCTTGGCAGACCCGTTATCATCGGACAGGTATTCCTATGGCGCTTTTTCCCATCTTCCTCAAGCTCACCGGCCGGTCCTGCCTCGTCATCGGAGCCGGCGACCTCGCCGAATCGAAGATCGAATCCCTGCGCGCCGCCGAAGGAAAGCATCACCGTCATCGCGCCCCACGCCTCCCCTGCCGTCGCCGAACTGGCCGGCAGCAGGCGAGGTCCTCTGGCATCAGCGGCCCTACGCCCCCGGAGATGTTGCCCCCGGACACCTTCCTCGTCGTCACCGCCACGGACGTCCCCGAGGTCAACCGCGCCGTCTACCTCGAAGCCACCGCCAAATCCATTCTCTGCAACGCGGTGGACGATCCGCCGTTCTGCGACTTCTACTTCCCTTCCGTCGTCCGTCGCGGCGACCTCCAGATCGCCATCTCCACCGCAGGCCAGTCCCCGCGCTAGCCCAGCGCCTCCGCAAGGAGCTGAACGCCGCCCTCCCGCACGACCTCGGCCCCTGGCTCGAAGAACTCGGCAACCTGCGCCGCGAAGTCCTCCAACTCGAGCCCCTCAACGAGGCCCGCAAGCAGCTCCTCCACACCCTCGCCTCACGCGAGGTCTGCGGCTTCGACGCCTGCCCATCGCGCGCCTACGCCCGCCAGCACGCGCTCACCAATCCCCGGGAAAAGCCATGAGCCCCGGCACTGCTCCAACCCGGCATTCGCCCGGACATGTGTATCTCGTCGGAGCCGGCCCGGGCGATCCCAATCTGCTCACCCTCCGTGCCCTGCAGCTTCTTCAGCATGCCGACGTCATTCTCCCCGACGATCTCGTGTCTCAACCAATTCTCGCCCTGGCCAATCCCGCCGCCGTCATCATCCCCGTCGGCAAACGCTGCGGCCAGCCACGCATCACCCAGGCCGGCATCCACGAGCTGATGCTCCTCCACGCCCGCCGCGGCCAGTCCGTGGTCCGCCTCAAATCCGGCGACCCGCTCGTCTTCGGCCGCGCCAACGAGGAGATCGAAGCGCTCCGCGGTGCCGCAATCCCCTTTGAAATCATCCCGGGCATCTCCGCGGCCTTCGCTGTCGCCGCGTCTCTTGCCACGCCGCTTACGGACCGCAACTCCGCCTCGAAGCTCATACTCGCGACTGCGCACCACGCCGCCGGCAAAGACACACCCGTCGCTTGGGAAGGTGTCTTTCCCGCCGGCTCAACCCTCGTCCTCTACATGCCTGGCCGAGACTTCGCCGCGCTCTCCGCCTCGCTCGCCGCCGCCGGCATCCCCCTGGACACACCCGTCGCCGCCGTTTCCAAAGCCTCCACGCCGGAAGAGCACGTCGCGGTCACCACGCTGGGCGCGCTGCCCGCATCCCACCCCGGACCCGCGCCCCTGCTGCTGCTGATCGGCCCGGCCATCCAGGTCTCTGACTCGAAACTAGCGGCTTACAAACTGTAGCCCGGCAATCTAAGCCTCTACTTCGCCCCGCAAGCACAAGCCCGGTACCCTGCTTCTGTATCGTGGTCGATGCCGCACACGTATTGCGGCCACGCCAGGATCAGCGGAGAAAACGGAAACCCTTTCGCGAAATACTGTTCATACGCCTGGCTGGCCGGGTTCGCGCCCTGCGCATCTCCATGGAATCCTTCCACAAGCTGCTGCAACGCGCTGCCGCTGAAAGATTTCTGCCGATAGGTCGCGCCGAAGCTGTACTCCTGCGCCCACGCCCCGGCGCCCTTCTTGTTCGCCGCCCGGAAGACGGTGTAGTCCTCCATCGTGCCGGTCGCGGGATCAATCTGGGCTACCGTAAACGACGGCACATTCCCATTTACGGGCGAAATGGATGCCACAATCTTTACGGGGACGGCGCTCTTGCCGTCCTCCGCCACCAGGACCTTCATCTCGTCCATGTGCGAGTGCCCGAACACGCCCAGCCGCACCACGTCAGCATGTGCCGCCAGCACACGCCCCAGCGATTCTCCACCCGAAGGCGCAAGGAATGTCTCCGCCGCCTCGCATCCCGTACCCTTCTTCAGCGTCGCGTAGACGTCGACGCCGGGCGGGATGTGCGCCAGTACCCACACGTTCTGGCCCTGCTGTGTCGCTTCCTCAAGCTGGTGCTTCAGCCACTTCATCGTCGCCGCCCCGTTCGCCGGCTCCGGCCGTCCCCCACAATCCGTGTACTTCCGCGAGAGGTCCTTGTCGTCGAACACCAGCAGCCGTGTCTTCACCATCGGAGCCGGCAGGGTCACCGCAAAATATCCCTCTGCCTTATAGTCGGTCAGCGCCTCCCGCCGTTCCGCCTCGCCCGCTCCGCGCAGCCCTGCCATCACCGCCGCACTCGTCCCAGCCAGAAATCCATCGTGCCCGTTGATGCGATAATCCCCGCAGCCGGAATCGTTGTTGCCCAGCGCCACGTACACCGGCACACCGGGAAACGCCGCCTCGACCCGCTCCAGTACGTAATTCGCTGTCTTTGCGGCAAACGCTGCGTAACCCGTTACCCCGCCCGATTTCTGCAACGTCAGATACTTGCAATCGAAGCCGTGAACCAGCAGGTCGCCGCTGATCACGATGAATCGCGGTCCCCCGCCATCCTGCTTTGCCGCCTTCAGACTCGCGGCAAAAAGCTCCTCATCGGTGTCGATGCCCTTCGACCCACACCCCGACTGCAGTGCTGCAAACGCCTGCGCCTGCCCCGCCGACACCGGCTCCGAAAGAATCTTCTCCCAGCCCGTCGTCTCGGCCGCGGCCAGCCGCGCGACCTTAGCCGGATCGCGGAACGGATCGAAGTGGATATCGCTCAGCATCAGCGCCGGCACCGTCTTCTCGGGCCCGGCCGCGCGGATGCCACCCTGCGCCCCCGCGTTTACCGCTGCCATCCACCCGCTCAACCCGATTGCCAGCCAGCGCAGAGTCCTCATACCAGAAACGGTCATAGACACCCAGAATAACCCGGCGATGCCTCAGCGCGTCTTTCGTGCCGCCGTCTTGTGAGCGGGTGGCTTCTCCGTCTCGCCTGCATCCGTCTTCGGCAGCGTCAGCGCAAGCAACTGCACGGGATCCAGGTAGGCTCCGTTCCAGCGCACCCCCATATGCATATGCGGCCCGGTCACCCGCCCGGTAGCGCCTGACAATCCCAGCTCCGCTCCCTTTTTCACCTTGTCGCCCACCTTCACATCCATCTTCGAAAGGTGCATGTAGATAGTGAAGAAGCGGTCGCCGTGGTCGATAATCACGCAGTTCCCTTCGTAGAACATGCTCTTCGCCAGCACTACCGTTCCCGAGTTGGACGCCACCACCTTGGTCCCCTCGTTCACCGGAAAATCCGTACCCCGGTGCGTGCTGCTTTTCTCTTCATTCAGAATGCGGCTCTCGCCGAACGTCTCCGTGGCCCTGCCGGCAACCGGTGGAATGAAGTTTCCGGACCACAGCACCTTCGGGGTCACGTGGGCGTAGGCGCGCGCCTTGGCCGCCTCATCCTCCGCAATCTGCCGCTTCCCCGCATCGTCCGGCTCTACAAAATTCTCTGGAACGTTCACGTCGCCGGTCTTGAAGTTTGCCGCCTTCACGTCGATGGATTTGCTGTCCGTGGCCACCTTGCCGCCCGCCAGCACGACGCGAATCTTCAACTCGAACGTGCCCGGCTGGGTCTCAAGATCATTTCCCGCGAGCGCGTTCCAGACCTTCGGATCGTCGGTCTTGAAAAATGTAAGCTCCTTGCCCACCCAGTTCCCGCTCACCTTGACCGCAGGACGCTCCAACTCCACCGTGAACAGCGCCGGCGCACCCTGCGACAGCGCATTCGGCTGCCAGAACACATTCTTGATCACATCAGAAGGTGCCTCCGCCACCTTCTTCGGCACCGCCGCATGATGCGCCGTCTGCGCCGACGCCACCCCGGAAACTGCAACCAACCCCAGAACCGCAAATCGCACCAGTCGCATCGTCGTCTCTCCACAGAACCTAGTTCTGACGTGAGATGCGAAATCGTTGCAGGCGAGCCAGTCGCGCAAACTCAAAGTGCGTCGGCAATCTGGCGCAGCCAAAACTCCGAAGTTGTCTCTTTCTGCCAACCCTACTGCTTGGGATCGATCAGCTTCATCCCCGAAGCTTCGTCGGGCTTCTTCTTCAGCGGCACCGCATCCACGCTGACAAACACTTCCAGCGTCGGATTCACATGCGCCTCCCACAGGTGTCCGCCCACGGTCGACCCATCCTGCCGCCCCATCACCAGGTGCGCATGCACGATCGGTTTGCCGTTGAACGTGGCGACGTCCCCGATCATCGACAGCACCTCCACCTGCTGGTCGACGTGGATCGGCCGATACGCCTTCTGGCTCAGGTCCAGCCAGCCCACCGTCGCGCCACTGATAGCGCCGATCCCGGTGAAGTGCGCCGCCTCCACCTTGTACCTGATGGCAAAGTCCGTCAGCCCGCTCAGCACCTCGTCACCCTTCGCAAAGACGACGCAGTACACCTTCTCGCCACCGATCTCTGAAACCAGCTTCACCTGCATCCCGGGCGCCTGCCCGGTGGGAATCGGCCGCGCCGGCGAGATCGTCTCCTGCGCGGCGGCCTGCCCCATCACACACCACAAGAGCATCAGCCACCAAAGCTTGATCGCGCGCCTGCCTGAATCGGTGTTCATCCGTGTCATCCGTGAAGATCGATGTTGCGCTTCTTTGATCGTTCAACCGCGATTAGATCCTCGACTCCGCCGCCTTCGCCGCCTCGTAGATCTGGTCGAACGATTCGACCGCGAACAGAACCGGCTGCATCTCGCTGGTCTGCATCTCCTGGTTCATCACGGCGTCCACGTCGAAGTCGCGCACCTCGCAGCCGCCCGCAAGCACCCGCGTGCATTCCCCGTGCGAACTGATCAGCCGCTGACCCATACACCTTGATCTCGCCACCCTGCCGGATCAGCCCGAACTCCACCGTGAACCAGAACAGCCGCCCCAGCCGCTCCAGCGCCTCCGGCCGGTCGATCACGCTGGCGCAGAGCTTTCCGTAATGTTCCAGAAAGTCGGCAAACACCGGATGCGCATGCATCGGTACATGCCCGAAGACATCATGGAAGATATCTGGCTCCGGCGTGTAGTCCATCGATTCCCGCGCCCGCAGCCAGGTCGTCGTCGGAAACATCCGCGCCGCCAGCATCTCAAAGAACGCGTCCGCGGGCAGGAATCCGCTCACCGGCGTCGACGACCAGCCTGTCCGCGGCGCCAGCAACGCGCTCACCGCCTTCAGGTTCGGCAAACGGTCCGCTTGCAGGCCAATCTGCTCAAATCCATCCAGATATTCCGCGCAGGCATGCTCTTGCAGCTGCGGCAACCTTCGCTGCACCAATTCCTGCCACACCGCGTGCTGCTCCGGCGTATAAGCGTCCCAGTCCTGCTCAATCACGAACGGCGCGGCGATCGTCAGCCGTCCCCCGCTCAGGTCCTTGTTTGTCTCAGTTGCCACTAACGTCGCCATTGCCATACCTGGTGCACTCCCAGCCCGCACCAAGTCTACATCCCGGCAATGGCCGGCGGCGATACGTGCCTATACCGTAACAATCTCCGAATCATGCATTCATGTTCAAACATCTATATTGTATCGGCGTTACTATAATCCCATCCACTCCAAGAGGTGACATTGTGAATCTCGTTCAATCCGTCCGTTCCGCCGCGCTGGTCCTTTCGGTCGCGCTCGCCGCCACCGCCGCCTCAGCCCAGGTATCCACCTGGAAGATCGATCCAGTTCACTCCGGCATCGAGTTCAAGATCCGCCATCTTGGCGTCTCCAACGTTCGCGGCACCTTCACCCATCCGACCGGCGTAGTCCACCTCGACGACAAGGACATCACCAAGTCTTCCGTCGACGCGTCCATCGACACCACCACCGTCAACACCAATGAGCCCGCGCGCGACAAGCACCTCAAGTCCGACGCCTTCTTCAACGTCGAGAAGTACCCCACCATGACCTTCAAGTCGACCTCGCTCACGCGTTCCGGCGGCAAGCTGCTCCTCACCGGCGACTTGACCCTGACCGGTGTCACCAAGCCGGTCACCCTGACGCTCGACGGCCCCGCCGCGCCCCAGACCGACCCTAAGGGCGTCACGCGCAGCGGCTTTTCCGCCACCGGCACCCTCCACCGCAAGGATTTCAACTTCGGTGCCGGCTTCGGCTCCGCCGTCCTCGGCGACGATGTCGACTTCACCATCGATATCGAGATGGACAAGCAGTAATTTCCATGGCACGCAGCAAAAGAGGGGAAGGCTTAGAGCCTTCCCCTCTTCTTTTGCAGGCAATCGAATCGCCGCAAGGTCCGACTATCCTTTTGCCCTGACCAGCATGGCTTCTTCCGCCGGCGGAGCCGCCTGCCCTTCCGCATCCTGGTCGTACTTCTTCAGCAACTGGTGATGCAGGCAATACAGCGCCAGCTCCAGACGATCCGACACGCCCAGCTTGTCGTACACCTTGCGCAGGTAGTTCTTGATCACCTGCTCGGTCGTCCCAATCTGGTAAGCGATCTCCTTGTTCCGCATGCCGCGCGTAATGCAGCTGATGATCGCCAGTTCCTTCTTCGAAAGCTTCGGCTGCGTCCGCGGATTCGTCAGCGTGGTCGCCTGCGCGCGGTACGCCTCGATCACCCAGCTGATCGACTGGTTGTCGATCCAGGTCTCGCCCGCGGCAATCTTGCGCACGCACTTGATCAGCAGGTCCGGCGAGATCGACCGCGGCACCACCCCGCGCACGCCGCGCCGGTAAAGCTCCACCGTATTCGCTCTCGTCGCTCTCGCTCACCTGGACAATCAGCTTCGCGTCCGGCGCGCGCCGCACCAGCTCCGGAATCGCATCCACCGTGCCGGCAATCAGCGCGCCTTCGAGGAACACCACGTCGGTCGGGAAGCGCTGCAGCGCCGCGTACAGGTTGTCCAGCGTCTCCGCCTGCGCGACCACGCGGATGTCGTCTTCCAGCGCAAAGACCTTCCGCATGCCGACGCGATAGATCGCCTGCGAATCCGCCAGAATGATCCGGATCGCCGGGGTTCCCTGTTCGTCTTGTTCGGCCCCGACTGCTTCGTTCGAACTGATATCAACCACGGTCATCGTCAACCCTCAGAAAGTATTCATCGATGATCGCGGCGGCCTGACTTTCGCCGTCGTGCCACTGATGCCGCACCACCCGGCCGATACATTGCACAGACAGGTCTTCTGATGTCCCCATCACTTCGGCCGGCATCTTGATCGTGAACTCAATACGACTGTCCACAGGCGGCAGATTCTCCGCCGTAAACAGAATTCCGTTCGCCGAGATGTTCTCCGTCCGAGCATCGATATTCCCGTCCGGCGTCAACACCTGTAGCGATAACTGCATCGGGAATCGTACCGCCGTTCGCACCTGGTCGGTCAATGCAGTGCTTCCTCTCGCGCCCATAACCCGTCCCTCACAGCACCCGGCATTGCCCACTGCAGTCTCTGATTCCGACCAAGTGTACCGTACCTGGGGCAACCTTTCGTAACCATTCTGTGGGATATCCGGCAGAACTAAGGTTCCACCTCCGATGACTATGTGGATAAGCACGCCGCAATCGGGGCATCTTCGCCGCCAGCGCGTCTCGTCGCCCCGCACCGCTGAGAGCCGTTTCCAAGATGTCCAATTGGCGCACAGATATCGCCGCGAGTTCATTCGAACCGGACGTCGTGCTGTCAGACGGAGACTCTCAATCGTGATCTCTGCTGCTGAACCGCGTTCATTTGGAGAACAGTGCTGACCAGCTTCGAGCACCGCGTCACGCGGCACGCCGCGGGTAGCTGCGGGTTACCCGACCGGCGCCGGAAACAGCGCCGCCGACCCGCCGACCCACTCCTGGTTGCGATTGTGGTCGACTCCCATCATCAGCCCGCGGCCCAGCCGCACCAGGCTGATCACCGGCGTCATCTCCGCCGCGCCCTCCGGCCAGACGTACATCACGCGCACCTCGGCCTGCGTCGGTCCGTGCGGCGTCGCGATCACCGGCTCGAACCGCATGCGCTCCTGCAACAGGTAATCGCGCCGCTCGGCCTTCGGGATCGCGTTCAGACTCCGCGTCCGTGGGCGCAAACTGGATTCCCTTGCCCGCAAACGAATACAGCGGCTTCAGCAGCAGTTTCTCTCGATCCTCGGGAATGCCCTCGCGCTTGCCCTCGAACCACTCATCCAGAAACACGCACGCCGGCACCGAAGCGTGGTTCAGATACGGAAGCGAGAACTTGCTGATGCGGAAGTACCAGTTCGGCTGCCCCGCCCACTCCACCTGGAGGTCATCGCGATAATCGAAGGCCGGCTTGATCTTCTTGCGCTCCAGCTCATCCACGATGGCGCGGTTATAGATGCGCTCGATCGGCACCCACTTGCCGCGCCGCTCGTAGAAGCAGCCGGTTGCCTTCCTTCTTCAGCTTCGCGATGTCCACCGTGGCTATGCCAAGGCGGTCCTCGTACACATGGAAGTCCGGCAGCGTCTTCTGCGTCTCCGGCTCTACCTCCATCAGCACGACGTTCTCCGGCGTCATGCTCGCCAACGATCGTCTGCGCGCAGCAGCTTCCAGTAGCCATTCCCGTCCAGGCCACCAAAGCGCCATTCCAGCTCACGGCTCGAGGCCGTAGGTGCGCACGTATTCCTCGCACAGCACGTCCTGGTATCCGAAGATCGACGGAAACGCCTGCAGCTCCACCAGCTTCGGCGTGTAGCGCCCGTCTTCCCCGCGAACCAGGCCGAAGTCCACCGTCATGAAGTTCGGCTTGGGATTGTCGTTCGGCACACGATACTGCTCCGGAATCGCCTCGTCCGACAAGCGCATGTACTCCGGATTGTCGATGAGTTGATGCGTCAGTACGCGGCCGGTCTCGGCCATCTCATCCATCAGTTCGCGCGAGAAAAAAGCAGGCGTCTCCGCCACCCGAAATTCAATGTCAGTCCGCGTCCGCGCATTCAGCCGCGCCAGCAGCGCCGCATACTTCTCCGCAGAAAATTGCCGCGAATTGAACGCACTCCGAAACGGCTCAATCATCCGCGTTGTGCAACGGCCGCTTCACAGCGAACCCCAAGATGCGACATCGTCCTCAGCAGGCTCTCCACGCGATCTTCCGGCACCAGCAACTCCACCGGCTTGCCGTCGAGGATCTGATCAGTCACCTCTTTGGCCGGCTTCAACGTCAGGCCTAGTTCACTCTTCAACAAGTTCGTGAAAGTGACCTTCTGAAAGCCGGGGTTCCATCCGGAAATGAGCACTGTCGTCATGTTGCCACCTTGACTCGGATTGCGGTAGGAGTACTTCCAGGGTGAGCACCGGAAGTCCGTTTCCCTCCCTGGAGAATGACTTCCTCTACATCTTCAGCCTCGCCCAGAAGTTTAGCAAGCCGGCGAATGACCCCGACTGTCAGCCCTTCGCCATCAACGTGCGCCTGATCCAAAATAAGCCTGTTTTCGATTCGCACAATGCTGGCGATCACGACGACAGGACCACTCGGGGTCATCACCTCGAACTGAATCGCCGTGTCATCCCGTTCGATGATCCGGATATCGGCCGGCTGGTATCTTCCTGGCTGGCCTGTGAGTTCCACTGGCTCTATGCGTCCACCAGAAATTCGCCGTCGCGCATAATCTGCTCTTCGCCCGCCGCACTGCCCAGCCAGATGTTGAACCGCAGCCCCACCACATCGATGTGCGTCGACGACTTCCACTTGGCGCCCGTGTGCGCGCCATACGGATCGCCGAACGCGATATGCACCCCGGGAAACTTCTCGTCCTGCAGGATGTTCCCGATCACCTCATGCACGCCGATGTTGGTCCCGATGGCAAACTCGCCCACGCGGTCCGAGTTCTCGTCCGTGTGCGTGTAGTTCCAGAAATCCTGCTCCAGCTTCTTGTTGGGCGAGCTCACCTTCACGATGCGGTTGCCTTCGATCGTGGATCGTCAGCGGCTGCTTCTCCAGCAGGCCATACTGCTTGCACAGGAAGTCGCCGACCACGCCATCGACCACGAACACGCCGTTCACCTCGCCCGGAGCCGTAAAGCACTCGCCGCCCGGCAGGTTGCCCCACTTCTCCGTGGCTGATGATCCCCGACGTCTTGAACCACTTGTACTCCGGGTTCATCTCCGCGTGGATGTCGGTTCCCGCCGGCGTCGTCGCCCGCACATAGGTCGCCTTGCGCACCTTGTCCAGCACCGCCTGGCTCAGCCGGTCGACCGCGTTGAAGTCGGCGCGCATCCCCTCGACCATGATCTCCGGCGTGATGTTCACCATGTGTGCGTGCCGCATGCGCCGGCGGTTCACCACGTCGGTCATCTGCATGCGGCTGCGCAGTTCGTTCGGCTGCACCTCGACCGCGAAGATGCTCACCTGCGAGCTCTCCATATCGTCGAGCACCGCCTGCGGCATGCCCTACCAGCGGCCGCGGCGCCAGCTCTTCCAGCACGAACCCGTTCCACGTGCAGCCCAGGCTGTCCAGCTCCGCCGCCAGCGACGCCGCAATCTGCATGCAGCTCCGATCCGTAATCAGCGTCACCTTCTCGTCCGGCTGAATCGCAGGCAGGTCGTCACCGCGTTGCGCGCGCCCTCGCGAAACTCCGCCGGAAACTCCACCGCAAGCAGATCGGTCAAACCCTTCGCGGCTTGCTTCGAGGACGACAGGGGGCGTGAGAACATTCATAACCATGTAACGAGTTTACCGCGCTACACAGCGATTCTCTTCCGAATTTCGCAGGAAATCCCGTCATAGAGAAGGGTTGTATGCCGCTCTCAGACGTCGCAAATGCCGCAAAATCCACAGTGCGGATGCTGACACTACAAGCCCGCCCGCGTCTCCTCCGCCATGTAGTCCACCACCGCCCGCAGGCTTCCGGTCTCGCGCGAAGACCTTCAGCTGCCGGTCCGCGCCCGACCCCTGCTCCAGCATCGTGTGGATGTACTCGATCTCCTTCCGGCTGCCCAGTTCATCCAGCACATCGTCGATGAACGCCAGGTACTCCACGATCAGATCCCGCGCCGGCACCTCCGACTGCTTGCCGAAGTCGATCAGCTTGCCATCCAGCCCATACCGCACGGCCCGGAACTTGTTCTCCATCAGCAGCGCCCGCGAGTACTGCCGGAAGTCCAGGTTGCGCGAGTGCAGATGCCACAGCTTGCACGCCGTCGCCTGGATCAGCGCCGCAATCGCGATCGACTCCTCCGCCCGCATGCGGAATGTCGCACACCCGCACCTCCACGGTGTCGAAGAACGGATGCGGCCGCACATCCCACCAGATCTTCTTCGCGTTATCGATGCAGTTCGTCTTGATCAGCAGGTTCACATAGCTCTCAAACTCCGAGTAGCTCGCGAAGCTGTCCGGCATGTTCGTCCGCGGAAAGTTCTCAAAGACCTTCGCGCGATAGCTCTTGTACCCCGTCTCCATCCCCAGCCAGAACGGCGAGTTCGTCGAAAGCGCCAGAATGTGCGGCAGGAAGTAGCGCAGCGAATTCATGATCCGGATCGCCGCCTCCTTGTCCTCGATCCCCACATGCACATGCAGCCCGAAGATCAGGTTCGACCGCGCCACAAGCTGCAGATCCTCCACCACCTGGTCGTACCGCGGGTCCGGATAAATCTCCTGCGCACGCCAGTCCGCAAACGGATGCGTCGCCCCCGCCACCAGCACCAGCCCGTTCTCCTCCGCCAGCCGGATCATGTTGCGCCGCAGGTCGTACAGGTCCTCCTGCGCCTCCTGGATGTTCTGGCAGATGCGCGTCCCCACCTCGATCACCGACTGGTGCATCTCGGCCTTCACCCGCTCTTCCAGCCGCAGCTTCCCCTGCGCCAGCATCTCGGTCGCAATATGCGACCGCAGATCGCGCGTCTCCGGATCGACCGTCTGATACTCCTCTTCAATCCCCAGCGTAAACGTCGGTCGCATCAGCGTGTGCCCCCTTGGTTCTCATTCCGAAGCGAAGATCGTTGTCATTCCGAAGCTTGTTTACCGCTCCGAGCGAAGCTGTTGTCCTTCCGAAGCGAAACTGTTGTCATTCCGAAGCGAAGCGGAGGAACCTGCTTCTCGTCGGCTGAGCCATCCACTGCACCGCTCACCACGAACTCGCGCAGGCCCTGCTGACCCTACCCTTTCTTCGCCGCCAGCTTCTTGGCCGGAGCTTTCTTCGCCAGGAGCCGTCGCCTGAGCCGCCGCGCCGCCCCGTTCAGCAGCCCGGCCCAACGCAGTTCGCTCTGCACAGGATTCTGCGCCTTCTTCACCGCCAGCTTCGCCACCTTATCCACGATCCACTCGAAAGTTCTCACGCCCACCGAGTGGATATCCGCATCCGGCGCCGGGTTCATGAAGTCGATCGCATACGGCACGCCATCTTCCACCGCAAACTCCACCGTATTCAGGTCATAGCCCAGCGCCCGGCACAGCGTCAGCGCATCCTTCTCCACCCGCTGCCAGCAGCGCCGGATCGGATACTCCGGCGGATCCAGCACATACCGCTCGCGCATGCGGACGGCGCGGGTCGTACGGCATGATCCGCACATCCTTCTGCCCCACCACATAGCAGCGGAAGTACTCCTTGAACTTCACCGCCGCCTGCAGCGTCATGCAGAGGTCGCGCGTCTGGTCATACGCGTCGAAGAACTCGTCGGGATTATGCACATGGAACACATCGCGCCAGCCGCCGCCATCATGCGGCTTCAGGAACGCCGGAAACTCCGACATAGTCGAAGATCTCGTCCCAGTCCAGCGGAAACTCCAGGTTCCGCAGCGACTGCGCGTTGATCTGCGGCGGAAAATACTTGTGCGGCAGCAGCGCCGTCCTCGGCACCGCCACGCCCAGCTTCTCCGCCAGCGCATAGTTGAAGAACTTGTCGTCCGCCGACCACCAGAACGGGTTGTTGATCACCTGCGTCCCCGTCAGCACCGCATTCTTCAGATACGAGCGATAGAACGGCATATCGTGCGAGATGCGGTCCACGATCACCGCATACCCGCAGGGCTCGGCCATCTCCACGCCGCCCACCTGCACAAACTCCGCCTGAATCCCATCGATCTCCATCGAGTTGATGCGCTCCACCAGCGCTCCCGGAAACGTGTTCTCCATCCCAAACAACACGCCAATCTTCTTCATCAGCCTCCTAATCGTTTCGCTCCTGAGCTCCAGTCCTCCGCTACTCACAGATACATCTGCATCATCCTGCTGCCACCACGGCCAGTCGTGCCCCGTGTTGCTCGCCCCACACATCCAGCCGCACCGGAATACCCTTCGCACCGCATCACGCCCGCCAGCCGCTCATTGTCGTTCCAGCACTGGTCGTGTTCGCCCGTCGCCAGCACATACGTGTTCTGCCGATAGCGCTCCAGAATGCCACGGATCGCTCATATTCGGCAGATACTGCAGCGGCAGGTTGAAGTACACATTCTCGATCGTGATACCCGCGCAGAAAGCTCGTCAGATCGAACGCCCCGCTCATCGACAGAAACCCGGTAAACACATCCGGATGCCGCAGCGCGATATTCACCGCATGATACCCGCCAAAGCTGCACCCCACGTCACCAGCTGCGGGCTGCCAGTTCCTCTGCCGCACCAGCGGCAGCACCTCGTGCAGGATGTAGTTCTCGTACTGCACCTGCCGCGCGATCCGCCAGTCCGGCCCCACGCCGCGGTTGTACCAGCTCTCCGCGTCCACCGAGTCCACGCAGAAGAGCTGCAGCTGCCCGCGCTTCGAGCTTGTCCGCGACCGCGCCCACCATGCCCGCGATCTTCAAACTCGAAGAACCGCCCGCACGAAGTCGGAAACACCACCGCCGGCAAGCCATCGTGCCCGAACACCAGCATCTCCATGTCGCGTCCCAGGCTGGGCGAAAACCACTTGTGATATTCACGCTTCAACGCCCCACCCCCAAATCCGTTCGATGCAATCTGCCGGCCTCCTCTGCTAGTCTTTTCACAATCGTAGCGCAACGGAGCCTTTCCACCGTATTGAAGACCTTTCGCAGTCTTAGCCCGGCTCGCTGCGTCCCCGAACCGCGGCCTTCCATCCTGTCAGCTGTCGGCGCTCGACTCTGGCGGCCCCATCCCCCGCCTTGAGACCTACAACTTCCATTCCGCCATCCTGCCCGACGACCGCACACTCTCCGTCTACCTCCCGCCTCAGTACGACATCCGAGCCGGGCCGCCGCTTCCCCGTCTTCTATCTCCACGACGGCCAGAACCTCTTCGATCCCCGCACCTCCTACGTCCCCGGCCACACCTGGCGCGCCGGCGAGACCGCCGACCGACTCAGCCTCGCCGGCGAGATCGAGCCCCTCATCCTCGTCGGCATCGCCAATACCGGCCTGCGCCGCATGGCCGAGTACACCCCCACCCGCGACTAGCGCCTGGGCGGCGGCGAAGGCCGCCTCTACGGCCGCCTGCTCGTCGAAGAGCTCAAACCCTGGATCGACAGCCGGTTCCGCACCCTCACCGATGCGGCAAACACCGGCCTGGGCGGCTCGTCGCTTGGCGGCCTGATCACCCTCTACCTCGGGCAACAGTACCGTCACGTCTTCGGCAAGCTCGCCGTGCTTTCGCCTTCGGTCTGGTGGGACCACCGCAGCATCCTCGACTTCGTCTCCCGTCCCGCCGCCGGCCAGCGCATCTGGCTGGATATCGGCACCGCCGAAGGCCTCCGCCACGTCCGCGACACCGAACTGCTTTACCGCCGCCTTATGCTCCAGGGCTGGCAGCCTGGCGTCAACCTCGAGTTGCTCAAAGTCGAGGGCGGGGCCCACACGGAGGACGCCTGGGCCGCCCGCTTCGACCGCGTCCTCAAGTTCCTCTTCCCATCCATCTGACTGCCTTCAGGCCTTCCCGAAATCCGAGGCCGAAGGCCCGATCCATAACAGCCTGCGGCGAAGCCCCAACCTCTGAGCCTCCCAACACTCGAGGGCCGAAGGCCCGATCCATAACAACCTGCGGCGAAGCCCCAACCTCTGAGCCTCCCGAAATCACAGGGCCGAAGGCCCGATCCATAACAGCCTGGGGCGAAGCCCCAGGTGCGCGCCAGACCAAACCGGAGCGCTGAAGGCGCGATCTATCGTTCCGGCCGACCTTCTAATTGCAAATCCCGGCGCGTTCAGCGATACTTATACAGTTGGGTACCATCTAACATCTGCACCGCAGCCGGAGCGCCTCCTCCTCCTTCAATTGCCGCCGGCCAGCTGGACTGCTGATCCCAAACCTATATTCCGTTGTTCTGAGAGGTTTTCCTGTGTTGATGATTCGTCTGGCGCGCGTTGGCGCACGCAAGCAGCCCCACTACCGTGTCGTTGTTATTGAAAAGGACCGCGCCCGCAACGGCCGCTCCATCGAAGTCGTCGGCACCTACAATCCCCGCACCACCCCCGCCACCGTCGACCTGAAGCGCGACCGCATCGAGCTATTGGACCGGCAACGGCGCACAGCTCTCCGAGCGCGTCGGCAAGCTGCTGGCAGCCGCTCCCGCGGCGGCCCCGGAGCCGGCAGCAGACGCGGCTTAGTCGGGTAAGGTAACCAGCTTCATGTACTAATCAGTAAACATCGGAAGTGCCCAAAGATGTGGGCGTTTGCACCATTATTCGCAACAGATGACCCCACCTGCTCTCGTAGACTCATCGCAGGTTCAACGCCTCACCAGGCTTGAGCCTGCGATGATCCCGCCGGAACACTTCTCTCTCCCGTCGGGCTCGTGGCTCGCTGCATCGTTCAACTCTTCTTTCGCACGATACTTCCGCAACAGACGGGAGATTCCGCGAAAGAACAGAACGGTTCAGTCGAATCTCCCATGAGGTGTGCGATGACTGATGTCTCAACGCGTGAAACCCTCACGCGATCCATGGTCGACCTGGTTACAGGAATGGCTAAAGCCCTGGTTGATTTCCCCGAAGAGGTTTCGGTGCGAGTCAGCCCCTGAAAACGATGGAACCGTCCTCCTGCTGCGCGTCGCTCCCGCCGATCTCGGCAAGGTGATCGGCAAACAGGGTCGCACCGCCCGCTCTATCCGTACCATCCTCGGCGCTGCCAGCATGAAGGCGCAGCACCGCTTCTCCCTGGACATCCAGCGCGTCGAAGACTCTCCTCTGTAACACCCACCCGGGAGCGCCGTTTCCCGGGTCGGATTCCCCTCCGCCACTCCCGCTGCGTATGCTGGAGGCATGGCCACACTCTCCCCCGCATCCGCCCCGTGGACAACCCTCGCCCACTTGCTTCGTCCGCAGGGCCGAAAGGCGAGAAATCCTCGCCGAGCTTCTCACCGACTTCCCCGAGCGCTTCGCAGATCGCAACCAGCATCTTCCTCGCCCCACCCGGCTTCGCCGGCCCGCCTGCGGAAGCCCGTCCCGCCACCGTCATCAATCACTGGCTACCCGTCGGCCGCAACCAGGGCCGCATCGTCCTCGCTTCGCAGGCATCGATTCCATCGAAGCCGCCGAGACGCCTCGCGGGCCTCGAAGTCCTCGTCCCCGCCGAGAGCGTGTCGAACTCGAAGATGACGCCGAGTACATCGACGACTCGTCGGCTGCACCGTCTTCGACGGCCCCGATCCTCTCGGCACTCGTCGCCGGCGTCGACTTCCCCACCACCCCCGACGGGCCCGCCGCCTCGCCGACGCTGCCCCTCTGCTTACCGTCCAACCCCCGCCGGCGACGAGATCCTCATCCCCTACGTCCAGTCCTTCCTGGTCATCGCTGAACCTGCCGAGCAAACGCATCGACATGCACCTGCCTCCCGGCCTCATCGACCTCAATCGCCCGTAGATCCCGTTTTCTAAGCCCTTGGCTCCCATGCGCATCGACATCCTCACCATCTTTCCGGACTTCTTCACCGGCCCGTTCGCCCACGGCGTCCTCCGCCGCGCCATCAATCCGGCCAGGTCGACATTCGCACCCACGACCTCCGCGCCTTCACCCACGACCGCCACCGCACCGTCGACGACCGCCCCTTCGGCGGCGGCGAAGGCATGGTCCTCAAGCCCGAGCCCATCTTCGACTGCTTCGAATCCCTCGCAGTCACCCCCAAACCTGACCGCGACCGCGCCCGCGAGACCGTCATCCTGCTCTCCGCCCAGGGCCGCCCCTTCACCCAGGCCGTCGCGCACGAGCTCGCCGCCCTCGACCGCATCGTCTTCCTCTGCGGCCGCTACGAAGGCGTCGACGAGCGCATCAACAGCTCCTCTGCGACCGCGAGCTCTCCATCGGCGACTACGTCCTCTCCGGCGGAGAACTCGCCGCCGCCGTCATCATCGACGCCGTCGTCCGCCTCCTCCCCGGCGTCCTCGGCAACCCCGACTCCGCCCGCTTCGAAAGCTTCGGCGCCCGACGACCCCGGCGCCGCCTACACGCCCGGCGCTGTCCCCCCCTCCACCCACGGCTCCGGCGGCCTCCTCGACTACCCCCACTACACCCGCCCCGCCGACTTCCGCGGCCTCGCGGTCCCCGAAGTCCTGCAGCGGCGGCGACCACGCCGCAATTCGCCGCTGGCGCCGCGAGCGCGCCCTCGAAAAAACCTTCCGCAACCGCCCCGACCTGCTGCACGACGCAACCCTCAACGACGAGGACCGCAAGCTTCTCTCAATTCCGTTGCGCTCATGAACATCTCCATCGTTCGTCAAACATTCAATCCAGGTTTTCCAAAGAAACACTTCCGCGCCGTTCCATCACATCAAATCTGCATCTAGAGCTGCACGCCTCGGACGGTCGAACCATTGCAAGCGTTGCGAGGAAGTCTAAGATCAGTCGTAGCATCCGAACGTCGCGTTGGAGGGCCCACTCAATGACCTCTTCCAAGCTCCACCAGCTGCTCGGCCTGCCGCAACGGCGCTCGTCTCCTCTTCCCCTTCAGCATGGCCTTTCAACCCATCGTAAACACCGACAAGAGACCATCTGTCGCCTACGAAGCTCTCGTCCGCGGTCCAAACGGCGAGCCCGCCTAGTCGATCCTCAGCCAGCTCACTCCGGAGAACCGTTACGCCTTCGATCAGATCTGCCGCGTCAAGGCGATCACACTCGCCTCGCGGCTCGGCCTGGCGCAGACCGGCGCAAAGCCTCTCCATCAACTTCATGCCCGGACGCCATCTACAGCCCCGCTGGCCTGCATCCAGCTCACGTTGAAGACCGCCCGCAGCTCATCCTTTCCGACCGACCGGCTCATCTTCGAGATCACCGAGCAGGAGAAGGTCGATCGACGTCGAACATCTGCGCCCGATCGTCATCGAGTACCGGCGCCAGGACTTCAAAATCGCCATGGACGACTTCGGCTCCGGCTACTCCGGCCTCAGTTCCTGCCTGACCTTCCCGCCCGACATCATCAAGCTGGATATGTCATCTACCCGCGACCTCGACCGCCGGCCAGGCGCCATGGAGATCGTCCGTCACATGGTCTATCTCGCCGGAAAGCCTCGGCTGCCAGCTCATCGCCGAAGGCGATCGAGACCCTCAAGAATACACCGCCGTCCGCGAACTGCGGCGTCCACCTCATGCAGGGTTACCTCTCCCAAATCGCCTTTGCGTCCCCCTGCATTCGAAGCCGCTCGCCCGACCAGTCCGAACCTTCCCCAGGCCTCTCGACCTTCGTGTCCGCAGACAGTTTAGCGCTATCCGAATCTGCCGAACCGTTTTCATGTAAACTGAAGACTCGATTTCTGAACAGGAAAGTTGTTATGTCAATTCATCCCATCATGCAGAAACTGGCCGCCAAGTTCGAGCGGACCGATCTCCCCGCATTCGCTCCCGGCGACACCGTCCGCGTTCAGGTCAAGATCAAGGAAGGCGAGAAAGAGCGCCTCCAGGCCTTCGAGGGCATGGTCATCGCCTGCCGCCGCGGCCCCCAGGGCACCTTCACCGTCCGCAAGATGAGCTTCGGCCAGGGCGTCGAGCGCATCTTCCCCTTCAACTCCAAGGTCGTCGACAAGGTCGAGAAGGTTCGCTCCTACGAAGTCCGCCGCTCCAAGCTCTTCTACCTGCGCGGTCTCCGCGGCAAGGCTGCCCGCCTCACCGAGGTTGCGCGTCCGGTCGCCAAAGAAGCTGCAGCCAAGTAACGTTTCAGTTGCACCACCCACAGACCACGGCCACCCGCCGTGGTCTTTTTTTGTCCACATCAATCTCCCGTTGACCGCGTTGGAGCCGCAACGTATGGTGAAGAAGAATCTGGTGTCGGGAAGGCGGTGCAAATCCGCCACTACCCCGTAACTGTAAGCGCAGAGATCCGGAACAAGGCACGTGACCACTGGGGGCAATCCTGGGAAGGTCGTTCCGCATCGATGAAGCGCAAGTCAGGAGACCGGCCAGGTTCGCAATGGCTTCGTTCGACCTCTAGGGAGGGTCGAAGAGCACTGCCGCCTGTCCGCCTCTCCGACCGCAGAAGAGCCGCGCGGTCCGCTCAGCCGCTTCCGCACATTCTTTCCCGCTCAACCGCGCGCTGCGGCCCCCCGCCGCCCCGCGCAAGGAGCGTCCATGCCGTCTCACCGCAATAAGGAGCATCGCAGCAAAGACCATCGCAGCAAGGACCATCGTCATTCTGGCGCAGCCAGAATCTCCGTATTTGGCTTCCTCCTGGCCTCTGCCACCAACGTCCACGCCCAGACCACCCTGCACGGCCGCGTCCTCGACCCTCTCGGAGCCGCCGTTCCCAACGCCACCGTTTCATTGATGAACTCGCACAACTCCTCGGGACTCGACGAGGGCGAGCTCAATGCAGGCATGTCGGAGTGATCAATCCTGTGGCATTGGCTGTGACGGTCTCGTCACCAGCCGGCATGTATATTTGCCAATTCCTCCGTATGCATCCTGCCCGTGCAAACTGAGAATCTCGGCAGCCAGCTTCCCGGACACATTCGTGACCATCGCCGTCCAAGGTTGGCACGACCTAACCCTCGCCACACCCACCCGCTCCGACGAGGTCACCGTCACCGAAACCGGCACCCCCACCCCGCTCGCGCAGTCCGGAGCCCCGATCTCCGTCCTCACCGCCGACCGCGATTTCCCCCACGCCCTCGAGATCCAGCAGCCGCTCCGCCTCGTCCCCGGCGTCCAGATCACAACGGAAGGCCAGACCGGCGCCGAATCCTCGCTCTTCCTGCGCGGCGGTGACTCCGACTTCACCAAGGTCCTCGTCGACGGCGTCCCCGTCAACGACATCGGCTGCCTCGCCGACCTCTCCACCCTCGCCGCCGATCGGCATCTCCCGCATCGAAGTCCTGCGCCAGCCCTCCTCCGTCCTCTACGGCTCCGACCTCGTCTCCGGCGTCGTCTCGCTCACCACCGTGCGCGGCGCTGACGCCACTCCCGCTCTTCACCTATGCCGTCGACGGAGGCAACCTCGGCACGCTGCCGCCAGCGCGTCTCGGTCGCCGGAGCCCGTCGCCACCTCGACTACTTCACCGGCTTCTCCGCCCTCCAGACCGCCAACAACCAGCCCAACGACCAGTTCCACTCCGGCTCGAGCTTCGGCAACTTCGGCTTTCAGCCCCGGCTCCAACTCCGACCTCCGCCTCGCCTTCCGGCACACCGACACAAACACCGGCAACCCCAACGCCACTCGCCCTCTACGGCGTACCCGACTTCGTCAACCAGTTCTACCGCGAAACCTTCCTCAACGGCACCGCGCAGCAGCAGACGACCTCGAAGTTGCACTCGCTCGCGCGCTTCGGCTGGCAGGCCATCGACTACAACCGCATCCAGTACGCCACCGACGGCACTCCCAACAATTCCCTCTTCGCCACGCTTGGCAGTCCGGTCACCATCACCGGCGCCAACGGCTACACTGCGTCCGGCCAGGCGCAACTTGATTACTTCGGCACCTACCCGAGCGTCCTCTCCCAGCACCACCCGGCGCAACTTCCTGTACGCCCAGACCGACTATCGCGTGAGCCACTTCCTCACCGCGCTTGGCTCATTTCAGTTCGAAAGCGAAAAGGGTGAGTCGCAATACGCCACCGCCGTCTCGCGGCAACTACAGCGGCACGCTCCAGATCTCCGGCGACGCCGCCAATCGTTTGTTCTACGTCCTCGGCTCCGGCATCGAGGCCAACGACCTCTACGGCAAGGCACTCACGCCCCGCGCCTCGCTCGCGTATTACGTCTCGCGTCCCGGGTCGAACGCCCTGCTCTCCGGCACCAAGCTCCACGCCAGCTTCGGCAAGGGCGTCCAGGAACCCAGCGTAAACGACCAGGTCTACTCGCTCTACGGCACCTTTCAGAGCTTCGCCGGAGGCCAGGCGCTCATCCATCAGTACGGAATCCGCCCCCTCGGCGGCGAGTATAGCCGCACCTACGATGCCGGCCTCGAGCAGCTATTCGGCAACGGCCGCGCCCGCGTCAACCTCACCTGGTTCCACAATCAGTTCACCAACGTGCTCGAGTACGTCCCCAGCTACAACCTCACGCTCCTCAACGTCGCCGCGGGCGCGGCCAATAACCCCAGCCTGTACGGCGCGTACGTCAACTCGCTCGCCTACCGCGCCGAAGGTGCCGAGTTCGAATCCGAGTTCCGTCTCGCGCCCAGCCTCTTCCTGCGCGGCGGCTACACCTACCTCGACGCCCGCGTTCAGCGCAGCTTTTCCTCCGACGCGACCGGCCCCAGCTACAACACCAGCTTCAACTTCCCCACCATCGCCATCGGCAACTACAGCCCACTGGTCGGAGCCCGGCCCTTCCGGCGCGCGCCCCACTCCGGCTACTTCGCCTTCGAGTACGCCCGCAACCGCCTCGACGCGCAGCTTACCGGCACGCTCGTCGGCCGCCGCGACGACTCCACCTTCCTTGGCGGCTCCGATCCCTACTACGGCAATTCCCTGCTGCTCCCCAACCGCAATCTCGACGGGGCTTACCAGCGCCTGGCCCTTTCCGCCGGCTATCGCCTGACGAACCACGTCAGCACCTACGCCAGCCTCGACAACCTGCTCGACGAGAAGTACTTTGAAGCCTTCGGCTACCCAGCCCTGCCCATCACCGTACGCGGCGGTCTCCGCCTCACCTTCGGTGGCGAATCTTTCCACATCCAATAGTTCGGCGACTCACAAAGCATGTCATTCTGGCGCAATCACAATTAGAGTCCCAAAAATCGTCATTCTGGCTAAGCCAGAATTTCCGTAGTTGTCTCTCGCCTCGCTTAAGGGCACGGCTTTAGCCGTGCCGTAAAACCGCCGCAATGAAACGCGGCTTCAGCCGCTGAGGTACGCTTCACCCACACCAGCCAACGCACCAGAAAATGTGGCTGCCCCAGAAACAGTGCAACGCCCGTATACCCGAGGTCCAGACCTAACTCCCATCCTGTCCGGAATTTACGTCCAACAAGGGGGGAGGGAGTATAGCTGGCAAAGGAGCTCCAAATGTCTTCCATCGCAACCAAAACCGGTGACTCGGGCCAGACCGGACTCGCTGGCGGCCTCCGCCTCTCAAAGTCTGCCCTGCGCGTCGAGGCCTACGGAACTGTCGACGAGCTGAACTCATTCCTCGGTTTTGCACGAAGCCTGTGTGCGCAAGCCGACATTCGCGACTGGACGGAAACCATCCAGAAGACACTCTTCCGCGTCGGCGCCGCGCTCTCGACACCCGCGCAAGCCCTCGCCGCAACACGCACCATCGAACCCGAAGATCTAGACTTCCTGACACAGCTTGTCTATCAGATCGAAGCCACGGAAGGCATTCTCTCGGACTGGTCGCTTCCCGGGGCAGACCCGCAATCCGCCGCCTACGAGATGGCGCGCACAGTCTGCCGCCGCGCCGAGCGCATCGCCGTCCGCTTCGGTGAGGAGGAAGGCCCGTTCGAGAGTCCCGCACCCGCGCTCGCGATCGCTTACCTGAACCGCCTCTCGGACCTGGTATGGTTGTTCGGCCGCCTGATCGAGGTGCGTGCCGGCGTCGACGCCAGCCTGCGCGACGGTTCAAAACCCGGGCCGAACTTCTCGCGCGCCTGGTAAGTCTACTGCTGCGCGGCGTGCGTGTTGCTGCTCATCTGGCCACCTTTGCCTCCAGCGATTGCCACGAAGCGCGCCTTGACCTCGTCGTAGGTAGGCTTCGCGTCCAGGAAGCCGTAGGTCGCGTGTGTCTCGGTGCGTTGACCATTCGCGGCCGGCGCGGCCTTCGGAGTAGCCGTCGAGCGAGAACATGCGCCCGCCCGCCGCGGCTTCCTTCGGATGCTGCTTGGCCCAGAAGGTCTGGTCCATGTCGGAGCTTTCGAGCGTGATGCGCTGGACCAGCTTGCCGTCCTTGTCGAAGACTCGGGCGTAGTTGTAAACCTTGAAGTTGCCCCAGGGTTCGAACGAGTTCCAGATGATCAGCCTGCGGTCGCCTACGTTCACCTTCTCGACGATGTATTGCGTCAGCCCCTTGGGCGTGACGCCCTTCTTGTAGAGCTCGGTCATGTGGGCGAACTCGGCATCGCGATGTGTCTTGTCGCCGGTTTCGGCGTAGATGCGAGAGAGCAGTGCGGCCGCCTGCCAGTCGTCAGGGTTCTGCGTCTCAATAGGCTGCAGCACCGTGAGCGCCAGCTTCGTGTCGCCTGTATCGGTCGCGGCCTCGCCGGTCATCTTGCTCAGCAGCGGATCGCCAGGATGGGCGGCGAGCAGTGCCTTGTAGACCACCAGCGACTCGGCGAACTTCTGCGCGTTGAAGTCCTTGCCGGCAGCGTCGAACCGGGTCTTCTCCTCCGGCGTGAGCTTCGCCAGCGATTCCGCAGCGGTGGGAGGAACAGAGGCCGTCTGGGCGAACAGGGAGGTTGCGAACAGCAGCAGGCAGGCGAGCTTCATCGGTTCTCCAGGGCGGTTTCGGGTGTCGTAGCGAGTATCGCCGCCGCACGTTCATCTGTAAAGACGGTCCGCGCACCGGAGTCGTTCGCGCGAAGCGGAGACTTCTCGCTGATGTTCGCGATACCATGCTGCTGATGTCCTCCTCCCCTTTTGTCGTTTTGCCCAGCTCCCATGCCACCGCGCAGCACGTGTTCCCGAAAGCTGCGGCTCTGGAAAAGTCTCTGCGCGCCGCCGTTCGCGGCGAGGTGCGCTTCGATGCGGGCTCGCGTGCGCTATACGCCACGGATGCCTCGAACTATCGCCACGTGCCGATCGGGCTGGTTGTGCCGCGCGACGAGGCCGATGTGATCGCGGCGGTCGCTGTCTGCCGCGAGTTCGACGCGCCGCTGCTGACCCGCGGAGCGGGCACATCCCTAGCGGGACAATGCACGAACTTCGCGGTCATTCTTGATTTTTCGAAGTACATGAACGGCATGGGCGAGGTCGACCCGGCGACGCGGACGGTGAAGGTGCAGCCCGGCATCGTGCTCGACCGGCTGCGCGATGCGGCGGAGAAGTTCGACTTGACGTTTGCGCCAGATCCGGCGACGCACTCGCGCTGCACGCTCGGCGGGATGATTGGCAACAACTCCTGCGGGGTGCATGGACTGATGGGCGGCAAGACGGTGGATAATATCGTCTCGCTCGACCTGCTGCTTTACGACGGTACCCAGCTGACGGTAGGCGCTACCACCGAAGAGGAGCTGAACGCGCACATCGAGCGTGGCGGGCGTATCGGCGGAATCTATGCGGGTCTGAAGTCGCTGCGCGACCGCTACGCTGATCTTGTGCGGGCGCGCTTTCCGCGTATTCCGCGACGCGTCTCGGGGTTCAACCTGGACGAGCTGCTGCCGGAGTTCGGCTTCAACGTGGCGCGTGCGCTCGTAGGCAGCGAAGGCACCTGCGCGGTGATCCTGGGAGCAACGCTGCGGCTAGTGAAGAGCCCGCAGTTTCGCACGCTGGTCGGCATCGGCTTCGACGATGTGTTTCATGCGGCCGACCATGTGCCGCACCTGCTGGAACATCCGGTGATCGGGTTGGAAGGCATGGACGACGTGCTGCTGGACGCGCTGCGGCGCAAGCAGAAGTCGCTGGACGACATCCCATTGCTGCCCGAAGGGCGCGGTTTTCTGCTGGCGGAGTTTGGCGGTGACTCGCAAGCTGAGGCGGATGAGAAAGCGAAGGCGTGCGCCGCTTCCCTTTCTGCTGTGTCCACCGTGCGCGCGCTGCGTATCTACAGCAAGGCCGAAGCAGCGCGAGTGTGGCACATTCGCGAGTCCGGGCTGGGCGCCACCGCGTTTGTCCCGGCCAGCGAAGGTAAGCCGAGCGTCAGCGGATGGGAGGGCTGGGAAGACGCCGCGGTAGAGCCACTGCGGCTGGGCAGCTACCTGCGTGCGATCTTCGCGCTGATGCAGGAGTTCGGCTATTCGAGCGCCATCTATGGGCACTTCGGGCAAGGCTGTGTGCATACGCGACTGAACTTCGAGCTTGCGACGGCGGATGGAATCCTCGCGTACCGGGAGTTTGTGGAGCGCGCGGCGGATATCGCGCTGGCGCACGGCGGCTCGCTTTCAGGCGAGCATGGCGACGGCCAGGCACGCGGCGCTCTGCTGCCGAAGATGTTCGGGCCGGAGCTGATGGAGGCGTTTCGCGAGTTCAAGCGCATCTGGGATCCGGCGCATCGCATGAACCCTGGCAAACTGATCGACGCGCACGAGGTTCACGAGGATCTCCGGCTGGGCGCGGACTATAGACCCTGGCAGCCGAAGACGCACTTCGCGTTGCTGGAGGATAACGGCTCGCTGGCGTCGGCGGCGCTGCGCTGCGTCGGCGTGGGCGCCTGCCGCAAAACCGACGCCGCGACCATGTGTCCAAGCTTTATGGCGACTGGCGAGGAGCTGCATTCGACCCGCGGCCGCGCGCACATGCTGTGGGAGCTGATGCAGGGCGAGGTGCTGCCCAAGCAATGGCAGAACGAGGCCGTGCGCGAGTCGCTGGACCTGTGTCTTTCCTGCAAGGCGTGCAAGAGCGAGTGCCCGGTCTCGGTCGACATGGCGACGTACAAGGCGGAGTTCCTGGCGCACCATTATGAACACACGCGCCGTCCGCTGGCGCACTATGCTTTCGGGCGCATAGACCGGCTCGCGCGGCTGGCCGGGCGCGCGCCGTGGCTGGTCAATGCGGTGAACAACGCGCCGGGCTTTCGCGGGCTGATGAAGTCGCGGCTGCACATTCATGCGAAGCGGAAGTTCCCGAAGTTTTCGAAGCCGTATACACAGTCGCGCAAGAGCAGCGCGATGGCAGGCCGCAAGGTACTGTTGTGGGCCGACACCTTCAACAACTACTTCCATCCCGCCACGATGCAGGCTGCGGACCAGGTGCTGCAGTCGGCGGGGTTTGACGTCGTCGTGCCGCGCAAGCACCTGTGCTGCGGACGCCCGCTGTATGACTTCGGCCTGCTGAAGACGGCGAAACATTACCTGCTCAGGATTCTGGATGAACTTGATCCGCTGCTCGCGCAGGGCATGCCGGTGGTGGTGCTGGAGCCAAGCTGCGCTTCGGTCTTTCGCGATGAGTTGACCAACCTGCTGCCGAACGATCCGCGGGCGCAGAAGCTGCACGAGCAGACATACCTGCTGAGCGAGTTCCTGGTGAAGTTCGCGCCGGACTGGCAGCCGCCGCAGATTGCGGCGCCGATCCTGGTGCATGGCCACTGCCATCATCGCGCGACGATGGGGATGGCCGACGAGATGACGCTGCTGGCAAAGACAGGGGCGGAGGTGAAGCTGCTGGACTCCGGATGCTGCGGGATGGCGGGGCCATTCGGATTCGAGGCGGATAAGTACGAGGTGTCGCAGACGCTGGCGAATCGCGTGCTGCTGCCTGCCGTGCGTGGCGCGACGGCGGAGACGATCATCCTTACGGATGGGTTTAGCTGCGCGGAGCAGATTACGCAGAATACTTCGGCAAGGCCGATGCATCTGGCGGAGGTTCTGGCGCGGAGCGGTTGATTTCGAAGTGAGGGTCTGGCGTTCGGAGTCGAGAGTCGCAGGTGCTATTCGGCCCAGGCGGAGCCTTCGCTGAAGACGAGGGCTACGGCGCTGCGCAGGCGAGCGGCGTTGCCGTCGTAGGCCGGGCGCAGGATGGGGACACGCGAGAGGGAGTGCTTTTTCATCTCTTCGAGCACGATGCCGCCGAAGATGTGCCACGCGGTGGTGATGTCGCCGACGACGATGATCTCGCGCGGGGCCAGTGCCGCGGTGATCATGCGAATACCCGCGCCGAGGTGGCGAGCCATCCGTTCGAGCGCCTCGCATGCGGCGGGGTCGCCGTTCTGGCCCAGCTTCAGGAGCTGGTCGAAGCTGATGGGCGGAGCTTGTGGGGCGAGTTCCGTGTAGTAGCGCACGGCGGCGCGGTTGGAGGCAAGCATCTCCCAGCAGCCGAAGTTGCCGCAGGCGCAAAGGGGCCCATCGGGCTGAAGCTGCACGTGGCCGAACTCGCCCGCCATACCGCTTTCTCCGCGCAGCAGGCGGCCGTTGGCGAAGATGCCGGTGCCAATCCCTTCGGAGACATTGACGACGACGATGTCGTGCAGGCCGTCGCTCGAGCCGAACCAGACCTCGGAGAGCACGCAGGCGTTGGCGACGTTGTCCATTTCGACGCGCAGTCCGGTGGCACGCTCCATGCGCGATTTCAGGCTGAGCACGGGCCACTTGAGATTGGGCGCGAAGATGAGTTTTTCGTGCCCGGGGTCGGTGCGTCCGGGCAGACAGATGCCGATGCCGTCGAAGGAGCGGTCCTTGTGTGCGGCGAGGATGCGGCGGATGGCGGCGACGATGGCGGTGAGCGCCTTATTGGCTTCGGCGGGGAGGGTGACGACATGCTGGGCGATGATCCTGCCGGCGAGATCGGCGACGGCGATGGTGGTCTGGACGGGGTGGATGTCGAGCGCGATGATGGCGCGGCGGCTGTTGAGTTCAAGGAAGGTGGGTCGGCGTCCGCGGGGCAGCTTGCCGAGCGAGCCTTCGACGATCCAGCCGCTGGCGATGAGGTCTTCGACGATGAGCGAGATGGTGGAACGGCGGAGGCCGCAGGCGCGTGCGAGATCGGCCCGGGAGATTGGCTGCTGGGTGCGAATGAGATTGAAGACGAGGTTGCGGTTGATGCGCCGCGGCGTCTTGTTGGAGGCCGTTTCCGCGGCGTTGAAGCTGAATTGCTGCATCACCCGTGCTGACCTCATGGGAGCGCGGAGCAGAGCGAGACCTCTGCGCGGCGAAGTTTTCAGTGTCTCGGTCCTGTCGTTTTATAACATTGCGGCGGGATTTTGTCGTCTCGTCGAACATTTAGTGGAGGCGATCAGTGAGGAATGCGGTTGCAGGTGCAGTATCTGGTGCATGCGTGATCAGTGTGACACCGAGGTAACGTTCGAGTTTACCTGGTAGTAACCAGGGAATCAGCAGGGTCAGAGGCTAGGTTCTGCCTGAACCGCACGATGTAAGTATAGGCAGGGATGCGAGTTGCATGGTGGGCACGAGTATGCAAAGAAATTTGACAGCACACGGATGCAACCAGGCGGATGTTTGCGTAGAATGGTCGTCTCAAGCCATCTTCCCGAGGGGTCATGGGCCGAGTCCGCAACGATATCCTGAATGGATGGAAGGAGATCGGTGGGTATGTCTGTCGCGACATACGTACGGTCGAGCGCTGGGAAAAGCAGCGCGGGCTTCCCGTGCGCCGAGTGCCCGGGGCGGGCCGCGCGACGGTCTATGCGCTGATTCCGGAACTGGATGAATGGCTGGCACGCAACCACGCGGGCGACAGCGAAGAGACTTCGGCAAAGCTGCCTTTAGACTCGCGCCAGGAACCGGCGGATGCGAGTTCGCTTGCGCCCGAAGCGCTCCTGGTTGGGTCGGCGGTGGAATCCTCACCCGGTCCTGATGTCTTTACTCGAGCGCAGCCGGTTGCGGTTTCCCCGTCCGCAAAGCCATCGGCAGGACGGCGAGCGACAGGCCGGTTCAAGCTGCGGGCGAGCGTGGCCTTTGCGGCTGCGGCGGCTTCCGCCGGACTTTGTGCCATCCTGTGGCCGATCATGGTGCAGGCGCGGCGGGGCGCCGACATGGCGAAACTCTCTGAAGACAAGGTGCACGGGACAGGAGTGCCGTACGGATCGCATGTGGCCGGGGTGGATGATCTGTATCTGCGCGGAGTGTACTTCTACGAGCAGCGCACGCCAGACTCGCTGGAGCGCTCGGAGGAGAACTTTCAGAAGGCGATCGCAAAGGATGCGGGGTATGCGCCGGCCTATGCGGGCCTGGCGAACACCTACAACCTGCAGCGGGAATACTCGCGCCTGACGGACGCGGAGGCGTACCCGAAGGCGAAGGCTGCGGCGGAACGGGCGATCCAACTGGACCCCAAGCTGCCGCAGGCGCACGCGTCCCTCGGGTTTATCGATTTCTTCTGGTCGTGGGATGCGGCGGCGGCGGAACGGGAGTTTCAAACGGCGCTGGCGCTCGATCCGAGCTCCGTGCTGGCGCATCACTGGTATGGCTCCGTGCTGGCACACGAAGGCCGGTTTGCCGAAGCGAATCAGCAGCTTGCGCTGGCGCAGCGGCTGCAGCCCACGTCTTCCGCCATCTTGAGCACGCATGCGCTGGCGATGGGCATGGGCGGAAAACGGGATGAGGCGGTGGAGATGCTGCAGGAGGTGCTGAACAACGCGCCATCGGCAACGTCGCCACATGCGGTCTTGGGAATTTTGAGCCTGGTAGAGCCTCGCAATCCGGAGCGTTTCCTGGCTGAGGTACGGAAGGTGGCCGAGTTGCGGCGCGACGGCGAGACACTGCGCTGGACGGCGGCCGCGCAGACGGGCTTGCGCGCAGGCGGCGAGCCGGGCATGTGGAAGGCGATCCTCGAAACGGAAGAGCAGATGCATCCGGAGCCCGGACATCGCACCTACCAGATGGCGGAGGCAGAGGCGGCGCTGGGCCATACGGACCAGGCATTCGCCGATCTGGAGCAGCTTGCGGCGCGCAGGGATCCTGCCACGATCGGCATCGAGCTGGACCCCACGCTGGCGCCGCTTCGTCTCGACCCGCGCTTCACCCACCTGCTGCGACAGGTCGGCATTCCGGACCGAACCTCGCCCCTGCACTAAACAGGCGGCGCGTCCTCGGTGGCCGACGCATCATCCAATGGATGTGAGCCAGCCCTTCCCTCTTCGTTTGTCCGTGCTCGACCAGTCGCCGGTTGCTTCCGGCTCGTCGGCGTCGCAGGCTCTGCGCAACTCCATTTCTCTGGCGCAGCATGTGGAGACCCTTGGCTTCAACCGCTTCTGGATGTCCGAGCACCATGCGATGGAGTTGCTGGCCTGCACCGCGCCGGAGATCATGCTGGCGCGAATCGGCGCTGAAACGGGGCGCATCCGGCTTGGATCGGGCGGAATCATGCTGCCGCACTATGCGCCACTGAAGGTCGCCGAGACGTTTCGCACGCTGCACGCTCTATATTCCGGGCGCATCGACCTGGGAATCGGACGGGCTCCCGGCGGCGGACCGCTGGAGTCTGCCGCGCTGCGCAGGTGGCGCGGGGCACCGATGAGCGCGCCGGAACAGGATGTCTTTCCGGACCAGCTTTCGGAGTTGATCGCATTCCTGCACCACGGGTTTCCGGCCAGTCACCCCTTTTCGCGGGTTCCCGTGTCGCCGGATGCGCCGGGCGCGCCAGACATCTGGCTGCTCGGGTCGAGCGCCTGGAGTTCGGCGGCGGCGGCCGAGTACGGGCTGCCGTACGCCTTCGCACACTTCTTTTCGCCGGAACCGACGCGCTCTTCGATCACGCACTATTTGTCCGAGTTCCGGCCCAATGCCGATCTGGGCGAAAGCACGCGTACGAAGCCGGAAGCAATGGCCGCGGTCGGCGTGATCTGCGCCGAGACTGACGCCGAAGCACAGAGGTTGTACCAGTCCGTGCGTCTGCTGCAGTTCCGTATCCGCCTGAACGATCGCCGGCCCGTGGCATCTCCGGCGGAGGCGCAGGCCGAGTTGGTCCAGTTCGGGCCCGCGACGCCCGAGCCAGGTGAGTTTCCGCGCTATTTTGTCGGCACTCCGGACCGCGTGAAGGCTGGTCTGCTCGACATGGCCAGCAAACTGCGGCTGAACGAGATCATGGTCAATACCATCACGCATGACCATGGCGCGCGGCTGCGCAGCTACAGCCTGCTGGCGGAGGCGTTCGCGCTAGGGCAAACCGAATCCGCTGCGGCGTGAGGCGCGCGAATTTTGCACTGCGGGCGGGGGCATCTTCATAGTGTGTGCGGGCCGCTTATTTTTCTTTTGCGGCCTTTTCCAAGCGGTCGCGGAGGGCGTCGGCGAGGGGTCCGGAGGTGGGGACCGGACAGACGATGACCGTGGCGCCGCGGTCGTCGAGTTCGCGGAGCCCGGCGTAGAGGCGCTGAGCGAGGGTTTCGGTTGAGTGCCAAGGACCCCAGCGGAAGACCAGTTGCGCGCAGGATGGGTTCCAGCCTTCGGGGAGAAGAACTCCAATTTTTTCGATACCATCGTACACCTTGTCGATAGCGTGAATCATCCCCGGCTCGGAGTGGACCAGGGTGAGACGGGCGCGGGGGGCGTAGTGGCGGATGCCTACGCCGGGAGATGGGAGCGATTCGATTGCGTCCGGTGCGCGTGAAGGCGCGCGGTAGAGCTCGACCGCTCCGACTCCGAGTTGGCGCTCCAGCATTTCGATAGAGATGGCTCCGGCGCGGTAGACCATGAGCAATGGATAGCCGGTTTCCTCATCTGGCACAAAGCCGCCGACGGTGGATTCGAGGCCTACCTGGCAGGGGCCCCCGTCGAGGACGGCGTCGATGCGGCCGTCGAGGTCGGCGAGGACGTGGGCGGCAGAGGTGGGGCTGGTGTGGCCGAACGTATTGGCGGAGGGGGCCGCGATGGGGACTCCGGCCTGGCGGAGGAGTTCGAGTGCGACCGGGTGGGCGGGCATGCGGACGCCAACCAGAGGGCGGCCGGCGGTGACGGCGTCCGGTATGGCGGAGGAGCGCGGGAGCAGGAGGGTGAGCGGGCCGGGCCAGAAGGTGTCCATGAGGCGGAAGGCTGTTTGAGTTGAAAGTGGAGGCGGCGCGGGTGAAGCAGATGACGATAGTGGGGGGGCCGAGGATGGTGCCGCGGCGGAGGGAAAAGCAGGTTCCTCCGCTTTGCTTCGGAATGACAAAGGAGGGCTTCGGAATGACAAAGGAAGGCTTCGGAATGACAACAACGGGGAACAGACCTGGGCGAGCATGGCGCGGTCGGCGATGTGGACGATGAGGGGATCCCAGGCGGGACGCTGCTTGGCGGCGAAGATTTTTCCGACTGCTTCAGGCGAAAGCGCGTTTGCGCCGAGGCCGTAGACGGTCTCCGTGGGGAACGCAACGATGCCGCCCTGGCGCAGGATCTGCGGCGGCGCGGGCGATATCTTGCGGGATTCGGGCATCCAGGCGTTCTGTTTTGAACTTCATATCCACAGAGCTATCGTATCGTTCGCAGCCAGCCGAGAGGACCCAGCCGTATACTCCTGCCATGCAGAATGCCGAAATCGAAGTGAAGATTCCCGTCGTGTCTCTGGAGCGCTTCGAACGGCAACTGCTGAATGCAGGTTTTCAGCTGGAGACGCCGCGCACCTTCGAGCAGAATACGTTGTACGACACGCCCGAGCGCGAGTTGAGGGCGCGGGGCGAAATCCTGCGAGTGCGCAGGTATGGCGAGCGGCAGGTGGTGACGCACAAGCGGCATCCGGATGATGACGACCCGGCGAGCGTGTACAAGGTGCGGTTGGAGACTGAATCCGAAGTGGCGGACGGCGCGGCGCTGGCGGAGATCTTCACCCGGCTGGGCTTTGGGCCGGCCTTCCGCTATGAAAAGTATCGCAGCGAGTACACGGACCCCCACGAGCCGGGGGCGCACCTGGTGCTCGATGAGACGCCGATTGGAAACTTCGCGGAGCTCGAAGGCCCTACGCGTTGGATCGACCGGACACTGGCGACGCTCGGGGTGAGCCCGGCGGAGTGCGTGACCGAGAGCTATGGCAAGCTTTTCCTGGCTTGGAAGGCGCGGACCGGTAGCCCGGCGGAGAACCTTACTTTCGAGGAAATTCGGCCGGCGGTTCTGGCTGGCCGGTAGGGCTAGCGTGGGGCCTATGGCGGGTGGGCTGCTGGGCAAAGCTTCAACGAAGAGTTCGCGAAGAAAAGTGCTGAGGTTGGCGAGGAGAGGCGTCGCGTTCTGAGACGGGAGGCCCCTGGGGTCTGCCGATTTCATGGATTGGGCTGAGTTGCCGATACGGTTCTCATACGACTTGCACATGGAGCTTCGGCTCGGTGGGAGACTCATGAGACTGGAAACGAAACTTGGCTGGGGTACGGGCGTGCTGGTGGCGGCAATGCTGATGACGGCTTCTACGGCGCATGTCCGGATTGCGGAGTCGAACCGTACGGCGAAGGCGTTGTTGACCGAGCGGATGCCGCCTGGGACGGCGCAGCGGGCGGAGGCGGGCGAGGCAGGCGCGCAGCTTGACGAGGCGAACGCGCGCACGATCGAGCTCCTCTGGGTGCAGACGGCGTTGGGAGCCGCGCTGGGTAGCGCCATCCTCTTTGGCCTGGGGCGGCGCGTCGGCAGAGCCCTGGATCTTCTGGTGGCGCGCGCCAACGAGATTGCGGGAGGCGATCTGCGCGGAGCGGAGCTGTCGACCGGGACCGCGGACCAGATCGGCACGCTGGCGCAGGCCATGAACCGGATGCAGGGTTCGCTGGGCGGGATCATCGGAACGGTGGCGGATACGGCCGGAGTGCTAACGGGATCGGCGGTGTCGATGCAGTCGGCGTCAGACCAGATGCACCAGCGGATCGATCAGCAGTCGCAGCAGACGCAGCAGGCCGCGACGGCGATGCAGGAGATGTCAGCCTCCATTGCGGAGGTAAGCCGGCATACCCAGTCGGCGGCGGAGACCGCGAGGGCGGCGGCGGAGACGGCGCGCGAAGGTGGCGAGATTGTGAAGCAGATGCTCGGCTCGATGCACACGATTGCGGATGCCGTGACGGAGACGAGTTCTACCGTGGGGCTGCTGGGCGAGGATTCGAAACGGATTTCGCAGATTGTGACTGTGATCGACGAGATTGCGAGGAAGACGAATCTGCTGGCGCTGAATGCGGCGATCGAGGCGGCGCGGGCCGGCGAGCAGGGACGTGGGTTTCGCTGTGGTTGCAGGCGAGGTGAGGAGGCTGGCGGAGTCGACAGCGAAGGCGACGGGTGAGATCGGGACCATGATCCGGGAAATTCAGGAACGGACGCGGACGGCGATTGCGAGTATGTCGGCCGGGACGGGGACCGTGCAGGAGGGCGTCGTGACGACCACGCAGGCGGGCGAGGCGCTGGAGCGCATCATCGGGATGGCGGAGCGGGTAGATCGGATGATCGCGCAGATCGCGATTGCGGCGAGCCAGCAGGCGGCAGCGGCGGATCAGTCCAGCGCTTCGCTGGATTCCATCCACCTGCTCTCGCATGAGAATCTGAGCGAAATGGCGACCACGGCTGCGGGGATCGAAGGTCTGCGAGGGACAGCGGTGACGCTGGAGCGGCAGGTGGACCGGTTCCAGGTGACGACACATGCGGTGGGAGCGCAGGCGGGCGGCATAGGGCGCAACACCGATTGGCACCGATGGACCGATTTCGGGATCGGGAGGCGAGAGAGGCCCGTCAACCTGTGTGTGGGTTGCCGGGCCTTTTGGTCGGATTGGGTGATTTAGAAGATCTGGAAGTTGACTTCGACGTTCATCTCGACGACAACGGGATGGCCGTTTTCCATGGCGGGCTTGAACTTGTACTGGCGGACTGCTTCCATGGCTTTCTCGTCGAGACCGAGCCCAATGCCGCGCAGCACGCGAACGTGGGTGGGGTGGCCGGTGGTATCGACCTGCAGGTAAACGAGGACATTGCCGGCCACCTTGGCCTTGCGGGCTTCTTCGGAGAACTCAGGTTCAGGGGCGAAGAGAACCGTCGGGGGCGAGACTCCGCCGCCGATTCGGCGCACGCCGCCGCCCATGTTGCCTCCGCTGCCCGGCCCGATGCCGCTGCCGTTGCCGGAGCCGAGGCCGGTTCCGTTGCCGTTGCCCATGGAGTTGCCAATGAGCGGCGAGTTGGCAAGGCCGATGTTCGGCATCTTGTTGTCGGCCATCTTCAGGTTGGGGTCGACGTCGACCGTGACCGGAGGATGGATCTTGGCCTCCTGCAGCGGGGGCGCCTTGGGCGGATTCAACTGCTCTGGCGAGAACTTGGGCGGATTGCCCTTGGAGACCGGGGTTGGACCCTTCTGACCTCCGCCGCCGCCGGCGAGTTGGGCCTTCGGTGGGACCTTGGGGGGTGGCGGAGTTTCGAGGACCGTAACCTGCATCTGCTTTGGTGGGCCGATGATGTGGGCCTGACGGGCGGCGAACCAGAGGACGAAGAGCAGAATCCCGACGTTCACCACGGTGGAGATAACGGTGGACGTGGGGTCGCGCTTGACCGCCATGCGATCGACGACGGGGATTGGCGCCGAGGTGAGCTCGAGTGGCGGAAGCTTTGGCGGGAAGAAGACGTCGCGGACGCTGGCGACCAGCGACTGGAAGACACCCTGATCCGCCTCCCCGAGGTCGCCGCTGAGGTGCACGGAGTTATCCGGCCGCAGGGTGGTGTGGGCTTCAGCTTCGGCCTGGTCCGGCGGCAAAAGTACGTTGTTCGACATAGACTTCGTTAGCCTCGGCAGCCCGTATTCAATCGGAGCGTACCCGTCGTCTTTCTCTGAGATCACAGATTGTCGCGAGGCGGGAAACATGTTGCCCCGGAACGCGGGCGATATCCGGCACACTGGCCATTCTACAAACTTTCACACCGAACTGTCGCTGAGCGTTTGACGTAGGGGGTACCCGGTTTGTCTCTTCGGGTAGCACAAGAAGAACACGGAGTACCCCGCGGCCTAACAGCACCGCGGAAACCCGTTAGAATAGGAGTTTCGCAGCGCTTAGGAATTGTCGCTTCCGGACCCTTCCCGCGCTGATTCCGGACGAGGATCGCTGATGTCGCAGCTTGCCGAAGCACCGATGGATGAGACGCCGAAGACCCTGAAGGCGACCCTGAACCTGCCGAAGACGGCGTTCGCCATGAAGGCGAACCTGCCGCAGAATGAGCCGGCGCGGCTGGAAGCGTGGAAAAAGCAGGACCTTTACGGGCAGATTCGCACGGCGCGGGAGGGTGCGCCGAAGTACATCCTGCACGACGGGCCGCCGTATGCGAATGGCGCGATTCACCTGGGGCATGCGCTGAACAAGTGCATCAAGGACTTCGTGGTGAAGACGAAGACGATGGCGGGTTTCGACGCGCCGTACGTGCCGGGCTGGGACTGCCATGGGCTGCCGATTGAGATCAAGGTGGATGAGCAGCTTGGCCGCAAGAAGCTGGAGATGCCCGGCGGTCAGCGTGCGCCGGGCGTGCCGCGAATATGCGGCGAAGTACGTCGACCTGCAGCGGCAGCAGTTTAAGCGGATCGGCGTGTTCGGGCGCTGGGACAAGCCGTACCTGACGATGAGCCATGGCTACGAGGCGAAGCATCGTCGAGACGTTTTACGCGTTTTTCGAGAAGGGCTTTGTCTACAAGGGGCTGAAGCCGGTCTTCTGGTGCATCCACGACCAGACCGCGCTGGCGGAGGCTGAGGTGGAGTACGAGATGCACACCTCGCCGAGCGTGTATGTGCGCTACCGGCTGACATCACCGCCGGAAGAGATCGATCCGGCTCTGGCCGGCAAGCACGTGTACACGATCATCTGGACGACGACGCCGTGGACGATTCCGGCGAGCCTGGCTGTGGCGTTCAACCCGGAGATGGAGTACGTCGCGCTGGATACGCCGGACGGGGTGTACCTCGTGGCCGGGGCACTGCGCGCAGAGGTCGAGAAGCAAACCGGCTTGCTCGCGGCGGCCGAGCCGCTGATCCGATTCAACGGCGTGCGGCTGGATGGAACGACATTCCAGCATCCGTTTCTCGATCGCAGCGTGCTGGGTGTAACGGCTCCGTACGTAACGGCGGACCAGGGCACGGGCGCGGTGCATACGGCTCCGGCGCATGGCGTGGACGACTTCTACACCGGCAAGCGATACAACCTGCCGGAACTGCAGTATGTCGATAACGCAGGACGGCAGAAGAATACGTCCGATGTTGCTTCTGGTGGGATCGCTCAGCCGTACGAGGGGCTGACGGTCTTCGAATCGAACAAGGTGATCACGGACGTGCTGCGAGAGCACGGGGCGCTGTTGAGCGCGAGCATCTTCGAGCATAGCTACCCGCATTGCTGGCGCTGCCATAACCCGGTGATCGTGCGGGCGACCGAGCAGTGGTTTATCAGCATGGAGACGCCGATGCCGAGTGCCGCGACGGATCGTGCGGAAGAGCGGGCTCTGGAGCAGAAGGTTGAAGCGCTGGTGGCGGCACAGGGTATGGCCGTGGACCAGATGGATGCGTTTACGCCGATGCTCGATCCGCTGGCGATGGATTCGGAGTCGTACGTGACGGAGAGGCCTGAGGTGGAGAACCCAGGTCTCAAGAGCGAGACCCGGGCCGCCGGGAGTGCTACTTCGACGTTTCGGCAGCGGGCGCTGGATGAGATCAAGGGAGTGACGTGGGATCCGGCGTGGGGCGAGGAGCGCATCTCCAACATGATCGCGACGCGGCCGGACTGGTGCATCTCGCGGCAGAGAATCTGGGGCGTGCCGATCGCGGTGTTCCTGTGCAACAAATGCCATGAGCCGCTGAATGAGCCGGAGATCAACGCGAGTATCGTGGAGCTGTTCCGCAAGGAATCGGCCGATGCGTGGTACGTACGGACGCCGGCGGAGTTGCTGCCGGCGGGCACGGCGTGTGCGAACTGCGGCAAGCGGATGCCGGCGAGTTTCGCAAGGAGATGGACATTCTCGACGTGTGGTTCGAGTCCGGTGCGAGCTGGCATGCGGTGCTGGATGCGGAGCCGGACGCTTGAGTTCCCTGCCGACCTCTATACCGAGGGCGGCGACCAGCATCGCGGGTGGTTCCATTCTTCGCTGCTGACGTCGTGGCGTTGCGTGGCGTGGCGCCGTACAGGAAGGTGGCGACGTCGGGCTGGACGCTGGACGAGCAGGGCCGCGCGTTTTCGAAGTCGCTGGGCAATGGCGTCGATCCGGTGGATGTGGCGAAGCGGCTGGGCGGCAGAGATCATCCGGCTGTGGGTGGCGTCGGTGGACTTCCGCGAGGATGTGGCGGCGAGCGAGAACCTGATGCAGCGCGTGAGCGACAACTATCGCAAGCTGCGCAATACGCTGCGTTTCCTGCTTGGCAACCTGCATGACTTTGTGCCGGCGAGCGATGCGGTTGCGTTGGCGCGAGATGCAGCCGCTGGATCAGTACATCCTGGCGCGGACGGCGGAGCTGGATGCGAAGATTCGCAAGGCGTATGACGAGTTCGAATTTCATCGCGCGTACCAGGCGCTGAATGAGTTCATGAACACGGACCTGAGCGCGCTGTATCTGGATGTGGTGAAGGACCGGCTGTATACGTTTGCGCCGAAGCATGCTGGCGCGGCGTTCGGCGCAGACGGCGATGTGGCGGATTGCGGAGGCGCTGACGCGGCTGATTGCGCCGATCCTGAGCTTTACGGCGGATGAGGTGTGGCAGCTGTCTGCCGCACGGTCGAAGGGCGCGAGGCGAGCGTGCATCTGGCGCTGTTCCCTGACCTGGCGGACATTGTGCCCGGGGATGAGAGCACGCTGCTGGAGGACTGGGAGCAGTTGCTGACGATTCGCGAGCAGGCGATGAAGGCGCTGGAAGAAGCGCGGGCGGACAAGATCATCGGCAAGGGACTCGAAGCCGCGGTGGTAATCGATACGAGCAGCATGCGGGGCGATCCGCGCGCGGTGATCGAGCGCTATCGCGACGCGTTGCCGGAGCTGTTCAATGTGTCGTCGGTGGAGATCGTGCATGGAGATCCGACAGACATGTGCACGGGGATGCTGGTAGGCGCAAAGCCGGCGCCCGGGGCCAAGTGCGAGCGGTGCTGGCGATTTACGAGTGACGTTGGCGAGGGACGAGCGCTTCCCGACCGTGTGCCTGCGCTGCGCGGAGGCTCTGGAGGCGATCCGTTTCGCTCCCTATGCGGCGGGAGAGGCAGCATGAGGGGGCGGGACGCTCGGGCTTACCTGTTGCTGATTGCGGTGTTGGTGATCGTGCTGGACCGCCTGTCGAAGCTGTGGATGTGGCGCACGTGCCGCAGGGGCATCTGATCACAGTCATTCCGGGCGTATTTCGGATCTCGCACGTGCTGAACACGGGAGCGGCGTTTTCTTTGTTTGCGGAGTCGCTCTCGCCGGCAATCGTACGGGTGGCGCTGATCGCGTTCTCGGTGGTCGCGGTGATCGTGGTGTTCGGAATGCTCTGGCGGCTGGGCCGTGTGCTGTCGCTGACCGGCGTGGCGCTGGCGCTGATTCTGGGCGGAGCAATCGGTAATCTGTACGACCGCATTGCGTATCGCTACGTGGTGGATTTCCTTTAGGTGACGATTGTGAAGTATCACTGGCCGGACTTCAATGTGGCGGATTCAGCGATCGTGGTGGGAGCTTGTCTGCTGCTGCTGGAGATCTTCCGCAAGCAGCCGGAAGAGCGCTAAGCGCTGCTTTGCTTCAGGCGTGGTGGCGGTACGTTGGGTCGCGCCTTCAGCGCTCGAATGCACGGGATGGCGGTACCTGGGCCTTCGGCCCAGGCTGTTATATTGCGGGCCTTTGGCCCTGAGGGAAGAACTTCCACTTCTGAATGGAAGGCGGGCTGAGGCTTACTTCCCCGTGCAGTCGGTGCGGCTGTTGTAAGCGATGGAAGCGACGAGCCACTTGCCATCCATGCGGACGAGGTTGAACAGGTCCGTTCCGCAGGAGACGAGCTTGCCGTCCACTCGCACTTCGAAGGGCGCCCAGACTACGGCGAGATCGTTGTCGATGCGAACGACAGGGTCGTGGATCGACTCATTGACTTGAGTGGGAGAGGGCTTGGCGACGCGTTCAATCCAGTTGTCCAACGTGAGCTGGGTGAGCTTGCCGTCGCGCAGAACCGTCATCGTGGCTCCGGGCGCGATGGCGGCGTGCAGTGCGGCGGCGTCCTTGGCGGCCATGCCATGGAATAGGCTCTGAACGACGGCGAGGACGGGCTGTTCGTCGGCGGATGGCGGCATCTGAGCGCGGGAGGGCGCGAGGCAGGCGACCGTGCAGAGGAGTGCGAGGACAACGCGAATGCGTATGGCGCAGGAAGTGGTTCGCATAGCGCCAGATTGTAAATGGCCGGGACCAAGGACTGCTGAAGATTCGCAATCCTTTCGGTTCTATCCGACAATAGAGAGTGGCCATGATCGAAGAATTGATTGCAGAGGAAACGCAGGCGCCGGAGCATCGCAACGACCAGATCACGATTCGCGGCGCGCGGACGCACAACCTGAAAGGCATCGACGTCGATATTCCGCACAACGCGCTGACGGTGGTGAGCGGCGTGTCGGGTTCGGGCAAGAGCTCGCTGGCGTTCGACACGGTGTATGCCGAGGGCCAGCGGCGCTATGTGGAGTCGCTCTCGGCCTATGCGCGGCAGTTTCTGGAGCGCATCGAGAAGCCCGACGTCGACTTCATGGATGGGCTGGCGCCGGCGATTGCGATCAAGCAGAAGAATCAGACGCGCAATCCGCGGTCGACGGTAGCGACGGCGACGGAGATCTACGACTATCTGCGGCTGCTGTATGCGCGCTGCGGGACGGTCACTTGCCTGCACTGCGGCGGCATGGTGAAGCGCGACACGGTCGATGAGATTGTGGACGCGGTGCTGGCGCTGCGAGGAGGGACGCGGGTGTATGCGCTGTTCCCGATTGTGCGCGCGAGGTGAAGCTGGAGCCGCTGCAGGGGTCGTCGACCGACGCTGTGGAAGCGCCGAAGCCGCTGCGAAGAAGACGGCAGCGAAGAAGAGCGCGAAGACGCAAGAACATCGCGGCGGCAACGCTGACGGATGCGCTCAAGGAGCGGCTGATCGAGTTGCGGCGGCGCGGATACAACCGGCTGTGCAGCCGATGAGACTGGCGGCAGATTGTGGAGTTTTCAACGCCGGAGTCGCTGCTGGAGCTGGATTTTGCTCGCAGCCGATCTTTGTGCTGGCGGACCGGCTGGCGTTGTCGGCGGAGGCACGCTCGCGCATTGTGGATGCGATCGAGACGGGCTACCGCGAGGCCGGCGAGATTCAGTTTCAGACGTTGCCGCGCGATGAGGCGGAGCCTGTGCGTTTGCGTTTTTCGAGCGCGTTTGAATGCACGACGTGCCATCGCGCGTATCGCGAGCCGGAGCCGCGGCTGTTCTCGTTCAACAATCCGTTCGGGGCTTGTCCGCGCTGCCAGGGTTTCGGCAACACGATCGATTTCGATCCGGGCCTGATTATTCCGGATCGCTCGAAGACGCTGGATGACGGCGCGATTCGATCCGTGGACGAACGACGAAGTATCGCGCGCACCACGGCGAGATGAAGCGTGCGGCGAAGGCTGCGGGAATTCCGACGAATGTGCCGTGGTACGACCTGACCGCGGCGCAGCAGAGGTTTATCGAGGATGGGCGAGGCACGTTTCCGCGGGATTCGCGGGTTCTTCGCGGAACTCGATCGCAAGAAGTACAAGCTGCATGTGCGGGTATTTCTTTCGAAGTATCGCGGCTACGCGACTGTGCCCGGACTGCCGCGGCACGAGGCTGCGGGCGGAGGCTCGCGCGGTGCTGATTGAGGGCAGGAACATCTGCGAGGTGAGCGCGCTGACGATCACCGCGGCGACAGAGTTTTTCGATGCGCTGAATCTGTCGCCTTCGCAGATGGAGATCGCGGGCAAGGTGCTGGAGGAGGTGCGGCAGCGAACGTCAGCTTCCTGCAGCAGGTGGGGCTCGATTACCTGACGCTCGACCGGCTGTCGTCGACGTTGAGCGGTGGCGAATCGCAGCGAATTCAGCTTGCGACGTCCTTGGGCTCGCGGCTGGTGGGTGCGCTGTATGTGCTGGATGAGCCGTCGATCGGGCTGCACACGCGCGATACGGCGAAGCTGATTCACATCATGGAAGAGCTGCGCGACCTGGGCAACACGATTCTGGTGGTGGAGCATGATCCGGATGTGATTCGCGCGGCGGATTACCTGCTGGACCTGGGGCCGGGTGCGGGTGAGCTGGGCGGGCAGTTGCTGGCGGCGGGCACCGTGGCGGAGGTGAGTGAGAATCCGCAGTCGCATCACCGGGCGATATCTTTGCGGGCGAGGTGACGATTCCGGTGCCGAAGCATCCGGCGCGAGCCGGGGCGCGAGCAGCCTGAAGCTGACGGGCGCGCGCATTCATAACCTGCGCGGGGTGGACCTCGAGATTCCGCTGGGTCTGCTGTGCTGCGTGACGGGTGTGTCGGGGTCGGGCAAGTCGACGATGGTGCACCAGGTGCTGTATCGCGCGCTGCTGCAGGCGCTGGGGCAGACCGAAGGCGCGGATCCGACGGCGAATCTGTATCGCGAGCTCTCGGGCACGCAGTATCTGAACGATGTGGTGCTGGTGGATCAGTCGCCGATTGGGCGCACGCCGCGGTCGAATCCGGTGACCTACATCAAGGCGTTCGACGATATTCGCGAGCTGTTTGCGGCGCAGCCGGATGCCAAGCGCAAGGGCTTCACGGCGGGATCGTTCTCGTTCAACGTGCCGGGCGGGCGCTGCGATGTGTGCGAAGGCGACGGCACGGTGACGGTGGAGATGCAGTTCCTCGCCGACATCGAGCTGCCGTGCGAGGAGTGCAACGGAACGCGTTACAAAGCGTCGCATTCTCGAGATCAAGTACAAGGGCAAGAACATCCACGACGTGCTGGGCATGACGGTGAAGGAGGCGCTGGTGTACTTTGCCGGGCATCCGAAGATCGTGGACAAGCTGTGCGGTGCTGGATGAGGTCGGGCTGGGGTATGTGCGGCTGGGGCAGATCGGCGACGACGCTTTCGCGGCGGCGAGGCGCAGCGGGTGAAGCTGGCGTCAGCACCTGGCGACGGCGCGTTCGATTACGAATCGCGCGACGACGCAGCGATCGCGGCGAGGCAAAGGCGCGCGAGCCGGATGCTGTACATCCTCGACGAGCCGACGACCGGGCTGCACTTTGACGATGTGGCGAAGCTGCTGGCGGCGTTTCGCAAGCTGATCGATGGCGGCGGTTCGCTGCTGGTGATCGAGCACAATCTGGATGTGATCAAGTGTGCGGACTGGGTGATCGACATGGGGCCGGAGGGTGGGGACGGCGGCGGCAAGGTGGTCGCAGTCGGGACACCGGAGGAGATCGCGGCGAATGGGGCGAGTCATACGGGGCACTGGCTGAAGCCGGTGCTGGGGGCGGCTTAGGGATGGAGGGGTCAGAAAAGAGACCCGGGGCTGAAGCCCTTCTCGTTGGTTTGGCACGATTCGTGGGGCTAAAGCCCCACGCTAATCCGAAAGGCAGGAAAGATGAAATCTTCCTCAGCGTGTGAGCTGGTGCGGGGCAAGACGCAGACGCGTGGCAGGGCTTTGCGGCTTGTGCTGACTTGTGTTTGGGCGTGTCTTTGCGCGAATGCGGCCGTGGCGCAGGAGCCAGCGCGGCGGCAGATGGAGGTGACGCATCCGGCGACTGCGCAGGTGGAGGAGGCGAACGAGGCGCTGGCGTCTCATGATTACGAGCGCGCGTTGAAGCTTCTCGGTGCGCTGGCGGCGGCGAATCCGAAGGATGCGAAGACGCTCTACGACCTGGGTTCGGCGCAGGACGCGCTGGACCAGGGTTCGCCGGCGGAGCAGAGCTATCGTGCGGCGATTGCGGATGATGCGAACTTCCTTGAGCCGCGTGTCGCGCTTGGTCTCCTGCTGGCTCGCAGTGGACGCATGGCCGATGCGCGCGCGGAGTTACTGGCGGCGACCAAGGTGACCGGCGGCGATGCGGCGTTGAAAGCCAGGGCGTACCGGGCGCTGGCGCGGATCGACCAGAAGGCCCGCCCGGCGGAGGCTCGCGACGAGTTGCTCGCGGCGTTGAAGCTGACGCCCGAGACTGCGGACGACACGTTGCTGGGCGCGGAACTGGCCGAGAGCGCGAACGGTGGCGCGGGGGCGGCGGAGGCGGCGTACCGACGCGTGCTGGCGGAGCATCCGGATGATCCGGTGGCGACGTCCGAGCTGGCGCATCTGCTGGTGAAGCAGCTACGGGCGGACGATGCAGAGGCGCTGCTGGTGAATGCGCTGAAGGCGCACCCGGGGGACGCGGCGCTGACGGTGCAGTTGGCAACGCTCTATTCGGGCGAGCGCAAGACTGCTCAGGCGCTGCCCCTGGTGGAGGCGTTGGCAGCAGCGAATCCGCAGGATGCCAATGTGGCGCATCTACTCGCGGGACTGTACCTTGACAGCGGCGACTACGGGAAGGCCGAGCCTCTGCTGGCGAAGCTCGCGGCGGCGAACCCCCGCGACCCCACGCTGGTGGACGAGCGCGGACGGGCGCTGATTCACCTGAAGCGATTCGCGGAAGCACAGGAGATCCTGGCCCGCGTGGTGGCGCAGCCGACGTTGTTTCCCTCGCCGGCGGACCTGGGGAATGCGGCGGGGGATCTGGCGTTTGCCGCTTCTTCGAATAACGATCCGCAGGGGGCATTGCAGGCGCTGCAGGTCCGTGGTACAGTTCTTCCACCTTCGGCCCCGGTGTTGTTTCTCACGGCAATCTCGTACGACAAGCTGCAGCAGACAAAGTTAGCCGTGGAAGCATACAAAAGCTTTCTCGAGGCATCGAAGGGAACAAATCCAGACGAAGAATTCGAGGCACGGCATCGACTGATCGCCCTGGAACACAGGAAGTAGGTTTCACCCCGGAACCCGAATCGCAGGTGCAACATGAGATTTTCCGTTGCGTGTGCCGCCGTTTTGCTGATGTTGTTCTTCCCTTCCACGCGAGCGTTCGCCAGCGGTGACGAGGTGCTGGACGCTGCCGCGCTGGCGAACCTTGAAAACCGCGCCGAGCACGCAGCCGCTCGCGAGCAATGCTTTTTGTACACCGAGCTTGTGCATGACTATGTCGAGGTCGCGGGCCGCCAAATGGCCGCGGGCGACATGGAGCAGGCGACGGAAAGCCTGAAGCGCGTGCAGGCCTTCGCCGACCGAATCCACGTGGGATTGGCTAAAGACTCCAAGCGGGTGAAGAACGCCGAGATGCTGGTGCATCTGACGGCTTTTCATCTGAGCCAACTGATGCACCTGATCTCCAGCGAAGACGAAGCCCTGCTGCAGGCGACCTTGAAGCAGTTGAACAAGGTTCACGACGAGCTGCTGGCCCAGGTCTTCGCTCATTGATCATGGTTGCCGTCACCCGAAAGGGACGCTTCCTGCGTCTGCACTCCCTCCCTGCCCTGCTTCTGCTTGGGATGACTCTGCTGCTTTCCGGACGCGTTTTCGCGCAGGAGCACGAGGGTGGGCTTTCCGACGCAGAGGTCGAAAAGTTACGCGATACCGCGTACTTCGCGCCGGACCGCGTCATGGCCTTTATTGAATTTCTTGACCTGCGCACACGGCAGATCGAAAAGCTGTCGACCGGACGACGCATGCCGGGGCGCGAGGAAGATATCCACGATCTAATGGAGCAGTTTACTTCCATTGCCGACGACCTGGATGACAATCTCGAGGATTACAACCATCGCCACATGGATGTTCGCAAGGTCTTGCCGAAGGTGATTGCCGCCGCGGAGCGTTGGGGTACGGTACTGAAAACCCCGCCGGACCATGAGGCGTACAACGTTTCGCGCAAGCTGGCGCTGGAAACGCTGTCGGACATCCGCGAGACTGCCGGCAAGGTGCTGGAGGAGCAGAAGGCCTGGTTCCTGGCGCATCCTCCAGGAAAAGAAGACGGGGCGAAACCGAAGCCGCGCTCCTGACGGACGGAATTCGCACAGCGGCCGCATGTTAACCTGAAGCTAACGTGCTCGCCGCTCTCATCGCCATCTTCGAGCAGGAATACCGTGAGCTTCGGCCGCGGGCGCCGGTGCCTGCACTCGATGTTCGCTTCCGCCGCTTTACTTCGCTGAATACGACCATCCGGCTGCGCGACCACGTGCTGCATGTGCGGCTGTCCGATCTGCTGGAGGCGGCGCCGGAGACCGTGCATCACGCCATCGCGCACATCCTGCTGGCGAAGCTGTATCGCAAGCCGATTGCGCCGGCACACTCTGACCGGTATCGGCGGTACGTATCCTCGGAAGCCGTAAAAAAAGGCGCGGAGCACATTCGGATGACGCGGGGACGCAAGCGAATCTCCACTCCGGTCGGACATTTTTACGATCTGAACGAAGTGTTCGAGACGCTGAACCAGCGTTTTTTTTACGGACTGATGGGACGTCCGACGCTGACGTGGAGCGCGCACCATGCGCGGCGCATGCTGGGTCATTACGACGCCGCCCACAACACCATTGTGGTGTCGCGCGTGTTCGACCGCGCGGATACGCCGCGCTGTGCCATCGAGTACCTGCTCTACCACGAGATGCTGCACCTGAAACATCCCGTGCGGGTGAAGGCCGGGCGGCGGTGCGTGCATTCGCGCGAGTTCCAGGCCGAAGAGCGATTGTTCCCGGAGTTAGCCGAAGCCAAGGCGTACTTGAAGTGTCTGTAGCCCGTCAGTTTTCTGAGGGTCGTTCGACGTGCTCGATGAGGTAGTAGTCGATCGGCCCGCTTGTGGGTTTGAGCTGCAGGCCGAGTTGGTCGCGCAGGGCGTCAAAGAGGCTGGGTCGGTCGCGCAGTTCGGGCGCGATGTTTTCTCGTGACACGTCGGTTGGAAGCGGCGGGGAGTAGACGAGGCGGAAGTTGTAGAAACCGGTGAGGCCGGTGCGGTCGATGACTGGCCGGTGATCCTGCTGGAGTTGCTGGCCCAGCCACCAGGAAAAGTAGGCGAGCGAGACGCGCTTGCCGGCGACACCGTTGTCAGTGAAGGTGATTGGGATGTTGAAGTCCTGCTCCTGGTGCGTCTCTTCCAGCTTGTGACCTGAAGGCGCGACGGTAAGGGCGTAGACAGTGCCGTCGCGGACTTCGCGGCGGGTCTTGAGAGCAAAGCGATCTTCGAGGAGATGCTTGAGCATGAGATGGAGGTCGTCGAGTGAGTACGACCCGTCGGCGCGAGCCTCAATGTCGTAGCGGTCACTGTCGAGCCAGTCGGGGCCGCCCTGAATCTGCCGAACGGGTACCTTGTAGACGAGACTGATCATGAGGCGGACCGGCAGGTTCTGAATCGTGTAGCCGTGGCCTCCCGGGAGAGCCTTCATCATGCCGCTTGCGGTCTCGGCATGAGAAAGTCGGATGGAGGCGACGTCGAAAGTGAGCCGGGCGGCCTGCGCCGGCTGCTGCGTGGCAGCGGCGGGAATCGAAAGCGCCAGGAGCGACGCAAGGAGTCGGAACCACTTCATGCCGTCGATCATAACCCGGCATGGAGCATGCGCAGATGTGTTGAGAGCGGCTCGGCCACCGCGGACGGCACTCAAGATGGTGACGCGGTGTATGCCGGGATTCTAGTGGATGCGTTCTAACTGGCGCTGGTAAAGCGAGTTTTGCGGGAACTCCTGTGCCAGGCTGGCCAGGATTTGGCGAGCTCCTGCCTTGTCGTTGGCGCGGAGGTCGGTGACGGCGAGCATCAGACGGGCAAACGGCGCGAGGAAGTGGCCTTTTTCGGCGCAGATGCGTATCTCGCGCACACCTTCCGCTGCGTCCATCTGGTCGCCGCGCAACTTAAGAAAGAATTTCAGGACGGCGGGCTTCAGCGCGAGCATGTAATTTTCGACACCGACGGCGATATGGGCGTCCTCGAGGCTCGGGTCGGCAGCAAGCGTCTGTTCGGCGAGCTTGCTTCCCTGCTCCGTGAACTTGAGCGCGGCAAAGTCTTTCTTGTCGATCATGGCAGCATAGTTGGCGTGCATGCCGCTCATCAGGGTCAGGGTATAGAGCGCGCGCGGGTCCCTGGGATGCTGATTGAGGGCCCTGTGGGCGAGCGATTCGGCCTGCGCTGCGCGGGATTCAAAGTCCTTGCGGATTTCGGGGTCGGGCTGGAGCTTGTGGCGGCTGGTGAAGCTGTCGTCGGCCGTGAAAAGTTCGACGTCGAGCACGCCCAGGCGATCGAACTCTGAGAAAAGGAAAGCGGCCGCGTCAGAGGCTGGTCCGAGCGGGTCTTCGGGATGCTGCCTGATCCAGTCGCCGAAGACCTGATGTGCGCCGGCAAAGTCCAGGTTGTACATGTCGTAGTAACCCGCGTCGAGGCCGGTGCGCGCGAGGCGCTGCCCATGCGCCATCGAAACCAACATCAGCAAGCAGCAAAGGATGGGCCCGGCGCGTTTCATTCTTCAGTGTGATGCAGCTTTTATGCCTTGCAGAGGTTTTCGAACTATTGAATGACTCGGACGGCTCCCCGCCCTACAAGTTCTTCGACGCGGTCGATGAAGAGGCGGTCGGCGGCGACCATGACTTGCTGGGTTCGAGGACAGCGCAGAACTCGCCCGGCTCTTCGAGGTCGAGCAGCAGCTTGCCCTTGCCGGGCGCGCCGAGAAAGATGGCGTGCAGCTTTTCGAGCAGCGCGGCGTCGGGATTGTGCAGCGGGACCTTGATGCGCAGCGCTTCCGGCAGCTTGAGCTTGACGTCTTCAAGCGCCTGGATGCTGGAGACGGCGAGCTTCGGGGCGGAGTCTTCTTCGCCGCGCAGCGACGCCGCGGACGAGCACCGGGCACGTCGATCTTCAGCTTCTCCGCCAGCTTTTCGTAGGTCTGCGGGAAGGCGATGAGCTCGATCTTGCCGACCGTGTCTTCGAGCGATGGCCTGGGCGTACATCTCGCCGGAGCGCTTGGACTTGGCGACCTTCAGGCCGGTGATGACGCCGGCGATCTGGATCTCGTTCTGCGGCTCGCGCTGCGCCGCGCCGGAAGACCTGCGGCTCCGGCTTCATCTCGCAGGCGGTCGCGGTGTCGACGACCTTCATGTTGCGCAGCTTCTCGCGGTACTTGTCCATGCGGATGGCCGGAGACGAAGAAGCCGAGGACTTCTTTCTCGTTCTGCAGGCGCGTGTGCTCGTCCCACTCGGGCGCGCTGGGCAGCGCGTCTTCGGCTGCTGGCGGCGGCCGCGACGGGATCCGCGTCGAAGATGCCGAAGAGGCCGTGCTGGCCGGCGGCTGCGTCCTTCTGCGACTTCTGCGCGCGCTCCATGGCCTTGTCGAGCGCGGCCATGACCTGCGGCGCGGCTGCCGAAGGCAGTCCATCGCGCCGGCCTTGATGAGCGACTCCAGCACGCGCTTGTTCAGCAGGCGCAGGTCGACCTTCTCGCAGAACTCCCACAGCGATGGCGAAGCCCGGCTTCCCTTCCGCCTGCAGCGCCGCGCGCGCTGTCGATGATGGACTCGATGGCGTTGTGGCCGACGTTCTTGATGGCGGCGAGGCCGAAGCCGATGGCGTCGCCGTTCGGTCGATGGGCGTGAAGTTGGCGTCGGAGACCTGCACGTCGGGCGGCACGACGGCGATGTTCATCTCGCGGCACTCGGAGATGTACTTGACGACGTTCTCCGGCTTCGAGGTTTCGCTGGTCAGCAGCGCGGCCATGAACTCGACCGGGTAGTGCGTCTTGAGCCAGGCCGTGTGATACGCGAGCAGCGCATAGGCGGCGGAGTGCGACTTGTTGAAGCCGTAGCCCGCGAACTGCGCCATCAGGTCGAAGATCTCGCCGGCCGTTGTCCTTGGGATGCTTCGTTCGCGGCGGCGCCGGCCATGAACGATCTCGCGCTGCTTCTCCATCTCCGCGGCGTCTTTCTTGCCCATGGCGCGGCGCAGCAGGTCGGCGCCGCCCGAGCGAGTAGCCGCGCGATGACGTTGGAGATCTGCATGACCTGTTCCTGGTAGACGCATGACGCCGAGCGTCTCGCGCAGGATCGGCTCCAGCTCGGGCAGCATGTACTCGACGGCGCGGCGGCCCCACTTGCGCTCGATGAAGTCGTCGATCATGCCGCCCTGGATCGGGCCGGGGCGATAGAGCGCGTTGAGCGCGGTAAGGTCTTCGACGCGTGTTGGGCTTGTAGCGGCGCAGCACGTCGCGCATGCCGCCGGATTCAAACTGGAAGACGCCGCGAGGTGAGCGCGCGGTGGAAGACCTGCTCGTAGGTCATCTGCGTCGTCGAGCGGCGATGGTGGCCAGGTCGACGTCTACGCCCTGGTCTGACTTGATGAGCTTCAGGCAGTCGTCGATGACGGTCAGCGTCGTCAGGCCGAGGAAGTCCATCTTCAGCAGGCCCATCTTCTCGACGGCCTTCATGTCGTAGACGGTGACGATGGCTTCGTCCTTGGTGCGCGTGACGGGCACGAGCTCGGTCAGCGGCTGCGGCGCGATCACGACGCCGGCCGCGTGCACGCCGGCGCCGCGCACCAGGCCTTCGAGGCGCATGGCGGTGTCGATGAGCTCCTTGATCTTCGGGTCGGCGTCGTAGGCCGCGGCGAGCGGCGGCGAGTCCTTCAGCGCCTGCGTCGATGGTGATGCCGATCGTCGCGCGGGATCATCTTGGCGATGCGGTCGACTTCGCCGTAGGGCATGTCGAGCGCGCGGCCGACGTCCTTGATGGCGGCCTTCGCGGCCATGGTGTTGAAGGTGATGATCTGCGCGACCTGGTCGTCGCCGTACTTGCGCTGGACGTACTCGATGACCTCGCCGCGGCGGTTCATGCAGAAGTCGATATCGATATCGGGCATGGAGACGCGCTCGGGATTCAGGAAGCGCTCGAAGAGCAGCTCGTTCTGCAGCGGATCGATGTCGGTGATCTCCATGCAGTAGGCGACCAGCGATCCGGCAGCCGAGCCACGGCCCGGGCCGACCGGGATGTTCTGCTCGCTTCGCGTAGCGGATGAAGTCCCACACGATCATGAAGTAGCCGGGGAACTTCATGGCCTTGATGCAGTCGATCTCGCGGTTGCAGGCGCGCTTCGTAGTCGGCGATGGTCTTGCGCAGCAGGCCGCGGCGATCGCAGATGCGCGATCGCTGTGTCGCAGGCGCTTGCTGCAGACCCTCGCGGCAGACCTGCTCGAAGTAGCTCGTCGAGCGTCATGCCCTCGGGCACCGGGAACGCCGGGAACGGGTTCGTCGACCTTGTTCAGCTTCGAGGTTGCAGCGCTCGGGGAACTGCATGGTGCGCGTGCAGACTTCGGCGATGTCCGGCGAAGAGCCGCGTGCATCTCGTCGGCGGACTTGATGTAGAACTCCTGCGTGTCGAACTTGAAGCGCTTGGGGTCGTTCATCGATGCCGGCGGTCTGCACGCAGAGCAGGATCTCGTGCGCGCGGCTGTCGTCGGTCCTCGATGTAGTGCGAGTCGTTGGTCGCGATCAGCGGGATGTCGAGGTCCTTCTCCAGCTGGAACATCGCCTCGCACGACGGCCTTGTCCGGCTCGAGGCCGTGGTCCTGGATCTCGAGGAAGAAGTTGCCCTTGCCGAACATCTCCTCGAACTTGCCGGCGGTCGCGCTTGGCCTCGTCGTAGTTGTCCTGCCATCAGGTGCTGCGTTGACCTCGCCGGCCAGGCAGCCGGAGAAGCCGATCAGGCCTTCCGTGTGCTTGGCGAGGAACTTCTTGCGAACGCGCGGCTTGCGGTAGAAGCCATGCAGCGCAGCCTCGCTGGTGAGGCGCACGAGGTTGCGATAGCCCGCTTCGTTTTCGGCCAGCACCAGCAAGTGGTTGTACTTAGTCGCCGTCGCGGCTTGGCGCGGTGGTCGTCGTCCTTGCAGATGTAGAGCTCGCAGCCGAGGATGGGCTTGATGCCCTTCTTCTTCATGGCGTCGAAGAAGTGCACCGCGCCGTAGATGTTGCCGTGGTCGGTCATGGCGGCGGACGTCTGGCCGATCTTGCTCGAGGTGCGCGGCGAGCTTGTCGACGTCGCAGGCGCCGTCGAGAAGGGAGTAATCGGTGTGCAGATGGAGGTGGGTGAACTCAGCGGCCATGGATCTAGTTTAAGGGACCGCCGAGGTGTGCATAAGGGGGCTCGAAATGCGCGGTGGCGGAAAAGCCGCGGCGCTGTGATGGGCGTGTCTTATACACTGGCGACGCGCGGCTTCGGCGCTAAGGACAGGATGATTCGCTTTCGAATGGCAATTCCAATTCTTTGCTGCGGCCTTTGCGCTGCGCAGGCCCTTGGCCCGGCGGCACCTTTCACGCTGGCGACCGACACGCTGCGCGCGACGATGCTGAAGCTCGCCTCCAATCACAAGATTACCGGCGCTGACGGGAAGGTGTTCGACTACAACCTGTCGGTGGTCAGCGTCACGGCCGATGCGGCGACCTGCAACCTGACCTGGAAGGATCGGATCGATCTGGGCGTCGCGCAGCAGGTGCACACGCGCACCGTGAACCTGACCGAGATCGCGCGGGTGAATTCGCTTTCGTCGGCCAACACCAAGATGGGAGTGGACCCTTTCCTGCAGATTATCCAGATTCACATGAAGCCTCCGGCCACGGCGGTGGACGTAGTGGAACGCTACAACGGTTCGGGACAGCCTATGGGCACGCCTGAGACGAAGCGCGTGGAGACGACGATCATCTCGGCCGCGAACGAGGCCGAGGCGACTACAGTCATCCGCGAGTTGACCGACCTGATGGCGAAGTGCCAGGTCCAGCGATGACCCGCCGCCATTCATGCTGTATTCGCAAATTGTCCCTAGACTCGTCAGTATGACGTCCAGGCACGTGCTCTGCTTCTATCTCATACTGATGTTCAGCGCTGGTGCGCGGGCGCAGGCTCCGCAGAATGATTTGGCGCCAACCTTCAAGGTGCCGCAGGCGGCGCTTTCGGCGCATGTGACGGTGATTGGGTATGGGGATCAGCGGTTTCACGACCCCAACGACGCGAATCCGAACATCGCCGACCCGCGCATGCGCAAGGCGCTGGTGGAGCGCATCGCCGAGGAGCACCCGGACGCGGTGCAGATGTCGGGTGACGTGCCGTACAAGGGCACAGACCCGAGGGATTACGAAAACTTCATCGCCGAGACGGCGCCCTGGCGCGCGGAGCATCTGCGGGTGTATCCGGCGCTGGGCAACCATGAGCTTTCAGGCGGCGCGGACAAGGGCGTGCAGGCGTGGTGGGGTGCGTTTCCCGAGCTGAAGGGCCGGCGCTGGTACTCGGTCCAGCTCGGCGACTGCATGTCCCTCATTCAGCTCGACAGCAATAGCGACCTCACCGCGGCCAGCGAGCAGCTAAACTGGTTTCGCGCGCAGGTCGCCGGGCTGCCGGCGACGGTCGACTTCGTGCTGATCAGCCTGCACCATCCGCCGGTCGCGGACATCCAGACGCACATCGAGGTGGACCACAACCCGCGGCCGAACGAGATCGCGCTGCGCGACTTCCTGTCCCAGGTGGCGCCGAGCTTTCACGCGGCGTTCGTCGTAATCGCCGGGCACATCCACAACTACGAGCGCGCGCAGGTGGACGGCGTGACCTACCTGGTCAGCGGAGGCGGCGGCGCGCACCCGTACTACGTCGAGCGCACCCCGCAGGACCTCTACCAGGACCCGAACTTCCCCGTGTTCCACTACATCCGATTCGAGCTGGGCGAACGCGAGCTCAAAGCAACGATGTTCAAAGTGGAAGACCCAACGGCGAAGACCCTGGTGTGGCAGGAGAAGGACTTCTTCACGGTGGCGAAAAAGTAGTCGGGGTATCCTGACCCTGTGACCGAATCAAAACCTTCCGAGCCGCTATCCGAGCCGCCATCCCACGAACATCGCACGCTCGACGAACGCGCAAGCCACTGCTTTGGCTGCAGTCCGCTGAATCCGCAGGGTCTGCAACTTCATTTTGATATCGACACCACTGATCCGGCAGCAATTACCGCCTGGGCAAGCGTGCAACTCACCCGGCTGCACGAGGGGCCTCCCGGCTTTCTGCACGGCGGCATTATCGCGACGCTCCTGGATGAATCAATGAGCAAGCTTAACCGCCCACTGAAGGTGGTCGCGATGACCCGGCACATGGAGGTCGACTACCTTCGCCCCGCGCCTGTCGATACGCCGCTCAACTTGACGAGCCGCCATCTTCGACGCGAGGGTCGCAAACTATTCCATGCCGCCGAGCTGCGACATCCTGACGGCCAACTCCTGGCCCAGGCGAAGGGTTTCTTCCTTGTCATCGATCCGGCGGTACTTGGGCAGGCAGAGAGTTAGCCCCGGAACGTGATCGTCACGGTTGTTTCCACCGAAGCAGGCGCGCCGTTCAGCAGATAAGGCTTGTAGATCCATTGCCGCACGGCTTCGATGGCAGCCTGCCGCAGCAGGTCAGGGCCGCTCATCACCTGCAGTTGCTGCACCCGCCCGCCCTGGTCGATGACGGCCCGCATGACGACCGCTCCGGCGAGTCCCTGGGCACGGGCCGAGGCTGGATACGTCGGCGGCACCTTTCTTATCGCCATTGCGTCCATGACGCGGCCGGAGACCTTCACCGGCACATTCGCGGGGGCAACGGGGTCTGGCGCGGCTACCGCAGCGGGCGGCGGAGGTGCTGCTTCCGCAAGGTTATAGTTCACGGTGATGGTGGTATCCACCTCCGTCGGTTCTCCATTGAGCAGATATGGCTTGTAGACCCAATGCCGAACAGCGTCGATCGCCGAAGCCCGCAGCATCTCCGGTCCGCTGATAACCTGCAGATTCTGTACCGTGCCATCGGTACCGATGATGGCGTGCAGCACCACCGCGCCAGAGACGCCGGCAGCGCGTGCGATCTCCGGGTACACGGGGTCGGTCTTGCTTACGATCTGCCCGGCCATGACGCCTCCGGAGATGCGCGCCGCCGCCATCGGTTGTTGCGCCACACCTGAGACCACGCAGATCGCCAGACCCGCCGCCACTCGCATTACAAAAGAACGCATCCCGCACCCCGTAATCCAACTTGCCAACACAGTAGCACAGCATTCTGCGGATACTGACCTGACGTGCGCGGATGATTACTTAGTCGAACGATCAACGCCCGGTTTGAGCACGATCTTCATCGAATCGGGCTTGGGATTCGACGCCAGGTCTATGGCCTCCGCACATTGGGCGAGAGAAAAGCGATGCGAGATCAGCCGAGTCAGATCGAGCGTGCCATCGCGATAGCCGTCGAAGACAATGTCGATGCCTTCCTGCTGGATCGCGACGGAAGCCGAGTAAGAGCCCATAAGCGTCTTCTCGTCCATACAAACGGCTGCAGGATCGAACGCTGCAGTGCCGTGCTGCGTGCTGGCGAAAAGCATCACGCGGCCTCCGGGCCGGACGGCGTCCATCGCTGTCTGGATCAATGCGTCGGCGCCCACCGCAACGAGCACCACATCTGCGCCGCGGCCTTCCGTCACGGCCTTTGCTGCGCCCACCACGTCGCCACGCGCATCGACCGGATGGTGCAGATCGAACCCGGCGGCAAGGGCGTGCCGCTCCGGATACAGATCGCTCGTCAGCACGGTCGCGCCGGTTCTCCGGGAGAGAGCTGCGAGGATGACGCCGATGCTTCCCTGCCCGATGACCAGCACGGTATCGTCCGGTTCGAGCGCCAGCATCCGCACCGCCTTAAAGCAGGTATTTACGGGCTCGATGAACGCAGCCTGCTCAAACGGGATGTCGTCCGGAAGCTTCACCAGGCCGCCCTTGCTCACAATCCAGTCCATGACGCGGATGTACTCGGCGAAGCCTCCGCCCGCCGGAGTGAAGCCCGCGGTGGTTCCGACCTTCTTGTACGTCGCGCACTGCGCGAAGGTCTGCTTGCGGCAAAAAAAGCAGACGCCGCAAGGGATGTGGTGGAAGGCCATGACGCGCTCGCCGACCGCAAACCCAGCAGCGTTGCGAGGCCGCAACTGTACCGGCCATTTCATGCCCGAAGACGCGCGGCCCCGGGTGCGAGTTCGGTATGAATCTTCTTCAGGTCCGTGCCGCAGACGCCGCACGTATCGATGCGCACCAGCACCTCGCCGGGGCCGATCTCGGGGACCGGGATCGTCTCGCACACAACCTGATCTCTGCCGCGAAAAACCGCCGCCTGCATGCTGCTGGGAACCTGGTTCACTCGGTCATGCCTCCCTGGAGAAATTCTTCGACGGCTTCGGCCAGCGCACGCGCTCCGGCCGCGCTATGCCGCCCAAGCTGCGCCAGCGGGCCCCACGTGGCCGGGCGGATCGCCACGTGGGCGAGAAACGCTCCCATGCGCAACTTGCCATCAACGTCGATAAACGGGTTCAGGTCCGGAAGCTCTGCATCGGGGCCGTCGGAGATTGCCTTCAGGCAAAACACCGGGATGCCACGCATCTGTGCCAACCGGGCCACGGTGGCGGCTTCCATATCGACCATGGCCGCGCCATAGCTCTCGGCCAGGCGCCGCTTTTCCGCGATGCTCGCCACCGCGGGGGTGGTGACGAGGCGCAGGCGTCGCTGCCCGAGCAGGGTAAACCGCTCGCCGGTCTGCGCGTCGATGATCTCGGAGGCACGAAAGCACGCGCCGGGCGTGGGCTGCGCGGTCAGCGCGCCGGCCAGACCGACGGAAAGCACGGCGTCGAGCGAACCGGCGAATTCCGCCGCGGTGAACGCTCGACGCGCCGCGGCCGAACCCATCCCCGCAGCAACCGCGACATGTTGATCGGCGCCGCGCTCCCGCTGCCACATCACAATGCCCGACCCGCGCGCCACCGGCATCTTGGTCCATCCGCGCACCAGCGGCTTCAGCTCGCCCGCCATGGCGGCGATCATCCCAATCCTCATGCCGGCTTCAACCCAGGCACCGGCGGCGCGTAGCCATGCTCCAGAAACCACTCCACGGCGCCGCGCAACGCGGGATAAACCGGCAACACCTCAAACCCCAGATCGCGTTGCGCCTTGGCCGAGGTCGCAAACATCAGTTTGCGTCCCATGCGCATGGCCTCGACCGTCGCGCGAGGCTCCTTGCCACGCAGCTTGCCGGTAATATTTTCGTCGAAGAATGCGAACGCCATCGCAACGGCGTGAGGCACCTTCATCGTCGGCGACGGCAGCCCGGTAATGGCGGAGAGGCGGTCCAGGATCTGCTTCAGCGTCAGGTTCTCGCCGCCAAGAATGTAGCGCTCGCCCGGACGTTCCGCGGTCCAGCGCCACCACGTGCATGCGCGCCACCTCGGCGACATCGACGAGGTTCAGCCCGGTATCGACGTAGGCCGGAAAATTCCTGTTCAGGAAGTCGACGATGATGCGCCCCGTCGGCGTGGGCTTGGCGTCGGCGGGACCGATCGGCGTCGTCGGATTCAGGATCATGACGTGCTGCCCTGCTTTCGCCGCCGCAATCGCCTCCTGCTCCGCCAGGAACTTCGAACGCTTGTAATGGCCGATCATGTCGGCAAGCGAGACCGGCGTGGACTTCGTCGACCATCGTGCCGTCGCTGGTCAAAGCCCATGGTCGCGACCGAAGAGGTGTAGACCACCTTTGCGACGCCAACCTCACGCGCCAGCTTGCAGCAGCTCGCGCGTGCCGTCGACATTGGCAGCGTACATCTCCTTCGGGATCCGGCACCCAGAGCCGGTAATCCGCCGCAACATGCACCAGCGCCTCGCAGCCCTTAAGCGCTGACCGCAATGCCCTGGCTGCCGCAGGTCGCCGACAACGGTCTCCGCGTCGAGACCCTCGAGCCCTGCAAGATTGCTGGTGGAACGCGTCAGCAGTCGAAGCGAGGCGCCGTGCAGCAGCATACGCCCGAGCCACATGCCCGCCTACGAATCCGGTCGCGCCAGTAACGAAGACGTTCATCCGTCAGATTCTTGCTTAGTCCAGTTTTTCCGGCTCAATCTGGATGTTCTTCTCGCCAGCCGCCTTCTTTTCCCAGTACTTCTTCACCCACGCCTCGAAGCTCTTGCCGGCAGCCGTATCGCGGCCCGTGAAGGCCAGCGCCGCGATGTCCGAGTAAGCAACGTTGACCTTGCCTTGATTGTTCATCGGAATGATGCGGATGAACGAGCTTGCGAGCGTTGCGCCCTGGCGGCGATCGAAGAGATAGCCCTCTACCTTGTTTCCGTCCTTCAGCGTCACCGTGATATCGCCGCGGTAGTCAAAGGCCTTCTCGAGCGCCTCGCGCACCTCGGCTTCGGTGGCAAGCGCCGGAATCCAGCCCTCAAGATTTTCGCGCTCGCGTCCGGCCGCATGCTCCAGTTCATCCGGATTCATGTGCTGCAACTGCTCGATCTTCGCTGGATTCCTGCTGTGGCGTCGACATTTGCTTAGTCTCCTGAGACGCTCTGCAGCTCAGAGCTGGTGGCGGCAGGCTTGATGTCGGAGATCTGCGACCAGCGGCCCGTGCTGCGCCGGCTTCCACTCATTCAGGATCTTCTGCGCGCCCTCGTCGTCGTAGCTGCGAGAACATCGCCTTCGCCGTCTGCAGCAGACCCTTCATCGAGCCAAACGTGTAGTTCACGCCGCTAGCCTCGTAGCCCGAGTGCACCATGCAGTTCGCGCAGCGCGGGTTGCCGGATTCCGTCCCGTAGTTCTGCCACTCCACCGTCTCCATCAGCTCCTGGAAGCTGTCGGCGTAGCCGTCCTGCAGCAGGTAGCACGGCTTCTGCCAGCCGAAGATCGAGAACGTCGGCATGCCCCACGGCGTGCAGGTCAGATCCTTCTTGCCCATCAGGAATTCCATGAACATGGGCGACGCGTTGAAGCGCCAGCTCTTCTTGCGGTTCGACAGGATCGCGCGGAACATCTTGCGCGACTTTGCGCGTCCAAGGAAATGCTTCTGGTCGGGCGCCTTGTCGTAGGTGTAGCCCGGCGAAACCATCATGCTCTCGACGCCGGCGACCATCAACTGGTCGAAGTGCGCGCCGCACCGAGTTCGGGTCGGCGCCATCAAACAGCGTCGTGTTGGTCGTCACGCGGAAGCCGGCGTCCACCGCTGCCTTCACGCCCTCCATCGCGATGTCGTATCCACCCTCGCGGCAGACGGAGAAATCGTGGTGCTCGCGCTCGCCGTCGACGTGTACTGAGAACGAAAGGTACTTGCGATGGCTTGAAGAGGTGAAGCTTTTCCTTCAGCAGCAGCGCGTTCGTGCACATGTACACGTACTTCTTGCGCGCGACCAGGCCGGCGACAATCTCCGGCATCTGCGGATGCAGCAGCGGCTCGCCGCCGGGGATCGCTACCATCGGCGTGCCGCATTCTTCCACCGCGCGGAAGCAGTCTTCCGGGCGAAAGCTCCGCCTTCAGAATGTGCGCCGGATACTGGATCTTGCCGCAGCCGGCACACGCCAGGTTGCAGCGGAACAGCGGCTCCAGCATCAGCACCAGCGGATACTTCTTGCGGCCAGCCAGCTTCTGCTTCAACACATACGTCGCAACCGTCAATGCCTGCGATACGGGAACTGCCATCGGTGTCTCTCCTCAACCCACAAATCGAACAGATGTTTCCAAACCAAAAACTGACCTAAGCCGCCGCTGCTTCGCGCTCCATCGCCTGCTTGTACGTCGTCAGTGCGAGCAGCGGGAAGTAATCGCGATACAGGTGATACGCCAAGGTAAAACACTCGCGGAAAGCCTGTGCCGGTGTAGATAGCCTCGCCATTGCGTCCTTCGGCGGACTCATCCCACGTGCCCTCCGCGGTCTGCCGGTCGATCAACCAGCGAATGCCCTTGGCCACCGAATCCGACCGGGTGTCGCCCGCGGCCAGCAGCCCCAGCAGAGCCCAGGCGGTCTGCGAAGGCGTGCGAAGGGCCGATGCCGCGCGTGGTCGGGTCGTCGTAGCTGCCGCAGGTCTCGCCCCAGCCGCCATCCGCGTTCTGCACCATGCGAATCCACTCCGCCGCCTGCTGGATCGCAGGCTCGTGATTCCAGTAGCCCATGGCCTCCAGGCCGCGCAGCACGAGGAACGTCCCGTACAGGTAGTTCACGCCCCAGCGGCCGAACCAGCTTCCATCCGGCTCCTGCTCTTTCAGGATGAACTGCACGGCTTTCTCCACCCGCTGATCGCGCCGCGTGTAGCCGTAGGCGGCAAGCATCTCCAGGATGCGGCCGGTGATGTCGACCGTCGGCGGATCGATCATCGCGTTGTGGTCGGCAAACGGAATCGACTCGAAGATCTTCTTGGTATTGTCCTTGTCGAACGAGGCCCAGCCGCCGTTCTTGCACTGCATGCGCGAAGACCCAGTCGATGGCGCGCTGCGTCGACGTCGTGCTGGTAGCGCTCGCGCGGGTTGTCCACAGCCTTCAGCGCCAGCAGCACCTCGCCGGTATCGTCCACATCCGGCTGATGATCGTTGTTGAAGAAGAAGCACCAGCAGCCCGGCTCGACATTCTTGACGCATTGTGCTGACCAGTCGCCCTTGTAGCGGATCTCCTTGCTCAAGCAGCCAGTCGGCCGCCTTCACCATGCGCGGATCGGTCACGCGGCAGCCCCGCTTCGCCCAGCGTGGAAAGCACCTGCGCCGTATCCCACACCGGCGAAAAGCATGGCTGCATGCGGAAGGTCGGCGTCGGGTAGTCCGGCGTGCCCGTCCGGGCAGTCGATGCCGAGCTTTTCGAACTCGTCCATCGCGCGGATCACCTGCGGATCGTCGGCGGAGTAGCCCGAGGTAGCGCAGCGCGACGATCGCGTTCAGCATCGCCGGATAGATCGCGCCGAGACCGTCGGAACGCTCAAAGTGCTCGAGCATCCACTGCTCCGCCTTCTTCAGTGCCATCTTGCGCAGCGGGCGAATGTGGACGCGCTCGGCCAGATGCGCGAGCCGATCCGTGAAGATGAAGAAGTTACGCCAGGAGATGGGGTGCTTGCGGTCCCAGCGCAGGCGCAGGTCGGTGTTTTCGCGGCCGCCGACGAAAAGCTCGTCGATGCCCTGCTCCGGCGGGATCTTCTTGAACGGCTTCTTCGCGTAGATGATCGAAAGCGGCACCAGGATGGCGCGCGACCAGGCACTGATCTCGTAGATGTTGAAGTAAAACCAGTTCGGAAACAGAACGATCTCCGGCGGAATCGCCGGCACCGCATCGTAGTCGTACTGGCCCAGAGCGCAGAGATAGATCTTGGTGAAGGTATTGCACTCCACCACGCCGCCCAGGCTCAGCACATTCGCGCGCCTTCACCAGCACGGGCTCATCCGCCGTGAAGCCCATCAGCTTCAGCGCCAGATAGCATTTCACGCCATAGTTCACGTTCGACGGACCGCCGGGATAGAGGCTCCAGCCGCCGTCCTCATTCTGGTGACGCAGAATCTCGTTCATCGCGCGCTCCATCTTGCCGCGGTCGCCGGTGCCGAGCAGCGTATGCATGAAGATGTAGTCGGCTTCGAGCATTGAGTCGGCTTCGAGCTCGCCACACCAGTAGCCGTCCGGATGCTGCAGACCGAGCAGCCATTCCGACGACCGCCGGATACCTTCGAGCACGCGGTCCAGGCCCAGGTCCATGCGGCCAAAGCGCGGCTGAGCGCGCGGCTCTGCTGCGAGCGGACGGGGCGGCGCCGGCTGCCTGCCCGCCTCGGGATTGATCGATGCTCCTGTACTCATGCTGAACAAACTCTCTGGGCCCGGGAGAGGGCGGCACTGCTAGACGTTCGGCTGCTCGAGCTTCTTTGGCGCCGACGCAATTGCCTGCACGATCTCGGGCGGCAAGTCCGAAGCGCACATTCTCCGGCATCACCTCGACCTCGTCCACGTCGCCGTATCCCTTGGACTGCAGATACTCCACAACGTCCTTCACCAGCACCTCAGGAGCCGATGCTCCGGCCGTCACCGCCACCGTGTTCACGCCCTCCAGCCATTCCGGCTGGATCGCGTCGGCAGTATCGATCAGGATACGAATTCGTATCCAGATTCTTCGAAACCTCGACCAGCCGGTTCGAATTCGAGCTGTTGCGCGAGCCCACCACCAACACCAGATCCGCGCCGTGCGCCACATTCTTTACCGCCACCTGGCGATTCTCCGTTGCGTAGCAGATATCCTGCGCGTGCGGTCCGGCGATGTTGGGAAACTTCTGCTTCAGCGCGTCGATCATGTACTGCGCTTCGTCCAGCGAGAGCGTCGTCTGGGTCAGGTACGCGACCTTGTTGGGATCCGGAACCACAAGCGCGTCGACCTCTTCGAGCGTCGAGACCACCTGCGTCACATCCGGAGCTTCGCCCTGCGTGCCTTCCACTTCTTCGTGGTCGCGATGCCCGACCAGCACCAGCGAATAGCCCTGCTTGGCAAACTTGATCGCCTCCACGTGCACCTTGGTCACCAGCGGGCAGGTCGCGTCGACCACCTTCAGCCCGCGCTCCTTGGCGCGCTGCCGAACAGCGGGCGAAACGCCGTGCGCGGAGTAGATCACGCGGGCACCTTCCGGCACCTCATCCAGCTCATTGACGAAGATTGCGCCCTTTTTCGCCAGATCGGTCACCACATAGCTGTTGTGCACGATCTCTTTGCGCACGTAGATCGGCGCGCCGAATGTCTCCAGCGCAATCTGCACAATATCGATCGCGCGCACCACGCCGGCGCAGAAGCCGCGCGGTTTCAGCAGCAGAACGCGCTTGATGGTCTGGGAAGAGGCTGACGAAGGGGCAGAAAGGTCATTCGCCGGTTCGAGAGAGGATTCGGTGATGGGGTCAACGATGGTCGCAGTCACCTGTCCAGTATACCGCGTTCACCAGAAAGTAACACCTCGTTTGCACCAAAGAAGGTGCAGCGGGTCCGCACCCATGGACCCGAGTCTCTGCCCCTGAAGAAGCATCCGCGCGACCGTTCTCCCCACCAGCCCTGCGCTACATTGTGCTCCCGGTCTTGCATGTATCGTGGCCGCACTTGCAGGTCAGCGTCATGAACTTGTGCGAATCCTCGCAAAACAGCGAACAGTACTTGCTTCCCGGCGCAGGGGGGCAGCAGCAGGTATCGTGGGCGCACTTCTTCGGATCATTCATGGCGAAAATCCTCCACACACATCATCCACATCCTCTGGCATTTGTCGAGGGATTCCGAATGCCGGCATGAAAAAGGCCGCACCCACGCATAGGTGCGGCCTTTCCGGACGACAGTACGCTTCCGTCGCAACGGGCGGGTAACCTGCACCGCCCATCCGCGAACGGGAAGGAGATTAGATTCGGGGATTTGTTCATTTTTGCCCGAACTGGACCCGTTCGGGCCGACGCCGTGCGTCTTTTAGATCTTTTCGGCTTCGCAGCCGGGATGGCCGCAATCGCACTCCAGCGTCGTCAAGTCCTTGGAATCTTCGCAGAACGTGGAGCAGTACTTTGAGCCTTCGGCTGCCATGCAGGTACAGGTTGCGTGTGCACACTTCTTGGAATCGGCCATGCGCTTCTCCTGTGTTTCATCTCTCTGCATGCTCGGATGCAGAAATTGGGCCAACGGCTGTCCGATGGAAGGTCTACCGGCTGGCCGAGAGCAGGTTCTCCGCATGCCGCAGACTTGTCTCAGTCAGGTTAGCCCCGCTCAGCATGCGCGCGATCTCGCGCACCCGGTCATCCGGTTCCATGCGGCGGATGCCGGTATGCGTCCGACCCCGCGACTCCGTTTTCTCGATCAGGAAATGCTGATCGGCAAAGGCGGCGATCTGCGGCAGGTGCGTGATGCACAGGACCTGCTGCGTGCGTGAGAGCGCCTTCAGCCGCTGCCCCACTGCCTCCGCCGCACGCCCCCCGATGCCAATGTCAATCTCATCGAACACCAGCGTTCGAGGCAACGCGGTCCGCCGCTTCCCTTTGCCCGAGGCGGCCCGCACGGCCTCCTCCACGGTTACTTTCAGCGCCAGCATCACACGAGACATCTCGCCGCCGGACGCGATCTCGTCGAGGGGCTTCAGCGGCTCCCCGGCATTGGTCGCGATCCGGTACGCGACCTGGTCCCAACCCAGCGCCGTCCATCCTGAATCGTTTTTGTCCGGGGTCACCTCGACCAGGAACCGTACCCGCATGGCAAGCTCGTTGATCTGCGCTTCCGCCGCTTTCGCCAGCGTCTTCGCCGCTGCCGTGCGAGCCGAGGTGAGCGACTCTGCCGCAGCGGCATATGCCTCGCCATGCTTCTTTTCCTCAGCGCGCAACTCAGCCAGCAGCGTGTCGCGGTTCTCTACTTCGGCGAGCTGCCGCGCCGACTCCTCCCCGAACGCAATCACCTCCGCCAGCGTGCGCCCGTACTTACGCTTCAGCCGGTCAAGGGCCGCCAGACGATCCTCGATCTCGGCCAGCCGCTCCGGCCCGGCCTGCACATTTTCGGCGAAATCCCGCGCCATCACGCTGACATCCTCGACCGCCGCCTTGGCCGCCTGCAACTGCTGCGCCGGCTCCGCGAATCGAGCGTCATACCGGGCCAGCTCCTCCACCAGCTTCAACGCCTGGCCCAGCGTCGTTTCGGCGGATCTCTCATCCTCATAAAGCAGCTCGTGCGCGCCCATCGCTGCCGCGTACAGCTTTTCGGCGTTCGCCAGAACCCGCTTCTCGGCCTCCAGCTCCGCGTCCTCCTCCTCGCCGGCGATCTCGGCCTCTGCAATCTCCTTCGCCTGGAATCGCCACAAATCCGCCATGCGCAGACGATCCTGCTCGTCCGCCAGCATGCGTCGACAGCCGCGTACGCGTCTGCATGCCAGGCCGCAAACGCAGCCGCGACCGTATCCGTCGAGATGCCTGCCGAAGCGGTCGAGCAGCATCCTCTGCTGCGCCTGGTCGAAGGATCCCAGCGTTTCGCCCTGCGCATGCACCAGCGCCAGCTCCGGAGCCAGCAGCCGCAGCACCGCCACTGTTGCGGGCTGGTTGTTGATGAACACGCGGCCCTTGCCGCCGGCCGCGATCTCGCGCCTCAGCAGCACGCCGTCCGACTCCGCATCGGCGTCAATTCCGTTCTGTTCCAGTACGGCGAGCGCGCCGGGCGTCGCTTCGAAGACGCAGCTCACGACCGCCTTCTCCGCGCCATGCCGCACGAAGTCCGCCGAGGCCTTGCCGCCCAGCAGCAGCGCCAGCGCATCGATCAGGATCGATTTGCCTGCGCCCGTCTCGCCCGTCAACAGGTTCAACCCCGGGCCGAACTGCGCCGAGGCCCGGTCGATCACCGCATAATTTTCCGCGCGCAACTCCAGCAGCATGCTCGCTTCGCCTCACCTTCGCTCAACGCTAGCATGCCACAAAACTCCAGCCCCGGATGCTCCACCGGGGCGAACTTGCTACACTCACCCATAAACCATGACTCGTTTGCCCATCGCGCTCGTCCTCGCCGCCGCACTTCCGCTCGCCGTTCAAGCCCAGGAACAGACAACCCCGCCGGCGCTCGCCGCAGCCGAGGCTGCCGTGAACCCCGCCTCGATTCGAGCCTACGACCGTTACCTGTCGGATGACCTGCTGGAGGGCCGTTACCCCGGCCAGCGCGGTGGCGGAACTTGCTGCGAAATACATTGCCAGTCAGTTCGAGAGCTTCGGTCTCAAGCCCGGCGGCGACCGGCGGCACTTTTTTCCAGCAGGTCGACTTCACCAGCGTCAAAGCGGACCCGGCGAAGACCAGCTTTACGCTGGTGCCCAAATCCGGCGCGCCCATTCACCTCAAATTTGGCGATGACTTCGTGGTTTTCAACGAGAAGCTCACACCGGAAGTGGCCGTCCACGCGCCCATTGTCTTCGTCGGCTACGGGATCACCGCGCCCGAGTTCCAGTGGGACGACTACGCCGGCATCGACGTCAAGGGCAAGGTTGTGCTCTGCATCGTCAACGACCCGCCTTCGGACGACCCGAACTTCTTCGGCGGCAAGTCGCTCACCTATTATGGCCGCTGGACCTACAAGTTCGAGCAGGCCGCGCGCAAGGGAGCCGTCGGCGCGCTCATCATCCACCGGACGGACCTCGCCTCCTACGGGTGGGACGTGGTGCGAAACTCCAACTCCGCCGAAAAGACCTTCCTCGCACATAACGAGAATCCCGGGCTCGAAGCTGCAAGCTGGATCCAGCTCGACGTTGCGAAGCAGATCTTCAAGCTCAGCGGCTCAGACTTCGACAGCGAATTCGCCGCCGCCGGCAAGCGCGGCTTCAAGGCCCGCGAGCTTCCGATCCGCCTCGATGCCACGGTCGTCAGCACCGTGCGCAACTTCCAGTCGCCCAACGTCATTGCCATCCTGCCCGGCACCCAGTCCGGGCCCGACCAGGCCGTCATCTACACGGCACACTACGACCACCTCGGCGATGAAGCCCGACGGCAAGCCCGGCGAGGACAACATCTTCAACGGCGCCGGCGACAACGGCACGGGCACAGCCATGATCCTGGAGATGGCGCGCGCTGCTTCCGTCGCCAAGCTGCAGCCCCCGCATTCCATGATCTTCGCGGCTGTAACGGCCGAGGAGCAGGGCCTGCTCGGATCGGCGTATCTCGCGCAGCATCCACCACTTCCGATCGCGCAGCTCAATCTCGACTTGAATTTCGACGAGATCATGCCGTACGGCCAGGGCGATCAGCTTCACGCCGGGGGCGCCCAGCGCACCAGCTTCTTCCCGACGCTCGAAGCCACCGCGAAGCAATTCGGCTACAGCGTCCCGGCGCCCCGCCCCGATACCAGCGGAGGCTACTACCGCTCCGACCACTTCTCCTTCGCGCACGCCGGCGTCCCAGCCTTCTCGCTCGGCCAGGGCGGCACCATGAAATACATCGGACCAAACGAAGCCAAGGTGAAGGATCTCGCCGCCAACTACAACAAGAACGACTACCACAACGTCACCGACAACTTCCACGAAGAGTGGGACTTCACCGGCAACGCCACGCTCTGCCGGCTGGGTCTCGCGCTCGGCTGGCAAGCCGTCTCCGGTCCCCGCATCGACTGGAAGCCCGGCGACGAGTTCGAGGCCGCCCGCAAAGCGGCGAAGTAGCGGACGTTCCCGCGGTCTGAGGTGCCGTCGCGAATACGGGAAGCCCCCGAAGCTCGCCCTCGCAGCGTCTTACCCTCGGTACACTGATTCGGAAGGCCTGAAAAAGACGAATGACCTATATCCTGCTCCCCGCACTCGCCGCAGTCCTGCTCCAGGAACCGGATGCCGCTGCGTTTGTTCCTAACCCCGCCGAAACCAGCGCGCTCGGCGATATCCTGCACCACACCGGGCCCGTCGCCATCGCTGTGCTGGTGTTGCTTGCGCTCCTGAGCCTCTTTTCCTGGACGATCATGATTGCGAAGTACCGCGGCTTCGGCGCGGCGCGGGTCAAGTCGGCGCGGTTCCTGCGTGCCTTCCGCAAGTCCGGCCGCCTGAGTGAGATCGCCGCCGTCGCCGAGCAGTTCCGGCCCTCGCCCCTGGTCGCTGTCTTCACCGAGATCAACGACGAGTACCAGCGCCAGACCAGCGGCCGCGGCCACCCGCGCAATCCCGTTGGGCTCGAGCGCGCCGCCGCCACGGCTTCCAGCGAGGCGCTTACGGTGATGGAGCAGCGCCTGACCTGGCTCGCCACCATCGCAACCAACGCGCCATACATCGGCCTCTTCGGCACCGTCTGGGGCATTATCGACGCCTTCCACGGCCTCGGAACCGCCGGTGCAGCGACCCTGCGCGCCGTCGCTCCCGGCATCTCGGAAGCCCTCATCACCACCGCTGCCGGCATCCTGGTCGCCATCCCCGCCGGGGTCGGGTACAACCAGCTCACCTCGCAGCTGCGTGATTTCGGCGGGCGTGTAGATGACTTCGGCCGCGAGCTTCTCAATGCCATCGAGAACGCCGCCAGCTACACGCCGCCGGCTGCCAATCCGGCACCGCCGCTCACTGCCCCCGAACCGCGGAGAAACTTCTGATGGCCTACTCCGCGCAGAACTCCCGGGGACGCCGCTATACGCAGACAGCGATGGCCGACATCAATATCACGCCGTTGGTCGACGTGGTGCTGGTGCTGCTTCTCATCTTCATGCTGACCGCGCCGGTACTCCAGTCGGGCATCGATGTGGCCATCCCGCATACCCGCTCTACGGCGACCCTGACGGAAGAGCGTATGGTCGTCACGATCGACAAGGACCAGAACGTCTATCTGCAGGCGAACGGCGCGGACAAGCAGATCAATGTCGCCGACTTGCCGGCGCGGCTGGGCACGACCTCCAACGACCCGGCGAAAAAGACTGTTTACGTCCGTGCCGACGAGCGCGTTCCTTTCGGCGCCTTCGCCTCCGTCATGGAAGCCGTGAAGCGCGCCGGCATCACCAATATCTCGATCGTGACCCAGCCGATTCAGAAGTAGCGATGGCCACCCTTCCCCAATCCGGACTCGAGCTGCCGATGCGGCTGCCGACGCGGGCGGAGCCGCCGCGCGAGGCGGTCTCTGCGAGCTTCGTGCTGGCGCTCGTGCTGCACGGCGCGCTCGTCGGTGGCGTGCTGGCGTGGGCCTTCATCGCGCACCGGGCGAATGCGAACTGGGGCGAGCACAGCATGCAGGCGGGCTCCATCCCGGCGACGATGGTGCCTTCCATCCCGCTGCCGCCGCGCCAGCTCTTCAACAAGGACGCGGTGCTGACCAGCGAAAAGCCCAACATCGCACCGCCGCCTCCCACTCCTAGGGCCGAGCCGCCTCCCAAGCCGCACGAGGTGCTGATCCCCGAAAAGGTTACGCCCAGGCCGCCCAAGGTCGCCGACAAGCCTGCGCCCGAGCCGATCAAGCATCCGACAGCCCACGCCGCCCGACCCGAAGAAGGCCACCACCGGCGAAACGCCAGGCGTGCGCATTCCCGAAGCCGTGCTGCAAGCGAAGAACGGCACGGCGAGCATCACGGTGGACGACCGCACCTTCGGCGAGCGCTACGCTTACTATGCCCGCATCGTCGGACAGAAGGTTACGCAAAGCTGGAACGCGCAGGAGACGGTCCCGGGCGCGAGCAGCGGCATGCGAGCCATCGTGGTCTTCACTATCAACGCCGACGGGACGCCCTCAGACCCGCACATCGTGGGCCGCAGTGGCAACGGCGCGTTCGATACCGCCGCCGTGCGCACCATCCAGCGCATCGACGGCTTCGGCCCGTTACCGCAGAGCCGGCCCATCACCGTGCAGTTCGCGCTGGATTACCGTCAGCCCTGATTAGACCCGGTTTTCCTCAGAAATCCGGATCTTGAACCTTTTCCGCCAAGACCTTGTTTCCACAGCGAAAACCCCTCTCACCGGCTTTCCGTCTACCATAAGAGATGATGGATCGCCTCCTCTACTCCCCGACTCCATTGCCGAAGCACCGCAGGCCCGCCTTGTTCGCCGCCCTGCTGCTTCTGCTTGCTTCCGCCGCGCATCTGCGCGCGCAGGATATCTTTGGCGAAGCCAACAAGGCACTCGCCGACCGCACTCGGCTGGCCGTCGCGAACTTCAAGGGAAACACGCCGGGCGGGCAGGCCGATACACTGCGCGTCACCTTCGATACCGTATTGTTCAACGACCTGAGCAACGCCGGCATCTTCGACATGGTCTCGAAGAGCATGGCGCCTCCCGTCTCGCCAGGAACTCCGGCGGAGATCAACCTGCCGCAGTGGTCCGGCGCGCCGGTCAATGCCGCAATGGTGGCGTTCGGCATCGCTTGCGGTGAATGGCGGCAAGCTGTCAGTCAATGGATTTCTGTATGACGTGAAGAACCCGCAGTACCCGCAGGTGCTCGCACGCCAGTACAACGAAGACGCCAGCGAGGAAGAGGCGCGGCAGATTGCACACCGTTTCGCCGACGAGATCATCTTCGCGGCTCGGCGGAGGCATCGCCGGCATTGCCGAGACCAAGATCTACTACATCCATGCGGGCGGAGATAGCAAAGAGATCTGGGAGATGGATTACGACGGCGCGAATCAGCATGCTGTCACCCACCTCGGCCGGATTGCCCTGTCGCCGCGGGTTTCACCGGACAATACGCGGCTGGCGTTTTCCTCGCTCGGGCCGGACGGCTTCCGGGTGAAGATGTTCTCGCTGCTGCTGGGCCGCGATGGTGCATTCCCCTCCGGGGCGGGCAGCAGCATCAGTCCCGGCCTGGGCGCCGAACGGCAAAGACCTTGCCTATGCCGCTTCCGCCAACGGCGACTTCGAGATCTGGGTTTCGGACGCGAACGGCAGCGGTGCGCACAAGGTCACCAACTTCAAAGGTCCGGATATGTCGCCGGTCTTCAACCCGCGCACCGGCGGCCAGATTGCCTGGATCAGCGGACGCACCGGGCTGCCGCAGCTCTACATCATGGAAGCGGACGGTTCCGGAGTTACAGCGCCTGACCGATACCGGCTATGTCTACGTCGCCTTCGTGGTCGCCGAACGGACAGTTCATCGCCTTCGCCTGGAATCGCAAATACGGCCCGGGAGCGCCCGGCGGGCAGGACATCTACGTGATGGAAGATAGCCAGCAAGAAGCTGGATCCAGCTGACGCACGACAGCGGACGATGCGACTTCCCTTCCTGGTCCCCCGACGGCCGGCACATCGTCTTCGCTAACTCGCCCAACGGACGCATCGGCGGCATGCGCATCTGGACCATGCTCGCGGACGGCACCGCAACGCCACCCTCTGACGCCGGGCGGCAACGACATGCCGAACTGGAGCTGGAAATAGATCTCCGCGCCATTCGGGCACAACGCGATAAGTCACATCTTGCCAACAGGAGAACAAGTATGACTGACTCTTCAACGCCGGGCTCACCGCTCGCTCCCCGCTTCTCCTCCGTGCGCTCCGGCCTGATCGCCATGCTGGCGTGCGCCGCGCTGTTGACCTCTGGCTGCCACAAGAAGCAGAGCGACATCAATCCGGCACAGCCTGGGCCCGGCCTCGACCGCGGACAACAATGGCCCGGCGCCCACCGCAACGCTCACTGCCGATCCGCTTGCGATCGATCTGGGGCAGTCGCGTGGTGCTGAACTGGCGCACGCCAATGCCACCAGCGTGACCATCGAAGGCATCGGACCGGTCGCGTGAACGGCACGCAGACAGTCTCGCCCACGAACTCCACCAACTTCCACCTGGTGGCGAAGGGCGACGGCGGCAGCGCTGAAGCCAACGTTCGCGTGACCGTGCGCGTGCCGGTCGCGCCGAATACAAGGGCACAACCATGGGGCCAAGGGCGGCGACATGGGCTCGGACGCGGCGTTCCAGCAGCGTGTCAAGGATGTGTTCTTCGACTACGACAGCTACGATCTGCGGCCGGACGGCGCAGGCGGCGGTCACTGCGGCGGCGCGCTATCTGAAGCAGCATCCGGCGATTCGGGTGGTGATCGGCGGGTACTGCCGACGAGCGCGGCTCGGCCGAGTACAACCTGGCGCTGGGCGAAAACCGTGCCAATGCCGCGCAGACCGGCACTGGTCCAGGCCGGCATCGGCGCCGGATCGCATCCGCGTCATCAGCTACGGCAAGGAAAAGCAGTTCTGCACCGAAGCCGAACGAAAGCTGCTGGCAGCAGAACCGGCGGGCGCAGTTCACGATCGACCGCTAGGCGCAGAAGTGGACACGCGCCAGCGTTTGTGACCGATACCAGCCACTTGTCGGGCTCGAACCGAGGACGAGCACTCCCATGACCATCACCGCATCGCAACGAAAGCCGAGCCTGCCATGACCAAGGTCCGCGTCTCTCTCCTCGCCGCCGCTCTTCTCGTGCTGCCGCCCTTTGCCACGCCCGCTTCAGCGCTGGGTTTGCGGCCAACAAGGACATGATCCAGCTGCAGACGCAGATGCAGCAGCTGCAGGACGCGGTGGCGCGGCTGCAGCAGTCGAACGATGAGCGCATGGGCGTGCTGAAGGACCTCGTGCAGCAGAGCGCCGACTCGGTCAACCGGATGGGCGTCACCATGGACACGCTGCAGCGCAGCTGCAGCGCAGCAGGAGGCGCAGGGCGCGCAAGGTCGACCAGGTCTCCGGGCAGGTCCAGGCGCTGAACGACTCGCTCGACGAGATGAAGGCGCGCATGATCCGGCTTGAGAAGGTGATGAAGGACGTCTCCAGTCAGCAGCAGACGCTGAACCAGAATGTGCAGAGCGCGCCAGCCTCCGGGGCTCCGCCCACCAGCGCTGCGCCGGCTCCGGCCGCGCTTCCGCCGGTTGCGCCGACGCAAATGGCGGACACCACCAGCATCCCGCCAGCGCCCACAGGCCGCAGAGCGCCTGCTCCCTCGACAGCCCCGGCTGCGGCACCCGTGGAGGACCTGTACAAAACGGCCTTCAACGACTTCATGGCAGCGCGCTACAACGTCGCCTCTGCCGAGTTCAACGACGTCATCAAGGCCTATCCCGACGCGCCGCTTTCCGGAAACTCCTGGTACTACCTGGGCGAGATCGATTATCGCGCGGGGCGCTTCGCCGCCGCAGCCAAGGATTACGACAAGGTGCTTGAGCAATACCCGGACAACAACAAGATTCCGGCCGCACACCTGCACAAGGGCCAGGCGCTGATTGAACTGAAGCAGACGGAAGCCGGCGTGCGCGAGCTGCGCGCTCTCATCCAGCGCTTCCCGCCTCGCCCGAGGCCGGCCAGGCGCGTAGCAAGCTGAATGCGATGGGCGTGCCCATCAGGCCTCGAACTTAGTTCCTGATGCCGGCAAGTACCGCTTCCACCTGAGCCCTCCGACCAGCGTCGAGCGGAAGCAGCGGCAGCCGCGGCCGTCCGCCGAAGTAGGCGTTCAGGTCGCAGGCATATTTCAGCGCGGCGATGCCTGGCCAACCCTCCATCAACGCTGCAGCCGTGCGAATGCGCTGCTGCTTTTCGAGCGCGAGGGCAGGATCGCCATCCCTGAATGCCTGCCAGACCTCGCAGCAGGCCTGCGGCGCCGCTGCTCCCAACCGAGGCGTCGCGCCAGAGGCTCCGGCAGTCCAAGGCGCAAGCATCTCTGACGTGGATCCCGCGAGATATTGAAAGCCAACGCGCTTAACCCTCGTCTTCAGCGGCGCGACCGTGGGTTGGCTGACCGCAACTCCGCCGCCCAGGCTCGTCGCAGAGACCAGGTTCCCGGCCGACCGATCGTGCATCCGTCCGGTGACAGCCGCGAAAACCTGCGTCACGCGTACCTCGCGGCTCACGTTCGCCGTTTGTCGTCGAACCATCTCTGCACGCTCGGAGGAAGCCGCGGCATCCACCGCGCCGATGATGCGGGGGTGCTGCGCGAGCTCTGCCATGAGATCCACGTCCAGCGGTCGATGGCGATCGGCAAACAGCACCACAGGCAGGGGCGACCGATCGGCGATGGCACGGAAGTACGCCAGGACCTCGGCGCGAAACGCCTCGTCCAACGCGAACTCCGGCGACTCCACGGCCACAGCATCGTATGCGGCGGCGGCAGCTGCATCGGCCAGTTCCAGTGTGGCCGAAACTCCCGGACGCCCAATATTCGCGATGAGCACTTTTTCTTCTGCGGCTGCGCCTGAGACAGTGCGCAGAACCGAACGGGATTCCTCGTCCGTTAGCGCCGCTGCTTCGCCGCAGCGGCCAAGCACGAGGAGGCCGGAGGCGGGCGTCACGGAATAGCGCTCCACGTTGGTTTCCAATTTGTGCAGATACAGCCGGCCATCCGGTCGAAACGGAGTCGTCAACGGCAGAAAAATACCTTCAAGCAGCATCTTCCGATTTTACGGGCAATCCGCCCGCCAGACCCGGGGCTTACCTTCGCAGTTCTGCCCTGGGTATCCCAAACTGCGCTGAACTGCCGTATAACGAAAGCATGGCGGAGCCCTTCGAAAGGAACCAGGACAAGACGGCCGGCGATCTGACGCGCGAAGCCTTCCGTTACGCAGCGCACACAGTCGCGGCGGTGCTTGTGCTGGCTGTGCTGCTGGGGGTGGTCAGCCTCTTCCATCCGAATCCGGAGGCGGACGGTCCCAAGGTGCTGTGCAGCTATCTTTCCTTCCTGGTGCCGCTGGCTGTGGCCTTCGCGATCGCGCGCTATCGCCCGGATAACACGGCACAGTACGTCTGGATCTCCGGCGTACTGACCTTTGCCATCGTTTGCGTCTGGGTCCTCGACCTTCCGACGGGTAACGGGCTGTGCGAGCGCTGCGGCGCGCTTGAAAAGCTGACCAGAACGTTCTTCGCGATCGACAATGGCTCCGGCCTGATGGCAGGGGACGGACTGCTGGTCGGCACCTGGATTCCGCTGTCGATGATCGGCTACGCGGCAGGCGCGCGCTTTGGATACCGCAGATAAAGAAAATTCGGAGCTAAGAAGAACGGGAAGACGGGAGAAGAACAAACGTCCTTTTCCCGCCTTTGCCCCGTCATCCTGGTTCCGAACTTTGCGAGTTACACCGCAGTGGCTTCGCGTGCGGCGTGCAGGGTCTGCAGCGCGACGACGCGTGTGCGTGCCCTGCTGCAGCGCAGCGATGCCCTCTGCGGCGGCGCGGGCAGCGGCCAGCGTGGTGATGGTCGGGATGCGGGCGAGCACGGCGGCGCGGCGGATCGCCTTCTCGTCGAAGAACGTGTCCTGCCCGCGCGGCGTGTTGATGATCAGCTGGATGCGGTCGCCCTTGATGAAGTCGACGACGTTCGGCCGGCCTTCCTTCACCTTGTAGACGCGCTCCGGCTGCAGGCCCGCGGCTTCGAGGACATCGGCGGTGCCGTGCGTGGCGACGAGGTGGAAGCCCATCTCGATGAACTGCTGCGCGAGCGGCGACGATGCCATCCTTGTCGTGATCGTTGACGCTGAGGAAGATGGTGCCCTTCGGTCGGCAGCATCTGCCCGGCGGCGATCTGCGCCTTGGCGAAGGCCTCGCCGAAGTTGTCGGCGACGCCCATGACTTCGCCGGTGGACTTCATCTCCGGCCCAAGCACGGTGTCGACGCCGGGGAACTTGCCCCACGGGAAGACCGGCGACTTCACGAAGAAGTGCGAGCCGGTGTCGAGATCCTTGCCGGCGCGCGAGCCTCCGGCGATATACTCCGGCAGCAGTTCCTTGAGCTTGCGCCCGGCCATGAGGCGCGAGGCGATCTTGGCCAGCGGGATGCCCGTCGCCTTCGAGACGTACGGCACGGTGCGCGAGGCGCGCGGGTTGACCTCGATGACGAAGACCTTGCCGCGCTGGATGGCGAACTGGATGTTGACCAGGCCGATCACGTTGAGCGACGTAGCGCGAGCTGCGGCGTGTAGTCGCGGATGGTCGTCGAGCACGTCTGGCGTGAGATCGACCGGCGGGCAGCACGCAGGACGAGTCGCCGGAGTGAATGCCGGCCTCTTCGATGTGCTGCATGATGCCGGCGATGACGACGTCGTCGCCGTCGCAGAGCGCGTCGACATCGACCTCGATGGCGTCTTCGAGGAAGTGGTCGATGAGCACGGGCCGCTCCTGCGAGTATTCGATGGCGGTGGTCATGTATGCGGACGACGGCCTCGTCGTCGTAGGCGATGACCATGGCGCGGCCGCCGAGCACGTAGCTGGGCCGCACGAGGACCGGGTAGCCGACGCGGTTGGCGCCGGCGAGGGCCTCTTCGACGCTGGTGGCGAGCGCGCCCTCGGGCTGCGGGATGCCGAGGTCCGTGATGAGCTTGCCGAAGCGCTTGCGGTCTTCGGCGAGGTCGATCGATTCAGGCGAGGTGCCGATGATCGGGCACGCCGGCCTTCTTGAGCGGCAGCGCGAGGTTCAGCGGGGTCTGGCCGCCGAACTGCACGATCATGCCGATGTCGGCGCCGGCGGCGGCTTCGTGCTCATAGACGGCGAGCACGTCTTCGAGGGTGAGCGGCTCGAAGTAGAGGCGGTCGGAGGTGTCGTAGTCGGTCGAGACGGTCTCCGGATTGCAGTTGACCATGATGGTCTCGTAGCCGTCTTCGCGCAGCGCAAAGGCGGCGTGGCAGCAGCAGTAGTCGAACTCGATGCCCTGCCCGATGCGGTTCGGACCGGAGCCGAGGATGATGATCTTCTTCTTCGCGGTCGGCGCGGCCTCGTCCTCTTCGTCGTAGCAGCTGTAGAGGTAGGGCGTGAAGCTTTCGAACTCGGCGGCGCAGGTGTCGACGAGCTTGAAGACGGGCATGACGCCGAGCTTCTTGCGCAGCGCGCGGACGCGTCGCCGTGCCTTCCGCTCCGGCGAGCCCCAGCCGGCGGCGAGGCGCTCGTCGGAGATGCCCATGCGCTTGGCGGTGCGCAGGTCGTCGTGCGGTGATCTCGTCCATCGGCTTCTCGCCGATGAGCCTTGATCTCGTCGGTGATCTGCTTGATCTGGTGGAGGAACCAGGGGTCCATGCCGGTCATGCGGGCGACTTCGCGCACGCTCATGCCGCTGCTCGAAGGCGTAGCGGAGGTAGCTGAGGCGCTCGGGATGCGGCGTGACGAGGCGCTGCGTGAGGCGGCGCGGCTCGATGTCGTCGGCGGTCGCCTTCTTGCCGGTCTCGAGCGAGCGCACGGCCTTCATCATGGCTTCCTTGAAGGTGCGGCCGATGGCCATGACTTCGCCGACGGACTTCATCTGCGGGCCGAGGGTCTCGTCGGCGCCGGGGAACTTTTCGAACTGCCACTTCGGAATCTTGACGACGACGTAGTCGATGGTCGGCTCGAAGCAGGCGGGCGTGGCCTTGGTGATGTCGTTCTGCAGCTCGTCGAGCGTGTAGCCGACGGCGAGGCGCGCGGCGATCTTGGCGATCGGAAAGCCGGTGGCCTTGCGACGCGAGCGCGGACGAACGCGAGACGCGCGGGTTCATCTCGATGACGGTCATGCGGCCGTTCTGCGGGTTGACGGCGAACTGCACGTTGCGAGCCGCCGGTCTCGACGCCGATCTCGCGGATGACGGCGATGGCGGCGTCGCGCATGCACTGGTACTCGCGGTCGGTGAGCGTCTGCGCGGGGGCGACGGTGATGGAGTCGCCGGTGTGCACGCCCATGGGATCGAAGTTTTCGATGGAGCAGATGATGATGACGTTGTCGTTGAGGTCGCGGACGACTTCGAGCTCGTACTCCTTCCAGCCGAGCACGCTCTCTTCGATCAGGCACTCGTGCACGGGCGAAAGGTCGAGGCCGCGCGAGAGGATCTCCATCAGCTCTTCGCGGTTGTAGGCGATGCCGCCGCCCGATCCGCCGAGCGTGAAGCTAGGGGCGGATGACGACCGGGAAGCCGATCTTCGGCGGCGAACTCGAGGCCGTCGCGGATGTTGTTGACCAGCTGCGACTGCGGCATGTCGAGGCCGATCTTGTTCATCGCGTCCTTGAACAGGAGGCGGTCTTCGGCCTTCTTGATGGCTTCGAGCTTGGCGCCGATCAGCTCGACGCCGAACTTGTCGAGCACGCCGGAGTCGGCGAGATCGACGGCGAGGTTGAGCGCGGTCTGTCCGCCGACGGTGGGCAGCACGGCGAAGACGCCCTGGCTGCCGGCTCGCGCAGCATCTCGATCTCGACGCGCAGGATCTCTTCGACGTACGCGGCGTCAGCGGCTCGATGTAGGTGCGGTCGGCGACCTCGGGGTCGGTCATGATGGAGGCCGGGTTGGAGTTCACCAGCACCACTTCGTAGCCTTCGGCCTTGAGCGCCTTGCAGGCCTGCGTGCCGGAGTAGTCGAACTCGGCCGACTGGCCGATGACGATCGGGCCGGAGCCGATCACGAGAATCTTTGCGATGTCATTCCTGCGTGGCATCTAGTAATTCATCCTCTTGGGCACAAAGTGCTGTTACTGGACTTTGGTCGTGATGACCTGGAAAGACTGGGAACTGTAGTTCGTCAGGTAGAGCGTTGCGTCGTCGCTGCCGACGGTAATCTCGCGCGGGAAGAGACCGGTCGGCACGGTCTGCACAACCTTGGCGCTCGCTGGGACAGCTACTGAAAGAACGGCCATATTGGCGGTGCCCATATTGAAGCGATTGGAATTGGCTACCGCAAGCAGCCTTCCCTTGTTGAAAAGCCGCAGCCCGACGGGCGCAGTCGCACCTGTATCCGCATAACCGAGCAGTGCATTGCCTGGATTGACCTCAAGCATGCCGGTGGAGAATGCGAGCACGCGATTGTCGCCTCGCGCTGAAACCCAAAGCGTCGAGCTATCCGACGTTTCAACAGCACGCACCGGAGAGCAGCCCGCATTCACCGTGCTGATAATGGCTGCCGAGCTCGGGCTCGTCTCCGCCTTGGCGACATCAATGACGCTTAAGAGACCGTTCGCCTGGGTTCCTCCGCCGGCCTGCTGGTAGCAGCCGGTGCGCGTCAGCACGGTATTGCTCCCACCAGCCGCAGTCGTAAAGGCGCCTTCCACTTCGCTGGTAGCGTATAAACGAGTGCCATCAGGCGAGAGCGTCAGCCCTGCGATGGTCTGGCCGCCGGTTGGGAACTCGCCCACGAGCGTCCCTGAGCTGACCACGCCCTGGGCGTCGTATTGCAGCGCAACGACACCGATGTTTCCCGCAGCTGAAGCGCCCGCGGCCACTCCGTACTCGTTCGCCACGAAGGCGAATTTTCCGTCAGGCGTCAGAACCACATCGAAACTTCCCTCGTCCGCGGAGACCGGTCCCTGGCTCACCTGAACCCCGGTGGAGGAACATGTCTGCAATGTTGCGAGATTGTAGAAGATCGCGCCATCCACTCCCAGGGTGGCCGCTATACCCGCTCCGTTTGGGGTGAGATTCATGCCGAAATCCGAAGCGCCATCCTGCACGAACTGTGGACGCACGTAGTTGAAGCAGGAAAGCTGAAGGCCGCCGCCGCTCGTCGGTGTGAAGACGACCATACCTGAAGTCGTCGCAGATACCGACACCAGCACATCGCCCGAAGGAAGCGGAAGGGCGCGGAAGGGATAGCCGTATGCCGCGGTGGAATACGTGGTGCTGGAAGCCGTCACCACAGGCGCAGCCGCATTGGAGGCCACCACCGAAATACTCGCAGAGCCTGACGCGGGATTGTACGAAGTAGCACTCGCAGGAGTGAAATTCGCTGTGAGCAGGTCGTTGCCTGCGGCCAGCAGCCCTGCGGGAATAGTTATTCCCGCTTGGCCCCCGCTCACCGCTACAGGGAATGAAGCGTAGTTCCCGCTGCTCACCACCACCGTTCCAGCCGGGTTTCCAGAGCTTGCCGCCACAGTCACCGTAATGCTCAGCGCCTGCGATGTTGTGATGCTGCTCGAGGGTGTCGCCGCAACGGAGACGGTTGGCGTCACTGCACCCACCGGCGCAATTGGCGAGCTCGACGTGGCAGTTGTCGAGCCACCGCAGCCGGCAACAGCACCGACACACGGAAGCATCGCTCCAATAAAGAGGGACCGGCGAGATGCGATGAGAGGTAGGACATTCATGGATCCGCCTTTCTGCTCTCCAGAGCAGCCCTTCTGCGGGCGAAGCTCACCGTTGCTTACTTCTTCCACTCTTCCATCATCTTGCGGAAGTCCCGGAACAGATAATGCGAGTCATGCGGCCCCGGGCTTGCCTCCGGGTGATATTGCACGCTGAACATCGGGTCTGTCTTGTGCTTCAACCCGGCCAGCGTCTGGTCGTTCAGATTCGTATGCGTCTGCTCGACATCCGCGGGCAGCGATTCAGGATCCACGTTGTAGTTGTGGTTCTGCGCCGTGATCTCCACCTTGCCCGGTCTGGTGGTTCATGATCGGATGATTGCCGCCGTGATGGCCGAACTTCAGCTTGTAGGTCTTGCCGCCCAGCGCCAGCCCGAAGATCTGGTGGCCCAGGCAGATGCCGAACATCGGCGCCTTGCCCTGGATCGCCCGCACGTTGTCGATGGCATAGTCGAGCGGCTCCGGGTCGCCGGGGCCGTTCGAGAAGAAGACGCCGTCCGGCTGCATGGCCAGCACTTCGGCCGCAGGCGTGTGCGCCGGCACCACCGTCACGCGGCAGTCTCTCACGCGCCAGCATGCGCAGGATGTTCTGCTTGATGCCGAAGTCGTACGCCACCACATGCATCGTGTCGGCAGGAGCTTCACGCCGCAGGCAGCAGTTTGTCGCCCGTCTGGTTCTTCGGCTCCGTGCTGGACCACTCATACGCCTTCTTCGTGGTCACTACCGACGCCAGGTCCGTCCCGTCCATCTTCGGATCGCGCGCGCCTTCGCGACCAGCGCCGCCCCGTCCAGATTTTCGCCGCTCGCGATCACGCCGCGCATCACGCCGTTGGCCCGCAGGTGCCGCACGACCGCGCGGGTATCCACCTCCGCGATGACCGGAACTCCGTTGCGCTCCAGGTATTCATCGGCGACTTCAGTCGAGCGCCAGTTCGAGCTCATCGCGGAAAACTCGCGCGTCACCAGGCCCTCGATATAGGCTTCGCGCTCTCCGCATCGCTGGGCGTGGTGCCGTAGTTGCCGATGTGCGGGTTCGTCAGCACCACGATCTGGCCCGGCATAGGAGGGATCGGTAAAGATCTCCTGATAGCCCGGTCAGCGAAGTATTGAAGACGACTTCGCCGGCGCGCCTCACTCGCCGCGCCAAACCCTTTTCCGCGAAAGATGCGCCCGTCTTCGAGCGCCAGCATAGCCTGCATCGTCTCTCCTCGAAACCAGATGATTGACTCTGCTTGTATCGGCGGAATCAATCGATTCTAACAGGCCGCGGGGCCGGACGTAACTGCAGGCAAAGGAAAAGCCCGGCAGCGAGGCCGGGCTTTTCGAACGTATGACGCCTACCCCTTAGCGGTGGTGGCGATAATGATGGTGGTGGCGGCGATGATGCGGATAATCCGCACGGGCAGGGTTGACAGATCCGGCGAGCAGCACCAGACCAAAGGCGGCGAGCATCAAATTGCGGAATTTCATTTGTCGTTCTCCTTGATCCACCGGTCGGTTGCCGGCGGTATGTGTAGCAGCTTTTCTAAACCTGTAGATCAGATGCGCAGTTGGCAGACACAGTTTTCCGTTGACTTGCGCCTTCCAGAAATATTGGGAGCTTGTGGCCCGTGCATCAGGCTGTGCTCCCTCCTTCACCTTTTATGCATGCTTGTGGTGCTTCCTGTGGTGATGGTGTTTGGTCATGGCGTTGGCCGGAACCGTCATGCCTGCGATGACGGCGAAACCCACCAGTGCGAGCAGCAGCTTGCGAAGCTTCATAGTCGTTCCCCTGTTTTTCTGAATTTTTCCACCCGCGAAAAGTTCCCTCTCCGTCCGGTCGATGAGCGAATCATAGCCCGGGTCGCAGCGTTGCGCGGAAAACATTTTCCTCAGGGAATCAAGTCAGCTTCACGGCCGTATTTCTCCCATTTCGTCCCCGATTTCCACCAGCACCTGGTCTCCTTCCACCCGCACCGGATACACCGCCACCCGTTCGCTCACCGGAAATTCCGCTTCCCCGGTTTTCACATCGAAGCTCCATGAATGCCATGGACACACAACCGCATTGCCCTCGATCCAACCCTGGCCCAACGGCCCGTTTCGATGCGGGCAGCGGTTATCGAGCGCGGACAATGTCCCGTGCAGCCGTGCCAGGCACACCATTCTGCCGTTCGCTTCGGCTTCCAACACCTGCCCCTCGGCGGGAGCCTCCGCCACGCTGCAAAGATTCACCCACTGCGCCATGCCCTTGTCACCTCCTGTCCCCATCGTAAACGGGCAAGCCGGTGCTACCCTCGGAGGAGGCATGGCGACCCCGACAGCAAGAGGAAACCAGAAGACTCCGCAGAAGCAAGCTCCGCAGATGCAGGAGGTCGTCGACCCGCGCTGGCTGCTCAAAGCGCTGGCTGTTGCTGTGGCTGCAGCGGCATTTTGCGGATATCTCTCTGTCTGCCTGCTGATCTACCAGGGCAGTTGGCAGCTTCTGCTGCACCCATCGCCCAGCGTAGAGGCAACGCCCGCAGTTCCCTTTCAGTCGCTGCGTTTCGATGCCGGCGTCACGGGCATGCCGCGCCTCACTGCATGGTGGATCCCGGCCGAAAGTGCCAACGCGCGCACGATCCTGTTTCTGCATGATGGTTCCGGCTCACTCTCGAACAGCGTCTCCGAGTTCACGCTGCTCCATCGCGCCGGACTCAATGTCTTCGCCATGGACTACCGCGGCTTCGGCCATAGCGAGCCTCCACACCCCACCGAAGCTCGCATGCTCGAGGACGCTGAGGCCGCACTCACCTTCCTCGTCAACACGCGCCATCTGTCGCCCGGCAGCGTCGTACCCATGGGAGAAGGTCTGGGTGCCGTTCTTGCGCTGCGCCTCAGCAACAGCCATCCTGAACTCGCGGCGGTGATTGCTGAAAATCCCGATCCGAACGCCTTCGATCGCGCCACAAAGAACGGGCGTTCGCATTTCCTGCCCATGCGAGCCCTCGTGCAGGAGCACTTCGACGTCACCTCCGCCCTGAACGCCTCCCATAAACCCAAACTGCTGCTCGCGGACACGCCGGCCCTGCACGACAGCGCACGCATCGCCGTCAATCAGGCACTCTTTCGCACCGCACCGGACCCGAAACTCTCCGTCACTTTCGCGAGTGGCGACGCGAGCGATTTCTACGTGCAGACACTCACACGGTTCCTCGACGAGTACGTGCACTAATCTCGCTCTGTCGTCTGCCGGACATAAGAAGTGAAGGCGCCCGATGCTCAGGGCGCCTTACGTGTCAGGTGGGGAGGGGTGTTGCGGATATGGGAAGCCGGTACCGAGGGAACTGAAAGTCCGGCTGCTTGCTTGCTACATCCATAAGACGCAACTCAATGCGTTTTGGATGATTCGTTTCGCAATTCGTCCTGTGAAAAGACGGCTCCGTGGACGGAACTGTGCAGACGAAGTGAAGGCGCCCGGTGGTCAGGGCGCCTTACGTATAGGTGGGGATGTGTATTGCGGATAGGGGAAGCCGGGACCGAGGGAACTGAAAGTCCGGCGACTTGCTTGGTACATCCATTAAGACGCAAAACGCTTGAATTAGTTGTCCCACAATTGTCATTGTGGGTACTACTTCTGTGCTAGATATCCACAAGCGAAAAGGCCGGCCCACTTGCATCAGGTCCCGGCCTTTCGCTCATGCCGCAGCAGAGACAGATGTTTCACGAAACCAGGTTCAGGAACTCCGCCGGAGTGACCTTTGCGAGCCCGGGAAGACCAGCTTCCATATTTTTCGCGACCCAGCGTCTTGTACGCCGCCTCGCCCAGCACGTTGCGGAAGTCCGTCGTCACCGCCAGGTCGCGGCCTTCGTTCAGTTGCTCGTCCGACAGCCCCGGCCACTTGCCGTAGACCTTGCCGCCCTTCACCTGCCCGCCCAGCACGAACATCACGTTCGCGTGGCCGTGGTCGGTGCCGCCGGTGCCGTTCTGCCGCGCCGTGCGTCCGAACTCGGACATCGTCACCAGCGTGATGTTCTCCGCGTCGTCGCCCATGTCCTTCCAGAAGGCCGCGATGCCGTTCGGAGAACTCCTTCAGCCGGTTGGCGAGCTGGCCGTTCGCCGCGCCCTGGTTCTGGTGCGTGTCCCAGCCGCCGATGTCGGAGAACGCCGCCTCCACGCCGAGGTTCGCCTTCATCAACTGCGCAATCTGCTTCAGGCTGTTGCCGAAGGGCGTGTTCGGGTAGTTCACGCCCGCCGCCGGCTGGTATTGCGCCGGATCGGCCGCCTTCAGCATCTTCACCGCTTCAAAGGTCTCCTGCCCGGTGCCGTGCAGCACGGCGTCCGAGCTCTCGTCGTACATCGCCTGGAAGGCGTTCGAGATCGGCGAGGTCTGCGGCCCCTTGCCGCCGACCGAGAAGTCCGCCAGGTTCGCTACGGCGATCGCCGGGCAGCTTGCCCTGCAGCGTGCGCGGAACCTGCGTGCCCAGCGCGACGGCGCGGAACGCCGAAGGCTTGCCGCCGGGCCTCCGGTGCGGTCCGTTCTGCAGCGCGCGGTTCAGCCAGCCATCCTGCGTCGCCTTCACGCCCGGCGTGCCGCTCTCCATGTAGTCCTGCGCGTCGAAGTGCGAGCGCGTCGTGTCGGGCGAGCCGGCCGCATGCACGATCGCCAGATGGCCCTGCGTCGTACAGCGGCTTGAACGGCGCCATCGCCGGGTGCAGACCGAAGAAGCCGTCCAGGTCCAGCACTTCCTTCTGCTTGATCGCGATGGACGGCCGCATGGCGTAGTAGTTCTTCTCCTGGTACGGCACGACGATGTTCAGGCCGTCGGCCGCGCCGCGCTGGAAGAGCACCACCAGCTTCTTGTTGTTCGCCGCCGCGGTGGTCGCTTCGGCCATGACGCGAGCGCGTCAGGAAGCTCGGGATGACCGACGTGCCGACCAGCGCCAGCGCGCCGCCCTTCATGAAGCCGCGCCGCGAAGCGCAAACCCTGCCGCTGAGGCCGCGCCGGGCAAGGTCGCGCCCGTGCATGTCACATCCCCAGTCGCTTGTGTCCACCAGTTGCCTGTCTCAGATTGCTCATCGTGCGACTCTCCTTGCTGCTGTTGAAATCCCTGTCCTTATTGCTAAACCCGCTCCGGAGCGCTGATGTTGCCCCGCGTCGAAACTACCGCCGTTGGAACTCCGGCGAACCGAGCAGCAGTCCCGCCATCACGGCCGCCTGCAGATCGCCCGGAGCGCCTGCGACAGGTCCTCCGGCGCGCATGCCCCGCGGGATGTACAAGCCCTTCTGCCCCTTGCCACCGCCGTTGCCGAGATCGAACTGCGTCTGCGCCTGCTCCGTCACGTTGCTGTCATTGGACTGCCCGATCACCGTGGCGCGCGTCCTGTCGCTCACGGGCAGCGCCCAGCAGGATCTGCTCCAGCCGCCGCTCCTTTGCCGCGGTAGCCAGCGCGGCTGGATCGCCAGGCGTCGCCCCGTTCCGAACCTCATAGGAGGCCGGCACGATCGCCGCCGGCTGATTGCCCAGCAGCGCGTCCAGTTCATATGAACTCCGGGCAGGCGGTCGCCGCTCAGCACCAGCGCAAAGTTCATCCGGCTGACCAGCGCACCGGTCGACACCCATCCCTCCTGCGTCCAGCTATAGCCGTTCGGCGTCTGCATTCCGTAGACCGGCATGCCCAGCTTGTCGAGCGACTGCACCAGCGCTTGCGGATTGATCACCTCTGCGCCGCTTGCCCGTACAGCCGACAGCACGAACTCCTCCGGAGTCTTCACCTTGGCGCGGTAGGCCTCGGTGGACCAGAACTCGGGCGAGGCAAACATCGTCCGCAGCACGGTCTTGATGTCGCCATTCGACTTCAGGAAGCTGGCCGCCATGCGGTCGACCAGCGCCGCCGGAGGCGTATCGCTGACAAACCGCACCGCCAGCTTGGTGGAGATGAAGTGTGCCGTCGCCGGGCTGGTGGCCAGCATGTGCAGCACCTCCAGGCCTTCCTTCTCTCCGCCTTCGTGAATCGTCCTGCCCAGCACCGTCTTGTCTCCAGGCTCATGCCGGCGCTCGTCGAACTGGTAGTCGCCGCCCTGGTACGGCCGGTCGATCCCCCATCCGGTAAACACCTTTGCCACCTGCGTCACGTCGGCCTGGGTATAGCCGCCATTCACACCGAGCGTGTGCAGTTCCATCAACTCGCGGCCGTAGTTCTCGTTCAGCCCCGCACTGGCCTGCTTCAGCAGCGGGCCATTTGGATTGCGCTGCTGTGCACGCTTCAACCGGCTCGCGACAGCCGAATCCGGCCCGACGGAACGAAAGTTGTCCAGGTAAACCAGCATCGCCGGGCTCTTGGCCGTCGCCACCAGAAGGTCTTCGAAGTTGCCCAGCGCGTGCGGCCGGATCGTTTCGCGCTCGTACGCTGGCAGCAGGTACGGCTCGTTCTGGTTTTTGCGCACGTACACGTTGAAGTGGTTCAGCCAGAAGTCCGTCATGACGGCTTCCAGTTGCCGTGCGCTGTACAGATCGCGCATCAGCCGCGACTCCATGCTTTCGAGCGCGATCATGCGCACGCCGCCCGGCAGCGCCACCAATATCTCCTTCTGCTCGGGCGTGAAGCCCGCGAGCAGGCGGCCGCCGTCCGCACCCAGAGTGCCGCGCATGCGCTGTAACTCAACTGGTGACAGCCCCATGATGGCCTTGAACCTGGCCTCCGGCTCCATGTCCGCCAGCTTTGACGCCTGTTCGCGCAACGCCGCACGCTCTTCCGGCGAGACGCCGCCGGGCCGCACGCCCGCGACCATCGCCTCCGGAGTCATCGCATCCGCAGCGATTGCACTGGCGGGCAGCGGCTTGTCCGGAGTCATAGCACCCGCGGCCATGCCATCGCCCATTCCTGCCGAACCGCCATCGGCAGCAGCCACGGCCTGCCGCTTCTGCCGCCGCGGGTTCGGCGCTGCCGCCGGTGCGGCTCCCATGGCCATATCACCCGGCGCGCCGCCATCCATCGCGTTCGCCGCCGGTGCGGGTGTCGCCTGCGCGACATTACCTTGCTGCTTCTGCTGCAGCTTGTAGAACCTGGTCTGACTTTCTACCAATGCGCGCTGAATAGGGTCCGTCGGCATCGGCTGCTTGCCTTCCGCGATGGCCTTGATCATCTGCGGCCCGGGAAACTTGCGCTCAAGCTCCGCCAGTGGAAGATTCATGGCCGGATACTCGGCAAGCTTCGCCTCTAGCGCCGAGTCGTCGATTGCGGCCGGATTCAGCTGCTGCTCAAACCACTTGTTCAACCCCATCGCCTGTACCGCGGCCACGTCCCCGGGACGCGGTCCAAACGTCAGCCTGTTCAGCGCATGCAGCACACGCTCCTGCCCCTGAATCTCTGTGACACGCACCACCGGTGCCGGCTTCTTCGGCGCGGCCTCGGCCAGCAAAGGCTGTCCGGCAAGCAGCGCACAAAGCGTCCCGCTTACGGCAGCCCGGGCGCAGGCGGCAAACGTGCGCTGAGAGAAATACATCAGGCGAACAGGATTCATGGCGGAGTTCCTCCGGCTTGGCGTCGAGGGTACGAAACAGCATATCCGCAGCGACTTATCCTTCGCCAGCGAATTGCATCCTTTTCGGTGAACCCTGCATCCCCCGCCAAAGTTGCGCGGACAGTCGCGCATTTCCGGTCTTATTTCTCCCCACAACCCGACCTGGGTAGGCTGTCACAGTGCCAACGTCTTACTCTGGCTTCCAGACTACGTCCACCTTCACTGGAATCTCGTTGCGAATGGGAACAGTGAGAAAAGAAGGCGGCGTAATCTTGAAATCCTTCACTGTAGACGGCACCGTTCCCGTAATGCGCCGGTTCACGCCCTGCATCTCCTGGTGAAAAGGAACGTGCGCGTAGTGCGCCGTATTACCCGCGAACTGCACCTCCAGGTCGCAATCCAGCGTGGGCGAATCGAGCGCCTGCTCCGGCAGCCGCAGGCGCACCGTTACCACCGGAAACTCCGCACCCCGCGTTACCTGCAGCATATGCAGATCGCGGTTGGTGTCGCCGGAATCGAAGGTCTTCACCGGGGCAGCCACCAGAAAATCGCATTGTCCGGCATGGCACACCCCTTTGCCCTTGGCGGCATGGCTCACCCCATCCACTTCGTGTACTGGGTGCGACATGTGGTAACTCAGCGTGGACTTTTCTACCGTCCAGCTACGATCCGCCTGGGCAAATACCGGGGTGGCCGCCAGCAGCGCCAGCGGCAGAAAGATCCACTTCGTCATACCATCCCTCACAATTTCAGGTGAATCGGCCATGAGACCGCGATAATGGACGCGGTGTAGGTTGCGACGGTGGTCCAGGCCACGGCTCCGTGCGCCGAGGCGATGCCGGTCACCTTCTGCCCGTTCGACGCCTGGTTGAAAGCCATCGCGCCCAGGATCGGCGTCAGGATCATGCCTGGCGCGTGGACGTAGATCAGGTACTTGTGCAGCTTGATCCCGCCCTTGGCCGGCTCATGCCCCACCCTTGGCGCGCGGATCGCGTAGTACGCCGTCATGCCATACATCGCTACCGAGAGCGACCCCAGGCTGACGTGGATATCGCGCCCCACCTGGTTGCTGTTGCCGTTGCGCGGATCGGGCGGCGCCGCCGCCGAGCTGATGCAGGCCGCCGCCAGCGGAGCCAGCGTGATCAACCCCAGCCGCTGGTGCACCTTCAGGTCGTGGGTGCGCTCATCCAGACGATGCTGCATCTCCGGGTCAGACTTGGCCGTCATTCCAAGATCTTCCAGCGAGGGAGCGCCGGGCTTCTGCGGCTCCTGCAACCCGCTGCTGGAGCTTTGCGGGTCCATCGCAAAGGAAAGCGCCGGCACCGGAGCCTCCGGTAAATCCTGGACCGAAGCTTCCTGTGCCCGGGAGACACGAGCTCCACCGGCCAGCAATCCCAGCCCGATCCATACAATCCAGCCCTTCGGCTTCCGCATCACGATCCCCCTTCTGGTATTGCAACATGAGACGGCAGCTTGCGCGTACACAGGCTACTTCCGCCTTGAAGAATCTAAGCTTTGCCTTGCCCCATCTCCAGAACCAGCAGGTTCCAGTCCATGAAACCGTGGTGGCTTAGCGGCTTGCCCGTCTCCGGGTGATAGTACTCGTCGAGGGATCCGTTCGCGGTCAGGTCGTCGGCCAGAATGCGGATCGTCTTCTCCGCCAGTTCATCCGCCTCGGGGTGGAAGCCGTAGTTTCGCAGCCCCTTCCACACCAGATAGTTGACGATGATCCACACGGGTCCAAGCCAGTTGCTGGGATCGGAGCTGAACGCCAGCGAATACATGGTTTCCTGCGCGGAAAGCGTTCGCACGCCCGCCGGCGCGCGAAAGGTGGCATCGTTGCGGAGGTGCAGCTCGATGAGGTCCTGCGCTTGTGCCGGCGTTGCAATGCCGCTCCACATCGGCAGAAAGCCGGTAAACATCTGGATGCGCAGCGGCAGCGTGCTCCACGACATCGCCATCCCGGGCTTCACCGTCGGGATCAGCTCCGGTCGCCGGTCCACGCATTGCACGTCCGCCGTGTAGAAGAAGCGATCGCGCGGATCCCAGCAATGCTTGCGAATGGCCTCGGCAAGCGCCGCGGCGGAGGCTGTCAGGCGCTCTCCGTCTGTGCGCCGTCCCAGCCGGTCCGCCAGCTCGGCAGCCGCGGTGAGATCCTGATGGTAAAGACAGTTCAACAGCAGGTTCGCCGAGGAGAAGAATGGACGTCCAAACGTCGTCGGATCGTTGTCGTCCCCGATCGCGACGTCATTGCCCCACACCAGCAGCCCCGGTCCGGAAAGATTGGTGCGCGTCCACGAGTCATGGAACCGCAGCAGCTTGTCGAAATGTGGAGCCAGCCAGGAAAGGTTTGCATCGCCGTCTGCCGCCAGCAGCGCAAGCTGCGCCATCACCGGCTTTGCCTGATTCGCATGCGCCGGGCGATCGCGCTTTACGCTGCCGAAGAAATCAGCGTTCTCGACGTCGATCATGATCGGGATACGGCCTTCGTCGGACTGGTGGTCGAGGAAGTTCAGCAGGCTGCCGCGCACATGCTCAAGCACCCGGCTCCGCAGCGCGGAATCCCGTGCGCCTTCCGCCACTTTCAGCAGGCCGCGCGACGTCCAGTACGTGTCCCAATCCCAAAGCTGCGTCGAGTAAGCATTCCGCGGCAGGCTGGGCGAGACACTGGGAAAGCGAAGAACGCCGCCGGGCGAACGGAGCAACTGCGGCGCTGTCCGAGAGAAGTAAGCCTGCAGGGTTTCCAGGCCGGCTAATCGCGGTCGCTCCGCGGAATGGGCAGTTTGCTGGGCGCGCACCGTGGGCGCCAGGCCGGCCGCGGCCAGCCCGGCCAGCACCGTACGCCGCGAAAGCGTCAAAAGGCTGCCAGCTCCGCCATCGCCTTGTAGAGATCTTCCGGCTGCGGCAGGATTGCATCTTCGAGCAGCGGCTGATAGGCAACAAAGGTATCCATCGCGGCCACCCGCCGCACCGGCGCGTCGAGGTCGTGGAACAGTTCCTCACCGATGCGGGCGGCAATCTCGGCGCCGTAACCCCAGCTCTTCATATCCTCGTGCGCCACGATCACCCGGCTGGTCTTGCGCACGCATTCGGCGATTGCCTCCCAGTCATACGGCGCCAGCGAGCGCAGGTCGATCAACTCAACCGAAATTCCCTTTTCGCGCTCGATCCTCACCGCCGCCTGCAGCGCCCGCGGCACCACGGCTCCGTAGGTGATGACTGTCAAATCCTTGCCCGGCTTCACGATGCGCGCCTTCCCGAACGGGATGGAGAACTCCGGTCCGGGATACACGGCGCGTCCAAAGGTCTCGCGATAAAGCCGTTTGTGTTCCAGGAACAGCACGGGGTCGTCACAACGGATTGCCGTCCGCAGCAGCCCAAACGCATCGAGCGCGTTGGACGGCATCACAATGCGCACGCCCGGAGTGTGCGTGAAGATGCTTTCGCCCGACTGTGAGTGGTAAATGGAACCGCCGGTCAGGTAACCGCCGATCGGCACACGGATGACCAACGGGCAGCTCCAGTCGCCGTTCGAACGCCACCGCAGGACCGATAGCTCGTTGCGCATCTGGTGGACCGCCGGCCAGATGTAGTCGAAGAACTGGATCTCCACGACTGGTTTCAGGCCCCGAACCGCCATACCGATCGCCCGGCCGACAATATTCGCCTCGGCCAGCGGCGAATTCCACACGCGATCGCTGCCGAACTCGGTTTGGAGGCCGGAGGTCAGCTTGAAGACGCCGCCTTTGCCCTTCACCTTGCCTTCCTGCAAGGCCTCTGCGCGCGTAGCATCGGCGACGTCCTCGCCAAACACCACAATCCGAGGATCGCGCCGCATTTCGTCGCGCAGGCAGGTGTTGATCAGATCGGCCATCGTGCGCTCGTTCGTTTCGGCAGAGGCCTGCGCGGGCCGGTCGAACACCGCATCCGTAGGCTTCAAATTGTCCGAGTACTGATGCACCAGGATCGAGTCGACTGTCGGAAAAGCCGCATGGACGGCGCGATCTGAGGCACGCTGCACCTCGGCGTCCACCCCGCGCTCAAGCGCGTCAATGCCCTCAGCGTCCAGGATGCCTTCGCGCAGAAGCCACACCTGCATCTTCGAAATTGGATCGCGCAGCGCATCGGCCTCGAGCTCTGCCCGGGCGCGGTAGTCGCGCTCATCCTCGCTCATCGAGTGCGAATACGGGCGCACCACGTGCCCATGCACCACCGCCGGCCCCTGACCGGAGCGGCAGTAGGCCACCGCTTCCGCCATCGCCTCGTAGCTTGCGATCGGATCCGTGCCATCCACTTCGGCGAAGTGGAAGTTGGGGAAATTTGCGATCAGCCGCGAGATGTTGCCGCCGGGCGTATTCGCCTCCACGGGGGTCGAGATGGCGTACCCATTGTCTTCAATGACATAGAGCACCGGCAACCGTCCATTCGAAGCGGAATTCAGCGATTCCCAGAACTCGCCCTGACTGGTCGACCCTTCGCCAATCGACACATACACAACCTCATCGCCGTGAAACTTCACATCCTTGAATTGACGGTAATCGCCGTCGACCTTCCGGGCCGCCTCCGGATGGCGAGCGAAGTAGCGCCCAGCCTCCGCACAACCTACGGCGTGTAGGCATTGCGTCGCGGTGGAGCTCGATGGGCTGACGATATTCAGCCTGCTCGAGGACCAGTGCGACGGCATCTGGCGTCCTCCGCTGGCCGGGTCCGACGCCGCCCCCACCGACTGCAGCAACTGCTCCTCCACCGTGTTGCCCAGCGCCAGGCAGAGCGCACGGTCGCGATAGTAGGGGAAGAACCAGTCATACCCGGGCTTTAGCGCCATGCCAGCCGCTACCAGCAGCGCCTCATGCCCCGCGCAGGAGATCTGGAAGAAGATTTTCTGCTGCCGCTTCAGCACGATCTCGCGATCGTCCGTGCGGCGCGATAAGTACATGAGCCGGTAGAACTCGATGAGCTGTTCGCGCGTCAGAGAAGTTGCCTGCGCCGTGCCCGTCTGTGGTGTTTCCAGCTCGCTTCCAGGGTGCCGCGCCATGCCATTTCTCCTGCTAGGATTTCTACCATTTCAAGCGCATGATTGTCAGATAACGCGCTCCGCCGCAACTCTTTGCGTCAGCCATGAATCCGTCAGCGCGCCCCACCCGTCTATTGCAAGGTATCTCCCCCATCCCCCCGAAACGGATAGACTTGCATAGTGATGCTTTCGCGCTTGCACAGATGCTGCCTTGCCGTTCTGCTTTTGGCTCCAGCCGGCGCGATCAGCGGGGTTGCGCAGTCCACTTCCGCCACACCCGCGCTTCCGGCCCGGATCGAGTCCCTGGCATTGCTTCCCGATGCGCCTTCACAATCCCCCGCGCAACAACCGGCGCCTCCGCAGGCCGCGCCGCAGTCGCCGCCGCAGGAGCAGGGCCCTCCGGGTGAAACCGAGGAACAGCGCAAGGTACGCCTGCAACGGGAAGAAGCCGAGCGCGAGGTCAAGCAGGAGCTCACGCAGCGAGCCGGCGGTGTCATCCCCATCTTCAGCGTGGTAATGAACGGCCAGCAGGCGGTGCCGCTCACCCCGAAAGAGAAGTTTGTTCTCTCCTTTCACACCATCATCGACCCCTACACCATCGGCCTGGCCGCCGTCATCGGCGGAGGTTACGGCGAGCTCACGGACGACCACACCGGCTACGGCCACGGCCCGTCCGGATACTTCAAACGGGTTGCGGCCAGCTATGCGGACAACGTGATCGGCAACGTCGTCGGCAATGCCATGCTGCCCGTGCTGCTCAAGCAGGACCCGCGCTACTTTCGCAAGGGCACGGTTCCATCAAGTCGCGAATCTTCTACTCGGCAATGACGACCTTTATCTGCCATTCCGACGCCGGCAAGCTGCAGTTCAACTACTCCAACGTGCTGGGGAACTTCATCGCGGGTGGCATCTCCAACGCCTACTATCCGGAGGACGAACGCGGCTTCGGCCTGACCATCTCCAATGCGACCGTGGTCACGCTGGAGGGCATGCTGGGAGCCCAGCTGCTGGAGTTTTCGCCGGACTTCAATGACTACATGAAGCGACGCCGCCAGCGCGCCGCGGACAAGAAAGCCGCTCAAGCCGCCGCGAACCAACAGGCCCCAACCCGGCCCGCAACTCCAGCCGCGACACGATCGCCCGGACCGCGGCAACCCTGAAAAACGGGCCTGCTACATCATTGCGACATGGTCATCATCGACAACGAACACGTAGACCTCGACACCCCCACCGGCCCGATGCGCACCCACATCGTGCGTCCCGCCGCACCCGGCAAATATCCCGGCATCGTCTTCTTCTCGGAGATCTTCCAGGTCACCGGCCCCATCCGCCGCACCGCCGCGCATGCTCGCCGGCCACGGCTACATCGTCGCCATGCCCGAGGTCTACCACGAGTACGAGGAGCCCGGCGTCGCCTTCGCCTACGACCAGGCCGGCTCCGACCGCGGCAACTTCCTGAAGACGCACAAGCCCCTCGCCGCCTACGACGCCGATGCGCGAGCCGCCATCGCCTACCTGCTCGCACGCCCCGACTGCACCGGCAAAGATCGGCGCGATGGGCATCTGCATGGGCGGCCATCTCGCCTTCCGCGCCGCCATGAACCCCGAGGTCGTCGGCACCGTCTGCTTCTACGCCACCGACATCCACGCCGGCACGCTCGGCGAAGGCAAGCACGACGACTCGCTCGCCCGCGCCGCCGAGATCAAAGGCGAACTCTTCATGGCCTGGGGCCGCCAGGACCCGCACGTCCCCGCCGAAGGCCGCATGAAGATCCTGACGCGCCTCACCGAACTGAACACCAGACTGAACTGGCACGAGGTCAACGGCGCCCACGCCTTCCTGCGCGACGAAGGCCCCGCTACGACCCAGCGCACGCCCTCAACCTGATGACGCTGGCGCTCGCCTTCTTCCACCGCCGGCTCGGCGCAGGGCGACCTGGCCGTCGCAGCGACTCGGCAGCACCGAAACCCGCCACTAACGCCGAGACTTCGCTTGCCGAGATCGGTAGAACCTACGCCCTAGCGCCAGCTCACCGCGAGGTGCCACCGCAGTCCGCGCTCTTCCGTCTTCGCCAGCACCCGCGCATACTGTTCCAGCTCCTCGAGCACCTGCGGGCCTTCGGTCCCGAGCTTGTGCGGCTCGTCGCGCAGCGCTTCCACCAGCGCCTGCACTGTCGCCAGGCCTTCGCTGCCGAAGTACCACTGCGGCGGCGGCAGACGCTTGATCAGCTCCTGGTTCCCCGCGCCCTCTTCGATCAGCAGCGACATGGAATTCTCGTCGGCGGAGAAGAACTCGATCAGCGGCCGCACCCCCAGCGACAGCGCCAGCTTCTCCAGCGCATCCTCATGCCGCGCCAGCGCCCGGCCGTTGACGAAGATGTCGAAGCCAGGGTCTTCGCCCTCGACCACGATGTACATCGAAGCAGCCATAGCCCGAGTGTATCGCCCGCGCGCTCCTCTTCAAAGCATCTCGCCGTGAGTCCACCCGCAGCAGCGCCAGGCTTCCGCCGGCCAGCAGAGCCCAGCCCAAACAGGTCGTCCAGGCTGGTATCAGGCCGCAGCAGCACGTAACTTTCGGCAATGGTCACCGACGGCGCCAGAAAGAAGCGCGAGGCGAAGTTCACCGGAGGCATCACGCGCAGGAGCCAGACCACCAGCAGCATCGCCGGCGCCTCGATCGCGAGCACGCGAACGGCTTCCGCGAGCAGACCAGACGCGTCGAAGACCCCGCGCCCTGGCCAGACACACGCGAGCCCCGCGACAGCCGCGATCGAGCCGCTTACGATCGCGGAACCATGCCAGACTCCAAACCCCGCGAGCCAGGTATGCATTCGCACCGCGAGCATAGCCAGAAAGCAGAATGCTCGCGAGCATCGCCGCCAACCACACCCGCCCGGACAACGATGCCGGCCACGAAAACGGCAGCATCAGCGCCCCGCCTCCCAGCGCCACCAGCGCGGGGACGAGCATCCGCAGCGGACTTTCCGTCAAGCTCCGAACGCCGTCGCGGTCTGCGCCGACGTCAGCAACACGACGACCGGGATCAGCATGAAGAGCAGCACCTGCGTCAACTCCGAAACCTTGCCGCCAGCCAACACGGAGACAATCTCCGGCACCGCAATCATCCCGGCGGCGCCGAGGGAGATACGGGCGAACTCAGCACGGCGCGGCCAGGAGGCGCTGCGGCGCAGCATCGAAACAACCCAGAACAGCAACGCCAGGATAGCGCCGTGAGTGGCAAGGCGCGGCAAGCCGCCCAGGGCGACGGGAAAGCGCTGGTCAAACAGCCAGGCCGAACCGTTCAGCAGACACAACGCGAAAAACCCAAGCCATACCCGCAGATTCATCGCCACACATGCGGCTGCGCGCCGGCCGGAGCTTTGCCCGCGATCTCCGAGACGGTCGCCTCGATATCCAGCGACAGGTCCTTGGGAATCCAGTTTGCGTCGCGCTCGGGCAAAACGACCGTCCGCGGCGTGGGCGTCGTTCCCGCGGCCATCTGGGCCGCCACTACCGCGTACAGGTCCAGCAGAAACTGGCGCTGCCCGCGGAGGATCTCGGCACCGCCCCGTGCACCATGGCCCGGCAGCACCGCGGAAGGGTCCAGAGCCAGAGCCTTCTCCAGCACCTTCGGCCAGTTCGCGATCCAGCCGTCAGCGAGTTTGTTGCGCGGGCCATTCACCGCCCCGTCGCCGGTCGCGAGCACGCGCTCCTTCGGCAGCCAGACGTAGCCGTCGCCGGGAGTGTGACCCCACCCGAGGAAGAGAAAGTCGACCTCGCGCGTGCCATCGTTCAGCACAAACTTATCGCCGTCGATGATCTTCTTCGGGCGCTCTACGTCGTGCTCCCCCGTGGCGCGCACGTCGTCACGTTTCTCGCCAAAGGTGCGCCAGCGTTCCGGCTCCCAGCGGTCCATCTCCCTGGCGACACCTGCGAACGCCATCGTGGTCGCGCCAGCCTTCGTCCAGGTGGAGTTGCCGTAGGAATGGTCGCCATGCGCGTGCGTATCAAACACATAACGAACCGGTTTCGGCGACAGCGCGGGGATGAGAGCGAGTAGCTCCTTTGCGCGTCCGGGGTAGTTGGCATCGACCACGATCAGATAGTCGCGCATCTCGATCACTTCCGTGTTGCTGTACCCTTTGCTGGCGTCTCCCAACAAGAACCACACGCCTGGAGCAATCTGCTCAGGCGGCGTCTGCGCTGCCCCAGAGAAAGCAAGCAGCAGGAAAAGAACAGGGCCGCACCGAAGCGCGACCCTGAACCAGTAGCGATGCCAATCCGAATTAGGCCTGCGGAGGACGTCCGCCGCCTGCGTTGCCGCCGCCGCCGCCCTGGCCGGGACGGCGTCCGCCGCGGCGCCTGCGGCCGCCAGGACGACGTCCGCCGCCCGCACCACCACCCGGACCTCCCGGGTTGCGTGGCGCGATGCCCGGCTGGCCGACGCCAACCGGCTGCGCATCGGCGCGGTTGAAGTTGGGTTCGTCCTCTCCCTCGCCATCGGTGTCCGGTCCATCTTCCTCATCCAGATCATCGTCCTCGAACTCGTCGTCCTCGGCTATGTTACCCGGAGCGGCCGGCGGAGGCGCAGCGTGCTGCGGACGTCCGCCACCTGCATTGGGATCAGGCGCCGGGGGCAGGCCGAGCTTCGCGCGCTGCTCGCGCAGCACAGCCTTGCGGGAGAGCTTGATGCGGTTGCCTTCGATGGCGAGCACCTTCACCAGGATCTGATCGCCTTCGCGAAGCTCGTCCTTCACTTCCTTCACGCGATGCTCCGCGATCTCGGAGACGTGCAGCAGGCCGTCGGTGCCGGGGAAGATCTCGACGAACGCGCCGAACTCCGCCAGGCGAACCACCTTGCCCAGGTAGGTCTTGCCGACCTCCGGCACAGCCGTGATGTCGGTGATCATCTGGATGGCGCGTGCCGAGGCCATCCGCGTCGCTCGAAGCCACGTTCACGCGGCCCGTGTCGTCCACATCGATCTTCACGCCGGTCGCATCGATGATGCCGCGAATGACCTTGCCGCCAGGTCCGATCAGGTCGCGGATCTTGTCGGTCGGGATCTGGATGGTGTGGATGCGCGGAGCGAACTGCGCTCTTCTCTTCGCTGGCCTTGGAGATGACGGCGTCCATCGTGTCCAGCAGGAACGAGACGGCCGCGGCGGGCCTGCTCCAGCGCCTCGCGCATGATCTGCGGCGGTGATGCCCATGATCTTGATGTCCATCTGCAGCGCGGTGATGCCCTTGCGCGTTCCGGCCACCTTGAAGTCCATGTCGCCGTAGTGATCTTCGGCGCCTGCGATGTCGGTCAGGACGGCGTAGTTGTCGCCTTCCTTCACCAGGCCCATCGCCACACCGGCAACCGCACCCTTGAGCGGGATGCCGGCCTGCATCAGCGCAAGCGACGCGCCGCAGACCGTCGCCATCGACGACGAGCCGTTCGACTCGAGGATGTCCGAGACGACGCGCAGCGTGTAGGGCGACTCATCCTCGCCGGGCAGAACGGCTTCGATCGCGCGCCAGGCCAGCGCGCCGTGGCCGATCTCGCGACGGCCAACGCCGGTCATGCGTCCAACTTCACCAACCGAGAACGGCGGGAAGTTGTAGTGCAGCATGAACTTGCGCTTCTGCTCGCCTTCGTAGCTCTCCATGCGCTGCGCGTCGTCGGTGGTGCCGAGCGTCGCGGAGACCAGCGCCTGGGTTTCGCCGCGGGTGAAGAGCGCCGAACCGTGCACGCGGGGCAGAACGCCGGTCTCGATCGTGATCTGCGCGGATCTCGTCGAAGGCGCGGTGATCGGGGCGGATGCGGTCGTTGAGAACCTGCTCGCGGAAGATGTTCTCGCGCAGCAGCTTCGTAGTACTTGCTGAGCTTCTTGCGCAGCGGCGGCATCGCCTTCGGGCAGGTCCTTCTTCAGCTCGTCCTTGATCTCCTTGACCTTGGCGTAGCTCTCGAACTTGGGGTGCTTCTGGGTGTCGAGCGCGTCCTTCAGGCGGTCGCCGACCTTGGCCTTCAGCGCCGTCAGCGTAGGCTCGTCGTCGATCTCGAGCGGCGTGACGGCGCGCTTGGTCTTGCCGGCGCAGCGAGACGAGCTCTTCGATGCCGGCGCAGATCTTCTTGATCTCGACGTGCGCGAACTCGATGGCGCCGACGACGACTCTCTTCGGAGACTTCCTTCGCGCCGGACTCGACCATCACGATGCCGTCCTTGGTGCCGACGACCATGATGTTCAGCAGGCTGACGAGCGCGCTCGGCGTAGGTCGGGTTCACGATGAACTGGCCGTCGATGATAGCCGATGCGAACCGCGCCGACGGGGCCGTGGAACGGGATGTCCGACAGCGCCAGCGCGCAGCTCGCGCCGTTGATGCCGAGCACGTCGGGATCGTTTTCCTTGTCGGCCGAGTACACGAACGCGACCACCTGGGTCTCGTTGCGGAAGGCCTCCGGGAACAGCGGACGGATGGGGCGGTCGATCTGGCGGCTGGTCAGGATTTCCTTCTCGGAGGGGCGGCCTTCGCGCTTGATGAAGCCGCCGGGGATGCGTCCGCCGGCGTAGGTGAACTCGCGGTATTCGACGGTGAGCGGGAAGAAGTCGATGCCTTCCTTGGGGTCGGGCGAGGCGACGGCCGTGGCGAGAACGGCGTTGTCGCCGCTGGTGGTGAAGGCGGCGCCGGAGGCCTGCTTGGCGATGCGTCCGGTCTCAAATTTGATGTGCTTGCCACCGGCAAGCTCAACGGTTACGTCCTGTTTCATGGTGCGCCCTCTTCTCTCAGGTGCTTGCTGATTCGTTCTGTATCGGAACTTGGTGCTATGCAGCGTGCCATGCGTGCGCAGCAAACGCGCCCGCGCAGCTGGCTCGGACGCAGCGAACGCGCAGCTCAGACGAGGCTGAGCTGCGCTGCAGGCTGCGGATGCGTTGCGGGTGGGAGCGGCCCCGGAGTCGCGCTCGACTGGACAGCGCTCACAGGCGGCCGTCATCGTCAGCAGCTCCAGCCGCAGAATGGTGTGAGCATCCTGGGCGTTGCGCTGCGCTGACTGTGCGGGCCGTGCGTGGTTCCATGTAGCAGGTTTCCTGGAGATAGCTGCGCTTACTTGCGGATGCCGAGCTTGCCGATGACGTCGCGGTAGCGGTCCGAGTCGGTCTTCTTCAGGTAGTCCAGCAGGCGGCGGCGCTTGCTCACCAGCATCAGCAGGCCGCGGCGGGAGCCATGATCCTTCTTGTGCGTCTTGAAGTGCTCGGTCAGCTCGCCGATGCGCTCGCTGAGGATCGCGATCTGCACCTCAGGACTGCCGGTGTCGGAGTCGTGCGTGCGGAACTTCGTCGATAATGTCTGTCTTTCTTGCGGTTGCCAACACAGCAGTTTCTACTCCTGATTCTTCTAGTCCACTCCTCTCAGTGTCTACGAAAGATAGCACCGATTCCAGAAATCCGTGAACGACGTTCCTGCGCAATTCGCTCAGGCAATGTGCGTTCGCCAGAAACTCCAGCGTCCGCTGCCACGCCAGCTTCGCCGCCTCCGGTTGTAAGCTGCTCGGATCCGCATCCCGGTTGAACGCATGCCCCGCGCCCTCATACACGAAGATCTCGCACCTCCGGATGCGCGTTGCGCACCGCCTCGATCTGGTCCTTGCCGATGTGCGAGTCCTCCGCGCCGAAGTGCAGCATCACCGGGCAGGCGGCTCTTCCTCCGCGAACTTGCCGATGCCGCCCGCGTAGTACCCCACGCAGCAGCCGGCTGCATCTTCAGCGTCTCGCCGCGCGTCGCCGTCAGCCAGGCCATCAAGCCCGCCGTAGCAGAAGCCCACGACCCCGATGCCCTTGTGGTCCTCGTCCTTGACAAACTCGTAAGCCGCCGCGACATCCAGCAGCGACTTCTGCGGGTCGAGCTTGCGGATAGAGCGCCTGAACGCCTTCTTCTTATCCTCGGCCTCGTAGCTCAGCTCGACGTCGTCGCTCAAACCGGTCGAACAGCGCCGGCGCAATCGCCACATAGCCCTCCTCGGCAAATCTGTCGGCCACGCCGCGAATGTGCGCGTTGATGCCGAAGATCTCCTGCACCACGACCACCGCGCCCTTTGCCTCGCCCTCCGGCCTCGCCACATACGCACCCAATTCATTCCCATCCTGCGCCGTCAGCTTCACACACTCGTTCATTGCACATCCTCGCCTTCTTGCATTCTTGTCGAACTCCATCTTCAGACGCATCATGAACCCACTCTAAGATGCCCCGATTACTTACGCCGCTTGTCGAACGACTTCCGTATGGCAAAAAAAGCGGGCTTTGCAACGTAGGCTGCTGTCGAACGGCAGGCAGCGCTCCGGCAGCTTGTCAGCGCGCATGTCCTCGGAGTTCAGCCACGTACCCCGGTCGGTAATCCCCCACGTCAGCACGGCGCGCACTGCCGGCTCGCGCAGCACCAGGTCCAGAAAGCTGCCGTAGCATGCCGCAACAGCCGCATCGCGCTGGGACACGTCGCCGCCGGCAGCGCACGATCGTTCACGTCCATCTCCGTCATGAAGATCTGCAGCCCCATGCCGCGCACCTCGCGCATGAAATGCGTCAGCCCGGCAGCCATACGTACTGTCCCGCTGTCGATGTGCGACTGCATCGCCAAGCGCATCGACCGGCACATGCGTGCCTTCAGCCGGCGCAGCAGCATCAGCACCGCTGCCCGCTTCTTCGCGGAGCCTCGTCTTCGCCCTCGATGCCGTAGTCGTTGTAGGTCAGCAAGGCCTGCGGATCGGCCTCTCGCGCCGCCCGAAACGCCAGCTCGATGTAGTCCGGGCCCGACCAGTTGCAGCCACAGGCGAATCGCGCAGACCGTCGGCCCGCCCGATCCTGATCATCGATCGCTTCGTTCACGACATCCCAGCAGTGCATCCGCCCCGCATACCGTCCCGCCACCTGCTGCAATATGCGCCGTCAGCAAGCTCGCGGCATTGGCCGTCGTCGCCTGCTGCGTCGAACCAGGCCGGAAGCTGCCGATGCCAGCAGAGATTATGCCCGCGCACCTTGATCCCGCTCTTCTCCGCGAAGCCACCAGCGCATCCGCATCGTCGAAGGTGTAGGTCTCAGGCGCCGGATGCAGCGCGGCCCACTTCATCGCATTCTCGGCTACGACGATGTTGCACTGTTCGCGAATCAGCTGCGCGTACGCGGGATCGTCGCGCAGCATGCGTGCATTCACGGCGCACCCGTACAGCAGGCCGCGCCGTTCCGCATGTGCCTTCAGCGATTCGGGGCCGCTCACCGAACCGGCGGCAGTCTGGCGGCTTTGTGCCGCAAAGAGACTTGCAGGAAATCCCAAGCCCGCTGCGGCAACCACGCTGCCAATGCGCGCCATCGCCTGCCGCCGCGTAGGCTTCACTTCTTTCTCCCTGCGGCCAGCTTTTGCAGCTCTCCGGTCCAGGTGAAGAATCGTCCCATCTGCCGCCGCTCGGCGACTGCCATGTGGATGAAGTCGCGCAGCCGCAGCGTCGTCGCCGGCTTGCCGGAGTAGGTCTCCAGCCGCCAGCGCAGGTACGGGCTGCGCCATGGCCGCAGGCGATAGCCCGCAGCCGCTCGCCACCAGAACCGCACCGCGCTGAACAGGGCCTTGAACATGCCTTCCAGTATAGGCACGTGCCCGCTACTTCAGATAGGCAAACAGATTCTGCTGGCCTTCCAGTGCGGATGTCACGGCAAGGAGCGCCTGCTGCTGCGTCTCGGCTGTCTTCAGGTCGGTCGCCACCGTGGCGGAGTCGGCCGAGAGCAACGTGCTCTGCTGCGCCTTCAGCACCGCCTCCTGCGCTGAGGCATATCCCGAGGCGGACGTAATGCGGCTCAGCGAACTATCGAGCGCCGCGCGCTGCGAGTTGACCGCGCCCAACGCTCCCGTCAACGCGCTGGAATCAGCCTGCAGACTCGACGTCCCACCCGTACCCGCTGCCGCTTTGCCAAGGTCGCTGACAAGCTGGTTCAACGTGCCCAGCAGATCGTTGCCGCTGGCCGTGAACACCGCGCTGCCGGAAAGGCTCGCCGAAAGCTTCTGCCCATCGCTGGTCTCCATCTGCTGCACCGCGTTGTCGCCCGCGTAGGTCGCGACGGCCGGGTCCGAGCTGCTATCCAGCGTAAACGGCTGCGTGTTGCCCTTGCTTCCGGCGAAGACGTACTGTCCTTGGTAGCTGGTGTTTGCCAGCGCCAGAATGCTGTCGCGAATGCTGCTGACCTGAGTCTGCAGCGAGGTGAGGTCAGCCGAGCTAAGAGTTCCATTCCCCGCGCTCACGGCCAGGCTGATCGCCTTCGTCGCTTGCGTCACGACCTCGCCCAGCGCGTCGTCGGCAACCTGCATGCGGCTCTGGCTGACGTTCGCGCTCTGCACAAACGTATCCAGGCGGCTGATGCTGCTGGATAGTCCGACGTTCTGCGCCACCGCTGCCGGATCGTCTGAAAGCTGGCTGATGCGCAGACCACTCGACAACTCGTTGGTCAGCGTCTGCTCCGTCGCACCGGAGCGGCTGATGGCCTGCGCCAGCATCTGGCTGTAGTTGGGATCGACGATCATGCCGTTCTCCTTAGCTCACCGCAACCGGCGTGCCGATGTTGATCGCCGTCGCCATCAACTGATTCAGCACAGTAAGCACCTGGGCCGCGGCCTGGTAGGACTTCTGATACTGCGAAAGGTTCGCCGCCTCGGTATCGAGCGACACCGCCGACAGGCTGTCGCGCTGCGTCTTGAGTTGCGTCAGTGTGGCCTGCTCGGTTGTGTTCTGCTCCGCAACGGCCGCTGCGGTGGAGCCGGTCTCCGCCAGCATGCTTCGCCAGCGACCCGGAGATCGTACTTCCGGAGCTGTCTGTCGTCTGCGCAAGATCCGCCAAAGCCGTCGCATTAGTTCCACCGGTAGAGCCTTCGTTGACTCCCGCCGATGCAATCGCGCTTGTATTCGAAGGGATGACCGCGATGGCTGCAGCCGCGCCGGCAGCAGTTGCCGTCAGGTTGAAGATCGGTGTGCCAGCCGTGCCCGCGGGGGTCACGCCCGCCTCATTCTGCAGGTTCACCGCCGTACCCACGCGAAACGCGAGAGCATCCAGGGCCGAGGTCGCGGCCGGCAAGTCCACAGCCTGGGCCGTAAGCTGTCCGCCGATGCTTCCGCCCTGCATACCCGCCGTCACATCGGCGCCTGTGCTGTCCTGAATCTCCGTCGGGCCGTTGCTCGTCGAAGACGTGCTCAACCCATACGCGGTGCTGCCTGAGACCAGCGCCGCGCCGCCCTGCGTCGTCAAGCGTGATGCCGTTGTTCTCCGTCTTGATCTGGTCGAGGCCCACGTATTGCGAAAGCTGTTCGATGGCTAACTGACGTTGGTCCTCAAGCGCGCCCGCGTCCGTGTTGGGACTGAGCGCCGCAATCTGCTGATTGAGTTTCGCGATGGTCGTCGTCAGGCCGTTCACGGCGGTGACGGTGCTTGAGATCTGACTGTTCAAGCTCGGTCTGCACCTGCCGCCAACTGCGTCGCTGCGGAGTTGAAGGAGTCGCCGAGAGTCGAAGCCGCGCTCAGCACTCCCTGCCGCGTCGCCGTGTCGGCCGGATTGCTCGCCAGCGCGCTCAGCGAGCTGAAAAACGAGTCCAGCGCCGTGCCAATCTCCGTGGACCCCGCTGTCGCCGAGCTGCCGTCAATCCTGAAGACATTCTGCGATCTGCGTCAGCACGTCCGACCGTGCGCCCGTCTGAAGCCTGCTGCTGCGTCTGCTGCTGCACCCGCTGCTCCAGCACGCGGTCGCGCACCGAAGTGCGTCGTCACCGCGGGCCGGTGCTGCGTGCTGGATGTCCGTCCGATAGCGTCACCGTATCGCCCGGCGAAAAGCTCGCGACCTGCCGCGTATACCCGCCGTATTTTGATTCGCGACATTGTTCGCCGTCGCGTTCAGCGCCGACTGGTTCGCCGCCAGCGCACCGCGCGACAGGTCGAACAGGCCGCTCAGCGTGCCCATGGATTCCCTGCCCCAAGACTTGCCCATAGCCAAAGCCACCGTCCGCTCGCAGCACGCCAGGTTCTCGCCTGTCGCCTGCACGACGCTCGCGAAGACGCGATGCCGCGCCGACCAGTTCCGGCAATGCCGCACCTGCGCGCCGCTCAGCAGCAGCGCCTGCAGATTCAGCGCACGCGCGCTCCAGCCCCGCAAGCTCGTCCGCATCAAGAACCGCCAGCGCGCCGGTCGCCTGTTCAAGCAGGCGCGCCAGTTCCACTTCGGCCACCGGCTCGAACGCAGCCGTTACTTCAGCATACCCTCCACCATCTTGTCCGCCACCGCGCTCGCCGGCACGTTGTAGCGTTCCGCTGGCGATCGCCTGCCGCAGCTCCGCCACCTTGGTCATGCCGCACGTCCGACATGTCCGTCGCGCTCGCCGCCAATCCCCCGCCAGCGCTCAGGCTCGCCGAATCCACGCCCTTGCCTAAGTCGCCGCCGCTCGCCGCCGTGCTCGCTCCCGCTGCCGCCTTCGCCGCTCGTCTGCGCCGTCCCGTTCACGCTGGTCGAGTCGCTTCACCTGCAACGCGCCCAGCATCTTCTGCAGCGAGCTGATGCCATCCATTCCGGTCATCGGTCAAACCTCCATCTTCCTGGATGTATCGGCGCGTCCTCATCAGACTTTACCTCCTTTGCCGATGTCCTTCGCGAGCCTGATCCTCCGCCGTCACCTGCCGGATGATCTGCTGCGCAATGCCGAAGCCGCCCTGGCTGGCAGATCGCCTTCGCCAGCGCCTCCGTCCCAAAGCCCTGCAGCGTGTCTCCGCAGCGCTGCATCCGTTCCTCGTCCGCGCCCAGCCGGTGCCTGCCCCGAACTTCAGCGGCTTCAGCATCTGCTCCAGCATCATCGCCTCGAACTGGTGCGCGCCGTCCGTCAGCTTCGCCGTGCTGCTGCGCCGCGGCCGCCGCGTCGCCGGTCAGTCCAGCGCTCGCTCAATCCTGCATCCTCGTCCATTCTCATAGCACCTCAATCTCCGCTTCCAGCGCGCCCGCCGACTTCATCGCCTGCAGGATCGAGATCACATCCCGCGCCGACGCCCCGATCGTCTGCAGGCTGCGCACCAGGTCATCCACCGTCGCGCCCTGCTTCAGCTCGATCCGGCTCACCGGCTTGTCCTTCGCCTCGACCTGCGTCTGCTGCACCACCTGCGTCGTGCCCGCTCGAAAACGGCGCCCGGCTGCGAGACCTCGAACTCCGTCACCACGTTCACCGCCAGGCCGCCATGCAGAATCGACACCGGCTGCAGCACCACCGTCCCGCCGATCACCACCGTGCCCGTGCGCTCGTTCACCACCACCTTGGCCCGCGGATACACCGGCACCTCGACCGCCTCCACCCGCGCCAGCAGCTCCGGCACGTCCTCGCCCGGCGCTCACCGACAGCTCCACCCGCCGGCTGTCGACGGCCCTGCGCCGCCGGCCGTCCCAGCTCGTGGTTGATCGCCGTCGCCATCGCCTCCGCGCTCTTGAAGTCCGCGTCGTTCAGCAGGACGAGAACTGGTCCGCGTCCCGCGAGTCTCCAGCGGCACGCCCCGCTCCACCATCGCGCCAAACGGAATCCGCGCCGTCGTCGGATGGTTGAACTGCTTGCGTATTGCCGTTCACGCTGACCGAGTAGCCGCCCACCACCAGCGGCCCCTGCGCCTGCGCGTAGATCTTGCCATCCGTCCCATACAGCGGCGTCATCAGCAGCAGGCCGCCTTCCAGGCTCCGCGCATCGCCGGCCGAGGAGGCCGTAATATCCAGCTTCGTCCCCGGCCGCGCAAACGGCGGCAGCGTCGCCGAGACAAACACCGCCGCCAGGTTCTGCACCCGGATCGCCGACGCCGGCACGCTCACCCCCATGCGCAGCAGCATCGCCGCCAGCGTCTGCGTCGGAAACGTCGTCTGCTGGCTGTCGCCCGTGCCCTGCAGCCCCACCACCAGCCCATACCCCACCAGCTGGTTGTCGCGAATCCCTTCGATCGAGGAGATATCCTTCACCCGCGCCTGTGCGCTGCGGCGTCGATGCGGCGACCGTCCGCGGCCGCGCACCGCAGAGCGGCCGATCACCAGCAGCCAGCGCGCGACCAGCGATGGCCAGCAGCAGCACAGCGTGCCGCAGATCGCTGCCGCTTCGATACGCGTCGCAGCGTCTGTCCGGCGACATAGGTGCCTCGGTATCAGTGCAGAATGCCTCATCAGAACACCAGCACTTTCTGGATGAAGCCGCACCAGCGGATTCTGCCGGTGCGTGTAGTCGTTGATGATGCCCTTGCCCCGCACCTCAAGCTCCAGGCTCGAGATCGCCGTCGAAAGCACCTGGTTCTGCTGCGAGATGTCCTCCGGCCGCACCAGCCCGCGCAGCACGATCGTCTGCGTCTGCTGCGAGAACTCCACCTGCCGCGCCGCCTCGATCACCAGCATCCCGTTCGGCAGCACCTCGATCACCTGCCCGCCAAACGTCGTCGCTCAGGCTGGAGTTGGTCGCGCTCGTGCCGCTGCGCATTCAGCCCCGCAGCCGAGCTCTGATTCATCAGGTTCTGCAGCGCGTTGCCCGCATGCAGCGTGCCGATCAGCCCCGAGATCCGCGAGTTCGCATTCGACGCGCCGCGAGTTCTTCACCGTCCCATCCGTCGATGCCGCCAGGCTCTCCGGCACCACCACCGAGATCAGGTCGTGCGGCCGCATCGCCCGCACATCCGTGCTCAGCCGCGTCAGCCGCCCGTTGTCCGTCCAGATCGACCCCGTCGTCGGCTGCGTCTCGCCGCGTCGTCCGCCTTCACCCGCGCCAGGTACGCCGGCCAGCGAGGTCTGCGCCAGGTTTCGCATGCGTGATTCAAGCGCCTTGGCGCCGTCATCTGCCTTCGGCCGCCGTCTGCCACCGTCGCGTCTGCGCCTCCAGCGACACCGCCAGCCAGCAGCAGCAGCATCGCCGCCGCCGCGCAGCGCGAACCCGCGCAACTCGCATGCCCCGGCTGCATCGCGCTTCATCGCATCTGTTCCATCGCCGTCATCGCTCCATCTCCACCAGTCCGCGCCCACGCACCAGCCCGTCTGCACACCGCGCTCGTTCGCCGTCAGCCGACGCTCACGCAGCCGCACGCCGATCCCGCTCCCGACCCGCGCCGCTGCTCATCGCGCACCGCCGCTCATCTCCATGCCGCAGCATCGCCTCCTGCCTCCAGCAGCCGTCACCCGCTGCCCGCCCGCACCAACACCGGCCTTCGCCGACACGTCCGTGCCGGCGTGTCCACTCGCGCCGAACCGGCAGCCGCGGCCACTGCGCCCTCGCCAGCGACCAGCACCGCCGGCCACTCCGGATGCCGCGCAGCTCCGCACCGCGCCCAGCGTCGCGCCCGTCAACGCATCCCGCCGCACAAACTCCAGCCGAAAGCCGCCGCCGATCCCGCTCGCCCACCTGCAGCCGCCGCCTGCCGCGGGCGTGCCGATAGCACGCCGCCTCCGCGCAGCGCGCACGCATCCCCGTCGCCAACATCAACAGCCCAGAAACGAAATCGTTCGCATCGACTCTGCCTCTCCCCCGCTACCGGATCATGCCGTTGATCTGCGAGTACATGTCATCCGCCACATGCACCACCTTCGAGTTGCTCTCATACGCCCGCTGCGCCAGGATCATCTGCACAAACTCCGCTCACCACATCCACATTCGAGTTCTCGAGATACCCCTGCTGCAGCGTGCCCACGCCCGACGCTGCCGCCCGGCGCATCCGTAATCGCGTTGCCCGAGGCCGACGTCTGCGGAAACAGGCTGCCGCCCATCGAGTTCAGCCCGCCCGGATTGGCGAAGGTCGCCAGCTGGATCGTGCCCAGCTGCGCCGGCGTCGTCTGCCCCGGCAGCGTCGCCGAAACCACGCCATACTGCGAGATCGTCACCGCCGTCGCGTTCGACGGAATCGTGATCGCCGGCAGCAGCTGGTTGCCCTCCGCCGTCACCATCGTCCCCTGGTTGTTCAGGTGGAAGCTGCCCGCGCGCGTGTACGCCGTCGTGCCGTCCGGCATCTGCACCTGGAAGAACCCCGCGCCCTGGATCGCCAGGTCCAGCGGGTTGCCGGTCTGGTTGAAGTCGCCCTGCGTCTGGATCACCTCGGTCGCCGAGGCCCGCGTGCCCAGCCCGATCTGCAGCCCCGCCGACACCGTCTGCTGGCTCGCCGGCGAGCCCGGCGTGATCAGGTTCTGGTAGATCATGTCCTCGAACTGCAGCCGCATGCTGCCGAAAGCCGGCCGTCGCCGAGTTCGCCAGGTTATTCGCCACCGTGTCCAGATTCGCCTGCTGCGCGCTCATCCCGCTCGCCGCCGTATAAAGTGCTCGAATCATCGTCGCTTCCTCCTCTGGTCCTAATCCTGCCCTGCACTCCCGTCGCCTCACCGCTAAACCTTGCCCATCTCTTCCGCCGCGGTCTTGTCGAAGTCGTTGTCGAACACGCTCAGCGCCTTCTGCATCATCTCGGCCTGCCGCTGCACCAGGATCAGCTGCATCGTCCCGTGCACCGCGTCCTGGTTCGCAGCCCTCGACCGCTCCCTGCTTCACCGTCGCGTCGCCCGCCGCCGGCGTCGCGCCCGCCGCCGCCACAAAGCGGTTCGCTCCCTCCGCCGTCAGCGCCGCCGTCGGCGAACGTTGAAGATCGCCCACCTGTCCGCCACCACGCCCGCATCCGCTCCGACCGAGATCGTCCCGTCCGGCGCGACCTCCACCGTCCCGCTCGGCAGCGTGATCGGCTGCATCTGCGCGTCCAGCACCGGCTCGCCCTGCTGCGTCTGCAGCTGCCCGTCGGCGACCGCATGAAACGCGCCATCCCGCGTGTACCGCACACCCTGCGCCGTCTGAATCGCAAAGAATCCCGTGCCCATTCAGCGCCAGGTCCAGCGGATTGCCGGTCGTCACCAGCGGCCCCTGGCCGAGGTCCAGCCGCGCTGCCGCCCAGCACGCCGAAGCCGTTCACCGCTGTCGCCCACCTGCGAGCCCACTGCCCGCCGCCATCTGGTCGTAGCTCAGCCCGCCGCCAGCACCCCGCGAAAGTATCGCGCTGCGCCCGAAAGCCGTTCGTCCCCGCATTCGCCAGGTTGTTCGCCGCCGTGTCCAGCGCCTGCGTCCGCGCCAGCAATCCCGTGTACGCCGCATAGAGTCCGCTATCCATGCCCCGGACGAATGCACGTGCCGCGCCAAACTCCGCTGCTCGACTCAGTTAGAAAGCTCCAACACGGCGTCCAGCTCTCTATTCAAGGCCTCGCCTGCCGACAAGCCGATACGAAGCCCAGCAAGGAGAATCCCATGCGTGCACTCATCGTCGACGATTCCCCCGTCATGCGAAAGGTCGTAGAACGGGCGCTGCGTCAGGCCGGCATCGAGCTTACCGAGGTGCTGCAGGCCGGCAACGGCAGCGAAGCGCTCGAACGTCCTGCGCACTCGGCTCCGCGCTGGACCTCATCATCTCCGACATCAACATGCCCGGCATGGACGGCCTGCAGTTCCTGGAGCAGCGCCGCAGCGAGAACCTCGCGCCCGGCGTCCCGGTCTTCATGATCACCACCGAATCCAGCGCAGCCGCTCGTGCTGCGCGCCATCGCCGCCGGTGCCCGCGGCTACATCTGCAAGCCCTTCACGCCGGACCAGATCCGCACCCGCATCGTGCCGTTGCTACGATGACGCCCGCTCGCCGCCAACTAACACCGCCACTAACTCAGGAGAAGCGCCAGTGGATCCCGAGGAACTTCGCCATCTCGACGAGGCCGTCGCGGACATCTTCGCGGTGATGCTGGCGCTTCCCTGCCGGCCGACGCTTCGACCGCCGCACGTGCCCGCGCCTCCGATCCGCCTTTCCGCCTCCATCCATTTCAGCGGCACTCTGAGCGGCACCTGCCTGCTGCATCTGGAGCCGGCCGCGGCCGCCGACCTGACCGCCAAGCTCACCGGCGCTGCCCCCGGGCGACATCCGATCGGAGCTCTGCGCCGATACCGCCGGCGAGCTCTGCAACATGATCGCCGGCAACTGGAAGACGCGGCTTCCGCATCGACCAGCGACGCCTCTTCAGCTATCGCTGCCCGGCAACGTCTCCGGCGAACGAGCGCAGACTCCCGCCTCAGGGTCTTCGTTCAAAGAGTTCTGCGTGTATCAGTTCGCCGGCCACACAGCTGACGCTCATCGACGTTCGCCTAGGCGCAACAAGCGATTCGTCTACTGCAAAGCCGCGCTCTGAGTCACGCTCCCGGAGCTTCGCTGACTCCGAACGCAAGAACGGGCTCGCGCGAGATTCACCGCGGACCGCTTTGCTCGCTACCCTTCTTCGAAACCTTCTACTTCACCACCGACTGGAACAGCGGCGAGCTCAGCAGGCTCGAGAACTGGCTGTCCGACGACGAGTAATCCACCGTCAGCGTGCCCGAGTTCGAATCGATCGTCGTCTCGTCCAGCGCCGTCTTCTCCAGCGGCGAGCCCTGACGTCTTCTTCATCATCGCCACGCCCTTCATCAGCGTCGCCGCCGTCGCCGCCGTCATCGTGTCCGACATCACCACCGCCATGTCGAACTTCACGCCGTTCGCGAAGTCCATCGTGTAGCGCGCGCTCTTCATCCGGTTCTTCACGGTGTCGTAGTCGGCCAGCTGCGAAGCCTCGCCCAGCACGCTCTTCATCATCGTCTGCGTGCCCTTCTGGTCCAGCAGGCTCCAGACCGCCTTGCGTGTCCACCGCGGCCATCTCGTTCATCATGTCGCCGTTCTGCAGGAAGTTCGGCGTCAGCGCCGTCGCGCGCATCGAGCGCCGCCTTCACCGCCTCCTGGTCGCCGAACACCATCGTCGTCTGGTTCAGAAACACCACGCTCATCCCCGCCGAGCCCAGCGGATAGATGCTGTTGTTGCGCAGCATCACCGGCTTGGTCTTGTTCTTCGCGAAGTTCGCCATGATCGGCCCGGTCTGGAACTGCCCCTGCGCGATGCCGACGATGCGCGTGCCCGTCGCTGCCGCGCGCGGAACGCCGCAAACGCCAGCGTATCGGCGTCCTGGTCCACCTTCAGGCCGGAGGTCTTCAGCGCCGTCTCCAGCCGCTTCAGCTCCGGCGGCAGCACGCGGTCCTTCAGGCTCATCGCCGCCGGCGAGTTCTGCATCGCGCGGTAGTCCACCACGATAATCTGCATGCACATCCTTCGGGATCGCCGCCTTCGCATCGTTGCCCAAGCTGCGCCGCCTGCGCCACAGTGTCGCCGAACAGCGCCAGTGCGGTCACAGCGGTCAGTGCCGCATCCCGCAAAGCTCTTCATCGTCGAATTTCAAGGTAAACTCCCAGTTTCCGGTTGGCGCCCGTTCGTCCATCCCGGCGCGCTCAACCCATCTATTCTTCCGTGATTCGCGGCCATTGGCAAGTACTTCATCGCATTGGACGGCCACTCATGCGAATTGTGCCAATCGATCGCATGCACCCTCCGCTCCACGATGTTGCTCGCTCGAAGCATTTATCCTGATAGATCCAATGTCCACTCAGATCGTCCGTCCCGCCCGCACCCTGCAGGGCTCCCTCGTCCTCCCCGGCGACAAGTCCATCTCCCACCGCTACGCCATGCTCGCCGGCCTCGCCGAAGGCACCACGCGCCTCTCCAACTTCTCCACCGGCGCCGACCCGCACAGCTCCCTCGCCTGCATGGCCGCGCTCGGCGCAACGGTCGAGAACAGAAGGCACGCACATCGAAGTCACCGGCACCGCCGGCGCCTTCCAGCAGCCCGACCGCGCCGCTCGACTGCGGCAACTCCGGCTCCACCATGCGCATGCTCGCCGGCCTCATCGCCGCCGCACCCCCACACCTTCACCCTCATCGGCGACCACTCCCTCACCGCTCCGCCCCATGGAGCGCATCCGCAAGCCGCTCAGCCAGATGGGCGCACGCATCGACCTCACCGACGGCCACGCGCCCATCACCATCCACGGCGGCCCGCTGCACGCCATCGACTTCGACACGCCGATCCCCTCCGCCCAGGTCAAGACCGCCGTCCTCTTCGCCGGCCTTCAGGCCGAGGGCACCACCTCCCTCTCCGAAGCCATCCGCACCCGCGACCACTCCGAGCACGCCCTCCGCGCCTTCGGCGCCACGCTCACCCGCACAGGACGACCGGCTCTCCATCCCCGGCGGCCAGAAGCTCCACGCCATCGACGCCACCGTCCCCGGCGACCTCTCCTCCGCCGCCTTCTTCCTCTGCGCCGCGCTGCTCTTCCCGGACTCCAACCTCGTCCTCGACTCGCTCGGCATGAACCCCACCCGCTCCGCCCTGCTCGACGTCGTCGCCGCCCTCGGCGCGCAAGATCCAGGTCCTCAACGTCGAAGAGCACCACGGCGAACTCATCGGCACCATCCAGGTCAACGCCGCCGCCCGCAGCGGCCTCGCAGGCCGTTCGACATCGCCGGCGCCCTCACCGCCCAGCTCATCGACGAGCTGCCCGTCCTCGCCGCCATCGCGCCCTACACCACGCACCGGCATCAGCATCCGCGACGCCAAGGAACTCCGCGTCAAGGAGTCCGACCGCATCGCCCTCGTCGCCAAAAACCTCACGCGCCATGGGCGCCGAGTTCACCGAGTACGAGGACGGCCTCGACATCCCCGGCGGCCAGACGCTCCACGGCGCCACCATCGACTCCGGCTCCGACCACCGCATCGCCATGGCCTTCTCCATCGCCGCCCTGCGCGCCACGTCGCGACACCGAGATCCACGGCGCCGAAGCCGCCGCCATCTCCTTCCCGGAGTTCTTCACCCACCTCGCCAACCTCTGCCCCAGATAACAGGACAGGCCGACCGCCGGCGTCTTTCGGATGAGCAGTGCGTTTCGGATGAGCCAGTGCGCTTCGGATGAGCCGGTGTCTTTGGGATTAGCGTGGGGCTTCAGCCCCACGAATCCAGGCACCCGCAGAACGGGCTTTAGCCCCGGGACTGATCGGCAAAGATGTTCGCGTGCCGTTCCCGCACACCCTGCAGTCTGCCAAGCACGAGGAAGATCAAACCGCCGGCAAACGGCAGGTCCGCAGGCCAGAACAGCGGAGTCAACAAACTATCGAAGCCAAACGGCTGACGGGGCGGAAGCTGAAGTTGGAGGTACATCCACGCTCCGCAGATGGCACCAACGATCAGAAGCCAGACCGCTCCAAAGAGTGGGCGACGCCCTGCAAGCACGAACGCATAGATGGACGAGAGATAGCAGACGTAGCAAAGCAGCTCGGCGCGGTCGCTCGTGTTGTCATTGATGCCCATCATGACGAGCGCTGGAAGAAACAGGCCCAGAATCAGTGCCAGGATTGCGCCTCCGGCTCCTATCTGCCGAAGCTCTCGCTGGCCGTCCGCCACTCTGGTCATCGTCGCGACCTACACCTGCGGCTTCGGCGTCAGCCGCACAAACCCCGCCGAATACTTCTGCCAGTCTGCCAGCATCGCACTTCGCCAGGCCACTTCCTGCCTCTTCCGCGTGACGCGTCATCAAGCGCATGCAGCGCAGCCTGAGCGCCCGCATCCACCGACGTAAACGCTTTCCGGCGTAACGAACTCCGGATGGAAGCGTTGCTCGCCTAGAAATGCTCCGTCGGCGTCATACACCCACGCCAGGCCGCCCGTCATGCCCGCCCCGAAGTTGATCCCCGCGCGCCCGAGCACCACGACCGTGCCGCCGGTCATGTACTCGCAGCCATGGTCGCCCACGCCTTCCACCACCGCCGTCGCGCCCGAGTTCCGCACCGCGAACCGCTCGCCCGCTCGCCCCGCCGCAAACAGCGTACCCGGCAGTTGCTCCATACAGCGCCACGTTGCCCAGGATCACGTGGTGCCCGCTGTCCCGCGCCGCACGGCCCGCAGCGCACGAATGACAGCAGTCTCCCGCCCGAAAGTCCCTTGCCCACGAAGTCGTTCGCCTGCCCATTCAGCACCAGCGTCATGCCCTCGGCCGCGAACGCTCCGAAGGACTGCCCCGCCGTCCCGGTCAGCTTGAACGTCACGTCCGCCGGCGTCGTCTGCCTGCGCCCGCAGCAGCGCCAAGCTCGCCCGCCAGCCGCGCCCCAACCGCCCGATCGCAGTTCGCAATCTGCCGCTTCGACCGCGAACGGTCTCCCCTGGCAATCGCCGCCAGCGCCGGCGTCGATCCACGCCTCGTCCAGCGGCGGATGCTCCTCCGGCTGCGTGTTCTTCGCAGCCCTCCCAGCTCCGCGCGCCGTTGGCCGCATGCGCCAGCATCGGCTCCAGGTCAAGATTGCCGTCGAAGCGCACCTGCTCCAGCAGATCCGTCCGGCCAATCGCCTCTTCGATCGACCGCAGCCCATACCGCGCCAGCAGCTGCCGCAGATCCGCCGAAAGCTCCTCGAAGAACCGCACAATATGCTCCGGCTTGCCGCGGAACTTCGCCCGCAACTCCGGCTTCTGCGTCGCAATGCCCGTCGGACAGGTGTTCAGGTGGCACTGCCGCGCCATATCGCAGCCGATCGCCACCAGCACCGCCGTCCCAAACGCGATACTCATCCGCGCCCAGCAGCGCCGCGATCAGCACATCCTGCGCCGTCGCCAGGCCGCCATCGGTCCGCAGCCGCACCCGCCCGCGCATGCCGTTCTGCCATCAGCACCTGCTGCGCCTCGGCCAGCCCAAGCTCCCACGGATTGCCCGCGTACTTGATGCTCGAAAGCGCCGCCGCGCCCGTTCCGCCGGTGTTGCCGGCGATCACGATGAAGTCCGCATAAGCCTTCGCCACGCCCGCCGCGACCGTGCCCACGCCGCAGCTCGACACCAGCTTCACCCCGACCGCCGCCTTCGGATTCACCCGCTTCAGGTCGTAGATCAGCTGCGCCAGGTCCTCGATCGAGTAGATATCGTGGTGCGGCGGAGGCGAGATCAGCGACACCCCCGGCTGCGCATGACGCAGCCGCGCAATCAGCCCCGAGACCTTGTGCCCGGGCAGCTGTCCACCCTCGCCCGGCTTCGCGCCCTGCGCCACCTTGATCTCGATCTCCTCGGCATGCGCCAGGTACTCCGCCGTCACGCCAAAGCGCCCGGAGGCCACCTGCTTGATCTTGTTGTTCTTGCAGCATCGGCGCCTCGTGCCGGCGCCTCGACCATCTCCGCCACCGCCGCACCGCCGCCTGGCATTGCGTAGCCGCAGCCGCCGATCGCTGCGGCATGCTCGCGACCGCGCATGCACCTTGATAGACCTCCGGGTCTTCGCCGCCCTCACCCGTATTCGAGCGGCCGCCCAGCGTGTTCATCGCAATCGTGATGCACTGGTGCGCCTCCGGGCTCAGCGAGCCCAGCGACATCGCGCTCGCCACAAACCGCTTGCAGAGGCTCTCGGCGGACTCGACCTCCTCCAGCATCGACCGACGCCCCAGCCGGACGGATCGCCAGCAGATCGCGCAGCACCGCAGGCTCCCGCGCCAGCAGATCTCTGGTAAAGATCTCGAACGCTGCCGCCGGATCCGCCGGCAGCCAGCCCCGCGCGCGTGCTTCCCACCGCCGTCTGCAGCGCCTTCACCGTCGGCGGCTGCCAGGCATGCGGCTCCGCGCCATCCGCCTTGCGGAAGCGCACCCAGCCGTAGTCCGGCAGCTCGCGCCGCGGCTGCGCGTCTCCTGCGTCATCCAGCCCAGCGCGCAGCTGCCGGTCCAGCTCCGCAAAGCCGATGCCCGAAAGCGGCGCAGGCGTACCCGGAAAGCACCGCTCCACCACGCTCTTATGCAGCCCCAGGATGTCGAACAGGTGCGCGCCGCGGTAGCTGTCCACCACCGAGATGCCCATCTTCGACATCACCTTCGCCAGCCCCGCGTCGAACGCCTTCAGCATCTTCTTCTCGGCCGCCGCGGGATCCGCTCTCGCCGAGACGCCGTGCCGTCTCCAGCGCCAGCCACGGACACACCGCGCCCGCGCCATAGCCGATCAGCACCGCCGCATGATGAATGTCGCGGCAATCGCCCGCCTCGACCGCCAGCCCGGCCAGCGTGCGCAGACCCGCCGCCACCAGCGCCTGGTGCACCGCACCCGTCGCCATCGCCATCGGAATCGGCAGCAGAGCCGACACGCCGTCGCCGTCCATGCGCGCCGGACGATCCGTCAGGATCAGGATGCGCGCGCCGTCGCGCACCAGCTCGATCGCCTGCTGGCACACCGCATCGAGCGCCTGCTCCAGCGTCTTGTCCGCGGGAAAGACGCAGCAAGCTCCGCCACCGCCAAGCTCCGCAGCGTGCGGATGCTCGCCACGTCGCAGCGCCGCAACCTGCGCCAACGAGAGATACGGCGACGCCAGCGACAACCCGGCCAGCGGTGCATTCTTATCCAGCATGTGCGACCACGGCCCAAGCCGCGTATGCAGCGAGACCACGCACGCCTCGCGCAGCGGATCGATCGCCGGGTTCGTCACCTGCGCAAAGCGCTGGCGGAAGATAGGCGTACACCGGCCGCGGCGACCGCGCCAGGAAGGCCAGCGGCGTGTCGTCGCCCATCGACCAGACGGCGTCCTTGCCCTCGGCCGCCATCGGCTGCAGGATCATCTTCACGTCTTCGCGCGTATAGCCGAAGCCGCGCTGCGTCGCCAGCAGCTCGCCGCGCAACGTCGCATCGTCACCCAGTGCGGGCTCGAACGGCACCGTCTCGAGCCGCTGCGCGTACGGTGCGCCCGCGTCGAACATCTGCAGCAGCTCCTCGTCTCATAGAACCTGCCGTCGACTCAGATCGACCACCAGCATCTGCCCCGGCCCAAGCCGTCCGCTATGCGTCACCGTCTCCGGATCGAGATCGACCAGCCCAGCCTCCGAGCCCGCGACCACCAGGCCATCGTCCGTGATCGCAAACCGGCAAGGCCGCAGGCCATTGCGGTCGAGCGCCGCGCCCACCACGCGGCCATCGGAGAACGCAATCGCCGCCGGCCCATCCCACGGCTCGGCGCAGTCCGCGTGGTAGCGCAGGAAGCGTCGACTCCTGCTGCGCGTCGACCGCCGGCGGCAGCAGCATGCGCACCGCCTCGGCGAGCGTCCGCCCATTCCGCGAGACCAGCTCCACCGCCTCGTCCAGGCTGGTCGAATCGGTCCCGCCCTGCGTCAGAACCGGCTTGCACTCCACCGGCAGCGTCGAATCGCGCGCCGCCATGCGCGCCCGGTTGCCCCAGACGGTGTTGATCTCGCCGTTATGCGCCAGCGTCCGCGCCGGCTGCGCGCGATGCCACGACGGCGCCGTATTCGTCGCATACCGCTGATGAAAGATCGCGAACGGCGACACATAATCCGGCGACGCCAGGTCCGGGTAAAACTGCGCAGCAACGTCCCCGAACACATCGCCTTATAGACGATCGTCTGCGTCGAGAGCGAACAGACGTAGCCCGTCGACCTTGCCCTGCTCGTGCATCCGCTCAAACTGCTTGCGCGCAAGGTACAGCCGGCGCTCCATCGTGCTCGCCGCATCCGGCGCCACGTCCAGCTGTCGGCGACCAGCACCTGCCGGATCACCGGCATCGTGCCCAGCGCAATCTCGCCCAGCGCGCCCGGAACGACCGGCACATCGCGCCACAGCAGCACCTCCAGGTCATGCGACGCCAGGCAGCGCGACAGCAGCGTCTCCAGCCTCGTTTCCAGCGCGCGTCTCCTCCGCCGGCAGAAACACCATACCCACGCCCAGCAAGGCATCCCCGGGTAACACCAGACCCGTCTCTCGCAGCAGCAGAGCCCGCGGCACCGCCGTCATCAACCCGACACCGTCGCTGCTCTTGCCGTCCGCCGCGGTCGCTCCGCGATGCGCCAGCCGCGCCAGCGCCGTCAGCGCCTGCTCAACGATGCGGTGGGACGCTTCCGACTTCACCGATGCGACAAAGCCCACACCGCAGGAGTCATGGTCGAACATGGGATCCATCAGCGTGCGAACACCATGCGCGCAGGTTTCTCCCGCGACTGGATACGGCCGATTCCCGGCATCGAAGGTGGAGCGGTCCATAATGACACTATACTTGGCCGCCGTTTCCGTCAAGGAAACGGCCAACGTCTCTCTCTTGAAATATGCAGAAACAGGTTGACAGCTAGTGTATGTATATTTATACAATGGGAATGTATTTTTATGCAACACGGGTAGCGGTTTCCATATCTCAATAGGAACTCCACAAGACCAAGAGCCGGCACTTTCGCAATAGCGAGCCCCACCGCAGACCATGAAGCAGCAGCGCCACGCCGCAATCCGCGAGATCCTCGGACAGACTGCGATTGCCAGCCAGGACGAGCTGCGCCGCAAGCTCGCGCACCGCGGCTTCAACGTGACCCAGGCCACGCTCTCCCGCGACATCCACGAGCTGCATCTCTACAAAGGGCCACAACGGCTACTCGCTCGCCGACCGCGGAGGCCGAGGAAGATGACTCTGCCCGGCATTCGCGAGGTCCTTCGCAGCTTCGGCCTGGAGGTCACGCCAGGCCATGAACCTGCTGGTGCTCATCACCACGACCGGCGGCGCGCAGCCTGTCGCCGCCGGCATCGACTACGAAGACTGGCCGGAGGTGGTGGGCACCATCGCCGGCGACGACACCGTGCTGGTCATCTGCCCCGACGACCGCCAGGCCAGCACGCTGAAGGCGAGGATCGAAGGATACATTGGCTGACCACAACGCCATCGCAGAAGCCCGCCGGACTCTACCACGGTGCGCACCGCAGTCGCGGGCGTCGGCGGCTATGCCGGCGGCGAGCTGGCGCGGCTGCTGCTTGCACATCCGCGCCTCGCAGCGACGCAAGCCGATGCTTCCTCGGCCGCGTCGCCGACGATGCCGCAAGCGGCAGCGTGCCGCTCGAACAGCTGCATCCGCAGCTTGCCCTCGGCGGCGGCCAGCGCAGCCCGAGATCGTCGCCTTCAACTGGGAGACGAGTGCGCGACGCCGGCATCGAAATCGTCTTCCTCGCCCTGCCGCATGAGACCTCGCGCGAGTGGGCGCCCGAGTGGCTTGAGCGCGGCATCCGCGTCATCGATCTCAGCGGCGCATGGCGTCTGCACGACGACGCCAACCGCGCCGTCTACAAGCTGCACGACGCCGATCCGCGCTGCAGCCGCAAGCCTGCAGGCCGAGGCCGTCTACGGCTGCCCGGAACTGCATCGCGACGCAGATCGCCGGCGCGCGCCTGGTCGCCAACCCCGGCTGCTATTCGACCTCGATCATCCTCGCGCTCGCGCCACTGCTGCGCGCCGGCCTGGTCGATCTCGACCACGGCATCATCTGCGACTGCGAAGACCGGCGTCAGCGGCGCGGGCAAGGAAGCCACCGCGAAGACCCACTTCATGTACGCGGCGGACAACCTCTCCGCCTACTGCGGTCTTCGGCCATCGCCACACCGGCGAGCTGCTGGAGCAGCTTGGCCTCGACCGCGGACCAGATCCAGTTCACGCCGCACCTGCTGCCGATTCCGCGCGGCATTCTTTCGACGATCTACGTGCGTCTGGCCGAGCGACTGCACGCCGCGAGCAGATCGAGGCCTGTCTGCGCAGCTTCTACGCGACCAGCCCGATGGTGCGCGTTCACGCGACGCCGCATCTGCCGCAGATTCAGCACATCGTGCGCACGAACTACTGCGACATCGGCTTCGACCTTGCGCCCGACGGCAAGCGGCTGGTGCTCGTCAGTTGCCTCGACAACCTACTCAAGGGCGCCTCCGGACAGGCGGTGCAGAACATGAACCTGATGTGCGGATGGAAGGAAGAGGAGGGCCTGCTATGAAGTTTGTCGTCAAACTCGGAGGCGCCGCGCTCGAAGACGCCAGAGCTGCTGCAGCTCTGTGCGCAAGGCCATCTTCGATCTCGTCAGCGATGGCAACCAGGTCGCCGTCGTCCACGGCGGCGGCGTGCAGCTCACCCGGACGCTCGCGCAGATGGGCAAGAAGAGCGAGTTCATCTCCGGCCTGCGCGTCACCGATGCCGAGACCCGCGACGCCGCGCTGATGGTGCTCGCCGGCCGCGTCAACAAGTCGCTCGTCGCCGCGCTCGGCCAGGTACGGCCAGCCGGCCATGGGGCTCTCCGGCGGCGACGGCCACGTCTTCCGCGCGCGCAAGAAGAAGACCACACCCGACCTCGGCTTCGTCGGCGAGATCGCCGCGACCGACCCGCGCTGGCTCGAAGCCATCTGGAAGATGGGCGCGGTCCCCGTCATCTCCTCCATCGCGCTCGGCTTCGACGGCGAGTACTACAACATCAACGCCGACGAGATGGCCGCCGCCTGCGCCATCTGCACCAAGGCCGACGCGCTCGTCTTCCTCACCGACGTCCCCGGCGTCAAAGGGGCGGACGGCAACGTCATGCGCTGGCTCTCGCTCAAGCAGATTCCCGAGCTGGAACGCAGCCATGGTCGTCTCCGGCGGCATGCTGCCCAAGCTCAACGCCTGCCGCGACGCGCTTGACGCACGGCGTCAAGCGCGTTCGCATCCTGCCCGCCGAGGCCGCAGCTTCCCTGCCCGATCTCTGCACTACCCGGGTCAACGATGGAACGGAGGTGATGGTCGCATGAACCTGCACGAACGACCCAGGCAGCGGAGAAGAAACTGCTGCTGCAGACCTATGAGCGCAACCCCATCCTCTTCGTCAGCGGCAGGGCGTGCACCTGCGCGACGAGCACGGCAACGACTACCTCGACCTGCTCAGCGGCATCGGCGTCTCTGCGCTCGGCTACGCAGCATCCGGCGATCGACGCAGGCCATCGCGACGCAGATCGAAGCAGCTGCTGCACACCTCGAACCTCTTCTTCCACGAGCACACCGCCGAACTCGCCCTGCGCCTGACCGAGATCAGCGGCCTGGACCGCGTCTTCTTCTGCAACAGCGGCACCGAAGCCTGGGAGGCCGCGCTGAAGCTCGCCCGCGCCCACGCTCGTGAACAGGCCTGCGCGCACGAAGGGCAGAGCACGCTCGGCACCAAGTTCCTCGCGCTGGAACACAGCTTCCACGGCCGCACCATGGGCTCGGTCGCCACCACGCACAAAGCGCAAGTACCGCGAGCCCTTCGCGCCCGTCATGCCCGACGTCGAGTTCGTTCGCTTCAACGACGTCGAGGACCTGCGCGCGCACTTCTCCGCTGACGTCTGCGGCATCTGCATCGAGGCCATCCAGGGCGAAGGCGGCATCCATCCCGTCTCGCAGGAGTTCTTCGCCGCCGCGCGCGAGCTCTGCGATTCCACCGGCGCGCTGCTGCATCGCGGACGAGATCCAGTGCGGCTTCGGACGCACCGGCAAGTGGTTCGGCTACCAGCACTTCGGAATTCTGCCTGACGTAGCTACAATCGCCAAGCCGCTCGCCGGCGGCCTGCCCATCGGCGCCATGCTCTGCACCGAGCGCGCCGCGCAGCGCCATCACGCCCGGCATGCACGGCACCACCTTCGGCGGCGGCCCACTGGTCTGCGCGGTCGCCATCGCCGTCATCGACGAGATCAAGCAGAGTCATCTGCTCGAACATGTAACAGAAGTCGGCACATACTTCATGGACCAGCTCCGCGGGCTCGCAAAACGCCATGCCTGCGTCACCGAAGTCCGCGGCGCAGGCCTCATGATCGGCGTCGAGCTGGACTCCGAGGAGCTCGCCAAGGACAGTCGCCGCCGAGATGCTGGCCCAGCGCATCATCCTCAACCGCACCAGCGAGACCGTGCTGCGTTTTCTTCCGCCCTACATCCTCGAGCGCAAACACGTCGACACCACCATCGCCGCGCTCGATGCCATCCTCACCAGCAACACCTCGTATGCGGGCCACGCCGCAGCAGGAGAACAAGCCCATGGGTAGCAAAACCATCGTCCTCAACCCGAAGCCCGGTGACGACACCGCCCCGGCGATCACCCTCGGCATCCAATCCGACACCGCCTTCGCCGAGGAAACCAAGCGCCTTCAGGGCGCGATCTCTGCTCCATAGCCGACCTCACCGTCGGCCAGATGGCCGCCATCATGGAGCTCGCGCACGCCGTCAAAGCCCACCCCGAAGACTTCCGCAACTCGCTCGACGCGCGCCAGATGGTCATGTTCTTCGAGAAGGCATCCCTGCGCACGCGCCTCACCTTCGAAGCCGCCATCAACACCCTCGGCGGCAACGCCATCTTCGTCGACCAGACCCAGTCCCCGCTCGGCGAGCGCGAGTCTCTGCCCGACATGGCGCGCAACCTCGAGCGCTGGATGTCACTCATCGTCCTCCGCACCTACTCGCACGAGACCATCACCGAGATGGCCGCCTGCGCCAAGGTCCCCGTCATCAACGCGCTCTCCGACCTCGAGCATCCCTGCCAGGCCCTCGCCGACTTCATGACCATCGAGGAGCGCTTCGGCTCGGCCGAAGGCATCCACTTCACCTACGTCGGCGACGGCAACAACGTCTGCCACTCGCTCATGCTCGCCGCCGCGCAGCTCGGCGCGCACTGCACCGTGGCCACGCCGCGCGGCTTCGCGCCCAAGCTCGAGATCATCCACAAGGCCATCGAGATCTGCGAGCAGACCGGCGGCTCCATCACCCTGCTCAACGATCCCGTCAAGGCCGTCACCGGCGCCGACGCCGTCTACACCGACGTCTGCACCTCGCATGGGCTTCGAGCACGAAGCCACCCGCCGCGCGCCCATCTTCAAGCCCTACCAGGTCAACGAAGAGCTGATGTCGCACGCGCAGCCGCACGCCATCTTCATGCACTGCCTGCCCGCGCACCGCAACGCCGAAGTCACCGACGCCGTGCTCGACGGCCCGCAGTCCGTCGTCTTCGACCAGGCCGAAAACCGCCTGCACGCGCAGAAGGCCATCCTGCTCACGCTGCTCGGCGGCGCAAAGCGAATCCCCAACTCCCGCGAACGAGGCCGCCGCCGCGCCTGACCCATCACCGCACCTGACCCGCCACTTCGTGAGCAAACCTCAATCCTAATTCCCTCCTCTTGTTGTCATTCCCGAAGGGAATCTGCTTCTTTGGTTGTCATTCCGAAGGAATCTGCTTCTGTGGTTGTCATTCCGGAAGGCAATCTGCTTCTTTGGTTGTCATTCCCGAAGGGAATCTGCTTCTTCCTTTGCTTTTGTTTTTGCACTTGCTTTTGCTTCTGCCATTGCGTTGCTCCAGGGCCAAAGGCCCGCTCTATAACAGCCCAGGGCGAAGCCCTGGGCTACATCGCCAAAACATCCGAGGGCTGAAGGCCCGACTTAATCCCGGCACTGCCGCAACGAAGGCCACATCATGTCCGTAATCCTCGAATCCCTGCCCCTCGGCCAGAAGGTCGGCATCGCCTTCTCCGGCGGCCTCGACACCTCCGCCGCGCTGCACTGGATGAAGCAAAAAGGCGCGCTACCCTACGCCTATACCGCCAACCTGGGCCAGCCAGACGAAGCCGACTACGACGAGATCCCGCGCAAGGCGCTCGAGTACGGCGCCGAAAAGGCCCGCCTCATCGACTGCCGTCTCCCGCTCGTGCGCGAAGGCATCGCCGCGCTGCAGTCCGGCGCCTTCCACATCACCACCGCCGGCGTCACGTACTTCAACACCACGCCCATCGGACGCGCCGTCACCGGCACCATGCTCGTCACGGCGATGAAGGAAGACGACGTCAACATCTGGGGCGACGGCACCACCTTCAAGGGCAACGACATCGAGCGCTTCTACCGCTACGGCCTGCTCGTCAACCCCGACCTGAAGGTCTACAAGCCCTGGCTCGACGCCCAATTCATCGACGAACTGGGCGGCCGCGCCGAGATGTCCGCCTTCATGACCAAGGCCGGCTTCGGCTACAAGATGTCCGCCGAGAAGGCCTACTCCACCGACTCCAACATCCTGGGCGCAACCCACGAAGCCAAGGATCTCGAGCTCCTCACCACGTCATGAAGATCGTCGCCCCCATCATGGGCTCGGCCTTCTGGAACGACGACGTAGACATCAAGCCCGAAGAAGATCACCATCCGCTTCGAAGAAGGCATGCCCGTCGCGCTCAACGGCACGCGACTTCGCCGACCCCGTCGCGCTGATGCTCGAAGCCAACACCATCGGCGGCCGCCACGGCCTCGGCATGTCCGACCAGATCGAGAACCGCATCATCGAAGCCAAGTCCCGCGGCATCTACGAAGCCCCCGGCCTCGCGCTGCTCTTCATCGCCTACGAGCGCCTGATCACCGGCATCCACAACGAGGACACCATCGAGCAGTATCGCGACAACGGCCGCAAGCTCGGCCGCCTGCTCTACCAGGGCCGCTGGTTCGATCCCCAGGCCATCATGCTCCGCGAAGCCGCGCAGCGCTGGGTCGCCAAGCCCATCACCGGCGCGGTCACGCTCGAGCTGCGCCGCGGCAACGACTACACCATCCTCAATACCGACTCGCCCAACCTGACCTTCCAGCCCGAGCGCCTCACCATGGAAAAGGGCGAATCCACCTTCAGCCCCCGCGACCGCATCGGCCAGCTCACCATGCGCAACCTGGACATCACCGACACCCGCGCCAAGCTGGCGATATACGCGCAAACCGGGCTGATCACGTTGAGCAAGGGCAGCGAGATGCCGCAACTGGGCAGCCTCCCCGACAAGGAGTAGTCACACACCCTGGAAGGGCACGCGTTCACGCGTGCTACCACAATCACCGAAGGAGCGCCGCAATTCTCTACTCAGCGTGGCCGCAGCTCCAGAGCATCACTCACGATGACGGAAACAGTCGACAATTCGAATGAAATATGTCTCTGGGAATGCCTTCACGACGGCACTCTTGAGAGCTTGTCATCGGATCTGATGCTCCGCACCATAACCCTCGTGGTTGATGTTCCTTTCCATTGGGAACATCACAAGCTATCAACAGAGACCCGCTTCAAGATAGTCGGGGAGAATGTCCGTGTTGCTGAAGCCTTCGACTTTGAACCTTGGCTCGGCGCTATCGAGCCGGCGGCTGACGCACCGTGGAAAGAAGCGCATGAACTGCGACAGCGGAACCGTGAGAAGGGACGGCTGATCTCCGCAGATTGGAACGCCTTCGCTGCTGACATACAAACCAACGAGGATCATGTAATCCTTGACGCAAAACTTAGGACCAACCAACCACTGGCTATCATCGAGCTTGGCATAATGGACAACTCGAACTATCGCACCATGATGACTCATGCCGAATCCGTTCGTTTTTACGTCGGTGGACGCGAACTAGAGTTGGAGGAGTTCCTAACGTTCGGGAATGCCTACTGGAAAGCATGGTCCGAGAACAACGCAAAACAAGACAGGACGATATGAGTTTTCCCCAACAACCCACCAAGATGTGGTCCGGCCGCTTCCGCGAGCCGCTGAACAAGCAGTTTGAAGAGTGGCAGCGTTCCTTCCCCTTCGACTGGCGCCTCCTCCCGCAGGAGGTCGCGGCCTCGAAGGCGCACGCGCAAGACCATCGCCGCCGCCGGCATCCTCACCGAGGCCGAACTGCCACCATGCTCGCCGGCCTCGACCAGGTCCTCGCCGAAACCACGCTCAGCCCGGCGCTCGCGACCGACGCGCCCAACGCCGAAGACATCCACCACTTCTCCGAGCTCTGCTGGCGAAGCACATCGGCGACCTCGCCCTGAAGCTCCACACCGGCCGCAGCCGCAACGAGCAGATCGCCACCGACATGCGCCTCTTCGTGCGCGACGCCATCGACGCCACGCTCGACGGCCTCGAAGCACTGGGCGCTCGCCCTCATCGACCTCGCCGACCGACAGCCGGCGAAGCGGTCATGCCCTCCTACACCCACCTGCAGCGCGCCGAGCCGGTCCTGATCGCCCACTGGCTCCTCGCCTACGTCAGCATGATCGAGCGCGATCTCTCCCGCCTCGCCGACGCCCGCGCGCGCATGAACTTCTGCCCGCTCGGCTCCGGCGCCATCGCCGGCGCAACCCTCGCGCTCGACCGCACCATCGCCGCGCGCGAACTCGGCTTCACCGCTCCCACAGCCAACAGTCATGGACGCAACTCAGCGACCGCGACTTCATGCTCGACTTCACGCAGGCGCTCTCCACGCTCGGCCTGCACATCTCGCGCTTTGCCGAAGAGATCACTCTGCACGCCACCGCCGAGTTCGGCTTCATCGATCTCCCCGAGGCCTTCTCCACCGGCTCAAGCGCCATGCCGCAGAAGAAGAATCCCGACCTCACCGAACTCATCCGCGGCAAGTCCGCCCGGCTCGTCGGCGCTGCCACCGCGCTCGCCGTCCTCATCAAAGGCCTGCCCCTCGCCTACAACAAGGACCTGCAGGAAGGCCAGGAGCCGGTCTTCGACGCGGCCGACACCATCGCCGGCATGCTGGGCGTGCTGCCCGCCTTCACCCGCGCGCTTAAGTTCCGGCACGACCGCATGAAGACCGCCGCGACCACCGGCTATCTGAACGCGATGGCCGCCGCGACCTACCTCTCGAACAAGGGCGTGCCCTTCCGCAAGGCGCACGAGATCATCGGCAACGCCGTCCGCCTCGGGCTCGAAACCGGACGCGAGCTCGAATGACATCACGCTCGCCGAACTGCAGCAGTTCTCAGACGTCTTCGCCGAAGACTTCTACGCTGCCATCACGCTCGAAGCTACGTTAGACTGTCACGATGTCATCGGCGGCACCGCCCGCCACCGCGTCGCCGAAGCGCTTGCAGTCGGCGCGGGCGCGGCTGACATCTAATCACTGAGGACGAAATGTCGTTGACCACACTTCAGCCCCGTGAGCCCGATCAGCGACTCGACGTCGCACCTCGTCGTCGCGGCCGCGCGTCGGCGGCGCGACCGTGCGCCAGGCGAAGCTGCAGGATGCCGTCAACATCTTCGAGCTGGTCAACTCGCTCTCCGGCGACGGCACGCTCTGCGCCGCAGCTACGCCGAGATCTGCGAGAACGTCCGCGACTTCGCCGTCGCCGAATCCGAAGCCGGCGTCTTCCTCGGCTGCGGGGCGCTGCACCTCTACGGCCCGCACCTCGCCGAGGTCCGCTCCATCGTCGTCAAGCCTGAAGCGAAGGGCCAGGGCGCGGGCGGCAAGCTGCTGCGCGCGCTGCTCGAAGAGGCCGAGAACCAGGGCGTCGTCAGCGTCTGCCTGTTCACGCGCATCCCGGATTTCTTCTTCCACTTCGGCTTCCGCGTCGCCGATCGGACCACGCTGCCGGACAAGATTTACAAGGACTGCCAGACCTGCCCGCGGCTCTACGCCTGCGATGAGGTCGCGATGGTGCGCGGTCCGCTGCCGAAGATCGCCGTGCTTGGCCCGACGCAAGTTCCCGCAGCAGGAGCTGGTGAAGCTGCAGACGGGCGTAATTCCTCCGCCTAAGCAGGGGTAACCCCCTCCCCCCGTTTCGACGTAAATTCCGGACAGCATGGGACTTAGGTTCGGCTCTCCATGTCAAAACCTGTGCACCATTTCCGGTGCATCCACTTTCTGCGAAGGTCTACCAGGCGTGAAGAAACCGTCGTGCTCGGTCAGGCGGACGTCGGTGCGAAAGAGCTCGCTGAGCGCCGCTTCGGTCAGCAGCTCCTGCCGCGCGCCGTCGGCGACAATCCTGCCGTCGCGCATCATCACTACGCGCTGCATCGCCGGGATGATGTCGGCGATGTGGTGCGTGATCATGACGATCGTTGTGCCGCGTGCCGCGAGCACGATCAGCAGCTCGCGCAGGTCGCGCTGCGCGGCCAGGTCCAGCGCGTTCGACGGCTCGTCCAGCAGCAGGCAGTCGGAGGACGCCACCAGCGCCCGCCCGATCAGGATCCGGCGCTGCTGTCCGGCAGACATCTCCCCGAACGGCCGTGTCGCTCAGCGTTATCTGCGTCAATCTGAGTCCAGGATCTCGTCGGCCCGCGCCTGCATCGCATCGGTGACGCTGAGGTTCGGCCAAAGGGTGGAGCTCGAAAAGAATCCCGTCAGCACGGCTTCCCTGCCGGTGATCTTCAGCATCGGCTTACCGGGAATCTCGTTCTGCACCACGCCGAGCCGCTTCTTCAGCTCCGTCAGATCCCACCGCTCGCGATCGAAGATGCGCACGCGCGTCTCCGGATGCACCAGCGGATAGAGCTCGCAGGTCATGGTCTTGAGCAGGGTGGATTTTCCACATCCGTTCGGTCCCAGCAGCGCGATCTGCTCGCCCGGGCAGCACGTTCAGATGGATATCGTGCAGCACCGTACGATTTCCGCGCACCACATTCACATGCTGCAGGTCGAGGAATGCCTTGCTCATGCTACCGGCCACGCCAGCGGCTGCTGGAGCTTGCGCTCGAGGATCTTCTCGTCGGATCGAAGTCCGGAATGGCCTGCGCCCAGGCTGCTCCAGCCTCGTAAGCGGCCTCGGGGATCAGCCCGATCAGTTCTCCCTCGGCGATGTGTGTGCCGTGGTCGCGCGCTATCCGCTCGAGCGTCGTGTACACGCTTGGCATCGGCGTCAGTCGGAAGTCCGTGATGTTCATACTGACCTGCGCCCGGCCGTTGGCGAGCACGCCCATCGCCTTCACTCCCTGCATGCCGCCGGAGGAAGCCCGAATATCGCGCGCGATGGCGCGCGCCTGCGAGATATCCGCGCCGCCCTGCAGGTAGATGTTGTAGGCGATCAGAAACGTGCGCGCGCCCACCGCGCTGGCGCCGGCGGTGGGGTGCAGCTCCGGGCCGCCGACGTCGGGCCGGCGCGCCGAATCCTTCAGCGCGGCCTCCCGCAGGCCCTCAAACTGGCCGCGGCGGACATCTTCCAGCTGCACGCGGTCCGGCCTGCGCTGCCGCCGCGCCATAGAAGTAGACCGGAACGCCGAACCGCCGCCAGATCTGCAGCCCAGCCTGGCGCGCCAGCATCGCGGCCTCGGCCAGCGAGATGCCGGAGACCGGCACGAACGGGACCACGTCGGCCGCGCCGATGCGCGGGATGCACGCCGGTCTGCCGGGTCAGGTCGATCAGCTGGGCCGCCTTGCCAGCCGCCAGGATCGCGGCTTCCACGACTGCCGCCGGATGCCCGGCGATCGTCACCACCGAGCGGTTGTGGTCCGCGTCCAGCGAGCAGTCGAGCAGGCGCACGCCGTCCACCTGCATGGACGCAGACGATCTGGCGCACGACTTCCGGCGTCGACGTCCCTCGGAGAAGTTGGGGACGCACTCGAGGATGGCTGCTGCATTCACGGCGCTCTGACCAGCTACTTCCACCAGGTATAGCCGACGGAGAACTGCACGCTCGCATTGACGCCCGGATTGCGGTCGCCCAGCGAGGCCGACGAGATATGCACCGCGTTCGCGCTGAAGTCGATGGACCGGTTCTGGCCGCGTGAAGTAGTGCAGCGCCGACGCCGCCCTGCGGCGTAAAGTTCCACACGCTGGCTTCGCCGTTCGGTCCATTGGTGGTCAGGTTGGCGGTGGTGTCGCCGTAGGCGGGATACTTGTGATTCGTCCAGAGCACCCCGCCGGCGCCCTGCACCCAGGGCTGAATCTTGCCGTGCCGCGCGAAGTTCCAGCGCAGGATGATCGGCGTAATGCTGGCGCCGGGGAATGTCCCGCCGACGGTGTACGGCTGCGAACAGGTGATCGCACGTTGCGGCGTCGCCTGCGACGCAGCTTACGCGCTGGAACTTCGGCGTGAAGGACTGCCAGTACGGAAAGACCTCGACCGCATACTCGAAGTTGCCGCGCAGCAAGCCGCGAGCCGATAGTTGTTGCGTCAGCACCCTGCCGGCGTGCACGCCCGCCATGAGGAAGTGGAAGCCGTCGCGGTTGTCGGTGATGCCGTTGCCGCCCTGGACGATCGCGCCGTACTCGCAGCGGCTGATGTGTCGAGGCTGCGTCCAAGCGGATTCCTGCGGGCCGTCTGCGCGCTGGCTGAGACGCGGTCAGACGGCAGCGGCGGCGAGGACTGCGATGCACGTCTCATGGTACTGAGTGCCATGCAGACAGCCGTCGGCGCACGGCGAGCGCTGCGGCTGGTGTCGCAGTGTGGCAGGATGGCTGCTTAGCCGGCCATCTGCGGCTTCGTCGAAGTCGAAGTTGCGAGTAGACATTCTGCGTGTCGTCCAGGTCTTCGATCGTCTCGAGCAGCCGCATCATCGCGTTCGCCTGCGCGCCTTCGAGCTTGGTGTAGGTGCTGGCGATCATGGTCACCTCGGCGTGCTCCGGTCTTGATCTTCGCCGCCTTCAGCGCGTCGGTCACGGCCTCGAAGTCCTTGGGGTCGCAGAGGATCTCCCAGTTCTCGCCCTCGTCGTTCAGGTCTTCGGCGCCCGCTTCGAGCACGATCTCCGTCAGCTTGTCTTCGTCGGCCGCGTCCTTGTCGACGACGATGACGCCCTTCTTCGTGAACATCCACGAGACCGCGCCCTCCGCGCCCAGGTTGCCGCCGTTCTTCGAGAACGCATGGCGAATCTCGCTGACCGCGCGGTTCTTGTTGTCGGTCAGCACATCGACGATGATCGCGACGCCGCCCGGGCCGTAGCCCTCGTAGGTGATCTCTTCGTAGCGACAGGCCTTCGAGTTCGCCGGTGCCGCGCTGGATGGCGCGCTTGATGTTGTCGGCCGGCATGTTCTCGGCCTTGGCCGCGGGAATCGCCGTGCGCAGACGCGGATTGCCGTCCGGATCGCCGCCGCCGGCCTTGGCCGCGATGGTGATTTCCTTGATCAGGCGCGTGAAGATCTTGCCGCGCTTGGCGTCGGTCGCGCCCTTCTTATGCTTGATGGTTGCCCATTTATGTGGCCGGACATGGTCGTACCTCGAATCGAAGATTGCGCGGGGCGAGCTCGCGCGACTTACGGATTTTAGCAGGTATCCTGGGCGACCTGTCTGGATGTTGCGCAATAGTCACGGGCAGGCTTTCACGGCGGAGCGCCTGCTAAATCAAGCTCGGGACCGAAGAGATCTTTCATGGTCTCGCGCCGACGAATCAGCCGCGCTCGTCCCGATCCACCAGCACCTCCGGCGGGCCGCGGCCGCGTGTTGTAGTTCGAGCTCAGGGTCATGCCCGTAGGCGCCCGCGTCGAGAATCGCCAGCAGATCGCCGGCGCTTGGACGCGGGCAGCGGCGCGGTCGCGCGCAAAAAAATCGCCCGACTCGCAGACCGGGCCGACGATATCCACCGGCTTCGCCAGCGAGCCGCTCGTCTGCTTCACCGGCAGAATCTGGTGGTGCGCCTGGTAGAGCGCGGGCCGGATGAGGTCGTTCATGCCCGCGTCCGTGATGACGAAGGTCTTATCGCCGTTCTTCTTCACGTTCAGCACCGCGTGTCACCAGCGCTCCGGCCTGCGCGACGAGGAAGCGGCCTGGCTCCAGCAGCAGGTGCAGTCCAGGCGCTCCAGTGGCGTTCGATCACCTGCTTCGCGTAGGCGGCGACCTGCTGCCGCTGGGTCGAAGGCCGCGTCGGTGTACTCGATGCCGAGGCCGCCGCCGGCGTCGATATGACGGTCAGGTGATGCCGTCGCTCCTCAGCTGCTGTGATCAGCGCGAGCGACACGCTCCAGCGCTGCGCCGAAGGGGTCCACCGCGCGAATCTGCGAGCCGATATGGACGCTGACGCCCGTCGGCGATCAGGCACTTCGACTTGGCCGCCTTGCGGTAGATGCGCGCGCCGGCATTGATGTCGATGCCGAACTTGTGCGCGCTCAGGCCGGTGGAGATATAAGGATGGGTCTCGGCGAAGACATCCGGGATTGACCCGCAGCGAGAAGCGGGCAGGCTTGCCCAGCAGCTCGGCGCGCGCGGCCAGCAGGCAAGCTCAGACTCGGACTCGACATTGAACAGCAGGATGCCGGCCTCGAGCGCCGCGTCGATCTCCGGACTCTGCTTGCCCACGCCGGCGAAGACCGTCCGGCTTGACCGCCGGCCTTGGCCGCCTTGCGCACCCGCGCGAGCTCTCCGCCGGAGACGATGTCGAAGCCCGCGCCATGCTGCGCCAGCACCTTCAGCATCGCCAGCGAGGAGTTCGCCTTCACCGCATAGCAGACCGTATGCGGGACCGCGGCGAAGGCCTCTTCGAACATCGCGAGCCGCGCCAGGACGTGCTGCTGCGAGTAGACATAAAGCGGCGTGCCGAACTCAGTTGCGAGCGCAGGCAAGGGCGTTTGATCGCAGGAAAGAACGCGCTTACGGTAGGCAAACGGACGAGATGGGTTGGTCGGAATGATCGTGATCCTGAGCTGGCGGTTCTCTGATGATGCCACAGGGTGGAGCGCCTCTGCTGCGGGAGACGAAACCGATTGCCAGCGCGCGGATCACCGGGGGAGAATAGCTGGAGCTTCCCGAAACCCAGGAGTGGAGGTGCGGCACGCCGTGGAAAACGTTCTATGCGCAGCGCTGCTGCTCTCGCTGCTTTCCGCTGGATGCGCGCAGGCGCAAGCGGCGTCCGAACGCCTCCAATTCGACGTCGCCTCGGTGCGCGAGAACAAGTCCGGTAGTCCATGGTTCGGCGGTGAGCCCGCCCTTCTCCAACGTCCCGTACAGCTTCGAGCCGGTCTTCCGGGACACCGGCGGAATCTTTCTCGCGCGCAACTGGCCTATCTACAACCTGGTCTTCTTTGCGTACAAGACGTTATCGGGACAGGGCGACGAGGTCGTCCGGTCGCTGCCCGACTGGGCGAAGAGTACCTTCTTCAACATCGAAGCGCGGACCGACAACCGCAACGTCACCAAGGATGAAATGCGCGAGATGATGCGCTCGCTGCTCGAAGACCGCTTCCACATCAAGGTCCACCGCGAGACGCGGGAGATTCCCATGTATGCGGCTGTGCTCGTGAAAGAGGGCGTCCTCGGACCGAAGCTGCGGCGCCATCCTGCCGACGAGCCCTGTTCAGCGATAGCGCCTGCCATCTCCCCGGGGAAGGCGAAGCCCGGAGGTCCGCCCCCGGCGAACTCCGCGCAGGCGGACGGCTTTCCGCGACTCTGCGGTTCGATCGTGAATATGGGTTCGCCCGTCCCGCTCGGCCGCCGCGAAGGCTCGCGCGACATACCCATGGAGATGATCGTCTCCATCTTTGGCAACCTGGGCCAGCTTGGCCGTCCTACCGTCGACCGCACCGGCCTCCAGGGGAACTTCGACTGGGTCATCGATTACCTGATGCAGCCTCCCCCCGGCATGGATCCGCCTCCGGGGGCGGCTGGCCCATCCTTCCGCGACGCGCTCCGCGACCAGCTCGGGCTCAAGCTCGAGCCCATCAAGGGGCCCTACGAGTTCCTGATGGTCGACCACATCGAACACCCGACGGAGAACTAGATTACCGAGGTTGGCTGGGGTCCGGGATACTGCATTGCCTGCGGTGCGGCGTACACGCCCTCAGGAATCATGATCCATGCAGCGAGATAAAACAGCACCGCGCAGCCGGAAGTGATGAGCGTCAGCGCGACAAACAGGACGCGCACCAGGGTGAGATCCCAGCCCTGGTGGATCGCGATTCCCGAGCACACGCCAGCGATCATGCGGGGTGCAATCGGGCGCACCAGGGCCGCGCGCGGGGGAAACGTCTGCGTTGCGAAAGCAGCTCCACAAGAAGAACAAAAGCGGGGCATTTCGTTGTCCTGCGCGGCCGTCTGGCGTCCACATTTCGAGCAATACATAAGTTCCTCCAAGGTCCGGTGAGCTTTTCTGCGCCAACTCCCACCGATACGCTGAACGCCGCTAAAAGGTTCCACGGCACTTGCCGCCATTCTCCCACGTTGGTGCACTGGAGCCAACGTGTTTCCGCGTGAGACGATATTCCTCTATGGAATCGTTTGGGGAAATGGACGGGTTCGCGATCGCCATCATGGCGGCGGGCAAAGGCACGCGGCTGAAGTCGAAGCGGCCCAAGGTGCTGCACGAGATTGGCGGCCGGGCGCTGCTGCTGCACGTCATCGGCGCCGCCCGCACGCTGGTCGGGGCCGAGAACATCTACTGCATCGTGGGGCATGAGGCCGACCGCGTGAAGGCGGCGGTGGAAGCGACCGGCGTCCGGTTCGTCCTGCAGGCGGAGCAGCGCGGCACCGGCCACGCGCTGCAGATGGTGAAGGCCTACTTCGCGCTTTCGGGCGAGCAGCCGCCGGCGAATCTGCTGGTGCTTTCGGCGACGTCCCGCTGATTCGGCCGGAGACCATCCGCGCCGTCTGCGAGATGCACGTGGCGCGAGGCCGCCGCCATGACGATTCTGACCGCGGTACCCGACGATCCGACCGGCTACGGCCGCGTGATGCGCAGCGCGGGACGGGCCCGAGGTTTCCGCGATTGTCGAGCAGAAGTCGCTCCGTCCCGAGCACGGCAATCCCGCCGGAGATCAACTCCGGCATCTACTGCTTCCGCACCGCAGGCGCTGTTCGACCGAGCTCGACTCGCTTTCGACCGACAATCGCCCACGGCGAGTTCTACCTGACCGACGTTGCCGCGCTGCTGGTTGCGGATGGCGAGCGCGTCGTCGCCGTCAAGGCAGACTCCGTCGACGAAGTCCTGGGCGCCAACACCATCGCCGAGATGATGCACCTGGACGCAGCCATGCGCGCGGCCACAGCCCGCCGCCTGATGGCGCAGGGCGTCACCATCTTCCGCCCGGATACCTGCGTGATCGACGCCGAAGTGACGGTCGGCCCCGACACGGTGATCGAGCCGTTCGTCGCAGCTTCTCGGCGCCACAAGCATCGGGTCGGAGTGCCGCATCCGCTCGTACTCGGTCATCCAGAACTCCACGCTGGGCGACGGCGTTCTCGTGCGCAACGGCTGCATTCTCGATGGCGCCGAAGTCTCCGACGCGCGCCATGCTCGGGCCGTACGCGCATCTGCGTCCGGAGAGCCGCATTGGCGAAGGCGCGCATGTGGGCAACTTCGTCGAGACCAAGAAGGTCACGCTCGGCAAAGGCTCCAAGGCCAATCACCTCAACTATCTGGGCGACGCCGAGATCGGCGCCGGCGTGAACATCGGCGCCGGCGCCATTACCTGCAACTACGACGGCGTGCACAAACACCTGACGAAGATCGGCGACGGAGCCTTCGTGGGCTCGGACTCCACGCTGGTCGCCCCGGTCGAGATCGGGGCTGCAGCTTACGTCGCTGCCGGCTCCTGTATTACAGCCGATGTCCCCCCGGGCGCGCTGGCGCTTGGTCGCTCGCGCCAGGTGGTGAAGGAAGGCTGGAGGCCACCTAAGAAAGGCTGAGCTCGGCTGCGCCGGAGAACCGCTCATCCCGCGTTCATGTTCTGAGGCCCACTGCCGATACTTTCGGAGGGGGCCCAAACAAATGCCGGACGAACACATCCTCATCGTCGACGACGAAGCGTCCGTACGCGCGATCGTCACCGCCTTGCTGGAGCGCAACGGGTACACCTGTGCAGGCGCATCCGGCGCCGCCGAGGCGCTGGCGCTGCTGAAGGAGTTCCCGGGCTTCGACCTGGTTCTTTCCGACGTGATGATGCCTGAGGTGGACGGTCTTACGCTGCTGGACCAGATCGGCGCCGACTTTCCCGGGCTCCCGGTCGTGATGTTTACCGCCGTGCACGATATCCACGTCGCCACAAGCGCGTTCCGGCGCGGCGCCGATCGACTACCTGCTGAAGCCTTTCGATCGCGGCCAGTTGCTCGACGTGGTGACGCGCGCGGTCGAGCACGGCAAACTCCGCACGCCAGAACTCGGCCTACCGGCAGCAACCTGGAGGAGATCGTCTCCGCGCGCACCGGACGCCTGCGCGCCACGATGCAGGATCTCGAACGAAGCTACGACATTACGCTTGAAGCCATGGGCGACGCGCTCGATCTGCGCGACGCCGAGACCGAGGGCCACTCCAAACGCGTGACCGGGTATGCCATCGCGCTTGGCCGCGAGATGGGCCTGAACGCCGACGAGTTGAAGAGTGATCGCCCGCGGCGCGTTTCTCCACGATATCGGCAAGATCGCCACGCCGGACACGGTGCTGCTGAAGCCGGGCAAGCTCGATGCACGCGAGATCGAGATCATGCGCGAACACTGCGAACGCGGCTACGAGATGGTCCGCAAGATTCCCTTCCTGCGGGAGGCCAGCGAGATCGTCTACGCGCACCAGGAGAGCTTCGACGGCAGAGGATATCCGCGCGGATTGGCGGGCGACGAGATTCCGCTGGGAGCACGCATCTTCGCCATCGCCGACACGCTGGACGCTATCACCTCCGACCGGCCGTACCGCAGAGGCCGCAGCTTCGCCGAGGCGCGCAACGAGATTCTCCGCTGCTCCGGCACGCAGTTCGATCCAGCCCTGGTCGCCGTCTTCCTGCGCATTCCGCTGGAGCGTTGGGCCAGCCTGCGCGTGGAGATCCTGCGGATGTCGCCGGCCGCCATCTCTGCCAGCCTATGCCGCCCCGGCAAGGAGACCCAGCCGGAACTTGAGTTGACGACCGCGGGAGACTAGCATCGGCGTTATGCACGCGCTCACGCAGAACGAACTCCAGGTCCTCCTCGCCGACGAGCCCCTCTGGTCGCTTCAGGAGGGCAAGCTCACCCGCGAATGGACGTTTCCCGATTTTGTCGCGGCCATGGCGTTTGTAAACAAGGTTGCGGCCCTCGCCGAAGGAGCCGGCCACCACCCCGACATAGATATTCGCTACAACCGTGTCCGTCTCGGGCTGGTGACACACGATGCCGGCGGCATCACCGCACGTGACGCCGGCATGGCCCGGCGGCTTTCGCAGGCATCCTTGAAGCCGGATCCGTCCTGCTGAACGACTTCCGCAGCTCAAGGCCGCCCATGCGAATGGATTGTTAGTGGTAGTCCAACGCCCGGGCACAATCCATTTGTTTTCAGCTTGCGGAAGTTTTCTGTTTGAGCTACGCAACTTTTTCCATGAAAAAGGGTATATTCCAACAGCGGAAATATGAAACGAAGTAGATTTTCTCGCTGTCAGAAGTGCTATGCTCTATCCCATACGAGTGAGGGTCTTCCACTCGGACAAGTTTCCGGCACGAGTTCCGCCGACACAAGTTGCGTCACTGGCCTCCCGGCATGGACAATCAACTGTTCATGCCGCCTTTTTTTGCTGCCGGAGATGCCGCAACCGGGACCCCGAGCGCTGGCAACGACACCTTTTCCCCCACGGGCGATGCCCATGCGGCAAATGCGATCGACAGGCACCCGGGCGTCGCCCTGCTGGGTCTCTGCGCCTTCTATCTCGCCATCGTGTTCGCGCAGGCCAGTCTCAAACTGCTGTGGGCCGATGAACTGATTACCTATTACATCGCGAAGCAGCCCGGATTTTCCGGCGTTTGGCACGCGCTCCAGGCCGGAACCGATCCGAATCCTCCGCTGCTGCACCTGCTGGTGAAAGCCTCGACGGCGATCTTTGGAGGCAACGCGCTGGGCATGCGGCTGCCCTCGATTGCCTGTGTGCTGCTGGCGATCCTCGCGATGTGGTCGTTGCTGCGCCGGTGGGTCAATCCCACGTACGCGCTGGCTGGATGCCTCGCCTTTATGGCCACGCGCGGCTTCGATTATGCGTACGATGCGCGTTCCTACGCGCCGATGATGGGCTTCGCCATGGTGGCACTCGCGCTTTGGATGCGTGCGGGGGATGCGGGCGGAGTTCGTCGGGCGCTGCTCCTCGCCGGCATGGCGTTGGCGCTGGCCGCCGGCGTCTCCTCCAACTACTACTGTGTGCTGGCGTTCTTCCCGATAGCCGCGGGGGAGATCGTCGCGCGCAGGTTCCGGCCCGGCGTGTGGGCGGCGATGGCGGTGGCTTCCCTTCCGCTGTTCGCCTATCTGCCGCTCATCCGCCACAACATTTCGGAATTCGGTCCGCATGCGTGGAACCGGCCGCAGGCCTCGATGATCGCTTTGGAGCTACCTCGAACTGGTCGAGGGCGTCTTCTGGCCGGTGGTCGGGCTGGCCATTTACCTTTGGTGGCGTTCGCGAGAGTCTCCGCCCAATCCTAGTGCCGACCCCTGTTATCCAGTGGCGACCACGGAAGATCCGCTCCGACGTTGCCACGTCGCTGACAGTCTCCCGACGAAGCGAGGCCCGTCGCGAGCCGAATTGGCTGCAGTAGCCGTTTTGCTGCTCTATCCTTTCCTCGGCTTCGCCATTGCCATCGGAGGCGCCGGACTCATCTCACCGCGCTGCGTGGCGCCGGTCTGCTGCGGATGCGGGTTGGCTCTTGGCCTGCTCGCCGCGCGCGCGTTTCCCCGGCGCCGCGCCGCTACGGCCCTTGTGGCATTCCTGCTGGTCTGGGTCATCGCCCGGGAGGGCTTCTGCGCATCGGTTCTGCTCGAGCAGCGCCGCGCTTTTCTGCGTCTTCGCGACCGCACTGCCGAGATGCCCGGCCAGATTCTGGTCGGCGACTCGTCCTTCGCGCTCCCGCTCTATTTTTACTCCGCGCCCTCAATCCGCGACCGCATGGTCTTCCCCATCGACTTCGCGGCCATCCACCGCTTCGAGAAGGACGACTCGGGGGAGCAGAACCTGTGGGCCGGACGCAATGGAGTCTTCCCTTTCCCGATCGTGCCCTTCGAGGCTGTCGACCTGCGCTCTTCAAGCAGCGTCATCGCTCGCCCTGACGGCTGGCTGGCCGACGCTGTCACCCGCCGGCGTTTGCGCCTTCGTTTGGACGGCCAGCAAGCGGTTTACTGGAGTGCCGACTGGTACCGAGTCGGCGGTGTTTTCACGCCGATGGCGCATGCTGAAACACGCATCCTGAGGGCTACGCCGGCGGATGCGCCATGATCCCTGCGCCGTTTTCAACAGATTTATTTCCGAAACGCTGCACATCGCAAAATGTTCCACGTGGAACATTCTCAGCGCTGCGGAGCACGGTGACGAAAACTTCGCGTAACGACTATCATCAGTTCATGAAAAAGCTCCTCGGACTTGCGGTGCTCGGGATGGTTGCGCTGGCTGCCTCGGCGCAGTGGACGAATCCGGCCGACGATATTCCGGCGTATAACGCCGCCGCTCCGAAGGGTCCGCTGCCTCCCATCATGAGCGGCGCGCAGCTCACCGGGCCGTACTTCGCGCATGCCTACCAGGTGACGGCCTACAAGATGGCGGCGAAGATTCCCGGCGTGCTGCACCAGCAGCCCTGCTACTGCCGCTGCGACCGCGAGATGGGCCACAACAGCCTGCATAGCTGCTTTGAAGGCACGCACGGCGCGGCCTGCTCGACCTGCATGAAGGAAGCCGTCTACAGCCTACCAGCAGACGAAGAAGGGCCGGACCCCGGCGCAGATTCGCGCCGGCATCGAGCGCGGCGAGTGGAGAACGTCGATCTCGAGAAGGCCGCGCTCTAGTGCCGGCAGCCAGATGAGCTGGCTCGTCTGGGCGCTGCTCTCTGCCGTCTTCGCCGCGGCGACCGCGCTGCTGGCGAAGGTCGGCGTCGCGGGCATCGACTCCAACCTGGCGACGGCGATCCGCACGACGCGTGGTCCTGGTCTTCACCTGGGCGATCGCGCTCGGCCTGGACAAGCACCACGCGACTCGCCGAGATCGGCCGCCGAAGCTGGATCTTCCTGGTGCTCTCCGGCATCTGCACCGGGCTCTCGTGGCTCTGCTACTTCCGCGCGCTGCAGCTGGGCCCGGCCTCGAGCGTGGCGCCGATCGACAAGCTGAGCGTGGTCCTCGTGATCGTCTGCGCGCTGGCTCTTCTCGGCGAGACGCTGACGCCGCATGAAGGTCGCTGGGCGGCGCGCTGATCACCGCTGGGCGCGTCGTGCTGGCGTTCGCCTAGCTCGCGCTGAAGCGACGGCGTATACTGGAGATAGTTCTTTGCAGCGCCCAACGCAATGTTGGTGCCAGCTCCACAATGGGGGCGTCACGGCTTCGACGGGATTGCTTGTGGCAGAGAGGCATGCCGGGGTGTGGTACACCCGTAATCGCTCACAAAACTATAAGTGCCGAACCTCAATTCGCGCTTGCTGCTTAATTAATTAAGTAGCCGATTGCTTCCGCTTCGCCTACGGGCGGATACCGATCGTCGCACAGTAGGCTGGTCCAACGCTGTTCCGTCTGGACGGCAAGGACGAGATCGATCAGGCTGGTCGGCTGCCGCGTCTTCGCCCGTTCTAAGCGCCGCTGACGAGACAAAGATGAACCGGGAAAAGCATGAATGCTCTCTGTTGGAAGTTTTTTCGGACGTGGGTTCGACTCCCACCGCCTCCACCATATTGTAAATTACTTAGTTTCAGCAGTTTACTAGTAGCTTGAAATGCTATGTACGATACACGTACGATAGAGTCATTATGTTGACTCTCTATCGACGGCATTTGAAGGGCTGTTCCAAGTCGTCAGACCGCTTTTACAAGCGGTGCACATGTCCCATGTGGGTGGAAGGCACGGCGAACGGTAGCTACCTCCGCCGCAGCCTGAAGACATCTAGTTGGGAACGCGCGACTGATCTGTCACGCACTATCGAAGAATCTGATAAGCCCGCCAAAACTCCTGAGCGCAAAGATGCGCCTGTCACCATCATTCAGGCGGTGACCGAATACCTGGCGGATGCCAAGGCGCGGGAGCTTGCTGACGCCACGCTTTACAAGCTGAAGATCCAGCTTGAAAAACAATTCCTCGTTGGTGCAAGGCTGAAGGATATAAGCTCTCTCAAAGAATTTGATTTGAGAGCAGCACAAGCGTTTCGGGCGTCCTGGACCGACGGTGGACTGGCGAAGAAAAAGAAGCAAGAGCGACTGACCGGATTTTTCTGGTTCTGCATTCGAGCTGGATGGCTACCGCCAATCCGACGGATCGACTTGGGAGAATCTCCGTCACCCAAGCGCCCACGGACTACTTCACGCGCGATGAGTACGAAAAGCTGATTGACGCAACCTACCTCTACCGCGAGGGCCGTGGTGAGACTGATCGGCGGGACGAATGGCACTCGCATCCGGGCACTCATCATGCTGATGCGTTGGAGCGGTCTGCGCATTCGGGACGCTGTGACGTTAGAGCGAACTCGGCTCATCAACGACAATCTCCTGCTGTATCAAGCGAAGACAGGAACGCCGGTTTATGTGCCTCTTCCGCCTCAGGTGGCGGACGCACTCCGCACGCTTCCTGACGGATAAAGCCAAATCCTCGTTACTTTTTCTGGAGCGGGAACGGTCTTCCGAAGAGTGCCGTCGCGGACTGGCAACGTAGCTTTAGAAGGGTCTTCAAGTTGGCCGGCTTGGAGAAGCCGGACGGATCGGCAAAGCGGTGCTTCCCGCACATGTTGCGAGACACATTCGCTGTCGAAATGCTGCTTGCCGGAGTGCCCATCGATCAGGTCTCGATGCTGCTGGGCCACGCGAGCGTCAAGATCACCGAGAAGCACTATTCTCCATGGGTGAAGGCGCGGCAGGATCAACTGGCGGCCAGTGTTCGGAACGCTTGGGGCTCTCTGGCGCAATTCCCCCAAAACGCCAAAGCGCGGCAAGGCGAAGCTGGTGTTAATGCAGGCATAGTATCACGCGGTCTGGCGGCGATGATGAACGCGAATCAAGACACTCTGCGGAATGCGAAGGTTCTGATATCCGCGCTTTCGCGGCGTTCTCGCTGCTGCCCCAGCGGAGAACTCCGGCCTCTCCGTCAAAGAGACGCCGGACCGTCTTTTCGCTGACATGCCACATGGCTGCGACTTGCGGAACTGAATAGTGAGGTTCCAGCGCGATCGAATGCAGGCCCTCGCTTTGAACAGGTTTCTTCTGTCCGGCTTCAATCACGTCGCTTTTCCAAGGCATCGCGGCTCCGTAGCTAACAAGATTGCCGTAGCGACCACTGCCTGTCCAATGACTCTTCCCGCCCTGCGTTATGACTCGCGCGCATATCAGGCGATTGGCGGCGGATTTAGATGATGCCGTTCCGCAGAGCGATGTGTGCTGGCAACCATTTCCTTGTGGAAAGTCTCTAGTTGGTTAAGATCTGTGGCTCAATCCCGAACACGGATGGGCACTCACGCGGACGTACGTTTTCCCTCATAAGGAGGGCGGGCCAATGCAGAGACTCATTGAGGTTCGTCTTGTTAGTCGCAATCGTCACCCTGGCTGAAGAGTTGAATTTCACGCGGGCGGCCAAAGCGCCTTGGAATCACTCAATCCGGTCTCAGCCGACGGGTCGCTTCCTTGGAAAAGAAGTACCGAATCAAGATTGTTTGAGCGTGACCACGCGAACGTGGTTCTCACCGAGGCGGGTCGGGTATTTGTAGAGGAAGCAAGGCTTTCGCTCATGCATGATGAGAGAGCGATAGAGGTGGCGAAAGCTGTGACCGAGGGGGTGGAATCGGTTCTACAATATCGGTCGGTCACCCTTTTGCCGATCCCCTCCTCACTTCGACTCTGCTCTCAATTCATCTTCCGCTCTATCCAAACCTTCATGTCCATCTGCACAGTGATTTCGCGCCGGAGCTCGTCCACGATTTGACGGTCTCGAAACTGGATCTTGCGCTCGATTGCAAACCCCGGCCCAAACCGCAAGCTGACTACGGCAAAGGTAAGCGAATCGCCCCTCTATGTCGTGCTGCCACAGAGACAGCCCACTGGCTGGCTAAAGGACTCCGTAACCCTGCCGGACCTCAAGGACGAAAGATGGATACTCTTCGAGCGGAAAGCTCATCCCGACATGTACGACGCGATCCTACGGCGCGCGGCAGAGGAAGAGATTGTCTTTCGTGACGGTCAGAAGTTCCTGACTGCAGAGGATGCGGCGCAGTTGGTATCGGAGAGCCTAGGCGTTGCATTTCTGAGTATGCCGGGCGCGCTGAGAATCGCGCGAACGCGGCTCCATCGTTCGGCCGCTGGACGACAAGGAACTCCAGCTTCAGGTCTGTCTCGCGTCCAGAGCTGACAATCGTTCGAAATTGGTAAGCGAGTTTGTTCGCGCGTTTATGCGACGCATCGCACAGTTAAAGAAACCCCCTCAAAGGGTTGATCCCACAAACGAAGAAGAAAAGAGGAGTGGACTCAAGATGGCGTAGGTGAACGACGAACTGCACCGAGTCAACGGTCAGGAGCGAAGTAACTAAGAGGTTTCCCGTAGATCTCTGCGAGTGCCCAGAGTTCGGCAACATCAATTGCTCGCTCGCCGGATTCGCATTTGTTGATGAACGAGTGGGCCATTCCCAGGCGAGAAGACACTTCGCGTTGGGTCAGTCCGCTCTCCGTGCGAGCGGCGATGAGTCTCGCCAAGACCGCTTCGTAATATGCCCGCAGCTTCGCGTTTCTGCCCTTTCGGGAGCGTCTTGCATCCGGCTTCGATCTTCCTGCCACACACTGAAGTGTGGTGATCGTTTGACGAATCCCCTAATAAGGGACACCCTATTTGAGGGCCATCGAACGGAGGACAATCGTGGAGAATGCCAGAATTGATTTTCCTGAAGTTGTAGGAAAGACCGTGACGGAACTGTCGGTTCAGGACGACGACATGTTCGGCCGTGAAGTCCTCGTTCGGTTCAGCGATGGCACTCGGCTGTCGATTGTCATTTCGGCTAAGCAGGCAGTCGACGCCCGATATTGCCTTAAGGAGACGCCCGATATCCCAATCTTCGTGCGTGTAGATCCTGCGGTAACGAAACTAGCTATGGAGGACTATCCTCTTCCGATCCGCCCTCGTAGATGGGGACGACTCGCTGCGGGAAGAGGCTCTCGTGCCTTCGGAGCAGTTCGTGCATTACCCGGATGCTGATACGTGCCGCGAAGCTGACTTCCTTATCCAGTTCCACGTCGACGTCTGAAAACTGCGCGTCCGCCGACGATTTCGCTACCCATTTGGCAGTGCGGATTGCGACGATCAAGGCCGTAGCGATGATGATGGACGGGCCAAGCTTCGGCCAGTCTGGACGGCGCTCGTTTCCAACAACTTTCATGGAGCGAGTATAGGCGAAGAATAGGCGAATATGTCAGAATGAGTAATCCGCTGGCGCGGCGGGCTCGGAGGCGTGTATGGCCCACAAAGCGATCTCGCGGGAAGATCCCCTCATCCAGGTTTTCTCACCCTGCGATGTCGGGACGCGTCTCCTTGAGGAGTTCGCTCGGGCACGGCCGGCGGACTACACTTTTCTCGAACCGAAGGACTTTAGCGATCTTCGCAGCTCAGCGTTTGCCGGTATCGCCGAGTGGGACAGCTTCGCGGAACACGTTCTCGGCTGCACGCGTTGTGGTGAGGTTTAGATATGTGCGGACGATATGTGAGACGAAGTGACAAACAAAGGATTGCTGAGCATTTCCATGCGAACCCGAGCCCGCCGGATTTGCCGATGCCTGCAGCGGACTACAACGTCGCGCCCACCACTCATCAGCCCATCATCCGCCAAAGCAGAGAAACCGGAGAGCGCGAACTCATCCTGGCGCGGTGGGGCCTCGTCCCGTTCTTCACAAAAGACCTGAAGGAGATCAAGGGGCTATCGACCATCAACGCTCGCGCGGAGACAATCGCTACCTCTCGCACCTGGCGCGAACCGATGAAGAAACGGCGCTGCCTGATTCCGGTGAACGCGTTTTATGAATGGCCGAAAGAGGGAAAGCCTCCCAAGCAGCCTTATGCCTTCGAGTTGTCGAGCGGAAATCTATTCGCTTTCGCCGGCATATGGGACGCCTGGAGGGACGGGGAGGGTCATTGGCTTCAGTCCTACGCCATCGTGACGACGGAGGCGAACGAACTGATGGCGCGGATTCACCCCCGTATGCCCGTCATTCTGCATTCGCGGGACTACGA
>CAVUSA010000008.1:0-150151 GCA_963744015.1 uncultured Gammaproteobacteria bacterium
GACGGATTGCTCCGCTGCAGGGCGCGACGGTGCTGCATACGGTGCGCACCTACAATCCGCACATCTCGAACCTGACCTGGGGCGGAATGAACGTGGGTGGAACACGGACGCTGCCAGGCGGCTTCAATCTTTCGGCGACTGGTACTACGGGCGCATCTGGAACGATGTGCGCTCAGAGAATATCAACGCTCCGCTGAACGGCGTGCCTACGGGGCCGAGGCCGGGGCGGGCGAATACGAATGTTCTCGAGGTGAACAACAGCGGCAGGGCGACATCAGCGCGGAGTTCGTGGGGATTGAGAACCACAAGTTGAAGTGGGTGCAGTTCTTTGTCGGCGCGGTGCGGGTGGAGCTGGTGGACGATACCGACGACAGCGAGACCTTCTACGCCGCAAAGTAGCTATTCCGAATGTAGGCGAGTTTGCGCACCGCACCGGGCAGAACGCCTGGAACTTCTTCGGCAACAGCACGTTCAATCTGCCGGAGAAGGTCACGCTAAGCACCGACCTGAACGGATGGCGCGGATGCGCACTACAACATCACGACGGGGATCGATAACAACGGGGACGGTGACTTCAACGATCGTCCGCAGTACGCGAGCGCCGGGCACAGGCAGGTGCCGATGCAGACTCCGTATGGGCTGCTGGTGGCGCAAGGCGGAACGGGGGTGTTTCCGCGCAACAAGGGCGTGCATGCCGTGGACGTTCTACCTGGATGCGAATGTGCAGCGGGCGTTCAAGCTGACGCGCAATGCCAAGGCGGATCACCAGCAGACGCTGACGTTCAATGTGCGTTCTTCAAACGTGCTGAACAAGCTGAACGTGACCAGTGTGGGCGGCGTGCTGGGGTCGCCGGAGTTCGGACGGCCGTATGCGGCGGATCCGGGGCGGCGCGTGGAGGCTGGGGCCCGGTACAGCTTCTAGGCGGCCGGGCGAAAGATACAACACATCCACCGATAGCACGGATTAGATAAAGATCCTTAAGCTGTAGTGCAAGAGAGAGGAACACTACGGAGATTCTGGCTTCGCCAGAATGACGAAAGTGGTGGTGTGGGTTCGATAGCAAAGGGAATGGGTAAGTGATAGAGCGGGAATCGGTGCCATCGGTGTGAATCGGTGTTAGAGTTTTCGGGCTACTTGCGCTTCCAGCGGACGCCGTCCTTGGAGTCTTCGAGCAGGATGCCTTTGCGAGCAGCTCGTTGCGGATGGCGTCGGCGCGGGCGAAGTTGCGCTGCTTCTTGGCCTGGGTGCGCTCGGCGACGAGGGCGTCGATGTCGGCGTCGGTGAGGCGCGCGCCGAAGTTGCGAGGACTTCGGGGGAGGCTTCGTCGAGGCGGCCTTCGGCTTCGGCCCAGGCGAGCGCGGCGCGGGTGAGCTCGGCATCGCGGTCTTCGAGCACGGCGAAGATGCTGTCGAACTTGGCGAGCAGCGCCAGGATGTCTGTCGGCGTTGTCGGCGCTGCAGCTTGCCGCTGATCGGCGGCGGTGTTGACGGCGCGGACGACGTCGAAGATGGCGGCGCGGGCTTCGGCGGTGTTGAGGTCGTTGGCCAGCGCGGCGGTGAAGTCGGCGTCGCGCCTTCGCGGTTGCGGCGGCGAGATCTTCGTCGCAGCCCGGCGGGGAATGCTGCCGGTCGCGGATGCGCTGGTGGAAGGTGCGCAGGCGGTCGATGGCGTTGGTGCGATTCGGTGAGGCCGTCGAAGGTGAAGTTGAGCTGGTGGCGGTAGGGCACCGAGAGCAGCAGGAAGCGGATGGCGGAGGCGCGGTAGCCCTTGAGCAGCAGGTCGCGGAGGGTGTAGAAGTTGCCCTCGGACTTCGACATCTTCTTGCCTTCGACGAGCAGGAAGCGGACGTGGATCCAGTGGCGCGCGAAGGTGCTCGTGGGTGGCGGATTCGCGACTGCGCGATCTCGTTCTCGTGGTGCGGGAACATGAGGTCTTCGCCGCCGGCGTGGAGGTCGAAGCTGTCGCCGAGATACTTGATCGCCATGGCGGAGCACTCGATGTGCCAGCCGGGGCGGCCGGCGCCGAGGGGCGTCTCCCAGGAGCTGCGTTCGCCGGGCTTGAGGCCTTCCAGAGGGCGAAGTCGCGGGCGGCGTCCTTGTCGTACTCGTCGACGTCGATGCGCGCGCCGTCTTCGATGCCTTCGAGGTCCTTCTTGGAGAGCTTGCCGTAGTCGGGGAAGCGCGCGATGCGGAAGTACCAGCTGCCGTCTTCGGCCTGGTAGGCGATGTCCTGCGCGGCGAGCCGCTCGATGAGCGCGACCATCTCCGGGATGTTTTCGGTGGCGCGGGCGATGACTTCGGGGCGCTTCGATGTTGAGCGCGTCCATGTCTTCGAAGAAGGCGGTCTCGAACTTCGTGCGAGTAGTCGCCGATGGTCTGGCCGGCGGCGGCGGCGTTGCGGATGATCTTGTCGTCGACGTCGGTGATGTTCATGACGTGGCGGACGGTCGATGCCGAGTGCCGGAGCGGTGCGGCGCAGCACGTCGACGTGGAGGAAGGTGCGGAAGTTGCCGATGTGGCCGTAGTCGTAGACGGTGGGGCCGCAGGCGTACATGCGGAGCGTCGTGCCGTCGCTGGGAGAGAGGGTTTCGACGCGGCCGGTGAGGGTATTGAAGAGTTCCATGCTTGTTGTGATTCTAGCGGATGGGGAGTCGGGGGCGTTGCGTGGGGAGTTGAGGTGGTTCCGAAAAGCAGGTTCCTCCGCTTCGCTTCGGAATGACAAAGCAAAGGGGGAATGGCCTACACGCGGGGGGTGTTGAGGCGGAGTTCCTTGGTTTTTACGACGATGAGGTACTCGTAGAAGCTGGCGAGCGTGGCGTAGGTGACGCCGGCGGCGCCGTCGAGGATGGCTCCGCGAATAGAACATCATGTAGCACCACTTGATGAGCGGGCGGCCGGGCAGGCGGTAGAAGAGGGCCTTCTGATGCAGGCGGCGAGTGTGGAAGTCGGGATCGCGCAGCGCGGTGCGCAGGCTGGGGTTCTGCAGGCCCTGCTGGCGAGTGGATGAGTTCGGCTTCCATGGTGCTGTAGAGGTTGTGCTTGGCGACCCAGTGGGCGATGCCCTTGGAGAACGGGAAGTGATCGAGGGGTTCATGCAGGTCGAGGATGGGGCCTTCGACCTCGATGACTTCGTTGATGCGCGGGTGTAGCGTGAGCGCTCGGGGCGCACGAGGCGGATGTAAAAGGGGCTGATCTGCGCGTGTTTCAGCCAGGTGTTGAAGAGGAAGTCGCGGCGGCGGAGGCGGAAGCCGGAGGTTTCGGGCGCGGCGGTCTGGACGACGGCCTGCATCTCCGCGGCAAGCTCGGGGGTGGGACGCTCGTCGGCGTCGAGGATGAGCAGCCAGGGGTACTTGAACGGCAGGGTGAAGCCGAAGTTGCGGTGGGCGGCGTAGTTGTCGAAGGCGCGCTGGGTGACGTGGGCTCCGGCAGCCTCGGCGATGGCGACGGTCGCGTCGGTGGAGTAGGAGTCGAGGACGTGGATGTCGTCCGACAAGGCAACGGAGGCGAGCGCGCCGGGAAGGTCGAGTGCCTCGTTCTTGGTGAGGATGAGGACGGAGATCATGCTGGGTTATGGTATCGCGGCGGAGTCTGGCGCGATTGATCTTCGAGTGGAGACGTCGTTGAGTCGAGAGCTCTGAGTCAAGTCATGGAGCGGAGGCAGAGGATGGCGTTGAGGCCGCCGAAGGCGAGGGAGTTGGAGAGGGCGAGGATGGGTGCGTGGCCGGGGAGCTGCGCGGGGTGTGCTGGTGATGAGGTCGAGGGAGAGCGCGGGGTCGCAGGCTGTGGTGTGGAGCGTGGGCGGCAGGCGGCGGTGGTGCAGGGCGAGCACGGTGATGAGGGCTTCGATGGCGGAGGAGGCGCCGAGCGAGTGGCCGTGGCAGCTCTTGGTGCTGGAGACGGGGATGTGCGCGAGGCGCGGGCCGAAGACGGCGTGGAGCGCGGCGGTTTCGACCTGGTCGTTGGTCTGCGTGGCGGTGCCGTGGGCGTTGATGTAGGCGACTTCCTCGGTGAGGGAGTGCAGATCGCCGGGCTGGTTGGTTGCGTGGAGGGTGCGGGCGGCGTCTTCGAGCGCGGCGCGGATGGCCTTGGCGGGGCCGTCGGGTTTGGGCTGGGTGATGTGGTGGGCGTCGGCGGACATACCGAAGCCCAGGATCTCGGCGAAGATGGGTGCGTTGCGGGCGCGGGCGGAGGCGAGGGTTTCGAGCGCGAGGATGGCCGCGCCTTCGCCGAGTGTCATGCCGTCGCGGTCGGCGGAGAAGGGACGGCAGGCGGTGGGGGAGACGACGCGCATGGAGTCCCACGCGCGCAGGAAGCCGCGGGTGAGAGGCGCCTCGTGCGCTCCGGCGAGCGCGGCCGTGACCATGCCGCTGCGGATCATGTGAAAGGCCATTCCGATGGCGTGAGCACCGGAGGCGCAGGCGGTGGAGACGGTGAAGGCCGGGCCGGTAATATGCTGGTCGATCGCGACCTGTGAGACGCCGTTCGAGGCCATGGAGCGCGGAATGGTGAGCGGATGGACGCGGGCGTCTTCGCGGTAGAGGCGCGCGGTTTCGGGCTCTTCGGCGTGGCGGCCGTTGGTGCTGCAGCCGAGGATGATGGCGGTCTGCGCGGGGTCGTGATGCTCAAGCAGACGCGACTCGCAGCGCGGCCTGGCGTGCGGCGAGAAGGGCGAACTGCGAGCAGCGCTCGGAGGTGGCGAGCTGCGTATTGTTCAGCGCGGAAAGATCGAGGCCGCGTACCTGGGCGATGTTGCGGAAGCGCAGGGTTGGGTCGGGGATGCCGTCTTCAGGCTCGTATGGCGCGATGCCGGAGCGGCCGTGTTCCAGCGAATGCCAGAGTGCTTCGGGCGAGTTGCCGCCTGCGGAAAGGCAGCCCAGGCCCGTGATGACGACACGTTGCATACAGGCCAAGGGTATCCCATGTGTGCTGCGGGGCGCTTTGCGGATCGTTCCTCAAGTGTCGTGCAAAGAGGCATCTACGGAGATTCTGGCGGAGCCAGAATGACGAGCGTGGGCGTGGGCTCCGAAGCATGGAAGCGAAGCAGATTCTAGTGGCCGGTGCGTGGCTGATGGAGGAGCAGCCAGAAGGTGGCGATGGCCAGCGCGCCGAACCAGAGGCGGAAGATGAGGAGTAACGCGGTGTGCGGGTGGCGCAGGCGGCGCCGGGTGGCGAAGTTGCGCAGCAGCGCGGGCGAGAAGGCAGCGATATACGCGAAGCTTGCGGTGGCAAGCAGAAGCAGCAAGGTCATGCGGCTTGTTCGGCCTGCAGGCGCTCGACACCGGCAATGACGTCGCCCACCGAGCGCAGGGATTCGAGCGCGTTATCCGGGATGGCGATCTTGAAGCGTTCCTCAACCTCGAAGGAAAGGTTGATCTTGTCGAGCGAGTCCATCTGAAGCTCTTCGAAGGTAGAGGCGGGCGTGATGGTGTCGGCTGGGATCGATTTCATGCCGGCGATAAAGCCTACGATGGCTGCGGCGATGTCTTCCGGCGAGTCGATACGTTCGGGCATGGGGCGAGTTTACTTGGGCTAAAGCGGCTGCGGCAAATGCGGTATACGGCCTGTCACCATTGCAGCAGGACGAGTTCGAGGCAGAAGGCGGGGCCCATGGCGGCGAGGATGCAGTAGGTGCCGGGTTCGCCGGGGTGGTTCGTTGAGGGTGTCTTCGAGCACGCAGAGGACGGAGGCGGCGGAGAGATTGCCGACCTCGCGGAGGCGACTTCCAGCTGAGGGCAAGGGCGTCGGGCGGAAGGTCGAGCGGCCTGCTCGGTGGCTTCGAGGACCTTGGGGCCGCCGGAGTGGAAGATCCAGGAGCTGATGTCGGCCAGGGTGAGCGTTGTGCTCGGCGAGGAAGCTGTCGACGTCGCCGCGGAGGTTTTCGAGGACGACCTTGGGGACGTCGGGGGAGAGGACGATGCGGAAGCCGGTGTCGCGGATGTCCCAGCCCATGACGTGCTCGGTGTGGCGATAGAAGGTGGAGCGGGTGGCGAGGATCTTCGGCGTGCGGGCGGGCGGCGTGGGGATGACGGCTTCGTCGCCGGCGAGGACGACGGCGGCGCAGCCATCGCCGAAGAGGCCGGTGGAGATGAGGTTGGCGATGGACTGATCGTCGTCCTGCCAGGTGAGCGAGCAGAGCTCGACCGAGAGGAGCAGCGCGATCTCTTTGGGAAAGGCGCGCAGGTAGTCGGAGGCGCGCGCGATGCCGGCGGCTCCGGCGACGCAGCCGAGGCCGAAGATGGGCGTGCGCTTGACGTTGGTGGGGAAGGGCATGCGGTTGATGAGGCGGGCGTCGATGGTGGGCGACGCGATGCCGGTGACCGAGGCGAAGAAGATGGCGGAGATATCGGCGGGCGTGAGGCCGAGCGGCGTGAGCGCGCGCGTGATGGCCTGCTCGCCAAGGTCGACGGCGGCGTCGATCCAGCGTCGTTGGTCTGTTTGAAGCCGTTGAGCAGTGGATATTCATCGAGCGGAAGCACGATGTAGCGCGTGTCGACGCCGCAGTTGGCGTGCAGGCGAGTGAGCAGGCGCGGCTCAGGGAGCTTGTCGCCCCAGCGTGCGACCAGAGCTGCAGAGATTTCGGACTGCGTAAAGCGGTGGGAGGGGAAAGACGTGCCGACAGAGGCGATGTGCATGCGATCCTTGCGAACAGGTTTTGTAAAGCTTCGCCCCATGAGATGCAGGCCACTTCAGAGAAATGCGTCGACGGCTACAACGCAATGACATGCGATCAAAAAAAAGAGCGAGGAAGTGGAACAGGGAATTGCGGACTTACGCTTTCAGGGCTGCGTGGGTGCGTAGCCCGGGTGGTGCGTAATGCTGGAATCGAGGAGCGCGAAGCGGATGGGCGATCCGCAGAAGACGCAAGGGGTCTGCTCGAGTTGCATGGTGCTGCCATCGGCGCAGTGGGGGAAGGAGCGCAGGCACTCGGGGCAGTTGAGCAGGATGTAGGGAACTTCAATAGAGGTGCCGCGACGGGTAACCCACAAAGCTACATCCGGCTGCGGCTCGGGCTGGACACTGTCGTCATCCGGGCTCTGGCTCTGCGCGGCCGCGGCAAGCTTGGCGCGCGAACTCAGGATTTCTTCGATCACTTCAACAAGCGTTCCGATATGCCGCCCGCTCTTCTGGTAGTAGGCGTCGGCTGCGACGCCCGAGGGTACTTCATCGCCATCGAAGGCGCCGCTCATGGCGATGACGTGGATGGCGGGGAAGCGGCGGCGAATGACGGACAAGAGCTCGAAGCCGGTCATCCGCGGCATATTCAGGTCGGAAAGAATCAGCGCGGGACGCTGGCGGCGAATCTCCTCCAGCGCGGAGAAGCCATCTTTCGCTTGCGATACCGAGTAGCCGGCGGCAGAAAGCAGCGTGGTGAAGAGTTGGCGGATGGTCGGTTCGTCTTCCACCACGAGCAGGTGCGTCTTTTCTCTGGGAGGAAGCGCGTTGTTGCCGATCATGTGGCCTCCTCTTCCTCGTGGTTTGACGCGAGCCGCTGCCTGAGAGATGGATGGAGGCGAAAACAGGTGTTCAGCGAAGGGTTGCCAGGGAGGTATCAGGAAGATACTGCGCAAGAATAGCAGGGAACAGAAGACCGCGTCGGGCGAGGTCGGCGGCGCCGAGTTGACAGAGCCCGATACCATGACCGGAGCCGCGGCCCACGAGCTGGCCGGAGCGCTCGGTGTAGTTGCTTGAGGGCATCGCTTGCCAGCCGTGCGTGCGATTCCAGGCGATGCGCTGCTGCTCGGTGGCGGTGGCGGGCAATGCGGCGCGGAGCCAGAGCTCGGGATGCCGGGTGCAGAATGCGCAGCGCACGGAGTAGAACGGGTAGGCTCCCTCGGTCACGTGGTCGGGGGTACGAGTGTGGCCGCCGCAACTACGCGCATACATCACTGCCACGATGGCGGGCGGCGCATCGGGCGTGCTGCGCCAGGTGACGACCATGCCTCGCGTGGCGCGCGCGGCGACGGCTGCCGGCGCGTCGTCTGCGGGCGGCGAGCGCAGGAACTGGCAATGCGTGGTGTCGCAGGCGTCGAAGCCCGAATGAGCGTGTGGGTTGCTGAGCAGGAAGGAACGTGCGGCGACCGCCTGAGCCTTAAGCGCTTCGAGCGGCGCATGGGGCGGCGATTCGGCGGCGACGATGGAGGCTACCGCAAGCTCGGTGCTCATCTCAATCACTGGTTCCAGCGTGTGCGCGTGCGTGCTGAGATGAAGCGCCCCGAGGTAGGTGCGCTGCAGCTTGCCCGGAACGGTGAGGGTGAAGCGTGTGGCGGGAAGGCGAAGGCGCTCGATGCCGGTGCGCGCAGTGGGCGTGGCGGTGGAGACTTCTGCTGAAAGACTGTGGGCGTCGGCGTGCAGGGTGAGCTTCTGGTTGGCGTCGAGAACGAAGGGTTCGCCGTCGAGCAGAAGGGTGACGGGGTGGTCTGCCGAAAGCACAAGCACCTGCGGGTGAAAGAGGGAAAGCACGCCGACGCGGAGGGTAGGCGGCTCCTGTGGAAGCTGCGCAGCGGCCGTGGCCCACAGCGCCAGCGACAGCCAGAGGAGTGCGCTACTCCGCATGGAGGGACTCCAACCGCGTGAGGACGCGGCCTGCGGCAGCGGCGGCGACTGCGCCGTTCGTTCCGCGCTGCCGCAGCAGCACAAGCACGGTGGGGTGCGAGGCGGGAGCGGCCGCAAGAACCAGCCCATCGCCATCGATCGCACAAGGGCCGTCAACACAGGGCGCGGTGCCGGTCTTGGCCAGCACACCGCCCGGGTGAACGCCAATGCGGGCGGCAGTGCCGTACGTGGCGGAACCGCGCATCCCTTTGAGGACCTGGTCCTGCACGGCGCTGGAGGGTGCCGCCAGGAGCGCGGCGTAGGCGCGGGCGAGCGCCTCGGGCGCGATCCGCCACTCCGGCGTGAGGCCGATGAGCGTAGCCGGCGATGCGTGTTGCGGCGGCGCGGGAAGATACGGGATTGAGCCGGGTTCGAGATCGCGCGCCAGTTGCAGAAAGTAGGCGTTGCAGGAGTTGGCAAGCGCGGAGACCAGCGTCATGGTGCCGTGGCCGGCTGGCTTCCAGCAGCGGTCCGGCAGGCCGTGACAGACCTCGGTGGGCAGCGGCGCGCTGTGGGTGGCGGCGTAAGCCAGCGCGAGAAAGGGCTTCAGCAGCGAGCCCACGGGAATGGCGGAGGTATGCGGCGTAAAGGTATCCCCGAGGATTTCGCCGCGGCGGAGATCGAGCACCAGCACTTCGCGGCCGGCGGTGGAGCGGGCCAGCGCGGCCTGTATGGATTGTGCGTAGAGGCTCTGCGCGTCCGCCGCGGGAGACACGCAGACCAGCAGCCAAAGGAGAAGCAGGCGAAGCGGGGTCACGGATTCTGCCACCGGTAGACGACGGTCTGGCGCAGCATGGAGCCTTGCCTTCTTTCCGAGAACTCCTGCCGCGTCATCGGTGCGAAGGCGTTTGAAAGGGAGCGCAGGTTGCCGGAGAAGAAGGCCGGGGCGGCTGGCGGCGCGCCCGGGTCGGGGCTGTGGTTGGTGCCATCGACCAGCGCGGTCAGGCGGCCGAACGGGCCCCGTTCGGTGTTGTGATCGAAGGCTGCCATGCGCGTGGGGCCGATCTCCGAGGGTGGTGTGGTGGCGGGGAAGTGCGCGGCTTTTCCCAGCATGCCTTCGAGGACTGCGCGGTCATCGGCAAGCAGCAGCAGGGTGCCATGCGTGGCGAGATACAGTGGGCGGGGGCCGGACAGCGTGTAGATGGTGCCATCCGCGCCGCCGGCAGGACTGAAGACGACGCCGAGGCCGCCGGTGGTCAGGTTCCCGCGAACGCTTGTTTGCAGCGCAGCTTCGATCGCTGAAAGGTTCCACGGATTGGCGGCGTGCAGCACCACGGCTGAATGGATACGAATCCACAGGGCGTCCGCCTGCGGGGGAGCAGAGGCGCTCGACCAGGTGAGCAGCGAGCGGAGACCGGCCTGCTGGAAGACTGCGGAAAGCGGCTGGTCTGCAACCCGCTCGGGGTGCGGCGTCGGCGCATCGATGCGGGTCTCGAGGTCGGCGCCGGAGCCGCTCTGCGGCGTATCGAGCGAGGGGTCTGGCGCGTCGGTCTCGGGCAATGGAGCGTCGGAGGTCTGGCCGAGAAGCTTCTCTTCGACGGCGGAAACGGCGCTGTCTGCGTCTGCCGACGCGACGGCGCGGAAGACGCCTCCGGCGGGAGCGAGGGCGGCAAGATCGCCGAGGGCCGGGTCTTCGGCGATGTCGTCCGTGGACTTGAGCAGGAGGGCGCGCTCCTCCTGAAAAGCGGCGGGTCCGAGCCGCAGGTCGGATACGGCGGCGCGATACTGTTTCATCTCGGTAATGTTCTGCTGCACCCAGTAGCTGCGGAAGTAGGGCAGTGGAACGATGCGGTCGAGGTTCAGAACCATATGCAGGTTTGGAGCGGGGCCGGCGGGGTCGAGCGCCGCATCGGCTTCGCTGAACCAGGCCTCCTGGGCCACGGAATGGACGGTTTCCGCGCCGGTTGCATGTTGCATCAGCAGCAAGGCGTTGGCGACGAGGTCTTCGCGCGTGCCCAGCAGCAGCAGATGGCTGCCGTTCTGCTCGATTTCTGCGAACGCGATGGTGCGCGCATTGCCCTGCGCTGCCGAGCCCTCTTCGGCGGACGCTGCGGCTGCCCGGTCACTCGTCTTGCGCAGGTAGAACGTGGCGTTGCCGGCCTGGCGCGCGGTGTACGCGCTGCGATTTTTGAGCAGGGAAAGATTGCCAGCCTGCGCGGGGGTGATCTCCGAGACGTAGAGGAACTCAAGCTGGCCGACGTCGTACCAGGCGAAGATGCTGCGGGCTCCGGCGACCTCCGCGAGGAAGCCGCCGTCGAGCGAAGCCTTCGCGCCTGGTGGGGCGGCTACAGCTTCGAATTCCGCGCGCGCATCGTTCAGCCGTCCGAAGAGCCGTGAGTTGGAGAACGCGCTGAAGTTGTCGGAGGAGAGCCAGGAGCGCTGCTCGGGAGAGTCGTTCCAGCGCTTCAGCAGCGCGCTGAAGTCGGGCGATTCGATGGTGAGCAGCGCACCCTCCGGAAGCATGGAGGCCATCGAGGCTGCGGGAGGGGTCGGACGAGTAGCCTGAAGGCGCGTGCGCCATGCGGCAGCGGAGACTCCGGCGCCAAGCAGCAGGGCGACTGCGGGCAGGAGTTTGCGCGCGGGTGAGAGGTGTCTCATGGAGCCTCCGTGCGAGCCAGGGTAGCGGGGGTGAGGCGCGGCCGGACCTGGTTGGCCTGGTCGAGGTCGGTGTGGATGAGCGGAAGGCGCAGCGCGTTCCTGCGCTGGAGGCGCTCCGCAGCCTGCAGGTCGGCGACGCGCTTGTTGGGCGCGGGCGCGGGCGCGGGACGGGGCGACGTGGAGGAACCGGCCTGGAGGTTGGCCGCGAGCTGCGCGTAGAAGATGGCCTGCGTGAAGTCGTGTTCGTGATCGAAAGCTGCGGAAAGCAGACCAGCCAGGCGAATCTGCGCGGGTAGCGCGACGGGATGCGGGAGCGGGAACGGGAACGCCGCAGGGTTGGGCCCTTCGGGGCTCGGGGAGAAGTCGGAATCGTCGGTCTCGACAGGCTCTGCCGCCGCATCGTTTTCTTCTGCTTCGGGGGCGTCGACCTGTTGAGGGAGCATCTGCAGCTGCGCCCCCGACACGGCACGCAGCAGCGCGAGCGTTCCGGAGGCGTTGGCGGTTGCGGAGCTTTCATCCTGGGCGAGCAGCAGGTCGAGCCGGGCGCGGCTCGCGGCAGGGCCGTCCGGAGCGATCGCGATCGCTTCATGCAGCAGATTGGTTCGGTCGGCAGACGCGATGGCCGGGGCTGCCGCCGCGGCCAGGCGAGCGGCGGCGAAATATGGCTGTCGCGCCGCGGTGGCCGGGGGCGGCTGGGGGGCGGCCAGCAGCGCAAGTTCGGCGCTCGGAATGTTCCGAGCCGGCAGCGGGCGCGGGGATCGTCCTGAGGTCTGCGGCGGCCTGTACGCGTGTGCTGTACGGAGCCTGGGGATCGTTGACCAGCGCCAGCAGGAGGGTGCCCGCCTCGGGGCTCTTTCCGCTGTTCTGGTCTGCCTCGGCCAGCCGCAGCCGGTACGCGGCGTTCCACGAAATCGATTTCACCAGAGTGGTAAGGAAGGGGATCGCCTCCGCGAAATGTTGCGTGGATTCAAGCAGCTGAGCGGCGTAGTCGGTGTTGGTGTACGGACCGGGAGTTTCGGAGGCGGTGCGGTACGCGATGGAGGCGGGGCCGTCGGAGAAGTGCCGCTCGGCGGGGCCATCGAAGGCGATTGCGCCGTTCTCGTAGGAAGAGGTGGGGAACAGGGCAAGGCGGCGCAGGAGCTCGAGCGCGCCGGGAAGGTCGGCGGTGGAGATGCGCGTCTGCGCCAGGGAGAGGAAGTCGGTCGGCTGCAGGGCGTGTTCGAGCTGCTTGCGTTCGAAGACAAACTCTTCAAGCGGACGGAGGGTTGCGGGATCCGGCTTGTAGGCTGCGGTCGGTTTGCGGAGGCGGTAGAACGCGGAGCTGAAATCGGTCGCGCTCGGTGCGGTGTCCGGATGGTCGCGCCAGGCGCGCAGCAGTGGCTCCAGGTGTCCGCTGCGCGTTGCGAGCAGGATGCGGTCCATGTTGCCGGCGGGCCCCGCGAAGGTCGGGATGGAGTCGAAGAGGGCCTGCGCTTTTTGAAGCTGGTTGCGGTCCAGGTAGAACTCGAGGAGGTCCGACTGGTAGCCGACCAGCCCGCTGGGAGAGCTGTCGGTCGCGTCGCGGGACGGGTTGCGTTCGAATTCGATCTCCCGCAGAAGGATGGCCTCGCGGGAGTCGGGCACGATCCAGTCGGCGCGGCGAAGATCCTCAAGCAGAAGGATCGGATTGGGCGCGGCGGAAGTGGTCGCAAGCAGCAGCGCCTGTCCCTCGGCGGGGGTGGGCGCGGCCTGGTAGATCGTCTTCAACAGATCGTTGGAGCGGTAGTTGCCATTGCGTGCGAAGTAGGGCTCGAGCACGGCTTCGACCTGCGGCCGCAGCGCAACAAAGAGCTTCCTTTCGGCGAGGTGGGCGACGGTCGCGTGGAAAGCCTGGAAAAAGGCTTCGCCGGACTGGCGTTTGCTCAGCAGGGCCAGGTCGGCGCGCCACTGGGCGAGCGCCTCGTCGCGGCGGCCCGCGCGGAAGAGCACGACCGCGTATTCATCGTGGACGGCGGGGTTGTTGGGCGCGAGCTCGAGCGCATGGATGTACTCGGCGATGGAGGCGGCGTGGTCGCCGGCTTCCTCGAAGCTGCGCGCCAGCTCGAGATAGCCAGCGGGAGCGGAGGGCGCGCGTTCGAGCTCGGCGGGCAGGAAGTCCTCGGGATCGGGGAGCGTAGGCGCCCTCGGGATGGTGTTCAGGAAGAGCCCGTAGCGGGCTCCGTAGAAGAACCAGAGGTCGCCGGTCAGCTGGCGCGTGGGATCCGGCGGGGCGGCCAGCCGCGCTGCAATGGAGGCATCGGAATTGAGCGCCTCCCGGAAGTTTTCGACCAGCGCCGGCGCCGGAGCGTTGCCGGAGGAGGCGAAGCTGGTGAGGACCAGCGAGGCCATCGCCGGGCGCCATACGGGCAGCATGCCGCGGCTGCGCTGCGCGACGGCGTTCAGCGCCGGCGCCTCGGTGGCGTGGGCTACGGCGAAGTTGGCGGCGGCATCCGCGAGCTTCTCGTCCTTGTTGGCGGCGAAGGCGGCCAGGGCAGGCCGATCGTGGCGCAGCAGGAGGTCGAAGAAGCGATCGCGGACCGCGTTATCTTCCGCCAGGTGCAGCGTGCGGGTCACGCGCAACTCGTTGCGCTCATCGCCGGCATCGCGCCAGGCGCGGGCGGCCTCCTGCCGGATGCCGTCGCGGGCGCCGGCCGGGCTGCGTAGGGCGAAGGCTTCGAGAGTCTGTGCCAGCTCGGCAAAGGCGAGGCGGCGCCGTTCGAGCGCGATATAGGCAGACGGATCGGGGCGGCTGCGGGGCGGGATGGGATCGGAGACGAGGATCTGCCTGCGCCACGCGGCTTCGCGGTCGGTGAGCCCCGCAGCCGCCGCGCCGACGAGTGCGAGTCCGGGGTCGGCATTCGGCTGCGCGGCATCGTGCAGGCGGTCGAGGGACTGGGCGTACGTCAGCTTCTGCCTCCGGCGTGTAAAGGTCCTGCGCCACCTTGCCGATGGCTTCGGCGGCCTTTTCAAGCTGCGCCCGCGCAATCTGGCGGCGGCCGTCAAAATACTGCTGCCGGGCGCGGGCGAGGTCGGCCTCCGAGATGCCGGCCTTCAGATAACCGGCGGCCTGCTCCGCCGGGAAGGAGGTATCGGTGCGCACGGCACGGAAGCTGGCCGAAAGCGTACTCAACGCTTCAGCGGCATGGCCTTGCTGTGCGAGGACGCGGGCGTAGATGGCGGCGTCGCCATTGGCGGACGGGAGCAGTTCGGGGCCGGCCTGCGCGAGACCGCGGTCGGCGAAGGTGCGCGCTTCGTCGAGCAGGTTCCACTGCGCAAGCTGTTCGGCGACGCGGAAGGTGTTGACGGCTGCCGGGGGCTGGCCCGTGATCCACGCCGCCTCGAGCGCCTTGGCGGCGTCGGCGGGACGCTGCTGGCGCGCACGCAGTTCGGCCAGCCGCACCATCCAGGAGGGATCCTTGTAGGAGAGGATGTAGAGCCGGTTGAAGTCTTCGGCGGCGGGTTCGTCCTGACCGAGCCGAAGCTCAAGATCGGCACGCGCGCTGTAAAGGTCGGTGCGGTCCTTGCGGAGTGTGATGGCCTGCGAGTAGGCGGCGACAGCTCCGGGAAGATCCTCGAACGTGGTGTCGACCTGCGCGAGCAGGATGGCGAAGCGCGAGTCCCGCGGCGACTGCCGGACGGTGGTGCGCAGGAAGTCGAGCAGTTGTGGCTGGCGGCCGTAGCGCAGCGCGTACAGGGCGGCCTCCTGCGCGGTGGCGGAGTCCTCCGGAAATGCGGAGAGCAGGGCGATGTACTGGGACTCCGCGCCCTCGTAGTCCTTCAGGCGGGTGAGGGCGGGGATGAGCCCGCGGCGCAGCAGGGCGGTATCGTCGCGGCGCTCCGCCGGGGAAAGCGGTGCGGATTTCACGCTGCCGAGCCGCTCCAGGTAGAAGGCCCTCAAGCCGGCGTCGTCGTTGGCGCGGGCGTAGCTGGCGGCGATAATATCGAGAACGGTGGCATCGTAAGGCGTTTGCGCCAGGAGGGGCTCGGCGAGCGCGCGGGCCTGCTTCGTGTCGCCGGCGTCGTTGGCATGGCCGGCGGCTTCGAGGGTGAAGCTGCGGGCGAGGTCGGGAGTCGCGGCCCTGGCGGCTTCGAGCAGCGTGGCGATCGCCTTCGGCGGCTGGCTGGTGCGCAGGTAGAAGTCGGTGGTGTTACGGACAACGCCCATGATGCGCGGGTTTTCGCGGTAGACGGCGTCAATCACGCGGGCCGCGCCGGCGACGTCCTTGCGAGCTTCGAGCGCGGAGGCGAGTGTATAGCTGAGCTGCATCTTCTCGACGGGGTCGGTCGAGAGCGCGACCTGCCGCGCAAGGGCGTGCTCGTAGACGACCGGTAAGGTGTGCTGTTGCGCCAGCGCCGCGATGGCGGCGGCTACGTCGGCTGTGTTTGCGCGTGTCAGCGCGGTTTCGAGCAGAGGGGCGAACTCAGGCTCGCGATGCTGTGCCAGCAGAACCGAAGCGCGCAGGTTGAGCGCCGGCAGACTGGACGGGTTCGAAGACAGCGCGCGAGCCGTTGCCTGGTCCACGAGCGCTTTGGCTGAGGTGCGAGCGGCCAGTTGCAGCAGGCGAGAGCGCGCTGCGCCGCCGTTCTCTGCGATGGGGCTGAGAGCTGCGGCCGTGTACTCCGCCACGGCGGTGGGCAGGTCGCGGCGATTCTCCGCGATGGCGCCAGCCTCATAGCCGAACAGCGTGGGTTGGTGGAACTTCGTGCGCGCGGCGTTGAGTTCGCCAAGTGCGTCATCGAACTGGAAGTAGTCCCAGAAGATAGTGGCCGCCGTGAGATAGCCGGCGGAGGTGCCGGGGTGGAGGTTGGGGATGCGACGCCAGTACGGCGCGGCGGAGCGGAGGTCTTCGCCCCCGGTCGCGGTCGCTTCGGCATAGAGGTCGCCCAGCGTGGCGAGGCGCTCGGCGTTGGCGGGGTCGGCGGAGAGGAGATGCTGCTCGAGCGCCACGGCGCGGGCGGTCGACTTGGGCGTGGGGTCGAGATACGCGAGCGAGCGGAAGAGACTGACGGCGTTGTCGCCGATGGGAGAATCCGCAGGATAGAGGTCGGCTACCGAGCCCAGCAGCGGAGCGGCCTGCTCGAAGTGCGAGGTCCAGATGCTGATCTCGGCGAGCTCGCGCGTGGCGGCAGGGTTTGTCGCGGGCGAGATGCTCGCGGCGGCGCCCAGGCTTGTCAGTTCGGCCTGCAGCTTGCCGTTGCGGCTGAGATAGCTGAAGAACTCCGTGCGGAGGTATTCGTCTTCCCACCAGTGATGGCGCAACTGGTCTTCAAAGGCCGCGCGGTTTTCCGTGGGCCGGCTGGAGTAGGCAGCGAGGAGGTTGCGGGTGAAGACCAGGTCATGCGGAAAGCGCTTCTGCGCGTAGAGGTTGAGCTGGATGGCAAGCTGCGGTCCGAGCGCGGGCTGGTTGGGCAGGTTCAAGCCGTTCAATGTGCCGACGTTGCGAAACCAGGCGTCGAGCTCGGTGCCGGCGAAGATGTCCGTGACCTGCCGCGTCAGGGCCGCGTAGGCTTCGCGATTGCGCTGGCGAAGGTAGAGGCGCGCGAGCTTGTCGTACCAGGTGGGCTGCTGGAAGTGGGCGACGGCGAGCTTGTAGATCGCCTCCTGCTGGCCGGAAAGGTTGTTTTGCGCAAGGAAGTTGGCGAGGCGCTCATAAAGCTGCGGCTCGTCGGGGTTCAGGTCGAGCTGGCGGCGCAGGACGGTGAGCGCCTCCGGAATCTGCTTTGCAGCGACCAGGCGACCGAGGTAGCGGTCGAGGATCTGCGCGTATTCGGTGCTTTCGGGCAACGTGACGGTGGAGGGCGTGGAAGCGCCCAGCTCGAAGGCGGGGGACTTCAGGACGGCTGCGGGCTCTGCGGGGGCGCCCGGATTGCCGCCGGGTGAGGAGGTGTCGGCCTCGGGCGAACCCGGCAGCGGCACGCCGGGGACGCGGCGGCCTCGCTGCTCGGAGGCGGGCGCCGGGCTGCCGGAGCTGAGCGGAAGCCCAGCCGTCTTTGCGGCCAATTCTTTCAGCAGGGCGTCATACAGCGTGAACTCGGCGGCCGTGTCCTGCTGGCGGGCGTAGGCATCAGCCAGCAGGCTGGCGACCTCGATGCGTTGCCGCGCCTGGGGGAACGCTGCGAGAAACTCTTTTGCGACGGTGATAACAGACGCCGCCTCGCCGTATTGCGCGAAGGCGTGGATGAGCTCCGCGTGCAGGTGCGGACGCTCGGCCGCAGCCGGGAAGCGCCGATCGACTTCGGCGAGCAGTTCGGCGGCTTTGGCACGATGGAAGTAGCTTTGCGCCTTGCCGTTTTCGGTGACGTACTGCTGCTCGGGCGAGGTGCCATTCAACCACAAGGAGAGGATGCCGTTCCAGAAGCCGGGGCCCTGGTCCAGGGTGGCGATATCCCGATACAAGGAAAGATTGGCGGCGCCCACGGCGAGAGGCTGGTCGGGCGCGGTCAGCAGGAGGTCCACCAGGGCGCAGAGCCCGGCCTGCGCTGCGGGTTCGCCGTTGGGCCCGTTGCCTTCAGTAGAGGCGAGCGCGAAGTTGTACCGGGCGGCCTCGGCGTAATTGTGCGTGGAGCCGGTGAGTGCCGCCAGGGTGTAAAGGTCGGCCGCGCTCCAGCTTCCCTTGCGGGCTTCGCGCGCGGCGCGGAAGGAGTCGATGGCCTGGCTGGCTTTGTCGAGCCGGCCGGCCTGCTGCTCGTAGAAGAAGATGCGGGCCAGCGCGTTGAGGGCCTCAGGGCCGTCAGGATGTTGCGCCAGGCGAATGCGTGCGTCGGCGACGAAGCTGCGCTGACGGTGTGTCGCCTCCAGCAGGGAGAAATAGGACTGGATGAGCTCGGGGGGCCAGAGCGGATCGAAGCCCTGATCGTAGACGGCGAGCGCGCGGTCGATGTTGCCGCGACGATACTCGAGCAGAGCCTGCGCGCGGAGCGGAAAGACGCGGTCCTGCGGAAACGCCGTGTTGTAGCGGGCGATCAGGCTTTCGGCGGCGGGCCAGTCCTTCTGCGTGAGCTGCCAGGAGAGGAACCTTGCGTAGACGGCCGGTTCGGCGGGGTAGCGCGTAACGAAGGCTTGATAAGTTGAGGCGACCTGGGCGGGTGGCAGGCCCTGCTCGTCGATGAGCGCGAGCATGCGCTCGAAGGCCAGCCAGGAACGCTGGCTCGCCGGGTTGACGAAACGTTCAGACGCGATGGGCGGCGCGGCCGCGACTTCGCCGAGCATGGCGAGTTCCGGTGCGGTCATCAGGCGGCGCTGGTAGAAGTCGGCGAGCTCCAGCTTCGCGCTGACGGGGTCTTTCGCGTGCGTGACGGACTGTTTCCAGTCGGCCTCGGCGGCGGTGAAATCGAGCGCGGCTTCGTCGGATCGGGCACGCAGGGCGTGGAGCTGCGCGTCATCCGGTGCGGAGGCGATCAGGCGCGCGAGTTCGGTCTGCGACTCCTTTGGCGGGCGCGGGTACATGGCCTGCACGGAGGGTAGCGGCATGGCGCGGAAGAGCGCGGCTTCGATCGAGGAGGCGCCGACGACGTGCTGCAGCCACGGCGGCAATGTGGCGTGTGCGGCCAGTGTCGCGAGCGCGAGAAGGCCCGCAGAGGAAGCGATCAGGCTGCGCCGAAGGTGAAGGAAGCGCCTAGGGAATGACATCGATCTGCACCTCCTGGCTGCCGAGATTGTGCGCGATGTCCTCTGCCGTCACGGTGAGGCTGTAGCGGCCGATGGGCAGGTCGGTTGGGATGGTGAGTGTGCCGGTGTTGGTGTTGGCGCGGCTGTTCCAGCGCAGGGTTACGGGTGACACACCGTCCATGTGCGCAGTCAGGGTGCGCGTGGAGGACGTGGCTGCGACGCGGATCTCGAGTGCTTCGCCGCGGTGCAGGCTGGTGCGATTGAGCTGCAGTTTGACCGTGGGCGGCGTGCTGGCGATGACGAAGGTCTTGGCTTCGCGATAGGTGTTGCCGGCGGTGTCGCGCAGGATGAGGCGCACGGCGTAGGTGCCGTCCTTCATCTCCGGCGGGGCGAGGAAGCGCGTCTCCCACAGGCGGTTGGCTTCGTTGCCAGGCGCCTGCAGGTCTTCGCTGGCGAGGTGGCGCAGCGGCTTGGTGAGGCCGAAGGGGAACAGCGCGATGACGGAGGTGATGGCAGCGTCAGTGCGCACGCGCAGCACCGGGTCGCCGGGACGAATGACGCGCGGCCGCAGGAGCGAGCGCGGCACGGCGAGGAACGAGGTATAGGGCGTCACGAACTTGTAACGGCGTGAGAGCCGGATGATCTCGTCGATCGCCGCTGCGGTTTCACCTTCGCGGTCGATCTGTTCGAGCAGCGCGTTCACGCGGGCCTGCGCCCACAGCCGCGGAAGCTGCGGATGAGCGAGGTCGGTTGCGGGCAGAGGGCTCGATGTGCGCGCCTCGAACGGCGTGCCTTCGCGTGTGCCGCGCACGGAAACGGCAAGCGAGCCGCGGCCCGGCGTGTACTCGCCCACCCACTGCGCGATGGAGCCGGGATAGACCGAGTCATCGAGCGGATAGACCAGGTGCGTCGCGGCGGCGGGCTCGGCCGTGAGCGCAAGGTTTGCCACCGGAGCGCGGGTGAGCTTCGAAAGAAACGATTGCACATGGAAGTCGAACGGCTCGGTCGAGAGCACCGATTCGAGGAAGCCGCCATTGCGCGAAAGGTTGCGCAGCAGCGTCAGGTTGGCGTCGTCGCCGACAGCGAAGACCGCCGTGTGCGGAGGATGCGCGGCCTGCTTCCAGCGGCCTGCGTAGAGCGTTGCAATCTTGTTCGGCAGCACGGTTTCGCCACGGTCGGAGCCGCCATCGGTCAACAGGACCAGCGATGTATTCGCCTCGCTGCTTTGCGCGAGACCGGCGACCAGCGCCTTGCCGAGGTCGGTGCCTCCACGCAGCTTGCTGCCGCGAACGAAGTCAAGCGCCTGCTGGACGGATGCGGCATCGGCGGCGACCGGCTGCGGCTTGAACGGCGTCACGTTCTGGTTGAAGAGCAGCACGTTGAATCGATCGCCGGGTTTGAGCGCGTGCAGCACGGATTCGAGCGCGGCGTAGCTGCGTTCGAGCTTCTCCCACTGCATGGAAAGCGAGTTGTCGAACAACAGCACGAAGCTGCGCGTGCCCGCGCTGCTTGGCGCGGCGGAGGGCGGAGCGGCGACCAGCAACTGCGCTTCGAAGAAGCCGGGCTCGGGCGGAGGCGTGCGCGTGGGGCCTCCGGTCAGGCTGGTGCCGGCGTCTGGCAGCGGAATGTTGGGGTCGCGGGAGGTGATGACGTTCAACGTGTCGGCGGCCTGCGGTGTCAAACGCCAGGTCGCGGAGAAGTCGTCGTCGAGCGCAATGTCGTTGCCTTCGAAGGAGCCTTCGATCGCATGGGCATCGCTGGCGGAAAGCTTCAGCGGGAAGAGTTTCGACGGTGTCTTCAGATCCTGGAACGCATGGGCCGAGCGCAGCGTAAAGTGCAGGCGCAGGTGATGCACGGTCTGCTTCTGGCCGGCGTCGGGCTTCAGCGGCAACGCGAAGAAGTGCTGGAAGTCCGTGGCGGTCAGGCGTTGGTGATATTCAAGTTCCAGCCGTTTGGTTGCGTACGCCGGGATGGGCACAATCTTCGCCGTGAACAACGCCGTGTTCTTCGGGTCGATGTGGTCGCGTTCCCCCATCTCCAGCAGGCCGGGGTCGATCGCCTGCAGTCGAGCCTGGTCGTAGATCTGCTCCGCGCGCTTGCGCTCGAGGATGACGGCCGGGATGCGTGTGACGCCATCCCATACGGCAAAATCGGAGACGGTGGAGCCGGTCGGCAAGGCGAAGCGGTAGGTGCCTTCCTCGATGTTAGCGGTATGGTTCTCGAAGATCTGCACGATCGAAACATGCGCGTCGCCATTGTCGATGGTAATGTCTGCCGACATCTCGTTGAGCGAGAGCACGGCGGGATCGGGCGCCTGCTTGTCCTTGGGAATGAGGATGCCGGACTGTGCGGCAGCACTCGCAGCGAGCAGCGCGGAGAGGAGAGTGTGGAGGAGCAGGCGCTTCATGATCGCCCTCCCAGCCTGCTCTCAGCGATGCGCACCAGGCCATTCTCTGTACCTACATAGAGCTGGCCTTCGCGCTCGGCGAAGGCGGTCACATTCAGGGAGGGGAAGCCCTTGCTGATCAGCGACCACCGCTGCGTTGCTTGATCAAACACGAGCATCCCATGGCCCAGGGTTCCGGCATAGATGTGGCTTCTTGTGACCAGCACGGCATTGGGATTGATCACCAGGTCGTGCGGTGCGTCTGCGGGAAGATCGACCGGTGCGAAATGGCCTTCGCCATCGGTGGTTTCGAGTCCCGCGCCGTACGTGCCGACCAGCCACATGCCTGGCCCGGTCGGTGCGATGGCCGTGATCCAGTTATGTTTCAGGCCCGAGTTGGAGGCCGTGAAGTTACGTCGTACGGCGCCACCTTCGAGCCGCGAGAGGCCGCCCAGCGTGCCCGCAAACAGCGTGCCACCGCTTGTTGCCAACGTGTAGACGTGATTGTTCACAAGGCCCTGGAAGGCGTACAGGCTTTCCGTGTTGGCGGCCGTCACGAATGTCAGTCCCGCCGGCGTTGCCAGCGTGAATCCGCTGCCGGTGTAGGCGATGTCTGTGACGTGGTCCGAGATCAGGCCGTCGCGGCGTGTCATCACCTGCCGCGGTGTGCCCTGGCGATCGAACAGCACGAGGCCATTGGCGGTGGCAGCGGACATCGTCTGGTGCACCGGGTCGAGCATCAGGCGATTGATGCAGAAGAGGTGATCGTCCTCGCGGTGGCGGACGGTGGATCCGTCCGGCTGCAGGATGTCGAGGCCGTGGTCGAAGAAGCCAACATAGAGCGCGCCGTCCGGCGTAAAGGCGAGCGCCGAGATGTTGCGATCAGATAGCTTCGCCATGGGTTGCGTCAACGCGGGCGTCCACGCGTGACCATCGGTGCGGCTCAACAACGCACCGTCGGCTAACGCATAGGTCGGCGCATCCTCGCCGTCCCGCGACAGGAACTGATCGACTCGTTGCGCGCCTGTGGAGGTGGCCAACGGCTGCGCGTCGATGGGGAATGCGGCACGTCGTATGCGTGGACGTGTGCCGAGCGAAACCTCGTGGATGCCTTGATCGAGTGTGCCCACCAACAGTCCGTCTCGGCTCACGCCCAACGCATGGCTGAACATGCCCGGAGCGAGCACGGCCTGTGGTGCGAATGCGTCGTCCGAAGGCTGCAGCAGGTTGAATTCCGCGACGCCCATGGGCGTACCGGCGAAGGCCTTGCCGTTCACCTGGATGAAGGCGTCGACCTGCTCGTCGGGCATGTTGGTTGCGTGTTGCACGGTGCCGGCATGCCGAAAGAAGAGTCCCGCGTTTCGTGTGCCGACCAGGTAGGAGGAGGAGTCCACCGCCGCCAAGGCAGTGATGTCGAGTGGGGAATTCTGCGTTTCGCCCATGCGCACCGGCGTCAGCGTTGTGCCGGTGAAGAGCAGCAACCCGGCGTGGCGCGTGCCCAGCAGCAGATCGCCCGAAGCCAGCGGCAGCAGACAGGTCAGTTCACGCGCATCGGGCGCTTGCGGCAACAACTGGCGCAGCGAGGGAATGCCGGTGCCAGGTTCAAGCAGCAGCAGGCCGGCGCCCGCGGTTGCGATGAGAATCTGGCTGCTTGTGGCGCCGCGCGGACGGCCAACGGCGACCGCGGTAATCGGCGCGACCGGGAGTTCGAAGCCCGTGCGCAGTGTTCTGCGCAGCGTTCCATCCTGGCTGTAGATGCTCAGGCCGCCGGGCCCGGCGAGGTAGAGCGCGGCGTCCGCACCGCTGCCGGCGAACGCCCCGGCGTTGAAGCCGTTGGCTGCGGCGATTGGTTCGAAGCCGGGGTTCTCGGCTACAAGCGCAGCGCTGTCGAGCGGACGCAGCGTAAAGCCAATCTGGTGTGCGTTGCCGACTTCCGCGGTGGAGCGGTTCAGTGCGTGCTGGGCGGACCAGAACGCAGTCAGAACAGCCACCAGCAGCACAGTGGCGGGAAGGACGAGCAGGAGGAGACGTCGCGTGGATCGCATCGTGAGGCTCTGGGCCTTTTCGGGCAAAGCGGCCGCGCCGTTCAGGCGAGGGTGAGACAGCGTACCACGACTTCGGTGAGCGAACGATGTGGGAATGTACAAAGGCAACAGGCGGGCCGTTCAACGGCGGGGGGTCCCACACGGCCGCACGTCCGAGTGGTCGATATGAAGGCGCCCGCCTGCTGAACACCGGGATGCATTCCTTGGGCCGGAAGAAAGCCTTCCATCAATGCAGGCCTGCTACAAAATAATCCGAGATTATTCGCGATTGTTCTTGCTAACAGCTATGTAAGCTGGCATAGTTACTTCTGCGTAGGAGAAGCCCGATGAAACAGCATACGTACAATACGTTGCGCAGGTCGCCCGAGGGCATGACTCTCGTCGGTGATCGCCGGGCTTTTGGTCTTAGCTGGCACAGCCTGTAACCGGCGATCCTACGCGCAATCGCACGCACAGCAAACCCAAAAGCTAAAGTTCTGCCAGGTGGCGAAGAGATCAGGTACCTCGACTGACGCTCGCTCCACTCCTGTTCTCGTTTGATCCCCTGGCAGGGTATCGTCCGTGGCGCACTTCATGGTTACTTCTGGCAAACCTGCAAAGGTTGGGTTCGAATCCCATCACCATGAGGAACTATTCCCGGACGGGAGCACTTACTGTGCGTAGATGCAGCAGTGTGTCCGCGCATAGTAGGGACTTATCCGTGGCGAAGAGACGAGTTACTTCCTCCGCCTTGAAAACGAGCAGGACCGGAAAATCCTGCCGGAGTGTTGTTGTCCGCGGAACGGGGGCGTTGCCTCGAGCACAAGGTGCCGCGGAATTCCAGCTCCGAGACTCGTTTCGCTTATTCCCGGATGAGGAAATCGCAGGTTTGGCCGGTGGTGCAGAACACAGTTCCTTCGCCTGTCATGCGGGAGGACGCAGGTTCGAATCCTGCCTTGAAGAAGCTTTCAAGTAGCTTAGTGGATAGAGCGCCTAACTGGGTTCGACTTATTCCCCGGCCACGCTTGTGATGCGTGGGCAAAAGAGATAACGGAGATTCTGGTTATGTCAGAATGACGCCTTCGTGCGTCGGTGCTCCTAACGTTCCAGCATGCGGCTGGATGGAAAGTAAGTCTGTCATGGGCAAGAGTTATGTCAAGGGAGGCACGCCGGTTGGGTCCGAGAGTCTGTGCCGGACCTGTACCAGCGCGCACATTATGGTTGGATACCGTGAGTCGGAGATGGTCACGATGTGCAACGACGTACATCCGAATATTGTGGTTCCGTTCCGGATCTATGAATGTTCGAGTTACTACGACAAGAATCGTCCGAGCTGGGATGAGATGGAGAAGTTAGCCATCGATGTCGCCACGGCGCCGATGAAGCCGGTTGGCTTCAAGACTGGCCTGGGATTTCAGGACACGCGCAAATTCGTGCGGGTGGTGGATGGAGAGGACGACGAGTAAGTCGACCTGGAAAGGAGATAGGCCGTGAAGCTGAATGTCTTGAAGTTGACGGTAGAGCGTGCGCTGCGTGGACCGCTGGGTCTGACGCACAGGGCAGCGCCGCGCACGCATGAGGGCGCGCCGGCGGCCGTGCTGACGCCCGAGCAGGCGCTGCGCCGCTCCGTGCTCGCCTGCATGCTGTGGGAGGACGAGTTCTACGAGGACGGTGTCACCATCGCCGGACGCATTCGTGCGCTCGTGCCGCAGGTGCCGGCCGCCAAGGTGGCGGCGCTGGCGGTTGAGGCGCGCACCAGGATGAAGCTGCGTCACGCGCCGTTGCTGCTCGTACGCGAGATGGCGAGGCACGCGACGCACCGTCAGCTCGTTGCCGAGACGCTGGTGCAGGTGATCCAGCGCGCGGATGAACTGACCGAGTTCCTGGCAATCTACTGGGCGGAGGGCAAGGTGCCTCTGTCCGGGCAGGTGAAGAAGGGCCTGGCGGCAGCGTTCACGAAGTTCGACGAGTACGCGCTGGCCAAGTACGATCGGGCGGGTTCGGTTCGGCTGCGTGACGTGCTCTTCCTTTCGCACGCCAAGCCGGCGGATGCGGCGCAGGCTCTGCTGTGGAAGCGGCTGATCGCGGGCGAGCTTGCGACTCCTGATACCTGGGAGGTGGCGCTGTCGGCTTCGGCTGGTGTGGACAAGCGTGCGCACTGGGACGCGGCTGCTGCTCGATCGCAAGCTGGGCGCACTGGCTTTGCTGCGCAACCTGCGCAACCTGCAGCAGGCCGGAGTGGACGAGTCGGTCGTGCTGGCGGCGCTCGATGCCATGCGCACCGAGCGTGTGCTTCCGTTTCGCTTTCTCGCAGCGGCTCGTTACGCGCCGCAGTGGGAAGAGGGTCTGGAGCGTGCGATGTTCCGCGCGGTTGCGGGCAGCGACAAGCTTCCGGGGCGGACGGTGCTGCTGGTCGACGTGTCAGGCAGCATGGTCGCGCCGCTGTCCGCGAAGTCGCAGATGCTGCGCACGGATGCGGCGTACGGGCTTGCGGTGCTGCTGCGCGAGGTCGCGGAGCAGGTGGTGGTCTACACCTTTTCCGACGGTGCCATGCGCATTCCGCCGCGGCGCGGGTTCGCTTTGCGCGACGCGATGGAGACGAGCCTGCGCCACGGAGGCACGCAGCTTGGCGCGGCGCTGACGTATGTCGAGGAGCAGTCGATCCGGGAGCCGTATGACCGGATCGTCGTGATCACCGACGAGCAGAGTGCCGACCGTGTTTCCGCGCCTGCGGGCAAGGGCTACATGGTGAACGTGGCCAGCGCGAAGAATGGCGTAGGCTACGGCGCAGGATGGACGCACATCGACGGCTGGAGCGAGGCCGTCGTGGAGTACATCCGAGAGGATGCGTTGCGTGAGCGGGCGCGGGTGAACTGAAACAGGTCGGACGGGGAAGTCCCGTTCGGCCTGTTTTGGCGTTAGGTATAGAATTTATCCATGTCGCGTGGCTGGGAAAGCAAATCCGTCGAGTCGCAGCAGGCAGAGCCGCTGGAACCATCGGTGACTCCCGCGCAGCATAAAGCCAACGTGGTGGAGATGCGCGGCAACGTCGCCGCAGACGCGGAGCGCAAACGTCAGCGTCAAGCGCTGGAATTACAGCGCGAACGCGTGCTGTCTGAGCGCACTTCGAACCCGCATCGCCGTACTGCCCTGGAGCGCGCCCTGGTGGACATCGAAGAAAAGCTCTCCGAACTGGGCTGGACGATTCACCTGTAGGTCTCGTGCGGCGCAGGGCGGACCAGGCAGCTCTGGCTTCGCCAGAATGGCGAGCGCGGGTGATCGTGTGTCGCCGGAACTTCGCCTGACTCACTCCTACTTCTGCCGTCCGAAGCGGTACACCAGACCTACGTTGACGCCCTTGCTGTTCTGCAACGTGTTGCCGAAGGTGGTGCCGAGATAGTTGGGCGTTATGCGGACTGAGAGGCTGGGGTCGAAGTGGTAATCCAGGTTGACGCCGGCTGAAAATGCCGCGCCGAAGTCGCCCGTCCAGACGCCGATATCCGAAGCGGAAAACCCTTTGGAGCCTCCGGCGAACTTGCCCAGCCCCAGTCCACCTTCGGCGAAGGCCGCGACGCCAAATTTCTCTTTCTTGACGACCCGATAGCTCGGTCCGGCCATAAAGGCGTACTCGGAGATCTGCGGGTTGGCGAGGTCAAATGGATTGTCGCCCAGCTTCGCTTTGCCGTAGGCGCCTCGGACTTCGCCAAGGATGCCGAGCTTTGGTCCGACGTTATAGCGCGTGGACGCCCAGAAGGTAACCTCATTGTTCTGCTGCAGGTACTGGCCGCTGCGGAAGCGCAGGTAGCCTCCGCCGCCGGCAGCTTCCCACGCATGGCCGTAAGTTTCGGCGACCGTGCGCGCGATACGTGCCTTGCGGTTGGCGGTGGACTCTCGCCGAACGCGCCGCGCCGATTGTGCCGCGAGCGGTGATGCTGCCAAGTGCATGAAAAGGAAAGCCAATGCGGCGATCCCGAAACCGGACTTGAACCCAGAACCAGCCAAACTCCTCGAACGATGAATCAACGTGTTCACTCCAATGCCTGCTTTTCGGTCGAACCCGGCACGCGGGTCTGATACCGTGGGTTCGGTCAGGAATTCGCCGACCCGTGGGATCGGCGACAGGCCGCACCCCGCACCCACTCTTGTTATTAGAACATTCTCCGCCGATCCAGGCAGGGAAGGGCCTTGAAGTATCGGCACATTCGCTATTGCCCGCATCCAATACAGAAGGCCCGGAGACTATGACCACACAGCACAATTCGCGTTATCCCTCCTATGGACGTTCGGGAAAGGGCTTCGGGTCCTTCCTGCTGGGTTTTCTTTTCGCGCTCGTGGTGCTCGGGGTGGGCGGCTGGATGTACTTTCGCTTTGGACATCCTCCGGTCGCTGCGGCCGATCCCGCCTTCCCGTTCGAGGCGCAGATTGTGCATGTGCCGCTGGAAGCGCGGATCAAGCGCGAGATGCAGCCCCCTCCGTTCGGCACCAGCGAGGAGGTCTTCGAGTCAGGCGCGAAGATCTACGCGGAAAGCTGCGCTGGGTGCCACGGCACTCCAGGGCACGATACCCCGTACGCCAGGTGGATGTACCCAGGCGCGCCGCAGTTGTGGAAGAAGCACGCCAAAGGTTCGGTGGTGGGCGTTTCGGACGACGAGCCCGGCGAAACCTTCTGGAAGGTGAAAAACGGCATTCGTTTGACCGGCATGCCGGCGTATCAGCATCTTTATTCCGACGCCCAGATGTGGGATGTGGCGCTGCTTTTGAAGAACGCTGACCAACCCCTGCCCGATCCCGTAATGAAGCTGCTCTCTGCGCGCCCGGGCAATGTCGATCCCACGGCGTCGCCGGGCCACTGAGGCCAGCGTCTCTGTCGCAGAAGTGAGGCAGGTTCTGGCGTCCGCCGGCACTTTTTGTTCGTTCTGCAACTGGCATAAGTCTTTACGAAACAGGCGAATACGGCCCCGGCTGGAGCATGCAGCCGGGGCGCGGCGGACGCGTTCCGGGGCGCTCGACCTACGGTAATGTCGCCCCGAAAACAAAGCATTGCCAACTGTCTTCCGATAGGCATACTATCCGTTTCGCACTCGGTACAGTTTGACACTTTTGGTGAACGCGCCAGGATGCATTTACGGCCCCTTGAGCCAGCACGTAAAGATACGCAATCAACCAACGCATGATTGGGCAACAAGACCCATCAGCGTGCATTGGAGCGAAACGACCATGGCATGGTATGCCTACTGTATTGCAGAACGTCAATCGTTTCCTGAACTTGCCCGTCACCGCCGCCCGATGCCTCTGACCGGAGTTACCGGTCTGTTCGGGAATCAAACCTTCCTTTTTCCAGCCGGCGATCTCGCCGTGATCGTTTCCGAACACCAGGCCGAGGATCAGGCACGATTCGACCAGCAGGCTATCGAAGGATCATGCCCGCGTCATCGCGGACTGCTTCAAGCTGTCCACCGTTCTTCCTTTCCGCTTTGCCACGACCTTTGCCGATGACGACGGTCTGCGCCGCTCGGTCCGTTCCAACCAGCGGCACTTTCTTGCCAATGTCGAGCGTCTGCGCGGCAAGGCCGAAATGCACCTGAAGGTGCTGGTCGACGACACCTGCCCCGGCAACGCGGCCCGCGACATGACGGTCGGCCAGCAATACCTGACCAGCCTGCGCGAGAGCGCAAGCCGGCAGCGCGAGCGCCAGTCCAAGGCGCGGGCGCTGTCGGTCCAGATGCACCGCATGTTCCTGCCGCTGGCCGAAGAGATCACCTGCAAGCGCATGGAGTCCGGCAAGATGCTGCTCGATATCGCTCACCTGATCGACAACCGTACGGTGGAGCGCTACCAGAACAAGTACTCCTCGGCGACGCATGAACTGAAGGACTGCCGGATGCAGCTCTCCGGGCCTTGGCCGCCGTACCACTTCGTTCATCGCCACAACGCGCAGCACGCATAGTCCCAGACAAAGCAAACCGCCGGGATTGAGACGAGCCCACTCGGGTTCCTCTGAATCCCGGCGGTTTTGTGTTCTGGAGTGTCGTCTTCGGCGCTCCGGCGGTTAACTTGCCGGGTATTACCGCGGTTTATCCCGTGGTTTGCAGAAGGGCACATCCTGCGGGGTTCTCTGGACTCCGCTCTCGACATCCCCGGAAAGATGTAGTGTAGTGGACCTCGTACACGGCCCCCCGGACACAACAAAGACTGGAACCACGAGCGTACTCGGCGATTTTTGCGCGTTTTACGCCAAAAAAGGCGCAGGACGAACAACCCTCGCCGCCGCAAAGGAATCTTGATACCTAAGTGTTATAGACAACTTCGAGATTCCCGGGCCCGCACTCTGGTCCGTGCTGTTTCTTTCTCCTGGATCGCTGCGCCGCGTAGTCGGCTTTCGTGCAGCGTGGACGCTCACGTACCTTGCTTCAACAATCCAAGACTGAACCAGAGGTAACTATGCGCAAATCTCTTGCTCTTCTCTCCTTGCTGGCAGCTTCCATCGTTCCGGCGGCTGCGCATGCCAGCACCGACCTGTTCACCGTGAAGATCGGCTCTGACACCCTTACCTACACTTTGCCCAGCAGTCCTGTACCGAGTTCGACTGATCCCGGGGGAAATTACTTCGTGATTCAGAACATTCCCGCCATTCTCGACGGGCATGCTGTCACGGACCTGGTGAGTTTCCAAACAGCATACAACGGTGGAGCGTTCTACGACCAGGCTTTAAATAATTTTCCTTTGGGCTCCCAGCTTTTCACCGGCACCGTGTATGTTCCCACCTTTGTGACTGGAACCACGTCGCTTTTTGACCAGAATACCGGCGCGCTGATTGGCTCCGTCACCATCACTCCTGCTGCTTCGACCACGCCGGAGCCTTCCTCACTGATTCTGCTCGGCACGGGCCTGGTTGGCATGTGTGTGGCAGGCCGTCGCCGTGTCGCTGGACTTCTGAGCTCCGCCTCCAGCACGTTGGCCGCCTAAACCCCGCTTCCATCCGCAATCGAACCCCATATCTCGCAGGAGATATGGGGTTTTCTGCGTCTGGAGTTCACGTTCTTGCTTCGCCACGTGGGTCTCGGAAGAGTTCGCGGCAGGCCGCACGGCGGGCGGAAGTTGCCGTGGCGCCTGAAAATCGGGCCTGTCCGACCCTCCTGGGTCCGGTCCCTTCCCTAGCGGTTACAAGTACTGTTACCTCCGTGCTATGGAGGAAACTTCCGGTACCCGGCAATCTCTTTCTAGAGCCGGGGAGATGCAGCCTCGGCACAGCGTCACCCACGGCTCGCTGGATCTGTCTGGCTCATTCAGCGTGAACAACAACGATCACCGAGTTCAAGTTTCACAAAAACCCTCAAAGAGGTCTTCTACCATGCGCTACTCCCTTGCGGTCCTGACGCTTTTCACCGCCGCCCTCCTCCCTGCCGCCGCCCACGCCGATGAAACCTTCACCATCACCTCGGGTTCCGACACGCTGACCTTCACGCTGCCCTCCTCGCCCGTCCCGACGTCCTACGTCGACGGAAGCTACTTCGAGATTGACAACATCTCGGCCACGCTGGACGGCAACCCGGTTACCGACAGCATCGCCTTCCAAACGGACGACAACGGCGGCGCCTTCTATGACGCCTCCCTGAACATCTTCCCCTTCGGACCGCAGCTTTTCTCCGGCGATGTCTCGGCCCCGACCTTCCTGACGGGCGACTTCACCCTGACCGATCCCGATAGCTCTGTGACGATTGCGGATGCGGCCCCCACTCCGGAGCCCTCCTCGCTCCTGCTTCTTGGCACCGGCCTGCTCGGCATGTGCTTCGTTGGCCGTCGCCGCTTCGAGAACCTGATGGGTTCCACCTCCAACTCCATGGTTGCGTAATTGCTTCCCGTTTCACCCAAAAGTTGTCCTCCCCGCGAAACCCCATGCCTGCGATCAGGTGTGGGGTTTCCTGCGTGTGAGCAGCAACTGACAGCGCATAATAAGAAGCGATGCCCTTTCGCTCTGGATTCGTCTCTATCCTTGGCCGGCCCAATGCCGGAAAGTCCACGCTGCTGAACGCGCTGCTCGGTCAGAAGCTGGCGATCGTCACGCATAAGCCGCAGACCACGCGTACGCGCATCCACGGCGTGCTTGAGATTCCGCTGAAGAAAAAGACAAAGACGGATGCCGGCCATCCCGCCGCGCAGATGATCCTGGTCGATACGCCCGGCATTCACAAGCCGGACACGCATTTGGACCGGCGCATGATGCAGGAGGTCCACGACGCGCTCGAAACCCGGGACGCGGTACTTTTCGTGGTGGACGTGACCCACAAGCTGCCGAAGCCTGGAGTCAGGCAAAATCACCGGGCGGATGACGCTTTCGGCGGCCGAGGACGATTTTTCGCTGCAACTCATCACGCAAGCTGGACTGCCCGGTGATTCTGCTGCTGAACAAGGTGGACCAGATCTCGCCGGCCGAGGTGATGCCGCTGATCGCGCACTGGTCCGCGCTGTACAACTTCGCGGAGATCATCCCCATCTCCGCGCGCAAGAAGATCAATCTGGACCTCCTGCTCGATAAGGTGGTCGCTCACCTGCCGGAGGGCCAGCGCTATTTCCCCAAGGACCAGCTCACGGACCAGCCGGAGCGTTTCCTGGTCGCCGAATTGATCCGCGAGAAGATTCTGCTGCTGACCGGGGAAGAGGTTCCTTATGCGACGGCGGTGGTGATTGAGAAGTTCGAAGAGCCGCGCCCGCAGAAGGGCAAGTCCGAAGGCTGGCGCGAAACTGCCGCTGACGAAGATCGCGGCGGCCATCTTCTGCGAGCGTACCGGGCAGAAGGCCATCCTGATCGGCAAGCAGGGAAGCATGCTGAAGGAGATCGGCACGCGGCGCGCAAGGAGATCGAATCACTGCTGGGCACGCGGGTGTTCCTGGAGCTCTTCGTCAAGGTGCAGGAGGAGTGGCGGTCGAAGCCGCAGTTCATCGAAGACCTGGACTGGCGCCGGCAGCTCGAGCAGATCGCTGCCAAGCAGGCGGCCGAAGAAAAAGTGCCGGAGTAGGCAGCATGGCGCCGCCGCGACGGTTCACCTTTCCTCGACCATCTGACGAGATGAAGCGCTTTGCGGCGCTGCTTGAGGCCGAGGTGATGCGCTGGCCCGGCGTGCGGACGGGGAAGATGTTCGGCATGGTGAGCCTGTATCGCGGCGACGCCATCTTCGCGCTGCTGCCGGCGACGCGCTCGCTCGAAGGCGCCACCTCCATCATGATCAAGCGGGAAGCGCCGGCAGGGCAGAAAGCCCCGGCGAAAGGCGAAGGCCACAAGTGGAAGCCGCTTGAAGTGCACAGCGATGCCGACCTGGGCGAAGCGCTGTTGCGGCTCGAAGAGGCTTACGCCCGCGCCAGCCCGACTACTGCAGCAGCGAAATGCGCGGCGGCGGTCAGGGCTCTTGACGCCGGTCGCGAGGGTGGGTTCGGGCTCGCGGTTCAAATTTGCTGGTGTGCGGCCCGGGCAGTGTCTTTGCCGGCGGCGTGGCGGCGGCGCAGCTTTGTCGGGTTCCGCGGCGCCCAGCCAGAAGTAGCAGGTGGGAATCTGGTTGCCGGGAGGCCGAAGACGCCGACGTCTTCGCTGCCCATGTTGGGTGGTGTCGTCGAACACGTTCTTTGCGCCCAGCGTCTTTGCGAGAGTACTTTCACGCGGGCCGAGAGCGCGGGATCGTTGTACAGCACAGGCGTCGATTCGTCTTCGAGCACGGTGACCGTGGGCATCTTCTCGGGCGGCAGGCCGGCCGAGGTGGCGACGCCGAGCGCCATCTGCGCAGGCCGTCGAGGATGACCTGGCGGCCTTATCGCTAGAAGGCGCGCGTCGTCAGCTCCAGCTTCACCTCGTCCGGGATGATGTTGCGCTTGGTGCCGCCGTGGATGTCGCCGACGGTGACCACCGCCGGATTCTGCGGGTCTTCTTCGCGGCTGACGATGGTCTGGATCTGCATGATGAACATCGCGGCGAGCACGACGGGGTCGCGGCCGTATCTGCGGATAGCGCGCCGTGGCCGCCGATGCCGCGGATGGTGACGTCGACCGAGGTGGAACTCGCCATCGCCGGGCCCGACGTGATCGCCGACTGTGCCCGCCGCGTAGTCCGATTCGTGTCGTGCAGGCCGATGATCATGTCCGGCTTGCCGAAGCGCTCGTAGAGGTGGTCGGCGAGCATGGCCTTGGCGCCGTCGATGGTCTCTTCGCTGGGCTGGCCGACGATCATCAGCGTGCCATGCCACTGAGCTCTTCGCCTGCGGCAAGAGCGCGGGCCGTGCCGATGAGGACGGTGGTATGCACATCGTGCCCGCAGGCGTGCATCACGCCGACCTCCTGGCCGGCCTTGTTCTTCGTCATCACGTGGCTGGCGTACGGGACGCCGGTCTCTTCGACGATCGGCAGCGCGTCCATATCGCCGCGCACGAGCAGCGTCGGGCCTGCGCCGTTCTTCAGAATGCCAACGACACCGAAGGCCTTCGAGCCGTCGGGGTAGACGCCGACGTGGTCGGTGACGGTGTAGCCGGCCTTGCGCAGTTCCGTCGGCGAGCAGGGCGGAGGTGTTCGCCTCGAAGTGCGAGAGCTCGGGATGGGCGTGCAGGCCTTTGTAGGTGTCGAGCAGTCCGGGCAGCTGCAGAGTTTTCGAAGGCGGAGACATCCTGCGCCATCAGTGAAGTCGCGGCGAAAGAACAGGAAGAAGAAGTCAAAGCCTAAGCATGAGTTCTCGGCTTTACAGGTTGCAAGTCCGGGCCGCAGCTACTCCTTACGCTCACGCCGAGCGCCTTCATCTTGCGGTAGAGGTGGCTGCGTTCGAGGCCGAGGGCTTCGGCGGCGCGGCTCACGTTGCCGTGGCACTCGTCGAGCTTCTTCAGGATGTAGTCGCGCTCGTAGGCTTCGCGCGCCTGCAGCAGCGTGGCGAACTCTTCGCCGGCGGCCGTGCGCTGTCGCGCCGTCTCGACGCTCTCGCGATAGACGAGCATCGGCAGATGCTTGCGTTCGATGCGCTGCACCTTCGGGTTCAGGATCAGCACGCGCTCGATCGAGGTTGCGCAGCTCGCGGACGTTGCCGGGCCAGTGGTACTGCTTCAGCGCGGCGAGCGCGTCGTCCGATCATCTCGACGCGCGGACGGCCGTACTGCTGCCCGAACTCCGTGCAGGAACTCCTTGCACCAGCAGCGGAATGTCTTCCTTGCGGTCGCGCAGCGGCGGCACGAAGAACGGGATGACGTTGAGGCGGTAGAAGAGGTCTTCGCGGAAGTTGCCGCGGGCGATCTCTTCTTCCAGATCCTTGTTGGTCGCGGCGATCACGCGCACATCCACGTGGACGGGATGGGTTGCGCCCACCGGGCAGAAAGCGCTGTTCATCCAGCGCGCGCAGCACCTTGGCCTGCGTCTTCAGGCTCATGTCGCCGACTTCGTCGAGGAACAGCGTGCCGCCGTCGGCGCGCTCGAAGGTGCCGCGCTTTTCGGCTGGCACGCTGGGCCGCCGCCGCCGGAGCGGCGCCGTGGCGGTAGCCGAAGAGCTCGGTCTCGATGTAGTCCTCGGGGATGGCGGCGCAGTTCAGCTCGACGAAGACGCGGTCCTTGCGCAGGCTTTCCGCGTGCATGGCGCGGCCGATCAGCTCCTTGCCGGTGCCGCTCTCGCCGAAGATCAGCACGCGGCCGTTGGTCGGGGCCATCAGCTTGATCTGCTGGCGCAGCGCCTTCATCGGGACGCTGGTGCCGGTGACGGTGCCTGCGCGCGCGAGCTGCCGCTGCGAACTCCTGGTTGTCCTCGCGCATCTGGCGCGCCTGCATCGCATTCTTCAGCACGATGCAGCGTGCGGTCGAGCGAGAGCGGCTTTTCCAGGAAGTCGTAGGCGCCGAGCTTGGTCGCGCGCACCGCGGCTTCGATCGTGCCGTGGCCGGAGATGATGACGACCTCGGGCACGCTGCGCGGGGTCCATCTGGCGGATTTCGCCCAGCGCGTCCAGGCCGTCGCGATCGGGCAGCCAGATGTCGAGCAGCACGACGTCGTAGTCGGCATCGCGCAGCAGCGCCAGCGCCTCGTCCGCGGTGGCCGCGGTGGTGACGACGTAGCCTTCTTCGCTGCAGGATGCTTTCGAGCGACTCGCGGATTTCGGCTTCGTCATCGACGATCAGGACGTGGTTCAATGCTCGCCTGCTTATCCGTTTCGCGACGGCTCATCGGATGCGGCTGCGCTCCACGTCAGCGGCGTGCTCGCCGGGTCTCCGCATGCTGGCAGCGCGCAGCTCGACGATAAACTTTGCGCCGGCGGGCTCGTTCTTTTCCGCGCGGATGGTTCCCCGTGTTCCTGAATGATCTTGGCCGCGATGGCCAGGCCCAGGCCGGTGCCGCGCTGCTTGGTGGAGAAGTAGGGCAGGAAGAGCCGCTCGCGCATCTCGTCGGTGAGGCCGGCGCCGGTGTCGGCGACGGTCAGCTCGACCATGCCGCTGGGCAGCAGGCGCGTGTGTAGATGCGCAGTTCGCGCAGCAGGCTGTGCTGCATGGCTTCGGCGGCGTTGTCGATCAGGTTGCCGAGCGCGCGCTTCATCGCCTCGGGATCGGCCAGGACCAGCGGCAGGTCGGTTGCGAGACGACGCACGATGCGGATGTTCTGCAGTGCGGCCGGCGAAGAGCGCGAGCGAGTTCTCGACGATGGTGTTCAGGTCGGCCGGGCGCGGCATGCGCGGTCGGGAACTCGGCGAGCGCGGCGAACTGATCGACCAGCGACGCGCATGCTCTCGACCGAGGACGAGATGACCTCGCTGCAGCGGCGGATGACGGCGACCGAGGGCGATTCGATCTTGCGATCGTCGCAGCGTTCTCCAGGCGGTCGATGTGGCGGCCGATCTGTTCCGCGCTAGAGCGAGATGGGTGTCAGCGGATTCTTGATCTCGTGCGCGACGCGCCGCGCGACTTCCTTCCAGGCGGATTGCTTCTGCGCGCGCAGCAGCTCGGTGGCGTTTTCGAGCACGAGCACGTAGCCCATGGTGCTCGCGTGCCCGTGCGCGTTCGCCGTTCTCGAGCAGCGCCACGGTCGCGGCGAGATGTCAGCGTGCCGCGTCGCCGCTGCGTGCATCTCCATCTCGGCGGAGGCCGAGCCCATGCGATGGCTGCGCCGCATCAGGCGATCGAGCGCCTCCATCACCTCGGCGGGAAAGACCTCGTCGATGCGCAGGCCGATGAAACGGCTGCTGGCCGCCGGGGTCCAGCATCTCGCTGAGCGCGCGGTTGGCCAGCACGATGCGGCGGTCGCGGTCGAGCGTGGCGACGCCGTTGGGGATGGTCTCGAGCATCGTCTCCAGCTCGCCGCGGCGGGCCTCGAGCGCGGCGTTCGCCGCGAAGAGCTGGACGTCGACTGCTCCACCTGGCGCGCGGCTGCCTTCGAGGTCCTCCGCCATGTGGTTGAAGCTGCGGACCAGGTCGCCAAGCTCTTCGGTCGCGCTTTCCTCCACGCGATGGCCGTAGTTGCCGGCGGCGATGGCGGCCATGGCGTCGGCGAGCGCCTCCACCGGCTTGGTGACCTGCTTGGAGAGATGCAGCGCCAGCCAGCTGGACGGCGAAGAGCGCAAGGCGGTCATCATCAGCAGTAGCACCATGTAGGTGTTGCGAGCTGCCGGCGTCGCGGATAGAGCGTCCAGTATTGGTCGGCGGCCGCGCGCAGGCTGTTCAACGTGGCGGACATGCCCTGCGGCAGCGGCAAGCCCGCCACGACCGCGATGCCGGAGCCGTCGTTCGCCGCCGAGCGTGGCCTTGCCCAGCGCGTAGTCCACTCGCTCGCCTGGCGTGAAGATCGTGTCGCCGCGCTGCGCCGGCGCCCAGCGACTCGGAGTTTGCCGCCGGCGCCGCGACTCGCCGGAGCACCGGCCTCTTCGGCGGCATTGCTCTCCGGAATCCAGGGCTTCATCGGACGCAGCCTTGCCCGCCTGTGTGCGGCAGATTCAGTGCGAGCCACGGCCTCGCCGTCGCGGAAGACGACGACAAAGCCGCCCTGCAGCGTCACCTCATGCTGGCGCAGCACCCGCTCGATCACGGCGCCATCGGCGAACTGCCCGGTCGGGTCGCCGCGAGAGTGCAGAGCGCCGGCAGCTGTAGCGATGCTCTCGGCCTCGGACGCGCGCGTTGGCGGCGGTGTACTGGGCCAGCTCCAGCGCCATGCGGTCAGAGTCGTCGCGCATCTGCGCCACCGGCTGCGAGAACCAGCGGTCGACCGCGCGATTCATCAGCAGGTAGCTGAAGAAGAACATGAAGCCATCGGCACCAGGCGACCAGCACCGCGCCCCACAACATGCGGGTGCGCAGACGGCTGCCCATCACGCGGCTGCGCTGGTCGGCGTAGAGCTTCAGCACGTTGCGCACCAGCAGCACCAGCACGGCGACGAAGAGCAGAAACGCAATCGCGGAAAGCGCCGTAAAGACGACGATCTGCGCAGTGGTCGTGGGGGTTAGAAAGGTCAGATCGAAACGCATTCAGCGCGGCGAATCCGAGGAGCCAGCAGCGAGCGCCGACACGCCCAGCGCGATCATCCAGACCTTGCGCTGATGCGTGCCTGTCGTCAATATCGAGCCTCCAGGAGTACGGTTATGGGTTGCAGGTAACGCGTTGTAGGTTCATGCCGACGAACTCTACCCATAACCCACAACCCATGACCACTCCTCACACCAGCTTGGCGATCTCGGTCCAGTCGCGTTCCTGCGCCTGCGCGACCGCGCCATAGGTCAGCGTGCCTTCGTAGGTGTTCACGCCTTCGGCGATGCCCTTGTCCTCGCGGATCGCTTCCTGCGCGCCAAGTCTCGCAAGCTTCAGCACGATAGGGAAAAGTCGCGTTGGTGAGCGCCAGCGTGGAGGTGTTCGGAACCGCCGCGGGCATGTTGGTCACGCAGTAGTGCACGACGCCGTCGACCACGATAGCTCGGGTCGGTGTGCGTCGTCGGGCGCGCCGTCTCGATGCAGCCGCCCTGGTCGATCGCCACGTCGACGATCACCGCGCCCTTCTTCATCTTGCTCACCATGGCGCGGGTCACGATCTTGGGCGCCGCCGCGCCGGGGATCAGCACGCCGCCGATGACGAGGTCCGCCTCGCACACCGCGCGCTCGATGTTGTAGCTGTTCGAGGCGAGCGTGAAGATGCGTCCGCCAAAGATGTCGTCCAGCTCGCGCAGCCGGTTCAGGCTCAGGTCGACGATGCGTGACCTTGCGCTCCCATGCCCAGCGCGATCTTGGCCGCGTTCGTGCCGACGATGCCGCCGCCGATGATGCAGACGTTGCCCGGAGGCGTCGCCCGGAACGCCGCCCAGCAGCACGCCGCGTCCGCCATGCTCCTTCTCCAGATACGCCGCGCCCACCTGCACGCTCATGCGCCCGGCGACCTCGCTCATCGGCGTCAGCAGCGGCAGCGTGCCCATGCGGTCGCGCACAGTCTCATAGGCGATGCCGGTGACCTTCTTCTCCAGCAGAGCGTCGGTCAGCTCGCGCAGCGGCGCCAGGTGCAGATACGTAAACAGCACCAGGCCTTCGCGGAAGTGCCGGTATTCCTTCTCGACCGGCTCCTTGACCTTGACGACCATGTCGGCCAGGCGCCAGACGTCGTAGGCGCGCCGCCGACGATCTCCGCGCCGGCGGCCTGGTACTCGTCATCCGGAAACGCGGAAAGCGCACCGGCATTTGTCTCCACGAGCACTTTATGTCCGGCTTCTACCAGCGCCTTCACGCCCGCCGGGGTTACGCCTACCCGGCTCTCGTGATCTTTCACTTCCTTTGGAACGCCGATGGTCATGCATTTCCCCTTCGTCGTTCGCACATCTGTTCCCGCCTGCTGCCAATAGCATAGAGGAATCTCTCTCCCGCGCGGGCTCTTTCGCGCATCCTCACGCGCAGCGCTTGGACGAGTACAATGGAGACTTACGCTATTCGCGTCTTACGAAAGCGTCAGGATCGACTCAGAATAATGTCTTCCAATAATTTCCAGATGCGGTACTCGCGGGTGCACAACATGCGCTCGCTGTTCAGCCTGTTCTCGTCCGACCTGGCGATCGACCTGGGGACCGCGAATACGCTGGTCTTCGCCCACGGCAAGGGCATCATCGTGAACGAGCCCTCCATCATCGCCGTAAACCAGGTAACCGGCGAGGTGGAGGCGGTCGGGCTCGAGGCCAAGGAGATGGTGGGCCGTACGCCCGGGAATATCGTCGCCATCAAGCCCATGAAGGACGGTGTTATCGCCGATTTCAAGCACACCGAAAAGATGTTGAACTACTTCATCCACAAGGCGCACAACCGCAAGATGATGGTGCATCCGCGCATCGTCATCGGCGTACCCAGCGAGATTACGCAGGTGGAGAAGCGCGCGGTTATGGACTCCGCATACCGCGCCAAGGCGAGCGAGGTGCACCTCGTCGAGCAGGCGATGGTGGCCGCCATCGGCGCCGGACTGCCCATCACCGAGCCCGGCGGCAACATGGTCGTCGATATCGGCGGCGGCACGACGGATATCGCGGTGATCTCGCTTGCAGGCATCGTCTACTCCCGCTCCGTCCGCATGGCCGGCAACCAGATGGACGACGCCATCACCACCTATATCAAGCGCAAGTACAACCTGCTCATCGGCGAGCGCACCGCCGAGCAGATCAAGATGGAGCTCGGTTCGGCCTACCCGCTGGATGAGCAGATCACCAAGACCATTACCGGCAGGAACCTGATCGAAGGCGTGCCGAAGACCATTTCGATCGACGATTCAGAGATCCGGGAGGCGCTGGCTGAGTGCATCGCCACCATCATCAATGGCATTCGCGTGGCGCTGGAGCGGACTCCTCCCGAGCTTTCGGCCGACATCTCCGAACGCGGTATCGTGCTGACCGGCGGCGGAGCGCTCATCAAGAACCTCGATCGCCGCATCCGCGAAGAGACCGGCCTGCCCGTCTCCATCGCCGACGACCCACTCGCGTCGGTGGTGCTCGGAACCGGGCAGATGCTCTCGAACTTCAAGCTGCTGCGCAAAATCTCGATCGACTGAGGACTGTTTCCTGGGCAGAAAGAAAAGGCGAGCCTTAGGGCTCGCCTTTCCGCGTTCTGTGCAGATTACTTGGCGGCGACGGCCTCGGCCACGCCGGCCTTCAGCGCCTCCGCCTTGTCCGTCTTCTCCCACGAGAAGTCATTGCCCGTGCGGCCGAAGTGGCCGTACGCCGCGGTCGCCTTGTAGATGGGGCGGCGCAGGTCGAGCGATTCGATGATTCCCTTGGGGGTCAACTGGAAGTTCGCGCGCACCAGTTCTTCGAGCTTGTCCGCATCCACCGTGCCGGTGCCGAAGGTATCGACCAGCACACTCACCGGCTCGGCTACACCGATGGCGTAGGCAAGCTGGACTTCGCAGCGATCGGCCAGGCCGGCGGCGACGATGTTCTTCGCGACGTAGCGCGCCATGTACGCGGCCGAACGGTCCACCTTGGTTGGATCCTTGCCCGAGAACGCGCCGCCACCGTGACGGCCCATGCCGCCGTAGGTATCGACGATGATCTTGCGTCCGGTCAGGCCCGAGTCGCCCATGGGTCCGCCGATGACGAAGCGGCCGGTCGGATTGATATGGTACTTGGTGTCAGCGTCCAGCAACTCCGCCGGAATGACGGCCTGGATGACGTACTTCAGCACGTCGGCGCGGAGCGTCTCGTTGGTGACATCCTCGTCGTGCTGGGTCGAGATAACCACGGCGTCGATGCGCGCGGGCTTGCCGACCTCGGAGTATTCCACCGTGACCTGGCTCTTGCCGTCGGGACGGAGATAAGGCATCAGGCCGTTCTTTCGGACCTCGGCCAGCTTTTCCGACAGCCGGTGCGCGAGCGAGATCGGCAGCGGCATCAGCTCCGGCGTCTCGTTGGTCGCGTAGCCGAACATCATGCCCTGGTCGCCGGCGCCGCCGGTGTCCACGCCCTGGGCGATGTCGGGCGACTGCTTGTTGATGGTCGAGATGACCGCGCAGGTATTCGAATCGAAACCGTAGTCCGAATGGTTATAGCCGATCTCGGCCACGGTGGAGCGAACCAGGCCCTGGAAGTCCACATAGGCCTTGGTCGTAATCTCGCCGGCGATGACGACCAGCCCGGTGCAGGTCAGGGTTTCGCAGGCCACGCGGCTCATCGGGTCCTGCTCCAGGCAGGCATCGAGGATCGCATCGGAGATCTGGTCGGCGATCTTATCCGGATGGCCTTCGGTTACGGATTCACTGGTAAACAAAAAACGGTCGCGCTTCGCCAAGTCAACTTCCTCCAGGAATTCTCGCGCACCGGACGACGGGCCATAAGCACAGGGCCGGGGGTCGCACGCGCATCCTTTTATCTTACCCGTGCCGCGCCGATTCGCCTACCGCTTTGCGGGCCGGACCGCACCGGGAGCGCCGGACCGATGAGGTAAAATCGACCCAGAAAACCTCGTGTCATCCACATCCCCCATCACGGACCCATCGAGTCCTGCGGTCACGCCCGGCGTGGCGCGCCTTCCGGTGCTCAAGGCGCTCACCTCTGTGCGGTTTTTCGCCGCCCTTCATGTCGCGCTTTACCACCTCGTGCGGCCTTTCTCGCAATGGGGCGTCTTCGCCGGCGCCATCAGCATCGGCTACACCGGCGTGGCGTTCTTCTTCTTTCTGTCCGGCTTCATCCTTACGTATGCCCACGCCACCGAGTATGAGGCTGGCCGCTCGAACTATCCCAAGTTCTGGATCGCGCGCTTTGCCCGGGTTTACCCCGTCTACCTCTTTGCGATGATCCTCGCCGGCCTCGTGAATCGCCATGATTTCCAGCAGAAGATCCACGCCCTCGCCTATGTGGCCGACCTGGCGCTGGTGCAGGCGTGGTCGATGCGGATGGTGAACTTCTTCAACAGCGGGGCGTGGACGCTTTCCTGCGAAGCGTTCTTCTACTTCAGCTTCCCCTTTCTGTTGCTGCCGCTACGACCTCGGACGCTGGGGCGCGCGTACGCATGGGTAGCGGGGTTCTATGCGCTTGCGATGGCGGCGCCAGTCTATTGCCTTCTTCGCTATCCAGCCGCCTCCCGCACGGAAATCTTCGGCCAGTTACCTGGAATGGACATCGTCTTCCGGACCTCTCGTTTGCCCATCTTTGCCATTCCCGAATTCCTCACGGGCATCGCAGTGGGCTGGCTCTTTCTCCGGTTCAGACCTTCGCAGCGCACCGGAGCGATCCTGGCGACGAGCGGCGCGATTCTGCTGGCCGTGGCGCTTCTATGCGGAGACCACATGCCATACCTCGCGCTGCATAACGGGCTGCTCATTCCTATTTATGCCATCCTGCTGGTCGGGCTCGGGACATCCAACTGGCTTTCCCGCGCGCTTTCGCTCCCGTTTCTTGTGCTGCTGGGCGAAGCCAGCTTCGCGCTGTACCTCATCCATATCGTTTTCAACGATTTCGCCCAGCGTTTCCACTTCGGCCAGGGATTGCTTTACGCTTGCGGCAGCCTCGCCGTCATCATTCCCCTTTCCATCGCCATGCACGTCTACATCGAGCGTCCCTGCCGCCGGCTTATTCTCGGCTGGTGGGCGGCACGTCATCCATCGCAGCTGAAATTGCTGTAGTGGTGAGAGGCGAAGCTTGCACGGAGCGGGGCTCTGGCGACACTTCGAAAATCGCGTCGCCGAATGCTAAACTGAGAGTGACGTGCGAATCCTATCCCAAACCGATTTGCGCCCGAAGCCATGTTATTTTCTTCGCGGCTTTGTTTGTCGGCCAGATTGCCGAAGGCACGAATTTCATGTTTGCGATTCTTACGGCCGCCGTACATCCTCGTCTATCGGGCTTGCCTTCAATGCAGCGGGCGGCTCGAGTACACCTTCCGGCGCGTTCATCTTTGTCAATGGGTGCTTTCAGTTGTCCTCGGCGTCGCGGCCAAGGTCCTCCTGATGCAACCTGGCGAGCGCACTCATGGAAGCGCCCATCTCGACCATGTTGGTTTATTGCGGCGGGATGGTGATGCTGATTGTGATCGCCTATCTCGAGCCGCATGTTGCGCCCCCTCAAGACCCCTGCTTTCCGGCTCAAGAATCTGGCCGACCTCAAGCGGGCCTCGGTGATCGGTCTCTTGCCGCCATCTTTCTGAACTTCGCGTTAGGCGCGTTTGGCGCCAGAGCGGGGTCCGTGCTGCACTTCGGCAGATAAACGGTTTCCCCTCATGGCTATTCTGCTGGCGACCACTTATGAAATCCTAAAGTCGGGCGGCAAGAGAAGCATCAACTGGGTCGTGCGGCCGGTATTCTGTTTCATTCTTCGGGCTGGTCTTTTTCGGCAAGGAGAGCATGTTATCAGGCTTCATGGCGTGGTGTATGGCCGCTGTCATTGCAGCGGTACAGCTTCAGCCGAAGCCAAGTCGTCGGCGGTGTGCTGGGCATGATATTCATGGTGTATTACCTAGTGCCATATTCCCAATATGTACGCTTATTCGCCAGCCGAGCGGGTCGGTGGTCGAGAATATGGCAGTCGCACGGAGTATCTCACCGATCTGCACGGACGAGGCAACTCTACCTTACGAATGCTCTCCGAGGAATTGACTAAAGGAAGAGCCTAGCACTTTTACGACAGCGCGGGCCTTCCTTGATCGGCGATCATGGCGGTGCCAGACGACAACCTGATCGCCTGCACGAACCAGGGACACGTCTTCGGTCTGGCGCCGACCTTTACCTACTTTCCAACATCGTTCCGCGCTTCATCTGGAGAACAAACCGAGCCAGGACTACGGGAACATCTTCGCCCACGAAGTGGGATATTTCTCGGAAGAAGAACAACGACGGGTATTGCTTTCAGCCCGTCCTCGGACGCTTACCATCAGGCAACGTGGTTCGGTGGCCTATAGTGATGCCCATCTGCGTCTTCTTATGCTTCATTGCGTTTGATTCGGTGGCCGGCAGTTCCAGGCAATCGGTTTTCGCGCTACTTCCCATCATCCAGCTCTTCGAAGCGGGGTCAGGCGGTGGATTGACGACGCCGATTCACCTTGCGAGCTACGGAATGCTCGGCCTGCTGCTGATCTCGTGGGTGACGAAGACGGCCGGGCCTTACATGATCGCCGTGGTGCGGAGACGACAGCCGCCGCCGCTCGACTTTCCTGCAGCTCCGCGACCTGTGGGTGCGCTATCGGGACCGCCCTCGGAGGCGCAGTAATCACCCGACTCCGAAACGACGCCGTGCTACTGCCTCCTCGCGCTCTCCGACCTCGCGCCGGAAGGTGGGATGCGACGGTCGCTACATCCGGTTGTCCCAGCAGTTCATGAGTCATCAAACCTACCATCGTGGGCACCAGGACCAGCGGATACGGAAGAAAGACTCGAACCTCTTCCACCATGGCCACGGTCATGTAGAGACAGAACTCAAACAGCGAAGCCACCACGAGGATGGATTGCCAGCCTTCCAGCCGGTACCAGTGGCGGCGGGCAAGCCACACGCTCAGGAACCAGGGCGCCAGCGCGATGATCATGCAGAAGAGCTGCGCGGGCGAGCGCAGGTTGTTGAAGATCTGGACAACATCCGTGCTGTACGGGTTGTGCGGGTACATAAAGTGGTTGATGTAGAACTCGATCCCGAGAACTAGCGCGATTCCCAGCACCCCGACCGCTACCTGCAGAGTCCGTCCCAGCACCAGAAGCTTGCGCCCAGGCAAAAGAGCGAGCGCGAGGATGCCGGCATTGAGCGAAAGCCCGGAATCCGCGCGGATGGTTGCGAGGAAACCTGTAACCAGCAGCAATCCGGCTGCCGTAACCGGTCTGGGCAGCTTCCAGCGTCCTGAGAGCAGGGCCGCGGCAACTGCCAGGCAGGCGAAATTGCCCAGCGTCTCCGGCATGTGGAACCAGGAGAGCCACGCCATGAAGTAGAGCAGGAGCGCAAAGCCGAGAATCTGCAGCGCGCAACGTCGCAGGTAATCCGCGTCAAGGTAGTACTGGCTTTCGCGCAGAAGGAACAGGACAGTCGAAAGTGCGATCGCGAGAAAGAACGCATCCAGCAGGCCGAGCGTGTGCCGCATCGCCAGATGACCGTGACTCAGATTGCTGAGGAAATGTGCCGTAAACATGACCCCGATGCGATATTGCCCGGGTGCCGTTCCGTGCCCTGACAGCATCACATCCCACAAGCCCGGAGCCTCATGCGATTCCAGGCTGTACATCCAGTAGGATTGGAAGGCAAAACATGCAAAGACGAAACACATTGCAATGAAAACGACCTTGCGGAGCCGCCGGTTCAGCACCTCGGACACGGCAATTTGCACCCACTCACCTCGAGACACCTGTTAGGACGTCCCTTTCAGTGTAAGGTACCAGGGGCGCTTTGCCTAGGAAGCCCGGCTCCTCGCAGCTCTCGGCAACGCAGCTAAAATGTGAGTATCCGCCTGGAATGACAACATCGTCCGCAAAACACACGCGCGCACTCCAGATCGTTCTACTGGTGGTTGCAGCGGCTGTTTTTTGCCCTCCACTACGTCCACCTCGCGGCCGACTTTCCCAACCAGTCGCGTTGGGTTGATTGGTCCAAGTACACCGACGAGGGCTGGTATGGCGACGCCGCGATTCGCCACTTCCGGCTCGGCCATTGGTACGTCCCCGGCGACTTCAATCCTGCCGCTGCACTCCCGGTCTGGCCCCTGGTGGAAGCCTTGGTGTTCCGGTTTACCGGCGTCTCTGTGATCGCGGCGCGAGCGCTGTCGGTCTCAATCTTCGGCGCAACCCTTGTGGCCGCGTGGTTCCTGATTGCCCGGAATACTCACCGCGGAAACTCGTCGCTCGCGGCACCTTCCGCGCTTCTGCTCCTGGCGGTCAGCCCCTTTTGCTTCGTCTTCACGCGTCTGGCCATCATCGAGCCGATGCTGGTTCTGGTGACGCTGCTCGCTCTCCTGGCCGCAGCCTCACTGCATTGGCCCGCGAAGGACGTCGTGGGCGAATCGGCAGCGGGCTGGCGATCCGCGTTTGCCGGGGTGCGCGGCAATCTGCCCGCAAGCGTTGCTCTCGGCATTCTGCTGCCGGTCATGGTCCTGACCAAGACCACGGCGCTGTTCCTGATGCCGGCCATCTTCTGGATGATTCTGGCCCGGGCAGATTTCGGGATCTCGCGTTTTCTCCGGCTCGCGGCGCCGCCTGCCCTGCTCGGTTTGGCGCTTTGGCTGGTGTACTTCCTCGGCCTGGTCCGTCCGCATTTCCTCGCGGACTTCCGCTATCTCTTCAGCGCCAATGCCTACACCGGCATTACGCGCGAAAACTTCCTGGCAGTGGTCTCCGGCATGCTGAAGGATGGGCGCTGGATGGGCCCCATCCTTTATCCCTGCGCAATGGCCGCCGCGATCTTCGCGCTGCTGCAGTTGCGCCGGCTGGCAGCCTCGCCGCTGGTGGCGTCGCTGCTGCTTTGGGCCGGCGGATACATGGCGTTCCTGGCTTACCACAACAATCTGCAGCCGCGGTATTACCTGGTGATCGCCGTCCCGCTTACCCTGCTGCTGCCGGTGGTGGTGGAAGATCTCCTTCTCGCGCGAATCGCCGCGCCAACCCTGCGCTGGGCGGCGGTCGCGGCTGCCGGGTTGGCCGGCCTTGCGATCCTGGTCCCCGACGCTGTCGAGACCCTGGGTTATGTCCGCCAACCGGAGTACACGCTGATCAACGCCGCCCACCAGGTGGAGGCTTATATCGACGGGGATCGCAAAAAGGATCCCAACCACAATCCTCTCATCCTCTCCATCTCGGGCTCGGATATCTCGCTGATGACGCACCTGCCCAGCATCTGCGATGACTTCGGAACGATGGAACTGGTCGATCGCATTCGCAAATACCAGCCCGGCTGGTACGTCGCGTGGAACCAGGTGGAGGACGACAAGCTCGACGCCATGAGCCCGCAGTACCAGTTGGAGCGCGTCGCGGCGTTTCCTGCCATGGACGATCCCGACCGGAATCTCCTGGTGCTGTACAAGCTTTACCCGGCCGGGCAGCTTCCCCCGCGACTTCGCCGCAAGCCCGTGCTGCCTCGCCGACTCCGCCCCCGGGTCGGTCAGCAGCCCAGTCCCAACCAGCTTGAGCACTGACCTCGCCCTCGCCCGCGGCATCAAAGCCGCCAATCAACCCGCAGTTCCGGCGCGTGTTAACGTTAAGGCTTCCGATTCCATTTGAACTGACCTCGGGCCGGACTCTCATTCCCGACGATGCCGGCTGCGCCGGTCATCGATTTCAGCGACGACCGATACGATTCTTTGCGCACACCCGAAAACCTGATGGACGCTGACCACCTGAATCATCACGGCGTGGAGGTCTTCTCGAACCTGGTCATCGAGCGCATGCAGGAGATGCTGCACAACCGGTCGCCGGCGGCAACGGCCAACTCCGTGAGTATGCGGTAAGGGCGAACATGACAAATGCCGGGGCTCCTCGCGCTCTACTGCGCTGAGCCCCGGCTTCCATGTGTTTCCTCTGCAAGGTTGCGCTACGCCGCCGGCGCCGCCAGGATGTCTGCAAGGGCATGCATGCGCCGGGTGTCCGCAGGGGTCTTCGCGGACGCGGCGTCCGCCTGGACCTTGGATCCCAACTCCTTCAGCTTTTCAGCATCTTTCTTCCCGAGGTGCGATTTCTGCGCCTTCGCGATCGCTGTGTTCAGCGCGGCAATGCGATCTGCCGGCAACGCCTGCGAACGTTCCAACTGGTCGACGTAGGCGCGCGCGACGGTAAGGTGCGCCGGCCAGACTGTCTTCTGCTGGTTCTGCACATTCAGTTCGCCGACCTGCACGAGGTTGGCGGCGTCGATCTCGTTCTGGCGTGAGGAACTTGCGTCGGCGTCAGCTTGAAGACATCCAGGCCGCGCGCGATCTCGGAGCCGTAGATGTAGCCGTTGTACCAGTAGGCTGACCAGTCGCCGCCGAGCACGATCGTCTTCGGGTCGATCGGGCCGCGGTCGAAGTAGGCGATCTCGAACGGGTGCGCGGCGTCGGTGAAGTCCATGACCGAGATGCCGCCCTGATACCAGGCCTGCACTTCGATGTCGCGGCCCGGGATGGGGACCAGCGAGCCGTTGTGCGCGACGCAGTTTTCCGTGTCGGTCTGCGCCGCGGGCATCTTGTAGTAGCTGGCGAGCGAGAGCTTGTTGTCGCTTGAGGTTGAAGATGGCGTCCGCGCCCCACTTGTTCGGGTCGGTCGCGCGGCAGCGAGCGCCCAGGCCGCCGCCCCACTCGTCGGTGAAGACCACCTTGGTGCCGTCGTTGGAGAACGACGCCGAGTGCCAGTAGGAGTAGTTGGGATCGTTGACGGCATCGACGCGCTTGGGATGGACGGGATCGTTGATGTCGAGCAGGATGCCGTTGCCGGAGCAGGCGCCGGCGGCGAGGCCGATCGCCGAGTAGACGGTGATGTCGTGGCACTGGTTGGTGTCGGCTGGCTTCTCCGCGCCCTTGTCGTGGCTGCCGCCGTTGTTCAGGCCGTTCAGCGCGCCGGACGCGGGCATCCATGAAGACGCGCGGGCTGGAGACGATGGCGGCCTGCTGCGGCGCAGCGAGCGGAACCTTGATGACGTCGATGCGGAAGAGCGCGGTGTTGGGGTCCTTGTCGGGCGCGTCGCCGGAGCAGCCGGCGAGTTCATCGGACTGCCGCACGAACGACGTGCCGGAGACGTAGATGTAGACGTTGTCCTTGTCGTTGGGGTCGGGTGACGAGCGTGTGGGTGTGGGAGCCGCGGCAGGTCTGAACGGCGGCCACCTGCTTCGGGTTCTTGATGTCGGAGATGTCGAAGATGCGCACGCCGCGGAAGCGGTCTGCGCTGGCCGCGGGAAGCTGTGGATCGTGCTCATGGCCGGCGGCCGGCGGCGGGTTCGGCGGGAAGGCCTGGGTGCCGCAGTCGAGGCGGCCGTTCGGCATCTCCACGGACATGAAGAGCAGATTCCCGTAGACCGAGACGTCGCCCTGGCCGCCGGGGCAGACCAGCGAGGTGATCAGCGAGGTCTTGGCAGGGTTGGAGATGTCATAGAAGTTGACGCCGTAGAAGTTACCCTGGAAGAGGTGATTGCCCTGGAAGGCGAAGTCGGAGTTGGCGAAGGCGAGACCCGCAACGACCAGGGACATCGACTTCGGCATTGCGCCGGCGGGGATACCGAGCGACGCCAGCGCCTTCTGCACCTTGGGATCGTCGGGATCGTTCGAGGGCAGGGAAAGGCGTCCGGCTTCTTCAGACAGCACACATGCTGCATGCCCATGGCGGCTTCGCCGGCGTCGTACATGCCGGGCTTCAGACCGACGCGCGGATCGTTGGTGGTAGAGCCCGTCATGCCGGGCGGCAGCGGGGGCGCGGCCTCCGGCGCGAAGGGGTTCTGCTGCGCCGGCGGGGTGGCGGGCTTGGCAGCCGGTGCAGGCTCCTGGGCGGCGGCGATCCCGCTGAGCGCCAACGTGGCGACCAGCAGGCGGAAGACGTGCGTCTGCGTACGAATCATCATTTCTCCTTCAACAGATCCTGCATGATCTTGATCTCGGCCCGCTGCGTGTTGTCGGCATCGGTGGCGAAGTCGAAGAGGTCGGCGTCCTGGCCCGCGCCGGGCGTCGCAAGAGATCTGCTGTACCATCGTCAGCGCTCCGGTGTGATGTTGGATCATACCGGAAAGAAACAGGCGGTCGAACTCCGCTGCCATGTGCGTTGCGCAGCGCGTCCATCTGCGCGGGCGAGAGCATGCCGGGCATCAGCGCCATCGGCCGTCCGCTGCGATCCATCTCCGGCATGCCGGGCATCGCCATCGACTCCGGCTGCCCTCGGGCGGCAAGCCAGCGCTGCATGAACTTCATCTCGTCAGACTGCGAGCGGCTGATGCGCGCGCCCAGCGTGCGGATGGCTGCATTCTCGGTGTGGCCGGGGATGAGCGCCGTCATCTCCACCGCCTGGGAATGATGCATGATCATGCCCTGCATGAAAGCCACATCGGCGGCTGAGAGTGCGGGCACGACGCCGGTCGTCGAAGCGGGAAGCCGACGGCTGGGTGCGCCGGGAGCGCCCGGCTGCACAATCGGGGCGGGCGTCGCCGGAGCCTGCTGCGCTGCCAGAAACGCGGGTGCGAGACACAGCAGCAGACTCGTCGCGCATTCCGCAATCCGGTACAACGTCACATGGTGAGCGAGACCGGCCCCAACCCTGCCGGGCGAGCTGTTGCGGCCGAGTTTACGTCGGTTTCTGGGCATTCCGGTGCTGTCAAACCTACCATGCACACCCTGCCATACGCGAAGGGCGATGGCCTGGTTCCATCGATCTTTGTGCGCGGGGCGGGAGTTCAGGCGCGGCGGTTGACCAGCAGCAGATGCTCCGCGACCAGCACCGTCTCGCCGCGCTGGTTCACCACGTTCAGCCCCTCCACAACGATGCCGTGCCGCGGTCGCTTCGGATCTTCCCGCTTCTCCTTGATCGTCACCTGTACGCGCAAAGTGTCGCCGATAAAGACGGGGCGCACAAAGCGCAGGCGGTCGTAGCCGTAGCTCATCGCCTGCGGATTAATGATGCCGGCGGTCATCCCCACGGCCACGCTGAAGACCAGCGTCCCATGCGCCATGCGCTGGCCGAACGGCTGCGTGCGGCACCATTCCGCGTCCATGTGGTGGGGGTAGAAATCCCCCGTCTGCCCGGCGTGCAGCACAATGTCGGCCTCGGTGATGGTTCGTCCGGTCGTCTCGCGTGTCGCGCCGAGTGCGAAATCCTCGAAGAAAATATCGGTGCCCATGGCGGCCGCTCCTGTTCCGTTTTGCGGACCGCAGATCGGCATTGACAGCCTGCCCGCAAAGCACTCAAAGTTACCATGCTTCGCCCGCTCCGCCAATGACTGAACTTACCGGCATCACCTGGAATCACACCCGCGGCTTCCTCCCCATGGTCGCGACTGCGCAGCGCTTTGAGGAGACCCATGCCGGCGTAAGCATCCGCTGGGAGAAACGCTCGCTGCAGGCCTTCGCCGACGCTCCCCTGGCCGAACTCGTGCGCCGCTTCGACCTGCTCGTCATCGACCATCCCTCAATCGGCGAGGCCGCCACGCACGGTCTCTTGCTTCCGCTCGATGAGTTGCTGCCCGCCGAATTCTTCGCCGACCAGGCCGCGAACTCGGTCGGCCAGTCACACGCCAGCTACCAATACCAAGGACAGCAGTGGGCGCTCGCAACCGATGCGGCTACGCCGGTCGCTGGTTTTCGTCCCGACCTGATCCCGCGCGAGGACCTGCCGCGCACCTGGTCGGAGCTGCTGTCGCTTGCGCGTTCCGGCCGCGTCGCCGTGCCGGGCCTCGCCATCGATGCCCTGATGGCCTTCTTCATGCTCAGCAACGCGCTGGGCGCGGAGCCTTTTCAGCACGAGGGCTCGGTCATCGCCGAACCGCACCTCGCCGCTGCGGCACAGGCGCTGGAGATGCTGCGGGAGCTGCTCGCGGTGTCCGCGCCCGGCTCGTCCGAGCGCAACCCCATCCGCACCTGGCAACTGCTGGCCGAGTCCGACACGATTGCGTACTGCCCGTTCGCCTACGGCTACACGAACTATGCACGCGCAGGCTACGCCGCGCACCGTCTGCAGGCGGCGGGGCTGGTTTCGCTCGACGATGGCACGCCCTTGCGTTCGACCCTTGGCGGCGCGGGGCTGGCCATCTCGGCGAACTGCCAATCTCCCGAGATCGCAGCCGCCTACGCCCGCTTCGCCGCATCCCCGGAGACGCAACGCACGCTGTACACGGCCAGCGGAGGCCAGCCCGGCCACCGCGCCGCCTGGCTCGATGAAGAGAACAACCGCATGACCGACAACTTTTTCCGCGACACACTGCCGACGCTCGACGCCGCCTGGGTGCGGCCGCGCTGGCCGGGATTCATCGCCTTTCAGGACGAGGCCTCCGGCATCGTGCATCGGTTTCTCGGCGATCCAGCGGCCTTGCCCGCGCAGGCGCTCGAATCCCTGCAGTCAGCCTTGCGCAAGCATCGCGAGGTGCGTGCATGAGGCCGCTCGAAGGTCTGCTCGTCGTCGACTTTTCGCAGTTTCTTTCCGGTCCTTCGGCCTCGTTGCGGCTGGCCGACCTGGGCGCGCGGGTGATCAAGATCGAGCGACCAGGCCAGGGCGATCTCTGCCGCCAGCTCTACATCTCCAACCTGCAGCTCGATGGCGACTCCACGCTGTTCCACTCCATCAATCGCAACAAGGAGAGCTTCGCCGCCGACCTCAAGAATCCCGCCGACCTGGCGCACGTGCGCGCGCTGGTTGCGAAGGCCGACGTGCTCATCCAGAACTTCCGTCCCGGCGTCATCGAGAAAGCCGGTCTCGGCTACGAGGCCATGGCAGCGCTGAATCCGCGCCTCGTCTACGCGGAGATTACCGGCTATGGGAAGCAGGGCCCGTGGCGCGGCAAGCCCGGTCAGGACCTGCTGGTGCAGTCGCTCTCCGGTCTGCCGTGGCTCAATGGCGATGCGACGCAGCCGCCGGTACCGTTCGGCCTCGCGGTTTCGGATATGTTCGCCGGCGCTCACCTCGTGCAGGGCATCCTCGCATGTCTGGTGCGTCGCGGGATCACGGGACGTGGCGGCCTGGTGGAGGTCTCGCTGCTCGAGTCCACGCTAGACCTGCAGTTTGAGGTGCTGACCACGTGGCTGAACGACGGTCATCAGCCGCCGAAGCGCTCCGCCATCAACAATGCGCACGCCTATCTCGGCGCGCCGTACGGCATCTACGAGACGCGCGATGGCTATCTGGCGCTCGCGATGCAGCCCATCCTGCGGCTCGGACAGTTGCTGGGTTGTGAGCCGCTGCTGGCCTTCACCGATCCCGCCTCGCTCTTCGACCAGCGCGATGAGATCAAGCAGATCCTGGTCGACCACCTCCGGCTGCAGACGACCGCGCACTGGCTCGCGATTCTCGAGCCCGCCGATGTCTGGTGCGCCGATGTCTTCACCTGGGATCGCCTCTTTGCGCATCCTGCCGCCGAAGCGCTCGCCATGGTGCAGCAGGTGGATTCGAGCCCCGCACGCACGATGCAGACCACGCGCTGCCCCATCCGCATCGATGGCGAGTTGCTGCTGAGCCCCATCAGTGCGCCCCGGATCGGCGAGCACAGCGACCGCATTGTCGCGGAGTTGAACGATGCAGCGGCGCAGGGCAAAGCATGAGCCGCGACCAGACGTTCCGCATCGCCGTGCGCAAGTTCCCGGCTTTTGAGCACGCCATCGCCGCGCAGTGGAACGACTTTGAAGCGGCAGCGCGGACAGGACTTCAGCTCGATGCCGTGGCGCTCGACCTCCATCCGCTTGAAGAGGCACTGCTCCCCTCGGGAGGCATGCTGCGGGGAGACTGGGACGTGTGCTTCGTGGCCACGGACTGGCTGGCCACCATCCATGCGGCAGGCGCAGCGGTCGACCTGGCGCCGCACCTCGGCAACCTCCTGAGCGCAGGCGAGTGGCCGGAATCGCTGTTGCGGCTGCAGCGCATCGAAGGCGCGATCCTCGGAACGCCATACCACGACGGCCCCGAATGCCTGATGTTTCGCCGCGATCTCTTCGAGGACCCGGCGCAGCAACAGCGCTTCGCAGCGCAGCATGGCAGGCCGCTCGCGCCACCTGCGACCTGGAACGACTTCCACCAGGTCGCGCGCTTCTTTCACCAACCGTCCCGCCATCTCTTCGGCACGGTCTTCGCCGGCTTCCCCGACGGTCACAACACCGTCTACGACTTCCTGCTGCAACTCTGGAGCCGCGGCGGCGAACTGATCGACGCGGAAGGAAACGTGCGCTTCAACACCGAACCCGCGCATGCCGCGCTCACGTTCCTGCGCATGCTGTGGCAGGACGCTTCCGCGATGCATCCCGGATCCGCGCAGTACGACTCCGTGGCCGCCGGCATGGCGTTCGCGCGCGGCGAGGCGGCCATGGCGGTGAACTGGTTCGGATTCGCGGCCATGGCGCACACTTCGCCCGGCTCCGCAGTGCGTGGACTCGTCGACATTGCAGAGATCCCGGCGGAGCAAGGCTTCGCGCACGCCTCGCTGAACGTGTACTGGGTGCTTGCCCTCGCCGCCGGCAGCCCGCACAAACAGGTTGCCGCGCGCTTCCTCGAGCACTGCCTCAGCCCGGCCATGGACAAGCTGACGACGACCTCCGGCGCCATCGGCTGCCGGCGCTCCACCTGGCACGATCCCGAGGTGACAGCCGCCATCCCGTTCTACCCAGGCATGGACCTCCTGCACCGCAGCGCACGCGAGATTCCGCGGCGCAGCGACTGGCCGCGCATCGCCGCCATGATCGACCACCTGATGCAGCAAACGGCTTCGGGCAGCACCTCCATCGCCGCGCTGCTCGAACAAGCGGACCACGCCTTGGAAAGGTCGCGCCCGTGAATCCGAATCCTTTGCTGGGCGTGCTCTATCACTGGACCGGCGGGCTTTCGGCCGCGAGCTGCTACCTTCCGTTCCGCGGCATCAGGCACTGGTCGTGGGAGATCTACTGGCTGCTCCAGGGCGTCTTCAGCTGGATCGTCGCGCCTGCCGTCGTTGCCACGCTGCTGGTGCCGGGCTGGTGGCATCTGCTCGGGGCGGCCCCTTCGCACAGCCTGTTGATGGCGTGGTTCTGGGGCACGATGTGGGGAATCGGCGGCCTCACCTTCGGTCTCGGCGTGCGCTTCCTCGGCGTTGCGCTCGGATACACGATCGCCCTCGGCTTCTCCACCGCGTTCGGCACGCTGATGCCGCCGCTCTTTTCCGGGGAGCTTCGCGTGATCGCCGCCGAGCGCAGCGGGCAGGTGATTCTGGCCGGTGTCGCCGTCTGCCTCGCTGCGATCGCCGTCAGCGGCTTCGCGGGCTGGCGGAAAGAACGCGAACTCGGCAGCGCGCACGGCACGGTCGCCGAGTTCAGCTTTCGCAAAGGCCTGATCGTCGCCATCTTCGCCGGCGTGATGAGCGCGTGCTTCGCCTATGGGCTCGCCGCCGCCGCGCCGGTGGATGCGCTCGCCAACGCAAGCCTGACGGCCGGTGGACGCAGCGTGCTGTGGCAGCATCTGCCTGGCCTCGTCGTCGTCCTCTGGGGAGGCTTCACCACCAACTTCCTCTGGTGCGCGATTCTGCTGGTGCGCAATCGTTCGGCAGCCCAGGTTGTCGGCCTCCGCGGTCCGGGCGAGCCGCGCATCCCCGTCTCGACCCTGACGCTGAACACCCTGCTCAGCGCCGCCGCCGGCCTGCTTTGGTACGGGCAGTTCTTTTTCTACTCCATGGGCGAGACGCAGATGGGCCATTACAGCTTCTCTTCCTGGACACTGCACATGGCCGGCACCATCCTGTTTGCCACACTCTGGGGCGTGGTGCTGAAGGAGTGGCGCGGCACCGGCCGCAACACCCGTCTGCTGGGAGTGCTGGGCTTTGCGCTGCTGCTTCTGAGCACCGTGGTGGTGGGCTTCGGCAATTACCTGAAGACCCGCTGAACCGTTCCGCTTGCCGGAAAGAGCGTCGCTCCGCCCAAACGCGCAAGTCCTCGTCTTTCCAGCACTTTGACGCTTCCGCGTTCCGCAAATGATTCCCTTTTGACATCACTCTGCGCACGTCCTACTGTTCGCCCCGACTCAACGCTCGACCTTTTGAGTGTCTGCACTTTTTCGGAGGCCGCATCATGCCACAGTTCCGCAAGCTGGTCGTCACCTTTCTCGCCGCCCTGGTGTTTCTGCTGTTGCCCGCCACGGGCTCAGCGCAGAACACCACCGCCGGCGCTCTCGCCGGCACCGTCAGCGACAGCTCCGGCGCCGCGCTCCCCAACGCACGCGTCACCGTCACCAACCAGGGCACCCGGGAGGTGCATACCGTCACCACCACGGACCGCGGTTTCTACACGGTGGAGAACCTGCCCGACGGCGATTACACCCTGAACGTCACCGCCAACGGATTCCAGCAGAGCAACGTGACCGGCATCCACCTGGACCCAGGCCAGCGCCGCGGCCAGGACATCAAGCTCTCGGTCGGCAACGTCGATACCAAGGTCGACGTGGAGGCCAACGCCATCGCCGTGCAGACCGAGTCGGCTGAATCCGGCGGCACCATCTCCGCCAAGGAAGTCTCGAACCTGATGCTGAACGGCCGCAATTTCCAGCAGCTCGCAACGCTGGTGCCGGGCGTTTCCAGCGTGAACGGATCGAACCAGCAGGTCAACTCCGGCTATCTCGGCCAGACCGATCTCATCATCGGCGGCGCCTCCTCGGAAGAGACGACCTACACCATCGACGGCGTGTACAACATGACGCCGACGTCGCTGATCAACATCAACATCACGCCCTCCATCGACGCCATCAACGAGATGCGTGTGCTCAAGAACGCCTACACGGCGAAGTATGGCTTTGCCGGGTCCGGCCAGGTACTCATCGAGACGAAACAGGGAACCAGCGCGTTCCACGGTTCGGGCTATGAGTACATCCGCAACAATGGCTTCGCGGTGGCGCGACCCTATTCGATCAGCGGTGTTCCGGCAACCAACTCCAGCCTGCACCTCAACATCTACGGCTTCACCTTCGGCGGACCGATCTTCATCCCCGGCGCCTACAACCGCAACCGTGACAAGACCTTCTTCTTCGCCGGCGCGGAGTTCAAAACCAACCACTACGCCTCGGTGCTGAACAGCCGCTCTGAGTTCACGCCCGCCATCCGCGCCGGCGACCTTAGCCTGAGCCACGATGCTCCGGCCTGCAGCACGCTTTCGGCGGCCGCCCTCGCTGCCGGATGCACTGCCGCCACACCCGCCGGCATCAAGTACCTCACCTGCGACGCCATCTGCCAGAACCTGCTCACCGCGCGTTCGCTGAGCGTGGCGACATGCTTTACCAAGGACGCCAACGGCGTCACCAACCATCTCAATGCAGCCTGCTTCGATCCGGCCTCCAAGTTCTTCATCAATCCGGCCAACCAGTTCCTCCCGTTGCCCAACCTGCCCCAGAACAACAACACCAGCTTCGCCAACTACATCAACACCAACCCGGAGCTCGACAGCCAGAACGACACCATCTACCGCATCGATCACCGCATCAACCAGAAGCAGCAGCTTACGCTGCGGTACATGCACGAAGAGGTGCTGAACGTCCGTCCGGCGCGCAACTATAACGATCCGGCGCCCAACCCGGGAGCGAGCGTTTACACTCCCGCGCTCAACGCGCTGGTCCGCCAGAGCTTCACCATCACCCCAAACATCATCAACACCGCCGGCCTCGCCTACACCTTCCAGAAGGTGAACCTGTTCCCCACCGGCAACTTCACCATTCCGTCGGGGCTCTTCTCGCAGGCATTCAACAACGGCGACATTCGCCTGCCGGCGGTCACTATCGGCAGCTTCTGGTCGTGGCTGGGTGTGGGCGTGCAGCCCAACTACTCCCGTACCGGAGACGGCATCTTTTCGGACGACTTCACCTGGTCTCGCGGACGGCATGTCTTCCAGGCCGGCGGCCTCTACATGTGGAACATCCTGCGCGTGAACGCCTCGGCCTTCTCGCAGGGCAACTTCGGATTTTCGGGCGTCCACACCGGCGATACCGCAGGCGACTTCCTGCTCGGCGATCTCGCCTCCTACTCGCAGTCCAACGTGCAGCGCGCCGGCGTCTTCCACCAGCACTGGTACGAGCTTTACGCCCAGGATGACTGGAAGGCTAACCCGCGCCTCACCCTCAGCTATGGCGTGCGCTACAGCTACTTTTCCAGCACGACCAAGGACGGCAACGACATCACCAACTTTGTCGGCTCGACCTTCAACCCCGCGCTTGCTCCGGCCGTGACGACCGGCGGCGGCTTCATCGTCAACAGCGCCAACCAGCCGCTTACCGCTGCCGGCACCATCGCCAACTACACCACCAACGGCGTCGTGCAGGCCTGCCAGAACAACACGCCCTGCGGCTTCACCAATCCCAAGAAGGGTCTGTTCGCGCCGCGCGTCGGCTTCGCCTATCGGCTGAACGACAAGGGCAGCATGTCTCTCCATGGCGGATATGGCGCCGGCTATACGCAGGTCGGGCTCTTCCAGGCTTCCAGCCTGCTCTCCAACCAGCCGTACGTCTCCACGCCCACCTACGCCAACACACAGTTCAGCACGCCCGCCGGCGGCACCGCCAGCCCTCCGGGCCTGCAGAGCTTCAGTTCCATCGATTCCACTTACCGTCCCGCGATGCTGCAAAGCTGGTCACTTACCTTTGAAGATGAAGTCATCCGCCGCGGCATCCTCAGCGTCGCCTACGCGGGCGACAAGGTGGACCACATCTTCTCGAACGCAGTGGACCGCAACTTCGCGCAGAACGGCACCTCCAGCGGTTCCGCCACGTGCGCCGCATCCTCCAACAACCTGAACCCCGCGCCCTCCACTGCCTGGCAGTTCGACCCCTGCCTGAACACCGGGACCATCAACGCCAACTACTATCGCCCTTACCCGGGATACGGCAGCATCACCACCGGCGTCTCCATCGGCGGCTCCAACTACCACGGCTTGCAGACGGGCTTCGTTTATCGCCTTACCGACCTGCAACTGAACGCAGCCTACACGTACTCGAAGGCGCTCGGGAACGTAAACCAGAGCGCGCAGGGCAACCTGGCGTATGGCTTCGATTCCAACATCGGCTTCCAGAACCCGCGCAATCCTTCCGCCGATTATGGGCGCCCAAGCTACGATCGCACGCACGTCTTCACCAGCGCGTACGTGTACGAGATTCCCTTCTTCCGCCACTCCAACCACCTGATCGCACGCGAACTGCTCTCCGGCTGGGGAACCTCCGGCCTGGCGACGCTGGAGAGCGGCTTCGCGGCGCCGGTGGGTCTCAGCTCTTCCTATGCGGGACTCGCCAATCGCCCCAACCAGATCGCTCCACTCATTCGCAATGGAGGCAGCGGCAAGAAGGCGCTCGGCCAGGCGCCGATCTACAGCTACGCCTCCTTCGCCGTGCCCGCCTTCGGAACCTTCGGCAACTCCGAACCGGGCGTGCTGCGCGGGCCGCGTGAGGTCAGCTTCGCCACGGCAGTCAACAAGAACTTCCCACTCACGGAGCGCGTCGGCGTGCAGTTGCGGGCGGAGGCCTTCAACGTCTTCAACCATCCCAACGTGAACGCCATCAACAACACGTTCTCCTTCGCGCAGGCGACCAATGCCAGCAACTTCGGCTACGCCTCCAGCGTCGGCGACATGCGGCAGATGGAGTTTTCCGCCCGCATCCGCTTCTAAACTCCATCCGCAACTCGTCGTCATCAACCAGGCGCGCCGACCCCTCTCAAGGGCGGCGCGCTTTGTTTTTTCGCCGCGCCTCATTCGCATGACGGCACATTCCCTGTCGCGCAGATTTCACGCGCTCAAATTCCTGCCGTCTGTTTGCGGACCCGCAGCCCTGCCGAGGAGAAATCTTTGCAGTTTCGTTACATATTGATTACATTCAAATCATTCACACAAATTCGGCTTCCGACACGCACTGAAGCTGACAAACGATTCGTTCGCCGGTTGTTCTCCGGAGACTCGCCCGGAGGTCGCTTCCACGACCCCGCCGCGGTGTCGCCACGCCATCGCCGCACCACGTCTGTGTTCTGAATTTCGTACGTTCCACGGAAAGGAAACGCATGAAGTTGGGCTGGCGCTGTCGATTCTGGGGATCCCTCCTGTGCCTTGGCTTTGCCGCCAGCGTAGCGCATGCGCAGCTTCCCACACCCGCATCCTTCCTCGGCCACACCCCCGGCGACGACTTCTACCTCGCCAACTACGAGGAATCGGTCAAGTACTTCCACGCCATGGCTGCAGCCTCCGACCGTATGAAGATGTTCACGGTCGGCAAGACCAGCCAGGGACGTGATATCGAAGTTGGCGTCATCTCCTCAGCCGCAAATCTCGCCAAGCTCGAGGAATACAAGAAGAACGCACGTCAGCTTGCCATCGCCGACGGCCTGAACGATGTGCAGGCGCTCGCGCTCGCGCGGCAATCGAAAGCCATCGTGCACATCGATGGCGGCCTCCATTCCAGCGAAGTCGCCGGCGGACAACACTCCATTGCGCTCGCCTACAAGCTGCTTTCAGCCAAGAACGACCCCGAGATCGACGCGATTCTCGACAACGTCATCCTCGTGCTCTGGCCCACGCTGAACCCGGACGGCCAGGACATGATCGTGCAGTGGTACCGGCAGAATCTCGGCACCAAGTACGAGGTCGCGCCGCTGCCCTGGCTCTACCAGGAGTACGTCGGCCACGATAACAACCGCGACGGCTTCATGCTGAACATGAAGGAAGAGCAGGTGGTCACGAAGACCGAGATCGACTGGAGTCCGGTCATCTTCTACTGCCAGCATCAGACGGCGCCGTTCCCGGCACGCATCTGGATTCCGCCCTTCGCCGATCCCATCTCCGGCAATGTCAGCCCATACGTGCGCAGCTGGCTCAACGTCATCGGCACCAACATGACGGCGTATCTTGACCAGCATCATTTGCCCGGCGCCATCCATGAGACGCGCTTCGACAACTGGTATGCGGGCTTTACCGACTGGGCCGGGGTCTTCCGCAACGAGATCTCGTTCTTCACCGAGACCGCTCTCTATCGCTATGCGACGCCCCGCTTCTACACGGTGGACGAGTTCCCGCGCGAGTTCCAGGACGTGCGTCCGCTGGCTATGTACACCACGCCCTGGGAGGGTGGCTGGTGGCGCCTGCGCGACGCGGTCGACTACATGGTGGCCGGCTCCATGTCGGTGCTCGACCTCGCCGCCAAGAACCACGAGGCGCTGCTCTACAACCGCTACCAGGCCGCACGCGACAGCCATCCACCGCACCGAGCCCCCCTTCGCGCTACGTCATCAGCGACAAGCAGGCCGACGTGCCTGAGGCCGGACTGCTCGCGCAGAAGATGATCGATAACGGCCTCGACGTCTTCCAGACGAAGGCCGGCTTCAAGGCCAATGGCGTGGAGTACCCCGCCGGCTCGTGGGTCATCCCTATGGACCAGCCCTTCTCGGCCATGGCGAAAGAGCTGATGGAGCGCCAGGTGTATCCAGCGGCCGTCAGCCAGCGACCGCCAACGCGCACCTTCCCTACGACATCACCGGCTGGACGCTGCCGCTGCAGATGGGCGTCAGTGTCGACGCCATCTCCGATCCCATCGCGCCCGACCAGCGCGCGCTGCTGGCGAAGATCGCCGAAGTGAAGCTGCCCGCGCAGGCCATCACCGGCGAAGGCACGCAGTTCGCGATCAGCCACAAGCCCAACGCCGCATTCAAGCTCGTCAACGCTGTGCTGGCGCAGGGCGGCACCGTCGCTCTGGCGCCCGACGCCGTCAAAACTCCCGAAGGCACCGAGCGGGGCGCCTTCGTCATCGGCGGCATCGGGCGCGCCGAGCTTTCCACGCTGGCCGGCAAGTTCTCCGTCGGCGCAGTCGCCATGGGCGAGCCCGCTCACACGGTGCCGCTCAAAGCCGCGCGAGTCGGTCTCTATCGTCCGTGGAGTCCGTCGATCGACGAAGGCTGGACCCGTTGGATCCTTGAGAACTTCGACTTCAAACCGCGCAGCCTCTACAACGCGGACATCCGTTCCGCCAATCTGCGCAGCCGCTACGACGTCATCATCCTGCCGGACATGAGCTCGCGCCAGCTCACGGATGGCTTCCGCCCCGGCACCGTGCCGGGCCAGTACGCCGGCGGTATCGAGCGCAGCGGCCTTGCCAACCTGCAGGAGTTCGTGCAGGCGGGCGGCACCCTCATCGCCTTCAACCAGGCGGCCTCCGCGATCATCCCGCTCATGTCGCTGCCGGTGAAGAACGTGCTGCAGGACCTGCCAAACGACAAGTTCTTCTGCGCCGGATCGCTCCTGCGGATCGAGAAATCACACGGCGAGCTGCCCGTAAACTTTGGCGTTCCGGATACACCGGTCGTCATGTTCGAGCGCGGCCCGGCGTTCGAAACGCTGCCGGGTTTCAAAGGCGCGATCCTGGCCCGTTATCCGCGCGAGGAAGATCCGCTCGAAAGCGGCATGGTGGTCCACTCCGAGGTGCTCCACGACAAGATCGCCGCGCTCCAGCTCAGCGTCGGTCGCGGACGCATTTTGCTTTACGGCTTCAAGCCGCAGCATCGCGGGCAGGCGCACGGTACCTACCGTTACCTGTTCAACGCACTCTACCAATACGACGATCCCCCCATGCCTTCCGACCAGGCAACGGCTTCCACTTCCGTCGTAACAACTTCCGCATCCTCTGCCCCGGCCAACTCTTCCGCCCCCGCATCGGGCACCGCGCGGCGGCGCACAGGTTCCACGCCCTGACTTAAGCCCGCACGACCTTCGTCGGCGGGTATTGCCTTTCACCTGTTTCACTTTTCGGAGGACACACGATGATTCGCAAACTACAGGCCGTCAGCTTTTCTCTCATTTTCGCTGCCGGATCGGCGCTCGCGCAGACCGCCACTACCTCGGTCCGCGGCGTGGTTACGGATGCCAGCGGCGCCGTACTCTCGAATGCCACCGTCACCGTCACTGATGTGAAGGCGAAGACTTCGCTGACCCATCCCGTCGGCAAAAGCGGCGAATACACCTTCGTTGAACTCACGCCTTCCACCTACACCATCACCGCCACGGGTCCCGGCTTCAGTACGGTGCAGAAACAGACGGAGCTGCTGGTCAGCCAGCCGGCCACCATCAACTTCCAACTCGCCGTCGGCTCAGCAGTCGAATCGGTCGATGTCACCGCCACATCCACGCTCAACTTCACCGATGCCACGCTCGGCAACGCCATCAACAATGCAGCAGATCCAGGCCATGCCCATCGACTCGCGCAATGTCGCCGACCTGCTCAGCCTGCAGCCGGGCGTGCTTTACTTCGGCAACAACAACAGCGCCAGCAACCCGGCCGCCACCACCGACAGCCGCCTCGGCGCGGTCGCCGGAGCCCGTTCCGACCAGGGCAACATTACGCTCGACGGCGTCGACAACAACGACCAGACCAACGGCTACGCCTTCACCGGCGTCCTGCGCGCCACCATGGACTCGACCGAAGAGTATCGCGTCACCACCGCCAGCTCCAACGCCGACCAGGGCCGGTCTTCCGGAGCGCAGGTCACACTCGTGACGAAGTCCGGCACCAACAGCTTCCACGGCAGCGCCTACGAGTACTTCCGCAACGCGTACTTCGCCGCCAACGACTGGTTCAATAAGCAGGGCCAGGCTTCCTCCGGCCTGCCTAACAAGTCGCCCCAGCTCACCCGCAACACCTTCGGCGGCACCTTCGGCGGCCCCATCAAGAAGGACAAGCTGTTCTTCTTTTTCAATTACGAAGGTCAGCGCACGCGCGAGAGCAGCCCGGTCACGCAGGAAGTTCCCACCGACAGCTATCGCTCTGGCATCCTGAAGTACAAGGACACCTCCGGCAATATCCAGAGCATCAGCACGTCGCAGCTTGCGACGCTCGACGCACCTTGCGCGACCAATGGCGTCTGTCCCAGCGGACCCGGCGCCAACGCCGCCATTCTCGCTTACTTCGCGCTGCTTCCGCACGCAAACGGCCTCACGCTCGGCGACGGCTTGAATGAAGGCTCGTACTCGTTCTCGTCGCCCGCGCCCTACACGCACAACACCAGCATCGTAAAGTTCGACTACGACCCCAACTCCCGCCACCGCATCTTCCTGCGCGGCGACCTGCAGAAGGATGTGATCAGCGGAACCGAGCAGTTCCCCGGGCTGCCGGCCTCCAGCGCGACCCGCGACAACACCAAGGGAGTCGCCGCGGGCGATACCTGGACCATCAATGCCCGCATGGTGAACGACATCCGTTACGGCTTCACGCGCCAGGGTTTCGGAACCTCGGGCCAGGGCGTCGGCAGCTATACGGATGTGCGCTTCATCGCTTCGCCGACGGCCGAGACGCGCAATAACATCCGCATCGTCCCCATCAACACCATCAGCGACAATCTGAACTACACGCGTGGCAACCACTCCATTCAGGTGGGCGGCTCATGGCGCCTCATCCATAACAACTCCAAGACCGACGCCAACTCCTTCAACGTGGGCAGCACCAACCCGCAGGGCCTCACCACCAAGGGCCTGCCCGATCCTTCGACGCTCGGCGGAAGCTATCTGCCCGTCGCGAGCAGCTTTTCAAGCAACTACTTGAATGCCTACGGCAACCTCGTCGGCGCCGAGTCCTCGCTTACCCAGAACGTCAATTACTCGGTCAACTCCGGCGGCCTCACCGGCTCTCTTCTTCCTGTCGGCGCACCCGTCGCGCGCTACTTCGTCTCCAACGAGTTCGAGTACTTCGCACAGGATAGCTGGCGCGCGACCCCCAAACTCACCGTCACCTTCGGCCTGCGCCACAGCATTCTGCAGGTGCCGTACGAAAGCCACGGCCAGTCCGCGGCGCCCACCATCGACACGCACAACTTCTTCGTGCAGCGCGCCGCCGCAGCCGCAGCCGGGCAGGTGTATGAGCCCGTGCTCTCCTTCGCGCCCAACGGCCCCGTCTATGGCCGGCCCGGCTACTGGGCCAAGCAGAAAGCCAATATCGCCCCCCGTATCTCCTTCGCCTACGCGCTCAACAGCAAGACCAGCATCCGCGCCGGAGCCGGCATGTACTACGACCACTTCGGCCAGGGCCTGATCAACGGCTTCAACCAGAAGGGTTCCTTCGGACTCGCCAGCAGCATCCCCAGCGCGCTCGGCAAGCTTTCAAGCGAGAACGCGCCACGCTTCACCAGCCGCAGCACGCTACCCAATATTCCGGTGACCGCCCCCGCGGCGCAGCAGGTCTTCCCCTATACGCCGCCGGTCTCCAACTTCAGCATCAGCGCGGGCATCGACAACAAGGTGAAGACCCCGTACTCCGAGGTCTACAACATCTCCGTGCAGCGCTCGCTGCCGGGTGGCTTTACGCTGGAGGCAGCCTACGTCGGCCGTTTCGGACGCAAGCTGCTGCAGCAGTATGACCTCGCTACGCCGGTCAACCTGCTCGATCCCAAGTCCGGCACCACCTACTTCCAGGCCGGCGCGCAGCTCTCCGCACTCGTCGACGCGCAGGGCGGCAAGGGAACGGTTCCTGCCATCCCGTACTTCGAAAACCTCTTCCCCCAGCTCGCGACCAGCACGGCCTCGGCAACCCAGAACATCTACACAAAAGAGTTCGTGCCCTATCGTCGTGTGCTTGGGGAATCCACCGCGCTCGCCGACCTCGACTTCTATTGCGTTTACACCTGCCCGGCTAACGCTCCGCAGAATCGCTTCTTCCAGGGTCAGTTCTCTTCGCTCTACGTGCAGTCCACGATCGGCACCTCGTCCTATAACGCCGGCCAGTTTGTTCTGCGCCACCCCACGACACACGGCCTGCAGACCGACCTGAGCTACACCTACGGGAACTCGATCGACCTCGGCTCCGATACCGAGCGCGACAACTTCGCACTCGGCGGCGTCGCCAGCTACATCACGAACGCCTTCAATCCCAGCCAGTCGCGCGGCCTGTCTGACTTCGATACCCGTCACCTGCTCACCTTCAACGGCTCCTACACGCTTCCGTTCGGCAAGGGACGTGCCTTCCTCAATCAATCGGGCAAGCTGGTCGACCTCGCCCTCGGCGGCTGGCGTCTCGCTTCCATCACGCGCTGGACCAGCGGTCTGCCGTTCTCGCTCACCGAAGGCGGCTACACCACCGACTGGGAAATCGGAAGCTATGGCGTCAAGGTCGGCTCCTTCTCGGCCAAGACCTCTGCTAACGGCGCCCGTCAGCCGAACTCCTTTCCGCAGGGGATGGTCGCGCAACTCGCTTCGTCCATCGTCAGCGGAGGCCCACTCGAGCGAATCCCCTACCCAGGCGAAGCCGGCAACCGCAACAACTTCCGCCGCGACGGCTACTTCGGCGCCGACGCCAGCCTGACCAAGCCGTTCCAGATCACCGAGCGCCACCTCGTGCAGTTCGCCTGGGAGGTCTTCAACGTCTCCAACTCGGTGCGGTTCAACGCACTGACCACCAACCTGACCAGCGGCTCGCTCGGCAACTACAGCTCCACGCTTACCACCGCGCGGCGCATGCAGTTCTCCTTGCGCTACCAGTTCTAACTGCTCGCCGTCACAGGGTGCGCCCGCGTCTTCAGTACGCGGGCGCACCTGCGACGTTCCGCCCACGGAGTTGTGCATGAACCTCTATTCCGCCGCCTCCTTGGCGTTGCTGGCCGCCTGCTTCGCGTCCGCGCCCGCCCAGCAGCACTTTCCTTCCAACGACGATCTCCGCCATCTGCGCACCATCTCCGCGCCGCAGCTCTCGCCCGACGGCAAACACGTCGTCGCAGTCATCACCGACAGCACGGCCGACGGCGGCAAGACCCACCTCTGGCTGCTCAGCACTGCCGGCGAAGCGCCCCGTCAACTCACCTTCAGCCCCGCCGATTCCACCGGTGAGCGCAGCCCCGAATACCTGCCCGACGGCTCCGCTATCCTCTTTCTTTCGCGCCGCGACGCCAAGTCCAGCCTTTTCCGTCTCCCGCTCGACGGCGGCGAATCCGCGCCCGTCAAGCTCGACCGCGCACCCACACCGGGCGAAGCACCTGCCGCTATCTCCGTGCAGAGCTTCACCATCTCGCCCGATGGCAAATCCATCGCCGTCATCGGCGCCGACCCCGAACCCGCCGCCCGCACCCGCGACAAGCGCGACAAGAAGGACGTCGAATGGGTGGAGCATGACGAACTTCAACGTCGCTTGTACATGCTCGATGCGAAGACCTTCGCCAGCCGCGAAGTCCCCAACCTGACTGATCCCGACGCCGTCGCCTGGTCGGAGCAATCGGACAAGCTGCTTGTCCTCACCCACGCGCGCCTTCGCGATCTCGGCCCCAGCGCCATCGGCACGCTTGTCAATGTTGCCGACCCCACCAACCAGCAGCCTGTAAAGGGTCTGCCTGAGTCCACCCGCCGCGCTGCCTTCACGCACCGCGGAGACTCCCTCGTGCTCGCCGCCAAGTGCGAGCAGGACGCTCCCGAAGGCTGCGCTGACCTCTTTACATTCGATCTCGCCACGGCGAAGCTGCACAATCTCACCGGCTCTCTCAAAGACGGGACCATCGCGCCCGACCAACTCATCGTCGCGCCGGATGATGTCTCCGTGATGGTGAGTCTTACCCACGGCATGCGCCGCACCAACGCCGTCATCGACCTGGCGAACGGCCGCATGCGCCTGCTCGATCTTGGCCTGCCCACCATCGCCGGGCTGCGCCAGCAGGGAACCGCCGGCGCTTACGTGTACGTCGGCAGCTCGAGCACCTCACCTGCCGCCGTCTATGTCGCATCCGCACTGGATCAACCGGGCCGCAAGCTCGTTCAGCCGGAGCTTGTCCCTGCAGCTTGGAGCGCCGGAGCGCCGAAGCTGCTCGCCTTCAAGCGGGCCGGCTTCACGGTCGAAGGCCTCCTCTACCTCCCGCCGCAGGCCGCCTCCGGCAAGGTGCCGCTGGTGGTCAACGTACACGGCGGCCCGCGCGGCCAGTTCACGGACACCTACTCGCCGCTGACCAACCTGCTGCTCGGCCAGGGCTGGGCCGTGCTCATCACCAACCCGCGCGGAAGCACCGGCTACGGCGTCGCCTTTGAAGCCGCCAACAAGGATGACATGGGCAACGGCGACTATCTCGACATCATGGCCGGCGTCGACGAAGCCATCAAATCCGCGCCCATCGATCCCGACAAGCTCGGCGCTCATCGGCTACAGCTACGGCGGCGAGATGGCCGGCTTCGTCGAAGGCAAGACCACCCGCTTCAAAGCCATCATCTCCGGCGCCCCGGTGATCGATCAGTTCAGCGAGTACGGGACTGAGTCCGGTTCTTACGGCGACCGCTGGTACACCGGCCAGCCCTGGCGTCACTTCGAAAGCGCCTGGCGCCAGAGCCCGCTCGCCTACGCCGAACACGCCAAAACCCCCTTTCTCCTGCTGCAAGGCCAAAGCGACACCACCGACCCCGAAGGCCAGTCGCGCGAGTACTACCGCGCCCTGCGCCAGGAGGGCGTCCCCGTCCAGCTTCTGCTTTTTCCGCGCGAAGACCACGGCGCGCTCGGCGCGAATTTCGCCGGCCTGCCCAGCACCGAGCCCTGGGCGGGCATCATCGCCCGCGAGCATATGGTCAAATTCATTCAGGATGGCTTCGCCGGCACCATTCCACCCAACAAACCCTGATCCATCCACGTGCAACAGCCGTCCCGATTCAGAAAGGTCAACATGCGCTTCACGCTTCCCCTCGCGATTCTCGTTTCCACGCTCAACCTGTGCGCCGCGTCGTATGGGCAGGGTCCTGCCAACACCTCGGCCAGCAGCCCGCTCAGCAGCAACTTCGCGCGCGACCCGAAGCAGCCCATCGACCAGTCCTACACCGACCGCATCCACAAGTACACGACCGAGCCGCGGTTCCTCTCGCCCTTGGTTGAGTACCTCCCTGCCTCCTCGACCGTGCCCACACCGGAGAAGGTTCTCGGCGACGTCGCCGGCGCGCCCGACATGCTGCCCTACGCGGAAGATGTCTACAAGTACTTCCGCATGCTGGAGAAGTCCTCCAACCGCGTGCAGGTGGTCACCATCGGCAAGAGCGAAGAAGGCCGCGAGATGATCGCCGCCGCCATCGCCGACCCGGCGCTGCTCAAAGCCCAGAAGGAGAATGACGCACGCCTCGCGAAGCTCTCCGACCCCCGCACCATCGGCATGGACGACAGCAAGGCAAAGCCGCTCATCGACGCTTCCTTCCCGGTCTACTACATCACCGGCACCATTCACTCGACCGAGACCGGCGCGCCCACCGCGCTGATGGAAATGGCCTACCGGCTCGCGGTCGATGACTCGCCGTACATCAAGTACATCCGCTCGCACATGATCGTGCTCATCACGCCCGTCGTCGAAGTCGATGGCCGCGACCGCATGGTCGACATCTACAAATGGCACAAGGCCAACCCCGGCAAGAACTGGCCGCGCCTCACCTACTGGGGCCACTACGTCGCGCACGACAACAATCGCGACGCCATGGGCATGACGCTGAACCTCACGCGCAACGTCCTCGGCGCCTACCTCGGCTGGCATGCGCAGGTGCTGCACGACCTGCACGAATCCGTGCCCTTCCTCTATGACAACACCGTCGGCGACGGCCCCTACAACGCCTGGATCGATCCCACCCTGGCCGACGAGTGGGCGGAGCTCGGCTGGAACAACGTCGCCCAGATGCAGACCCTCGGCATGCCCGGCGTCTTTACCCACGGCGACTTCGACACCTGGAGCCCCGGCTACCTCATGTTCCTCGCCGGCATGCACAACGGCATCAGCCGCCTCTATGAAACCTTCGGCAACGGCGGCGCCGATACCGAAAAGCGCATCCTCACGCCCGGAGCAATACTCCCGCACCTGGTACCGCCAGAATCCGCCGCCGCCCACCGTCATCTGGTCGCAGCGCGACAACAACAACTACGAGCAGAGCGCGCTGCTCACCACCCTCTCCTACTTCTCGCACAACACGCACCACTTCCTCGAGAACTACTACACCAAGAGCAAGCGCTCGGTGCAGAAGCCCACGCTCGAAGGTCCCGGCAGCCTACGTGCTGCCCGCCAACCCCGCAGAAGCCAATCGCCAGTTGCAGCTTTTGAAGGTTCTCGAAGCGCAGCACGTCGAGATCAGCCAGCTATCAGCCGACGCCACCGTCACCCTGCCGCCCGCGAAGAAAGCTCCCGGCGCGAAGAAGGAAGACGAGCCGGCCGTGCTGAAGCTCCCCGCCGGAAGCTATGTCATCCGCCTCGACCAGCCTTACTCCCGCGTGGCCGACGCGCTGCTCGACAAGCAATACTGGGCGCCGGACGACCCGCAAAAGCACCCCTATGACGACACCGGGTGGTCCTACAGCGAACTCTTCAACGTCAAGGTCAACCGTCTCGTCGACCCCAAGTTCCTTGCTTCGAAGATGACACCGGTTACCGACCTCGAAGCCAGCTTCGGCAAGGTCACCGGGACGGGCGCCACCTTCGCTATCGCAAACACCGGCCAGACGACGCTGCTCTCGCTGGTCTACGCACTCAAGCAGGCGAAGTTCTCCGTCGCGGACAAGCCCTTCGACGCGCAGGGAACCCACTTCGACGCAGGCTCCCTCCTCATCACCGGCGCAGACGACACTTCCATCTCCGCCGCGCTGCACAAGCTTGATCTTGACGCCGTGCGCCTCGCCGATGCGCCTTCCGTCGCCTCGCACCCAGTGACGGCACCGCGCATCGCCTTCATGCACTCCTGGCTGGCGACGCAGACCGAAGGCTGGTGGCGTCAGGCCTTTGACAAGGCCGGCATCCCCTTCACCTACATCAGCACGCAGAACATCGCGTCCGAACCCGACCTCAACGGCAAGTACGATGTCATCGTCTTCGCTCCCGTCGGCCGCGCCTCAGCCACGGACATCATCGACGGCCTGCCGATGTATCGGTAACCCCATGCCCTGGCAGAAGACCGACCTCACTCCGAACCTCGGTGCACTCGACCAGACCGCCGACACGCGTCCCGGCCTCGGCTACGACGGTCTTGCCAAGCTCAAGACCTTCGTCAGCAAGGGCGGCCTGCTCATCACCTGCGAAGATACCGCGCAGTTCGCCATCGACACCGGCCTCGCACCCGGCGTCAGCGCCGGCGCACGCGGAGACAGCCGCGTCGTCGGTACGGTGCTGGGCAGCGTCTTCGTCGCGAAGTCCAGCCCCATCGCCTTCGGCTACGGCGAGAAGCTGCCCGTCATCAGCGCGGACGGCATGTTCTTCAACGTCAGCAACAGCCTGGGCCGCGGCGGCGGACGCGTCCTGATGGATCCTTACACGCATCGCCCCACCGGCCGCGGCGGCCCGGACGAGACCGACAGCCCCACCGGCCGCACCATCGAAGAAGCCGAAGCTCCCGTGCAGGCCAAACCGTGGGAGGCCCGTCCCCTGACCGAGGAGCAGACCCGCAACAACCCGCAGGTGCTGCCCGTCGCCGCCCGTCCGCAGGTCATCCTGCGCTTCGATGAAGCCAAGAGCCTCCTGCTCTCTGGCCTGCTCGACAAGGGAGCCTCCATCGCCGAGCACGCCATCGTGGTCGACGCGCACCTCGGCTCCGGCAACGTGCTGCTCTTCGCCAACAATCCCATCTACCGCGGCGAGACCATCGGAAGCTACAACCTCGTCTTCAACAGCATCCTCAACCACGACCACCTCAGCGCACCGCCCGCCACGCCACCGGCGAACGGCGCAAGCGGGCGCTGAAGGATACGAAACCAGCGTGCCAGCGCCTTCCACGGGCGCTGGCACGCTTTCTTTCTACCCGCTTCAGCTGGCGGTTGAGACGATGCGATCCTTGCGCTTGCGCATCTTTTTGCCGTTCAGCGTCTCCGGCTTGGAGCGGTGATACCCCGAATGCCGTTGCAGAACCAGCGCTGCGGCGCCGCGTAGTCGCGACAACTCCACATCCGCCGTTACCTCCAGACGCGGCGGATCGCCCGTCAGCATGGAATCAGCCAGCTCCGCCGCCACGATCGGCGCAAAGCGCGCCCACGACGAGGTAAGCCCTCCCGTCAGCAGAATCACCTGCGGCGAAAGTGCTGTCACAATCGTCCGCAGACCTTTGCCCAGGAACGACGCCTGCCGGTTCAGCGCGGCAATCGCGTCCGCATCGTTATCCTCGGCCATCGTCAGCAGCTCTGCGATGCCCGGCTTCGGGGCGTCGGGCCGCAGTTCGGCAAAATACTGGATGGCCGCCCGCGACGATGCGTACACCTCCCAGCACCCGAAGCGTCCGCAACTGCACTTCGGCCCCGCTGGATCCAGCGGAACATGGCCGAACTCTCCCGCCAGTCCATGCCGTCCCGTTACCAGTTGCCCGTTCGCCAGGATCGCCGTCCCCACGCCTTCCGAGATCGTGACCAGCACCGCATCGCGAATCCCATCCATGCGTCCGAACCAAAGCTCCGACAGCAGGCACGCGTTAGCGGCATTATCCATCTCCACCTGCAGCGGGATCGCCTTCTCGATCGCGCCCTTGATGTCGTAGCTTGCCCACGGCAGGTTCGGCGACAGGATAAGCCGCTGCGTCGCCGGGTCGACGCGTCCGGGCAGGCTCAGCCCGATGCCTTCAAACGATTTCTCCGCATGACGCTCCCGCAGGCGCTTCATGGTGGCGATCAGGTTCGCCGTCCCGCGCTCGGGATCGCTCACCAGCGGCAGCGTCTCCCGCGAAAGAAAGCGCCCGTTCAAATCCACCACCGCCACGATCGCCTGGCTGGGCCGAATGTCCGCCACCAGAATGACGAGCTCATCGTTCAGCGAGAGCAGTGTCGGCCGCCGTCCGCGCGGACGCTTCGCCGCCGCTCCTTCCGCAATCCACTTTTCCCGCAGCAACTGTTCCACGATCAGCGAGACCGTGCTCGGCTGCAGGCCGGAGATGCGCGACAGGTCCGCACGCGAAACCGGCTGCTTGGTGCGGATCAGCTCCAGCACCACGTCCCGATTGATGTCGCGCGCCACCTCGCTTGAGGCCAGTTCCACATACGCCAGGTCGATCCGCCGTATGCCTTTCGTCCTGGTTCGTGCGTCGGGGCTTGCCATGAGATTACAGATCATTATCCGCGAAACGCGCGTGACCCGCATCGTTTTCTCGCGAAGCGATTCCGATGGCAAGGCAACAGGCTCGCCTCCTTGTCATTCCATCGCGACTCAAACTATAGTCGGAACTGCTCGCCGCGAGCTGGCGCTCGTCGCTTTGTAGAAACTCGCCCTGGTCGCACCCTCGCTGCTCTCCAACCCCGCTTCCGCATCGGCCGAATTCGCGTGCGGGAGAAAAGAAAAGGCATCCCCATGAAGGCAGCGCCCAAGGCGTCGGCCAAACGAACCTCCCGGCGCACTGATCTGGCTTACGTCGAGCTCGCCTCCAGCGAAATTGCACGCGACATCAATCGCGACATCGTGCTCGAGATCGTGCGCGCGCGCCAGCCCATCTCACGCGCCGATCTTTCTCGCTCCTCGGGCCTGCAGCCCAGCACCGTCTCCAACATCGTGGAGCAGTTGCTCGGCGAAAAGTGGATTACCGAGGGAGCCGTCGTACGCCGCCCGCGCGGACGCCGGCCTACACTGCTCTCGCTTAACGACGAGCTGGTCATCCTGGTGGTGGACCTTCGCCCCACCAGGGCCGTGCTCGCCATCATCGACCTCAACGGTCGCTTTCTCGCTCACGATGAAGTGCGCATCGTCTCCGACCCTGCAAAATCCGTCTCTGCCATCGTCGACGCCCTGCAGGCGATGCGCTCGCGTTTCCCTTCAAAATCCTTCGAAGGCGTAGGCGTCAGCCTGCCTGGCCGCGTGCACCCGGAAACTCACCGCCTCATCCTCGCGCCCAACCTCAAGTGGTCCAACTTCGACGTCCGCACCACGTTGCAGAAGCGCCTGCACCTTCAGGTGGAAGTCGACAACGACGCCAACGCCTGCCTGCTCGCGGAGCTCTGGTTCGGACGCATGGACGGAACCCACAACGCGGTCCTCATCAGCCTCTCCGAAGGGCTGGGCACCTCCATCCTCGCCAACGGACAGATTGTCTCCGGCCTCAACGGACTCGCTGGTGAATTCGGCCACATCCCGGTCGACCCCGACGGACCTCTCTGCGGCTGCGGCAAGACCGGCTGCTGGGAAACCTTTGCTTCCTCAAACGCAGCCCTGCGCTTCTACGAGGAGCTGGCGCCGGACTCCACCGTCCGCACCGTGCAGGAGCTGCTCCACCTCGCCGTCGAGGGCGACCCTTCCGCAGTCGCCGCCGTCGAGCGCCAGGCCCGCTACCTGGGCAAAGGACTGCGCCTCATCACCGCCGCGCTCTCACCCGAGCTCATCCTCATCACAGGCGCGCTCACCACCTGCTGGAGCACCTTCGGGCCCATCGTCCAGCAGGAACTCGAAGCCGGCATCCTGGTCGGCGAAGCTCCGCGGCTCGAGATCACCACCGAGGGCGAGCTTGCCCGGCTGCGCGGCGCCGCTGCCATCGTCCTGCAGCGCCACTCCGGCTACCACCGCTCCGGCCGCCTTGCGAAGAAGCTCAAACCGCCCCTGCGCCCAGAGCCTTAGCCTCCGCCTGCTCCGCCGCAACGCGACGAAACCCTGCGCTATACTTCGTCCAGCGTGGCATCGCAACCGCATCTCTGGGCACGATCTGACCCTCGTCCGGAAGCCGCGATGAGCTGTCACTTCGGCGTGCTCGGCCCCTTTCGCTTCGAGTCCGACCTCCCGCTTCCCGAACTCCGCGACAACGACGCACCCGGCCTTCTTCCGGTCAGCGTTCGCCTCGAGCCTGCCCCCCGCATCCTCCCCGCCGGTGTCATTGTCGATCGCTTCTGCACCGTCGCGCCAGGGGAATACCTGCTGCATATCCCCGGCGTCGCGCGGTTCTACGCGGCTAATGGCTGCGAGGTCTCCGTCGAGCCCGAAGGCACCCCGCCGCCCGCCGACCTCCGCATCTATCTGCTCGGATCCATCTTCGGCGCACTTTGCCATCAGAACGGCTTTCTTCCGCTGCACGCCAGCGCTGTCGCATCCGGCGGCGCAGTGACGGCCTTCCTCGGCCCGTCCGGAGCAGGGAAGTCGACGCTGGTCGCAGCGCTCGCCCAGCGCGGTTACACCGTCGTCTCCGATGACATCTGCCTGCTCGATCCGGGCTCCGGCGACGGAACCCGTGTCATCCCCGTGGCCGGCTGGATGAAGCTGTGGCGGCAAAGCCTCGAACACCTCGGACAAACACACCAGGAAGAACATCGCGTCTTCAGCACCGAAGACAAGTTCCGCGTCTTCCTTGGTCCTCCGCCGGGCACCACCGCCCATCTGGCAAATATCGTCTTCCTGGAACGCCCGGACTCCTCGCACTCGGCCGCCGTCGCCGAGCTTCTGCCGCTCACGCCCGCCGCAGTCGCGGTCGCGGCGCTCATGGACAACACGTACCTGGCCTACCTGCCGCACGCCACGGGCGCGCAACGCGAGCTCTTTTCCCGCTGTGCGGCGCTCCTCGGCCGCGTAAAGACCTTTCGGCTGCTCGCGCCCCTCGGCTGGGACCGCCTCGACCAGACCCTGCAACTGGTGGAAGACACCCTCCTGCAGCCCTCGTCGCCTTAGCCCAGGCTTTTGTCCACTGTGAACTCCCGGTTCCAATCGGCAAAATCTGCATCCTGTCCTACTTTCGGCGGATTCGTGCCGTTGCCCCGACTCCCTATAGTTCTCCTGCCGCTGCTGCAAAGGAAATCCATGAACCTCACCCGCTGCCTCAGCTTCGCTTTGTTCGCCGGCGCAGTTTCGGCTTCCGCGCAACTCGCCTCCTGCCCTCGGCTCGCCATCGGCGCCGACGTCTCATTTCTCCCGCAGGCGGAGCAAGATGGCACCGTCTTCCGCGACGCCGGCACCCCCGCGCCCGGCCTCGAGATCCTGCACAACCACGGCTACGGCTGGGTGCGCCTGCGCCTCTTCAACGACCCCAAAACCCTGCCCAACGACCTCGAATACACCCTGGCCGAGGCGAAGAAGGCGAAGGCCCTCGGCATGGGCTTTCTGCTCGACTTCCACTACTCCGACGACTGGGCCGACCCCGCGCACCAGGTCACCCCCGTCGCCTGGCAGAAGCTGAAACATCCGCAACTGGTCGAGGCCGTCTTCACCTACACGCGCGACACCATGGCGCCTTCCGCGAGGCCGGCGTACTGCCCGACATGGTGCAGGTCGGCAACGAGGTCACCTCCGGCATGCTCTGGCCCGACGGCAAGCTTCCCGACAACTGGGACAACTTCACCGACCTGCTTTCGCCGCCGGCATCCGTGGCGTGCACGAAGGCAGCGGCCCGGAAAGACAGCCCGCCATCATGATCCACATCGACAAGGGCGGCAACCTGGAGACCACCAAGTGGTTCTTCTCCCACATCCTCGCGGCGGACGTGCCGTTCGATGTCATCGGCCAGTCGCTATTACCCGTGGTGGCAGGGCAGCCTCAACGATCTGAAGCGCAACCTCGACTTCATGGCCAACGAATACAAGAAGCCCATCGTCGTCATCGAGACCGCCTATAGCTGGCGAGCCGCACAACTACATCAAGAAGCACGCGTCCCTTCCCTGAGACACCCGAGGGCCAGCGCGACTTCCTCGACGCGCTGTGCCGAGGTCGTCGCCGCAACGCCCAACGGCCTCGGCCAAGGCGTCTTCTGGTGGGAGCCCGCGGTCCGCGGCCCACTCGCCCGGCCGCGGCCTCTTCGACGACGACGGCAACTCACTGCCCGCGCTGCATGTCTTCGACGCCTGCATGGCAGCCAACGGCCCCGCACAGACGCGTACGGCGCAGCAGAATATCGAGTTGCTCGCCCACCACCACGCCCAGCCCGCAGGAGACGCCATGACTCGCCGCAGCTCTATCGACCTGCCTCGCCGCCGCTCTGCCCTCGCGCCGCCGCCAGAAGGCGCACGCCAACCGTGACATCGACGCCTCCGCGCCCGGAGCAGCCCCGCAGCCCGTCGCCGCAAAGCTCGGCTCGGCAACGCAATCCAAGCGGCCAGACCATCGGCGGTCAACTCGCAGTACCTCACCCTCGACGGCAAGCCCTGGCTCCCGGTCATGGGCGAGTTCCACTTTTCGCGCTACCCCGCAGACGACTGGGAAGCAGAAATCCTCAAGATGAAGGCCGCGCGGCGTCCAGATCATCTCCACCTACATCATCTGGATTCACCACGAAGCAGATCGAAGGCCAGTTCGACTGGAGCGGCCAGCGCGATCTCCGCCGCTTCGTCGAGCTCTGCGCGCAAGCACGGCATGTACGTCTATCCGCGCATCGGCCCCTGGGCGCACGCGCGAAGTCCGCAACGGCGGCCTGCCCGACTGGGTGCTGAAGAACGGCCCCACCCGCCAGAACGATCCCGTCTACCTCGAGGAAGTCGACAAGCTTCTACAGCCAGATCGGCGCAGCAGCTCAAGGGCCAGCTGCTGGAAGGACGGCGGCCCGGTCATCGGCATGCAGATCGAAAACGAGTACCGCGGCGGCGGCCCCGGCAACGGCGACGAGCACATCCGCACGCTCAAGCAGATGGCCATCGCACGCCGGCATGGACGTGCCGCTCTACACCGTCACCGGCTGGGACGGCGCCGCCATCCCGCTCGACGCCGTGCTGCCCGTCTTCGGCGGCTATCCCGACGCGCCCTGGGACGGCTCGCCCCACAAGCTCCCGCCCAACGAGGTCTACGCCTTTCGCTTCACCAACCGCGCCGCCGGCAACATGGGCGCCATCGGCGGACGCAGGCCAGAACGCCGCCTCCGCCTATCGCGGCACGCCGTTCCTCACCGCCGAAGTCGGCGACGGCATTCAGGACACCTACTTCCGCCGGCCCGTCGTCTCCGCCGACGACATCGCCGCCATGCCGCCCGTCATGCTCGGCTGCGGCGCCAACCTGCTCGGCTATTACATGTTCCACGGCGGCCGCAACCCCGACGGCGGCGACATCACCCTGCAGGAGTCGCAGCGTCACCGGCTACCCCACCGACGTGCCCGTACAAGTCCTACGACTTCCAGGCCCCGCTCGGCGAGTTCGGCCAGGCGCGCGAGTCGCTGCGCAAGCTCAAGCTCATGCACTACTTCCTCAACGACTTCGGCGACCAGCTCGCGCCCATGGCGCCGCACGCGCCCGACCGCACTGCCCGCCAACCCCGCCGACGCCTCGCGTCCCGCGCGTCTCCGCCCGCACGCAGGGCGACGCACGGCTTCGTCTTCGTCAACAACTACGTTCGCGGCCTCGAGATGCCGCAGCGCGACGGCTTCCAGGTCGAGCTGAAGCTGCCGTCCGGCACCGTGCGGATTCCCGAGCAGCCCATCACGCTGCCCTCCGGAGCCTACGGCATATGGCCGGTCAACCTCCCGCTCACCGGCGCTTCCGGCGCGTCGACGATGCTGCGCTACAGCACCGCCCAGCTCTTCAAGCGGGTCGTCAACAGCGGCCAGACCTTCTACTTCTTCTTCGCCATCCCTGGCATCCGGCCGGAATTCGGGTTTCCGAAAGATACCGTCGTCAAGACGATCGAACCCACGCCCACCACGCGCCTCCAGGCCGACAAGCAGCGTCTCCTCGCGGCTGGCTCCATGGCCATCCGTGACTTCCCCCAGCCTGGCAGCACACAAGACGTGCGCGCGTTCGCGAGCGCCGATCAAGTCACGTGGCTGAGTCTTCCAGGTGACGTACACCTTGTCGTTTTGCCGCAGTCTCAGGCCGAGAACATCTGGCGCGTCGACAATCCCGCGCTGCTGGTCGCCTCCGCCGCCACCGTCTTCTCCGACGGCGACACCTGGACGCTCCAGTCCGACGACCGCAACCGAATCGACCTCGAGCGTCTTCGGCCGCGGAGTACGAGTTGAAAGGCGCGCCGCTCGTCCGCCAGCCCTCGCCCAGCAAGCTCTTCACACACTGGAGCACGACGCTCCCCGCCGTCCACCTGACGCCCACCTTCACCCAGACCCATGCCGCCGCTCCGGCCGCCGCGCCCAGGTTCGGGCCCACGCTCTCCTGGCGCAAGAACCCCATCCCGCTCGCGCCGGGCGACGCCGACTTCGCGCAAGCTGCCGCCTGGACCCTCACCGTCCCGCCCGTCCCTGCCAGCAGCGCGCTCTCCGACGCCTTCCTCGCCATCGACTACCAGGGCGACGCCGCCCGCCTCTACCAGAACAACAAGGTCGTCGACGACAGCTTCTGGAACGGCCTCCCCTGGACCGTCGGCCTGCGCGAGCTCGACCCCGCCTTCAGCCGCGCCGCCACCGAGTTCACCCTGCGCGTCACGCCGCTCCCGAAGACCTACGGCATGTACCTCGAGGAAGCCCCCAAACTGCACTTCACCAACGGCATCGCCGACTCCCTCACCGGCGTCCGCATCATCCCGCAATACCAGCTCATCGTCCGGGCGCCCTGAACCGGCGAAAACCGTCCCTGGGATTTGCGGTAGGGGCTTCAGCCCCACGAAATTGCGGCCCGCAACAAGCCCCTTGTCTTTGCCCGATTGATTCGTGGGGCTGAAAGCCCCACGCTAATCCCAACCTGTAGCTGAACCCCGGCGAAACTCTTTTCGCCCACTCCTACTTTCGGCGGATTCGCGTCGTATCCTCCGGCGCATAGAGTGCCGCTGATACCTGAATGCAGGGACGTTTCGCTTCAGGACCGAACCATGTGCACCTATCTTGAGAGGCAATCCCGATGAATGAACTTCCACTCCTCCGCAGACGCATCGTCCACGCCGCTGCGTGCTCCATCCTGCTTGCCGGCACCTTCGCCTCCGCGCAGGTAGGCTCCGGCACCGTCACCGGCACCGTGCAGGACCCCTCCGGCGCGGCCGTCGCCAATGCGCAGGTGCAGCTGCTCGACGTCGCCAACCAGACCTCCGTCTCCCAGACGACCAACGCCCAGGGCTTCTTCAGCTTCCTGAACCTCTCCGCCGGCACCTACCAGGCCAGCATCTCCGCGCCCGGCTTCAACACGGTCACGCGCAAGAACATCGCGCTGCACATCGGCGACCAGCTCAACCTCGCCGGCCTCAAGCTTTCCATCGCCTCCGACGCGGCCTCCGTCACCGTCACCACGGAAGAGCAGATCGCCCCCACCACCTCCGGCGAGCAGAGCTACACCCTCACTTCGCAGCAGATCGAGAAGCTCAACATCGAAGGCCGCAGCGCCATCGAGCTGCTCGAACTCGTCCCCGGCGCGGCCAACGCCGGCAACTTCAACTCCAGCAACTACCAGGCGCCAGTCGCCGGCTTCACCCAGAACACCAGCGCCTTTTCCGTCAACGGCAACCGCTTCGACCAGGTGCAGATCGTCTCCGACGGCGCGCCCGTGACCGACGTGCAGACCGCCGGCGCCTCCGCCGTCACGCCCAACGTCGACATGATCGCCGAAGTCCAAGATCGAGACCGCCGCCTACTCCTCCGACCAGCCCAACGGCCCCATCGTCGTGCAGACCGAGACCAAGGCCGGCGGCGCCAAGTTCCACGGCGAAGCCTACCTCACCGCGCGCAACCACGCCCTCGACTCGACCGACTGGCGCGTCAAGCATCTCGGCCTCGCCAAGCCCAACGACAGCTTCTACTACCCCGGCGGCAACATCGGCGGCCCCATCTTCATCCCCGGCACCAGCTTCAACAGGAACCGCGACAAGCTGTTCTTCTTCTTCGGCTTCGAGAAATCCATCCAGAACGTCCAGGACCCGCTGCTCGACGTCCGCGAAGCGATCGTCCCCACCGCGGCCGATGCGCACCGGCGACTTCTCCAACACCACCTACCTCGCCGCCCTCGGCAAGCTCGACTACTACCAGGGCGTGCCAGCCCTGCCAGCGGTGTCTACTACCAGTCGCCCTACTGCACGTCGTACAGCTCCGGCATCATCAAGCCCACCGCCATCGACCCCGCCGGCAAGATCCTGCTGAACCTGCTTCCGCTGCCCAATGCCGACCCCACCGTCACCGGCGGTTACAACTACATCTCGAGCTACCTGCTCTCGCAGCCCCGCGACCAGGAAACCACCCGCATCGACTACAACATCACCCCGCGCGAGCACGTCTCCGTCCGCTACAACCACGAGAGCGAGCACGTGCCCTTCCCCTACGGCCTCTACAACAACTTCACCCTCACGCCCTACCCCGCCGCCGAGGCTACCCAGGATCACTCCCACTCCACCACCGGCCGCCTCTCCTCCACCATCACCCAGACCCTCACCAACGAGGCCACCTTCACCCTCACCCGCTTCGTGCTCGGGACCGAAGTCACCAACGCCTCGGCGGTGTCGAGAACCGCGCTCAACTATCCCTACCCCAATCTCTACAACACCGGCTCCGACCTCGTTCCGAACGTCAGCTTCTCGCAAAGCCCGCACGCCGGCTCGCTCTACATTCGCGGCGGCGACTACCCACCCTACGACACCACCGAGCAGACGCTCGTCGCCGGCGACCAGCTCTCCAAGGTCATCCACAATCATGTCGTCAAAGGCGGCATCTACTACGAGCGCGACAGCTTCAACAAGCGCACCCAGGGCCAGGACAACGGCTCCGTGTCCACCTCCTATTACAACTACGGCTACGCCCCCGGAGCCGGCGTGAACTCCACCGGCAATCCCTTCGCCGACCTGCTCGTCGGCGCCATCAACTCCTACTCGCAGTCCAGCGCCAACTTCATGGCGCAGATGCTTCTGCCGCGCATCGACTTCTTCCTCGAAGACCTCTGGCAGGCTAGCCCGCGCTTCACCTTCAACTACGGCGTCCGCGTGGACCACATCCAGCGCTGGTACGACATCAACGGACGCAACGTCATCTTCGACCCCAGCAAGTACAACGCCGCCCTGCCCGTCGGCAACACCAGCGGCCTCACCAACCACAGGACCGACCCCACCGTGCCGCTCTCGGGCGCGCCTTCACTCGGCTTCCAGGTCGCGCCGTCCGCCGGCTTCGCCTATGACTTCCTCGGCAACGGCAAGACCGTCCTGCGCGGAGGCTTCGGCACCAACTATTACTCCGACCCTGGCCAGAACGCCTACTCCGCCGTCCAGGCTCCGCCGAACGAATCGTTCACCACCATCTACGCGGCCACCAGCCTCTCGTCGGCGTCCGCGCTCTCAACCTCCGGCCTCTACCCCACCGTCTACGGCATCGCCAGCCAGCACGACACGCGCACGCCCGTCACCTACAGCTATAACCTCGCCGTCGCGCAGGAGATGCCCGCGCGCATCCACGCGCAGATCGCCTACACCGGCAACATGAGCCGCAACCTCTCCGGCTACACCTCGCAGAACCTCGTGCCGCGCGGCTGCGAACTGTACGGCGGCGCCGGCTTCCCCGGCCTCAGCGGTGGGAGCCTCTCCTACAGCCCCGGCACCTACAACGACCAGCTCTGCCGCCCGTATCACAACCTCGAAGCGCTCTCCACCGAGACGCACAACCTGAGCAGCTACTTCAACTCGCTGCAGGTCACCGCCTCGCGCCAGACCGGCTTCTTCAACTTCTGGCTCGCCTACACCTACGGCAAGACGATGGCCTACAACTGCGAAGACCCGTTCAACATGCGTAACTGCTACAACCCCGCGCCCTTCGACCAGAGCCAGGCCCTCAACCTTTCCTACCTCATCAAGCTGCCGTCCGTCAGCAAGAACCACCTCGGCAATCACAAGGTCGTCAACGGCATTCTCGATGGCTGGGAGATCTCGGGCATCGAGCAGATCGCCTCCGGCTCGCCGATAGAAGTCTCGGCCGCGCCCAACGGGCTCGAGTACGACGGCGTCCACAACCGCACCATCAACTTCTACGGCATCTCCGACGCCGCCAACAACTACACCTCGCCCAACTTCGATTCGCGCATCCTTCTCGGCACGCCGGACGAGGCCGCCGCGCCCACGCTCATCTGCGACCCCCGCGCCAACCTCGCCAGGCACCAGTACTTCAACCCCGCCTGCTTCCAGGCGCCCTCGCACGTCGCCACCTCGTCGACCCCCAGCACCGGTACCTACCGCCTGCCCTACATCCACGGCCCGCGCTTCCACAATGACGAAATCGGCATCTTCAAGACCTTCGCCATGAAAGATGCGCAGCGCCTCGAAATCCGCGCGCAGGGCTTCAACTTCCTCAACCACCCCAACGACGCCTTCATCCAGTACGACCCCAGCCTCTACCTCGAGTACGACCTGCCGGGCAAGACCCCGACGGCAGCCAACACCCCCGGCACACCGCTGCAGAAACTCGGCTCGCGCGCCATCCAGTTCGCCGCCAAGTACTACTTCTAGCCCCAACTCATCACCCGTCTCGAGCTGTCAGCCGCGCTGCCAGCTCGAGAAGGAAGGGCAAGAGTTCCGCCGTGCCACGACCTCAGCTTCGCCACGACCTCAGCTTCGCCACGACCACAGCATGGCTTAAGGGCACGCCATCAGCCCTTGCCACGACCACAGCCTCGCTTAAGGGCAGGCCATCAGCCCTTGCCACGACCGCAGTCTCGCTTAAGGGCACGGCTTCAGCCGTGCCGTAACTCCATGCAAAAAGAACGCGGCTTCAGCCGCTGAGGTACGGTTTACACTTCTGCCGTGGCCATCCCAGAGCGCTCTGCCAAGCATGGAACCTTCTTTGTCACGAGCGCAACCTTCAATCGCCGCCGCGTCTTCCAGGTCGAGAAAACCTGCGACCTTTTCGTAGCCACACTTCAGCACTATCGAAACGAAGGGCATTACAAGCTGCACGCGTTTGTTGTGATGCCGGACCACGTTCACCTGCTCATCACGCCAGAGAGCGTTACTCTGGAGCGCTCGATGAGCCTCATCAAGGGCGGCTTCTCGCACCGCGCGCAATCTAAACTTCCCATCTGGCAACGCGGCTTCACGGACCACCGCGTCCGTGACCGCGAAGACTTCCTCGTGCGCCGTAAGTATGTCCATCAAAATCCTGTGAGAGCGCGATTTGTCGGACGCGCTGAAGACTTTCGTTATTCTTCGGCGTATCGGTTGCCCGCCGCAAGATCGACCTCAGCGGCTGAAGCCGCAACTGAGGACGGGCCTTTACGGCACGGCTGAAGCCGTGCCCTTAAGCAGAACAGGAGCTTTGGAGCGCAGAAGCTTTCTTCGCATAGAACGAACGTATGAGTCGCCGCGACACGTATGTCCCCCGCCCGGCTCACCCCGCCTGGTACCGCTCCAGCACATCCTCCAGCGTCAGCACGCCTTCCAGCGCCCCACGCATCGCACGGTTCGACACCGGCAGCACAGGCCACCTCCGGAAATGCGGCAACGCACTCGCCAGCGGCTGATCCGGAAAGATCAGCGGCGTCCGCTCCGGCCCCAGCCGGCTCTCGAGCGTCGCCCCATCTCCCTCCACCACCGTCGCCGCCAGCGCCTCCAACTCACTTCGCCGAGCCGCATACCACGTGGCCTCGCTGCACTGAATCAGCGCCGCCGGCGTCTCCAGCTTCTCAAGCAGCGGCTTCAACTCCCAGACCGTCTGGGAGCCGGGCAGAATCGGCAGCCCCACCGGCTTCAAGCGCATCCTCGAAGCGCAGGTCGATTTCCTCCCGCTGCTCCTCCATCGACGGCAGATACAGCCCATCCTGATGCGTAAACAGCTCGAAGATCGGCACCGGCTGCAGACTGCGCGCAGATCAGATACGCAATCGTATTCGCCAGGATCACCGGCAGAATGATGCGAGTAGTTGCCGCTCACCTCCAGCACCATGAACACGCGACGTCAAGCGGCGCGCGCAGAAACGCCGCGAACAGCACGCCCATCCCCACCAGCGCATACGAGCCCGATGCGAGCCCGTCAGCGAAGGAAAGAAGTGCTTCTCGAACGCGCCCACCGCCGCCCCCAGCATCGCGCCGATGAACAGCGTCGGCGCAAACATGCCGCCCGGCGTGCCGCTCGAAAACGACAACGTCGTCGCGACGATCTTGAACAGCGCCAGCAGCAGCAGCATCTTGAACGCAAACTGCCCGTGCATCGCCTGGTCGATCGCGCCATACCCCGCGCCCATCACCTGCGGCAGAGCCGAAGTACCCGATGCCGCCCACCAGCAGCCCGGCCACCGCCGGCTGCATCAGCTTGGAACCACTCCGGCTGCCGCGCGCAGCAGCGGACGCAGCGTAGCCCAGCGCCTGCGCAAACACCAGGGATGCCAACCCGCCCACGATGCCCAGCACCGCATACGCCATCAACTCGCGCGGATCGCGCAGATCGACCGACGGAATGCGAAACATCGGCTGCGCGCCCCAGAACCACCGCGCCACCACCACCGCCGACACCGCCGACAGCACGATCGACCCCAGCACCGCCGGCGCGTCCACTGCCCGATCACTTCCTCAATCACGAACAGGATCGCCGAGATGGGCGCATTGAACGCCGCCGCCAGCCCCGCCGCCGCACCCACCGGCGCAAAGATCCGCAGCCGCTCGCGCGAAAGCCCCACCTTGCGGCTGATCAGCGAGGCCACGCCCGCGCCGATCTGCAGCGAAGGGTCTTCCGGCCCGAGCGAGTGGCCGCTGCCGATCGCCAGCGACGCACAGCAGGAACTTGCCCACCACCGTCCGGATCGAGATGTAGCCGTTGTGGATATACAGCGCCGCCTTGGTCTGGTTCACGCCGCTGCCGCGCACCTGCGGGAAACACATACCGCGTCAGCAGCGCGATCACCATGCCCGCGCACGCGCCGGCGCCACAATCAGCCGCAGCCTGATGCGGCGCCGGCGCCGAGCCCTGCAGCAGCACGCTCAGCCACTCGATCGCCATGCGGAACGACACCACCAGCAGCCCGGAGATGATGCCGATAAAGATCGACAGCAGCAGAAACAGCCGCTCCTCGCGTACGGGCATCACGCTCGTCGCGCCGCGCGCGCCGGCGATCGTCTCCGTTTTTGGGGTCTTCACTCCGCCTCCCCGGCCAGCTTCAGCAGCAGTGCATCGTCGCCCGCGGGCGCTCCGCACGTCTTCGCCAGCTCACGTTCCGTATCGAAGATCAGCTCCGTCACCGTATCCTGGCCTTCCGCCGTATGCAGCAGCGCCGCTCTCTTCGCGCCGGTCCCGACGCCCGTCCACCGTGCCTTCAACTCCGGGGCCGCATCCGGAGTGGCAGCAGCCCCAACCGCCGCAGGCGCGCACGAGGCCAGCCGTGCCTCCGCGATCTTCGCCGCCTCCTCCAGGTGTCGTTCGCGCACCCGCGCCGGCAGTTGCCGCGAGAGCGAAAGCTCGGTCAGCCGGCCGGCCTCACGCGCCAGGTCCTCCGCATCCTTCTGCCCGGCGTCGACCGCGCGCAGCAGCAACGCATGCGCCTTTGCATAGTCCTTCAAGGCATACGCCGCGCGGCCCGCGCCCTCCAGCGCAGAGCCGTTCTTCGGCTCCTGCCCCGCCGCCTTGTCGTAAAGATTCAGCGCATCCGCGTTGTCCCCCGCGGCCCGCAGCTTGTCGGCAAACAGCAGGTTCATCGCCGCATCGTCGGGCGCATTCCCCGCCGCGATCAGCAGCTCCGCCCGTGCCGCCGCCAGCTCCTTGCGTTCAATCAGAAAGTCCACCAGCTCCAGCCGCACCTCGCGCCGCCGCACCGCGCCATTGCCTGGCCAGTCGCCGAAGATCGCCGCGCGATACAGGCTCGTGGCGCGCGCCGCATCGCCGCGCTCGCGTGCCAGCCGCGCCAGTTGCAGATTCAGCAATCCATCCCCCGGCCGCCCCGCCAGCAGCCCTTCGAAATAGTTCTCCGCCTGCTCGCGTTCCCCCGCACCTGCCAGCGCCTGCGCCAGCAGCAGTTGCGAGTCGTAATCGTCCGGTGCATACTCGAGCGCCGCCTGCAGGGAACTCACCGCGGCCGCCGGCTTTCCCGCCGCCAGCTCGCTCCGCCCGTGCGCCGCATACTCCCGCGCCAGGTCCGCACGATGCGCCTCGAACGACCGAAAGAGCCCGAGCGTGAGCCCGAACAGCACCACCGCAATCGCCGTCAGCGCCACAAACGTCACGCTGTCCCGCACGATCATCGCGCGCTTCGTCGCCGCATCCGGACTCTGGTAGGCCACCCCGCTCAATGCATCCCCTGTATTGAGTGTAGGCCAATCCTGGCCAAACCTCTCGCGGCTGCCGTTCTGCTTAGTGCCGCAGATGCGTGATCTTGGCGTGCGGAGGCAGAGGCCGGCGATGCAGCATCGTCACAATCGCAGTCACCATGCCGATCAACGGCAGTACGCACAAGGAAAGCAGAAAGAAATCCACGGTGCACCTCCTCGCACATGGCCCCGCCAGCAACCAGTGCGAAATTACATCGTGATACGATATACCTGTGATTGCACCTTCGTCCACTCCCCTCGACCTTGGCGAAATCCGCCTCCTCGCTCAGTTCCGTTCCGCCATCCGCCACTTCCTGCAGTTCAGTGAGCAGGCCGCCATGGCCGCCGGGCTCGAACCGCAGCAGCATCAGCTCCTGGTGCAGATCGCAGGAGCTCCCGAGGGCGCCCACGTCACCATCTCCTACATCGCCCAGGCGCTCAGCCTCCGCCACCACACCGTTGTCGAGCTCAGCAAGCGCTCCGGCGGCCGGCCTCATCCGGCGGATCGGCGACCCCGACGACCGCCGCTGCGTCGTTCTCGAGCTGACCCCGCGCGGCGAAGAAGCTCTCGCCGGCCTGTCCGTCATGCACGCGCAGCAACTCCGCGAGCTCGCCCCCGGCCTCATCCAGGCCCTCACCCGCATCGGCCAATCGCAACCTTGACCCTGCAGCAGGAAAGGCAAACATTGCAGTCCGAATCATCCATCCTGAGAGATTTCACCGTCGACAAGCGCGTCTGGTTGCTTTCCGGCGTCGCCGTCGGCATCGGCCTCTGCGCCACGCTTCTGGCCGTCTTCCTGCTGCGGCTGATCGCGTTCTCGACCAACATCTTCTACTTCCACCGGTTCAGCTTCGCTCCGGTCTCGCCGGCCGCCAGCCCCCTCGGCCACTGGATGCTGATCGTCCCGGTCGTCGGCGGCCTTCTCGTCGGCCTGATGGCGCGCTTCGGCTCGGACAAGATCCGCGGCCACGGCATCCCCGAAGCCATCGAAGCCATCCTGCTGCATCGCGCCCGCGTCGATCCCAAGATCGCCATCCTGAAACCCATCTCCGCCGCCATCTCCATCGGCTCCGGAGGCCCCTTCGGCGCCGAAGGCCCCATCATCATGACCGGCGGAGCCTTCGGCTCGCTCATCGCCCAGTGGATGCACCTCACCGACGCCGAACGCACCACGCTGCTCGTCGCCGGAGCCGCCGCCGGCATGTCCGCCACCTTTGCCTCGCCCCTCGCCGCCATCCTGCTCGCCGTCGAACTTCTGCTCTTCGAGTGGCGTCCGCGCAGCCTCGTCCCCGTCGCCTTCGCCAGCGTCACCGCCGCCATCTTGCGCGTCTTCTGGCTCGGCGCCGGCCCGCTCTTCCCGATGCCCGCACTCGCCGTGCAGCCGACCGCCTCCGTCGCCATCGGAGCGCTCCTGCTCGGAGCTCTCATCGGCCTCATCGCCGCCGGCATGAGCCGCATGATGTATGCCTTCGAGGATCTCTTCGAGCCATCTCCACATCCACTGGATGTGGTGGCCGGCCCTCGGCGGCGTCGGCATCGGCATCGGCGGCTTCTTCTTCCCGCGCGGCCTCGGCGTCGGCTACGACAACATCGCCGAACTGCTCCACGGCAACGCGCCCCTCGGCCTGCATCCTCGGCATCATCCTCGCCAAGTCGCTCATGTGGGCCTTCTCGCTCGGCTCCGGAACCTCCGGCGGAGTCCTCGCCCCGCTGCTGATGATCGGCGGAGCCGTCGGCGCGCTCGCCGCCCATCTCGCCCACGCCTCCACCCAGGCCCAGGCCTTCTGGGCGCTGATCGGCATGGGAGCCATGCTCGCCGGCTCGCTCGGCGTGCCCGCTCACCGCCATCCTCTTCAGCCTGGAGGTCACGCACTGCCTGCCCGCGCTGCTTGCCGCTCATGCTGGCCTGCATCGCCGCCTACCTCGTCACCGCGCTCATCATGCCCCGCTCCATCCTTACCGAGAAGCTCAGCCGCCGCGGCTTCCATCTCACCCGCGAGTACGGCGTCGACCCGCTCGAACTCGTCCTCGTCCGCGAAGCCATGGCCCCTGTCACACCATGCCGCGACGCCCACCCCGCCTTCTACACCTTCGCCGACGCCACCACCCGCGGCGCCGCCGAAATCATGGCCGAACAAGGCCTCGAAACCCTCCCCGTCCTCGACCGCAACACCCGCCACATCTGCGGCGAACTCTCGCTCAGAGACCTGCTCCAGGGCCGCAACCGCGCCCTCGAACGCGAAAACGAACGCCTCCGCCTCTTCAACTACATCGCCCCCGAACAAGGCGGCCACAACTAGCCGTGTCCGGCCAACACAAAGAGCCGCCATGCACACAGCATGGCGGCTCCTTGCTTCACTCACAACTCCCGACTCAAACACTCACGACTCAACAATCAGTCTTACCCGTTCTGGTTATCCGTCCGAATCGTCCGGTAGCTCGCGTTGCCCTTCGACCACACCAGCACCAGCACATCCTTGCCCGCCGGGTTCGCGTGCATCTGGCTCACGAACTGGTCCGCCGTCGGCGTCGCATGGCGATTCACCTCCAGGATCACATCTCCCGGCTGCAAGCCCGCATCCTCCGCCGCCGAGCCCGGACGAACCTGCTGAACCACCGCGCCCTTCACGTCATCGGGAATGTTCATCTGCTGCCGCGCCTGGTCGTTCAGGTTGCTGACCGCCAGCCCGAGCTTGCCCGTCTGAGCCCCGCCCGCATCCGGACCATCGTTCTCAGCCAGCTGCGTGCGTCCCTTCGCGTCGTACTCGCCCACCGTCAGGTCCAGCGTCTGCGGCGTGCCGTCGCGCAGGATGCCCAGCTTGATGCGCGTACCCGGAGCGTCCTCGCTCACCGCGACCTGCAGCGCGCTGCCATCGACAATCGGCTGCCCGTTGAGCTCGCGAATCACGTCGCCCGACTTCAGCCCCGCCTTCGCCGCCGGCGAGCCCGGCGTCACCTGCGCCACGATCGCGCCCGACGCATCCTTCAGGTTGAAGAAGTGCGCATTATCCGGCGTCACATCATTCATGCTGATGCCCAGGTAGCCGTGCTCCACCTTGCCGCTCTTGATCAGCTGCGCCGTCGTCGCATGCACGATCTGCGACGGAATCGCAAAGCCCGCACCCGCGAACGAACCCGTGTTCGAGATGATGAACGTGTTGATGCCCACCAGCTCGCCGTGCGCATTCACCAGCGGCCCGCCCGAGTTGCCGGGATTGATCGCCGCATCCGTCTGGATGTATCCACCCGGCTTGCGCGCGTCGTCCGAGTAAGGATTCTGCCGGTTCACCGCGCTCACAATGCCGCGCGTCACCGAGAACTGGAAGTAGCCGAACGGGCTGCCGAACGCCAGCACCGTCTGCCCCGGCTCCAGCTTGGACGAGTCGCCCCAGCCGATCGACGGCAGATCGTTCGCGTCCACCTTCACGACCGCCAGGTCCGTCAGCTTGTCCACGCCGATGACCTTCGCCTTCAGCACGCGACGATCATGCAGCGTCACCCGGACCTCGGTCGCGCCGTCGACCACGTGCGTCATTCGTCGCGATGTAGCCGTCCGGCGAGATGATCACGCCCGAGCCGATCCCGTGCTCGATCTGCGGCTGCTGCGGCTGCATCCGGAACTGCCCGCCGCCCATACCGCCCTGCCCGAAAAACCTGCGAAGCTCCGGCGGCAGACCCTGCATCCCGCCACCCTGCTGGTCGTCTCCATCCTGCGCCGACGCCTCATGCTCGCCGCCCTTCGAGGTGACCGCAATGTTGACCACCGCAGGCGTCACCCGCGCCGCCAGCGTCGACATCGCGTTGTCCATCGACGTAATCGCCGCCACGCTGTGATCGTCCAGCGGCGCGGCCGTCACCGCCGAGGCATGCACGCCATTGCCGTTGAACATCATCACCGCGCCCAGCGCCACCGTGGACGCCACCGCTGTGGGCAGAATCGCACCTTTGAGCTTTGTAACTAGTTGATTAGTTGATGCAGCCATGACAACACCCTCACACGTTGAAGTTTCTGGTTAGAGTTGAACGAAAAGCCAGCCGTTCCGTGTCGGAACCGCTGCATACGAAACCTGCGAACCCTGCATGACGCCCGGCGCCACCTGCCGCCAGGTCACCATCACCACCTGGCCGAACCCGCCGTCAGTTTGTGCCGTGCGCTGCACCCCGGCAGTGGAAGCGTCATTCTGAGCGAAGCTCAGAACCTGTATTCTTCCGGCCCATCCGCCGCCGCGCAACCACCACCGAAACCTTCCGCACAACCTGCGCCTTCGAAGGCACAGCCTTCACAGCCCGAGGCCGGAAAACCACATCCTGCGCCTTGTAACCAAAGCCCCTGGCCGCCAGCGGCGCCTCCACACTCGCGGCCACCAAGCCGCCGCCGGCCCAAAGCTCACCAGCCGCGGCGCATGCGCCAGACCATCGCGCTCCAGCCACCAGCGCCACCACCACCGTGCCCACGACGCCAAAGGCCTGCCGCCGACCCATCTCTTCCGCCGGCCGCGAAAGAATGCGATGCACCCGCCGTACCAGCTCCGGCCGCCGCTCCCACGCGCCCAGCGCCAGCGAAACTCCGCGCCGCACCAGCGTGTGCTCGGCCAGATTCGCCAGGCACGCCGCATACGCCTTGCGCGCCCGCGTCACCCGCAGCACCTGGTCGTCGCAGGCCAGTTCCCGCTCCAGGCAAAGCCGCCGCTCAATCCAGACCAGCGCCGGATTCAGCGGAAACAGCACCAGCGCCAGCTTCTGCAGCAGGTTGGTCCAGTCGTCGCGCCGCCGCAGGTGCTCCATCTCGTGCAGCACAATCTGCTCAAGCTCGCCCTCGCTCAGCCTCTCGAGCAGCGCCGCCGGCACCAGAATCCGCGGCCGCAGGAAACCCACCACGCTCGGCCGATCCACCTCATCTGAAGCACAAAGCTCCACGCGCCGGCGCGAAGTCCTCGTAAACCGAGCCGTCATTCTGGCGAAGCCAGAATCTCCGTATCTGCCTTCCGCAAGCAGCGCCGCAACCTCCGGCCCGCCGTCCACCGAGCGCGCCCCGCGCGCCAGGCTACGCAGATACACCGCGCTCCGCACCAACTCCACCGCGCGCCAGAACGAAAGCGCCGCCCACACCCCGACCAGCGCCAGGCTAAGCCGCTCATCCAGCACCACATGCCCTGTGCCGGCCGCCGATGCCGCTCCGAAATGTACAAAGGGAAGCGCCACCACCGCCAGCATCGCCGCTGACCACACCAGCGACCGCGCCGCCGCCGAAACCCCCGGCAACACGCGCAGCACCAGCGCCACGCACCCCGCGAGCACCAGCCCTTCCCACACTGCCGCGACCAGCGAGCCCGCCGCCACGGCTGAAACCTGACTCAGGATCCCGATCACGAGCGACCCTCCATCTCTTTAGACCCGGCTGGGCGCGGCAAGTCGTCCGGAGCCTCGGCGATCGTCTGCTTCAGCCGCCGCAGCTCGTCCGCCGAAAGCTCGTCGTCGCCCAGCAGCGAAAGCAGCAGCCGCTCGCGCGAGTTGCCAAAAAACCGCGACAGCATATGCTGCACCTCGGCGCGGCTCGCCTCCACCTGCGCAATGCACGGGCTGTACAAAAATGCACGCCCTTCTGTGCGGTGTGTGACATAGCCCTTGCGCTCCAGCACCCGGATCGTCGTCAGCACGGAGTTATAGGCCAGCGGCGTCTCGTCCGCCACCGCCGCCACCACGTCCGCGACAGCCGACTCGCCCCGTGCCCAGAGCACACGCATCAGCCTCAGCTCAGCTTCCGTCAGCGTAATGGAACGTTTCGGCGGCATCCTGAGAAGTCTGACGAATCAACTACATGATTAGTTAGCAGAACTTCGCGCGCGGAATCAACGAAAAAATTTGTCATCCTGATCCGAGCGCAGCGCAGTCGAAGGTCCGAACAACTCTGCCCGCCACGTCCGCCCGCACCACTTCAGCCGCAATGCCTCGCCAGAGTTGCATGCCGCCATTCTTCCGCCGGAACCCCGCTCCGTCAACCGCAATCCTCTACACTCAAACCCATGCTCATCGCGCCCCGCCCCCGCCGTGATCCGTCCTTATCCTTATATCTGCTTTTATCGGTGTTAAGCCTTCTCCTCCCGGCCGCCGCCGCCCGTGCGCAGGAGCCCGTCACCACCCTGCGCGCCTCGTCCAGCCTCGTCCTCGTGCCCACCCAGGTCGAGACCAAGAAGGGCGACATGCTCTACACCCTCAAGCCCGAGCAGTTCGTCGTCGAGGACAACGGCGTGCCGCAGACCATCAAGCTGGACGAAGACACCGACGCCCTTGGCCTTTCGCTTGTCGTGGTCGTCCAGTGCTCGCGCGAGGCGTTTGCTCAGTTCGACCGCATGAAGGGGCTGGCCGCCATGGTGGACGACGTGGTGGGCGGCGCGCCGCGCCAGGTCGCCGTCGTCAGCTACGGGTCGGAACCCGAGCTGATCACGCAGGAAGGCGATCCCGCCTTCACCTCCGACCCCGACACGCTCGCCAAGAACCTCGGTGAGGTGCAGCCCTGCGAGGACGGCGGCGCCGTCACGCTCGACGCGGTCGACTACGCGCAGCACCTGTTCGACGACTCCAGGGTGACCGCCGTCAGCCGCAATCGCCGCGCCATCCTGCTCATCGGCGAGACGCGCGACCACGGCTCGAAGATCAAGCCGGCCGAGGTGATCGCCAACCTCGGCCGCTCCAACACCGTCGTCGACGCCGTTAGCTTCAACCCCGGCAAGACCGCCGTGCTCGACTCACTCCTGCACGGCCAGATGGGCCCCGGACCGATGGGCCTCATCTTCATGGCGGTGCAGGCGCTGCGGGCCAACGTGCCCAAGACCCTGGCGGCACTTTCGGGCGGCGAATACACCAACTTCACCACGCAGCACGGCTTCGACAACGGCCTGCACGCGCTCGCCAACCACATCCACAACTACTACCTGATCAGCTTCCAACCCACGGGCAAGAGCGGCGAGCCGGTGACACCCGGCCTCCATCGCATCTCGGTCAGGATTCCCGATTATCCGGATGCGAAGATCCGCGCGCGCCTGACCTACTACGCCGGCGATGCTCCGCCGCCGGATGTTCCGGACGACGAAAAGCCTGGGAAGAAGAAGGATTAAGCACGGCACGCGGCGTGTTCCACGAATGTTCCACGTGGAACATTTCGCGGCGCGATTTTGTGTGCAAACAAAATGCGGGTGAGCGGTGCTACGGCGCATTTTTCTGTGGAAAAGCGTTCGTGGGCACTCGGTTGGAAAAGAAAAAGCAGATCCTCCGCCTTCGGCGAAGGATGACAGCGGCGTCGGGCGACGGATGACAGCGGCGTCGGGCGAAGGATGACAGCCCTATCCCGGGGTGCTCAGGCGGAAGCAGGTTTGTCGGGCCGGGCGATGGCCATGGCCAGGCTGGCGCTGTCGACCTTGGTCTGCTGGCCGGTGGCGAAGTTTTTGACGGTGACGGTGCCGGTGGCGACTTCGTCTTCGCCGAGGATGACGATGTGGCGGGCGACGCTTGTCGGCGGCTTCGAAGGACTTCTTCAGGCGGAAGGTGCCGTCGCCTACTTCGACCGAGAGGCCGGCGCGGCGGAGTTCGCGGGCGAGCGCGAGCGCGGCGGGGTTCTGCGGCGATGCCCATGGGCGCGATGTAGGCGTCGAGCTTCTTCGTGTCGGCGGCTTCGGCGCTGCCTGCGCCTGCAGGGTGAGGATGAGGCGGTCCTCGCCGATGGCGAAGCCGATGCCGGGGGCGCGCGGGCCGCCGAGCATCTCGCTGAGGCCGTCGTAGCGGCCGCCGCCGAGCAGGGCGTTCTGCGTGCCGAGGCCGCTGCCGTCGGGGACGGTGAACTCGAAGGTGGTGCGGGTGTAGTAGTCGAGGCCGCGGACCAGGCGCGGGTTGACGGTGTAGGGAACGCCGCAGGCGTCGAGCGCGGCGAGGACCTGCGCGAAGTGCGTCGCGTGGAGTCGTCGTCGAGGAAGTCGGCGATCTTCGGCAGCGCGTTGATGAGGTCCTGGTCGTTCGGGTCCTTGGAGTCGAGCACGCGCAGCGGATTGGTTTCGGCGCGGCGCTGGTTGTCCTCGCACATCCGGTGCTTGACCGGGGCGAGCGCCTCGCGCAGGGCGGCGATGTAGCGCGGCGCGGTCGGTCGACTGAGCCGACGGAGTTGAGCTGCAAGCTGCCAGCCGCGTGATGCCGAGTTCGTCGAGCAGCGTGGCGAGCATTTCGAGCACTTCGGCGTCGCGGATGGGGCTTTCGGAGCCGGAGGATGGCGGGCCCGATGACCTCCGCGCCGATCTGCCAGAACTGGCGGTAGCGGCCGCGCTGCGGGCGCTCGCGGCGGAACTGCGGGCCGATGTAGAAGAGCTTCTGCAGGTGGCCGGTGTCGCCCAGCTTGTGCTCGATGTAGGCGCGGACGACGCCGGCGGTGTTCTCCGGGCGGAGGGTGAGCGACTGGGCCTTCTCGCTGGCGGCGCGGGCGCGGTCTTCCCAGGTGTACATCTCTTTGGAGACGATGTCGGTTTCTTCGCCTACGCCGCGGGCGAAGAGCTCGGTGGCTTCGAAGATGGGGGTGCGGATCTCGCCGAAGCCGTAGCGGGCGAAGACGGCGCGGGCGGTGGCTTCGACGCGGTTCCAGAGTGCGGTTTCGGGCGGCAGCAGGTCGCGGGTGCCGCGGACGGCCTTCAAAGTGGACATGTCCTCCAGTCTATCGAAAAGCCGTGTCTGGAAGGGGATCGGGGTGAGCCGTGCGGCTGATGCGGCCGTTGCGGCATCTTACGTTACAGGTTCGCTGGCGCAAGTACATTCAGCACCACCAGATTCCTCAGGAGATTCCATGTTCGTTTCGATCGGTAAGGCTTTGATCCTCCCCGCAGTCCTGTTTGGCACGCTGGCCGTTGCAAGCGCACAGGAGCCGGTCGTTACGCAGGCTCCCGGCACGGCGGTGGTGCAGACCGCTCCCATGACCAAGAAGGAAATGAAGGATCAGCGCAAGCAGCAGAAGGACAACGAGAAAGCGGCGAGCGAGTCAGCCAAGGCCCAGAAGGCTCAGGCCAAGGCGCAGAAGGCCCAGTCGAGCGCGCTGAAGCACCAAGACAAAAGCACCAACGCGCAGGAGAAGTCGGCGATGACGCCGGCTGTCGTCCCGGCACCGTCTCCACAATAAAGCTGGTGGCCTTAATTCAGCTGACGCGATAGGCTGAGGCGTCCCTCACAGGAGCGCTGCATTGATTGGAAAAGGGAGCGTATCGCTGGCCGTCTTGCTGGGCTTTGCGTCCTTGGTCCCTGGCCAGATTCCGTCTGCGCATCCGTGCAACGCCACGGACCTGTCTCAAAGCATGACTGCGTGCAATGCACTCATTGCGTCTTTGGAAAAGCAGCAGGCCAAATGCGAGGAAGAGACCGTTTGGGTCGACTCCATGCATCATCGGGACACGTTACCCAATAGACTTCCCGCCTCGGCCACCGCCACGCCGGATTGCGATGAAAATCCGATCTTTGCTCTAGGTGCCGCTCTTCGCGGACGCGGGGAGATCTACCTGCAGGAGAAGCAATACGCCCTGGCGATCACTGATCTGAATGAACTTGTCCTGCTCATGCCGCATGATCGTGGCGTCTTCTATGCCCGAGGCAAAGCCCTCGAGGCTCAAGGGAAATACGGCAGCGCGGCGCAGGACTTTACGCGTGCCATACGGCTGGAGCCGACTCGACCCGCGGGGTGGATCGCCCGCTGCCGTGATCGGGGCGTTATGGGGTCGTCGTTCCGGGCGCTCAAGGATTGCGGGAAAGCGCTCGCCCTCCAACCGGACAACGCCGAAGCCCTATCCTCGCGGGCGCTGATCTATCTCAGAGAGAAAAAGTTTGCAGTGGCTTTGTCCGCTTTCGCTGAAGCCCTAAGCCACAACCAAGCGGCGGCGGAAGCACTTTATGGCCGCGCCTCGGCAGAACTTGCACTCGGGAACAAAATCGACTCGGACGCTGACCAGGCGGCTGCATTGGTCATCGACCCGAATATTGCGGACGAGTTCCGACGGTACAAACTTCCGGTCCTGACATCACACTAGCCCGGAAACGATGGACTCCGGCTGCGCTTAGCGGATGCCGAGCGGGTCGATGCGCGGGCGGCGTCCGCGGCCGCTATCTCCGAAGCCCGGGCTGCCGGCGGCCATGCGCCATGCGGTGCGCAGGCCGATGAAGAGGATAACGAGCCCGAGCAATCCGTTGAACGGGCTTCCGCTCAGCTCCAGGATCGGCCCGAGCAGTGCGTATTTCAGCACCATGGGAGTCCACCAGAGCGCCCAGGGCGCGCCCCTCAGGTGCGCGTTCCACAGCGGATGCAGCAGGTCGCCCCAGGAGACCGCGAAGTAGGTCAGCGTGACCGCGACAATCTGATACGATCTTCCGCCAACGCCGCTGGAGGCGGTCATCATCGCCTTGACGATGAGCCATGCGATGCCAATGGCGACGATGCTGAACATGATGCCGACCGACGCAACCATCGCGTAGCCGATGCTGCCCACGACCGCCGCGGCCGCACCGAACAGGACCGCCAGGGGAAAGGCGGGGGCGCTTCCGCGCGGCAGGATGGGCTCGCCCGCAAGGCCGGTCTCGATCGTCTGCGGCTGAATGTACTCGGCGCGGGTAAAGTCAGGAAGGCTCATCATTTCTCCGGAAAGCTTACGCGCTGGGTAGCTGGATGGCGTCCTTGGCGTCGCCGAGGGTGACTTTGAAGGTCATGCGTCGCTGGCCGCGGAAGACGGTTACGGTGACGATATCGCCGGCGCGATGGGTGTTGAGCGCGGCACTCAGGTCCTGCGGCGTCTGGATGTCGCTGGCCGTCGAAGCCGACGATGAGGTCGCCTCCCAGCATGACGGGCGTGTTGCCCTGGTAGACGCGCTGGTTGCCGCCGTGCAGGCCGGCCTTCTCGGCGGCGCCGCCGGGCAGCACGCGCTCGATCAGGATGCCGTAGTCGGCGGGCAGGCCGATCTGTTCGGCGATGTCGGGGCCGATGGGCAGGGTGACGATGTCGAGCGAGCGGCCGGCGCACGCGGCCATAGCGCGCGAAGTCGTCGAGCACGGCCTTGGCGGTGTTGATGGGGATGGCGAAGCCGATGCCGGCGGACTGGTCGGCGCCGCCGTTGTGGCGATCAGCGTGGTGATGCCGATGACTTCGCCGCGCGAGTTCAGCAGCGGGCCGCCGGAGTTGCCGGGGTTGACGGCGGCGTCGGTCTGGATGGCGTCTTCGATCGGTTGACCCGTTCTGCACGCCGATGGAGCGGATGGCCGAGATGATGCCGCGCGTCATCGTGCCGCTGAGGCCGAAGGGATTGCCGATGGCGTAGACGCGCTGGCCGACGACGAGGCTGTTGGATTCCGCGAGCGTGGCGGGCACAAGGTTGGGCGCGTGTGATCTGCAGCAGCGCGAGGTCGTGTCCCTTGTCGATGCCGACGACGCTGGCCTTGTACTTGTGCTTGTCGGCCAAGCGTGACCTCGACGCGCTGCGCGTTGTCGATGACGTGGTGGTTGGTGAGGATGTGGCCCTGCTTATCGAGCATGAAGCCTGAGCCCTGACCTTGCTGCGGCACCGGCCGGTTGAAGAAGTTGAACGCCACCGCCGTGGAGGTGATGTTGACCACCGACGGCAGCGCCTTGCGATAGACGGCGATGTTCTGCTGTTCTTCTTCGTCGAAGGCCGGCGCTGCGGCGGCTTCCCGCAGATCGAAGGGGCCACCCGTCTGGCCGTCATGCAGGCTCGTCTGCTGCAGCAAGGGCGAGACGCCGCGCAGCGCGGGCAGCATGCGGCCCGTCGCCATGCCATGCGTGGTGACGTAGTAGAACCCCGTAAGCAGCAGCAGCACCAGCACAACCGGACGCAACTTCATTGCAAGCGCACCTGTCCGACGGCGCGAAGAGACCAGATGCCGTCACCATTCATTGTAACGGTGAAGACACACGCTTTGCTCTCTCGGTGAGCGGCCGCGGCTGCGGCGGGTACACTGGTGCGGTCATGATCCCCATCGTGCGCGCTACGCTTCTCGCGCTCCTCAGTGCCGGCTCACCCCTCGCCGCGGACGCGCAGAGCCCGGCGCCGGTCCTGCTTTCCCCGCCGGGAATCATCTACCCTCCCATTGCGCGCGCGGCCCACGTGCAGGGCAAGGTCGTTGTCGATTTCTCGATCGACAGCGAGGGACGGACGACCTCAGTTCGGGCGGTCTCTGGCCCCGTCATGTTGAGCAGCCCGCTTGCAAGCCGCATCGCCGACTGGCGCTTCCAGACGCCGCTGCCTCCGGCAGCGGAAACCGATTGTAAGGCCACCTACACCTTCGACTTCGCGCCCGACAAGCTGGATCTCGACGACGACCTGGATGCGCCGCCGTTTGTGCCCTGCTGCGGCGACTCAGTCAGTCTGATGGCTTCCACCGGCGAGCTCAGCGGCAAAGTGCGTAGCGTCTCCGGCGGCCAGGAGATCGATGTCTCGGCCAGCGCGCCTGCGGTCGAGAAAGATCGCTGTCCGGAAGACCACAACCGCCAAATGCCCGCGCATACTGCGCCCGACGACTTCGTCGAGCTGGAGCGCCCGTACTGCAATGGGAGCTGCAGCGCGTATCGCGTCCGGGTGTTCCGCAATGGCCTGATCGCATGGCACGGAGAGAAGGGCAACGCGGGCGAAGGGGATCGCGTGGCGCAGATCGGCTTCGACGCCTCGGAGGAGCTGCTCGCGCGCTTTGCTACGGATTCATTCTGGCATGGCTGCTCGGTTGAGCTGCCGTCTACACTGCCAGATGGAGATGGCGACGTGCCCGCTCGCATCCCCGCGCTCACCGTGCGCATGGGCGGAACGCAGAAGACGGTCAACTTCTCCTCCTTCAGCTTCGCGGATGACGACACCGGGCCGAAGCTTGCGTGGGCGGTCGACAGGGCCGCGGACACGCATCGCTGGAGGCATGGAGACGCGGCTTCCGAGCCCACTGACAACATGCGGGAGGATCTCCTGCTGCCAAAGAGCGGCATCACGAAACTGATGCGGGCGACTCGCCGCTTCGATCCGAGAACCGCTGATCTTACGCTTGAGCCGCTGAAGAACTTTCTTGCCAAAGGCGTAGACGTTGAAGCGGCAGACGAGAGCGGATGGACCGCGCTGATGTACGCCGCGGCCTTCGACGATAGCGACAGCCACAGCGCTTTAGCTCTGTTGCTGGATGCACATGCCAGCGTCGACAAAGCCTCGCTGCACGGCGATACCGCGCTGATGGCAGCGGCCTATAACGGCGATCTGAGTTCGTTGCTGCTCGACCACGGGGCACAGATCAACCATGCTAACGCCGACGGCGTAACGACGCTGATGCTGCTGGCATCGCGGCGCAATCGTGAAGCGATCCGGGAGGCACTCGCCCATAAAGCGGATCGCAACGCGCTTGACCACGCTGGTCGAAGCGCGCTCGATTACCTGCGGGCAGCCGCATGCGGGCATCCGATTCTTGCGCTGCCCGGGAGTGGGATGTCTGCGGTGGCGAGCGATCTGGACTGCGCCGGCCATGTGCCCGCCGGAAGACGAGGACTACCGCGGCGTGGTGCGCCTGCTCACGCCCGACCCGCAGAAACCATGAGCATCAGTCGCTGAGCCGCGCTAACCCGCGTTCCAGCGTGTCGTTCATCGCGCGCAGCTCCGCGACGTTGACCCCGGCCCACACCTCGGCTTCGAGTTGCGCCAGCGCGGCGTCGGCGAAGGCGAGCAAGCGTTCGCCGGCGGGCGTAAGCCGCGCCGTGACGACGCGTTCGTTGTCCGCGCTCTTGCCGCGGACAACCCAGCCGTTCTTCACCGCGCGCGCCATCAGCGCCTGCGCGCTCTGCGGCGTGATGTAGCAGGCCCGCGCCATCTGCGCACCGGAGCTGCCCGGATTTCGCTTGACCTCGTGCAGAAAGCGAAGCTGCGAGGTGGTGATGCGGCGTGCGCGCAGTTCGTCGTCCAGGCGTCCCTTGAAGCCGTCGAGCACGCGGCGGATCAGCTTGATGCTGCGCCGTGCCTCGGCCGCTTTACGTTGTCCGGGATCCGCTTTGCGCTTTCCTGAATCCATATCAGCTAACTGATATCATATCAGTTAGCTGATAATGCCCGACACCGAACATCACGAAGCCGAATGGCGGCCCAGCCATAATCCCTGGGCGGTCGCGCTGACGGTGACGCTGGCGACGTTCATGGAGGTGCTCGACACCTCGATCGCGAACGTGGCGCTGCCGCACATCGCGGGCTCGCTGGGCGCGTCGCAGGAAGAGGCGACGTGGGTGCTGACCAGCTACCTGGTGCAGCTCGGCGATCATCCTGCCGATCTCCGGCTGGATCTCGAACCGCATCGGACGCAAGCGCTTCTACATGACGTGCGTGGTCGATGTTCACGGTCTCGCTCGCTGCTGTGCGGCCTGGCGCCGACGCTGCCGCTGCTGATCTTCGCGCGCATTCTGCAGGGGCTGGGCGGCGGCGGGCTCGCGCCGTCCGAGCAGGCGATTCTGGCGGACACGTTTCCGGTGGCGAAGCGCGGGCAGGCGTTCGCGCTGTATGGCATGGCGGTGGTGGTCGCGCCGGCCATCGGCCCGACGCTGGGCGGATGGATCACCGACAACTACAACTGGCACTGGATCTTCTTCATCAACCTGCCCATTGGCCTGCTTTCGCTTTGGCTTTCGAACCGCATGGTCGAGGACCCGCCGAACGATCAAGGCGCGCACGAAGGCCGAGAGCCGCCGATCGACTTTACCGGCCTGGCGCTGGTGGCGATCGGCGTCGGCTGCCTGGAGTTCTTCCTCGACAAGGGGCAGGAGAAGGACTGGTTCGGCGACCCGATGATCACGCACCGCCGCGATGTGCGCGGCCGTGCTGCTGGTCGACGTTCGTCTTCTGGGAGTGGCACCACCCCGACCCCATCGTCGACCTGAAGCTGCTGAAGAATCGCAACTTCGGCACGGCGGTGTTTCTGCAGTTGATCCTGGGCATGGTGCTGTTCGGGTCGACGGTGCTGATCCCGCAGTATCTGCAGACGCTGCTGGGCTACACGGCGCGAGCGGGCGGGCATGGTGCTGTCGCCGGCGGGCTTCGTGATGATGTTCGTGATGTTCGTGGCGGGGCGAAGCGCTGGGCAAGATCGATCCGCGGCTGACGGTGTCGCTGGGCTACGTGGCGACGGCGGCGGGCTATCTACAACCTGACGCGGCTCTCGACTCGATACGGCGTTCGGCGACGGTCACGCTGTGGCGCATGCTGCAGGTGATCGGGCTGCCGTTCATCTTTATCCCGATCAGCACGCTGAACTATGTGGGCGTGCCGCGCGCGAAGATCGAACCAGATCTCGAGCCTTTCGAACTTCGCGCGCAACATGGGCGGGTCGTGCGGGCACGGCGCTGCTGACGACGTTCCTGGCGCGCACGGCGCAGACGCACCAGATGCGCTGGCGGCGCAACAGCGGTGCCGGGCAGCGCCGGCTACTGGCAGCTACATGTCGCGCGGTGGCGCGAGTCTGGCGCAGACGCAGGGGATGAGCGCGGCGCAGGCGGCGCAGGTCGGCGGTGGGCTATCGCGTACCAGCAGATGCTGCGGCAGGCGTCGCATGCTGGCGTACAAGAACGCGTTCGCGATTCTGGCCGCGGCTGATCCTGGTGCTGACGCCGCTGCCGTTTCTGATGCGGCTGCCGAAGAAGGCCGAGGCGCCGCCGCCAGAAGAGGCGATGGGGCACTAGGGTTTCTCATGCGCCTCGCCATCAGGGATTGAACCGCCGGGCAGGAATTCGCAGGAGAGTAGAGGGGGCAGCAGCGGGGGCCACTGCGGGGAACGCGATGAAGCCGCATTCCCTCCGCTCAGAGATGAAAAGGCTGGCGCCTTGGCGCCAGCCTTTTTGCTTTCGCATGACAAATCGTTAGTCGCCGGAGCCGGCGAAGGTCCACTGCCGGACCGGGCCTACATCGACGTGGACGAACTGCGAGATGGGATAGTAGCCGACGCCGCCGCCGTGGAGTGAGAGCGCGATGTCGCGCAGGCGGCTGGTGTCGACGCCCGGGACGCGGATGTCGATGGCCTTGGCCTGCATGTGCTGGCTGTTTTTGGCGACGCCGGTCGACGTGCCGAGCGCGTGCGCAGGAAATTGTTGCTCCAAGGCGTGCGGTAGCCGCAGACGATGTCGATGACGCCGTTGGGCTTGCCCAGCTTGGCCATCACGGAGTGCAGCAGGTCGAACTCTTTGGGATCGTAGTGGCTGACGTCGTTGGTGCGGTGGTCGCGCAGGAAGTAGTTGAGCTTGTCGATGGCGCCGGGGACGTAGGTGTTGCCGACGCTTGTAGACGATGTCGAGCGTCTCGCCGGTGTGCAGGTGGTGCAGGTGAAGCGTGTAGCTCTGGCCCGCGGCCGCGTTGCCCACGCCATCATCGCTGGCTTTGGAGGGTCCGCTGATGCCAAACAGTAACGCTGCCGAAATCGTTGCCGCTGCACACTGCTTCCAACGCAAAATCCGCATCCACACTCTCCCGGGGTCTTTGATTCACAAACGCAAATGAGGTTTGGTGAAGCTCATTCGCCTACAGACAGTTTAGTGCATCCGACGTGGAATGCGAATCGGGGAATGTAATTCCTTTGTCGCAGGCCGAGGCGAGGCGAAAGCATCGGCCTGTACTTTAGGAAGACAGAAGCAGATTCCCTTCGGGAATGACAACCCAAGGGGGTGAAACCGATCAGTGGGCGTCGGATTTGAAGATCTGTTCGGCGAAAAAGTTCTCGACCTTGGCCTGGTCGCGCAGCATCTCGAAGTAGGCGCCTTTGAGCAGCTGCGAGCGGTTGTCGTGCAGGCCCTGCCGGATGCGCTGCTGGATCTGCGGCTCGGAGACGTCGTGCTGGCCGGCCGGGTCTTTCGAGATCAGCTGGAAGATGGCATAGCCGCCGAGCTTCTTCGGGTCCTGCGGATCGGGGAAGGGAATGATGTCGGTGACGTGGCCGGGCTTCAGCTTGGAGACCGCCGCGAAGACCTGCGGATTCTGCTGCAGAGTGTCCTCGGGGATGGAGCCCATGTCGCCGCCGGAGCTGGAGGTCTGCGGGTTCTCGGAGAAGTTCATCGCCAGCGAGCCGAAGTCCTCGCCCGATTCGGCGCGATTGTGCAGCGCCTGGATCTTCTTCCGCGCTTCGGCTTCGCTGGTCGCCTTGGAGTCCTGCAGGTTGCCGGGCCGCGCGCTGGGCGAGGTGGTCACGACGATCTGGGCCAGGTGGTAGAGCGTCTTGATGTTGTTGAACTCGCTCTTGTGCAGCGCGTAGTAGGCGGCGATGTCGGAGTCCGAGACGGTGATCTTGGAATCGATCTCCTTGTGCAGCAGCTTGTTGATGGTGAGGGTCCGGCGCAGGTCGCGTTTGACGTCGTCAACGGTCATGTGGCGTTCGGCGAGGCGCTGGTTGAACTGCTCCTCGCTGTAGGGAGCCTTCATGTCGACGAGCTTGGCGTCCACCTCTTCAGGGGTGGCGGTCAGGTTCATCTTGGCCGCGCGCTGCTGCATGATCTCTTCCGGGATGAGCTGTTCATCGAGCAGACCCAGGCGTAGCGCGTCGGCCTGTTCGGCTGAGGGCTTATCCTGCTGCTGCGATTCGCCGAGCTGCGCCTCGTAGGCCTTGTCGAGGTCCGAGCGCAGAATGGGATGGCCGTTCACGGTAGCGACCACATCGGGCTGCGGCGCCGTCTTGCATGCGACCAGGGCAAGGCAGACAACGCCTAGGGAAAAAGCAGAGACCGTCTTCGGCACAGATTCGAAACCTCAACCTCTATTGTCCGATATTTTGCGAAAGTGCGTCGGGCCGCGCGCACAGAAAGTCCGGAATCGGTTGGCCTATTCCGTATCGGGCGCGTTGCGCGAGATGATGAACTGGATGCGCAGCTCCAGCGTGTCGCCGGTATAGGCGGCGGGCAGCGGCGGAAACTGTCCGACCGAGACGATCGATCCCCAGGCGGCCTTGTCGATGGCGCGGTCGTGGGTGCTGTTGTCCATGGCCATGGGGTCGGTCAGAGCGCCGTTCTTGGCGATGGAGAAGCGGATCAGCGTCCAGCCTTCCTTGCTGAGCGGCGGATAGCACTCTTCCGGGATGAGTGGCAGCCAGGCTGCCTTGATCATGCGCAGCAGCTTTTTGATGTAGTCGGTGAAGTCAACGCCGCGCGTGTCGGAGAGGATTTCGATGGGCCCGGTACCGGCGCCCTGCTGGCCAACTTTGGCGTAGCCGCCGGTGACGCCTCGGCTGCCGGGGCGCTGCTGGCCGGCGGACTTCGAGGCGTCGCTGAGACTCTGCGTCAGGTTGGATTGCGGTTGCGGCGCGGGCGGACCCGAGGGCCGGGGCGCGTCAGGAATCTGGGAGACCTGGGGGGCGGGACGCGGGGGCGGTTGCGGCGTCGGGGCCGAGGGCAGCGGCGGCGGGGGCGCCTGCGCCTGCTGGGGCGCTGCGGGGGCAGGCGCGGGAGCCTGCGGATGCGGGGCCGGAGGCTGCGGCGTGGGCTGGCGTGCGGCCCTGGCGGCCTCATTGGCGCGCTGCATGGCCTGCAACTGCTCAATCGCACGGCGGTCGAGCTTGGGAGCGATCTTCGGAGGCGCCTTCAGGCGGGCCATCTCGCGGTCGAGATCAAGCTGCGTGATGCGGTCCTTCTCCGCCTTTATGGCGGCGGCGGTTGGCACAATCTGTCCCTGATGAAAGATGTAGCGCGGGCCGTAGACCAGGAACCAGGCCAGGATCAGGTAAACGATGATGGAGATGTAAATCGACTCGCGAAAGTTGGCTTTGGACCGATCGTCATCGAGCGAATCCAGCAGCCGCACCAGCTCGGTATGGTCGAGCTCGCCAAAGCGGCGCGTCACCACCTTCGGCGGCTCAGGCGGCGGCGCGGAGGGCGCGGGAGGAGCCGGATTGGGAGGAGTCTCGGTGGCAGGCATCGGAAATGAGCTTCTATAGGACGTTTGCCGGCCGCAAATGGACGCGGCACGGAAGCGCGCACAGGTGATAAACCCTGTCCGCGGCCCGCAGTTGTGCCCCTCTTCAGTGTAGTGGAATCGGCGGGCGGACGGGAGGCCTAGTGCGAATGCCCGTGGTGATGGTGGTCGTGGCCGTGGTGGTGGTGCGCGTGGGCGCCCACGGCTTCGAGTTCGGGCGGGGCGGAGCAGCCGTGGGTGGTTTCGCAGCCCTGCGTCTCGAACTGGATGGTGGTGTGGGGGATGTGGAAGCTTGTCCCGCAGGGCGTTGTTGATGCCTGTCGAGGATGCCGCAGCAGTCGGCGACACTGACGGCATCTCCGCGATCGATGGTGACGTGGCTGGCGAGCGCGTGGGAGCTGGAGCCGAGGCTCCAGACGTGGAGGTCGTGGACGTCCGACGACGCCGGCGACGGCTGCCATGGCGGCGCGGACGTCGGCGAGCGAGACGTTGCGGGGCGTGCCTTCGAGCAGGATGTTGAGGGTCTCGCGCACGATGCCCGACGAGCTGACCAGAGGATCATGCCGGCGATGATGAGCGAGAGGACGGGGTCGATCCACTGCATGTCCGGTGAAGAGGATGCCGGCGCCGCCGGCGATGACGGCGGCGGTGGAGAGGGTGTCGCCGAGCATGTGCAGGAAGACGCTGCGGATGTTGACGTCGCCGGAGAACTTCCAGAGCAGGCCGGCGATGGCGCCGTTCATGAGGACGCCGGCGGCGGCGACCATCATCATCAGGCGCGGCTCGACGGTGACCGGGGCGTAGAGGCGATGGATGGCGGAGAAGGCGATCCAGGCGGCGAGGACGATGAGGGTGAGCGGCGTTGACGAAGGCGGCGAGGACGCCGGCGCGCTGGTAGCCGAAGGTCTTGCTCGTCGGTGGCGGGGCGCGCCTGGAAGTAGACGGCGACGAAGGAGAGGATGATCGCGAGCATGTCGGAGACGTTGTGGCCGGCCTCGGAGATGAGCGCGAGGGAGTGGGCGCGGAGGCCGAAGAAGAGCGTCGCGACGACGTAGCAGAAGGTCGCAGCGAGCGAGATCTGCAGGATGCGCTGCATGGTCCGGTTGTTTGAGGCGACCATGTGCATGTATTCAGTGTATGCCAGCGGTCGGGCGGGGTCTGAGTTCCGCTTAAGGGCACGGCTTCAGCCGTGCCGAAACGGACCGGTCAGGGAACGGGCTTTAGCCCTTAGGTGGCGTTTGTGTGTGCTGACGCCGAAGACCGTACCTCAGCGGCTGAAGCCGCCTTCGATCCGCGAGGGGTACGGCACGGCTGAAGCCGTGCCCATAAGCGAAAACTGGTTCGGGGCTCTGGAATCGGGTGACGGTCAGGATCACCGATTGTGTTCGGCGAGGGGGGCGGCGGGGCGGACGCCGGAGCTTTGCCACATGTGGTTCCAAAGGCCGTTCCACTCTTCGGAGACGACGATGCTGTCGGCGGGATTGTCGCGGTTGTAGCGAACCTGGACGGGGTAGCCGAGGCGCAGGTCCTTGACCAGCGTACTCAGGCTGGAGACATCCTGCGAGCACTCGTAGGTGACGCCGGCGATGCGGTATCGGTAGATGAGGGTCTGGGGAACGGCGTCGGCAGGTTCGGCATCCACCAGGCTGCCATCGACGATGCGGCCGTTGGCCGCGAGATGCAAGCGCCGGCGCTCCTCGATTTGCTCAGGGGTGGGACGGCGGCGCAGCATGACGACCAACGAGGTGGCAATCGCAGCGCCGATCACGCCGACGCCGATCGACGTAGCCACAAGCCAATGTCCCGAAAGCTGAGGAGGCATGACCATTGCCACAAGAGTACCGTCTTCGGGGAACGGACGAAAGACTCAGATGAGGCTCTGGGAGGGCGTTTGGGTCGGCCTTCGGCGTTCGGGATGGAGCGGGTTGCGCGCTTGGCCCTAAGACGGGACGGGCGCTTACTTCTTCGCGGACTTTTCGATGATGAGATCGACGAGGTCGCCGACTTCTTTCAGGTCCTGGAGCTCGCCGAGCGCGAAGCGGACCTTGAAGTGGCTTTCGACCATTTCGATCAGCTCGATGTGCGCCAGCGAATCCCAGTTTTTGGTGTTGTTGGCGTTGGAGCTGCGGGTGACGGTCAGGCCGGGCTCGTTCAGGGCTTCCTGAAAGATGGGCTGTAACTGGGCCAGAACGGCGTCGGGGGCTAACTCAGGCATGCGCGTACTCCAGGACTTTGATGTGGGTGTTCTGTGGGGTGTAGTCGGCCAGGTCGAGCTCCCACATGGTGGTCTCGGAGCCTGGCGCGGAAGAGGTGAGGATCTGGGAGGGGTTTCCCGGAGCGATCGGCGAGAAGCCCATGACGGAGTAGAACTCCTTCACCATGGCGTTCTTGGCGCTGGGAATGAAGTAGCCGACGATGCTGCGGATGCCGCGCGACTTGGCGCGCTCGACGATGGCGTCCAGCATGGCGATTTCCATGTCGCGCTTGAGCACGCGGCAGCTCATCAGCCAGAGATCGCATGTGCAGCGTGTCGTTCCTCGCGCTTGCCCAGGACGACGGAGACGAGGCCGTTATCGCCGAAGCGGTCCGAGAGCTTGCCGTAGAGGCGCGATGGTATCGGGATCCGCCGCGAGCGGCTTCCATCTCGGCGAGGGTGTAGCGGCGGGTGGTCAGGTTGAACTGGTTGGTCTTGTTGGTGAGCTGCGCGATGCGCTCCATGTAGACGGGCTTGAAGGCGTCGATCTCGGCCGTCATCTCGAGCGAGTCGAGGTACTCGCCGTAGTCGGCGAACTTGGCTGCTGCGCGATGGCGCGCTGCGAGCTCTGCGCGTACAGGGCGGCGCGCTCGAGATCTTCCTTCGAGAGCGAGGCGGGCTCGAAGTAGCGGCCCGCTCGATGATGGCGGCGTAGTTGCGTGACTTCGTTGCCGACGTCGGGGACGGCGATGCCGGGGATCTGCGCCGCGACGATGGCGCGCTCGGCCGGGTTGTCGTCGACGAAGACGAAGGTGTCGACGCCGAGGTTGAGCTCCTGCGCGATGCTCGAGGATGTTCTCGTGCTTGGGCTCCCAGTTGGCCTTGAAGCAGGAGAAGTGCTCGAGCTTGAGGACGGAGTCGGGGTGCTCGAAGCCCGGCTTGGCGGTGTCCTCGTTGTTCTTCGAGCAGACGGCGAGCAGGATGCCGCGATCGCGCAGCGACAGGCAGTACTCCTGGAACGCGGTGTAGGCCTCGGCCTGCGGGGTTTCGCGGCCGATGTGGATCTTGTCGACGCCGTCGTCGCCGATGACGCCGCCCCAGAGCGGTGTTGTCGAGGTCGAGCACGAGCACCTTGCGGCTCTTGCCGTAGATGGCGCGGACGATGGCGGTGAGCGAGCGCGCCAGCGCGAGGTTGGCCTCGGGCTGTCAGCAGAATCTTGTAGCTGAAATAGCGATCCCAGTCGAACCAGTTGTTCAGGCCGACGCGGGCGGAGATGCCGTGGACATCCTGCAGCAGCAGCTTGGGGCGGCGCGCGGCTTCCTGGGCGAAGGCGGCGTTCAGCAGCGGTCAGGAAGCGGGTCTGGCCGCCGGGCGCGACCGCGTCCATGTTGCCGAGGATGGCGTAGGCCGGCATCTCGAAGTTGTTCTGGATGACCTGGCAGCCGAGCGTTTGCTCGAGCGAGTCCCAGATCTCGCGGTAGCGGTTCAGTTCGGCCTCGACGAAGCCGGGCAGGTCGGCCTCGGTGCAGTTGACCGGCGGCAGGTTGACGACGTTGCGGCAGGAGGTGTGCAGGTAGACGAGGTCGGGTTTGAACGCGGCGAGCTCGTGCGTTTCGTGGACGGCTTCCTCGTAAAACCGGCCGTATTCGCCCTTGTGGAAGGTGGGCTTGAAGCCGCTCGAGAGCAGCAGAAGCTCGAGCATGTTCACCACGTGGTCCATCGTGGTTCCGCCGAGGACGGCGATGCGCAGATCCCGCAGGCCTTCAGTGGCCACGAGCTGACGGCGCAGCGAGTTGCGGCGCATCACGATCTCGTCCGCAGAGCAGAAGTCGAGGTCAAGCATGGGTCTATCGTACTAGAATCGTCCGGCGCTGCGCACAAGAGCAGGCTGGGCCGCCGCTTCGCCCGGCGGTTGACAAATCTTCGTCTCGCCGCATCCAACGCGCATGCCGTCTTCCGGACTGTTGCGAGCATTCGTCGCGGCGGCCTTCACGTTGGCTGCCAACCGCTGCGCCCACGCCTCCGTTACCGTGTTGGTGGGCGAGCCTTTCGGCAGTTTCGGCACCATGATGCCGACTGGCCACACCTCGATTTACCTGGATCGCGTGTGCGCCGATGGCCCGCTGAAAGTGCGCATGTGCGCGCCTGGGGAGCCGGCCGGCGTGGCTGTTGCGCGGCTGGATGCCATCGGCAAAGTGGACTGGGTGGTCTCGCCCATTTTGGAGTTCCTCTATGGCGTAGAGGACCCCGCGGACATCCTGCCCTACGCTTCAGCCAGCGAGATCGACGCGCTGCGCCAGAGCTACCGCCGCCGCACCCTCAGCGATCTGCTGCCGGACGGAAGCGAACGTAAAGCCGTCAACAAGGATTGGTGGGAGATGGTCGGCGTGGCCTACAACCGGCGGCTGTGGGGATACCAGCTTGCCACCACGCCCGAGCAGGACGCCCGTCTGGTGGCGAAGCTCAACGCGGAGGTGAACCTGCACCAATATCACCTGCACAAGGTTAACTGCGCCGACTTCGCGGCCGACCTCATCAACTTCTATTATCCCGGCACGGTGAAAGACAACAAGGTGGCGGACTTCGCCCTGATGACGCCGAAGCAGGTGGCGCGCGCCGTTTCTGCTTACGGGCATGCGCATCCGGAGGCTCAGTTCAAGGTCTTCGAGGTTCCGCAGGTGCCGGGCTCGGTGGTACGCTCGCGGCCGGTTCGCGGCGGCAGCGAGATGCTGCTGAAGACCAAGCGCTATCTGTTCACGCTGCTGGTCATCCAGCCTGAGGTAGTCGCGGCGCTGGTGGCGCTGTATCTCGACCGCGGCCGGTGGGATCTGGGCAGGGGCTTTGAAGTCGCAGGCCCGCAGATGTTTGCCGGGACCGCCGGCACGCTCCTGGCGGAACAGCCTGCCGTCGCCGCGCCGGCGGACTCCAGCAACTGAAGGCCGCTGCGGTCTCCTTCGGGGCTCTCCCAAATCGGGAATTCCCGCCCGCCTCGACTTTCCTGAATCGAACTCGCCACCCTTACGGCTTGTGTCTCGGCGCGCGGGTTGGATAGGCTTGAACGCGCCGGCCGACTCACTCCCTGGTCCGCCGGCGCACAGCGCTCAGTGCAGCCCAGGGGCATTTCAGGGCAAAATCGAGATTCTTGAGCGCGGGACCGAGGCAGGGTGAACGATCGACGTGGGCTGCTGTCGCTGGCGGCGGGTGCGGGGATTGGGGCAGGCATTGCCACATGGGTGGCGCGTGGCGGGCTGCGCGGACGGTCGCCGATGCGGTCGGAAGAGATCGATGTGCAGGCCGTCTTTGACAACGTCGCCGACGGCGTCGTCGTGCTCGACCGCAGCCGGAACATCATCCTGATGAATCGCTCGGCGGGCGCGCTGCTCGGCCTGGAGCCGAGGCCCTATGCGGCCGCGGAGATTCTGGATACGTTCGAGCTCTTTTCGGCAGATGGGGCGCCGGTTGAAAAGAGTGCGTGGCCCAGCGCGCGGGCGATGGGGGGGCAATTTCTCGCCGGCGAAGAATTGCGTATCCGCCGGCGTGACTCGGGGCGGGTCTCGATTGCGCATATCAGCTCCAGCCCCATCCGGGATCAGGCCGGGCGCGTGGTGCAGGTGCTTGTGCTCTACCACGACATCACCCACCGGCGGGAGCTGGATTCCGTGCGCAACCGGTTGATCGCCATCGTGGAATCGAGCCAGGACGCCATCATCGGCAAGAGTGTGGACGGGATCGTCACCAGTTGGAATCCGGGTGCGGAACGGATGTTCGGCTACAGCGCGCAGGAGATGATCGGCAGGTCCATTAAACGGCTGTTGCCGCCAGAGCGCATGAGCGAGGAAGACGCCATTCTGGAACGGATCCGGCGCGGCGAAAGTGTGGAGCACATCGAGACGACGCGCATGCGCAAGGATGGGGAGTTGATTCTTGTTTCTCTCGCCATATCCCCGATCCGCGATGCGCGCGGAAACATCGTGGGCGCCAGCAAGGTCGCGCGCGACATCACGGCGCAGCGCCGGCTGGAGCGCCAGATGCAGCAGAGCCAGAAGATGGAATGCATCGGGCAGTTGACCGGCGGCATCGCGCACGACTTCAATAACCTGCTGGGCGTCGTCATGGGGAACCTGGATCTGCTCGAGCGGCTGGTGCAGGGCAATGAGGCGGCGCAGAAGCGTCTGCGGACGGCGCAGAAGGCGGCAACCCGCGGAGCGGACCTGACGCGGAGGCTGCTGGCATTTTCCGCCAACGAAGAGCTGCATCCGACGCCGACCTCGCTCGAGCACACCATCCGCAACACGCTGGAGCTGGCCCAGCGCGGCTGGGCCGGAGATCCGCATCCTGACCCAGTTCGACACGGCGCTCGCGGAGGTGATGGTGGACCGCGCCGGCCTCGAAAACCTGATGCTGAATCTCCTGGTGAACGCCCGCGATGCGATGCCCGAGGGAGGTACGATCACGGTCACGACGCAGGAGAAAGCAGTGCATGCGGATTACACCGCCTGTACAGATGCGTGAGCTGAAGCCTGGCCGTTACGCGTATGTGACCGTCACCGACACCGGCCACGGCATGTCGCGGGCGACGCTCGGAGCGCGTCTTCGAGCCGTTCTTCACTACCAAGCCGCGCGGGCGAGGTACGGGGCTCGGACTGGCGATGGCCTACGGATTTGCCAAGCAGTCTGGCGGCACCGTGACGGTTGTACAGCGAGGTAGGTTACGGGACCAGCGTCTGCTTTTACCTGCCACTGCCGGAAACTGCCGCGACTGCCGTGCCGCTGGAGGCGAGCAGCGCCGCTCCACGCCTGCCGGAGAGCTGCACCGTGCTGCTGGTGGATGACGAAGAAGACCTGCTGGAGATTGCCTCAGCCTATGTGCTGGAACTGGGCTGCCAGCCCCTGGTCGCGCGCGACGGCAACGAGGCCCTCGCCATACTGCGCGGCAGCGCGAGTATCGACGCCATGATCACCGACATCGTGATGCCGGGCGGCCTCAGCGGAGGCGAACTGGCCGAGGAGGCGCGGCGTCTGCGGCCTGAGATGAAGATCATCTTCTGCTCCGGCTTTCCCGCCGATGCGCTCGCGGAACGGCCGTTCGGGCTGCGGGACGGTCCGTTGCTGCGCAAGCCGTACCACGGGGCGGAGATCCACGCCATGATTCGTCAGGCGCTCGCCCAGGAGGAACCCGCATGAGCGCGCACAGGTTGGTGGTGGTCGAAGACAACATCGATATCGTCGAAATCGTCTGTACGCTGGCAGAGTTGTCGGGCATCGAGTGCAGCGGCGTGGATTCGGTTGCCGGGCTGCTCGATGCCCTGGACGCAGACCCGCCGGCGGCCTTGCTGCTGCTCGACCTGACACTGCCCGGCGTCAGCACGTCTGAGCTGCTGGGCTTGCTGGCCGCACGCCATTGCATGGCGTCGGTTGTGCTGATGAGCGGAGCCGGCCGGCCCGGCGCTCGAACAGGTGCGCCGTGAAGGCGAAGCGCTAGGGTTGCGCATGGGCAATCCCCTTCGCAAGCCGTTTCGCATCCCGGAACTCAGCGCGGTGCTCGAAACCGAGATGCCGGCGTGATGCGGTCTGGGATCGCTATCTCGTGATGGGGCGGCTTCACTTCAATCGCGTCACTGCCTGGCAAGGCCAGGCTCTCTGTAGATCCCTTCGTCCCTAAACCGAACCTTGAAGGAATAACCGCTCTATCTTGCCCAGGCCAGGCCGTCGACACCGGGCGTCAGCACAATCGGAGGCTGCATGGTCCAGGTGGCTGGATCCAGCACCTCGATGCGGCCGTCGGCCGGGCAGGAAAGATAGACCAGCCCGCCATGCAGCAGAAATCCGCCGGTCTGTATGCCGCCCAGCGGGAAGGTGTGGGTCACCTTCCATGTCTCAAGGTCGACCACGTCTAGCTCTCCCTTGCCATCCTTCGTAGCCCCGACGAGAGGGACTTGCCGTCGGCTGTCGGCTGGGTGACATAGGGTGTGGCAGGAAGCGGCCCCAGCGGCTGAGCGCGTTGGTCTGTGTGTCGATTACGGCGACGCGCGGCTGGTCCCAGTCCGAGGTGAAGACCCAGCGGCCGTCGTTCGAAACCGCGATGCGCTGGACGCGCTTCGTCAGCGGGATGACAGCGATGGTCTTGCGCCCGGGGATATCGAGCACGCTGACCGAACCGGCGTCGACGTTGGCGGTGTACCCGCGTTTGCCGTCTTTGGAGAGCGCCAGCAGATGCGACTCCTTGGCGCCGGTCGGCACTTCGCCGACGATTGCGCGCTTGTGCACATCCACGATCTCAATGGCATTGGCGAGTTCTCCGGTCACGTAGAGCAGGCCATCCGGGCCGAAGACATCTTTGTGGGGACGAAGCGGGCGGCCGAGGTCGATGGTGTCGACCAGCTTGCGGCTGGCGACGTCGATCACATCGATCGTGCTTCCGTCGGTGCCCGGGCGGCCCACGCCGGCGTTGCCATAGATCGGCACGTAGAGCCGCGTGCCGTCGGGCGAGGCGGCGAGTTCGTGGCCGTTCACGCCAACCGGGATGGTGGCCACCGCGCGCCGTGCGACCGGATCGACCAGCACCACGCTGTGCTCCTTCTGGTTGACGACCGCGAGCAGGCCGGCAGAGGTGCTCTGCGAGCTCGCCGCCACGGTCAGGCCACAGACCAGGCCCAGCACAATACGTTTCATGAATCCTCCATCGGATCGCCTGCACACGATACCGGAAGCGGTACTCGATCGGCAAAACGTCCGCGCTGTCCGGGCCTCTTGCCGTTACCCCAGTTCACCTATCGGAATTATTCCCGTGACATCCGTAGGCTGGGGTGCGTACACTCCGATTCGCACCTACGGCCCTTTCTTTTTCAGTCGCTTGCGGACATCCGGCCGAGTTTACACAGAGCAGGAATACCCGGGACGCCTGGCTTTACCCCCTGGCCTTTGCAAACATTTCGAGGAGACTTTCATGATCATGCACGCCCGTTTGTCTAACACCGCCGCCCGCGCGATCTCGGCCCGCGTGTTGCTCGCTTTCCTGATCGCCCTATTCGCCTTTCTGCTTCCGCAGGCTGGCGCGCAGTCCGGCGGCGGAGGCATCAGCGGCGTCGTCACTGACGCCACCGGGGCCGTCGTTCCCAACGCCACAGGTCACCGCGCTCAATGTCGCGACCGGCGTCGCCACCACCCGCACCGCCTCTCGAATGGCCTCTACACGCGTCAATCCGCTGCTTCCCGGCACCTACACCGTCACCGTCACCAGCACGGGCTTCAGCAACTTCCAGCAGGAAAACATCGTCGTCGACGCGCTCGACACCTTCGGCCTCAACATCACGCTGAAGGCCGGCAGCCAGACCGAAACCATCACCGTTTCGGACGCCCCGCCCGCGCTCGACACCACCAACGCCACGCTCGGCGGCACGATCGAGAACAGCACCTACGCCGCGCTTCCCCTGCTCATCTCCGGCGGCCAGCAGCGCGACATCACGCAGTTCTCGAACCTGCTGCCCGGCGCGCAGGTCAACCCCGGCGGACGCTCCTCCATCATCGGCGGCACCGGCCAGCGCGTCGGCGAGCTCTACGTCGACGGCCTGCCCCTCACCACCGCCAGCCAGCAGGGCGACAACCGCCCCGTCTTCAACATCGTTCCGCTCGAAGCCATCGACCAGATCAAGGTCGTCACCAGCGGCTACTCCGCCCAGTACCAGGGCGCGGGCCTCGAAAACTACAACCTGAAGGCCGGCACCAACAAGTACCACGGCTCCGTCTTCGCCTACGTCCGCAACACCATCTTCGACGCCTGGACGCTTCTCCTCCAAGCCCGGCGCGCCCGGCAACATGGTTCCCGTGGTCGTCAACGGCGTCGTCACCAACGTCGCCCGGTCCCAAGCCCGCCGAGCACCAGATCGAGTACGGCTACGCCGTCGGCGGTCCCATCACGCATCCCGCACCTCATCAACGGCCACGACAAGCTCTTCTTCTACACCACCTTGACAGGTTCCGCTCGCGCCTCGGGCGCCAACCCCACGCACCAGCACCGTCCCCACGCTGCAAGATGCGACAGGCGACTTCAGCGAGCTGCTCTACGCGCAAACTGGCGGTACCTGGCTACATCCTCTACGATCCCGACCACCCAGGCCGCCTGCACCGCACAACAACGGCGGCACGCCCTGCCGCTATCAGTCGGCTACGGCCAGACTGCCCACCGGCAACGGTGGACCTCGACCAAGGCGCACCAACATCATCCCCGCCGGCCAGATCTCGCCCATCTCGCAGTACATGGCGAAGTTCCTGCCCGCACCGCACGTCCACCGGCGCTGACCAACAACTTCGTCAGCGGCGTGCCCTCCGGCTTCGACAACTGGCTCTGCTCCGGTCGCATCGACTACACCATCTCGCCCAAGCAGACCTCTCCGGCGCCTACAACCAGGGCAGCCGCCACGCCGTGCCGTACACCAGCGCGGCCGCTCCCGGCGTCGCCGTGGTTCCCTACATCGTCACCACCCTGTCCACGGTCACCGGCAACATCGCCGACCTGCAGCACACCTACCAGATCACGCCGCACCTGGTGAACCAGGCCCGCTATCGGCTTCATCTACTTCGGCGGCCCGCCGGTCGGCAACATCACCGGCACCACCAATCCCGGGCTCTACGGCCTCGCGGCTTCCGGCGTCACGGCCTTCCCGCGGGCCAGGCCTCGCAACAACTGCCGCCAACATCACCTTCACCGGCACCAACGCTCCGACGAGCTGGGTCGGCAACACGCCCTCCACCACCAACCGCTCGCTCACCTATGAGGTCCTGGACAACGTCGCGCCTGCTCAAGGGCAAGCCACTCCATGAACTTCGGCGGCCAGATCCAGTGGCTGGAGAACAACTCCGACACCGCCGACGGCCCGTCCACGCCGACCTCACTCGGCTTCAGCATCAACGACACCGCCAACCTGAACGGCACGACCTACGCCGCCAACACCGGCTACTCCTACGCCAGCTTCCTGCTCGGCGCGGTCGGCAGCTCCAGCACCACGCAGCAGCCCTTCAGCATCGTCGGCGGACGCTTCCGTCCCGTCGCCCTCTACTTCCAGGACGACTTCAAGGTCACCCCGAAGCTCACCATCAACGCCGGCCTCCGCTGGGACTACATCCCGCCCTACCACGAGACGCTGGACCGCTGGTCGTTCCTCAATCCCGACCTCACCAACCCCGTCACCGGCAACCCGGGCGCGCTGCAGTTCGCCGGCAACCGCGGCGCCGGCCTGAGCTGCCAGTGCCGCACCCCGGTCAACACCTACTGGAAGAACTTCGAGCCGCGCGTCGGCTTCGCCTACCGGTCGACGACAAGACCGTCTTCCGCGGCGGCTACAGCCTCACCTACTCCCACGGCGGCGCCACCGGCGGCGCGGCGCGGCAGCGGCACCGGCACGGGCCAGACCGGCTTCAGCACGCCCATCTCGCTTCACCGACAGCACCGCCGGCCCGGCCTTCTACCTCAACAACAACCCCGCCTTCTCCGCCCAGAACACCAACTTCGGCGGCCCGGGCTACACCCTGCCCGGCACGTCGCCCATCACCGCCGCCATCCAGACCCTCGGCACCGGCTTCTACGTCAACGGCACCGGAGGCTTCGGGCGGCAACGGCACCGGCATCAACTACGCCGATCCCTACATCGGCAGCCGCGCCCCGGAGTTCTCCTTCTTCAACTTCGGCATGCAGCGCGAGATCACCAAGAACATGACCATCTCCGTCGACTACTCCGGCAGCCAGAGCCACTTCATCTCCGGCGCCAGCCAACATCCGCGGCCTCTACGCCGGTCAGCTCGATCCCAAGTACCTCGCTCCTCGGCGCGCAACCTCGCCAAGCCCGCGACCGCGGCCAACATCGCCGCCGCGCAGACCGCCACCGGCCTCACGCTGCCTGTCCCCTACGCCGGCTACACCGCGGCCGCCGGCCGTCAACACCGAACGCCACCATCGCCCACATGCTCACCTGGAAGCCGCAGTACTCCGGCACCATCCGACTTCTGGGGCAACTACGTCGCCAACGGCAACTACAACTCCTTCCAGGTCGCGCTTGCGCAGCGCGCCACCAACGGCCTCACCTTCAACGTCAACTACACCTACTCGCAGAACATCGACGACGCCGGCACCCAGCGCAGCGGCTACGACATCCCCGCCTCCGCCATCGCCGACGGCGCAGTTCTACCCCAAGAACCGCATCGACCGCTCCATCTCCATCAACGACCAGCCGCAGAACCTGAGCATCTACGGCGTCTACAACAGCCAGTACGGCAAGGGCAGCTTCGGCGGCAGACCACTTCATCACGCGCGCGCTGCTCAGCGGCTGGCAGACCTCGCTGATCTTCCAGTACAGCTCCGGCCTGCCGCTGCCCATCGTCGCGCACCTGCAACGCCACGCAGAACGTCGGCCAGGGAACCTGCATGCCGGACGTCAACCCCAACTTCCACGGCGACGTCCGCGTCAACGGCAAGTGGGGCCAGGGCGTCGACCGCGGCCAACCTCGGCACCACTCAGCTACCTCACCGGGCTACGTCTCCACCACCACCTCCGGCGCCGGCGTACTGGTGCGACGCGGCCTGCGCTACCTCCGGCGACGGCCCGTTCTGCAACTCCGGCAACTACATGATCGGCGACGCGCCGCGCTTCCCCTACGGCCTGCGCGGCCCGGACAACTACCGCCTCAACATGGCCCTGCGCCGCACCTTCCCCATCAGCGAGCGCTTCAAGTTCATCTTCGGCGTGGACGGCTCCAACCTCACCAACCACACCACCTTCGGCAACAACGCCGGCAACAACCAGATCAACGTCAACGTCAACAGCGCCAGCCTTCGGCACCCTGAACTTCGCCAGCGCGGACTCCCGCGACTTCCAGTTCTCGGGCCGCATTCAGTTCTAAGCCAGCTCACCAGGCAAACCCCAGCAGGCGCACCGGTTCTCCGGCGCGCCCGCTTCCGTTTGGAGGGGAGAAGCGACGACCGTTGGTCGCGGTTCGCAACGCGCAAGTGGGAGCGGATTTCTGTGGCGCAGCGTTCGCCAGATTGTGTACGATCGCAGGAATGAATGACCGTTCATTTTCCAGGGCATGCGCCGGAATTGCGTTCAAACCCGCCGATATACCCGTGGAACTCGACCAGATCCTTGCTCTGAACCACCGCGTCTTCGCAGAGGAGATTGCGCAGCACGCGGCGCATCCCTCGGGACGGCTGGTCGACCGTTTCCACGAAAGTAATCAGTACTTCATCGCGGTTCGCAATGGTGTGGTGCTGGGCATGATCTCGGCGCACGGTGGTCCAGAATTCTCCGTGACGCGCCGTTTGCCCGATCCCGGCATCCTTGACGGGCTTGCCCGTCCCATGGAAGTGCGGCTGCTGGCCATTGAACGCGGCGAGCGCAACCGCATGCTGCTCGCCGGGCTGCTTTGGCAGGTATACGAGTTTGCCGCTGGGAACGGGTACTCGCATCTGCTTATCTCAGGCCTGGCGCAGCGCGAACGTATGTACCGCAAGCTCGGGTTCCGGGCGCTTGGTCCGTCGGTGCCGGAAGGCGAGGCGACCTTTGTTCCCATGATGCTCCCACTGGAAGGCGCTTCGGCCCGGCAGCGCGCGCGCATCGCACTGCACGGGCGTCGCTGGAAGCGCAACGAACCCCCGTCCCCGGTGAGCTTGATGCCGGGGCCGGTCGCTATTTCGCCGCGCATCGCCGGGGCTTTCGCACAGCCCCCGATTTCGCACCGTTCCGCTTCGTTCCTTGGGGCCTGGGAACGCGTCCGCGGGCGCCTGAATGCGCTCCTGAACGATTTTGCGGAAGCGCCCGGGGCTCCCGCGCTTGAAGCGGCCCTCTTTCCCGGCGGCGGTACGCTGGCCAATGACGTGATTGCCGCCAACCTGCGGGCGATCTTCGGCCGGCAACGCGGGCTTGTACTTTCCAACGGGGAGTTCGGCGAGCGACTTGCCAACCAGGCGCGCAGGTCCGGGCTCGCCTTCCATCACCTGGCACATCCTTGGGGAGAGCCCTGGGCGACGGCAGATCTGGCGAAGGCCTTCGCGGAGCGCCCCGCCTGGGTGTGGGCTGTGCAGCTAGAGACCAGCACCGGAGTGCTGAACGACGTCGAATCGTTGCTTACGTTTGCCGCCGCTGCCGACGCGTCAGTTGCGCTGGATTGCGTCAGCAGCCTGGGAGCGGTTCCGATTCCGGGCGATCGCAGTCACATCCTCTTCCTCAGCGGAGTTTCGGGCAAGGCTTTCGGCTCCTATGCGGGGCTTGCCTTTGTCGGGGTAAGCCGAGCCGGCCGCGACCGGCTCACGAAAGGCGAACTCTGCCCCACGTTCGACCTGCTGCGGATGGTCCGAACGCGTGGCCCGGTCTCGACAATCGCTTCGGCGACACTCTTCGCGCTCGAACGCGCCCTCGACGACAGCTTACGGACGCGGGAACTCTCGCTGGCGCGTTATACAGCCTCTGAAGAGCTTGGCCGGTACGTCCGCCGTGAGTTGCGCGCGCTCGGTATAACTCCGCTCGCTCGGGAGCGCGATGCCGCGCCGGTGATCACCACGTTCCCTCTGCCGTATCCGGACTTCGCGCAGACCTGCCTGGATGCAGGCTTCGAAATCGCACACTGTTCGGGCTACCTGCCGCCACGCGGCTGGGGGCAGATCGCGACCATGGGCCACCTCACGGAACGAACGCTGGCGCCATTGTTCGAGCACCTCGCACAAAAAAAACGCGGCAGCCAGGCGGCCGCCGCGTCCCTTCCTTCTACTCCCTAAGCCCTGCTCTACGCTTCCTTGACTCCATCCACAAACGCCTTCAGCTTGCGGCTGCGGCTGGGGTGCCGAGTTTCCGCAGGGCCTTGGCCTCTATCTGCCGGATGCGCTCGCGCGTGACCTGGAAGCTCTGGCCGACCTCTTCGAGCGTGTGCTCGGAGCCGTCCTCCAGGCCGAAGCGCATCTTGATGACCCGTTCTTCGCGCGGGGTAAGGGTGCGAAGGACCTGCGAGGTGTACTCCTTCAGGTTGACCGAGATGACCGCGTCGGCGGGCGAGACGGCCATGCGGTCTTCGATGAAGTCTCCAAGGTGCGAGTCTTCCTCTTCTCCGATGGGCGTTTCGAGCGAGATGGGCTCCTGCGCGATCTTGAGCACCTTGCGGACCTTGGCGACCGGGATATCCATGCGACGCGCGATCTCTTCCGAGGAGGCTTCGCGGCCAAGCTCCTGCACCAGCTGGCGGCTGGTGCGGATGAGCTTGTTGATGGTCTCGATCATGTGCACCGGGATGCGGATGGTGCGGGCCTGGTCGGCGATGGCGCGGGTGATGGCCTGGCGAATCCACCAGGTCGCGTAGGTGGAGAACTTGTAGCCGCGGCGATACTCGAACTTGTCCACGGCCTTCATCAGGCCGATGTTGCCTTCCTGAATCAGGTCCAGGAACTGCAGTCCGCGGTTGGTGTACTTTTTGGCGATCGAGACGACGAGGCGCAGGTTGGCTTCGATCAGCTCGCGCTTGGCCTTCTCGGCGTCCATGTCGCCCTGGATCATCTCGCGCTGGGTGCGCTTCAGGTCGATGATGGTGATGCCGGCGTCGGCTTCCACGCGCTCAAGGTCGAGGCGGCAGTTCTTCTGCTGACGCTTGTATTCCTTCTTGAGCTCTTCGCTCTTCGAGGCCTCGTACTTGGTGTCGAGCGACTTGATCTGGCGCTCGAGCGTGCGCATGGCGTCGACGGTCTTGTTCACCTTGTCGAGCAGGCGCTTCTTCTCGCCGTTGGTGTACTTCAGCTCGCGCACGACGCGGTTGACGTAGACGTGCTCGCGGCCGATCAGCCAGCGCAGCTTGCGCGTCTCGCGCGTCTTGGTCTTGGCGTCGCCCTTGGTGTTGGCGGCTTCCAGCTTCTCTTCCAGGCCGGAGATCTTCTTCTGGTGCTTGAGGATGACTTCAATGCGGCCGACGGTCTGGCGAACGCGCGCCTGCAGAATCTCTTCGGTCAGCTCTTCTTCGTCGAAGGTGACCACTTCCTTGATATTGCGGACGCCGCGGCGCAGATCCTCGCCGAGCGCGACGATCTCGCGGATGACGATGGGCGAACGGGAGATGGCCTTCATGACGCGGAGCTGCCCGCGCTCGATGCGCTTGGCGATCTCGACCTCGCCCTCGCGGGTGAGCAGCGGAACAGTGCCCATCTCGCGCAGGTACATGCGTACGGGGTCGTTGGTTTTTTCGAGAGTTCCGGGGGAGAGGTCGAGTTCGACGTCTTCGGATTCCTCGCCTGCCTCGGGCTCGTACTTGTCGCGTCCGCGGCGTCCGCCCTCCTCGTCGCCGCCCAGTTCGATTCCCTGGGTGTTGATGGTGGTGAGAAGGTCGTCAAGGTCGTCGGGCGAAACGATGCCCTCTGGCAGGAGGTCGTTGACCTCGCCGAAGGTCATGTAGCCCTTCTCCTTGCCCACTTCTACTATGTCGTCTTCGTATTTATCCAGCTCTTCGGCCACGATTATGCGCGCTCCTGCGAATGATTCTGGGTTGTTGGATGCCACCCATGCGGCATGGAGAGTCTGAATTCGAACGAGACCCTTCCCTTGGTAGTTTCGGTGGCTGTGGGTTTTGGGTGCGGTAAAGACCGCGGTGGCAAGCCCGTTAACTTTTTTGTGCCATGAACGGAGTCATCGGCAAAGTCGGGCATTCGAAGGCACACGTCCCCAGCGAATCACAGAATACCACAACTCTTAGACGCTGCGGGTGAGGAAAAAGCTTCAGGAACGGGGCCGGCGATTGTGGTGCGAAGCCGCCCCCATGGGTTGCAACGGGCCTACAGCCTTTGAGCGTTGCGCCGGGGGCCGGAGCCCAGGGCCTGCGCCCCGGGGTTGGAATGGCAGGGCTTTGGCAGTAAAGGCCGCCGGAGTCCTGGGCTACATGTTAGTGTGGCCGCCGCGCATGCTTTCGTTGAAGCTGGGCTTGATGTTTGCGAGCGCCTGGGCGAGTTCCGCGCGGTAGCTTGCGTCCCGGGAGAGCAGGGCCTGGGTCGGCGCCGCGAAGGCCGGGTCGGCAGAAGGCGCGATCAGGCCTTCTTTGGCCAACGCTTCCACGGAGAGCTTTAGCTCGGCGACCGTGGCGTTCAGGTACTGCGCGTCGCGAGGGTCCAGCAGCCACACCGGGGCGCCGCCGCCGAGTACGCCCGAAAGCCAGAAGGTCTTGGCGGCGAGGAAGGCGCGCCGCTGCGCTTCAGAGGTGTCGTTGAAGACGAACTTTTTCTGCCGCATGGAGTAGTAGCGGGTGGTCACCGGCACGGGCTGGCGATTGCCGGATTTGACCAGCTCGATCTGGCCTTGATCGAGCGTCTTGCGGATGGCGTTCAGGATGAAGCTTTCGGCAAACGGCTGCTCGGGCGCGCGCACGATCTCCCGGAAGGTGACGGTCATGGACGCGGCCACCTTGGCATGCAGAACGCTTTCGCTGCCGTCTTCGAGGTTGATCTGGCCATGCACCAGCGAGGTGTCGGCGCCGGCGGTCGACTCATGGAATGGCCACTCGAAGCGGCTGTAGCTGAGCGGGATGCCGGAAAGCGAAAGCAGCGCGTCTGGCCGCGGGCTGCGCAGGCGATTGGCGGTTTCCGCCAGAAACTGGCCCAGTTCCTGGGCAAACTCGGCGCCTGCGGTTGAAAACGTATCGGAAAGCTGCAGGTCGAGCGTGCGCGACGCATCGGCCGCCAGGGCGAGGGTGTAGCGCGTCGTGGGTTCTCCGGCGGAGCTGGTCACGGGCGCGGAGGAGACGATCTGGAGGCCGGCGGCCGAGGAGGAGGCGGCGATCTGCGAGGCGAGGGCGGGGTTCGGATTCAACCTGGTAGCTTGCATCATGATTCCTCCATTCTACGGGGTTGCGCGGCTCCACTGTTCCCCGGACAGCGAATCCGGCAAGTTTGGCGTCAAACCCGAAGGTGCCCACGGGGTCCGCAGGCGAAGCCAGCCTCCGGATACCCCGATGGAAGCCCATCCGGAAGAAACGAGGTTGCAGCGTGAGAAAAGCAGTTGCGTCCGCGGTATTAGGGTTCAGCCTGGCATTTGCCGTGGGCGGAGGGACCGCGCCGGCACAGGAATCGAGCAGCCTGCTCCGCATGGACGGTAAAGCCGTCGTCGCGTCGCTTTTGGAACACGAAACGGAGGCAGGCAAACATCGCGGCTGGTACACCTATCTTTCGGTCGAGAAGTCGGACCGCACGGGCGGCCACGAATGGACAGAGCGCGTGGCCGAAACGCCCTGGGGGAAGGTGCGGTATCTCATCGCCGAAGACGGCAAGCCCCTGAGCGCGGAGCGGGTCGCCGCGGAGCGTGGACGTCTAGCCGACGAAGCGGCAAATCCTGAGAAGTTCAAGCAGCAGGAAGCGGCCAAGACCGAGGACGAGCAGCATGCGCGGCAGATGCTGTTGCTGCTGCCCAAGGCGTTCCTCTTTGACCCTCCGCAGGCGGAAGGGGAATACGTGCGGGTGCAGTACCACCCCAACCCGGACTACTCGCCCAATGGGCTGGAAGAGCGCGTGCTGCATGCGATGAGCGGATCGTTGCTGATCGATCAGAAGATGGTGCGTGTGCGGGAACTGAACGGCCGCATCCCCACCGACCTGAACATCGGATTCGGGCTGCTGGCGACCATTCACGCGGGAAGCAATTTTTCCACGCGCCGCATCCATGCCGAGGGCCTGGACTGGAAGACCGAGGCGGTACACACGGACATCAACGGCAAGGCGATGTTCCTCAAGACCATTGCGCGCCAGCAGGAAGCGCATCGAAGCGGCTACAAACGCCTGCCCGATGGCATCACCGTCGCGGACGCGGTGAAGCTGGTGGAAGAGCAGTAGAGGCAGGTGAGCTAGCTGGCAACGGTCGCCGGCCGGACCCGCCGCGCCGCCAGGGCCGCGTCCAGTGAGAGCGCGTTGTGCTCGCACAGAAACAGCAGCGCAAAGAAGGCGAGACTGTACGTCAGTTGCAGGCCCGCCACGTCGAATTGCTGGTTCAGGGTCACGCCGGCCGTCAGCGAGATCATGAAAGCTGCTCCGAAGGCGAGCGCGATTCGTGTTCCGATCCCCAGACTCAGCGCGATGCCCAGCAGGACTTCGATCGCCGGGATCGCGTATCCGAAGGCCAGTACGAAGCCGTGCGGCAGGGGCGACTTCGCCATATGCTCCGCGATGCCGGAAGCAAACCCGCCAACGCCGTTGTAGAAGCGGATGAATCCGTGGCCTGCCAGATTAACGCCCAGCGCCAGACGAAGCAGCAGGTAAGCGATCGATTTGTCGGATGGCATGTAGCCTTTGACGAGCAATCAAGGAATTTGGGCGCGTCACCGAGCGTGTACGGAATCGAAGCCGCCCGGCATGCTTTCCCGCATAATCATTCCATGGGATTCGATGTATTGCGCGTGTCCGCGGCTGGCGGACGTCGCGGACGGCTGACGCTGCCGCACGGCGTGGTGGAGACTCCGGTCTTTATGCCGGTGGGGACGCAGGCTACGGTGAAGGCGGTGCCGCAGGAGACGCTGGAGCAGATCGGGGCGAGCGGGGGCGGGGCACAGATCATCCTGGCGAACACGTACCACCTGTATCTGCGGCCGGGGCATGAGCTGGTGCGGCGCATGGGCGGGGTGCATCGGTTCATGAGCTGGGAGCGGCCGATGCTGACCGATTCCGGCGGCTTCCAGGTGTTTTCGCTCAGCCAGTTGCGCAAGATCACGGACGATGGCGTGGAATTCCGCTCGCATCTTGATGGCAGCAAGCATTTCTTTTCGCCGGAGCACTCCATCAAGGTGCAGATTGCGCTGGGCGCTGACGTCATCATGGTCTTCGATGAATGCGTCGAGCACCCGGCCAGCTATGAACGCACGCGCCAGTCGCTGGGTCTGACGCATGCCTGGGCGCAGCGGTCGGCAGCTTATTTTGCGGAGCATAAGCATGAGGTCCCGTGGGGGGAGCCCACTCATCGCGATGAGACCGCGATGAATGGGGCACGAGGTTCGTCGGTACGGGGTTCGTTGGTATGGCGTTCGTTCGAGGGGCAGACGCAGGCCCTGTTCGGCATCGTGCAGGGCGGGATGTATGCGGATCTCCGGCGGGAATCGGCGGAGCGGCTGGTGGCGATGGATTGCCGGGGTACGCCATCGGCGGGCTGGCGGTGGGTGAGCCGCGCGAGGTGACCCGCGAGATGATCGCGCGCACGCTGGAATGGCTGCCGAAAGACAAGCCGCGCTACGTGATGGGCGTCGGTTACCCGGACGAGATTGAGGAGTACGCGAACATGGGCGTCGACATGATGGACTGCGTGCTGCCGACGCGCGCGGGCCGCCACGGCCTGGTGTTCACGCGCGTGGACGGCGTCGTCATGCGGCTGAACATCAAGAAGCTGGAGTTCGCCGAAGATCAGCGCCCGATCGACGAGGGCTGCGGCTGCATGGTGTGCCGACGCTATACGCGTGCTTATCTGCGGCACCTGTTCGCGACCGGCGAACCGCTCGCCGCGACCCTGCTTTCGGTTCACAACCTGGACTTCTACCTGACGACGATGGAGCGGGTGCGCCAAAGCCTGGCGCAGGATTAAAAGCCGCGCCCCGCTCGGGTTCCGAGCGGGGCTGCGGGTTTCAGGTTGAGCCAAGGTTAGTTGACGGGAGCCCAGTTGTTGCAGTTGCGCGGCGCGTTGTTTCCGTTCTTGTCGTAGCTGCCGATGCAGAGGGCCTTGAAGGTCGGCGCCAGCTCGTAGTCCAGATCGATCTCCGACGACAGGATCGAGCTATAAGGTGCGCCGGCGACCGGCGGAGCGGACGAGTCGATGCTGTCCAGCTGCAGCGGGCCAAGCTGCGAGCTGGTCACGAAGAACAGGCTGCTGACCGTGATCAGGTCGAGTGCGCTGGGGATGTTCTGCGTGCTCTTCAGCATCACGTGATCGACAGAAAGAATGCCGTTGACGGTGGCCGAAAGCGGCTGGATGCCGACGATCGTCATGTCCGAAACAGTCTCGTTCGAGAGCGCCTGCTTGTAGGTGGGCAGGATCTGGTCCTGGAAGAACAGCACGGTGTAGGTGGAGGAACTGGTGGTGGTCAGGATGGTCGAGGTCATGCCGGCGCCCTTGAGCGAGATGTAGGGCAGAAGCACGATGGAAGACGGAACCGAGTAGGTGCCAGCATCCAGCTTGATGACGTAGGGGTTGTTGGCCGACGCGCTCTTGATGGAAGCCACGGCGGTCATAAGGGCCTGACCATTGGCGGTAGCGCTGTTGGTTGCCGGAACGTAGACGGTGTGGCCAAGGGAACCCTGCGTGAACAAGGACGCCAGCGAGCCCAGGTTGAAGTTGGTGAAGTTGCAGTCGTTATCGAAGTTCTGGGCCGAGGCGACGGAGGCAAAGCTGAGGGAGGCAGCAAGTACGGCAAGGGTAAGACGCATGAGGGAGGGCTCCTTGAAAAGGCCAGCCAGTCGTTTCAAATCTTCGACAGGCTCTGGCCTGTGCTGCGTTCGAATCACGGCGGCCTGTGTGGCTCACGTTCAGGCCGTCACACACGGTTCCCGAACCTCTGGGAACCAAATTGGGACGAGTTCTGCCGCAGGGCGAATCCCTGCTCCGTTGCTCTGTTGCTCTGCGGGTCGCAGCGACGGAGGTGGTGCAAAACGGCAGGATAATTTTTGGTGGTTCACTGTCGCCCTCGAGCCGTGGGTGCCAGCGAGTTCGAAAGTAACAGTCGCACCCGGCAGACGAAAGCGAATTTGCGGGGGATGGGGTACAACTTCCGGGTGCAAGATCGCTGCCGGCAGCATTGCCTTTGGACTTCGGCGAAATCTGCATCCAACGATGGGCAGACGGATGTCGGGCAACCGAGACGACGACGCAATGGAGGAGACACGACGTGGCGAGTGAACAGGAACGGCTGGAAAAGCTCTACGGCGAAATGGGCGACGAGCATCTGCTGGACATGGCAGGCGACAGGGACGATCTGACGGACGAGGCGCGGCTGGCGCTCGACCGCGAACTGGGCCGGCGCGGACTTCTCCCGGCGCGCATCCCGCAGCATGAGGATCTCCAAACGGCGCCCGTGCCGGTAACTGTGGAGGGCGAACGGGAGCAGGGCTTCGGGCCGGGGATTCCCGGGCTGTTTCCAGGAGGCGCGGCCGTGATGGAGCAGGCGCTCGAACCCGCGCAGACCAGCCGCGATGGGCTGAGCAGCCTGATCTCCTTCTATGACGGGCTGGAGCTCTCCAAGGCGTGCGAGATCCTGGAAGACGGCGACATGGAGCCGGTGATCGAGGCGATTGATGGAGACGCGCAGTCGAGCGTGCCGCCGCGTTTTGAAATCTGGTTGGATTCCCACGACATCGAACTCGCCAAAAACCTGCTTCGCGCCCGGATGGGCCTGTTTCCGCTTGCCGAAGTGGAGGACGACTCCGACGGCTTCGACGCAGAGGAATTCGACGGCGAACCCGCCGAAATGGTCGTCGCGCAATTTGAATCTTCGGTCGAAGCCGAGCAGGTGCGGACGCTGCTATCGGGGCAGGGCATCGAGGCGCGGGTGGAGAGCGATCCCGAATCTGCGGCAAGCGCCTCCGTCCTGGTGCCTGCGGCCGACCATGAACGCGCCCTGGCGACGATCGCGGAGCGTATGGGTCTGCCGCAGAGTTAGCGAAACGGTTCGTATCCAGGCCCGGGAAGAAAAGCTCTAACGCAGAGGACGCAGGGAAAGCGCAGAGGGATGGGTGGGCCTTCTCTGCGCTTTTCTCCGGCCCTCTGTGTTCGAAGGCTGTCATCCGGCCAATCCTCTCACCGCTGCGACCGATCTTCTTGACATCCGGAACCCGGTACGCGATGCTTAAGGGCTGACAGCCTTGCAACCTGGGGCTTTTGTCGGCCTGCGCGCTTCCTTGCGTGCGGCCACCCTTAAAGGATTGTGGCAGAGCTCGTCTTCGGGCGCCCTGCCTGACTGGTAAAACTCGCGTGAGCGTTCTTGCAATGTGGCTTCAAGGCGCCGGAGGCATGTTCTCCGGCGGATTCAGCGGTCTCAGCAGCCTGGCGCTGCCGGTAATCTTCATCGCCGCCATGTATTTCCTGATGATTGCGCCCAACCAGAAAAAGCAGAAGCAATGGCAGGAGATGCTGAACGGGCTGAAGGCGGGCGATCGCGTCACGACGTCTGGCGGCCTGCGCGGCACCATCCTGCAGGTGAAGGACGACGTGGTGGTGCTGCGCGTGCAGCCGGACAACATCAAGCTGGAGTTCGTCAAAAGCGCCATCTCCGCCGTCACCACCGACGAAGCCCGCACCGAAACCAGGACCCAGGGCTGATCTCCGGCCTTGCGATAGACTATTAGGACACACCAGAATCAGACCGTTCCAAGGTTTGGAGCGGGTTTAGAGGAAGAGTTCGGGATTCTCCGGTGCCTGCGCGCCGAAGCCCAGCGAAGATCATCATGGGCAACAATCTCGCCACCAAAGTGGCAATCATCGTCGTCCTCCTGCTGTTCTTCATCTACGGCATCCTCGGTATCCCGCACTCCACCGGCAAGGGCCTGGCGACACGCTGAAGCAGGCGCTGGCCAACCGCATCCACCTCGGTCTTGACCTGAAGGGCGGCACGCACCTGGTGCTCGCCGTGCATGTGCAGGAGGCGATCGCCTCCTCGACGGACCGCGACGTGCGCGGCTGGAAGACGAGCTCCCCGGCGCGGGCATCACCGGCGCGACCGTCGCCAAGCCGGACGCCGCGCACCCGGAGACGATCATCATCACGGGCGTTCACGCCGGCGCAGAACAGCGCAGGTGCGCACGATTGCGGGTGGCAATGAGTACGCCGCCTACGACCTGACCGGACAGCCGGACGGCAGCGTGAAGCTGACGATGAAGCCGCTCGGCGATCACGGATCTGGAAACGCGCACGCTGGACACCTCGATCGAGACCATCCGCGAGCGCATCGACGAGCTCGGCGTCTCGGAGCCGACCATCCAGAAGTACGGTCTGGGCGACAACCAGATCCTGGTCGAGCTGCCGGGCGTCGACGACCCGGGCCGGGTGGAAGAGGCGATTCAGTCGACCTCCAAGCTGGCAATCCATGCGGTGGTCGGGCGGACCCGTTTGCGAGACGACCAGGCCGCCCTCGCTGCGAACGGCGGAACGATCCCGACCGGACGCGATGCTGGTGCACGGCCAGGCGACGCCGGGCGCGCCCGACCAGGTCTGGCTGCTGAAGCGCGCCAGCGAGGTCGAAGGCACGGACTTCCGCGACGCGCAGCCCGGGCACCGACCTGAACGGCCGCCCGAACATTCAGCTTCACCCTGACCACCGAGGCCGGCGAGCGCTTCTACAAGTACACCTCCGCGCATCAGCGCTCGAGCGCCGAGCCGGGCTCGATGGCGATCGTGCTGGGGAACCAGGTGCAGGAAGTCGCCGGGATCGAGAGCGGCATTCGCGACCAGGGCGAGATCACCGGCAGCTTCACCAAGCAGGAGGTCGACGACCTCTCGCTGATGCTGCGCACCGGCGCCCTGCCCGCATCGCTCTCCTACCTCGAGACGCGCACCGTCGGCCCGTCGCTGGGCGCGGCCAGCATCCGCCAGGGCGTGATCGCCGCCGTCGCCGGCATGCTCGCGGTCATGGTCTTCATGCTCATCTACTACAAGCGGCTCGGGCATCAACGCGGACCTGGCGCTGCTGCTGAACCTGATCATCCTGCTCGGCTTCATGGGCTACTCGCACGCGGTGCTCACGCTGCCCGGAATCGCCGGCGTCATCCTGACCATCGGTATGGGCGTCGACTCGAACGTGCTGATCTTCGAGCGCATCCGCGAAGAGCTCCGCGCCGGCAAGACCGCCGCCGCGGCGGTGAAGGAAGGCTTCGGCCACGCCTGGATCACGATCGTCGATACGCACGTCACGACCATCGTCTCGGCGATCATCCTGCTCATGTTCGGCACCGGCCCGGTCAAGGGCTTTGCGTCACGCTGATCGTCGGTCTGCTGCGCCAACCTGTTCACCGCCGTCTACGTCTCGCGCCTCATCTTCGACTGGCACCTCAAGGGCAAGGACCGCTCGTTCGCGCTGTCGATCTAAAGACTGTCATTCCGAAGCGAAGCGGAGGAATCTGCTTCTCAGACCACCGCTACCGCTTAGAGGCTTACGAACCAACATGGAACTGTTTCGAACAACCGAACGTCGACTGGCTCGGGAAGAAGTGGTACTTCCTCGGCTTTTCGCTGATCTTCTCCGTCGCCGGCATTCTCAGCCTGCTGTTCTGGCATCATCTGCCGCTCGGCGTGGACTTCAAGGGCGGCACGCACATCACCGTGCGCTTCGACAGCGCCCCGAATGAAGACCACATCCGCGCCGGCAATGGACAAGGCCGGCATCCACGACGCGCGCATCCAGCGCATCAGCGGCGAAGGCAGCGCCAGCGGTTTCCAACGAAGTGATCGCCCTGCCCGAGTCCACGGCGACCGACGCGAACCACGACGCCGGGCCGCTCCGCGGTCGAGAACGCGCTCAAGGCCAACTACCACGACTCCGGCTTCAGCATCCAGCAGGTCGATATCGTCGGCCCGACGGCCGGCAAGCAGCTGCAGCGGCAGGCCGAGCTGGCCACGCTCTACTCGCTCTTCGGCATGCTGGTCTACCTCTGGTTCCGCTTCGAGCTCATCTACGGCGTCGCGGCGGTGGTCGCGGTCTTCCACGACACGCTGATCACCATCGGCGCCTTCTCGCTGACCAACCAGGAGATTACGCTGACCGTCATCGCCGCCATCCTGACGCTGATCGGCTACTCGATGAACGATACCGTCGTCGTCTTCGACCGCATCCGCGAGAACCTGGCGCTGAGCCGGCGCGAGACGCCTGAGCGAGGTGGTGAACCGCTAGCATCAACCAGACGCTGAGCCGGACCGTGCTCAGCTCGGGCCTTACGTTCCTGACCGTCCTGTCGCCTGTTCCTGTTCGGCGGCGAGGTGCTGCATGGCTTCTCGTTCGCGCTGGTGGTCGGCATCCTGATCGGCACTTACTCGTCGATCGCGGTCGCCGCGCCGATGCTGGTCGCCTGGCAGGACTCGCGCGCGCGCCAGGGCAAGGCGGCGGCGACGCTGCCCGCAGGGCGCGTCCGCGCCTGAACTGCGCTCGCAACTCGTTTCAGAGGCATCCGCGGACGCGCGGGTGCCTCTTTCAGTTGTGGAAGATGCCGGCGGCTGGTCTCTCCCGCGCCGTGGTTCGCGGAGTGCGCTGGGAATTTCGCCTTGCCGCCCTAGCCAGACGTGTATTCTTCGTGCTTTCATAGAAGCCATCCCTGATTCATTTCGGGGCTGCCGACCGGCCGGGAACATTTCCGGAACCTCCGGTGTCTAAGCAAGGGTCTCCCGTTCCAAAGCGGGAACGGACGCAGTCGCAGCACAGTTCCTCCGATCGAAATCCGCAACCGAGGCTGTCCCCATGTTTGAAGATTCTCTCGTTGACTCCGGCGGTCGTCTCAAGACCAATTCCAAATACTGGATGATGGGGTACGTTCGCCTTCAATCTGGCGATCATTGCGACCATGATCATCATCCCGCTGATCTACCCCGAGGCCCTGCCTTCGCTGACGAACTCGGCGATGTTGACGGCGCCTCCGCCTCCGCCGCCGCCGCCGCCCCCACCGCCGCCGGCGCAGTCGTCAAGGCGATCAAGATGGTGTCGGAGATCGACCAGGGCCTGCACGCGCCCACCAAGATTCCGAAGAAGATTGAGATGATCAAGGAAGACGCTGCGCCTCCGCCGCAGGTTGCGGGCGTGGTCGGGATGGCCGGCATGACCGGTGGCTCGGCCGGCGGCGTCCTTGGCGGCATCATGGGCGGCGTGGGCAACGCTCCCGCACCCAAGGTGACGGCCGCTCCTCCGCCGAAGCCGCCGGTCCGGCGCGTATCTCGGGCGGTGTCATGGCCGGTTCGATCATTGAGAAGACCACCCCGATCTATCCTCCGATCGCCCGCGCCGCGCACGTCTCGGGTGCCGTCGTCCTGCACGCCATCATCGGCAAGAATGGCGCCATTCAGAACCTGCAGGTGATCAGCGGGCCTGAGATGCTGCGTGCCAGCGCACTCGACGCGGTCGCGCACTGGCGGTACAAGCCGTATCTTTTGAACGGTGAGCCGACGGAAGTCGATACGACGATCACGGTCAACTTCAACTTCGGCAGCTAACCGGCTGTCACCCAAATTTGCCGGGCGGGATGCGTCTTTTGTGCGATATCCCGCCCGGGTCAGAAGTAGCAGACTCTAGAAGCGGATTCGGCGGACACCTCGCAGGCATCTTGCGTCCGGCCGTATCCAACGCGTTCAACCCGATCCATATTCCGGAGGAAAGATTCCAGTGATTCTCGCCCATATTGCAACCGCCGCTTCCGCTTCGTCCCACGTCCTGTCGCACCTCTCGACCTCGCTGGCCATGTTCCAGGACGCAGCGGCTTCAGGCGGCGGCAACAGCTTCTCGCTGATGGACATGTGGGGCCACATGAGCTGGATTCCCAAGGGCATCGTCATCCTGCTCTTCATCATGTCCATCTGGTCGCTGGCCGTGATCATCGACCGCGCGCTGTACTTCTCGGCCGCCCGCGCGCAGTCCCGCGAGTTTGCCCCCAAGGTCGCCGGCGCGCTGAAGAACGGCAACCTGGACGAGGCCATCAAGGTCGCCGACCGCACCAAGAAGTCGCACCTGGCCGAGGTTGTCACCAGCGGCCTGCAGGAGTTCCGCAGCTTCGGTTCGGGCGGCGCCATCACCGAGGAGCAGATCGAGTCCTCGAAGCGCGCTCTCGAGCGTTCTGAGGCGATCGTCCACTCCAAGCTGAAGCGCGGCCTCGGCGGACTCGCCACGATCGGTTCCACCGCGCCGTTCATCGGCCTGCTCGGCACCGTCATCGGTATTCTGAACGCCTTCCAGCAGATCGCCACGCAGAAGACCTCGGGTATCGGCGCAGTCGCCGGCGGTATTTCGGAAGCGCTGGTCACGACCGCCTTCGGTCTGGTCGTCGCCATCCCCGCCGTCATGTGCTTCAACTACTTCACCAACAAGGTGGAAGCGTTCGACGTCGAGATGGACAACAGCTCGTCGGAACTGGTGGACTACTTCATCAAGCAGAGCCACCGCTAAACCCCTCTTCCTGCCTGGGCTCCCGGCGGTGATGCCGCCGGGAGCCGGTAGGGAAGTGATCGGAATCAGGCAGAAACCGGACACGTCAGGCACAATCCCGGACGACGGAGCGCAGAAACAATGTCAATCGCAAAGCGGGACGAAGGCAAGAAAGTAAACTCGAACATCAACGTGACCCCGATGGTGGACGTCATGCTGGTGCTGCTGATCATCTTCATGGTCATCACGCCCATGCTGAACAACAAGGTCAACGTGGACCTGCCGACGGCGACTGCGGCCGTGGTGATGGAAAACGCCAACAAGGAAGATGCCGTGATGGTCGCGGTAACCCGTGACGGCAAGATCTTCCTCGGCGGAGACCAGGTGCAGACCGACGACATGGGCGCCAAGATCGCAGCCAAGCTCGAGAAGAAGCCCGACAAGGAAGTTTATCTTCGGGCGGACAACCGGGCGATGTACGGCAAGGTGATGGACGCGGTCGACGGCATTCGCGCCGCCGGCGTCAGCCAGCTTGGCCTGCTCACCGAGAAGAAGGACGAAGGCAACATAACCAAGGCATTGCCCCCGGGCAGCCGGGCGTAACACAAGGAGATTCGCTATGGGAATGGGTGGAGGCGGTACAGGCGGTGCGGTATCCGAGATCAACGTGACGCCGCTGATCGACGTTCTTCTGGTGCTGTTGATCATCTTCATGGTCATCGTGCCGGTGACGCCGAAGGGTCTGGAGGCGCTGGTTCCCCAGCCGCCGAAGGATCCGTCCAAGGATGTCCCGAATGACCGCACGATCGTCGTTCAGGTACTCAACAACAAGGGCGGTCCGCCGTCCTACAAGATCAACGAGGATACCTTCGCCAAGGCATCGATCGAGCCGAAGCTGCAGGAGATCTTCGCCGCCCGGCAGGAGAAGGTCATGTTCGTCAAAGGTGACCCGGATCTCTTCTACGGCAACATCGCTGAGGTGATCGACTTCGGTCACCAGGCCGGCGTTGACAACATCGGCATCATTACCCCGCGGGTCGAGTCCGGCCAGTAAGACTCCCACCACGGAAAAACCCTGACGACCCGGCTTCGGCCGGGTCGTTCTGCTTCCAGCGCCAGCCCGGCGCTCGCCCGGTTGCGCCTGAGGCCATCGATCTCGCAGGAACGGAGCCTCGGCTCCGATCTGGAACACAAAGGAGAACCAAACCAAGGAGAGTCGATATGGCAATGGGAAGTGGAGGCGGCATTCGTGCCGCGGTGGCGGAGATCAACGTGACTCCGCTGATTGATGTACTTCTGGTCCTGCTGATCATCTTCATGGTGATCGTGCCGGTCGCGCCGAAGGGCATGGACGCGGCAGTGCCGCTGCCGTCGAAAGCAACCGACCAGCCACCGCCGAACCGCACGGTGGTGGTTGAGGTGCTGAGTGGGAATGGCGGTCCGCCGTCCTACCGCATCAACGACACGTCCTTCGCCAAAGGAAATCTCGAGCCGAAGCTGGCCGAGATCTTCGCCAGCCGGCAGGAGAAGACCATGTTCGTGAAGGGTGACCCAGGGCTCACCTATGCCAACGTGGCCGAGGTGATCGACTTTGGCCACCAGGCGGGCGTTCAGAATATCGGAATCCTGACGCCTCACGCTGCGGCAGGCGAATAAGTTTGCGATTGCGGCGGCTCCGCTCGCGCCGGGGCCGCCGAACGCAGTTGACCGCAGCCGCGGATACCGCGACAATCAAAGGAGCGTGTGTTGTTCCGCGTCTTCTTGAGGTTTTCCCCACATGATTGCTTATCTCGTTCTGCTGCTTGCCCTGCTTAGCCGCCTGCTTCCGCCTATGCTGCACCTCACCGCCATGAACTTTACTGCCGTGGGCGGCAGCCTGTTGTTCTTCGGCGCAAAGCGCCCGCGCTGGCAAAGCGCGATCGCGGTGGTGGCGCTGATGGCCAGCGACTTCTTTCTTACCAGCTATGTCTACCACTATGAGTTCCATGCGCGCGGCTACCTGGTCACCTGGGCCTGGTATGCGGGTGTCTGCCTGATGGCGAGTGGACTGCTGCGCAAAGTCACCGCGCTCCGAGTTCTGGCAGGTGCGGCCGCTTCGGCCAGTTCCTTCTTCCTCCTCAGCAATTTCACGGTGTGGATGGGGAACATGTATCCGCACACGACCGCGGGCTTGGCCGCCTGCTACGCAGCGGCACTGCCGTTCTTCCGCAACGACCTTGTTTCGACAGCGATTATCGCCGGCGCCCTCTTCGGACTGCCGGTGCTTGCGGCGCGCCTGTCCGAGGAGTTTCATGCCCCGGAGAAGGCTGTCTAGCTGTTTGCTCCCCTCCCGGCATTCTGATGTAAATTCCGGATAGATAAGGAGTTAGGTTTGGACCCCTGCTCCCAAGAGGCTGCCTCAATTTAGAGGCAGCCTCTTTTGCAGCATCGCTAAGTGCAAGGGAGTGGTCACTGCAGTAAAGAAGATGGCCGCCCGGTTGGGCGGCCATTCTTGTAGATCGTTGCGGTGGGGTTAATTTTCGCTGTCTTCGCGTTCGGCGCGCTTCCAGTTGAGGAGGTCGCCGAGCGTGGTGGAGGAGCTGGAGGAGGAGGAAGACGTCTGACCCTGCTTGCCGCCGCCCTTCTGTCCCTTGTTGCTCTGGGAGTGGTCGCGGCTGGAGGCTTCCTTGTAGCGCTCCACTTCGGCGCGGCTGGCTTCTTCGCCGACGGCGCGGATCGACAGGCCGACCTTCTTCTCTTCCTGGTTCATCTTGACGATCTTGAACTCGTGCTCGTCGCCGACGTTCAGCTCAACCGGCTTGCCGTGCTCGTCGACCGCTTCGGAGACGTGGCAGAGACCTTCGACGCCCTCCGCGATCTCAACGAAGGCGCCGAACTGCGCGGTGCGCAGAACCTTGCCCTTGATGACGTCGCCGACGCGGTGCTGCGCGAAGAACGTGTCCCAGACATCCGGCTGCAAGCTGCTTGACGCCGAGCGACAGGCGGCGGTTCTCGGGCTCGACGCCGAGCACGATCGCCTTGACCTTCTCGCCCTTCTTCAGCACTTCGGAAGGATGCTTGATGCGCTTGGTCCAGCTCAGGTTCGAGACGTGAACCAGGCCGTCGATGCCGTCTTCGATCTCGATGAACGCGCCGAAGTCGGTCAGGTTGCGCACGCGGCCTTCGATGATGGCGCCGGTCGGGTACTTGTCCTCAAGCTGCTCCCAGGGATTGTCCTGGAGCTGCTTCATGCCGAGCGAGATGCGGCGGTCGTTCGGGTTCACGCGACAGGATGATCGTGTCGACTTCATCGCCCGGCTTGACCATCTTCGACGGATGCTTCATCCGCTTGGACCAGGTCATCTCGGAGACGTGGACGAGGCCTTCGATGCCCTGCTCCAGCTCGACGAACGCGCCGTAGTCGGTGACCGAAAGAACGCGGCCGCGAACCTGCGCGCCGATCGGGTAGCGCTCGGTCGCATCGAGCCACGGATCAGGCGTCAGCTGCTTGAAGCCGAGCGAAACGCGCTGCTTCTCCTTGTCGAACTTCAGCACCTTCACCTGGATCTCGTCGCCGACGTTGACCAGGTCGCGCGGGTGCGTCAGACGGCCCCAGCTCATGTCGGTGATGTGCAGCAGGCCGTCGAGGCCGCCCAGATCGACGAACGCGCCGTAGTCGGTCAGGTTCTTGACCGTGCCGGTCAGGACCGAGCCCTCTTCGAGGGTCGCAAGCGTGACCGCCTTCTTGGCGTTCTGGTCTTCCTCGAGCAGCTCCTTGCGGGAGATGACGACGTTGCCGCGCTTCTTGTTCAGCTTGATGACGCGGACTTCGATCTCCGTGCCGATGTAGCCGTCGAGATTGCGCACCGGGCGCACCTCAACCTGCGAGCCGGGCAGGAACGCCTTGATGCCGATATCGACGGTCAGGCCGCCCTTGACGCGCGAAACCACCATGCCCTTGACGGGAGTCTTGGTGTTGGCGGCTTCTTCCAGCTTGTCCCACACCTTGTGGCGCAGCGCCTTCTCGTGCGAGACGAGGTAGCCGCCCTCGTGCTCTCCTCGCGCTCGACGACCACCTCGATCGATGTCGCCGGCTGCGAACTTCGGCGTGCCGGTGTGAGTCCAGCACCTGGTCCAGCGGAATCAGGCCTTCGGACTTCAGGCCGATGTCGACCACCGACATGCTTGTCGGTGATCTTGACGACCGTGCCGGTGACGACGACTTCTTCGGCGGTCAGGCTCTGCGCGGCAGCCGTCTCGGCAGCCTGTTCGCGGTCGAAGTTCGCGAGCGCGGCGGCGAAGTCGGAGTCGTCATAGTCCTGCTCCACGTCTTCGGTGGAAGCCGAAAGCGAGGGCGCGAGCTGACCCGACGAGGGGTCTTCCGATGCGGCCGGTGCGGAGATGTGGTTGGAGGTGGATTCAGATGACAGGCCGTCCATGTCGGCTGTCGCTTCGGGCGCCAAGGTTTCCATTTCGGTGTTCAGGGGTTTGCTCTCGATTACTTCAGGATTATGGTCGTCTACCATGATTGATGCGGACTCCGGGATCCAACTTCGCTTTGCCTCGATCGTTCAGGGGCGGCACTACGGCGGAGACAGTCGATGCCGCGTCTCAGGTGTGGGTTCGGAGACTCCGGCGGGCCGGCTCCGTGGCAGACTTCGCTCACGGGAACGTTCAGATTGTGCAAATTGAAACAGGAGTGGCTGCCATTGGATCCCACACGCAGGAACTCACTCAAAAGCATATCAACCGCGGCACACCGCGTCAAACAGGAATCGCGTGAAACACGTGAGTTTTTCCATCGTTCAATAGGATGCCGGCCCGAGGACCGAGGATGCACTTCCCAGCCTATACTGGGCCGGGGGACGGTATGGATCGCATGTGGACGCCGTGGCGTTACCAGTATGTGACGGGCGCAGACCAGGGTGAAGCTTCCGGGGAGGGCGAGCGCCGCAAAGGTGTGCCGCAGGCGCTCTCGGCATGGCCGGGTCCGGACGCCGGTTGCGTGTTCTGCAATCTGATCGCCTCGGTGCGCTGGGCACGCGCGGAAGCTGCCAGCCGGGAAGCTCGCGACGCGGCCGATCGCGCGGGGTATGTCATCGCCACGCTCGAAAGCTGCTTCCTCTGCCTGAATGCCTTTCCCTACGCGAGCGGGCATGTGCTCATCGTGCCCTACCAGCACACGGATTCGCTTGCGAAGCTGCCGGCAGCGGCGGCCGAGGAGCTGATCCGGACCGCGCAGCGCGTGGAGACGGCGCTGCGGGAGGTGTACAAGCCGCATGGAATCAACCTGGGCATGAACCTGGGGCAGGCTGCCGGGGCGGGCGTCGCTGAGCACGTCCATATGCACGAGCTACCGCGCTGGGTGGGCGACACCAACTTCATGACCGTCACGGCTGAGACTCGCGTTTTGCCCGAAACGCTCGAGATTACCTGGGAGCGTCTGCGCGAGGCGTTCGGAAGAACGGCAGGAGCTTAAGGCCGTCCGCTTTGGGGGTAGCGGTGGTTCCAGGAAGCCGGTTCCTCGCGGCGCTCGGAACGACAAAATGTTGGGAATTGGAGCCTTAATCCGACGGGGAACTGCTCTAATCCTTTGCTCGCGCGAGGGCGCTCTGGTCGAAGCAGTCGAGCAACTCGCCTACGTCGCGGTAGACCTCCAGGCAGCCGGCTTCGAGCAACTCCTTACGGGTCCAGCCGCCGGTTTCGACGCCGATGGTCCAGATGCCGGCCTTGCCGGCTGCCTCGGCGTCGTAGGGGGTGTCGCCGAGGGCGAGGGTCTCCGCCGGCTTCAGGTGCAGGCGGTCGAGCGTGGCGACGAAGATGTCCGGGTGCGGCTTGGAGCGGTCGGCGTCGTCCGCGGAGCTCTCCTCTTCGATGAGGTCTTCGATTTGGGCGATCTTCTTATAGACGAGCAGATCTTCCTTGCTGGCGGAGGAGGCCAGAGCGAGGCGGATGCCGGCCTGTTGAAGGTGCAGGAGGAACTCGCGCACCCTCGGGATGGGTTCGACGCGCGGCAGGAAGTCTTGCTGGAAGACGAGCTTTGCGGTAGTCTTCGAGCGGCTTCTGCACGTGTTTGGCGCGCCACCAGGGGACAAACCAGGGAATGAGCTCGTCGCCGCCCTTGCCAATCTGGCGGCGAACCTCTTCACGGTCCACTTCGATGCCCATGCCGGCAAGCGCGACCTGCCAGGCTTCGGCGTGCAGCCAGTTGCTTTGAACGAGCGTCCCATCGATATCGCAGAGCAGCGCCTTGACCATGGGCGATAGGATGCGGGGCGAAGCGAAAACGTGCCGGAGTGACTACACTACGGAGACCATGACACTCGCCGAGCTGAACGAAAACTTTGCCATCGCGGACCACCTGGAGTTCGAGGAGCGGGACGGACTTGTGCGCGCCAGGGTGCACCTTGCGGCGGGGGACACAACGATCTATCTGCATGGAGCGCATGTGACGCACTGGCAGCCGGCAGGCCAGGAGCCGGCCATTTTTCTTTCCGCAGCGTCGGATTTCGCGCCGGGAAAGGCGATCCGGGGCGGCGTGCCGATCTGCTTTCCGTGGTTTGGCGCACGGTCGGACGGCGGCGCTGGGCCGTCGCATGGGTTTGCGCGGTTGGTCGAGTGGGACCTGGCGTTCGCGGCGCTGATGCCGGGCGAGGGCGGCGACGAGATGCGCCTCACGTTTACGCTCGGTCCTTCGGAGCTCAGCCGCTCGTTCGGATTCGATGACTTTCGCGTGGCGTATGAGGTGATCGTGGGATCGGCCCTGAGGCTAAGGCTGACGGTCGCCAATGCAGGAAGCGGGCCGCTGCGGTTTGAGGAGGCGCTGCACGCGTACTTTGCGGTGGAGGATGTGCGCGAGACGACGCTGACGGGGTTGGAATCGGCTCTGTACCGCGACAAGACGGATGGAATGCGGGAGAAGTCTGCTCCGGATGGGCCGCTGCGCTTCACGGGCGAGACGGACCGGGTGTTTCCGGCGAATCACGCGACATTGACCATCCACGACCCGGGATTGCAGCGCGAGATGACGGTGGAAAAGAACCACTCGGAGACAACGATCGTGTGGAACCCGTGGTCGGAACTGGCGGCGAAGCTGCCGGATCTGGCGGACGATGCCTGGCCTGGCTTCCTGTGCGTCGAGACGGCGAACACGGCGACCGATGCGGTCACGCTGCAGCCGGGCGAGGCCCACACCATGGAGATGGTGGCGAAGGTGCAGGGAGTAGGGAGTGCAGGGGATAGCGAGTAGGGAATAGGGAATAGGGAAAGGTCCGACATGCTGCTGCTGACACCTACTCCCTGATCCCTGATCCCTATACCCTGTCTCCATGCTTATTCTTGCTTCTGCTTCTCCACGGCGACGCGAACTGCTGACCCAGGCCGGCTTCGAGTTCATCGTCGAACCTGCCGACATTGACGAGACGCCTCTGGAGGGTGAGGACGCTGCGAAGTACGTCGAGCGCCTCGCCACGGAAAAGGCCCAGGCCGTGTACGCGTTGCATCGCGAGCGGCATCCGGATGACGCCGCCTTTACCGTGCTGGCCGCGGATACCGCAGTGGTGCTTCCCGGTTCGTCGGACGCGGCGGGTTCAATCCTTGGCAAGCCGCTGGACACCTCGGACGCGGCGCGGATGCTCCGGCTGCTCTCCGGGCGAACGCATGCGGTGATGACAGGCGTGGCGGCACTGTCTTCAACGCTGCCGGAGCGCGTGGTCGCGGATGTGGAGATCACGCAGGTGACGTTTCTTGCGCTGACGCCGGCGGAGATTGCGGACTACGTCGAGTCCGGCGAGCCGCTCGACAAGGCGGGGGCTTACGCGATCCAGGGATACGCGGCGCGGTGGATTCCGCGGATCGAGGGCGATTACACGAATGTGGTGGGGCTGCCGATCTGCCGGGTTGTGTCGCTCCTTGCGGAGGTGGATGAAGCTCTGCTTGCAGACGGTGACGGAAGTGATTCAAAACAAGCAGGTTTCTGATACAGCCGGACAGGACGCGGGCGAACCACGGTGGTTAACAGGGAGGTGCGCGGTGTGGTTCCGCTGTGTCTGATTTGCCACAGGCGGGGGCTGTTCTCCGCGTTGTAATCTGGTAGTCGGATAACGAAAGGAAGCACGTGCAGGGATCCTCCGGCGCCGCTCATCTCGAGCACACACTTCAATCCGAGATCAGCTTTTCCGGGGTGGGGCTGCACTCGCGGCGCCATGGTGTCGATGCGGCTGGTTCCGGCTGCGGCCGGGTCGGGCATCGTTTTTCGGCGGACCGATCTGGACAACTTCGAGATTCCGGCGAACGGGCGGAACGTGGCCAAGGTCAGCTATGCGACATCGCTGATGCGCCAGTCGGTGCTGATCCGACGACGGAGCATCTGCTGTCGGCGCTGATCGGGTGCGGCGTGGATAACGTCATCGTCGAGGTGGACAACCTTGAGGTGCCGATCCTGGATGGAAGCGCGCTGCCGTATGTGCAGGCTTTCCAGGCGACAGGGTTGAAGCCGCAGCGGCGCCGGCGCGAGTACCTGAGGATCCTGAAAGAGGTGGAGGTGCGCGAGGGGTCGAAGTTTATCGGGGTGTATCCGCGCGGAGGGCGCGGGCTACGGGATCGATTACACGATCGACTTCCCTGCGCCGATCGGGCGTGAGACGCTTTGCGGGCGACCTGGCGACGGGCGACTACGCGCAGCAGATCGCGCCGGCGCGGACCTTCGGCTTCAAGGAAGACGAGGCGATGCTGCGCAATATGGGGCTGATCCGCGGGGCGTCGGATGCGTGCGCGATCATTTTGACGCGGCAGGGGGTGCAGAACGGGCCGCTGCGGTTTGCAGATGAGTTTGTGCGGCACAAGGTGCTGGACCTGATCGGGGACCTGGCGCTGGCGGGCCGGCGGATCCAGGGGCGCGTGGTGGCGGAGCGCGCCGGCCACGCGATGCATACGGCGCTGGTGCAGCGGCTGATGCGGGACCGGTCGGCGTGGGAGCTGGCGCATGGTTACGATCGCGTTCCCCGGCCGCAGTCCGCGCCGTCGCGCCTGTTGCACCTGACCGCCGCACATGCCTGAGCTCCATCGGGCTGCGATTGCGCTGGGTTCCAATCTTTCGTCCGCGCTCGGCCCGCCGGCAGCGAATCTGCGTGCGGCGATCGACCGGCTGGGCGCATACGGCAGGGTAACGGCGGTCTCCTCCTTTCATGCGACGGCGCCGGTCGGATATGTGGAGCAGCCGCGAGTTCGTGAACGCAGCCGTTGCTGCTGGAGACCGGGCTGGGGCCGGTGGAGTTGCTGCGCGGGCTGCTGAGCATCGAGCAGGCGATGGGCCGGGTACGGACGGGTGCTGCCGCCCAAGGGGCCGCGCGTGATCGACCTGGACCTGATTTTGTACGACGCGGAGGTGCTCGCGACGCCGGAGCTGACGCTGCCGCATCCGGCGATGCACGAGCGCGGGTTTGTGCTGGTTCCGCTGGCGGAGATTGCGCCGGAGTGGGTGCATCCCACCCTGGGAGTTACGGTGGCGGAGCTTGCGGCGCGTCTCGGCGGCTAGCGGACGGGCAGGGGTTCCGAAGCGGCCTCTGCGGGCGTTCGCCGGCGCAGGACTGCGGCCGAGACCAAGGTGATCACGAGCCCGACGGGGAAGGGTTCGAGGAACGTGAGCCCGGCGTTGTAGAGCGGGTTGTCGTAGAGCGCCTTGTAGTGCTTCATCTGCTCGGCTTGGGCGGCGAGCGCGGCGGGGCTGGCTCCCGCGGCGCGGGATCTCTCGATCTGGGCGGCGCCATAGCGATCCATGAAGTCGGGCATGAAGCGGAAGTAGATGACCTCCCAGGTGGCGACGTAGAAGAGGCAGGAGAGCACGGTGATGGCGAGCCCGACGCCGAAGGCGCGACCGAAGGTGATGCGTCCGCCGAGAAGATTGTCGCGATAGGAGCGGATGCCGAAGAAGACGAGCAGCAGCGAGAGGACGATGGTGGTGTAGCCCAGGACCTCCGCCGCATGGCCGTGGCCGAGGCGATTCTCGAAGGGCAGGGTGGCGGACATCAGGACAGAGCCAATGACGCCGGAGATGAGGCCGTAGGTAAGGATGGTCTTCTTCATGGAGGATTCTCCGTGCAGCGGAATGTGGAGTGGCAGTTCCAGGCTGGCCTGCCGAAGGGGCCGGCTGTCGTCATGCTTTCGGGTGATTTTGCGGTGAGAGCCGAGAAATCATGCGTTCGGGTGAGGAGTTCGGTCAGCGGAGCAGGCCGAGCTCTTTGCCGAGCTGGACGGCCTGGGTGCGGCGGCGTGCGCCCAGCTTGTCGAAGGCGCGGCTGCAGTGGGTCTTGACGGTGTTCTCGCTGACGAAGAGCTTGTCGGCGATCTCGCGATTGCTGAGGCCCTGGGCGACGAGCTTCGAGGATTTCGAATTCGCGCGCGGGTGAGTCCGAGCTGCTCGCGTCGGCCTTCCGTGGGAAGGAAGGCGACTGGTGGCGCTGGGACCTCTTTGACGATGATCTGCGGCGCGGGTGCGGGCGGATGGCGGGTGAGCCGGTTGCCGAGCCAGATGCCGAAGCCTGCGAAGAGCGCGGCGACGAGTGCGCCGTAAATCTCGAAGGAGTGTTCCAGGATGAGAAAGCGGTACTCCATCCACTTGAGCGCCGCGATGAGCAGGCCCCCGACCAGCCCGCAAAGGAGGATGTGGCGCGTGGCCGGGTTCGCAGGAGTCATGCGCATGGGGTACGGAGTGAGACGAGTTTACCCCACAGGCGCGGCCGGGGCGGCTGGGGAGCGGCGGGTGGCGAGCAGGCCCAGCGGAACGGCGGCGAGCAGCATGGCGCAGGCGACGAAGAAGGGAAGTCCGGGGGCGTGGACGACGGCGCGTTCGCCGACCGCGAAGGCGAAGATGCCGGTGAACAGGGCGGGGCCGAAGATGCCGGCGATTCCGCGCAGGCCATTGATCGCGCCCTGGAGCTGGCCCTGCTCGCTGCGGCTGGTGTTCTGGCTCATGAGCGCCTGCGCGGAGGGCCACGTGATGGAGACGAGGTTGAGGAGCGGGATGGCGAGCCAGACGAGCAGGCCGGAACGCGAGAGTCCGATGCCGAGGTAGCCGACGGCGCCGCAGACCAGGCCCGCCGCGATCGACAGCCGTGGCGCCGAGTCTCGCCGTAGCCGGCTTGACCAGCAGGGCGCCGTAGAGTCCGGTGAAGATGCCGACGACGGTGAGCGAGAGGCCGACGGTGCGGGTCGCTCCAGCCGAAACGGTAGTCGCAGTAGAGGACGTAGACTTGGCAGAGCGAGTGCTGCGCGAGGTAGCCGAGCAGGAGCAGCCCGGAGAGCAGAAGCAGAACCCTGCTTTTGGAGAGCATGGCGAGGGAGCCGATAGGGTTGGCGCGCTTCCAGGAGAAAGGGCTGCGGTGCTCGGGGCTGAGGGACTCGGGCAGAACGAAGAGGCCGTAAAGGCCATTGAGCAGTGACAGCCCGGCGGAGACCAGGAACGGCAGGCGGGGATTGACGCTGCCAAGCAGGCCACCGAGCGCGGGTCCGACGACGAAGCCGACCCCGAAGGCGGAGCTGAGCATGCCGAACGCCGCGGCGCGCTTCTCGTGCGGTGTGACGTCCGCCATGTAGGCCATGGCGGTGGGGATGCTGGAGGCGGTGACACCGGAGATGATGCGGCCGACGAGAAGCCAGGGCAGCGCCGGCGCCCAGGCCATCAGCAGGTAGTCCGCGCCGAGGCCGAAGTTCGAGAGCAGAACGATGGGCCGGCGGCCGAAGCGGTCCGAAAGCGAACCGAGGACGGGCGAGAAGAAGAACTGCATGGCGGCGAAGACGGTGCCGAAGAGGCCGAGCATCTGTGCGGTGGCGGAGGCGTCGCCGTGGAGGAAGCTTTCGATGAGGCGCGGGAGGACGGGAGCGATCATGCCGAGGGCGAGCATGTCCAGCATGACGGTGAGGAAGATGAACGTGACGGCAGGAGCGCGAGCGGCGCGGGCGCCCGGCTGCGCAGGGCCGAGGTCGACGGGCGTCTCGATCAGCTCGGGCTGGGTGAGCTGGGGGTTGGGTTCCTGGTTGGGTTCGGCCCGCGGCTCGAGGTCGCTCATGGCACTCAGTCTAGCCGAAGAGTTGGCGCAACCCGTGCACCGCGGCTTCGGGATACACTTGCGGCACGGCCCCCACCTGAAACGCAGTAAGGAGAAGAGTCATGGTCAGCATTGCAAGGTCATTGTTCTGGCAGCGCTTCGAGGAGCTCGTCGCTCCATTCAACCTGCTACAGCATCCGTTCTACAAAGCCTGGAGCGCGGGTGAGCTGACCCGCGAGGACCTGGCCGGATACGCGGCCGAGTACTGGCATCATGTTTCGGCGTTCCCGACGTACCTGAGCGCGCTGCATGCGCGTCTGCCGGATGCGGAGCTTCGCCGCGAAGTGCTGCGCAACCTGGCGGATGAAGAGGGCACCGACTCCGCCGCAGGACGCCCGCACTCGGAGCTCTGGATGGACTTCGCCAACGGGATGGGCGCCAGCCGCGCCGACGTTGCGACGCATACGATGCAGCCGGAGATGCAGGCGCTCATCGCGACCTTCCGCGAGCTGATGCAGGAGCGGCCGGCGGCGGCCATGGCGGCGCTCTACGCGTATGAGTCGAAGGTGCCGGCGATCTCGGCCGAAAAGGCCGCCGGACTGAAGCATTTGTATGGTGCGGATGCGAAGACGACGCGCTACTTCACCCTGCACCAGACCGCCGACGTACACCACGCGCAGGTGTGGCGGGACCTGATCGACGCGCAGCTTGCGGCCGATCCGTCCGCCGAAGAACCCGCGCTGGCCGCCGCCGAGCGCGCCGCGAAGGCACTGTGGCAGGCGCTCGACGGGGTAGAACGCCAGCGGCTTAGCTGAATGCTGCGGAAGGGGCACCCCATGTTTTCGGCGGGTTTTTCGCCGGGCATGGGGTTACTCCTTGGAGTGAGACCAATGACGATGACGATTCGCCTGCTGTCGTTCCTGCTGTTCGCCGCACTTGCGGCCAGTGCCCAGACGCTCTCGCCGACGGTGGCGGAGTATGCCGCGCTGGGCGTGAACCAGGAAGTTTTTCTAGATCACGTACGCATCATCGACGGGACCGGTGCGGCGCCGCTTGAAGACCGAACGATTGTCATTCTGCAAGGAAAGATTTCTCACATCTTCCCGCCCGGCAGCGTGACGGGAGGGTGCGCTCACTGCCCCCCGGCGAAGCATGTCGACCTGACCGGCCGCACCGTGTTTCCCGGCATCGTGGGCATGCACGACCACCTGTACTACATCGCGCGGCCGAACGCGGATGCGGAGCGGCCATCGCGAGCCGCCGCTGGTGGTGCCGCAGATGACGTTTTCGTCGCCGCGGCTGTACCTTGGCGCCGGCGTGACGACGCTGCGCACGACCGGGTCGGTGGAGACCGTATACCGACCTGAACCTGCGCAGCGAGATCGATGCCGACCGCCTGCCGGGGCCGCACATGGACGTGACCGGGCCGTACCTGGAAGGGCGCGGGTCGCCGTTCATCCAGATGCACCAGCTTGAAGGATGCGGAGGATGCGCGGCGCACGGTGGACTTCTGGGCGGCGCAGGGCGTCACCAGCTTCAAGGCGTACATGAACATCACGCGCGCGGAGCTGAAGGCGGCGATCGACGAGGCGCACAAGCGCGGGCATCAAGGTGACCGGGCATCTGTGCTCGGTGACGTATCCGGAGGCGGCGGAGCTGGGCATCGACAACCTGGAGCATGGCTTCTTCGTGAACACGCAGCTCGATCCGGGCAAGCAGCCGGATCGTGTGCCCGCGCGACGACGGGCAATCCGACGCTGCGAAGATGACTCCCGAGGCGCCGGAGGCGAAGGCGCTGATCGCGCTGCTGGTGACGCATCATGTGGCGCTGACGAGCACGCTGCCGGTCTTCGAGGCGGACGACCCGGGCATCTGCACGCTGCAGCCGCGTGTGCTGGACGGCGATGACCGCCGCCGACGCGCGAGGCAGTATCTGACTACGCGCAACGCGCGAGATGATGCGCGCCGGCGGCGATCCCGAGGCGGCGGCCGACACGAGCGTGCGCAACTCTGCAGAACGGCATGGCGCTGGAGCGGGCGTTTCGTCGCTGCGGGCGGCCTGCTGCTGGCCGGGCCGGACCCGACCGGCGATGGCGGCACGTGCTGCCGGGCTACGGCGATCAGCGCGAGATCGAGTTGCTGGTCGGAGGCCGGGTTTACGCCGGTGGAGGCGATCAAGATTGCGACGCTGAACGGCGCGACTTACTGGGCCGCGACAAGCAGATTGGGTCGATCGCCGTGGGCAAGAACGCGGACCTGGTGGTGGTGAAGGGCGATCCGGCGAAGCCATCGAGGACATCGAGAACATGGAGATCGTGTTCAAGGATGGCGTGGGCTATGACTCGCAGAAGCTGCTGGATTCGGTGAAGGGGCGCTATGGGCAGTATTGACGAGCAACTGGCGCAGCTGCCCACCGAGGCGCGCAACCCGCGCTCCGAGCGCATCGACGAGCTTTCGACGCTGGAGATGCTGCGCGTCATCAACGATGAGGACGCGACGGTGGCCGCGGCGGTGCGCACGCGCTGCCGCAGATCGCCGCCGCGGTGGATGCCATCGCCGCGCGATTCGCCGCCGGCGGACGGCTGTTCTACATGGGCGCCGGCACCAGCGGACGGCTCGGCGTGCTGGATGCGAGCGAGTGTCCGCCGACATTTTCGGTCGACGCCGGCGCTCTTCTGCGGGCTGATCGCCGGCGGCGACTCGGCGCTGCGGCAAGTCGTCGGAGGGCTCCGAAGACTCGCCCGCGGAGGGCGCAGCGCGACCTCGAAGCCGGCAGCGCTTGACCGCCGGACGACGCGCTGGTGGGCATCGCCGCCAGCGGGCGCACGCCCTACGTGCTGGGCGCGCTGGACTGCGCGAACCAGCTCGGCGCGCTGACCATCGCGCTGACCTGCGCGGGCGGCGCGGGCATCGTCGCGCATGGGCAAGGTCGCCGAGCTGGCCATCGAGCTCGCGACCGGGCCGGAGGTGCTGACCGGCTCGCACGCGCATGAAGGCCGGCACCGCCACCAAGATGGTGCTGAACATGCTCTCGACCGGCGTGATGATCCGGCACCGGCGCGGTCTTCGGCAACCTGATGGTGAACGTGCAGACCGACCAACGCCAAGCTGGTCGACCGCGGCCGGCGCATCGTCGCCGCCGCCACCGGCTGCGACGCGGAGACGGCTGCCCGGCTGCTCGACGAGGCAGGGTCGCGTGAAGGTCGCGATCGTGATGCAGAAGCTCGGGCTACCCTACGCAGCCGCAAACTCGCGCGTGAAGCAGGCCGGCGGCTCGCTGCGGCGAGCACTCGAACCCTGAAGGGGATTGGTCAGCAAACTGTTGTGCATTGTGCGTGCAGGTAAAGAAGCACGGCAATCGCCATCATGACGAAGTACGAACGGCAAGCCACCTGCCTGTGCGATCCCACAATCTTTGCAGTCCGGCCGTAAGCGGCACTGGCCGTTGTGGGAAGCGCGTTCTTCCATATGCGGCTGCCCTCTTGATGCGCTCCTCGCTCCAGCCCGCGGCTCTCATGGAAGCTGCAGCGAGGCCGCCCTCACGCAGAAGTCCAAGCAGCAGGTGATCAATGTCGACCCAGTATTCATCGGTACGATCAGCCTCCTGACGTGTGTAGGCAAGTACCCTCTTGCTGCGTTCGTGTAACGGCAGCGGATTGCTGGAATAGGGTGCGGAACTCAGGGGCAGATGAGTGACGCCGACACCGGACCAGAGGAGATCGGCGTCGCTTTTGAGTTGGCCGAACTGGCAATCATGGTCGTGATTGCGCCATGTCGCTCCAATCAGAAGATCCTCAGGAAGGATTGCGGCTTCGCCACGATGATTCGCCAGGTGCAACCCATGGAAGATAGCCAGCTTGCAGTCCTGATCCAGGCGCTTGAACAAACGGGCAGTGCATCGGCTCAGAACAGGCTCAGCTTGCGGGGCATTTCGATGCCGAGGTGCTCGTAGGCGAGGCGGGTGGCGACGCGGCCGCGGGGGGTGCGGTCGAGGAAGCCGATCTGGATGAGGAAGGGTTCGTAGACTTCTTCGAGCGCGTCCTGCTCTTCGGCGAGCGCGGCGGCGAGGGTATTCAGGCCGACCGGGCCGCCGTCGTACTTCTCGATGATGGTGCGGAGGAGGCGGCGGTCGAGCTCGTCGAAGCCGTGGGCGTCGACTTCCAGAGCTGAGCGCGGCCATGGCG
>CAVUSA010000009.1:0-328748 GCA_963744015.1 uncultured Gammaproteobacteria bacterium
CCTGACCGCCGCACTGGCAGCCGAGAACGCCGTCAACACCTTGCGCGGCACCTTCGCTCCCGACCCCGACGCCGGACTCGACAAGACCTCCGAAGACCTCCTGCGCGCGCCCATCCGCTCCGTGGAAGACCTCGCCAAGTCCGCCCCCGGAGCCGCTGCCGGCGGCGGCGCAGCCGGTCTCTGCGCGCAGATGGCTCCTGTGCTCCGCAAGTTCCCCTTCAACCCCGACGCCCACGAGGATGCTTCGCTCGCCGAGGCAGCCAGCGTCTTTGCCCCTGGGCAGGGCCTGATGACCGCCTACGCTGCCCTTGGCAAGATGGTGAACCTGCAGGGGAACGTCTACATCCCCGTTCAGGGAACGCCCGTCACTCCGACGCCTGCGTTCCTCAGCTTTATCAACGCTGCGCAGGCTCTCTCGGCTGCCCTGTTCCCGGCCACCGGCTCCGGGACGCTCAGCTTTACCTTGACCGAGCAGCCTGCCTCCGGCTTGCCTGCGGCCACACTCGACATCGACGGCAAAAAGCTCTCCACGCCTGGCTCACCCATGTCTTTCGACTGGCACAGCACACCTTCCAGCTCCATCCAGATGAACGCCGCCGGCCAGGGCAGCGTCAACTACAACGGGCCGTGGTCCGTCTTCCACTTCGCGTATGCCCGCCACCCCGCGCCAAACACCATCGAAGTGCAGTTCGAAGCCAATGGCCAGCCCTCCCGAACGCCCGCAGGCATTCCGCTGGACTACAAATACGACACCGGCGGCCCCGGCGCGCAGTTCCTCAATCCAGCGTTCATGCGCACCCATCTTCGCTGCGTCACCAAGGTGGCGCAATGACCCTGCGTCAGAATCCGCGACTCGCGCCCGCTGCCGGCACCGGGTATTATTTTCTTCGGAGCCTCTTCGATGCCCTCTAATATCCAGGTAGCGGCTCTCAGCGACGTCGGGTGCGTCCGCACCAACAACGAGGACAATTTCGGCTACGATCCGGCCAACCACCTCTACGTGGTTTGCGACGGCATGGGGGGCATGGCCGCCGGCGAAGTGGCAAGCTCCATCGCGTGCGGCACCGTCATCGGCATCTTCGCCTCGCAGCCCGCAGGAAACCCCCACCCAGCCCGCCTTTCACTCGCCATCCGCGCCGCCAACGACGCCGTCCGCCACTGCGGCCACTGCAAAACGGCCAGATGGCATGGGAACCACGCTGGTTGCGCCGCGCTCGAGGGCAGCAAGCTCCTCATCGGCAACGTCGGCGACAGCCGCGCCTATCTCTGCAGAATGGCGACTGCATGCAGATCACCGTTGACCATTCCTACATCAACGAACTCGTGCGCCAGGGCACGATCAAGGTCGAGGACATACCCACCTCGATCTCGAAGGCCTGGAGTCGGTGATCACGCGCGCCATCGGCGCCGCCCATGAAGTGGAGCCCGACTTTTTCGCCGTCGAACTGCGCGATGGCGACACGCTTCTGCTCGCTTCCGATGGACTCACCCGCTACGTCGAAGACGACAGCATCGGCACCATGATCGATCCGCAGGACCTCGAGGGCTCGTGCCAGCGTCTGGTCAATGCAGCCAAGCAAGCCGGGGGCGCCGACAACATAACCACCCTGCTGCTGCGTTACAACACACCGGCGCCGGTTTCCGCACTACTCCCCACTCTGGAAAGCGACTCCCTGTCTGCCCAGGAAGCTCCTGCAAGCTCTGTGGACGATGCCCCGGCCACGGAACCCTCTCTCCAGCACTCAGCCTCGAACGCGCCGGCGACGGCTGACGAGGGGGAGAGCGGTCCTCTTTCGGCCACGGGAGCCTTCGGCAACCTTCTGCAATAAGCGGCTACCCCATAAGCGGCAATGCCAACGCTCCCCATATCGGCAGATCGGTCACGCCACCTAGAAGGCGCACCACAGCAGCGCATCTCCCTCCGTAACTGTCTTGCTCCCCGCGATGCCTTCAACGGATCTGCCTAGAACGAGAACGACAAGCCACCCTGAATCGTCCGCGGAGCCTGCGCAAAGTACAACGTCTGCCCATCCGCCGAGAGGAATGGCCGATACCCTTCCGCCAGCAGGTTGGTCACGTCGATAGTCGCATCCAGACCGGTCGGCAGACGAGCGCCCCAGTGGATGGGTTGCCGAATCTGGCAACTGAAGAAAGCCTGATCGCTGAACGCACTAAAAGAGTCCACCGGGGTCACCAGACGTGACGGCTGCCACCGGTACGACGCCCGCAGCCGGGTTCCAGAAGCCTTCAGCCTGCCCTTCAGCGCCAACGTAGCCGTCTGCCCCGATTCGGCGTTCAGTCCCGCGAGTGCGTCCGCGAAGGCGGCCTGACCGCCGGTCTCCGACGCGAGTGCGTCCCCGACGCTGTACTCGGCGGCGATCCACAGCCCGCTCAGCAGCGGCGTGCTCACCGTAAATCGCGCTCCCGCTGTGCGGTACCCGGAAGCCAGCGCGCGGAAGCTCCCCGTTGTCGGGTCGACCAGCATCCCCGCCGGAATGCTTGCCGGCGTCGTCTCTCCTGGACCGGCAGCGCCGCCCCCATCTACCGCGATCCGCGCAATCGCATCTCGATAGTAGGCAGCCGAAATGGTCCCGCGGCCCACCCGTCGCTCGATCGCGAACTCCTGGTGCCGCCCACTCTCCAGCGCGAGCTTGCCGTTGCGCACCAGCGCCACCGGAACCTCGCTCTGGCCGGTCGTCACGTCCTCGAAACCCTGCGTCTGGCGGTCGGTCGCCATGCGGTAATGCAGCGTCCAGACGCCCATGGGATGCGTCGTCAGGCGCAGAAAAGGGTGCGCCGCAACCGCGTGCTCGCCGGCATTGACGACCTGCAGACTGCCACCGGCCTCGACTTCCAGCAGTTCGCCCAGGCTCATCCGCTGCGCGCTGTTCAGCGCCATCACCTGCAGCCCCGCGGACGACCCCGCCGCGACCAGCTCCGGGTGGTAGCGGTAGCTCGCGACCGTCCGCGCGGCTCCTGAAAAGCCCTGCGCGCGTTCGTAGCCGGCGTCGAACTCCTGCGACGGGCCGTAGCCCGAAGGCACCCGCGTCGATCCCATATCCGTCCGCAGAATCACATCGCTGCCATCCAGCAGGGTGCGGTGGAGCGAAAGCACATTGTGTACTCCGCCCGCTCCGAACTCACCATCCCCGCTCGTCACCGCCGCACGCGCCCGGGTCTTCTCCTCGCGCGAGGATTCAGACACGCTGGTGGAGACTTCCATCACCGTGCCGTCTTCGACAATCCGCAGGATCGGCCGGTTGGCCGTCGAGCGCAGCGTCCACTTCCAATCGTCCTCCGGCTCATCGGCGCGGCGCCGCTCGGCCGGCAGCCAGGAGACCGTATCAAAAAGCGCACGCCAGCGTCAGGTTCACGACCGCGGTCGCCCCGGTGCGCAAGCTGCAGATTGCTTCTGGTTGCCGGAACAAACAGGGTCGCGCTCGCGCGCACCAGGTATCGCCCGGGACTCAGATTTGAGATCAGGTACCGCCCATGCGCGTCGGTGAATGCGGTCGCCACGGTCACGGCGTTCGCGGTGAGGACCTGCACCAGCGCGCCCATCTGCGCCACACCCTGCGCATCGCGTACCACACCCGAAACGGTCGCCGCTCACCGTCCGCCGCCGTAGCGCCGGCAACAAGCAGAAGCGCCATCCCCAGCAGGAGAAGCGTTGCGAGACCGGGCTGACGAAGCGCTACCTGGGATCGTTGCACAGCAGTTCCTCTGTGCGTCGATGGCCGTACCCTGAAGTTCAACTCTCGCCTCCGGTCGTACATCGCCTGCTATCCGCGTGTCCGTCCCGGTCCTGCCCTGCGAGCGTCAGTTGTTCCTGCTTCCATTCCGACGCAACATCCCGTACACCAACATCGGCTCAGCTTCCGTTAGTCGACGATGAACGGAGCACTCTCGGCAAACTGCTGCTTCTTGACGCCGTCATTCACCTTGATGCTCACCTGGTACTTGCCCGGCTGCAGACTCGCCAGCGGCATGCTCTTCTCCAGCGTCACCTGGTCCGCATTCGGGTTCAACTTGGTGGTCGGTCTCCGATGTGTCCAGAATCGCCTTGTTCGTCGCCAGGTCCAGGATCTGGTACTCGATCGTCGCATCGTTCTGCTTGTTCTCGCCGATGCCGAGGTTATAGACCTGCATCCAGAAGTTCAGATTCTGGTCGCGGTGGAAGGTGACCGGCACCGCCGGCTCGGTCGAAACCCGCGGGCGGATATGCGTGTTGCCGATCACGAAGTTGCCCGCGCCGATATCCTTCGACGGCACCCGCTCCATCTGGTCGGCCAGGATCAGCGACGAGTGCGCCAGCTGGTCGTCGTCGTACTTCGGCACATTGACGCTGCGCCGCCAGCGTGCCGATGTGGTCCGGGTTGTTCACGTCCTTGATGACGATGTCGACCTTGTACAGGCCCGGACGCAGCGGCAGCGCCTTCCAGTACACCGAGAGCTTCTTCTGCTCCTGCGCGCAGCAGTTCGCTGGCGAATCTGCACCTCCACCGTGTCCTCAAACGTCTGCAGCGGCGGTCCGGTCAGCGTCGAGACCCGGCCGAGGATGTTCACCGTGCCGGTCGAGACGCCGTCCTTGGTGTTGAAGGTGATGTCCTTGTTGTGAATCTGCAGCGTCAGCGGCACCAGCACCGTGTCGTTGGTGACCTTCACGTAGTCGGTGCGCACGTCGAACAGGAACGGCGGTCCGGTCAGAATCTTCGACGTCGACCATGTAGCTCTCCAGGTCCTTGAACTTGATCACCGGCGGCGCCATCAGCTTGGCGAAGCGGTCCAGCCGGTCGAACTGCTTGGACTGCGTTCTGCTCGATGCCGGGGCCATTGCCCAGCTGCTCCAGTCCGCCGCCTGAGAAGCGGTCCGCCTTGCTTGGCCTGGCCCATCTGCTCGTACAGCGTCAGGCCGGCGCCCGGGACGTATCTTCAGCGCGTCCTTCTCCGAGCGGTCGATGGTCATGTGGTAGTCGCCGCACATGCAGGTGTCGACAAACTCGATGTCGATGTTGTCGCCGATGCCTTCGAGGTAGCGGTAGTGCCAGATCTCGAACGGGAAGGTCGACGTGTTGCCGCCGCCCTCTTCCATCGGACGCTCGTAGTTGCCGCCGCTGGGGTGCGAGTCGATGCGAATCCGGCTTGCCGTAGGCAATATAGATGTGGCCGCGATCCGTCCGCCAGCCGGGCTTGCCCGCCGCGAAGTGCTCGTTCGCATAGGCGATGCGCGCGTAGTGCTCTTCGCGGTACTCGTTCTCGGGCGAGTCCGGGATTCGGATTGCGGCGCAGCCAGAAGTTCTCGATGAACTGGTCGCGCTCCTCGTCGTTTGAGAGATGCTTGAACGCCTGCAGCTCTTCGTCGGTGATGATCCAGCGCACGTCCTGGTCCAGCCAGTTCTTGTACGAGCCCTTCAGCTCGTGCTTCATGATCCTTGTTGGCCTGGATCTGTTCCTGGTCCGTCAGCCGGCGCTTGGTCGGGTCGGGCTTGTCCTCGACGACCGGCGCCTGCTTGACGCCATCCTGATCCTGCGGCGTCTGCGGCTCGAGCCGCGCGCGACGTGCCTGCTCCGCGGTCAGACGAAGAGCCGAAAGCGACTGCGCCGAAGAGCTCGAACGAGTTAGCGAAGACGACGGATCATGCATGATGTGACTCCTAAAGCTACTAAACCTGTATTGTAGGCGGATTCCAGTCAACATTCAAACCGGTACGAACCTTCACGATGCCACCCGGCACCTGCAATCGAACTGACATAGTGGACACTAACGTCAGGAATACAAACGCAAAGCGCTGCAAACCGGGTTGATACGGAAGGCGTGGATGTGGCTTGGACTGCTTCCGCGCCAGGAATGTACTGTTCGTTCCGAAAAAATCATCGCGGGAACGCGATTTCACGGGAACGCAGACGCGCGACTTCCGTATACGGCTCTGGAAAGCTGTGCTCCACGCCTGTACCGTCGCCGCAACCTGTAGCGGATTGCGCTTCCGTCAACGAGCGTTCGCCAAGGCTGCTGAAAGCTGAGAACAGAGACATGAACGTCAAGAAAATCCTCATTATCGCTGTCGTCCTCGTCGCTGCTCGGCGGGCTCACCGCCCTCACCATCTAGCACAGCCAGGCCAACGTCATCAAGGTGACCACCGCGGTCGTCGGCCGGCAGGACCTCATCTCCGTCGTCAGCGGCACCGGCCAGATCAAGCCCAAGACCTACGTCAACGTCGGCGCCACCGCCTTCGGCCGCATCACCCACCTGTACGTCAAGGAAGGCGACCACGTGAAGGACGGCGCGGTCCTCGCCACCGTCGAAAGCGTGCAGCCCGCCGCCACCGTCGCCGCGCAGCAGGCCACCATCGCCGCCTCGCAAGACCGACGTCAGCTCCTACATCGCCGCCGAGAAGACCGCCCAGGCCAACATCGCCGCAGGCCAAGGCCGACCTCGAGCAGAAGAAGCTCGACTACGACCGCGCCAAGGCGCTCTACGACGACAAGCTGATCGCCAAGCAGGACTTCGACGCCAAGAAGGCCGCCTACGACGTCTCCGTCGCCACGCTCGCAGCAGCGCGAGGCCGCGCTCGCCCAGGCCAAGGCGCAGACCGCCTCGCAGCGCGGCCAGGTCAACCAGGCCGTCGCCAGCCAGCGCGCCAACTTCGACGCCCTCGACAAGACCATCTCGCCGCGCCCCCTTCGACGGCCTCGTCACCAACGTCCCCGTCCGCGAGGGCGAGACCATGGTCGTCGGCATCCAGAACGCCGAAGGCTCGACCCTGATGACCCTCGCCGACATGTCCGTCATCACCGCCGAGGTCAAGGTCGACGAGACCGACATCGTCAACGTCAAGCTGGGCCAGACCGCCGACGTCACCGTCGATGCCCTGCCCGGCACGCATCTTCAAGGGCCACGTCACCGAGGTCGGCGACCAGGCGCTGCTGCGCACCACCGGCGTCGCCACCAGCCAGTCCACCACCGGCACCGAAGAGGCCAAGGACTTCAAGGTCGTCGTCACCATCGACAACGTCACGGCGACAACAACGACGAGCTGCGCCCCGGCCTCTCCGCCACCGCCAAGATCACCACCGCGCAGAAGCCCAACGCCCTCGACCATCCCCATCCAGGCGCTCGTGCAGCGCGACCCGGTCGCCGAGAAGGCGCTCGCCGAGAACCAGGGCAAGCCCGGCCACGCGTCCGCTACCGTCGCCCACGGCGGCGCAAGCACCAAGCCGGTGCTCGTGCAGGGCGTCTACGTGCTCACGCGCCGATCACGAGCAAGCAGCGCGCCAACTTCGTGCCCGTCACCACCGGCATCACCGGCGCCACCGACATCGAAGTCTCAGCGGCCTTCGCCCGGCGAGACGATCGTCACCGGCCGCTACAAGATTCTGCGAACCCTGAAGAGCGGCACCGTCGTCAAACGCGACAACACCGTCGAAACCCGACGCAGCCACCTACGAGCCTGAGTCGCCCGCCGCAGCACCGACCGGAGATCTCTGCACCATGACCGCACGCCACTCGCCGAACCCGATCCGCCTGATCAACGCCGACGGTCCCCACCCCGGCGACGTCATCGTCACCAACAATCTCTGGAAGACCTACGAGATGGGCGACCAGCAGGTGCACGCCCTGCGCGGCGTGAACCTCCGCATCCACCACAACGAGTACGTCGCCATCATGGGTCCGTCCGGCTCCGGCAAGTCCACGCTGATGAACCTGATCGGCTGCCTGGACTCCCCCAGCGCAGGGCACGTACTGGCTGAACGGCCACGACGTCTCCGAGCTCAACGACGACGAACTCGCCCGCATCCGCAACAAGGAGATCGGCTTCGTCTTCCAGACCTTCAACCTGCTGGCCCGCGCGACCTCGCTGCACAACGTCGAGCTGCCGCTGATCTACAACGGCACCCCCGCCGCCGAGCGCATCGCGCGCGCCAAGGCCGTGCTCGAAAGCGTCAACCTCGGCTCGCGCATGAAGCACAAGCCCAACGAGCTCTCCGGCGGCCAGCGCCAGCGCGTCGCCATCGCCCGCGCGCTGGTGAACAAGCCCTCAGCATCATCCTGGCCGACGAGCCCACCGGCAACCTCGACTCGAAGACCGGCGACGAGATCATGGCCCTCTTCGACGATCTGCACGCCAAGGGCAACACCATCGTCTCGTCACCCACGAGCCCGACATCGCCGAGTTCGCCCACCGCGTCGTCACCATCCGCGACGGCGTCATCGCCAGCGACCGGCAGAGCTCGCGCTTCGCACCTGCGACTTGACCTGAAGCCTGGGACCACAGCGGAACTCTGCGCGCAGCGAAAAATCTCAGCTTTCTGCTCTCGCCCATGACCCGTGTCATCCAGCCTCCCGCCGTGTGATAGCCTCAGCGAAAGTCACAGCCCACTCCAATCCAGTCGTAGCGAGCCGGCGAATGTGACGTGATTGCTGCCCGGAGTTTCGCTCGATGCCGAAGTCTTCCCTGCTCCTTGTTCCGGCGCTTCTGGCGGCCTCGCTCGCCGTCGCGCAAACCCCTCAGCAGAATGACCCCGACTTCGCCGCGAAGGTGAAGGAATGGACCACGAAGCCCGAGTTCTCGAGCCCGCTCGTCGACCATCTGCCCAGTCTCGACGACAGTGCCCTCGCCCAAGGCCGTGCTGGGCTACCACATCGGCGAGCCGAAGCAGCTCACCTACTACGCGGACGTCCTCGCGCTACTACCACGCGCTGGCCGCCGCATCGCCGCGCGTCAAGGTCATCGAGCATCGGCAAGACCGAAGAGGGCCGCGACTCCGTCATCGTCTTCATCGGCTCCGAAGACTCCATCGCGAACCTCGACACGATACAAGAAGAACCTCGCGCGCCTGGCCGATCCGCGCGGCCTCACCGACGACGCAGGCCAAAGAGATCATCGCCGCACACCAAGCCCATCTACACGCTCTCCGGCGGCCTGCACTCGGCGGAACTCGGCCCGCCCGAGATGCTGATGGAGCTGGCCTACCGCCTCGCCACCGAGGACTCCGCCGCTCATCCAGCAAGATCCGCGAGAACGTCATCGTCGCCATCATGCCCGTCGCCGACCCCGACGGCCGCGACCGCTACATCGACTGGTACAACCGTACCATGATCGACGTCACCGACGAGCAATGCCAGCATCGACGCCGGCGTCCCCTACTGGGGCAAGTACACCAAGCACGACGACAACCGCGACATCAACTACGCGGGCCTCGCCAACCAGAACTTCCTCGCGCTGGTATCTCGACTGGCACCCGCCCATCATGCACGACCTGCACGAGTCCGTGCCCTTCCTCTACATCTTCAGCGGCCAGTCGCCGCAGAACCCGCTGCTCGACCCGATCCTCTGGGCCGAGCTGCCGTGGTTCTCGAACTTCGAGATGGCGCAGCTCACCAGGTACGGCATGCCCGGCGTCTGGGACCACGGCTACGTCGATGGCTGGTCGCCCGGCTACGTCGCCTTCATGAGCTCCAACCACAACGGCCTGATGCGCTTCTACGAGATCTTCGGCAACGGCGGCGCCACCACCATGCACCGCACGCTCGCGACGCCGCCCGCACCTGAGCTCAAGACCGGAGGCGCACCCGGCGGAGGCTACACCAAGCGCGAGTGGTATCGGCCGTCACCCTCCTTACAAGGACGTGATGTGGTCCATGCGCAACAACACCAACTACGCCGAGACCGGTGTGCTGACCGCGCTTGAGCTCACCGCCGCGCTTCCCGCAGATCATCCTCGAACAACTTCTACATCAAGAGCCGCAACTCCATCCACTCCGGCGAAACCGAAGCGCCCTACGCCTTCGTCATTCCCGCCGACCAGGAGGACATGACCCGCGTCGCGTTCGTCGTCCACATCCTGCGCATGCAGGGCATCGAGGTCGGCCGCGCCACGTCCGAGATCAAGCTGAAGGACGGAACCTATCCCGCGGGCTCGCTGGTCGTCAAGTGCAACCAGCCCTACGGCCGCCTCGCCAAGACGCTGCTCGGCAAGCAGGTCGACCCCGACCCCGAGCTGATGACCTACGACGACAGCGCCTGGACCATGGGCCTGATGACCCACACCACCATCACCCCCATCGCCGACAAAACCATCCTCGACGCCGTCACCACTCCGCTAGACAATTACACGGCCCCGAGCAACTTGGCGCAAACAGAGTCCGTGCCCCATGCATCGCGCACTCCAGCGATGAGTGGATCCGCCACGACGATGTACGCCGTCCCGGACCACGGCTCGCCGAACATGGTCACGCTGCGCTATGCCTTGCAAGGACGTCGACATCCAGATCGCGGAGGCATCGTTCAGCACAGGCAAAGCCACAGTTCCCGCCGGTTCGTTCCTCGTCCCGGCGTCCGCCTTCGACCGCCTCAAAGCCGCGGCTATCCCGCTCGGCTTGGATGCGCTCGCGCCTCGTCCGCAAAGCCATCCATCGCCACGCACGAAGCCGGGCTTCCGCGCGTCGCCATCTTCAGCACCTGGAACGGCACGCAGGATGTCGGCTGGGTCCGCTACACCTTCGACCAGTACAAGGTGCCCTACGACCTCATCTTCAAGGAGCAGGTACTCAAGGGCGACCTGCTCGCGAAGTACGACGTCATCCTCATCCCCACGCAGGCGCGCAACTCCAAGGCCCTCGTCACGGACATCCCCAAAGTCAAGACGCCGCTGCGCCTACGTCAAGACCGACAAGTTCAAGTTCCTCGGCGACTACGGCTCGTCCGACGACATCACCGGCGGCATGGGCGCGCAGGGCGTGGCCGAGTTCCAGAAGTTCGTCGAGTCCGGCGGCCTCCTGGTCACGCTCGGCGCCTCCAGCGCCTTCCCTGCCGACTTCGGCATCCTGCCGCGGGTCGACACCTCCAACCCGACGCCCAAGTTCTACGCACCCGGCCCCATCGTCGAAGCCGAGATCACGCAGCCCGCAAACCCCATCTTCTACGGCTACTCCACCGCGACCGTCGCCCGTGCGCTACGCCAACGGCCCGCTCTTCCGCCTGGACCCGGAGCAGGACAAATCCGACGTGCTCATGCGCTTTCCCGGCGGCGACAAGAGCGTGCTCAGCGGGCTCTTCAACGGCGCGGACGAGATCAAGAACCGCGCCGCGATCGTCGAGGACGCGCGTCGGACAAGGGCGAGATCGTCATGTTCGCCACCAACCCCGTCTGGCGCTGGCAGAACGTCGGCGAGTTCCGCATGATGTTCAACACGCTGCTGAACTACAAACGTCTAGAAAAATAGGCCCGATATCCATTTTGTTTGCACATGATTCAGCGACCCGGAATGTTCCACGTGGAACATTCCCGAAGTTAGAGACACAAGTCTTCAGCGGCGAGCTTACGGCACCCAATCTCGCGGCTCGAGATGCCGATGAATCGGCATTTGTTTGCACACAATTCAGCGACTTGAAATGTTCCACGTGGAACATTCTTCACCGGGCTAGCGCAAGACCTGAAAAGCGCTGTTCGAGCCGGGGGGCGTAGGCGTCAGCAACCCTCTGCCCGGTGCTACGTAACCCGCTTCCCACTGCGGGCTGGGGAGAGCGGGCATGGGTGCGGCTTTGAAAAGCTTGCGTGCCTGCGCGGCCATGAAGCGCGCGGTGCGCTTCGACTTCTTGCGGCGCGCGCTGTCGGTGGAGATGCCGGTGCCGGCGTACATCTGGCGGTAGAGCTTGGAGAGGAGCATGAACGCGATGCGCGCGCGCAGGTTCGGCGTGCAGGCGGAGCGCTTCCAGATGGCGCCCAGTCGTAGAAGCGGTCCCAGACCTTCTGGGTGCGCTCGCTGATTTCAGCCGAAGCTCATGGTGGGGTGCGGCGTGAACATCTTGGGGCGGATCTCGGTGGGGATGAGCCAGTAGCGGGTGATGGGGATGTCGCCGACCATCGTCGGGTTCAGCCGCCTGCTCCTTTTCCCAGCGGCCGAAGTCGACGGTGCCGGGAAAGGGCGTCATCATGACGAACTGGGCGAAGGTGACGCCGGCCTTGAGCGCCATCTCGACGGTGGCGTCGAAGGTGGCGGGCTTGTCGGTGGGCAGGCCGAAGATGAAGGAGCCGAGGACGTGGACGCCGTGCTTCTTGAAGGTCTGGAGCTGGTTGGCGAGGCGCTTCGCCGGAGTAGTTGAAGTCCTTGAAGACGGCCTTGAGGCCTTCGGGGGTGACGGCTTCGACGCCGACCAGCGCGCCCTTGATGTTGGCGCTTGCGCATGGCGTCGAGGTACTCGCCGTCTTCGCCGGCTTCCATGGTGATCTGGGTGAAGAAGACCATGTCCTTGGGCAGCTTGGCGAGCTCGGCCATGAGGTGGAAGCGCTCGGCGCGGATGGCTGTCGAGCTCTTCGACGCTTGGCCGGGTTGTTCTGCTCGCGGGCGAGGCGGAGGTCGGTGAGGGTGACGGGGTAGAAGTTGTCGTCGGCGAGGGCGATGAAGCGGAAGCCGATGCGGCGCAGGTCGACGATCTCGTCGATGACGCTTTGGAATTGTGCGCTGGCGGGGCTTCTGGCCGTCGGTGCGCCAGACGCTGCAGAAGGAGCAGTGCTTGGGGCAGCCGCGGATGGTCTGCACGGAGGCCCACATGTACTTGTCTGCGGGCATGAGGTCCCAGCGGGCGGCGAGGAACTCGTTGCCTTCGATGCGTCCGCCTTCGTAGATGCGTCCGAGGCGCGCCGGCGAGGCAGTCGGCGACGGCCTGCGCCCAGGCGACGTCGCCGTCGCCTTTGACGACGGCGTGGGCCTCGCCGCGCTCGAAGGCTTCTTCGGGAAAGAGCGTGGCGTGGATGCCGCCGTAGACGACCCAGGCTCCGCGCTCGCGGGCCATGCGGCCGACCTCGTAGCCGCGCAGGGCGTTGCCGGTGTGGACGCTGATGCCGACGATGTCGCCGGGCTGGATGGTGTCGGGGACGATCTGCTCGAGCGACTCGTCGACGAGGATGGGGTCGCCCAGCAGAGCGCGGCGTGGCGGCGGCGAGGACGAACAGCCAGCGCGGGGTAATGACGGCGGTGCCAAAGGAATTGTCGCTGGGATTGACCAGGTGAACGCTCATGAATCCGCCTTCAACGAACGAGGTACGGTGATTCACAGAGCTGACGTGCCTGGCCGGGGCGATAGGCGCGGGCTGCATCCGGCGAAGATCGCTGGAGCACCGACGTTCGCGGGCCCCACAAGTGTTACCCATCATACATTGGAGGAGCGCAGAAGCGCGATCTATGGTCGCCCTGGCGCTCCCGCGGGGCCGAGAATGTGGATGGTGTGCAGCCACACCTCCGCCACTGCCGGCCAGCGCGAGATGGGAAACTCTGTAGGCCGCAACCCGAAGCCATGGCCTCCCTGGGTGTAGATGTGAAGCTCCGCCGGGATCTTCGCGTCTTTCAGAGCCTGAAAGTATCCGAGCGCGCTTTCGACCTTCGCGCTGTAGTCATTTTCGGCCTGCACCAGAAATGTCGGTGGAACCTGCGCGTTGGGCAACACGGGGGCGAGGGCTTTGCCATCCGGCCCGACGACATAGGCGGGATACATCACCATCTGGAAGTTCGGACGGGCGTCGACGGTCGAGGGCGGGACAGTTGCTCCCTGGAAGTCGGGATGCGTGCTGAGCACGACGGCGAGGTGCGCGCCTGCCGAAAAGCCGATGACGCCGAGCTTCTGTGGATCGATGTGCCACTCCGCGGCGTGCGCGCGAGTGATGCGCATGGCCTGCTGCGCGTCCTCGAGATCTTCGGTGTTCTCGGGGTAATGCTGCTGCTCGGGCACGCGGTACTTTACGAGAACACAGGTCATGCCAAGCGAGTTGAGCCAGTCGCAGACCTCCGTGCCTTCAAGAGACATGGAGAGGCGAACGTAGCCTCCGCCGGGAAAGACGAGCGCGGCGGCGCCGTTGTTCTTGTCCGCGGGCGGCGGATAGACGGCCAGCGTCGGCTTGCTGACATTGGTCACCCGCACGGATGGTTTACCCGAAACCATGTGGTTCTCGGCGGCAGTAGGGTCCATCTCGGGGCCGGTCACGCGCGTCGGTTCGGGGTTGCCGTTGGGCCAGAGGGGCATCGTCGTCTGTTGCGCGTTCGCTGCGGAGGCGAGCAGCAGGCTGAGGCAAAGCAGGCTTGTCTTCATGCGCAACATCGTAAGCTCTCGGCGCGGAAGAAGGAAAGCTCCTTTGCGGATGGAACACGGTCGCTTATGCTGGGACCATCCTTCACCCAGCTTCTGCACTCTGGAGAGAACGTCCATGCGCAGTCTCCGCACGTCCGCAGTGTGTCTTCTTCTCGCATCGCTCCCTGTTGCGGCGGCCGCCCAGCAGAACCCGCTTTCGCCGCACAGCATGTACGAGCCGCCCATGGCCGCCGCGGCGCAGACGCTCACCGACAGCAGCCAGGGCGTGCCCGCCGACCTGCTGACTACAGGCGAAAAGTCCGCCTGGCGCAAGACAGCAACCTACGACGAGGCGGTCACGATCATGCGCCGGATGGAGAAGCTGTCGCCGCTGGTGAAGGTGATCCAGTTCGGCACGACGGCGCAGGGCAGGCCGATGTATGTGATGGTCGTCTCCAGTGACAAGGCGTTCACGCCGGCCGCAGCGGCGAAGACGAACAAGGCCGTCATCCTGATCCAGAGTGGCATCCATTCGGGCGAGATCGAGGGCAAGGACACGGCACTGATGCTGGTGCGCGACATGGTCGTCAAGAAGACGCGCGCGAAGTGGCTGGATTCGGCGATTTTCCTCGTCATGCCTGTCTTCAATATCGACGGCCACGAGTCGCGCAGTCCTTTCAACCGCGCCAACCAGAACGGCCCGGAGATCACCGGCACACGTGCGCAGGCCATGCAGTTGAACCTGAACCGCGACTACATCAAAGGGCAGACGCCGGAGATGCAGGGCTTCCTGCATCTGTACCACGCGTGGATGCCGGATTTCATGTTCGACAATCACGTGACCGACGGCGCCGACTACCAGTACGACGTGACCTGGGATATGGCGCACCACGGTGACATGGGTGAGCCCACGCGGGACTGGGTGAACGAACGCTATATCCCGGAGATCAACAAGCGCATGGTCGCGAGCGGCCACCTTGTCGCACCGTACGGCGCGCTGCGCGGAGCCGGCCAGGGCGGCCCGGGCGGCGCACAACGCGCGTCGGGAGGCTCCCGTGAGTTCTTTGTAGAGGTGTTCTCGCCGCGCTACTCGCACATGTATACGGCGGCGCTCAATCGCCCCTGCCTGCTGGTCGAGACGCACAGCCTGAAAGACCCGAAGACGCGCGCCTGGGCGAATTACGACATCATGGTGCACTCGATCGATATCGTTACCGAAGATCCACAGCAGTTGCGCTCGGCGGTGCGCGCTGCCGATGCCAAGTACGCCGCGATGGCAGGCGACCGGAACGCGCCGCCGATCTATCTGGCAGGCAAGACGAGCGCTGGCGGGCATCCGTTGCTCTATCACGCGCTCAAACAGGGCACGTTCAAGAGTGAGATTACGGGCACCGAGGTGACGCGCTACACCGCCGAGAAGGATGACTTCGAGACCATCGAGCACGATGGCATCGACACCACGGCGGAGGCGCAGGAGCCGTTGGGCTTCATTGTGCCGGCTGAGTGGAAGGACCTGCATGACGAGCTTGCGCTGCACGGCGTGGTGATGGAGCCGATGGCCAAGCCGCTGGACCAGCAATTCGAGACCTGGCGGTTTTCCGACATCAAGACCACCTCCGGCGGGCGAGGCGGGCATGCTGGTCGACTACACGATGACGCCGGTGAAGGAGCAGATCCAGGTACCGGCGGGAAGCTGGTGGGTGCCGCTGCACCAGCAGCGCGCCCGGCTGATTATGGCCTTACTGCATCCCGCGGCGCCGGACGCGCTGATCCGCCTGGGCTATGCCGGGTCGATCTTCCAGCCGATGGGCCGCATCGGCGCGAACCCATATCTTTCCGTGCCGATTGCGACGAAGGTGGCCGAGGAACATCCTGAACTGCTGCAACAGTTTGGGGCGAAGCTGAAGGACGACGCAACCTTCGCGTCCGATCCCAACGCAAGGCTCACGTGGTGGATCTCCAGGTCCAGTTACCAGCCTTCGCCGGCAAACCGTTACCCTGTCCTGCAGGTGTGGGAAAAGACCTGGTAACCGGCGGGGAAGTTTTCACACGCCCACTAGCGGCAATTCTTCCCTGCTCCGCGTCTAAACTGGGAGCATGGTCTTTCTGCGGCGCTTCGTCACGGTGTGTCTTCTCCTGACCGGGCTCTCAGCCTCGGGCCAGGCGCGGTTCGACCTGCCCGGCCCGAAGATCGACATCCGCGTCACCCGGGCGGGCGTCATGCTCCCCATTACTTCCGTTCCCAATCTGCTGCCCGGCGATCAGGTGTGGCTGCATCCCGATCTGCCCCCGTCCCAGTCGGTGCATTATCTGCTGATCGCGGCGTTTCTGCGCGGTACGACCAACCCTCCGCCTGACAACTGGTTCATCCGTATCGAAACCTGGGACAAGAAGGTCCGCGAAGAGGGCGTCTCGGTAACAGTTCCCGAGGAGGCACAGCAGGCCATTCTCTTCCTGGCCCCTGAGACAGGCGGCGATTTCAGCACACTGCGCTCCGCGGTGAAAGGACGCCCGGGCATTTTCGTTCGCGCGTCGCAGGATCTCGCCGAGGCGGGCTTCGAGCAGGGCCGCATCGAGCGGTATCTCGATGCCATGAAACAGGTGCCGCCGGGAGACGCGAAGGCGCTGCAGGAACATAGCGACCTGCTTGCGCGCACCCTGAGTCTGAAGCCGAATCCGGACTGCTTCAAGCGGCCATTGGACCAGCAATATACCTGCCTGACGCAGACCGGCTCGCAGACGCTGCTCGACGACGGGCACGCGCAGTCCATCGTTGCGGCGCTCTCCAACGGGCCGGGTTCCGACTTCATCAACGCTGCGTCCTACACCTCTCTCGCCGGGGCGGGTACCTACTCGGCGTATGTGGGGGCCATCGTGGATCTGGTGCGGCTGACCAGTGGTCTGCACACGGCCAAGTATCAGTACATCCCGGCGATTGCGTACCCGGCGCAGGACTCCGACACCCCGACGCTTGACCTGCGGCTGAATACCCCGCCGTCGTTCAATAACCCGAAATCCGTCATTGTGATCGGGCTGCCTGCCGTGCAGAAGACCATTCCGCCTCCCCTGCGCCCGGTGGACCTGAACCACATCTCCTGCCTGCTGGATCCGCGGCTTACGCTGCCGATTGAGGGTGCGCCGCTGGTCTTCGCCACCTCGTTTGCGCACGACCTGGTGCTGCATCTTGACCTTCCGCCCGGCGCGGCCAGGAACACACCGACCGATATCCCGCTGGTGCCAGATGCGTACCAGGGAGGGCTGGTGTTGCGCACCAGCGTAGCGGAACGGCACGAGCTTACGCCCGTCCCTCCGGCAGCGGCGGTGCCTGTGCCGGTGCTGGGTTCGTCCAAACCCCCCGCAGCGAAGCCGTCGGCGGCGAAAGCGGTCGCAGCGCCTCCCGGAGCTCCCATCACCGGAACCATTGAGGGCATGTGGGGCTTCGATCACTTCTCTGGCCCCACGCTTCCGCTCCAGCAGGTTCCCGGCACCGGCTGGCGGTTGCTTTCAGCCTCCGACCCGGCGACCTCGGGGATTATCGTAGGTCAGCCCAATCACCTGCGCCTCATCTCGACGGGTACGGCGTGCGTGAAGTCGATCACGCTGGAGCCGGTGGATGCCAAGGTGGAGTGGAAGCTCGATGCGCCGCCGGCGACTTCCGGCAAGGCTGCCGCGGATGTTTCGGCGACGCCGCATGAGGATGCTCGCGCGATGCCCCCGCCGCCTCAGCCGGTGGAGGTGACGCTGAATCTGCAGCACGATGCCGCGGCTGGCTCGGTGCACCTGGCCATCGAGCAGTTCGGCGCCAGCAAGCCCGATCTGATCGGCACGAGAACCTTCCTCGAGCCTGCGAAGATCGACGCGCTGCAGATGCATGCCGGCGACACCATGGCAACGCTGACCGGCAACAGCCTTGACCAGGTGACCTCACTTTCGTTTTCCGCGGCCGGACGGGACTTTTCCTACTCTCCGCAGGCATCCGCGCCGAGTGCAAAAGGCGCTGGCAAGACGCTGACGCTTGCACTCGCCGGAGACGGCAAACCTCCGGCGCTGAAGCCCACCGAGAAGGTGTCCGCGGAGGTGCATCTGCGCGATGGCCGCACGCTCCACGTCTCCACCATGGTGCTCGGACCGCGCCCGGAGGTGTCGATCCTGTCGCGGCGCGTTTCGCCCGGCACCCCATCGCCGATTGCGCTCACGAGCGGTGACGATCTCAGCCTGGGTTCGCAACTCACCTTTTTCCTGAAGTCCAGAACATCCTTCAGCCGCACGGATAAAGTGGAGATCGCGGCTGAGACGCAGCCCGAAGATGCCCCTGAGGCCGGTGCGGCCGATCCTTCGCTTGCGACCACCCTCTCCATTTCCGCCGGCTCGCTGGTGTTGCAGGATGCCCACACCATCCTGGCCACGTTTGACCCGCTGAAGACGTTCGGCCCTTCCACCTTTGGTCCGTTCCACCTGCGGGCGATCGCGTCCGACGGCACGGCCGGCGAGTGGGTTCCGCTGGCGACCATCGTGCGCCTGCCTACCTTGACTTCCCTTACCTGTCCGGCTGATCCGGCGGCGAACTGCTTGCTGGCGGGTTCGGCGCTGTACTTGATCGATTCTATCTCGCTGGACGCGGCGTTTACGGCGCCCACGAAGGTGCCGGAGGGTTTTGTCGAAAATGTGCTGCCGTTTCCGCATCCCCGCCCGGGACGCAGCCCGGCAACCTTCTATCTGCGGCTGCGCGATGATCCGGCAAAGGCGCAGCAGGTGACGTTGAACGTGCAGAGCGATACGCCTCCACTGCCACGTGGGCGGGGTTCTCGCTCTCAGGCGACCGCCGCAAGCGCAAAGCCTGCGCCTGTCGCGACGGATGCCGCTGTCGCCTCTCCTCTGCCGACCACGACGCCAGCCGCCAGCAATGCGGCGCCCGTGGCGACGCCCGCAACACCAGCCGCGACCACTCCGCCACCGCAGTAGTCGGTGACGCAACAACGCCCAACCGAGGCTGGGCGTTGTCTTTCAGGTCCGAGTGAGAGGCTAATCGGACGTCACAGTCGGCAGGCCTTGCTGGACGCGGCTGTGATTCTTGCTGTAGAGGAAGTAAACGGCCAGACCGATCAGAGCCAGACAATCAGCCGAATCCAGTCGATGACGGAAGCGCGACCATCATGTAGCCGAGAAGAGGATGCCAAGGATGGGCCGAGGTGGATCCAATCCAGGGTGCGCGGAAGGGGCGCGGAAGCTCCGGGCTGCGGCTGACGCAAGCACCATGATGCCCGCGCAGACGATGACGAAGGCGAGCAGGGTGCCGATGTTGGTCATCTCGCCGAGCGTCGTCGAGCGGGATCGTGCGAAGCGAAGATCGCGACGACCAGGCCGACGGTGATCGACGAGATCCACGGCGTGCGGAACTTCGGGATGGACGTCGGAAAGAACATCTCGGCAGCAGGCCGTCCTTCGCCATGGAGAAGAAGCACGCGGCTCTGGCCGAGCAGCATGACGACCATGGTGCTGGTCAGTCCGCCCAGCGCGCCGATCTTGACCAGCAGCGCTGCCCCAGCTGAACGCCGGTCTGCGTCCATGCCGACGGCCGAGCGAGTCGGGGACGTTCAGGTACTTGTAGTTCACCAGCGCCGGTGAGCACGAGCGCCACGAGGATGTAAGAATGGTGCAGATCACCAGCGAGCCGAGAATGCCGATCGGCATGTCGCGCTTCGGGTTCTTGGCTTCCTGCGCGGCGGTCGAAACCGCGTCGAAGCCGATGTAGGCGAAGAAGATGACGCCGCGCCGCGCAGCACGCCCGACCATCCGAAGGAGCCGAACGTTCCGGTGTTGGGCGGCAGGAACGGGTGCCAGTTCACCGCGGCAGCTCCGGGTGATGCAGGAGATCGCTGCCGCCGATGCACAGGAAGATCAACAGCACGACAAGCTTGACGCACGACGATGACAGCTGTTGAAGTTCGCCGATTCCTTGATGCCGACGATCAGGATCGCCGGTCACCAGCATGATGCCGAGGAAGGCGATGAGATTGAAGATGCCGTGCCGCTGCGGAAGCGTAGCGGGATCGATGTGCAGTCTCGCGCCAGCTTGCCGCGCGATGCGCCCCAGGAACTCCCAATGCCCTTGGTAGAGGACAAACGCGAGCCGGCGTTCCGGCCGAGTCGGGAGGAAGGCGCAGGCCGAAGTCCTGCCCGAGCGAGAGGACGTAGCCGCTCCAGCCGGAGCAGACGGTGGCCGCGCCAAACGCATACTCGAGCACCAGGTCCCAGCCGATGATCCAGGCGAAGATTTCGCCGAGCGTGGCATAGCCATAGGTGTAGGCGGAGCCGGCAACCGGGATCATGGCGGCGAACTCCGCATAGCAGAGGCCGGCGAAGACGCAGCCGACGGCCGCGAGGATGAACGAGTAGACAACGCCCGGTCCGGCGTAATGCGCCGCCGCGGGCCGGTCAGCACGAAGATGCCCGTCCCGATGATGGCGCCGATGCCGAGCGCGATCAGGCTGCCATGCGCCCAGCGAGCGGCTCAGCGAGTGTTCGCCCGTCTCCGCTGCCTCGCCCATGATGGTGCTCAGCGACTTCGTCTGCAGTAGATTCGCCATGCGTTCGATCTTCTCCTTGCTAGACCCTAGTTCCTAGGCCCTGACTGCTCGCTTGCATCTGCTTTCGATCCTGCTCGTTGCCACACCAGATACACCGGTACCCCGAGCAGAACCAGGATCAGGCCCGGCCAGGTGTATTGAGGTTTGTATCGCAAGAGTACAACAGAAACCCACGTCGCCATCACGATATACAGCGCCGGCAGAACCGGGTAGCCAAACGCCTTGTAGGGACGTGGCGTGTCGCGGCTGCGTGACGCGCAGCACGAACAGCCCGACGATCGTGAGGATGTAGAAGATCAGCACGGCGAAGATGACGTAGTCGAGCAGGTCGCCGTAGCTTCCGCTCAGGCAGAGCAGGCAGGTCCACGCCCACTGCACCCAGAGCGAGTTCACGGGCGCCTTGGTGCGCTCGTTCAGGCTGGCCGACGGACTTGAAGAAGAGCCCGTCGCGGCTCATCGCGTAGTACACGCGCGCGCCGGAGAGCAGAATGCCGTTGACGCAGCCGAAGGTGGAGATGAGGATGGCGCCGGCCATGAACTTCGCGCCGATGCCGCCGAAGGCCTCTTCCATGACCGCGGTGGCGACGCGATCCTGCGCGGCGAACTGGATGCCGCGGCCGACGACGGTGGTCGCGTTGGGATCGCCCGACAAGCGGCAGCACGCTGAGGTAGACGAAGTTGCAGAGGATGTAGAGCAGCAGGACGACGCCGGTGCCGAGCGCGAGCGAAAGCGGCAGGTTGCGCTTGGGGTTCTGCACCTCGCCCGCGGTGAAGGTGACGTTGTTCCAGGAATCGGACGAGAACAAGCTGACCCGACCTGCACGACGGCGATCGCGGTGAGCGCGCCGACCATGACGTTGCGGTCCGCTGATGCCGACCTGCACGACGTGTGCGCCGCTGAGGCTGGAGCCAGCCCAGAAGTTGTGCCACCCTGCGCCGAAGTTGGCGGCGATGGCCGCGGCGTTCTTCGCGACGAAGCCTACGCCGATGACCGCCAGCAGCGCGAGCACCTTGGCCGAGGTGAAGACGTTCTGGATGGCGGTGCCGAGCTTGACGCCGAAGGAGTTGAGGATGGTCAGCAGCGTGATGAGGACGATGGCGGTCAGGTTCTGCGTGTTCAAGCCGATGTCCATGCCGCCGAGACCCATCGGGCCAAGGTGGACGACGGGCACGTGATAGATGTGGACCAGCCAGGAAGATGCACTAATGGACGGGAAGAAGACGCCAAGGAATTTCCCGAAGGCCACGCCGACCGCAGCGATGGTGCCGGTCTGAATGACCAGAAAGAGGGTCCAGCCGTAGAGGAAGCCCCAGATCGGGCCGAGCGACTCGCGCAGGTAGACGTACTGGCCGCCGGCGTGTGGCATCATGGCGGCGAGTTCGCCGTAGCTGAGCGCGCCGATGATGGTCAGTGCGGCGGTGACCAGCCAGGCGGCGATCAGCAGTGCCGGGCGAGCCGAGCGTGCGGCTCATGTCGGCCGGCACGATGAAGATGCCGGAGCCGATCATCGAGCCCATGACCAGCGCGGTCGCCGAGAACAGCCCCATGCCCTGCACGAACTGCGTCTTCTCCGGCCGCAGGGGGCTCGTGGGTGGGGCGTCCAGGGTCGTCTGGGAATTGTTCACGTTCCGTTCAACTTATCGCAAACGGCGGAGAAAGTCGCGTGCTGCCTCCGCGACGTCTCCGCCTGCGGGTGTCAGCGCGGAGATCACGGCGACGGAATCGGCTCCCGCGGCGCGTACGCTGGCGGCATTTTCGAGCGTGATGCCGCCGATGGCGACCAGCGGCTTGCGCGTGAGGCTGCGCGCGCGGCGCACACCTTCGAGACCGACGACATCTGAAGCGTCCGCCTTGGTGCCGGTGGCGAAGACGGGTCCGATGGCGATGTAGTCGGCGGCGGAGGCGTCGGCGGCGGCGAGTTGCTGCGGGGTGTGAGTGGAAAGTCCGACGATGCCGACGGGGCCGAGCACGAGTTTCGCATCGGCGACGCTGAGGTCGTCCTGCCCGACGTGGACGCCGTGGAATCCGGCCAGGCGGGCGAGGTCGGCGCGGTCGTTCAGAATCAGCAGGCAGTCCGGTCCCATGACTTCGCGCAATATGGCCGCGGCTGCGAGGATTTCCTGCGGGCTGCCGGTCTTGTCGCGGAGCTGCACCAGCCGGACGCCGGTCTCGCGCAAGGTGGCGGCGAACTCGCGCAGCCCGAGGCCGCGGGCGCGAAGCGTCGCGGCATCGGCGATTGCATAGAGCGGTGGAAGGGTCATCTCAACTTCTGACTATTGCACAATGAAGGCATGTCGTTCGAACACGCGATCGTTGCCATCGACCACGATAGTCCGGAGGACCGGGCTGCCATCCTCTCTGCACTGAACCACTACAACCTCGCCAACGCGCCGGATCCGAAGTTCCAGATGCTCGGGCTGCTGCTGAAGTCGGATGCCGGGGAGACGATCGGCGGGCTTTGGGGGCGGTCGGCGTACGAGTGGCTTTTTGTCGAACTGCTCGTCGTGCCCGAGTCGCTGCGCGGAAGAGGGATCGGTACAAGGCTGATGCAGCAGGCCGAGGCAGTCGCTCGCGAACGCGGCCTCACTGGCGTCTGGCTGGACACGTTCGCCTTCCAGGCGCTTTCCTTCTATGAGAAGCTGGGCTACACGGTTTTCGGCGAGTTGAAAGACCATCCGCGGGGAATCTCGCAGTACTGGCTGCAGAAGCGATTGGATACGCCGGGCGTCTAAGTTCTGACGTGCGGACTTATCTCTACAAGCTGACTTCAGATCGCGGCGGGGCGCCCTGCGCTCTTGCACCGGAGGACGGTGCGGAGGCGCTGCTGTCGCTTGCCATCTGCAAGCCGGCGATCCGGCGGACGGCTCAGCCGGGGGACCGCATCCTCGGGATTACCAGCCATGCATTGGCGCACTCCGATGGGTATCCGCTGAACGCTGTTATTTACGCGGCGATTGTGGCGGAGGGTGTCGAGGCGCGCGAGTATTTCGTGGCGGACGGCCAATTCGCGCAGCGTCCGGATTGCATTTATGAGTTCCATCAGCAGAACGGAACGGCGTTTCATGCTGGACGCAGCCGCCTGCATCGGGGCGAGGAGCATCTGCTGAAGGATCTGGGGCGATATCCGTTCTACCGCAACGGACGAGTCTTGCTTTGCCGTGATTTCCGTTACTTCGGGGCGACGGCCGTCAGGATTCCGGCGCGGCTGAGGCTGTTGAACATCGCGGCAGAGTCGCTGGGCCAAGGGCATCGCGTTTATACCGAGCGTGATCCGGAATCGCGTGAGGCGGATGCGCTCTTTCGCCACTTGTGGAAGCGTACGACGGCGTATACGCCGGCGCTGGTGGAGGGAGATGCGTACGACCGGCATTGATGGCGGCCGGAGAGAAAAGCAGGTTCCTCCGCTTCGCTTCGGAATGACAACCGAAGAAGGTCAGCCTTGGCGTTCGAAGAAGCGCTCCATGAACTTGGTGTCGAACTTGCCGGACCGGAACTCCTCGTCGGCGAAGATCTTCTGGTGCAGCGGGATGGTGGTATGGATGCCCTGCACCACGAACTGGCTGAGCGCGCGCTGCATCTTGTTCATGGCCTCTTCGCGATCCTTGCCGTGGCAGATGAGCTTTGCGATGAGCGAGTCGTAATAGGGCGGTACGACGCCTTCAGCATACTGCGCCGTATCGACCCGGACGCCGTTGCCGCCGGGGACGTTCCAGGCCGTGATCTTGCCGGCGGAGGGCGTGAATTTTTCCGGGTGCTCGGCGTTGATGCGGCACTCGATGGCGTGGCCGCGGATCTCGGGCACGCGGGGCACGATGTCCGGCAGCTTTTCGCCCGCGGCGATGCGCAGTTGCGCCTTGACGAGATCGACGCCCGTGACCATCTCGGTGACGCAGTGCTCCACCTGGATGCGGGTGTTCATCTCGATGAAGTAGATCTTGCCGTCTTCGTCCATCAGGAACTCGATGGTGCCCGCGTTCCAGTAGCCAATGTCCTTGAGCGAGCGCTGGATCACGCGGCCGAGTTCTTCGCGCTGCTTGGGGGTGACCTGGAGCGACGGAGCTTCTTCGATCAGCTTCTGGTGGCGGCGCTGAATGGAGCACTCGCGCTCGCCGAGGCTCATCACGTTGCCGTGCTCGTCGGCCAGCACCTGGAACTCGATGTGGCGCGGGCGCTCGATGAACTTCTCCATGTACATGTCGCCGTTGCCGAAGGCGTTGGCGGCCTCGGTGGAGGCCTGGTTGTACATGGCGGGAAGCTCCGCGGCGTTGCGGCAGATGCGCATGCCGCGTCCGCCGCCGCCGGCCACGGCCTTCAGAATGACCGGGTAGCCGACGGTGCTGCGCCCACTCGAGTGCGGCGCCTTCGCTTTCGATGACGCCGTCGGAGCCGGGCAGGATCGGCACCCGGGCCTTCTTCATGGTCTGGCGCGCGGTCGATTTCTCGCCCATCATGCGCGTGACTTCAGGCGGAGGTCCGATGAACTTGATGTTCGAGGCGCGGCAAACCTCGGCGAAATTGGCGTTCTCGCTCAGCAGGCCATAGCCGGGATGGATCGCGTCCACGTCGGCGATCTCGGCGGCCGAGATGACCGCTGGCACGTTCAGGTAGCTTTCGGCCGAGCGCGGCGGCCCGATGCAGATGGCCTCGTCGGCGAAGCGGACGTGCAGCGAGTTGCGGTCGGCCTCGCTGTAGACGGCGACCGTGCGGATGCCCATCTCCTTGCACGCCGAGATGACCCGCAGCGCGATTTCTCCACGATTTGCAATCAGTACCTTACGAAACATCGAACCCTTCCCGGAGACAAAGGACTAACACGGATCTTCACGGATTACACCGATATGGACCGATTGAACCGATTCAACCCAGTCGTCGCATCCGCCTTGATCGGTGCCATCGGTGTGTTGAGTCTTTCGCCTTTACCTTGCTTTGATCTTGAACAGGCTCTGCCCGTACTCGACCGGCTGCCCGCTGTTGGCGATGCGCTCAACGATTTCGCCGGCGGCGTCGGACTCGATCTCGTTCATCAGCTTCATGGCTTCGACGATGCAGAGCACCTGGCCGACTTCCACCATGTCTCCAATCTTGACGAACGGAGGCGATCCAGGCGACGGCGATTCGTAGAAGGTGCCGACGATGGGGGATTTGACGACATGGTGCTTCTCCTCGGACGCGCCGGCCGAAGCTGCCGGTGGAGCAGGAGGCGCGCCGCCCGCGATGGGAGCCGCAGGCATCGGCGCCTGTGCGGCCATGAGCTGCGCCAGCCGCGTCATATCGAGGCCGGCGGCAGCCGATGCGGCGCCCGCGCCCTGAAACTTCAGCCCGAGCTTCAGGTCGCCCTTTTCGTATGCAAAGTCGGCGATGTCGTTGGCCTTCAGAAACTCAACCAGCGCCCGCAGTTTATCCAGTCCGTTCTCTTCCATCATGTCTCTTCCCGCGCTCCCTTTGGAGCACTTGCGTCTTTTACTTACCGCTACCACTGGTGCTTACAGCTCAATCCAGGCCTTGGTACTGGGTGTCAGAATCTCACATCCGCCGGCGGTCACCAGCACCGTATCTTCGATGCGGATGCCGAATCGGTCGGGCAGGTATACACCGGGTTCAATTGTAATCACCATTCCGGCCTTCAGTTTTGCTTCCTGCTTCTTTGCTACCCGGGGCGCCTCATGAATTTCGAGTCCAATCCCATGCCCGGTGGAGTGGGTGAACCACTCGGCGAGGCCGGCTTTCTCGAGCACAGCGCGTGTCGCTGCATCCACATCTCCGGCGGTGACGCCCGCATGGACGGCCGCCAGCCCGGTCTCCTGCGCGTCGAGCACGGCGTCGTAGGCCTCGCGTTCGCCTTTGCGCGCAGGTCCGAGATGCACGGTGCGCGTCATGTCGGAACAGTATCCGTTCAGCACGACACCGAAGTCGAGCACCACGAACCCGCGACGCGGCAGCTTCGCGGTCGTGGCACGTCCGTGCGGCAGTGCGGAACGCGGACCGGCCGCGACGATCGCTTCGAAGCTCATGCGCTCGGCGCCTTCGAGTCGCGCCATGTATTCAAGCGCCAGCGCAATCTCCATCTCGGTGGCGCCGGGAACGATATGCTCCAGCACCTGCTCGAAGAGCCTGCACCCCAGTGCCGCGGCCTCGCGCATCGCATCCTGCTCGACTTCATCCTTGATCTCGCGCTGCGCCGCAACCAGGCCGTTGAAAGGAACAAACCAGCGCCGGCGGAGCTTCGCCGGAAGCGCAGCTTTCAGAGCCTCGAGCCCGGACACCGACATCACACCGGAATCAAAGCCGCAGCTTTGAATTCCCTGCTCCACGGCCCACTCGCAGGCGGCGATCGCGACCGGCTTCTCCGCGATGACGATCTTCGCGCCGTCGACTTCCCCCTGTGCCTGCGTGGTGTAGCGGCCGTCGGTAAACAGGGTCGTCCGCGCGCCCTTGACGATCAGCGCGGCATTGGACCCGGTGAAGCCGGTGAGATACCGCACATCCGCCGGATGTGTCACCAGCAGAGCCTCAGCACCCAGGCGTTTCGCTGCCGCCGCTACCCTGCTTCGTCTTGCCGTTGGGATCATCCGTACCATCTTACCCAAGGGACGGTGTCCGGGCCGGTATCATGGTGTATGCGCTCCTTTTCGCCCGACGACCGATCGCGAACGCACGGGCCTGCCGCTTCCCGGCTGATGGGTCGTCGCCAGTTTCTTGCCGGCTCGCTCGCCGCGGCGGCCCTGGTTCCGCTGTACGCGGACGAGATCGGACGGCATGAGCTGGAGGTGACCGAGCGCACGTTCAGACTGGACGGTCTGCCGCCCAGCTTCGATGGCTTTCGCATTGTGCAGATCTCCGACATCCACCTGGAGGAATACACGGAGGACTTCTTCCTGCGCAAAGTGATCGCGCGGGTGAACGCGCTCCGCGCCGACATGGTACTCATTACGGGCGACTTCGTGAGCCGGGGACCGCTGCCGGTGGAGGTTGCGTTCGAGGCAGCCGCGCATTGCGGGGCTCTGCTTAGCGGTCTCACCTGCCCGCAGCGTTTCGGCGTGCTCGGCAACCACGATATGGTGGTCGGCGGGCGCGTGGTGCGAGACCACATGGAGAATAACGGCATCCCGCTGCTGCAGAATGAGTTCATCCGCATCGAACGCGGCGGCGAGCACTTTTTCCTCTCCGGGCTTGACGACGTTGCGGCGGGCGTCCCGAACCTTTCGCTGGCCGTGCCCGAAAAGCCGGAGGCGCCGGTGGTAATGATGATGCACGAACCGGATTACGCAGTATCCGTTGTAAATCACCGCAGGGCGCCCAATCTCGACCTGGTGCTGTGCGGCCACACTCACGGCGGTCAGGTGCGGCTGCCGGGGCTCCGTCCGCTTGCCCTGCCGCCGATGGGCAAACTCTTTCCGGAAGGAACCTACCGCCTGGGGCACATCCAGATGTATGTAAACCGCGGTATCGGCACGGTGGGGGTTCCCTTGCGCCTGAACTGCCCGGCGGAGATTACTGTGGCGACCTTGCGATGCAGTGGAGAGGGATAAGCGCCGGCAAGCGACTCCTATCTTGCCCGGCTTACCGGCTTTTTCTGCTTCTGCATGACCGCGACGTTGCTCGGCTCCTGCACGCCGCTCTGCTGCACCATCCAGCTATCCAGCAGGCTGCGTTTGAAGCGCCAGCGATTGCCCAGTTTGAACGCGGGGATGGTGCCTTCGCTGGCGTAGCGGTACAGGCTGTCGGCACTGATGCCCAGGTACTCGGCCGCCTGCCGGATGTCCATCACCTCGCGCAGCATCGTTTGCACCACACTTGCCATTGCCAACCCTCTCGCGTCCCGCATGCCCGCGGACGCCCCTGCCCCCTTTTTGTACCTATTTTTCCACGGCGCGGCAATAGCTAGTTCAGGCTCTTGGCGAGGAAGGCACCTTCGGCTTCCACCATGCGGAGACATGCTCCGCCGCGGGCCCGACTTCGGTCGGCTGGCCCGGCTCAGGTGAGAACAGCTTCAGGCCGCGCTCGGCCGCCAGCTCCAGCATTCGCTCGATGGGGTCGCGCCAGCCGTGCAGCGCCAGGTCGAAGAGGCCCCAGTGGATTGGCATCAGGAGGCCTCCGCCAAGCTGGGCGAGTGCATCCGCGGCAGCATCCGGCCCCAGATGTATGTCCCTCCAGAGCACGTCGGCGGCTCCGATCTCCAGCATGACCAGATCAAACGGACCAAAGTCCCGGCCAATACTGGCAAAGCCTTCCCACGGCCCGGAGTCGGCCCCGAAATAGACCGTGTGGCGCGCTCCGCGGAGCACAAATGAGGCCCACAAGGTCTCGTTTCGATTCGAGAGACTGCGTCCGGAGAAGTGGCGCGAAGGCAGAGACACCAAGCTGAGCCGCGCGCCATCGGGCGAGTCCACCTCGGCCGTCTCGGTCCAGTCCAGTTCGCGAATTCGGTCGGGGGCTACACCGAAGCCTTGCAGGATGCGGGCGACGCCAAGCGAGGTGATCCAGCGGGCGCGTGGCATCAGCGCCGCCAGTTTCTCCACGGACTCGCGGCCCAGGTGGTCGTAGTGATCGTGCGAAATCAGGATGGCGTCGGCGGGCGGAAGCTGCGCGAGATCGATCGTCGGGGGAAAGAATCGCTTCGGCCCCAGGAACGTGAGAGGAGAGGCACGCTCGTCCCAGACGGGATCGACCAGGACGCGGACGCCGTCGATCTCGAGCAGCGTGGAGGAATGGCCGAACCACGTGACGCGCAGACCGCTCGACGGCAGAGCGGCGTAAGCCCGCGGGTCCGTCACAAAAGGGCCGATGGACTCCGCCGGTACGCGTTCCTTGCGGTTGAGGATCATCCGCGGAAGCGCCTTGGCCATGGTGCTGAAGCCGCCCACGTGAGCAGGGACCGGACTCTGGAACTTGCGACCGATCTTCTGGGCGCGCTGGAGCTTGATCATGTGGATTGGATGCGCGTCGCTCAGCTTTTTACTCCACCCGGAGGGCCGGATACCCGCGACGCTCCAACATCTTCAACACGCTGTCCGGCCCGGCGAGGTGCGCGGCCCCGATGGTGACGAACACGGTGCCCGTGGAAGGGTTCTTCAGCAGCCCGGCGAGCACCTCGGCGAAGTGCTCATTGCGGTCGACCAGCAGCTTCTGATAGAGCGCCGGCGCCTTGAGCTTCATCTCATCATTTTCGAGCGACGCGATCTTTTCCACATCGCCGCGGCTCCAGTCGGCGATGATCTGCTGCGTCTGGTCTGCGCTGCGGGGCAGGTCCGCGACAGTCTGGTGCAGAAGCTCTACCTGCTCCACCTGGGGGAAATCGGCGAGAAAATGCAGCTGTTCTTCCGCCGTTTCGAATCCTTTCACCGGCTTCTTTTCGTCCCTGGCCTCGGCTAGCAGCTTCTGGTCGACGCCGCTGTCCGTACCGTAGCCCGCCTTCACGGCAGGCAGCATGGAAAGCGTCAGACACGCCAGCCACGGCTGCATGGGTTCGAGCGCCTGCTCGCCCGGCAGGCCCAGGGTTTTCACCGCGGCGTCGATCTTTTCCACGTCTTCCTTCGGGATCTTGGTGGAGAGCGGGTGCGCGGGGTCCATGCCCAGGTCGAGCATCAAGGGCTGCATCGCCTTGATTCCGTCGGCATCGAGTCCGGCAACTTCGAGGTAAAGCACATCACTGCTCTTCAACGCTTCCCGGATCCGGGCGGTCTCCCAAAGAACGTCGGGCTTCATGATGTGCACGGAGCCGAACAGGAACACGATGCCGTGCACGCCTTTGACCTGCCACAGCGCGGGGGTAGCGGGCGTGCTGACGTGCAATTCAGGAGGGTGAACGGCGGGCGTCTGGGCCGGGCATGCGGCGGCGCCCAACACCCCAGGCAGCGTCCAGAGCAGCAGGGAAAAGGACATGGAGACCAGCGTTCTATCTTGAGCCCGGTTACCCTTCCGCATCGCTTCCCCGCACCAGCCCTCATCCTGCGCCACAGATTCATCCTATCCGGTGGCTTGGACGTCCGGCAGGAGAAAACATGAACCGCGGAATGGAGTCACTCCGCCCGGGCAGTGGCTTCGTCGGCGTAGAAGGCGGCGATCTCCTGTTCGTACTTCTTCTCGACGACGCGGCGTTTCAGCTTCATGCTCGGCGTAAGTTCCCCGGAGTCGATGCTCCATTCATCCGGCACGACCGTTACGCGCTTGATCGTCTCGTGATGATTCAGGGTCTTGTTCACGTCGTTCACGATGCGCTCGTACTCGGCCTTTACCTTTGGCTCCGCCACCAGCGCTTTGTGGTCGGAAGCGCCGATTCCCTGCCCCTTGGCCCACGCTTCCAGGGCCTGGAAGTTGGGGGAGATGAGCACGCAGGCGAACTTGTGCTTGTCACCGACCACATCGGCCGCCGCCACCAGTGTGTTGGCCTTGAGCTTGCCTTCGATGGGCCCAGGCGCGATCATCTTGCCACCGCTTGTTTTCAGGATTTCCTTTTTGCGATCGGTGATCGAGAGATACCCATCAGAGTCGATCTTGCCGATGTCGCCGGTCTTGAACCAGCCGTCGGGGGTAAACTCCTTCTTCGTTTCCTCCGGCTTGTTCCAGTAGCCGCCGAAGATGGAGGGCCCACGCAACTCCAGTTCGCCATCTTCGGCGAAGCGCACGTCGACATTTTCCAGAGAGCGGCCAATCGTGCCGATCTTGTTCGCACCGGGGCAATTGAAGCTGACGACGGGCGAAGTCTCTGTCAATCCGTAGCCTTCGTAGATCAGAATTCCGGCGTCAGCAAACCAGTTCGCCGAATCCATGCCAAGCGGCGCGCTGCCGGAGACGAACGTCCTGACCCTGCCGCCGAAGGCCTCGTGGATTTTGGAGAAAACCAGCTTGTGCGCGATGGAGTAGCCGAACCCGGAAGGCTTCTTCTCCGCCAGCACCGTGTTCCGGTTCTTCTCGCCGACTCCGAGCGCCCACTTGAGAATGGCGTTCTTCACCGGCGACGCCGCGGATTTACCCTCTACGCCCTGGCGAATCTTCTCGAAGACGCGGGGCACGCCGACGAAGAAGGTCGGACGCACGGCCTTCATTGCAGCCGGAAGGCTTTCAAATTTCGGGCAGTAGGCCACCAGCGCCCCAATCTTCAACATGGCGTAGTCCACATGGCGCTCAAAGACATGCGACAAGGGCAGGTAGGAGATGATCACATCCTGATCGGTAACGCCGAACTGCGGCACTGCGAGATTGATGTTGCTGGCCAGATTCGCGTGCGTGAGCTGCACGCCCTTGGGCTCGCCCGTCGTGCCTGAGGTGTAGATCAGGGTACAGATATCCTCAGGCTTCGCCGACCGAACCTGCGCGTCGAACTGCGCGTCTTTCGCCTGCTTCTGCTTCGCCGTTTCGGCAAGTCCGGGGAATGTGACCGCATTGTCGAAGGTGCCAGCGTCCATCACCAGCACATGCTCGAGCGCCGGCAGTTCGCCTGCGCCGCCGAGCTTGTCGAACTGCTCTTTCGAGGAAACGACGGCCACCTTGGCGGCGGAATCCCGCAGCATGTAACCGATCTGATCGGCGCCGAGGGTGGCGTAGATTGGCACCGGAATCGCTCCCAGCGCCAGTGCCGCAAAGTCGGCGACCGCCCACTCCCAGCGGTTTTCGCTCAGGAGAATGACACGATCCCCTTTTCCCACGCCCCAGGCTTGCATCTGCCCGGCGACCGCGCGCACCCACCCATAGAGTTCATCGGAGGTGATGGGTTTCCACTCGCCGCTGCTGTCCTGCCAGCGGAGCGTTTCCTTCGTGCCTCGTCCTGTGGCCGCCACCAGGACATCGTTCACCGTCGTCAAGCCCAATCCAGTCATAGACCCTCGAATATCCGTTTGATGCTAATTGCGGGGTGAAACACCAATGCCATGGAGCACGACGTCGATCACCTGCGCGGCGGTGGTTTCGGCGTCGTATTCGCGTCCGGTAAAAACGGCCGAGCTCAGAAGCTCGTCGATGGCGCCGAAAAGGCAATGCGCGACCACGCCGTCGGAGACATCCGCGCGAAAGACCCCCTGCTGCTGCCCCCGGCGCACGACTTCGCGGACGACCTGGATGTAGCGCACCAGGTGGTGATGGGAAAATTCCGCGATAAAGCGTGCGCTTTGCCGCATTTCGGTCTGCATCAGGATGGCCATGCTGCGATTGACCCGAGCGCTTTCCAGATGCAGCCGGGCGATGAACTCCAGTTGCTGCTGCGGGTCGTGAAGCGTGCGAAAACGCTCTTCAATCTGGGCGTGAAAACGGCCGAAGGTGGTGTCGATGGCCGTGCGCAACACCTCATCCTTGTTCTTGAAATAAAGGTAGATGGTTCCGTCGGCGACGCCGGCGCGGGCCGCGATGGCGCTGACGGGGGAATGGAAGTAGCCGTTTTCGGCGATCACTTCCACGGCCGCGTCGAGGATGCGCTGGTACTTGTCCGTGGAATCCGGAATACCCGCATCCCGCCTGGGCATAGCGGCCTGGTCGTCCTCCGCACTGGCTTCTCTCCGCTTCAGTCGAGCCTCGTCCGCCCGGAAGTTCCGGTGTCGTCACTGTACTGAAGGACGGTTCCAGTTGCCAACTGTGCGAGTTACATCTTGTACTGGCCGGTATCGTCTTCGTTCAGATTTTCGAGCCAGCGGCGAAGCTGGTCTTCGTTCACGTTCACATCGACCGGACCGGCGCTCTGCCGCGCCTGCCCAAGCACCTTGCGGTTGACGAAGATGGGGCAATCCCAGCGCAGGGCGAGGGCGATGGCATCGCTTGGCCGCGCGTCGATGGCGACGGGCTCGCCTTCGTGGCGCATCCAAATAGTTGCGTAGAACGTGTCTTCGCGCAGGTCCGAGACCACAACGCGAAAGACCTCCGCGTTCAGCCCCCGCGCCATGTTGCGCAGCAGATCGTGCGTCATCGGACGAGGCGTGGTGGTCTTCTCAAGCTCCAGGGCGATGGCGTTGGCCTCGAAGACGCCGACCCAGATGGGCAGCACCAGGTCGCTGGCCATGTCCTTCAGCACGACAATGGGCATATTCGTGACCGGGTCGAGCATCAATCCGCGAATCTGGACCTCGATATCGTCTGTCAGGTCGGCCATCAGACTGCCTCCGCCACCAGCGAATTCGGGAAAGCCTGCGTGACGCGCACGTTGGCATAGCTGCCCAGCGCAGGAAAGATTGGCGACGGCGTCGTGAAGTTGACGGTCTTGTTCTGGGAACTGCGCCCGACGACCTGCATGCGCTGCAGATTGTGGCTCTCCACCATTACATCCATCACCTGGCCGAGGTGCCGTTCGTAGCTGACGCGCTGGATCTCGCGCTGACGATCGAGCAAGAGCTTCAGGCGCTCGACCTTTACCTCCTCGGGGATGGAGTCGGCCATCGACATCGCCGGCGTGTTCGGCCGCGGCGAATACTTGAAGGCGAAGATGGCGTCGTACTGCACGTCGTCGAGCAGCGTGGCCGTCTCTCAGGTCGGCTCGGTCTCGCCGGGGAAGCCGACGATGATGTCGCTGGTAATGCGAGATGTCGCGCCTCGCAGCCTTGATCCAGGCGATGCGCTCGAGATACCAGTCGCGCGTGTACTCGCGGTGCATCGCCTTCAGCACGGCGGTCGAGCCGGACTGCACGGGCAGATGCACGTGGTCGCAGAGCGTCTCGGTCGCGTCGATGGCGTCGACGATGTCCTTGCGTGAAGTCGCGCGGATGCGCTGGTGGTGAAGCGCACGCGGCGAATGCCGGCAAGCTCGCCGACCGCGACCAGCAGCTCCGCAAACGTCTTCTTATGCAGAGGATCGCGGTAGGAGTTCACGTTCTGGCCCGAGGAACTGGATCTCGGTGAAGCCTGCATCCGCCATGCGGCGGGCTTCTTCGAGCACGGAGGCGGAGGTGCGGGAGCGCTCGTTGCCGCGCGTGTACGGGACCACGCAGTAGGCGCAGAACTTGTCGCAGCCTTCGATGATGGTGATGTAGCCGCGATGCGGATTGGTGCGCGCGATGAACTGCGGTCTCGAAGGTCTCGGTCGGTCTGGCGTGTCGTCGAGTCCGGTGATGCGCGACTCGCCCGCTTCCAGCCGCGCCAGCATCTGCGGCAGGTTGCGGTAGCGAGGCCGAGCCCGCGACGATCGACACATACGGCGCCTTGTCGAAGATCTTCTCGCCTTCCTGCTGGGCGACGCAGCCGATGCACGGCGAACTTCTTGCCCTCGCCCTGCATCCGCTTGTACTCGTTCAGGCGGTGGAAGACCTTCTGCTCCGCCTTGTCGCGGATGGAGCAGGTGTTGTACAGGATCAGGCCCGCGTCGGCCTCGTCCTGACGCTGCGACGTAGCCCTCGCTGCTCCAGCGTGCCGACAACTTTTTCGGAGTCGTGGGCGTTCATCTGGCAGCCGAAGGTCTCGATATAAAAAGTCTTGCTCACGCTTCAAGTATATCGCCCGGCAGAGCTGTCCGCCGCGCCTTGAAGCCGTATACTCAGCCGCATGACGCCCCCTGCATGGGTTTCAACTTCAGCGCCCTTCCGGCTTGCGCTCGCGGCCTGCTGCGTTTCGGCCGTTGCGGTTCCGAGCTTCGCGCAGCAACCCGCGGCGCCTTCCGCGACCGTCACGCAGGAAGCCCGGCACGACCTGTCCGCTCCGCTGTCAACGCTTGTGCTCCCGCCTGCGCCTCCGCCGGTGCGCCCGCCCACGAATCCGATGCGGCCACCCGCGGCCACCTCGCCCGAGACTCCGCCGCCACCCGCCACGCACAGCCCGCGCACGGCGGCCATCGAGCAGATGTCGCCCGGAGACCGGCCCTCCGCCATGCTGGTCGACAGCTTCGATGGCCTGGGCGTCTCTTTCCCGGGCAAGCAGCCGGCGGCGCCGGGCCGCAACCCTTCCGACAACAGCCTCGCCGCCGGACCCGCGCACATTGTGCAGATCGTCAACTCGCGCATGGCAATCTTCAGCAAACAAAGCGCGGCCTTCTCCAAATCAGGCGAGGTACTCTTCGGCCCGGTCATCACGAACACGCTGTTCGCCGGCTTCGGCGGTCCTTGCGAAAGCCGCACCAGCGGGGATGCCGTTGTGCGCTTCGATCAGCTGGCGCAGCGCTGGTTGTTTGTCCTGCCTGTCTTTCGCCGTCCGGAGGGCGAGCCGAACGGCCCCTACTCCATGTGCTACGCCGTCAGCGAAACAGCCGACCCGCTGGGGCGATACCACCGCTATGAATTCAAACGCCCGCTATTCCCCGACTATCCGCGGCCGGCGATCTGGCCCGATGGCTACTACGTCCCGACCAGTGTCGGCGATACTGTCGTGCAGAAACAGGACTGCGTGGCCGACCGCGCGAAGATGCTGGCCGGACTGGCTGCAACCGAACAGTGCTTTCTGCTCGACGGCGCCGGCTTTCTGAACAACGCGGACCTCGACGGGCAGGCGCTGCCGCGTCCCGGAGCGCCGAATCTTGTTGTCGCGCTGGGAGGCACACAGTTGAAGAACGTGCTGGAGGACGACGGCCTCTATATCTACAAGCTGCACGTGGACTGGGCGGACGCCGCCAGGTCCACGATGACCGGGCCGGCGAAGATCGCGGTCGCGCCGTACCATTACCTGTGCAACGGGCAGCTGACCCGGTGTGTGCCGCAGCCCGGGACCGATGTCCGTCTGGACGCCCAGGGCGACAAGATCATGCAGCGGCTGGTCTACCGCCGGATCGGCAAACAGGAGTCGATCGTCGCGGCGCACTCGGTCGACACATCGGGCCAAGGCGGCGGCGTGCGCTGGTACGAGCTTCGGCTCGACCGGCACGGTGACCCGAAGCTCTACCAGCAAGGGACTTATGCGCCAGGCGGGCACTTCCGCTGGATGCCGGGCATTGCCATGGACGGCGCGGGCGATATCGGGGTGGGGTACTCCTACGGCGGCGCGCCGGAGTTCGCGGGGCAGCGTTTCGCGGCGCGCCGGGCAGGCGATCCGAAAGGCAAGCTGACGCTGCGGGAGACGATTCTCGTAGAGGGCCATGCCGCCCAGACCTCCACGTTGCGCTGGGAAGATTACACGACAACCGCACTGGATCCCGAGGACGACTGCACGTTCTGGTACGTCGGCGATTACATCCGCGCCGATGGAGAGAATTACAGCACACGCATCGGCGCCTTTCGGTTGCCGACATGCAAGGCTCGGTAGAGGTACCATGGCCGGACGATGAAACGCATTCTTCTGCTTGCAGCTTTGCTTCTGCAATCCTGCCTGACCTTTGCGCAGGCGGGCGCACGCTGGACGCCTGAGCGAGCGAACGCCTGGTACCGGAGCAGCCGTGGCTGGTCGGCGCGAACTACATCCCCTCGGACGCGATCAATCAGCTGGAGATGTTCCAGGCCGAGACCTGGAATCCGGCGCTGAACGACAAGGAACTCGGCATGGCCGAAAGCATCGGCATGAACACGGTGCGCGTCTTCCTGCACGACCTGCTGTGGCAGCAGGACCCGGAGGGCTTCCTCAAGCGGCTGCGCGAGTTCCTCGGGCATCTGCGCGCGAAGCACCACATCCGGCCCATCCTTGTCCTGTTCGATTCGGTGCTGGGACCCGCTACCCGCATCTTGGCCCGCAGCATCCTCCGATCCCGGGCGTGCACAACTCCGGCTGGGTGCAGAGCCCGGGCGCAAGGGAACTCGCGGACCCCGCCTCCTAGCCGAGCTGAAGGCGTACGTGCAGCGGCGTGGTCGGCGCCTTCGCAAAGGACTACCGCGTGCTTGCCTGGGACCTGTGGAACGAGCCCGATAACGAGACCACGCAGTACCCTGCCACTCCGAACAAGATGGCGCTGGTGGAGGCTCTGCTGCCGCAGGTGTTTGCCTGGGCTCGCGCGGCCCAGCCGACCCAGCCGCTCACCAGCGGCGTATGGAGGGGCAATTGGTCGGACCCGGAGCGCGAAAGCCGAACGACGAAGATTCAGCTGGCTGAATCTGACATTCTCACCTTCCACAACTACGACTGGCCGGAGGGCTTCGAAGCGCGCATCAAGGAACTGCAACCGCTTGGCCGTCCCATCCTTTGCACCGAATACATGGCCGCGGGGCGCGGGCAGCACCTTCGACGGTTCGCTGCCCATTGCGAAGCAGTACGGCGTGGCGGCGATCAATTGGGGGCTGGTCGCAGGCAAGACGCAGACTTACTTCCCCTGGGATTCCTGGCAGCGGCCCTACGTGCTCTGCAGCCCGCCGTCTGGTTTCACGAGGTCTTCCGCCAGGATGGACGGCCATACCGGCAGCACGAGGTGAATGAAATTCGCACCCTGACCGGCCGGGCGACGCCCTCCGGCGGCTGAGCAAAAACTTAAGCATCATCAACATAGTTGCTCCCGCGCCCTGCATCAGAGGGGGCATGTCACTGCTGCGCCGATTACTGGGACGGCCCCTGGCCTCCAATGAGGAGGCGCAGGAACTCGTCGGGGTACCGGACGGGGTGTCAGTCTTCGGGCTCGATGCCCTTGGCTCCGCCGCCTACGGGCCGGAGGCGGCCCTGACGGTGCTCATCGGCGCAGGGCTGGTCGGGATGCGCTATATCCTGCCGATCAGCCTCTTGATCACGGGACTTCTGCTGCTGGTGTATTTTTCCTACCGGCAGACCATCGACGCCTACCCGGGAGGCGGCGGAGCTTACACCGTCGCGGGCCAGAACCTGGGCCAGAACGCGGGTCTGTTTGCCGGAGCGGCGCTGCTGCTCGATTACCTGCTGAATGTCTGCGTGGGCATCTCCACCGGAATCGGCGCCCTGGTCTCGGCCGTGCCGGCGCTGCAACGGTTCACGCTGGAGCTTTGTCTCGCGGTGCTGGTGTTGCTGGTAGTGACCAACCTGCGGGGAGCGCGTGAAAGCGGCGTGCTGTGGCGGCTGCCGACCTTCGCTTTTGTTGCCTGCCTGCTAAGTGTCGTAGGTGTGGGACTCTACAAAGTGGCGATCCACGGCGGTACGCCTCCCAGCCTTCGCCCCATACCGCATCCGCAGACCGCTGCCGCCGGCGCCGTCTCGGCCTGGCTTCTGCTGCGTTCCTTCGCCAGCGGATGCACTGCGCTGACGGGGGTCGAGGCTGTCAGCAATGGTGTTCAGGCTTTCAAGGAACCCAAGCAGCCGACGGCGAAACGCACCTTGACGGTGATCGTTGTGATCCTCGCCGTGCTTCTGGTCGGCCTGGCCATCCTGGTGCGCGCCTATGGGATTACCGCTACCGAACCCGGCAAGCAAGGCTACGAAAGTGTTCTGTCGATCGTCACCTCGGCCGTCATGGGCAGGGGGATCTTCTACTACATCACCATCGGCTCCATCCTGATGGTGCTTTCGCTTTCCGCCAACACTTCGTTCGCCGGTTTCCCGCGCGTCTGCCGCATGGTCGCGGAAGACGGTTTCCTGCCGAAGATGTTCGTCTTCGCGGACGCCGGCTGGTGTATACCGCTGGCGTCCTCGTTCTAGGCGTGCTTTCCGCGGGCGTGCTCATCCTCTTCGACGGCGTGACGGACCGGCTGATTCCACTGTTCGCCATTGGAGCGTTTCTGGCGTTTACGTTGTCGCAGGCCGGGATGGTGCAGCATTGGCGCAGGAACGACCACCCGCATGGCGGGGTCTTTCTCGCGATCAACCTGGCCGGCGCGGTGGCGACCGGGACCACGACCCTGCTCGTGTTCATTGCCAAATTCACCAGCGGCGCCTGGATTACGCTGGCCGTGCTGATTCCGCTTCTGCTGCTGATGCGCGGCGTGCGTCGGCACTACGACGAGGTGCACGCGCAGATGCGGATCTCCGGTGTAGAAGTGGGTGGAAACTGCGAGTCTCCGCTTTTGCTCGTACCGGTCGATGATTGGAACCGCGCGTCCGCCGCCGCTCTGCGTTTCGCCTGTGCACTGCACGGCAGCGTGCGTGTGCTGCACGTCTTCTGCGATGAGGATGACCGCCAGAGCATGGAGGCCTGGCGGGAGATGCTGCGGCAATCGGCCGAACGAAACCAGGTGGCCGAGCCCGAGGTTGTTGAGCTGCATTCTCCCTTCCGCGATATCACGCGTCCCCTGCTGCAATACGTGCTCGCGGCCGAACGCGAAGATGCGCAGCGCACGGTGGCTGTCATCTTTCCGCAACTGGTGGCGGCGCACTGGTACCAGCAGGCGCTGCATAACTACCGCGCCATCCTGCTGAAGGTGCGGCTATTTCTTCGGCGGCCGGCGGCGGGTCGCTATTGTCAACGTACCCTGGCAGTTGTCTTCGTAGGAGAAGCAAGGTATGCACCTGGTTGTCTTTGGTCTGGGCATGTCGTCTTCGTGGGGAAACGGCCACGCGACCTTGTGGCGCGGCCTGGTGAAGGCGCTCGCCCGACGCGGCCACACGGTCACATACTACGAGCGCGATGTACCTTATTACGCCTCGACGCGCGATGGTTGGGAGCCTCCGGCAGGCGTGCGGCTGCGGCTTTATGAGGACTTCAGCGAAGTGCGGGCGGAGGCGGCGCGCGAGCTCCGGTTTACGGATCTTGCGCTCGCCACCAGCTACTGCGCCGACGGTCCCGCGGCTGCGCGCCTCCTGCTCGACTCGGCAGCAACCCTCAAGGGCTTCTACGATCTGGACACCCCCGTGACGCTGAGCGCACTCCGCTCCGGCACATCCGTTGCCTACCTTCCGGCCGACGGGCTGGCCGAGTTCGACCTTGTGTTGAGCTACACCGGGGGACGCGCTCTCACCGAGCTTGAGGCTCACCTGGGAGCACGTATTGCGGAGCCGCTCTACGGTTGGGTCGACACCGAAACCCACTTCCCCGCGCCGCCAATGGAGGAGTTCCGTGCCGAGCTGTGCTATCTCGGCACCTTCGCGGGCGATCGCCAGCAAGCGCTGGAACAGCTGTTTGTCCGCCCCGCCGAGGCCTTGCCCGACAAACGATTCGCCATTGCCGGAGCGCAATACCCCGATGACTTCCCGTGGACGCCGAACATGTTCTTCTGCCGCCATCTTCCGCCGTCGCTGCACGCGGCCTTCTTCTGCTCTGCCCGCGCGACACTCAACGTGACGCGTCAGGCGATGGCGCAATACGGCTTCTGTCCCTCGGGCAGGCTCTTCGAGGCCGCAGCCTGCGGCGTGCCCCTCCTTAGCGATTGTTGGGAGGGCCTTGACACCTTCTTCACGCCTGGCATCGAAATCCTGCCGGTCAACAATACGTCCGAGGTGCTGGCCGCGCTTTCGCTCTCAGACGCCGAGCTCCGCCGGATCGCCGCAACCGCGCGGGAACGTACGCTCGCCGAGCATACGGCCGAGCGCCGGGTGCAGGAGCTCGAATCGATCTGTGAGCGCGTGCGCCGGCGCACACCCCAACCCGAACTGGCAGGCTAAAGGAGGCGCGACGATGTGGGGAATCATTCCAGCCGCGGGTGCGGGCAGCCGGATCCAGCCGCTCGCCTTCTCGAAAGAACTGCTTCCGGTGGGCAGCCGCGTCGAGCGGCGCGGACGAGCGGCCGCGTGCGGTGAGCGAATACCTGGTGGAGCGCATGATGCGCGGCGGCGCAGACAAGCTCTGCTTCGTCATCTCGCCTGGCAAGACCGACATCCTGGAGTACTACGGCGCGGGCGTATGGGGCGCGGAGATTGCCTATGTCGTGCAGCCCGCGCCGGGCGGGCTGTGCGATGCGATGTTCCGCGCTGCTGCCGCTTATCCGCGCAGACGAGCCGGTCCTGATCGGGCTGCCGGATACGGTGTGGTCGCCGGGGACGGCTCTGCGCGAGCTGCCAGCGGACGTGCTTTCGTTTCTGCTGTTTCCGGTGGAGCGTCCGGAGTTCTTCGACGCCGTGGTGACGGACGCGCAGGGCGGGTGGAGGAGATCGCAGGTCAAGCAGACGGGGCGCGCATCCACACTGGATCTGGGGAGCGATCAGAATGCCCGGGAATGTCTTCCATGCGCTGCATGCGTCTGTGGCGGCGGCCCGAGCGCGGGACGAGTACCTGGGTACGCTGGTGAATGCGTGGATCGCGCAGGGCGGACAGGCGGTTGGCGTCCGCGCCGGGCGAAGCAGTATGTGGACGTCGGAACGCTGCACGGATACCGGGCCGCGATCCGGCTGCTCGAAGCGATGTGGAAGAAGAGCGCGGGTAGTAAGCAGATCGAACACGAGGGAAAGCGACAACGATGGCAGCACGCGAACGACTCGACCGGGAAGCTCTGCAGCGGCGAGATCGAAGAGCTCGGACCGTGGTTTCACAACATGGGGCTGGACGGCGTGCGGACCGCGCCGCGAGCACTTTCTGGGCGACTACCCGCGAGGTGAAGTTCGATCGGTTTCGCGATGCTATCCCTGCCGATCTGACCGGCAAGACGGTGCTCGATATCGGCTGCAACGCCGGCTTCTACTCGCTGGAGATGAAGCGGCGCGGCGCCGCCCGCGTGCTTGGGATCGATACCGACGAACGCTATCTGCGGCAGGCCCGATTCGCCGCCGAGGTGAAGGTGCTGGACGTCGAGTTCCGCCGCATGCCGGTGTGGGATGTCGCCGCGCTGGGCGAACGGTTCGACCTCGTCATCTTCATGGGCGTGCTCTACCACCTGCGCCATCCGCTGCTCGCGCTCGACCTGATCCACGAGCACGTGGCGAAGGACCTGCTGCTGTTTCAAAGCATGCAGCGCGGCAGCCGGGAAATTGTTCCGGTGGAGCCGGACTACGACTTCAATGCGGCCGCGCCATTCGACGAACCGGGCTACCCGAAGATGCACTTCATCGAGCAGCGTTACTCGCACGACGAGACCAACTGGTGGGTGCCCAACCGCGCCTGCGTCGAAGCGATGCTGCGCTCCTCCGGCTTTGCCATCGAAGCGCAGCCCGAAGACGAGGTGTACCTGTGCCGCGCAGTCCGGTCGCGACCCCGCCTGACGGGCCGCACTGCGTCTACCCCGCGAAGGGTTCGCGATACGTGAGCGGAACGCGCAGCATCGCTCCTTGAAACCGCCGAATGCCCAGCTTGCGGCAAGGCATCTGCTGCAGGCGCTTGCTCGTTTCGATCAGCGCCGAGGCGGCAGGCGCCGAAGCTGATCGATGCGCCGGCGGGAGATGGTTTGCGCACATGCTGCTGGGGGACTTCGCCTCTGCATGGCGCGAGAGCGACGCTATCCGCGCGCCGCGGCGCGCCGGACCCGCACCGCTTCTGGCAGGGCGAACCACTTGCCGGACAGACGCGTCATCCTGCGCTGTCTCCACGGCTTCGGAGATGCTGTGCAGTTTCTGCGCTATCTTCCGCAGCTTCATGCCATCGCCGCTTCGGTCATTGTGGAAGTGCCTCCGCGCCTGCTGCCGCTCGCGCCCTGCTTCGATGGCATCACGGAGATCATCACATGGGGCGAAGACGCTCCCAGCGCGCCGCCCGTCTGGGACGTGCAGATCGAGGTGATGGAACTTCCCTTCCTCTTCCGCACAACGCCTGCAGAGCTTCCGCTCGCCACCCGGTACCTCCGCGTAGCTGCCGCTGCTCACGAACGCGGCGAGCGTCTTCAAGTCGGACTCGTGGGAACGGCCGGGGTGTGGAACGCAGCCCGGGCGCTCCCTCCATGTTGGCACGAACACATGCTGCACGTTCCCGGATGCGAGTTCTGGGACCTGCGCGGAGAAGACGCTGCCGGCACACTCGCCGGACTGCGCGTCGACCCGCCGAGCCGAAGCTCCATCGCCGCGCTCGCCGGCAGGATCGCCGCACTCGATCTGGTCATCACCTCCGACACGCTGGCCGCGCATCTCGCCGGAGCCATGGGCGTTCCCGCCTGGGTGATGCTTCCCTTCGCTTCCGACTGGCGCTGGATGCACGCGACAGACCGCAGCCCCTGGTATCCGTCGCTGCGTCTCTTCCGCCAGCCTGCGCCGGGCGACTGGCAAAGCGTGATCCACACCGTCGCCAAATCACTCACGGCACATGCCGCAGCCCACGCCACGGAGCCGCATCGCCTATGACGCAACCCACCCTGAACGGCCGCCCCTGGGACAGCTTTGACGGCTACCTCTTCGACATCGACGGCACCCTGCTCCACTGCACCGACGCCGTCCACTACTTCGCCTTTTGCGATGCCTTGAAGACGCTGAGTGGGCGCGAACTCACGCTTGAAGGCGTCACGGCGCACGGCAACACGGACGTCGGCATCCTGCGCGATGCGCTTGCCCGGGCGGGTATCGCCGAAGCCGCATGGCGGCCACAACTCGGGGCGGTCCAGGATGGCATGGGCCGCTTCGTCTCCGCCCGCCGCCACGAGCTCTGCGTCAACGCGCTGCCCCATGTGCGCCCGTTGCTGGACCACTTGCAGGCGCGCGGCGCGACACTCGGCATCGCTACGGGAAATCTTGCGCGAGATCGGGCGCATGAAGCTCGAACAGGCCGGGCTCCTCGACTACTTCAGCATCCAGGGCTGGAGCGACGCGTTTGAGTATCGTGCGGATGTCTTTGCCGCAGCGATCACGCTGATGCGCGATGTGACCGGAGATGGCGCTCTTTGCGTGCTTGGCGATACGCCGGCAGATGTCGCGGCTGCGCACAGTAACGGGCTGCCCGCCATTGCCGTTGCTACAGGAGTGTACTCGCCGGAACAGCTTGCGGAGGCTGCTCCGGATCTTCTGCTCGACTCCTTTGCGGACTTGTTTCCTGCGGAGTAGATGGGTCGGAGACCCCCAGCGAAGACACAATCTCCTCGAACTGCACCGCCCGGTGCGCCGACGTGTGCTCGGAAAGGATTCGCTCCTTCGCCGCCTGCCCGATGCGCCGGCGCTCCGAATCGGGCAGATGGAGCAGAATATCGGCGACATCGTGCTCATCGCGCGGAAGCAGAATCTCTTCGCCGGGCGTAAGAAAATCGTCCAGGCCGGCCCAGTCGTCGGAAAGAATCGCCGCGCCGCAGGCCGAGGCTTCGAACAAACGCACGGACGGCGAATAGCCTGCTTTGACCATGTCGCTGCGAGTCAGGTTCAGCGTGAAACGCGCCGAGGAGTAGAAGGCCGGATGCGCCGGCGGAGGCACATGGATGATGCGCGCGACGTTCGAGCCCCAGGTTGTCTCAGGCGGATACATCGCGCCCCCAACGAGAAAGCGCCGCTCGGGCAGCAGAGCCGCGGGCTCGAGCAGCAGGCGCTCCAGCTTGGGCTGGCGATCCGCGGCATAGGTTCCAAGGTAGCTCAGGTCACAGCGAAACTCGTCGCGCACGGGCGACTCCCGATACAGGTCTGGATCCACCGAGCAATAGAAAGCAATCGCGCGCCGTGCATGGAAGCGTGTTGCAAGCTCATGCAACGAAGGACCTCCGGTAAAACTGAGGTAAGCGGCAAACCGAGGAATGGTTTCCGCTTCGAGGTACTGTGTGCGTCCATCGACTCGCAGCGCTGCCAGCGTAATCGGCGTATCGATGTCATAGAACAGGAGCGGACGCACAGCGGCTTCGCTGAGCGCCTCCACAGCGCGGATCGCATCGGGAAAGTAGGAGCCGATCACGACCGCATCGGCATCGCGGCAAAGACGCACAAATTCCTGCTCGGACTCCTGCCAGTCTTCATAGAGCCGCAGATCACAAAACGGCGGCTCCGGAAGGTCGCGATTGTTGCGATACCATTCGACATCTTTCTCGATGAAGTACACGCGGTGGCCGCGCTGCGCCAGCGCCTTCACCAGCGAGCGAAAGGTCGTGGCGTGGCCATTGCCCCAGGCAGACGTAATCGTCAGCCCGAAGATGACAATCTTCATGCAGACTCCAGCGCGGCTAAACCTCGACCGTGTGCCTCATGCTTTGCGGCAAGACACTCCAGGAACGCCTCCTCCGCCTGCGACGCCCGCTGTGCATAGGTATGATCCCGCAGGCCGCGCGCATGGAACGCAGCACCGATGCGCCGGCGGCTCGCTTCATCGTGGCGATGAAGCGCTTGCACCACGTCTTCCGCGGTGCGCACCACGAGAATCTCCTTGCCCGGCTCGAAGCAGTCGTCGATTCCCGGCCAGTCGTCGCACAGCATGCAGGTTCCTGCGCCAGCTCACCTCGAAGACGCGCGTTGGCGGCGAAAAGCCAAAGTCCGCCATCGAGGCACGGTTGATGTTCATCACCATGCCCGCCGAGCAGTTGAGCCGGTTGTGATCGGCCGTCGGAACGTGGCCGATCTAGCGCACGTTCGGTGGCATGCGATTTGTCGCCCCAGCCTTCGCCCCCGAGCAGAAATCTCTTCTCCGGAGCCAGCTGCGGCCGCTCGCAAGAACAACTCCTCGACGCGAGCTTCGCGGTCCGGCAGCCGATTGCCAAGAAACGCGACATCGCATGCGAGCGCTGGGTCTGGCGGCACGGGATGATGTGTCTCGGGATCGAGCCCGTTGTAGATGCTGTAGTACGCCCGCGCTCCGCAGCCCAGATATCCGTTCGCGAGCCTACGGCCCGCCGCCGTAGGTCAGGATGGCGTCGTAGCGGGGCACATCTTCGTGAAAGGGATCGGTCGCATCCGCGCCGCATGCGCGCCAGCGTGGCCGGGGCATCCACATCCCAGAAGACCACAGCGCATGCGACTGCAGCTCCAGGACCCGGCGCTCCAGCAGCGCGTCGTCCACGCCCAGGCCGCTGTGCTTCACGACGACGTCGGCCTCTGCCGCTCGTCGCAAGCATGGCGTCGATGCCTCGCGTCGGCTCGTAATACAACGGCATCGACGTACGAGAAGTCGCCCTCGTCACGATGCTGCTGGCGCCCGAAGGCGTCGGGCTCGGCGAAGGTGATCTGATGTCCGCGGCGCGCAAGGTATTTGTAACAGCCGCGATAGTAGGTCGCGGCGCCGTTCCAGTAGGAGGACACGATGCTGGATCCGAAGGCGAAGATCTTCACGCGAAGAACTCCTCGCAGAATCTCGGTTAACTGCTCGTGCGCGATGGTCGCAGGTATGCCGCGCCAGCACCGTTTCGCAGACCACGCGCGGCCTGTGCTTCGGCGGCCGCCGGATTGTTCAGCAGGAATCTCGATGGCACGACTGCATCTCCTCGGCATTCTGACACCGTCAGAAATCGCCCTCGCGAAAGAGCTCTTCCGTATCCTGCCAGGGCGCGGAGATCAAGTGGGATGCCGCAGGCCAGAGCCTCGAAGACGCGGATGGTGGGAATGCCGGCCATGCGCCGAAGCATACTGCTGGCGCGGAATGTGAACGGTAAGCCGCGCCGCTGCGTAGACCGCCGGGCGCATCGAGGTTGGGCAGATAGCCGCCATAGCGACACGCCGGCCTTCGCGCAGCGCGGCGAGCCCGTCCTCCGGATAGCGTACGCCATAGAATGCAGAAGCTGTCGGTCGCGCAGACTCGCCGCTGGCTCGCAGCAGAAATTCCGCGATCTCGCGCGAGCGCTCGTCGTCGCCCCAGTTTCCGATCCAGACGACGTCGTCTGCTTCGTGACTTCAGGTAGCGGCTTGAAGATGCTGGTGTCGGCAGCTTCATGCAGCGTCCACACACGTGTCGATCCCAAAGCGTTCGCGATAGATCCGGCGCAGTGCTTCGCCAAACGCCAGCACGCCGTCGAAGCGATCGATGCCGAAGGCTCGAATCTGTTCCGGTGATGAGGAGGCGCGATGATGCGTGTCATGGAAGAACAGCATGCGAAGTCCCAGCTCCGCTCGCAAGTCGAGCAAGCAGATGCGGCCAGCGCAGGCGGGTTCCACTCGTGCACGATCACGATGTCCGCAGCCGTCAGTGCTTCACGCCAGAACAGCCGCGATCGGCTTCCGCGTCTGCGTAGGTGCAGATGTGCAGGTCAGGGTAGACTTCCGCGAAACTGCGCCAGCGACCGCTTGCCCTCCGGCTCCTCGCGAAGGTTTTCGATCGACCAGTCGCTGTTCCCGGCTCGAATAATGTGACCTCATGCCCAAGCTTCCGAGGCTGCGCAGCAGACCCCGCAGAAAGTGCGCGTTGCCGTTGTTCCAGTCGGAACGAAGCGAATGCGCAAAGTAGGCGATGCGGAAGCTACGCGACATGCGACAGCTCCTCTTGCAATCCTGCAAGCGATCCGCTAAACAAGTCGTGCATAGGCTGCCGACATGCGTCCCGCGCGTAAACGTCGTGCGCGCGCTCCAGGAGCGTGCCTGCGCGGCACTCCGAGCTCGGCGCCATCGCGAAGCAAGTTCCTGTAGCAGCACCGAAAGCGCCGGCGTCCTCGAAGTAGAGCGCGCCATCGCCCCAGACCTCGCGCAGCGACGGGATGTCACGGGCCAGCACGGCGCAACCGCAAGTGCAGCCTCGAGCGGCGCAAGTCCGAAAGGCTCGTAGCGCGAGGTGCACACATAGATCGCGCTCTGCGCGAAACAGACGCAGCAACGCATCCTGGGGCAACGTGCCCGAGCAGGCGTGCTTCGCCAAGCCGCGCGGGCGCTGCGGCGCCTTCGGACTCGTTTCGCCGGCCACCAGCAGCGGAATCGGCGAGACAACATCGCGCAGCATCGTAACGTCCTTGGCCTCATCCCAAAGTCGCCCGGCCGTGACCGCCTGCAGCTTGCGCGGCTCGCGTCTCCGGCTGTACGATCTCGCGCCCGTTCGGAATCACCTGCAGTGCCCGGGATACGTGAAGTTGCCGCGAAAGGGCCTCCAGCATCCAGCGCGTGGGCGCGACGACAGCATCCGCGCCCGCAAGCCCTGCGCTTACGAGCCGTTGATATTGCCGCAGCCACGCAGAGTCTTCGAGCGGCGCTTCGCGGCAAGCCGCAGCCCAGCTCAGCACATCGCTGTGCGCTGTCACAAGCTTCGGAATTGGCCGGAGCGCGCCGAAGCAGAACTGGTTGCTATGGAAGACATCCGGCTCGAACTCGCGCAGCGTCATTGCAGCAGACGGCTCAGCATCGCTGATAGGCCGACGTCGTTGTCCTGCATCCACTCCAGCGGCGCCTCGGCGGCTCTCGAAGTCGAAGCCGCTCCCACCGTGCTCCATTGCGCTTGCACCACGCTTGCTCTGCTCGACGGAAGGTTTGCGCCCGAGCTGACCAGCGCAGACGGCCAGCCCTCGTTCCAGCAGGCCTGCGGTGAGTTCCTGCGTAAACGTCCAGACGCCGCCGACCGTGTCGGTGGTCATCAGGACGCGCATTCGAGCTCCGCCAGCGACGAGCGGCTGCTGCTCCTGGATGTCGCTGAAGCCCTTGTCGGCGAAGAGCTCCAGGTAGAACGAGTGTGCGCGCTCCCACGCCGTCTCATCCGGCTGCGCGCCAAAGGTCTGCACATACTGCGGGCTGCCGGGAAACGGAAACATCGGCACCGGCTCGCTGACCCAGACGCCATGCGGCCTTCAGGTTGCCTGCCATGCGGCGACCAGCGCGGGATCGTCTTCAGGCGTCTTGATCAGGTTGGCCTGCACCCAGGGGATATGCTGTCGCGCATAGATCAGCAGCTCCGCTGATGCGGTCGGTGGTGAGGCGGCAGTTCTTGTTCATCGCGTCGCGGCCTTCTTCGGTGATGGACTCGATGCCGCACTCGAAGCGAGACGCAGTGCGCGCGGCCAAGCAGCTCGAGCGACTCTTCGTCCCAAAGATCGATGCGCGATCTGAAAGCCGATGGAGACGGGCCGCTTGGCGATCTCTTCGAGCAGCTCGCGCACCTGCTTGCCGACGCCGAAGATCTCGTCGATGAAGTAGATGTAGTCGACGCCGCGCGCGATCAGCTGATCGATCTCCGCGAGCACGGCCGAGCAGTTCGCGCTCGCGGTACTTGTTGCGAAACAGAGTCTTGTTGCAGAAGGTGCAGGAGTACGGGCAGCCGCGCGCGAACTCCACCTCCGCGCCCAGCTGCAGGTGGTCCGCTCCGTTGCCGGGAAAGATGTGATGCAGGTGTGGTGCCGCTCCACGGGGTAGTCGGAGTAGTCGAGCGCGGCCGACGGCGCGCATGTCCGTCGACGCCCAGGCCCGGTGCTGATGCGGAACGGCTCCGTCGCTCGTCGCGCCAGCAGCAGCCGGCGATCATCTCCCAGGGCAGTGGAGGCGAGCTGCGGCAGGGTCTGGTCGGGCTCGCCGCGCAGCACAATGTCGGCGCCCGTTTTCTCGAGCGTGGCGAGCGGGGTGACGGAGCCGTGCGGGCCGATGACGACCACGCTGCGATGCGCGGTCGAGCGCGGCGATCCACTGCCGCGGCACGCGCAGCTCCGGCTGCGGACAGCGCCAGAACAGATACGAGGGCGCGGTCGGGATGACCAGGAAGTCTTCGCCGAAAGCATCGAGCCGCTCGCTGCACCTGTGCCGGCGTCAGAGCTCTTCCATGAAGGCGTCGACCAGCAGAACCTCGTGGCCGGCGGCGCGCAGCAACTCGCGCGCGGAGAGCAGCTCCAGCGGAAAGTGCGGCTCGGGGCAGCCGAAGTAGGTCGAGCCTTCAAAGGTCCAGTGCGGATTGACGAGAGCGATACTTCATGCGACCTCCTCTGCTGACGAGTTCGACAGGCACTGGCGCGGGCTGCGTTGCGAGGCCGCGATGCTTCGCTGGTTGCTCGCCCAGAAGTCGCTGGATCGCTCGAGGATGCTGCGCGAGCGACGGCGTGGCGCGCCAGCCGGTGTCGCGCTTCGAGCTTGGCGGTGTCGGAGATGTAGAGCGGCTGATCGCCGGGGCGCACTTCGCTGTAGCTGCAGGTGCAGCGGCTCGCCGGTCTGCGCTCGATCTCGCGCAGCATCTCGATGACGGAGACGGCGCGCTCCATGCCGCCGCCGAGGTTGTAGATCTGCCCGCGGCGTGCGATGCGGCGTTGCGTCGCGAGCTGCCATCATGGCATCGACCAGATCGTGCACGTGCAGGACGTCGCGCACCTGGAAGCCGTCGCCGTAGACCGTGATCGGGCTTGCCCGCCGAGCACGGAGTAGAGGAAGTGCGCGACCCATCCCTGGTCTTCGTTGCCGAACTGGCGCGGGCCCGCGATGCAGGACATCCGGAAGACAACGGTCGGCAGATCGTAGATGCGGGCGTAGTCGCGCACATACTGATCGGCCGCGCCTTTGGAGCAGCCATAGGGCGAATGGAAGTCGAGCGGCTCGCGTCTCGTCGACGCCCTCGAAAGCCGCGATCTGCGGCACGATAGCGTGTTCCGTGCACCTCGACCGGCACGCCTTCGAGCGAGCCGTAGACCTTGTTGGTCGAGGTGAACAGGAGGAAGGGATTGCGTGCCGGAGCGACGCGCCGCTTCGAGCACATTGAAGGTGCCGAGGGCATTGACCTCGAAGTCGGTACGCGGATCGTCGACGGAGGTGGTGACGGCGACCTGTGCGGCCAGATGATAGATCTCGGTTACATCGCGCGCGGCTGCGCGCACAGCGGCGGCATCGCGCACATCGCCCTCGACGATCTCCAGCCGATCGCTGCGCCGGGCAGCGAGCGCAGCCAGTCCAGGTTGTGCTGCACGCCGCGCGCGACAGATTATCGAAGATGCGGACCTGCGTGTCCGGCTCTGCAGAGCAGGCGCTCGGCCAGATTCGAGCCGATGAAACCTGCTCCGCCCGTAATCAGAATGTTGCGTGCTCTACTGACTCGCTCATCATGCTGATCCTTTCCTTCTCCGTGCGTGTCGTGCGTCATTGGCGACTCGAGTATCAGGCCGTCAGGCCGTAGGCGCTCAGTTCCTGCAGCATGGTCTCGGCCTTGTCTTCGGCCTGCTGCTCGCGCAAGCCATTCCGCCAGCTCGCGGAAGCCTTCCTCGTGCGTGACCTGCGGCTCGTAGCCGAGCAGCTTGCGCGCCTTGGTGAGTCGGCGTAGCAGTGGCGGATGTCGCCGGCGCGGTACTTCTGCGTGATCACCGGCTCGACGTCCTTGCCCAGGGCGTCGCGCGAGAATCTCGGCGACGCGCCGGATCGTGATGGGCTTGCCGCAGCCGATGTTGATGACCTCGCCGTTCGGATTCGGGCCGCTCCATGGCGAGCATGTTGGCGCGAACGATGTCATGCACGCTGACGAAGTCGCGCATCTGTTCGCCATCCTCAAAGACCAGCGGCGCCTGGCCGTTGAGCAGGCGCGAGGCAAAGATGGCGGCGACGCCGGTGTAAGGATTCGAGAGCGCCTGCCGCGTGCCGTAGATGTTGAAGAAGCGCAGCGCCGTCACCGGCAGTCCATAGGTGCGGCCGTAGATCAGGCAGAGCTCTTCCTGGTCGCGCTTGGAAAGCGCGTACATGGAGTTGATCTCGGACGGCTTGTCTTCGTCGGTCGGCACGCGGCTTCAGCACGCCGCCGCAGGCGTCGCAGTGCAGCTCCCACTGCGCCGGCCTTCAGCTGCGCGATCGGAGCGCACCGGCGGCGCGGCCGGCTGTCCGCACTCCGAGCAGACGTAGCGGCCTTCGCCGTAGATGGACATCGAGGAGGCGACGATCAGCTTCTCCGGCGTCGTGCTTGGCATCCAGCATTGCCTGCAGCAGCTCGGCCGTGCCCTGCGTGTTGACGCTCATGTAGCGGCTGATCTCGTACATGGACTGGCCGACGCCGACGGTGGCCGCGAAGTGAAAGATCACGTCGACGCCGGCGAGCACTTCGCGCAGCCGGTTGGGATCGCGCACATCGCCGACGATCAAGCTCGACCTCGGGCGAGAGATAGTCCGGACGGCCCGTCCGGATGCACCTGCGGCGTCAGGTCGTCGAGGATGCGGACGCGGTGCCCTGCCGCGAGCAGCCCGTCTGCGAGATGGGAACCGACAAAGCCGGCTCCTCCGGTGATCAGAATCTGCTTGCTCATGTGCGTACATCGCTTCCTCGCGTGTCTAACGTGCGGATGGATAGTCGGCTGACGTGCGCGGGCGCGTAACGCTCCACAGCCCAGGCGGCGAACTCGGCAAACTGCTGGTTGTCCTTCGGCGGGCTGGTGTGATGCTCCTCCAGCCCAAGGTGCGCCGGCGTGAAGCACAGCGTGAGCGCAACGTCGAACGGCTCCAGCGCCTCCATCATGCGGTCGAACCAGGCCGTCCGCGTTCGGGCGAAAGGAGTCCGCCCAGCTCAGCCCGGTGCGCAGATAGTCGCACGCTGTGCTCCTTCATCCAGTCGCACCGCATCGTCCAGGCGCGGATCTTCGAAGTGAAACCACTGGCAGAAGCCCGACCGAGCCATCGGTGGGAAACTGTCCGCCGCCAGCTTCGGCGTGCCGTCGTGACTTCACAAGCCCGAGATAGTAGTGGCGGTAGTAGGAGGAGCCTTCCGCCTCCTTGTGCCGCGTCTCCGCCGGCCAGAGGGCGGCAGATCGAACAGGCTGTACCAGTGGATGCGCTCGCGTCGTCCGCGCAGCAGCTCGAGGGTGCGTTCGCAGCCCGAACGCCTGCACCTCTTCCGCGCCGAAGGAGGAGGCGCCGACCTCCGAGCACCCAGACCGGCTTGCCGCGAGACCTCGCGGCTTCCGCGACGCGGTCCGGCCACTCGTCGAGCTGCCAGTGGTTCCAGTCCAGCGGAAAGCCGTGAACGCCGACGGCATCGACGTGCTCCATGACGCCGTAGGCTCGCCATCAGCCGCAGAAAGTCGCAGTCGCAGGAGGAGACGCCGCCGAGGACGATGGTCAGGTCCGGATTCGCATCGCGGATGGCGCTTGGAGGCAAGCTTGACCATGTCGCCAAACCGCTTCCAGTCCGGGTCGAGCTGGAAGTTCCAGTGCGAAAGGTTATTCGGTTCGTTCCAAAGCACGACCGCTTCTACCACTAGGCGACTTCCCAATGTTGAATTAGCGTGCTTCCGCCAAAACGTGCAGGCCGGTGTACCTACTCCGAAGGTACAAAGAACAATTTGGTTGCCTGTTTACCGTAAAAAGTTCACGATTCGGCTTCCGCCAGGTTCTATGTCGCTCAGCATACTGAAACTTGAGTTCAACCGGGCCGTCATCCAGCGGTGGTAGGGTCGATGATGGCACGAACGGCCTTGACCGAATCCGCCGGGAATTTGCCCAGCCGGGCGTGCTCCAGCACCATTGCCTCGTCCGGTGCGATGTAGAGACAGTAGATTTTGTCGTCGGTAACGAACGATTCGAGCCACTGGATCTCCGGACCGAGCTGCTTGAGCACGCCACAGGAGGTTTGGGAGATGGCGGCAAGCTGGTCCGGCGTGAGCTCGCCTGCCCCTGGAAGTGTGCGCTCAATCACAAACTTTGGCATGTTTCCTCCTTTGAGAGGAGTCGAGCATACCAGCCGCGCCCAGTGCCCACAACCCGAAAGGAAACCCCATGGCCGGCTGCGACACTGCCGGCCATGGGGGCACCATGCGTGAGCTGCTACGCGTTCATGCTTACGGATTCCTGAGCCTTCAGCGCGTTCTCTTCCCGCATCTTGCGCGACGCCTTGTTGCGCTGCGCGCGCAGCTTCATGAAGCTCTTGGCTTCAACGTAGAGGCGCGGCACGTCGCGGTTGACGATGGCCTTCCAAACGACGCGGAACGCCGCCTTCGGGCGGAAGTAGTACTCGTCATAGAACTTGTGCACCATCTCCATGACGTACTCGACCGGCAGACCGGGATACTCGATATGCGCCATCTGGTGGCCCATGTCGTCTTCCATCTTCTGGTTGGTGATGAATCCGTTCTTTTCGGCGAAGTCGTAGAACTCCGTGCCCGGATAAGCGTGCGCGATGGACACCTGGATGGTCTCGCAGTCCAGCGACTTGGCGAAATCAATCGTGTTGCGGATCGACTGCTTGGTCTCGCCCGGCAGGCCGAGGATGAAGTCGGCATGGATGATGAGGCCCAGATCGTGGCAATCCTTCACGAACGCCCGCGCGCGCTCCACCGTGGCGCCCTTCTTGATGTTTTTCAGGATCTGGGGATCGCCCGATTCGAAGCCGACGATCAGCAGACGGCAACCGGCATCCTTCATCGCCTTCAGGGTGTCGCGGTCGGTGGTCACGCGGCTGGTGCAGCTCCAGGTGAGGCCCAGCGGCTTCAGCTTTTCGCAAAGCTCGATCGTTCTCGCCTTCTGGATGTTGAACGTGTCGTCGTCAAAGAAGAATTCCTTCACATGCGGAAAGAGCTTCTTGGCGTGCGCCATCTCCGCCGCCACGTCGTCGGTCGAACGCTTGCGCCAGGCATGGCCGGAAAGGGTCTGCGGCCACAGGCAGAAGGTGCACTGTGCCGGGCAGCCGCGCGTCGAGTAAAGCGACACATACGGGTGCAACAGGAACGGCACGTTATAGCGCGTGACGTCCATGTCGCGGGCGTAGATGTCGGTCACCCAGGGCATGTCCGGCTTGTCGAGCTTCTCCACCTGCGGGCGGTCCGGGTTATGAATGTGCTGACCGTCTTCTCCCCGATAGCTGATCCCAAGGATTTCGTTGAGCGGCTTGTAGTTAGCAAATTCAACAACAGAAAAGTCAAACTCGCGCCGGCATACGAAATCAATCGCCGAGCACTCATTCAGCGCGCGGTCCGGGTCGGTCGTTACCGGCGGTCCGACGAATGCAATCTTGATCGCCGGGTTGGCCTTTTTGATCGCCTGCGCCAGGGCGTGGTCGCCCGCCCAGCCTACCGTCGAGGTGAACAGCACCAGAAACTCGTAACCCTTCGCAATCTCGATCGTCTCTTCCGCGGAGACGTGGTGAGGCGGCGCATCCAGCAGACGCGAGCCTTCCAGCAATCCCGCCGGATAGGCCAGCCAAACCGGGTACCAGTAGGACTCAATCTCACGCACAGCGGGCCAGCGGGAGCTCGCGCCACCGTCAAAGTTCTCAAAGGAGGGAGGATTCAGCAGGAGGGTTTTCAGAGGCTTCGTCGTCATGGGTATGCTCAATTTTACCATTCGGTTACAGATTTAGGGGCTTTGGGGCGCAAGAGAACCCGCGGGGGAACATCGGTCGGTCAACCGTGCCAGCCGGTCAGGGTTGGGGCTGTAGAGTAGACGGCGCTGCCGCCCCAGGCGTAAGCCCGGCGTGCAAGAGCCAATCCTCCAGGTGTCCTGTCTGGCGGAGGTACGAGATCTGCGCCTGGTGCATCTGGAAGCCGGCATCGAGCACACCGAGGTACCGGTCGCGCTCGCCGATCAAAGCATTCTGCTCGTCCTTGGGGGTCAGCGGCTGGGGTGTGGCATTGGCATTCGCGATCTGCGCCCGCACGATATCCAGCTGATCCTGTGCCAGCTGCTGCTGCAGCGACGCCACCTCTCCCTGCGCCTCTGTCACCGCGATGGTGTGCTCCAGCCTGGTCTGCGCATCCAGCACGTTGATCTGGGCATTCTCCGCGTCGTGCAGCGACTTCGCAGCGTCGGCCGTAGTCTCGCGCCCCTTGGCCTGGCGGAGCTTGTCGAACAGTGGAATCGAAATCTGCACCCCAAAGAATGACTCGTCCGGCCCCAGATCTCCACCATATTGATTTTCGATGTTGTGCCAGGCGTTGGTGAAGGTGGCGTACCGGTTGAATTGCGCAACGAACGAGACCTGCGGCCGATAAAGGAAATGCGAGTCGCCATACGCCTGCTGCTTCTTCGCGGCCGCACTCGCGAAAGCGGCAGCGACGGAGGCATTGGCATACCCGTTGGTCGACGCGGCATTCAGCGGAACGATGGGCGCAGATGGAAATCCGCCCGTCGCCTGCAGCGTTCCCGGCGGAATCCCGATCAGCCGGCTCAGATGGAGGCGGTCGGTCGCGGTGTCGTCCTGCGCGCGGAGCAGGGCCAGGCGCAGATTTGCCGCGGAAAGCCGCGCATTCAACAGGTCCACGTGCGTGTCCAGACCGGCGTCAAAGCGCTCTTGCACGATGGCGACCAGCTTGTCCGTGTAGTCACCCTGCTGCTGAAGGACCTTTTCCCGCTCCTGATCGTGGTCCAGCGTCAGAAATGCCTGCGCCGTGTCTTCCGCTACTGTTTCGCGCACGTCCTGCAGCGAGTTCTGCGCCGCATCCACGCCGGCGCGCGCGGAGCGAACGTAGTTAAACTGGGCAGCACTGTAGATCAGGGACGTTGAACTCACCGTAAACAGCGTTGGAGGATAGTTGCTATAGCCGTAGGCCTGGCCCAGCCCTGCGCCGGCCGTAACGGACGGAATATAGATGTCCTTGCTTTCGCTCAAGACCGCCCGAGCCCGCTCCACATCCGCCTCGGCCGATTTCACGCGCGGATTGCTGCGCAGCGCCAGGTCCACCGCCGTCGGCAGCGTAATCTGCGCTCCGGCGGTCGCGCCGCAAAGCAAGAGCGCGGCCGCCGCGAACACACGCAAGCCGCGACCGTTACTGACCAACGAAACAAACTGCCGAAGTAAGCCGCTCATGCTCATGGAACTTGCTTCACATCCAACCCGCTATGCAACTCGGTGACGCTCGATTTAGCGCCGCGAACCACAAGCTGATTGGCCGAAAGCCCGCTCAGGATCTCCACGTTGGTCAAACTCACCACACCGGCCTTCACCGGCGTCTGCACCAGCTTGCCATTGTTGATGCTGAAGACGTAGCTCTGGCCGCCGTCGTTGTGCCATGCCTCGCGCGGTACGCTCAGCACGTTCTTGCGCTCCATCTCGGTCACCGTTACGGTGACGTTGGTGTTGGGGATAAGATCCGGAGTCGGATCGTCAATGGTGATGATGCAGATGCCCACACTGCGCGTGTTGTAGGCAAAGATTGTCGTCGGCGCCAGCGCCACATGCCCATGCCACACCGAGCTCGTCTTGGCCGGCCACTCGATCTTCACGGGCTGCCCCACCGCGAGCTTCCCAATCTCAGGCTCATCGAAATAGGCCCGCACCTGTAGTCGTCGCAGGTCGGCGACGTCCAGAATGTCCTCGCCGGAATTCACGAAGTCGTACTGGTTTACGGGGATGTTGTACACCGTGCCGTCGATCGGTGAGCGGATGTCGATGTTCGCCAGGTTTGCCAGCGCCGAGTTCACCGCGGCCTGCGCATCCGCCACGTGGACCGCCGCATTGCTGGAATCCTGTGGGGCGTATCGCTGTGTGGCCCGCTGCTTGGCCGTTTGCAGCGAGAGATTGGCAGCATCCAGCCGCTGGCGGGCAGCTGCGACCTCCGCCGCCGACGCCGCACCCTTCTGCAGCAGGGCCTCGCGCGTCGCCAGCTCCGTCGTCGCATGCTGCTGCTCCAGTGTCGCGGAGTCAATATCGGCTTTGAAGCGGTTCGCTTCCTCGCGATTGCCGCCCTGCGCAAGGTCGCGCTGGAAGTTGACCGCGTTGCTCAGGTTTGCCCGTGCGGTCGCCAGCCGCGCCTGCGCATCGGCGTCATCCATCCGCACCAGCAACGTTCCTTTACCGACGCGGCGGCCCACCTCAACATAAATCTGCTTGATCACCCCGGGAAACGGAGCATGGGCCTGAAATTCGTCGATCGGTTCCACCTTGCCGTTGGTGGAAACCGTGCTTGTCAGCGTCTGAAACGTCGCCGGTACGACCCGAACCTCCACCACTTCACGGGTCAGGGAGCGCACCAGAAAGAAAATGCCCACCAGGACGGCGATGCCCAGCAAGGTGAACCAGACTGCGTTGCTGCGATTGTGCCCAGCATTAGCCATAGTGTTGAACGGTCAGTATATCGGACGCACTTTCATCGAAAAGGAAGCAAAGACTTTTGGGCACAACGCAAGAAGGTCATCTCCTAAGCAAACCCGGAGACGGTGGCAAGTGCCGGGTCGCTGCTTTCCCGGGCAGCACCGGCCATGTCGATCAGTTCCAGCTCCAGGCCGCCGTAACTTGGATGACGATTTCGCCGCAGACGATACACAATGTCCACCTCCGATCCAACCGCGAGCCCCATCTCCGCAACTCGGTCCGCCCAGCTCACCTGTCCGCCGCGGCTCCAGCCCATGGCTTTCCATTCCGCGGCCCTCGCGGTCCTGCCAAGGTCAGACAGATATGGCGCTGCTGAATGACCCGCGGCAGAGCCGTCAGCCGGAAGCCCCGCGTTAGAAAGACCGGCTCCGCATTTCCCATGCCGAAAGGAGCACAGCGCTCAATCCAGGCGAACAGCTCCGGCGTCACGTCTTCCGGCGGAACCTCGGCGTCGCACACAATCTCCGGCTTCAGCATCTCGGGCGTCAGCCGCTCGGCCGAGTGCCTTTGCATTCGCTCCCGCAGCGCCGCGAGCCCCTGCGCCGGCATGGAAAATCCCACCGCATGCGCGTGTCCGCCGAAGCGAGTGAACAGCGGCTCCGGGCCGGCCTCATGCGAGGCCGTGAGCGCATCGAGCAGGTGGTAGCCGTTAACCGAGCGCCCCGACCCGTGCGCCTGCCCCTCTTCGGTCGTCACCACCAGTGCCGGACGGCGGGTGCGATCGACCACCCGCGACGCCAGAATCCCGATAACTCCGCGATGCCACTCCGGGTGCTCCAGCACAAGACACTCCCGCGCGAAACTCCCCGGCCGGGTCGCGCAACGACAGCAGTTGCAATTCGATCGCCTCGAGCGCCGCCGCCTCCGCCGCGCGGCGATCCTCGTTCAGCGCATCCAGCTTCTCCGCCAGCAACCGCGCGCGTTCCGCATCGCGTGTCAGAAACAGTTCCACAACGTCCGAGGCGATATCCATCCGGCCCGCCGCGTTGATGCGCGGTGCCAGCCCGAAGCCCACCTCGCGCGCCGTCGGCACTTCCTCCGGGCGCAGTCTTGCCACCTGCATCAGTGCCCGCAGCCCCGGCTGAACGGGATTTCGCAGCGCGCGCAGGCCCAGCCAGACGATGGCGCGATTTTCCCCCGTCAGCGCCACGGAATCGGCCACAGTCGCAATCGCCACCAGCTTCAGAAAGCTCGGCAGCAGCACCTCGCGCAAACGCCTCTGCTGCACCTCCGAGGTTGCATGCGCGGCCAGAAGAGCGTGCGCCAGTTTGAACGCCACGGCGGCGCCGCAAAGCTCCTTGTAGGGGTAATCGCACCCCACCTGCGCCGGGTTCACCACCGCCACTGCCTCCGGAACTCCTTCCAGGCCATCGGGCAGATGGTGGTCGGTGACGATTAAGTCGAGGCCCAGCGCCTTGGCTTCCTGAGCCTGCGCAAACGCACGAATGCCGGTGTCCACCGAGATCACCAGTCGGATGCCGTCAGCAGCCGCCTCGGCCAGCCGCGCGCTTTGCATGCCGTAGCCTTCGCGCAGCCGGTGCGGCACGTGGAAACTGACCCGCGCCGGTATGCCGGCCGGCGCAATCCGCTCAATCGCAGTCTTCAGCAGCACCGTCGCCACCGTGCCATCCACGTCGTAGTCACCGTAGATCAGGATGGGCTCGCCACCCGCAACAGCCCTCTGAATGCGGGCTACCGCCGCATCCATCCCCAGCATCCGCCCCGGGTCGTGCAACTGTTCGAGAGTTGGCTTGAGAAACGCTTCTGCTGCGTCCGCGTCAGCGATGCCGCGGCATACCAGGAGCCTCGCGATCGCCTCCGGGCATCCCACCGCGGAGCGTAGCCGCTCGACACTTCCGTCAGCGGTCAAAGTAACGAGCCAGCGATTCGCTTTCATGGAAGGACGCACACGCCATCCGAGGCCATGTGCCCCGCACAATTCGCTACCCCTTCGCGCCTGCGCCGGGTTTCGTTGCTGCAGAGGCTCTCATCACAATCTGTTCCAGTGTTTACTCGTCGCCGTCGTCCACCATCAGCCCGCTGAAGTCGGTTGCAGTCTCCATCAGGTCCTGGAAGCGGTCATACCACTCCGTCGAGGTTTCAAACAGAAACATGACGCCCTGATGCGCGAACCCAAGCTGCAGGTAGCCGGTTTTGCCGACGTGCTTCAGCAGCGATTCCGCATCGTCCAGATCGAGTCCTTCATCCTCTTCGGAAGGTGTGCTCGCGCAGTTGTTCCAGCAAAATCGCTACATCCGACTTTTCGAGGACCACATCACTCATGGTGACGAACGGCGCACCGGCAGCCTTGGCATGCTCGACGAAGTCCTTCCAGCCATCGCAGACTGTCGTCTTCGAACAGAACCGTGGGCACTTCTTCGGTCACGTAGCCGGGCAAACGCCGCATGCCGTGGCCGGCGATGAACGCGATCATGTCGTCTTTCAGCGAGAGCAGGTTATCGAGTTTGCATCCTCTCCATTGTCGCAGAATGTCAGCCGCCTGCCTGCGGATAAGTGGGTCGTGAACCCGCGGAACCCCTTGCGCGGCGATGCTATACTTGGACCCCAAGCCCATGATTTTTTCCAAGGATTACGTAGGATATCTGGCGCGCCAGACGGTGAAACAACTGGTGGCCGCGAAGATGATCCAGACCGACAAGCCGGCCGTGGTCGAACGAGCGCGTGACAGCCGCGCTGATCGACGAGCTGGCGCTCGAAGACCGCATCAACGACGAGGTCCGGGTGATCCTGGAGGCCTTCCAGGACGACATGCGCAAGACCGGCGCCAGCTACCCGGAGATGTTCAAGAAGGTGAAGAACGAGCTCGCGCGCAAGTACAAGGCGGTGCTGTGAGAATTACTCGCGCGACAAGCTGAACAAGCTGGCCCACACGGTCGCCGACTACGCTGGCCGAGATCGCCGAGTGCGAGTTCCTGGAAGACCGCAACACGATCCGCCAGGAAGCCCGCAAGTCGCTCGACGAAGCTGCTGACGGAAGAGATGAAGATCGACGCTGCCGCGCGGCAGAAGATCGCCTCGCAGCGCAAGATCATCCTGGAAGGCTCGCAGGAGTGGGACATCCTCTACCGCAAGTACTACAACGACGAAGTCAAGAAGCTCGGCCTCTAGCCACGCCCGTCAAGCAATGCAACAAGGGCGCGCTGTTTGCTATACTGATATGTTGCGGCAAGCTGAGGCTCGCCCGCCTCCTGCCAACTGGCATGGCGTTATGGTGTAACTGGTTAACACGTCGCCCTCTCAAGGCGAAGAGTCCGGGTTCGAGCCCCGGTAACGCTACCAAACCCAGCAACTGACAAGCGCTACCAAGCCAAATGCGCTCATCCGTACCCGCATTTTGGCCCGTAAACCGGGGGCGGGAAGGTAGCGGCTGAGCCATCTGTGTTCGAGCATCACGTGCCTGTGTAATCTGTACATAGAAGAGGAAAGAGCCTCCGAGCTCAAGTTTGACGCGGATTGGTGGATGAATGATCGCGTGCTGTCCCAACAAGATCAGCGTGCCTGATGATATGCGCAAAGGCGTCTACCAGCGCCGATTGTGTGTTCATCGACGCGAAGTGCAGACAGCGAGCCGTTCTCGAGGTCAGCCGGCATAGCAGGTATCGATTGTCTATGACTTTTGCGGCGGAAAAGACCATCTCTGAATTCATGGGTCTCCTCTCGGTGATCGTTGCGCCTGGAGCTCTGATTGGACGCAGGCGCCTGCTCTCATATGCAAGCTAAACGGATTACAGGCGGCAGATGAGCAGTTCGCGTTCGTAGATCATCTCTGGTGGCAGGTGATCGTGGAGAGCGAGGAGTAATCCTTCATATAGGTGCGGTCTTCGACACGAGCGACATCATTCGGCGAGGAGCGCGCATAGTAGCAACCGGGCCACAGTTCCTGGTTGAGGCGTAGAAACGTGCCCGCATCTACCAGCTTCTGACATAGACCATCATTCTCGATGTCGGAGCCATCGATCCAGTGGATGTCCTTTGGCTGACAGAGGTCGCCATCTTCTCTACCCAACGAATCAGGTGCTTGTTTCGAGTAGGAATTGAGGTCGATGCTGCCATAGCCAACGTGCTTCCCATCTTGGTGATCCTCCGAACTCGCAGACCATCGGCATCACGAAATTGCAAAGTGAAACCGCTGAGAAAATCTATTGCTTGACTGCCATAGCCACGCCGAGCGTCTTTGAAGAACTGTCTCCTACGAGGAGGTCCACTGTCCCTGCCTCCACGGTGCGCTTCATGTGCCGATCCAGGATTGCGAGCTTCTCCGCATTGACGGAGAAGGTGACCTGCGCGGACTTCCCTGCTGCGACATGCACGCGCTGGAAATCCTTCAGCAGCATGACTGGCTGAACGACGCTGCTTACCTGATGATGCACATAGAGCTGGATGACGTCGTCTCCGTCGCGAGCGCCTGTGTTGCTGACTGTAACCGTTACCCTTGCGGTGCCGGTCGCGTTGATCTCGGACCGATCGACAGACGGTTTCGAAACTTCGAAGGTTGTATAGCTCAGACCGAAGCCAAAGGGGAAAAGAGGTTCATTGCTATTGAGCACATACCCCCGCCGGCCGGCCGGATGCTTGTAGTAGAAGACAGGCAGTTGACCAACATTGCGAGCGATGGTGACTGGCAAGTGGCCCGACGGATTGACATCGCCAAAGAGCACATCCGCGACAGCATTCCCGGTCTCCTGGCCCGGGTACCAGGCCTCAACGATTGCAGGAACTCGGGAGGCGAGTTCTCCTATGGAGTAAGCCTTGCCGTTGATGAGGACGGCAACCATTGGCTTGCCAAGAACGGCGATCTGGCGAACCAACTCCAGTTGTTGTCCCGGCAGTTCGATCGAATCCGAGTCGCCATAGCTGGGCGGGAGTCCTCCGCTTCCTTCGCCAAACGATTCACGGGAGACTACCTCGTTTCCTCCAAGCACAAGCACAATCGTGTCTGCCGATTTCGCGACGTTGACTGCTGCTGCGATGAGCTCTGCATCGTGCGCTGCAGAGGGTGCCTGGTAAGGCGCAATCTGGTTCAGCTGTGGATTGATATCGGGTTCGGTGATCCGGCATCCTTCAGCATAGAGAAGTTTGGTGCCGCTGCCGACCCGGTGCCGGATGCCGTCGAGAACCGTGACGAACTTGTTGGCGGCACCGCTGTAGCCTCCAATGCGTTGTTTATCTGCATTGGGGCCGATGACTGCAAGCGTCTTGATTTTGTTTGCGTCCAACGGCAGCGAGTTGCGCTCGTTTCGGAGCAGCACGAGAGATTCATCGGCGATCCGGCGTGAGAGTGCGATGTGCTGGCTCGTTCCGACGATCCCTGCAATTTTCTCCTCTGGGGTGTAGGGATGCTCAAAGAGCCCGGCGTCGAACTTGACGCGAAGCACGCGGGTTACCGCCGCGTCCAGGTCGGCCATTGGCAGCGAGCCGTCGCGAGCGGCGCCGGCGAGCGCGGGAAAGCCGCCCGCCGACGGCACCTCAACGTCGACGCCCGAGCGAAATGCCAACAGACCGGCAGTCGCGTCATCTGCTGCGACGTGGTGCCGAGTGTGCAACTCTGTGACGCCGAAGTAGTCGGAGACGACGACTCCGTCAAATCCAAACTCACCGCGCAGCACGTCTTTGAGCAACCAGGGATCGGCGTGCGCGGGGATGCCGCCGTCGATTTCGTTGTAAGAAGCTAGCACTGCTCCTACATGCCCAATCTTTACAGCCTGCTCGAAGGGGTAGAGAAAGACCTCTCGAAGCGTCCTCTCGGAATAGTCGCTGGGGCCGACGTTGGTGCCGTTCTCCGGCTGTCCGTGGACGAAGTGTTTGGCCGTGGCGATTACATGCTCCCCGTCCGGATGCCCTCCGGAGCCTTGCAGGCCTGTGATTGCGGCGACGCCCATCGCCCCAACCAGGTAAGGGTCCTCCGAGTACATCTCTTCATCGCGCCCGTAACGGGGGTCTCGGCTTAGATCGAGGACAGGGGCGAGCACCAGGGCGTTGCCGAAGGCGCGCGACTCCTTGGCGACCACGTCGAACATCTCGTGAATCAGCGGCGGATCCCACGTGCTTCCCAGGCCCACTACCTCCGGGAAGGTGGTCGCGCCGCGGAACACGCCTCCGTGCAATGCTTCGCCGTGGAAGAGCACAGGGATACCCAGTCGTGTGTTTTCGAGCACCCACTTCTGTAGAAGATTGCGCTTGCGGGCACCTTCCTGCGGGGTGCCGGCCTCGCCTGCAAAGTCGCCGACGAAGGCATACGTGCCAATGCCGTTGCCGAGAGTTGATTTGGCGATTGTCGCGTTGATCTGCGCACCGTCAAAGACTCCGGGAACCGGGACGAAGGATGGCAAACTCGAAGCGCCTTCCAACTGCGCAACCTTTTCCTCAATGGTCATGCGCTTTAGAAGGTCTGCGATGCGGCTGGATGTAGATGCGCTCGGGTCTTTGTACGCCGGTGAGGACTGCGCAATGGCCGACGCTCCCGCGCAGACCAGAAGCAAACCGGCATGCAGCGCGTGGCAGACCTTCAACGAAAACACTGGCATGGATGTCCCTTCGGCGACAGTTGTCACGAGGTATCAGTTCGCGGAATTGAGAAGCTTGCGGTCCTTCATCCACGTGAAGAACTCTTCGAACCAGAGATCGCTGGTTGTGCCTTGCTGCCGCATGCCAAAGCCATGGTCGCCGTGCTCGTAGAAATGAAGCTCAACCGGGCTGCCTGCGGCCTGCCATGACTCAATCAGGCCGAACCCCGCGTGGCCGAAGAGCGGGTCGTCCGAGGCCAGCGCCGCGAACATGGCAGGTGCATGGGGCGGCACCTTGACCTGAACCATAGGGCCGTAGATGATGCCCACAAAACTGGGCCGGCCCGCAGGGCGGTCCTCCAGCGTCAGCGTGAGCGTCGTCATGGCACCGGCTGAGAAGCCGATCATGCCGACTCGATTGGCGTCGATCTTCCACTCCGTAGCGCGGGCGCGAATCATCTTCAGCGCTGCAGCGGCGTCATCGATGGCAAGGGGTTGGAGGAGGGGTGGAGCACCTTTCTCGCTTTTGGCAACCTCTTCGACACGTGTAGCTATGGCTTGCATAAAGCCAGGGATATCGCGAGGAGTAGGGTCAAGGCGATATTTCAGAACGAACGCGGCAATGCCCCGGTCAGCGAGTTTATGCGCGACGATAAGTCCTTCGTTATCCATGGAGAGCGCCATGAACGCCCCGCCGGGTGCGATCAACACCGCGGCCCCAGTGGCCTTCGCGGGATCAGGCAGGACCGGGATGATGGTCGGGATAGTGACGTTGCGAGCCATGTGGTCGCCGCCCATGGTGTCCCACTGTTCCGGTTGGGCGTCGACCGCCGAGCCGGGGGCAGTGCCGGAATAAAGTCGCATTTCGCCGACCAGATTCGGTTTCGTCGACTCGAGAATCGGCGGCATGTTCGCGGGTATCTGCGCCACAGATGCCGCGAATGGCACGAAGACCAAGAGTCCGCTGAGTGCACTTTTCAGAACCTTTGCGTCGCTTCTCATGAGAATCCTCTGTCCTGAAAAGTCACAGTGGCTGATTTGAATGAATACGAGCCTCGCGATGCGAGGCCCGTCTTCGGCTTTCCTTCAGGTTGGTTAGAACGTCAGTTTGAGCGCGAACTGCAACTGTCGTGGATCGCGCGCCGCCTGGTACGTGTCGAAGTTGGCCGCATTGGATGTGTTCCATGCGTTCAGAGGACCGTAATAGTTGGGGTGATTGATGATGTTGAAAGCCTCAGCCCGAAACAAGAGGCCAAAGCGCTCCGTGAGGGCGAAAGTCTTCGCCAGGGCGGTATCGACCTGATAATTCGGCGCCGTTCTGAATCCGTTACGAGGGCTGTTACCCAGAGTTCCCGATGCGTTCAGTTTGAATGCGCTGTAGTTGAGTCTTCCGCCCACGTACAAAGGCTGATTCGGCACGAGGTCTGCCCGATCCAGATTGGTGCCGGTGAACGAGTTGTCTGCACTCGCGGTCGTCACACTGAAGGGCTGACCGGAATCCAGAATGATGTTTCCGCTGACTGCCCAGCCGCCCAGAGCGGTGCGCAGGAGCGCTCCGCTGTTCTTCAGAGCCGGCGCGGTCCACACGATGGTATTGCGGAAGTTGAAGGGCTGGTCGAAGTCACACAATCCACGGCTGAATTGAGGCTGGGTGGGATCGAGGTCGATGTTTCCAGCAACACTGGCTCCCGTGCTGCCCGGATTCGATCCGTTGTCGATGCACTTCTGCCAGGTGAAGTTGGAGTTCAAGTCCAGGCCACCCGTTAAGCGGTGATGGTATGTCACCTGCGCTCCGGAGTAGTTGGAATAACCGATGGAGGCCTCGGTGCTCAGAATGGCCAGGCCTGCGTTCGGACGACGCGCCTGTTCGTTCGCAGTAGTTGCGGTGGCCGACGCTACAGGTTCATTGAGGTCGTAGTTCTGAGGAAGGTGTGTTCCCTTTGTGCCGACATACGCCAACTCGATACTGTCGCTGTTCCCTAGGCTCAGCTGATAGGAAACCGAATATTGCTGAACGTATCCGGGACGGAAACTCGGGGAGAAGTTAGCCGCGTTGGGTGCGGGGTTTGTAGGGAACACAGAGTTTGACGGAGGAGTGTAGCCGAAGCCGATAAATCCCGTGGTGAAGGGATTGGTCGCCTTGTTGGACCCGTAAATGTCCGAGATGCTCTGAAAAGGATTGGAGAAGATGAACTGCCGGGTGAAGGGGAATGCCTGGAAGCCGTTATAAGCACTCATAGGGACCTGGATGGAATAGAGCCCGTAACCCGCACGGATCGCTTGCGTTCCTTTCTTGTTCAACTGGTATGCCAAACCCACGCGCGGCTGAACGATATTGTATTCGCCACCCACCCCGCCGGAGGAGCAGTTCGGATCACCAGGATAGATAAGACCCTTGGGTGCATTGGGGAATACGGTTGACTGCTGGCCCGAGCGGTAGCAGCTGATCTGATTGTTCTCAGCCTTGTAAGGAACCCAGGGATCGTAGCGAAGACCGTAAGTCGCCGTCAGGCGGTTCGTCACTCGATATTTGTCCTGGGCATAGACGCCTGCGACGACACCGTGCGTCGACGAAAAAAAGCCGTCTCCCTGGATGAAGACCACTGGATGGCCGAGATAGAAGTCTGCGAAAGCTGCATCGGGGATTTGCAGACCCGCGATGCCGGCAATGATATTGCTGTACACGCCGGCATAGATGATCACGCCGGTTTGTCCGGCGGGGTTGTTGCGTCCGTTGTAAATGCGCTGGAGATCACCACCAAATGTAAATTCATGGCTGCCGTGGGTGTAGATCACGTCTTCGGAGATGGTGAAGTTTGCGCGTGGGAATTTGCTGTTTGGATAGGTAGCCGGCGGGATCGTACCTCCGATAACAGTGATGCCGATACCCGCTGGGTTGGGGTTGCTGTAGTTTGCCGCACCCAGGTCAGGGTAGTTCACAAGGTTTGAGGACTTCGGCGCCAACTGGTTGCTGACAATGTTCAGGAAGGAAGCACGCGTTTCGAACACGATATTCTGTGTTGGCGTCCATGTATCTCCAACGGCGGAGCTATCCCAAAGTTGCTTGAAGCCAGGGGCAGTGTTGAAGATGTTGTAGGGCGCCGTAGTCGCTTCCTCGACGGCGGGGCTGTTCGTGTGATCCATGTAATAACGGGCAAATAACCGATGCCGTGAGTTCGCTTGGTAGTCGAGACGAATGACAGCCTGTTGCCCATTGGTATGGCTCGGTACTCCTACCACCAGGGTGCTTGCTCCGGAGTTGGGCAGCGGTATCAAGCTGTTCCCGGAACCTTTGAAGTTGAAGAAATTCGCGTTGACCGCATTGAGCGTGTTGGGCCCCGCCACAGGAGGCAAGCCGGCGAGAGCAACTGGGAAGGAATTTGCGGCGGTGCACGTCGCAGCCTTCGGACATGCCATGAATGTCCCCGTGCGCTCCGCGGCCGTAGGTACCTGATACTGGCTCGGCGTCTGAGTTGCAATGCGAGTCCCTTGATACGACCCGAAAAAGAACAGCTTGTCCTTCTGAATCGGCCCCCCTAAGGTTCCGCCAAACTGGTTGCGTTTCAGGATGTCGGGGCTCGGCAAGGAAGCATTTTCTGCGTTGAAGAAGCCATTGCGAATGAACTCGAACAGCGTGCCATGGAATGCGTTGGATCCGGCGCGGGTGACGATGTTTACCGCGCCGCCGGGTGCAGATACATAGCGTGCGCCATAGGTGCCGGTGACGACCTGAAACTCCTGGGTCGCGTCAGGATCGGGAAACGGCCCACCAATGACCGACAGGGGGTCTACGTTGACCGCGCCATCGAGAGAAAAATACGTTCCTCCCGCGCGAACTCCGTTGACCGCTGGGGCGATCGATCCTGGGATTGTGACGCCCGGCGGGGATATCTGGTTTGTCGATGCCAATTGCCCTGTTCCGGTGTTCTCACCGGTGTCTGATACACCGCCAGCCGTAAACACGAGGCTTGCAGGATTGCGTCCGTTCAACGGGAGACTCACCACTGTCTGTTGATCGACCGTGGTCGAGATGGTGGGCTCGGTCTGGTTGACGAGCGGAGCACCTGCCGTAACACTCACTGTTTCGCTGCTGGAACCAACAGCGAGTTGGATTTCGAAGTTGGCAACCTGGCCGACGGTCAGGACGATGTTCGTGCGTTCGTAGTTGGAAAAGCCCGGAGCTGTGACGTTCATCGAGTAGGGGCCCACGGGTAGAGCTTGCACAGAGAACGCGCCGCGATCGCCGCTCACTGCCTTGGCGGTTGCGTTTGTCTGTACCTGAGTTAGAACCACATTGGCGCCGGGAATCACGGCACCTCCGCTATCCTGGACAACGCCGGTGATGGTTGCAGTTGACACCTGACAATGACCGGTCGCGGCCGCCAAGCACAAGATAATAGTTGATACGGCGAAGTTCAGCTTACGTAACATGTGTTCTCTCCTGACAGCTCGTCCCTCTGGGTTCCTCACCGTTCCGCCCCGGCAACGGAACGGCGCCTTTTGCGAGGTGAAACGAACGTCGTTTCAAATGGTACTGAACAGTACCTTCCCAAGTGGACAACTTGTATCACGCCAAAATGAAGACTGTAAACAAAATTATTTCCGTCCGTGGAACGCTCATTCAAGCGCCTTCAGCCAGGTGAAAGACAGAGCCGTTCGGCGACATGGTTCCCGACTGACTCACATCGCAACCGCTCAGAAAAGCTCTTTACATCTATGAATGCGATCTGCTATTCCTTGTTCGGATCGGTTCGGTACTGTTCCGTACCACGTGCCCGCGTCGAGCGAGCAGCATGCGCCAGCTTGATAGCGCGCTCAGATATTTTGGAGATTGCAATGCGAAAGACACTCATGACGCGGCGAAATGCACTTGGACTGATCGGTGCCGGTGCCGCCGCTTCAGCGGCCTGTTTATCCACCCCTGTTTCCTTGGCCGCTCCCACCATCGTCCCGGCTCCAGACAAGGCGAAGTTCCTCTGGGGAGCGGCGACCGCCGGCCACCAGGTGGAAGGCAACCTCGTGAATGACGACTGCTGGCTCCTGGAGAATTTGCCCGACTCCATGTTCAAGGAGCCGTCCGGCGATGCATGCGATCAATATCACCTCTTCGACGCAGACATCGCAATGCTCGCATCGTTCGGCCTGAACGCCTATCGCTTTTCAGTGGAGTGGTCGCGCATTGAGCCCGTCGAGGGCGCGTACTCGCAAGCTGAGCTGGGCCACTATCGCCGCATGTTGGAGGTATGTCACCAACATGGTGTCACCCCCGTGGTCACCTACAATCACGACGCGGTGCCTGCGTGGTTTGCTATCGATGGCGGCTGGGAGAATCCGAAATCCGTCTCGCGCTTCGCGCGTTATTGCACGGTTGTAACCAGGTCTTTGGGAGACCTTATCGGCTACGCGATGACGCTGAATGAACCGAATCTGCCGATGCTGTTTCGATGGATGGAGATCCCGCATGTCGGCAGTTTGAGTGACCTGCTCCGGGGCAAGCTTCCCCGCATTCGTAAGCAGACCAATCAACCGCGGCTCAGCACCTACTTCACCGGCGATCCCGACAAGATGCTTGAATCGATGTTGGCTGCGCACTCGGAAGGGCGCAAGGCCATCAAGGCGGAGCGATCGTCTCTGCCTGTAGGCTTTGCCTTGGCGATTGAAGATGATCAGGCACCCCTGCCGGAGATGAAGCAGGAGAGCCGTGTCGAAGAGAAGCGCAAGCAAGTGTACGGACCTTGGTTCAACGCGGCGAAGTCCGACGACTACATCGGTGTGCAGAACTACTCTCGCGCCTTCGTCGCTAAATTTAACATGCCCCCGCCGGCCGGGGCAGAGGTTACGCAAAGCGGATGGGAGTTCTACCCTGAAGGCCTGGAGCACACCATCCGTCTGGCCGCGAAAGAGACAGGAGTTCCGGTTCTCGTCACCGAGAACGGGGTAGGCGTCGACGACGACACGCGCCGCGTCGAATTTATCCGGCGTGCCGTTGCGGGTGTCGAACGATGCCGCAAGGACGGCGTCGATGTGCGGTCCTACATCCATTGGACTTTGATCGATAACTTCGAGTGGGTTTCCGGGTACGCGACGCACATGGGGCTTGTCGCGGTGGATCGCACCACCCAGAAGCGGACACCGAAACCCAGCGCTTACTTCTTGGGAAAGATTGCCCGGAACTCCAGAGCCTAGCTCAATGAAGCTGAGGAACTTGACAGGAAAATCATGAAAACTTTGTCACTTCTCGCCTTCGTCTTCTGTTGCACCTTCCTCGCGGCTCAAGGGAATCCCAAGTCGATGCCCAGACTTGGCACAGTGGATCAGCGCTTCCAGTCTTACAACGTAGAGATGGCCGAGGTGATTGGCGGCAGGTTTTGGAGGCCCTACGGCCAACCGGATGCAGCTGCTTCGGCAACCGGAGGCTCGCCTTTTGAACAACGCGGACCCATTGACCTATCGAATTCACGTCTACGCAGATTGGCTGAAGCCTTGGGTCCTGCCTACGTTCGCGTATCGGGCACCTGGTCCAACACTGCATATTTTCAAGACTCGGATGCCCCACCTCCAGCCATTCCGCCACCCGGCTTTTCCGGTGTGCTCACCCGTCCACAGTGGAAGGGCGTCGTCGATTTCGCGAAAGCCGTCGATGCGAAGATTGTCACGTCCTTTGCCATCAGCGAAGGAACCCGGGACGCAACCGGAGCCTGGACACCGATCGAAGCTCATAAATTCCTCAGCTTCACCCGGTCCGTGGGCGGAGATATTGCTGCCGCAGAATTCATGAATGAGCCGACATTTATTGATGTGAGCGGTCTTCCGAAGGGTTATGACGCTGCAGCGTACGGCCGCGACTTTGCCGTGTTCTACAGCTTTATCAGGAAGGAAGCGCCCGCGGTGGCACTTCTCGGGCCGAGCGCGGTTGGTGAAGGCACTGACTCCCCACCCATGAAGCTTCTCCCCGCCAGGGATCTGCTCCAGGCCAGTCAGAAAAACCCGTTGGACGTCTTTTCGTATCACTTTTATGGTGCCGCTTCCGAGCGCTGCAAAGCGATGTTGGGTGAGAAGGCCCTCACCTCCGCGAAAGCCGCCCTTACGGAAGACTGGCTTTCTCGGACCTCCGTCATCGAAGCGTTCTATGCCGGGCTCCGTGATCGATTTGCGCCCGGTAAGCCAATGTGGGTCACAGAGTCCGGGCAGGCTGCATGCGGCGGGGATCGCTGGGCGTCGACGTTCCTGGACAGCTTTCACTATGTCGATGAGCTTGGACGCCTGGCACAGCAACACGTTCAAGTCGTGATGCATAACACCTTGGCGGCAAGCGATTATGGGCTGATCGATGGTGTAACGCTGACCCCACGGCCCGATTACTGGGCCGCCTTGCTGTGGCATCGCACTATGGGGACAACAGTGCTGGACCCAGGCAAAACGGAGTCGCCTTCAGTCCACCTGTACGCCCACTGTATGAAAGACCATGCGGGCGGGGTCACGATCCTTGCGTTGAACCTCAACACCTCAGCCAGTCAATCTATCTCGGTTCCGCAGGGGTCACTTCGCTTCACACTCGCCGCTTCTGAATTAACGAGCCAAACCGTGCAGTTGAACGGTCGTGTCCTTAAGCTTTCCGACAAGGACGAACTTCCAACGCTCAACGGCATCCCGACGTCAGCCGGAATAATAGAACTTCCTCCCGCGAGCATCACGTTCCTTACCCTGAGCGGAGCCAACAACCTGATGTGCCGGTAGACGGAACGCCGTCTGCGAGGACCCACTTATGCAGCATTTCACACGTTTTGCTTTATGCCTGGGTTGTCTCTTGAGCATCTCTCCCGTTGTTTCGGCGCAATCGGAGATGGAGAAGCAGTTTGTGCAGCCACCGGACAGTGCCAAACCGCGAGTATGGTGGCATTGGCTCAGCGGCAACGTCACGAAGGAAGGCATTACCGCGGACTTGGAATGGATGCACCGTGTCGGCATCGGCGGCTTCCAGATGTTCGATGGAGATCTGTCGACACCGCGCTTCGTGGACCATCCTCTTGTCTGGATGACGCCCGAATGGAAGGACGCCTGGCAGCATGCTGCCGCGGAAGCCGATCGTTTGAACCTTGAGATGGGCATGGCGGCTTCGGGTGGCTGGAGCGAGACTGCGGGCCCGTGGGTCGAGCCGCAGCAGGGGATGAAGAAGTATGTCTGGAGCGAGACGAGCGTGACCGGCCCTGCACGCGTTCATACACGGCTGCCGCAGCCTCCGGCGACCGTCGGCAAATTCCAGAACATGCCTGCGGCGACGGATATGGCTTTTCCCACGCCGACCGATCTACCCGGTACGAAGCCCGCACTTCCCTCCCCTCTACTGCCGGCGACGGCACCGTTCTATCGAGACGTTCACGTTGTTGCGTATAGACGCCCGATCCATGAGGCGTCTTCAACGCCGGTCATCACGTCCAGTTCTTCGACCCCGCTCGACCTCACATTGCTGGACGGGCATGACCTGGGCAAAACCACCTTGCTACGCATTCCAGCCGCTGCGAAGGATGGGTGGATTCAGTTCGGGTACCCGCAGCCCGTGACGACGTATGCCATGACGCTGGGGGTCGGCATCGCGGGAGGGTTTCTGGCGCCTTCACTTCCCGTGGGTGTTCTGGAAGCAAGCCAGGACGGCAAAACCTGGAAGACCTTGGCAGAGCTTCCGGGCTCCCCACAGTCACCCACGGGTGCGATTACATTGCGCACCTATGCGTATGAAGCGGTGACCGCCTCGTACTACCGTCTCCGCGTCAGCGCGCCGGCGATTGGAGGCGCTGCGCTCTTCCTCGGTGCTCCATCGCCCCCGGGTGTCACGCTCTCGGAGCTTGTGCTGCAAACCTCGCCGCGTGTGAACCATTGGGAAGACAAGGCCGGCTTCGGCGTCTTTCTTGCCGATGCATCTTCATCCACGCCGCAGTTGCCCGCGGATGCGGCCATTGATCCGCACGATGTGATCGATCTAACCAACAGAATGCAGCCCGACGGCACGCTGGATTGGCAAGCGCCTGCTGGCGTTTGGACCATACTGCGCTTCGGATACGGGCTCACAGGTGAGAAGAATCATCCCGCGACCCCGGCAGCCACGGGCCTCGAAGTCGACAAGTTCAGCCGCGAGGACGTGGCTTCGTATGCGAAGACTTACACCGGCATGATCTCCGGCATGGCAGGCGATCTGTATGGCAAAAGCTTCCGCAACTTTCTCATGGACAGTTGGGAGGCCGGCAACGCGAACTGGACCGAGCGTATGGCGCAGGAGTTCCAGGCACGCCGCGGCTATTCGCTCACGCATTATCTCCCCGTCCTCACCGGCCTTGTCGTCGGCAGTCCGTCGAAGAGCGACGCGTTCCTGTGGGACTTCCGCCGCACCCTCGCCGAGCTTCTTGCTGAAAACCATTACGGTACGTTCACTGCGGCAATCAATCCCTCCGGCGTCGCCTTATACGCGGAGGCGATGGGTACTGACCTGCCGACGAACGGCGACGGCCTTCTCAATAAGGGAAACGTCTCCGTGCCGATGGCAGAGTTCTGGACACCCGCTCCGGGCGAACGCGATCTGCCCTCTCACATTGCAGATACGCGCGAGGCTGCTTCCGCAGCTCACATCTACGGCAAACCTGTAGCAGCTGCAGAGTCGTTCACCACCGTCGGGCTGCCAGGGTGGGGGCAATCGCCCTTCTACTTGAAGCCGCTGGCCGATGAGAATTTCGCTCGCGGCATCAACCGAATCGTCATTCATACATCGGACCAGCAGCCATTCGTCGACGAAGCGCATAAGCCCGGGCTTACACTGGGTCCGTTCGGTCAGAACTACACGCGCAACATCACATGGGCCGAACAGTCGGTGGCCTGGAATACCTATCTCGCCCGCACCTCCTACCTGCTGCAACAAGGCACATACGTTGCCGACGTGGCGTATTTTTACGGAGAAGGTTCACCCGCCGTCGTGCCTTACTGGAAGCCTGTTTTACCGGTGCCGCCCACTCACTACGGCTTTGACTTCCTCAACTCCGACGTCTTGCTAAACCACAGCAGCGTGCAGGGCGGGCGTCTTCAGCTGGACAGCGGAATGAACTACGCACTTCTAGTATTTCCCGCAGATACCCGCATGATGACGCTCCCAATGATGCGCAAACTGCGCGATCTCGTCAGTGCCGGTGCAACCCTGCTTGCTCCCAGGCCCGACGCCTCGCCCAGCCTCGCCGACGCCAATGCAACTACGGAGTTTTCAAAACTCGCGGATATGATCTGGGGATCTACACCCATCGATCCCGCTGGTCGGGTTCTGGGGAGAGGTAAGGTCTTCGATAGAGGCGAGATTGAACCCCTCCTGAGTCAACTCTCCGTCGCCCAGGATTTTTCGCATTCATCCGCAACCAACATCGGAACCACACTTCCGCGGCCCATGCCCCTCGGGGATTCCGACGAGGATCTCGTCTATCTCCATCGCAAAGCTCCGGACGCTGACATCTATTTCGTGGCAACGCAAAAGCTGCGGTCTTTTGATACGGTGGCGTCGTTCCGTGTGTCTGGCCGCGAGCCGGGTCTTTGGAATCCGATGACGGGCGAGCGTACCCCCGTCAGCTACAAGGTTCACGACGGCATAACGACTATCCCGCTGCACTTCGAAGCCGACGCGTCCATGTTCGTCGTCTTTGGCAAACGCAGCGCGGAGGAAAGCAGGAGCTTCGCACCTGCTTCACTAGATGTTGCGCACGACCTCAGCCAGGGATGGGCGCTGTCCTTGTCAAAGTCTTCGCCTTCGACCGTGTATCAGAGCCTGCAATCGTGGACCGAGTCATCAAACCCGGCGGTAAAGTATTTCTCCGGGACGGCGACCTACAGCAAGTCCGTCGTGCTCCAGGCCGCGGACCTCTCAGACGATCTGCTTCTCGATCTCGGAGATGTGCGTGAGATCGCGCAGGTCAGCATCAATGGAACAGCGCTGGACACCATCCTCTGGGCGCCTCCTTACCGCATAGCAACCGGCCATCTGCTCCACCCCGGCTCCAACACAATTGAGGTACGGATCACGAACCTGTGGCCAAACCGGCTCATAGGCGATGAACAGCCGGGCGCAGCTCCGCGGCAGACCTTCACAAGTATCCACGCCTTCGCGAAAGATTCACCATTGTCTCCGTCGGGTATGCTCGGTCCCGTTGTCCTTCTTCGCTCCAGGTAATCCCCGGTCAGGATTTCATCTCAATGTCATCGCAAACTCGGTACGTTACCGTCGAAACTTTGATCAGCATGGTCATCAACACCGCGCTCAGCGTCGGCTTCGTCTTTCTTGTATTCCACGGTCATCCCCGGATCTCTGCGTCGGGGGTGCACGGCATCGTGCCCGACATGGCTCCGCAAACCTTCATGGTGCTCCTCATGTCATGCCTCGTTCCCGGGTTGCTGACACGCCGTCGCATCGCTGGCGGAAGCCTGAGCTGGCATAAGGCGGCGACTGCAAGCAGCCCATCCGCGATCGTCTTGAGAGGAGCCATCCTGGCCCTTCTCGGGACCGCTGTGGCCGTCGCCATGTGCTGGGCGGTCCTTCCTCCCCTGCTGCCGATGGGTGCCAGCTTCGGCTCGCTGGTAGTCGCGAAGGCTCTCTATGGCATGCTTCTGGCCGCTGTGGCCACTCCGTGGGCGATCGGGCGCGTCCTTCGTTGACAGGAGATCATCTTTGCTTCCAACGGCCTTATCATGGACTAACACCAGCGCTAACTTTACATTCTCGAACAAAGCGGCATCTGGCCGCACGGAGGTCGCGACATTGCAGAACGCAGCAGAAAAGCAGAGCCCCCACAGAGAGCGGATTCTCAGCGCAGCGTCAGATGTCTTCCTCGCGACCGGATTCGAAAAGACGAGCACCGCAGAGATCGCTCGTCTGGCCCGGGTTTCGAAACGCGAGCTTTATTCGCACTTCTCCGATAAGCGCGATCTGCTGGCCGCCGTCGTAGCGGACCTGCAAAGTGATATCGGCGGGCGGATGGATGACTTGTGGGGCTCAAGCAAGCCCATGGAAGAGCTTCTGCTCCATTCCGCGAAAGTCATCCAGGGGTTCATCCTTTCGGAACGTTTTGGCAAGCTCGTGCGGATCGTTGCTGCGGAGTCGTATCACAGCCCTAACATCGCCAAACAGTTCTTTGAGATGGGTCCCGGCGCCGGACGCCGGGCCACGGCTCGCTACCTGAAAGAGCAGATGAAGCACGGTCTCCTGCGGACCGCCGACCCTGTGAAAGCGGCGGATGACTTTCTCGATCTCGTCGTAGGCGCACAGTTGCTGACCGCCGTAATCCTCGGCCAGACCAATCCATCGACACCCAAGGCGGCGGATATCCGGCACGCCGTTGAAGTCTTCTTGATGATTTATGCCCCTGATGCTGCGAAGCTCACGGTGAAAGCGCGGTCACGCTCCACCAGATAGCAGCGGAAGAACTCCTCGCACAATGCGAAAGCCGTGGACGTGCTGCTTGCGATTTGCCCTCTGGGATCGCCGGATGTGATCGAGGTTGCAGCACCAATGCTGCTTTCATCCAGATCCGAGTTATTGAAGAAGCCGTGACCCAGCCTCTCGTATTTCACCAGGGTGACGTCGTTGCCGGCGGCCGCCAGCGCGTCATACAGCAACTGACTCTGCGTCCATGGCACCAGCGCGTCCGACTCACCGTGCAGGATCAGAAACGGCGGAGCATCCGGATGCACGTAGCGCGCAGGGTTGGCGCGCTCCACCTGCGGCGAACCCTTGCTGACTGTGGCACCGATGTGTCGTGACTCGAAAGATTCCGCATGGTTCGCTGGCAGGACATTCCTTACGATCACCGTCTCGGCATCGGGAACCTTGGGCGGCACCGCGATACGATCCTCATCGATAAGCGAGAAATCAATCGGCCCGTATCCATCCACGACTGCACTCACCGAACTGCTGAACCCTCCGTGTTCCCCACTCACGAACTGACCGCCGGAGAGTGCCGCGCAGGTCGCGAGATGGCCTCCGGCTGAAGATCCCCAGAGACCGATCGCGTCGGCGTCCAATGCGTATTGCGCAGCGATGGAGCGGACCCACCGCACCGCGGTCTTCACGTCCGCCACCGGCTCTGGAAATGTCACCTCGTCGCTCAGGCGATAGTCGAAGCTCACCATGGCGAACCCATGCTGACCAAACCACCGCGACAGGTCAGGCGCCAGGTTGCGATCGCCAAAGCGCCAGCCGCCCCCGTGTACCCACAGGATGACAGGTGCCAGCCCACCCATTCCCTCAGGCAGATACAGATCGGCCAGACGCGGTACGCCGCCCGCATGGCTGTAAACCATGTCCCGCATAATCTTGACGCCATAGATCGGAGCCATATTCCCTCACGCGCCCGGGGGCGGGGTTGATGGTGCACCTGGCGGCGGTCCGCCCGGGCGTTCGAGTATCTTCAGGTCGAGCTCGCCAAGATGCTGAATGACTCGGTCGAACCGGAACGGAGGAGGTACCAGGGGATACACATACCCGTCAAACGGCTGGCACAGGTAGCGGAAGAATTGTTCAAAGTAACCCGGCGTCAGGAAACCTATGAAACGTGTCCCATTCTTCAGCAGGCGGAACGAGTGGGGCGTGCAGGGAGGGATGTACAGAAAGTCGCCGGGCTCCAGCGTCACGAATTGATCGCCGGCAAACATCTCCATCGCGCCATCGAGACAGAAGAATGTCTCAGCCACCTTTTCATGCAGATGCTTTGGAATCGCAGGTCCGATCGGTCCCTCGGTCATCAGCGAGACGAAGACCCCATCGCTGCAGGTGTCCAGACCCATCAGTGTGTAGAGCTGTTCCCCAGCCATTCCGCGCTCTCCCTCACCCGCCGCCAGCACAAACGGCACGACCGCAGCCGGTGCCACCGAGAGCTTGTCCGTTGCAGGCTTCGCCGCATGCGTCAGGGTATCGACGAAATGTATGTCGATCCCTTCGAGCGGCAGGCTCCAGTCAATAGGTGGCAGCAACTCGGAGTAGATCGTCCCGGCGTAAGCTTCACCTATCGCGGCATAGATCGTCCCGCCGTTGCCGCCGAAGCTCCATGAGAGCATCTTGCCGCGGTGATCCAGATACGAGAACCCATGCACGGTTCCCGCAGGAATGTTGACGTAGTCTCCCGGTTGAAGCACGAAACCTTTATCCGCCAGCGTGAACGAGACACTGCCTTCGACGATATACACCGCCTCATGGGTCGCGGCGTGGCTGTGCAGCGGGAAGTGTTCTCCCTTGCCTCCGCTCAGTATCGTGCCTGCCATGGACGTGCCCAGGTCTTCATTCCGGGCGATGACCGTTGCAAGTTGCCGCCCAAAGGCGTATCGCTCTCCCTGGCCGGCGTCCAGCTTGTAAGGAGTCGGTTTACCGGGTAATTCATTGTGCGTCATGATTTAACCTTTTACCTGGAGTCAGGATGGCTTGATGCGTTGAACGTATCTTCCGGTGTGCGGACACTGGAAGATGTGGGCGGGGCCTGTAAAGGTACTGCACGGTACCACCTGCAATGCCCCTCTTCTACCAAAGTTCTATGAGACTTGTAAAGACAAAGTTTGTGCCTTTCCCCGCTATCTCGAACCCCAGCGAGGGGAGATCGCCCGTCGGAACAAAACAGTTGACAAAGATGCGGTACTCTCAGGTACCATCGCTTGGTCCAGACGTTAGCCCGCGCAGCGGCAGCTTCCAACACAAAGGAGTTCAATGAAAATCGCCAGTTACATCCTCGCCGGCCAGCCCACATGGGGCGTCATCGAAGGGGACAAAGCCATACACGTCGGCAAGGTCCTGAACGCCTCCCACCCCGATTTGAAATCATTGATCGCTGCCGATGCGCTCGACACAATCGAAGCCGCAATCTTATCGGCGGAGCGCAGCCCACTGAGCGAGTTGACGTGGCTCCCAGTTGTTCCCAATCCTGACAAAATTCTTTGCGTGGGCCTGAACTATGAAAAGCACCGCAAGGAAACCGGTCGCGTGGAGGTCAAGCACCCCACAATCTTCGGCCGCTTCGCGAACACGCAGACAGCTCACCTGGCCGATATCGTGCGGCCGCGCGTCTCCACGGATCTGGACTTCGAAGGTGAACTCGCCATCGTCATCGGCAAGACCGGCCGTTACATCAAGCCGGAAGACGCCTTCGACCACATCGCCGGCTATAGCTGCTACAACGACGCCAGCGTGCGCGACTGGCAATACCACACTCATCAGTTCACGCCCGGCAAAAACTTTCCCGGTACCGGCGCCTTCGGTCCCTGGATGGTCACACCGGATGAACTCGGAGATCTCGCGGAGCTCCGCATCACGACGCGTCTCAACGGTCAGGTCGTGCAGGATGCACTCTTCGGCGAGATGATTTTCGATGTCCCCACTGTCATTGCCTACTGCTCGTCCTTCACCGTCCTCGAGCCCGGGGACGTGATCCTCACCGGTACTCCTGGCGGCGTCGGCGTCAAGCGCACCCCTCCTCTATGGATGAGACCGGGCGACACCGTCGAGGTCGAAATCGAACGGCTCGGCATACTGCGCAACGGCATCGCGGACGAAGCCTGAGGCACATGGAAGCTCCCGCACATAACGCCATCGACATCCACACCCATGTGGTGCCCGCGACCTTTCCGCGCTCGCTGCACTCTGGCGCGGGCTGGCCTTCGATGGAGCCTGCACAGGCGTGCCATCGCAACATCATGATCGATGGCAAGGTTTACCGCCAACTCTCGGACAAGTGCTGGGATGTCGCGAAGAGGGTCGACGATATGGATGCGATGGGCGTCGCGCTCCAGGTCGTCTCGCCCATGCCGGAGCTCTTCTCCTACTGGCTGCCGCTCCCCGCTGCGGACGACCTGTTGCGCTATATCAATGACCAGACCGCCGAGTTCCTGGCGGCCTCCAACGGTCGCCTGGTTGGTCTCGCGGCGGTGCCTCTGCAGGACGTGGATGCGGCAATTGCCGAACTCACGCGTGCCCGCTGCCAACTGGGCTTCGGGGGCGTGGAGATTGGTAGCAATGTCAACGGTGTACCCATCGGCTCTCCCGTCTTCGATCCCTTCTTCGCCGCCGCGGAAGAGCTTGGAGCCGCCATCTTCGTTCACGCCGTAAGGCCAACAGGGATGGATCGTCTTGTCGGCCCCGGAGCGTTGCAGCAGGTCCTCGCATACCCCACCGATATCGGCCTTGCGGCAGCATCGGTCATCACCGGAAACCTGATGCACCGCTTTCCTCGTCTGCGGATCGCCTTTAGTCACGGTGGCGGAACCTTGTCTTCTCTCTTGCCGCGCCTGGCCGAAGGCGTCCGGATCTTCCCTGCATTGCGCGAGTCCGTGCACGAAGACGTGTACACCCAGGCGCGGTGCTTCTTCTACGACACGTTAGTGTACGACGAAGTCACGCTGCGACACTCATTCGGATTTTCGGCGAGACGCAACTGATGGTCGGCACCGACTTCCCTTCAACTTCCACGAGCGCAGACCCGTCCAGCGGATCTACGAGGCTGTCTCTGAACACGCACTGCGCGAGCGACTCTTGCACACCAATGCACGCCGCTTCCTGAACATGGAGATCACGCCATGACCGTATTCCCAATCGTAGACATACGCAGTGTGGAGTTGGGCACTCCCGACCTCGCCGCGTCCGAATCTTTTTACACCGGGATCTGGGGTCTGCAACTGCAGGATCGCGTGGACGGGGTTGTCTACCTCCGCGCCAGCGGTCGCGACCACCACGTCCTCTCCCTGCAGTGCGCACCCCGCGTCCGAAGTATTGTCCGTGACCTTCCGCACAGCTTCGTTCGACGACCTGCAACGCGTGGCGGATTCCATTCAGAGTGCAGGCGGCACGTTGCTCCGGCCAGTCGAGCCAAACGCCGCTCCAGACGGCGGCTCTGTCGTCACTCTTCGCACGCCGGAAGGCTACATCCTGCGCCTCGTCTACGGCGACTACGCTGCACGCGGTTGGTGAGGCTCGCAGGAGCTTTCCGCTGCGCCTCTCGCATGTCAACCTCAACTGCGCCGACATTGAAGCGACCAGCGCCTTCTTTCAGCGGGCGCTCGGCTTCTGCCTCACGGACCGCTCGAAGATGATGGCATTCCTGCGCTGCAACGACGATCACCACGCTGTCGTGCTGGCCGATAGCGGCGTCAACGGCATGAACCACATCGCCTTCATGATGCCGGACTGCGAGTCCGTCATGCGCGGCTCTGGCCGCATGATCGACCATGGCCATTCCATAGGCTGGGGTGTGGGACGACACGGCCCTGGCGACAATATCTTTGCCTACTTCGTCGATCCCACCGGCTTCGTCATCGAGTACACCGCCGAGGTCCTGCAGGTCGACGACACCTACGCCGTCGGCACGCCCGCCGATTGGGTATGGCCGCCTGGACGCACCGACCATTGGGGCATCGCTCCGCCCAAGCCCGACTCTGTCAAACATGCGCAACTTGCTATTCCATTCGCAACGGCACCCTAGACGTCTACCCGAAAGGCTGCATGCAATCTCCCTCGACAACTCCGGCATGCGACTTCGACGTCGTCATCGCAGGTTACGGCCCGGCCGGCGCGATTGCTGCCTTATGGCTCGGTCAGGCGGGCCTTCGAACGCTCGTTGTCGATAAGAGCGAGACGATCTGGCAGATCCCTCGCGCCATCGCCATCGATCACGAGATCCTCCGCGTCCTGCAAAATCTCGGAGTTGCCGAGGAAGTCCTGCCCTACACCGCACCTTTCCCCGCGTCTGAACACTTTGGTGTCGACGGCCAACTCATCCGGCGAATCCATGTCGTCGAGCCACCCTATCCGCTTGGCTACATCCCGACCATGGTCTTCACGCAGCCCGCCGTCGAAGCTATCCTCCGCAAGCATGTTGCTCTGCTTCCCAGTGTCACCGTTGCGCTCGGATCCGAACTCACGGGCATCACGCAGGACGACTTCTCCGCAACCATTCAACTCACTCACGCTGGCAAGCAGCGCTCCGTAACAGCCCGCTACGTCATCGGTTGCGACGGAGCATCGAGCAGCGTGCGCCGCCTCATTGGCGTAAAGCTGGACGACCTCGGCTTCGATGAACCGTGGCTTGTAGTCGACGTGCATGTCCATGCATCCGGACTTCTCAAGCTGCCCGGACCGCGGCGCAATACTGCAACCCTGAGCGCCCGACTACGTTTATCGTCGGGCCCGGCAACCATCGTCGCTGGGAAATCATGCTTTCGCCCGGCGAAGACCCACGTGAGATGGAGAAGCCGGAAAATGTCTGGCGGCTTCTATCCCCTTGGCTTCAACCTGGCGACGGTGAGCTCTGGCGTGCCAGCAGTTATCGCTTTCACGCACTGCTTGCGGCCGAGTGGCGCAAGGGCCGCGTCTTTCTCGCCGGCGACGCAGCTCACCAGCAGCCCCCCTTCATCGGCCAGGGCATGTGCCAGGGTGTCCGCGACGTAACCAACCTCTGCTGGAAATTGGCGGAGGTCCTTCAAGGATCGTCCAGCGAGCAACTGCTCGAAACCTACGGCGAGGAGCGCAGCCGCCACGTTCACACCCTCACCTCGCGCATCAAGGCCATCGGCCACCACATCTGCGAGCGGGACCTGGTGGCCGCGCGCGAGCGGGACGCTGCGTTACTGCTGCAAGGCGGCGGCCAGCCTCCCAATGTCACCCGTCAGGAAATTGTCCCTCCGCTCGAAACCGGCCTGCTCGCCAATATTCGGCACTCTGCAAATGGCTTGCTGTTTCCACAGCCGTGGATCGTCACGCCCGAAGGGCCCGTCCACATGGATGCGCTCAGCGGCCATGGCTGGCGCATAGTCGTCGATGGCCGCCACCTGCCGCCCGAAACATCAGCGCCCATCGGTGGGTCTTCATGGAACGTCGTCCTGATCGGCGGCGAAGGCTTGCAGGAGCAGGACGGCATCGTCGCAAAATGGTTCGAGCGGTACCGTTGCGTCGCCGCCATCGTCCGGCCCGATCACTACGTCTACGGCGTCGCGCGGACCCCTGCGGACATAAGCCGCCTATTGGCTGATCTCTGCGCCGTTCTCAATCCGGTGGCTGGGCTTCGCGCGCGAGCAGTCGGGTCCGTTTAGCGAACAGTAATTGCTAGTTGACAATCCTATGGTACCTTGCAGTACCATTGGCAACGCATTAGGAACTTGAAGTCGCTTCTCATTCAATCCGCCCCAGATCGTTCAAATCACCATGGCTCAGATCCTCAGCTTGCAGCAAGCAATCCGCGACTACGTCCACGACGGCGACCTCCTTGCCCTGGAGGGCTTCACGCATCTAATCCCCTTTGCCGCGGGACACGAAATCATTCGCCAGCGGCGTCGCGACCTTTCCCTCGTCCGCATGACGCCGGACGTCATCTACGACCAACTTATCGGCGCCGGTTGCGTGCGGAAGCTGACTTTTTCCTGGGGCGGAAACCCCGGGGTGGGATCGCTGCATCGTTTCCGCGACGCCGTCGAAAATAGCTGGCCACGTCCACTCGAACTCGCGGAACGAAGCCACAGCGATCTTGCAAACGCGTTCACCGCCGGCGCTTCCGGGCTTCCATTTGCGGTCCTTCGCGGATACGCGGGCACCGATCTTCCCAGCGTCAATCCCGACCTGAAGACAATCGTCTGCCCCTTCAGCGGCGAAGTACTGGCGGCTACACCAGCCGTGCGGCCCGACGTGACGATCATCCACGCCCAAAAGGCAGATCGTGCCGGCAACGTGCTGCTCTGGGGCATTCTCGGCGTGCAGAAGGAAGCTGCTCTGGCCGCGAAACAATGCATCGTGACTGTGGAAGAAATCGTCGACGACCTCAAGGCGTGGCCCAACGCCTGCATCCTTCCGTCGTGGGTCGTCACTGCCGTCTGCTGCGTGCCGCACGGTGCTGCGCCGTCTTACGCCCAGGATTACTACCATCGCGACAACGTCTTCTATCGCGAGTGGGACGCCATAGCGCGCGGTCGCGACACCTTCAGCGCCTGGATCGAACGCCACATCCTCAACACCGTCGACTTCGCAGGGTACGAAGCATCGCTCCGCAGTGAAGGAGTCTATCGTTCATGACGCAAAATTTGTACACGACCAGTGAGATCATGACCGTGGCCGCGGCTCGAATGCTGCGTGATGGAGCAGTCTGCTTCGTCGGCATTGGCCTTCCCTCAAAGGCCGCCAACCTTGCCCGGCTCACCCATGCACCCAACTCCGTGCTCATCTATGAGTCGGGCCCTATCGGATCGAAACCGGGTGTCCTTCCGCTCTCAATCGGAGACGGTGAACTCGCCACGACGGCAGATACGGTCGTCTCCACGCCAGAGATCTTTCGCTACTGGCTCCAGGGCGGCCGGATCGATGTCGGCTTCCTGGGCGCCGCGCAACTCGATCGCTATGCCAACCTGAACACGACGGTGATTGGCAGCTACCAATCCCCAAAGGTCCGACTCCCGGGTGCCGGGGGCGCGCCAGAAATCAGCGCCTCGGCACACGAGGTGCTCATCATCGTCAAGCAGTCTGCCCGTACATTCGTTGAGAAACTAGATTTCATTACGTCGGTCGGACACTACCAGGGCGGCGACTCGCGCCAACGGCTCGGCGTCACCGGCAAGGGGCCTTCCGCAGTCATTACCGACCTCTGCATCATGCGTCCCGACCCTACCTCGCGGGAACTGACGGTAACCGATCTTCACCCCGGCATCACCGCAAACGATGTACGCCGAAACACGGGTTGGCCCATCAAGTTTGCGGAAAGCGTGAGCGAAACGGACAGCCCCACAGCGTTAGAGCTTGAAGTGCTGCGGTCGCTCGAAGAGCGTACCGCGCTGGCTCACGGAGTTGCTGGAGCGGACGCATGAATCCTGTATTCATCTGCGATGGAATTCGTACTCCCATCGGCCGCTACGGCGGCGCGCTCTCTGACCGTGCGCACCGACGACCTTGCTGCGTTGCCCATCTTGGCGCTTATGTCCCGCAACGCTGGCGTCGACTGGGCGCAAGTGGACGAGGTCTTCCTCGGCTGCGCCAATCAGGCGGGCGAAGATAATCGCAACGTCGCCAGGATGGCGGCCCTTCTGGCGGGTCTCCCCGAAGGAGTCCCTGGCGTTACCTTGAATCGCCTTTGCGGCTCCGGGCTGGATGCAGTCGGATCTGCAGCACGTGCTATTGCCAGCGGCGAGATGGATCTCGCGATAGCGGGCGGCGTTGAGTCCATGTCGCGTGCACCCTTTGTCGTATCGAAATCTGAAAGTGCATTCGACCGGGCTCCCGTCATGGCCGATACCACGCTCGGCTGGCGGTTCATCAACACACGAATGCAGCAGCTCTATGGGACGGATTCCATGGCTGAGACTGGCGAGAATGTTGCGTCCGAGTGGAGTGTTTCGCGCGAGGATCAAGACCAGTTCGCACTGCGCAGCCAGCAGCGCGCCGCCGCCGCATTAGCCTCCGGCTTCTTCACCGACGAGATCGTTCCAGTCGTCATTCCGGGTCGCAAAGCAAGTATTACGGTCTCTGTCGACGAGCACCCGCGCGCCGAAACCACAATCGGAGGTCTCGCACGGTTGAAGCCTATTGTGCGAGCTGATGGCACGGTCACCGCCGGCAACGCCTCGGGTATCAACGATGGCGCTGCCGCGTTGCTGCTTGCCTCCGAGCGTGCCGTGAACCAGTTCGGACTCAACCCCAAAGCGCGCTTCCTGGGAATGGCGACAGCCGGTGTTGCACCGCGAATTATGGGCGTCGGTCCGATTCCCGCGACACGCAAGCTTCTCGCAAAGCTTGCTCTCAGCATCGGGGACTTCGACACAATCGAACTGAACGAGGCCTTCGCCAGTCAGGCGCTCGCTGTCTTGCGCGAACTCGGCTTGCCCGACGATGCGCCCCACATCAACGCGAACGGCGGTGCCATCGCGCTCGGCCATCCGCTCGGCATGAGCGGCGCCCGTCTTGCGCTCACAGCGATTCGCCAGATGCAGCGCAGTGGTGGCCAGCGAGCGCTCGCCACCATGTGCATCGGCGTAGGACAAGGAATTGCGGCGGCGTTCGAACGTGTCTGACCGCGAAGAGGAGGGCATGTTGGAGACCGTACCGAAGCTTTCCCGGGCGTATCGCCGGCACACGCGCGGCTCGCAACCAGAGTATCTTTCGCCCGAGTACACATCCTCCGTCCGACGCGCGCCTTCGCAACCCCTGGTCGTACTCCCGCATACCATCTCGGAGTTGACCGGACCGGCCTTTGGGCATAATAGCGTCCGGGCCTCCGATCGCGATCTGACCACCCAACACGCGGGCGAGCCGATCGGCGAGCGCATCATCGTCCATGGACGCGTTCTGGATGACGCTGGCCGTCCAGTTCCCGATGCCCTCGTTGAAGTTTGGCAGGCCAACGCCGCCGGCCGCTACCGGCACAAGCTCGACCAACATGACGCACCCCTGGACCCCAACTTCAGCGGCGCCGGCCGGCTGCTCACGGCGTCCGATGGCACCTTCCACTTCAAGACAATCAAGCCCGGTGCCTACCCCTGGGGCAATCACTTTAACGCGTGGCGTCCCGCGCACATTCACTTTTCGCTCTTCGGTGCGGGTCTGCTCTCGCGCCTGGTCACCCAAATGTATTTTCCAGGCGACCCCCTGCTCAAGCTGGACCCCATTTACAACAGCATTGACGACGTTGCGGCCCGCGAACGCCTCATCTCAACCTTCGACATCGACCGCACCGAGCCTGCATATGCGCTCGCGTACCACTTCGACATCGTGCTTCGCGGCGTGCACGACACGATCTTCGAAACGAGATGAAATGCCTGACTCGATCCAATTCGTCACACCGGAGTGCGTCGGTTCGCAAACCGTAGGCCCCTACTACTCCATCGGGCTCGATTCCCTCGTCTCCGAAACCCTCGCCGGACCGGGCGTCCCAGGGCGTCATATCACCATCGCAGGCACACTCTTCGATGCTGACGGCTTACCCGTCCCCGACGCGATCGTGGAGCTTTGGCAGGCATCCTCCAGGGGCGACTACAACACCCAACCAACGCAAACCTCTGAAAGCTTCTCAGGCTTCGCACGTCTCAGCACGCACGACAACGGCCGCTTCCGGGTCCACACCATTGCGCCCGGCCCTGTGCCCTATCCAGATGGGCGCATGCAGGCACCCCACATCGTTGTGCTTGTCTTCATGCGCGGTCTCATGCGCCACCTCGTCACTCGCATGTATCTGCCGGACCACCCGATGAATACCGCCGATCCTGTGATGCAACTCATCCCGCAGTCGCGGCGCGGCACTCTTATAGCCAATGCTGCAGACGACAGCGGCAATCAACTTTGCTGGGACATCCACTTACAGGGCGAGCAGGAAACGGTATTCTTCGCATGCTGATGTTTCAACATCCCGCACAACCTCCCGCTGGAAGGATCGCCTCATGAGCTTGCCCTCGAACCTGCTCGCACCGCTCTTCCACAGCCCCGAGGCGGAACAGATCTTTTGCTCCGAAAGCCAGCTGGCCGACATGGTGCACGTGGAGATTGCGCTCGCGTACGCACTCGAAGCTTCGGGCGTAGCTCCGCCCGGCACCGGGGATGACTGCGCACGCAGTACCGCCGGATTCCCTACCCAGGCCCACACGGAAGCCATTGCCCAGGCAGCCTTCCAGAGCGGCAACCTTGCTATACCCTTCGTAAAACTCCTCACCGACTTCGTTCGAGTCCATTCCGGCGACGCAGCCGACTTCATCCATTTCGGCGCTACAAGCCAGGATCTCCTCGACACCGCCCTTGTGCTCGGGCTGCGCAAGTTCATCACCCTGGCATCCGCGGAGATGCAGGAAACTTGCATCACCCTGATCGCACACATTCACCAGCACCGCGCAACGCTGCTCCCCGGCAGGACATGGCTGCAGCAAGGCCCGCCTATCACATTCGGATTGAAGGCCGCGCAGTGGCTCTCCGCAATGTTGCGCCATCTTGATCGCCTTGCATCGGCACGCGACCGCGTCTGCGTGCTCCAGTTCGGAGGGGCAGTCGGCACACTCGCCTCGCTCGGCGCACGCGGACCCGCCGTCACGCAGGCGCTGGCCCAGCGCTTGGGCCTCCCGGCACCTGATACGCCGTGGCACAGCCAGCGCGACTCCATCGCTGAATTCGCCTCTGTGCTCGCCCTCATCGACGGCACCCTCGGCAAAATTGCACGCGATCTATCCCTCATGCTGCAGCATGAAGTCGCAGAAATTGCATTCATGGTCGGCGAAGGTGTGGGCGGGTCATCAACCATGCCGCACAAACGCAATCCAGTCTCGCTCGCCGTCGTGCTGGCCGCGTCCGTTCGCGCTCCCGGGCTCGCCTCCACGATGCTCTCGGCGGTGGTGCAGGAACACGAACGCGGCCTCGGGGGCTGGCATGCGGAATGGGAGACGCTGCCTGAGTTGTGTCGGATCACCGGCGGCGCACTCGCCCATATGAAATCCGCGCTGCAGACTCTGAAAGTAGATGGCGCAGCCATGCAACGCAATCTCGTTCTGCTCCACGGCGTTACGCTGGCCGAATCGGTCAGCATGCAGCTCAGCGAGGCCGTCGGCCGGCCTGCCGCGCACCGCCTTCTTGAGACCGCCTCCCGCATCGCACTCGAACGCCACGTCGACCTGCTCACTGTCTTGCGCGAAGACGCCGGCGTCACCGCACATCTTTCGCTCCAGGCTCTCGAGAAGGCCCTCGATCCTGCGTCCTACCTCGGCTCCACCGACATCTTCATCGACCAGGTCCTCGCACGCGCAAACAAGACCCTGCCCCGGGAGGCCCTCGATGCCATTCGTTGATGCCGGCGGATTCAAGCTCCACTACTCGCTTGAGGGCGACCCCTCCTGCCCCACGGTCCTGCTCTCCAACTCGCTCGGCGCCGACATCTCCATGTGGGACGCGCAAATGGACGCATTACTCCCGGCGTTTCGAGTTTTGCGCTACGACACGCGCGGCCACGGTAAGAGCGAGCTCCCCACCGGAACCTGTGCGCTTGCGGATCTCGGCCGCGACATCCTCAAACTGCTTGATGCCCTCGCCATCGACCAAGTCCATCTTTGCGGCGTCTCCCTCGGCGGCCTCACCGCAATGTGGATGGGCCTGCACGCCTCCGGTCGTGTCCGCAGCCTTGTGCTCAGCAACACTGCCGCAAAGATCGGCACCGCCGAGGTCTGGATGGATCGCATCTCCAAGGTCGAACAAGGCGGGCTCGCGTCGATAGCGGACACCGTCGTCCCGCGCTGGTTTACCTCTGCATTCCAGCAGCGAGGAAACGCCCTGGCTGCTGCGAAAGCCATGCTCCTGGGTTGTTCCCCTGCGGGATATCTGGCGGCAAGCACCGCCTTGCGTGATAGCGATCCGCGCCCAGAGGTCCATCTCCTCTCGATGCCCACGCTCGTCATCTCCGGCGAATGCGACATGGTTACGCCGCCTTCTGACGGACAGGCTCTTGAAGCAGCAATACCCGGCGCCATCTTCCGCCAGGTGCCGGGCGCTCATCTTTCAAATATTGAAGAACCCGCCGCGTACAACCGCGTCCTGCTCTCTTTCCTGCAACAACACTGAACCCGCGAGGCCATAGCATGAATGATGAACAACGCGCACAGGAAGGCCTGTCGGTCCGTCGTGCCGTGCTTGGCGATGCCCACGTCGATCGTGCTTCCGCAAAGCTCGCGGACCCCCTGCAGGCAGAGTTTCAGGACCTCATCACCCGATACGCCTGGGGCGAAATCTGGACCCGCCCCGGTCTGCCTCGCCACACGCGCAGCCTGCTCACCATCGCCATGATGGTCGCATTGAACCGCAACGAAGAACTGCGTCTGCACCTCCGCGCCGCGGCCAACAACGGCGTCTCGCGCGACGAGATCAAGGAAGTCCTGCTGCAATGCGCCATCTATTGCGGAGTGCCTGCCGCTAACTCCGCCTTCCATCAGGCCTCTGAAGTGTTCGCCATCATGGATGCCGAGACCCTCCCTAATGCCCCGGACGCACGCCCATGAAGCGCATCAAGACCCAGGTTGGCATCATCGGCGCAGGCCCTTCAGGCCTCGTCCTCGCACATCTTCTCCATCTCGCCGGCATCGACTCCGTCATCATCGAACTCCGCTCCCGCCAGTATGCGGAAGAACGTATTCGAGCCGGCGTCCTCGAACAAACCACCGTCGACCTGTTCCGCGCAGTAGGCATGGGCGACCGCATGGGCCGCGAAGGTCTCGTCCATCACGGCATCGATCTTGGGTTCAACGGCCGCCGCCATCGCATCGACATGGCAGACCTCACCGGGGGCAAAGGCGTCACCGTCTACGGCCAGCATGAGGTCGTCAAGGACTTCATCGCGCGTCGCTTGTCCGACGGCCTTCCGCTCTTCTTTGAAGCCATCAATGCCAGCGTTCATGACCTGACCTCAGCCACTCCATCTATTCGCTTCCGCCACATGGACGAAGAGTACGAGCTTGCGTGCGAATACATAGCTGGCTGCGACGGCTTCCATGGCATCTGCCGTCCTTCCATCCCGGCCTCTGCACTCACCCTCTACGACCGCGAATATCCGTTCGGCTGGCTGGGCATCCTGGCCGAAGCACCGCCTTCGCGTAACGAGCTTGTCTATCAAAACAGTCCCCGCGGCTTCGCCCTCTACAGCATGCGTTCTCCGGCAATCACGCGCCTCTATCTTCAATGCGCGCCTGATGAAGATCTCGCTGCATGGTCCCACGATCGCATCTGGCACGAGTTGTCCCTCAGACTTTGCGGCGAAGACAGTTGGTCCCCCCAACCCGGCGAAATCATCCAGAAGAGTGTTACCGGAATGCGCAGCTTCGTCACGGATCCTATGCAGTATGGCCGGCTCTTTCTCCTCGGCGACGCCGCCCATATCGTCCCGCCGACCGGTGCCAAGGGTATGAATCTCGCCATCGCCGACGCCTTCTTTCTATCCCGCGCACTCAACGCGTTCTACCGCGAAAACAGTCCGGAAAAGCTCGATGCCTACACTGCCACTTGTCTGCGCCGGATATGGAAGGCACAGCGCTTCTCCTGGTGGATGACCTCCATGCTGCACAACTTCCCTGACGCCATCCCTTTCGATCGGCAGCGACAGCTCGCGGAACTGGATTATGTGACGTCCTCAAGGGCCGCCGCCACAACGCTCGCGGAAAACTATGTGGGGCTCCCGCTCGACATGTAGTGAGAGAAGCATCTCTGGAACAGGAACAAGCATGAAGTTATTGAATGTCTCAATGATATCGGCCCTTGGCTTGGGTTTCGGTCTTACTCCTACCCTTGCCCAAACCGTCCAACCTCCACACTATGTGGCGATGGGCAGTTCCTTCGCTGCCGGGCCCGGCATACTCCCCGGCGCGAGCGATCCGGGTTCGGTGCCGTGTGGCCGTTCGAACGCAAACTACGCCCACGTGCTTGCCTCCCGAAACAAACTTGCGCTCACGGACGTAAGTTGTGGCGGCGCGACCACGGCGAACATCCTGGAGCGGGGTCAGTTCGGTGCTGCAGCTCAGCTCGATGCAGTCACGGCCGATACTCAATTGGTGACGGTAACGATCGGTGGCAATGATGTCTTCTATACGGCCAGCATGGGTGGGCTTGCGTGCCAAAATCGTGGTAAACCAGCCGAGAAGCTCCAGCCCTACTGCATCCCACCTTCTGACGAGAAGATCGAAGCTGGATTCGCGGGCCTCGACCAACACCTGCGCGAAATCGCGGCCGAAGTCCGCAAAAGGGCTCCTGCGGCCAGAGTGATTTTCGTCGATTACCTAAGCATATTGCCGCCGGAGGGTACATGCACAAGACTCGCCCTGACGGCGGCGGAGACCGGGCGACTGCGTGCCATGGCGACACGGCTGGACAAGACCATCGCAGGCGCCGCGAAGGCCGAACGTGCCGACTACCTGGCCGTATCTACTTTGAGCCGCGGCCACGACGCATGCTCAGAAGATCCATGGACCAACGGATTCTCGATCCCCACCGCAGACGGTAAGTTCGAAGCGATACCGTTTCACCCTAACGCTCGCGGGATGGACGCCATAGCGACTTCGCTTGGTCGACTGCTCTCCCACAAGAGACCATAACCTGATGGGGCCTAATTGGGCATGAAGGCGAAGTATGGAGCTTCTCGGCACCCGATACGAGAACGGGTGATGCGTCAGTATACTCGTTGAGAGCTCCGGGACTACTCTAACCTCGACCCCTACGCCTTCCCGGACTACTCGGTCGAACACACTAGGACCTGACCCTCGACATGGAAGTCGCGAGGTCGGCGATATCAAGACTGTGGACTTCAATTCACACTTGCGTCCCGGATACTGTCGTTTCAATCCGTCCGGCTGCACAGAATGCAAGGCAATCACTGAGGTTCTCCGTTCGCGGTAGTTCCGTTTCGACGTTTCAGCTCTCGCCGCAACGCGGTCCACTTGTCCCTTTTAGTTAGCAGAATGCCGGATGACAGCAGGCGCAATATCTGGCCGGCTGAACGGTAGCCTCATTTGTACCCACATGTGCACCCCGCTAAATGCGTGGTTGAAGACTGCTCAGCGTCTGAGCAGCGATCTAAACTCCTGCAATTAATCTTGCCAATGCGAAAGTAAATTCCGAAGAGTTAGGGGGCGTGTAGAGGAGGACAAACGAGGTCTTGTGGCGCCTGAACGCCTTCAGGATGGATTCAAACTCCGCAATCGGCTCCGAATCGCGCAGATATAAGAGCGAACCCTTCGAGACCGGAATATTCTTTCCTTGGCGATGCAGATGGAATCGGTCGGAAGGGAGCCGTGGCCTGACAACGCCATGGGGTCATGCGGCTCCAGCGAGAACGCCTCAGAACCCTGCATTTCAGATACATGTGCAAGCCGCTTGAATGGCGTAGCGAAGCTCGATTGACATTCGTCGCTGCAGAGAAATACTGTCCGGTTCCATATGGAAAAGTCTTTCCATCCAGGAACTCCGGGGCCAATCAACCCGATTTAGGGGCATCAATGAAGAGGAAGTTCTATACCAGGTTCGCCATGTTGTTCATCGTTTTATTGACCCTCCCCGCGGCGGGGCCTGGGGTCAGGCGGGTGGCAAAGGAACCATTCAGGGAACCATCACGGATGCATCGGGCGCCATCATTCCGAACGCCGAAATCAGTGTCACGCAGGCATCTACCAGCGCAGTCGAGAAACAGAAGTCGACCGGAGCCGGCTTTTACTCGATTTCATCGTTGGACCCTGGTATCTACACGGTCACGGTCGCGGTTCCGGGTTTTCAACATTATGTGCAGGAGAATGTACGCCTGGACGCCCTGCAGGTGTTCGGCTTGAATATCAAGCTGGTCCCGGGCGGCGGCAATGAAACGATCACGGTGTCCGATGCTCCTCCGTCGATTAACTCCACCAACGCGACGCTGGGCAACGTGCTCGAAAACGAGACCTACGAAGCGCTTCCGCTGAATATGGGTGGAGCGCCCCGAGACCCAACCGCATTCGTATTTCTCACGGCGGGCGTTGCCAGTAGCTCCGCCCCGTATGGCAGCTTCAACGGCGGCCAGGGCTTCCATAATGAGGACTACATCGAAGGACTAGCAGTGACCAATGCCGCGGCGGCCGGCGGAGGCAATACTGCCTCGATCGTCCGCGGCGCCTCGGTGGATGCCATCGATCAATTCCAGGTGCAAACCAGCGGAACCTCCGCCGCGTACAGCGGTCAGGGTGTTGAGAACTACACGCTGAAGTCCGGAACGAACGAGTTTCATGGACGCGTGTTTGAGTATTTCCGAAACACCGCGCTCGACACCTGGGGCTTCGTCAAAAACACCAATGTCACCACGGGCGCGCCGGTAAAGCCAGTGGAACGCCAGAACGAATACGGCGGCACATTCGGTGGTCCGATTCTGCACAAAAGCTGTTCTTCTTCTTTTCCTATGATGGTCAGCGTTACCTGAAAGGAACGAATCCCGGGTACATCTCGGTGCCGACGGTGGCGGAGCGCGCAGGCGATTTTCGCGCGCTGCTGACGAACGCGCCAACCGGTTGCGTCACCGGGGCCGCAGGTTGCGTCACGACCGGTCTTCGAGGGAACCACACTGATGATGGAAGCAGACGCCATCAACGTCACTAATCGTACCAACTTCGGCAATCCAAACAGCACACTGGGCAGCGCATCGTTCGGTACGGTTGGCGTCTCCGGATCTTCCAGAGACTTCCAACTTGCCGCCAGGATCGAGTTCTGATCCAGGCAGCCAGGAAACTTCATGCGCTTCATTGGCTATGTGACGCAGCCGAATCTGGCTGGTCACATAGCTTTTCCCTTGCGGGTTGAACAAGCTCCACCGCGGCCTGGCAGAATCCAACGACCTGCTATGGAACATGTTCGAGTGCTTGCCCACGGGTCATTGCTAAGGGTTCGGACGGTGAGACTTTTCAGGTCTTTCGGTGGGTCGAGCGCAATTTCCAAGACGGTAGCTGCGCCTCCGGGCACGTCACGTCCCTGCCCCTTGAAGGGGACGGGGTCGAGCAGACGAATGTTTCCGGTTTTGAGGTCGACTCGCGGAGGCAGAACACCTTGATATGGAAATTGATAATCGTCGATAAAATAGTCCTGTTCGATGGGCCACCACGTTTCGGGGTTGCGCAAGGCAAGGCGCGCCGACGTGCCGTCCGTATAGGTAACAACCACCTCACCCTTATCGACATGGCTCTGCATGAAGTTGGTGGAACCAGCCAACTACAGATACGCGTGGCTCGCGAGGCCCGAGAGCAGCACGGCAGCCTCATGCGGGTAATTGTCCCATTGCGAGGTGAACAGGATGTTCCTGGAAGAGGGATGGCCGGGCGTTCGGAAGAAGACTCCGTTCGGCATGATGAGCCGGTCGCCGTGAGCGGCTGCGGTCCGGCGCAAGCCTTCATCGTCGATCTTTGGCAGAAGCTTCAGGTGTCCTGCCCAGGCTCCAACACCCTGCCACGGCAGCGCCAGGCTGACGCCTGTGGACCTTGGGGACAGATACTTCCCTTCCGCAAAGATCGCATCAACGGAGTCATTGAAGGCGGACGTCAAGTCGACGCTCTCGAGGTTGCTGACAGGCTGCGGGGTGTTCCAGTCGGTGGACGGGGAAGGGATCGCAACGGCGCTAGCGATCTTCGGCTCCATGGCCCACCACCTGAACGCTCCGCGCAAGGCGAGAGTGAACCCATCGCTTGCTGTCTTCGATGAGTCGCTCGAAGCAGTTGCGATCGCCGGGGCATCGAGCCTTGCGCCTTTCCAGATGATCTGTATTTTGGTCACGGCGGCCGCCGGCGTGTTGAGCATCAGCAGTGGGTGGCCAACTCCATCGGGCTCGCTCTTCCATGCTGCGTTTACACCGTTCACTTGCACACGTTCGACATCGTCGTACGGAGGAGACACACGCAGTTTGAGCTGGTGGAAGCGAGCGCCAGACTGGGTAATGGTCCAGGTGTCTTCCAGGCCGTGGCGTAGGAAGTCCACACCCAGATCCGGATCCGTCAACCGGGCATGGTCCCAACTATCCGGGAATCCGGGCGAGAGCGTCAGAACCCCCGCGAGCGCATCGGGATGTATGCCAAACAACCCCTCGATGAGGGCCCTCGACATCGCACCCGCACTGTCCCCGAAGTCTCGCTGACTCTCTCGCCGGTATGCGTCGATATAGTCCATGGTGCCGACGTTACCGGGAGAGATGCCCATGAACATGCTAGCCAGAATGCCGCCTTTCGCTAGAACGTACGCTTCGCTCGAGTGGCCGCTCTGCCAAAGCGCGGTGTGCAGGTTCTCATCCATCACGACATTGTTGATTGACCAAGAATAGGGCATCGAATCCGTCTCGGAAAAAACATGGTACGGAAGGTCCTTCGGAACGGCCGGGCCGATCACCGGGATAGGTCGGAAATGCTTCTGGAGGTCGGCGCCCATCAACCACGCTTCCTTACGGGTCGTCGCCTCTTCGTCGACCGTGTGGTAGAAGTTCCACAAGCCGTAATCGGGATGGATCATCTGGCGCCCGAGGACATCCTTGTGCGTATGGCCGGCTGCGAAGGCTGCTTCTCCTGCCACGATCGGACGATCTGGCTGGCACAGGATTGCAGCAGGGGAGCCTTGAGCAAACAGGGCAGGAAGCGCGTTCCAATCCTCTGCCCTGGCAAGTCGCTGTAATGCGCCCGGTGGCACGATGCCGACTATATCTGCGTGCTTGCTTTGCAGCGTAAAGCCTTGAGCTCTGATGGCGAAGCGATTGTCTTCCGCAAAGGCGGGCTGTAGCTGGAAGTATTGACTGATGGGAACACGCTCGGTCCCGATATCCCCGTCTCGTGTGCCACGTTGTCCATTGACACCGCCGTAAGCCCACATGAGCGCGGCGCCCGGTGCCATATCGGTGGCTTGCGCGCGGAATATCAATCCCTCGGTCGAGGCGTAGGGCAGCACTTCGACCGAGACCATGCCGTTTGGACCAAAGGCCGGATCGCGCACCTCGTAGAGGAGCTCGCCGGGCCGGTAGCGCGTGACCACCTGAGCGGCATCCATCAGCCACAACAGGTGCCCGCCGCGATGCACCCCCAAGCGCAAGTTGCCGCCGCGCCCGGGCAGATACATCATGAACTCAGACTTGTCGCCGCCGTCCACGCGGAAGGCCGTGTTGCCGCCGTAGAGCGAGCGATTGAAGAACTGCGTCCCATTCGTAATGACGAAGTCGCCATTGTCCGGCGGGTAGCGGAGTGGCCTCTCCATCTGCCCGGCGATGTCTGGACGGAGACCGGTGGTCGATGCAATGGCGCCTCCACTGCCTTCGGGAGACTGCGCGAGGACGCATGAGGGAATGTTGGATAGCAGGATCGCGGTGACGGCAACATTCATTCCGGGAAGAGTCATTGGCCCGAAGCTTAACGCCGCAACGCGCACGTTGCCTACTTCCTCGATCCTTGCGCCTGAACTTCGGACAAGGATGCAGGTGCGTCTGCCGCAGTGTGCTCGAAGACGACGCGAATGGCGCTCGTGAGGGTAATTCTTGTCACTTGTACCGTCAGCGGAGCGCCGGCGAACTGGTTCAACACACCGGTCCAGCGGAACCGATATGATGCTTGGTTGGTCGTCGAGCGCAAGTAAGCGTTCCTTCCGAGCCCCTATCTTCTTGAGGAGCCCTTAAGGAGCGCAGCATCCATCTCGTAGTTCGTAACGAGACGATTCTCGGACTTTGCCCGGGCGGGTCGGCCGCCGCGCCAGTCATTCGACAACGTAAACGAAGTCGCTGAATTCTGCGTATCCTCGATCCCCAGCGCTGTTCCATGTATAGAGCCCTACGCGATCTCCGCGATAGGAGCCCCACGTGAGCTGACAGGGCTCGCCGAGCGCTGTGAAGGTCTTTCCATCGAAGCTGTAACTGAAGCTCGCCAGGCCTTGCACGCCCCAGGTCGAACGCAACCACACATTGGCGGCAGTGGGCACGGGGACGACAGCCGATCCTGGTTCGTCCGTCCGCAACAGCTTTCGTACGCCTTGCGTCTGGACGGCAGCGAGCCTGCAGTCTGATTTTGCAAAGTGTGCCAGACCGGCTTCCTGCCCGTCCGTGAGGTTGGTCAGATCCAGCTTTACTGTCACTTCCGCGTTTGCGCTGCGGACCGCGCGCTGGGTGATTACGTCGCGAACACCAGCGAAGCCGGACTTGCCACTGATCGGAAGGAGAGCCTGCAACCGCAGGCCACTCCGCGTGAGAGACCAGGCGCCGGGTTGTGGTTGATACCGCCACTCCCACTGGGGCGGCAGCGATCGCTCGCGCAGGGAATCGCTCACAAAGAATGCAGAGGCAGACTTGCTGCGGAGAGGCTTGGGGCCGCCCCAAACCATCTCTCCGATACCATCCGGGCCGGGCCGGCCGAGGATTGGCCAGCCGTCGAGCCAGGTCACGGGGAGCAAGACCCCCGCACGGCCCTCCCAGTCCCCTCTTCCCTGGTGGGTCAGGAACCACCAACTTCCATCCTTTAGCTGAATGACACCGCCCTGATTGGGTTCCTTGTCCACCATCCCATGCACGTGGTTCAGTTGCCGGACCTCCCACGGTCCTTGGAGACTCTTGGAGCGGTCCATCATGGCTACTCGGCCTTCGGGCTTGACTTCACTGAAGTAGTGAAGGTAGACGCCTCCGATCTTGTAGAGCTTGTTGGCCTCGCTGCCACGGGACTGGTGGATGACCCGGTCTGAACCCTCGACGATCCCGTCGCCGGCCGGGTTCATGCTGAACAGGTGGATGCGATACTTCTGGCCGTCTTCATCTGCGTCCGTGCGAGTGGTCACCAGGTATCCTTTGCCATCGTCATCCCAGAAGGGACATGGGTCATCCCAACCGCGGTCGGCGATCACCGCCTTGGGAGATGACCACGGTCCTTCAGGATGCTTTGCCGTTGCCATGTAGATTCCGCCGTCGGGCGTGCCGAAGTACACCCAGAAGTGGCCATCGTGAAAACGGATGGAGCCTGCCCATATCCCTCGGCCGTCACGATTCATGCGGCCGGCACCGAGCTCCGGATCGAGGGCGGTCAGATCGGAAACCACATGGCCCACGATCTGCCAACTGACAAGATCGCTTGAATGGAGGACCGCCATGCCGGGGGAGTACTGCATGGTGGAGGAGATCGCGTAGAAATCGTCGCCTACGCGAATCGCATCAAGATCGCTGAAGTCCGCCGGCAGCACTGGATTCAGGAATGTTCCATCGCCTTGGTCGCCCCACTTACCCATTGACGATTGCACGGCGAGTGGGTCTGAGACCGAGGAACGATCCTGCTGTGCTAATCCCTGTCCCGCAAGCCAACCAAGGATCCAGAGGAACAGAGTCCAACTCACCGCGGAGAACGTGCGTGGCTTCCATTTCTTGTCGCTTGCGATCGCTGAAGCGCTCATTTCATCTTCCCCTTACGCTTCCCTACCGCCGGACGAGCTTTGGGCGCTCAGCGCGGGCCTTCGGGGGCAAACGTTCTGTTGAAATCAACGGAGTGCCGGATCTAATCCTCGGGTTGAGCTGAACCCGCGTGGAACGCAACTCCAGCCCTAGATCTTCACGACTCGTATTGCAAGGAAAGGCCGCACGGGAAGGCTGATTTCTACTTTCCCACCTAACACCTCTTCCACCGGTCTTATGGACATTGCCAGCGTGTCGATGATTTCTGCTTTGAATTGTTTGCCATGGGGCAGTTCGTAACTCTGCGTCGCATGTTGCCTGTCCCAGAGATAAGTCAGGTAGTATTCGCCATCCACACCCCATGTGTTTCGTTCACGCAGCACGGTCGCTCCCGCCGGAGCCGAGTCCACAATCTGTTTGAAGAATTGCAGCAATGCAGGGCTACGGCCTACCAGGGCGCCGCCTTTAGCCCACCACAATTCTTCCCTGGCATTCAGGTAGGTCTCGCCGTGACCGCAAAAAGCTCCTTCGACCAGCGTCTTCCAGAAGTTACCGACCAGCCGCTCCGCAGTGATATCGCCCCAGCCCTCTGGGATGTCTCCTTCGTAGCGGCACTCGTCGAAGATCACGGGCTTGCCGTACTTGCGAAGGTACGCGGGCGCATTATCCGGCATGTCGTTCTGCACGCTGACGTGGGTGATCCACGGCCGTGTGTGATCGAAGAACACTTTCTGCTGGTGGATGGAACAGAGGTGCCGGTAGGGGTCTCTCTTCGCGACAATCTCGCCGAAGCGCTCGAAATCTTCTTCCTTCTTCGTCTTGAAATAATCCCACTCGTTGGCAAGCGACCACCATACATTGCGGTAAGCGCCGAGGCGAGCGATGACATAGCGCAGATAGCGGTCGTCATGCTCCGCGCCCATGTTGTCGAAGCCCCAATGACCCTGATCATAGGGGTGGAACAGGATAATATCCGCTTCGATCCCAAGTTTGCCTAACTGCGCAACCCTTTGCTCGAAATGCTGGAAGTATTCCGGATTGAAGCGGGTAAAGTCCCAACGATTCGGTGCCTGTCCCGCAAATGGATAGCGTGGCGGTTCAACGTGGTTGTAGTTGAACCACTTGGGAAAGACACACATCCTCAATTTGTTGAAGGGTGCGGCCGCGAGAGTCTTGAGCGTCTGTTCTTCCAATAGCTCTGTCTGGCTAGTCCATGCATAGCAGGTCGTTCCCAGTTGCCGGTATGGTGTACCGTCTGCATAAACAAAATGGTACTGATCTTTGACGCGAACAGGCCCATGGTTTTTCTCACCAGGGCCCGTGACCTGGAATGTTCCGGTCTTTGCATCCAGTACGGATTGATTGCTCGTTGTCCTGTAAGTCCACGCCCCTGTGCTGTCAGGCATAAAGCGCACTCGGTATGCGCCGTCGCCATCGTAGAATCCGTCGACTGCGACTGACTTGCCAAGGTGCTGAAAGGTCGCGCCAAACTCGACGTCCAATCGCATGCGCGTCCGCGGGACCGTGGTACAAAGCCTCGAAAACACCCCACTGCTCGACTCGATCCTGTGCCCCGAGTGATTGGCCCGAGACTGACACTACGCCTGGGCCCACGGCTGACCCTATGGCAGCAAGGGTCCCGGAGCGTATCACTTCCCTGCGCGACCAAGTCATCGGTTCACTCTCCTTGATGCCTGCTGTAGCAGCGATGGACCCATGCGAGCTTGCCGTTGCAGTTGCCGGATTCTGTTGAAGTGCGGAGAAACCGAGTCACTTCCCTGTGAAATCCTTTGCGATGGGCGACAACGCGTCCTGCGAATCGGTGCGGAAGGGCGCAGCCGGCAGTCCGGCCCCGTTTACCAGGTTTGCGCCATCGGGATAGTTGTCCCAGGCGTAGCGTACGGACACAGGAGAAGCAACCTCCTCGCTGTGGACGATGACATTTTCACCCTGGATGTTTGCGCTCGCATTGACATATCTTCCGTCGGGACCTGCAACCTGAAACCACTGCAGCGGTCCATCCTTGCTCGTCAGCCCCGCGGCATGGCTGAAGTGGATGATGATGGATACTCCATCGACCTTCATTCCTGCAAACACAGGTCCGGAGAACTCGATCTTCCTGCCGTAGACGTTCGCCAGCGCGAGACGGCTGAGGCGATCGCCCACCGGTTCCTTGTTCTTCGGGTGCACGTTGGCCGGGTCGCCGACATCGAGTGTCACAGCCATGCCGGTGTTTGGAAGCGAGAGCAACTGCGCCTGGCCTTCACGAACCATGGGATTATTGCTCGAATTCTTGAGTGGTGGAAGCTGTACGCAGTAGAAGGGGAAGTTGCCCTCGCCCCACTGTTGACGCCAGTCCTTGACCAGTGCTTCCATCACATGCGGATAAAGCGCAACGCCCGCTTTGCCACCAACGATCGACTCACCCTGGTACCAGATCACTCCGCGTATGGCAAAAGGAATGATGGGGTGAACCATGCCGTTGTAGAGCACCGTAGGTTGATGCTGATCCTGCACCGGGTCTCGTAGGGGACCGGGCTTGCCGGGACGCGAGTTGATCGTTTGCGGCAAGTAGGGAGCCTGATCGGTCGTCGCGTTCGGATGGGCCTTGTAGAACTGGTTGAGATCATCGAGGTGGTCAAGCATCGGCTTCAACTGGGGGTCCGCGGCGAGAACCGGACGCGAGATCCAGGACTCTGCCGTGCTCGCTCCAAAAGCCACAACGACCATGCCGACGGGCTCTTTCAGTTCCTTATTCAGATTGCGTCCGAAGAGATATGCCACAGCCGAGAACGCGGGCGCATTCTCTGGTGTGGCTATCTTCCATTCCCCGCCGATCTCCGCCTGCGGTTCGTAGCTCTTTTTCGTGACCGCCATAAAGATGCGCAATTGCGGATAGTTTGCCGCGGCGATTTCGCGATCCTCATCCTGGATGCCTGCATAGGAGGCGACTTTCGCAGATATCGGGAAAGCCATATTCGATTGGCCGGAACCAACCCAGTCTTCACCCACGAGCACATCGCTTATCGTGACGACGTTTTTTCCGGTGATCTTCATGACGAACGGCCCGCCCGGCTTCAGTTTCCCAAGCCTGACGAGCCATCTTCCATCAGCCTGTGCATTCGTCACCCTCTTTTGCCCGGCAAATGCGACGACGATCTTCTCGCCTGGGTCGGCTGTGCCCCATACGGGGACAGACATGCCGCTCTGCAGGACGGCGTGATCGCTGAACAGTTGATTGGGTTTGACTTCGGCTGACGCTGCCGCACACAAGAGGCAAGTGGACGCAACGGCAACTACTATGGCGAGACGCATCGCATACCTCACTTCAAGAGCTTATTCACCAGTCGCCGGCAACAGAATGCGTTTCTGATCTTCTGATGACGCGATGATCATTGTTCCAGCGGGAGCGCTTCCGACACGACGGCCCGCATCCGAAGGAGCGAGGTTTATCGTTTACTCTAGGCATGCTGAAGCTACAGCACACGAAAATGTCTTGTCAATATCTGGTGCCCGAGTCTCTTTTAGCAGTGGGAGGAGCGGGCCTGATCATTACTGTGTGCCCAGTCTGCGAGAGTTGCGAAACTGCGATCGGAACTGTGCGCTTCGCGCAGGCTGGCTGAATGACGCCGAATCTAACGTGGCCCTGCCGTTGTATAGTGACCGTTGTGACTGCAATCAAAGGGGGCTCGCTAAGATGACATACTGCTGAAGTCGCATCGCTCCGCCTTGCGGTTCCTCGTGTGCTTTCTTAGCCTCAGCTTGCCCAAATGGATGGGCGGGAGTTCCCATGGCAGTTCGCTTGAAGGACATTGCTCAATCCCTGAATGTTTCCATTGTCACAGTTTCCAAAGTGCTCAACGGAGACACGACTATCAGCGAGAGCACGCGAGCAAGGGTTGTTGCTTGCGCCCAGCGACTTGGTTACCGGACGAACCTGACGGCCAAGAGCCTTGTGACGGGCAGGTCCAGGATGATCGGGCTGATCGTTCCAGACCTCTTTCATGGCTTCTTCTCAGAGATCGCCGCCAGCATGTCGGACGAGTTGCGGATTCCGGGATACGGCTTGCTCATCGCGTCGTCGCGGGAAGATGGTGATCTAGAGCGGAACGAAATCGAGCAGATGCTCGCTCGTAACGTGGATGCACTTGTGGTGGCGAGTTGTAAAACATCATCCAAGACGCTCCATGCGGCGGCCATTGATGTTCCTCTTGTGCTGCTGGACCGGCGAGTTGAAGGGGTCGACTCGGCCAGCTATGTGGGGACCAACGACTTGCTTGTAGGGGAACTTGCCACAAGACATCTGCTCGCGATCGGAAGGAAGCGCATCGCCTATATCGGTGGTCCGCTGTCCAGCCCGGCCCAGGATCGCGAGTCCGCGTATCGTCGGGTGCTGAAAGAAGCGGACATGGCCGTCCCAAGCGGGTTTGTCGTCAAACGGGCCAGGAACGAGGAGTCCGGCCCGATAACCGGGGCGCAGGCGATGCGGAAATTGCTTCGACTCAGGACACGCCCCGATGCGGTCTTTTGCTATAACGATCCCACCGCGATCGGCGCGATGGCAGCTATCCTCGAAGCGGGACTTTCAATCCCTGGCGATATAGCGATTGTGGGATGCGGGAACATCCAGCATGCTGCATACACGCTCGTGCCTCTTACGTCGGTGGATCAAAACACTGTTCAACTCGGGAAGGCCGCAGCCACGCTCGCCGTAAAGCCGAGGGAGTCATCCGCGGACGGCCGCACCGATCTCAAAGCGGTGATTCTGAGGCCCAGACTTGTGATTCGAAGATCATCCGTCGCAATTGGCGGAAGTCTCTAAAACCGTCTGGGCGGGCCCACGGGCCTCCTGCAGCGAGGACGCGGCCGGTAGCCCTCGCAACTTGAGAATTGACATCCATGTTGTGTGCAAGGTAAGGTTCCGTTTCGTTGCGGTTTAACGTTTACCCTAGGTCCATCCAACGAAGGACGCTCTCCTTCGTTGGATCTCGCATCGAGTCGTCCGGCCGTCCAAGTAAACGCTAACCCGAATTCCGATGGGCTGGAGATCCTCATGCATGCCACGACAGATACACGTACATACACTTTCCGTCACAATCCGTCACCGACGTTCACCCGCATCACTATGCTGCTTGTGTTCCTCTGGGGGTTGACGGGTCAGGTTGTGGCGCAGATCTCGGGTACCGGTACCATCCAGGGCACGGTGACCGATGGAACCGGGGCAATCATTCCCGGCGCGCAAGTGACGGTCACAGATGTGTTGACAAATGTGGATCATCCCCAAACTACGACCAGCAATGGCTTTTATTCAGTTGGCGGTTTGCAGCCGGGCAGGTATTCGGTGAAGGTGTCGGCGGCTGGCTTCAATGCCTTCACCCAGGAAAACATCCCCCTGGATGCGTTACAAACCTTCGGATTGAACGTGAAATTGACTGTTGGCGGCGGGGAGCAGAGCGTGACCGTGACGGATGCGCCGGCACCTCTGAATACCGCGAACGCCACGCTGGGAAGTTCGATGGAGACGGACACCTACAAAGCTCTGCCACTCATCATGGGCGGGCAGCCCCGGGATCCCACGGCGTTCATCTACTTCACGCCGGGCGTGACCGGTGGTGGCGGAGTCAACCAGATGAACGGCGGCCAGGGGAACCTGAACGAAACGTATATCGATGGCGTCGCGATGGACGACGTGAATCAGCAGGGCGACTGGGCGGTGGTCCACAGCACATTCTCGGTCGATGCCGTGGATCAGTTCCAGGTACAGACCAGCGGAGTCTCCGCCGCTTACCAGGGCCAGGGTATGCAGAACTACGTTCACAAGTCCGGGACAAATCACTATCACGGGTCTGCCTTCGAGTATTTTCGCAATACTGCCCTTGACGCGTGGGGCTTCTATTCACCGGCAGCGATCAATGCCGTGACGCATACGGCCATCAAACCTTCGGAGCACCAGAACGAGTTTGGCGCGACTTTTGGCGGCTACGTCCCCCACCTAAAGAACCGCATGTTCTTCTTCGCGTCCTACGATAACGACCATTACACCCATGGGACGAACCCGGGTTACACGACAGTGCCGACCCTGCTCGAGCGGCAGGGCAACTTCAGTGAGTTGCCGACTTCGCAGCCGATCTATGACCCCACGTCACTGGCGACGTGTACGGCACACAATACGAACGGGGTGGCATGCCGCTACCAGTTCGGTTACGGGCCAGGTGCGGGAGTGGGGCCGAACGGCAATCCAGTGTTGATCGGAACTCCGAATGTGATTCCGCAGGGCCAGATATCGCCCATTTCGGCTTACATGCAGAAGTTTCTTCCTGCGCCCTCGAACAGCAACCTGACGCTCAACTATCTGGGTGGCTTCACCACTGGATTCAACTATCCGCGACAGAGCTATCAGGTGGACCTCGACTTCTTCAAGGCACATGCGATTCGCCTCCTGATGACGGAGGGCGGTCGCTACCCCAACCCCAAGTGCTGCGATGCCAGCGGACTGCCTCAGCCGTACCTCACCACGGTGGGCAATACGCAGAACAATTTGATTGCTACGGTTTCAGACACGTGGACCATCAATCCGAAGACTGTGAACAAACTGACGTATGCCGTGAACCTTGGTGCGTTTCATGGCGTGGGTAACACAAATCCCTCTGCGGAGAACCCGATCTGGTGGGCGACGGCTGCGGGGATAACCAACATTCCGGCAGGACAGGCTTCGAACTCGTTCCCTGCGACGACCTTTGGCGGCAACAATGCACCCTTGGGATGGACCACGAATGACCGTGCTTCCACCGGTGGCGATGTGGCCGTGTTTCACCTGCAGGATGGAATCCAGGTGGTGAAAGGGCGGCACTCCCTGAGTGCGGGCGGGGAGTACCAGTGGGAAGAATCCAACTCCGTGAGTCTCGATACCGGAACGTATCTTTCGCTGGCATATTCGAACCTGGAGACCGCGGGATTCAACGGAGCGGTGTTGAACAATGCTCAGGGCTCGTCGTACGCGAGCTTCATCCTCGGCGCCGTGGATAGCGCCTCGGTGACGGATAATCGTCCTGCGGCAAAGCTGTACGGCCGTTATCACAACTTCTCACCGTATGTGCAGGATGACATCAAGGCGACGCAAAAACTCACGATCAACGTCGGGCTGCGGTGGGATCTTTTCTCGCCATGGACAGAGAAGCAGAACCGCTTCTCCTTCATCAATTTGAACATTCCGAATCCGGTGACTGGAACGCCCGGCGCTCTGCAGTTCGGCGGCTACGGAGTGAGCCCGCTCTATTGCAACTGCCGCACCGCCATTAGCACCTGGTACAAGAACTTTGGGCCGCGCATCGGCTTTGCGTATTCTGTGGATGCGAAGACCGTAGTGCGCGGCGCTTATGGCATTTACTACAGCCACGCCGGCGGTGTCGGTGGGCGCGTGAATGCATCGAGCGGAACAGGACAGTTGGGGTTCAACGGCGGCGCAACCTTTGGTTCGCCCGATCTTGGAGTGACACCGGGGCTTTACCTGAACAGCACGAACTCCGCGATTCCAAACTACCCACTGCCGCCAAATCTCGACGCGGGTTTCGGAACCGGCTTCACGTCCAATCCAGTGTATGGCTCGACGACGCCGAACGGTGTGAACTTTGCCGATCCGTACCTCGGACCGCGGGCGCCCTACTACCAGAACTTCAACTTCGGCTTGCAGCGGGAGATCTACAGCCAGACCGTTCTGAGTGCGGACTACAGCGGCTCAACAGGACATTTTCTGGGAACGGGGGTTGGCCGGGGAATATATAGCAACCAGCTGAATCCCAGCTACTATGTGCTAGGTGACAAGCTGGGCCTGAAGGCGACTCCGACCAACGTTGCTGCGGTGCAGGCCGTCCTGCCCGGCTTCAAGCTGCCGTTTGCAAACTTCTCTCCCAATGCGACGATCGGCCAAGCACTGCGGCCCTTTCCGCAGTTTGGCGGGTTCAGCGACATCTGGGGCGATTCGGGAAATTCGAATTACCATTCCCTGCAGCTTCAGCTGAAGCAGGCCATGCGACACGGGTTCAACTATCAGCTCAGCTATACCTGGAGCAAGAGCATGGATGATACCGGCGGATCGCGCTCGGCGTACGGTGTGAACGGTGCGCCCGCAAGCTACGCGGAGTACGGATTGAGCGGCACGGATATTCCTCATCATGTCGCGTTTTACGCGATCTACAACGTCCCATTCGGGCAGGGCGGCCGTTCCGTCGTCCATGAGCTGATCAGGAACTGGTCGGTGTCCGGAATCTTCCGCTATCTTTCGGGAACGCCGCTGACGGTCACCACGACAGGATGCAGTTCGCTCACGTACGCGGGCACCTGCTACCCGAATTTGAACCCGAACTTTGCGGGAGATCCGCGGATCAACGGTGGTTGGGGACGGCAGAATCTGGCTTCCGGCACGTCCGTTCCTTATATTGACGCCAAGGCCTTCGTAGCGGCTCCTAACTACACCCTTGGTAATGCCTCACGCTCCTATGTTTACAAAATGCGCGGTCCGGGGAACTATGAGGAAGATATGAGCCTTCGGAGAACCTTCGGCATCTTCGAAAGTCTGAAGTTCACGTTCGAGGCAAGCCTCTTCAACCTCGATAACCATACCGACTTCGGAAACCCGAACACCGTCTTTGGGAACGCGGCTTTCGGGCAGATCAGCAATCAGGCGAACACGCCGCGCGACGCACAGTTCTCGGGCCGGTTCGAGTTCTAAGCGCAGGAAACCGACACAGGGGTCGGCCTCGTCTTCGCGAGAAGAATGGGGCCGGTCTGAAATTCACTTACGCCTTCCATCAATGCCGCCGTTCCGAGGACCAGACTTTGACAGTTTTCTCCCGCCGCCGTTTCCTTGCCGATAGCAGCCGCCTGGCTGGGTCGGCGCTGCTTGCTTCTGCAATGCCGGTGGGGGCGGCGGGGCAGACCGGCGCGCCGGCCGGAGCCCCGGATGCTTATGCTAAGCCGAAGCCGCTGGTGGCAGGTCCCTTTGAGCCGACCTGGGAGTCGCTTCGCGATCACTACCGCGTGCCGACATGGTTCAACGAAGCCAGGTTCGGAATCTTCATTCACTGGGGCTTGTACTCCATTCCTGCGCATGGAAACGAGTGGTATGAGCGTCACATGTATACATCGGATGTGAAGTGGCATACCGAGCACTGGGGACCTCCGGACAAATTCGGCTACAAGGATTTCATCCCGCTCTTCAAGGTGCCGAAGTACGATCCCACTGCGTGGGCGGAGCTGTTCCAGAAGGCGGGCGCGCGCTACGTCGTTCCGGTGGCCGAGCATCACGATGGATTTGCGATGTGGGACTCGGACATCACCCCATGGTGCGCGGGCAAGATGGGACCGAAGCGGGACTTAACCGGGGAGTTGGCTCGTGCCGTACGCGAGCAGAACATGATCTTCGGGGTATCAAGCCACCGCATGGAGCATGACTCCTTTGCCTATCCAAAGCAGGGCGTACTCAACGATCAATTCGACCCGAAGTACGCCGGATTCTATGGACCGCCGGTACCCTCCGCAGAGTTCAACAATTCGAATGCTTCACCTGCCTTCCAAGCCGACTGGCTGGCTCGGGTGCAGGAACTGGTGGATAAGTACGAGCCGCAGATGGTCTACTTCGATAACGGAGTGAATACGCGAACCTACGACGACGTAAAGTTGCGGGCTGCAGCGTACTTGTACAACAGCGCTGAGAAGTGGGGCAAGCAGGCAACGCTGGCGACAAAAGATGTTGCCTACTACTTCGGCTCCGTGCAGGATTTCGAGAAACAAAGTCGTGCACCGAAGGCTATCTACAACGCTGCGGGCTGGCAGGTAGACGACTCACTCGGGAGTACCTGGGGATACACGGACGGCATGTCGGTCCGCACTCCGGAAAGTGTGGTTCGTGAGCTGGTTGAACTTGCAAGCATGGGAGGAAATCTGCTTCTAAACATATCGCCCATGGGCGATGGATCCATCCCCGAAATACAGCAAAAGGCGCTGCTTGCGATCGGAGAATGGCTCAAGGTTAACGGAGAAGCAATCTACGGGTCCCGCCCGTGGACCCGCATGGGAGAGGGTCCAATGATACCTGCGCAGTCTCCTGGGGACTGGAAGGGCGGTTCAACCGCCGTGGAGGGCCCGCGAATGGGGAGACAGAATGCTCCCACACCGTCGGAGTCGGACTTCCGTTATACGGTTTCAAGAGGAGCCCTCTACGCAATCGGCTACATTCGGCCTGCCACTACGGCTAGGTTGACGTCGCTAGCAGCCGGCAAGGCAAAAATAGAACGCGTTACCCTCCTAGGTTCCAATATGCCGCTTGCTTTTCAGCAGGCTACGGAGAGTCTCAAAGTTACGCTTCCGGCCGACAACTCTGCATCTCGTATGCCGTATGTCCTTCGGATAGAAGGCAACATGACCCTTGGTAGCGTGTGAAGTCCGGAAGGCACGAGGGCGAAATGCCGCTTAGGCGCAACACAGAAGGGGCGTATGTTGCTTGAAACTTTCGGCTGTTTCACCGGGATGAAGATGTTCTGCGCGGCCTTGATTCCTTCTCCAACCGTGCCAGCGGCGCAGGCGTGCGGCGGCGCGGAAGCCAGGGAACACCTCTGTATGACGCCTACGCTAACGATAGGCCGCTTCGCACGGCTAATTACGATGATTGCAATTGCGGGCGGCAATTTGTTCCTTGCAAGTCCTCTGTTGCACGCGGCCCGTCCGTCGGCCAACGCCTTTGCGGTGACAGTCACCGATGCGGATGGGTCGTGGACGCTCGATAATGGGATTGTACGAGCCACGATCCGCAAAGGGAGTGGTTCGATGGCATCGCTCATGTACCGTGGCATCGAAACCATGGGCGGTAACGGCGGCTACTGGGAGCAGACCCCGCATGACGCGCTGCGATTGAGCAACACCGTGACGATCGATCCAGCAACGAACGGCGGCACCAGGGTTGAGGTTGCAGTTAAGGGTGTGACGGACGGCAAGCAGATGCTAACCCCAAATGCGCCCGGCGGCGGCACCTACTTTGACATGGAGATTCGTTATGCCTTGGGCCGCGGAGACCAAGGCATCTACGTTTATGCAATCTTCACTCATCCTGCGGCCTATCGGGCAGGTGGGGTGGGTGCGGAAAGTCGCTACATCACACGTCTCTCCCAGACTTTTGATTGGATCACCGTCGACAAAGACCGCAACATGCTGGAGTGCGCCCCTCTTGATTGGGGCACGGGAATAGTGGTGCACGCCAAGGAACAACGCATCCTGACAAGAGGTGTTTACAAGAATTCCGTAGAACACAAATACAGCTACTCCGGCGTGCAGTACAGGACTCCTGCCTACGGTTGGTCGAGTACGAAGGATCACGTCGGCATCTGGTTTATCAATCCCACGATTGAGTACTTGAGTGGTGGCCCCACGAAACTCGAGTTGGACGCGCATTTTGGAGACAACGGAAACCCCGAGCCGATCATTTTGGACTACTGGCTAGGAGGACACTACGATACTGGAGCGCGTGTCAACGTTGCGAACGGCGAGGAATGGACCAAGGTAATTGGACCCATCTTTGTTTACGTCAACTCTCTGGATAAACCGAAAGCCACGACGAAGGCTGAGTTGGCCACGCTGGCCGAGACCACGGGAAACCCCACGGTACCGGCCAGCTGGAACGAGAATGCCAACCATCTGTGGCAGGACGCCCTCTCCCAAGCAAAGAAGGAAGCCGCAAAGTGGCCCTATGCCTGGGTGGAGGGGGTTGACTACCCGAAAAGGGACGAACGCGGAACGGTGACTGGGCAGATTGTCCTGAACGACCCGTTAGCACCCGCGTCAGCTGCGAGGACGCTACCGCACCTTGTAGTTGGTCTCAGCGTTCCGGATACCGACAAGGTAAGTTGGATCCACAACGCCGGAGGTTACCAGTTCTTCAGCGATGGTACAGACGACGGGGGATTCAGATTAACCAAGGTTCGCCCCGGCAGGTACACCCTCCATGCGTATGCGGATGGCGTACTAGGCGACTTCGCGCGAACCAACATCACCGTCGAGGCGGGCAAAACGTTAGATCTGGGACGGCTTGAGTGGCGTCCAGTGCGTTATGGAAGACAACTCTGGGATATCGGCTACCCGGACCGAACCGGCGACAAGTTCTTCAAAGGTGATGGTGCCAATAACTGGCTTTGGGGTTGGAACTTACGTTATGCCCTGCTATTCCCGAACGACATTACGTATACAGTCGGCAAGAGCGACTACCGCAAGGACTGGTTCTTTGAAGAGGTTCCGCACGCGGTGAATCTTTCGTTCGTGAATCCAGAAGCCAAGGATCCTGCCAACCAACGCTTCGGCTGGGTCAAGAGCGAGTCGCTAGCCCAGTATCCCCAGACCAATCAGACTGGGCCCTGGGCCGTCTACGGGAAAGGGAGGCAGACCGTCTGGACGATAAAGTTCACTCTAGATAAGGCGGTGAAGGGTGAAGCCGCCTTGCGGGTCGCGCTGGCCGGCGTGAACGGTATCCGACAGTTGGCTGTAGCGGTGAACGGACAGAGTGCAGGGGCGCTCGGAGACGGTCGCAATCCTGAGAATGGCCCATTGATCACCACGAATAGCATCCGTTACAACGCGGACAAAGGTCTTTCGCAGGAGCGGACGCTGAGGTTCGATGCAGAGTTAATGAAGCCCGGACAAAATGAGATGACACTCACGGTTCCCGCCGGCGACTTGCAAAGCGGAGTCGTGTGGGATTATCTCCGCCTCGAACTGGTTGATACATCCAACTCCGGCAGGACCGTTTCGCCGCCATCGGCACACTAGGTTTCGATCAATAAGAGCTCAACCCGGATCGCTGTGCATGAACTGATTCGCTTGCTGGGCTAGGGAGCCAATATGATGCACCACCCATTAACCCGCCGCCGATGTGGTGGCTCACTTCTACAATCTGAGTGCCGCGCGCATCGGCGGCCGCGCTGATGTCGTAGTCAATGCCAAGCACTTATTGCCTGAGCACAACGGCGCATTCGTAGAGGATATTGAGCGCAGTACGGCGAGCGCGATCCGGCCTGAACCATGGCAGACCGATACCTGCATCGGGGAATGGCACTACAGCCGCGCCGTCTACGAAGAAAACCGTTACCAGACGGTCCCTCGCATCGTCTCGATGCTTACGGACATCGTGAGTAAGAACGGCAATCTGATGCTCAACATGCCGCTGCGCGGCGATGGTTCGATCGATGATCGTGAAGAGGCTTTCATTGCGGGGTTTACAGCCTGGATGGAGGTGAACTCCGAAGGTACCTTTGCCACGCGCCCGTGGAAGATTTACGGCGAAGGACCGTCGACCGTCGCGCCTCCGCCCCGCGCTTATGGCCCTCCAGGGCCGGCGTATACCTCACAAGGTATCCGTTTTACGACCAGAGTTGACGCACTGTACGCGTTTGTCGGTGCGTGGCCCGAGTCACGCGTGGCCAAGATCAAGAGCCTCGCGATAGGATCGCCACAGTTGGGCGGCGCAAAGGTCACGAACGTTTCCTTACTGGTTACGGCGGCAAACTTACCTGGAGGCAGGACGGGGAAGAACTCTCCGTCAACCTGCCCAGACAAACCGCCGAGTCAGCATGCGGTCACCCTCGAGATCCAGGGCCTGCCAACTAGATGAGCCGCGAGCGAGAGGCAGGAGCTACCAATCCGATGAACTCTGTCAGAACCTTCTGTTACTTGTTGTCCTTTCCGTCACGGCAGGTCTTTCGCCAGCGGCATCCGCGCAGGTCAAACCTTCTTCGTTGTTCAGCGATCACATGGTCTTGCAGAGCGGTGTCTTGGTGCCGATCTGGGGTACGGCAGAACCCGCAGAGAAAGTAACGATCAGGTTCAACCGCCAAACCCGATCCGCAATCGCAGATGCGAGTGGCAAGTGGATGCTGCGCCTGTCCAAACTCAAGCCCGGCGGGCCATTCCAGATGACGATCACGGGCAATCTGATCGGTGAGGTGCCGGTCGTGGTGAAGGATATTCTGATCGGCGAAGTGTGGCTTGGGTCGGGCCAGTCCAATATGGATTTCACAGTCGCCAAGACGACAAGACACTACTTTGCCGGGGTGAACAACGAGGACCAGGAGGTTGCCGCCGCCAATTATCCGAACATCCGCATGTTTACTGGAGCCTTGAAGAAGAGCTACGAACCGCGGACGGAACTTGACGGGACCTGGCTTGTCGTCACACCGGAAAACGTAAGGGAAATGTCTGCAATCGGCTACCTCTTCGCCGGCGACATGCAGAAGGAATTGAAAGTACCCTTCGGCATAATCACAGAAGCTTTTGGAGCGAGTACCGCTGAGGCTTGGACGAGCCGCGAGGCCCTCGCAGCAGAGACACCACTGGCTCCCCTGCTTGCGGAATTTTGACGCCAAGGTGACCGCTTACCAAAGAAGTCCACCGCATATTACCGCAGCGCTCAAAAGGTGGGAAGAAGCTGCCGCCGAAGCCAAAGCCAATGGCAAGACAGCGCCGCCCAGGCCGGGAAGCGGAAATCCCTTGGCAGGGCTGGCAATAGATTGATCTTACCCGTCTGGCTCTGCAGCAGCATCTCGCCAAAACCGGCCGGAGGCGAGTCATACATGGAAGGAAAGCGGGTTCCGAGTGCGGCGAGTGCCTTGTCCCGCTCCAGCAAGCGAGCCCACAAAGCGGCCTTATCCGGATGGTAGCCGCCGGTTCTGCGTAGTTCTTCGGAAACCTTAGCCGCCGCAAAAAGATCAGGCTGGGCTGAGGTAATTTGGCTCAGTTCTGAAACCGACACCAGATGAGACGAGTGCCGGGGGGTCGGCTCCCACTCCTTGAAGTCCTGCGACCACTCCTGGAGTTGCCCCTGCGAACCGATTTGGAATGGAAGGAGCCTCGGCAGCGTCTCCTGGAGCTTCGTGCGGAAATCGGCGTCGACTCCAAGCGCCTCGCTCCCCTGGATCGTGTTCTGGAACAACTCGCGCACCAGCGCCATGTCCATGGTCGAGCCACGGCTTACAGCCACTCGCTGCCCGGTGGCAGGGTCGATGAAGTGATTCTCGGGCGACGTGGAAGGCGAAGTGACCAAGTGGCCTTTTCCATCGGCCACGAGGAGATCGAGGGCGAATTCGGACGCGCCTTTCAGGACGGGATAGATCTTCGACCGCAACTCTGCCTTGTCCAGCCCGAAGGCGTAGCGCTCCCACAGAGCTTGCGACAGCCAAAAACCACCGACGGGGCAGTCCGCCCAGCATGGGGTCGCCGCCCACCATCGTCGTCATGGCCCAGATGTCGGAGTTGTGGTGAACCACCCAGCCATGAAAACCATAGTCGACCTTGGCGGTGATGGCTCCGTTGACCGCAAGGTCATTGACGAAGTCGATCTCAGGTTCGACCGTTTCGCCGAGATTCGCAGGCTCCGCTGTCGCGTAATACTTCTCAGGATTTTCATTAAGCGTGAAGTTCGACGAGTAGTGCGGGGCGAGATCGTGGTTCCAGATGCCCTGCTCGTTGCGCGGTGCGCCTCCGCCAGGTCTAGAAGCCGCGATGAGAGCATAACGAGCCCACTGATAGGCCAAGGCATTCCTGTTTGGCGTGTCACCATTGATCGAAACCCACAGTCGGCGGAACAGGTTGCGATAGTCGTTTAGGTGCTCGTCGAGCAGAGATTGATACGAGCGTGCGATTGCCTTGTTCAGGTGTGCGCGCGCAATGGCGTCGGGATCCTTGCCCTGGGTCGCAGGGTCATGGTCAAATCCATCGAAGCTGGTTGCAGCGGAGATCATCAGCACCGCTTCATCGGCACCTTCCACCGTGAGACTGTGTTTTTCACCGGGGACTAACTGGCCGCCAGTGGCGGTAATGTGCAAAATGGCTTCGAGGGTTGTTCCTTTGTGCTCATCCCACTGGACATTAGCATTGGCCGACGGGCCCGAGATCCGCACCGGTGCTCGACCGGTCACGGAAATCGCATTGGCAGTCACGTTAGTCTGGCAAAAATGCTGCTGTGTATCCAGAGTTGCGGAAAAACTGAGCGATCCTCGCTTGCTCGCGGTGAGGCGGAGAACAATGATCTGCGCCGGGTAACTTGCGAACATCTCACGTGTGAAGGTCGTTTCCCCGACTGTATAACGCGTGGTGATGACCGCAGTATCGAGGTCTAGGGTGTTGGAGTAGTTGGTGTACACTTCGTGGCCGGGAAACGCGAGGTGCAAATCCGCAAGCGGCTCATAAAACTGAGTGTTGGGGCCCTCCATTCCCCGTACCAGTTGGTCGGCCTTAATGTAGTCGGGCACCTCTAGCGCGTTGCGCGTTGCAAGCAGGGCGTTGTGGTGCGCAGGGGAATCGAAGTGCTCCGGACCAGTGCCGGACCAAAGCGTTGTGTCGTGCCATGGAGCGCTAAACGACGAAGGTGAAGGAGATTTCTATATGCTTCCACCCGACGTACAGGTGCTAAGGCAGGACCGCTGATTCGATTCCCTGCCAATGCACTGATGCTGCACCCGGCGACCAGTACCCGCGATCCGCGAAACGCTTCGGGACGCTTGTAGGAAAAGGCATGGCTTACACCGCCCGGAGCCGGAAAAGGAGTCGAGACCAGACACTTTCGGATACGCAGGTTTGTTGTAACGTCCGGTGGCGACGATGACCTGGTCGAATGTCTCCGTGCCGGCATCCGTGCGAACAATCCACTTGCCATCGCTATCCTGTGACAGCTCGCGCACAGGCGTTCTGAAGCGGATCAACGGGATGAGATCGAACTGACGCGCATAGCGCTCAAGGTACTCGCCCATAGCGGTATTGGTTGGGTAGGTGGGTGTGGAGTCGTCATGCGGCAGGTCGCTGAAGGACGTCATGATCCGGCTGGTGTTCGTGCGCATCGAAGGCCACACGCCGCTATGGCCCGGGTCGCCGCTCCACTGTCCGCCAAGCCGTGCGCCTTGCTCGAAGACAACCGGCTCAAGGCCTTCCGACTTGAGATAACGCGCCGCGACGATCCCACCAGGTCCGGCCCCAATGTACGGCAACTCGTTGCATTCGGGAAACCCCTGCAAGCTACGATTTAGTCGTACCGCCCGACTATACGAAGGGACTGCCGTTCCTGCAAGGCGATTACCGTCGTGGAGCAGAGCCATCGCAACTTGGAAGGCTGGCGAGTCCTGATGAGCGCCATTCTCATCAGCAATGATTCTCGACGAGTGCATCACCGCCTTTGCGCTCGTTGATCCGACCCCGTTCCCATCTGTGACTCCACGCGCATAGATTGTTGGGCATATTTGCGGCAAAGGAGGCCGCCTTTACGACCAAGAGAATGAAGAAAGCAACTCTCCAGAAGCTTGTCGTTCGCCTGCCGGACCTCAATTAAGCAAAGTCAGCTCTGCTCAGCAGCTTGAGTCCCCTCGATCCAGACGCTAAGCCAGCAATGCATTGACGAAGTCGATGCCCCCGACAGCAAGGTCCTGCGGGGATACTCCGACTTGGGCCCAGAGGGCACCGGGGGCAGATGTTTCCTCAGAATCGTAACCGAAGCCCTCGATCATCAAATACCCTTCATAGTCGATACGTCGCAGGGCCCGGACGATGGCGGCGAAGTCGATATGACCGCTTCCTAACATGCCGCGGTCGTTCTCGCTGGCGTGAAGATGCTTCAGACTTGGTCCCAGGTGCTCGATGGCCGAGGAGATGCTCTTCTCTTCGATGTTGGCATGAAACGTGTCAATGGTGACGCCAATGCGCGGATGGCCGACTCTTTCGCAAAGAGCTTTTGCTTCGAGTGCGGTGCGAAGAAGAAATGTCTCGGAACGATTGACCGGCTCAATGGACAGCGTGATCTCGTATAGGTCAAGAAGCTCTCCAAGAAATTGGAAGGCCTCGACTGCCCATGTCTGCTCGTCGTGGGAGGGGCGGTGGCCCGGAAGATAGCCAATCGGCGCGTACAGCGGTCCACCAAGAAGATGCCCGCCCAACTCTGCGGTGGTCTCGACGCATCGCTTCAGATGTATGAGCGAGCGTGAGCGGGTCGCGGAGTCGGGAGAGATGGGATTAATGCCTGTGGGCAGAATGGCGCAGACGGTACATTCAAGATCGTTCTGTATAAATGCCTTGCGCAACGATGCAACCGGCAGATCGCCGGGAACGAACATGGGAATCTCGAAGCCTTCGAAGCCGTACTCGCGGATCCTCGACAGAAGTGGAACATGCGACTCCGTGAAGTTTGCGGTCCACGCGAACGCACTCACACCAATCTTCATCGGCTTCTCCCATAACGATCTTAGTGGATGCCAAACTTCGCCTGGATCTGTTCCAGCGACTTGCCCTTGGTTTCGGGGAAGATAAAGAGCACAAGGAAGAACTGTAAGCCCATCATGATAGCGAAGAAGGCGAACGGCGTGCCCTGCGAGAACTTGTCTACTACCACAGGAAAATAGCGCGTGATGAGCGCGGCGCTGATCCAGTGCGCGGACGAGCCGATGCTCTGGCCCTTCGAGCGAACGCGATTGGGAAAGACCTCCGCGATGTACACCCAGATCACCGAACCCTGCGAGATGGCGAAGAACACGATGAAGAGCACCAGCAGCCACACCAGCAGCGCTTGATGCGTATGCGTGTAGAAGATCGCCGCCACGCCGGCGAGCGCAACCACCATGCCCACGGAGCCAATCAGCAACAGTGTCTTGCGGCCAAGCTTGTCGATCAGGCTCATGCCGAGCAGCGTGGCGAGCAGGTTGACCAGCCCGACGCCGACGGTTTGCAACGCCGCGGAGCTTGAGCTGAAACCGGCCGAGGCAAAGATGGAGTTCGCGTAATAGAGGATCGCATTGATACCCGAGAGCTGATTGAGCAATCCGATCGAGATCGCCAGAAAGATCGGCAGCGCGTAACGCCGCGTTGAAGATGGGTTCTTCCTTCGCGCCGCGCTCCATGTGCACCGAGTCGATGATCTCCTGCAGTTCCGCCTCGGAGTTGGGCGAGCCCATCAGCTCCAGCACCTCGCGCGCCTCAAGTCGTGTGGTTGGTCGTGACGAGCCATCGCGAGCTGCGCGGAATGCCGTAGAGCATGATGAGGAAGAGGACCGACGGCACGATGGCCACGCCAAACTCCCAGCGCCACTCGTGCAGCGCCGAGATGCACGCGTCGCGATGATGAAATTCGAGAGATATGCCAGCAGAATGCCCGCGACGATGTTGATCTGGAACATGCCGACCATGCGCCCGCGCCACTTCGCCGGCGCCAGCTCCGCGATGTAAACGGGGCCCAGCACCGACGAGCCGCCGATGCCGAGTCCGCCGATCAGGCGGAAGACCATCAGCGCAGTTCCAGTTCCACGCGAACGCGCAGCCGATCGGCTGACACGGTGTAAAGGATCGCCATGATGCGCAGCGCCTCGCGGCCGCCGATGCGCTGGCCCAGCTTGCCTGAGACCATCGCACCGATGACCGTGCCCACCAGACCGATGAAGACCGTGAGGCCGAGCGTCGACGGCGTGAGATGGAAGATCTCCGTGAGCTGCTGCGTGGTGCCGGCGATGACGGCGGTATCGAAGCCGAAGAGCAGGCCGCCCAGCGCTCCAACGGTCGTTGCCTTGATGAGATAGCGATTCAAGATGTTTCTCCAGATTGCAGATTCTATGCGTTGCGCGCGGGTGTCGTCAGGCGGTTGGGTGAGATGGGCGCAATCTTCCATGCCGTCAAACGCACCGCGCCCGTCGCATGCACCGCCACATCCGGCGCATGGCCTGCGGTGTAGTAGAAGCGTTTCGTGCACCCGATGCGCTCACTCACGATCAGCTCAATCACCGAACCATCGACGAAGGCGTGCAGCGATGGCTCATCGTTCGGCTGCAGCGCGATCTCCTTGCCGTCGATAGTGAACGCATGCTTCGTTGGCGAATAGTCCGCGCGCAACAGCTCCGTCATTCCGTCGCTCATCACGAACTGCAGCGCGCTTCCCTTCGCTCCGCCGCAAAGGATCTCGCCCGACGCCTGGCGCAGGATCGTGCCGTCTTGTGCGGGCGCCACCAGGCCGGCTCGTAGCTCACTGGTCTGCGGCAGCACCTGCAGTCGCAGCGTGCCGTCAGGGTCGAGCTGCATCACGCGCGGCAGGCTCATCATGCCGGACCAGCCGGCCTCGCGCATGGCGGCTTCGTTGCGGCGTCTCGGGAATCCATCCCCACAAGATGCGCCTGCCCTGCGCATCGAGCTGTGTCTTCGGCGCGTAGAAGGCGTCGAGGTCGAGCAAGCCAGTCTTGACCGCCGTGAACTTCATCGTCGCGGCGTCGAGCGAGCCCGACTGCCAGAAGACCTTGCCGAGCGTCGAGTAGATCAGCACATGACCGCCGTCGAGCGCGAAGAACTCCGGGCACTCCCACATCTCGCCGTCATCGCATGGGTTGGCCGTCTTCGTGCCGTTCCAGGAGCCGCTGGTCAGCTCATGCAGATACTCCCACCTCTTCATATCCTTCGAGCGATACAGCAACACGCAGCCACCCGTCTTCGCCACACCCGAGCCTACCGTCATGTAGTACCACTCGCCCTGCTTCCACACTGAGGGATCGCGAAAGCCCGTAATGGCCATGCCCGCAGGCGGCATCGGAACGATCGGCGTTGCATCCTTCGTCCACCGCACCAGCTTCGGATCATCGGACCAAGCCAGGCATTGCGACTCCTGCACGTTATTCGCTCCGTCGCGGATCGTTGCATGCGCATCGTCGCTTTTCTGCGTTCCCGTGTAGACAGCGTAGACGCGCTTGCCCACCTGGATTGCCGACCCGGAAAAACAACCGAAGGAGTCCGGGCTGCCGGGTGTCGGTGTGAACGCCAGGGGCAGGTGCTTCCAGTGCAGCATGTCGCTTGAAACTGCATGGTTCCAGCTCATGTCGCCCCACGTCGCGGCCAGCGGATCGTACTGGAAGAACATGTGGTACCTGCCGTTGAAGTAAATCGGCCCATTCGGATCGTTCATCCAGTTGTGCGCAGGCAGCAGATGAAACTGCGGTCGCATCGGATCGTTCGCCAGCTTCGCCTCCTCCGACTGAGCTCGCACACGGCGCGGCAACACCGAAGTCAGAGCCAATGCAGCGGCGGAAGTGATAAAACTGCGTCGCGTCTTCATGACGAACCCCCTGGTTGCTATGGACGAAGTCGCACCGCCATGGCCAGCGATGCGACCCCAATCGTACGTTACATGGAGAACCGCAGCGCGAACTGAAAGACGCGAGGCCCATTCAGTTGGCGGGTCACAACGCCGAACGCAGGATCGTTGACGTTGCTATCCGGCGGAGCGAACTGTGCGCGGTTGAACACGTTGAATGCCTCCGCGGTGAAGCGGCCGGAGACGCGATCGAACACGTGGAAGTTCTTGTTGGCGGAGAAGTCGAAGTTTGCCGCGCCAGCCGAACGGATGTTCCCATCCACGCGACGCTCGTTGCCGAAGGTGAAGTCGGCGGGCGTCGTAAAGCAGCTGGTGTTGAACCACCGCGCTGCCTTGCTCTGCTGCGATCCGACTACCTGCTTATTGCAGCCGGCGACCACGTTGGGGCGGATGGGGCCCGATCCGAAGTAGTTGCTCAGCGAGTTGCCATTGGTCCCGAAGGCCACCGGAAGCCCGCTATGCAGGGTCGTGATGCCGTTCACGCGCCATCCTCCAACGATTGCCTCGACTACGCCGTGGCTGCCGCCGAGGAACATCTGTCCGTGACCGAAGGGAAGGTCGATGCCATAGTTGATGACCAGGTTATGCGTCAGATCCTGCAGGCTGACCGACTTCTCCGCGCGTACGTTGTAGTTGTCTTGCACGACGCCTTGGCCGCCCTGTCCATCCTGGAAGCTGCTGGTGTTGTCGGTGTTGCTCAGCAGCTTGGCATAGGTGTACGCGAGTTGGATGATGCTGCCATGGCTGGCGCGCCGTGTGAACGAGGCCTGCAGAGCCTCATACGTGGACGCGCCGAAGCGCGGTACGCTTTGGTTTACGCCGGTGTATTGGGGGAACGGCTTCAGCAGATAACCTTCCAAGACGGTGGGCTGATTGAGCTGGCCGCCCGAGGTGAACTTGCCGGCGAAGGGATTGGCAACCTGCTTGAACAACCCGGTGCCTGCGGTAGACGAGCCGCCGATGGAGTCGTACTGGTCGGGGAGCTGGTCCAGGTTCAGTCCGGTGCCCGTGTATCCCTGCGACAGAACCAGGTGCGTTCCCTTGGCGCCGGCATACGCGACGGACAGCGTGGACTTGCTATCCAGCGCGCGCTCCACGCCGAAGTTGAATTGCTGCACATACCCGTAAGGCTGGTTGGGGACACGGCTGCCGATGCCCTGACCCAGGAGCTGCGTCAACGCGACGGGGTTGCGGCCCAGCGGCAGATTGATGCCCGCCGGGAAAGGGTTGGCGACGGTGGGTTCACCCGCATAGGTGACGCCGGGCGTATTGCTCAGGCTCGTGCCGGCGGAATTGATGGGGCTGCCGCCCGGTCCGTCCGCTGTGATCTCGGCAGGCAGAAACGCGATGCCGTAACCGCCGCGGACGACAGTCTTATCGTTCAGCCGATCGGAGCAAAGCCAAGGCGGGGCGAAAACAGCTTCCAATGCAGTTGCTCCTCACGACGCGATGGCGACTGCTGGCTCGCGACGAGGGCAAGTCCGCCCACAGTCGGCGAGCTCTGACCCGTAACCGGGTTGGTGACTGCCGGCAGGCTCGTAGCGAGCGTGGGCAGCAGGACGGTGTCATTGTTATTGACCTCGGAGTATGAGCCGGGCTGCTCCCAGCGCACGCCCAGATTCAGCGTTAGCTTGCTCGTCGTCTGCCAGGTATCGACGCCGTAAAAGCCATAGCTATGCAGGAATGCGCGGAAGGTGCCGACCTCGCTGATCCCGACGCTTGACGGGTACGCCCAGCAGGAAGGACGCAAGCGCATTGCCGCCGACGCCTGCGGGGTTCGCCGTAAAGCTGGTGTTTGCGTTGAGGCCCACACCCTGATTGTTGCCAAAGCCGGTCCACTCGATCTGGCGGCCAATGCCTCCAACTTTGATGGTGTGGCGTCCCTTCACCTTCGTGACGCTGCCGTTGATCGAGTACGCCGTGTTCAGCCAGTAGAGCTGTGATAGCTCCGCGCCCAGGCTGTAGTTCTGGATGCCGAGTCCGGGCAGCAGACCCTGGTGATTGTTGACCTGCTGCGCCTGCAGCGCGCCGTAGTTGGCGTTGATGGTGCTCTGGTTGAAGCCGTTCGAGAGCGGCACCTGGAAGTTGTAGTTTTCCAGATACGAGAGCCGCAGATCGGCGAGCGTCGTCGGGTTGAAGACGTGGTTGTCGCCGACGACAGCCTCGGTGGTGGTGTTGCCGGTGGGACCGGCGCCGGTCTTGGTGCCGAAGGGATCGCTGTTGCCGTTGTGCGGGTTCCAGAACGTGTAGCGCGCGAAGAACTGATCCGTCTTGCCCAGGTTGTAGTCCACCCGGGCGTTGAACTGGTTCTGCGCACCCGTCGATCGGGCGCTGCGCGACGTAGTTATTGACGGTGCTGCTGTTGATTCCGAACGTTCCGGTGACGGCGGGAACTCCAGCTTGCAGGATCTTCAGCGCGGTTGGATCGATCTGGTTCGGGCAGATCACATTCAGCTTGCCGTTGCAGGAGTACTGCACGCCGGTTGCCGGGATTGTAGATGGGATCTGGCAGGCCAGAGTCGCCGAGAAGTCGCCGCTCAACTGCGCGGTCGTCGGCAGCGTGTAGGCTGTCAGCGGACTGCCGGAGGTCAGCGTCTCGCGCTCGAAGGAGAAGAAGGCGAACAGCTTGTCCTTCATGAATCGGGCCGCCGATGTTGCCGCCGTACTGGTTCTGGTGCAGCGGAGGCCGCGGCAAGCCCGTTGTGATTGCTGAAGTAGTCGTTCGCGTCGAGTGCGGTATTGCGGAAGTATTCGTAGACCGATCCGTGAAACTTGTTGGTGCCCTGCTTGGTGGAGATCTGCACGACGCCGCCGGCGAAGCCGCCAAACTCGGCGGTTACGTTGTTGGTCGAGACGCGGAACTCCTGCACCGAATCCTGCGTGGGTACCAGCGAGTTGACATTGTTCTCGGGAATGTTGGAACCACGCCGTCGATGAAGAAGAGGCTCTGGCCGCTGAAGCCGCCGCCGATCTGGTAGTTGCCATACGCGATGGCCTGCGTCTGCGCGCCGGCCTGGAAGCTGCCGCTGCCGCCGTTGGCCATGGTGTTGCCGGAAGTTCCGCCGCCGGGCACAACGCCGGGGATGAAGTCGAGCAGATTATTGACGTTGCGCCCGTTGAGCGGCGACTCGGTGACCTGGCGGCCTTCGACGACGCCGCCGAGCGAGGAGCTGTCGGTCTGCAGGGTCGCGGCGGTGTCGGCCTCCACCGTCACCGTCTCCGACGACATCGCCGATCTGCAGAGCGGCGTCGACGCGAGTGGTGCCGCCGATGGTGACGTCGACTCCGTTGCTGTGTCGTGGCCTTGAAGCCGGCGTTGCGAAACGGTGACGCGTGTAGGTGCCGGGATTCAGGTTGAGGAAGCTGTAGGTTCCGCCACTGCCGGCCTTGGTCGTCTGCGTCGGCGTTGGTCTCGTTGTTCTTCAGACATGACCTGAGCGCCCGGGATGTCGGCGCCCGTGGAATCCGTGACGGTGCCGACGATGGCTCCGTAGTTGCTCTGGGCAAAGGCGTCCCGGTCCGCCGAGCATCGCAAGCAACGCGAACAGCGACAGGGTGATTTGGAACTGGTGCCGAGATAGTGCGTGTGTTCGGCATGTGTCTTTTCCTCCAAAGTGCGGCGTCAAAGCTTGTAGGAGTTGCGCTATACACCTGTCAAGGAATTTGACTATGCGCGATATGACAAAATCTGTATAGCTAGACTCTGGGAAAGGATTTCGCGGGGATCTCCGCCTCGGTGAAGCGGATGGTGCAGGGGCTATTCTTCCTTTGCGCCGCAGGACTTCCGGACGACAAGGTGTCCGTTTAGCAGGATCGAGCGAGCTGGCAGTTGCGGGTTGCCGATCCGATCGAGCATCGCCGCGATGGCGGCCGCACCGATCTCGAGACAGGGCTGATGGAAGGTGGTCAGCGGGACAGGCAGCAGACCGGCATAGCGTACATCGTCGATTCCGGCAATGCGGACCTGTCTTCGGGAATCCTCGTGCCCGAGTCCGAGCAGCGTCCGCATCAGCTGCGCGGCGGTCAGGTCGTTGGCGCAGAGCACAGGCGTCGATGCCGTGCGTGTAGATGGCTGCGGAGATGGCTTGTGCGTCGGTGGGATCTGCGCGCAAAACGCATCCTGCGATCGAGCGAGATGTTATGCGCGAACAGCGCTTCGCGATAGCCTGCGATGCGGTCGTCGACGGTCTCGGCCGAGCCTTCCATCGCCAGAAAGCCAACACGCTTCGCGCCCTGCTGCAGCAAGTGTTCTGTCATGAGGTAGCCGGCGCGGCGGTTGTCCAGCCCGACGAGGTCGTATCCACTCCTGGCGGGGTAGTCGAGCACGCAGCGGTCAAGAGGACGACTGGAATATGGGCGGATTTGAGGGCTTTCAGGACGCCGCGGATTGACTGGTCGTCGCCGCGCCGCGAACTCCAGCGGCGCAAAGAAGACGCCGGAGACGCGTTGCTCGATGTATTGCTGGCAGAGGTGCTCGGCTTCGTCCTCCTTGTTCGAGCTCGGTGCCGGTGGAGTGGCCCCACGAGAGCGAGTGTCCGCCGGCATTGGGGGACGCCGACATGCCCTTGCAGATGGGCTCGAAGATCTCCGTCTCGCCAAGATCGGGGATGATAAGGCCGAAAACAGGCTTCTGCCCCTGGGTATTTTCTGCCGCGTAGCTGCCCGATCCGGTGCGCCGAATCAGCAGGCCTTCCTGCTGTAGATGCTGCATCGCCTTGACCGCCGTCATGCGGCTGACGCTGAAGCGCCGCACCAACTCCGCTTCGCTGGGGAGCCGAATGCCGTTGCGGTAACGTCCGCTCTCAATGCTCTTTCGCAGGCTCTCCGCGATCTGCAAATACTTCGGCTGAGGTGACTTCGCCTCGCCTTCAGAATCCACTTCCACAGTCACTTCAGTCTCTCGTACGTTCGCCATTGTGCTCCACCATGCTTCGATCTATCTCATCACACTCTCGCACAGCGACCACTACGACAAACTTGTACTGACAAATTATGTAGACAACTTTGCCGCAATTGGCATATACATGACGTTGTCTGGAAATGGTCGATTCTTGGAGAGCGTACATGTTGGTCTGGAGCGTCGGCGAAGTGCTTTGGGATGTTTTTCCCGATCAGGAACGGTTTGGCGGAGCGCCTCTCAACTTTTGCGTTAATCTGCAGCGCCTGGGTGACCACGCCGTCATGCTAAGCGGGGTAGGCAACGATGAGCGCGGACGACGGGCGCTCGAACGGATGCATGCTTTCGACCTTGGCACGGAATTTGTGCGCGAAGTGGACAGTCTTCCCACCGGCATCGCCATCATCAGCACTTCGGCCGAAGGGGAGTCGGAGTTCTCGATTCCACGTCCCGCAGCCTTCGACCGGCTGTCACAGAACGCGATCGTCACCGATGCGACGGATGCCACCGCTGTGGACTGGCTCTACTTCGGAACGCTCGCACAGACCGAGCCTGCCACCGAAGCGTTCGTCTCCGCTCTCGTCGGACGGTTCACGCAGGCGCGCGTGTTCTACGACATGAACCTGCGAACCGGCCATTGGAATCTGGCGTTGGTGCAGAGGCTCTCGCACTTGGCCACGGCCATTAAGATGAACGAAGCGGAGGCCGGGACGCTCTTTTGCCTCGACCACGCTGACGGAGAAAGCTTCACCCTGGAAGGCTTCTGCCGTGCCTGGGCCTCGAAATTCAACGTCGACGTGATCTGTGTCACGCTCGGCGCAGCAGGCTGCCTTGTCTACGACCGGGAAGAAATCTTCCGGGTGCCGGGGTTCAAGGTGACTGTTCGCGACACGGTCGGGTCAGGAGACGCTTTCGCCGCCGCTTTCCTGCACTACTTCCATGCAGGCTGGCCCATCGCAAAGTGCGCGCGCTCTGCCAACGCGTTGGGCGCTCTCGTCGCCAGCCTTGCTGGTGCGACGCCGCCGTGGACCGCCGACGAACTACTCGCAATCTCGGCGGATTAGTCCTTCGTTCCCAACGCCGAGCTTAGCTCAAGTCGAAAGTAATCCCACACGCCCCGCTCTGCAGATATCCAGCCAGAACCGTAAGTATCATTGTGTCCGCTCCGTCCAAAAATCAACGACGCACGGCGAAGCTCGGCGTGCGCTCTTGCAATAGCCCCCTCATCGTGTGGAGATCCAGGCAATCGAAAACAAAACGATCTCGATGAGTGCGAAATCGCCAAAGCACTCATCGACAACAATCACGACGAACATTTCCTTCCGAGTACGGCCCATTGCGCTGGTCGATGTAGCTGTAAACCCAGCGTCGCCCGGGCGAAAAGCAGGCCATGGAAATGACAGAGTATGGAAAGCATGGAAAGCCAAGAAGCCGGCTTCCCACCCTTCCCACACTCTTTGGAAATCCCTTCGGGATTGCCACATTCCCACGGCCTCGACGACTGGATAGTTGTCTTCTCATACCCCTTCAACTCGAATTCATGGCTGCCGCAAGGGGCTTGTAACGGATGTCTCAGGTCCACAACGTAACGCATGTCCCGGTACACTCACCCCTCAGCAGGTTTGGTTTCTTCGCTGTGCGCGGAGCGCAAGAGATGCTTTCAGGGTCGGCGTTGCGGGCAGGAACAGGCCCGCTGTGGTGGGGAGCGGGAGACGCAAAGCGGCTGAAGCGCGGGAGGTGAACTCCTCCCGAGAACTGAACTCTTTGTCTTCGCCTACACAACATCGAGCAACAGAAATCGTGTCTGCGCTAAGCCATTGCGATTCGCTTGCGTATGTCCCATGATGGTGTCGGGACGGTCACGCGCCGTCCTGGGGTGTGGAAACCCCTAACAGAGTTATCGCGCTTTACAGCGCGAGAGATTCCCTTGCCTTTGCGGTCGGGGAGCCTGCGACGTATGTCCAGGCCCCTAAAGCTAAAGGTCACAGGAACCGTACTCTGTTCGGTTTTCCAACTCCCCGATCACGGGTTTATAGGGCAGTTTGCGGGGGCGTACCGCAGACGTTTCTGGCCCTTGAAGAGTTGGATGAGTCGCCGTTGACCTCGAATGATGAGACGAGCGATGCTGCATGATCTGCTGGTGGGATCGGCAGTTTTACTTTTTTCAACGCGATAAGCATCCTCTTCCGATACGCTGTACCGCGGACGGCTATGAGGTTGGGAGCGGGTGCTCCATGAGCTCTGGCTTTCAGAGTTTAGTTGGCGGTCGCTCGAAGTTTTCGCGCCAATTTACGACCTCCTCTGCGAGATGATGGCGTTGCACGGAATGGCTTTTGCCCGACGTGACGATCAGTGGCGTATTGTGATGACCGACGAACCTGTGAAAACTCTTGCGCTCAAAGAGTTTTCACTGTCCAAAGCGAAAAGCTCTCAGTAAGACTGTCGGCAGCAAGAGATCAAGCGTTGAGAATGGCCTCTCTTCGACTTCGAGGGGCCATTCCTGATCTCAACGGTCTAGGCGTTCGAGTATCGGTCCGAGCAGATAGGCGACGAAGAAACCTCCGCTCCAAATAAGCGCCGATCCCCATAGAATCACGCGGCTAAGTTTGCTTACTTCGCCGCATGTAGTCGGGTCGTCGGCTTCACAAATCTCGCCTTGCCGCAATCGCGGAGCAATGACGTAGGTCATCAGGAAGCTCGCCGCGATCAGCGTACCGGCGATGCTGAATGTCCAGATTTTGTGTCTGGACAGGCTGACAAGCCACGGAGCTGCGGACAGTAGCGAGGCCACCGTTGTTCCCAGTCCCAGCAATACGAGGATGGACGGGAGCGCACAGCAGATGAGGGTGCTGAAGGAACTGAACAGGGAGAAGTAGTTCAGCAGGGCCGCTTTCCTGGCCCTGCGTTGTGGAGGCAGCGGAAGCGCGGTGGAGTTCATTGCGCCTCCGTAATCGTCTTGTAGCGGAGCTTGTCGGACACTTTTCCTTTGGGCGCCTGGGGGAGCACACCGGTAACCGTCACGCTCTTTCCAAACAAGGATGAAAGGTCCGAACCGGCTGCAAGAGGGACCAGGGCAAAGCGGTCTGCGGTGCCTGCCACCTCAAGAAACGGTGCGCTCGCGCTGCCGGTCAATTTGCCCCGTGCCACGATGTCCGCATCTTTGTGCGTGAAGCCATTCTTTTCCACCGCCTCGTTGAATTGGCGCATGGAGGCTTTGTTTCCGGCCGAGAGCTTGATCGTGACCAGCCCCGTATTGAGGTCCACGTCAACCGTGTTGACTCCCTGAATGCCCTTCATGGAAACGTGGATCGCGTGAGCGCATGGCGCACAGTCCATCCCGAAAACCGTAAGGTTGACTTGTTCATACTCGGCGTGAGCGGCGAGTGTGGAGAGAGCGAGCGCTGTTGCTACGAAAGTTTTCTTCATGATCGTCCCTTTCAATGGGAACTGCTGTGTGAGGAGAATTTGAGATAGCTGAGGTTGATTGCGAAGCGGATGCGCTCCCGGCCATAAAGCGACTCGGACACGTCCCGGTAGATGGGTGCCTGCACGCCGCCCTCGATTGCGATGTTCTTGAAGATGGCGAGTACGGACGGCCCCAGCCAGACGGTTGTCGTGCTGCTGTTGGGAACGACGGCTCCGCTCGACCGAACCCCGCCGGTATGTTCTCCGGTGAGTTCCGCGAATCCGCGGTAATCCCACTGGTCGTAACCTCGGCGGAGCTTCGCCGGCCTATAGCCGTAGACGCCGCTCCAGGAGATCGTGTCGGGCCGTCGATCATGTGCGGCTTCGGCGAATCGTGTATAGCCGCCGCCGACCCAGGCATATTGGCTTCGGGAGGCGTAGCCGGTTGCGACTGTCCCGGCAACGCCCGGCGCTCGGTGCAGATTGGCAAGAAGGCCCGAGTCGGCTTGGGGACCGGGTACGATGATCGCCACGCCAGCTGTGGCTTCGAGTCGCTTCCCTACGCTGGTCACGGAATGGAGGAACCTCCATTGCGCCCCTGCCGACCATTCGCTTCCGGGCACAATGCGGCTTTCGGGCTGCGAACCGCTTCCGAAGGTGGCCGGCAGGAACGCATTGATGGTGAGGTGAGGCGTAAGTCCATAGCTGCATCCGGTCCCCGTTGACATTTGAGTTCCACGGCTACCGCTTCGACCATAAATCCCGGTATCGCAGGCTACTTCTCCCTGTGAGTTGACCGGAGTCGCATAGCCGAAGACGGGTCCATGATCCGTCGCGAAGGCGGTGCTCGACCATGCAAGCGCATAGGCGAGGAATAAAAGTCGTTTCATGTTTTGCTCCTCTGTTGAACCAAATGAGGCGAAGACACACGTCGAGTGTGCCCGTCATGAGGCGAGGAGCAGATCAGATTCGGAGGTTTGTGATTTTGACGATCAGGAGCCCAGGCGGAGAGTGCTCGTCTGGTGCCTTCAGCAGGTTGAGCGAAGGCGACTCAAGCGTTCTTGTAAATGGAGCCAGGAAATCAACAAACGTGAGGCTAATGACAACGGGAGGAGTCGTCGTCTTCCACTGCGGATGGGCGTCGGTTGCGATCTTCTTATTGCAGCAACCCATCTTCGCCATGTCGCCACAGTTGCCGTGCATTTCCCGGCAGCAAGCACTCTCCTGTGGAGTCATTGCCTCGCCCGTCACGCAGGCCAGCATTGGCGCTGCGGTGACGATGAGCAAGAACAAGGCTACGAAAGTGGCGAAGCGACGCATTCTCACTTGATTATAAGACTCCGACGAACACGAAAAGCTCACAGCTTCGCGCTGCGAAGCCGTAGAGAATTTCCAATCACTGACACTGAACTAAAGCTCATCGCAGCAGCGGCAATCATGGGGCTCAATAGAATCCCGAAAAAGGGATAGAGGACGCCCGCTGCCAGCGGAACGCCAAGCGCGTTGTAGAAGAAGGCGAAAAAGAGATTCTGGCGAATGTTGCTCATCGTGTGCTGGCTCAGGCGGCGGGCCTTCACGATGCCGCGCAGGTCGCCCTTGATGAGGGTGATGCCGCCTGTTTCCATTGCTACATCCGTGCCAGTTCCCATCGCGATGCCGACGTGAGCCTGGGCGAGGGCGGGGGCGTCGTTTACGCCGTCCCCGGCCATCGCCACGATTGCTCCGGCCGCTTGAAGCTTTTTCACTACCTCGGCTTTCTTCTCCGGGAGAACGTCAGCCTCGAAGTCGATGCCGAGCTTCTTCGCGACCGCTTCGGCTGTTTTGTTATTGTCGCCAGTTACCATCACGACCTTGATGCCTTCTTTCTTAAGCTGTTCGATTGCCTCCGCTGTCGAGTCCTTGATGGGGTCGGATACTGCGACGAAACCTGCGAATCGTCCGTCCGAGGCGACATACATGACAGTTTGGCCTTCGGCCTGTAAAGCTTCCGCCTTCTCGCGCAAAGTCTCCGATAGAAGCTCTCAGATCGTCCATAAGGGCGACATTACCGATGGCGACCTTCTTGCCTTGAATGATCCCGGTAACGCCCTTTCCGGTCACGGACTGGAAAGCATCGACGGTCAGCAACTCAACCTTCTTGTCCTGGGCCGCGGCGAGGATGGCTGCCGCTAGAGGATGCTCACTTGCCTTTTCGAGACTCGCTGTGAGTTGGAGGAGATTGGCCTCGTCGAAGCCTTCGGCCGCGACGAGGGCGGTGAGTACCGGCTTGCCAACTGTCAGCGTTCCGGTCTTGTCGACTACGAGCGTGTTCACCTTTTCCAGAATTTCCAAGGCCTCCGCGTTGCGGATGAGAATTCCTTCTCCGGCGCCGCGACCCGTTCCGACCATGATCGCCATTGGCGTTGCAAGTCCCAAGGCACACGGGCAGGCGATGATGAGCACGGCCACTGCATTGACGAGCGCATGGGCGTACTGAGGCTGCGGCCCATACATCGCCCAGACGATGAAGGTAAGAACTGCAGAGACTAGAACGGCTGGAACGAAGTAGGAAGCAACAGTATCGGCTAGCCGCTGGATGGGCGCGCGGGTACGCTGTGCTTCGCTTACCATCTTTACAATCTGAGCGAGGAGCGTTTCCGCGCCGATCCGCTCGGTCTTCATCACGAAGCTGCCGGTGCCGTTGATCGTTCCGCCGATGACTTTTGCATCTTTGATCTTCTCGACCGGGATGGGCTCGCCGCTGACCATCGACTCATCCACCGAACTGCTGCCTTCGATCAGCACGCCGTCCGTTGGCACCTTTTCGCCTGGGCGCACTCGCAGGCTGTCGCCGACCTGAATCTGGTTGAGCTCTACATCCTGTTCCTGACCGTCAGCGGCAATGCGACGTGCCGTTTTGGGGGCGAGACCAAGCAGAGCTTTGATGGCACTACTGGTTTGGCTTCGTGCCTTCAACTCCAACACCTGACCCAGCAAGACAAGAACGGTGATGACGGCTGCGGCCTCGAAGTAGAGACCCAATTGGCCGGACATATCGCGGAACGAGGCTGGAAAGAGTTGCGGCATGAAGACAGCGACAAGGCTGTACAGGTAGGCGGACCCAGCTCCAATTGAGATCAGGGTGAACATGTTGAGATTGCGGCTAACGATGGATGCCCAGCCTCGCTGAAAGAAGGGCCAGCCTCCCCAGAGGACAACCGGGGACGCGATGGCAAGCTCAAACCAGCCAAGCAACGGCCCTTTCAATAATCCTTGGATCGGGTGGCTCGGCAGAAGATCCGAGACCATGATGGCGAGCAGCGGGAGCGTGAGGGCTGCGCAGATCCAGAACCGCCGCGTCATGCTCTCGAGTTCGGGATTTGCCTCATTTACCGTGACCGTCATCGGTTCAAGCGCCATGCCGCAGATGGGGCAATTTCCCGGCTCGTCCCGAATGATCTGTGGGTGCATGGGGCATGTATAGCCGGATGGCTTCGGAGACGCTGCAGGCTCTGAGGAGCCCGCAGCTTTCTCCTTTGATTGCAAATACGTGTCCGGTGCATTGCGGAACTTGGTGGCGCATCCCTGACTGCAGAAGTAGTAGGTTTTGCCTCCGTGTTCTTCGTGCGCAGCTGCCTTGGCGGGATCAACCTTCATACCGCAAACGGGATCAGTTTCGGTCTTTGGCACTGGCATTGGGCCACCACAACACGAGCCGGACTCGGGTTTTATTTCGGTTTTGGGTTTGTCACAGCAGCACATGGTTCCTCCGCGTTTCTCTATTGCTGCTGACGCATAGGGCGGCAGTATCTTACAGTTGGCTCCGCTTGCAGGTGCAATCGAGACATTTATGCTCGGCACAAGAGCCGCAAACGGCGGTCAATTCTTTCGCAACAGACTTTCTGGCGCGATGCAATCGAACTGAGGCGTTTTTGGGCATGATGTCGTTCGCCTTTGCGAAGTCCTCTACCGATTGGCCGCCGAGATCGACTCCCTCGATCGCAGCGCGGTACTCGCCTTCGAGATCGCGGATAACATCACCAATGCAGGCACAGGCTGTTTGTTCAAGTTCGGGATCGTAGGTCAGCGGAGTGTCAGCTGCGTATTCGGCTTCACCCTTGTATCGGACGGAGTTGCGCCGGCAGTGGTCGATGAGCGCATTCCGTAAGATGCGGTAAAACCATGCAACCGTGCTCTCGTCGTTGCGGATGTCCGAACCACGCTCCAGAGCTTTAATGTAGGCAGCCTGTAAAACATCTTCGGCTGCAGCTTTGTCGCGGAGCCGGGCCGTAAGGAAACTGAGGAACTTGTCTCGTGATGCGATGAGGCGTCCCATTCGATCTGCTGGCGGATGTTCGAGCGCTTCCTGCATTCTCATTCATTCCCCTCGACCGACGTTCCAGTTTCCGATCTTCGGAAGTAAAGGCCGTCGAACGCCTTGACACACTCGTCTGGATGGAACGGGATGTAGCAAGTGAGGTCTGGGTTCTTCCAGGTGTCAATCAGCCTGTAGCCTAGCCCCTCAATCGAGGAGATGAACTCGGACCGATTCACGACCTTGTAGGGCGAAATGGCGACGTGTCGTGACCGATGGTCTTCATTCGGGTAGTATAGGTGAACAGAAGGCGAAGACGAGTCAGAGCTGTGGAACGCGGTCCGAGGTTGGTGAAACATGTGCGGAAGGTACGTGCGACGGGAGACAAGCAGAAGATGTCCGAGTGGTTTCATGCTTCTGCGAATCCCGCCGAGCTCGCGATGCCGGATGCGGATTACAACGTCCCGCCGACTACGCATCAGCCCATCATTCGGCAGAGCCGGGAGACCGGTGAACGAGAGATCGTCTTCGCCCGATGGGGTCTGGTCCCTTTCTTTACAAAAGGACATTCAGGATGTGAAGGGCCTGTCTACGATCAATGCCCGAGCGGAGACGATTGCGACCGCCAAGACGTGGCGCGAGCCCGTCAAGAAGCGTCGTTGCTTGATTCCTCTGAATGCGTTCTATGAATGGCCGAAAGAGGGCAAGCCGCCCAAACAGCCGTATGCCTTCGAGATGGCGAACGGCAAGCCATTCGCTTTCGCCGGCATTTGGGACGGCTGGAAAGACGGGCAGGGTCATTGGCTCCAATCGTTCGCCATTGTGACGACCGAGGCAAACGAGTTGATGTCGCGGATCCACCCACGTATGCCTGTCATCCTCCATGCTCGTGACTTTGACCGATGGCTTGATCGCGAAGGAAACGAACGATTGCCGCTTGATCTGCTGCGTCCCTTCGACTCGGACGCGCTGGAGATGTATGAGGCAAATCCGCAAGTCAACAACGTAAGGAATAACGGACCGGAGCTAATGAGGCACGCGGCGGCGGCAACTGAGTCGGGAATGCTCCCTCTGTAGTTGCAGGTAGATCAAGTAGGACTTATCAGCTTTCCCTAACTGACGAGAAGCCGACTCATGAGGAGTCACGGCCTCGGCTAGGCATAACTTGGGAGATTGCGACAGCCTGGCGACCTAATCCATCTTCACAGTTGGATAGGCTTCGATGTACGCCTCGCCACCGCAACCTTGATACGCCACCGTGCGTGCGCCAAAATCGACCTCGTAGCGCACGACTCCGGCACGCCATGAGGCATCCAGGAACTCGTGAAGCGTGCTCTCTCCTGCTTGGTCGGCACGGAGCGCAGCGATCAAGGCGTTCTCGTCAAAGGCCGGGACATCGAACGTACCGTTGACCAAGGGCACTCCCTGCATGACGACTGGGCCTTCCGTAGTCAAGAAAATGCTTTGGCAGGACGGCAGAGACCATATGTTGCGAGTGACTCCTGCTTGCCTAAGACTTTCGGCCAAGTAGGGAAAACCGCCGATTCGAGGATGACTTTCTGCACGCTTCATTGCAACAGTCAAATTGTCAATTGCTTTACTCATAGATCTCTCCTTACGAGGTTGGGACATCGTGAATGTTGTTCTGCTCTGCCAACTTGTCTAGCAGACGTTGAAAAGTTTGCTTCTCGTCCGCATTCAAGCAACTGAAAAAGCGCGCATCATTCTCATCCGCTATCTTGGCGAGAATGGGGAGATTTCGTCGTCCACCGCGCGTCAGGGATAGCAGCCGAACGCGGTTATCGCTGTCTGCCGTGCTAACGCGGAGCCACAGTTTCGCTTCGAGCTTGTCGACTACCTTGGACACAGCTCCGCGGGTCATGCCCACGATTTCTGCTAGTTCACCCGGAGTAGTCTGCGTTCGCTCGGAGACCATGCGCAGTAGTACCCATTCCGCGACAGAGGTTTGTCTCACCTGCAGAGCATGGGCGAACTCGCTAGAAACTGCGTTCGAGATACGTCGGAGGCGATAGCCGAGATGGTTTTCGAGTGCGGACTTGTCGCCCTTCAATCCGTCAATGGTTTCCATAGAAATGATTATCGTTTCCATGGAAACTACTGTCAAAGCAATATCTTTCCGAGAAACGCTGTTCTTATCTCTTGGCGTGTGAGGTCTGCTGTTCGAAGGCTTCGGCAAAGCCCTGCAATCGCAGGTTGTTGTCCCACACCTTGGCAAATCGCTCATGCTGCTGGTGCAAGCTGGCGAGGTAGATATAGTGGGCGGCACAAAACAGATGAAATCCTTTCTTGAAAAGCTGGCTAGGCTCGATTCGTCCAGCATGTAGAGATGCCGATTGACAATCCCGGCAATGGGATGACTCTGACGACGGGCGAGAAAGCTCTGAAGCGTCGTGGCGTCGATTCCGGCCTCCCGGAGCTGCCCCGCTGCCTTGGATGTAGGGGCAAAACCCTCGACCACGTAACCCCTCGACTCCGCGCCTTCGCGCACGCTCTGAAGCGTCGTCGTTTTGCCAGTACCTGCGAGTCCCTGAAGGCCGTGAACACGGTCAGATGAGTTCAACACTTCCTCGATCACTCGACGTTGCGAATCGTTCAGTAACGATCGCGTTTTGGCCTGCTCTCGGGCGCGTTCCGCGTTCATGATCGGTTCAACAGAGTTCCGGCCTTCGAAAATGAATCGGATGTTGGCACGTTCGGAAGCGATGGTCTCGGGTGTTGTGTAGTTCCGACCCGAGTCATGCTTCATTGCGTCCACGGAGCGAAACTCACCCATATCCCGGCGCAAATTGAACTCGACTTTGACCTCCCGGTATGACTTCCAACGAAATTGTACCCCCATCCGTACCCCACTTTTGCATGGCTGTCCTCGCACCGATACGCACCTCCTCGGACTCGGAATGTTGTACGCGGCTCCTTCAGTAAAGAGCTTAACCAGTTCGTGGAAGTGCGAAGAGGTGCGAGAAAGGGCAAAGAAAAACGCGCCTCGTGGGCGCGTTTACATGCTTTTGGTTGCCCCCCAGGGATTCGAACCCCGATCGAGCGAGTCAGAGTCGCTAGTCCTACCATTGAACGAGGGGGCAACACAGGTTACAGGCGCCGCAGAGCTGGCTGCTGACTGCCTTATGTGAGTGTACGGATTCGAGCGGTGGCGGTCAAACCCGCGGCAACCCGCAACTCAGCGCGCCTCTACTCCACCGGGGGCTTCGCGTTATAGCCATCGCGCGCAATCACCGAGTACTTCAGCGGCTTCTGCTTCTCGTCCTGCATCTTCAGCGGCTTGCCTTCGTTGTCGACCAGCAACACCTTCACGTGGCGATAGGTCCCGTCATTCTTGTTGTTCGTCGGCTTGTACGTCAGCACGTACTGGTTGCGGATGGAGTGGTTGATCTGCGAAAAGATATCCGGCAGCGCCCCCTCGAACATCGGGTAGAAGTACATCCCGCCTGTCATGCGAGCGAAGGTCTGCAGTTGATTCTGCGCCTGCAGCGTATTCATGCGGCCAATCTGGCCTCCTCCCAGGCCTGCGCGGGCGTCATTCAATTCCGCTGCAAGCGCCCCTGTTCCGATGGTGAAGATCGTGACGTTCGGCGTCGCCTTGATCTTCGCCAGAATCTTGTCCAGCGTAATCTTCGAGAAGGTGTCGCGGCCGGAGCCGATCAGGATGATGTATTTGCGGCCTTCGATGCGGCTGGTGCGGTCCAGCGTCTCGTACAGTGCGTCGAACGTGTTCACCTCGGAGAAGCCCGGAATCATCAGCGAGCGCAGGCTGTCCGCAATCTGCTCCTTGTTGTTGGTGAAGTCCGTCAGGATATGCGTGTGCATATCGAACGTAATCACGGCGACGTAGTCCTTCGGCTGCAGCGAGCGATAGAAGCTCACCGACGTGTTCAGCATGTCGCGGATGTAGTTGTAATTCGTCGACGCAAACTCCAGCAGCATCACTGCAGTGATCGGCGTCTGCGTCATGCGCACGCTCGTCACCTCCTGCTCGACCCCATCCTCCAGCACCAGGAAGTTCGCCGGCTTCAAACCCGGCACAAACTGGTGGGTCTTATCCAAGATCACATTGACATCAAGCGAAACGATCGGCACGTCCACCCGCATGGAGTACGTTTGGCCCCCGGGGTTCTTCACCTTCGCCTCGGGGGGCGCGGGCGGTGGTGCATCCGCCTCGCCAGTGCTCTTTTTCTTGATAATCAGCGGCCCATTGTCCGTCTGCGGACCCGCATCCGGCTGGCCGGGCGCCTGCGGGCTCTGTCCAGGTGCCTGTCCAGGAACTTGCGCAGGCGTCTGAGGAGCCTGCGGCGTCTGCCCAGGCGTTTGGGCGCCGGCCCAGGGGCAGGCGGCGAGCGCAACGGTCAGCGTCAGGAGCGCGGCAGGGGAGGCGGGGCGCAGCTTCATTCTCACGACTTTACTCCCTATAGGCTCGGAATGCCTCAGAACCGCCGGCTTCCGGAACCACACTCTTAGACGTTCTTCTGGGCAAAACGTAGATGCCACCCCAACCCCGGGAGCGCCACCACCGCTGCCGGCGCCCGCCTGTTGTAGCATGGACACGCTTGTGCACGCGAGCAGCTCCAGCAGGCAAAAGCAAGGCAAACGAAGCCGTCGCCCGCGTCAAGAAAAACCAGGTCCGCTACCGCGCCGTGCTCGCCAACTAAGCCAGGCTACGATTCCAGCGCAAAACGCCGTCATTCTGGTGGAGCAAGAATCTCCGTAGTGGCTCCCTCCTGCAGTTGCCCTCAACCAGCAGCGTTTGCCGCAGAAATCCGCAGATTGCCACCCGTCATCTGCCCGGGCTGATCGATGCGCAGCATGCTCAGCAGCGTGGGCGACAGATCCCGCAAGCTGCCGCCCTCGCGCAGCGTCACGTTCTTCTCGTCCGAGACCAGGAGGAACGGCACCGGATTCGTCGTATGTGCCGTATGCGGGCCGCCCGTCGCCGGATCGATCAGCATCTCTGCATTCCCATGGTCCGCAGTAATCAGCATCGCGCCACCCGTCTGCCGAATCGCCTGATAGATGCGCCCAAGCTGCGCGTCCACCGTCTCCACAGCGCGGATCGTCGGCTCCATCTTGCCCGAGTGCCCCACCATATCCGCATTGGCAAAGTTCACGATGATCACGTCGAACGCCGTATCCGTCAGCGCCTTGATCACCGTATCGGCGATCCCCGCAGCCGACATCTCGGGCGCGAGATCATACGTCGCCACCTTCTGCGACGCCACCAGTTCGCGGTCTTCCCCCGGAAACGGCTTCTCGATGCCGCCGTTGAAGAAGTACGTCACATGCGCATACTTCTCCGTCTCCGCCACCCGCAGATTGCGCAGCCCCGCCACACCCATCACGTTCGCCAGCAGGTTATCCATCGACTCCGCCGGAATCACGATGGGCAGCTTGTACGCCTTGTCGTACTGCGTCATGCAGACGTAGTGCAGGCGCGCGGGCAGCGTCTGCGGCGGAATCGCCTCATCCAGCTCCGCCGCCTTCGGCAGGTCGCGCCCCATCGACTGATTCAGCCCCGAGGTCCGCGCCAGCACCCGCGTAATCTGCCGCACGCGATCCGCCCGATAGTTGAAGTTGATCACCACATCTTCATCCCGGATCAGCCCCGCCTCGTCCACCGTAAACGGCGGCGTAAACTCATCCGTCACGCCATTCGAATACAGTTCGCGAATGCGCGCCGCCGCATCCGCATAGCTTCCACCCTCCGGCATGCCCCGTCACCATCGCGTCGAACGCCTGCTTCGACTTCTCCCAGCGCAGGTCGCGATCCATCGCAAAGTAACGCCCCGAAACCGACGCCAGCTGGCCCACCCCGATTGCCCGAAACTGTTGCTGCAACTCTTCCAGGTATCTCAGGCCCGAGGTCGGCAGCGTATCGCGTCCATCCATGAAGGCGTGCACAAAGACGTTCGCGATTCCCTGCTGCTTCGCCAGCCGCAGCAGCGCATACAAGTGCCTCTGGTGCGAATGCACCCCGCCATCCGACAACAGACCGATCAGATGGAGCGAACGCCCCTTCTGCAGCGCCAGCTCGCACGCCCGCAGCAGCGTCGGATCGGTGAAGAAGCTTCCGTCCGCAATCGCCGTGTCGATCCGCGTCATATCCATGCGCACAATGCGTCCGGCGCCCAGGTTCAGGTGGCCGACCTCGCTGTTGCCCATCTGCCCATCCGGCAGCCCGACGAAGTGCTCGCTCGCGCGCAGCAGCGTGTTCGGGTAATCGCGCAGCAGCGCGTCGTAGTTCGGCTTGCGAGCCTGAGCAATCGCGTTTCCATGCGTCTCGGCGCGGTATCCCCATCCATCCAGAATGGTCAGCACAATCGGTGACTTCGACATGCCTCTATTCTATCGGCTTGGCTGCGGCACGGCCTCGTACTGCCAGTCGGGCGCATCCGGATGCATACACCGGTCGTAGCAATGGAAGTCCGCACATCCGCGAAGCACAAGCCGCAAGCGGATATCCTCCGCCAACACGCCCTGCGCAAGCGCCGGATGCAGCTTCGCCGCAGTCGCATGTCCGGGCAAATCCGGAGCCGCAAGCTGCGGAGTTACCACATTCAGGCTGGCCACCGCGACCAGCAGCGCCATCGCCCATCCGCGGCTCTGCGCCACTACGCGGCCCACCAATAACAACCCGAAAAAAGCCGCCGGCAGCAGGTAACTGATCTCGATAGGCCAGGCAAAAAACAAGACGAAATTCGCCAGCACCATGCCCGCAAACACAGGCGCAGCCCGCCGCGCATACGCCGACAGAAACCACTCCGAACTCCGCTCACGCCGCACGGCCGCAAGCCCCATCACAACCATCGCCAAAGGCCCGAAAAGATACAGGCTCTTGTAAAGGAACCGACCCACCCGCATCTTCGCCGTCCACATCTCCGCCGGCCCCGCCAAGGCCTGCGTAAACCCAAACGTATGCCCCGCCAGCCGGTAAGACGCCACATACGGCAGCCCGCCCAGCAGCGCCACCGCCAGGCCTGTGCCGATAGCTATCAATGCGCGCCGCGTCAGCCTCTTCTCGCGCGCCCACTCCTCGACGACCAAGCCCGCGATAGCGCCCGCGATCACCACGCCATCCGCGCCCCGCACCGCGAACGCAAAGGCTCCCGGCAACACGGCAAGCGCGAACCGCCCCGCCACCAGGCACTCCGCAAACAGCACCAGCCCCAGCAAGGCCCAAACGTAATCCATCGTCGAGGTACACGCAATCGCGAACACAGGCGTCGCCGCCAGCGTCAGCATCAACAAGAGTGCGTGCGCAATCTCCATCCGTCGTGCGAGCACCGCCACCCGCCACAGCACCACCATCCCGACCGCCAGCGTCGCCAGGTTCGTCGCCCCGAAGCCGCCCACACGCGCCAGCGCATACACGATCGCTTCGAAGACCCAATACCCAGGATTGCGCGAAGTATCCGGCAGATGCATCTGCCACGTCGAGCGGCCCGCATCGAGCACCGTGTAGGTATCGTTATCCGCGCCATACCCCAACGCACACAGCGGCAGCAGCGCCAGGGCCACCCCCACCATCACCCAGACAGCCGCTCTCCGTCCGCCGCAGCGCAAAGGCATACGGGGAGTGTAGCGCGTGCGCCGCTGCTCCTCCCTTCGCTTGGGATCATCCAAGCAGCAACGAGACGCCTGTTCCCTTGGGCACCGTCACCCGTCCATTCGCAACCTTCACGACCCCCGCAGCCTCAGCTCCATGCAGAAGCCGCGCCTGCTTCGCGGTCAACGATTCGCCGGTCAACACCTCGACGGCGGTGCACGGCCCAACCTCCACGTCCAGCATCTGCGCTTCGTCCTTGTTCAGGAGAATCAGGTGAACCTTGCCATCGGCCCGCCGCGCCGCATAGGCCGTAGCATTCACCGCGCCTGTGTTGAACTGCACCGGCAGCATCGTCAGCCCCGCGAAGCCGCTGACAAACTTCATGCCATACCCGGTCGGCTCCAGCAGATACTTGCCGTTCAGCTTGCCGTTCACGCCGCTTCCCGCCAGCGTCCCCTCATTCGCAATCGGCGTGTAAAACGGCTTCGGATGTGGCTCGTTCGGATCCTTCATATCCGCCTCACCCACAAACGTCCCGCCCACCGAGACCGCCTGCGCGTGCCCGCTGCCGCCATGCAGGTTCACGCCGCTATACCCCAATTGCATCAGCTGACAGCAGGTAATCCGCCGCCCACAGCGCCGCCGCAAACACATCGCTCAGCCCCGGCTTGCCGCCGCGATACACCGTGTTCCCTTCCGTCATCCGGTAAGCCGCTCCCATCTTCGCCGCCGCCGCCCGCGAAGCCTCCGCCTGGCGCGCCACCGCCGGGTCCACCCGCATCAGCCTCTGCACCGTCGCCGCCGGATTGCTCGGCGGACCCGACCAGTAGTGATGGTGCGACAACGTCGTCACGTGCGGCTTATCGGCCACTCCATCCCACTGCCCCGCAATCGCCGTCAGCCATTCCACTCTGCTCGCCACATCCGGCATCCCGAACTTCGCCCCCGGAATCGCCTTCTGCACCGCCCGCGCAATCACCAGCCACTGCTGCAGATACGCATTCACATTCCACGTATCCGCATCGCGCAGGTGATATTGGATGAACTGATCCACCTCATTGCCAATCTGAAAATACTGCAGCCGCGGACCCAGCGTCTCGTAAACGAACTTGGCCTCCGGCAGGTCGGTCTCCGGCGATCCAAACCCCAGGTTCAGCCCATAGATGCAGCTCCACCCGGTCGCCTTCAGAAAGCCATCCAGCTCGCGAATGGTCTGCGGCGTGATCGCATACAACGTGCTCTGCGGCTTGTCGCCGTTCTTCAGTGCAAACCCGCTGCGGTCCGGCGCCGGACTCGCGTCCGTAGCCTTCCACCAGTTGAACTCGCTCGTATTGCCGCCCAGCCGCAGCACACCCCGCGGCGAAATCGCCTTGAACTGTTCAATCAGCCCCGTGTTCTTCGGACTGAAGAAGCTGGGATCCTCAAGCTGCATGTTCTCGTACGACAGCCCGATGAAATCCGGGGAGATCACCTTCCCGGCACCCGTGGTATCGACCTTGAGCGTCGCACCCGGAGCGCCCTGCGCTCGTGCGTACCGGCCCAACGTGAGTGCGGATGCAGTCAGCGAACCATCGATCAGAAATTTGCGGCGGGCGAGGATGGGGGTTTTCATGTCGCGCCCGAGTATATATTGTCCGGACTTGAAACGAGAACTACTCCCAACCTCTGTCATCCTTCGCCAAAGGCGGAGGATCTGCTTCTCGCCCTCGTCTTCCCCCGACACCGCCCCGCGACCTACTCGCTGTAGTTGATCGACTCCAGCCCGAGGAACTCCGCCGACTGGCCAAGCTGCTCTTCAATCCGCAGCAACTGGTTGTACTTCGCAATCCGATCCGTGCGGCTCGCCGACCCGGTCTTGATCTGCCCCGCGCCCGTCCCCACCGCCAGGTCCGCGATGAACGTGTCTTCCGTCTCGCCCGAGCGGTGCGAGATGATCGACGTAAACCCAAACCGCCGCCCCAGCTCGATCGCCTCCAGCGTCTCCGAGATCGTGCCGATCTGGTTCACCTTGATCAGAATCGAGTTGCCGCACTTCTCCTCGATCCCGCGCTGCAGCCGCTCCGTGTTCGTCACGAACAGGTCGTCGCCCACCAGCTGAATCTTGCCGCCGATCTGCTCCGTCAGGTACTTCCAGCCGTCCCAGTCGTCCTCCGCCAGGCCGTCCTCGATCGACACGATCGGATACTGGCGCGTCCAGTCGATCCAGTAAGTCCGCCATCTGCTGGCTCGTCAGCTCGCGCTTGTCCGACTTCTTGAAGACGTACTTGCCCGTCTCCTTCGTCGTAGAACTCGCTGGTCGCCGGGTCGAGCGCAATGGCAATATCCTCGCCCGGCTTCAGTCCCAACTTCTCCATCGCTTCCAGAATCAGCTCCACGGCCTCTTCAGTTCGACTTCAGGCTCGGCGCAAATCCGCCCTCGTCGCCCACCGCCGTGTTGTAGCCCTTCTTCTTCAGCACGCCCTTCAGCGTGTGGAAGACCTCGGTCCCCTGCCGCAGCGCGTCCGAGAACGTCTCCGCGCCCACCGGCATGATCATGAACTCCTGGAAGTCGACGTTCGAATCCGCATGCGAGCCGCCGTTCAGAATGTTCATCATCGGCGTCGGCAGCAGGCACGCATTCACGCCGCCCAGATAGCGATAGAGCGGAATCTTCAGCGCACTCGGCGCTTGCACGCGCTGCCGCCATCGACACCGCGAGGATCGCATTCGCGCCCAGCCGCGACTTGTTCTCCGTCCCATCGATCGCAATCATCGTCGCATCCAGCAGTCGCTGGTTGCGTCGCATCCATGCCCACCAGTTCCGGCGACAGCATCGACTCGACGTTATCTACCGCCGACAGCACGCCCTTGCCCAGGTAGTGCTCCATATCGCCGTCGCGCAGCTCCACTGCCTCGTGCTCGCCGGTCGAGGCGCCCGACGGCACCGCCGCCCGCCCCATCGCGCCGCCCGAAAGCAGCACGTCGGCTTCAACCGTGGGATTGCCGCGCGAATCCAGAATCTCGCGCGCTGTAATGGAGACGATATCGGTCATGGAACTTCCTTTTCCTGCAAAATTTTCTGTCGCCGCGACGATCCTGTGGCTCAACCGGTCGTTCAGCTTCGGCCGGCGGTCCACCGCGATGGCGGCAGCGCCGGCGCCCGCGCCGGCAATCGACTGCACAAGTTCGGGGCGCTGAGGAGGCACCGCACGATTCTAGCAAAGCGCAACCGCAACTTCGGTGGATTGCCCCGGGTCAGAACGATTACCGGACGTGTTGGCAGCGGCGATTCCTCGCAGGAAATTACCATGGCGTCCCCGTCCGCGGCTCGCTACCCTGCAAAGACCAGCCTGCGGGATGAACCATCCAGGGTTCCCCCTCCAACCAGGCACTCCCGGCCGCCAGTGCGGGAACAGGAGATCCATCATGAACATTGCATTGCGTGTGGGTGTCGTTACCGCCGCGTTGAGCTTTGCCCTTCCCGCGGCAGCGGTTGCCCAGTACACCGGCGTCAGCCACCCAGACCAGACGCCGATCACCAACGCACCCGAGCCCGCGGCAGCACAGCCCGCGGCCGACCTCGTGCCCGAGACCTCCGCGCCGGTCCTGAAGCCGCGCCCCGGCATCCCCATGGAAGCCGCGCCCGCCGATTCCGCAGCCCAGCGAAGCACGGAGCCCACCGCGTCGCTGCACTCCCCTGCATCCCCCATCGACCCCGACGCCGGCATCGTCACTCGCCTGCCCGGTCCAGCCAATGAGCTACCCGTCGGCACCATGGTTAAGGTTCGCCTCAACCAGTCGATCTCAACCCAGGCCACCGCCAATGGGACCGTCTTCACCGCACGCCTGGTCGAGCCGGTGGTTCGCGACGGCCGCGTCCTGCTGCCGGTCGGCGCCATGCTTGCCGGGCTTGTGACCGACGTCCACGGCGGCAAACGCATCTCCGGCGCCGCCTCGCTCCACCTCCGCACCGAGACCGTTACCCTGCCCGATGGAACCCAATACCGCCTGCGCGGACAGGTCATCGACACCAGTCTCTACAACGCCGTCAAGGTCGACGACGAAGGCACCATCCTTCGCCGCGACCACGGCGGAAAAACCGCCTCCGTCATGGCCCTTACCGCCGGCTCCGGAGCCGCCGCCGGGGCCATGGTCGCGGGTGTCCCCGGCGCCGTGATCGGCGCCGCCGCAGGCGTCGGAGTCGGCACCGCCGTCTGGCTGAAGCAGGATCGCCAGACCGAACTCCCCGCCGAAACCAAAATCGTCTTCTCCCTGACCGCGCCCCTGGTCACCGGAACGGACGATCTCCACGGCGAGCCACCCACCCGCCCGCAGCCGGAAGCCGAGTAAGCCCCCAATGAACCGCCGCCGCTTCCTCGCCGGATCACTGGCCAGCGCAGCGGCGGCTCCTGCTTTAAGTGGCTCCGCCGCACCCCTGCTCATCGACTCCCACGTGCACGTCTGGAAGCAGGATCCCAACCTCCCGTTCGCCGTCGGAGCCAACGTCCCGCCCGGTGACTTCGCCGTCGAGCAACTGCTCGAACTGATGGCTGCCAACGGCGTCGCCCGCACCGTCCTCATTCAGGTCATCCACTACAAATGGGATAACCGCTACCTCGCCGGCGTTCTCCGCCGTTATCCCGGCCGATTCCAGGCGGTTTGCCGCGTCAATCCGGAAGACCCCGCCGCGCCCGATCACCTCGCGCGCCTCACCACCGAAGACGGGTTCCGCGGCGTGCGACTCAGCCCGGCTGCGAACGCCTCCGGCGACTGGATTCGCGGCCCGCTCATGCCGCCGTTGTGGCGCCGCTCGGCCGAACTGAAGATCCCGATGACGATCCTCGCCCCCGTCACGCGCATGCCCGACCTTGTCCCGCTGATTGAGCAGAACCCAGGCCTGACCGTCGTCATCGACCACATGGCCGACTGCCCTGTGGATGACCCGGCAAAGCTGAAACTGCTGCTCGCCCTGGCCCGCTACCCGCGCGTCTTCGTCAAGATCTCGCACGCCTGGTCGCTCTCTCGCCAGCCATACCCCTATGCCGACGCGATGGACCAGATCAAGAGGTTACGCGACGTCTTCAGCGCGGCACGCCTGATGTGGGGCACCGACTGGCCCATCTCGCTGAAGCAACTCACCTACGCGCAGGCGGTCGCGCTCTTCCGCGACCACCTTACCTGGATGTCCGACGCCGAACGGGAAGATATCCTCTCCCGCACCGTCCAGCGTGTCTGGCCGTTCCATGTGTGAACGCATGGACGGAAATTCTTCATCCACCTGCATTTTGTTTGCACATTTTTCACCGAACGCGAATGTTCCACGTGGAACATTCCAACAAGACTGTCTAAGTGAGCTTCCAGCGGAGTAAGTGATGCTGCGCGATTGGTTCTAGGCGACCCACTGCCGCTCAATCCCAGAAGACAGTCAACCTACAAATCTCTAAATCAGCGCTCTTCCTGCAAATACTTTGCACGAAATTGGCGGTCGAGAATGTTCCACGTGGAACATCTTGAGAAAGACGGTAAATGTAAGAGTCGATAGCTCCCAGGCTTGAGAATGAATCGTCTAACTCGCAAATAGTTTGCACAAAATCCGTCAACCTGGAATGTTCCACGTGGAACATCGCTCAAGCAGCGGCCAGGCGCTCTAGTTACCCACGTTTCGAACCTGCGCCAGCAGCCTCCGCCAGTTCTTCTGATTCCGCCGGAAGGACTTCTTCAGATCCTCAAGAATCCGCTCGAAGTCCGCATGGCCCGCCCAGCTTGCGCCAGGCCGGATTGATCGAAAACCACGGATAGTTCTCGTTGCCCAGATAGATGGCGCGGCGCAGCCAGTGCAGCGCCTCCGACTTCATCGCCTTCCAGCGCAAAGTAAGTCGCCAGCCGGTAGGCCATCTCGCTGTCCGCCTCGGCCGCGGACAGCGTCTCATCCACGATGAAGCTCGCGGCCTTTTCGCGGTCGCCAAGCTGCACGTAGCACAGCGCGATCGTCGGATAGACGATACGCAGGACTGGTCTCCTCGCGGGTCACCGCTTCGAGCGTCTCGATCGCCTTCGGCCAGATCGCCCTGCCGCATCTGCTGGTAGCCGAGCGAGATGCGCAGCAGCGGCTGCTTCGGCTCGAGCGTCAGCCCCTTTTCGAGCTCGTCGGCCGCCAGTTCGAGCTGGTTCTGATACTGGAACACCCGCGCGCGGTTGTTGTAGATCAGCGCCGCATTCGACGGGATTCAGACGCAGCGCGATGTTGAACTGCTCCAGCGCTTCGTCGTACATGCCGTCGATGCGCAGCGTCTGCCCCGCGACCAGGTGGACGTTCCAGTCGTTCGGCGCGGTCTGCAGCAGCGACTCGATGCCGTGGCGCGCAGATTCCTTTTCGCCGCGCGAAAGCAGCATGTACACGCGGTACAGGTTCGATTCGACCGATCCGGGATCGAGCGCCAGCGCCTTGTCGAACGCTCGCCGCGCTTCCAGCACATGCATCTGCCCGCCCAGCCCATGCGACGCATACTGCAGATGCGTAATGCCCAGCCCGGACCAGCCCGGAGCGAAATTCACGTCCTGCCGCGTCACGGATTCGAACAGCTCCCGCGCCCGGTCCAGGTCTTCCCTGCTGCCGGTGCGCGACATGAACGAGCTCAGCACAGCCCGCGCCTGCAGGTACTCCTCGGAGATATCCTGCGACAAGCGAAGGCGGCTGCGGGCGATCGCGTTACGCCCGCCCTGCAGGCCGCCCAGGCCATGCAGCGTGGCGAAGACCTCGTTGCAGATCTCGCCCTGCACCGCGACCAGATCGAAGCGTCGCCACATTGATCGATCCGCCCGCGCGCACCGATTGCGCACGGCACATCCAGCAGCTGCCAGTTCAGATCGAAGCCCTTGTCCGAGCGCAGAAAATTGCCGGCCAGCACGAATTGCACCATCAGCTTGCGCCCGATGGCCAGCGGATCAAGCTGCTGCGTCGGCACCGACACCAGCGAGCGACGATGGCCGCACGACCAGCGACGGCATGCGCGCCAGCCGCGCGGCAATCGCGTCGGCCAGCGCATAGCCATAGAGCGGCGATGGCTCCTGCGTGCCCGACGGCCGGTCGCCCGCGTTCCGAAGTTGATGAACGGCAGCACCACGATGGTGTTCTGCGGTCTGGCTGCGTGGCTGTGCCGGACTCGCGAAAACGCTCCGCCAGCATCGACAGGATGCCGGTCGTGCGCTTCTCTTCCTCCGGCGTCTCGAGCGAGGGCGGCCGCTGCGAGGGCAGCAGCGTGATCGCCTCGCCCGGCATGCCGACCGAGTCGAGATGCATCGCCATCATGATCGTCTTCAGCGCCTCGCGCACGTCGGCCGCCGAGGCGAACCGCGCCGAGGGCTGCTTTTCCAGGCAGCGGAAGATGACCGACTCGAGCTCCACCGGCAGCGCGGGATTGATCTCGCGGAGCGGCGTCGGCTCCGCATACTGGATGGCGCGGATGGTCTGGAACTCCGGCGCGTCCGGCCGATGGAACGGATGCCGTCCGGTGGCAAGCTCGTACAGGATCAGCCCAAGCGCGAAGATGTCCGACTGCACGCGACGACTGCCCGGTGACGAACTGCTCCGGCGCCATGTAGGCGATCGTGCCGCCGCGCGCGGTATACGTGGCGCCCGGCGGAGGCACGGGCGGGCGCGCTGGGATGGTGCGATGGATCGAAATCGACCTGCGTCGAGGTTCAGCCGGCGCGCCAGGCCGAAGTCCAGAATCTTGATGAGCCCGCCTTCGGTCAGCATGACGTTCGCCGGCTTCAGGTCGCGATGGAAGATGCCCGAGCGAGTGCGCGGCAGAAAGCCCGTCGGCGATCTGGATGCCGGCCGAAAGCACAAGCTGCAGATTGGCCGGCGCCTTCGGCGATGAGCTTGTCCAGGGCCTTGCCCGGGATGTACTGCATGACGATGTAGGCTTCGGCTTCCTCGCCGTCTTCTGCGGAGCTTCGCCGACGTCATAGATAGCGCAGACGTTGGGGTGGTCGATGGCGGATGCCAGGCGCGCCTCGCGCAGCTGCGTCGTGCGCACCTGTTCGAGCGTGAGCGCACCGCGTTTCAGCAGCTTGAGCACAACCGGCCGCTGCAGCAGCGTGTCCGTTGCAAGGAACACGACACCCGATGCCGCCGGCCCCGATCTTGCGAACAAACTCGTAATGGCTGATGACGCGGCGCTTCATCTATCCATTATCGCAAGAGCAGTTGTGGGGATTATGAATCCGGGCTGCCGTCGCGCTAGACAGACGCGCCCAACCGGCGACGCACCATGCCTCCGATTGCCAGCAGGCCGGTTCCCAGCAGGCACAGGCTCGCCGGCTCGGGGGTGGTGGTGATTGCCGGGGTGGACGCAGGCAGCAAACCGACCTGTGCCTGGGCGAAGCTGCCGTTGCTGTTGGTCGGCGTGATCCACTCGACAGAACTCAACGCTGCGGTCTTCGTGCCCAGGGCGGTCAGATCGTTGTTGTAGTCAGTGACAAGGGTCGAGCTGTTGTTGGTGGTCGAAAGCACAAATGCGGAGCCGTATTCCACCTTCCAGATGGCCGCCTGCAGGGCTTCGTTGAGCACGGTGGTGTTTGCCGCCGGAGCAAGGTTGACCATCAGCCAGGCGATCTCGCCGGCGTTGGTCACGGCTGCACCCTTGACGCTGCCGGTTGTGTTGTCGGTGGCCGTGTAGGTGGTGTTGAGATAGATGGTGTCAGCCAGATCGACGCAGAACACTTCGGTGAACGAAACGGACTTGCCTCCGATGACGGCGGTAGACCCGGCGATGTTGCCGGCCGCATCGTTGTAGGTCGTGCCGCTGTAGGTGTAGTTGATGAGTCCGGTCTGGAAGTCGTTCTGATCTCCGCTATAAAAGCCGCCGGTCGTGAACGTATCTCCAAAGGCAAAGGTCGAAGCCGATAGCAGCGACACAAAAAGAACAGCAGAACGAGTCGAAAAAAGGCGCATGAGTAAAGTTCTCCAGGGGTGCAGTGGGTACAACTCAAGTTGTATCCCATCCCCCGAAAGAATTTGTCAGCAAAGTTGCCCGAATTACCAAAGAGGGCTGCGGGTAACTGCACACGAAGTTGTGCGACGTTACCTTCCTGCATCGCGCCTGCAGCGAGGGTGTTACCCTGCTCCGTATGCTACGAACCCTCAGCCTGACGCTGTTGCTTCTGCTGCCTGTGCGTGCGCCGCAGCCCGCTGCGAATCCGCATGTGCTGTTGCACACGGCAGCCGGCGACGTCGAGATGGAGGTGGATGCGGCGCACGCTCCAGCGACGTCAGCAAACTTCCTGCGCTATGTGCGCGCGGGCTTCTACAACGGCGGAGAGTTCCACCGCACGGTGACCATGGAAAATCAGCCTGACAATGCCATTCGTATTGAGGTGATTCAGGGCGGGGTCGATCCGGTGCGCAAAGCGGAGGGCTTCCCTGCGATTGCACTTGAGCGGACCAGCGCGACGGGACTGCGGCATCGCGATGGAACGGTGTCGATGGCGCGCGGTGCCGCGGCAGACTCGGCGACTTCGGACTTCTTTATCTGTATCGGGGATCAGCCTTCCCTCGATTTTGGGGGCAAGCGCAATCCGGACGGGCAAGGCTTTGCGGCATTCGGGCAGGTGGTCCGCGGGATGGATGTGGTGCGCAGGATTCAGCAGTCGCCGCATGAGCAGCAGAAGCTTACGCCGGAGGTGAAGATTGTTGAGGCGCGGGTGGTGCAGGCAGAATAGGCCCGGCATTCGGGAGATGACCTGAGGGCGGATCTCCTGAGGCAGCATTGCGAAGACGGATACGGAGATTCTGGCTTCGCCAGAATGACTTTTGCCCTGGGTGGACCAGCGGGCAAAGGGATTTCGTCTAGTGTCCGCGTTTGGGGTTGCCTTCGCGTTCCCAGGGGCGGGCGTTCACGGGATCGTCCTGCCATTTCTGGCGCTTGCCCACGAAGAACATGATGAGCGCCGAAGACGAACATGAGCAGGCCCCAGGTGAGGTTCAGGTTGACGCCGAGCGAACGTCTCGTAGAGCGTCGCGCTGCCGCGGGTGATGAGGCCGAAGAGGCTCATGATTCCGCCGATGATGAGGAAGATGAGGCCGAGCGGGATGCGGATGTCGAGACCCATGGGACTCCAGTTGAGTGCAGTGATGAGTGATAAGTGAAAGTGCTAAGTTGCAGACGACTTGCTTACCACTTACCACGACTACGCTTAGGCGAAGACCAGGTTGAGGACGACCAGCATGGCGAGCACGGCGATGGCGAGGGTGGCGGGCTTCTGATACCAGTCCAGGTGGGTTTCGACGGGCTTGGGCGTGAGCGAGTAGACCAGGCCGACGAGTTCCGGCTCGGGGCGTGGGCTCGGTCACGAGCGAGACGACGGCGGTGACGAGCAGGTTGACGCGAGAAGGCGAAGATGGCGGTCCAGAAGTTCTGCGCCATGTCGCTGGGGTAGGTGTGGACGAGGTGCGAGCCAGCCGCCGTGGATGCCGGGCGTGGCGTCCGCCGGCAGGGTCAGGCCGTGGTGGACGAGCGCGGCGGCGGTGCCGGCTGAGCAGGCCGGTGAAGGCGCCGTGGCCGGTGGTGCGCTTCCAGAACATGCCGAGCAGGAAGGTGGCGAAGAGCGGCGCGTTCACGAAGGCGAAGATGAGCTGCAGCGCGTCCATGATGTTGTTGAAGCTGGTGGCGGCGTAGGCCGCGCGCGATGGAGAGCACGATGCCGCCGACGGTGGCCATGCGGCCCATCCAGAGGTAGTGCGCGTCGGTGCCGCGCTTGTTGATGTAGGCCTGGTAGATGTCGTAGGTCCAGACGGTGTTGAAGGCGGTGACGTTGCCGGCCATGCCGGACATGAAGCTGGCCAGCAGCGCGGTCAGGCCGAGGCCGAGCATGCCGGTCGGGAAGTAGTGCAGCAGCATGACGGGGATGGCGAGGTCGTAGTTGTAGACCGGGTTGCCGTTGGCGTCGAGCACGGGCTTGCCGGTGATCGGGTCGATCTTGACCGGGATGATGCCGTGGGGATGGGCTTCGTCGAGCGGCATGGCGCATGCGGTGGCCGGTGAGTCGCTGCGATGCGCGATGGTGCCGGTCGTGCTCCGGCGCCGGGCATGCGCAGGTGACGCTGACGGCGATCAGGCCGGGCAGGATGACCAGGAAGGGGAAGAACATCTTGGGGATGGCGGCGATCAGCGGGACGCGGCGGGCCGAGTCTTCGGAGTCGGCCGCCATGGCGCGCTGGATGACGAGGAAGTCGGTGCACCAGTAGCCGAAGGAGAGGACGAAGCCGAGGCCCATGACCAGGCCGACCCACTCGACGCCCAGGGAGTTGGTGCTGGCGTGCGCCATGCCGCGCCAGGAGTGGGTCATGGTGGCGGGCAGCGTGCTGCTTGATGCCCTGCCAGCCGCCGACGTTGCGCAGGCCGATCCAGACCAGCGGAGCGAAGCCGGCGACGATCAGGAAGAACTGCAGGACCTCGTTGTAGATGGCGCTGGTGAGGCCGCCGAGGAAGATGTAGCCGAGCACGATGACGGCGGAGAGGACGATGGAGACGTGGAAGATGTACTGGTCGGGGATGATGCCGTGGAAGAGCCCGAGGGTCTGGATCAGCAGCGCCATCGCGTACATGGAGATGCCGGAGGAGAAGATGGTCATGATGGCGAAGGAGAAGGCGTTGAGGGCGCGGGTCTTCTCGTCGAAGCGCATGCGCAGGTATTCCGGCACGGAGCGGGCCTTGGAGCCGTAGTAGAACGGCATCATGAAGATGCCGACGAAGACCATGGCCGGGATGGCGCCGATCCAGTAGAAGTGGCTGGTGATGATGCCGTACTTGGCGCCGGAGGCGCCCATGCCGATGACTTCCTGCGCGCCGAGGTTGGCGGAGATGAAGGCCAGGCCGCAGACCCAGGCGGGGATCGAGCGGCCGGCGAGGAAGAAGTCGTTGCAGGTGCGCATGTAGCGCTTGAGCGCGAAGCCGATGCCGAGCACGAAGACGAAGTAGACCAGCATGATGAGCCAGTCGATCCAGGTGAGGTTGCGCAGCTATGAGTCAGGTTCATGGGGCCAACTGTAGCTTGGTATCGTGCGCAGCCGAGTCTCGACCTGCCAAGGCGGCGTGAGTCCAGACGAAATGGACGTGCCTCCGCCAGATCGACCTGCCGAACGCATTTGCTGCAGCAGCGACCATGCGGAATCGGCATCCTAAGATCACAGGCTCCAGCCTGAGCACTACCGAGTGAGCGAGAGACCCGGGATGGATGAGATCGTTGCGCAGGAGACAGGATCGAGGCACCGGATGCCACCGCAGCGATTCTGCTGATTGACGACAATGCAGTCCAGGCGGCAACCCGCCAGACGATTTTGAAGCGTGCCGGCTACTTCGTGATTGCGGTGCTGAATCCGGTCCGTGCGCTTGAGCAGTTTCAGTCACAAGGAATTTCCCGCGGAGATTCAGCTGGTGATCACGGACCACATCATGCCGGGCATGACCGGGGCGGAATTTGTACGCGAGCTGCGCAAGACGCATGCCACGCTTCCCGTTCTCGTCATCAGCGGACTGGAAGAAGCGGAGGAGCAGTACCGCGGCCTGAACGTCATCTTCCGGCTGAAGCCGCTGCTGCCCGGACAATCTGCTGGCCAGTCGTTCGACCGTCTGGTGAACGCCGGCAGATGGACTGCCTGATGGCCGGCTGAATACTGGCCATGAACCGCGATGCGTGCGGTAACCGGCTGCGCCTTTGTACGATGCGATGGCGCAGACCTGAGAGAATGGACGCGGATCGACATACGTCGCATCCCATGCCGGAGTTCGGCAGCTTCTGCGCTGCTCGCTGGCGCTGGTGCTTGCGTGCTACACGCTGGTTGCGGGCGCGTTCGCGCTGTGGGTCGTCGCGTGTGGCCGGCGCGGCATGCGAGCGCGATGCTCGCTCGGCAGCGGCTGCAGGAGACGGCGCGCCGGGCCGGTATCGCGAGCTTCATCGCGGTCTCGTGCGCGGCGTTTGCGCTGGTCTGGGCGGCGTTCACCAACGACTTCTCCGTCGCCTACATTCTGCACCACACCAACATCGCGCTGAACTCGGCCTACAAGTTTTCCGCGCTGTGGAGCGGGCAGGAAGGCTCGCTGCTGCTGTGGGCGTGGCTGCTGGCGGCGTATGGCTTCGTGCTGCGGCTGCGGCACAGGGTGGATGTGCGGCTTTCGCGTATGCGTCGACGATCCTGGCCGGCGTGCAGGTCTTCTTCCTTGCTGCTGCTGAACTTCGCGGCGCCGCCGTTCTCGATTGAGCCGGGGCCGATCCGGCGCGACGGCTACGGCCTGAATCCGCTGCTGCAGTATCCGGAGATGGTGATCCATCCGCCGATGCTGTACCTGGGCTACGTCGGCTTCTCCGTGCCGTTCGCCTTCGCGCTGGGCGCGCTGATGATGCGCTATCCGGGCGAAAAGTGGATCCACATCACGCGCCGCTGGACGATGGTGACGTGGCTGTTCCTGACCTGCGGCATCTTTCTCGGCGCGCACTGGGCGTACTGCGGTGCTGGGCTGGGGCGGCTACTGGGGATGGGATCCGGTCGAGAACGCCATCTTGATGCCGTGGCTGACGGGCACCGCCTTTCTGCACTCGGTGATGATGCAGGAGAAGCGCGGCATGATGAAGAGCTGGAACGTCTGGCTGATCTTCTCGACGTTCATGCTGACGATGCTGGGAACGCTGCTGACGCGCTCCGGCCTGGTGAGCTCCGTGCACGCGTTCGCGCAGAGTCGACATCGGCAACTGGTTCTACGTGTTCATGCTGCATCGTCTTCGCGGTCTGCCTGTTCACGTTCTTCCAGCAGCGCGACCACCTGAAGAGCGAGAACAAGCTGGAGTCGCTGGTCAGCCGCGAAGTCAGCTTCCTGTTCAACAACCTGATGCTGCTGGTGGCGTGCTTCACGGTGCTGTGGGGCACGCTGTTCCCGGTGCTGAGCGAGTACGTGCAAGGCACCAAGGTCACGTGGGCGCGCCGTTCTACAACCGGGTCGAACATGCCGATCGGGCTGTTCCTGCTGATGCTGACGGGCGTTGGCCCGCTGCTGGCGTGGCGCTCGACGTCGCTGCGCACGATCCGCCGCAACTTCATCCTGCCCTGGCGTTGCGCTTGTCGCGGCGCTGCGATCGGGCTGATGATCGCGGGCGTGCGTCCGTGGAGCGCGCCGGCGACGACTGGCAGGCGGCAGCTCTTCTCGCTGCTGGCGTTCTCGCTGGGCGCGGGTGTGATCACGGCGATCTCGGCGGAGTTCCTGCGCGGCGCGAACGTCGTTCGCGACGCAGACGGGCAAGAATCTGCTGCTCGGCGACGTGCACGCTGATGCGTGCGCAACACGCGGCGCTATGGCGGATACCTGGTCCACTTCGGCATCGTGGTGATGTTCATCGGGATCGCCGGCGGCGCGTTCAACCAGTCGCACGAGCAGGAGATGGGCTATGGCGACTCGATGCACGATCGGGCCGTACCGGCTCGTCTGCCAGAGCTACACGCAGGATTCGAACGCCGAACTACGACACGGACTTCGCGCTGCTGGATGTGTACCGCGGCGGCAAGAAGATGACGCAGATGGCGCCGGAGAAGCGCTTCTACCACGCCAGCCAGACCTCCTCGACGATGGTGGCGCTGCACTCGACGCTGCTGCGCGACCTGTACGTCATCTTCGAGGGCCGCAACCCGGATACGAACAAGCCGATCATCAAGGTCTTCCTGAATCCGCTGATCGCCTGGATCTGGATCGGCGTGCTGATCGTGATTGCGGGCACGTTGTTTGCGCTGGCGCCTTCTGATCGCGCGGCACGCCGGCGCGAAGCCGCGGCTCCCGCAGCGCTGCCGGCGCACGCGGAGGTGCAGCGTGTTTGAGTTCCTTCGCACGCGGCGGCTGGCGGCGATGGCCGTCACCTGCCTGCTCGCAGTGGTGATGCTGGGCGCGAACCAGCGACCGACCCCTCGGCGCGTTACAACCGCATCGGGCACAACATGATGTGCGTGTGCGGCTGCGGACAGATCCTGCTGGAGTGCAACCACGTCGGCTGCCCGGACTCGGCGCGCATGACCGGCGAGTTGCGCGACGCAGACAGCGGGCCGGCCGGCGACGCTGCTGCCGACAAGGCTGTCTACCACTGGTTCGTAGGCAAGTACGGAGCGACCGTGCTGGCCGCGCCGATCCGCGGCGGCTTCGACAACCTGGCCTGGATCCTGCCGTTCAGCCTGTTCGTGCTGGCAATCTTCGGGACCGCGTTCGTGGTGCGGATGTGGGCGCAGCGGCGAAGCCTGGCTCCGGCGGCAGGACCTGCGATGGCGGAGCCGAGCGACGCAGTGCGCGAGCGCATCCGGCGCGAAACGGAGTGGCAATGAGCCTGCTCGCCGGCATTGTCCTTGCGCTCGCCTCGCTTCGCGTACATCTTCTGGCCGGAGCGCAATCCGTTCGTGCAGGCCGACAAGACGCGCGTCGACTAGTCTGCGCGAGCGCAAGGATTCGATTTACGAGAATCTGCGCGATCTGAATTTCGAGTATCTCGCCGGCAAGTATCCGGAGCAGGACTACAACGAGCAGCGGCGAACGCTCGAAGACGAAGCTGCCGCGGTGATCGCCGAGATGGAAGCGCTGGAAGCGCGCGGCATACGGCGCGCCCGCTGACAGTGCACACGCGCCGTACTGCTGAGTCAACAAGCCTTTATAGAGCCCACTTCCCTGCGCGGATGACGTGCTGCGCGATGGACTTCTGCAGCGCGATGGTATCTGCGGGCTCCTGCTTGGCGAGCCGCCGCAGGATGGCGAACTGCGTCCGCGCCATGTCGCCTTCGGCCACGGCGGCGATCACCGTGCGCGCCGCTCGTTCTACCGTATCGAACGCCTCAGCCGCATGCAGCCGGGCCATCGCGACCGGCACGGCGGCTCCGCCCTTGGCACCATCTTGTCCGCCCGCAGGATCGCCGACTCCATGGTGAACACCTGATGATCATGTCCGCCAGCGCGCCCATCACCTCCTGCTCGTCGGCCAGCTTCTGCATGTACTTCTGCGTCGCCGACGCCGGCGGCAAAGAGCGTCAGCTTCTTCGCCGCGGCCAGCAGATCGTACTCCGCCGCCAGCGGACCTTCGCGCTCTTCCTTCTCCGACCGGCCCTGCCATCACCTCGTCCATCATGCTCTTGATCGCCGGCATCAGCGCGCAGCTTGCCCGCCATCGCCGCCTTCATCAGCATGCCGGTGATGATCAGCCGATTGATCTCGTTCGTCCCCTCGAAGATGCGGTTGATGCGCGCATCGCGATAGACGCGCTCCGCCGGATACTCCTCCACGTAGCCATACCCGCCGAAGATCTGCACCGTCTCGTCCGACCACCATGTCGCAGCATCTCCGACGCCCACACCTTCACGATCGAGCACTCGACCGCATAGCTCCTCAATGCGCTTCTGGATCTCGCGACGTATCGTTCTTGTCCACATCCGGCCAGCGCCTGCGTCGATCAGGCCCACCGTCCGATAGCAGATCGCCTCCGCCAGCAAAGATCCCCGCCGCCATCTTCGCGAGCTTCTCCTGCATCAGCCCGAACTCGGCAGATCGACTTGCCGAACGCCTTGCGCTCCTTCGCATAGCGAAGCCGCATGGTTGAACGCCACCTTCGACCCGCCCAGCACGGCATTGCCCAGCTTGTACCGCCCCACATTCAGAATGTTGAACGCGATCTCGATGCCCTTGCCTACCTCGCCCAGCAGGTTCGCCGCCGGGATCTTGCAGTCGGTCAGAATCAGCGGCGTCGTCGACGACCCGCGGATGCCCAGCTTGTGCTCTTCATGCCCGCTGGTGAATCCGGGCGTCCCGCGCTCGACCAGGAAGGCCGTCAGCCGCTCCTTCCCTGCGTCCTTGCCTTCCTTCACCAGGCACTTGGCGAAGATGGTGTAGATGTCCGCGAAGCCGCCATTGGTGATCCACATCTTCTCGCCGTTGAGCGTGTACGTCTGCCCGTCCTCGCACAGCACCGCGCGGCGTACGCGCATTCAGCGCGTCCGAGCCCGACGGCGACTCCGACAGCGCATACGCGCCGACGAAGCTGCCATCCGCCAGCTTCGGCAGATACTTCTCCTTCTGCTCCGGCGTGCCGTACCAGACCAGCGGCAGCGTCCCGATGCCCGTATGCGCCGAGAACGCCGTCGAAAAGCTCCCGTGCTTGCGCAATCTTCTCCGCAGATGATCGCCGACGTCACCTTGTCCATCTCAAGCCCGCCATACTCCTCCGGGATATCGACCGACGTCAGCCCAAGCTCCGCCGCCTCCTTGATCAGCCTCCGCGTCACGGCGAAGTCCTTCGCCTCGATCGCCGGCGACCTGCGGCATCACCTCATTCGTCGCAAAGTCAGCGGTCGTCTGCGCAATCTGCCGCTGCTCCTCGGTAAAGTCCTCCGGGAAGAAGCAGTCCGCAGGAGCCGCATCCGCGATCAGAAACGCTCCGCCGGCAATACGCTTACCGGCGGCATGGCAGCAGTCGTCGTGGCCATGGTGTTAACTCCCTCAATCGTCTACGTCTCGCCTAAGTCGACATCTTCAACCGTGCCAAAACTCAGTTCCGTTAAGGGCACGAGCTTCAGCCGTGCCGTAACATCGCTGCCGCCATGCGGCTTCAGCCGCCGAGGTACGCTTCATTCCGTGCACGCTGCATCCATGTTGCCGTACGCCATCGTCCAACTCGCCATATCTGTCACAACCAGAAAGCCATCGCCCGCGCAAACATCGCTGTCAGGGCCAAGGGCCGTCCGCATAACAGCCTAGAACAAGCCATTAGGTACAACACCAAGCCAAGATCTGAGAGTCTGAATCCTCGTCCTAGATGACGTCAGCTACACCGCCTCAAAAATCCCAGCCGCGCCCATCCCGCCGCCAACGCACATCGTCACCATCCCATACCGCGCCTTGCGCCGCTGCATCTCGCGCAGCAGCGTCGCCGTCAGCTTCGCCCCCGTACAGCCCAGCGGATGCCCCAGCGCAATCGCCCCGCCATTCACATTCACCTTCGCCGGATCGATCCCCAGCACCTTCATCACCGCCAGCGACTGCGCCGCAAACGCCTCGTTCAGCTCAATCACATCAATATCCGTCCAGCGTCAGCCCCGCCATCTTCAGCGCCTTCGGAATCGCATACACCGGCCCAATCCCCATCTCCTCCGGATCGCATCCCGCATACGCGAACGCCACAAACCGCGCCATCGGCGTGATCCCCAGCGCCTCCGCCCGCTCCGCCGACATCACCACCGCCGCCGCCGCCCCATCCGAAGTCTGCGACGAGTTCCCCGCCGTCACCATGCCCTTCGCATGAAACACCGGCTTCAGCTTCGCCAGCGCCTCCAGCGACGTATCCGCCCGCGGCCCTTCATCCACCTTGAACGTCCGTCTCGTCCGACTTCGGCCTTGCCCTTCGCCATTCACCGCCGTATGTCGTCACCGTCACCGGCACAATCTCATCCTCGAACCGCCCCGCCGCAATCGCCGCCAGCGCCTTCTGATGGCTGACTCAACGCAAACTGCATCCGACTGCCTCGCGCGTAATCCCGTAGTGCTTCGCCACCCGCTCCGCCGTCAGCCCCATCGACATATACGATGCCCGGATAGTTCTCCACCAGCCACGGATTCACCGAAATCTTGTTGCCGCCAAACGGCACATACGACATCGACTCCGCGCCGCCCGCCACGATCACCTCCGCCCCGCCGCCGCGAATCCGCTCCGCCGCCAGCGCAATCGACTGCAGCCCCGACGCGCAGTAGCGATTGATCGTCATCGCCGAGCCGACTCAACCGGCAGCCCCGCGCGAAAGCTGCGCCACCCGCGCCACGTTCATGCCCTGCTCCGCCTCCGGCATCGCGCAGCCAAGAATCACATCCTCAATCTCCGCCTTGTCCAGCTGCGGCACCCGCGCCAGCGCACCCATGATCGCGACCGCCGCCAGATCATCCGGCCGCGTAGTCTGCAGCGTCCCCCGCGGCGCCTTGCCCACCGCCGTCCGCACCGCACTCACCACCACTGCTTCTCTCATCGCAACTCCTCATCTCATCCAGCTCATCAACTCTCGCCGTCCGCGCAGGACCTAGTTCCTCAGCGGCTTGCCCGTCTTCAACGTGAACGCAATCCGCTCCTGCGTCTTCTTCTCCCCGCACAGCGACAAGAAACGCCTCGCGCTCCAGATCCAGCAGATACTGCTCACTCACCAGCGTCCCCGGCGTCACGCTTGCCGCCGCACAGCACATACGCCACCCAGTTCGCAACCTTCGCATCGTGGTCGCTGATGTACTCGCCCTCGCGCATCGTCCACACCCCAGCTTCAGCGTAGCCAGCACGTTCTCACCCGGCGCCGGAATATCCGTCCGCATCACCGGCGCCGCATAGCCCGCCTCCGCCAGCCGCAGCGCCTGCGCCTTCGCATCGCGTCAGCAGCCGCTCGCGGTTCATCGTGATCGCATCCGACTCGTCGCAGAAATCCCAGCCCCCGCGCCTCCGCCGCCGACGTCGAAACCTTCGCCATCGCAATCGTCTCGAAGCTCTTCTTCGAGCGCCTCGAAGATCTCCACCGACTCCTCGCCACGCGCATCCGGACTGAATCCGCTCGCCAGCCTCCAGCGCCCGCAGCAGCATCTCCTTGCATCCGCCGCCCGCCGGCAGATCAGCCCCACGCCCGTCTCCACCAGCCCCATGTACAGCTCCGCGTGCGGCTGCCGCGCCGCCGCATGCAGCGAGATCTCCACGCCTCCGCCCAGGCACATCCCATACGGCGCCGACCACCACCGGCCGCGGGCAGAACTTGATCGCCTGCGTCATGTTCTGGAACTGCGCGCACCGTCAGCTCGACCTCGTCCCACTCCTCGTCCTGCACCGCCAGCAGCAGCTGCATCAGGTTCGCGCCGACCGAAAAATTCGCCGCATCGCCCGTGATCACGAACGCCTCGAAGTTCGCCACCGCATCGCTCGCCGGCTTCAGCGTCTGCGTAATCAAGCGAGACGATATCCTCGCCCAGCGCATTCATCTTCGAGTGCAACTCAATCGCCGCAACCCCATCGCCCAGATCGATCACCGAAGCCCCGGCATTCTTCTTCACCACGCCATGCGCCTTCTTGATCACCGCCAGCGACGCACCCCTCCGGCCACCGGCACCGGCTTGTACGCGCCCGCTGACCGGATCGAAGTACTCCGCCCCGACGCCACGCCGGATCGTCCTCGATACCAGCTCTCGCCACCAGCCGCCAGCAGCTTCTCCACATTCGCCGCGATCGGCAGCCCCTGCCGCGCGCATCTTCTCCGTCGTCGCGCGCACGCCCGCCGCGTCCAACATCTCGAACGGCCCCAGCTCCCAGTTGAAGCCCGTCTTCATCGCCGTGGTCGATCTCGACGATCGATCCGCGATCGGCTGCGACCATCCGGCGAACGCGGTTCGCCGCATACGTCAACAGCTCCGTCAGCAGCGGCCAGTAGAACGCCGCCGCCTTATCCTTCGCCGCATCCGCCATGCAGCAACTGCGGAATCCGCGCCGCGGTCTGCTCGACGTTCTTCGCCATCTCGAGCGCCGGAAACTTCGGCCGCTCGCCGGCCTATACTCCAGCGTCTGCCAGTCGAGCACCAGCCGCAGATCGCGCCCCTGCTCGTCCTTGCCCTCCTTCTTGTAGAACCCTGCCTCGTCTTATCGCCCAGCCACTTCTTCTCCAGCATCTCGCGATGAACGGCGGCAGCACCACATCCTGCACGCTCATCGTCGATCGCGCTCGCCTGCGCCGCAAAGTTCTTCGCCACATGCGCCAGCACATCGACGCCCACCATGTCGCCCAGCCGGAACGTTCCCGTCTTCGGCCAGCCCAGCGCCGAGCCCGGTCAGCGCATCGACCTCTTCGATCGTCAGCCCCTGCGCCTTCATCAGCCGGATCGCGTTCAGCATGCGAGAACGTGCCAATGCGGTTCGCGATAAAGTTCGGCGTATCGTTCGACGGCACGATCGTCTTGCCCAGCCGCTGATCGCAGAAGTGCGCAATCGCCGCAACGTCCTCCGGGTCAGTCTCCGGCGTGGCAATCACCTCCAGCAGCCGCATGTACCGCGGCGGATTGAAGAAGTGCGTGCCGAACCAGTGCCGCCGCACATCCTCCGGCATGCCCTCCGACGATCTGCGCCATCGGCAGGCCCGACGTATTCGTCGTCATAATCGTGCCCGGCCTGCGATGCTCCTGCACCTTCGCCAGCAGCGCGCGCTTGATCTCCAGATTTTCCGCGACGGCCTCGATGATCCAGTCGCAATCCGCCAGCAGCGCCAGGTCATCGTCGAAGTTCCCGAGCGTGATCAGCCGCGCCGCATCCGGCGTATAGAACGCCGCCGGCTTCGACTTCTTCAGCGCGTCCAGCGCGCCAAGCACGAACTTGTTGCGTGCCGGCGCTCGGCGCGTCCGCCGCCGTTCCGGGAGGCACGATATCCAGCAGCACCACCGGCATGCCCGCGTTGGCGATATGCGCGGCGATGCGCGAACCCATCGTTCCCGCGCCCAGCACGGCGACCTTTGTAATCTGGCGTTGGCTCCCCATGCGCAAGACGTCTCCCGTTCTTCTGGAGCTTACTGAATGGTCATTCATTTCGTCAATGCCTTCTCCGCACCGCGTTGGGTGTTAGCCTTTTTTCATCATGCCGTCCTATCTCGAGCAGTCGCTGGCCAAATTGGAGTGGTTCGAAGGCTCCATCCCGTGGATGTACCTGGATACCCGGGGCAACGTGACGGTGGGGGTAGGATTGATGCTCGCCGATGCCGCCGCCGCCCAGAAACTGCCCTTCGTCCTGGGCGCTGCACCCGCTCCGCCTGAGCATATCGCGCAGGAGTTTGAACGAATCCACGCCATGCCGATGGGGCGGCCGGCGCTGTTCTACCGGCGAGAGGGCGAGCTTGTGCTGGATAAGTCCGAGATCGACACGCTGCTGCGAAGTGTGCTCCTCGGCATCGAACAGACGCTTCGCGAGCACCTCCCGCAGTACGACGGCTTTCCCGACGGCGTGAAGATGGCGCTGCTGGACATGGCCTATAACCTCGGCCCGGAAGGCCTGCTGAAGGGCTTTCCCCACCTGATCGAGGCGGTCGAGGCGGGCGACTGGGCGTCGGCGGCCGCGAACTGCTTTCGCCATGGTCCCGGGGCGGCGCGCAACCAGTGGACACAACAGATGTTCCTTTCCAGCGTTGTGCCGAAGGTACAGGCGGCGGGCGAAAGCCGGGTGGCCAGGCTTGCCTACGGCATGGTGGGCGCAGCAGCGACGCTGGCAGAAAAAATCAGGCGCAAACCCTGAAGACGCAAGCTTTTCACTACAAAACGGCAGTGGCTGGAGTCCAAAGCCTCGGCACAGCTATGATGAAGTCTGTTTCCCGGAGGATCGGTTTGCGCATTGGCTGCTGGAAGAAGGTAGTTGGGTTTGGGGTGGTGACGGGAATGCTCGCCGCCGCGGCTGTGGCGCAGGATATGGCGAGCTTTGAGAAGCGGACCACGGTGAAGGTGCTTCCGAACGGGCTGACGCTGATCGTCTGCGAGCGGCCGGAGGCGCCGGTGTTCAGCTACTTCACGCTGGTCAATGCAGGCTCGGCCGACGATCCCGGCGGGGAGAGCGGGCTCGCGCACATGTTCGAGCACATGGCCTTCAAGGGCACGCACGAGATCGGCACGACCAACTATGCCGCCGAAAAGGTCGCGCTGGCCAAGGTCGAGACCGCCTACGCGGCGTATGACGCCGAGTTCCGCAAGCCCGTGGGCCAGGATAAGGCGAAGCTCGCCGCAGCTGAAGAAGCAGTTCGACGACGCGCAGGCTGCGGCGCAGAAGTACGTCGTCCCGAATGCCTTTCCGCAGATCGCGGAGCAGAATGGCGCCGAGGGCCTGAACGCCTCGACCGCGCGAGGACCGACGGAATACTTCTGGAGCATGCCGTCGAATCGGCTCGAGCTGTGGGCTTACATGGAGAGCGGCCGCATCGGCCAGCCGGTGCAGCGCGAGTTCTACAAGGAACGCGACGTGGTGCAGGAAGAGCGCCGCATGCGCATCGACTCCGCTCCAATCGGCCGGATGGTGGAGCAGATGCTCGCGACGGCGTACGTCGCGCACCCCTACGGGCGCTCCGGCGTCGGCTGGGAGAGCGAGATCTCCCAGGTCACGGCGACCGAGGCGGAGGCCTTCCACAAGAAGTATTACGTGCCTGCGAACATCGTGATCGCGGTGGTCGGCGACGTGAAGGCCGCGACGGCGATGCCGGTGCTGGAGAAGTATTTTGCGCGGATCCCGGCCGGACCGAAGCCGGAGCCGATGACCACGGTCGAGCCGCCGCAGTTCGCGGAGAAGACGGTCGTCATCAAGGAGCAGACGCAGCCGTTCTATCCTCGAGGGCTACCACCGGCCGGACTACCGCGATCCGGACGACGCGGTGTATGACGCGATCACGGACATCTTCTCCAACGGACGCACGGCGCGGCTGTACCGCGTCGCTGGTGCGTGATCAGAAGATCGCGGCCGCGGCGCAGGGTTTCAGCGGCTTTCCGGGCGACAAGTATCCCGGGCTGTTCGCGTTGTATGCGGTGCCTTTGCCCGGCCACACGGATGACGAGATGCGCGAGGCCATCCACAAAGAGATCGACCGGCTGAAGAACGAAGACGTCACCGACGCGGAGCTGGAGAAGTTCAAGACTCGTGCGAAGGCCGACAAGCTGCGCGGGCTGGCCGACAACGCGGGCCTGGCCGAGCAACTTGCCTACTACCAGACCCGCTTTGGCGACTGGCGCGAGATGTTCCGCGAGATCGCCAGGATTGACGCCGTCACGAAGGCGGATATCAAGCGCGTGGCGCAGAAGACCTTCGTTGCCAGCAACCGCACCGCTGCGCGAAATTCGAGTTCGACGCCCCCGTAGCACCTGCCGCGAGCAAGACAGGCGGTGCGCAATGAATCGACTATTCCAGGAAAGCGCACCTCAGCATGAAGCTTACGCCGTTCGCCGCGCTGCTTGTCTGCGCCGTCTCCGTCTCCGCCCAGCAAAGCCCGGCTGCCGCAGGCTGCCGCGCGCCCTGCCGTCGCCAGCGAGCCCTGGAAGAAGATCCCCATCCCACCGCTGCATGATTTCAAACCCGAGCAGCCGAAGAAGATCGTGCTGGCGAACGGCCTGACCATCTTCCTGCAGGAGGATCACGAGCTTCCGTTCGTCAACGGCTCGATCCTGATTCGCGGCGGAAGCCGCGAGGAGCCGGCCGACAAGGTCGGCCTGGTGAGTCTGTATGGGCAAGCCTGGCGGACAAGCGGCACCAAGACCATGAGCGGCGATGCGCTGGACGAGATGCTCGCCATGAAGGCAGCATCGGTCGAGACCGGCGGCGGCGTGGCGATCCACGTCGCTTCGCTGGTCCAGCTTCAAACAGGATTTCGACCAGGTGTTCGCTGTGGCGATGGACGTGCTCCTGCACCCCGACTTCAAAGCCGACAAGCTCGCGCTGGGCAAGCAGCAGATGGCCGCGGGCATTGCCCGGCGCAACGACGATGCCAGCGGCATCGCGGGCCGCGAAGCCGTCGAAGTGGTCTACGGCAAGGACAACCCGTACGCGCGGCAGGCGGAGTACGCAACCATCGCGGCGGTGCAGCTTGCGGACCTGGTGGCATGGCATGACACGACCGTCGTGCCCAACGACATGATCGTCGCGGTCTCGGGCGACTTCGACGCGGCGACCATGGAAGCGAAGCTGCGCAAGGCGTTTGAACCGCTGCGCGCGCGGCCCGGAGATGCCGGCGGCCAAGGTGGACTTCACCGATCCGAAGAAGGCTGTCTACTTCGTCAACAAGGAGGATGTAAACCAGTCGAACGTTTACATCGTCGGGCTGGGCACGGAGCGCAACAATCCGGACTACTACGCGCTGACGGTGATGAACGAGGTCTTCTCAGGCGGCTTCGGCTCGCGCCTCTTCCAGGATGTGCGCACGAAGCTGGGGCTGGCGTACAGCGTGGGCGGAAGCTACGGCGCGGCTTACGATCACCCCGGCACGTTCACCGTCGGCGCGTGCGACCAAGAGCGCGAGCACGGTGGCGGCAACGCAGGCCATGCTCGACGCAGATTGACCTGCTGAAGAGCAAGCCGCCGACCGCGGAAGAGCTTCGCAGCGCCAAGGATCAGGTGCTGAATTCCTTCATCTTCAACTACGACTCGCGCGAGAAGACCCTGAGCGAGCAGGTCACGCTTGCGTTCTACGGATATCCTCCGGACTTCCTCGATCACTACAAGGAGGGCGTGGAGAAGGTCACTGCCGCGGACGTGACCCGCGTGGCGAAGAAGTACATCGATCCTTCGAAGCTCGCGGTGGTGATCGTGGGGAATTCGAGCCAGTTCGGGCAGCCGCTGTCGAAGCTGGGACCGGTCACCAACCTCGATATTTCGATTCCGCCACCGGCCGCTCCGCCGGCAAGGAAGTAGCGGATTTGGGAGCGAACCAATAATAAGGCCGTCAATCCAGCGAGGTAAGAGCCTCCGCGGCGACCTTCGCTGGTCCGACGGCATGCTTGTGTCTCGTCACTCTCTGGGAAGCGTAGATTCCTGAGTGGCCGGAAAAAAGGTAGCTGAATACGCAGGCGATGGCCGCGAACATCCCTGCGTCTGCGCCGAACAATTCCACGGCCATCAGGGACGAGGCCAGAGGCGTGTTGGAGGCACCGCCGAACACTGCCACGAAGCCCATCCCCGCCAACAGTGACGGTGGTAGCGGGAGAATCCACGCGAGGGCATTCCCCAGGGTCGCTCCGATGAAGAAGAGCGGGGTGACCTCGCCGCCTTTGAAGCCGGCGCCCAGCGTGACTGCAGTGAAGAGCAGCTTCAGCGCCCAGTCGTAGGGCTCGACGCGTGTGCTGAACGCCGCCAGCGTCACAGGAATGCCGAGGCCGATATACCTGGTCGTGTGCAGGGCAAAGACCGCGCCCGCAACCAGGATTCCACCCAGGAACGGCCGTAGAGGCGGCCATTGCACAAAGCGCTTGAAGAAATTCGAGATGGCATGAGTGGTGCGGGCGAACATCATCGCTACCAGCCCGAAGGTAGCCCCGGCTAACGCAGAGTAGCAAAGGCCGCGGAGGTTCATCGGCGGCGTCCCGGAGACGCGATAGAGGGTGTGGTGAACTCCCCAGGCGCGCGTCGTCAGGTCGCCGATGAAAGCGGCCACGAAGCAGGGGGCGATCGCCTCATAGCTCAGAGAGCCGAGCGCGAGCACCTCCACCCCGAAGACGGCGCCGGCCAGCGGCGTGCCAAAGACCGAGCCAAAGCCGGCACTGATGCCCGCCATCAGCAATAGCCGCCGCGCACGTCCGTCAAGACCGAGCGGCCGGGTCAACTGGTCGGCCAGCGAGGCCCCCGTCTGGATGGCGGTTCCCTCGCGTCCAACCGAGCCGCCGAAGAGATGGCTTACAAACGTGCCGAACAGGATCAGCGGGGTCATGCGGAATGGGATAGTCGCCCGCGGATCCTTCGTCTCGGCGTGAATCTCTTCGAGAATCAGGTTGTTCCCGGCCACGACAGAACTGCCCATATAAAGGTAGAGGCAACCCACCATGAGTCCGGCGAGTGGGAGAAGCGCGATGATCCATGGATGCGCTTCGCGCGTTCGGGTCGCCCACTCCAGCGAGACCAGAAGAATTGCGGAGGCGGTTCCACCAAGCATCCCGGCCATCGCGCCGAGGGGAATCCAGCGCAGCAGGTAACGGACGGTGTGTTTGATCTCTGAAAAGGGAGGGACAGGAAGAAAGGGCGCGGGACGGATTTTGGACAAGCAGCCTCCTACAGGATGTAGGAGTCATCGGCAGCGACGCGCTGCGGTTGTGGCGAACCCCATCGCCATCGGTTGTCTGAAGAAAATTTATCACGTTCGGCGCTATTCTCTAGCGCTGCGCCGAAGGATCTTCGCTTTCGTCCTTTGAAGAAGAATCCTTCGCACCGCGCACTGGCGAAGCCCCACGCTTTTGCTCCGTGCTCAACCGATCCTGCTGAAACTGGCTCAGTAAGCCCCATTGCCGCGTCAGCAGGGATTCCCGTAAGGGCTCAGCCTGATATTCCGCGGAGGCTTCGAAGGCCGTGCGCTGTTCTCGCGAAGCCTCCTCTTCGAAAGCCTCAGCGTGCTGCCCTGGCAGGCGTTCGTCCGGAATAGCCTGACGGGTCGCCGGCGGCGCCCCTGGTGCAACGGCTGTCGCGCGCTCGCGCCAACTCGGCACCTGCTGGCGCAGTGTTGGGATAGGATCCCACCGGCCCGTGAGGAGATGAGATGAGGCCTGATCTGGGGCGGGCTCGAGTGCCTCCTGATCCTGGTCCGCCCATGAGTGCGCAGGCTGATGTGAGAACGAGGCGTCGACCGTGGACTTTTCTTCTCGCGATGGGCGCGCACTGGAGGTTTCCACAGGCGTGCTGCCTGCGCTGTAAGCCTGAGCGACCCTCGGCTGCGGAGTTCCCGATGGCGCCGGCGCCGGGGTGCTGGAACGTGCGCCCACAGAGCTCTCCGACGTGCCCAGCGGGCTCTCCGGCCTCGCTCGCGCAGGTTCACGGGCGGCGGACTCAGCCGGTGTCTGCGAGTGACGGAGCACCTGTCCGCTGATCCAGCTCTGGTGCTCCGCTGCGGTTTCCAAGGCGGCGACGGCCTCGCGAAGTTCCGGGTCGGCATCCTGCAGCGAAATTTCAGCGGCCACGGCCGCGACTCCGCGGGCGTGGATGCGCGTCAACAAAGATGCGGCCTGCTCCAGTTCTTCCCGCGTTCCCACGCCGCATTCGACGACCAGCACGGTGACATCCGCACAACTTGCCACAGTTCCCGCCTGCGTGGAGACCCACAGCGGCTCGGCAGATAGCAGCACCAGATCGTGTTCGGAGCGAAGTTGCTCGATCCTGGCCGCTACATAACCCTGCTGCCAGAGCTCAGCTTGTGCCGAGTTGTGCAAGGCATAGTCCGGCGGCGGGGGCGTGATCGCGGCTGCAGAGATACTCCGCGCCTTGATCCCCATTTCGCGCAGCTTCGTTTCCAGCAGCTCGGCAAGCGGCGCGACGTGGGTCCCCTCGCTAACGGTGGTGAGCAGAAAAGTACGCGCCGCGTCGAAGCGCGCAGCGTTGGCAAGCTCCGACGCCAGACGCAAAAGGTACTCGTCAAAGACCGCGTCCGAAACCTGCGCCCTGGCAGGGAGCTCCGCCAGCGGCGGAAAACCAAGGACCTCCCGCACGTCACTCCCGCGGCGGAGGAATCCTGGCGACATGTGGGTGCTGGAGCTCATGGGATCCTTGGGCGTAAGTCAAACTGTTTCGACGGGCCAATCCTTTAGCGGAAAGCGTGCCTGGGGCGAGCCACACCAGCTGCGCGAAGCTGCAGTTCTGGTCGAGATGTGCAAGCCGCAACGTCGCATCAGCCTGCCGGCGCGGCTGCCGCGATGGCGGACGGCCTTTCGAACGGGAAGGACGCAGCAATCCGCTCGGGCGAACGAGTCGCCGTTGCGGGAGTGCCGAGGATGAATCGTCTGGCTTCGGCAGTGCTGGACGCGATGCGGAACAGATCAGACAGGGCAGAAAACTGCAGTATCCGCCGCACCGGCTTCGACATGCCTGCAAGCCAGATCCTCTGGCCGTCTTCGAGCAGAACGCGCCGCGCTTCAAGGAGGCTGCCCAAGCCGTCCGCTTCGACTCGCCTGGTTCCGGAAAGGTCGACGATCAGCGCCTCACCGGCGGATGCGGCTGCGTTCGCTTCGCGAAGCAGCCATCCGGCACCAGGGTTGCCGGTGAGATGAGCCGGCGTGCTGATCACCCGCATGGCGCCTTGCACCTGAACCGCTCCGGCATGCGGGAGGAGTCCTTCTGGCTGCAGGCGGTTTGCGGCAAACCCAAGGAGCAGATGCCGCACCAGCGCGGTGCCTGCGCGCAAACGCTCCGGCACAGCAAGACCTTGTCGCAAGCATTGGAGCCATTTGTTGGCACGGCTGGTACGGGACCACGAGGACGTCTCCGGTGAGCGGCCGGCGAGACGTTCAAGCGCGCGTCCCACCCCTATCGAGACCGGAACCCGCAGCCGCGCGCGATTGCGGTGAATCCATTGGTCCTGCTCCGGGCTGCCGAACCCTGCGAGGAGGATCGATGGCCTGAATGCATGGATGCGCTGCAAGAGCGCTTCATCGTCGGGAGGAGGAGCGGACGCGACGCCGCCAGCTACGCAGACTGCCGTTCGAAGATTCGGGAATCTTTGGGTGAGGTGAGCGGCCGCTCCATGCAGCACGCCCGCGTGGTTGCCCAGAAGACAAAGCGTGTAGGGGCGGTCAGCAGAAAGCTCTGCCAATGCTTCGATCAGGGCGATGGCGCGTGTGTTGTGGCGGAGCCCGACGCCGAGGAAACCGGAGGCCCAGCCCATCGCCGATCCCTCCGCCAGCAAGAGGCTGCACTCGCAGAGCAGCCGCTGCACAGACGGGTCTCTTAAGGCAAAGCTGGCACAGTCCAGATCGACCAGGGCAAGCTGGTGGAACCGTCCATCGGACATCTGCTGCTCGATCCTTGAAACGGTCTCTGCCAGCGAGATGTCGGTGACTGGGAGACCAAATACTGCAAGCGTTTCAGTATTGACGTGGCGCACGTGTGTCCTCGAAAGGTCGAGGCTGGCTTTATCCGTTCTCTGTCCGCCGCCTGTGATCGCCTTTTCTGCTGCATGCTACATCGAGCGTAGGCTGACACGAGGCCTGGATCAATCCCACATCGGCGCAAAACTCTCGTCCTGAAGTAACTGCGGAACCGTTACCGTTTCGAGGGAAGTTCCGAGGAGGGACGAAGAAGCGTGCGGTAGGTGCTCTCAGCGTAGATCGGCGAAGTTTGCGATCCTGAGGTGCGATGGCTGATATGACGTGCGCTAAGAGCCTTGACCAAGATAAGCAAGCGCGGTTTGGGCGGCGTGGAACCCGGCCATTCCATGAACTCCGCCGCCGGGAGGCGTGGAGGAACTGCAGAGGTAGAGGCCGGGAAGCGGCGTGCGATAGAGAGATGGAGTTGGGCGAAAAATGAGTTGTGAAAGAGACATGCCGCCACCGGAGAAATCACCGCCGACGAGGTTGGGGTTCCAAGATTCGAGGCGCGCCGGTGGCATGACCGAACGTGCCAGCACGCAATCCACGAACCCGGGGGCGAAACGCTCGATCTGGCGCTCAATGGCGGCGAGTCGATCATCGGCGCTCCCGTTGGGAACGTGGCAGTAGGCCCAGGCCGTGTGTTTTCCCTCTGGAGCGCGGGTGGAGTCGAAGAGCGACGGCTGCACGAGGAGAACGAAGGGCTTGTCGGAGGTGAAGCTCCCCTCGGAGGCGACGATCTCCTCGAAGCTGCCACAGACGTGTACGGTGGCGGCTCGGAGGCATTCGGTAGCGCGCCAGGGGATGGGCTGGCTGAGGGCATAGTCGATCTTGAAGGCGCCGGCACCATAGCGGAAGGCGGCGAGCTGGCGGCGGTAGTCGGCGGGGAGGGCGTCGCCGGCGATGCGAAGCAGTTGGCGCGGGGTGATGTCGGCGAGGGTGAGGTCTGGCTGGGGATCGAGTTGGGTGACTTCGCTCTGGGTTTGGATCGTGCCGCCAATGGAGCGCAGGTGGGTCGCCAAGGTGTCGGTCAGGATCTGGGCACCGCCGCAGACGATGGGCCAACCCACGGCGTGGCCCGCGGCCATGAGCACGAGCGCGACGGCGGCGGAGGAGGGAGCGTCCAGCGAGAGGACCGAGTGCGCGGCCATGCCGGCGAAGAGGGCTCGGGCGCGCGGGCCGCGGAAGCGATAGCGGGCGAGGCGGGCGGCGGGCAGGAGGGCCTCCACCCCGAAGCGCGCCATGAGAACGGGCTGGCGCGGGAGATGGAGCACGGGCTGCAGGATCTCTTCCGACGAGGGAGCCGAATTGATCCGTGATGGCGGACATCATGGAGCGGTAGCTGGCGCGGTCGTAGGGGTCGAGGTCTTCGGCTGTGGCTTCGAGCGAACGCTCGAGCATGACGGCCGAGCCGTCGCCGAGCGGGTGGGCGCAGGGAGCGTCGGGGTGAACCCAGGGGATCTCGACCGGCAGCGAACGGAAAAAAGGGCTGGCGACGCCCATGGGGTAGACCGAGGAGCCGAGGTCATGGCGGAAGCCCGGAAGAGTGACTCCTGCCGAAGAGCATGCCCCGCCAATGTGGTCATTGCGCTCGAAGACAGTCGTCTTCAGGCCCGCCCGGGCTAAGGTGATGGCGGCGGCGAGGCCGTTCGGTCCGGAGCCGATGACGTTGGCGGAAGCCATAGATCAAGCTTAGCGCGATGCGGAGGAATCATGCATGGACAAAGAAAACGCCGCCCTCCCACAGGGGAGCGGCGGCGCGGTGTCCTTGCCGTTCAGCTTAAGCGGTCTTGCCGCTCGCGGACTCGATTTCCTGCTCGGCCTTGTGGATGATCTCGTTCGCGTCCTCGTAGCAGGCGGGGTCGTCACCGGCCTTCGGACCACATTTCTGGCCGTGGCGCAGGTCTTCTTCGGCCTTGGCGCGGTCGATCTCGTCCGGATGCATGGCGGTCTCGGCGAGGATGGTGACGCGCTCGGGGAGCACTTCGACGAAGCCCCAGGCGACGAAGAACTTCTGCTCGCCGGAGGTGCCGCCGTGCAGCCGGACCTCGCCCGCGCCGAGTTCGGCCAGCAGCGGAGCGGCGCCGTAGAGCGCTTCGAGATAGCCGGCAGCCGACGGCAGCTCGACCGCCTCCGCCGTCGCATCCAGCAGCACGCGATCCGGCGTGACCAGCCGCACCGCCAACAACCCGTCCTGTGACCTTCAGCCATCGTATTCGCTCAGTACTGGAGCTGCGGCGTCGCCGCCTGCTCCATTCCTGTTGTTATGCGGTCTGCTTCATCTTCTCGGCGGCGGCGAGCACGTCTTCGATGCCGCCCTTCAGGTAGAAGGCCTGCTCGGGGATGTCGTCGTGCTTGCCTTCGATGATCTCCTTGAAGCGAGCGCACCGTGTCCTCGACCTTGACGTACGCGCCGGGGATGCCGGTGAAGATTTCGGCGACGTGGAAGGGCTGCGACAGGAAGCGCTGCACCTTACGCGCGCGGGCGACGGTGATCTTGTCTTCTTCCGAGAGCTCGTCGATACCGAGGATGGCGATGATGTCCTGCAGGTCCTTGTAGCGCTGCAGGATGCGCTTCACGCCCTGGGCCACGTCGTAGTGCTCCTGGCCGACGATGCGCGGCGACAGAATGCGCGAGGTGGAGGCGAGCGGATCGACGGCCGGATAGATGCCGAGCTCGGACAGCGGACGCGAGAGCACGGTGGTCGCGTCGAGGTGGGCGAAGGTCGTCGCCGGCGCGGGGTCGGTCAAGTCGTCGGCGGGCACGTAGACGGCCTGCACGGAGGTGATGGAACCCTTCTTGGTCGAGGTGATGCGCTCCTGCAGCTCGCCCATTTCGGTGGCGAGGTTCGGCTGGTAGCCGACGGCCGAAGGCATACGGCCAAGCAGCGTGGAGACCTCGGAACCGGCCTGCGTGAAGCGGAAGATGTTGTCGATGAAGAGCAGCGTGTCGGCGCCTTCTTCGTCGCGGAAGTACTCGGCGACGGTGAGGCCGGTGAGCGCCACGCGCAGACGCGCCCCTGGCGGCTCGGTCATCTGGCCGTAGATCAGCGCGGCTTTGCTCTTGTTGAAGTCGTGGAGGTCGATGACGCCGGACTCCTGGAACTCGTGCCAGAGGTCGTTGCCTTCGCGGGTGCGCTCGCCGACGCCGGCGAAGACCGAGAAGCCGCCGTGCTGCGTGGCGACGTTGTTGATGAGCTCCTGGATGACGACGGTCTTGCCGACGCCGGCGCCGCCGAACAGGCCGATCTTGCCGCCCTTGAGGAACGGCTGGATGAGGTCGATGACCTTGATGCCGGTCTCGAACATCTCTTCCGAGGTCGACTGCTCGTCGAACGCGGGCGCCTGCCGGTGGATGGGCATGTGCACCTTGGCGTTGACCGGGCCGAGCTCGTCGACCGGCTCGCCGAGGACGTTGAGCACGCGGCCGAGGGTCTCGCGGCCGACCGGCACCATGATGCCGGCGCCGGTGTCGATGCGCCTTCATGCCGCGCACCATGCCTTCGGTCGCGACCATGGCGATGCAGCGCACGCGGCCTTCGCCGAGGTGCTGCTGCACTTCGACGACGACGTCGAGCGGGGTGGGGACGTCGAAGCCTTCGCTGATGATGCGCAGCGCCTGGTAGATGGGCGGCATGTGCGACTCTTCGAACTGAACGTCAACGGCCGGGCCGCTGATCGAAATTACTTTTCCGATGTTCTCTGCCATAGTCTCTTTCGTTCGACTGCCGTTACAGCGCGGCCGCTCCGCTCACAATCTCGATAATTTCCTTGGTGATGGCTGCCTGGCGGACGCGGTTCATGGTCAGCGACAGCGAGTCGATCAGGTCGCCGGCGTTCTTGGTGGCGGCGTCGGTTGCGGTCATGCGCGCGGCGTGCTCGGCGGCGATCGATTCCAGCAGCGCGTGGAAGATCTGCGTGGTCACATAGCGCGGCAGCAGGTGCGCGAAGAGCTCCTCGGGCGACTGGTCGAAGATGTAGTCGACGTCGGCGGTGCCGAACTTCTTCGCTTCCTGCTCGCATCTCGGCTCTGTCCGGCTCGTGGACGCTGATGCCTTCGGACTCGGCGGCGCTGCGCGGCAGCTTCGCGCTGCTCTTCCGTCATCTCTTCGGCGGCAGTCGATCTCGTGCGTCGCCGAGCTTGCGGATGGGCAGCAGCTTTTCGACGACGATGCGCTGCTGAGATGACCGACTTGAACTCGTTGTAGACGAGGTAGACCGAGTCGATCTCGGCGCGCTCGTAGCGCTGCAATGATGGAGCGCGCCATCGTCGGTGACGTCGTCGAAGTTCGAGCTTGCAGCAGCAGGTCGGGGTGCTCGGCGGCGACTTCGATCTGCTCGCGCGCGATGGCGGATCGTCTCGTAGTGCGTCGAGAGATCGTTGTCGTAGTGCTCTTCGGTCTTCTCGTAGTTGGCCGCAGCGAAGCGCTTCTTGTAGAAGCCGATGGCCTTCTTGCCGATCGGCTCGAGGTCGACGTTCTGGCCCTGCGCGCGATGCGCTCGTCGATGAACTTCTGCGCCGCCTTGCCGATGTTCGAGTTGAAGCCGCCGGCGAAGCCCTTGTCGCCCGCGATGACGACGAGCAGAACGTTCTTCTCTTCGCGCTCGACCAGCAGCGGATGCATGATCTCGCCGGTCTCGGCGTTGTAGAGGTCGGTGCGGCGCACCAGCGACTCCAGCACGTTCGAGCAGCATCTGCGCGTAGGGACGAGCCTGCATGGCGCGCTCCTGCGCGCGGCGCAGCTTGGCGGCCGAGACCATCTTCATGGCCTTGGTGATCTGCCGCGTGTTCTTCACACTGCGGATGCGGCGCCGTAGATCGAGGACGTTTGCCATGGTTTACTTGTTGCCCACCATTGCGGTTGCCTGCGTGGTCTGTGCGGCCTGAGCGGTTGCGTCGCTGGCGGCCTTCTTGTCCTTCAGGCCGGCGAGGAAGCTGGCCTTGTAGTCCTTGATGGCGTCGGTCAGGCGCGCCTTCAGGTCGTCGTCGAGCGCCTTCTTGGTCGCGATGTCGGTGAGGATGGTCGGGCTGCGAGCCTTCGAGGTAGGGATAGAAGCCGTCCTCGAACGCGCGCAGATCCTTCACCTCGACATCGTCGAGCAGGCCGTTGACGCCGGCGAAGAGGATGGCGACCTGCTTCTCGGCCGAGAGCGGCTGGAACTGCGGCTGCTTCAGCAGCTCGACCAGGCGCGAGCCGCGGTTGAGCTGGTTCTGCGTGACCTTGTCGAGGTCGGAGCCGAACTGCGAGAAGGCGGCGAGCTCGCGGTACTGCGCGAGGTCGAGCTTCAGCGTTGCGCCGACCTGCTTGGTCGCCTTGATGCGCGGCCGAGAAGCCGACGCGCGAGACCGAGAGGCCGACGTTGACGGCCGGGCGGACGCCCGAGTTGAAGAGGTCGGTTTCGACGAAGATCTGGCCGTCGGTGATCGAGATGACGTTGGTCGGGATGTAGGCCGAGACGTCGCCGGCCTGGGTCTCGATGATGGGCAGCGCGGTGAGCGAGCCGCCGCCGAGCTTGTCCGACATCTTGGCCGAGCGCTCGAGCAGACGCGAGTGCAGGTAGAAGACGTCGCCGGGATAGGCTTCGCGGCCTGGCGGACGGCGCAGCAGCAGCGAGATCTCGCGGTAGCTGGCGGCGTGCTTCGACAGATCGTCGTAGATGATGAGCGCGTGCATGCCGTTGTCGCGGAAGTACTCGCCCATGGCGGTGGCGGCGAAGGGCGCGAGGTACTGCATGGGCGCGGGCTCGGAGGCGGTTGCGGCGACGACGATGGTGTAGGCCATGGCGCCGTAGCTCTTCGAGCGTCTGGACGACCTGTGCGACCGACGAGCGCTTCTGGCCGATGGCGCAGTAGATGCAGATCAGGTCGTTCTTGGCCGAGTTGATGATGGTGTCGAGCGCGATGGCGGTCTTGCCGGTCTGGCGGTCGCCGATGAGCAGCTCGCGCTGGCCGCGGCCGATCGGGATCATGGTGTCGATGGCCTTGATGCCGGTGGCCATGGGCTCCGTGACGCCCTGACGCGTCGATGACGCCGGGGGCGAGGCGCTCGACGGGAAGCGAGAACTCGGTGACGATTGGGCCCTTGTCGTCGATGGGCTGGCCGAGCGCGTTGACGACGCGGCCGATCATCGCCTTGCCGACGGGCACGGACATGATCTTGCCGGTGCGCTTGACCTGGTCGCCTTCGCGGAGCTCGGCGAAGTCGCCGAGCAGCACGGCGCCGACCTGGTCTTCATCGAGGTTCATGGCGAGTCCGGAGACGCCGTGCGGGAACTCGATCAGTTCGCCGGCCATGACCTTGTCCAGCCCATGCACGCGGGCGATACCGTCGCCCAGCGACATGATCGTTCCGACTTCATCCACCTGCACGCGCTGCTCGTAGTTCTCGATCTTCTGGCGAAAGCAGTGCGGTGATTTCATCCTGCCCTGATCTGTGCCATATCCTGTCCTGTCTCTCAATCTCTGCTGAAGCTGAATTCTGCTGAAAAGCTTTCGCTACACGGCGACGAGAGTCTCGCGCAGCTGTTCGAGCTGTCCGCGTACGCTGCCGTCATAAACGGTCGAACCGATCTTTACCATCACACCGCCGAGCAGCGCCTTATCCACGTTATAGGCGACGCGTACGCGACTTCCGGCCAGCGCGGGCAATTTGCGTTTCGAGTTCCTGCCGGTCGTCAGGATTCAGCTCGAAGGCGCTGGTCACTTCCGCGTCCGCGATGCCGCCGCCGGCGTCCGCCACCCGATCATACGCGGCGACGATGTCATGAAGCTCGTGCAGCCGCTGATGATCCATGATGACGGCAATGAAGTTGCGCACCTCGCGCATCAAGCCCATCTGTGCGGCGAGCGCGTCGAGCACGGCCAGCTTCTGGTCGGTGGGGATCGACGGATTCTCGAGTACCTCGCGCAGTTCGCGGTTACCTCGGAAGAGGTCCACAAAATCCTGCATCTGCTTCTGCGCGGCCGCCACGTCGAGTTGCGCAGAGGCGGCCACCGCGGCAAACGCGTGCGCGTACCGGAGGGCGTAAACTCCTTCGTTCGCCATCAGTTCTGTCCGCCCTTCGATTCATCTCCAGCCAGACGGCGCGCAAAGTTCTGCACCAGCAGGCGGTCGGTCTCGGCGGTGACCACGAGCTTGCGCGCGGCCTGTTCGATGGCAAGTTCAGCCGCATACTTCTGCAGGCTGCGCTGCGCGACCATCGAGGCCGACGCAATCTCCTGCTCGGCCGCGGCGAGGATGCGTGCCTTTTCGTCTTCGACTGCAGCCCGCATGCGGACTTCTTCGGCGGCCGCGTCCTTCTCGGCCTGCGTCTTCATCTCGGCGATCTGCGCGTCCAAATGCGACAGCCGCTCTTCGACGCTGTTGAGGCGCGCGGCAGCTTCTTCAGTCGCGGTGCGCGCGTCCACCAGGTGCTTCTGGATGGCGGAGGTGCGTTCGCGGAAGGTCTTGGGCAGCGTCTTCAGCATGACAAAGCCGATGAGCGCGGCCAGCACGGCAAAGTTCGCAACCTCAAACGTGGTGGCCGCCGTGTCGGTGCTCATGCCGACCATCTTGCCCAGCTTCTGCACCATGGCCGAGTGGCGATACATGTCGTTCTCGTCTTTTTCTTCCTTGCTGGCTTCGGGCGAGACCTGCTCGGGCGAGCCGGCGCGTGCACCGGAGCCCTCAGCCTGGGCGAAAGCGCGATGCGCAGGTGCGGAGACGAGGCCGGCCAGCAGCAGAACGGGCAGAAACTTCTTCAGCAAAACTGTCATCCTCACTGTGCCGCCCCCGTTCCGGAGACGCCGGCGGGAAGCACCTTCGAGAGCACCTGCGCGCTCAACTGGTCGCCCATGGCTTCAATCTGCTGGCGTGCTGCGGAAGCGTTCTGCTCGAGCGCGATGCGGGCAGCCTGCACCTTCGATTGTGTGGCGTTGCGAACTTCGGCCAGCGCGCGTTCGCGCTCTTCAGCCCATTGCTTCTGGCGCCGCTCGCGAGCCTCGAAGAGTTCTGCCTTCGCTGCGCGCAGCTTGTCCTCAAAAACCGCGGTCTCCGCTTCGGCTGCGCTCATGGCGCCACGTGCCTGCTCGACCGCGCCTGTGGTGCGGGCGCGACGCTCGGCCAGCACGCGCTCAAGCGGCCGGCGCACCAGCACGCCATAGGCGGCCAGCAGCAGCAGGAAGAAGATGACAGTCGGAAGGCTGCCGAGGATCAGTTCCCCTAGTTGATTGACAATCTGATTCATGCCTGGAGGACAGCTTGCGAACGCTGCCTGGAAACCTCATCACTCATCGACCGGAGTAGCTCCGGCGCTCTGGAATAGAAGCACTAAGTCGTTGGTATACCTCTAAGTTTTAGCAAAGCGGGAAAGAGGGTGTCAAACCGCTTGCCCGAATACCGGACAGAGAGTGCGATCATCGAACGGCGTCACGCGAATCCTTCCGACCCGCTGAGACTTACGCTCCACGGAACTGGAAGCGGCGATAGCGGCCCATCAGGCTGGCAGGGCCAACTGCATGAAAATGAACCAGGTTGCCCTCGAAACGCGTGTCTGTGATCACCGCTCCGGCTTCGAGTGCGGCCAGGGTTGCACCCTCGCTCTGCGGAATGCGGAAGACCATCTCCACCAGCGGATCGACCACAAGGGCCGCATCGATAGCTGCGAGGAGTGCTTCCACCCCGGCGCCGGTGAGGCCGGATACCACGACACCCTTGCCGGAGGCCGCAAGCAGCGCACGTTCGGAATCCGGCAGGAGATCTGCCTTGTTCAGCACCTCGAGGGTGGGCTTGGCTGAAACCTCGAGTTCGCCGAGAACCTTTTCCACCTGGGCCTTCTGCTCTTCAAGCATCGGGCTGGAGGCATCGCGTACATGGAGCAGGATTTCAGCGCGTTCCACTTCTTCAAGCGTGGCGCGGAAGCTGGTGACCAGGGTGTGCGGCAGGTTGCGGATGAAGCCGACGGTGTCGGAAAGCAGAACTTTGCGCCTGGAAGGAAGCTGAATCCTCGCCAGCTTGGGGTCGAGCGTGGCGAACATGCGCGCACTTTCGAGCACGCTAGCCGGCCGGTGCAGCAATCGGTGAGCGCGTTGAACAGGGTGCTCTTGCCGGCGTTGGTGTAGCCGACGAGCGCAACCACGGGCACGGGCACAGCCTCGCGCCGCTGCCGCTGCTGGCGGCGGATGCGCCGCACCGCTTCGAGCTGCTCCTTCACGTGGTCGATGCGCAGATTGATCTTGCGGCGATCGGTTTCGAGCTTGGTTTCACCCGGCCCGCGGGTGCCGATACCGCCGCCAAGCTGGCTCATGGCCTTGCCCTTGCCGGCCAGGCGCGGCAGCTGGTACTCGAGCTGCGCAAGCTCAACCTGCAGCTGGCCTTCGCGCGTGCGGGCGTGGCGGGCGAAGATGTCCAGAATGAGCTGGGTGCGATCGATCACGCGGCATTCCAGCCGCGCTTCGAGGTTGCGCATTTGCGAGGGCGTCAGGTCGTGATCGAAGAGCACCAGGTCGGCGCTGCTCGAGGCGACCACGCCGTCGATCTCGTCGATTTTGCCTGTACCCACGAGTGTGGCGGCGTCCGGGCGGGCGCGGCGCTGGACCAGGGTGGCGGCGATTTCGGCTCCGGCGGAACGCGCCAGCTCTTCGAACTCCGCCAGCGAAGCCTCGAAATCGAGATCGGCCACAGGCTCCGTCGCAACCGGATCCGCGTCGGCCTCCGGCACGGCTTCATCGTCGCGCGCCAGCAGAGCCGCGGATTGCCGGGCCAGGCGCGCTGCCGTGGTCAGCTTGCGCCGCTGGCCGGTAAATTCGACGGCCACCAGCACGGCTCGCTCTGCGCGTGGAAGCGGCAGGCGAGTGCGGCGGGTCGGCTCGGGCGAAGCGTCAGCCACCTGGACCGTCCTGCTCACTCAGATACCCAGGGAGTCACGTTCCACATCTACTCGCCGGAAGGGCTGTGGTGTTCTACCGCGGCCACAGCATGGGATCCCGAAGCATGGGAGCGGCTCTCGGAATGCGAGCTGGGGCGTCCGCTGACCACGGTGGAGATGGCATGCTTGAAGATGAGTTGCTCCTGGCTGTTGTTTTCCAGCAGAACCGAATACTTGTCAAAAGACCGGATCTTTCCCGTTAACTTGACTCCGCTGACCAGATAAATAGTGATGGGGCTTTTGTCCTTGCGGACCGTGTTCAGGAAGGTGTCCTGAATATTCTGTGCCGGCTTGGATTCCATGGTGCCGATCTCCTTCGTTGTTTGCATCGGCGGGGCACGCCGGATATTTCGGTTCTTCTTCAGACTACACATTCCGGGGGATTGCAAAAAGTATTCAAATACGAACGTCGCCCGGTCCTGGTGGAGGCTTCCTTGCGATACCGGTCCAAGCACTCCACAATACGGGTATCACGGGGCAATATCAAGCGACCTCTGGTAACTCCCTGCATTCTTGCCTGACGGCGCTTCCGCGGAAGTTGGTTGCTCCGGGATGTACCATACGACCGTGCCTGCTTCTCCGCTTCTCTCACCCCGCCAATCCGTGCCGATGCTCGATTTTTCCCGCCAGTTCGCCGCGCTGCGCGACGAAATCATGGATGCCATCGAAACCGTCTGCGCCGCCCAGCGCTTCATCCTCGGACCGGCAGTGGAATCTTTCGAAGCGGCCGCCGCCCGCGCCTGCGGCTCGCCGTACGGCATCGGATGCGCCAGCGGCACCGATGCCATCTGGCTTGCCCTCGCGGCGGCGGGCATCGGCGACGGCGGATTGGGAGCGATCACCTCCGGAGAACGCCCCGGCGTCATCACCTCTCCGTTCAGCTTCTTTGCTTCAGCCAGCGCCATTCTGCGCGCCGGAGCCCGGCCCCTGTTCGCGGATATCGATCCGCTGACCTTCAATCTTGCGCCGGATTCCGTGCGGGAGGTGCTGGCACAGCCGGGGAGCCCGGCCGTGGCGGCGGTCATGCCGGTCCATCTGTACGGCCAGTGCGCGGACTGGGACGGCTTTACGGCCCTGGCGCAGGATCATCCCGGCCTCTTGCTGTTTGAGGACGCGGCACAGGCTTTCGGTGCTACGTGGGACGGGCGGCAGGCGGGCTCGCTGGGCCTGGCGGCTGCGTTCAGCTTTTATCCCACCAAGAACCTCTCAGCCTTTGGCGATGCAGGACTGGTCACCACGTCATCCTCGGAGCTCGATCGGCATGCGCGATCCCTGCGAGCGCACGGGATGACCAGGCGCTACTTCCATGACGAGGTGGGCTGGAACTCGAGGCTGGACTCGCTGCAGGCTGCGGTTCTGGAGGTCAAGCTCAAGTACATTGCGTCCTGGAATCAGCAGCGCCGTGACCTTGCCGCAAACTACAATCAACTCTTTCTGGATGCCGGACTTCCCGGGGATTCCACTGCCGACGGAATTGTGCTGCCGTGGACGCATCCGCGCGCGCAACATGTGTTCCACCAGTACGTGATTCGCGCTCCGCGACGAGACGAGTTGCGCACGCACCTCGCCGAGCTTGGCATCGGAAGCGAGATTTACTACCCGCTCTGCCTGCACCAGCAGGAGGCGCTGCTCTCACTGGGGTACAAAACGGGGGATTTCCCAGAAAGCGAGCGCGCCGCAGCCGAGGTACTCGCACTGCCGATCTACCCGGAGCTGCGCGCAGACGAACAGCAGACGGTCGTCGACGCAATCCGCGGCTTCTACGCCTGAGGCGTGCGGCGACGCTCCGGAGCATGCCCTTCGTGCATCCAAGCGGCTGATGACAACCATTCACGGATACACGCTGATTCGCGCGCCCATCGACGTCTGCTTTCGCCTGTCGCTCTCGATAGACGCTGAGGCCGAGGCCGAGCAGGCCTATCGTATCCGCGCGGTAGACGGGGTGACACACGGCTTCATCGGTGCGGGCGAGACGGTGACCTGGCGCGTGCGGCAATTTGGTCTTTGGGTCACACATACCACGCTGATCAGCGCTCATCAGGCACCCGACTACTTCCAGGACAGGATGCTGCGCGGGATCTTTCGCAGCTTTGTGCATGATCACTTCTTCCGCGCGATCTCCGCGCATGAGACGGAGATGCGTGACGAACTACGGTTCAGCATGCCACTGGTGCTGGGCGGCAAACTTGCCGAGCGGCTCCTGATTCGGCGGCGCATCGCGACGATGCTGGCGAAACGAAATGCGACCATCAGACGCCTGGCTGAGAGCTAAATAGCTCGAACCGGCTCAGGCGCTCTCCGCCCACCGCAACCCGCCAGCGAGTTCGCTGGCCGCAAAATCGAAATGCAGCACTCGACGATGGACGACGCGGAATCCATCCCGTTCGAATTCGACCGGAAGGGCGGACATCAACGACGCCTGCCCTTCTTTTTGTCTTTCTTCTCTTCGGCCGCGGGGTGTGCTTCCTGCTCGCTGGCACTGGTGCCGGGGGGCGCGATGCGGTGCACGGTCGTGCTCTCCAGGCGATAGGTCTTTGTGATGGTCTTGCCTGGAGTGACCACGCCGGTTTCAGGGTCCGGTTGCGGATCGGGAGCGTCGGCAGCAAGGACGCGGAAGCTGAAGCCGGGAAGCTCCTGCTGGGCCATGACGGATTTACCCCACGGATCCTTGGTCCTCTTGATCTCGACCGGGAGAAAGCCTTCGATGTTGCGCTCGCGGAAGGCCGTCTCGTAGCGATGCATCTTCGTGCTCCAGGTGAAGACCCGCACCTGGTCGAAGTCATAGGGCAGCCCCGCCTTGTAGGGCGCGAGCACGGCCACGTAGATGGGCACATCCTTGATGTCGCCGGGCGCTTCTTCATCATGCACATGAGTCAGAACGTAGGCTCCGACGAACTTCTGACCTTCGGCGTAACGCGTCAGGGCGTCCGGAGCGTCGACGTCGACCATGCGCGAGTAGAGCCAGCCGGTGTGTCCCTGCGAGTCGCGCGCCAGCCACCAGTCCTCGAACGCCGGCGGAGGAGGAGGCGTAGCGTCCTTCGATGCAAGCTGCTTGCCCTTTTCGATGGAGGCGGCGACGCTTGCGGGCGCTGTCGGCTTGCGCGCGGCGTTGGTCCCGGCTGCCTGCGGAATCGGCCGCTGCGCGCGTGGAATGGACGCGCCGCTGGCGGTCTTTTCGAGCGTGGCGCGACGCAGCAGTTGCAGCTTCTCACCCTCGTTCAGCAGAAAAAAGTGTTCGCTGTCGCGCCCGGGCTTGATGTGCATGTAGACTTGGTCGTGCACCATCCCCGAAGCAACGGTGGGATCCTTCGCGTGCTGCTCCTTCAGCTTGTCGAAATCCGCCGCCTGCTCTTCGGTGGCGACGGCCTTTTCCTCGATCCAGCCGATCTCGCCCTTGGCCGTTTGAACCTTGACCCAATGCCGCGCATGGTCCAGCACCTTCAGTTTGTCGCCATTGGACACATTGCCCGTGCGATTCGAGACGGCTGCCACGCGGTCGCGCAGGCTTCCCTGCTTGGTGGTGACGTAAACGTAATGAGTGGCCGGGACTGGCTGGAAGCGGCCGCAGCCTGCAGACACCAGACCCCAGAGCACAAGGCTCAGCCCAAGACAAATCGAGTTCCTGCGAGTGAATACCAAGAAATTTCTACCCTTTGGCAGACTACCATCGGCACTGCGGGAGATGAAGCGACGGCCAGCGCGTGAAAGAGTCTTTGGAGGAGCGTTACCGATGGCGTCGGCTCTCCACCATGATGCACCGGTCCATCACCACCTTGATGCCGTGGGCCTCGGCCTTCGCGGCAGCCTCGTGATGGAGAAGTCCCTGCTGTACCCAGAGCGCGGGCAAGCCAAGAGCAATCATCTCGTCCACGATGGGGGGGATATAACGGGGCAGGCGAAACACGTTGACCAGATCAGGCTTTACCGGCAGCGCAGCGAGCGAGGGATAACAGGATTCCCCCAGCACCGACCCGAGCGCCGGATTGACCGGCAGAATGCGGTGTCCATGCGCCTGCATGTAGGCCGAGACATAGTGGCTCGGTTTGCCTGGATCATCCGAAAGGCCGATGACGGCAATCGTCTTCGCCTGCAGCAGATGGCTGATCGTTTCGGGCTCGTTCATTTGTGCCAGTTCCCGAGCAGGCGCCGGATAACGATCAGTTCGCCGAGATGATAGGCGTTGTGGTCGGCGATAAGAAGCGCTTCGCGCAGCAGATTCTGGCCGTTGCCCCATTGGAACGGCTTGTAGAGATCTGTCCCCGGCTTTGTCAGCAGGGTTTCAAATTTCTGCTGGTCGGCGCGAATCGCCATCACGGTGCGATCCCACGCGCGGTTGTCGGGGGGCTCCGCCGTGGCGGTCCAATAGGCGTCCGGCCACTGGTGTCCGTGATAGCCGCCGGTGGGAGGCGCGGAAAAATCCAGAATGTCCCGCTGGGTGAAGCGCATGTGTTCCAGCACCTGCCACGCCGAGTAGGGCAGGCCGGCAGGAACTTTGCCGCGGTCCTCGACGGGAAAGTCCTTCATGGCATCATCCAGCGTGGCGTGAGCCTGCCCACCTTTCAGCAAGGCCAGCAGTTGCGTCACAAGCGGGTCGGCGGGCTTGGGCGTCGCAGCAGACATACCGGATAAGATGCACTTTCTTCCTCCCGTGACAGGACTTATCTCCCACAATCGAAAGGCGAGACACCGTTAGAGGTCGTCTGGATTCTCCGGGGTCGCAGGCAGGTTTCCTTCGCGGCGCATACGCAGGAAGCCGCGGATAAAGGGCTCCAGGTCACCGTCAAGCACCTTATCGACGTCGCCCACCTCCACCCGCGTGCGCAGGTCCTTGGCCATCCGGTACGGCTGCAGGACGTAGGAGCGGATCTGCGAGCCGAAGCCGATCTCAAGCTTGGAGTCCTCAATCTTGCGCGTGGCGGCTTTCTTCTTGTCGAGCTCGTACTCGTAGAGCTTGGACCGCATCATCTTCATGGCGCGCTCCTTGTTCTTGTGCTGCGAGCGCTCATTCTGGCAGCCGGTGACGAGGCCGGTGGGAATGTGCGTGATGCGCACGGCGGAGTCGGTGGTGTTGACATGTTGACCACCTTTTCCTCCAGACCGATACGTGTCGATGCGCAGGTCTTCGGGCTTGATGTCGATGACGATGGTGTCGTCAATTTCGGGAGAGACGAAGACCGAGGCAAAGCTGGTATGGCGGCGCTTGGCCGAGTCGTAGGGGGAGATGCGCACGAGGCGATGGACGCCGGTTTCGCCGGAGAGCAGGCCGAAGGCGAACTCGCCCGAGATGGTGAAGGTCGCGGACTTGATGCCGGCCTCGTCGCCATCCTGCACTTCGTTGATCTCAACTTTGAAGTGCTGACGCTCGCCCCAGCGGATGTACATGCGCATGAGCATCTCGGCCCAGTCCTGCGACTCGGTGCCGCCGGCGCCAGGATGCACGGTGACGATGGCGTTCAGAAGATCCGTTTCACCCGAAAGCATGGTCTTCGATTCGAGCTTTTCCATGTACTCGACAAGGGCAGGAATCTCGCGGGCGAGATCGGGCTCCGTGGCTTCGCCTTCACGAGCGAGCTCAAAGTAGGCTTCGATGTCGTCGGCGCGGCGTGCGAGTTCGGTCTCATCGGCGAGCAGAGACTCGAGGCGCTTGCGCTCGCGCATGAGCGGCTGCGAGCGCGTGGCGTCGGCCCACACGCTGGGGTCAGAGATCTGGGTTTCGATCGAGGCTAGTTCACGGCGCAGACGGGGGGCGTCAAAGATACTCCCGCAGCTCGCGCACTCTGTCGCGGACCGGGGAGTAGGAGTATTCGAAGTCGGAGAGCATGCTTTGATTCTAGAGCAAAAAGTTTGACGCAGAGGTCGCGGAGAAAAGCGCAGAGGAGGACTTGCGAGCTCTGCGCCGATCTCAGCGCACTCTGCGTTCAGGCTTGTTGCTTGTGCTTACGGCGATCGCAAGTAGGGTCACGAAGACGCACAGCCAGGCGAACCAGTCGCCATGGCGGGTGTAGAAGGTGGTTCCCTGCTCGAATTCAAACGGGAAGGCGAAGGCTCCGCGGACGTGGCGCGGAGCCTGCGCCTGCATGCGGCCGTACGGGTCGATCGCCGTGGTGATGCCGGTGTTGGTATCGCGCAGGACCCAGCGGCGGTTCTCGATGGCGCGCATGCGAGCCATGTTGAGATGCTGCCAGGGCGCGCCGGAGTCGCCATACCATCCATCGTCGGAGATATTCACCAGCACTTCCGCGCCGTTCTTCGCAAACTGGCGAACTTCATCGCCGAAGATGGACTCGTAGCAGACGAAGACACCATAGCTGTGGCCGTCGCTGGAAAAGACCGTGCGCTCGCGGCCGCGATCCATGTCGCCTACACCTTCGGTCAGCTTCTGCGCGAAGGAGAAGAACTGCTTGAAGGGCACGTACTCGCCCCAAGGGACTAAGTGGATTTTGTCGTAGCGTCCGGCGTAGTTACCCGCAGCGTCGAAGAGCGAGGCGGAGTCATACTCGAAATAGCCTCGAGGCGAACTGCTGCTGCGATCCACACCCAGCGAGCCGATGATGGCCGGGGCTCTCGCTTCCCGCGACAGCGCACCGATAGATTGGCGGAAGAACGGATCGCTTGAGATAAGGTGCGAAGGTGCTTCAGGCCAGATCACAATCGTAGGGCGATGAGTATCTGTTCCGTACCATCCGCCGTTCAGCGCATACCTTGGTTGCAGGCTCCACTCTGAAAATTGTGCTAACTCATCAGACAGTTGCAGCGGTTGCGATCCCCGCCCGACCGCTCCAACCTCTATATTCTCCTGCATCATCGCCGCAACGGGACGATAGGGATTTGCTTGGACGGGTGGAATCTTAAGCCCAGATCTGCAGCAGGCACGCCACAGCGAGAGCTACGACGAGGATTCCAGAACGAAATCGCCCTTTCCCGCAGAAGTAACTTGCCATCGCAGCATTGAGCGCCGCGATCACGAACCCGATCGACATCACGCCGGCGAGTGGTCCGAGGTAGGTAAGTACGGAATTATCGATCTGCGAGTAACCAAGCAGGTCCCACGGAAAGCCCGTGATACGGGCTCGCGCCAGTTCGACAGCTACCCAAAGAAAGGGTGCGGCCAACAACGCGCCCGCAAGTCCCAGCCTGGAGTTACGCAGAAGCGAGAACAGCCACGCAAACAGAGCGTGGTACAGACCTAAGTACAAGGCGAACAGAAGAAGAATCATCAGAGCTATTGGCTGCGGTAGCCCGCCGTACAGGTGCATCGTCTGGAAGATCCAGTAGCAGTTGCCCAGGTAGAACCCGATCCCGCAGCCGTATCCCAGAAGCGCGGCGTTGCGCGGAGTCGAAATTCCCCCGGACTCATCGGTGGCAAGCAGGGCCAAAAACATTGGCACCAGCGCCACCCAGGCCAGCGCGGCGCGCCATGCAGGCAAAGGTCCTGCGATCGGAAAGATGGCAACCTGTAGCGCCGCGGACAGAAGAACCAAGGCCCAGGAACGGGCAGGGATGAGTCGCATCAGGCGTGATTCTAGCATTGCGCTGACACTTCGAATGTTCCTGGCCGCGAGGTCCTCAACTAGAACACCAGCGCTGAGGAGCGCGTGATGGTGTGCGGAAAAATGTCACGATTATTGCGATGATCTCACTCACATATTTGATGTGTGCTTGGCGATTCTGTATTGTCAACAGTGTTAGTCGAGCAGGAGACGGCAGGTGTCCAGAGCTATACCGTCGATGCACGACTAAACACCGGAGGTAGACGATTGGCATTGACGAACGTAATTGCGGAAATTGACGCGGAGATCGCGAAGTTACAACAAGCGCGCGCTCTGCTCAGTGAGCTTCCTGCCGCCGCGAAGAGCGGCCGCGGACGGCCTAAAGGCAGCAAGAATGCACCGAAACCCGAATCGGCGACCAAGACGCCGAGCAAGCGGCAGTTGAGCCCGGAGGGACGGAAGGCAATTGCGGACGCGATGAAACGCCGCTGGGCGGAGCGGCGTAAACAGGCGGCTGGCAAGTAAGGTTCTGGAGTCAAGCGCTGTATCGCGATGCCCCATTCCAGTTCCCGGAATGGGGCATCGCCATCAGGGGGCAAGTCCGGTGAAGTGCTAGCGCACCACCATAACTTCGCGCAGGCTGTCTTTGGCAAGGAAGAATCGGAAACTGGCAAACCGCTGGAAAAGCGTTTCCACCTGACGATTGGTATAGGTCCGCAGGATGGGATGCTTACCGACCCGCTGCATGTCGAGTTGATCGCTCGCAGTCAGGTGATAGCGCGAGAACATCGTGTCGTCTCCGGTCGCCTTGGAGTGGAAGAAAGCCAGCAGCTGGCCGCCGGGTTCCATCACATCGTGCAGGCGATTGATGACCGGGGCAACCAGCGTCTCCGGCAGGTAGTCCACGGTATCCCACAAGGTGACCACGTCGAAGATGCGCCCCGCGAAATCCAGGTTCTCTTTCAGGTAACGCTGCGTGTCGAACACCGCCTTGTCGGCTCCAGGTTCCATCACAAGGTATTCCGGACGGGCCGCGTCTTCGACCAGGTTCGCCATGTAGATGCTGTGTCCGAGCGCGGTAATAAAGTTGATGTTTCCCGCGGAGGTGGGTCCGATGTCGAGGATACGCAGCGACTCACGCGAGCGCAGGTGCTTGTCTAACTGCACCCAGCCGCTCGAATGACGCGAGACTCTGGCGGTTGCCGAGCTTCCCGCGGACGCACCGCTCTTTCCTCCGAACAAAGCCATCGCTAAATTTCCCGGGTTACTGTGGCGGCGTCGCAGGCGCAGCGGCGTTGCCGGTGAGTTCAACCCGTCCGCTGATCGTGGCGCTCTCTTCGATCGACAGCCGGCCGGCGAAGATGTCGCCGGTGACGACCGCCGCCTGCCGCAGTTCGATGCGGCCGGACGCGTGAATATTGCCGTCCACGATGCCGAAGATGATGACGTCGCGGACGTTTAAATCGGCCTTCACCTGAGCGTTGGGACCAATCGTAAGCCGGTTCGCCGACAAAGTGACTGTACCTTCGAAGTTGCCATCGAGAAAGAGATCTTCGCTGCCGGTAAGCTCTCCGTGAATGGTGACCGACTTGCCTATCAGCGTGGAACCTTCTGCTGGATTCATCCAGGAAATCCTTTCAAGTGCATGCGCCACACGTGAGGGGCAAACTGCCAGCGCATGATGCGAACTATACCCATTGCCCAGCGTCGAGGCAACCCGCATTGCAAGTGCCACGCAAACTCACAGGGCTCCGGCGCGTCATACTAAGGAACGATGACAGCTTGGCGAAAAGCGCGGCAGACGATGCTCCTCGATTTCACGGCAGCAGGCGTTTGCGCGTTTCTGCTGCTGTCCGCGCCTCAGGCGAGGTCCCAGGCCGCAGCGTTGCCGCCCACATCCGCCAGCCATTGGGCAGCTGACGCTGCACACAATGAGATCAAGATCATCAACTATGGACATTTCTACCTGCGCTATCGCGAGCACACACGCGACAGCAAAGGCGATCACGTGCGCGACATGGTCGAATCCCGCGAGGGGCCTGTGGCACGGCTGATTCTGAAGGATGGCCGCCCCTTGACGCCGGAGGAAGACCAGGCCGAGCATGACCGCCTGCAGGCAATGCTCGACTCACCGGCCGCCTTCGCAAAGCATGTGAAAAATGATGCTTCGGGCAAGAAAATGGCTTCCGACCTGATCAAGCTGATGCCCGAGGCGATGGAGTTCAGCTACGCCCCGGGACAGCCACAACGCGCGGAACGCCAGGCCGGACCCGACGACCCGCCGGAGATCGTGCTCGACTACAAACCCAACCCGGAATGGACCCCACCGAACACAACCTCCGAGGCACTCACCGGACTGGAAGGACGTGTGTGGATCGATCCCCAGGCACGTATCCTGACGCGCATGGAAGGTACCGTCTTTCGCGGAGTGAACTTCGGCTTGTTCCTGGCGCACATCTATCCCGGCGGCAAACTGACCTTCGAGCAGACCAAAGTCAGCAACCAGCGGGCCATCTTTACGCACTTCACCGAGCACCTCAACATCCGCGTGCTCGTGAAGGCTCTGAAGGAAGACAGCGAGATTGAAGCCTCGCAGTTTACCCCTGTGCCGGAGATGAGTTATCAGGATGCCGTGAAGCTGCTTCTGGCGACGCCTCTGCCAACGCACTAACCTGCGCTTGCGCTTCCTTTGCAGCGCGCCAGAACGCGTCCAGTTCCTCGGGGGTAGACGCCTGAAGGCGGTCGATTCCCTGCTCTGCTTCCATGGCGTTGAAGCGCCTGCGGAACTTGCGGTTCGCGGCGCGCAGCGCGAACTCCGGCTCCTGCCTGAGATGGCGCGCCAGGTTCACGGCGGTAAAGAGCAGGTCGCCGAGTTCTTCCTCAATGGCTTCTGCGTCCCCTGCGGTCGACTTCGGCTCTGAAGCTCGGCGGATTCTTCTGCCAGTTTGTCGAAGAGCCCTTGCGCGTCGGGCCAGTCGAAGCCCACCTTTGCCGCGCGCTGGCCTAGCTTGAAGGCCTCAAGCAGCGCGGGCATGTGCGCGCGGGACTTCGTCGAGATAGTGCGCGGGTTTCGGTCTTGACGGCTCGTTCCGTCTGCTTGATCGCGTCCCAGGTCTGCTTGACCTCGTGCGGCGGTGTTCGGCCGTGGCGTCGGCGAAGATGTGCGGGTGGCGGCGGATCAGCTTGGCGTTAAGGTTGGCGGCGACGTCTTCGATGGAGAAGTAGCCGGCTTCTTCGGCCATCTGCGCGTAGAAGAGGACCTGCAGCAGCAGGTCGCCGAGCTCGTCCTTCAGGTCGGGCCAGGCGCGGCGGTCGATGGCGTCGAAGACCTCGTAGGTCTCTTCGAGCGTGTGGCGCTTGATGGAGTCGAAGGTCTGCTCGCGGTCCCACGGGCAGCCGTCCGGCGCGCGCAGACGGGCCATGATGGCGATGGATTCGGCTAGAGCGGGTGCGGTCGGGCGTGGGGGATTCGGGCTGCGGCATGTGTTCACTTTATCCGAGCCGCTTGTGTATGCTGGGCTGTGAGCGAACCGCGACACCAACTGCGAAGACCCGGACCAGTGGAAGCTGCTGCTGGTGCTTCCCTATCTTGGGCTGTGCTTCCCGCAGATGTACGCGCGGGTCGACGCCGGCGTTGCTTGGATTTCCGTTCTTTTACTGGTACCAGTTCTTGTGGGTGATTTTGACGGCGGGATTGCTGGGGCTGGTGTACAAGAAGCTCAAGTATTAGGGCCGCGGCAACCAGAGCTTCCGAGAATGCCGCAATGCAGCAGCAGAGAAGTGGGGCAAAATTTGAAAGCGGCAGCAAGAACAGCGTTCGTTACCTTTTTCACCGTCATCTGCATATCGATCGTTAGACCCCTTATCAACGGTCTATTCGACGGGAAGTGGTATCTCGACTGGGAATTCATCCTTGTTCTTGCCGGATTGGCAAGCGTACTTGTTTTCGTCTGGACATTTGTCTCTGGCTATTTTTCGCAGCGTGCATTCGGCCCGGCTCAGGCTGTCTTGGACCGAATTCCCTCCCTATCGATGGATTCAAAGGACGCTTTGTCCGGGTTCGTGGGGATGGAGTATTACGCGCTCATCCTCAATCGAACCTATGTGGTTTTCGCTGCACACGATGGTCTTTACGGGTGGAAGGCAGAGGGACCAGTGAGTAACCTGCGCCCACGGTTCTACGAGCCGTATCAGGAAATGCTGGCTGATCCGGAACTGATACGAGACCTTGAAGCGGTCAGGGACTTGGCCTCCTTGAATGGAGGATTCTTCATCCCAAGTTCGGACATCCTCTCCTTTGAAACAACCGATAAAAGTAAGTGGGGCATGGGCGGAATTCCGCACTCGGGGAAAATCTGGATCAAGATGACGAATGGAAAGTCGAGAGAGTTCATTCTGTTAGGGTCCGTCAGCCCGGAATCGATCAGGGACCAAATCTTGTCTTCAGTTGCACGTTCGGCGGCATCAGCCCCGTTAATCCGGGGCTAAAGCCCATCGTTTTCTGGCGCTTTGATGGATGAGGCAAAGCCTCATCCCCCCACCTAAATGCAGGTGGAGTTGTTCATGGGGCTGACCCGATATCATAAGGGTTGGGCCTTCATGGATCTGCTGGCAAAAATTCGGACTTTCCCCACCTCGCCGGGATGCTACCTGTACAAGAACGCCGAGGGTGAGGTGATCTACGTCGGCAAGGCGAAGAACCTGCGGGCGCGGGTGCGGTCGTACTTCCTGGAGGCCAACCAGAGCGAACCAGAAGACCGGCTCGCTGATGCGCGAGGCGGTCGACCTCGACTACATCACGGTCGCCAACGAGCATGAGGCGCTGGCGCTTGAGAACAACCTGATCAAGCAGCGCAAGCCGCGCTTCAACATCCTGCTGCGCGACGACAAGACCTACCCCTACATCAAGCTGACGATGGACGAGCGCTACCCGAAGGTGTTCGTCACGCGGCGTCTGCGCAAGGATGGCGGCGCGTACTTCGGCCCGTACTTCCCCGGCAACCTCGCGCACCGGCTGGTCGACCTGATCCATCGCAGCTTCCTGATCCCGAGCTGCAAGGTGGACCTCAGCCGGTATCATCCGCGCGCCTGCCTGCAGTACTACATCAAGCGCTGCCTCGGGCCTTGCGTGGATGGCTTCGTCTCGGCGGAGAAGTATCAGCGAGGCCATCCGCGATGTGCAGATGTTCCTGGAAGGACGCACGAATGAGCTGGAAGAACGACTGACCGAGCGCATGGAAGCCGCCGCCGAGGAGATGCAGTTCGAGGCGGCGGCACGGCTGCGCGACCAGATCGTCACCGTGCACCAGATGCAGGACAAGCAGCGCATCGCGACCGCCGACAACGAGGATGCCGACGTCTTCGGCTTCCACTACGAGAACGAGATGCTGGCGGTGAACCTGTTCCACATGCGCGGCGGCAAGATCGTCGACCGGCGCGATTTCTTCTGGGAAGACCTGCCGGAGTTTCTCGACAACACGCTGAACGAAGGCGCGAGCGACAGTTGCGAGCGTTGAGGCCGAACCTGCGCTCGAGCCTGATCCGACGCATACCCGCTCCCGAAGTCTGCGAAGCGGACGAACTGGTGCAGCACACCGGCGTGACGGAGCTCGAAGGCGCGTTCTCGCCGGGGGCTTTCTTCTCCGCGCTGCTGAAGCAGCTCTATCTCGACCAGCCTACGTTCCGCGCAGCGTCTATGTGCCGGTGGACTTCCCGGATCGCGCGGTGCTGGCGGAGCTGCTGTCGCGAGCGGACGCAAGCATCGGATCGAGCATTGCCGCGCCGCAGCGAGGCGACAAGCGCTCGCTGGTCGACCTGGTCTGCCAGAACGCGAAGCAGTCCTACGACCAGCGCTTCCGCGTCCTGCAGCCCAATCAGAAGGCCATTCAGGAAGCGCTGCAGGACGCGCTGACGCTGGAAGAACTGCCCACGCCGCATCGAGTGCTTCGACATCTCGCACATCCAGGGCGCGGAGACGGTCGCCTCGATGGTGGTGTGGGAGGACGGCGCGATGAAGAAGTCGGACTATCGCAAGTTCCAGATCAAGACCGTCACCGGCAACGACGACTTCGCCAGCATGCGCGAGGTGATCCATGCGCCGCTACAAGCGCCTGCATGGAAGAAGAAGAAGCCCTTCCCTTCACTGATCCTGATCGACGGCGGCCTCGGCCAGTTGCACGCAGCCTACGCCGCGCTCGAAGAGATCGGCGTGACGCTGCAGCCGCTCGCCTCCATCGCGAAGAAGGAAGAGATCATCTACGTCTACGGGCAGGAGGACGAGCCGGTGGTGCTCGACCGGCGCTCACCCGTGCTGCACCTGATGCAGAAGATCCGCGACGAGAGCCACCGCTTCGCCGTCACCTACCACCGCAAACGCCGCCAGATCCGCGACAGGGTCTCCGAGCTCGACGACATCCCGGGCGTCGGCCCCCGAACGCGCCAACGATTAGTAGAGCACTTCGGCAGCGTGCGGGGCGTGAAAGCCGCCACCGAAGACGCTCTTACCGCCGTCGTCACACGCGCCACGGCAGAGAAGATCAAACGCCACTTCGCGGAAGAGGCGCCCGTCTTCCCAGTGCTTCACTGATCTGATGAGCACCTGATGGTCATATGACAGGCTGCATGAAATCGACGATGAAGTGAATTCCAGGAATATGCATCCGCCTTTTTAGAATGTCCGCGTCGTTGGTTAGAAACATATCGACCTTTGCCGCGGAGGCTGCTGCCAAATTCATCGAATCTGCTGGCTTGAGTCGATGCGCAAACCGGATGTGCGAAAAATTTGGCACGGCTGAATTTTCGAACGGGAGAAATTGAAAGCCGAAGTCTTCGATGGTTTGTCGGATCATATACATTTTGTTCTTATCACCGCGCGCGCCGACTAACACCTCTCCTAGTGCCAGGTAGCTCGTGAGGAGAATATCTCCACGATTGAAGGAACGATCAAGTAATTCCTGCACTCGCGGGGCGAACTGCGGGTTTCCCTCCAATAGGTAGATAAAGAGCATGGTGTCCCAAAAGATGCGCGTCACGCAGCATCCTCTTCATCAGACCGGACCCAGCGCATGAATGCATCGGTTCCACCAAATGCTGCAATTTCTTCTTTGAGCAAACCACGCACGGCCTCGGTCAGTCGGAAGGCCCTTTGCGACGGCGTTTCAACAGGCAGTTGGGGAAGCGCGACTTTTGTCCCTTGCATAACCCGGTAATGAACGACAACTGAACGACTCTGCAAGGATGGGGGACCGTCTACTGCTTCGATCTCAAGACCGTTTTCTTCAAGGAGCCGTTTGCCCCTAAGCACTTGACAGATTTCAGGCGTGCGTCCACGAGGGTACTCATCGTTGCCCATCGCTTCGATCACGTCCTTGACCTTGACGGATAGAGTCAAATCCCCGGCGTCGATCCGCGGGCGAATAAAGCGCTCTTGAACAACCTGACGGATCAGATCACTCTTCCTTACTTTGGTTGGCATATTTCTCCTACACCTGAGAATATATGCGCATACATCGAAAGTTAGCAAATTATGTTACGGTGTAACACTGCCGTTGAAAGTCCCGCACGAGAGCACTGTCCCTCCATCCAGTCCGCTGCGGAACCACTTTTCGCGCTGGGCGCTTGAGCCGTGGGTCCAGGATTCGGGGCTGACCGCGCGCCCGGCCATTTGCTGGAGGTGGTCGTCGCCAACGGCGGCTGCGGCGGAAAGCGCGCCGGTAATATCGTCCGGGTGCACGATGCCGCGCTGCTCGGTCGAGTGGGCCCAGACGCCGGAGAAGCAATCCGCCTGCAGCTCGAGGTCGACCGAGAGCGGGTTGCGCTGGCTGCGGTCCTGCTGTGCCAGTCGCGTCTCCTTGCCCTCGATGCCGAGCAGCTTCTGGATGTGGTGGCCGAGCTCGTGCGTGATGACGTAGGCCTGAGCGAATTCGCTGGTCGACCCGCCGAACTGCTTCAGCTCATCCCAGAAGCGAGGTCAATATAGATCTTTTCGTCCTGCGGGCAGTAGAACGGGCCCGTAGCTGCCTGTGCGGTGCCGCAACCGGAGTACGTCGGCCCCGATAGATGACGAGCTTGGCATGGCGGTATGGCTTGCTCATCGACTGGAAGATCTGTGTCCAGGTCTTCTGCGCATCGTCCAGCACAAAGCTGATCAACTGCACATCGCGGTCTTCCCCGGCTGGATGCGGACGAGGTGCGCCGCCCTGCGCGGACCATACGCCTGGCTCTGGGTCTGCGTCGGCCCCGGGTTGGGCGAGCCACCCCCGCCGAACATGCCGCCGAGGAAATTATGTCCGGTCACCAGCGAAATGATCGAGCAGGATGATGAAGCCGACGATGCCGATACCGCCCCCGCCGCCGCCAAAGCCGAACCCGCCGCCTCCGCCGGAGCTGTCGCGCCGGTCTTCGATGTCGCTGCTTACGCCGCCTGGGGTCCAGTCCACAGTAATGCCTCCAATGAAGTCTCTTTGAGTGTATGAGATGCGTTCTGCGTAGACGAGCGCGGTTGAAAATTGCATTAGTCTGGAGCCAGATGCCTCCACCGCGCAAACCAAAGCTGGGCCAGAATTTTCTCGTCGATGATCAGGCAAGACACCGCATCGCTGATGCCCTCGGCAACCTGTCGGCGCGGACCGTGGTCGAGATCGGCCCCGGGCACGGCGCCATCACCGAGATCCTCGCCGGCCGCGCGCAGCGGCTGGTCGCGGTGGAACTCGACCGCTCCCTGGCGCCGGAACTGCGCTTTCGCTTTCGCGATCAGCCACACGTCGAAATCGTTGAGGCTGACGTGCTCACCGTCGACCTGGGCCAATTCGCCGCACCCGGCCAGACAGTCGATGTCATCGGCAATCTGCCCTACTACATCACCTCGGACATTCTCCTGCACCTGTTTCGCGCCGCAGCCGACGGCAAAGTCGGCCGGGCCGTGCTGATGATGCAGCGAGAAGTGGGAGAACGGGTCTCTGCCGCGCCGGGTGTCCGCGACTACGGGCTGCTGTCGGCGACCACGCAGATGTACGCGGAGGTCGAGCACCTGTTTACGCTGCGGCCTTCCGCTTTCAGCCCGCCGCCCGAGGTCTACTCCTCGGTTTTGAGGCTGCATTTTCGACCTCGCTTCGCCGAGCTGGGTGTCGATGCCCCGGGCTTCGACCTGTTCCTCAAGCAGGCGTTCGCGCAGAAACGCAAGACCCTGCGCAACAATCTGCAGTTCGCCAGCTTCAGCTCCGAGCGCCTCACCGGCGCCTGGCCAGGGGAGCTTCCACCCCTCGCACGGGCGGAGCAGGTGTCGCTCGAGGCCATGGCGAAGCTCTACCGCGCTCTCTCCGCTTCAGCCTTATCGAAGACCGCTGGCAGCTAGAGCTTCGGTTTGCCCGTGGTATCAACGTGTGCGGGTGCAGGCGCAGGGGGTGGCGGCGGAGGCGGTGGCGCCGGATGCGACGCCGGCATCGGCGCGGGTGGAGGTGCCGGGCGCGAGTAGGCTGGCGGCGCTGTTTGCGTGTGTTGTGCCGTTGGTGGATTCGGGTTTACGGGCAGTGAGCGGGCAGCCGGAGCAGATTCGACGTGCGCCGGTTGTGCCACCGGCCGGGAGTCCGGCGTACGCGGCTGCCGCGGTGCAGAGGATGTAGCCGGGACAGTCTTCTGCACGGCCAGGGTTCCGGGCGCGATCCCAAGCACCGGCTGATGGGTCGTCGTGTCGACGGGAAAATCACGATCAAGCGCCTGGTTGCCGCGGTGCTCCGCGTGCAGGAGCGTGCCGCTGAGAGGTTGCAGTGGTACGGCTACGGCTCCGGCAATGCGCACGGCCTCCTCGCGTGGACGGGGACGCGGCGGATGCGGACCACGCGGCGGATGAACCATAACGGGAGGGCCTCCGCCCCCGGGTCCGGCAACCGGCCGCGGAACAGGAAGACGGTGCGGAGGCGAACCGGCCCCGCCGTAGATGACGAGGCCGCCGCCGCCAAAGCCCTCGAAGCCCCATCGGCCGCATCCTGCATCCGGCGTCCAGGCCCAGCCAAACCCCGGGTAGAAGGCCCAGTAACCGCAGCGATAGGGTGTCCAGCCCCAGGGATACGCCGACGCAAAGACATACCCGCCGCCGGACCATACCCAGGCCCCGTTGTCGTAAGGGGAGAACGAGGCTGGGTCGGAAGCCTGATCCGGAGTTTGGGACGTGTCCGCGGCAGCTTCCGCCGGCTGCCACACCTTGCCGGTCCCCGGCACGTCATACCAGGTCCCGTGCGCGTCGAGGTCGGACCAGCCATAACCCTGCGAGCCGGCGAACCCGTCGCGCGCGGCTGTGCGCTGGTCGCTTCGGCACTGGCAGCCTGGTCGCGGTCCTGGTTCCAGCGGTCCCAGCTCTCGTCGTCGAGGTGCGCGGCGAGAAAATAGCGGGAAGAATCTGCGATGTCCAGGCGAAGCGTTTCTCCGGCATGCACGACTGTCTTGAAGGCGTCAGCGTAGCGCACCTCGGTCGTCCCCGCGAGCACGGCGAAGCTGGCAGGCGGCTGGTCGAGCGCGACCCGCAAGGTCAGGTTCTCCAGCGGCGATGCGACTGCGCCGCCCGCCTCGACTTCATACCTCGCCGCAGCGCCCTTGCGCAGCTCGAAATAGGCAAGGCCTGAAAGAACATCGATGCGAGTGCGGGCCACACCGCTCTCCAGGGAGAGAACGTCCAGCGTCACGACAGAGTTGGGGGTCAGCCGCGCAACGCTGCCGTCTTCGAACTCGAGCTCCGCTTCGCTGTAATCCGCCGTGATGACGCGAGTCCCGGCGGCGATCGGCATGTTGAGAACCGCACTGTCCTCGCCAGTATTATCCGAGCGTTGGACCTGGACGGACCCGACCAGGAACGTCAGCCGGGCAAATCGGGCCACTGGTGGCTTGACGTTCTCCGTGGGCGTTGCAGGAGCGGATGCTGGCCGCGGCTCTTGCGCGCTACAGGCGGGCCCCAGAAGAGCCAGGGCCGCGATCGGAAAGGTCAATGCGGTGCGAAGCGTATGCGACATCGGGCGTCACCTGGTCCGTTGGACGTGGCGCCATGCGGTTTGGCCTCTACATGCACATACCCGCAAGGGCGAGTTCAGATGGCTGAGTTTGCGTGGTGCGCTCCGCCACTGTCAAGCGTTGCCGAGGTCCCTGTGTCCAACCAGCCGCTCACCTCACTGAGGCGGAGGTCTGCAGCAGTCCCGCCGCCCGGCGCCGGACACGCTCCATCACCTGCTGGTCGTCGCAAAGGGACTGCAGGACGGGGGCAATGGTGGCAACTTCCAGCGCTCGCCCGCTCTGCACCTCTTCCGTCAGGTAGCTGAGCTCCTTGTCCAGCCCGAGCCGGTCGAAGCGGTGCTTGAACTCGATGGTGCGGCCCGCATCCAGCGTCTGCGCAATCCCCTGGAACGTCTCGGTAAGCGCCGCGACAGCCTTGTTCTCGGTGAAGTTGTAGGTGCAGGTCAGCGTGGTGTCGGCGGCGGTGTAGGTCAGGGTCTTGGCGCCCGTATCGGCGACATTCTTCTCGCGGGACTCGCAGTTGCGCAGATGATCGGCGTTGCGCACGCGCTCGAACATCCTGGCCGTGGTGCCGTGGGAAAGTACGATAGGCCGATTCATCTGGCCCGGCGTGGCCCTGGCCGAGTAGTCGGCCGGATAAGCAGCGTTGCCGCCGGCGGGCTCCGCGTATGTTGCGGCATAGGTGCCGCTGCCGTCCTCGCGGACCGAGAGCGTGTACTCGGGCACCGGAAGCCCGGCGCGCACGAAGTGGAAGGTCAGCACGGCTGCTTCGGACGCGGGCTGCTGGGCTGCAGCCGGGCCGGCAAGCGCAAGCAGCAAGAGGAGCGACCTCATCGGCGGGCTCCGGGACGCGCACCGGCGAGAGCGGGAAGGCGGCTTTTGAGCACCGCCTGAACATGGTTCTGCGTGTCGTTTTGCGCGGTGTGCAGATGGCAGATCGCAATGGCCAGGGCGTCGGCCGCATCGGCGGAGTCGGGGGCAACTTCCAGCTTCAGCAGACGCGTGACCATGAACTGCACCTGCTCCTTGGCGGCGAGACCGTAACCCACGACGGCCGATTTGATGGAGAGAGGCGCATATTCGGCGACCGGTTTTCCGCAGGTGGCCGCGGCCAGCAGGGCGACTCCGCGGACCTGGCCGAGCTTGAGGGCGCTCTTGGCGTTGGCGGAGAAGAAGACCTCTTCGATGGCGACAACATCCGGAGCATGGAGCTTCGATCTGCGCCACCAACTCGGCGTAGACCTGCGCGAGGCGCTGCGGGGGTGGTTTGCTTTTTGTTCAGGCGAATGGTTCCGGCGGCGAGGTGAACGAGCTGCGAGGTGGCGCGCCCGGGCGTCGAGTTCCACCACGCCGAAGCCTGTGAATTCGGTTCCGCAGTCAATCCCGAAGACGCGCATGAGGAGAGTTTAGCGCAAGCCATCTTTCAGGGGCGGCGGGAACGTGGGAAGAGGGGATACCCCTCCCCCCTGCAATGATGTAAATTCCGGACAGATAAGGACTTAGGTTTGGATCTCGGGGTGCAGGGAACTGCACCATTCTTTGGGCAGCCACTTTTCCGGGTGGTGCGGGAAGCAAACAGAAGGCCCGCTTCCCCTGGCGGGTGAGCGGGCCTGTCTGGCGGTGAACTGTTGAGATTGACCTGAGGCATCCGCAGCTCGGATGGGCCTCGGCGTAGGACTTCTGGTAGAAACGCCAGGACTAGAGCGGGATGCTCTAAGCCTCAGTCACCTCACGTACCGTTTTGCTACTGGAACAATCAATTTTCATAGGCTGGACCATCCTCCTTTCCCGTGTAAGAAAAAGATAACGGCGATTGGTAAACAGGAGTCAAATGCGGGCGGCATTCACGGGACGGACATCTCCATCTGCGATGATGGGAGGTGATGCTCAAGCATGCTTTCTTTGCATCTGCGCTGATGGCCGCTGCCTGCCGAGGAGTGGCGCAGCAGCCGACCGAACCGGCGCCCGTTCCGGCGCCGGATGCCGACGAGGCGGCGCCGACGATGTTTCCGCATCCGGATGCGGCGACGGTATTACGTCGGCGGGCAGGCGAACATCATCTTTCAGGCGCATGCGCCGTTCCACTCGCCGTACGAGGGGCCGAACAGCCTGCTGAGCCGCGGCGAGTACAAGACGTCGATGATCGGGACGATCTACTCGGGGTTTGAGGTGGTGAAGAGCCCGCGATATGCGGCTGGACGCGATCCTGGATGTCGAGAGTCGCGGGCGGACGCGGCGTCTCGGAGGCGCTGGGGCTGGCGGGGTTTACGAATCTGGACGTGGTGCGGAATCCGAGCCTGGGGTCGACGCCGTACCTGGCGCGGTATGAGGTGCACCAGGTGGTGGGGCTGACGGACAAGATGGTGGAGTTTCCGCGGACGCGATTTCTCGCTGCAGACCAAGCTGCCGGCGCGGCGGCTGGAGTTCTGGGTGGGGCGGATGAGTCTGCCGGATCTGCTGGATCTGAACTCGATCGGGACCGACTCGCACCTGCAGTTTCTGAACTGGACGATCGACAACAACGGCGCGTGGGACTATGCGGCGAATACGCGCGGGTACACGGATGCGGCGGTGGCGGAGTATACGGATCATGACTTTACGGCGCGCTATGCGCTGGCGATGATGCCGACCGTGGCGAACGGGATCGATCTGGACTACGAACTTCCGGCGGGCGAGCGGGCAGAATGTGGAGTTGGAGTGGCGCAAGGGGCCGCTGGGGTGGGTGTCGGGCCTGACGGAACGGCAAGGGGCGGTGCGGGTGCTGGGGTTCGTGAACCATGCCAATATGGGGGATTACCGCGCAGCAGAACATTGCCTATGTGCGCGGGGCGACAGCGACGCCGGACATTACGGCGCATCGTGGCGAAGCCGACCATGAAGTATGGCGTGGGTTGGAACTTCGAGCAGGAGATCAGCGAAAACGGCGGGTGTATGCGCAGTTCGGGTGGAACGAGGGCGCGCATGAGAGCTTCGCGTATACCGAGGTCGACCAGACGCTGGCACTGGGTGGGGATTATGCGATGAAGCGGATTGGACGGCCGAACGACAAGTTTGGGATGACGTTTGTGACCAATGCGATCAAGCGCGACCACCAGTGGTACCTGGCGCATGGTGGGCTGGGGTTCCTGCTGGGCGATGGGCGGCTGAACTATGCGCGCGAGGATATTGTGGAGGCGTACTACAACCTGCCATGCGTGGAAGGGTGTGTACTATGCGCTGGATGAGCAGATCATCGCGCATCCGGGGTATAACCAGGATCGCGGGCCGGTGATGGTGGAGTCGGTGCGGATGCATGTGGATTTTTAGCGGGCGGCTGTGGCTGCGCGAGCGAGAAGCAGGTTCCTCGCTTTGCTCGGAATGACAAGGAGAATTTGAGTTGTCATTCCGAAGCGGAGCGGAGGAACCTGCTTTTCTCTATACTCAGCAACTATGTCCGGGCGCGATCACAGGTATTTTGTTTACATTCTTGCGAGCCGGTCTAGACAGCTGTATGTCGGAATGACGAATGCTTTGACGAAGCGGGTAGCCGAACACCGGCAGCTCAAGGCTGATGCGTATACCGCGAGGTATCGGATTTATCGGCTGGTTTACTTCGAGGAAACGCGCTACGTGCTGAATGCGATCGAGCGGGAGACAGCGATCAAGGATTGGACGAGAGAGAGAAAGTTGCGTTGATTGAGGGGAAAAATCCGACTTGGGAGGACCTTGCCGACGGGTGGTTTGGCGGCGGCCTCGAGCGAAAAGCAGGTTCCTCCGCTTCGCTTCGGAATGACAAATAAATGATGGGACTGGATTTGGGTTTGGGGGCGGCGGAGCTGATCGGGTTTGGGGTTGGGCTGCTGATGGGCAGCTTTCTGAACGTGTGCATTGTGCGGGTGCCGCGGGGCGAGAGCGTGGTGCGCCGGGGTCGCGGTGCATGGGTTGCGGGCAGCCGGTGCGGTGGTACGACAATGTGCCGGTGGTGAGCTGGCTGGTGCTGCGGGGGAAGTGCCGGGATTGTGGGGCGGGGATTTCGTGGCGGTATCCGGCGGTGGAGTTGGCGTGCGGATCTGGATTGCGTGGCTAGTTCAGCGAGTTCTAGCTGGGTTTGGCACTTGCAATAGACAGTCAAAATGTCACTGCTCTCGGTTCCGCGATGCTGAGACTCTGGTCATTGGCTGCCATTCTCGGCTGGCTGCTGATTGGGCTTGATGGTGATGGACTGGCAGTCGCAGCGGCTGCCGGATGCGTTTACCCTGAGCGGGAATTGCGATCGGGATGTTTCTGGTGTGCGTGCAGGCGGTCTTTCTGGGGCCGAAGGACGACCAGATTGTGCTGAACACGACGCATCAGCTGCGGATGAGTTCGCCGGGGAGCTTTGCGGCCAAGGGCAATGTGTTTCTGACCGGGCCGGAGGCGCTGATCTTTGGGCGGCTGGCGGCGGTGTGTGGGGCGGCGCTGATCCTGCTGCTGGTCCGGTGGAGCGTATAAGGCGCTGCGGGGGCGCGAGGGGATGGGGCTGGGCGATGTGAAGATGCTGGCGATGGTGGCGGCGTTTCTGGGCTTCTGGCCGGCGGTGCTGACGCTGTTTCTGGGCGTGATGCTGGCGACGGTGTATGCGACTGGTGCTGATGGTGCGCGGGCAAGGCGCATGGCGGCGACGCGGCTGCCGCTGGGGAGTTTTCTGGGCGTGGGCGGGTTGCTGGCGGCGCTGTTTGGGGATGGGGTGATTGCGTGGTATCGGGGGTTGCTTAGGGTACCGGTGGTGAGGAAAGGCAGAAGCAGGTCCTCCGCCTGCGGCGAAGGATGACAAAGCGCACTGAAGATCGCAGCGTCCTCCGCCTTCGGCGAAGGATGACAACCTGTATGGGCGGAGAGGGAAGTTTCGTACCGCTCGATCAACAAGTTGGTGGGGCCGGTGCTTGACTCTTGACGGGCTTGCTCCTAGCCTTAAAACTGGCCATGCAGACAACCCCTTATCCTTACATCTGGCAGTACCTTCCGCTGGTGCTGCAGATCCTGGTTGCGCTCGCGCTGGCCGGCGGCATGGTGGGGGCTTCGTTCTTCATCGGCAAGCACAAGAACTCGCGCACCAAGCGGGCGCGTATGAGTGCGGCATGGACCCGGTGGGCGATGCGCGCGGACGCTTCTCCGTGCGCTTCTACATGGTGGCGATGCTGTTCATCCTGTTCGACGTGGAAGCGGTGTTCATGCTGCCGTGGGCGGTGATCTTCCGGCAGCTGCCGGGCATCACCGGGTCGCGACTGTTCGGGTTCTGGGAGATGCTGGTGTATCTCGGGTTCGTCGCGGTGGGGCTGTTCTATGTGTGGAAGAAGGGCATTCTGAACTGGGCGAACGATAAGGGGGACCTGTAATGTACGATCCGGCGAGCGAAGCTGCGACGGCACTGGAAGCCGTGTCGCGGCGGCGCTGCCCGATCAATGCGGCGCGTTGAAGGCGCTGGAAGCGCATGGCGACGGACGCGAAGTTGGACCGCGACGAGCTGACGCTGACCGTGGCGCGCGAGACCATCGTGGCGGCGGCGAAGGCGGTGAAGGCGGCGGGCTACAACTTCTTCGAGGACGTGACGGCGTGGACTGGTATCCGCAGGAGCCGCGCTTTCAGATGACCTACCACATTCTTTCGCATCAGCTGAAGCAGCGCGTGCGGCTGGCTGTGCGGCTGGATTCGGCGATGCCGGCGGTCGATTCGATTACGGGCGTGTGGCCGTCGGCGAACTTTTATGAGCGCGAGGTCTTCGACCTGTTCGGCGTGCACTTTGGCGGGCATCCGAACCTGACGCGCATCATGATGCCGACGGACTGGAAGGGGCATCCGCTGCGCAAGGACTATCCGGTGGAGGGATACCGCTAGATGGCTCGCAGCTGCTGCGCACCAGACCATGATCGAACTCCGGGCGTCGAAGACTGTCGTCGCCGACGTCGTCGCCGACGCGCATGGCAACGCAGGGCGACCGAGCGACCACACGATGGTGCTCAACATGGGCCCGCAGCATCCGTCGACGCATGGCGTGCTGCGGCTGGTGCTGGAGATCGACGGCGAGACGGTGGTGTCGCTGGCGCCGGACATCGGCTACCTGCATACGGGCATCGAGAAGACCTGCGAGGCGAAGTTTTACCAGCAGGTGGTGCCGCTGACCGACCGCATCGACTACCTGTGCCCGATGACGAACAACCTGGCCTACTGCCTGGCGGTGGAGAAGCTGCTGGGGCTGGAGATTCCGGAGCGCGCGCAGTATGCTGCGCGTGCTGCTGAATGAGCTGACGCGCATCCAGTCGCACCTGGTGTGGCTGGGCACGCACGCCATGGATATCGGCGCGCTGACGGTGTTCCTGTACTGCTTCCGCGAGCGCGAGGAGCTGCTGCGCATCTTCGAGGCTGTCAGCGGGCAGCGCATGATGACGAGCTACTTCCGCATCGGCGGGCTGTCGCTGGAGCCGCCGCTGGACTTCTACGAGCAGGTGCAGGAGTTCCTGAAGAGCTATGCCGGCGAAGATCGACGAGTACGAGGGCCTGCTGACCGGCAACCCGATCTGGATGGGGCGGCTGAAGGGCGTGGGGTATCTGTCGGCTGAGGATGCGATTGCGCTGGGCGTGACCGGGCCGCCGCTGCGCGCGAGTGGCGTGGACTGGGATCTGCGGCGCGACATGCCGTACTCGGGCTACGAGAAGTTCAAGTTCAAGGTGCCGACGTCGACGGTGGGCGATGTGTGGGCGCGGTATGTGGTGCGCATGCAGGAGATGCGCGAGTCGGTGAAGATCTGCCAGCAGGCGCTGGACGGGATGCCGGCGACGGGCCGGATCGTGGCCGACGCGCCGAAGATCATCCTGCCCGACCGCGAGCAGATGAAGACGCAGATGGAGATCGCTGATCCACCACTTCAAGATCGTGACGGAGGGCTTCGGGGTGCCGGCGGGCGAGGTGTTTCAGGCGGTCGAAGCGCCGCGCGGCGATGATGGGCTACTACGTGGTGTCGGATGGCGACGGCGAAGCCGTACCGGGTGCACATGCGGAACCCGGGGTTTGCGACGCTGCAGGCGCTGGAGACGATGTGCAAGGGCAGGCTGCTGGCGGATGTGGTGGCGGTGATTGGGTCGATTGATATTGTGCTGGGGGAGATTGATCGGTAGATGCAGTCGCGAGCTCGACTACTGCGGCGAGGCAGCGAACTTTGGAGGACGACTCGTTGCACAGCTACGATCTGCTATTCGCCGAACGAGCACTAACGAACGGACTGAAGCAGAATCATTTCAGCGAACCGATTCGATAATGAGTTCACTATCGCGGCTGAAAGCGGATTTACTTAGTGTGTGGCTCCACATCGAGGATGAACGGGCAGTTGGAATTGCATTTCGGAAAGACTGGACAAAGCGGAGCCTTGGTCAATGTCCGTTGATGGCGAAGTTGAATTTCGGCGGCGTCAAGATGGACCTTACGGCGCTCGCAAACAGATTCGTTGAAATGGTTGCACCGAGATGACGTGCAAGGAATGAACCGCTTCACATCGAGCTTTGGACGCGTTGGGCTTCGATGCTGCGGGTTTATGCGGCGGCGCATGGGTTGATCAGTACGCATCATGCGGTGGTTGAGGTTGGGGCGGACGAGATTGTGTTGCGGGTGGACGCGACGCTGGACGCGGTTTACGCCGGAGCGAGATGACGACGAGCGAGGGCGGGGCGCTTCCCTTCTCGCTTGACGGAAGATGGACGGGTTCGGATTGGGGATGTAGAGGACGAGATGGATATGGCCGCGGAGGGGTTACGCGGGAGATGCTGGCGGGTAGAGGCGGTAACAAGCGAGAATGCAGGTTCGCTCGCGCTTCGCTTCGGGATGACAAAGGTCAAGATTCGGTAGTACGACAGAAGCAGATCCTCCGCTTCGCGAAGGATGACAAGCAAAGCGCGTTCGGCGATGCGGCAGGGTTTGAGCAGTAAGGGATAGCGATGGCAGCGATTGCACAATTCGATTTTTTCGCCGGAGACGGCGGCGCGGTTCGACAAGCTGGCGACGATCTATCCGGTGAAGCGCTCGGCGCTGGTGCCGATGCTGCTGTATGCGCAGGATGAGATTGGCTATGTGTCCGAGGCGGCGATCCAGGAGATCGCGAAGCGGCTGGACCTGTTCGATCTGGATGTGCGCAACGTGCTGAGCTACTACTCGATGCTGCGGACCAAGCCGGCGGGCAAGTACAACGTGCAGGTGTGCACCAACATCAGCTGCATGCTGCGCGGCGGGTACGAGATTCTGGACCACTGCAAGGCGAAGCTGGGCATCGGGCACAAGCAGGTGACGCCGGACGGGCAGTTTTCGCTGGAAGAAGTGGAGTGCATCGGGGCGTGCTGCTGGGCGCCGGCGATGCAGGTGAACTACGACTTCCACGACGACCTGACGCCGGCAAGGTGGACGCGATTCTGGCAGGACTACGCCGAAGGCCGCGGAAAGGATGTGAAGTAATGCCGACACTCGTCTCGCATCCCGATGAAGTGATTGTGCTGAAGCGCCGGTTTGGCCAGGGCGCGGCGGACATCGACAAGTACGTCGAGCTGGACGGCTACAAGGCCGTGCAGAAGGCGATCGCAGCGAGGGATGCCGGAGTGGATCATCAACACGATGAAGGCCAGCGGGCTGCGCGGACGCGGCGGCGCGGGCTTTCCGACCGGCATGAAGTGGAGCTTCGTGCCGAAGGTAGCGAGAAGCCGAAGTACGTGCTGGTGAACGGCGACGAGTCGCGAGCCGGGCACCTGCAAGGACCACGTGATCTTCCTTGAAGATCCGCATGCGGTGATTGAAGGCACGATGATCGCGGGGCTGGCGATCGGCGTCGAAGATGGGGTTCATCTATCTGCGCGGCGAGTATCGCTACCTGCTGAAGATCGTCGAGAAGGCCGTCGCCGATGCGTACGCGAAGGGCTTCCTGGGCAAGAACATCTTCGGCAAGGAAGGCGTGGACTTCGACATCATCACGCAGACCGGCGCGGGCGCGTACGAGGTGGGCGAAGAGTCGGCGCTGATGGAGTCGCTCGAAGGCAAGCGCGGCGTGCCGCGGATCAAGCCTCCCTTCCCTGCCGTGGTCGGGCTGTATGGCGGGCCGACGGTCATCAACAACGCGGAGACGATTGCGAACGCGCCGCACATTCTGCTGATGGGCGGCGAGGCGTACGCGAAGCTGGGCACGGAGCGCAACGGCGGGACGCGGCTGTTCGGGATCTCCGGGCATGTGGAGCGGCCGGGCGTGTATGAGCTGCCGATGGGCTACTCGCTGCGCAAGGCGATCTACGAGGTTGCGGGCGGGATCAAGGGCGGCAAGAAGCTGAAGGCGGTGGTGCCGGGCGGCGTCGTCGTGCCCGGTGCTGACGGCGGATGAGATTGATGTGGGGCTGGACTTCGACCAGATGGCGAAGGCGGGGACGATGCTTGGGTCGGGCGGGATCGTGGTGCTCGACGAGACGGTGTCGATCGTCGAGTTTGCGCTGCGCGACGATCAGGTTCTACCAGCATGAGAGCTGCGGCTGGTGCATTCCGTGCCGCGAGGGCACGGACTGGATCAAGAAGACGCTGACGCGCGTGTATGCCGGCGGCGGCAACAAGAAGGACATCGACAACGTGCAGTATCTGGCCGAGAACATGATGGGCCGGACGTTCTGCCCGCTCGGCGATGCGGCGGCGATGCCGACGCTGGGATTCGTGAAGAAGTTCCGCAAAGAGTTTGAGGATTACATCGACGGGCACAAGGCCGGCACGCCGATGATGACCGAGCAGCAACTGGTCGGGGCCGGGCATTGAGCAGTCGCGTGGGGCCGAGTAACTTCGTGCTCTTCGCGATGGTGGTGGTTGCGATTGTTCTGGTGTGGTTTGCGTGGGGAACATTCCACCACCATCGGAGTGCGGACCAGGAGATTTTGATCGAGATAGTAGGAAATCCAGTAGCAACGCATGCAGGTTCGCACGCTTGAACGAAATCGTTCCGCAGCGGCTGAAGCCGTAAGACAAAAGCAGCGCTTTCAGCACGGCTGAAGCCGTGCCCTTAAGCAAAACAGTTCGACACCATTCTGGGCCGCATAAGGATTGAGATGCCAGACGTAACATTTACTGTAGATGGGAAGAAGCTCACCGCGCCGGCGGGGACGCTGCTGATCGAGGCGTGCAAGTCCGCGGGCATCGAGATTCCGGCGTTCTGCTACTACCCGGGGCTGAGCCTGCAGGCCGCGTGCCGCATGTGCGTGGTGCGGCAGGAGAAGGTGCCGAAGCTGCAGACTGCGTGCACGACGCACGGTCGCTGAGGGCAGGTCTTCTTTACCGAGACGCCGGAGATCGCGCAGGCGCGCAAGGCGACGCTGCAGTTGCTGCTGGGAAATCATCCGCTGGACTGCCCGGTGTGCGATGCGGGTGGCGAGTGCGAGCTGCAGGATATGACCTTCAAGTATGGCGCGGCGGACTCGTTTTATGCGGAGCCGAAGAATCATCGCGAGGAGCAGAAGTGGTCGCCGGTGGTGTACTTCGATCGGCCGCGCTGCATTCTTTGCTATCGCTGCGTGCGCATGTGCGGCGAGGGCATGGACGTGTTCGCGCTGGGGATTCAGAATCGCGGCAGCTCAAGCGTGATTGCGCCGAACATCTCCAGCCGCTCAGAATCCCCGATCACCTGGCGCATGTGGACTGCGAGCAGTGCGGCATGTGCATCGATGCGTGCCCGGTGGGTGCGCTGACTAGCGGGACCTATCGCTACAAGACGCGGCCGTGGGAGATGAACCACGTCGCGACCGTCTGCACGCACTGCGGCGATGGATGCAAGACGACGCTGGGCGTGCGCTCGACCAGTGACGGCGCGGAGATTGTGCGCGGAGACAATCGCGACAAGAGCGGCATGAACGGCGACTTTCTGTGCAACAAGGGACGTTACGCGTTCGACTTTGCGAACCATGATGACCGCATCACGACGCCGCTGGTGCGCGATGCGGATGGGCAAACTGGAGCCGGTGAGCTGGGAGGCGGCGTTCGACCACATCGGCAAGAAGCTGCGTGAAGTTGCGCGATACGCGCGGCGGCGAGACGATCGGTGTGATCGGCGGCAATCGCCTGACAAACGAAGAGGCTTACCTGCTGCAGAAGTTTGCGCGGACGGTGCTGAAGACGAACAACATCGACCACCATCGCACGGCGGATCATGTGGCGTTTGCGCAGGCGCTGGCCGGGCAGAGCGGACCGCACGGCTTCGCTGCGCGATACGCTGACCGCGAAGACGGTGCTGCTGGTGGGCGGCGATCCGACGAACCAGTCGCCTGCGACGGCGTGGAATCTGCGCACGGCTGTCCGCAACAACGGCGCGAAGCTGTACGTCGCGAACACAGAAGAGATCAAGCTGCGGCGGCAGGCGAAGGCGTTTGTGCAGCCTGCAGCCGTTTGGATATGGCGCGCTTGCTGGCTTCCTGGCGGGCGATGACGCGGCGGGCGCGGGCGCGGTGAACGATGTCGAGGCGCTGAAGGAGCTTCCGCGAGACGCTGAAGGCGCGGAAGGACTGCTGATCCTGATTGGGTCAGAGCTGCGCGGCGGCGATCTGAAGAAGCTGGTGGAGTTCGGGCTGACGTGTTCCGGGTGCGAAGTTTGCGCTGCTGTCGGACTACGTCAACTCGCGCGGCGCGGCGGATATGGGCCTGCTGCCGGATATGCTGCCGGGTTATACGCCGCTCGGCGTCGGAGCGCTTCGCGGAGTATGGCGACGAGCGCGACGCCGGGGCTCGACATGCTGGAGATGTTCGACGCTGCAGCGGCGGGCAAGCTTTCGGCGCTGTATGTTGTTGGGGCGAACCCGGTGCTGCGGTATGGCGTCGACGCCGCCGCGCTGAAGGATACGTTCGTGGTCGTGCAGGAGATGTTCATGACGGAGACGGCGGTGCTGGCGGATGTGGTGCTGCCGGCCGCGAATCTGTACGAGAAGTCCGGCTCCGTCACGAATCACTACGGCGATCTGCAGCAGGTGAACAAGGCCGGTGATCGCGCGGGCGTGCGGTCGGACTTCGAGATGATCGTTCGCGTTGCGGACAAGATGGGTGCGCATATCCCGACGCTGATTCCGTTCGGGAAGGGCCTGCGCAGCGGATATGGGACAGACGCGCGGCGCGCAGTCGGGCGAGGCGGACCGCCATGCGATCTTGGCTGACGGCGAATAATCTGGAGCCAAGGCTGAGCCCGTTCGATCCGATGGCGATCTTCGACGAGATTCAGCGGCTGGTGCCGGGCTATGACAAGGTGCTGCGGCTGCAGCTGTTGAGCGGGAACGACCAGCATCTCGAGACGAGCTTCGACGCTGGTGCAGATCGAGGGCCACGCGCGCAAGGATCTGGTGCTGCCTTCGGGCGATACGCTGTTCACCTCCGGCACGCTGGGCCATTACTCCGCCATGCTGCTGGATCTGCAAGCGAATGAAAGCCGCAAATTACCCGTGCTCGAACCAGACGGCAGCCGACTAAGAGAGCCAGGAAAACGACGTGAGGCATTTATCCGACTTTCAAATCTTCCTGCTCTTGACTGTGCTCAAGATTGTGGTGGTGCTTGTCATCACGCTGACAGCGGTGGCGTACACCGTACTGCTTGAGCGCAAGGTGATTGGCCGGATGCAGAACCGCTGGGGACCTTCGCGCACCGGGCCGTTCGGCCTGCTGCAGCCGTTAGCCGACGGCATCAAGCTGTTCCTGAAAGAAGACCTGACGCCGCTGCTGGTGGAGCGTCCGCTGTTCCTGATCTGCGCCGATCATTGCGCTGGCCTGCGCGCTGGTGTCGATTGCGGTGGTTCCGTTTGGCGCGTTCACGAGCTACAAGGGCGTGGACATGTTCGAGATCGCCAACGTCAACATTGGATTGCTGGTGATCCTTGGCATCACTTCGATCGGCGTGTACGGCATTGCGCTTTCGGGCTGGTCGTCGAATAACAAATTTGCGCTGCTGGGCTCGCTGCGTGCGACGTCGCAGGTGATCAGCTACGAGCTTGCGCTAGGCCTGTCGCTGGTCGGCGTGGTGCTGCGCGCGGGCTCGCTGAACCTGCGCGATATTGTGAACTCGCAGACGCGCTCCACGGCGCTGCTGAGCTGGAACATTTTTGGCGGCCTGCAGATTGTGGCGTTCTTCATCTACCTGATGAGCGCGTATGCCGAGACGAATCGCAGCGCCGTTCGACCTGCCGGAAGCGGAGAGCGAACTGGTGGCCGGGTACCACACCGAGTACTCGTCGATGAAGTTCGCCATGTTCTTCATGGCCGAGTACGCCAACATGATCACCGTCTCCTGCGTCGCCACGCTGATGTTCTTTGGCGGCGCATCGAGCCCGTTTGGTCACCTGACCGACTTCGGCGGGCCGTGGCTGATGGGCGCTGCAGTCCATTTTCTGGTTCGTGTTCAAGATCTTCTGCTTCCTTTTTCTGTACATCTGGGTTCGCTCCACGCTGCCGCGCTTCCGCTATGACCAGCTGATGGGATTCGGCTGGAAGTTCCTGCTGCCGGTGGCAATGGTCAACATTCTGGTCACCAGCCTGGCGATTGCGCTGCACGCCAAAGGCTGAGCAGGTCACGCTGTTTTACAATCGATAGAACGCCACAAGCTCTGTCGATACCAAGGTTTCGAGAAGGACTCGACCGGATCATGCAACTTGCCCTGTTCATCATCTTCGCTGCGCTGGCCGTACGGGAGCGCTGAACCTGCTGCTGCAGAAGCACCCGATCAACAGCGCGCTGTCGCTGGTGGTGGTGATGATGTCGCTGGCGGTGCTGTACTGGTCGCTGGGCGCGGAATTTCTGGCGGCCGCGCAGGTGATCGTCTATTCGGGCGCCATCATGGTGCTGTTTGTCTTCGTCATCATGCTTCTGAATGCGGGCGAGGAAGAGCGGACGACGGGAAGCCGGGCAGCGTACTTCGCCGGCATTCCGGGCGCCACCGCCGTGTTTTGCCTGCTGAGCTTTGTCTTCCTGACCGAGAGCAAGGCGATCGGCAACGTGCATCTGCAGCCCGCGCTGTCAGGTGTCGTCAGCAACATCGCGGAGATCAGCGAACTGCTCTTTACCAAGCTGCTGCTGCCGTTTGAGGTGACCAGCGTGCTGATTCTGGTAGCCATCCTGGGCGCCGTGGTGCTGGCGCGCAAAGAGGAGGAACAGTGATGCACATGGAAGTTCCCATCTCCGCCTACCTGGTTCTGCCGCCGTGCTGTTCTCGATCGGCATCGCTGCGTTCCTGATCAAGCGCAACATGATCTCGGTCTTCATGTCGATTGAGCTGATGCTGAACGCCGTGAACCTGACGTTCGTCGCGTTTGCGCATCGCTGGCATGCGGTTTCAGGACAGATCTTCGTCTTCTTCGTGATGGTGGTTGCGGCGGCCGAAGCTGCGGTGGGACTCGCCATCATCATCGCCATCTTCCGCACACGCAAGACGCTGAACGTGGACCAGATCAACCTGATGCACAACTAGGGAAACGAACGAGACATGACGTTCAATCCGCATCTGCTCTGGTACATTCCGCTGCTTCCCTTCGCCGGCTTCCTGATCAACGGGACGCTGGGCCGCAGAGCTGCCGCGTGCGGCTGTCGACGGCGATTGCGTTGCTGTTTACGGCGATCCCGGCGGCGATCGTGGCGTGGCTTTGGCTGGCGATGAAGTCGGCCGAAGCTCCGCTTGCATTTACCGAGATTGCGCGGCCGTGGATTGCGATCACGGGCTTTCACGTCGACTTTGCGTTCGCGGTCGATCACCTGACGCTGATCATGCTGGCGCGTGGTGACAGGCGTCGGCTTCCTGATCCATCTGTACTCGGCTGGGTACATGGCGCATGAGGATGGCTACTGGCGCTTCTTCGCCTACCTGAACCTGTTCATGTTCTTCATGCTGGTGCTGGTGCTGGCGGCAGAACTTCCTGCTGCTGTTCGTCGGCTGGGAGGGCGTCGGCCTGGCGGCTACCTGCTGATCGGCTTCTACTTCAAGAAGGATTCGGCGGCGAACGCGGGCAAGAAGGCGTTCATCGTCAACCGCATTGGCGACTTCGGCTTTCTGCTGGCGATGTTCCTGCTGATCGCGCACTTCGGCACGCTGAGCTTCGCGCGAAGTGTTCTCCGCGATCTCGGCATTCGAATGTGCACGGCGGCTTTCTGACTGCGATCGCGCTGCTGCTGGTGGTGGGCGCTGCGGCAAGTCGGCGCAGATTCCGCTGTACGTCTGGCTGCCGGACGCGATGGAAGGCCCGACGCCGGTCTCGGCGCTGATCCACGCGGCGACCATGGTGACCGCGGGCATTTACATGGTGGCGCGCTGCCATGTGCTGTTCGACCGCTCGCCGTTTGCGCTGGGCGTGGTCGCGATCATCGGCGCGGCGACAGCGATGTTTGCGGCGACGCATCGGCATGGTGCAGCACGACATCAAGCGCGTGCTGGCATACTCGACCATCTCGCAGCTTGGCTACATGTTCCTGGCTTGCGGCGTCGCGGCGTACTCGGCGGCGATCTTCCACCTGATGACGCATGCGTTCTTCAAGGCGCTGCTCTTCCTCGCGGCCGGGTCGGTGATCCACGCGCTGAGCGGCGAGCAGGATATGCGCGATGATGGGCGGGCTGCGGAAGCGCATTCCGGTTACGTTCTGGACGATGACCGATGGGCGTGTTCGCGATCGCGGGCATTCCGCCGTTGGCGGGCTTCTTCTCGAAGGACGAGATTCTGTACCGGACGTTTTCATCACGACAATCCGCTCGCGCAAGCTGCTGTGGGCCGTTGGCGCTCGTCACCGCGGGCATGACATCGTTCTACATGTTCCGGCTGTGGTTCAAGACGTTCTTCGGCGAGCCAGCGCTTCGACGAGCATCGCTTCGCTTGCAGGAGCATGGCGCGCGCTGTTCATGCGAGCTCGACCTCGACGCTGACGATGGAGGCCGAGCACGACGAGGGCAGGCGGCGCACCCGCATGGCGTGCATGAGTCGCCTTGGATCATGCTGCTCCCGCTCGTGGTGCTGGCGATCCTGTCGATTGTCGGCGGATGGGTCGGCGTGCCGCAGGCGCTGGGCGGGCACAACGCATTTCGAACACTTCCTCGATCCGGTATTTGCAGCGGCGTGGTGCGGCTGAGAATGCGCTGAACGCGGACCAGGTTTCGCACAGGCTGGAGCTTGGTCTTGCGGCTGTATCGGTTGTTACCGCTTTGATCGGTTTGCTGTTCGCGTATTTCTTCTACTGCGCAAGCCCGGCACGCTGCGGCGATGGCTGCCAAGGCCAAGCCGGTGTACGCGCTGGTCGCGAACAAGTATTACGTCGATGAGATCTACCACGCAGTCTTCGTCACCGGCCTGCTTGGCTGTCACGCGCTTCTTCCTCGAGTGGCTTCGAGCCTGGTTGGTCAGTGGATCGGCGCTGGCAAGCTGGCGAGTTGCGATCGCGCATTCGATCTGGGCGAAGCGCGCGGCGCATGCAGTCCGGCAACATCCGTTCGTACGCGGGCTGGCTTGCGCTGGGCGCGGCGGTCGTCATGGCGGTGATGGTGCTTTCGGCCGCGCGCATCTGGATGCACCACTAAGGACATCGATGAATCTCGACCACTCCATTCTGACGCCTCATCCTGCTCACGCCGCTGGTCGGGCGCGGCGGTGCTGGCGCTGCTGCCGGACCGGGGCAAGACGATGCACCGTGGGTGCGCTGCTGGTGACGCTGCTCACGTTCGGGCTGACGCTGCACCTGCCCTTTCACTACGTGCACGGGTGGCGCCGGCGGGGACGTTTCAGTTCGAGCAGAACATCCTGGATTGCGCGCTCCGGCGATCCGCTATCACCTGGGCGTGGACGGCCTGGTCGATGTGGCTGGTGGTGCTCACCGGCTTTCTCGCGCCGCTGGGCGTGCTGGCTTCGTGGAACACGATCGCCACGCGCCGCAAGACCTTCTACGTGCTGTTCCTGCTGCAGCAGGTTGCGATGCTGGGCATCTTCGTCGCGCTGGACCTGTTCCTGTACTACGCGTTCTGGGAGCTGTCGCTGGTGCCGATGACGATCCTGATCGCGACCTTCGGTCGCACCGAGGATCGCCGTCGGGCGGCGATCAAGTACTTCCTCTACGCGTTCATCCCGTCGGCGCTGCTGCTGGTCGGCATGCTGTGGCTCTACGCGCAAGACCGGCACGTTCGAGCTGCCGGAGCTGGCCAGGCTGGCCGCCGACGCATGCGATCTCGCGGCAACGCCGACGCGCTGTGGCTCTGCTCGCTGGCGTTCCTGCTGGCCTTCGCGGTCAAGGTGCCGATCTTCCCGCTGCATGGCTGGCTGAAGGATGCGATCGCCGAGGCGCCCACCGCCGCCGTGATGGTGCTGGCGGGCAAGACCGGGCTGTACTCCATTCTGCGCTTCTCGTTCGCAATCTTCCCCGAGCAGTCGCACCGCATCGCTCCGCTGATGATCGCGCTGGGCGCCATCGGCATCGTGTATGGCGTCGCTGATCGCGCTTACGCGCAAGGACCTGAAGAAGCTGGCGGCCTACTCCACGCTGGCGCACCTGTCGTTCATCACGCTGGGCATCTTCACCTTCACCGTGGCCGGCATCGACGGCGGCATCTACCAGATCCTGAACCACGGCATCTCTGGCGGCGCGCTTGTTCCTGCTGCTCGGCTTCCTGTACGAGCGCTATGGCACCTACGACATGCGCGATCTCGGCGGCCTGGCGGCGCAGCTGCCGTGGATGGTGACACTGTATCGTCATCACGACGCTGTCGCTGGTGGGCCTGCCGATGCTGAACAGCTTCGTGGGCGAGTTCCTGATCCTGTCCGGCACGATGCAGGCGAACATGCAGCACGCTGCAGCCTGGACGGCGCTGGCAACAACGGGCGTCATTCTGAGCGCGGCCTACATGCTGCTGCATGATCCAGCGCGTCTTCTACGGCGGACTTGGAGTGCGTCTCCGAAGAGAAGCCGGCCTGCGACCTGAACGTACGCGAGCAGCTCGCGATGTGGCCGATGGTCGCTGCTGATGCTGCTGATGGGCGTGGCTTCGCCGTACTGGATGAAGACCCTGGATGCAATGGGGCCGCAATGGCAAACGTGCCGGTACGTGTGTTGCCGCCGGTGCCCACGAAGGTCGAAGCAGAGACATACGTCCAAGCCGTGTTTGTTGACCCGGACCTGGGTGCGGCCGCGCTACACGAAAAGCGGGCTAAAGCTCCGGAAGGCAGGCGCTACTGATGCACTTGAATGCAAATACACTTTCGCTGCTGCCGGAAGGCATCCTGACCGTTGCCGGCGTGCTGGTCATGATGCTGGAGCCGGTGCTGAAGCCCGGCGCCAGCCGCAAGCCGCTGGGCTGGCTGGCGATCCTCGCACCGCGCTCGCCGCAGTTGCAAGCCTCCACCAACTCCAGTGTGTCACGTCATCGGCACCGATCACCGCCTTCTCGGGCACCATCCAGGTGGACGCGTTCTCGGTCTTCTTCCACCTGCTGATTGCCGGCGTCGTGCTGGTCACGCTGCTGGGCTCGCTCGATTATTTTGAAGGCAACGCCACGCATGCCGGCGAGTACTTCGCGCTGGTTCTCTTCGGCGCGACGGGCATGATGCTGATGACCTGCTCGGTCGAGCTGCTGATGGTGTTCATCGGCCTCGAGATCTCGTCGATCTCGACGTACATCCTGGCAGGCTTCCGCAAGGGCAAGGCGCGCGGCGTCGAGGCTTCGCTGAAGTATTTCCTGCTGGGTTCGTTTGCGACGGCGTTCTTCCTGTATGGCATCGCGCTGGCCTTCGGAGCGACCGGGTCGACCTCGATCGCCGCCATCGCTGCTGGCTCTCGGGACCACGGCTACGCCGCACCTCGCGTTCCTGGCGCTGGGCATGATCATCATCGGCCTCGGGTTCAAGGTGTCGGCGGCGCCGTTCCATGTGTGGACGCCGGACGTGTACCAGGGTGCGCCCTCGCCGGTGGTTGGCTTGATGTCGACTGCGCCCAAGGCCGCGGCGTTTGCCGTGCTGCTGCGGATCACTTTCGTGGGTTTCGGCGCCATGCAGCACCGCTGGTCGGTTCTGATGTGGGCGATTGCCGCGCTCTCGATGACGGTCGGCAACCTGGGCGCGCTGAAGCAGACCGACGTGAAGCGCATGCTGGCGTACTCATCGATCGCGCATGCCGGCTACCTGCTGGCGGCGTTCACTGCCTTCCCACACAATGGCGATCGCCGCGGCGTGCTTCTACACCGCAGCCTATGCTGCGATGAACGTGGGCGCGTTCGCGGTCGTCACGCAGATCACCGGGCTACACGAGCACACGCGCACGATTGAAGACTTTACGGGCGTCGCACTGCGGCGGCCCTGGCTGGGTGCGCTGCTGGCGTTCTTCCTGCTGTCGATGATCGGGATTCCCTTCACCGGCGGATTCTTCGGCCAAGTTCTACGTCTTTTCGGCGGCGATGGGACGCAGGCCACTGGGCTCTCGCGGTCGTGGGTCTGCTGAATTCAGGGCTCGCTTGCTTTTACTATCTGCGGCTGCTGGTCGCGATGTATGCACGGCATGCGCATGCGCAGGGCAATGAGCCGGCGATCTATACCAAGGTGAGCGTACCGGCTGCGGTTGGGCTTGGCGCTGCGGCGCTGGCTACTCTGGGACTCGGCATTGTGCCGGGGCATGTGCTGAACCTGGCGAATCGCGGCGCGGGGGCGGTGTTGACGGTTTCGACCGGCGAGCCGGCGCCCGCTCCGGTGGCTGCTGCGGACGTGCGCTAGATCGTCAAGTTGCCCTCGGGCAGCGTGGCTGGTCCGAGAAGCGGGTTCCTCGCTTTGCTCGGAATGACAAAAAGAGTGGGTACCAAACAGAACAGCCTCCGCGCTTGGCGGAGGCCGTTTGAAGTTGCGCCCGGAAGCGCGAGAACTACGTGGTGCGGATGAAGAGCAGCACGAAGGTGAAGAGCGTCAGGGACTCGATGAAGGCGAGGCCGAGAATGAGGAAGAGCTGGATACCGGGGCGGGCGCCGGGATTGCGGGCGAGCGCTTCCGAAGCCGACGCGGTGGCGCGACCCTGGCCGAGGCCGCAGAGGCCGGCGGCGATGCCCATGCCGATACCGACGGCGAGCGAACCGTAGTTGGGGCCGTTGGCGGCGCCCTGCGCGAACGCCGGCATTGCGATGAACATCGCGGCCAGCGCCATGAAGAAGTACTTGGAAACCTGCAGCATACGAGCCATGTGAAACTCCTATCCCAAACCGGCCCCCGTCAGAGTTGTTCGCCGCCAGTGGGTGGTTGATGCTCACCGGACTGGCACCCTCACGCTATGCGGCGAGTGATGCGACCGGCCGAGAGGGGGCGCCCCGCGGCCGGTGAACTTGAGCTTTAGTGGTCGTGCGCGACTGCGAGCGACAGGTAGACGGTGGCGAGGATCATGAAGACGTAGGCCTGAATGATCGCGACACCGAAGTGCAGGCCGAGGAAGACGAGCGGCACGCCGATAGGGATCAGCGAGAAGAAGGCGAGCGTAACCATGTCACCGGCGAACATGTTGGCGTAGAGACGGACCGTGAGCGAGAGCACGCGCGCAAAGTGCGAGATGATCTCGATCGGCAGCATCACGGGATAGAGCCACCACACCGGGCCGAGGAACTGCTTGACGTAGCTGAAGCCGTTCGACGCGGATGCCGTGAAAGTGGTAGTAAACAAAGGTGACCAACGCGAAGCCGAGCGGCACGACCGGGCTGGCGGTGGGCGATTCGAGCCCGGGGACAAGGCCCATCAGGTTGCCGACCAGGATGAACAGAAAGAGCACGGTCAGGTAGGTACCGAAGCGCTCGTAGCCGTGGCCGATAATGCTTTCGCTCTGCTCACCGACGAAGCCGTGAATCATCTCCGCGAGGTGCTGCACGCCGCCGGGCGTCTCGACCGAGAGCGAGGCTCGAATGGTGATGAAGTACAACAGCAGTGCGAGGAAGACGAGCAGTTCCATCGCGACGGCGTTGGTGATGGGCGCGCGCGGATACTTGGGAACAACATGCAGCGCCGCGCAGCAGGCTGTCGACCGGACCGGCGAAGTGGGCGTTCAGAAAGCGAGTGAAGAGTAGCTGTGTGGGCATATGGAAAAATCAACAAATCTCTTGCTTGGTCTAACGACTTGCCGGCGCTATTTCGTCCAGCGATTCATCAGCTTGAGCGCTTCAACTGTGAGCGAAAGTACGCCCAAACCGAGGCCGGCCGCGAGTGCGAAAACGGTTCCGTGCAGATACTTAAGACTAACATAGAGAACCACTAAGGTGAGACCGAGACGGAGGAAGAAGCCGGTCAGAACCATGCCCATCGGGCGCGGATTGTCGCCTCCGTCCATGGCCAGGTTCATGACCGTCATCAGGCGCATCCACTCCCACAGCGACGCGGCCGAAATGCCTGCGCCGATGATGACGAGGAGGCCGCTGCGCCATCCGGCCTTGAGCCAGAAAGCGGCGAGAACGACCACGGTCATGACGGCCAGAAGGCGCAGCGCAGCCAGCATCGTGCTGCGGAGGTCCTGGTCGCTGAGACCGGCGGTCCAGCGCGAGGGTTCAGGCGTAAGGGTCACTGATCGCCCCGCTTGCCCATGCGCGACATCGTGGTGAAGATTTGGATGAAGCCCCCCGCCGCGCCCAGGAGCATCCCCAGGATGACGATCCACTTGGTGTGGAAGTGACGGTCGAGCAGCCAGCCGAACAGGAGGCCGACGAAGGTGCCGGCAGGGACGGCGAGCGCCATCTGCAGCATGGATTCGGCTTGCACGAGATTGCCGAGTCCGCTCTTTTTCGGGATCAGCGGATTGGGACTTTCGTCGGGCACTCGACCATTATCGCGCAGATGGCGGCCGCGGCGATAGACTGGCTGAGACAGAGAACAGACCTGAGAGACGAAGAGGAAGCGGCACGTGTTTGAATCGGAGTTCGAAGAGAAGCAGTTTGCGTTGCGGCAGGAGAAGCTGAAGGAGATCGCCGCGCTGGGGCAGGCGCAAGGGTTGACGGCGGCTGAGGCGACTTATCCGAACAGCTACCCGGTGACGGCGACGATTCCCGAACTGCGCGAGCGCTATATCGACGGCGCGCATGCGATGACGGCCGAGGAATTCGAAGCGCAGCCGGTGGAAGCCGCGATCGCTGGACGCGTGATGCAGATTCGTGTGCAGGGCAAGGCTGGCTTCGCGCAACTGCAGCAGGGGGGACAGCGGCTGCAGATTTACGTGCGCAAGGATGATGTGGGCGAGCAGCAGTTCGCCATCTACAAGCTGCTGGACCTGGGCGACCACATCGGCGTGAAAGGGCACTTGTTCGTCACGCGGACGGGCGAGACCACGCTGCACGTGACTGAATTGCGCTTCTTGGCGAAGGCCTTGCTCGTGCTGCCGGACAAATATCACGGCCTGGAAGATGTGGAGCTGCGCTATCGCCAGCGTTATGTCGATCTGTTCATGAATACCGGGCGGACGATGGCGCAGACAGAGCATGGGCCGGCGCCAGCCATGGCGGACAATCCTGATGCTGGCGCGCCGGACGCGAAAGCCTGGGGCACGGAGCCGCAGACGGGCGACTCGCAGATCGGCCATGAGCCTCCGCCGCCGAACGTGCGCGAGGTGTTTGTGAAGCGAGCGAAGGTGCTGCGCGCGATGCGAACGTTCTTCGATGCGCGCGGGTATCTCGAGGTCGAGACGCCGATGATGCAGACGATTGCCGGCGGCGCGGCGGCGCGGCCGTTCACGACGCACCACAATGCGCTCGATCTCGACCTGTTTCTGCGCATTGCGCCGGAGCTCTACCTGAAGCGGCTGGTGGTCGGCGGCATGGACCGCGTGTATGAGATCAACCGCAACTTCCGCAATGAAGGCGTCAGCACGCAGCACAATCCCGAGTTCACGATGCTGGAGTTCTACCAGGCGTATGCGAACTACCACGACCTGATGGACCTGACGCGAAGAGCTGGTCAAGTTCGTCGCGATGGAGGTGAATGGGACGACTGACGACGCAGTTCAACGGCGTCGAGATCGACCTGGGCAAGTGGACGAAGCTGTCGCATGCGCGAGGCGATCGTGAAGTTCTGGCCCGAACATGCGGGAGCAAGGCCTTCAGGCGCCGACTTCGCGGATGCAGCAAGCGCTACGGCTGATTGGCTGAGATTCGGCCATTCCGCACAGTGACTCGAGCAGCGCTGCACGATGTTTCTCGGACACGTCGACGCCGAAGCTGGTGCAGGCGCTTCTGGACCATGCGTAAGCTGTACTCGCGATTTGGAGCTTTGCAGGCAGAATCGAATCGGCAAGGGCGAACCCTACGGCAAGACGATTGCGACGATCTTTGAGTATCGTGGCGGAAGAGCATCTGATGCAGCCGACGATCATCTACGACTTCCCTCTCGCTGTCTCGCCTCTATCGAAGGTCAAGCCCGACGAGCCGGAGTGGGTGGAGCGCTTCGAGTTCTACATCGGCGGCTTTGAGGTGGGCAATGCGTTCCCGAGTTGAATGATCCGGTGGATCAGCGTGCGCGGTTCGAGCAGCAGGTGGCCGAAAAGGCGCGCGGTGACGACGAGGCGCAGCCGATGGATGAGGACTACGTGCGCGCGCTGGGATATGGGCTTCCGCCGACCGGCGGCGAAGGCATCGGCATCGACCGGCTGACGATGATCCTGACGGGGTCGCGGTCGATCCGTGATGTGATTCTCTTCCCGCTGATGCGCCCGCCCGCCAAGGACAAGGGGTGATGAAGGTCCCCGCAGCCGATACGCGGCAACGCTGCGCCTGGGCACAGAACGATCCGCTGATGCGCGCGTACCACGACGAGGAGTGGGGCGTGCCGCAGTCAGGACAGCCGCGCGCTGTGGGAGATGCTGATGCTGGAAGGCTTCCAGGCGGGGCTTGCTTGGATCACGGTGCTGCGCAAGCGCGAGGCCTTTCGGCGGCTTTCCAGGGTTCGACCCTGCGAAAGTGGCGCGCTTTGGCGAGGCGGACGTGGAGCGACTGATGCAGGATGCCGGCATCATCCGCGCACGGGCCAAGATCAACGCCACGATCGTTGGCGCGCGCATTTTCCTCGAGATGCAGAAGGCGGGAACGAACTTCGCGGCGTGGGCATGGGAGATCGCCGGAGGCGAGCCGCATCCAGAACACTGGTGCGGTGCCGGCGAGCACGGAGCTCTCCATGAAAATGTCGAAGGAGCTGAAGCAGCGCGGCTTCAAGTTTGTGGGGCCGGTGATTGTGTACGCCTGGATGCAGGCCGCGGGCATAGTGAACGACCATGCGGCCGATTGTTTCCGACGCGAGCCCTGTGCGCGGATGAAACCGAAAAGCTTTACTTAGCGGATCAGGCCTTCTTCAGCTTCTTGGCAAGCGCGGCGATGGACGTATCGTTCATGGCGGCGATGGCATCTTCACGCGAGCGCGCGAGTACCGCGTCGACAGCCTTTTCGCCTGTGGCGAGCCACGCACTGGAGCAGGCAGCGAAGACATCGCCCAGTCCGATGGACTTCGCGGCAAGCTTGAGTTTTGCGCCACCCTGCGGGCCTTTGCGCTGCACAATGAAGCCCCCTTTGTGCAGCACGGAGAAGACTCGACGCACCATGACGGGGCTGGTATGGAGCGCGCCCGCAATGGCGGCAGAGGTATGCATGCTGTCAGGGGCAACTGCCAGAAAGGCCAGCACCCTTACGCTGAGACCAAAACGTCCATTTTGAGCCATTTGAGCCAAAGTACCATAGCCACGGCAAATTGCTTAGAGAAATGTTTGGGGTGCGTTGCGCTTGTAGAGCGCAGCCCCCGCAACCGCGCAGAGCGAGGGCACGATGGTCATCATGATCTGGTACCAGACCGGCTGCAACCCGGAGTAGTGGCGGTAGGAGAGCACGCCCATGATGAGCATCACCGAACCCAGGATGGCTGCGTGCTCGATCGGCTTGCGCTTTGCGATGCTGGCCGTTACAAAACCTCCGATGGCGGCCGCAAGCAGACTGTAGATCACATTGACGACAAGATACGCAGGGGTCGGATGGCCGGAATGCTGGCCCATGGTCTTCACGAAGATCAGCGTCAGCACGATGACTGCGAGCGTCATGACCATGTAACCGACGAGGATGGCAACGAACGAACGCGCGAGCGTAGGCATGGGTCGATTCTACCTGGGAGTCTGGTAGCCTTTCAGGAGTGAATATTCTCTTTGTCGGCGACGTCTTTGGCTCAGCCGGCCGCCACATTGTGCGCGAGCATCTGCCGCAGTTGTGGAAACACATGCGGTCGAACTTCTGGTGATCAACGGCGAAAACGCGGCCGGTGGATTCGGCATCACGCCGTCCATCGCCGACGAGCTCTTCGACCTGGGCGCGCAGGTGATCACGACGGGCAATCACATCTGGGACAAGCGCGAGATCTTCGAGTACATGACGGTGCCGTCGGACTCGCATGACCGCGGCCGTCGGATTCTCCGGCCGGCCAATTACGCGGCGGCGACGCCCGGGTTTCGGGGTGTACGAGGGTGCGCTGGACGACGGGACAGACGTACGCGGTGATGAACATGCAGGGGCGGGTGTTCATGTCGGCGTGCGACGATCCGTTTCGCAAGGCGGACGAGCTGCTGGCGCAGATTGGCCGGAGCTCAAGGGCAAAGGTGATTCTGCTGGATATCCATGGGGAGGCTTCAAGCGAGAAGGTGGCGCTGGGATGGTATCTGGACGGGCGGGTGACGGCAGTGCTGGGGACGCATACGCATATTCCGACGGCGGATGAGCGCGTGCTGCCCGAGGGGCACGGCGTACCAGACGGATGTGGGGATGAGCGGGCCGTACGACTCGGTGATCGGGGTGGAGAAGGAGCTTGTGCTGCAGCGCTTTCTGACCGGGATGCCGGGCAAGTTCGAGGCGGCGAAGGGCAATCCGAAGATGTGCGGCGACGCTGATCGAGTGCGATGGCGAGACCGGACGTGCGTACGGGATTCGCCGTTTCCTGTTGGGCGAGTAGCTGGCCGCTCCGCGAACTTAGGGCGGTGTGATGCTGATCGTCGTAGGGCAGGCCGACTGCAGCCCCTGGCACGCTTGTGGATGCATGTTCTTGTCGAGGCAGACCTGTGCCTGGCTGAGCGATTTACCCGTGCATCCGAGCACGATGCTGCCGGCCGGATAGGTGGGGTTCGCCTGCGCAAACTGCGCCTGCAAGGCTCCGCGCGCCATGGTGGTCGCCACGGTGAGCGTGTTCAGCGAGTTCGGGAATCTTGACAGCATTGAAATCCGAACGGATGTCGTTGAAGTAGGTGGTGGCGTCGAGCGCGGAACAGGTACCGTGCTTGTCCCACTCGTGCGGCTCCGGGATTCCAGGCATGATGTCCGACATGGAGTTATAGCTGGCGAGTCCGGGATGACTGCCGCAGCAGGCCGGATAGCGTGCCGTCTGCGTCCTGCGGCCAGAGGCCATGGACGATGAAGCGCGAGTGGCTGTTGCACCCCTGGGCGTTGCGGTTATTCAGGCAGAACTGTGGTTCCCAACTCAGCGTGAAGACATAGAAATCGAACTGCCCGGGCGGGGCGCCTACGATCGCCTTCGGCTCGCCATGCACAGTGCATTGCGGATCAGCGGTGACAGATGGCTGCATTGTGGTTGATGGCTGGTGTGCAGCCAGTGCAAGCTTCCCGTCTACAAGGGGCTGGGCGGGGCTTGGGCGAGTGGGACTGCAGCCGCATAATGGCGACAGAAGGCACAGCAGAACGGTCGGCAAGCGGCTCATAGCGTAGAACTCCTCTGCGAGGCGACCCGAACAGTGTGCTACCGCAGAGGGTCGGCGTCAACTATTGTGCGGGACCCGCGAACCTGATTTCAACTGGTGATCGGCGGCCGCAGCTTCAGATAAAATCGCGCTCAATGGCTCACATCGATGACAAGCTCAGCCGACGTTCATTCCTGGGACGCACGGCCGCGACAGCTACCGCTGCAACTCTGATCCACGGTTTGCCGGCCGTGGCCGTTCCCGCACCCCCGGTGCCCACGCATGAGTGGCCGGAAAACGGCACCCTTATCCCGGATGACGGCTGGCACCTTTGGGTGGACGAGAAGGCGGAGTGGAAGAACGACCGCATCTTCCTGCCCGAGGATGTGGCGCCCGGAAAGCCAGGCGACATTGCCACGCTGCCGGTGAATGCGCCGACCGGCGGATGGGAGGTTCTCGAAGCTGCGCGCGGGGGCGATTCCGGTGACGCTGCCGGGGACGGTGGAGCAGCACTTCTGGGGCAAGTTCGGCAGCCGGCCGTATACGCCGGAGGAGTATCGCTATGCGGCGGACGATCCGGTGCCGCAGAACGGGGCTTATCTGGGCGTGTAGTGGTGGTATCGGAAGATTGCGATTCCGGCGGCGATGCAGGGCAAGCGGATCTTCCTGCATGTTCGCGGCGCGCATCTGCGGGCGGAGGTGTATCTGAACCGAGAAGCTGGTGGGCTACTCGATTATGGAGGAGCTGCCGTTTGAGGCGGACCTGACGGCGGCGGCGAAGCCGGGCGGGGAGAATCTGCTGGCGATCCGGATTACGAATCCCTTTGGGCGGTACGACTGGGTGGATGGGCTGAACGCGCAGTGGGGCGCGGTGAAGCTTTACCGGAGTCATGGGTTTGGCGGGCTGGATCGGGGGATGACGATCTCGGCGCATGAAGAACTCAGAATGAGGAATATTGCTGTCCTGAACACCCTCAGTCCAAGGGAACTTTATATCCCGTTTGTTCGAATGGGAACACTATTGGCCCCTCAAGGACAGTGTCGAGCACTGCCGAGAACTCAATCCAGACAAAGTTCACGGTGATCGATCCCGCGAACAATCGCGAAGTACCTGCCACGACTTCCGCGCAGCGGAATGGGAACAAAGATCGTTTGTCCGACGGCCGAGTTGTGGACCATTGAAAGGCCGAAGCTGTACCACCTGAAGTGGAGATGAGCCGGTCTCTACTTGGAACGCAGATCAGCAAATCAGATATCCGGACAATTCCGTTCGGCTTCCGGATCTTTGCGCCGGAGGGTCTGGGCAAGGATGCGCTGTTCCGGCTGAATGGCCGGCGGATGAAGATTTACACCTCGATCTCGCTGGGGGTATTGGGGGATCAACGGCATGTGGCCTACGCCGGAGCTGGCGGAGAAGGAGGTGACGCAGGCGAAGAAGCTGGGGCTGAACTGCCTGAACTTCCATCGCAACCTGGCCAAGGAAGATGTGCTGCGCGCGCATGACCGGCTGGGCGTGCTGCGCTACATGGAGCCGGGCGCGGGCAAGATGGCGATCGGCAAGCTGCCGCCAAAGGCGTGCAGGCGAACGCTGCCGGCATCGTGATGGAGAAGCCGACGAGCGAGGCGGACAAGTTCGCGCAGCGCTACATGTTTGTGAAGTGCGTGGAGATGGTGAAGGCGTTCCGGTCGCATCCTTCGGTGATCGAGTACTGCCTGCAGAACGAGATCGGCGCGGACCTGAAGAATCCGGACACGCTGGCCGTGCTGGCGGCGATGCGCGCCGAAGACCCGAGCCGCTGCATCGTGCTGAACGATGGCTTCGTGGCGCCTCCGCGCAAGGCCGCGCAGGCGTGGTACGAGCCCTGGAACGACAAGCTGCATCGCTCCGACGAGGAGGAGTGGGGCGGCTGGTGGAATCAGCACCAGGGCGCGGGCGACCAGTGGTACGACGAGTTCTACAAGTCGCCGACGGAGTTCACGTACAAGTCGCCTGTAACTCAAGGCGATCTCGGAGTTCGGCGAGATGGAGGGCTGCGCGACGCCGGACAACCACTCGCTGATGCTGCACAGTATGCGCATCCGGCAGAGCGCGGGATCGGGCAGCAGCCGCCGAACCGAGCTACGACCTGCGCGATCACCAGGAGATTCTGGCCGCGTACGACAAGTGGCTGACGCGCTGGGGATTTCGCAAGGCGTTTCCTTCGACCGAGGCGCTGTGGCTTTCCCTCGGCAAGAAGTGCTACGACACTTGGCAGAACTATCTGGAGAACGCGCGGATTTCGGATGAGCTGGATTTCGCGGCGATCTCGGGGTGGGAGTCGACCGCGATCGAGAACCACTCGGGCATCGTCGATAACCTGCGCAACTTCAAGAGCGATCCGAAGCCGATTGCGGAGACGCTGCTGCCGGTGCGGCCGGTGGCGAAGCAGCGCGCGATGTGTACGGAGATGGGCAAGGCGGCAACCTTCGACCTGTACCTGCTGAACGATACGTCCAAGGCGGTGGGCGGGACGCTTGAGTTTTCGGCTGTGACGCCGTCGGGCAAGCTGCTGAAGCTCGGCGAGTTCCCTGCCCCGGCGCAGACGCCGGATGTCTTCTCCTATCTGGTGAAGGAGGCGTTCGTGACGCCTCCGCTGACCGAGGAGGGGATGTATCGGTTCAAGTTCGCGCTGAGCTCCATGCGCGAACAGCACGCAGACGAAGGAGATCTGGGTGACTGCGCCTCGCGGCCGATCAGGAGTTGCAAGGCGGCTGCGTGATCGGGGTGTCCGGCATCTCGCCGGCACTGCGTAAGCAGCTGAACGAGCCTTGGTTGCTGTTACGTTTCGGACTTCAAGCCGGGCGAGAGATACGACGCGATCATCTCCGCCGGCATGAAGCGCGGCGTGAACGCGAATCAGGAGGCCGGCGATACGACCGGGCTTGAAGCGCAGCCTGCGACCGAGGTCGGGGCCATCCAGACGACCACGCAGGTCGGGCGAGATCGACCCGGCGATCCTAGAAGCTGTAAAGGCAGGCACCCCGTTGTTGGCGATTCCGCAGGCCGATACGCTGAGCGAGGGCGTGGCGAAGCAGCTTGCAGCGGCCGGTGCGTTCGAGTACCACGGCACGGTGGGGGACTTCCGCGCGCCCTGGATGGGCAACTGGTACTTCGTGCGCGAGCATGCTGTCTATGCCGGGATGCCGGTGAACCAGGCGATGGGCATCCACTATGCGGCCAAGGGCAGGCAGTCGAACGGGCTGCTGGTGGATGGGGCCAACGTAGAGATCATCGCCGGATACTCGCGCGATCACGACCGCAATATCGGTGCGGGCACCTTCACCACGAAGCTGGGTAGGGGCAAGGTGCTTTACCAGCGCGTGCCGGAGCTGCACCCCGTCTTGCAGCAGCGTTTTCTGGCGAATGCGCTGCGCTGGCTGACTGCCTGACGGGCTCTAGCGCTGCGCAAAAAGGCCACCCACGACGGGTGGCCTTTCGCACGACAGGATTGCTGCGGATTATCCCTTGCGGCGGGCCGGCGTGGTGCGCTTCACCGGGGCCTTTGGCTTTTCCTTGACTACCACTTCGGCATCGCTCATGACGATCATCACCGGCTTCTGGGTGTAGGAAGCGTAGGTGCCGGAGAGCGTCACCTTCTCGCCTGCGGCGGGAACGGTCTTGAGCGGAGCCTTCATGTTGAAGGTGAAGTCGGCCGTCTTGGACTGGACTGCGTCGTCCGAAACCGCAACCTGCAGCTGATCGGCGGTCGCGGTGATGACGGTGGCGTCGGGGATCTCAACCACCTTGCCCTTGACGGTGTCGAAGACCTTGTCAGCCTGCGCCGGGGTGCCGTACTGCAGGACGTACTCCTTGTCGCTGACTGCGAGCTTCGGCAGGTCGGCTTCCGCCGTGTCGCTCATCAGCTTGTTCACCTGATCGGCGTCGGTCGGTGCGGGCGTGATCTTGGTGTTGAAGTCCGCGGGCGGCGTGGCGTTTGACTTGGCGATCGTCACGATCGCATCGTAGCCATCCTTGGTGCCGTGGTACTTCTTGTAGCAGTAGTCGGCCAGCGGCTGCAGTTGCGGTTTGAACTGATCGGGGGCGAGCGACGCGGCGCGGGTGGCGTAGAAGGTGCAGTTGATGTAGTCAGGCGGGGTCGAGACATAGTAGGCCTGCGCCAGGTAGTAGGCTTCCTGGAGCGCGGCCGGGGTGGAGAGCTGGTCGGGCTTCATGGCCGCGAGCTCGGCGGTAAAGGCGGCCACGGCTCCCGGACCATCCTTCTTGTTCAGCGCATCCTCGCCGATTGTGCTGTAGAACGTGGGGGTCGCGAACGCCTTCAGGGCTTGGTAACCGGCGTCGTCCATGGAGGCGGGCTTCTTCGCTGAAAGACCCTTCTTGGCGTAGTCTGCGGCGGCATCGAGACCTGCCTGCTTGGCGGCCGGGTCGGTCTGCGCGTCCGCGGCTTCGCGGCGGTAGGCGACTTCGATCACGTAGGCCTGCAGGTTGTCCGGGCTGGAGGCCAGAACGTTGTCCGCCGCGGTGACTGCCTTGGCGTGGCCTTCCTTGGAATTGACCTGGCTGTAGTCGATCATGATCTTCTGCAGCACGTAGTCTTTGACACCCGATTTCGGGTACTTGGTCAGGTAATCTTCAAGCGCCGGGGCCTGGGCCGCCGGGTCGGTGATCTTGTTCATGGCGTTGTCGTACACGGCCGATTCGGCTGCGTCCATCTGCACCTGGCCCGATGCGGCCGGAGCCTGGGCGGCGGCGAATCCGTGGGGGGAAACCAGACCGGGAACCGCGGCGAACGCCGACACGGCCAGGAGAGACGCAATTGCTGCCTTATTCATTCAGAACTCCTCGTAAGTGACGCTTGAACTCTAAACTATGTTGGAAGGCCGGATTAGCATCCGGCGTCAACGCTGCGAATCTCTGGCTCCTACTATATATCCGTTGTGAACGCCGTCGTCCTCGGATCGCCCCTGCGACAAAAAGAACCCATGTTGCATCAGACTTTCGTGCGCGGCAAATCGTTGCTCCATCCCGCAGCTAACTTCAACGTTTGACTCGATCGAGGGGCACCCCGGCTCTGAGCCCGGAGGCCGAGGACGAGGTGACCGTTTTTCCCGGTGAACGAATTATAAGAATGTCGTGCCAGCGCGCGCAAGCGGGAGAGCCATCGGGAAGGCGCTGAACCCGCCGCCATCCTGCAAGGGTTTGTGGGGCTGCGAGGCACCTCCCAACAATGGGGAATCCCGTCTTCTTATCCACAACAGGTTGCGTTTGACGGTTGATTCGCGCGGGCGCGAACGCTAGAGTCAGAGCAGAAGTCCCGGTCGCAGGTGGCAGCTTCGGCAGGGCGTCGGACCCACACCTCCCCCGCGCTTGCAGTCTGCCACCCAAAGGAGTCCGTCCGCATGCTCAAGCTAAAGAAAGTCCAGATTCTCGGGTTCAAGTCGTTTTGCGATCGCACCGAGGTGCAGTTGGCCGGCAACGGGATTGCCGCCATCGTCGGACCGAACGGGTGCGGAAAATCGAACATCTCCGACGCGATCACCTGGGTGCTTGGCGAACAGTCCGCAAAGAGCCTGCGCGGCGTCAAGATGGAAGATGTGATCTTCGCGGGGACACGAGATCGCAAACCGACCGGCATGGCCGAGGTGTCGCTGACGCTGGTCGACCCGCAGGTGTATGACGGGAGATGCGGATCGGGGCGATTCTCCCGACATCACGATCGATGGCCGCCCGGTGACGGACTGGGATGAGAGCAAACTCCGCGAGGAACGGGCCGCGGAGACCGAAGAGGCGGTCGCCGAGGCGCAGCCGGGAACTGTCCTGAACCCGGAAGACGTGGAGGGCAGCGGCGGCGGAGCAGGCCGAAGGATCTCCAGGGAATGGCGTCGTGCTGAAGATTCGGCGGCGAAAGTTCGGCCGTACGCCCGATTCGCGCAGGCGAGCTAACGATTACGCGCCGACTTTTCCGCTCGGGCGACTCGGAGTACCTGCTGAACGGCAAGATCTGCCGCCTGCGCGATATTCAGGACATCTTCATGGGCACGGGTCTTGGCGGCGAGAGCTACGCCATCATCGGGCAGGAACGCATCGGCCAACTGCTGAGCGCGAAGCCGCAGGACCGCCGGTCGATCATCGAGGAAGCGGCCGGCATTACGCGGTTCAAGACAAAGAAGCGGCTGGCCGAGCTGCGGCTGGAGGCTTCGCGGCAGAACCTTGCGCGGGTGAACGACATCTTCGAGGAAGTCTCCAAGCAGATGGGCACGCTGAAGCGTCAGGCGGCCAAGGCGGAGCGCTACGGGCAGATTCGCGATGAACTGCGCGGCAAGCTGCGGGTCGCGCTGGCCAGCCGAATCGCCTTGCTGGACGCGGAGCAGGCTGGCGACCTCTGGCAAGATTGCGGAGCTGACGACCGAGATCGATGCCCAGGTAGTCGACGATGGAGGCGATGGACGCCGAGCACAGCGAAGGGCGTGCGCCAGGGCTATGCGCTCGACCAGCAGGTGCGCGAGCATGCCGCGACGGCGAACCAGTCGGCCGTGGAACTGGAGCGGATTGCGGCGCGGACGGCGGCGAACCAGGATCGCGTTGCGGAGCTGACGGCGCGGCTGGCGACAGGCGCGGAAGAGCTGGAAGCGGCGCGCGCGCAACTGGCGGGCGCTTGCTGGGGAGCAGGAGCAGCAGAAGGCGTTTCTTGAGTCCGCAAGCGCGGAGGCGGGCGACTCCCGCGGAGAGGCACAGCGGCAGCAGGCGCAGGCGCTTGAGGCTTTGCGCGCCGTGAGTCTTGCAGAGCAGACAGGCCGAGCAGAGCCGACGCGGCGCGATGGAGTTGCTCCAGCGAGCGGCGCACGTATCCGCAACGAAGAGGCGCAGGCGGAGGCAGCGCTCGCGGGCCTGGAACAGCGAATCGCAGCGGCTGATTGCGGAATCTGCGCGGGCACATGAGGAGCTGGCCACGCTGGGGCAGCAGCGCGGACAAGTAAAGCTTTCGTTTGAGAGTGTCAGCGAGCGGCTGAAGCGGATCGAGATCGAAATTTCGGAGCTGCGGCTGGCGATCGAGGCCGGGCGCACGGCGGAATCCGAAAGCAAGCGGCATGGCGACAAACTGCGCGGCGAGGTGGCCGGGTTGAACGGACGGCGGCATTCACTCGAAGGCCTGATCCGCGATCACTCCTATTCGACCGACACGGTCAAGAACCTGTTCCGCGTGGGCGCAAAGCGGAACGCGGAGGCGGGCCGGCAATCGAGTACGTTGGGCACGCTGGCCGACTTCCTCGAAGTGGACGGCGCGTACGAGCAGGTGGTGGACGAGTTCCTGCGTGAGGAACTGAACTACATCGTCGTCAAGGACTGGGAGGCGGCGGAAGAGGGCATCAAGCTGCTGAAGTCAGAGGTCGCCGGACGCGCGACGTTCCTGGTGGAGGGCGTCGGCTCGAAAGACGGGCGGGAGAGCGGTATCCGGCCGAATGTCGAAGGCGTGCGCCCGCTGACCGAGTGCGTGCGTGTGCTGAACGGCTTTGGGCGTTCGCTCGAGGTGCTGCTACCGAAGCTGCGCGAAGGCTTTGTGGCACCGGACGCCGACACCGCGCGGCGGCTTGCGCTGGAATTCCCGGACGGCTACTTCCTGGCGCCGAGCGGAGAGACGTTTCACCACGTGAGTGTGACCGGAGGAAGACCGAGCTCGGGCGGTCCCCTGGCCTTGAAGCGGGAGTTGAAAGAGCTGCAGACGAAGCTTGCGGGGTTGGAGAAGGATCTGGCCGCGACCGACGTGCGGACGGCGGAGCTGCAACGGCAGCTCTCTTCGCAGAATACCGCGCTTGAAGGCAAGCGGCAGGAACTGCGGGAAGCTGAACGCGAAGCCGCCAACTCGGGCGCCGCGCTGCGCCAGATGGAATCGGAAACGACACGCATCGAGCGCCGCCTGCAGGAATGGATGCTGGCGACGGATCGCAACCGCGATGCGCGCAATCAGAAGACCGACCTGATCGCCGCGCGACGGGAGCAGGCGGCCGCAGCTTGAGGCCGAACGCGCGAAGCTTGAGGCCGGGCTGGCGGAGCTGGGCGCGAACGTGGGTGAATTGCGCGCGCGCCGCGAGGAGCTGCAGCAGGCGGCATCTTCCGCGGCGGCGGCGCTGGCCGGTCTGGAAGAGCGTCGCCGTAATGCGCAGGCGAACTTCGAGCAGACCACGCGCCTCTTCAACGGCCAGCAGCAGCGCATTGCGCAGCTGGAACAGCAGCTTGCGGCGGCTGCCGCGGAACGTCTGCGGCGCGAAGAAGAGACTGCCACGCTGGCCGCGCAGCAGGCGCAGGCTGCAGAGACGCGCGCCGTCGCGGTCGCGCAGGGTGCGCGGCTGACTGAAGAGGCGCAGGCGCTGCGTGCGGTGACGGCAGCGCTCGATGCGAAGCTGCGCACGCTGCGCGCGGAGACGGAAGCGTCTGCGCGAGGAGCGGTCGGGCCTTTCGGCGAGGGTCGCCAAGCTGTCTTCGGACATCGAGCACATGGAGGCCACCTGCCTGAACGACCTTGCGCGTCCCTGCGCAGGATCTGCGCGATGACACCGCCATCGCGCGCATTGAGGGCGAGGCGCTGCACGAGCTGGAGGGCGAGGCGCGGGCGCTGAAGCAGCGGCTCGAAGCGATGGGCCCGGTGAACATGATGGCGCTCGAGGAGTACCAGGAGACGACGCAGCGGCACGCGTTCCTCGAGGCGCAGCGCAAGGACTTGCTGGAGTCGATCGACAACACGCAGGCGTCGATCAAGGAGATCGACGATGTCTCGCGGGTGAAGTTCGACGAGGCGTACAAGGTGATCAACGAGAACTTCTCGGTCACGTTCGCGAAGCTCTTCGGCGGCGGCCAGGCGTTCATGAGGCTGACCGACGAGGAGAACCGTAACGAGGCCGGCATCGAGATTGTGGCGTCGCCTCCGGGCAAGAAGCTGCAGAACATCCTGCTGCTTGAGCGGAGGCGAGAAGGCGCTGACGGCGCTCTCGCTGCTGGTGGGCATCTTCCAATTCCAGCCGGCGCCGTTCTGCATTCTGGACGAAGTGGACGCGCCGCTCGATGAGACGAACGTGGGCCGCTACGCCAAGATGATCTCGGAGATGAGCGAGAACACGCAGTTCATCGCCATCACCCACAGCCGGCGCACCATGCAGCAGGCGGACGTGATCTACGGCGTGACCATGCAGGAGCCGGGCGTGTCGAAGATCGTCAGCGTGAACCTGGGCCAGGGAAATCGCAGCCAGGAGCGCGAGCAGAGGCGAGTGGCGTAGCCGTCTCCACCTTAGTGATACCGTTTTGTTATGGCTGATGCTTTGCTTTCGACCGAGCTTGGTTCCCTGCCGCTGCTGGCGCGGGGCAAGGTGCGGGATATCTATGCGGTGTCCGAGGCGCCGGATGCGGACCTGGTGTTGATCGCGACCGACCGCATCTCCGCGTTCGATCATGTGCTGGGATCGGGGATTCCCGACAAGGGCCGTATCCTGACGCAGATTTCGCTCTTCTGGTTCGATTTTCTGAAGCGACCTGGTGCCGAATCACCTGGTCACGGCCGACGTGCGCGAGTTCCCTGCCGCTCTGCAGCCGTATGCGGACCAGCTTGCAGGGCGCACGATGCTGGTGAAGCGCGCGCAGATGTTTCCAGTCGAATGCGTGGCGCGCGGGTACCTCTCCGGGTCGGGATGGAAGGACTACCAGGCGACGGGTGCGGTGTGCGGGATTCCGCTGCCGGCAGGGCTGCGCGAATCGGACCGGCTGCCGGAGCCGATCTTTACCCCCGCGGCGAAGATCAACACTGGCGGGCACGACGAGAACATCTCGTTCGCCACGGTGATCGAGACGGTGGGCGAAGAACATGCCGAAGCGTTGAAGAAGCTGACCATGGGGATCTATGCCAAGGCGAGCGAGCATGCGGCCAGCCGAGGCGTCATCCTGGCAGATACAAAATTTGAGTTCGGCCTGATAGACGGCGTGATCACCCTCGCGGACGAGGTTTTGACGCCGGATTCCAGCCGCTACTGGCCGGCCGACGAGTACAAGCCAGGCGGCCCGACGCCGAGCTTCGACAAGCAGTATGTGCGCGACTACCTGGAATCCATCCGCTGGAACAAACAGGCGCCCGCGCCCTCCCTGCCGGACGAGGTGGTCAGCAGAACGCGAGAGAAGTATATGCAGGCATTCCGCGCGATTACCTCCCGCGCGGAGCTTTGAGGATCTCGAGGAGCCACTGCTATCGTTGTAGCCGCCTATCTCGCACCGTCGTCGCTAAGCCCTTTTGACTGGGTTCTGGTTACCATTGTGCTTCTGTCCACGCTGCTTGCCTTCCGGCGCGGCATCATCCGCGTCCTGTTTTCGCTGGCAGGACTCATCGCCGGGCTGCTCCTGGCGAGTTGGAACTACCTCCACCTGGCAGTCGCGCTGCACCGCTGGGTGACAAGCACGGTTGCGGCACAGGCAATCGCGTTTCTTTGCATCCTGATCGGCGTGACGGTGATTTTCTCGTTGATCGCAAGCATGGTGCGACGCACTGCGAAGGCAGTCGGCCTGGGTTTTCTGGACCGTCTGCTGGGAGCAGCATTTGGCTTCGTACGTGGGGTGTTGCTTGCCGTGGCATTGATGATGACGCTGGCTGCGTTCCTGCCAGGTACCAACCTGACCCGTGGATCCGTGCTGTCACCATGGTTTCTGGAAGCCGCGCGAACCGGTTCCGTACTGGTGCCCCACCGCCTGCAGGAGCAGATCACGGCCGGAGCACGTCGCCTGATGGAAAAACGGCCTATGCTCTTGAGGCAGGACGCCCTCCGCTATTAACATGTGGGAGTTCCCGTTTTTCGCATAGGATGGGTGTGCTCGCAATACGCGACAAACCAATCCTGATTTTCCGTGATAGATTTTGATTCACGGTCCGTGCGCGGACTGCCCGTGAGGACACCATCTTGAAGCGCGAACTGGACGGCTTGATCACGCAGATGCACAGTGCCGGAGTCTCTTACACGGAGGCTGTGCGGCAGTTCAAGCGGCGCTACATGCTCGAGGTCCTGGCGCATCACAAGGGCAACCAGTGCAAGGCAGCGGAAGAACTGGGGATGCATCGCAACACGCTGAGCCGGACTCTCACCGAGCTGGACATGGATACGGCGAAGATTCGCAGCGGTATGCGGCGTCCGCCGGTCAGCGAACGCCCGCGGAACGTAGCCGCGGTTTCCAACGTGACGAAAATCCGATAAGCGTGTGGATTCGACCCGCAGCGGAGCCGTTTGAGCTTCGTCCAACCAAAAGCCTCATGCAACGCACACGACAATTCCGCATTTGCCTGCCTTCTGCATGTGTAGCCGCGTGTATGGCCGCGTTTGTGGTGCTGCTCACTTCAGGTGCCGGCGCTCAAACGGCGTCGAAGTCCGACCATGAGAAGGCGGAGCAGGCATTCCTGGCAGGTGCGAAGCTGCTTGACCGGCAGAATCTTGCAGGCGCCCAGGCGGAATTCGCACGCGCTGCCACGCTCGATCCGACACATGGCAACTACGCGCTCGCCATGACGCTGACGCGTGAGCATCGCGTCTCGGAGTTGATCCAGGCGGCTGCCAAGGAGCGTTTGACCGGCCATGCCGACCGCGCGGACTCGCTGATCTCCGAGGCGCGCAAGATCGACCCGGACAGCGAACTTGTTCTGGAGCATCTTGCGTCCGCAGGGGCTCAGACGGCGACTCCGTCCGCGGCGCGTACCCGCTTTACGCCACAGCCTGAGATCACGTTTGCGCCACCGATCGAGGCCGAGCCGATCCCCACGCCACAGGATCTGCATCTTCGCGGCGACGTGCGCCAGGTTCTCACACGAGCGGCGCAGGCATATGGGTTGCGAGCGGTGTTCGACGACTCGGTGACTGCCCAGGCACCGCCCCTCCGCTTCGATCTGGAGCACACGCCCTACAGCGAAGCCATGCCCATCCTCCTGCGCATGACCCATACCTTTTCGGTTCCGGTCGATGCCAAGACCCTGCTGATTGCCAAAGATACTGAGGACACGCGAAGGCGGCTGGAACGCCAGGTGGAAGAAACCATCTATATCCCGGCCAGCACTCCGGAGCAGATGAACGAGCTTTCGAACATCATCAAGAATGTCTTCGACGTCAAGCAGATTGTGGTGTCCCAGGGAAGTGGCACGCTGGCGATCCGCGCGCCCGGCCCCACGCTGAAGGCGCTGAACTACACCCTGGCGGATATGATCGACGGCGGCGCAGAGGTGCTTCTCGAGATCAAGCTGGTGACGGTGGACAAGAGCATCACGCGCAACCTGGGGATCTCGCCGCCCACCTCCGGCTCCGCTTTCAGCGCTGCGGCGGAGTTGCAAAGCTTCGTCTCCACCAACCAGTCGCTGGTCAGCACGGCCATCTCCTCGGGCGCGCTCACGCCTTCGGGAACCCCCACGCAACAACTCGTGGAGGAAGCAGCTTTTCTGATTCTGAGCGGCCTCGCTACGGACGCCAAACTGACGAACGTGATCAGCTTCTTCGGCAACGGGCTGACGCTCTTCGGCGCGAGCATCGGAAGCGGAGCAACGCTGAATCTGGGATTGAACTCGTCCGAGTCGCGTGCGCTGGATGACGTCACCGTGCGTATCGGCGACCGGCAAACGACCACTCTCCGGGTTGGCGAGAAGTATCCGGTAACGACGGCTACCTACTCGAGCGGCGTCTCAGGCTCCACGGCCTCCGCACTCGCCGGGGTAACGGTCAATGGCGTCAGCGCGAGCACACTGTTGAACCAGTACCTCGGGAGCGCCTCCACGGCGACCGTGCCGATGGTCCAATATGAGGACCTGGGCATCACCCTCAAGACCACGCCCACCGTGCTTCGCTCCAACCTCGTCAGCGTGCACGTGGACCTCAAGATTGAGGCACTCACGGGCGCCAGCCTGGACAATATTCCGGTGCTGACCAGCAGCAATTACGTATCCGACATTACGGTGCCCGACGGCAATACCGTGGTCATGATCTCCAACCTGAGCCGTTCCGAGGCAAACAGCGTCAACGGACTGCCCGGGCTGGGCGAGTTGCCGGGCTTCGAACAGACGGTCTCCGGATGACACCCGCAGCCACGCATCTTCCGAGCTGTTTCTGCTGGTCACGCCCCATGTGGTGCGGAGGCGTTCGAACAGCATGGCCAGTCGCGTCATCCCGTTCAGCACCTCGGTTCCACCCGAGAACTGATCGTGCGCGCTGCCGCGTTGACCCGGGCCGCAAACCCCGTTATAGTTACAGAGGTACGAGCGGGAGTAGCTCAGTGGTAGAGTGCTTCCTTGCCAAGGAAGATGTCGCCGGTTCGACCCCGGTCTCCCGCTCCAATCATCCTATCTGTGGTCGAGTCAACACACCCACAATCTGAAGCTACCGGGCGCGGTACCCAAGTGGTAAGGGAGAGGTCTGCAAAACCTTTATGCGTGGGTTCGATCCCCACCCGCGCCTCCATTCTTCCAGCTTACGCAAAGCATGTCTTCAGCCATGGGACTTAGCTTCCCTCATGCGGGGAACGCATTCCCGTCGCGTGCTCTCCCGTGCCTTCCAGGCGCGCCGCCCCCTAGGTGATGGCGTCAACCAGGCGTGCGTTACCAACTCGGAATGCTTCTTCTGGCACACCCGTGTAAATTGTTGTGCCGGTGCAAATTACCCGAAACGCGAACGAGTACACTTTCAAGATGCAGCGAGGCAGCTGAGCACCCGGTAGTGCGGTTTACGACAGGGGCTCTGATTTTCCGCTTGCTGGAGGAGTTCATTGAAGCACGTTCCGTTGTCACTTGCGACGAAGACCAACCCAAGTGCATCGAAACGGCGGAAGAATTCTTCCCAGGGGAGTACCCGTCCTCCAGTGTAACCACGATCTATCGATACTTGTATCAAGGAGAGTTGCCTCGGTGGCTCCTCTTCGAAAGCCAGGGGTTCTTCCACCGGCACTGCACCATATTTCGCGGCCCATCGCTGTATTTCGCGATGGTTCGTCGTCGGTCCGATCATGTTGCACGGCCTCCCGCACTTTCCGGTGAGATGCGCGGGAGGTACTGAAGGTAGCTACTTCGAGGCACGATCGGATTCTCTACGCTGGCGGGGTGAACTCTGTTTCCAGCGTCCACTTCCACGATTCAGATATAGTGGTCGCCGTACACGTCATAGGGCTACCCTCCGTCGCCAGCGAATGAGCCATGGCATGGGGTTCAGAATGACTGAAAACTGACCTGACGAAAAGGAGAACCAATGGCAAAATCCTATGAGCCGCGTGTGTATGTTGTGGACGACGAAGCGATCACTGCGCGAACTTTAGCAACCATCCTGAACCAGAATGGTTTCGCCGCGGTGCCGTTTACCGATCCCGCGGAGGCCATGCGGTCCGCCAAGGAGACCCCTCCGGATCTGCTGATCTCCGACGTAAGCATGTCGCAGATGTCTGGCGTGGAATTGGCAATCGAGATGCAAGAAACTTGCCAGGACTGCAAGATCCTTCTCTTTTCCGGGCACGATTCAAACAACGAGTTGCTGGCAGACGCACGAAAGCGCGGGTACGAGTTCGAACTGCTTCAAAAGCCGCTGGACCCAAAGGATCTGGTCGCACAACTGCGCCTGAAGCATTCGGAGGGGCGGGGCTCGTCAGAGCCGTCCGATTCGCAGACACCGAAAGAGTAGTTTCGTCCGGCCCGCAGCAACGTCAGGGTGCCAGCTCCTTCAGCCCGCAGGTGTTTCCTCCGGCTCCAGTTGCGGCGCGATCCAGCCGCCCGGCGGAACCACATGATCCACCTCCGGCGGTCCCCAGGTGTGAGGTTCGTAGACTGTAACCGGAGTAGACGCCTTGAGCACCGGGTCCACGATACGCCAGGCTTCTTCCACGTAATCCTGGCGGGCGAAGATGGTGGCGTCGCCGGCCATGGCATCGGTCAGCACACGTTCGTAGGCCTCCATCTCCTCCGGGCGAGGGTGCCGGCTGACTTCCAGTTCGACGGGCTCCTGCTTGCCGCTGAAATCGGTTGACAGAACGCACACGCCCATGGCGATGGCCATGTCGGGGTTGATGCGGAAACGCATGTAGTTTTGCGCCACGGTGTTGTTGGAAAACTTTGTGTGCGGCGGCTTGCGAAAGCGCGCGATCACCTCTGTGCAGGTGACGGGCAGGTTCTTGCCGGAGCGGATGAAAAACGGCACGCCCTCCCAGCGCCAGGACTGGATACACAGCCGCAGTGCCGCAAATGTCTCCGTCTGCGAGTTGGGGGCGACGCCCTTCTCCTCCAGGTATCCGCGAAATTGCCCGCGCACCAGGTCGACCGGCGCAATCGGCGAAATTGCCTTCAGCACCTTCACCTTCTCGTCGCGCACGCTCTCGCTGTCTGCCCGCGCCGGCGATTCCATCGTGAGATTGCACATCAACTGAAAGATGTGATTCTGGATGACGTCGCGGACGGTGCCGGTCTGGTCGTAGAACGCGCCGCGGCCTTGCACGCCGAAATCTTCGGCCATCGTAATCTGCACGCTTTCGATGTGGTCGCGATTCCAGACCGGCTCCAGGAAAGCATTGGAGAATCGAAACGAAACCATATTTTGTACCGGGCCCTTGGCAAGGTAGTGGTCGATACGGAAGATGCTCGATTCAGGAAACGCGGACAGCAGAATGCGGTTAAGCTCCTGGGCTGATGCCAGGTCATGGCCGAAGGGCTTTTCGACGATCATTCGGCCGCCTTCGGATGCCCCTGATTTCACGAGCTGCTCTACCACCTCCTCAAAGAGCGAGGGCGGAATTGCGAGGTAATGTGCCGGATGCCTGGCGTCTCCAAGAGCCTGGCGCACCGACGTGAACGTGTTGGGATCGTTGTAGTCGCCGTCGACGTAGCGGAGCAGTCCGCTCAGCTTCTCCCAGGCGGCTCCATCCACACCGCCATGCTTTGCCAGGCTGTCCTTGGCGCGTTCTTTCAGTTGGTCAAGCGTCCATCCGGCCTTGGCTACGCCGATCACAGGAACATTCAGGCTGCCACGCTTCACCATGGCCTGCAGCGCGGGGAAGATTTTCTTGTAGGCAAGATCGCCGGTGGCGCCAAAGAAGACGAGTGCATCGGAGTGTTGCTGGCTCACGTCCATTCCTTTCGTGTTGCGGGTGCTGCAGGGTCGGAGACAAGTACAGAGGGTTGGATTCGACAGACGCTTTTCGGGACGGAGGCTATTTCCCAGCAGGCTTTTCCAGGTGCCCGCCAAACTCGTAGCGCATGGCGGAGAGCAGCCGGTTGGCAAAGTCTGCCTCGCCCCGCGAGCTGAAGCGTTCGTAGAGCGCGGTTGTCAGGACGGGGGTTGGAACACCTTCGTCGATCCCGGCTTTCACGGTCCAGCGGCCTTCGCCGGAGTCCGAGACACGCCCGCCGAATTTGCCTAGCTGCGGATCTTCGATCAATGCGGCCGCGGTCAGGTCCAGCAGCCAGGATGCCACCACGCTGCCCCGCCGCCACACCTCGGTGATTTCGGGGAGGTCGAAGTCGTAGAGGTAATGCTCGGGGTCCCTTAGTGGCGTGGTCTCGGCATCCACCTCGCCCTTCAGCTTGCCGATGTTGGCGCCCTTCAGCACGTTCAGACCCTCGGCATAGGCGGCCATCATGCCGTACTCGATGCCGTTGTGCACCATCTTGACGAAGTGGCCTGCTCCGTTGGCGCCGCAATGCAGATATCCGCGTTCCGCCGTGCCTTTGTCAGGCGGGCGATTCGGCGTGGGATCAATATTTCCCTTGCCGGGAGCAATGGTGGCGAAGATTGGATCCAGGTGCTCGACCGTCGCGTCCGAGCCGCCGATCATCATGCAGTAGCCTCGCTCGAGTCCCCACACGCCTCCGCTGGTGCCCACGTCGACGTACTCGATGCCCTTTGCCTTCAGGTCGTTGGCGCGCTTGATGTCGTCGATGTAGTAGGAATTTCCGCCATCGATCAGGATGTCGCCCGCCTCCAGGTGCGGCACAATCTCGGCAATGGTCTGCTCCACAACGCCGGCTGGAATCATCATCCAGATCGCTCGCGGTTTCGCCAGTTTCCCAATCATCTCCTCGATGGAAGCCGCGCCGACGATACCGTCATGGGAGGCGAGGTCCGCAACCACCTTGGGCGACATGTCGAAGACAACGCATTCGTGTCCGTGGGCTGCCAGCCGCCGCACCATGTTGGCTCCCATCCTGCCGAGACCGATCATTGCAAGCTGCATGTATTCTCCTGTGCTTCGGGTCCTTGAGCTTCGTCCCGGTTAGATGACGTTCGGAGGCTTCGCGACGGCTTCGCGGTTCGCCTTCAGCATACCTGTAATGCATTACGGAGGAAAAAACGAAAGGCTTGAGGGTAGTAACAGGTCTATTCGTTTTGGTCCGGCTGCAATTCCGCACTGCTCCAGGGACGGGGCTTTGTGTCTGCGGGCAGCCGAGGACGTACCATGGAGGTTGGGGGTTTTGCCCATGAACGTGTGGCAGAAGATCGGGACCACGCTGGAGATGATCAAGTGGGAGCACAGCATCTTCGCGCTTCCCTTCGCCCTGACCGGCGCGATGCTGGCGGCCTCAGGTCTGCCGACCGGACGGCAGCTTTTCTGGATCGTGCTCTGCATGGTGATGGCGCGCTCTGCCGGCATGGCCTTCAACCGCTGGGCTGACGCGGAGCTTGACGCGCATAATCCGCGCACCAGCATGCGCGCTATTCCTGCCGGTTTGCTGTCGCGCTCGTTCGTGGGCTGGTTCACGGTGATCACCGCGGCGCTCTTTGTCGCGTGCGCCGCGCAGTTGAACCACTTGACGCTGCTGCTTTCCCCCGTGGCGCTCGCAATCGTCCTTGGCTACTCCTACGCCAAACGATTCACGCGCTGGTCGCACCTGGCGCTCGGGATCGCACTCGGGGTGGCTCCCTCGGCCGCCTGGATCGCCGTCCGCGGCACGCTCGACCCTCGCATCCTGGTGCTTACGTTGATCGTCCTTTGCTGGGTCGGCGGCTTCGACATGCTCTACGCCTGCCAGGACGCGGAGCACGACCGCACGGCCGGCCTGAAGAGTCTGCCCGCGGCGATCGGCATTCCGGGGGCCTTTGCGATTGCGCGTGTGCTGCACCTCGTCATGCTGGCGCTCTCCGCGCTGCTGATCCATCTCTTCGGACTCGGCATGCTGGCCTGGTGCGGCGTCGCGCTGGTGGCGCTTCTGCTGGCGTACGAGCACTCCATCGTTTCGCCTTCAGACCTGAGCCGTATGAACGCGGCGTTCTTCACCATGAACGGCTTTATCTCGATCGTCTTCTTCGCCTTCGTCGCGGGGGATGTGCTGCTGCGGCACCATCGGACTGCAGGATTACACTGAGAACGTGGGCACCCTGACCATTTCGCTCGAAGAGATCCGCGCCAAGGTCCACCACGGCCAGCGCATTTCGACAGAGGACGCACTGTGGCTTTGGCAGAACGCCACCGACGCCGAACTGCGCGCAATGGCCATGCAGGTGCGCGATCGCTTCCACGCGCCGGGATCATGCACGTACATGATCATGCGCATCATCAACTACACCAATGTGTGCGTGGCGCAGTGCGACTACTGCGCCTTCTACAGGCTGCCCACGCAGGAGGGCGGATACGTCCTTAGCCAGGAGCAGGTCTTCGGCAAGCTGGACGATCTGCTGGCGCATGGCGGCGATCTGGCGGCCTTCAACGGGGGCTTCAATCCGCATCTTCCCTTGGATTATTACTGCGATCTGTTCGCCTCCATCCGGGCGCGCTATGGAGATTCGCTTGAGTTCTACGCGCTCACGATCGCCGAGTTCATGTACCTGGCGGATCACGCGAAACTCAACTTCGCTGCCGCAGCGAAGCGCTTCCGCCAGGCGGGCGTGCGCTGGATCACGGGCGGGGGCTCGGAGATTCTTACCGAGGACTTCCGCCGGCGCCACAGCAAGTTCAAGTACACCGTTGCACAGTACTTCGAAGCGCAGGCAGCCATCGTCGCTGCCGGGTTGAAGACGACCGCCACCATGGTGATCGGCTTTGACGAAACCATTGCCGAGCGGCTTGAACATCTGGAGCGTACACGTCAGTTTCAGGATGAAACGAACGGCCTGGCGAGCTTCCTTTGCTGGACATACAAACCGTACTTCACGCAGATCGGCGGCATCGAAATCACGACCGGCGAGTATCTGCGGCATCTCGCGCTCAGCCGCATTTACCTCGACAATATCCCGCGCATCCGCACGTCCGTGCTTACGCAGAATGAGCGTGCGCTTGAAGGCCTCCTCTATGGCGCCGACGACTTCGACCTGCCGATGGAAGATGAGGTGACGCAGAAGGCCGGCGCGACGATCAGCCTGCAGTTCGAGCGCATCCTCGACGTGGCACGGGAGCTTGGCTTTACGCCCGAATACCGTCACGTTCCACAGCCGGATGTTAAGCTGAAAGCATGAAATTCGGTGTGCTGGTGTTTCCCGGCTCCAATTGCGATCACGATACTGCCAACGTCGTCTCCGAGGTGCTGGGTGAGCAGGCCACCATGCTTTGGCATGCCTCCACCGACCTCGAGAACTGCGACGCCATCCTCGTGCCCGGCGGCTTTGCCTACGGCGACTATCTGCGCACGGGCGCCATCGCCAAGTTTGCGCCCATCATGCAGCCGGTGAAAAAGTTTGCAGCTTCCGGGGGCCTGGTGCTCGGCATCTGCAATGGATTCCAGATCCTGGCAGAAGCGGGGCTGTTGCCAGGCGCGCTGATGCGTAACGCCGGTCTCCACTACCTGTGCAAGCAGGTGCATCTTCGGGTCGAGACCGCCGACTCGCCGTTTACCCAGGGCTTGGCGAAAGGCGAGATCCTGCGAATGCCGGTCGGCCACATGGAAGGCAACTACTTTTGCGACGCCGAAACACTGGCGGAATTGAATCGTCACGATCGGGTTGCGTTCCGCTATGCCTCCGTGGATGGGTCGACGGAGGCCGAGCACAATGCCAATGGCTCGCTCGAGAACATCGCCGGGGTGCTGAACGAAGGGCGCAACGTGCTGGGCATGATGCCGCACCCGGATCGCTCCAGCGAGTCGTTGCTGGGCTCGGCGGACGGTTTGCGCATCTTCCGCTCCATGGCGCAGGCGCTTGCAGGCTCTGCCCGGTAGGCCGGACGCTCGCGGCAGATGGTAAGCTGGCCAGAATATGGTCGATATTCATCATCACTTGCTGTGGGGGCTCGACGACGGTGCAAAGGACTTTGAGACCTCGGTCGCGATGGCGAAGGCCTCGGCGACGGATGGCGTGACCCATATCGTCTGCACGCCTCACGCCAACGGCACCTACAACTTCGACCCGGAGCAAAACGCCGCCAAAGCCGCCGAACTGCAGGCGCGCCTCGATGCAGACAAAATTGCGCTGAAGATCGGCCTCGGCTGTGACTTCCACCTCTCCTACGACAACATTCTCGATGCCAAGGCGGATCCATCGCGCTTCAGTGTCAACGGCCTCGGCTACCTGATGGTGGAGATCCCCGACTACGGTGTGCCCCGGGGACTGAGTGAGACTTTCTATGAGTTGCAACTGGCCGGCCTCACGCCGATCCTGACCCACCCCGAACGCAACCCCACGCTGCAGAACGACCTGAAACGGCTGGCGGAGTGGATGCGCGGCGGCGTGCTGGTACAGGTGACCGGGGACTCGGTCACCGGGCGCATGGGGAAGACGGCACAGAAAATTGCGCACGAACTGCTCAGCAAACGCTGGGTTCACTTCCTGGCAACGGATGCGCACAATGTAACCTCGCGTCCGCCAAGGCTGAGCGAAGCACGCGAAGTCGTGGCAAAGAAGTACGGGCGCGACTATGCCGAAAGCCTGGTCACCAGCAATCCGCGGTCGGTTTTCGCGGGAAAGCCTTTTTCGCCGGTGGAAGAACCCATCGATCTCTATGAGGAGTACAAAGAAAAGAACTGGCTGCAGCGCATTTTCCGTCGAAGCTGAAAGACGAACACTTAGAGGCCGAGGCCGCCGTCTACGGCGAGCAACTGGCCGGTGATGAAATGCGGTGCTGTGGCGAAGAAGAGGACCGCTGCAGCGACATCGGCGGCGGTGCCATTGCGCTTCATCGGGGTGCGGTCGGCGAATTCCTGGTAAGCCGCTCCGACTTCACCTTGCACGATCATGCCGGGCGCCACGCAGTTGACGCTGATCTCAGGCGCCCAGGCTTTCGCCATCGTCATCGATAACATGTGCAGCGCCGCCTTGGAGGTGCAGTAGTGCGCGTGCGTAGCCCAGGGGTGGATACCCCCGAGCGAACCGATATTGACGATCCGCCCGGAACTCTGCTTGAGGGCAGCGTGTGCGGCTTTCGCCATCAGGAAAGGGCCGCGGGTGTTTGTGTCGAACATCGCGTCCCACTGTTCGACCGAGATCTTTTCAAGTGCAACCGTTTCAAAGGCGCCGGCGTTGTTGATCAGCAGATCGAGCTTGCCGAACTCCGCGACGGTAGTGCCAACAGCGTCCGACACGCTTGCTTCATCACGCACGTCGCATGGAACGGATAGCGAACGAACGCCGAGGTCGCGGAGATCACCATCAGGTCTGGGCCGCAGCGACTTCAGAGCCGCGATAGGTGATCGCGACGTCGGCTCCTGCGGCGGCGAGCGCGAGCGCGATTGAGCGCCCGATGCGTTTGGCGCCGCCGGTAACAAGAGCCGACTTGCCGGCCAATATCTTGGATGAACTGGTCACTACGGCTGCGGAGGGCTCGTCGGCGGCTGCGTGGTGGGACGCTGCGCCGGCGGGGTAGCAGGATCGACCGGATACTGATTATCCGGATGCATATTCGCGGGGTTCGTCTGCACGTTCGTTGCCGGCTGCGTCTTCGGGGCCGCGGGCGGCGTGTAGTTCATCGCACCGGGGGCGATCGCGGTCGGATCAGAGGTGTGATTGGTTGGTTGCGGCACCTCGACGAACGGATCCGTCTTCTTGTGCGTCGGCTCCTGGATGCCTGCGGCATGCGGGGCAGCCTGTCCGCGGGTATCGACGTAGGTCGAAACCTGTGCTCGCGGACGCACCATCCGCACCTCAATTTCACGGCTGGGTTCACTCACCAGGTAAGTGTTCGCGAAGGTGGCAAAGCCGTCCGCAATCACCTGCACATCGACGTTTGATCCGGTGGGGATGACGTCGATGACGGCCTTGCCCTGGTCGTTCGTCTTGACTTCGAGATTGCCCTCATCCCGGCCATCCTTCACGGAATGGAAGACGACGGCCGCGTTCGCTACCGGCTTCTGGTTGCCGTCCTTCAGCACCGTCACTTCGATGTGCGAGGTTTCGGGCGGAGCCTTGTACTTGCGTCCCCGGCCATCCTGCGCCGGCGCGGCCTGGATCGCGATCGTGGCCAATCCGAGCAGGAGGCCGATACGGAAGTTGTTGCGAGGCGTCATGCAAGTCATTCTACGCCGCACCCGGTTCAGAGTCGACACCGGTGTAAACACGGTGATCCACCCTGACGGCCTGCACGGCGGAGAATTTCCTGCGGTCAATCTCCTACGGATCAATCGCCGCATGTGCGAGCATGAGGAAAGCACGGACCTGCGCGTGATTCACTCAGATTTCACTCAGAACAGGTTGACATGTGCGGCGGGTAGCACTATCGTTAGCAATCGAAGGGGTCGACTGCCAAACGGCAGATTGTGTATCCCGTTCCGCACGTACTGCATTCACTAAGGAGATTAAGTTATGGCAACAACGAAGTTTACGCCACTGCACGACCGCATCGTCGTCCGCCGCACAGAAGAGGGCGAGACCATGCGCGGAGGCATCATCATTCCGGATTCCGCCAAGGAAAAGCCGCAGCAGGGCGAAGTCGATCGCCGTGGGCAAGGGAAAGTCGAACGATAAGGGCGAGGTCTTCCCGCTCGACGTGAAGGCAGGCGACACGATCCTTTTCGGCAAATATTCGGGCACGGAGATCAAGCTGGACGGCGAAGAGTTCCTGATCATGCGTGAGGAAGAAGTCCTCGGCATCGTCTCGAAGTAAGGTGCGTCGCACCGTTCTGGACGCCCTTGGCGTGGCTTCTTAGCTATCCCGAGCGGCGCGGACCCGCTGATCACTTACCACTCATCACTTAACACTGGTTCTAGGAGCAAAGCATCATGGCAAAACAGATTCTGCACGGAGAAGATTCCCGCCAGGCGATCCTGCGCGGCGTCAACATCCTGGCCAACGCGGTCAAGGTGACCCTCGGCCCCAAGGGCCGCAACGTTGTTATCGAGAAGAAGTTCGGTTCGCCGACGATCACCAAGGACGGCGTGACCGTTGCCAAGGAGATCGAGCTGCAGACGCGCTCGAGAACATGGGCGCGCAGATGGTGCGCGAAGTGGCGTCGAAGACCTCCGACGTGGCCGGCGACGGCACCACGACCGCGACCGTTCTGGCGCAGGCGATCTACCGCGAAGGCGTGAAGACCGTTGCTGCCGGTGCGAACCCGATGGCGCTGAAGCGCGGCATCGACAAGGCTGTCGAGGCGATCATCGGCAAGCGCGATGAGCATGGCGCGGTTGTCGGCGGAGCTCTTGCCGAGTTCTCGAAGCCGGTTTCGGGCGACATGATTGCGCAGGTCGGCACCATCTCGGCGAACTCGGACGCGCAGATCGGCACCATCATCGCCGCCGCCATGAACAAGGTTGGCAAGGATGGCGTCATCACCGTCGAAGAGTCGCGCACCATGGAGACGCAGCTGGATGTGGTCGAGGGCATGCAGTTCGACCGCGGCTACCTGTCGCCCTACTTCGTGACCGATGCCGAGCGCATGGAAGCCGCGCTGGAGAACCCCTACATCCTGATCTACGAGAAGAAGATCTCGTCGATGAAGGACCTGCTGCCGCTGCTCGAGCAGATTGCCCGCACCGCCAAGCCGCTCGTCATCATCGCCGAGGATGTGGACGGCGAAGCGCTGGCGACCCTGGTGGTCAACAAGCTGCGCGGCACGCTGAACGTGGCTGCGGTCAAGGCTCCCGGCTTCGGCGATCGTCGCAAGGCGATGCTCGAAGACATTGCCACCCTGACCGGCGGCAAGGCGATCACCGAGGACCTGGGCATCAAGCTCGAGGGCGTGAAGATCGAGGACCTGGGCACGGCGAAGCGCGTCACGATCGACAAGGACAACACGACGATCGTGGACGGCGGCGGCGACGGCTCGAAGATCGAAGGACGCGTGAAGGAGATTCGCGCGCAGATCGACAAGACCACCAGCGACTACGACCGTGAGAAGCTGCAGGAGCGCCTGGCCAAGCTGGTCGGCGGCGTTGCGGTGATCAAGGTTGGCGCGGCGACCGAGACCGAGATGAAGGAGAAGAAGGCTCGCGTCGAGGATGCGATGCATGCAACGCGTGCGGCGGTCGAGGAAGGCATCGTCCCCGGCGGCGGCGTGGCGCTGATTCGCTGCTCGGCTGCGGTGGATGAGCTGATCAAGACGCTGGAAGGCGACGAGAAGATCGGTGCGAGCATCATCCGTCGCGCGATCGAAGAGCCGCTTCGCATGATCGTCACGAACGCCGGCGAAGAGGGTGCGGTCGTCATCGGCAAGATCCACGACTCGAAGGAGTCCAACTTCGGCTACAACGCCGGAACGGGCGTCTACGAGGACCTGGTTGAAGGCCGGCGTCATCGACCCGACCAAGGTCACGCGCACCGCGCTGCAGAACGCGGCGTCGATCGCGGCCTGATGCTGACGACCGAAGCCATGATCTCCGAGATTCCGGAGAAGAAGGAAGCGGCCGGCGGCGGACATAACCACGGCGGCGGCGGCATGGAAGGCATGTACTAAGACTTCCCTGCTGTACAGGACTGAATCGAAGAAGCCCCGAGCTATCCCGGTCGGGGCTTCTTCGTTTAATCCGAACCCGAGAGAACTGCTTCGGATATCTGTTGCGAATGCGGCGCCCTGGGGTAATCTGATTGCACGGTGCGCCGACTTCTTGCCATTGCGATGCTTTGTCTGCTGGCGTTGCCGCTGGTTGCGCCGGCACTCGGACAGAGCGCGTCCGCGCAATTACTGCTGTGCTGCCGCAAGAACGGCGCGCACCATTGCAATACGCCTGTACCCACCGACGCTCCGATGCTGGTGGCCCATTGCGGCGCTTGCCAGTCTGTAGCTTCGCAGGCCTCGGGCAGGGATGGGGCAGCCGTCTCGTTCCCGCAGCATTCGATTCGGTACACCGCGCTGGCTTTCAGGACGCGGCAGGTTCAGGCCGGCTACCGGATCTCGTTCCTGCGCTCGCGCCAGAAGCGCGGCCCGCCCGCATCTCTCCTCGCGTAAGGCAATCCTCCGTTTCCCCGACCAAAAGCAATGCGGAATCGCGTCTCGCGGACCGCTACCGGGCTGTCCCTGGAGGACAAGGTGTATCAAAGATTGGGTTATTCCCTGCTCGTCTGCGCAGCTGTCGCGAGCGCGCAGGAAAATATCGATCGCGCTTCGTTAACTGGACGAGTCGCCGACCCTTCGGGCGCCGTGATCAGCGGGGCAGCAATCACCGCGCGGTCCGCTGCGACTGGACGGATCACCGCCACGACCACCGATGACGGAGGGCGGTTCCGCTTCGCTGCGTTAGGGATCGGTGGCTACGAAGTTCGGATCCACCAGCCCGGATTCGCGGACGCAGTGCGAACGGTGGATCTTACACTGGGCGCGGCCTTTCATCTTCCCATCACGCTGGCCCTCGGAAGCGCCCAGACGGTTGTGGAGATTCACGCTCCCGCTCCGGTCATTGAGACGGATCGCAGCCAGATCGCTGCAACGGTCGATGAGCAGGAGGTGGACGACCTGCCCTACAACGGTCGTAACTTCCTCGACCTTGCGCTGCTGGTACCGGGGGTCTCGCCGACGAATACTGCCGCCAACCAGCTCTTTGCGGAGACGTCGGCGGTTGCGGGACAGGGCATCTCGGTGAGCAGCCAGCGGAACTTTTCCAACTCCTTCATCGTGGATGGGCTCTCGGCTAACGATGATGCCGCGGGACTCGTGCAGACTTCCTTCGCGCTCGACACGATCGCCGAGATGCAGGTCGTTACTAGCGGCGGCCAGGCTGAGTTCGGGCGCGCGATCGGCGGATATGTGAACTTCGTCACGCGCTCCGGATCGGATCATCTGCATGGCTCCGTGTACGGGTTCCTGAGGGACAAGCTGCTCAACGCTCGCAACGCGCTCTCAGCAACCGCGCTACCCTACACCCAGGTGCAGACCGGAGCTTCCCTCGGCGGCCCGCTACGCCGCGATCGCAGCTTCTTTTTCGCCAACTTCGAACAACGCCAGTTGAACCAGACCGGGCTCCTTACCATCAGCGGCGCTAACGCAACAGCGATCAATACCACGCTGAATGCAATCGGATATGCGGGCAAGCGCCTTGCGGTCGACAGCTCTGCACCGACCACTGTCTACCCGAACCCCGTGCGCACCAGCAACTTCTTCGCCAAGGTCGATCATCAGTTGAATGACCGCGAACAGATGACTCTGCGTTACAGCCTGTACCACGTCAGCAGCGTGAACTCGCGGGGCGTAGGCGGCATCAGCGATGTCAGTGCGGGCGCGTCACTCGAGGATCTGGACCAGACCATCGCGGCTTCGAGCCTCTTCACGCTGAATCCGCGCACCGTAAACGAGACGCGCGCACAGTTCACGAACAGCAATCTCGCGGCACCCGCTAACGACGCGGTTGGGCCGGCTGTCAGCATCTCCGGCGTCGCGAGCTTCGGCACCCTGTCGAGCTCACCCACAGCCCGCTACGACCGGTTATTCGAGGTGGTGAACAACATCTCGCATCAGGCGGGGCCGCACGCGCTGCGCACCGGTGCGGACTTTCTGTTCAACGATCTGACGATCACCTATCCGCAGTCGGTCCGCGGCAGTTATTCTTTCGGATCCTGCACGCAGACGCAGAACGGCGTGAAGGTATCGCTGACGGCATTGCAGTGCTTTCAGAACGGCATCTACAGCACCTTCACCCAATCCTTCGGGAACTTCGTGATCCCGCAGACCAATCCGAATGTGGGACTTTACCTGCAGGACGAGTGGAAGGCCAGCCGCAAGCTGACGCTCAACACCGGCGTGCGCTTCGACCTGCAGTTCCTGCAGTCAATTGCCACCGATACCAACAATATTTCGCCGCGCATTGGTTTCGCGTTTTCTCCCTTCAGCGATGGGCGGACCGTGGTTCGTGGAAGCTTCGGCCTTTTCTACGACCGCATTCCCCTGCGTGCGCTTTCGAACGCGCTGGAATCGAACGACAATCGCACGGCGATCGACAGCAACACCTTCACCACCATTGCACTCTCCTATGGGCAGGCCGGCGCACCGGTCTTCCCACACGTGGATTCGGGCTATACCGCGACGTCGATTCCGTCCAATCTGCGCCTGAGCCTGAGCACCATGGATCCGCACATACAGAACGCGTACTCCGAACAGAGCAGCCTGGAGGTGGATCAGCAGCTTACGTCCACCAGCGATGTTTCGATCAGCTACCAACATCTGCGCGGGCTCCATCTCCTGGTCAGCGTCAACCTGAACACCCCCACCTGCTACGCGTCGGTCGACCCGGTCAATCTCTGCCGTCCGAACGCCGCCTACGCGAACAACAAGCAGTACAGTTCCGCGGCCGATAGCTACTACGACGGGCTTTCCGTCTCCTACGTGCAACGGCCGGTGCGCTGGGGCAGTTATCGCATCTCCTACACCTGGTCCAAAGCGATCGACGATGTCAGTGAGTTCTTCTTCTCGTCTCCGGTCAACAACTTCAATCTGCGCGAGGATCGCTCTCTTTCCGACGACGATCAGCGCCATCGCATCGTCGTCGACGCCATCGCACATACCTCGCTCCAGCCCGCACACACCTGGCGCTCAAAACTCGTCCATGGCTTCCTGCTGAGCGGGATCCTGCAGTATTACTCGCCGTTTCCGTTCAACATCGTTACCGGACAAAACAGTGTACAGACTACGGCCCTGCGGCCCTGCGCGCCGGGCTTTGTGCCTTCGGCGACAGCCTCAAACACCTGCGGCAATGCCCTTCCCGGCACCATGATTGGCCGCAACGCGGGAGTCGGCTTCAACAGCTTCAACGTCAATGCGCGCCTCAGCCGGACCATCGCGCTCAACGATCACCTGCGCCTGGAGGGTATTGCCGAAGCCTTCAACGCGCTGAACCACCGCAACAGTCTTTTCCCGAACGCCACATTCGGCACAGGGAACTATCCTTCCGCGCCGCTGCCTGCATTTGGAACACCCACAGCCGTAGCCGACCCGCGGAGCATCCAATTCGCGGCTAAACTCACCTTTTAGTCATCGTTGCCTGCAACCATTCAAAGGAGGATTTCATGTTCGAACGCAACTCTCTCCGCAAGGCTGCTTCCGCCTGCATCCTCGCGCTGGCCGCTGTGCCCGCTTTCGCCCACTCGCACCCGGTGACGATGAATCCTGCGCCCGACTCTATCGTTGCCGCGCCCGCGGAGCTCTCGGTGGAGTTCTCCGAAGGTCTGGAACCGAAGTTCAGCTCGCTGAAGCTGCTCGATGCAAACGGCAGCGTAGTCAGCAAGGCCTCATCCGTGCTCGATCCGAAAGATAACAAGCATATGACGCTGGCGCTTCCGCACCTTGCCCCCGGCGTTTACACGGTGGAATGGATGTCCTCGTCGCTCGATGGACACCGTATGTCTCGGAAGTACTCCTTTACCGTGCGGTAGGCTCGATATACGTCGTGACAATCAGCGCAGCACGACCAGGTACACGGCCATAGCGGTGCCTACCAGGGCGAGTGCGACGGAAAGCACGACCGCATTGCGGGAAACCCGCCCCGGACGCCAGGTGCCTGACCTGAGTTGACCAGTCAACGTGATGTGTTGCACCACTGCGGCTACCAACACCAGGACGCCGGCGGCGGTCAGAGCCACGCCGGACCACACCGACATGCCACCGGCATGCAACGGTGCATGCGTTTCGGATGCACTCATCTCGCGCAGAAAAAGGCCGAATCGCGCCACCGCAAAGCCAACGCCCATCAGGCCCAGGCCCGTGCGGATCCACGCCAGGAAAGTGCGCTCCGCGGCGAAGTAGACGCGTGGATCCTGCTCAGCTTTGGGTTCAGCTTCGGGCATGGCATTCTCGACCGATTCAAACGTTCAGGGCCGCCTACGAAAGGCGACCCTGGCTGTGATTTCACTCCTATTGCGGGTGGTATCCGCGCTGACCCTGCCAGCCCTGCTGGTATCCGTAGTCATGCGCCTTGCGATCGTCATCGGAGCGGTATTTGTGGTTGTGTTCCGTCCGCTGCGTCTTCCTGCGGTAATCCTGATAACCTTCGCGGTTGCCAAGTTTGTAATACGAGTTCCTGGAGTAGTCCACGTGATCGTGGTCGTGGTCGCGATCCTGCGCGACGGGCGTGGGCGTAGCGTGCAGTGCGGCTGGCATGGCCGCCATGGTGAACGTGAATGCTGCGCCTATGGCGACTGCTCTGATCATCCTGTTCATGCTTCCTCCGGTACCTTGATGGACGGCCTACTTCTCCGCTCATTGGGTAGGATGCCGGAAGTTCATGCAGCGCAGGAGTTTATTGCGCCGCCTGCGCTCCGCCTGGCGCGCTGCCGGCTTCCAGGTTGCCAGGGCGCACCTCGTCAGGATGCCGCAGTTTCAGCTTCGGCGTGCTGGTCGTCAGCTTCATCCGAAGCAGATGCTCACGTCCGCCGGCCTCCGCATCCGCGTTGAACGTCGCCACGTATGTTTCGGAGATGGAATGAAGGAATTGCTTGAAGTACGGGGTGAGCGACACGGGATTCATCGGTCCGCTGTAGTAGCTTTCGCCGCCGGTCTCATCCGCAACCTGCTGCAGATAGCCCTGCCCGCTGAAAGAGCCCTGTCCGCCGCGGAATCCCGCGTCGCGATAGTAGATGGAGTACACGGCTACCCCTGCGCGCTGCGCGTCCGCGATGGCGGCCGCCACATACGGGCTATCCTGGTTCGTGATAGACGTCGATCCGTTGTACAGGTCGACGCCATTGGTGAGCATCATCACAAAACGGGCTTTGTGGGTGCCGTTCTCTTCCGGCCAGCGCTTGACGAAATCGGAAAGACAGAAGTACGGGCTGGCCGACTGACCCGGAATACCGGTCGGAACACGGATGGCGGCCGCGGCTGCGGCATGGTCGGTCGTAAACGGCGTCATCACGCGCACTTCGCCGTTCGACATATAACCGACGAGAAGCTCTGTACCGGCAGGCAGCGTGGTCGCAAATGTCCGCAGGTCACTCAGCTGAATTCCCGCATTGCGGCTAAGCCCATCGTCAATCAGGAGGGCAATCTGCACGCCATTGGGCTTGATCGGCTGGAGCGAGATCAGCGCCGTGTCCTTGGAGTTCAGTTGCAGTTTCATAGCGGTGGCAGAGGGCACCACGTCAGCCTTGGAATCGGCGTGAATCAGCGCCTGGGTAACCAGCACACGTCCGGATTCCTGCGCGACGGCAGCCATCCCGAACAGCGCGAGAGATGTAAAGAATGCAAAGCGTATCGGAGTCATAACCCTTCCCTTCAACCCACGCATTAGACGTCGTGCAGCGGCTGGAGGGTGCTTTTCGTACATCGCCTCACTCACGGCCCAGCCGAATGCGTAATCCCGCGCGAGCAAGGAAGGGCGTCGAGAGATAGCCGATGGGCGCGATGTGCCTCTGGTCGAGCAGATTGTCGAGTTGCATGAAGATCGTCACCGCATGCGACAGGTTGAAGCTGAAGGATGCATCAAGCGACGCAAAGCCAGGCGAAAGATCGCGGTTCGGCAGCAGAAGCTCAGGGTTCCGCAGCAGCCGGGTCGACTCGTCGTAGCGTCCGGAGAACGCCGCCTTGAGTGTGGCCGCGAAGGCCGAGGAGGTGTATTCCGCCGTGGCGAAGCCGGTGCTGGGCGGGCGGTCAAACAGGCGTCCGCCGGGCAGCGCCGTCGCTGCGCCAATGGGAATGGCCGGCAGCTTGGGATTGAAGACCGGAATCGCCGCCGAACTCTCGACGAGCGACGCAAGATACGTGTAACCGCCGCGCAGCATCAAGCGTGACGAAGGCGCATATCGTAGCTCGGATTCGAGCCCCTGGGTGCGGTACGCAAGCGCCGAGGAAAGCGTCAGCGGAGCGAAGTTCAGGGTTTCCGTCTGGTGCGCGAACTGCTCGTGAAAGTAGGTTGCACGCAAAGCGAGCCGGCGCGGAAGCAGATCCTGCTCAATGCCAGCGTCGAAGGTGCGCGACCGCGGCGAGGTGACTGTCCCGAGTTGTGCGGTTTCCAGCACGCCGCGCTCTCGCATGCCCGTCGCGGCACTCAGGTGCAGACTGGTGCCGCGGAACCGCCGTGTACCGGGACGTACCGGCACGAACGTGAGGCCAAGCCGCGGGGCACCCTGCAGCGCCGTGGACGAGGAGTGGTCAATCGCCCCCGAAGCTTCGTAAAACAGCCGATGCTTGAGCTCCCCCTGCAGCGAAAGCGCGAGGAACAGGTGGTGGCGTTGAAGCCGCAGATCAGAGGCGGCTGCGAGGTCAGCCGCGCGCTCCGACTGGTAGCTGGCCGTAAACAGCACTGAGAGGAAGTGCGTGACGGGATAGTCAGTCTGCCAGGCGAGATGATCGCGATTGGTGACGGCATCTTCGCGCGGAACCGGCAGGGGAAAGAGCGCTGTGCCGCTCGCGCTGTAGCCGTTTGCCCCGGTGATCGTCACGGGCAATCCGCTGGACGGTGAGGTGAAAACCAGAGCCTCCCGGCGATCCCGCACAAGCCCATAGCGCAGCAGGTTGTGCCAGTCGCCGGTGGTGCGCGAGTCGATCGTGAAGCCCGCTACGAGGTTTTGCGTGGCCAGCCTGGTCGCGGGGCTCACCAGAAACAAAGCGTAGGGGCTGGGCAGCGGCGTGGCCGAGACATCGCGACGCATCGTGAGGCGAAGGCTGGTATTCCCCGAGATGTGGTAGCCCAGGTTGGCGGCCGCGGTTGTGAGGTGCAGGCGCTCGGCTGGCAGGTCGTTGTCCGTGTTGAAACGCGCATAGGAGGCGAGCGCGTCCACGCGGGAATGCACGACGGAGGCGATGCCTTCGTTGCGCACCGTGGATAGCCCGCCGGCGTCTCCGCTGTAGGTGAGCGTTGGGTGCAAGGTGGATGCGAGCGGCGTCGCAAAGGCAAGCACGCCCGCCTGGGCATCGAGGCCGAGCAGCGGTGCGACTCCGCGAACGAACTCAAGCGCCGGAGACGACGCAACGGCGCTCAGACCGGAGGAGGTGAACGGCGACAGATCCAGGCCACCACCAAGCCGTTCGGCCGGGATGCCGTCCACAAGTACGCGGCCGACCGGCGCTCCGCGCAACAGAAGCCAGGCTGGTTCGCCGGTCTGGCCGCGTTGCACGACGAAGGCTCCGGGGCCGAAGCGCAGCTCCGGGGCCGCGGTTGCCCGCGTGAGAAGCTGGTCGGCAGGAACCTGGAAGGCATCCTCTGCAAGCTGCCGCAGGGGTGTGTCCAATTGCGTGGAGAGCCCGGAGCGTTGCGGCACAATCGCCGATGCGTCGAGCGCGATGTCTACCGTCAGGACGTCCGTGCGCCCGCCGTAGAAGCTGTTGCCGATCTGCGGCGCATACTGCGGCGCCAGCATGGAAGGCGAGGTAAGCAGCAGAAATCGGCCGGCCAGGTCGGTGCGCAGCTCATACGCACCGTCCACCCCGGTAATGGTGTCGGCAACATTGCGCGCACCTTCATCCAGCCGAATGAGTTGCACCCGCGATCCCGGCAGCGGTTGCCCCAACTGTGTGGTTACATGTCCCCGTACGATGACCGCATGCGCCGCCGGTGCCGCCATGCCGAATGCCAGCGCGAGGCAAAATGAAAAGCGCATGCTCCTAAGTCCGCTTTCCGGGCTGTGTTTGAACGGACCACCTCATGGCAGCAAGAGCAGCTTGCCCGTCGTGCGCCGGCCCTCCAGGTCGCGATGCGCCTGGGCGGCGTCGGCAAGCGGGTACGTATGGGCGATACGCAGCTTCAGCGCTCCGCTTGCAACGAGTGAAAAGATCTCTCCGGCGCGAGCCTCCAGATCTTCGCGCGTCGCGACATAGTCCTTCAAAGTTGGCCGCGTCACGTAGAGAGAGCCCATCGTGGAGAGACGAATTAGATCAAATGGCGGCACCGCGCCTGAGGCGCCTCCGAAGAGGACGAGCATGCCGCGCGGACGCAGGCACTGGAGCGACTGCTCGAACGTGGACTTCCCGACGGAGTCGTAGACCACAGGCAGCCCAGCTCCAGCCGTGATCTCTTTGACCCGCGCGACGATGTCCTGGTGCGTGTAGAAGATGATGTGATCCGCACCGGCCTCGCGGGCAAGGGCGGCTTTTTCCTCGGTCGATACCGTTGTGATGACCTCTACGCCAAGCCGCTTAGCCAGTTGGATCAGCAATAGACCTGTGCCGCCAGCACCGGCGTGAATAAGAATCTTGTCGCCAGCGGACGGCCGGAAGGTGGAGTGCAGCAGGTAGTGCGCGGTCATCCCCTGCAGGATGGCAGCGGCGGCCTGCTGGGTCGAAAGCGCATCGGGAATGCGGATGAGGCGCGCGGCGGGAGCCACGGCCTGCTCGGCGTAGGTGCCGGGAATGCCGCACCAGGCGACGCGATCGCCGGGCGCAAAGTCCGTGATGCCGGGGCCAACGGCTAGCACTGTTCCCGCGGCTTCCTGCCCGAGCGTGTACGGCAGTTGCGCTGGATAGCGTCCCTCGCGAAAGTAGGTGTCGATAAAGTTGACGCCCGACGCCTCGATGCGGAGGAGCGCTTCTCCGGGACCGGGTTTGGGCGCGGCGAGGTTCTGGAGCGTAAGAACCTCCGGGCCGCCGTTGCGAAGAATCTGAATCGCCTGCATAGGCTGGATGCTAGATTGAGAAAACCAACCATGCAAGTGCGCCCCACGGCGAACTGGCCGAAAGCAGGATTTTCCATGAACGTACTGCAGATCGCCCGCCGGATGCTTCTCGTCGGCACCCTGCTCCCTCCCTGCGTGCTGCCGGCGCAGAGCCCTGATAGGGTCCGCTGGGCTGCCGAGGCAAGCCGCGTCACGATCGTGCGCGACAATTGGGGCATCGCCCACATCCACGGCAAGACGGATGCCGACGCAGTCTTCGGCATGATCTACGCGCAGTGCGAGGACGATTTCAACCGCGTGGAGGCGAACTACCTGACCTCGCTGGGACGCACGGCAGAGGCGGAAGGCGAAACGAAGATCTGGCAGGATCTGCGCCAGCGCCTCTTTCTCGACCCCGAGGATCTCAAGAAGGACTACACCCTGAGCCCGGCGTGGCTGCGAAGCCTGATGGATGCCTGGGCCGATGGCATCAACTTCTACCTGAGCAGGCATCCGGAGGTGAAGCCGCGGGTGCTGACGCACTTCGAACCCTGGATGGCGCTTTCGTTCACCGAGGGCTCGATCGGCGGCGATATCGAGCGCGTGAACCTGCAGAAACTGCAGGAGTTCTATACGCGTCCACAAACAGCTGGCGCAAACCCGAAGCATGCGCGGCGAGCCGAAGCAGCGGATGCCAACCTGCTTGCCTACCGCCGCCGTACCGAGGGGGAGGAAGAGCCGTCCGGGTCAAATGGCATCGCGATTGCTCCTGCAAATACAGCGAACCATCATGCGTTGTTACTCATTAATCCGCATACTTCCTTCTTCTTTCGCAGTGAGTTACAAATGACAAGCGACGAAGGCCTGAATGCCTACGGCGCCGTCACCTGGGGACAATTCTTTATCTACCAGGGATTCAACGACCGCGCCGGGTGGATGCATACGTCGAGCGGCGTGGATGCAGTCGATGAGTTCCTGGAGACCGTGCAGGAACCTTCGGGCTCAAGCAGCGGAAACTACAAGGGATTTACGTACAAGTACGGCAGCGAAATGCGCCCGGTAGAGCAACGCAACGTCACGATCGAGTACAAGACGGCGGATGGCATGGCGGAGCGGCATTTCGCCACCTTCCACACCGCGCATGGGCCTGTGACCCACGAAGAAAATGGTAAGTGGGTCACCATGAAACTGATGAATATTCCGATCCCCGCGTTAGAGCAGAGCTATCTCCGAACCAAGGCGCGGAGTTACAAGGACTATCTCAAGACCATGGAACTGCAGGCGAATTCCTCGAATAACACGATATTTGCCGACGCGGACGGAGATATTGCCTACTGGCACGGGAACTACATCCCGAAGCGGGACACTAAATTCGATTTCACCAAGCCCGTCGATGGCTCGGACCCGGCGACGGACTGGCACGGTCTGCTCTCGATGAACGACATTCCGCACCTGCTGAACCCGAAGAGCGGATACCTCTTCAACGTGAACAATGCGCCGTGGTGGGGGGCCGGCGAGAGCAGTCTGAAGAAGTCTGACTTCCCTGTTTACGTTGAGATGGGCAGCGAAAGCGAGCGCGGCATCCACGCGATTCGCGTGCTCAAGGACAAGCGCGACTTCACGCTGGAGTCGCTGATGAGCGCGGCTTACGACAGCTACCTGCCGTGGTTCGACAAGCCGCTTCCCGCGTTGGCAAAGGCCTGGAACGAAGCTCCGGCCGGCGCGTTGAAAGAGACAACCGCCGAGCAGGTCGCAGAGTTGAAGGGTTGGGATCAGCGCTGGAGCGCGGCATCCCTGCCCACGTCGCTGGCCGTGTACTGGGGGCAGACGCTGCAGCACGATTTCGGCGCGGAGGCGCGCATGGCGGGCCTGCCGGTGGAAGAGTTCGCGGCCACGCACGCCTCCCCCGAGCAGATGCTAAACGCGCTCAAGGCCGCGTCCGACAAGCTCACCGCCGACTTCGGCAATTGGAAAATTGCCTGGGGCGACATCAATCGATTCCAGCGGATCACGGGCGATATCGTGCAGCCATTCAGCGACGCGTCGCCCAGTTCGCCGGTGCCGTTCACTTCGTCGGCATGGGGTTCGCTGGCGTCCTTCGGCGCCCGCCAATACCCCGGAACGAAGCGCTGGTACGGGACCAGCGGCAACAGCTTCGTGGCTGTGGTGGAGTTCGGCGAAAAGGTGCGGGCGCGCGCAGTGACTGCCGGCGGCGAAAGCGGGCATCCCGGCTCGCCGCACTTCGTCGACGAGGTAAAGCGCTACGCCGACGGCAACCTGCGCGAGGTCTACTTTTACCCCGAGCAACTGAAGGGGCACACGGAGAAGACCTACCGGCCGGGGGAGTAGGGCCTTGGCACTCTACTGGCCTTTGCCGAGGCGCCGGTAATACTCCGCGACCGCATCCTCGTAGCCCGGGGGCACGGCCTTGGGTTTGGCGGTGCGCACTTCGCCGGACGCGCTGTCAGGGTTCCGGCGAAGCTGCAGTTCCAGCTTGTCCACATCGTTCAGAACCTGCGTATGCAGCTTCTCCACCATCGCGGGGTTGCCGGGGAAGCGGCTGGGGTCGAGGTTCTGCATTGACTTGACCAGGTCGTCGATCTCCTTGAGCGCGGCGGGGTCATTCTTAGCGAGCGCGCGAAGCTGGTTGAGTTCCTGGAGGCCCTGGTCGATGGCCTTCTGCGGATCGCCGTGGGTGGCGCCGAAGTCGGGGTTGTCGATGCCCTTGCCGGGCGTGCCGTAACGGTTGTTGCCGGTGTTGTAGTTGTAGGCGACGTCTCCGCTCCCGCCCCCGCGGCGCGTGTCGCCGCCCACGTCGCCGGAGGTGCCATTGCGCTGGTCGCCACCGCGATTCCCGCCGCCCTGCCCGTTCTGCGCGGTTTGCTGCCCGCCGCGTTGGCCACCCTGGCCCGGCTGCTGACCGCCCTGCTGTCCGCCTTGTTGTCCCGCTTGCCCCGGCTGTCCACCCTGCGCCTGCTGACCTGCCCGGCTGCCTGGCTGACCCGGCTGCTGACCTCCGCGTTGCCCAATACCTTGCCGCCCGGGCTGATTTCCGCCCGGATTTCCGCCCTGGCCGCGGCTGCTGCCCGCACGATCCACCCCAAGCGCCTGCAGCTCATTGCGCAGCTTGTCCACGTGCCCCAGCGCGGCGGTCTCCGTGCCCTGCCCCGCGCGACGCTGGCCGTTCTTGCCATCGGCCCCGGCACCCATTCCCTGGGCTGCCTGCTGAATCTGTTCGCTGAGTGACTTCAGTCCCGCTGCGATCTGCTGCTCCGTGCCGTTTGACTCGGGATTGATACCGCTGCGCAGCCAATCGGCGGAGCGCTGCGTGCGCGTGCGCAAGTCCGATTCATCCATTGCGGAGAGCGCGTCGCGCAGCTTGGACGAGGTGCCCGGCTGCGTTGCGGCGGTTTCGCGCGCCGTGTCGCGCATCCCCTTCTGCACGCGGTCGAGGTCGTCCGAGAGCTTTTGCCGCGCGTCCGCCAGGCGATTGCGCTCGTTCATCATCTCCGTGATGTCGGCCTGCGTGCGCGCGCTGCCCGCCGTCTGCTGGCTCTTCTCGGCGAGGGCGCGAATGCGCGCGGCCTGCTCGCTCTCCTGCTTCGTCAACTGGCCGGCTTGCTGGGCGAGCTTGTCCAGCTTGCTGGAGGCCTGCTGCTGCTGGGCTCCGCCAAGCAGACTTTGCGCGGCGCGGAGTTGCTCAGCCGCGCGACGGGCTGCTTCCGCACTTTGCTGTCCGGATTGTTGCCCCGCCTGTTGCCCTGCCTGGCCCTGCGCTCCGCCCGCCCGCTTCATGGCTTCATTCGCGGCGCGCAGGCGGTCGAGCGCCTGCTGCACGCGAGGATCGGCTCCGCCATCCTCGCGTGCTTGCCTGCTGCTGGCCGGATTGCCCCTGCGCCGAGCCGGAAGCGGAACCGGAGGCAGATCCCTGCGCGCCCGATTGGCCCGACTTGCCCTGCTGTCCGGACTGTCCCTGCTGCCCTTGCTGACCGTTGGCCTTGCTGGCCGCTGTTGGATGCAGTTTGCTGTCCGCCCTTCTGCCCCTGCTGCTGCATCTGCTCCATCTCGCGCTGCAACTGCTCGGCCTCTCGGCGCAGCATCTCCTGCTGCCAGCGCTGCTGGAAGGTGGGCTCCTTGCCGTTCTGCTGCTGCGCCATCTCCTCCTGCCGCTTGGCCAGGGCGTCGAGCTTCGCCAGCGCGTCGTCCACCTTCTTGGCCTGCTCCTCGGCGGGCGATCCGGTCTGCGCCGTCTCGTACTGATTCTTCTCGCGTGTCGAGTTCGAGGTCGAACAGGCTGGCGAGATCGCGTCCGGCGCTTCCGCCGCCTCCTCCGCCCCCGCCGCCCCGCTGCCCAAACGCCACTTCGATCTTGCGGAAGGTCGCTTCCGCCCGCAGCAGCGCCTGCAGCGCCTTCTGCTCGTTCGGCATGGCTTCGGCCCACGCCTGCGCCTTCAGTTTGTCGGCCGAAGGAGTCATGGCTGCAGCCGCATCCTGCATGTCCTTGCCGAAGCTGTTGAACTCCTCGTTCGCCGCCGAAAGATCGCGGCTCTGCATGCGCGCCTGAGAGCGCCAGCACCTGTTCGCGCAGCTTCATCTGCGCCTCGGAGAGCACCTTGCCCATGTCGGCGGCCTGCTTCTCCGTCGGGTTCTTCTCGTTCTGCTGCTTCCAGGTGGCGGCGATCAGTTCCTTTTCGCGCTTGGAGATGTCAGTCTGGTCGCCCTGCTGCCCGCCGCCTCCGCCGCCTCCTCCGCCCCCGCCGCCGGCCTGCGATTGCGAGAACTCGCGCTCAAACGGGTCGACCTGGATAAAGCTGATCTCGGTCTTCGCTTCCGCGTGCGCGTCGCGCGCGGTGGCGTACAGGCTTACGACATCGCCGGGCACCAGCTTGAAGTCCTCCAGCGCCAGCGTGGTCGTGCCGTTGACCGTCTTCGCCCCGGCCGCTTTCGAGAGGTCGACCGTCTTCTCCGGCCCGCCATTCACGGAGTAATGCATGCTGACGTGCGTCAGGCCGAAGTCCGCGCCGGCCTTTACGCCGATGGTGACCTCCTCGATGGGGCTGGCGCGATAATCCGCGCCGGGACGGTCGATGGCGATGGACGGCGGATTCGCCTTCTCCGTCGAGATGAAGTAGTCCTCGCTGAGCCGCACCTGCTGCCCACTGTCGATGGCGGCCACGTGGTACGCGCCGTCCTTGTTCATGTGCAGGGTCGCGCGGTAGCGATTCGGCGCGACCTCGCTCAGCTTCAGCGGCTTGTTGTCATCCCCGACCAACACGCCGTCTTTCAAAGGCGCATCCATCACGATGGTCAGTTCGGCGTCGGTGCCCTCGAGCGCTCGCAGGTCTCCGCCGTGCTCTTCTGAGACCTCCTGCAGGCCCGTCCACTTCGGATACTTGTAGGTGACCTGGATCTGCTTGACCGCAGGCAGGTCGACCACACGGAACTTGTATTGCTTCGACTTCACGGGTCCTGCGGCGACGTAGTACTCCACGCTCTCGGGCAGGCCGGCGAAGAGGAACTGAAAGCCCCCTCCGCCTTCGGTGGCGGACATCGCCACCGGCTCCCACTTCGACGTGCTTTGATAGCGGGCGTAGAGCTTCACGTCCGAGGTCTCGAGCCCGACCACCTGCGCGGTGACAAGCTGATCGCTGTTGCGGCGGACGGCTTCATCTCCCGGCGTTACCTTGATTTCATAGATCGGCGCGACGTTATGCTTCGGTCCCGTCCACAGCAGCGAAGCGCCATAGCCCACGCACGCCCGGGCCGGCCAGCACCATCCACACCAGCAGCCCCGCAAATGCGAGCGGCGCCGCCAGCCAATGCAAGCACTCGCCCGGAAGGCGCGATCCTGGCCGGCGGAGCCGAGGCCGCAACGGCAAGGGTATCGGCAGCCAGAAGATCGATGAAGGGATCGTTCGCCTGCTCGCGTTCGGCGAAGGTGACCAGCCGCTGTTCGAGCTCCGGAAAGCGCTGCTCGGCGCGTTCAATCGAGCGCCGGCGCGTGATGCGGAGCAGCGGCCAGGCAAGCCCGAACGCCAGCGCCGCGACCACAAGCGCAAGCAGCGTCAGGCGCGCGGGCGTGATGCTGTTCTCCGGGAAGGCGTACTTGTTGAGCACGAGCGTGAGGGCAACCGTCGCCACCAGCGCCACACCGGCCACGATCGCCGCGCCGCGCAACGGTGGCCTGGAGCCGCAGCCGCGTTCTGCACCTGGCTGATGTATTCGTTGAGTTCCTCGCGCCGGCTCATGCTTCCTCCCGCTGCGTGCCAAGGTATCGGCTTGCGACAAGACGACTCCGCCAACGCTGCCGCCAGTATCAAGAGCATAACCCACCACCATAAGCCGTAGGCATTCTTTGTTGTCTGCAGCGAGGGCCGCTGCATCGCTCGCCGGTGTCGTCGCCGATTTCCTGCCCCGCCCACAGCTTCAGCGTGTCGAGCTGAGATCAGGTCCAGCCCGGACTCCCGCGGGTCAGGGTTCGACCGCGATGAGCGCATCGCGCCCGCTGGCAAAGCGCACCTGGTAGAAGCCGGCGTGCGGAGAGTCGAAACGTCTGCGCGGTCGCCTCTTCGGCAAGCGAGAGCGGACGCTTGCCATCGGGTCCGACCACCTCCACGCTGGTGCCGCCGGCCGCGAGCTTGCCGGGGCTGCGCAGCTGCACAAACGAGTCGACCACCCGCGCGCCGCCCATGCGTTCCATGCCGGAGAGATACCGCGCCGCCTGATCCACAAACGCAACGAATGCGGGATGCAGCGGCAGGTCATTCGTAAGATTGTCGAAGCCGGAGGTGAAGAGCATCACATGGCCCTGCCCATCTGGCTGGTCCAGCAGCAGCGGCGTGCCGTCGGCCAGGCGCGCCACCACGCGCGATCCCTGCTCCGGAACACGCGCGGCATAGAAGAACTTGGCATCGGACCATCCGGCCGCATCCTTCATCGCCGGGTAGCTGCCGTCGATCGCGCCCACTGTCGCCGAGCCTCCGGAGCGCGAGTAGAAGTGCGCGTCCGAGACCTCCTCGCCGAAGATGGGCAGGCGCTCGCGATGCGAGTCGGCAGGCCAGCCGCGATCAGGACGCTGCCGCCATCCTGCACAAATTTCGTCAGGCTATGCTCGAGGATGGACGGGATGGACGGGACATCGGAAAGCACCACGAAGGCATACCGCGTCGGGTCGATGTCGGCCGCCTGCTCCGCCGCAAGCGACTGCAGCACGAACGAGGCCTGGCCTGCAGCAGCCAAGCGCAGCCCCGAAGTACAAGGGAGAACGCGTATCGCCCGGCTGATGCAGGAACAGGACGCGCTCGGGGTCGGCGCGCTTCACGGCGAAGCGGCTGGTGTCGTCGGCAGCAAATCCGTCCGCGGTATCGATGCGGACCTCGCAGCGGCTTTCGCCATAGGGCACGTCCAGCGCCTTCAAACGCAACCGTGGCGCGGCCATCCGCCGGGACCTGCACCTTCTTCGTGGCCGCCACCTTACCGTTGACGACCAGGGAGACCGTACGCGTCTGCCGCGGGCGTTCCATGCCCGGCCACAACGGCCAGCACACGCGCCTTCTTGGTATCGACAAGCTGCGCCGGGCGCGATCACGCTCTCCACATTCCAGTTCGGCAGAGCACGTCGCGGCAACTGGATGCAGCACAAGCGAGACATTGCCCGGCATCACCATGTCAGCGAAGTTGGCCGGCATGTTCGAGCCCTGCATGTCGCTGAAGAGATGCAGCTCGATGGGCGTATGCACGGTCTCGGCAAGTGCGCGCATGCCGCGGCCCAGCTCGCCGAAGTTGGCATGGCTATCGCCGGGCTGCGATGCTGCTCACCGCTGCCTTCAGCAGGGCATCATCCTCGATGGGCTGCGTCAGCACCTGCAAGTCGCCGGCCAGCAGCATTACCTGCGCATGCTGGCCCGTCTTGCGCCCCGCCAGTGTTGCGAGCGCCTGCTGCTTCGCGTCGGCAAGCCGCGTGCCGGCGCGCATGCTGAAGGAATCGTCCACCGCGACCACCAGCAGCTTGTCCCGCGCGGCAGCCTGAGAGCGGCGCAGAAACGGCTGCGCAAACGCAAGCGCCAGGAGAAGCAGCATCAGCGCACGTAGCGCGAACAGCAGCAGGTAACGCAGACGGCGGTGGCGCACCGAGCTCTGCGTGCCGCGCTCGAAGAACATCAGTGAGCTGACCATCCGCGGCGTGGTGGTGTGCCGGCGCAGCAGATGGATGTAGACGGGCAGCGCTACCGTCGCGAGTCCGGCCAGGAACCATGGCGCGAAGAACCCCATCAGTTCCCCCTCGGACGCAAGCGACAGGTACTCGCCCAGCGCCGCATCGAGCGGCTTGTCCGTGATCAGCAGGTGGTAGTCCATGCCGGCAGCACTTGGTGCGATCGCGCATCTGCTGCAGGTGCGCATCCATCTTGCGGCGGTACTCGCCCTTCACATAGTCCGGCACCACCTCCATGCGCTGCTCGGTTTCGAGATCGACCAGGATGGACGGGCCATTGAGCTTCGGCGCGATCTCCTGCGGGTCCAGAATGTGGAAGAGCACGACCTCGCTGCCGTGGAAGCGCAACGGCTCGATGGTCTTGATGATCGACTCCGGATCTTCGTAGAAGTCCGAAAGAATGAGGACCATGCCGCGGCGCCGCAGCAGCTCCTGAAAATACTTCATCGGCCGTGCGAAGTTGGTACGAGCCCGCGGCTCGGCCTGCTCGAGAGCCGGCGAGCAGGCGCGGAAGCTGACCCGCGCGGGTGGATGGCCGGATGAACTCGCGCACCTCATCGTCGAAGACGACCAGGCCGGCGGGATCACGCTGATTGTGGATTGCCAGGTAAAAGAGTGCCGCGGCAGCGTAGCGGGCGTAATCCATCTTCGACACGCCGTGGCTCGCGAACTGCATCGAGTTACTCGCATCCAGCAGGATCGTGAGCTGGCTATTGGTCTCGCCGCGATAGCGCTTCAGGTACATGCGATCGGTGCGCGCAAACAGATTCCAGTCGACATGGCGCAGGTCGTCGCCCGGCGTGTAGGCGCGGTACTCGGCAAACTCCTGGCTGAAGCCGAAGTCGGGCGACTTGTGCAGACCCGTCACAAAGCCGTCGACGACCGTCTTCGCAATCAGGTCCAGGCCGTTGATGCCGGCCAGCACGCGCGGATCGAGGAATCGCTGCATCGGCGCTATGACTCCTTCGGCTGCGGTACATGTGCGATCAGGCGCCGCAGAATCTCGTCCTGATCGATGCGCTCCGACTCGGCATGGAAGTTGAGCAGGATGCGATGGCGCAGCACCGGCATCGCGAGCGCAGTGATGTCTTCGTAGGTGACGTGGTAGCGCTTGCGCGAGAGCGCGCGTGCCTTCGCGGCCAGCACGATGCTCTGCGCCGCGCGCACGCTGCCGCCGTAGTTCACATACTTCTTCACAAAGTCCGGCGCGTTGTCGCTCTTGTGCCGCGTGGCCCGGACCAGGTCGACGACATACTTCGCCAGCGTCTCGCCGATCGGCACCATGCGCACTAACTGCTGAAATTCGAGTAACTCCTCCGCATTGGTCACTGGCACCACCTTCGCAACTTTTGTCGCTGTCGTAAGATCGACCACCTTCAATTCTTCCGCCGGGCTCAGGTAGTCCATGAGTGAGTTGAAGAGAAAGCGATCCAACTGAGCTTCCGGCAGAGGATACGTCCCTTCGAGCTCGATCGGGTTCTGCGTCGCCAGGACGAAGAAGGGCGCGGGCAGCTTGTAGATGTGGCCCCGCACCGTGCAGCTGCGCTCCTGCATGGCTTCCAGCATCGCGGCCTGCGTCTTCGGCGGCGTGCGGTTGATTTCATCGGCCAGCAGCACGTTGCCGAAGATCGGTCCCTGCACGAACGTCCACTTGCGATGGCCGGTCGTTGATGTCTTCTTCGATGATGTCGGTGCCGGTGATGTCCGACGGCATCAGGTCGGGCGTGAACTGGATGCGGCGGAAGCTGCAGGCCAAGCGAGTCCGCAATGGTGCGCACCATCAGCGTCTTCGCCGTGCCCGGCATGCCGGTGAGCAGGCAGTGGCCGCCGACGAACAGTGCAATCAGCACCTGGTCGAGCACCTCGTCCTGGCCCACGATCACCTGCCGCACCTGGCTGATGATGTTGTCGCGCACCGTGCGAAACCGCTCGATCTGTCCTTGCAACTGCGCCGTCTCTGAAGCTCCCGTCATCCGTCACTCCCTTATCGTTACCTGCATTTATCGTTCGAAGCGAAGCGGAGGAACCTGCTTTTCGCTCTATTGCTTGCCTTCGATCTGCATCAACAACTTCTGCGCCGGTCGGAATCCCGGCGCAACTTCGAGCGCCGCCAGCACGCTTTCTTCGGCCTTGGCTTTGTCTCCCTGCGCGAAATACGCCTGCGCCAACGCATACTGGGCGGACGCCTTGTCCAGCGGCTTCAACGCCAGCACCGCGGTAAACTCCCGCACCGCCGCGGCACTGTTCCCTTGCTCCATCCATAACTCACCGAGATGGCGGTGCAGGTTTTCATCCTCCGGATAGATATAGTTGATGCGATTCAGCGTCGCGGCCGCGGCCTTCTTGTCGCCGGCTTCTTCCTCCAGCGTGGCGAGCCGGTTCAGGAGCTGCGGGCTTTCGCCGCCCATCTTTTCATACGCTGCGAGCGTGGTCATCGCGCCCAGTTTGTCTCCTTTGGCGAGCTGTGCGGCTGAAAGGAATTCGTACGCATTGGCATCGCCGACATACATCGGATAATGCCGCACCACCTCCGGCGCAGCCTTCGACCAGTTCGTCCGTCTTCTTCTCTCGGTCGAGCGCTGCCAGCGCCTTCAGACTCTTCACGCCATTTGTCGAAGTCTTCGCGCCTCGGTGCCGACCTGCTTGATCAACCAGGCCATGTACGCCTTGTCGAAGTCCTCCGGCGAAAGCTTCAGATTCTCCTGGATTGCCTCGGGCGTCGTCTTCACCTGCGCGAAGGAGTGCACCATGCCCAGCAGCGCATCCGCCCCCCAGCGCTGCTGGATGAAGTCGCAGATACTTCCGGCCTGGAAGTAACTGACGATCACCTGCGACGGATACTCCGGAAAAATGAAGCCCCGATCGATCTCAGCCACCGGAAGCAGTTTCTTATCGCGGATGGCGGCCAGCACCTCGGGCGTCAGGCGGTTGGCCCACTCCGGATTTGCCTGGCCCTCTTCGTGCACCGCGAGGCCTTCCGTAAACCAGCGCGGCACACGGTGATTTGTGGCCGAAAGAATGTAGACGTGGCTCATCTCATGCCACAGCGTCGCGCCCCAATTGAAGTCTCCGGGCTTGCGGCCGGAGGGCGAATCCATCGCGACCACCTCGCCAAACGTAACACCCAGCGCGCCCAGTCCGGGCATGCCCATCGTGCGCACGGCAAAGTCCTCGTGATCGGGATAGACCTCGACCTGCACCGGCTCCGGGAGAGTCATCTTGTATTTTGCGTTGTAAGTCGCCATGATTTTTAGTAACTCGGCGTGGAAATACGGTTCGCAATAACTCGGCTTCGTTTTTTCTGAAGCGAAGGATCGTCGTGTCATCCTTGTAAGAGACAAAGTTCTTGTAGCTGTCCAGCAGGCGCAGGCTGTTTACGGTCGCGGCATCCTTCTGCCCGTTGTCATAGGCAAGCTCCAGCTCCTTTAGCGGCTCTTCTTCCTTGCCCAGCCGCATGAGGTTGATCCCAAGCTGCGAGTGCGCAGACCACAGCCGCGGCTCCACCTCTACGGCCTTGCGGTAATAACTCACGCCGTCCTCATACCGCCGATTCAAGACCAGGTGATACCCGACCAGCGCGTATCCTTCGCCGTACGCAGGATCGATCGAACTGATCCTGTCAAGCCATACGCTTCGGGGAACGATCCGCCAGCACCTCCACCGCAGCTGGACGGCCAGGGCCTTCAGTGCCTCGTCCGAAAGCGCCAGCGCCTTATCGGCTTCTTCCACGGCGGCGTTGATCTTCTGGTTCTCAAGGTCCAGGTTGGCGATGAACTCATGCGCCTCGATCAGCTTCGGGTCGAGCTGCCTCGGCCTTTGCGCGCATACTCTGCTGCCTTGCCGTCGAAGCCATCCGCGCTGACCATCGCCATCCCCAGGTACGCCGGCGCATAGTTCGGATCGATGCTTCAGCGCCTCCGCGAACAGGTTATCGGCCTCCTGGTTGTTGAAGCGCTCATGCAACAGCAGCCCCCAGCGCACCCGCAGCCGGGGCTTCGCTGCCGGGCTGTGCCACCGCCAGCTGGAACGCCGCGTTCGCTTCTTCGTACTGCTCCAGGCCCCAGAAGCCTTCGGCCCGCAGCGCCGGATTGGCGACTTCGCGTCAGCGCCTCGAAGCAGTGCGGCTGCGTCGTCTTGCCGAGACGCATTTCACGGCAGCTCTCGGACGTGGGCGCGGCCCAGCAGGCTTCCCGCTCGCCAAGAGCACGCAAAGCGCCGCATGTCGTCGCACGCAATCTCATTTCTCCAGCTCCCCCTGCACCTTCGCGAGCTGCAGCAGCGCGTCGGTCAACTGCCGCTTGTACTCGCCTGGCTCCATCGCTGCCTTCTGATACTTCAAGCGCGTCGATCTTCTGCTCCAGCTCTTCCTTCTTCGCCAACAGGTCGCGCTTGGCGGGATCGTTCATTGCCGCCTGTGCCGCGCCGATCCGCACCACAGTCAAGCTCGCAAGCAGCGCGCCCTGCCTCCCTTCGGCCGCCGTCACCTTCACCGCCTCGCCCTTGCCCGTGTCTTCGAAGACCGCATGCTCGGTGGCGAGGCGCTTCTGGGTCTCATAGAAGCCTGCGGTCTTTCGATCCGCGTAGGTCAACGCTTCCATCGCCGAGATGGATTCGCTCTTGTCCGTATCGGCCGTCGGATCCTGCAGCGCTTCAGCCCAATACCGCGCGAAGACGGTGGCGTTCTTCTCTGTGCCGGTCTTGGTCGCCGCGATCACGGCGCGTCCCGGCCGCTGCGAGCGCTGCAATGGCGCCTCCACTGGAGCTGGTGGTATCGACCACGAGCTGCCGTCGCGTCGGGATTCTGTCCAGCATCGCGGCCAGCTCGGCCGCAGAAACATCCGGCCCCACAAGATTGAACTTGTACTCTACCCCGTCGTAGGAACCGTGGCCGATCAAAGTCAGGATCAGGTCGTCATCCGGGTGCGCCTCGCGCGCTACCTCCGCCAGCGTGGACGCAAGCTTCGCGCGCGTCGACTGCGCCGCGGTGAGCGTATACACATGCGATCCGGCGGACGCACGGAAGGTCTTGTCCAAGTCCTTCGCTGTCTGCGTAAAGCGCTGCTCATAATCCGGTTCCCCACCCAACCCTGCCACCGTGACGTAGAACACACTCGCACGCAACGGACTCGCCACCAGAAGCAGCGCGGTAAACAGCAAAGATGCGGACATGCGGCTCATATCATGCCCCACTTGCGTCGCAGTAGCCATTCGCCTCCAGCAGAGCAGAAGCAGAAGCACGAAAACAACGGGCATATTCCATAGCTCTTTGGTATTTCGCACCGAAATACCTGCTTCCGAGTAGGAGATCTCCGCCGGCAGCCGATTCAATTCGTTGGCCTTCCAGTAGCGGCCTCCGGTCTCGTCCGAGAGCTTCTCGAGCAGTTCGCGATTCTGCTCGGTATGGAAGTTTTCCGCCACGCCATCCTGCCGTTCAAAGGTCAGCACGTCACGCCCAAGCTCCTCCGTCGCGCGCGCCGGCGGTCACTTCAGCAACGTACGCTCCCGGCTTCTCGGCCGTCCAGTCCGCGGCGAAGCTTCCAGGCCTCGCTTGGCACCGGCGCCAGGTCTACGACGGCGCTAAGCTCCTGCGGCCCCACGATGTGCGCCTGCACCCGTGCATCCGGAGCCTGCACATATTCCTTGTCGCGCACGGTCGCGGCGAGATGAATATGCCCATCATCCATCAGGCGCGCGTTGGGTGTGGAAGCGACCACGCGCCCGGGCGAATCCGCCACCACCCACCGCAAAAGCTGCTGCCAGAACAGGTCGTGCGACGGGTCGCCCAGGGGACTGCTCATCTGCCAGCGCCAGGTCCCGCTGGTCGCCATGATCGCCGTGCGTCCGCGGCCGTAGTTCTGCGTCACCAGCAGCGGCATCTTCGCTCGGCCGGCGGTCATCTCCGCCAGCACCGTAGCCCCCGGTTTGGGGTTGCCGGCGTCCTGGAAATCCATCAGGTAGGGGAGCTTTTTCCAGCGATCGACATTCTTCGCCGAATCGTCCGCGAGCCGGGTGACCGGGCTGTCGACGCCCGCCGGCGTCAGCTGTGAGAACGCCGGCTCGCGGTGGAAGGTGCCCTTCGCGTTGGGCAGAAACGTTGGCAGCAGTTCGTTGACGCTGGAGACGCCCCAGCCTCCATCCGCAAGAGAAAAGCGGCCGCCAAGAAAGAGCAGACCGCCTCCCCGGCGATCCACATACTCGCGCAAGAGCTCCTGCTGCCGCGGCGTAAAGTACCCAGCCTCCACCGAACCGATGATGATGCCGTCATAGCCAAACAGGTCTTCCGCCTTGTTGGGGAAGCCTTCGGCCAACTCCGAAGGATCGCTGATTCCCTGACGATAGATCTTGTTCTCGGTCGTGCGCAGCATCGCGACCACCTGCAATTCCTTGTCATCTTCCGCCGCGCGCCGGAGGAACTTGTACTCCCAGCGCGGCTCGCCTTCCACGTACAGGATGCGACGGCGCTGGCCGCTCACGCTGACGTTGCGCGTCATGGCATTGTTCGTCGCGCTTTCTTCCCCGGGCAGCGGCGCCACTGCAAACACGATGTGCCGCACACCGGCTGCCCCGGCGTTCAAGGCAAGCGTCTCCACCTGCACCACCCCGTTCGCAGCCAAGGTGACTTCCTTCTGCGCAAGAACCTTCTCGCCATCCTTTGCAGAGAGCGTGGCCCTGGCGCCGGCGAAGCCGTGCTGACGCAGGCTCACCGTGGCGCGCATGCGCGAGTCGGCCATGGCGTGCGCAGCGACGTTGACGTCTTCGATTTCCACATCGTGCGCCGGCTCTTCGCGGCCGAACCCGACGGTATGCACTGGCAGGCGCCGATTGCGCAGCGCGCTGATCGTGTCCAGGTCGATCCCGCCCGAGTTCTCCGCGCCATCCGTCAGCAAAACCACCGCCCCAACTGGGAGGTCGCTGGTATCGGCTGCCAGCTTCTTCAGCCCGTCGCCGATGTGGGTTGCCGTCCCGGTGGGTTGCAGCGCCCCCGGCGAGTCCGCTCGCGCAAGGCTCGCATCCAGCTTGTACACCCGCGTCTGAAATCGTTTCTCGAGACCGGCCAGCATGCCGTTCTGAAGCGCCTGCACCGCTGCCGTTTCCCGCGTCGTCCTGTTGTCCGCACCCGCATCCGCAATGGCCATGCTGCGCGAGTCATCCACCAGCACGGCGATGATGTTCTGCTGCGATTTCAACTCCGCCACCGACAATCGCCGGCTGCCACAGCAGCACGAGCACCAGCGCGATCAGCGCCGTTTGCATCGCCCAGACCGCCGCCGCCCGCCGCGACCTGCATCTCGGGCGTCACATGCTTCACCGGCTCCAACCGCCGCAACCGCGTCCAGAACAGCGCGCCAAGCCCTAGCCGCGACCAGGGCGATCAGCAGCACCAGCAGCCATCCCGGCCACGCTCCGAGCAGGACGAATTTGCCCTTCGTGAAGACCGGCCCTGGGGTACTTGAAGAAAAACTCAAACATGCAGCGAATGCACCCCGCCGGTCACCTTGCATTGTTCGATCGTTGAGGCTGATCCACGGACCCACGAGCGCTAGTGCGTCATGCCGTACACGACGTAGTTGAGCCCGACGCGGAAGGCCATGCTGGCGAACTGCTCCGGATACTCCGGATCGTCGGCCCACTCCCATGCGTCGCCCAGGTGCATGTTGTGGCAGATCGCGACGATGATGCGGCCATGGTCGTCGCGAATGCCGCGCCACTTCGCGACGTAGCCATCCTTCTCATACGTGCGGCCGCGTGCGGATATACTGCTCGCCCGGCACCTGGAAGCGGTCGTCCATGTCGTACAGCACGTGGAAGATCTCGTCCTTGTCGGTCAGGTCTTCGACCGGCCGGTCCGGGAAAACCTGGCGCATGCCGGTCATGAAGTTCTCCCAGTCCTGCGTCCCGTGGAAGTCGTCCACCATCAGGAAGCCGCCCTTCAGCAGATATTCCCGCAGCCGCTTCGCCTGGTCGTCGGTAAAGGTCCACGTATGCACCATCACCGCGTACACCCACGGATAGTTGAAAATCTCGTCCGAATCCAGGTTCACCACCTGCTCGGTCGGCCGGCCTTCCACGCGTGTAAGCCGGTTGAGTGCAATCAAAAATTGCCGGTCTGCTTTTGGATAATCGCGCGACCAGTTGCCGCCGCCACGGCCGTAGCCGTAGCCTCCGTAGCCGCCACGTCCACTCATGCTGGAGGTATAGCTGAGCCGCGACCACGCAAACTCCGCCTTCACATTGCTGGTCTCCGGCTGGTATCCCCAGTCGGCTGTGCGCTGAAACGCATACAGCCCAGTGCAACATGCGATCGCGACAGCGGCGAGAGTGGCGGCTTTCAGGAGCTTCATGCGAACCCTCCAGATATCCGGTCGGTGGCGCGAGAATACCAGATTTGCACGCGCATCCGGCGTGTCACGGAGCAGGGCGCAAAACGCGGTGAGCCTCTCACGTGTGCCCATATAGACGAGCGCTGCGGCCGTTTGTCTCACCGCTCCCGTTTGAATCGGAAGCCGCGCCGTGAGAACATCCGTCTAAGAACCGAAGGAGCTTCCTTTGCAGCGGCGCGGTTTCCTCCAGTTCGGCAGCCTGGGCTTCGCCTCGCTGGCGGCGCAGAAGCTGGCCGCGCAGCTTGCACCGGCGCTCGGTTCCGGCCAGATGCCCATGCCCGCGCCGGCCGCACCCGCCGGGCCGCCAGCGGACATCACCCTCCGCATCGCGCCAGTCACCGTGGAACTCGCCCCCGAGCGTATCCTTTCCACCATCGGCTACAACGGTTCCTCGCCCGGTCCGGTGCTTCGCATGCGCGAAGGCAAACCGGTCACGGTTGACGTAGTCAACACCACCGACACCCCGGAACTCGTGCACTGGCACGGCCTCCTCATTCCCGGCAACGTCGACGGCGTCGACGAAGAAGGCACCCCGTTCGTCGCGCCGCAGAGCACCCGCCGCTTCCAGTTCACGCCACGCCCTGCCGGCTCGCGCTGGTACCATTCCCACGGCATGGCGGAGGCGGACCTCCACAAAGGCGCCTACACCGGCCAGTTCGGCTTCGTCATGATCGACTCCGGCACGGATCCCGGCCAGTACGACCAGGAACTCTTCCTCGCACTGCGCGACTGGGAGCCCTTCTTCACCACCAGTATGGAAGACAACGACGAGGCCGGCCAGAACGATCCGCAGCCCGAAAAACCCGCCGTCCTCAACACCAACCCCAATGGTTCGAGGTCAACTCCACCACCTTCTCCATCAACGACAAGGCGCTCGGCGCCGGCGAACCCATTCGCGTCAAGCAGGGTCAGCGCGTGCTGATGCATCTGCTCAATGCCAGCGCCATCGAAAACCGCCGCCTTTCGCTTCCCGGTCACAAATTCAAGGTGATTGCGCTCGATGGGAACCCCGTCCCCAACTCTCAGCCCGTCGAGACGCTGTTTCTCGGCGCCGGCGAGCGCATCTGCGCGGTCGTCGAGATGAACAACCCCGGCATCTGGGTCATGGGAGGTCCGGACGACCCCATTCGCGAGGCTGGCCTCGGGGTAGTCGTCGAATACGCCAACCAGCACAAGCAGCCGCAGTGGATCAAGACCTGCCACCCTGCGCTGGGACTACACGATATTCGGCAACGCCAGCCCCGCCAAGGAGCCCGACCACACCCTCGACATGGTCTTCGAAAAAATTCCCGGCGGCTCCGGCAAGTTCAACACCTGGCTGGTCAACGGCAAGCCCTACCCGCACGAGAACGAATTCGTGCTCACCCCGGGGCAGCGCTATCGCCTCGTGTTTCGCAACCGCACCGACGACGCTCACCCCATGCACCTGCACCGGCATAACCTGGAGTTGACCGAAATCAATGGCATCAAGACCTCCGGCATCATGAAGGACACCGTCGTCGTCCCGTTCTACGGCCGCGCTTCCGTCGATTTCACCGCCGACCAGCCCGGCCTGACGCTCTTCCACTGCCACATCCAGCAGCACATGGATTTCGGCTTCAAAGCCCTCTTCCGCTACGCCTGAGGTCCATCACGAAACACTAACGGCTGGCGCGGCTGCCAAGTGCCGCCAGAGCGCGAGCCGCATCATCAGCCCGGTAAGCGTCTTCGGCAGAAATCGACTTGGCTTGCCGCAGGACCGACCAGCTCTGCAGCGCCTCTTCGTAGGTGGTGCGAGCCGCCTCCCGATCGCCGGCCGCCTCCTCTGCTGTGGCCAGCGCCGCCGCGGAACGCGCCAGGTCGGAGCGAAACACCGCGTTCAACGGATCTGCCTTCGACTGTGCGGCGGAGATCGCTTTGGCCTTCCCGAGCGCAGTCTTCGCGGCATCTGCATTGTGCAGCGCAAGCGACGCATTCCCTGCGGCCAGATGCGCGCGTCCGCAATTGGCCAGCGTGTTCGGATTCTGCGCTGCAGCTCCATCCGGGCACAGGATTTGTTCCGCTTCCCCGGCATGGCGTAGAGCCGCCGCGGCCTCTCCTGCCGCCAGCAGACCTTCGGAGAGCTTGCGCTCACCGATCCCTACATCCACCCGATACTGGGTGCTTCCCGGCGCATCCTGGCTCAATTGCCGCGCGAGCGCAAGGGCGCGTTCACTGTGTGCGAGCGCCTCTCGAACCTGGCCAGAGCCACGCAGCGCGGCCGCCCACTGCGCTTCGACAATCCACTGTCCGCGCCGGAAGCCCGCGTTTCTCGGATCGTCTGCAAGCATCGCCTGCATCAGTTCTGCAGAACGAGCCAGGTGCGGGACCGCAGCCGGCGCCTGCCGTCCATCCAGCAGCATCTGCCCGAACCGCGATTCTCCATTGGCGAGCTCATACTTCACATTGGTATCGTGCGGCTCGGCTTGGCTCACCTTTTCGATCTGCTTCAGTGCCTCGCCCAGATCTTTCGCTGCCTCTTCATGCCGGCCGATCGCGCCCTCCGACGCACTTGTCGAGAGCAGCGTCTCGTAGCTTTCTTTCGCCACATCCACGTTTCCGGGATACTGCGCACTCAAAGCCGCGGCCTCCGCCTTCGCCCGCTCGTAATATGTAAGTGACTCGGCCGTTTTGCCTAGATTCTGAAATCCAGATCCTCCGTACAGATCGCCCAGGTGGCTCAGGCAAGTTGCCAGCGCGATCCGGTTGTCGACATCGCCGGAAGACTTCGAAGCAATCTCCCGACGCAGTGTCAGGGTTCGCTGGTAAGCGCGCTCCGCGGCCGGCAGATCTCCGCTCGAATACAGCAGGGATCCCAGGGTCGAAAAAGCGCTCGCCGCCGAAGCCAGGGCTCGCGATCCCTGGTCTGCCCGCAGCAGCTTTTCAGCCGCAGCGGCCGCCTTCTGCGCGCTGGTCAGAGCCGCCGCAGTATTGCCAAGATTGCTTTGGTATTCGTTCCCCTGCACATTGCTCACGCGCACGTACGCATCGACAATCTCGCGCTGCAGCTCCGGCGTTTCCGCTTCTTTCGACAAGCTGTCCAGGTAAGTCAGGGCATCCTTCACCAGGCGCTCCCGCACCGGCGTGGCGCCTGGCAGGCGGTCGATGGCATCGGCGTAGTCGAAGAGCACCGAGTGCGCCAGCGCATGCAGTTCGTTGAAGCGGCGGTCCGCACGCGCACGCGCCAGGCTGACCTCCACCAGGCCTGCGACCAGCGCAACAAGAACGAGCCCGGCCGCAGCCACCGCCAGGCGGTTTCGTCGCACGAACTTCGCCGCAGCGTAGAGCGGAGTCACGCCGCGCGCCTCGACCGGTCGTCCTTCGAGGAACCGCAGAATGTCCTGTGAGAACTCGTCCGCCGATGCGTACCGTTCGAGCGGCGGCTTCCGCAGGGCGCGGAGGACGATGTTATCCAGATCGCCCTTCAGCTTCGGCGCCCAGACGCTCGGCTTCGGCGGCTCCCGATCGCAAACAGCGCTCATGATCTCGTGCGGGGCCAGGTCTACATCGCCGTAGGGAGAGTGCCCCGAAAGCAGCTCGTACAGGATCACACCCAGCGAATATACATCGGAGGCCGAAGTCACTGCCTCACCGCGAATCTGCTCCGGGCTGGCGTATCGCGCAGTCAGCTTCAGCATCCCTGGTTCGGTTAAAGCCTCGCCCGGCCGCACCGGCTCCGGGTTCAGCACCTTTGCTATCCCGAAGTCGAGCAGCTTCGGCGTTCCATCCTCCATCACGAGGATGTTGGCGGGTTTCAGATCCCGGTGGATGACCATGTGCTGGTGCGCAAAGTGCACCGCCGAACAGATCTTGCGGAACAGGAGCAGCCGGTCCGCAATGGAAAGATGATGCGCATCGCAGAAGGCATACGGGTTCGTTCCCTCCACATATTCCATGATCAGGTACGGCAAGCCGTTTGCCAGCGCTCCGCCGTCCAGCAGCCTCGCGATGTTCGGGTGCTCCAGATTCGCGAGGATCTGCCGCTCCAGCCGGAAATGGTGGATCACGTCGGCGGAGTGAAACATCCCGCTGATCAGTTTCACAGCCACGAACTTATCGAAGGCGGCATCCATGCGCTCGGCCCGATACACGGTTCCCATCCCGCCGCGGCCGATGAGTTCCAGAAGGCGATATTGCCCGATGATTGCCCCGATCGCCGGCTGCGCAGCGGTCTCCGCAATCACCTGGTTCCGCAACGCGGAGTGCTGCCAGAACGTCTCGCGCGAGGCGTCGCGGTCGGCTTCCAGCAACGCCTGCACCTCGTCGCGCAGAGCCTCGTCACCGCCGCAGGCCTGCCGCAGGAACTCCACCTGTTCGTCCGCATCCAGTTCGGCGGCTCTTTCAAAGAGTTCGCGGACCGCTTCTTCGCTCATGGGTTCATCCCTGCATCGCCTTTTTCAGATAAGCGCGTGCGAAGCGCCAGTCGCGTTCCACCGTGGCAAGCGAAAGGTCCATCGTATGCGCAATCTCACGAAAATCGAGATCGCCGAAAAAACGAAGTTCTACCACCTGCGCACAACGGGGATAGCGCGCCGACATGCGCTCAAGCGCCTGGTCGACCGCCAGCGTATCCAGTTGGTGATGCTCGCGAAGTGGAGTCACCTCGGCCACTGCACACGCTTCACGCTTGGCGGCATGCCGCGCCCGCGCGTGATCGACCAAGATCCGCCGCATCATCTTTGTCACGACCGAGATGAAGTGCGCCCGACCTTCCCAGTCTATTGAGCGGAGGGACGACATCCGCAGATACACCTCGTGCACGAGCGCGGTCGCCTGGAGACTCGCAACGTCCGATTCTGCTCTCAGATGGTAAGCCGCCAAACGCCGCAAATCCTGGTAAACAAGAGCCGTAACCTGTTCCAGCGCCTCGGGATCCCCTTGCCTCCAAAGCTCGAGCCACTTCGTGACGCTTTCCATGGTGCCGGTCCCTTTGCGCAAGTATAAGGGCGAAAAAAGAAATTTGAGGGTTCCGTACAACCCTTTACGCCTTGTTGTGCAAATTGCATCTGGAAAGCGCGAGACGAAACATTCGCCACCCATTTGCTCCTTTTCGGGCCCGTCCTTCGATCCGCCAGGAGTTCCGCCATGCAAATGCGTCTCGCGACCCCGGCTTTGGCCATCGGCCTTTTGGCCGGGATAGCCGTACCGCAAATCGGCTGCAAAGCAAGTTCCGTCCAGGCCAACGGCATCGCGGGTGGCGCCGAGATGTCCGGGCCGCCTACCTTCAACGACTTCTTCCAGGCACGCAATCCGCGCGTCTGCCGAACCGTGACGGCTCCTCCCACGCCTGAAGAAGCAACGGCACTGGTGCAATGTGCGTGGGAAGCCAAGAGCATCATGAGCGGATTTAGCGCGAGCCTGGGATTGGTTACCGATCTGCAAGTGCAGATGAGCAAGCCACGCCCCTTCAGGATGGAGTTCGTCAATCCGACCGGCGTGGACACCTCCGGAATGGTCTACGACCTGCGCGGCCAGGGAACCTCCTGGACCTGCTCCCCGGCAACAGGGGTATTTGCGCCCGGCCAGAACTGCGCCAAGACAGAAGCCGTTCCCAAGGGCATTGGCGAGTGCTGGCACACCACCTTCGGCGACTGGAAGTGCGAGATGACCGTGGGCGGCGGCACCTACAGCAACCATCTGAAGGGCCCGACCACCTACTGACATCCCCCTCGGCCGTTCGCAGGAACGACGCAACGTTCCACTACTCATGTCGGAGTCATTTATGGACACACTCTACTCTCGGTTGCTTCAAGCTGCTTCTTTCACCGTTCTGATCGTGGGCCTCGCGGCCTGTAAAAGCAACGGCGTAGAGGCCTCCGGCGGAACCTCCGCCGCCGACATCTCGCCGGCGCCGCCTACCTTCAACCAGCAATTTGAGACACGGAATCCGCGCGTCTGCGCCAAGGTTACCCACGTGCCTTCCGCCGCAGAGGCCACCATCATGGTGCAGTGCGAGCAGGAAGCTGCCAGCAACACCGGTGGATCCAGCCCCGTGTTCCTGCTCGCGACCGATGTCGCTCTCCAGATCGGCTCGCCCAAGCCTTACAACCCCGGCGTAGACAACTACTGGGACGACATCGATCCCTCCGCCAAGGTCTACCCGCTGCGCGGTTCTTCCACCGGATGGACCTGCACTCCCGTGAACCCCTACAACCGCGGCAAGAATTGCTCGCGGTCCTTCGGAGGGCAGGTCGGTCAGGGTTCCTGCTGGCACACCCAGTTCAACGAGTGGCGATGCCGCATGACGATCGGCGGGAAGGATCAGGAGCTGCAGGTCAAAGGCCCGACCACCTTTTAGTCAGCTTTCGCGAACTTGGTAGCACAAGCATTTCCGCACGAGACTGTCATTCCATGATCGATTCCACTCCACTCAAACTTTCCCATGGCGTCGCTGCCGGAGATAAAACGATGAACCTTCCGATCAAACTTGCATCTATGCTGGCATTGTCGCTCGGCGCTACTCAGGCCGTCTCTGCCCAAGCCACCATCACCGGACCGGCTACCTGGGTCGCCGGCCAGCCCACCACCGTCACCTGGACCGGAACTGCCTCGCCGGTGTGCGCCGGCGGCGTCAGGGTCACGCTCAACCTGGGCACAACCAAGATACAGACCGGCACCGCGGTTCCGCTCAGCGCCGGCCGGGCATCTATCCCGGGGGCGACCCTATCGGCGGGGACGGCGGTCAGCTTTACCCTCACCGATCAATGCACCGGCAAAGTGCTGACCGCCGCTCATCCCGTCACCATCACCGGAAGCACCGCCACAGTGGTGCCGGTAACGTCCTCGGCGACCACCACCATTACTCCGCAGATCCGGCAGAATATCGATAGCGCATGCCAGGGAGTTCTGGGTTCGGCATGTTCCACAAGCGCCTCCTACAACTCCGTCTACTCGGCCATCAGCCAGCAGATCATCCAGGGCACCCTGAAAAGCGACAGCTCTTCCATTATGTACAGCTACCTGATCCCGATGGTGGGGTCGAGCGCCACGTGGAAGGCAAACATTGTTGATAATGCCTGGCGGGGTGCCGGCTGCACCAGCACCGCTCCCGAGTCGCAGTGGACGCCGAAGGTGGCACAACTGCAAACCTACCAGGCTGTGGTGAACGCGATGAAGCAGCAAGGCTGCACCGCTGCCGCCGGCAACGTTTCCTCCGGCGCCCCCGCGTCCACGCAATATCTCACCGCACAGCAGATCGCTCCTGGATATTCGCAGGTGTGGGGAGCGGCTGCCTCCAGCGCTACCCTGATGACCAACTGCCCGCCAGCCACCGGTGCGGTCACCTGCGCCCGCTCGGACCTTGCCGCCTATGTGCGCGTGCATGGAACGGCCATCCTGCAAACCATCGAGTCGCCCGCGTATGCCTCTGTTACAGGCCAGTCCCTCGACAGCACCCATGCGCAGACTTTGAACGCAGCCTACGGCCGGAACTGGACGGGCGCTGACGACCTGAAGCCCTTTGTGCAGGGCAACCCCAACCTTTTTCCGGTATCGGCCGTCTTCAGCAAACTGGACTCGCAGGGATGCCCCGTCAACGCGGTCGGTGCCAAGCTCTCACCGAATGAAACCTGCGGACTCTACTACCTGGATTCAAACGGTGCGCATGCTCCGGGCTCGTACCCGGCTTATCTGGGCAAAGCCATGGTGATCCTGACGGCCGCCAACCCGGGCGGTGGTCTCCTGGTGAGCAACAACGGGACACCGCTGAAGGTCGTCGTCACTCCGACCGGCTGGGCAATCGGCGCCGGCATCGTCGCCCAGGGCGGAGGCAACATCGTTGCTCAAGGTGGAGGAAACATCGTCGCTCAGGGAGGAGGAAATATCGTAGCGCAGGGCGGAGGGAACATCGTCGCTCAGGGGGGCGGGAACATCGTCGCGCAGGGCGGAGGGAATATCGCATTCGCCGATGCGTTGACGGCTGCACGCAGCGCCGGCCTCGTCGCTCCCGGGGGAGTGTCGGTGATCAGCAACGATGGAGGCAGCTTCCTGCCCAGCATCGGTTTGATTCCAGCGATCGCAAGCCTGATCGGCGAGAACAGCTCCGGCCTGCTCTCGAAGACTTCGCTCCTCACCGACAATGGCGCGGCACTCACGCGCACCTCGCTATCCCTCAACGCCGCCGTTGCTGCCGTCATTATCAGCCCCTCAACCTGGACCTACGGGCAGCCGGCCATGATCAAGTGGACGCCTTCTGCGGGTGCGCCTGCTTGCTCGCTCGGCTATAGGGTTCTGATCAACGGCTCCACACCGGCTGGCAATCCGGTCGCTTTGACCCTCGGCATGAGTCTGCTTGCCGCTGGATCCGTGCCCCGGGGCACCGTCTCGGTCGCTCTCCGGAACGAATGCACCCAGGCTCCTGCTACGGCGCCCTTCACGGTGAAGATCCAGTAACGCGACAGGCGACCGATTCACAGGAGAACCGTCATGCAACTCAAGTTTCTTGCACTTTCCTTCGCGCTGCTCGCAGCCTTGATCTCAACCGCGTCGGCGCAGGTCAAACCGGCCACACCCGCCGCGGCGCCCGCGAAACCCGCTGCGACCGTCCCGGCAAAACCCGCTGCCGCTCCGGTACCCGCCGCGCCCAAGCCTGTTGCGGCCCCGGATCCTGCCACCGTGCAGAGACTCCAGGCTTCGATCGCCCAGGCCGAAGCCAAAGGGGACCTCCCGGCCGCAGAGCGCGATCTGCGCATGCTCCTTTCCCTCTACCGCAACGATCCTGCCATGCAGAAGTCGATCAATGCCTCCATCGCTCAGGTATCCGCACAGATCCAAAGCAATGCCCGCGCTGCGCAGGCTGCCGCGCAGGCGCAGTCTCTCAACCGGCCTGCCACCGCCTCGTCCCCCACTCCGCACGTCTCGGTACCGGCCTCTACTGCGCCTGCAACAAGGCTCGTCGCAACTCCGGCCGCAAGCCCGGCGGCGACTCCGGCGCCTACGCCCGCTGCGCTCGCGCCGGCGCCCCCCGCCCCCGTTCCACCCGCCATGCCTGCGGCCACGGCGCCCGCCGTCGCTCCGGCCGCGCTCACTGTCGTCCCGCCAGTTGCTGCGCCCGTCGCGCCCCAGCCCGCGGACGTCTTCGCTGCGCCGCCACCTGCCGCCCAGGTCCCCCTGCCTGCCCCGCTTGCACCAACTCCGGTCGTCGGCGCCCCCGCCCAGAGCAAATTGTCGAAGATTATGGCGGAGGCCGAGCAGATCATTGCCGAGGCCGAAGCTGCCGGGCGAACGAAAGGGGTTCCCGGCTCGCCTCAGCCCGATGCGCCTCAGCCCAACGGCTTTCCTCCTCCACCCCCCGACGGTGCACCCGCAGCGCCCGTGCCATCACCGCTCCAGGCCGATGCACCCGGCGTGGTCGTCGGATACGACGCCAATAACCAGCCCATCTTCGCCCCCGCGCAACCGGCTCCCAGTGCGGCCCCGGCAAACCCAACCTCACCGGCACCTCCGTTCCCTTCTCCGCCCAGGTAGACTCTGTCTCCCCGCGGCCTACACCAGCCACGCTGCGACGCCCAACCGTATATCTTGGACGTAGCTCCCTCGGGGCGAACCTGCACCCGCGGGTTCGCCCGTATGGTTGAGCACAGCGGAGATTTCTATGGAATTGTCAGGTCTGTCCTTCGTCGCCGGCACGCGCGGTTCGCACTCCGGCGCGGCATTCGCGGGTCGTAACGCCAGCAGCGGGGCGACTCTTCAGCCGATGTACACCTCCGCTTCGCGCGCAGAGCTGGATCTCGCCGTTCAGGCCGCGACCGAAGCCTTCCTCTCTTTCGGCACATCCTCCACGCGCGATCGCGCCGCGCTCCTCCGCGCCATTGCTTTCGGCCTTGAAGCCGTTTCAGCAGACCTCGTCGGGCGCGCCACGCTTGAAACAGCGTTGCCGGAGGCCAGGCTCCAGGGAGAGGTAGGACGCACCTGCGGACAGCTCCGCCTCTTCGCTTCCGTCCTGGAGGAAGGCTCCTGGCAAAATGCCCGCATCGACACCGCGCTGCCGGATCGCAAGCCGCTGCCGCGCCCGGATCTCCGCTCCATGCTCTTTCCGCTCGGTCCGGTCGCGGTGTTCGGAGCCAGTAATTTCCCGCTCGCCTTCTCTGTCGCCGGCGGAGACACAGCCTCCGCGCTCGCCGCGGGAAACCCCGTCATCGTCAAAGCACACGCCGCGCATCCTGGCACCAGCGAACTAGTGGCCGCGGTCATCACGAAGGCTGTCTCTGCTGCGGGGATGCATCCCGGCGTGTTTTCCCTGCTGTTCGACAACGGCTTCGCCATTGGCCAGGCGCTCGTCCAGCATCCCGCCATTCAGGCCGTCGCGTTCACTGGCTCACGGCGCGGCGGACGCGCCCTCATGGACCTGGCCGCCGCACGCGCCAACCCGATCCCCTGCTTTACCGAAATGAGCAGCGTCAATCCCGTCTTCGTTCTTCCGGGGGCGCTTTCGAGCGATCCCGCCGCACGCGCACGGGGACTTCATGGATCGTTCACCCTGGGCGCGGGGCAATTTTGCACCAAGCCGGGACTCGTCTTCCTCGGCGAAAGCGAGGGCAACACCGCTTTCCGCGACGAACTTAGATCTCTGACCGGCGCCACCGGCAGCTTCACCATGCTTACGGAGGGCATCGCCGAACACTATCACCGCGGGCTGGAAGAGCGGCAAGCCCTGGCCGCCGAGCGCACCTGCGCCCCGGCCGCCGCCGCGCCGCAAGCCCATGCCGTGCTGTTTGAGGCGCCGCTCGCATCCTTCACATCCAACCCTCTGCTGCAGGAAGAACTCTTCGGCCCCTCGACGCTGCTCGTCACCTGGAAGGATCGCAGCGAACTGCTGGCAGCCGCGGAAGCTCTTGAAGGACACCTGACTGCCACCATCCTGGGCAGCGAGGCCGACCTCGCCAGCAACAGCGACCTGATTGCCATCCTCGAACGCAAGGTTGGCCGCCTGCTCTTCAACGGATATCCTACCGGCGTCGAGGTGTCGCATGCGATGGTGCACGGGGGACCTTACCCCGCTACATCGGACAGTCGCTTCACCAGCGTGGGCTCGCAGGCTATCTACCGGTTTGTGCGCCCGCGCTGCTACCAGAACTTCCCGCAGGCAGCGCTTCCCGAGGCGCTTCGCGATGAAAACCCTCTCGGCATCTCTCGGCTGATCGATGGAGTGCTGACACGCGACGCCTTGCCTCACACGCCAGCGACGTAGTTCCTATAACGCAACGTCGCCGTGGAAGTCATCGCGCGCGTCCTTGCGATTACGCGCGGCGATGGAACCCCGTGTTGCCGCTAAGATAGCTGAATGAATATGCGTGCCATCGCGCTGCGTGCTGGCGTGTCCAGCGCCACCGTCTCCCGGGTGATCAATGGTTCCCCACTGGTGAAGGAAGACACGGCCAAGCGGATTCGCGCCATTCTGAAAGAAACGAATTTTATCCCCAACCCAAGCGCCACAACGTTGAAATATGGGCGCAGCAAGACTTTCGGACTGATCATCCCGGATATCAGGAATCCCTTCTACTCCGAGTTCCTGGCGGAGTTTGAAGAATTGCTTTCTGAAACCGATCACGAGGTTCTCCTCACAAATGTGCAATCCGGGGACAAGCTGGTCAAGTCGGTGCGGAGAATGCTGATGCGGCAGGTCGATGGCGCGGTGCTCATGGCATCCGAGTACGACACCCAGGACATCGAACCCTTGTTCCGGCACAAGATCCCAATCGTCACCGTGGACCGGCGTTCCGTCCAAGCCGGGTGCAGTGATGTGGCCATCGACTTCGAAGCGGGCTTCGTTCAGGCCGTCGAACATCTCTACGCGCTGGGACACTCGCGCATTGCTTACATCGGGGGCAGCGCCGGTCTGCGAACGTCACGGATTCGTCAGCGCGGTGTGGAAGCAGCCTTGAAGAACTTCGGCCTGAAGCTCGATCCGAATCTGGCGTGCACCGGAGATTACCGCGTAGCAGGCGGCGAAAAAGCGGTCTTCTCGTTGATGGCACAAGTCGCCAAACCCACGGCTATCCTGACCGCGAACGACCTTACAGCCTTCGGCGCAATCCGTGGTCTGCACAAGATGGGCCTCAGTGTTCCCAGTGATGTTTCCATGATCGGCCTGGACGATGTCCTCCTCAGCGAAATTCTTCAACCTCCGCTGACCACCATCCGCATTCCACGCAAACGCATGGCACAGGCCTGCATTCGCGCTCTCAACCACACCAAGGAAGACGTGGAGCGCAAGGGTTCGCGCTATTCCGTTCCGGCCGAGCTGGTGGTTCGGGAGAGCACCGCGCCGGTCAGCAAGTCGCGTCGATGAGTTCCCAGGGCTTCAGCCTCTTGCAAAGGCTTGCTCCCGCTGTGAGCCGAAGATGAAGGCCACCCTGCACCTCACGGCCGGGATCGCCATTCTTCCGCTCTACTTCGCCACGACCATCGCCATCGGGTGGTTCGCCCGGCGCAGGGATGCCGGAGCGAACTCCTACCTGAACGCCAGCCGCTCTCTTCCGCTCGCGGTGGTGACCGCGGCGTACCTGGCCGCGAACTGCGGCGCGCTGGAGATTGTCGGACTCAGCGCGATGGCGGCGCAGTATGGCGTGCAGGCCTTCAGCTTCTACTGGATCGGTGCAATCCCTGCCATGATTTTTCTGGCTGTGTGGATGATGCCGGTATATCGCCGCAGCCGCATCACCAGTCTTCCCGAATATCTGGAGGTACGCTACGGCCCCGGAGTCCGGCTGCTGAATGCATGCGCGGTCGCCATCCTGATGCTGCTGCTCGGCGGCATCAGCCTGTATGCCATGGCACAGGTTCTTGAAGTTGTCATAGGCCTGAGCTTTGTTGCCAGTGTCCTGCTTTCCGCCGGGGTCGTCCTCGTCTATGTGCTTCTGGGAGGTCTCAGGGCCACCATCTACAACGAAGTCTTCCAGCTCCTCGTCATGCTCGCGGGCCTTCTTCCCCTGGCCTTCCGCAGCTTCCATATCGGCGCGGCCTCGCTCGCCTCCGCACACGGCGTGCGCGGACATCTTTGGCAAGGGCTGCCGGTCGTCTCTCGCACGGCGCCGCTCGATGGCATCGGTGTTGTCGTAGGACTTGGGTTCGTCCTCAGCTCCGGTTACTGGTGCACTGACTTCGTCCTGATGCAGCGTGCCTTCACCGCCAGAACAGACAGCGACGCTCGCAAGGTGCCTCTGCTTGCCGGTTTCGGCAAGCTTGCGTTTTCGTTGATCGTCGTACTGCCAGGCGCCGCCGCGGCAAAGCTGCTCCCGGAACTCGGCCACACGCTGCGATTCGACCAGGCGCTGCCCGGCATCATGACGCAGCTTTACGGGCCGACGATGCTGGGGCTGGGCGTCACCGCCCTTGCGGCGAGCCTGATGTCGGGCCTGGCTGCAAATGTCTCAGCCTTCGCCGCCATCTGGACGGGAGACATCTACCGCACCTATCTGAACAAGGGTGCAAGCGACCGGCATTACCTGCGCATGGGCCTGCTCTCTACGGTGGCAGCGATTGCGGTCAGCATCGCAGCATCTCTCATCACGTTCCGCTTCAGCAACCTGATGGAGCATGTGCAATTGATCTTCTCAGTCTTCGGAAGCCCTTTTTGGGCAATCTTTCTGCTTGGCATGACCTCGAAGCGCGTCCGCGCCAAGGGCGCGGTGTGGGGCTTTCTCGCTGGGTCTCTCGTTGGATTGTTGCATCTGCTAGCCACAGCGCAGGGATGGCTGCATTACGGCAGTTCCATGAACTCGACCTTCCACGGAGCCATTTACGCCTTTTTCACCGCCTGTTTCGTCGCTTGGCTTTCGCCACAGCATACTGCTCAAAGTGACTCGGTCGATACCGGGGTGGTCTTTCGTTGGGGAGGGGGACGCGCCGGCCCCGGAGTTTGGATTCTCGCGGCGTTGCTCCTCATCGCATGTGTCGTGCTCAATGTGGTCTGGCGCTGAATACCATTTTGAGCGGCATCGCCTGAAGACCTCGCTGCGATGCGGGCGTTCTCGGCTCTGAGTGCTACTTCTGCACGATCCATTCCACCGGGCCGATCAAGCCTGAGGGCAAGAGCGGCGAGTTCGCCCGGTACGCTGTGATGTTGGTGGCGGTCCATCTGTGTTCCACGCCCGGCTGCAGATCCCCGATGATCCTGTTGGGCCAGAGGTTTGTCACTTCAATCTCGATCGTGTTTACGCCCGGCTTTAGCCATGGGTCGACGCGAAGCGTGAGCGGTTGCGCCCACACCGTGCCGGCATCCCTGCCATTCACCTTCACCCGCGCAATCTCGTGAACCTCGGAAAAATGCAACAAGACCTGCTCGCCCGCGCTGAAAGCCGGGGCCGAGACATTCGCCGAGTAGGTTGCGGTCCCGGAGAAAAAACGAATTCCAGAGTCGGCAGCATTGGTCCAGCTCTGAAGCGTAGTCATTGGCGTGGGCTCCTGGGGCGCTCCTCGTCCCGGCTGGAACGTGAGCTGCCACGTGCTGGCGATCGGCTCGGAGCGAAGAGTTCTTGGCGCCTCCCGCAAGGCCGTTTGCGCCCGCGTATGGAAGATCACGAACGTCGAACCGAACGGAGGGAGCTCCACCTGGATCTGGATCCTGCCATCATCCAGCGCTTTGCGGGCCGTCAAGCGATGTACTTCGCCCGTCACGGCGTCCCAAGTCTCTGCCTCAGAGGCGCGCGTCCGAAAGACCACATCCCGGCTGCTTATCGCGTCCGAACCGTTGCGGAGGAAGTAGATGTCCGAGTCGCCCGCCCTGCGGTGCACGTAGTCGAACGCCGACTTCGACGTCGCCGCCGGCGTATCGCCGCCGAGCACCTCTACATCCGGCGGCACCTTCATTCTCGCAAGCGCCGCGTGCGTATCCTGCGTGCAGTACACCTTGCCTTTGCCAAAGACGTGTTCGGTTGTGCAGTTTCCGCCCCACACTGCTTGCACAGTCGCAGCAAACTTCGCCGCATCCTCGCGTGACAGCATTCCTGTCGCTGACTGCGGCGGCAGACCGACCACGATGCCTCCACCCCGCGTATATTGCTCGATCCAGAGCAGCGCAGCCAGAGACATACGTCCGCTTGCCGGCAAAGCCAGGGCACGCCAGCGCACCCCAGATGGTCCGGCGATCTCCTGCCCCTCGGCGTTCAGCGTGTGGAGCAGCGCGTCCTCGTCGGTCACGTCATAGTCGTAGCCCGGCAGGACGTGCGCTGGATCATCGCCCTTGAGCCTCACAAACCCTGGAACATTGTCACCATAGAAATAAAGAACGTCATCCACGGCTACGCCCTGCTGCATCATGAACTGGGCCCGGTTCAGATAATTGAAGAACGCTCCTCCCGCGTTCCACCAGGTCACCTTGGGATTCAGATGAGTTCCCGCGAAATACTCCTGCCCGGGAAGGCCGGTCGCTGCGGGGCTGGACGTGAACTCATGCCAGACGAGACGATTCATCCCTTCCGTGATCCCCATATCAAAGCTCGGCTTCAGATCCGCGGCAAGACTCTCCGACCACTGTGGACCGATGGAAGTCTCGCCCTCCTGCGCAACGAATCGCTGACCGTAGATGTTGGCAGCGCTCGCAGCTTCCTTCGTGAAGAATCGCTCCACATCCTGCGCCCGATGCTGGTTCTGTGACCAGAACTCTGTCTGCGGAACCGCTGCATGCCGGAACGTCTCTAACGCATCAATCGGAGCGCCGTGCGGGCCGCCACTTTCAGCCTGTATGCCGAGCCCATACTCTGCCGCTCTTGCCGCAAAGACGTCATAGTGATTGCTCACAACCAGGTCCGCGACGGTGCGTCGCAGATCGGCAAGGAAGCGCGTGCTGCGATCGCGATCCCCTACAATGCGGCCCGCCACCACCGGCAGCCAGGGCACAGGGTCATAGCCGCGTCGCTGCTGGAATTCCAGCGCGAAGGTGTCCGTCCAGTTCGTTCCTCCAAGCTCCCAGCTATCGGTCGCGAGATACTTCAGGCTTTGGAATGGCTTGGCTGCCGCTAAGAGCGGCTGCACGGTGTGCTCCCAATAGGTGTTGAAGGCGTCTCGGCTCAGATAGTCCAGCGCCAGTCCTTGCCAGGATCCACTTGACGTGGACACACGCGCATCGGAGTCTGTGTAGCCAATGCGCAGAATCTCCCACTGCCCCGCAGGCGCATCCCATGAAAGCGTTCCGTCCGCCTGCGTAAGCGACGACAGATTCTGTACACGCTCTTGAGGAGTATCCGCACCCTGAGGGTCACTCGCATTCGGCCCCGCATGCAACATGCTCGTGGCGTCCGGCATACTGAAGCCGGTCTCCATCGCAGCCGCACGCGCGCGCAACGATGGGCCGGGAGGCTGCGCCTGCAGCGCTTCCCCATGCTGCAGCGGATACGCCAGTACCGCGATTTGCCGGTAGAAGCCGTTCTTCGTTGCGGGCGCTTCCAGCTTCAGCGCCACATGGGATCCCCCAAGGACCTCAGTGCGAGTCCACGTCAGCAGTTTGGAGGCTTGCTCCGGTGTTACGTCCGGACCGCCGAGATTCCATCCACTTGTGATATTCAGCGTGATCTCCAGGCCCAGGCGATCCGCTTCGCTCAGGGTATGGCGATAGAGTTCCACCCAGGCAGGGCTTCCAAACGTTGGCCCCTCCGTTGCAGGACGATTCCCCGTTTGATCCGAGCCATTGGCATCCACCAGCAGCGCACCACCGAAGCCCTTGGCCTTCATCTCCTCCAGGTCATGGGTGATCGTCGGTTTGTCCGTATTGCCGTTCAACCACCACCAGTAGCAACGCAGTCGGGCCGCTTGCGGAGGGTTCGCAAACCCTGCACGCAGCCCGTTGTAAGTGGCGGCAGCCGAATCTTGCTGCGCGACCGATCCCGAGACACACGCTATTGCGAGTACGATTCCATGCACCAGCCCGGCGAATCCATGGCAGGACCGGCCTCTTCCGAATGAGAACTGTGTCTTCACTGCCCCGCTCCAAACACCGATAGATCCCACGAATCACGCCACGGGATCGTGAAGGAATTGGCCGACAACCTCACAGGAAGCCACACATACCGCCCATCGATCGCATTCTTTGGCCGCCAGCGATCCGCCATAAAGATAAATGCTCCCGGCCTTCCTGCGACCGGAAGGACATAGGTGCTCTGCGCGCCGAAGGTCAGATCCGCACCCTCGCCGCGGCATGGATTTCCAAGCTCCGTCCACGGGCCGGTCAGCTTTTCCGCGAGCGCTGCGAACGCCGGGTTTGGATCCCATCCGGTCGTGTGCGAGCCGATGTAGAAGTAATGCCCATTCGCCTTGAAGATGGCGGCGCCTTCGAGCGCCTTGTGCGCAAGAATGCGTGTGTAATGGCCGGTCGTATCCAGATAGTCCGGGGCAAGTTCCGAGACATGCTGCGTCTGGTTATTTTCTGACGTGGTAATCAGGTACGCTTTGCCATCGTCATCCTGAAAAAGCGTCATATCGCGGGACATCTCCCCATCGGGCCGGAAGTCGCGCACAAAGGTAAACGGCCCCCTGGCGGATTTGCTGGTCGCCACGCCTGCCCGCGCGGCGCTATACCCCTTGCCCTTCAACTCCAGGTGGAACCACATCACATAGAGGCCGGTCTTCGCGTTGTACAACACCTTCGGCCGCTCGATGATCGATCCTTTTACGATGTCGCTCGAAGGGTCATCGCTCACCTTCAACGCGATGCCTTCATTCTTCCAGTGATAAAGATCCCGCGATGAATACACTGAAACGCCCACGTTCGCACTGTTTCCGCCCGGTCCTTCGGTCTTGAACTCGCCATACCAGAAGTACGTTCCATCGCGAAACAGGAACCCTCCGCCATGCGCGTTGATGGGAACGCCGCCGGTATCCGGCCACAACTCCCCTGGACGGAACGGCGGCGGCGCAGCAGGTTTGGGGACCTGCCCCGCTGCAAACAAGGTAATGAAGCCCAAAGCAAGGATGCAAACGGAGCTGATCCAGCTCATACTTGTTCCACCTCGGCGCGCAGATAGATCACAACACACTATTGTTTCTCCCGCGTCGAGATGGCGCTTCCGAAAATGGGAGCGGTTACGCTGGCCAGGTGCTCGCCGGAGTCCGCCAGCAGGTCGAAGAACGTCAGAGTAGTCATTCCCTGCTGAAGCCACGGCGCGGGCGTGTAAAGAGAATACTGCGGCCCAATACTCCAGAAGCGGCCGAGGTTGTGCGCCTCAACCCACATCTGTCCCTTGTGCAGTCCGCGCGTATCCAGGTAGGTATCCGCAGGTTTCTTTACAGCCATCTGCGCCTGGAAGAAGCAGGGGCCCGAACACGGTTCAGGCAAGTAGCGCAAATGGGCGACATTGTCCATGGGCAAGGAGTAGATCTCCCAGGACTTCGGCGCCACACCATCTACTGTCACCTCGCCCGTCAAGCCGGTTCGTTCTGTGCGGATCTTCCGGCTGTAGTTCACGCGGCCCGTATTCTCAACCAGGATGTCCAGCGTTGACGCCCGGGTAAGGCGAGGAAGCTCCAGCGTGTCCGAACCCAGCCGGCGATCAAGCGTCCCGATGAATTGCTGATCGACATACACCTGCGCGTAATCATGCAAGCCACCCAGCACGAGCTTCCCGCCAGCTCCCTCATCCAGTCCTGTCCGATAAAGGACATACCCGTATGCCTGGTCGAGATCTTCAAAGGACAACAGCACCTTCGAGTTCACCGGGGTCGGCAGATTCCGCCACAACGAGGCCGTCAGCATCTTGCGCGCAATGGGAAATGCCGTCAGCGCCGAAGCCTTTGGCATTCGAGGCGCGGCGACATGCGTCGTGTCTTCGATCGCTTTTCGAAACAGCTCGAACTTGTAGCGAGGCTCGCCTTTCTCATCAAGCGGCGCGTCGTAGTCGTAGCTGCTCGTGTCCGGGTGATAATCCGTGCCGGTGTGCGTATCGGCGCCGTTCATCCAGCCAAAACTGGTGCCTCCGTGAAACATATAGAGGCTCACGGAATACCCGTGTTCCAGCATCCACCGAAATTCGGCAGCCTCCTTTGCACCGTCCGTCTCGTGGTGCTTTTCACCCCATTTGTCGAACCAGCCCGCCCAGTATTCGCCCGTCATCCGCGGACCGTCCGGCCTGAGCTTCTCAAGCTTCGCAAAGCTCTTCGCCGCGTCGCCGGTTCCGAAGTTGATCACAGAAGGCAGCTCCGGCAGCGATCCTTTCAGCATATCGCCGGGCTGGTTGGAGGTGTAAAGAAGCGAGTCACCCATGCCGGCGTCCACGATCGCGTCCTTTACACCTTCAAGATATTTCTTGTCATCGCCAAAAGCGCCGTATTCATTTTCGACCTGCACCGCGAGTATCGGGCCTCCGTTCTTCAGCAGTAACGGCCGGATCTCCTGCGCCAAGCGCGCAAACCAGGTCTTCACCGCCTCTGTGTACTTCGGGTCGTCCGACCGCAGCACGAGGCTCTTGTCCTTCAGCAGCCACGAAGGGTAGCCGCCCAATTCCCACTCCGCGCATACGTAGGGTCCCGGCCGAAAGATCACATGCAGACCCTCAGCCTGTGCTTCGCGAAGGTACTCGGCCACATCGTTCTGGCCGCTGAAGTCATACACGCCTGGCCGTGGTTCATGGACATTCCAGAAAGCATAGGTCGTGATGGTGTTCAGACCCATCGCTTTCGCCTTGCGTAGCCGATCGCGCCAGTATTCCCGCGGCACCCTGGTGTAATGCATCTCACCCGAGATGATTTGGAAGGGTTTGCCATCCAGGAGGAACTGATTTCCCGAAGCTACAAACGTGTGCGGTGCAGCCGACTGTGCGTGGATCTCCGCCTGCCTGCTCTGAGCACAAGCGGGAGCAATCAGCAGCAGAAGGAGGGCCCGCAAGGAGAAACGAAACCGCATGGGAATTGACTCCTGGTCGCAGCAGCGGGAAGATGGTCAGCGCGTCAGATTGTATACGGATTCATGCTTGATTGAACAGACCTTCCTGATTCTCCGCGTCTTCGTTCTCTCTCGCACCGCCTGATCCCTTCCTGGCACACCCGCCGGGAAGGGTTCTTGCGCAATCCGAAGCGTACGCGGGGCCAAAGGTCCCACTGCAACTCGGCAAAAATCAGTTGACAGTGGAGTGAACAGCGACTTACCCTTCTCTCGCTCCAGACTGCCCGCAAGAATGCATACGTGTACACTGGCGCGTAAACACAAGGGTACACACGGATTCAATTCAAATCGAAGGACTTCGCCATGCGCATCGTTTCCCCCAACATCATTCGGGTACTCGTCGTATCCGCCTCCGCGACCCTGGTTCCACTCGCCGCTCACGGGCAGCGCTTTCTCGGAACGATCCAGGGTGAAGTGACCGATTCGACAGGCGCCAAGGTTCCCGGCGCCACCATCACTGCAGAAGAGACTGCGACGCACTTCAAGACAACCGGTAAGGCGAACGGAACGGGTGCCTACAGCTTCCCCTCGCTGAATCCAGGCACCTATACGCTGACCATCAGCGCACCTGGCTTCGGTCCGGAAACGCGCACAGGCGTTGTCCTTACCGCAGGTCAGTTGCAGGTCATCGACTTCCCCCTGACCGCCGGAGCCACTGCTGAAACGGTCGAGGTGCAGGCCAACAGCAACTCGCTCATCGATGCAGGCTCCGCCAACATCGCCACAACGCTCAGCAACCAGGAGGTCACCGACCTGCCGAACGTCGGGCGCAATCCCTTCGTGCTGGCCACCCTTGCCGCAGGTGTCATCAACGGCGGCTCAGGTGGATACTTCGAGGGAAAATCCAGCCAGTTCACGCAGCCCTTCAGCGGCGTGGCCGTGCAAATCGTGACCGATGGAAGCGGCGGCCATAACCGCCTGACGCTCGACGGCATCCCTGATGACCCCGCGGAGCGCTTTTCCGGAGCCACCTACACCGGCTTCGTTCCCTCGCCGGAGGCCGTGCAGGAAGTGAAGGTGCAATCGTCGATCTTCGACGCACAGGTTGGACACGGCAACGGAACCGTGACGAACACTGTCGTGCGCAACGGTGCGAATAAGGTCCACGGAGCCGCCTACTATGTGTTCCAGAACACATACCTGAACGCAAACACGTCGGAAAAGGTGCCGAGCCAGAATCTCTGCTACCCCGGCACTGCGGGCTGCACCAATACCATCACACCGACACCTCGCAACAACGATCAGTTGAGCCAGACCGGTTTCGTCTTCGATGGCCCCGTCTACATCCCGAAGGTCTACGACGGCCGCGATAAGAGCTTCTTCATGGTGTCCTTCGAGCGCTATGCCTCACATACCGCCATCAACTACTCCGCGCGTGTGCCGACAGCGGCGGAGCGCGCCGGCGATTTCTCCGGCCTCTGCACCACGTTCAACAGCAACGGGCTCTGCACCTCTGGCATCCAGCTCTACGTTCCGAACTCGCCGCTCGATGCCAACGGCAACCGCACACAATACTTTGCCAACAACAACATCGCGAGCGCAATCACGACAACCGGCGCGGCTCTCGTGAACTACCTTCCGCTTCCCAACATTGCTGGAGCGTCTGCCACAACCAATCCCAACTACATCTCGACCCAGACTTCCTATCCCAGCACGAATCCGGCATTTATCGCGCGATTCGATCAGGCTATCGGCAAGAATGAAAAGGGCAAGCTCAGCGCGATCTTCTTCCGCAACGGCCTCACGCAAACCTATCCAATGCAGGGCTTCCAGCACGGCATCGGTCCTGGGGGATACGGCTATCATGTATATCGCAACAACCGCGGCGGAAGCCTCGATGAGGTCCATCAGCTTTCGTCGAGCATGGTGCTCGATTCCCGCTTCGGACTTGTCTTCCATCCGTTCGGCCTTGTCTACCCAGGCAATACGGGCTTCAATCTCTCCGGCCTAGGCATCACAGGCACGCTTTCCTTACAGCTCGTTCCCCGGCACAACCGAGTCCGACGGATACGCGACGCTGGCCGCCGGTGCCGGTGGCCAGGTCAGCGAAGACACCACGGGATCGCTCGAAGAGATCCTGACCAAGACCGTCAAGACCCACACCCTGCGCATCGGTTTCGAAGGCAACCTGAAGCGTTACAACGTCCAGAACCCGCAGAGCGGCTTCGGCAACTTCGGCTTCGATCGCCGCTTCACCCAGCAGAACTACAACACGGGCACCGCCGCCTCTGGCGATGCCATCGCCGACGAACTGCTGGGTGCGTTCTCATCGGTCACCTATAACGTCCAGGCGGCGTACGCGTTGCAGCAGATCTACATGGCTCCGTTCATCCAGGACGACTGGCGTGTGACCAGCAAACTCACGCTGAACCTCGGCCTGCGTTATGACTATGAATCTCCATTTACCGAGCGCTATAACAAGCAGGTTTCCAATTTCTGCACCACCTGCGCCAGCACCCTTCAGGTCGCCGGCCTCAACCTCGTGGGTGGCCTCCAGTACACCAGCTCCAGCAACCGCTTTCCGTATCCGCGCGACCTGAACAACATCCAGCCGCGTATTGGCGCCGCTTACCAGGCGAGCTCCACCACCGTGGTGCGCGCCGGTTTCGGCATCATCTACTTCAACACGCTGGAAACACCCATCGGCACCGGCTTCAGCCAATCGACCAGCTACAACAACTACACCGGCACGACCTCAAACGCCGCTCCGCTTTACTCCCTCTCCAACCCCTTTCCGAGTGGCGTCACGCTGCCCACCGGAAGCACCCTTGGCCTTTCGACCGCTCTCGGACAGAGTGTCACATTCATCGATCCACACCATGTACAGCCGAAGAGCGCCCAGTACTCTGCGAGCGTCCAGCAGCAGCTGCCCAAGAACCTTGCGCTCCAGGTCGCGTACGTTGGAACCCGACCCACCCGGCTCGAGGTAAACCACAACATCAATCTGCTGCCGGCGCAGTACTACAACCAGGGCGGCGCGGAGGTGAATTACCTCAACACCGCTGTTCCCAATCCGCTGGCGGGCGCATTCACGGGCACCACGAGCCTGAACGCGGCCACCATCGCTCGCAACCTGCTGCTGCTGCCCTATCCGCAGTTCGGCTCCGTCACTGAGGACTACTCTTCGATCGGCAGCTCCCCATATAACGCCCTCCAGGTCCAGGTCAGCAAGCCCATGCGGAATCACTTTTCCCTGCAGGGCAACTTCACCTGGGACAAGGTCATGTTGCATACGGCCTACCTCGACAACTACGCGGCGGTCACCGGAAAGCTCGAATCCATACAGGACAACAATCCAACGCTCTTCGGAAACATCTTTGGCGTCTTTGAACTTCCGAAGTTTGCCGGTCGTCCTTCCTACCAACGCATCCTGCTGGGCGGGTGGCAGGTCAATCCCATCGTGCGCTTCTCGAATGGGCTTCTCATTCCCGCGCCTGGCAATGTCGATATCATCGGCGATTACCACCAGCCAAACGCAAACTTTTATCGCACCTTCAACCCGTGCTACCAGACTCAGTCGGTCAACAGCACAACCGGTGTTGTGACTGTTGCCAACGTGAGCAGCAGTCTCGATTCCACCGGCACCTACAACAAGGTGACGGCATGCGATACTCAGTCGCCCAATCCGGCCTTCCGTCAGCGTCTGGCCTACACGTCGCAGAACAACCCCACGTACCTGAACATCCGCTACTCGGTGCATCCCCTGGCTGACTTGTCTGTCTTCAAAAAGTTCATTGTTCGTGAAGGCGTCAGCTTCGAGATTCGCGGCGAGTTCTTCAATGTCCTGAACACTCCCGACTTCCCGGCGCCAAACCAGACACTCGGCGCAGCCAACACGGCTTCCCGAGCCGGGTCCGGGTCCCTCTCCATCCCATCTGGCCAGGCTACTCAGCAGAACGATGCTCGTATCGGCCAACTCACCGCGCGCATCAACTTCTAGCGCGCGCGCAGAAATGGAATCGGCCATCCCTTTGTGCGGGATGGCCGATTGCTTTGACGGTCTACTTCACAGCAAGATGCCGGTTATCCTTCTACCCTGCCCGCACGTGTTCGAGATCTTTGGTTTCCGGGCCGTGATCACGATCACGACGCGCGGTAGTCTTTCGCCGCAACGCGCCATCTGCCTTCGCTGGCGAGGTGAGGACGCCTGTTTATAGCTTCATAGCTAGGTTGTGATCGATCGTAGCTCATCCCCGCTAGACCAATATCCTGAAGCGCACTCCGGGCCAGGCCACCAACGCCAGTAGGCAAAAAACGCTCAGGTGCTGCAATGTAGGCGTTCGATATCGCTATCAACAGGTGACCGAATACGGGTATAAACCAGTACTGTTCGTTTGGGGGCACCGTGCCCTACACTTCGGAGCGAGGAGATCTCCTTAACTCCTGCATGTGTTATCGATCGCAAGAGGAGTCGCTCTCTGCGTACGTTGGGAGCTTAGCCTCATGCATCCGCGGATAACTTCATCTTGCCGGAAACGAAGGACAGGAGACGAAGCATGGCAGTCACAAGGCGGGAGTTTCTGAAAGCAGGCGTCGTTGCAGGTGCCGGCATGGCCGTGCCTAAAGTCGCCCGTGCCAGCGGCACTTCCACCGAGGCAACGATAGCCGTCTCAGCCCACGACGCTTCAGCTTTTGCGGACCTCGCAGGTCCGTCCTTCACCCGCGGTATCGGCATGTACCCTGGTGAGCCGTCGGAGAACTTTCAACCCACGCTTGAGCTCGATTCCGCCGCGCCCTACCGGAACCTCGCGCTGCACCGCCCCGCCTTTGCCTCCTCCAGCTACGACTACAATCTGACCGCTCAGCTGGTCACAGACGGCCTCCGCGACACCGCTCTCCCCTCCTGGATCACCACAGTCGTCGATGGGCAGATTCTGCCGAAGACCGAGCGCGAAATCGTCGTCGATCACTTCCAGTCCGCCGTCCTTGAGCTGCCCAGCAGCAACCCCACCGTGGAGCTGCACCTTGGCGGCGGCACGCATCCGCCCGAAGTCGACCGCATGGAACTGTTCGTCGTCGTGTCGAACCGTATCGCTCCCAGCACCCTTTCGTTCACCGTCTCCGTCTCCGACGATGGCCACGTGTGGAGGGAGGTCGGCAGCGCGGCTGGCGGCGAGCCCCTGCCTGCAGAAAACTACCCGCCGGACCTTGTGCGCGGCTCGCATCTGCTCAATCCCTCGGTGAGCTTTAATCAGCCGTTTCGCGGACGCTTCTTCCGCGCCGCCTTTGGCATGCTCGTGGCTCCCTCCGCTGCTGCCTCCGGCACTTCGGCCAACGCGGGCACTACAGAAGCTGCGATGGCCGGCAACTCACAGAAAGTCTCGTGGCGTCTCGGCCAGATGGCCTTCTTCCACGGCGCAGAACGCAGCAACGTCGGCGGTCCCTACAGCTTCACCAGCGCCTGGAAAAGCGCGGGCATCGACGAGGAGTGGATCTCGGTCGATCTCGGCGCATCTTTCACCTTCGACAACGTCAAGCTGCATTGGATCGCGCGAGCCGCCGCTGGCAAGTTACAAGTCTCCGAAGACAATCGCACCTGGCACGATATCCAGCCACTAACCTCCGTCGCGTCGCAGGACACTGCTTCCGTCGATGACCTGAAGCTGTCTCCGCCGGCCAGGGGCCGATATGTCCGTGTGTTGATGACGCGGCCCAGCTCGCCCGAAGGCTACATCCTCTCCGAACTGGAGGTCTTCGGCCACGGGGGATTTAGGGTCAAGCCGCAACCACCGCCCGCATCCGGCAGCGACGGACTGCTGCATCTCGCCGGCGGAGCTTGGAAGCTGCAGCGTGCGAGCTATAACGGCATGCAGGACACCGGCGAAGTCATCTCCACCGCTGGCTTCAAGGATGACCCCTGGGTTGTCGCCACCGTTCCCGGAACCGTGCTGACCTCCTACCTGAACGCGGGTGCTATTCCCGATCCCAACTTCGGCCAGAATCAGCTCCACATCTCCGACTCCTTTTTCTACTCCGACTTCTGGTATCGCACCGAATTCCCTGCGCCGGCTCTGGCACGTGGCAAGCGCATGATGTTGAATCTTGCGGGCATCAACTGGAAGGCGGAGGTCTTCCTCAACGGCTCCCGCCTTGGCCGCATCGAAGGCGGCTTCCTGCGCGGACAGTTCGACGTCACCGGCAAGCTGCTCGCGGGCAAGCCGAACGCACTCGCCATTCTCATTCGCAAGAATGACACCCCCGGCAGTTGCAAGCAGAAAACGCTGCAGACAACGGGCAAGAACGGTGGTGCGCTCGGCGCCGATAACCCCACCTTCCATGCCTCCATCGGTTGGGACTGGATTCCAACCATCCGCGGTCGCAACACCGGCATCTGGGCGCGAAATCAACCTGGTGCCAACCGGCATGGTCACGCTTGAAGACCCGCTGGTCAGCTCCGCGCTGCCGCTGCCCGATACCAGCATCGCGGACATCACCCTCGAGTGCATCGCCGTCAATCACAGCGACAAACCTTTCGCGGGGATGCTGCAGGGTCGCTTCGGCGTCATCGCATTCGAGCAGCGTGTCAACCTCCCTGCGGGCGGCAGGCAAGCTTTGAAGCTGACGCCCGACACCCACAAACAACTGCGCATTCAGAAGCCCGAACTCTGGTGGCCCGCCGGCTACGGTGAGCCGCACCTGTATGACGTCGAGCTGACGCTGAAGAGCGGAGCCGAAACCCACGACCACAAAGCCTTCCGGGCTGGTATCCGCCAGATCACCGCCGACGAGAGCGGCGGCAACCTGCACCTCTTCATCAATGGCCGTCGCCTCATCGCCAAGGGAGGAAGCTGGGGCTTCGGCGAATCCATGCTTCGCTACCGCGCGCGTGAGTACGATGCCGCCGTCCGCTACCACCGCGAGATGAACTTCAACATGATTCGCAACTGGGTCGGCCAGGTCCCCGACGACGCCTTCTTCGATGCCTGCGATCGCCACGGCATTCTTGTGTGGCAGGATTTCTGGCTGGCCAACCCGTGGGATGGCCCCGTTCCCGAGAACAATGAGATGTTCCTGGCCAACTCGCGCGATTTCCTGTTGCGCATCCGCCGCCACCCTTCGATCGGAATCTATTGCGGGCGCAACGAGTGGTTTCCGCCCAAGGTTCTCGACGACGGCTTCCGCGCACAACTGGCCGAACTCCACCCCGGAATTCCCTACGTCGGCAGCTCGGCCGATGGCCCTGTCAGCGGCCATGGCCCCTACCGCGCGCTTACCGCGCCCGAGTACTTCCGGCGCGCTGACAAGCAACTCCACTCCGAGATCGGCGCGCCCGCCATCCCGCCCATCGAAAGCGTTCGCCTGATGATGCCCGAGCATGCTCTCTGGCCGCTCTCGCTCGACTACGGCCTGCACGACTTCACCTTCCAGGGCGCGCAGGGTGGTGAAGCTTTCCTTACTTTGATGAACGAGGGCTACGGCGGCGCCACGAATGTCGAGGATTGGGTCGTGCTCGGCGAGATCATCTGCTACGAGGCCTACCGCGCCATGTTCGAGGCGCAGAGCGTGCACCGCATGGGCGCGCTGCTCTGGATGAGCCATCCCTGCTGGCCGTCGTTCGTGTGGCAGACCTACGATTTCTATCTGCAACCCACCGCCACGTACTTCGCCTCCAAACTCGGCGCAGAGCCCCTGCACATCCAATGGAACTCCCTGGAAGAAACGATCGAGGTGGTGAACTACAGTGCGGGCAACGCACCGGGGCTTACGGCCACCGTCGAGATTCTCAACCTCGACGGAAGCTCAGCCGCTAAGAAGTCCGCCCAGCTCGACAGCGACGAGGACTCTACCATCACGCCTATGAAACTGGAGTACCCGGCGAACCTGAGCCCGGTCCACTTTCTGCGCCTCACGCTGACCCAGAATGGCGTCGTGCGCTCTTCCAACTTCTACCTTCGGGGCACCGAGCAGGGGGACTTCCGCGCGATCCGCACCCTCGACAAGGCCCGCGTGACGGCAAACACATCTTCAGAACTTCGCGGGGATCGTTGGTTCCTCAGCACAGAGCTCAGAAACACCTCGGCGTTTCCGGCGCTGTTTGTGCGCATCCAGGCCGAACGCGAGACCACGGGCGACCGCATTCTCCCAGCCATCTACGACGCGAACTACATCGCACTCATGCCCGGCGAATCGCGAACGATCAGGACAGAATGCTTTCAGAGGGATAGCCGTGGCGAGAAACCACGCGTGGTAGTGAGAGGATTGAATGTTGCCGGATGAGCCGAATTGCCGTCCGCCACTTAGCTCAAGGGTTCGCTGTCGCTATTTCGGAGCAGTCAGGATCTGTGTCATTCTTTTTATCTGCGCTCGAAAGGATTCACCATGAGATCGCAACAGATCTTTGCGGCACTTGTCGCCTCGTTCCTCGGAGCCGGTGTCATTCCGGCACAACAGGCCCGGCCGGCGATCACCGGAATCTCGCATATGTGCGTCTTGTCGCACGACATGACTGCCTCGGCCGACTTCTACGGACGCATTCTCGGCGCCTCCCGGGCTCCCGACCCGCAGGATCCCAACGGCGTCCGTTTCTACTTCAGCCCTGCGCAATTCGTGGAGGTCCTTCCACTTCCTGCAGACTCCGGTCTCAGCCGCATCTCCTGCGTCGCGTGGAACACCTCCGATGCCCGCGCCCTGCGCACCTACCTGCAGGGCAAGGGCGTAGACAAGCTCTGCGAACTCAAGCTGGGCAGTGACAGCAGCCGCTGGTTCTCTACCTTCGATCCCGAGGGAAACCTCGTCCAGTTCGTACAGGCCGGCAAAGCGGATCCCGCCATCGACAAGTCCAATCCCATAAGCCGACACATCATCCACGTCGGATACGCGGTGAAAGACCGCGCGCGCGAAGACGCCTTCTACCGCGACGTTCTCGGCTTCCGCCCATACTGGTCCGGCGGCATGCAGCCCAACCACACCGATTGGATCTCCCTGCAGGTGCCTGATGGACACGACTGGCTCGAGTACATGATGGTCGGCGGAAACTCCGATGTCGACGCAACGAAAGTCGATGCGCGCGAACTCGGTGTGCTCAACCATTTCTCGCTCGGCGTCCCCAACATGGAGGCTGCCGTTACAACACTCATTCGCGATGACCGGCTCAGCCCTCGTCACGACGGGCCACAAATGGGACGCGACGGAAAATGGCAGGCGAATCTATATGACCCCGACGGAACACGCGTCGAGCTTATGGAGTTTCAGCCTGTGATCAAGCCCTGCTGCTCCACCTTCACGGCTTCCAGTCCCACGGAGTGACGGCACAGCCATGCAAGACAGCGAAACAGCATCGGGCGAAAGTGACACGATCGACTCGCGATCGGGTCCGCTTCAACGAAGATCCTTCCTGAGGCTGGCCGGCCTTGCCGCTACCTCCACCGCGCTGCCAGCATTCCCATTAGAAGGCCGGCCCGCGCATGCTCGGCCTGGTATCGACGCTCGCACAATCCCCAATGTCTACGTCAATCAGGTGGGCTATCTCCCTGCGCAACAAAAGATCGCCACACTTGTTCTCGGCACGGAAGCCAGACGAGATCACACAGATGCTCACTTCGGCTCCTCCGAGACGCTTCACACCGAGCCTGGATCGACCTTCCAGGTCGTTTCCGCCGACACCGGCCAGATCGCCTTCTCCGCACCCCTGTCGTCTCCCTTCTTCGACCCACTCGCAGACGATCAGGTTTGTCTCGCCGACTTCTCTGCTCTTCGCCGCCCCGGCCGCTACCGCCTCAGCGCCCTGCGAAGGACCAGCGATATCTTTACCGTTGCCGAGAACGTCTACGCCAATCCCCTGCGTCTCGCCATGCGCGCCTTTTACGGACAGCGATGCGGGTGCGAGGTGGATCTCGGTGGCGGCTACAAGCATCCTCCATGTCACCTGAAAGCAGAGTTCTCGCCATCCTCCGGGCGCGCGGGACCGTGTAAGAACAGCGGTGGCTGGCACGACGCTGGCGACTACGGCCGCTACATCGTGAACTCCGGCATCACCTGTGGCACGCTCCTGCTCGCGTGGGAGATGTACCCCGCTTCACTGCATGCGCTCCATCTGGATCTCCCGGAGTCAGGCCGGGGCATCCCTGACTTCCTCGCGGAAGTGAAGTGGAACCTGGACTGGATGCTGACGCTTCAGGACCCCGAGGATGCAGGCGTATGGCACAAGCAGACCAGCACCCATTTCTGCGCCTTCGTGATGCCGGAGCAGGATGATCTTCCCAGCGAGATCATCGGCACGGGAACAGCCCCTTACAAAAGCACCTGCGCCACCGCCGACTTCGCCGCCGTAATGGCGGTCGCCGCACGCTGCTACAAACCGTTCGATGCCGACTTCGCTGCGCACTGCCTCTCCGCCGCCCGACTGGCCTTTGCCTGGAGTCAGGCTCATCCAGACATTCCCTTCAGAAATCCAATCGGTGTGACGACTGGCGAATATGGCGAACCGCACTGCGGCGACGAAGCCCTCTGGGCGGCTGCCGAACTCTTCCGCACGACCCGGGAGCCAGCCTTTGAACAAGCCTTTCTCGCCCGCGTCACCCCGGGCCTGGACGCACTCCGGATCGGGCCGCCATCCTGGGCCAACGTCACTCCTCTCGCGCTCTGGAGTTACGTACTTGCCTGTGGTGCGGGTGCAAGCACCAGTCCAGTCTGCCGGGCCATCCGGAATGCGACCCAGGCGGCTGCGGAAGAGCTGATCCAGCGTAAGAGTCAAAGCGCCTACGGAACCACGCTCGAGCAGCGCGACTTCCGCTGGGGCTCGAACTCCGCAGCGGCCAACCAGTCCTTGCTGCTGTTGCTCGCCTACAGGCTCCAACCCCACCCGGAGACGCTTTCGGCCGCGCTCAGCAACCTTCACTACCTGCTTGGCCGCAACTGCTTCGGCGTCTCCTGGGTCACACAGGTGGGCACCCGTCCATTGCAGCATCCCCACCACCGCCCCAGTGTTGCAGACGGCCTCGCCGCCCCGTGGCCTGGCCTGCTCTCCGGCGGCCCCAACGCTGGCGGCGGAGACGCCCTTGCAAACCATCTGGCTCCCTCGGCGCCCATGCGGATGTGGTTGGACGACGACCGTGCCTATTCTCTCAACGAGGTCGCCATCAACTGGAATGCGCCGCTGGTTTTTCTGCTAGCCGCCGCCAATGATTCCAGACGTGGCTAACGCGATTTGAATCGTGCGCTACACAGCCGTGTCGCAAGCACGTCAGCCAAATATCCAGATCGGTTGAACGGATGGTGGGCGATTTAGCGTCAGCCGGGGACCGCATCCGGCTGGCGCGCGATTCGTCCACCGGTCTGTGTAAAAGGGCCGACGATGGGAGTAGTCCCCAAGGCATCGTCAGAGCCGACCTGGGCGTATTCAGACCTCCGCCCACGTAACTGATTCCGATGAGGAAGTTATTAGGCTTGCTGGCGAGCGTCGGCTGGAAGGGGGCGCTCGGGACGGTGAGGCCGCAAAGCATGTCCAGATTGCTGGCGGGATTGCGCGCGATGTTGGCGGCTGCGGCGATGGTGTCCGTAGGGGCAACGCCGTTGGGGGGGCTTGGCGGCGGCGAACAGGTTGCCGCAGGCAGAGTTATCGCCTGCGACGCCGCCCGGAGAGTTGATGCAGGCAGCAAGAATGTCGGCCAGGGTGTTGATCTCGGCGGTAGGCAATGTGGCGCCGGCTGGCAGCGTGGCACCGGGAAGGGTTCCGGTGCCCACGTTGACTACTTTATTGACCGTGTTGAAGGCGGAGGTCTGCGGCGGGTAGCCCGGAACGACGCTGATGACGCCGGCGGTATTGATGATTCGGACGCGGTTATTGGAGGTATCGGACAAATACAGGTTGCCGGCAGCGTCGCTGTCGATCGCCTGCGGGCTCTTGATACGGGCGGCCGTGGACTGACCGCCATCGCCCTGCGAACCGCTGGACCCGGTGCCTGCGATGCTGGTAATGATCTGCGTTCCGGAATCGATGCGGCGGATGAAGTTCTTGCCGGGATCGGCGATGAACACATCGGCGTTGCCGTCAAGCGTGATACCTCGATTGCTGCTGAAGACAGCCTGCGTAGCAAGGCATCCGTCACCCTGCGCGGAATCTACGCCCGCCGCGCCGGAGCAGATCGTGCCGCCGCCTGCGATGGTCGAGATGATGCCGCTGGAAGCTGTGACCTTGCGGACGACGAGATTGCCGGTATCCGAGATATAGATGTTGCCGGAAGCGTCGACCGCGAGGCCCTGCGGTGACTTGATGGTGCCGGAAGTTGCGGCCACATTGTCGATGTAGCTGGACGTTCCGGGGATGCCGGCAGCAGTCGAGAGCTGGTAGGGGATCAACTGCGGAAGCGGCGCCAGCGTGATCGTGACGACAACCGCAGTAGATGTGCTCGTAGAGAAGTTCGAAGTGCCCGCGTAGACGGCAGTCAGACTGTCGGAACCGACCGTAAGGGTTGAGGTGGTGAACGTCGCCACACCGCTCCCATTCAAGTTTGAGCTCCCGAGAACATTCACTCCGTTGAGGAACCACCGTGCCGGCCGGTGGATTGTGCCGGGAGCGGTTACCGTCGCGGTCAGCGTGACGCTCTGCGCCTGGACGCTGGAGGCGGCCGAGGACGTAAGCCCGGTTGAGGTGGTCGCCTTACCAACGGATACGGTGTTGGCCGTGGCCGTGCTGACCGAGGCGAAGGTCGCATCTCCCGAGTACATCGCTGCGATCGTATGGCTGCCGGCGGTCAGGTTCGACGTGGTGTAGGTCGCTGCGCCGTTCGTCATGGCGATCGGCGCGAGCGTGACGCCATCAACGGTGAAGGCGAGCGTGCCGGTAGGCGTCTGACTGCCGGAACCGGGGGTGACCGTCGCCGTGAAGCCTGCCGTCTGGCCGTACACAAGGATTCCATTCGCGGGGGTTGTTGTCACCAGCGTGATGCTGTCAGCGGCGCCGGTCAGGTTGGAGATGCCGACCAGCGCGAAAGTTTGCGTGCCGCCGAGCTGTGCGGAAACCACCAGGTTGGCCGTGCGCTGTCCGGCCACGGTCGGGCTGAACTGCAACTGGAGCAGGCAGTCCTGCGTGGAATCAGGGTTGGCAGTGCAGGCAGGCGTGCCGGTCAGCGAGAAGTCGCCGGTCCCGCCTGAAACCACGAAGGGAGTGCCGGACGCCGGCGCGTCCGTCGGTCCGAAATGGACCTGAATCATTTGGGTCAGGGACGCGCCTACCGCGGTCTGCGCGAACTCAGTGTTGGGCGAAACCTTGCGGATGACGTCGTTATTGATGTCGGCTAGGGAGAGATTGCCGGCGGGGTTTCACCACGCTGTTTCCGGTGATCAGCGCATAGCAGCCCTGGCCGCTGGAATCGATCGTGCCGCATACGCCCGGGGTGATGTTCCTGTGCTGCGGCGAGTGGTCCAACCACTCCGCAGAACATGAGCAGGACGAGAGAACAAAAAGGTGCTTTGCGTGCAGTCACTTGGTTCCTGACGGTTGCAGAATTATGGTTTTATGAGGTGAACAGGCAGTACGCCCAGACCGTAGTGTTCGTCAACCGACTTTATGTGGTCGTACCTGATTTCCCCTTGAACCGTGATTGCGAATCACGACCCGCAATGACAGGAAAGTTGAAAACCGCGCGTAACAGGAGGTACATATCTCGGATTTTGTTCGCGGCTCCGTGGCTCCGGGACATGTGTGCGGATCACTTCGATATGCCTGCGGAGGTTTACGTCACCTCCTCAACCTGATCATCGCGAATGAGACTCCAGGTCATACAGTGCCGTAGCGACCATTCACCGACTCTCGCTGCAGCCGACTGGCCCATTTTGACCTGTTCACGCGCAGCGACTCGGATTATGGATCCTAAATGGAAGCTATGTGGCAATCACATGGCAGTTGTCGCATGATGTCTCGTTGAAGGAAATCCAAGCCCGATGCACTCACGCGAAGATAGAGACAGCTCAAAAGGCGTTCGGACGGCGTGGGTGCTCGGGAGCGGCGTCTTGTCGGAAGAATATCGCGGGTTCCGCGATGGGACAAATCAGCCATTCCCTTTTGCTAACGGGATGCCCCGCATCCCGGCCCAAGAACTCAGCTATCGGCCCCGTAGCAAGCTTTCTGCCATACTGTTGCCGATGGCTTTCCGGGTTGCATCCGCCGCGAGCTTGCTGTGCCTCCTCACAGTCATACCCCTCCCATCCGGTTTGCTGGCTCAGCAGGACAATCCTCCAGCCGCGAACATCCCCATGGAAACACTGCATGTCTACGTCAACCGTATGCAGTTTCCCACCCTCCTCATCGACAAACAGGAGCGCGCGGTCGCGCATCCCAAGCTCAAAGACTTCGACATCACACTCGACTCCGGCAAGCCCTTCCATCCGTCCGGTATGCACATCGAAGCCAATGACCCGTTAGCCATCGCAGTGCTGCTCGATCTCAGTGGAGGCGAAGAGGGTCTGCTCGATGAACTTCCGAACTCCCTTGCTGCCCTCGTCCCACAGGCGCTTCTCCAGCATGACCGTCTCTACTTCTATGCGCTCGACTGTCGCCTGATCGGACTTCCATCTCCTGTTCCCGCTGACGCAGCCGCCATTCGTTCCAACCTCGCCACCATATCCGCAGCTCCTGTGCATGCATCTGGCGGAGATACTGCTTGCTCCGCGCATCCCAGGCTCTGGGATGCCATCACCATCATCTCTCACGCCCTCGCCCCGATCCCAGCACGCCACGTGCTGCTCGTCGTGTCCCGAGCTAAGACTGACGACAACGTCACAAGCCGCGTTGCAATGGATCACGCCGTCAACTTCGACGGCACCGCCGTCTTTGTGGTTCGCGATATCATCAGGTACTATGCCGACCACGGCATCCGCACTGGCGTCACTGATGAAGTTCGAAGGGTCGCCCGTGATCCCATGTTCGCTTTGACTAAAGAGGCTTCGCCGGTAGACCTCTGCATCCGCAGCGGAGGCTTCGTCCTCAACGTCATTCCGGGTACGCTCCCCGCCAGACTGCACGAACTCATCAGCCTACTCAGGGGTCGCTACGTGCTCGAGTTTGCTCGTCCGAATGAGAACTTCGTCGGGTGGCATGAAATGCAGGTCAGCGTTACCGGCGTGCCTTACGCTCTCGCTACGGGCACTTCAGCACCGGTAGAGGATACGAACGTTCCCCGTGCCCCAGACACGCTCCCTGTGAAACCGTCGCCCGCTGTCCTCGGCAGTCGGCAGGTCCTGGAGCCCAAGACGCATGATCCCTGAACCTGGCAACCTTGAGATACGTGAGCCCGACGCTGGTTCCGGGAAGGAGTTGGCGCTCGATGCTGGCGCCCGCCTGCTCAGTGCAGGTTGCATGGTAGTTGGGTGCGATGCGAAAGCGGATGGGCGGCGTTGCGGAGGATGTGCTGCTGGTGCATGTGGCAGCGTCGGTGGTTTCCAGCGAGAATGCCATAGATCCGCGAGTCGGATTGGTCAGGACGATCTGACGCACGCCGTTGGAGCGATTGAAGTAATCGCGAATATGCCGGCTTAGCAAGCTTACGGAGAAGTTGTCCGTGTAGACGCCGCCGCTGTCGGGCAGAACCGCACCTGAAATGAACGACTATCGCCTCTTTGCTGTTGCCGGGCGTCCACATTCAGGGCAAAAGACACGCACATGGAGATGACTCCGCTCAACCTACCACTGAACTGATAGCTGTGGTAGGCGGGGATGTTGGTGGTAAAGGGATCGCCTGTGTTGAAGGGCTTGTCATTGCCTTGCAGAAGAGCCTGACCATGGAGCGTGAACACACCTCGGGTAATTTGATCCGGACTCCGAATTAAAGTTGACAGCCGTGGAGCATTTCAGTTTTCATGATCCGGCGTCGGTCATCAACGACGGCACTCTGGAAAGGTCCCCGGAACACGTTTGCTCGGTCATACGTCTGGAGCAGCCGGTGAGGGATGCAAGATCCAACTGTGCCGGTTTGGGCTGGCGTCTTTGGAGGAGGCTCCACCTATGAGATTTCGTCTGCTGCGTCAAAGCGCGCCCGGTCATCAGATTCATACTTTTCGGCTTTCAGTCGTTCTGGCTGTGTTTGGTCTCGCCATGCCGTCGGTCATTTCCGGAACTCTTTTGGGAACTGGTTCGGCGTCTGCCCAGAACACCAACGCAACCATCCGCGGCCAGGTGCTTGATGCCACTGGAGCGTTGATTGCGAATGCTCATGTAGTCGTGGTGAACGTGGACACGGGCGTCAAGGTCTTCGACGGCAAGGCTGACTCGGCAGGTGAATTCGTGGCGCCCCAGGTCATCCCCGGCACGTATCGGGTCTCGGTCGATGCTCCAGGGCAGAAGGAGACCGTCATCGACCATGTGGTAGCCTCCGTGGCGCAGGTGACCTCGCTGGACGTGAAGATGGAGGTGGGCGCAGTTTCGGATGTTGTTACGGTGCAGGCCAAAGGGGAAGAGCTCGATCGCGGCACGTCCGATATCTCGACCTTGATCTCGCCCAACGAAGTACAGAACCTGCCCCTGGTGCAACGTCAGACGGAAAATCTTCTGTCCTTCATCCCCGGCGTGGTGCACGGCGGTGCCGCAGACACACCCTCCACATCGCAGCTCTCAATCAACGGAAGCCGTACGTTGAATACCGAAGTGCTGTTGAACGGTGTCTCGACGATCGTGGCATCGACCGGCTCCCCGGCCACGCTGCCTTCGCCCGATGGTGTGGACCAGTTCCGCGTGCTGGCCACCAATGCACCGGCCGAATATGGCCGCACCTCAGGCGCTGTGATCTCGGTCAACACCATCTCCGGAACCAACAACTATCACGGCAACCTCTACTTCCTGATGCGCAACGAGGACTTCGACGCGAACAGCTACTTCAACAACACCTCAACACGGGGCTGCCGCGCGCGCGGGATCGCTTCTTCCAGATGGGCGGCTCTCTCGGTGGCCCGGTGCGGATCCCGAAGATCTATAACGGACACAACAAGACGTTCTTCTTCTTCAACTACGACCGGACACTCTCTCCGAGCTCCTCCAGCCTCACAGAGACCGTTCCCACGGCGGCTCAGCGCATGGGCGACCTGTCGCGCTGCACTGCAAGGCGCCCGCTCCCGTCGTGGTGTATCAGCCTACGGGAACGAAGTCCGCCGCGTTCATCGAACAATCAGATCGGTCCAATCGACCCTGCGGCCGCCAAGATCCTGGCGTTGCTTCCGCTGCCGAACTTCACCGGCACGTATGATCCGGTAAACAATCGCTACACGGGCAACTGGATCTCCCAGCAGAACACTACCGGCCATGTGGTCCGCTGGGTGCACGCGTCGATGAACAGCTCACGCAGGCGGACCGCCTGAGCGTCAACCTGTACCGCTACACCAGCGCGACGCCCAACCCGGTCACCTACAATCAGCGCTGCTGAACACAACGTGGGATTGCACCTGCACCAATGCCTGGCTTCCGTCGCTGGATTACACGCGCATCTGGAGCCCGTCCCTGGTGACTGGACCTGAACATGGGCTTCTTCCGCAATGTCGTGTCTGCGCAATCCGCCGGGCGCCGGACTGAACGCGGCGCAGCAGCTCGGCATCGCATCGCTTCCCCTGGACCAGACGCCGGAGCTCACATCTCCCGGCTTCAGCAATATCGGGGCGGACACCAACACCAACCAGGTGAACATCACCAACACCTACACACCCTTCGGCACCATCACCAAGACCGTGGGCGCGCATACCTTCAAAACCGGCGCCTCGCTGCGCAAGAACGAGTTCAACTCCTACAACCCGGCGCGAGCCCGAGGGCACGTTCGAGCTTCGACGGGTCCATCACCAATCACGGCCATGCCGGCAACGCAACCACGGGCTCGCGGACTTCCTGCTGGGCAAGATCAAGACCGCCAGCTACGAGCAGCCCAGCCACCGACCGGCCGCCGCAACTACAACTCGGCATATTCTTCCAGGACGACTGGCAAGTGACTCCGAAGCTGACAATCAACGCTCGGCCTCCGCTACGAGTACGAGTCGCCCATGACGATCGCCAATAACGTCTACAGCCGCTTCGATCCCAACACCGGCATGCTGCTGGTTGCGGGCCAGAACGCCTCGCCGTCGCTGAATATCACGACACCCAAGGCGGATGTTTCGCCGCGCATCGGGATCGCCTACAGCGTCGACCACAAGACCGTGATCCGTGCTGCCTTCGGCACTTTCTACGGCACCATCTTCCAGAACCTCGGCGGTCAGGTGTCCTTCCCCGGCTACGATAACAACATCAGCTACAACAACCTCGGCACGGCCGTCGCGCAACCCTTCTCGCTTTCGCAGGGTCTTCCCCTCGCGGCCGCGCCGAACCTCGCGAACCCCGGCGCCGCGCCCACCCTCGTCAATGCGACGGCGGCAAGTCCTTACAGCATCTCCGGCGTGGAGTTCAACAACCTGAATCCCATGTCGCTGGTGCAGCAGTGGAACTTCGGCTTCCAGCGCCAGTTGCCGCTCTCGCTGACACTGGAGATGAACTACGTCGGCAATCACGCACTCCATCTGCCCTATGTTGTTCCAACCAACATTGTTCCAATCTCGCAGATAGATGCGGTCACTCTGGCCAACACCACGGCGACTACGCAGGCGGTCAAGCCGTATCCGACGCTGAGCACGTGGAGTGTGGTCGATAATGTGGGCACCTCAGAGTACAACGCACTGCAGGTGACGGTGCGGCGGCAGTTCAACACCCGTCTGGCCGTGCTTTCGAACTACACCTTCAGCAAGAATCTGGATGACGGCAGCACGATCTACAACTTCTCGGCTCCGAACGGAACCGCCAACGCGCAATACCTCGCCACCGGCCCGGACCGCGAGCGAGACTGGGCGGTGAGCAACATCGATGCCAAGCACGTCCTGAATATCGCCATGGTCTACACCACTCCCGGACCCTGGTGGCTTCGCGGATGGCACATTTCCCCGGTATTCACCGGACACACCGGCCTGCCCGTCAACATCACGCAGACCAATGAATTCTCGAACGTGACGCAGCAGCGCCCGAACGGAGATTCCTCGCAACTGAAGCTTGCCAAGCCAGTGTTGAACGGTGCCGCTCTGCAATACTTCGACAGCCCGACCATCGATCCTAACTTCCCACTGAAGCCGTCGGGGCCTGTCTACGCCACGATCAATGGCGTGCGGACGCGCATCGTGGCTACAGGTCTCGGCAACCTTCCGCGGGACTCGCAACGTGCACCCGGTGAGGTGGATTTTGATGCCTCGCTGTCCAAGGACTTCTCGTTGTACCGGGAGCTTCGATTCCAGCTCCGCCTGGACGCCTTCAACGTCATCAATCACACCAACTTCACTGCTCCCAGCACCGCACTTGCCGTGAGCACCGTGACGAACTCCACGGTGGCCAACTTCAACAACAGTTCGACCTTCGGGCAGATCACCGGCACGCAGCCTTCGCGCCGCCTGCAACTGTCGGCCCGCTTCGCCTTCTAGCAGCCAAATTCGTGCAGCTGTAGATCAGGCACGATCACGCCATTCCCAATTCCCGAGGAGGATCGGGCGACCCGCAATAAGTCAGCGCATCGCGGGGCAACGCAGGGAGGCGAGAGTTACTTCCTTTAGCTGCCATGAGTTCACTCACCCGGCCGGCAGGACGATCACGACCCCGCTGATCTGCTGGAACCTGGTAAGCAACATGGCGATACCCCGCTTGCGTTTCTATGCCAGCTCACGGTCCCGATGAGCGCGTTGGCTATTCCAGTCCGTCAACGCCACGACCGATGCTTCTGCGAGCGAGTTTCCCGCGAAGAATCTTGCCGGGCACGGTGTCTTCGAAGCCGAGGAGGAGCGGTACCATCCACGAGCTTGCAGCGAAGACTGCGTCCATCTTGCCCTGCGTCTCGAACGAGAAGACAGGTTTCGCACCCAGGCGATAGTCGGTCAAGAACGATTGCACCAGAATGAAACTTCGCGAAGCACGATGGGACGATCGGTCTGGATGCGTGCCATCTGTTTGGCGCGGTCATAGGCATACATGGCGCCATGACCCGAAGCCTCCAAGCCGACAACGTCCATGCAGGCGTCGCGGCCGCGGTTTCCAGTCATCTCGTGCAGGGCTTCCAGGATGTTCACCTCTTCGAAGTTCAGGATTTCCGCGCCGGCGGCACGTGCCATCGCCAGCCGTTCCGGCACACGGTCGATCGCGATGACGCGCCCGCGCCGAGCATGAAACAACTGCGGATCGCAAACTGCGCTACGGGACCGCAGCCCCACACGGCAATCGTGTCACCCGAAGGGATGTTGCAGTTCTCCGCGCCCATGTACGCCGTGGGAAAGATGTCGGACAGTAAGATGACCTTCTCGTCCGGGATGCCGTCGGGATTTTGATGGGACCGACATCGGCATACGGCACACGCGCGTACTGTGCCTGGCCGCCGCTGTATCCGCCCAGCATATGCGTGTAGCCAAAAGACCGGATGGACTGTAGCCCATCATCTTTTCGGCGATCCACGCGTTCGGGTTGGAGTTGTCGCAACAGGACCAGAGTTGGTCCTTGCAGGAAACCATGGCTGGTGCCTTGCATGTGGCGGTCTGCGGGCCAGATGATTGGGCAGGATCTCCGGCCAGGCAGCAACGCAAGGGGGCTCTTTACTGACGCGACTCGTCAGGGCGCCGACGAGTCCAAGGACTCCGGTTCCTAAGAGCAGGAGGCTCGATGGCTCGGGAGTGGTGGCGACTGCCGTTGGAGTGTAATTGTAGGTGAGTACGGCTGTGAAGCCGGATGAGGTGATCGGGGCGGCAGCCGAGTCTAACGTGAAAATCACAGGCGCAGTCCCCGTCCCGGTGAGCAGGCCCAAGTCTGGACCGTAGGCGTCGATCCCCGATGAAACTGATTCTGGGAAAGATCCTCCACCGACTAGATCGTTGACGGCATACGCCAAAGTATCGGTTCCAAGCAAGAAAGTAAGGATCTGTGCATTCTGGGTGGCGGAGTTTGCGTTTGAGCTGTAGGAACCTGAGAAGGATGCTGCAAAAGACTTCAATGTTCCCTGGGCGACTGCTGCGGATTGAAGTTGAACTCAGCGCTCACATTTGAACCTGGAAGGCCACAGCACGGGATGCTGAAAGGCCCTGTGGAAAAGGTCTGGGTAAACGTGGAGGCTCCGGCCGAGATAGTGCCGAACGCAAGGGAGAGTGCAGGGAGCAGGAGAAAGGAGAAACGCAAAGACATAGTGACTCGGGTGGAGTAAGTGGAGGAATCCAGCGACTGGAACTCGAAAGAACAGCGCTGGAGCGGACGGCGATGTGCTGTCGTCCGCTGGGGCGCGCCATTTTTATTGCACCGTGATGGTGAGGTTGATGGTGGAAGCACTTGTTCCCGCAGTAACAACTACGGGAACCGTATAGCTGCCTGGGGGAGTTGTTGCCGGTGTGGACGAGGGAGTGGACCCCCCGCAGCCCGTCAGACCTGCTATCCCGATCGTGGCGGCAATCAGCAGCAGCGGCAGTAGGCAGACTTTGCGCAAGCCACTCCAGCGACGGCGGATCGTGCTGAAGGGGAGAAGCAGCAGCGCAAACGCCAGGCTGGTCAGGGTTTTGCCCAAAGGCCCCCGTTCCAGCTGGGCCGTTGTGCTGAGAGTGGAGAAGGTAAGGGTGGTGCTCTGCGCTGTGGTGGTTGCGTTGAAGGCGAGTGTGGCGGGTGCGAAGCTGCAGGATGCCGAGGCCGGCAGCACGCCGCATGCGAAGGTGACGTTGCCGGTGTAGCCGCCGACGGTGGATCCAGTGATCGTCACGGTCCCGGATGTGCCGTGCGTCAGGGTAAGGGTTGTGGGATTGGCGGCGAAGGTGATGGCCGGCGGGACGGAGATGGTGAGGCTGACGGCGCTCGAGGTCGCGGCAGCGAAGGTGGCGTCACCGCTGTAGCTTGCAGTGAGGGTGTGAGTGCCGGCGGCGAGGGTGGTGGACGTGTAGCTTGCGCCTCCAGAGGCCAGCGTCGCGGTCATGAGAACCGTGCTGCCGTCCTTGAAGGTGACGGTTCCAGTGGGTGTTCCACTGGTCGCGGCGACTTTGACACTGAGCGTGACCGAAGCGCCGGGTGCTGCTGTTGCAGGGGCGGTTAGCGTTACTGTAGCCGTGGCAGGCGCGACAACCAGGTTCTGGGTTGCCGAAACGCTCGCACTGAAGTTGTTATCCCCGGGGTAGCTGGCGCTCACGGTATAGGTGGTTGCGTTCAGCACGACGCTGGCGGTGGCGGTGCCGGTGGTATCGAGCGTGCCGGTACCGAGCATGGTGCTGCCGCTGAAGAAGGTGAGGATGCCGGTGGGAATGGTGGAGGTTCCGGTTGGGCCGGTGACCTTGGCGGTGAGGGTGGTGGATTGACCGGCGGTGACGCCAGAGGGAAGCGTAAGGGTGGTGGTGGAGGCGAGGGTTGGGCCGATTTTGGCGACAAAACCGCTGTACGCGCCGCCGCCGCCGGTCTTGTTGGTGGACTGGAACGCGCCAGGCGTGACGGGCAGCGTGAACCCATTGGTCTGGCCGGCGACGTAAATATTGCCCGTCGCATCTACCGCGATGCCGGTAGCAAGATCAGAAGCCGCGTTCGTGCTGCCGAGTGTTGTGGAAAACATCAGCGCACTGCCTGAGGGGTTAAGTCGTGTGATTGCCGCCTTTGCGTTGTAGTCGGATTGCGTCTGGATTGGATTCAGCAAGGGATAGCCGCCGCCATTAACCTGCCCGGCGACATAGACGGAGTTATCCGAACCAAGGGCAAGCGCGTTCAGGCGAGTGCTGTTGTCATTTGGTGGGGCTGCGTTGCCGAGGAATGTAGACCATACCAACGCACTGCCCGAAGCGTTCAGTTTGCTCACGAATCCTGCATTACAGACCGTGGTTGTGCCCGCGGGATGGGCTGCCTGCGTTTCGTAAGCTCCAGCAGTGGTAGGGAACGAACACTCGCTTGTGTAGCCCGCGACATAGGCGCTGCCTGCGGCATCCATCGCAATGCCGGTCGCTTGCTCACCCACGTTGGAAGTAGCATCCTTTCCGGCAAGGAAAGTACTGTAGACGAGGCTCTGGCCTACCGTGTCGAACTTAGCCACAAAAGCGTGTACACCGGCCAGACCATTGACCGACGGCTGATACGATCCAGCGGTGCTGAAGAAATACTGATCTGTGACTCCGGCGATGACGGCGATGCCGGCGTCGTTGACGGCGATGGCATTCCCAACCGTTGAGCCGTCGCTGTACGGGGTGGGACCTGTGTCACCCAAGATTGAGGAATACAACAGGGCAGAACCTGCTGCGTTGAATTTGCTGACGAAGGTGAAGTTGTTCCCGTTAGCCGCAACGCTACTTGGTGCAGAGGGCGTACTATTCGGGAAGTTGTCGAACGCCTGGCAGGTGTATCCATTCGGATCCACCGGATTTGCATTGCACAGCGCGTTGCTGGATCCGGTGACATAGGCCTGACCTGCGGAATCGACCGCCACAGCGGTGATCTCGTTGAAGTTGCTGCCACCCAGAAACGTGGAGTACACCAGCGCCGAGCCCGTCGCATTAAGCTTGGTCAGCACGCCGCCCGTGGCGCCCACCCCGCATGACGAGTTGCGCGTAAAACCACCGCCGGGCGACGGCGTGTAGCCACCACCGCAGTAGATCTGGTACGCACCCGCGGTAATGGGGTAGTTGTTCGTATTGGTGTACCCGGCGATGTAGGCGTTGCCACTGCTGTCCACCGCAATCCCGTTGCCGAGCACGCTTCCTGGGCTGCCGGCGAGATAGGTGGAATAAACCAGCGCGGTGCCCGCAGCATTGAACTTTGTCACGGCAATCGCTGAGTTTCGCGAATCGTTGGCCGCACCCAGGTTGGTGGATTGATAGGCGTTCTGAAGGGGGTAATCGAGCGAGAATGAGCGAGCGATCGTGTAGGCGCTCCCGGTGCCGTCCACGGCAATTCCGTTGATGAGGTCATTGGTCGACCCACCAATGTAGGAGAGGAAACTCAGGACTGGATCGATCACGAGCGGCTTACTGTGGTCGTATGCGCCAAGGGCGAAGTGCACCTGATTGGACGCGAGTATGTAGCGTCCCTTGACGAATACCTTCCGCGGCCCGTCCATCTGGTAAACGATTGGCTTGTGGAACCGGGCATCCGCCAGCATGAGGTCGCCGGCCGCATCGATACGCGGAGAGGCTCCGCGGAAGCTTAGGGCTATCTTGCCGGCATCTGCTCCGGGGGCGAGGACAAAGTCGTACTCCAGTTCGCGTTGATAGCCGTAATACACCAGGTCGATTCCAGGGTAAACCCCCTCATAGCTGACGCGGCCATAGGTGGGGAGCCCCGTCTGCCAAGCCGAGGGATCGTTGCCGATAAAGTAGTTCGCGGTTCCGGGCAGGAGGTCCTGTCCCTTGCCTGTTAGATTGTGCGCGTTGAGCAGCTCCATGCTCAACGTTGACGCCGTGTGCGTCGGAGGGTTTGTCGAAACGACAGCACCTCTGCTGCTCAGGGCCAAGGCATACCCCCGCCCGTGCGCGACGAAGTCCGTTCCGGCAGGCGCTTGTCCACGATTGGGTTCGAAGCTCAGTGGAATGCTGCCGAATTTCTCCTGCAGCTGAGCCGCTGCAGAATCTGCCTTGAGCTGAGAGATCTGCGCCGAAGCGGGCGTCAGCGGGATGCACAAACCGGCAACCAGGGACACATACCCGGGGCTGCGACGAAGGATCGAGAAAAGTCGTGAAGACGATTTGAGTGTCATTAGCATGCTCCTTAGATCTGTGCTGGTGTGCAGCCTTCGCCGCGAACGCGTTCTGCCGTCTACCTACAGCCGCGGAATCTGCGCAACAAATGACTCACATTTCTGGGCTGGCGGTGGTAGCATCGGGCAATCACGGGTTCCGGGCAATATCTGGTTAGCAAGAGAATGGAATCGAACCAGGGTGAGATCACGGGGCTGCTCCTGCGGTGGAGAGATGGAGATTCGCAGGCGTTCGAGGCGCTGATGCCCCTGGTGTATCCGCACCTGCGACAAGTGGCCGCGGCCTATATCCGGCGTGAGCGCAACCCCGGCCTCCTGCAAGCTACAGTGCTGGTGCACGAGCTTTACCTTCGCCTGCTGGACCAGAACCGCACGGTGCTGCACGACCGCGGACACTTCTTCACTTTCGCGGCAAAGGTAATGCGCCTGATCCTGATCGACCACGCGCGCGAAATGCAGGCGCAGCGTCGCGGCGGAGGCATACAGCACGTGCCGCTCAGCAACGATTTGCCGTGGGTGGATGTAGGAAGCGTGGAAATCCTTGAGTTGAACCAGGCGCTCGATGAGCTGAACGGCATCGATCCTTACCGCGTGCAGTTGGTGGAATTGCGCTACTTTCTCGGGTGCACGGCGGAGGAAACGGCTTCTCTGCTTGGCAAATCCAAGGCGACCGTCGACCGGGACCTGAAGTTTGTGCGCACCTGGCTTTATCGGCGCCTGTATCCCGAAAGTGCCCTGAATCCCGCCACGTGAGTCATTCCGCCCCGAAATTGCGCAGCCTTGTACAGAACCAAACCCAAGGAGCCTGATGAGCACAGCATCCGACACCTGGCTCCGCACAGAGGCGATCTTTCATGAGGCGCTAGCCTGCGATGAGCCGGAACGCACCGCAGTTCTGCAGGCGCGCTGTGCGGGAGACCAAACCCTGATGGCGGAGCTGCGGGCGCTACTTTCCGCATGCGAAGCCGAAGAAGCGCATCAACGCCTGTCCATTGGGCGAGCGGAGATCGAGGCCGGGAGGCACATCGGCGCGTACGCAGTAGACCGCTTGCTGGGCCGCGGCGGCATGGGCGCCGTTTATCTTGCTCAGCGCGACGACGGTCAGTTTCACCATCAGGTCGCCGTGAAGATCATCGACATGCCGTTGGCGACCGACACCTTTCGCGATCGCTTCCGCACAGAACGGCAGATCCTCGCGGGGCTGACCCATCCATATATTGCGCGTCTGCTCGACGGGGGCGTCACCGAGACCGGCGAGCTATTTCTGGTGATGGAGTATGTGGATGGTGTCCCGATCACCGCCTTCTGCGAGAACGGGACGCTTTCCATCGCGGACCGTCTGAGGCTATTCCTCAGGGTCCTTGAGGCGGTGCAGTACGCGCATGGAAACCTGGTCGTCCATCGCGACCTGAAGCCGGATAATATCCTGATTTCCGGCGACGGCACGCCGCACCTGCTCGACTTCGGCACGGCGAAAATCTATCTCGGCCCCCGACACAAAAGGGGACTTGACGCAGGCGGGCGTCCAAGCCTTCACGCCCCGTTTCGCCAGCCCGGAGCAGGTGCTGGGTAAGACCAGTCGGCATCGCCTCGGACATCTACTCGCTGGGTGTCTTGCTTTACGGCCTCTTGACCGGGCCGCCAGCCGTATGCGTTGATCGAGCTCTCAGTAGACGAGATGGTGCGTGTCGTTTGCAACGAACCGCCCCGTCGGCCAAGTCGCGGGAGACATGCCTTATGGCAAAGTCGGCAGTGACCTCGACATCATCGTCCTGAAGGCGCTGCGCAAGGAACCCGAACAGCGCTACAGGACAGTGCAAGAATTTTGGGAGGACCTGCAGGCCTATCTGGAACAGCGCCCCGTAAGGGCCCGCCGCGGGAACTTTCGTTACTTCGCCGGGAAGTTCCTGCTTCGCAACAAGCTCGCGGTGGTCGGGTCCGCCGTGATAGTAATTCTGATCCTTGCAGGTATCGCAGGCATCTTGAGGCAGTCCCGTCTTGTGGAGCAGCAGCGCTTGCGTGCAGAAGCACGCTCAGCAGATCTGCGGGAACTCAGCAACAGTCTGCTGTCAGAGCTAAACGACGCCCTGAAGGATATCCCCGGCACAACTGGCGCGCAGCAACTACTGGTCACCCGCGTGCTGCAGCATCTCGACCACATGGCCGCCGACGCACGCGGGGACAGGCAAACAGAACTTGATCTCATCGCGGCGTACACTCGCCTCGGCAACGTGCAGGGCAACATCTATTATCAGAATCTTGCTGACACAAAGGGGGCCGTTACGAGTTTCGACAAAGCACTTGCCCTCGCGCGACCGCTGGCAGGAGCCTATCTGCAGGATCGCGACGTCCTGCGTGCGCTCGCTGCCACACTTGAAGCCAAAGGCGAAGCCCTTGGTGACACAGCTGATGCACAAGCCTCAACCGAATCGCTGCAAGAGGCGGTCGCGGTCTACGAGCGTGTCATCGCCCTGCCAGGTGTGACGCCGCCGCTGATCTTTGAAGCTGCCATCGCCTACGAGACCCTGGGCAGCGAACTGGGCGAGGACACGGGCATGGCTGACATTCCTGCTGCCACGGCAGCATATAGTCGGGCGCTTGACATGGATATGAAGGCGCTGCAGCTCGACCCGGGCTACATGGCCGTGCGCCGCGGCGTTCCGCTGATGCACGTGCATCTAGGTGCTGTCGTGCTCGAACACAGACCCGGAGCATGCTCTGCAAGAATTCACGCTCGCGGAGCACCTCGCCGAGATCCTTCCGGAAGATGAGCTCAAGAAGTTGCAGCAGGTTCGTCTACATCTGGTCTATCTCCGCAAGCAAGCGCAAGCCGATGCCGAATTGGGCCGCTACCCAGCAGCGCGTGCGCTCTTCGCGCAGGCAGAGGAAGGATTCCAGAAACTCGTCGCGGCGGATCCGAAGAACGTTAGTGCACTTCGTGATCTGGAGCGAACGCAAGATGATTGGGCTCAGTGTGAGGAGTATGCCTCCGATCCCGTTACAGCGGAACCATATGCAGGACTCGGTAAGATCCTCCAATCAGCCCGGCAGCACCTCCAGGAGGAAGCCTCCACCATCCGGCAGATCATCCGCAAGTCGCCAAGCGCCAAGCAGAGCGACCTACAGTTGCAAAGCGTGCAGGTCAGGCTTAGTGCGGTTCAGTTTCGTTTGCATCGACGCGCGGAATCCACCGGTACCGAAACCCTTCCTTCGGCACTCGCTCTCTTAGCCGCTGCCGCAAACAGGTCACAGGCAACGGCAAACGATCTTGGTAGCGCTGCTTTGGCCTTCCTTCAGGTTGGATCGCCATCCCTGCGCCGGCCCGATCTAGCGGTTCAATGGGCCCAACGAGCTGTCACTCTGACCCATCGCCGATCCCCTGCTTTCCTGTTGCTTCTTGCTACGGCATACCAGGCCGACGGCGAAGTAAACCATGCCGCGGACACAGCCAGGGAGGGACTCGCTCGCTTGCCACAAGCACCAGCACCACGCCCCACGAGTCACCTGATCAAAATGCTGCAGTCCATTGCGGCCCACGGCTCCGCCATGCCCGAGTCAACACTCTGTCTCCAGGATGACGCACCGGTAACCCCAGTCCGGGCGGCATTCATTGGCCCTATCTGATGAGTGACAGGAGACGGCATTTCAAGTTCTCTCCCATCAGGCCCGGGTTCGACCCAGCGGATCGGTAGTGAGAAGCCCGCTTCTCGCCAGGACGTGTCTAGATGAGTGCTAAATCGCCTGTGCGCTCATCTAGCCCACTCGCCTGGAGTGCCAAGACAGGCGCATAAATATCGGGCATGCCCTGCGGCAAAGGAGGCCGCGCGTATGCCCAAGAGGACACAGAAGCCGTTCGTGCGGAAGGTCGTTCTCCGCCTGCCAGATCTCGATCATGCGAAAACCTCAGTGTTGAACAGCTCGAGTTCCCCGCCTTCGAGACGCAACTACAAGTTTGCCATGGAGCAGTTCATCACTTGGTACTGTTCCGAACCAAGACTTGCCCTGAACCGAACGGTCGTTCTCCGCTTCCGTCTCCACCTAGAATCGCTCGGATTAGCCGCGGGTACGATCAACCAAAGGCTTGCGGCGGTCAGGAGGCTCGCCTACCAGGCAGCGGACTCGGGCCTGCTGAGTCCGGAACTTGCCGCTGGCATCAGGCGAGTCAAAGGCGCCAAGCAATTGGGCTGCCGGGCGGGTAACTGGCTCAACCGCGAGCAGGCTCGCCTCCTACTCGAGGAGGCAAACGGGGTAGGCTTACGCTGCATGCCAGACGTCGCTATGATCGCGATCCTGCTTGGCTGTGGTCTGCGCCGAGCCGAGCTGTCGGGCCTGCGAAAGGAAGACATCCAAATCCGAAAAGGACACTGGGCTATCGTGGACCTCGTCGGCAAGGGCAATCATGTCCGGACAGTTCCGATGCCGATCTGGGTGAAGTGTGCCGTTGACAGGTGGCTGACAGCTGCATCGGTGACGACGGGACGAGTGTTCAGGGCAGTAAGCCGTCACGGAACACCCTGGGGTACCGGCATTTCGGAGAACGTCGTCTGGTATGTGGCCCGGAACTGTGCTCGACGTTTAGATCTCGATCATCTAGCTCCGCATGATCTCAGGCGAACCTGTGCAAAGCTCTGCCACGTGAACGGCGGTGAACTCGAGCAGATCCGGTTCCTTCTGGGGCACGCCTCCGTCCTGACCACCGAGCGTTACCTCGGCTGCAAACAGAACTTAGAAGAACCCGTGAACGACCGCTTTGGCTGCCTGTTCTCCGAAGGTCTCGAATCGCAATAAGGCCTGTTCTCGTAAATTGACCTCTCGCAGTTTCCGCCAGATGCATCATCTTGCGGACCTGCTCGGGGGTCTTGATGCCGGACTTCTTCGGCGCCAGGGTCCAAAGCAGATTCTTGGAATCCTTACCTGCACGGGTATTAGCCGGCGGCAGAGTCCCCTTCACGATCATGGTCAGGTACTTCATCAAAAAGCCATGGAACTTCTCGAGCAGCAGCAAGAGCTGTGCTTCTTTGTCAGGACCATCCGGAAGAAGTGCGTAGTCGTAGCCCAGCTGGTTGACCAGAGCAAGATCGTTCCGCTGCGCTTCCGCAGGAACGACCCACTTGCTGGCATAGTGGCAAAAAAATTGCTTCCCGGCCGCGGTGCGGCCGGGGAATGTCTCGCGAGTCTGGCTAGTCGTTGCTGTTGACTCGCACGCATACCCCGATCCCTGGGGCATCTGGCTGATGCCGGCTGTCTACACTGGGTGGAGACGATGGACTGGACCTGCTTGCGTTCGGCTCGAGCAGGTGCAACCCACCCCATTCTGGTCTCATGAGCACTTATTGCTGGCCGAACTTGAGATCCGTGACGCACTCGATGCGTCTTGCAGCCGCCGCTCATCGCGTCGCCTGTGACGGCGGCGGCTCTCGCTCGATACGTCGGCACTCGGGCTATAGCTGCCGGCCTGAACAAGACAGACCCCGGTCCTAGACGCCTTTTAGGCGAAGTGAGGAGCAGTAGCGGCAGAGACCACTTTCCAGCGATCTCCGACCCGGCCAGTAGCCTTTGTCTTGACTATTACGTCATGGCGCGTTCGTACCAAAATGTGCCGCAAACACCGCGTCTAAGTCCCTCTGTCATCCCAGGGTCCAGGACGAACTGCCGGGCTCGTATGGGGCACAGGGAGAATTATGCCTATTGCCCGTCGTTCTAGGTTTTCAAGAAGGCACAGTGGAACGTGCCAAACGCACCACAGGCCCAGACGTTTGGGTTTTCAGGTACCGCGAGACTGCCCCTGATCGCACCCGCGTGGCCCGCAAGCGCGTCGTCGGGACCGTCGTCCAGTACCCCACACTCAGCAAGGCTCGTGCGGCTGTCGACCACCTGCGTGTGGAGATCAATGCCGCCCCGGACCACGACGGCGGTGTCCGGGCCGAGAAGGCGACCGTGGGTTCAGCCTGGGGACACTTCCTGAAGCATGAGCTTCGCAGTGCGGAGAGCGACCGCTCTCCGACCACATGCGAGGTCTATGAGAACAACTTCCGTCAGCATATTCTTCCCCGATGGCTAGATGTGGAACTCGGAGACGTGAAGCCAGTTGCCGTCCAGCAGTGGCTGCGCAGCCTGAGCCATCTCTCGCCAGGCACCAAGGCCAAGCTACGCAATCAGATGAGCTGCCTTTTCTCGCACGCTCTGCGCCACGAACTGTACGTCAGCCGCGATGGGGGCAACCCTATGCGCCTGGTTCGCCAGAGCTCGAAGACCCTTTCCATACCGGACAACCTCACTTTGGATGAAATTCGGCACATCCTTTCGCACATTCACTCGGATGTTGCCAAGCTGATGGTGATGGTCGGCTGGACCCTGCTCGATCTTCTTCGCCGAGGTCTACCTGCTCACCGCGCTGACCGGCTTCACCCTCGGGAAGCGGCTGCTCGGCGTCCGGGTGGCCCGGCTGGACGGCCAGCCGATCGGGTTCCTGTGGGCCCTGGTCCGCACCGTCCTGCTGATCACCGTGATCCCGCCGCTGGTCACCGACCGCGACCTGCGCGGGCTGCACGACCGCGCGGCCAACACGATCGTGCTCCGCAGCTAGCGGTCCGCGGCTAGCGGATCCGGGGCCGGGGCTGCCGCGGCATCCGCCCCGACTTCGGCATCGGGCCCTTGGGGGCCTGCAGGGACTGGGGCAGCGCCTTGAGCCGGTAGTTGAGCTCGGTCACCTCGGCGCCCTTGAGGTTACGGGGCAGCCGCATGATCTTGCGCTGCAGCTTCCGGATCGGTACCTGGCCCTCTTCGGTGCCGACCTGGAAGTCATAGATCGGGGTCTCATAGGCGACCCGGGAGATCCGCTTCTTCTCCGCCGCGAGCAAGCTGGGCAGCCTGGTCGGCGACCCCTCGCCCACCAGCACGACCCCGGGCTTGCCCACCGCCCGGTGCACCACGTCCATGTTCCGGTTCGCCGACACCGCCGGGGTGACGGTCCAGCCGCCGCGCATGCTCTGCAGGATCGCTGCGGCCGCACCAGGCTGGCCCTCGACCACCGAGTACTGCGCGGACTGGGCGAACCGCCCGAACAGCATCATCGCGGCGGCCAGCCCGCCCACCACGCCGATGGGGATCAGCAGGCCGGCCAGGCCGGTGAGCAGTCCGACGATCACGAAGACGGCGATGATCCCGATCGCGGTCAGCGCGATGAGCGGGAGCGCCCTGGGGTTCTGTTCGCGGATAATCCCCGCGACCATGCGGATCTGCTTGATGCGGCCCGGAGGGACGCCGTCCGCGCCGTCCTTCCGGTTCGCCGTACTGTTCGCCATGGAGGGCAGGATACGAGTCAGCGGGCCTGGTGGGAAACTGCGGTGTCCCGCTGGGCCCGCAGAGCCATCGCTTCCCGGTACAGGCGCCCCGCCCGGTACGACGACCGGACCAGCGGCCCGGACATGACCCCGGCGAATCCGATCTCCCTCGCCTCGGCGCCGAGGCGCTCGAACTCCTCCGGCGGCACCCAGCGCTCCACCGGGTGATGCAGCGCCGAGGGCCGCAGGTACTGGGTGATCGTGAGCAGCTCGCAACCGGCCGCGTGCAGGTCCGCCATGGCCTGGGTGATCTCGTGGCGTTCCTCGCCGAGACCGAGGATCAGGTTGGATTTGGTGACCAGCCCGGCTTCCCGGGCCTGGGTGATGACCTGCAGCGATCGCTCGTAGCGGAAGCCGGGCCTGATCCGCTTGAAGATCCGCGGCACGGTCTCGATGTTGTGCGCCAGGACTTCCGGGCGGGCCCCGAACACCTCGGCCAGCCGGTCGCTGGCCGCGTTGAAGTCGGGGATCAGCAGTTCGACCCCGCAGCCGGGCACCGCCTCGTGGATCTCGCGGGCGGTCTGCGCGTACAGCCACGCGCCGCCGTCCGGCAGGTCATCGCGGGCCACCCCGGTCACGGTGGCGTAGCGCAGGCCCATGGTGGCCACCGACTCCGCGACCCGGCGAGGCTCGTCGGTGTCCAGCGGCTGCGGCTTGCCCGTGGCGATCTGGCAGAAGTCGCAGCGCCTGGTGCACTGATCGCCGCCGATGAGGAAGGTGGCCTCGCGGTCTTCCCAGCACTCGAAGATGTTGGGCAGCCGGCCTCCTCACACACCGTGTGCAGGCCCTCCCGGCTGACCAGGCTCTTCAGCGCCGTGTATTCGGGCCCGGTCCGCAGCCGGGTCTTGATCCACGGCGGCTTTCTCTCGATGGGGGTCTGGCTGTTGCGCGCTTCGAGGCGGAGCAGCCTGCGTCCTTCGGGTGCGAGTACCACCCTCTCAGCGTACGTCCCGGGCGGGGGCGCCCGCG
>CAVUSA010000010.1:0-44662 GCA_963744015.1 uncultured Gammaproteobacteria bacterium
GATGTGTGCTGTCTGTTGTTCGGTTCTATTGACACCTAGAGAGATCGTGAAGGCCGCCCGGCCCCTCGTTTCCGATGCGCTCCTCGCGATTGAGCCGATCCTGAATGGCGCGGACCTGTGCTGTCATCCGTTCGCATTGCACAAGGCCATCCTGAATCGTTCGGAGCAATTGCGCCGCTGTTGGCTTACGTATCCCGTCTGGACTCATGGTGCCGATGTAGAGGGCGCATTCGAGCGTCGTGAGCGGTTGGCAGGATCGTGCAGCGCCTTCCGTAACCAGGGAGATACTGCGACCCCGTCAGGCACTGGCGAGTGACCCCGGCTGCCATTTGCCTGTCTCCCTCTCGACCACACCAGCGGCAGTCCGCGGGGAACGCGCCGGCTGCTTTCCGCCGCGTTGTCTGTGATCAGGTACCCTTCGCCGCGAACCGTTTCGATGATGCGATCCATGCCCGGCTCGGTTCCCGGCGGCAGTGCGGCAGCCAGCTTCTTGCGCAGGTAATTCACGTAGACGTCGACAACGTTGGTGCCGGCCACCGGGGAGGCTTGCCAGACGTCGCGCAACAGTTCGCTGCGCAGACAGGTGCGGCCGCGCGCCTGCATCAGGTACTCCAGCAGTGCGAACTCCTTCGCGGTCAGCTCCACGGAGATGCCCTGTCGCGTGACGGTGCGCTCCATGCGGTTCAGTTCCACGCCCGGCCGCCCGAAGCACCGGGTCGGCGAATTGCTCGCGGCGGCGCAGCAGCGCCCGGCAGCGCGCGGTCAACTCGTTGAAGCTGAACGGCTTCAGAGGCAGTCGTCTGCGCCCAGGTTCAGACAGCGAATCCGCTCCTCGATGCCGTTCCGCGCCCGTGAGCACCAGGACCGAGGTACCGGCGAATCGTCCCTGCATCTCTTCAGCACCTGCATGCCGTCCTTGCGCGGCAGGCTCAGATCGAGCACCATCAGGTCGGGACGATGTTCCAGTGCATGCTCCAGGCCCGCCTGCCCGTCGCCCATCAGGTCCACCTCGTGGCCGTCCAGTTGCAGTCCCTTGGCTAGAAACAGCCCCAAGGCCCGTCATCTTCCACAATCAAAACGCGCATACCGTGTCCTTCTCCGTTGCGTGTCTCTGCCGGGAATTGCCACCGGCTCAGCGAACGCCAGTACGTCACTATTGGCTTCGCCTGTCGAACGATGGGTTGAGGAAAGAAGTTTTTCGGGAAAGCGTTTCAAATCCCGATCAGAACACAGGCCCAATTTGAATCCATCGCCAGATGACCCTCGAGTCGACACTCCCATTCTGCGTTAGCTCCGGGCTACTGAACCTTCCGCCGATTCCCTGCTTCTTTTCCTTGTTCCACGCGAATAGGACGAAGAACCAAGTTTTGCACTTGCAGTTCGCTTTTTATTCGCTAAATGGTCGCATGGCTATCACGCGTCGGCAAAAAGAAGTTATCGACTTCCTTTCCGGCTTCACGCAGAAGAACGGCTACTCCCCTTCGTATGAGGAGATTGCCGCCGGCTTGGGCCTGAACTCGCTTGCGACCGTGCACAAGCACATCACGAATCTGCAGAACAAGGGCCTGCTGCAGCGCGCGCACAACCGCAGCCGCTCGATCGACGTGCTGCCGCCGCGCCCTCGCAAGAAGGGCTTCGAGCGCCTGCCGCTGCTCGGCCGCATCGCCGCCGGCCAGCCGGTGGAGGCGATCGAGACCGCGGAGTCGATCTCGCTGGGCGACATCATCGGCAACCGCGAGGTCTTTGCGCTGGAGGTCCGCGGCGACTCCATGCGCGACGAGCACATCGTCTCCGGCGACTACGTGCTGGTGGAGCGGACGCGCACCGCGCGCGAAGGAGAGATCGTCGTCGCGCTGATCGACGGGGCGGACGCCACGCTGAAGCGCTTCTACCGCGAAGGCAACATGATCCGGCTGCAGCCCTCCAACGCCGAGATGGCGCCGATCTACGCGCCGCGGCCAACGTCAGCATCCAGGGCAAGGTGCTGGGCATGCTGCGAAAGTACGCGATTTTGTAATGTTCCGTGCGAATCCCCCGCTTGATCGATTCTCCAAAATGGAACCAGGGCGCTCCTTCGAACGTACTGAATTCGGAAAGGAAGTCTTCCATGACATTTGCCAGCCGCATCTTCGCCGCCGCTGTTTGCCGCACACCTTTCTGCCACCGTCGCTCGCGCAGGCGACTTCGATCGCAAGCTGCCGGCTTCGGCTCGACCGATGTCTATGTCTCGACCGGCTCCGGCCGCATCCACGTCTATCCGGGTTCCGCATCCGAACTGCAGGTCAAGGCCCACGTCCACGCCGGCTGGAACGCCGGCGGCGATATCGAAGACCGCATCCGACGCATCTCCGCAAATCCGCCGATCGCGGTTCGCGGCAATGAAATCCACATCGGCGACGTTCCCGACGATGATCGCCGGCTCTACAACAACATCACCATCGACTACGAGATCTCCGCGCCTGCAGGTGTCGCCCTCAACCTGCGCTCCGGTTCAGGCGACGTACAGGTGGACAACGTTGGCCGTTACCTCAAAGGGGAAACCGGTTCAGGCTCAATCCGGGCGCACGGCATCGCCGGACCAGTAGATCTGCACACCGGGTCGGGAAGCATTGAACTGCAGCAGACGGCTCCCGGGGAGGTAAAGGCTACGACCGGCTCCGGGTCGATCCATATCAATGGTCTCTCAGGCGCGCTCACGGCGCGCACCGGGTCGGGCAACATTGAAGCCAACGGGGCGCTGAGTCGGGCCCTCCCATCTCCAGTCGGGCTCGGGATCGATTCGCGCCCATCTTGCGCATGACTCGCATGTCTCCGTTGACGCGTCGACCGGCTCCGGAACAATCCGCGTCGCGGGCAATTCCAGTCAACACCATCATCTGTCGGCCCCGCTCAATGGCGGCGGAACTGCCCTGGAGGCACACACTGGGTCGGGCGACATCGAGATCGACTAGCGGGACGGACCTATCAGGCATGAGAGGATGTTCAGGATGCCTCCCCGCCTCCTCGTCTTTGATCTTGATGGCACACTCATCGATTCGCGTATCGATCTGACGAATTCTGTCAACGCGATGCTGGCGCATTTCGGCAAGCCGACCCTGGCGGAGCCAACCGTCGCCTCATACATTGGAGACGGGGCCGCTGCGCTAGTTCGGCGAGCGCTCGCGCATGAGCACCTGATCGCCGAGCAACCCGATCCGCACGATGAGCCTTTTGTCGAGCAGGCACTTGCCTGGTTCATCCGCTACTACCACGTTCACAAGCTGGACTATACCTATGTCTACCCAGGTGTGGAGGATGCGCTCATATCGATCCGGGCCCGCCATCCCGATCTCCCGATGGCCGTTTTGACCAATAAGCCGGTACGCCCTTCGCAGGCGATCTGCGCGCACTTCAAGCTGGACCGCTTTTCTTTGCAAACTACGGCGGGAACTCCTTCGCTTCAAAGAAGCCCGATCCGGAGGGCCTGCTGCGTCTCATCCAGGACGCGTCCAAACTGAAGGGCACACCGATCCTCGCGGCCGATACGGTGATGATCGGCGATTCGCATGTGGACGTGGAAACGGCTCGGCGCGCAGGCGCGCGATCTCTAGGCTGCACCTTTGGGCTGTCACCGCAGTCGCTTGCGGCCGCAGCCCCGGACAACTCGGTCGACAGCGCCTCGGAGTGGCCTTCGGCACTTGGACTCTAACGCGACGCGCGTACACGGGAACTCTAAAATCCGCGGTTCCAGTGACTGATAATGCGCGTCTCCCGTTCCCAGCCGAGCACGCTAACAGATCCTGTGCCCAGGCCGAAGTGCTGTCCACCACGAGCGTCCAGGCCAATCCAGCGGGCGCCCAGGATGCGGAGAATATGCGCGTGGGCGAAGAGAGCAACGCGTCCGCCGGAAGGGGTGCCATCGAGCGCGCGTGCAATCACATCGTCGGCGCGTTCGCCCACATGTTCCACCGTTTCGCCTCCCTCGAGTGTGCGATTCCAAACATCCCACTCCGGATCATTGAGCCTGGCGCGCATCTCCTTCGTCGTCTTGCCTTCGGCTTCGCCATAATCCCATTCCAGCAGACCGGTTTCTACCACAGCCTGTCCACCCAGCCCGGCGATCTCACAGGTTTCGCGGGCGCGCGACATGGGGCTCACCAGCACCTTTGCAAACGAGGTGCCCGCAAGGTAATTGCGCAGCTCGGCGGCACGTGCCCTCCCCTGATCGGTGCAGCGGAATGTCGCTGCGGCTGGTATGGGCTCCGCTCAGGCTCCACGCCGTCTCACCGTGCCGCATCAGCCAGAGTTCTACGCTCATTCCAACCCCTCCAGCACTCCACTATAGCGAGAAATCATTGCGGGAACCTGGACGGCAAAGGCAAACGGAGCAGCCGCGGGGCCGCTCCGTTCGCGTGTTCGCTTCGTGTTGCCTGTACGGTGCCCTACTGCCGCTTCTGCGGAGGCGCCGTGCCCGGCTGATCACAACTCACGGCGGCAACCATCTTCAGCGACCCTCCGTCTTTCAGCAGCAGACCGTTGAAACGGACGGTGCTTCCCACGGCCAGTGCAATCGCGTTCAGCGTCTGGGTAGCCGCTCCGACGTATACGGTCACCGTTGAGAGGCCCGTGAGGGCGGCGAGGGCAGAGCCGGAAGGCAGTGTGACGGTGTAGGCAGAGATCCCGCCCGTTGTCGTCTGCGCTGTGATCGTGCCCGAGATGGTCTGTGGATCCAGAGTCACCGATTCGGCCGTGATGGTGGTCCCCTCACACTCGCTGCCGCGACCTCCACATTCTGCCCGGGGAACAAGAGTGCCGCGCTGAAGGCCGGCGTGAACGGAAGCGCCGGAAGCGTGCCGAATTGAGGGCCGATCTGGAATGTGGTGGAGCCGGTCAGGTTGACGGTGTAGCTGGTGCCCGTCGCGGATGCGGTGGCCTGCGGTCCGAGCGGCTGGCGCACGAGTTGCGTGAAGCTGGTCGTGGGACTGCCCGTGACTGCGGTAACCGGTCCAACGTACATCGTCTTCGCCGTGGCGGAGATGACGTGAATGCGGACTGCGAGCCAGGGTTCCGTTTGTCTGTTGTGCGACGTCAACGTCCACCAGTTCGCCGCTCGTCAAGGAAGAAAGCGCGGTAAAGCCCTGCAACAGCGTGCTGCTGTTTGTCGCCACGGCCGTCGATTGTCCATTGGGTAGCGTCAGGTTCAGGGTGGTTCCGCTCACCGAAGCGACTGCGCCCTTGATGTCGTTGAATCGGCCGTTTCCAGGATTGTTGGGCTGTGGCCCTACCGGAATCTGCGTCACGTTGAACGTCGGAGTGACCGTGACAGTCGAGCCGGAGAACGCGACGGATTGCGCCACCAGCAGATCGATGCAGAGTGGCGTCGAAGTCGCGGAAATCACGACAGGCGAATTGAAGGTGACGGTGTCAGTGGCACTCGCCAAGGTGGCATTCACCGTAACCGCCTTGCCGGAGGTTGGATCCACATAGGTGACGATCGGGTTTGCAACCGTGAACGTGGCCGAGACATAGGTGTCCTGTGGGATGTTGAGCGCGGAGGGCAGAGGCTCCCACATGGCGTCGAGGTGCGAGACGTCCAGAGTGACAGGGGAAGACAGCACGGTCACTGTCGCGCCGGCCTTATCGGTAAGGACCACATTGCTGACGGTTAACGTCAGCGACAGGACCTGGTCGGCGGGTGCATCGGTGATGATCGTCTGCGTCAGCGTTGTGGCTGCATTTGCATTGATGGTTGAGCTTACTGGGTTGGTGTTGCTGCTGCATCCGGCCAGAAACAGACTGGCCACCGCCGCGAAAGCGGGCACTCCCTTACTTACGATTTTCATACGTGCCTCCGCGGGTATCTGCTTCTCCCGCTCTATGTATCTTGTTGAGCGTCAGACATTTGCCTGACTTCCGCAACCTAGAGACGACGCCCGCTCGGAGGACGGTTACAACGCAGAAAACATTTTTCCGGAGCGCAGACCAGATATCCTACAAGGATGGACTTTCAGCTCATTTCTGAATACAAACCCCAGGGTGACCAGCCCCGTGCGATCGCCGAACTCGTTTCCGGACTTCAGCCGGCGAAAAGGATCAGGTGCTGCTCGGCGTCACCGGCTCCGGCAAGACGTTCACGATGGCGAAGATGATCGCAGAGCTCAACCGTCCCGCGCTCATTCTGGCGCACAACAAGACGCTTGCAGCGCAGCTTTACCATGAGTTCAAGCAGTTCTTCCCCAACAACGCCGTGGAGTACTTCGTCTCCTACTACGACTACTATCAGCCGGAGGCGTACATTCCTTCCGGCGATCTTTACATCGAGAAGGAATCCACGATCAACGACGAACTCGACAAGCTTCGGCTCTCGGCGACGCGCTCTCTGTTTGAGCGGCGCGACTCGATCATCGTCAGTTCGGTCTCCTGCATCTACGGGCTGGGGTCGCCGGAGGCCTATTACGGGATGCTGCTCCTGCTGGAAAAAGGACAGAAGATCGAGCGGGAAGACATCACCCGTCGCCTGGTCGAAATTCTTTATGAACGCAACGACGTCGATTTCCGCCGTGGGACGTTCCGTGTGCGCGGCGACGTAATCGAGGTCTATCCAACCTATGATGAAAACGCTTTCCGCATCGAACTATTCGGCGACGAGATCGATTCACTTTCGCAGATCGATCCGCTATTTGGCACAGTTAAACAGAAGTACTCTCGCCTGCCCATTTATCCCAAAAGTCCACTACGTCGTTCTCCCGGAACGCAAGAAGCACCGCGATCAATGGCATCCTGGCTGAGATGGAGGGTGGGAAGCGCAACTCGGAAAAGAAGGACGGCTGGTCGAGTCGCAACGTATTCATCAGCGCACCCGTTTCGATCTGGAGATGATCAAGTCGGTCGGTTTTTGCCACGGGATCGAGAATTACTCCCGGCACTTCTCGGGACGGCTTCCCGGCGAGCCGCCTCCGACACTGCTTGACTACTTCCCCCGAGACTTTCTGTCTTCATCGACGAATCGCACGTCACAGTGCCGCAGCTGCACGGAATGTGGCACGGTGACCGTTCCCGCAAGCAAAATCTCGTGGATTACGGCTTCCGCCTTCCCTCAGCGCCATGGACAATCGGCCGCTGCGATTTGAGGAGTTCGAAGACTCGCGTCGGTCAAACAATCTATGTTTCCGCGACGCCCGGGCCGTTCGAACTCACCAAGTCTGCCGGGGTAGTAGTCGAGCAGATCATTCGCCCGACCGGCCTGGTCGATCCGCAGGTGGAAATCCGGCCAATCAAAGGTCAGATCGACAACTTACTGGCCGAGATTCGAGATCGTGCGGTAAAGAAACCAACGCGTGCTCGTCACCACACTCACGAAGCGCATGGCGGAGGATCTCGCGAACTACTACACCGAGGTGGGTGTTCGTTGCCGTTACATGCACTCTGAGATCGAGACGCTGGAGCGTATCACGTCTGCTGCGCGACCTGCGTAAGGGCGAATATGACGTCCTCATCGGTATCAATCTGCTGCGCGAGGGCCTAGATCTCCCGGAAGTGTCCCTGGTTGCGATTCTCGATGCCGACAAGGAAGGATTTCTGCGCTCCCAGGGTTCCCTCATCCAGACGATCGGTCGCGCTGCGCGCCACATCGAAGGTCGCGCCATCCTATACGCCGACAAAATGACGGATTCCATGCGACGCGCCATCGATGAGACAGACCGGCGCCGGGAGAAGCAAGTTGCGTACAACGAGGAGCATGGAATTACCCCGCAGAGCGTCATACGTGGCCTCGACGACTGGGCGCTTGCAACGGATTCTCAAGGCGGACTACGCGGATCTGACGGAGCAGGATGCAACGCTGCCCGAGTTTAGCTCCCAAGCGGAACTAGATGGATATATTGCGAATCTCGAAAGCGATATGCGGGAAGCAGCGAAGAAATTCGAATTCGAGAAAGCAGCCAAACTTGCGCGATATCGTCAAGGATCTCGCACAAAAGAATTTCTCTTCAGCTAGCAGAAAACAGCCGCGAGCGAATCGCCTGCACGAACGGGGTATTCATGGTCGCGGCTTCGTCTGCAACTTTGCGCGGCAAGAGCGCACCAGAGTTACCTGACATTTGTACCGGACCGCCGCGGGCGACATGCTCGCACCGCCGCGCAGGCACGCCGATGCATGCATCAGCAGCGTTTCCATCGCTGTGTCATGCACTCTGCGAGGTCACCCGATGCCCTGTCGTCTCTTGTCCGTCTGCCTCACTGTCCTGCTCGCCCTGGTCCCCGCCGTCGCACAATCGCCGGTCGGCCGCGTGATTCCTGGCCGCTTCCTGGTGGTTTATCGGGATGGTGTGCTGCCTGCCGATGCCGCAGATCGTGCCGTTCACGCCGGGGCACGTGTCGTGCGCTCCCACTCCCATCTGGGCATGGCCGTGGTCCAGGCCTCGGGTTCCAACGCGGCGATCAGGACTGCGCTCCTGCAGGACCCTTCGGTTGAGTTTGCGGTGCAGGATCGCATCGTCTCCGCGCATGCCATCAGTGTGCGCGCGGCCTCGGCTTCCAATACTGCCGACTCCCTGTACAACTCGCCGCAAGGCTGGGCGGTGCGCCAGGTCGGCGGTTTCGGAGTTGCGGGAGGCCGCGGGCCCTGGTCCATCAGCCGGGGCGCAGGTGTCCGCATTGCCATTCTCGACTCGGGCGTGGATGCGTCGCACCCGGACATCGCCCCCAATCTCCAACTCAATCTCTCCGAAATCGACCAAAGCGCAGCCACTGGCCTCCCAAGCGCCTGCGATGACGGCTCTCCCGCCGACCAGCAGGGACATGGCACGTGGTCTGCTTCGCTGGCAGCGGGTGCGCTCGGTCCCGGCACAGGTTCGGTGGTGGGCGTGGCCCCGGCAGCGACCTTACTGAATATCAAGGTTCTGGAAAGACTGCCTTCGGCTGCGGGGGATTGCGATTCCGGCCAGGCCTCAGGATTGATGAGCTGGGTGCTCGCCGGCATCGACGACGCGACGGCGAACGGAGCCAACATCATCTCCATGTCGCTGGGTACGCTGGTGGACATTACGACCGGCGAAGGCGCCGGCCTGAAGACGCTCTTCGATCGCGCCACGCATGCTGCCGCCAATGCAGGCGTGCTTCTGATTGCGGCTGCCGGCAACGATGGCTTCAACTTCGCCAACCAGCAGTATGTGGAACTCCCGGCCATGGCGCGCGATGTGCTGGCAGTCGTCGCATCTACCAACCCAGCCTGCGCGGAGAACCTTGCAAAGGAAGCGGCGTGCGTGCCCGGGCCGATGACCCTTCCCTACTACTCAAACTTTGGCGCACCGCTAAACGCACTCGCTGCTCCAGGCGGCAGCTATCCGGCGGGGTCGGACCCAGATCCTACGCAGACCTCGGGCTGGATCTGGGGAGCCTGCAGCGACGGCCTGGCGGGCACGATCTCCGGCCTTCCCTCCACGCCGGGCCAGTCTTTCGGCTGCTTCAATCTTGGGCATGCCAGTTATGTGCAGGCTATGGGCACCAGCGCCTCGGCGCCGCTTGCCGCAGGAGCCGCTGCGCTGCTTCTCGGCAGCAACCCGGGCTGGAGTGCGGCCCAGCTCGGCGCAGCCTTGAGATCTTCCGCCATCCAGATTCCGGGACTGCCGGTTCCGCTGCTCGGTGTCGCTGGCCTGCTTACGCCAGCACCGCATGATCAGCATGTCGGCGCCACCAACCAGCGGTAGCCTTACTGCTCGTTCTTCGCCCGCGTCAATTCTTCATCCGCTCTTTTACGCTGCGGGCAAGTTTCTCAATCTCCTCAGCCCGCCTTACCACCTCAACCGACAAGATGTCCTTGTTTGTCTTCGAGACGTCATCGTGCAGTTGCGTTGCAAGAGCCAACAGCTTGTCGGAATCCGAGACCAGGCGCTTCTGCCGCTCTTCATTGCGCAGTTTCGCCTGCTTTTCGGCGCTTGAGCGCAAGAAAGGGTCGTCGTTCTTGTCCTTGGGTGGACTACCATCCTGCATCTTCATCTGGTCTGATGGAGAGAGGGGAGGCATGGTCGGATTCCCTTTTTGTGTCGCGGCGACACCCGTCGCCAGACACAGGATGAACCCACCGATCAGCGCGCTCCGCGATATCCTTCTTGTAGCACTTGTTTCCGCTGGGTCGTCTCTATGGATCCAACTCATCGCGCGCCTCCCCGGTGACGCCTGTTCTGGCACCGTTCCTGCGGTTCATTCTCAGCTAACCGCATGGGCGTTTGCAACGTCCGATAAACAAATCCGGCTGTTCTCGAGGAGATTACCATCCTGAATACGTTGAAGGCTTTGGCCCTGTCCGTCGTTCCCAACCCCGTCACGGGCGTGGAAGAACCAATCCTGCGGCAGATCGAGCGCGACTGGCACAACGATATCGTCATCATGGTTCGCGACCGGCTGCCCAAGGTCGCGATCATGCTGTTCATCCTGTTCCTGCTGCAGCGCATCGTCCACTTCCTGGTTGGCCGCATGGACAAGATTGCCGTGACGAGTCATCCGCTTTCGCGCGGAGCCCAGTTGCGCACCATGGCCACGCTGATCCGCGGAACCGCTTACAGCGCCATCGGGTTCACCGCGTTTCTCGAAATTCTGAAGCTCTTCAACTACAACCCGGCGCCCCTGCTGGCATCGGCTGGCATCCTTGGCGTCGGCATCGGGCTGGGCGCGCAATCACTCTGTAAAGACATCATCAACGGCATCTTCATCTTCGTCGAAGACCAGTACAACGTCGGCGAAACGGTGAAGATCGCCTCACTCACGGGCACGGTGGAAGATCTGACGCTGCGATTGACCCGGCTTCGCGACGGCGACGGCACGCTGTACATCATTCCAAATTCGCAGGTCGCCACTGTTTCGAACCTGTCTCGGGACTTCGCGGTGGCATCCCTGGCCGTCTCGATCGACGCGAGCGCCGACCCCGATCGTGTCCTCGGCCTGCTCCGGGAGATCGCCCATGCGGTCCGGGACGACGGAGCCTTCAAAGATGCTTACATCAGCGATCCGGGCGTAACCGGCGTCGATGGGATCAATGGCCGCGCGCTCACTTACACGGTCAGCGCCAAGGTGCGCATCGACAAGAAAGACGATGTGTTACGCGCTTTTCGCAGCCGAATCGTCGACATCTTCAAACGCGAACGCATTCCGCTTGGCATCGATCCGGCGAACATGTTGCTTCTTCAGCAGCCGAAAGCTGCCGACCCTACGGCTCCGCCTGCGCAGCAGCCCCTGACTTCGGCGTAGAGAGCTCTCGATTCGACAAGGCTTCTGTCAGGAAGCGAACATTGTCGACTGGCGCTTGGCAGGTAAATCCCTGGCACACCACCGCGAAGCTTCCGGGCTGCGTCGGCAGGTGCGGAATCGTTTCGGCGAGCAGCGGCGGCAGCGGTCCGATGCTCCGCAGCCGGAGCACGCTCTTGTTCACTCGGAATCCCTTGAGCGCCGCGGATTCGAGCGCGTCGGCCGCCGCGTCGGCGCCGACAACAACCACCTGCAGCAGCGGCGTTACCATCCGGCGCAGCGCAAGAGCATAGCTGGCGCAATGCAGGCCGAAGTGCTCCACCACTCCGGCGAAGCACTCCAGCGTTGCCTTGGCCTTTGCACGGAGGCCATCGTCTCCGGTCAGGTCGGCAACTCGCAGCAACAACGCGGCTGCGACCGGATTCCCGCCCGGCGAGGGTGCATCCTGCAGAGGTTTGCGGCGTGCCTGCAGCGCGCCAAGCCTCGCTTCCCCGGCAGCAAGGCGTTCGGTATCGAAAAATCCGCCGCTATCCTCGTCATAGAACCTGGCAATCGCCTCTTCAGCAAGGTGCTGGGCTGCGGTGAAGTAACGCATCTCGCCTGTTGCCTCCCAGGCGTCGAGCGCGGCATGCCCGGCAAACACAAAATCCTCCAACACTCCGGGAACTGGCGTCCTCGGCGGCTCGCTGTCCGCATAGGCAATCACATGACCGAAGGGATCCGCCGAGAGCAGACGGTCAAGGCTCTTCAGGGCAAGCTCACTGGCTCCGGCATCGCCTAGCACCCGGCCCGCCGCAATCAGGGCCGACACCATCATGGCGTTCCAGTTCGTATACAGCGTCCGATCTACAGATGGTGTAGGACGCAGTCGCCGGGCCGCATAAAGCTTGCTCTTCGCACTCGCGAGCAGACTCTCGGCTTCTCCCAGCGATGCCCCCATCCCGGACGCTACAGTGGGGAGGGGCCGCTCGATATGCAACACATTCTTCTCGAAGTTGTGGTGCATGTCGCCGACGGGGCCAATATCGAAGTATGGTTCGGCCAGCACCATCTCGGGTGGCGTCAGGACGGCTGCCGCTTCCGCGCGCGTCCACGTGAAGTAGTCGCCGTCATCGTCGAGCGAAAAGTCCGCATCCTGCGAGGCGTAGAAGCCGCCGCGCTCCCGGTCAGCTGAGCCATTCGTCCATCCAGCGCAACGGTGTCACGCGCGACGCGGGCGAACTCGGGATCACCCGACAGGTCTGGAAGGCGTGAACGTAGTTCTTCAGCAGCTCGCAGTTGTCGTAGGCCATCTTTTCGAAGTGCGGAACGACCCAACGCTCGTCGACCGAATAGCGGTGGAATCCGCCGGCGAGATGGTCATAGACACCACCGGAAGCCATCTTCTGCATAGCGTGAACGTTGCGGCGTGACGCGCGGGCACGGATGTCACCCGCGACTCCGCTTCGTCAAGAAGCAGGTCGAGCGCAGCAGAGTGCGGAAATTTAGGCTGCGATCCGAAGCCGCCGTTTAGCGGGATCAAACTGCTGCAATGCTGCCGCCAAAATGCTGGCCGACGAGCTCTTCGCCTGGATCAGGCGCGCTGCCATCGAAGCTCTCGTTGTGCTCGATCGCGGCCATCACGCTGCCGGCCGATCTCCTGAACTTCATCGCGGCGTTTCTGGAAAGCCTCGGCCATGGTGAGCAGGACGCGCCGAAAGCTGGGCCGGCCATGACCGATCGACCGGCGGGAAATACGTTCCGCCGAAGTAGGGCCTGCCGTCAGGCGTGAGGAAAGCGGTGAGCGGCCAGCCGCCCTGTCCGCTGATCGCCGCCACGGCTGCCTGGTAGCGCGCATCGACATCTGGCCGCTCGTCGCGGTCGACCTTCACGGCAACAAAAAGTTCGTTGATCAGATCGGCCGTCTGCGGGTCTTCGTAGCTCTCCCGATCCATGACGTGGCACCAGTGACACCAGACGGCGCCTATGTCCAGCAGGATCGGCTTGTCCTCTCAGCCTGCGCCTGCTCGAACGCCGCCGCCCCCCACTCCCGCCAGTGCACCGGCTGGTGCATGGCGGAACGGAGGTAGGCAGAGCGGGCCCGAGCCAACTGGTTTTGGCGACGCTTCAGCTCGTCTATTGCGTGCGGCAGCGGGCAAAGGCGGACGGAGCGCTCCGTCAAGGGCTTGGGCGGGGCCGGTGGCTGCGGCTTGGTAAGGTTCGGGATCACGGGTGCTGTCGTCACTGTGCCGGTCGCGGCATCCACCAGCGAAATGCCGTAGCGTTCCAGGGTGTTGGAGAGGATCTGCAGCAACGCCGAGCGGTCCTTGGCGTAGGCGGCACGTCGCCGAGATCAGGTTGTTCTCTCCCGTCGCCAGGTTACGTTCCTGCTGCAGCACGTTGGCCGTCGTCGATGCGCCGAGCGCGTACTTCTTCTGCTCGGCTTCGAGGGACTGCGCGTTGAAGTCGCGCGCGGTCTGCGCCGCCTGCACGTTGGCGCGGTCATTGGTCAGCGCGTAAAGCCCGTTGATGACCTGGATGCGGATCTGCGTGTAGAGCTGCTGCAGCCGCATCTGCGTCTGCCGGTACTCCATCTGCGAGCGGGCCTGGTCGGCCTGGGCGACGCGGTTGCGCAGCGGGATATTGAGATTCACGCCGACGCCGTAGTCAGGATTGTTCGCGATCAGCAGGTTCTGCAGAACACCGCCAGTAGCCGCCCGGAACAGTGTTCACCGTGGTGCCGGTCGACGTTCCGCCCAGACTGGTCGCAGTTCGGGATTCGGAGTTCCGCCCAATGCGCTGCTGCCAGTAGAAGCCGAACGCATCGAGGACCGGCAGGAGGCCGTTCTTTTCGCCGCGAATCGTGATCTCGTTGTTCTTCATGTTCAGCACAGCCTGCTCGATCTGCGGATTGTTGATGTAGGCCTGCCTTGACCAGGTCCTCGACCTGCATGTCTTCTTCCGGAGACGGTCGAGGCCGACGCGGTCGGTCGGGACTACCGGCGCATTCGCCAGTGCGGGTCGTTCAGGTTGCGCGCGATCGCCTGCTTCATCAGCAGCTGCTGATACTCGAGGTTGGATTTCGAGGAGATCAGCGCCTGCTTGTCGGTGGCCACGGCGGAGTCGGAGTTGACGACATCGAGCGGAGCCAGGGTGCCGATCTCCAGCTGCTTGCGGTTGTCGGCGGTCAGCTGCGTCGACTGCGCGAGCGCGCGTTCCTTGGCCTGCTCGTCCTCGTAGGCGCTGACCAGCGCCCAGTAGATGCTCTCCACCTGGCGTGACGGTGTAGATCACCTGCTGGCGAAACGCCGAGTCGGTGATGCGGCGGTTGTTCTTCGCCTGCACGATGAAGCGCCGGTTCAGGTTCGAGCCCGAAGCCCTGCAGGAGATGCTGCGTCAGCTGTGCCGCGCAGGGTCGTGGTAGTCGAGCGGGGTGAAGCTGGTGAAATTGCTGGTCGTCGTGATGCCGCGTGTTGTTGAAGCCGACGTTCAGCAGCGTGCCGGTCACGAATCCCTGCTGGTAGCCGAAGTTCGCGGTGAAGGTGTTGGTCGTGGCCGTCGGTTGGATGACGCTGGCGCTCTGCGTTGTCGCGCGCTCGTACTCGAGCGTCGCCGGTGAGGTCGGGGTCGAAGCTTTCGGGCAGCGGGCCGCCGCCGTTGGTGCTCAACACCAGGCCCGAGGCTCCGGTGCCGCCGCCGCCCGCCGCGCTGGTTGTTCCGCCCGGGCCGCCGCCGCCGGTAATGGTGGTGGTGGTGCCGCCCAGCGTGTTGGTGACCAGGCCGGTCGAGACGCCGCGGAAGCGCTGGCCCGCCCTGGTCGCGCAGGATGTCGGTATCGGCGATGTCCAGATTGATGCGCGCGATGGCGATGTCGTAGTTGTTCTCGAGCGCCAGCGTGACGGCGTCGGAAAGGCTCAGATAGATCTTGCCGTCGCGCAGCAGGTCGTCCAGCGTGGCGTGTTCGTCGAGCCGCGGCAGCGGATAATCCGTTGGCGTGTAGGGCAGGCAACGGGTTGGCGCAGTGAAGCGTCTTGAGCGTGCGTGTAGTCCGTCGCGCGTGTCGCGCAGGTAGAGCGGCTCGGTCAGCTTGGGCTGCGGGGCCTGCGGCAGACCCGGCTGGCCGGTCGTGTCGTTCTGGACCGGCTGCGCGGCGGAGCCGGCTGGGGTTGCGGCTCTGCTTCTGGCGCAGGTCTGCTTGCGCGCGTGCGCTCTGGTCCAACCTGCGTGCTCAGGCGCAGCAACGTCGATGCTATGCTCCAGGCCTTTAAATCGCTCGATCTCACGTATCGTCTCCAGCTTCTGCTTGCGATCACCATTATCGCGAATCCAAACTGTCTGCAGCGGAACAAATGCAGTCAGACGTTCCCCATACCGCCGCAGACTCGAAAATTACCAACGTCCAGCGCTCTGCACGTTGCCTCTGTTCGACACCTTCAGCCGGCGAATCGCAACGGAGCATGTACCCGCTTGTCGGCGTTCCTGCACCGGCCAGCATGTTGTCAGACCTCAACTATATCAATCTCCGACGCGCTGCCGTGCGTGATACTTTGCACGAAACCCATGGCCCACTGGAAACTCACACTCGGCTTACGACGGCACCGGCTTCCACGGATGGCAGGTCCAGCCTGGCTTGCGCACCGTGCAGGGCACCTTGGCGCAGGCGATTCACGCCATTACCGGCGAGACCGTGCTTCCGCGGGCTCCGGACGCACGGATACCGGGGTACACGCCCTGGGGCAGGTGGCCAGCTTTTCCCTACGCACCCGCATCCCTGCACGGAATCTGCTGCGCGCCATCAATCGCATGCTGCCTCCGGCCATCCGGGTTCTGGACTGCAAGCAGGTCCCACCCGGCTTCCACGCCCGCCACGGTGCCCTGCGAAAGACTTACGAGTACCGCATCTTCCCCTCGGCGCGCCTCGACCGCTGATCGCAGCGACCACGACCGCATCTGCTCCCCCCACGCTTGCTCCCTACGCCTGGGACTGCCCTTCCCCTATCGTGCTTGCGCGCGCCGCCGAAGCGGCACGACATGTGGTCGGTGAGCACGATTTCACCAGTTTCGCCGCCGCTGACCCGGACCAGGCAGCGCGCCGTCTGAACCCAAAGGATGAAGCAGCCAGCAACATTCGGACCATCTTTCGATCGGAATGGTGCCGGGAGCGACCATCTCCTGGTGTATCGCGTCACCGGATCCGGCTTTCTTCACCACATGGTACGCAACCTGGTGGGCACCTTTGTGGAAGTGGCCAGCGGAAGGCGAGATCCGGCTTCGATTCCACGGGTAATGACCGCGCGCGACAGGCAGGCCGCAGGCGTGACGGCGCCGCCGCAGGGGCTGTTTCTCGTCTCGGTCGAGTACCCGCAACTCCCGGCCATCTTCCGGGCCGACTACGACGCAGTCGCAACCGGGTTCCCCGGCGAGAAGGCAACATGACGACCGCGCAGACGGCTCTCTCACAGCATCGCATCACGCGTCTCGCCGCACAGCTTCCCGTCCATCGCGCTTTTCACTGGCTGCACCTGCAACAGACGCAGCTTCGTCTCTGGCAGCTTGAGTTCTTAGCGATCCCCGCGCCTCCCTTTGGCGAATCCGAGCGCGGCTCAATGGTTCCGCGACCGATTCCTGGCGCTCGGCCTGGAGAACCCGCACCTCGATGAAGAAGGCAATGCAGTAGCCCTGCTGCCGGGCAACGGAAATGCGCGACGAGCGCGCCGGTCGTGCTGCTGTCGGCGCACCTGGACACCGTATTCCCCGTTGGCACGGACGACGCGAGCCGCGAGAAGAGGGTGCGCGGATCCTCGGGCCGGGCGCCTGCGACAACGGAGCCGGACTGGCCGCCCTGCTGGGTGTGGCGGCCGCGCTGCGTTATGCCGCCATTCGGCCGCCGGTGCCTATCCTGTTTGCTGCCAACGTGGGCGAGGAGGGTGAAGGCGACCTGCGCGGCATGCGGCACTTGTTCGTCCGCGGCGACGTATCGCGGACGAATTCGCCGCGGCGCTGCCGCTGGAAGGGTGCCGGAACCGCCGCAGCCGTTACCCGTGCCCTGGGAAGCCGGCGCTTCCGCGTAACGGTGCGCGGCCCCGGCGGCCATTCCTGGACGGATGCCGGCACGCCTAACCCCATCGTGCTGCTGGGCCGCGGCCTGGCCGCCTTGGCCGCGCTTCCCTCCCTGGCAGCGGTGGACGGACCGCGACAGACGACGCTTGGCCCCGGGCACATCTCCGGCGGGACGTCGATCAACTCCATCCCGGAATCGGCCACGGCTCTGTTGGACCTGCGCTCGACCGCACCCGACTGCGCTCGCGCGACCACGCCGCACGCGAGATCGACGCGCGTCTTCGCTTCGCTGGTCGCGCCGCCTGCGACCTTCAGCCTGGAAGCCATCGGCGACCGCCCCGCTGCCGCGCTGCCCGACGACTCCCCCCTGTTGGACACCTTGCGCGCCGTCGACCGACACCTGGGTCTACGCACCGAACTCCGCCTCGGCTCCACCGACGCCAACCTGCCGCTCTCGCTTGGGATTCCCGCAGCGGCCCTGGCTGCGGGAGGCACCGGAGGCGGCATCCACACGCTGGGCGAATGGTACGACCCGACCGGGCGCGAGGTTGCGCTCCGCCGCATCCTGCTCACTCTGCTCGACCTCGCGCAGACCTGCACGGATGCATCGCTGTAGCGGCGACCTGAAACGCGCGGCCGCCGTCTCGCTGGAGAACCCTCCTGCCGTATGCTGGAGACGATGACCCTCCTGCGCATGTCTGCTCTTGCCTGTGTTCTCGCTGCCGGCTTTGCCGCGGCGCAGGACACCAGCCCCGAATACCATCTATATTCACGGCGACATTCTCACCGGAGCGCACCTCCAGCCGGACGACACCTCGTCCGTTCCGCCGCGCGTCACGGCGATGGCCGTCACAAACTCGACTATCGTCGCCGTGGGCCGGGATGCCGACCATGCTTGCCATGCGCGGGCCGCACACGGAGGTCGTCGACCTCCACGGCGCCTTCGTCATGCCGGGCTTCAACGACGCCCACACCCACATGGCGCGTCGCCGGCCAGCAGCGCCTCACGGTCGATCTCGACGGCACCGCGTCGCTGGCCGAGATGCTGGACCGCATCAGGACGTACGCCGCGAAAGCAGCGCCTGGCCAGTGGATCCTGGGCGGCGGCTGGGACCACACCAAGTGGGCGTCCAAGACTCTCCCGACACGGCAGGATCTCGACGCCGTCACCGGCGGCCACCCGGCGTTCCTCTACCGCACCGACGGCCACATCGCCGTCGCCAACACTGCCGCGCTGCCGCCTTGCCGGCATCACCGGCGCCACCCTGCGCCCGACCGGCGGCAAGATCGACCTCGACGCAACGGGCGAGCCCACGGGCATCGTCCGCGAAGCCCGCGCCGTCGCTCGATCCTGCCGCAAATTCCGCCGCCCGACCCGGAGATTCGCCGCAACGCCCTGCAATGTCGCCATCGCGGACGCCCTTGCCCACGGCGTCACCTCCGTGCAGGACTACTCCGACTGGGAGGACTTCCTCGCGCTCGAGGCGATGGAGCGCGACGGCCAGCCTCCACCGTCCGCGTCTCCGAGTGGCTCGACTTCAACCAGCCCATCGCCACCCTCGAAGCAGCGCCGCGGCCAGCACGACCCTGCGACGATCCGATGCTGCACATCACGCCATGCTCAAGGGCTTCATGGATGGCTCGCTGGGCTCGCGCACCGCGGCTCTGAACGCACCCTACAGCCGACGATCCCACCAACTCCGGCCTCCCGCGCTACGAGCAGGACAAGCTGAACCAGATGGCCGCCGAACGCGCCGCCGCCGGCTTCCAGCTCGGCTTCCACGCCATCGGCGACCGCGCCAACCACATGGCGCTCGAACGCCTTCGAAGTCGCCGAGCAGATCGCGTCGCCCGCCAACGCCGCCGCGCCGCTGAACGATCCGGACAGCAACGATCGTTACTCGCGAGCTGCATCCAGCAGCGCCCGCGCTTCGCTTCCGCATCGAGCACGCCCAGGTCCTGCTCCCCGCCGACTTCGACCGCTTCGCCAAACTCGGCGTCATCGCCTCCATGCAGCCCGTCGCACCTGCTCACCGACATGGCCTGGGCCGGCGACCGCCTCGGCCCCGAGCGCGCGAAGTACGCCTATGCCTGGCGCTCCATGCTCGACCACGGCGTCACGCTCGCCTTCGGCACCGACTACCCCGTCGAATCCATCAACCCCTTCCGCGGCCTCTACTCCGCCGTCACCCGCAAGAACGAAGCCGGCACGCAGACCTTCCAGCCGCAGGAAAAGCTCACCATCGCCGAAGCGCTCTACGCCTACACGCAGGCCTCGGCCTTCGCGGAGTTCCGCGAGAAGACGAAAGGCCGCCTCGAAGCCGGCTTCCTCGCCGACTTCGTCGTCCTCGACCGCGACCTCATCAAGGCCACCCCGGAGGAACTCCTGCATACAAGGTTCTGCGCACCGTCGTTGGCAACCAGACGGTCTACACCGCCCCGAACTGAAGCCGCACGTGCAGCCGAAACGCACGCTCGCCCATCTCCTGCTGCTCGGCCGTGTCCTCGTCTGGGGCAGCACCTTCACGCTGGTCAAGGCGGCGCTGGCGGACGCCTCGCCCCTGCTCTTCAACCTCCTGCGCATGGCGCTGGCGACGTTAGCGCTCTCGGCCGTCAACCGCCGCAACCTCCGCGTAATCACCCGCGGAGCAATGGCGTTCGCGGGCTCTCGCCGGCATCTTCCTCGGCCGCGGCTACCAGTTTCAGACCCTCGGCCTCGCGCGCACCACCGCCGCGAAGTCCGCTTTCATCACGGGGCTCGTGGTCGTCTTTGTTCCGGCTCTGCGCTGGTCCGCGGCGTTTCGCCCGGCAGACAGCCGCCGTCCGGGCTGGAGCGCCGCCGCTGGCGCGCTGCTGGCCTTCGCCGGGCTCGTTTCTCTTGACCACGCCAGCCGGCACCCAGCTCGCCAACTCTTTCTCCACCATCGGCGCCGGTGATCTGCTGACGCTCGGCTGCGCGCTCGCCTTCGCCGCGCATCTGCTCACTCTTGCCCGTGCCTCAAAGACGATGAACGCCGGCCGCCTCGCCACGCTGCAGATCGGCTTCGCCGCGCTGTTCATGCTGTTCAGCCTGCCGCTCGAGCCACCCGCACTGCGCATTTCACGCCGCGGCTCGATGCTGCGCTCGCCGATCACCAGCCTGCTTGCCACGGCGGCCGCCTTCACCATCCAGAGCTGGGCCCAGCAGGTACTTCCGCCCACCCACACCGTCGTCCTGCTCACGCTGGAGCCGGTCTTTGCCTGGCTCACTCGCTGCTCTTCCTGGGTGAGCGGCTCGACCGTCGCGCACTCGCCGGCGCGGGCCTGATCCTGGCGGGATCGCTGCTAACGGAACTGCTGCCGGCGGCGAACCGCACCGAGATACCCGCCTAGTACGCCGTGAACCTCGCTGACGCGAGGTGAAGCGTCAGGCAACACTGAGAAATACAGGATCTGGGCGCCTAATTGATTAGTTGACGTTGGCGCAGCTTCCCGCGTCTAATTCACGCATAGTTGTCCTGCGCCGGATCAGCACGACAACGCATCTATACTGTGTGTTCGCCAATCAGGGTCCGCGCACGACAGAACGAACCGACTTACGAGGTCTCATCCGCTCATGGAAACGCCTACAGACGAGCTTCATCGAACGCATCCGCAACCACCGTCTCGCCACCACCTTCACGCTGCTCGCCACGCTGTCCGCCGGCATCCTGGCCGGCTCGGTGCTGACCGCACATGTCAGCGGCAAGGAGCAGCAGCACGTCGACTCCTCCGACGCGCGCCCGCTGGTGATTCCCGAGCCCCGTGACGCTCTCGAATGGCTTCTCCAAGATCGCGAAGCAGGTTGGCCCGGCGGTGGTGAACATCAACACCGAGTCCTGCCCAAGCAGGCCGCCATCACGCCGCAGACGCCGCAGGCGCAGCCCGCGCGGAACTCCGATCCCGACGGCGGCGATGGACAGCAGCCAGGGCGACATGCAGGACTTCTTCAACCGCTTCTTCGGCGGCCAGGGCGGAGGCGGTGACGGCGACGACGACGCGAGGGCGGCGCGAGCGCCAGGCGCTGGGCTCCGGCTTCATCGTCGATCCGCGCGGCTACATCATCACCAACAACCACGTCGTCGACAAGGCCGACAAGATCTACGTGAAGCTCGTCGACGCGACCCCGACGACGGCCGCCGATCCAGGGCCGTCCGGCCACGGTGATCGGCGTCGACACGGAGACCGACATCGCCGTCATCAAGATCGACGCGCAAGACGCCGCTGCCGACGGTCAAGCTCGGCAACTCCGACGGCGCGCAGGTCGGCGACTGGGTGCTGGCGATCGGCAGCCCGTTCGGCCTGTCGCAGACGGTCTCGGCCGGCATCGTCTCCGCGAAGAACCGCTCGATCGACGACCGCCGATCCGCAGACGGCGTCGCGCCAAGCCAGTTCCAGAAGTTCATCCAGACCGACGCCGCCATCAACCCCGGCAACTCCGGCGGCCCGCTGGTCGATATGGCCGGCGCAGGTCATCGGCATGAACACCGCCATCTACACGCAGTCCATGGGTTCGCAGGGCGTCGGTTTCGCGATGCCGTCGAACATCGATCGCCAACGTCTACAACATGCTGATCGGGCCGGAGCACAAGGTGGTCCGCGGCTCCATCGGCATCAGCTTCCAGGCTGCGCCGTCCTCGGCGGTGAGCCGGATGTACGGCTTCGCGAACGGCGGCGTGATCGTCAGCTCGGTGTCACGCCGAACGGCGGCGCGGCCAAGGCCGGCATCAAGCCGGGCGACGTCATCGTCTCGATCGACGGACGCCAGATCAAGGACGGCGACGACCTGGTCGCCGACATCTCCGCCCGCAAGGTCGGCATCAGCGGTCAAGATCGGCTACCTGCGCGACGGCAAGCAGAACACCGCCACCGTCACCATCGGCGACCGCGCCAAGATGTATGCCGACGTCGCCGGCGCGACACCGACGACGAACCCGCCGCCCCAGGAGTCGACGCCGGCCAGACCAAGCTCGGCATCACCGTGCAGGCCGATTCCGCCGGCGCTCGCTCCAAGCTCGGCATCAAGGGCGGCGTCACGGTCACCAGCGTCGACGCCGGCTCCTTCGCCGACGAGATCGGCCTGCGGCAAGGGCGCCGTGATCATCGAGATCAACCGCAAGCCGGTCACGGACGAAGCCAGCTATCGCGCCATCGTCTCGCGGACTCAAGATCGGGCGACGACGTCGTCTTCGTGGTCCGCGATCCCCGCGGCAAGGGCGGCAACAGCTTCGTAGGCGGAACGCTGCGGTAAGCGGAATACAGAAAGCAACGAGAGCGGGATCAGGATGTTCCTGATCCCGCTCTCGTTGTCTGTTGGGCGGGCAAGGCGACTACTGAGATTCTGGCTTCGCCAGAATGACGGTGCTACCCGGGGACAATGCACGCCAGAATGACGGAGCGAGCGACGGCAATGACATCGGGAGGGACCTGTGTGGAATTACCAGCCGCGGTTCTGCATCATGTCGGCCTCTTCGATCATGCCGCACGGCAAGACCCTTCATCGCGCCGAGGCACTCTTCGCTGGCCTCGGCCATGATCGCCGGGTTGTCGAAGTGGGTTGCGGCGCGAACGATGGCCTTGGCGCGGGACTCGGCTTCGGCGCGCTCTTCCGGATTGACGAAGTCGCCGGCCTTGGCCCCGAAGAGCTTCGCGTCTTCCTCGTTGTAGCGCCCCACTTCGAGGCGGATGTTGCCTTCCTTCATGAAGATGCCGGAGCCGACAAAGACCGTCTCCGCGCCTAGCTGCATCATCAGCGCCGCGTCGGCCGGCGTGGCGATGCCGCCGGCCGAGAAGTTCGGCACCGGCAGCTCGCCGGTTTTCGCGACCATCGCGACGAGCTCGTATGGCGCGCGCAGATTCTTCGCCGCAGCGTAAAGCTCCTGCTCGTCGAGCACGGTGAGAGCCTTCATCTCGCGATGTGATCTGGCGCATGTGCTTGACGGCGTGGATCACGTCGCCGGTGCCGGGCTCGCCCTTGGTGCGGATCATGGCTGCGCCTTCGGCGATGCGCCGCAGAGCCTCGCCCAGGTCCTTTGCGCCGCAGACGAACGGCGTCTTGAACGCGTGCTTGTCGATGTGGTGGAGTTCATCGGCCGGCGTCAGCACCTCGGACTCGTCGATGAAGTCGACCGCGAGATGTTCGAGGACCTGCGCCTCGACGAAGTGGCCGATGCGGACCTTCGCCATGACCGGGATCGAGACAGCCTTCTGGATGGCCTTGATCATGCCCGGGTGCGACATGCGGGCGACGCCGCCCTGTGCGCGGATCATGGCGGGAACACGCTCGAGCGCCATGACAGCTACTGCGCCGGCCTGCTCGGCGATGATGGCCTGGTCGACGTCCATGACGTCCATGATGACGCCGCCTTTGAGCATCTCGGCAAGGCCGGTCTTGAGGCGGAGCCCGGAGGAAGCGAAGGATTTGTCGTTGGCGTGATTTCCGTTGAGGGTGTAGTCGGGCATGGCAAGTCTCCTTGAAGTGGTGTTGAGCTGGGATTTGCGATTGCCGGAGCGCTCACACGCGGGAGCGATTGATTTCGTGACCGGAGTGTGTAGTTTAGCAGGGTTCAGGGGCATCGCACGCGGCCCGTGCCGGAGTCCTATGCGAGAGATCATATTCTGACAGCAGTCCGTACTATTCGCTATTTGTTCGCTATATAATGAAGGTGCGTCGGTAAGTCTTGAGGGTCGGAAGTGAACATCCAGCAGAAGCTTCGAGATCCTCGCCGACGCGGCCAAGTACGACGCCTCGTGCGCCAGCAGCGGGGCCAAGCGCGACGGCAACGGCAAGGGCGTCGGCCACTCCGACGGCACGGGCATCTGCCACAGCTACACGCCGGACGGCCGCTGCGTTTCCCTGCTGAAGATTCTGCTCACCAACTTCTGCACCTACGACTGCGTCTTCTGCGTGAACCGCGTCTCGAGCGACATTCGCCGGGCGCGCTTCACGCCGGATGAGGTCGTCACAGCTCACGCTGGACTTCTACAAGCGCAACTACATCGAAGGGCTGTTCCTGTCGTCGGGCATCATCCAGTCGCCGGACTACACCATGGAGCAGCTGATCGCAGTCGCGAAGACGCTGCGCGAGGAGCATCACTTCGGCGGCTACATCCACTTGAAGACGATTCCCGGGCTGCGACGACCGGCTGGTCGAGCGAGGCCGGGCACGTGGGCCGACCGGCTGAGCGCGAACATCGAGCTGCCGACGCAGCAGCGACCTCGTGCAGCTCGCGCCGGAAAAGAAGGTCGCCGTCATCGAGGGCACGATGGGGCAGATTCGCGAGCACAAGGACGAGGCGGACGAGGAGCGCAAGCAGCATGCGCTCGGCTCCGAAGTTTGCCCCCGCCGGCCAGACCACGCAGATGGTGGTGGGCGCGACGGCCTCGAGCGACCGCGACATTCATCGGGCACGGCGAGGCATCTCTATCGAACTACAAGCTGCGGCGCATCTACTACACCGGCTTCTCCCCGTACCCAGCAGGCTGACGCGCGCCTGCCGCAGAGCGCCCCGCCGCTGGTGCGCGAGCACCGGCTGTACCAGGCGGACTGGCTGATGCGCTATCTACGGCTTCGACGCAACGGAGCTGACGTCCGAAGCGAAGCCGAACCTGCGGCTGACCAGGATCCCGAAGATGACCTGGGCCGAGGCGCATCCCGAGTTCTTTCCCGTCGACGTGAACGCCGCGCCGCGCGAAGCGCTGCTGCGCGTGCCCGGCATCGGCTACCGCAACGTCGAGCGCATCCTGAGCATGCGGCGCTACCACCGCCTGCGCTGGAAGATCTGCGCAAGCTGCATGTGCGGATCAAGCCTGCGGCGCGTTTCGTGCATTGCCGACAGATCACGCGCCTGCGCTCGAAGCTGCGACGCAGAGCCTGGTGGTCGCACTGCCGGAGCCTGCACCGGCCTTGCAGCTCGACCTCTTCGCTGCGCGGACAGCTGTGACCGGAGAGTTATGAGCGCCGGCCTGTTCGCGACACACGAGATCCGATCGCGCCCTCCTTTGCCGCGTGGCGAGACGCGGCCCGCGCGCTTGTTGGAAGAAGGCGTCGCGCCGGAGCAGGTCGACTGCTCGATGACCGATTCAGGTGGCGCTGCGCGCTTGTTCTCTGCAGGATGCGGCTGCTGCGACCACCGGGTGCTGCGTCCGCGTGTGCCGGCAGTCTTTCTGAAGCGCGCCGAGGTGGTCGCCTGCCATCGCGATCCGGCGCGGTGGAACCTGCTCTACCGCCTCTCTGTGGCGTCTGCAGCGCGAGCGCGACCTGCTCGAGATCGAGGTGGACAACGATGTCGCGGAGTTCCGCCGCCTCGAGCAGCAGGTGCGCCGCGACCTGCACAAGATGCACGCCTTCGTGCGTTTTCGCCGGGTTGAGACGCCGGACGGCGAGCACCTACATCGCCTGGCATCAGCCGGACCACTCGCATCCTTGAGCTGGCGGCGCCGTTTTTCGCGGAGCGGTTCGCGGTGATGCGCTGGTCGATCCTGACTCCGGAGGGAACGCTTCTGCTGGGATCCCGCCGCTCAGTCGCTCGAGCGCGGCCCCGGTGTCGCGCGAAGTCGCAGGCCCCGGCGGAGGATGGGCTCGAAGAACTTTGGCGGACCTACTACGGCTCCATCTTCAATCCCGCGCGCATGAACCTGCGGGCGATGCGCAGCGAGATGCCCATGCGCTACTGGAAGAACCTGCCCGAGCTCGAAAGCCTTCCCGAGCTGATGCGCCGCGCCGAGGAACGCGTCGCGACCATGATCGCAAACGCCAGGCCGCATGCAGGCGACCCCGTTTGTTCCGGCCGAGCACACGCTTCCCGTCCTGCGCGAGGCGCTTCCACGATGCCAGGGATGCTGAGCTCTACAAGTGCGCCACGCAGGTGGTCTTCGGCGCGGGTCCGACCGGCGCAAGCCTGATGCTGGTCGGCGAGCAGCCCGGCGACGAAGAGGATGCCGGGCGCTGCCGTTCGTCGGTCCCGCCGGAAGCGTGCTCGACGAGCGCTGGCGGAGGCTGACATCGACCGCGGCTCGGCGTACATGACGAACGCCGTGAAGCACTTCAAGTTTGTGCAGCGCGGCAAGCGCCGACTCCACGAGACTCCACGGATGAGCGAGATCAACGCCTGCCGGCCGTGGCTGCTGGCTGAGCTCGATGCCGTGAAGCCGGGGCTCGTGGTCTGCCTCGGCGCGTCGGCGGCGAAGTCGCTGCTCGGCGCGAAGTTCGCGTTGATGCAGCAGCGTGGCAGGCTGGTCGAGAGCCCCTGGGCTCCGCGCGTCATCGCGACGCTGCATCCATCCGCCATCCTGCGTGCGACGGACGCTGAGCGCGCCCGCTCGATGCGCGCCATGCTGCTCGAAGACCTGAAGCAGGCTAAGAGACTGCTGGCATGACAGGCAGCCTGGGCCGGCATGCTCCGCGGCATGGGCGCCTCGGAGTTCGGCATCAAGGCGTACACGGAGATGATCGACGCGGTGAACTCTGGCTGGATCACGTTCGGCGTTCCCGGCACGGAGCACGTTGAAGGCAAGATCCGGGGTGCCCAGGTGTTCACAGCCGCGAAACAAGCTGCGGAAGCCTCCGCACAAACATAGGCCAATCGTGCAGGACGGACTACTTCGTGCAGGTGGGTGCGATCTGATACTGCGGCTCGCACTTGCCGAGCAGGAATTCGTCGAACCAGTCGATGATGTTGTCCAGCCGCTCGACGCGGTGCCAAGGCTCGCCGGAGCGCGAAAGCTCGTGTGATTCGCGCGGGAAGCGCACCATCACCGTCGGAATCTTCTTGAACTTGAGCGCGCGAAAGAACTCTTCGCCGCCGGAAGTGGGTGGGGTGCGCAGGTCGGCATCGCCCAGGATGAACATCATCGGTGTTTTGATATTGTTCACGAACGTCAGCGGGGAGTGCTTGCGATAGAGTTCCACGTTGTCGAAGGGCGGCGACTTGGGATAGAAGCTCTGGTGGAAGCCGCTCATATCGGCCGTGTACCACCAGCCGGCCCAATCGGTGATGTCCCGCTGCGCGACCGCGGCCTTGAAGCGGTTGGTCTGGGTGACGACCCAGTCGGTCAGCAGGCCGCCTCCTGATCCGCCCGTGACGCCGAACCGCGCGGGGTCGGCCCAGCCATTGGCGACGACGGCGTCGACGGTATCCATCAGGTCGTGGAAGTCGTCGCCCGGGTAGTTATTTTCGATGATGGTGGCGAAGTTCTGCCCGTAGGTGGTCGAGCCGCGCGGGTTGGGGTAGACGATGACATAGCCGCGTGCCGCCATTAGCAACATCTCGTGATCGAAGACCCAGCCGTACGCCGAGTGCGGGCCGCCGTGGATATTCAAAATCGCCGGCAGCTTTGGCTTCGAGGCCGGGTCCATGCCGGGCGGAAGCTGTACGAAGGTGTCGATGGTGACATAAGGAATGTCGTTCGGGTGCGCCGTGGGCGTCACCTTCAGTTCTTGCGGAAGGGCGAGATCCAACTGCGAGAAGAGGTCGTCGTTGACGTGCGTCAGCTGCGTCTGGTTGCCGGCCGGGTTGGTCGGCTGCGAACCAGGCATCGGTCCACCGGGCTCGACAGCAGGGTCGATGCGAAACAGGTCGCCAATGCGGATCGGCGTCGAGACCAGCGCAACGATGGTCTTCTGGTCTGGCGTAGCTGCGAAGCTGAGCACGGCCTGCTGACGGGCGGATAGCTGCGTAACCTCTCCGGAAGCAGCGTCGACGGAGAGAAGGAGGGCCGAGCCGCGGGAGCCGGCAACATCGAGCAGATGGGAGTTGTCGGCGGACCAGGCAATCTCAGTGCGTCCTCCGCCGCGCGGAGCGGTGTTGTCACCACCGACACCTGAGCCCATCTCAAACGCCTTGAACTCGGTGAGATTGCGTGCGGGCCTGGGAGCTGCCGGTTGCCCGGCGGACCACGCGAGGTCCACCACCCAGAGATCTTCTTCGGCGTGGCTGATGGGGTGCGGACTGGAGGCCGCCGCGTGGAATGCGAGATGGTTTCCATCGGGAGAGATGCTGAGGCCGCTGACCTGCATCCCGAGATCCTGCGTGAACTGCACCGCCGGCATGGCATTCGGCGTGGACGCAGCCGTCTTCGGAACGATCGCCTGAAGGACGCTATGCGGGAATTCCTCGTAGACCGGCTCGTCAACGCGGATGGAGGTCCAGAAGAGCCAACCGGAGTCGGGTGACCAGAGGTAGTCCTGCACGCCGAAGCGGCCGCCGGTCAACTGTTCCGGGCCCTGCTGTGTTCCGTCCGCTTTCGGCAGGTGCACCATATAGACCTGGGGCACCAGGGTGGGGTCCAGATATCCCTCGCCGTTGGAGCGATAGTTCGCACGGTTGATGATGCGCACGTCGGATTCGTGCGCCGCGTCGCCGGTGGCGCGGCCTTTGACTGCAGCCGCCAATTTTGCTTTCTCCGGATCATGCGGGGTCAGCGAAACGACAGAAAGGACCGCTCCGTTGGGCGACCACCTTGGCGCTGACACGCCCTTGGGCATGTCGGTCAGCCGGATGGCGCTGGCGCCCGGCTTCGCATCCATCACATAAAGCTGTGCCGGCGCAGGTTTGCCGTCCTTCTCCGGCGCGCGGACGAAGGCGATTTTGGTGCCGTCGGGCGACCAGCGCGGCGAGCCGTCGTGCGTGCCCGCAATCAGTTGCACCGGGCTTGCATCGGGCTTGGAAAGGTCGAGCAGGAGCAGCGTGGTCTGGTACCCGGAGTGATCCGGCGTCACGGTCGCCTGCACAAAACACACAGCCGTTCCGGCAGGAGAAAGCTGCGTATCGCCGATCCAGGTGAAGGCAAACAGATCCTTGTCGGTGATGGGGCGCTTGGGCGTCTGCGCGACGCACGTCACGACGACAGCAAGAAAGCAAAGGAGGCGGCGCATGGATTCAACATACCATTGCGCACCACGGAGCCCGTCCGGCATCGTCTGCCTCTGCTCGGTCTCGTAAAACTCCTTGGTATCATCGACTATGATCTCAGGAACTCCCGTCGTCGGTGTGCTCGCCGTGCAGGGCGCGTACGAAGCCCATGCGCGCGCACTGAAGGTCGCCGGTGCGGAACCGCGATTGATTCGGCGTCCGGAGCAACTCGCCGGTCTGGACGGTCTGATCATCCCGGGCGGCGAATCCACTACCTTCCTGAAGCATCTCGAACGCGATGGCTTTTTCGAAGTTCTCGACGAGTTCGTACAGAAGAAGCCTACCTTCGGCACCTGCGCCGGCGTCATTCTGCTGGCGAAGGAAGTGCAGAATCCCGCGCAGGCTTCCTTGGGCGCGCTCGACATTAGGGTCGAGCGCAATGCCTACGGACGGCAGCTGGATTCGACCATCCTGCGTGAGCCCAGTTCCCTGCCCGGCGGTCCGCTGGAGATGGTCTTCATCCGTGCGCCGCGCATCACGCAGACAGGGCCCGAGGTCGAAGTGCTGGCCTCGCGCGAAGAGTCGCCGGTGCTGATCCGCCAAGGTCATCTGCTGGCGGCGACATTCCACCCCGAGCTGTCGGGCGATCCTCGTGTGCATCGGTACTTTCTCGAAATGATCGCTTCTGCGTCCAAACCTGCATGAAGCTTGTGCTGCCTCTTCTGGCTCTCGCCTCCGCACTGGGTGCGCCGTGCCAGGTCCCTGTTCGGGCGAACCCGACTCCCACGCCGCAGAGCGCCGCCGCCCTTCCTCAGCCGAAAACGCCCTTTGCCGGCCTCATCGCTGAGTACCTGCGCATGGATGCCGCTGGCCACTCGCCCCGGCCGGACGAGATCGCTGCAATGGCGAATCTATCACCCGCCCCCGATCCTGCCTCCATCCAGGAGTCCATGCCGTACCTGATCAAGGCACTCGAAAACCCGGATGTGCCTCTCCGCACCTTCGCTTTGACGGCGCTGAACGGCCTGCAGACTTCGGCAGCGGTAGAGGGCGGCGGACCGCCTAGCCCTTCAGCCTACAAGCCGGAGGTGGCGCGCGTCATCACGCCTTCGCTGGCACAGATAGGGGCGCACCTGGCATCGGAAGACGGGCAGCAGAATCGCCTGCTTGTGGTTTCGCTGCTTGCCGGCTTCACGCCCGATCCGCCGCCCGCTGCGTATCTGCCGCTCACCTCCTTTCTGAAGCGAGATGACGCGGTTTCGCCGGTCGGGCTGGCTGTAGTGAACGCGCTCTTGGGTCTGGGACCGTTGCCCGAAGATGCTGCCGGCGCGATTGGGCGCTACCTGCGCCGGGCGGATCAGACTGGCGATTCGCGCGCTAACCTGGCCGAGGCGATTGCGGGTGCACGTTTCCAATCGCAGACGCTGAACCGGGCCATGTTGGGCTACCTGGATTCAGACGACGCAAGCCTGCGCGCCCGGGTGATTCTGCTGCTGCCCCAGCTCGACCTGGCGAACGACGTGTTCGCCGACATGCAGTCGCGGGTGCAGACGATCGCCGCCAATCCAAACGAAAGCCTGCAAGTGGTGACGGCTGCCAAAGCGGTCAGCTCCTGCTGGAAGGAAACGAAGATGACCTCCGGGTGCCCGTCATACTGAGGTCCCCGTCTCGGCGAGCACTGCAAGAACAGTCGCCCGCATTTACGACGTATCCTTGGAAGCGTGCTTCTCCCGCACATTCCGTCGTCGCCATGGTTCATGCCGCCGAACGCCAGCCAGCACGGCGAAGCCCTGGACAACCACCTTTGGCTGAATCTCCTGATCGCCGCGACGCTGCTTCTGCTCGCGCACCTGATTCTGGCTGCCGGTCTGCTGCTGAAGCGCCGGCGTGAAACCCGTAACGGTGCCCTGGTTGAGTACGTTCCGCTCGCGGCGTTCACGCTGCTCTTCGGCTTCCTCGCACTTCGCGCCGAACGGCTCTGGGCGGCGACCCGCTACGTTGGACCGGATCTCGCAGCCCTTCAGGTGGAAGCCGACGGCGTGCAGTTCGCCTGGTACTTTCGCTATCCCGGCCGCGATCGCGCATTCGGCCACACGCGCCCGGAACTGATCGCACCCGGCGAAGGTAATCCGCTCGGGCTGGATGCCGCCGATCCGCGAGCGGGGGATGATTTTGTCTCCTCCGAACTCGTGCTGCCCGTCGGCCGCGAGGTCGACCTGCACCTTCATGCACAGGACGTGATCCACGGATTTTCCATCCCAGCGATGCGGCTGAAGCAGAACGCAGTTCCCGGAGAAGACATTCATGTGCACTTCACGCCAACGACGCCCGGAACCTACGCGATCCTGTGCACGCAGCTGTGCGGGCTTGGCCACTTCCGCATGACCGCGAATTTGCGTGTGCTTCCGCCTGATCTGTTTGCCGCCTGGCTCCTGGGCAAGGAAGCCCACCGTCCGTGAAGATCTTCACCACAGATCACCGGCAACTCGGCGTCTTCTACCTGCTGCTGTCGCTGGTCGCGGTGGCGCTGGGAACTGTCATGTCGCTGACGATGCGCGCCCACCTGGTCTGGCCGGATTCGGTGTTCGTCGCGCACCTGCTACCGCCGTTCCACGTCCTTGCGCCAGAGGAATATCTTGCCTTGGTCACGATGCACGGCACCATCATGCTATTTTTCGTGCTGACGCTTGCGCCACAGGCCGGGTTCGGCTCGCTCATCCTGCCCAGCCAGATCGGCGCCCGGCGCATGGCCTTTCCGCGCGCGAACCTGCTCGCCTTCTGGACTTTTGCGCTGGCTCTGTGCGTGCTGCTGAGCGCCTCTTTTACCGCTGGAGGCGCTGCGATCTCGGGCTGGACCGCATATCCGCCGCTCTCGGCAGTCCCGGCCGCCGGCCCCGGCCAGGGCCTCGGCATGGATCTGTGGCTCGCTTCGATTGGCCTGTTTGCGGTGGCCTCCCTTTTGAGCGCCGTCAACCAGCTCGCGACGGTGGTTGCGCACCGCTGCCCAGGTATGACGTGGGAGCGCCTTCCCCTCACGGTTTGGGGCTGGTTCACCGCAGCGCTCCTTTCAATCATTGCTTTTTCGGTGCTGCTGGCCGCGCTCCTTCTGCTCTTTTGCGACCGGCACGCGGGCACCAGCTTTTTTCTTCCCGCGGGCGACCTGGTCAACGGTACGCTGCACGGGTTGGGCTCCGGAACGCCGCTCCTGTGGCTGCACCTTTTCTGGTTCTTCGGCCACCCGGAGGTCTACATCGCCATCCTGCCCGGCATGGGGCTCACTTCGATGCTGCTGGGGACCTTCGCTCGAAGGAGGATCTTCGGGTACCGCATCATGATCTGGACTACGCTGCTGATTGGTTTTCTGGGCATCCTGGTCTGGGGCCATCATATGTTCGTCGCCGGGCTGAACCCCTTCGCCGGCACCGCGTTCTCCATTTCGACCATGGCCATCGCCATTCCATCCACCGCGAAGGTCCTGAGCTGGCTGGCAACGACCTGGCGCTCGCGGCCGGTCTACACGACGCCGATGCTGTTTGCGCTTGGATTCGTGTCGCTCTTCGTTGCAGGGGGACTTACCGGCCCGATCCTGGCGCAGCCAATCCTGGATCAGTACCTGCACAATACCTACTTTGTCGTGGCGCATTTCCACCTGATCATGTCCATGGCGGGCATCTTCGGCCTCTTCGCCGCGACCTACTACTGGTTCCCCCAGATTAGCTCAGCCTGTGGAGGCCCCCGGCGGCTCATGAATGAACGCCTGGGCCGCTGGCACTTTTGGCTCTCGATCGTCGGGGCCTATGCGACCTTTCTGCCGATGCACCTGGCGGGTCTTGGCGGGAATCCGCGCCATTACGCACAACTTACAGGGATTCCCAATGCTGCCAACGCTCTGCTGGCACAGGTGATTCCCCTGCAACGCTTCGTTTCGTTCGCGGCCTTCGGACTCGCGTCAGCGCAACTGTTGTTTGTGATCAATGTCTTCCTGAGTCTGCGGCGGGGCGAACTCGCCGGCGAAGACCCGTGGGAATCCACAACGCTCGAATGGGCGCCAGCGATCGGGCGGATCCGAGCGTTTCGCGGCCCCTGCCAGTACATTCCCACAGATTCATGCGTCCAACGAAAATCCCAATGGTCCGCAGACGGCGAACCGGAGTAAGCTTTGCTCACGGGACCTTGAATCGAGGGAGTCGCCATGCCGGTCGTCAGTACTCCGCCAGACACCGAACGTAAACGCCGCGAGCTCGACGAAGGCGATCACGGCGGCGGCCGTCGCCCGCCCACGGACAAACGCACCGGCGGCGGCGGCGATCCGGACAACTGGAATGACCGCCGGCGGCACCGTGCGGGCCCGCGCGAGCGCCTGGACCGGCTACGGCTTGGACTCTTCTTTGGACTTTCCGCCGTTTTCATGTTTTTCATCGCTATCGTCAGCGTGTTCTTCGCGGCGCAGGGTTCGGGCCACATCAGCGCTAACGACCGCTATATCAACGAATGGCTGCCAACGGCGATTCCGCGTATCCTCTGGCTGAACACGGCCGTGCTCCTCCTCAGTTCGCTCACGATGGAGATCGCACGCCGCCACATGTTCCGGGAGATGGACGTGATGGACGAGTGGCTTGGTTTGGGCAAGCCGACCTCCCGCCGCGCCATGCCCTGGCTCATCGCCACCATCGTGCTTGGGTGCCTGTTTGTCGCGGGGCAGCTCAAGGGATGGAGCCAGCTTGCCGTGCAGCGCGTGCACTACTACACCAGCCCCAGCGCGCACTATTTCTTTCTGATCACCGGAATTCACGGTCTGCACCTGCTCATCGGGGTGGCGGCGCTGGTCGGCGCGTTGCTTGGGCTGTTCTTCTCCCGCCAGGTCGAGAAACGCCAGATCATGGTCGACCTCGCCGCCTGGTACTGGCACTCGATGGGCGCGCTCTGGCTTCTGCTGTTCGGGCTTCTGACCTTCTGCCAGTGAAGATGGCTTCGCCATACCGCTTGAGCCGCGTCGCTTCTCCGGCGTTCGGGCTGTTGCTGGCGTTGGGGGCAGCGCAGCCGTCCTATTCGCAAGGTTGCAGCCAATGCCGTGAATCGATCGGGCAGACCCCGCCCCGGACCCAGGCCGCCTACCGGAAGGCGATCCTGTTCCTGGTTTCGGCTGGCGTAGTGGTCTTCACTGGTGGGATTGCAGCGGTACGCCGGTTCCCCAGTTAGTGCACAGGCGAAGATCCGCACGGAGAATCAAAGCGAATACGCGAAGTCGTAGGTGTGCTTTCCCGCCGTGATCGTGACGGTGAAGGTTCCGGTCAATCCCTTCAACTCGCCTGTGCCGGAATCCGGCACGACCGTCACAGTCATTTCCGGGGTTCCACGCGTCATAAGCCCGCGATGCACAAAGACAAAGCTGCCGGCCTTGCCGTCCAGTGTTCCCGTCACTCTTTCCACCGCGACATACGCTCCCGAACCATCCGGACTTCCGGCGGAAAGAAATTCGCCCTGGCTCGCTCCCTCAAGCTGCCCGTGGAACACCTTGTCGATCGACATCCTCCCAATCTGGGTCTTCGCGGCAACATCGCTGAGTGGTTCCGGTTTCATCTTCACGTCAAACGTGCCCATCGCGTGATGCATGGTGTTCCCCTTTGGCGTTTGTTCTTGTGCTGCGGCGAGCGGAACGAACGCCAACAGAACCAGTAGAAAGTCCGCGAGCTTTTTCATCGGAAGACTATTTTCCATCACCTGGTGTGGTTTTCCTGGGATCGTTCTTCTCGCGCCCAAGTTTCAGAGCAGTCATGTACCACTCGAACTCGTCGAAGAACTTGCCGGATCGTTCCGCAAGCTCTTGCGTGAGGGCGACGCCATCCTCGCTAAGCGCCGTCTCCACGCTCGGAATGGGCTGAATGCTCGGGATCGGCGGCATGCCGATTTCCGGCAGCAAGGCTCGCAGTTGCATCGCGGCGCGGACCCCGCCAAACGGCGTGCTCGAATAGCAGACGATCGCGGACGGACGATAAAAGTATTCTTCGAGGAAGTAATCGAGAAGATTGGAAAGCGCCGGAGGAATGCTGTGATTGTACTCGCCACTCACAACGGCAAAACCGTCGGCCCGATCATAGAGCGCTGCGAGCGGCGCCAGCTGGTCCCGAAGCTCGGCCTCAGGACCGGCAAGCTCCGCTTTCACTTCTTTCCACATCTTGTTCAAGAGAGGCAGGTTAAGCAAAAGCGGGTCAACCACAACCGCTTCGTGTCCGCGCGCTTGCAACTGGGCTACCACCCACTTGCCCACGCGATCCGCCATGCGTCCCGCGCGAACCGACCCAACCAGAACTGCCACAACCATCGCTCCTCCACCCGTCCTACCGTGTGGCGGCTAGTGCCGCTTGGGCTTTGCCGGAATTGCCTTGCCTTTCGACTTGATGGCTGTTTTCTTTGCGGGAACAGGGGTTTTTGCCACGGGCTTCTTGGCCGGCGCGGACTTGCCCGCTGCAGAAGCATTCTTTGACACTACCTTCGTGGGGGCATGCTTGGCGGGCGCTGCCCTCTTTGCGGGAACTACTTTCCTGGCGGGCGCTGCTTTGGCGAGCGGGACCGCCGATTTCGCCGGCACGGCACTAGCATCCGTCTTCCCCGCCGGTCGTTTCGCAGCCTGCTTGGCAGGCATCTTCGCCGGGGCAGTTTTGGCTACAGGTTTTGCGGGGACGGACTTCTCCGCGGCCGCCTTGACCGGCGCCTTCGCTACTACCGGGGGTGCCTCCGGCGTGGGCACGACCGCTGCGACCTCGGGCACCGGATTGGTCCCTCCTCCAGCATTCTCGTCACCATCTTCGGCAGCCGTCTTTTTTGTCCGCCCCTTGCCCGTCTTCGCCTCTTTTTTCGGGGCGCTGGGACGGCGCAGGTTTACCGGCGGCGGAGGTGCCGGCGGCGAATAGGGTTCGAGGAACGCCTTCATCTCCTCCGGGGTGCTCAGCTTGCCGTCCATCAACTCGAAGAAGAGCTTTTCGAGCAGACTCGTCGTAATCGGGCAGCTCCGGCGTGATGCGCATCTCCTGCATGAGCGCGTACGGAATCTTCTGCCGGGCCTGCGGCCACTCCGTGAAGAAGCTCTTGAACTTGCCTGCAGCGCCGCGCTCTTGGTGCGAATAGCAGCGACCAGAGAACAGCTTCCGGCTTGGCGCGCCGTGATCAGACTTCCACGCCTGCGAAGGCGCGGCCGCGGCCTTGCCGGTGAGCTGCGCGGCAAACTCCTTGCGCCTCGGCCTCCAGCGCGTCGATCTCCGCCACAAAGCCGGGACGCGCAAAGCCGTTCTTCAGCTCGGCGACCTCTTTCGGCGGTCAGCTTTGCGGTGATCAGCGGAAAGTTGGCGGCGGCGGTGTCGGGATGAATGCCCTGCATCTGCAGCTGCGCCAGCGCCTCGCGCAGCTTGTCCAGTTCGGCCGCGTTGACCTTGGCGGAGGTCCAGAACGGCGCGAGAACCTTCATCCAGCCTCGGCCTCAAGGCGCCGCAGCACGCGCAGCGGGTCTTCCTCGTGGACGATCTCTTCGGTCTCGTAGCCGCGGTGGAAGTCCGCCATGGCCGAGATGTAGTCCTCTTCCTTGCCGGTCTCGTAGCGCGGCTGGGTCTTTTCGTCCAGCGTCCAGCCCAGCCGCGCCATCAAGCGCGCCGCGCGGATCATCCGGACCGGATCTTCAATGAACCCGTAGTTGCTGAAACCAGCCGCAGCTCGCGGTTTTCGATGTCCGCGACGCCGTTCAGCGGGTCCATCAGCAGCCCGTAGGAGCCCTCGTTCAGCGAGAGCGCCATCGCGTTCGCGGTGAAATCCCGCCGGCGCAGGTCGTCCAGAATGGTCGCCGGCTTGCACCACCGGCTTGCCCGGCTTGGGGAAGGTGACGCTCAGCGTGCTGCTGACTCCACCCGCACATTGCCCGGAAAGCGGACGAAAAGCGCCTGCACGGCATCCGGCTCGCCGGTGATGACGCCGCCGGCTTTCTCGATATCTTTCTTCAGCTTAAGGGCGTTTCCCTGAACCACTACATCCAGATCGCGCACGGGCGATCCACTGGTGAGGTCGCGCACCGCGCCACCCACCAGGAAGACGGTGAGGCCTTTCGCGCGGGCTAATCTCGCGAACGCATCGAAGCGCGATGCGCTGCGCTGGAGAAAGACGATTTTCCAGCAGGTAGATGTAGTCGGCCATACCTTGTCAGCACACTCCGAACCGGCTTTGCCGGGCGCCGCGTAACCTTCTCGCTTTCAACTACTTAGGCAGCATACAGAGGCATCGCAAAAGGCAAATGTAACACAGATGGTGGCAGCGGTGCACTATATTTGCGCACCTTTTTCGCGTGCGCGGCGGCGAGCTATGCGACAATCCCACAGGCTCCGCCGCGCCAGATGCGGACAGTCCTCCATGGCAAGCTCGCACAAAAAGGTCATCGTCCGCGCGCGCATCTGACAAACTGTGACGCTGGCTATCTCCCGCTGAGCGGAATACTTCAGGAGACAGGACGCACGCCGCATTGCGCTGCTGGATCTCGAGGGCCGCAATCTCGCTCATCCCCCTCGATGACGATGCGCTGGGTTGCGTACGTGCGGGACTTCAACCTTACCGATCGCGTTGACCCGGAACGGCTTTCGCGTCGACGTTTCTGGCCCGGCCACGCACCGAGGGCCTGTGGATTCGGCTCACACTGGGGTTCGGAGACGTCGTGGAAGGGCTGGCTCCCCTTGATCTCTCGCTCCTGGACGGAGTTTTCGAAGATCACGGGTTATTCCTCATTCCGCCAGATATTCGTTCCAATACGCAGCGCCTCTACATTCCGCGCCCAGCTATCGTTGAAGCGCAGATTTTGGCCGTGATCACCACGCCTCCCGGACGGCTGCGGCTCCTGCGAAGCCGGTGATCGAACCACAGGAGACTCTGTTCCCGTGAACCTCGGCTCATGGCGGCAATGTTCCACATGGAGTATGCTGTGCGACTACAATCGCCGCTATGAAGCTATGGGAAGTGGCGGAGCGGCTCGGCGCAGAGCTGCGGGGGAACGGAGACGTCGACATTCATGGGATAGCCGGGATTGAAGAGGCCGTTCCGGGGCAGATCACCTTTATTTCCAACAAGAAGTATGCAGCCATGGCGCGCAGCACGAAGGCTTCGGCGATCCTGGTGGAGCCCGGATTTCCGGAGCTATCGACGGCGACGCTGCGACTGGCGGACCCGTACCTGGGCTATGCGAAGGCGATTGAGCTGTTCTACCGGCCGCCGGATTATCCGCCGGGGATTCATCCGACGGCAGTCATCGCCCCACTGCGTCGGTCGGCGCGCGGGCGCACATTGGCGCCTTATGTGGTTGTGGGCGAGGCATGCGTGATCGGGGAGGATGCGGTGCTGCATCCGCATGTCGTTATCTACCCGCACGCGCAGATTGGCGACCGCTTTGTCGCGCATGCCCATGCGATTGTGCGGGAGCATTGCCGTCTAGGGAATGATGTGACGTTGCAGAATGGCGCGGTGGTAGGGGCGGACGGGTTTGGCTTCGCCCGCACCGCTGAGGGGTGGTACAAGATTTTGCAGTCGGGCCCGGCGGTGCTGGAAGACCAGGTGGAGATCCAGGCGAATGCATGTGTGGATCGCGCTTCGATCGGCGAGACTCGCATTGGCCGAGGCGCCAAGGTGGACAACCTGGTGCAGGTGGGGCACGGCTCGACAGTGGGCGAGAATACCCTGCTGTGCGCGCAGGTGGGCCTGGCGGGGTCGACCGAGGTGGGACGGAATGTGATCCTGGCCGGGCAGGTGGGTGTGGCGGGACATTGCGTGATCGGGGACGGCGTGGTGGCGACCGCGCAGAGCGGCATTCCGAACGATGTGGCGGCGGGCAAGACGGTGAGCGGATACCCGGCGATTGATAACCGGCAGTGGCTGCGTTCGGTAGCGCTTTTCAGCCGGCTTCCGGAGCTGTTGCGCAACCTGCGCCGGGGATAACGTATTCTGGCCCAATGGGATTCGCTCGAGTGATGATGGCAAGCGCGGCTCTGGTTGTGGCGACAGGCTGCCACTCAGCCTTCGTGGACGCCACGATCCGCAATCGTACTGACCAGCCGATCAGCCTGGTGGAGCTGGATTATCCCAGCGCCAGCTTCGGGACGCAAGCGCTGGAGCCGGGGGCGGAGTTCAGGTATCGCTTCAAGGTGCTTGGTTCAGGGGATCTGAAGCTGGTGTATACGGATAGCGCGCGACAGGAGCATGACATTGTGGGGCCGAAGCTGACGGAGAACGAAGAAGGGACTTTGGTCGTGACGGTGACGCGAACCGGGGTGGACTGGGCTCCGACGCTGAAAAAACGCTGAGAGAGCTTGTTCAGCGGGCGAACACGCGGGACGCGGGGGTGCGCGTGGTGGGCTAAACTCAAGCCATGCCTCGTGGCTTTTTTATTACGTTTGAAGGCCTCGATGGGTCGGGCAAGACGACGCAACTGCGGCGGCTGGCAGGGACCTTGGCGGCTGAAGGCCACACAGTGGTGACACTGCGGCAGCCAGGCGGGACGGCGTTAGGCGACCGGATCCGGGGGATCCTGTTGGATTCACAGTCGGAGGCGGCGCTGGGAGCGATCGCGCCGCTGGCTGAACTCGCGCTGATGTTCGCGGACCGGGCGCAGGCGATTGCCGAGACAATCGAGCCCGCGTTGGCCGCCGGGAGTGTGGTGCTGTGCGACCGGTACACAGATTCATCGGAGGCCTACCAGGGCGCGGGTCGCGGGCTTGGCAGCGAGCGCGTGCTGGCTCTGCATGCGGCCGTATGCAATGGGCTGCAGCCAGATTTGACGCTGCTGTTGCTGCCGGATCTGGCAGCGAGCCTGCAGCGGGCTCGGCGGCGCAACCGTCGGCATGTGCGCGAGCATGGGACCGATGAGAACCGGTTCGAGCGCGAAGGAGAGGCGTTTTACCAGCGGATTCATGCAGCGTACGAGGCGATCGCGGCGCGCGAGCCGGAGCGGGTGGAGGTGCTGCGCGATGAGGCTTCGATCGAGGCGATCGGGGAGCGAATCCGAGCCATCGTCGCAGAGCGGATGCAGGTGAGGGCTTGAGCGCGGCGAAGACAGAGTGGCGGATGCCGCCCGGGCTGAAGCGCTCGCTTCCCTTCTACGCGCACAAATCCTGGGTGAAGCTCGGCAGCCCCATCCTGCTGTTTGAGCACCTGCAGCGCACCTACGGAAATATTGCGCATTACCGGTTTATGGGAACGCCGATCGTGTTTGTAAACGAACCGGACTATATCCGCGAGATCCTGGTGACGCAGGCGGCGTCGTTCAGCAAGGAACGCACGGTGAAGCGGATGAAGATCCTGCTGGGCGAGGGTCTGATCACGTCGGAGGAGCCGTTCCACATGCGCCAGCGGCGGATCGCGGCGCCGGCGTTTCACCGGCAGCGGATTGCGGCCTACGGGGATCAGATTGTGGCATCGGCGGTGGGCGCGAGCGAACGGATGCGGGCCGGAGTGCCCTTCGATGTTGGCGCGGCATCCATGGAGTTGTCACTGGAAATTGTGGCGAGGACGCTCTTCGACACGAGGGTGGATGACGATATTCGCCGGATCAATGATGAGGTGAACACGATCATGGATCTGTACAACTTCATCGTGGCGTTTCCGCGTATCGAATCGGTGCTGCATCTGCCGATTCCCGGGATCATAAAGTTCCGGCGATCGAAGGCGCGGCTGGATGCGGTCGTGGACCGTCTGATCGGCGAGCACCGGGAGGCGATGGCGCGGGGGCAGGCGGATCGCGGAGATTTGCTCTCGATGCTGCTGAGCTCGCGCATCGAGGTGCTGGAGGCCGACGGTCAGCCCACGGGCGAGGTCGAATCCATGTCCGACGCGCAGGTGCGAGACGAGGTGCTGACGATCTTCCTGGCCGGCTATGAGACGGTGGCGAACGGATTGACGTGGACCTGGTACCTGCTCTCGCAGAACCCGGAGGCCGAGGCGAGGCTCCATGCGGAGCTGGATGCGGTGCTGGGCGGGCGGCTGCCGACGATGGCAGACTACCCGGCCCTGCGGTACACGGAGCAGGTATTCGCGGAGTCGATGCGGCTCTTTCCGCCGGCCTGGGCGATGGGGCGGATGAATACGAAGCCGGTGACGCTGGGACCGTACCGGTTTGCGCCGGGAGCGCATTTTTTCTTCAGCCAGTACATCTTGAGCCGGACGCCCGAGTACTACCCGGATCCGCTGCGGTTCGATCCGGACCGGTTTACACCGGAGGCTAAGGCGGCGCGGCCGAGGTTCGCCTACTTCCCTTTTGGCGGCGGGTCGAGGCAATGCATTGGCGAGGCGTTCGCGTGGATGGAGGGCGTGTTCTCGATCGCGACGCTGGCACAGCGCTGGCGGTTTCGCTTCGCAGGTGCGGAGCCGCCGGAGCCGCAGGCGAAGATCACGCTGCGTCCGCGCGGTCCGCTGCAGATGGTTGCGGAGGCGCGCGTATGAGCGTGGATGTGACCGTGTGGCAACGGATCGTTGCAGCGCTGCACAACGAGGTGCTTTCGAATCCGGTTGAAAGTATCGGCGACCTGCTTGGCGTCGCGAACATCATCCTGCTGACGCGGCGCAGCATCTGGAATTTTCCTGTCGGGATTGCTATGGTCTCGATGCTGGGTTATGTGTTTTTCCAGGCACACCTCTACTCGGATACGCTGACGCAGCTTTACTTTTTCGTTGTGCAGATTGTCGGCTGGGTCGCGTGGCTGCGGCATCGGGAGCCCGATGGCGAGGTGACGGTGGAGACCTCCAGTGCGCGCGAACTGCTGCTTTACGCTGGGGGCACGCCGATCTGTGCGCTGGGACTTGGCTACTTCATGAGCCATGTGCTGCATGCGGCGTTTCCGTACTGGGACGCTACCGTGGCTTCGGCCAGCGTGATTGCGCAGCTCATGTTGACGTGGCGGAGGATCGAGAACTGGATCTGGTGGATTGGCGCGAATATGATTTCGATCGTCATCTATCCGCTGAAGGGCCTTTACCTGACGGCTGCGCTCTACGCTTTTATGATGTCCCTTTCGGTGCTCGGCCTGATCGCATGGCGCAAGAAGTTGAAGGCGCAACGCAACAGGCTCGTAACGGCCTGAGTGCTACAGCAACGAATCGGACGCTCTTAGGAGTCGCCGCCACCGCCACCGCCCGAGTCTCCGCCGCCACCATCTGCTCCCCCGCCGCCGGAATCGCCGCCATCGCCTCCGCTGAAGCTCTCTGTTCCGCTGTCCGACGTGTCTGTGCTGAAGTTACTGTCGGCGTTGAAGCTGCCTGACCCGGAGCTGCTTTCGTTCTGATCGTAAAGGTTGGGTGCGGGGACAAATCCCTCTGCGCCAAGAGGCCCATGAGGGTAAGGAGGGTAAAGTGCGTAGTTGCGCCGGCGTCGGGCGCGGGCGTTGAGTACAAAGATCAGGACGGCGAGGAAAAACAGAAAGATCATGATCAGCGCCGGATGTCCGTCGTCTGAAGTTGGTCTGGGAGTTGGTAGCGGAGCCGCCTGAACCGCAGCGGGCGCAGGCGCGGGCGCTTCACCGAGGGTGACGTTTGCGTCCGCGGCGATGATCGAGGCGATGGCATCCACGCTGGACTTTGCCGCGGCGTCATAGTCTCCGGAATTGATGGCGGGCTGCATGGCGCGTCCGATGCGGCCGGCTTTGGCGTCGGGCAGGATGCCCTCGAAGCCATAGCCTACCTCGATGCGCCACCTGTGCTCCTTGACCGGAAGGAGAATAAGGATCCCGCGGTCGGTCTTCTTCTCGCCGATTTTCCAGGTGTGGAAGAGGTCGTTGGCAAAGGGAGCGATGGCTTCGCCGTCGAGTGAGTGGAGGGTGACGACGAAGATCTGGGCTCGGCTCTTGATGTGGATTTCGCGGCAGACTGCCTCGACCTGAGCTTTGCCGGACGCGGACATGACGTTGGCGAAGTCGTCGACGTATCCGGTGGGCGCGGGCAGCGAGGCGACCTTCTCAGCGAATCCAGGCAAGACAGCGAGAAGTGCCAGAAGCAGAAGTTTGAGCAGCCTCATGCGACCATCGTAATCGCCGTATCATGGTTGACAAGGACTCTTTTGGCGACAGCTTCCATTCCGGCGACCTTTCACGACTTCCTCGGTAACGGGCACGCGGTCGAGGGACTGCGCACGGCCATCGCCGCCGGCCGCTTGCCGCACTCACTGATCCTGGCAGGACCGCAGGGCGCGGGCAAATACACGCTGGCGCTGATGCTGGCCATGGCGTTGGAATGCGAACGCCAGCCGCGGGAGCTGTGGTCGACGGGCAGTCGCTGGCAAGCTATTGCGGCGTGTGCCGCAACTGCACGCGTATCGCGGCCTGCGCGGACATCGAAACGCTGGTGGAGCGGCAGTCGGGCGCGTGAGACCATGCGCGAGACCGACAAGAAGGACACGCGGGTGCTGGTCCAGACGCATCCTGACGTGCTGATCGTGCCGCCCGATCCGCCGCAACTGCTGATCAAGCTCGGGCAGGTGCGGTCGCTGATTCAGCGCGCGCAGTATCTGCCGTCGGAGGCGCCCCGCAAGGTATTCATCATCACCGCGGCGACCTTCATGAAAGAGGCCGCGAATTCCCTGCTGAAGGTGCTTGAGGAGCCGCCGGACTACGCGCATATCATCCTGTGCGCGGAAAATGTGGGCGAGCTGCTGCCGACGATCCGGTCGCGCTGCGCCATTGTGCGGCTGGGCGCGCTTGCCGCTCGAGGAACTGGAGATGCTGCTTGCGGATCGGCGCGCGGAGTGGCAGCCGAAGCATCGGACGCTGGTCGCGCGGCTGTCGCAGGGTGCGGCAGGCAGAGCGTTGGGATTCAATCTGGAGGAGTATGTCGCCGCGCGGGCGGATGCGCTGCTGCTGCTGCGGTCGGCCATTGCGGAGGCCGACCACACGGCCCTGTTCAAGATGACGGAGACGTATCGCGCGGGCGCGGATGGGCAGGTGAAGACCTCGGCGCTGCTGCGGACGTTTGGGGCTGCTGCTGGAGGACCTGATGCTGCTGCAGGCGGGCACGCCGGAGCTCGTGCGCAACGTGGATATTCGGCTGGAGTTGGAAAAGTTCGCTGCGGCAATATCGTTTGCGTGGATTGAGATCGCGAGCCGAGGGCTGGATCAGGTGACGAGCGGTATGCGTCGCAACCTGCTGCGCAATCTTTCGCTGGACGCGTTTGCAGAATCGTTGGCCGAGAAAGTGTGAGCGAAGTGGTCGCCGAGTTCGCCCGGTGTTTTTGCCGGACTGTGCGCTTCAACCGGCAGTTGACCTTTTCTTCGATTCGCACAGCCAGACGGACACGCAAGCGCGAACTTCTGCTAAACTTGGAATCGTTGTTGCGTTGCTCATTCGCCAGCTGGCTACACAGGCTGGTAAGGTCTGGGGCACCGGAACAACACAGAAGAGCGATGGTCCAGCCAACAAGCATCATCGGATCTTGTGACACCATTCCAGGTGGATGCAGATATACCTGGGGACGTAGCTCAGTTGGTTAGAGCGCTGCCCTGTCACGGCAGAGGTCGCGGGTTCGAGC
>CAVUSA010000011.1:0-278243 GCA_963744015.1 uncultured Gammaproteobacteria bacterium
ACAATCAAACTGTGCGTCAGATTTGTCCAGATGCGCGGGAAGCCCTGTGGGCAGAGGTCTTTCGGACTCTGAGGCTCTTATTGTTGTTACAGTGTCTTCTAAGGAATTCTTGGGAACTCTACGGACACGGTTCGCCTGTGGACAACTAGTAAAAAATAGTTGGCTAAGCTGTTCTCAGGTGGCTCGGAGCAAGCAAATCCGAACGTTCTGCACCGTCACGTAAACTTGTTGTTCAATGCTCCTCACTATCTCCACGACATACGAACCCGCAACAGACCTCGGCTACAGAGTTCGATTCGAGCCGGTAGGGCCGGTCGATGTAGAAGAAGGCGCCCCAACACAGATGGCAGTCTTTACCCAGAAGGTCACTAGTCATGGACCGGGCTCTACGGCAATGTCGGGCTCCTTGCGAAGGTCCAAGCCCCGTTTGAGGTATTCCCCGGTGTTCTTCCCAACGACTCGCTTGAACGCTTTACTGAACGCTGCGTCGGATTCGTAGCCGACCAACCGCGCAACATCGATGAGCTTTTTGTCATGCTGTTCGAGGAGTTGCATTGCCTTCTGCATTCGCCAACCCGTCACATACTCCAGCGGAGTTTGTCCCAAGAGATGTTTGAAACGCGCCGCGAATGCGGAGCGAGACATGCCCGCTGCTTCGGCAAGAGAGATTCGACAGTCCAGGGGGCATCCACTTTCTGGTGAATGGCATTCAGGGCAGAGCCCAACTAAGGATCGAATACGGCAGGAAGCCAACCTTTGTTATGTTCCGGCTGCGACGAGATGTAGGCGCGGAGGACCTGAATGAACAGAACCTCTGCAAGCCTCGTCGCGACGACTCCCGAACCCGGTGTCAACTCTGCCATCTCTGAGGCCAGGGCCTGCAGCGTATTGTGCAGAGCAACCGTTCTTACCTGATCCGACTTGATCAGGATGAAGTTTGGCAAGAGCGCGCTCGTGCACGCACGCTGTGCGGTCTGGGGTCCGCTCATCTTTCACGATTTGTTCAAGAAGCAGCAGTAACGATCTTCATCCAAATTTGACACCGATGAAAGAAGGAGAATTCCGATGAGCATCGGGAACAATGTGCAGGTTGTAAAGCATTTCATTGCAGCAATAGCCAGCGGCGATAAGGAACGGGTGTTGGCCCTGGTCGCCGAAGATATCGAGTGGATTATTCCAGGCGAGGACTGGCCCCTGGCCGGTACGCACCGCGGCCACGCCGGGCTGGAAAGTGTGCTGCAAAGAGCGTCCGAAGAAATAGAGATGACATACCCAAAGCCTCCTGAGTTTGTAGCGCAATTTGGGCTGAACGGCTTCCTGCAGTTCATCCACCAGCGCCGACGAACCTTCCGGGCCCCTTGGCCGCCCGTCGTTCTGCATTACAAACGAAGCTTTGACGGAATTCTCAGCGGGAGAGGGATCAGTCAAGAACGATTCAAGAGGTGCCTCGCGGCTGTATCAAGAGTCGGCTTGGGATTCAGTTCCGATTTTAGATGGAAAGAACAGCCAATGACTAATAGCAGAGCTCTGCTGTGATAAGTCCTGATTAAGTCCGTTTTGTTGACTGTGTCCGCCGTTCCTGAAAGTTTCGTTGAACTGGGCGGATCGCACCACCCATGAAGCAGCGTTCCGTGCAAATTTCCTTTCACTCGAAGCAGCTCATGGGCACAGTTCTCAGTGCGACGGGGCTCGAGAAGGTCAACGAGATTCGCCAGGCAGATGATGATTTCAAGGCGAATGGCTCGAAGCGCGCGCCGGGCGGCGGTGGACCGCGCTTAGCGTGCCTGCTCGTCGCAAAGCGCCGAGGAGCTGCGTCAAGTCCCGAATTACGGCATGCGAGATAGCTGGATGATGCGTGGATTGTTCTGGCTCATGCCTTATCCATTCGCGGTATTCGCGAGTCCTCACCATTTGACGTTGCTGCCGATCATCGTGTCGTGATCTCGTCCGTCGGTGGTGCCGTAGCCCACCATACCCGTGTTCACCACGCTGTTCCGGTGATCCATGCGTAGCAGCACTCGCCCCCCGAGTCGCTAGACCTCTGGCCATGGAGATCGCGGACTGAGGGGGAAGAATATGCGGCCGCAAAGCTCCGTAAGAATTGGAAGGAGGCATGGGGCCGGTCAGGCGCCGACCAGACCAGCGAGAGGCACAGTGAAGGTGAAGACGGATCCCCGGCCTGGCTGACTTGTCACACTGATCCGCCCGTGATGTGCTTCCACAATTGCCCTGGCGATTGCCAGGCCCATGCCTGTGCCGGGTGTTCCCTCCGTCTGCGTTCTCGAACGGTAGAGACGGTCGAAGATGAGGCTTTGCTCCGACGGATCAATGCCGATTCCCCGGTCCGCGACGCTCGTCGCCAGCATGTCGCCCTTCACCTCGGATGTGACGAAGATCGGGGAAGAAGGCTCGGAATACTTCCCTGCGTTTTCAAGCAGATTGCAAAGCACTTTCACCAGCAGTTCGCGGTCGCCGTAGACTTCGGGCAATTCCGGTATCTCGCACTGCAGCAGATGGGAAGCGGCCATGGAAGCGCAGCGCTCCCGCGCCTCTTCCACCAGCGCCGGCATCCTGAGCGACTCCATGTGCATCTTCACTTCGCGAGCTTCAATGCGAGCCATCTCGACAGCCTGATCTACCAGGCGGTTCAGACGGTCCGCTTCTTCATCCACGATGCTGACGAGTTCCTTGCGGTCGCCTAGGCTCATTGCCTCATCCGATAAGAGCGTTCCCGCGGCACCCTTGATCGAAGTCAGCGGAGTACGCAGTTCATGCGTAATCGAATCCAGAATCAACGTGCGCAGACGTTCGCTTTCCTTGCTTGCTTCACTCTTTGCCGCATCTTCTATTCCCTGTGCATGGTCGAGCGCGATCGAGACCAGACCTCCCACAGCCTGCATACTATCCATCGATAGCGCCGCCCCACGGATCACCAGCAAACCTCGGGGACGCATGCCTGTCTTCAAAGGCACAAGCACTTCGTTCCCTGCTGTGGCCTGTACGGCAGAGATGGAAAGTGCCATCTGATGCAGGTGCGGCGCCTCCACTCCTGTCAGCGGGTGCAGCCCAGCATGGTATAGACGATCTCCTTCCAGCAGGAACAGCGTGACAGATTCCGCCATGGCGGATGTATTGATCAGCGTGGGCACGGCCTGCACCACGGTGGCGACGCTCTCCGTCTGCAGCAGTTCGCGACTCAGCAGATAGAGGACTTCCAGTTCGCGCTGTCGCCGCAGAGCCGTCTCGGCCTGGCGGCGGGCGCTCTGCGAAAGCCGGCTTCCGATGATGCTTGTTCCGAGAAACGTAAAAAGCGCAAGCCAGTTTTGCGGGTCGGCGATGGTGAACGTACCCACCGGCGGCAAGAAGTAGAAGTTATATGCTGCCGTGGCCGCAATGGACACCGCGATCGCATAACGTAACTCCCACTGCGCCGCAAGAACGAGTACAAATAATACGAGGGTCAGGGCGACTGTGGTCGGGTTTACATGCACCCAATTCCGGTACGCGATTACAATTCCCGCAAGAACGCCAAAGGCTGTCGTCCAGCGCGTCACCGAGATCGAACGGCGCGAGGTCATGGAGGTTAGTGTACGGCGTGAAAAGACAAGGCGACCGAATCCAGAAGACTCCGGAAGAATGGCTGCAGGGCGGCGACGATATGCCTCAGCCCGATCGGAAGGGCCGCTTCAAGGTATTCCTGGGTTATGCGCCGGGCGTTGGAAAGACCTTCAGCATGCTAAGTGAGGGCATCCGCCGGCGATCGCGAGGCGAAGATGTTGTCATAGGGATCGTCGAAACCCACGGGCGCCGGGGCATTGCGGAACTGGCCGCAAAACTTGAGGAAATCCCGCGCCAGGCACTTGAATACAAGGGGACCATCTTCACGGAGATGGATGTCGATGCCGTGTTGATGCGTTCTCCACAGGTCGTTCTCATCGATGAACTGGCGCACACGAACATCGAAGGAAGCCGCTTTGCCAAACGCTATGAAGATGTTCTCTATCTTCTTGAGCGAGGCGTAGATGTCCTCAGCACAGTGAATGTTCAGCACATCGAAAGCCTTACGCCGCGTGTGCAGGCACTTACCGGGATCATCGTGAGCGAACAGATCCCGGACTGGGTTCTCGACCGCGCGGACGAGATTGTACTGAATGACCTTACCCCGGAAGCCCTGGTCACGCGCATGCGCCGCGGAGATATCTATCCTCCCGAACGAGTCGAGCGTTCGCTGGCGAATTTCTTTCGCCGCGGCAACCTGATCGCTCTCCGCGAAATGGCTCTGCAACGCGTCACCCGGGCCGTCGACCGTACGCTCGCAGATTATGTCAGACGGAAGCACCTGGGGCCACACTGGACGATCGCGGAACGAGTCGCCGTATGCATCAGTGCGAGTCTGCAGGCACGCGACCTGATCGCCCGCGGAGCGCGCCTGGCCGACGCTCTGGACGCTGAACTGTATGTTCTCCACGTGGAAGACTCCGCGGACAAGGAGCCACGACGCAAGTCTGCGCTTGACGCCGCACTCCTGCTCGCCCGCAACCTGGGAGCGCATGTCGAGATCCTGAAAGGGAAAAACACCGCACACGCCACGGCGACATACATTCGCGAACACCGCATCACACAAGCCATGGTCGGCAGATCGGCAACCCACGGACTCAGTTCTTACCTGTACTACCTCGCCCTGCAGCGGTTCATGGCGGAAGCGCCTCACGTAGATTTGCATATCGTTACGCAGGAAAATTCATGAAACGCATTCTCGTCGTCGATGACGAAACGCAAATCACGCGCATGTTGAAGACGACGCTGCGAAGCAGCGGTTACGCCCCTTTTGTTGCAGAAAACGGTGTCAAAGCGCTCGAAGAGTTCACCATCAACAGACCGGACCTCGTGATCACGGATCTTGCCATGCCGATCATGAATGGACTGGAGCTTACGCACGAGATTCGCAAGCTCGCATCCACTCCCATCATTGTTCTCAGCGTGCGCAACACCGATGCCATGAAGGTGGCGGCGCTGGATGAAGGCGCCGATGACTACCTCACCAAACCGTTCAGCATGCCCGAACTTCTCGCGCGGGTGCGAGCGCAGCTGCGCCGCTCGCAGATCGTTACGTCCCCCGCCGCGGAGCGGAGAGAGATAGGAGACTTCCTCCTCGATACGGCGGCCCATAGCGTGACCCTCCGCGGGCAGCCGCTTCACCTCACACCCAAGGAGTTTGAACTGCTGGAGCTCTTGCTCACCAACGCCGGTCGCGTGATGACGCACAAGGTCTTGCTGCGAACGATCTGGGGTGACTTCGCCGAGGATCAGCCCGAATACCTCCGCGTGCTCATCGGCCAGCTTCGCAAGAAACTCGACCAGGGGGAAGGGACCCGGTATATCCATAGCGAGCCCTGGATCGGTTACCGGCTCGATCCCGGCAACACCACTCCGGAGTAGCTCCACGCTCCGAAATGCAAGCGTCATTGCTTCTCCGCCGGACGGAGCTTCAAACACATCTCGGCATGTCTAGGGCTGGGGCGTCGTGGTCTGCGGCGTCTTCTGTTGCTGCTGCTGCATCTTCATCAACTGTTCGTAGATCTGCTGCGGTGTCTTAACCCCGTTCGGAGACTCCTGCGTAGTGGTGTCGGACGAAGCCGCTGGCACCTCGGGCTGGGCCGCGGGGGCGACGCTCGGAGCATCCTGCTCCCCGGGCGCGGGAGCAGCGGCAGGCGCCAGACTCGGTTGTTGAGGCACGGGCGCACCCTGCATTACGCCTGGCCGCGGCGGGATAGCCTCAGCGCCCGGACGCCGGTAGTGGTTGATGCGCTGCGGCGGCAGATCTTCTTCGTCGCGCTCGCGGCTGGCGTTGGGGTTCGGCGGCGTCGCCCCCCCTCCGCGGGGAGTCAGTACCAGCTCTTCAGGAGCCTGCATTGCATCGAAGATCAACAGCATGTTGCTTCCCGTCCCGCGCAGCAGTGCCGTCAGCACCGTCGACGTGTCGGCCGGACCGTAGCTTCCGTAAACCCGCTCGTCCACCACTCCGCCGGTAATCTTCATCCCCGTGACACGTGCAATGTCGCGCAGGATCTGATTCAAGGATGAGTTATCGGCAAAGACGGACAACTGTCCCGCCTCGAACGTCACCTGCGCTCGCTGCGAAGGCGCAGGCGCCCGCTGCTGCGAGAGGCTGCCCGGCTGCATAGCCGCGGGCGCTGCGACGGGAGCCGTTGGCGCGGTCGGCGGCACACCCTGCGCAACAGCGACCCGCACACACACCAGGGTCGTGGCGAAGATGCAGGCGCGAGTGAGCGTGAGCAAGGGCATGGGGCTTAGACGACAGAATTCCGCTTCCGTCAGTCTAACGGATTGCAGCTTCCATGCGTCCGCCGAGCCGGAATCGGCTCCCCAACGCACGTTCCCGTTCGGCACGATGTACTACACTGGCGAAGATTCGATGAGGTTCCGGATGAAGGTTCAATCGACAGCTCTCCTCGGCGCACTCCTGCTGGGTGCAGCCGTGCCCCGCCTCAGCGCCGAGGTCTGCACCCCGCAATCGCAGATGAAAGAGGCCGATCGCGACACGCTGGCCCGTACCGCCGCAGCCCTTGCCACGCACATCGCCAGTAATGACACCGCCGGCCTACGCCCGCTGACCATTGCCGACTTCCAGAGCAACTTCTCTCCCATGGAGAACGCCGTTTCGGCCGCCGCGCCCCACGTCAAAGGAGCGCAGCCACAGGTGGAGCAGGTCTATTTGCTGGACGCCAGCAATCTCTCCAAGACGCCCGCGGGCGGAAACCCTGACGCGCAGTTCTTCTGCACGCTGAACCAGACGGTCAACGAGGCCGAGTTCTCCATTCCGCAGCTTCCTCCAGGCCGATACGCCTTTGCGATGGTGCGCATGGACTCCCCCACGGCGCCGTATCGGCTCTCCTTCCTGCTCCGCCAGGACCAGGTCCAGGGCCAGCCGCAGTGGCTGCTCGCCGGCTTCTATCCCAAACCGCTCACCGCTGCCGGGCACGATGGTCTCTGGTATTGGAAGCAGGCACGCGCGCTGAACGCCGGCACCGGTTCGGCCAAGGAGCCATGGACGGCCTGGCTGTTCTACCAGGAAGCGCAGTCTCTGCTGCTGCCCGCCAACTTCGTCACCAGCACTCACCTCGACAAGCTCCAGACCGAGATGACGGCCGCAGTGCCGCCTGCTCTCTCCGGCGGCATCAGTCCGGAGGCTCCGCTGGTCATCAAGGGCGTCGACGGCACGGAATTCCGGTTTACAGCTCTCTCCGTCGATCAGTCCCTGCCCAACGACAAGGTCGATATCGCCGCCCACATCAAGGTGGATGCGCTGGGCGATGCCGCTACCGCGCGCAAACGCAACGTGGACGCCATGGCCGCGCTCCTGAACGCTCATCCCGAATTGCGCAAGAGCTTCCACGGAGTCTGGGTCTTTACGGACGCACCTGGCCAAAGCCCCTACGGCACCGAACTCGCCATGGCGGAGATCAAGTAGGCCTTCAGTACGAAGATCGTTGCAGTGCTATCGTAGGATTCGTGCCGAATGCTGCATGCGCCGCGCATGGCCGGCGTGCGCTCACAATGGAACGCACGTATCAAGTACAGTAGGAACGCGGTCCCAAGGGCCCCCCGAAACACTCTTCCACGAAGGACGGTACACCCATGAAGAATCTGAGCGACGTCATCCGCGACCGGCGCGCCACGCCCAGCTTCGACGGCGCGCCGATTCCCGCCGACGATCTGCGGCAGATTCTCGACGCCGGCCTGCAGGCGCCGAGCGGCTACAACATGCAGCCCTGGCGCTTCATCGTCGTGCAGGCGCCCGAGCAGAAGCGGCGACTGCGCGCCGCCAGCTACAACCAGGCCAAGGTGGAAGAGGCCTCCGCCGTCATCGTGGCCTGCGGCGACAGGGACGGCTGGCGCAAGGATCTCGACAAGATGCTCGAGATGGGCCGCGAAGGCGGCATGCCCGAGAGCTACGCCGCGCAGGCCCGGAGCAGCGTCTCCGAGCTATCTGTCCAGCTTCACGCCCGACCAGATGAACGGCTGGCTGAACAAGATGGTGATGCTCGCCTTCACCCACATGATGCTGATGGCCGAAGTGATGGGCTACGACACCGCGCCGATGGAAGGCTTCGAGCAGGACAAGGTGCATGACGTGCTGCGCCTGCCCATGAGCTACTGGGTCGTCGCGCTGCTCGGCGTCGGGCACCTGAAGGGCCCGGACAAGTTCGACGGCGGCCGCTTCGACATGGCTCACACCGTCTTCGGCGAAGAGTACGGCAAGGCGCTCAAGCTGAAGTAACCCCGAAAGGAATTGCCTCATTGACGAGCAGGACGAAGGCCGCGCTGTGGACGTCCATCGCTGTGCCGGTCTGTGTCCTTGCGGTGGCGGCTCTCACGTTCTTCCTCAATCCGCTCGCCGTCAACGACGCGCTGATCCGCTATCACCTTTGGCAGCAGCACGTCGAAACTCGCTACGTTCTGGTCGACGGGTACAACCTGCATTATTTCGAAGCACACCCACCCCACGGTCAGGGCATCCCGCTTCTGCTCATTCACGGCCTGGGGGCTCGCGGCGAGGACTGGTCGCCAATGATTTCCACTCTCGCAGCACGGGGCTTCCATGTTTTCGTCCCCGACCTGCTCGGCTACGGACGTTCCTCGCGGCCGCAGGTCGACTACTCTATCTCCTTGCAGGAAAAGACTGTCCTCGATTTCATGCGCGCGGTCGGCATTCCGCAGGCAGACGTGGGCGGCTGGTCGATGGGCGGCTGGATTGCTTTGAAACTCGCACTCGACCACCCCGAAGCTGTTGATCGCCTCGTGCTCTACGACTCCGCCGGCATCTACTTCCCGCCCACGTTCGATGCCTCGCTGTTCATCCCCACCGATTCGCCCGGGCTGAATCGCCTGGTCTCGATTCTGACGCCGAAACCGAGACCGATGGCGCCCTTCGTCAGCCGCGCCGCCATTCGCCGCCTGCAGTCCAATGGCTGGATCATCAGGCGCAGCGTCGCCTCGATGGAGGCGGGCCGCGACCTCGCTGATTTCCAACTGCACCAGCTTCACAAACCCACCCTCATCGTATGGGGCGATATGGATAAACTCATCCCCCTTCAAGTGGGCGAAGAGATGCATCGCAAGATCGCCGGCTCTTCCCTGCTCGTCGTCGAGGGCTGCGGCCACCTCGCGCCCGGCGAATGCGCCAGGCCGGTGCTCAACGGCACCATCGACTTTCTCGCTGCGAACCCGCCCATCGAAAACCGGGAGACAAGCGTCTCCGGAACAGCCCACTAAGCGAGCTGAACCCTACTGGCCCGGCCACTGAAACGCGTCAGCCTGGGCGAGCCCCACATGCCCCAGCACCCGATGTGCGAACTGACGCGCCATCTCCAGTGTCGTCTGCGGATGATGGTAGAGCGCCGGCATCACCGGGAAGATCGTTGCCCCCGCCTCCGCCGCCTGCGTCATATTGCGCAAGTGGATCAGATTCAGCGGCGTCTCCCGCACGCACAGCACCAGCGGCCGCCGCTCTTTGAGCATCACATCCGCCGCCCGCTCAATCAACGACGACGCCATACCATGCGCAATGCCCGCCAGCGTCCCCATCGAGCACGGAAGCACAATCATCGCCTCGGAGCGGTACGACCCCGACGCAATGTTCGCGCCAATGTTTTCGTCGACATGCTGCTCTACCTTCGGCGCCGCCACGCCCAGCAGCTTTTCCGTCAAGCCGTTCCGCCCGGAGACGCCCAGCTCCTCGGCCAGCACACGCAGCGCCGCATCCGAAACCACCAGATCGATGTGGCGCACACGATCATCTGCTGCAAGCAACCGCAGCGCCTCGGCTGCGAAAAGGCTTCCACTGGCTCCGGTCAACGCAAACGTAACAATCGCAGGCTGCATCTTTCCATTATCGTCTCTGCGTCGGTTCAGACCCGCCCCGGTTGCGATCAGCTTCGACCGGGCCACAACCACGCTGCCCCGCGTACACCGCTCGAATCGCCGAACTTCGCCGGGACCACAGGCGTATCGAAGTCGCCGCCGAAGACATACGGCCGGATCAGCTGCGGAACTTCACGGTAAATGCGCTCTACTCGCGACACCCCGCCGCCAATGACGATCACATCGGGATCGAGCGCGTTCACGATGCCGGCCAGCCCGCGAGCCAGCCGCGAGAGGAAACGCTCCATTGCCGCGGCAGCTTCGGCATCGCCCTGCTCGCTCAAACGTGCAACGTCCCGGCCGGTGAGCCGCCTTCCGGTTACCCGCTCCATATCGTCCGAAATGCCCGTTCCAGAGATCCACTTTTCGAGGCAACCGTGTTTCCCGCAGTAACACGCCGGCCCCGGAAGCTCTTCCGCCGTCGCCCAGGGCAGCGGATTGTGACCCCACTCGCCGCCGACCCCGTTCGGTCCCGCGTGCACCTTGCCCTCGAACGCCACGCCTCCGCCGCATCCGGTGCCGAGAATTACGGCAAACACGAAGCGTTTGCCCTGCGCCGCGCCGTCGGTTGCCTCGGAGACCGCCAGGCAGTTGGCATCATTTGCCAGGCGCACCTCCCGTCCCATCGCCGCCGTGAGATCCACCGCGAGCGGACGCCCGTTCAGCCAAGTGGAATTCGCATTCTTTACCAGACCCGAAGCCGCCCGCACGCTGCCTGGGATGCCAGCACCAACGGTGCCCGTCATGCCCGTCTCGCGCTCCAGCCGGTGCACCACGTCCACAATGGCGGCGAGAGTGCCGTCGTAATCGTGCTGCGGCGTATCCACCCGCAAGCGCGCCAGCTCCGCGCCTGCGTCGTCCAGCGCCAGCCCCTCGATCTTGGTCCCGCCGAGATCAATCCCGATCCGCATCAGTTGAGTGGTACCTTTCCGGCACCATCGGCGATCTCGCACACGAAGACCTGCGCCTCAACGCCCTGCCGTTCGCGATAACGCCGTTGCAGCGTTGTCGCGAACCGATCGGCCTCCGCCGCCCTGACCAGCGAAACCGTACATCCGCCGAAGCCGCCGCCGGTCAGCCGCGAACCCAGGCATCCCTCCAGCTCCATCGCCAGTTCCACCAGCAGATCGCATTCCGCGCAGCTTGCCGCGAAGTCGTCGCGGAAGCTGGCATGTGCCTCGAGCATCAACTGGCCGAAACCGCGCTCATCTCCCGCCCGCAAGGCCGCCACGCCATCCACCACGCGCTGGCTGTCCGAGATCACATGCCGAGCGCGCAGGAACGCCTCTTTCGACATCTTTTCCCTGGCCTCATTCAGCTCGGCCAGCGTCACATCCCGAAGCTGCCGCCCGAAGACCGTCGCTGCCTCTTCCACTTCTTCCCGCCGCTTCTTGTAGGGGCTTTCACCGGCGACCTTGTGCGTCACCATGGAGTTGCACACGACCAGCCGCAGGGTGTCCGGAATCGGCGCAAGCTCCGACGTTAACGCGCGCGTATCGATCGCCAGCGCATTGCCCCGCACCCCGCATGCCGAGATGAACTGGTCCATGATCCCGCACGAGCCATGAACGTACTCGTTCTCCGCCCGCTGGCACGCGAGCGCGATCGTCGCCTTGGGCAGCGTCTGCCCGGCCAGAGCCAGCAGCGCCGTCGCCGTAGCCACCTCCACTGAGGCCGACGAGCTCAGCCCGGCTCCCTGCGGCACATTGCCGGAGATGGTCAGGTCTGCACCCACCAGCCGGATGCCGGGCTCCTGCTGCAGGCTCCACGCCACGCCTTCGCAGTAGTGATGCCAGCGCCGTGTGCTCGGACTTCGGGGGCACCGCCAGCTTCGCCAGGTCCGCCTCTACTGATTCGCTGAAGTCCACCGAATGCAGCCGCAGCAATGAGTCCGTCCGCGGCGTCGCCGCCACCAGCGTGTTGAAGCTCAACGCCGCCGGCATGCAAAAGCCGCCGCTGTAGTCCGTGTGTTCGCCCAGCAGGTTGACCCGGCCGGGAGCCTGGTACACGCCCGCCGCCTCCGCCCCCACCAACCTGCGATGCTCCTGCACAATCCGTGCGAACCGCTCATCCATCCCGCAAACCCCTGTGTGTGACCTCTTGTGTCCTCTGTGCTGACGTCTTGCTTTACTCCGAGCAGGCCCGCAACATCTCCGCGGCCTTTTCCGGCGTGATGTCCCGCTGCGGCATGCCCAGCATCTCGAAACCCACCATGAACTTGCGGATCTCCGCCGAGCGCAGCAGCGGCGGATAAAAATGCGCGTGAAAGGTCCACTCCGGGTGCGGCTCGCCGTCGGTTGGCCGCTGGTGAAAGCCCATCGTGTAGGGGAAGCTGACCTGGAACAGGTTGTCATAGCGCGTGGTCACGCGCTTCAGGATGTCCGCCAGGCCAGCCACTTGCGCTGCATCCAGATCGACGAAGCTGCCCGCTTGCCGCTTCGGCAGCACGATGCGTCTCAAACGGCCACACCGCCCAGTACGGCACCAGCGCCGCAAATCCGTCGTTCTCACAGACCAGCCGTTCGCCGCCGGCCTCCTGCGCCAGGTAATCGGCCAGCAGCGTCCGCCCATGCGCGTGTGAGATAGTCGAGCTGCGCGGCACCTTCGGCCAGCGGCTCGTCCGGAACGTGTCCCGTAGCCCAGATCTGGCAGTGCGGATGCGGGTTGCTGGCGCCCATCATGGCGCCGCGATTTTCAAAGACCTGTCACATAGTTGATTCGAGCTGTCGCACCCAGGGTCGCCGTCTCGTCCTTCCAGCGTCGCGATCACCCGCGCAATCGATTCGCGCGGCATCTGCGAAAGCGTCAGGCTGTGGTCCGGATCGAAGCAGATCACCCGGCATCGGCCCACCTCCGGCTCGGACACCAGCAGGCTGCCGCTGGGCGCTGGCTCCGCCGTCTCGGGCGCGTCTTCGGCAGCAGCGCCGGGATAGTCGTTATCGAACGCGTAAACGCCCGTATACTTCGGCGTCACCGCCCCCCGGCACGCGGATTTCCCGGGCACAGGTAGCAGGTCGGATCGTAGGTCACGCGCTCCGCCGCTACCGGCTTGGTGGTCTGCCCCTGCCAGGGTCGCGCCGTCCGCTGCGGCGAAACCAGCACCCACTGCCGGCGCAACGGATTGTACCGGCGATGCGGCCTGGTGTTTGAACTCAGATTCACAGCAAACGCCTCCTGCGGAGAAGACCGCTCCGACAGTGTAGCGGCTCTTGCCATGCAGCGCGCACAGTCGCACTCTTCCGCGGCGAAACAGCCGCAGGCATCCCTCGCAACTTCGGCTGTCACATCTGGCCAGACTGCGGCTAGGTGCCAGCGGTGACAAACGCGATGGTCGCCGCGAACGCGCCGCGCAGCCGCCCCGGCAGCCGGTTACCCAGTGGAGCCAGCCGCGTCCGATCCGACGGCTCAAGCCCATGAAACAGCTTGACCAGCAGCACATACAGCGGAGCCCCGACGGCTACGGCGCACACCATCCCCGCGATGCCCCCGAGCCAATGGCAGATGAAGTACGCCACCGCCGACATCAGCAGACCAGCCGCCCCCAGCCGCAGCGCCGTGCCGACCGGGAGACTGAAGGTATAGGAGCGTCGCGCCAGTTGCCACACCGCGATGATCCCGAAAGCCTGCGCGAGTCCGTTCGCCCACGCTGCCCCCAAAGCTCCGAACCAGGGAATCAACGCCAGGTCGAGCGCGATATTCACAGCGCCGGTCACGAGATACCAGTGCAGCATCTGCTTCTGCCGGTCAGCGGCCCGCACCAGAATCTCCGCAATCTCCTGGAACGCCCGCGGCATGGAAAGGATCGAGGCCACGATCAACACCGGGATGGCCTCAAGGTAGCGCGATCCGTACGTCACGCGAAGCGCCACCGAGGTAATCGCAGCCGCGCCGAGGTGCACCGGAAAGACGACCAGCAGCATGTAGCGGCTCGCGCTCTTCACGATCGAATCCACCCGGCTCGGATCGCGCGAGCTTTCCACCATCAACGTAATGCCGGTCGCTCCGCCGAACGTCCGCGGCACCACCAGCAGGTTGTTCGCCAGACCGAAGCTCACGGAATAAAACCCAAGCTGCACCAGCCCGGAGAAATGTTTTAGAAAAAACAGTTCTGAGCGATCCCACACCAGCGAAGTCAGCAACTGCAGTCCCATGGCCTGCAGGCAGTAACGGCGGATCCGTTCGGTCAACTCTCCCGGCAGCGGCTCCGGGGCAATCTTGCGCAGACGCCGGTGCAACGGGATCGTCCGCCACACCACCTCCACCACTCGGCCTACGAGCGCGGCCGCAGCCACCCCCACCAGATCCCAGCCGAAGTGCAGCGTTAACACGATCACCAGGAGATAGCTAAACAGATATCCCAGGGCGCTGATGGTGTTGTGCGACGCATCCTCCAACGCATTGTTGGCCTGCGCCGGCACCCAGCTCATTACGCCGGGAACAATCGACAGGATGAGGATGGAAGCCATGAGCCTGAACCCCGGCTGCCCGAACAGCGCGACCCCGGCCAGCGCTACTGCCGTGGTCGCCAGCGCACCGACAAGCTGGTACTTGTATGCAAGGAAGTACACGGCGCGGGCTGTGCCCGGTCTGCCCAGCCCCAGGAATTCCGCCATATACTTGCGCGTTGCCCCGGCCAGACCGCTGCCCCCGGTCCGCGTGACCACCTGTACGAAGAAATTGATATAGCTGAAATAGCCCAGTTTCTCCGGCCCCAGGTAACGCGCCACGGCCACCGAGGTGCCCAGGAACACCACCGTTTCGAGCAGCGTCTCCAACCCGTACCAGAACGAGTTGTGCAGAATCTTGCTGGTCGCCGAAGCAGCCTGGCTCACCGCCCCAGCCCTCGCGGCTTCAACAGCATATGCAGCGCCACCTTGTAACGATGCCAGTAGCCAAACGGATACATCGCGAGCGATGTCAGCATGCTGCGCCGGTGCGGCCGGCCGAACTCGCGGTCGATGATCGCCCGTCCCGCCAGAAATCCGCTGTACGCCTTCAATCGCCGTATCGGGCGAACCAGCGGCGAAAGCGTCGGCGCAATCCTCCGCTCCCAGGTTTTCTTTTCGCCCAGATACATCTTCAGCCCGTTCCCGCTGCCGTTCGCGGAGTGATGCCGGTACAGCAGCAGCGCTCCCTGGCACACCGCAAACTTTGCCCCGGCCTGCTCCAGCCGCAGCCACAAATCCCAATCCTCGCAAGGCTGTGCGTTTCCATCGAAGCCGCGCACGGCTTCGTACGCACTGCGTCGCACCAGCACCGCACTGGGAACAAAACGCACCGTGCCGTAGATGCTCCGGCCAACGCGCTCCGTCGGCGGCAGTGGGCCGGGGTCCAGAAGCTGGAATTTGCCCTCTTCTCCGGCTGGCCGCATGTGCCGATGGCCGGCCACACACAAGTCCGTCTGCGGCAGCGCACGGATCGTTTCCATCTGACGCTGCAGCTTCTCCGGAGCCCACAGATCATCCTGATCGATAAAGGCAATCCAGGCCGACGAGGTCAGCTCCACGCCGCGATTGCGTGCCGCCGAGACCCCCGCGTTTTTCTGCTGGACCAGCCGCACCTGCGGATATCGGCCGGCGATCGCGACCGAGTCGTCCGTCGAGCCATCGTCCACCAGCAGGATCTCCGTCGGCGGCAACGTTTGTGCCAGCACGCTTTCGATCGCCTCCGCCAGATAGGCAGCGCCGTTATAGACCGGAATGATGACTGCGATGGATTCATCCGTCACTTCCGCCGCCCGTTTCGCCTCTGCCGACAAACCGCTCCCCCGCCCCCAAAGAAAAATCGCTGCTCGAACCTGATGATACCTGCTCGTGTTCCTTCCTTTGGGGGAGAACGGATGGCACCTTCGGTCTGCCCGCGTAAGGTTAAGCTGGAACATGTAGACCACTTCCTGTCCGCATTCCAGAGAAGACGCCCGCGCGGCGTCCGGGGGACAGCCGTGGTTCGGAGAGATTCATGTCCAGGGTATTGATTACCGGCATCTGCGGCTTCATCGGTTCCAGCATCGCTCGCGGCCTCATTGCGGAAGGCGCGTCCGTCCGCGGCATCGACGACCTCAGCACGGGCAACCTCGCCAACCTTGAAGGGATTCGCGATCAGGTCGACCTCCGCCGGGCTTCCATCCTGGATCGCAAATCCATGGACGAAGCCTGCGCCGGCGTGGATTACGTCTTCCACGAAGCCGCCATCCCTTCCGTGCCCAAGTCCGTCGCGGACCCGGTCGGCACCAACGGCCCCAATCTTGACGGCACCCTGATCGTGCTTGAATCCGCCCGCCATGCCGGCGTCCGGCGCGTTGTCTATGCCGCCTCCTCCGCTGCCTACGGCGATTCGCCTGAGTTGCCCAAGACCGAATCCATGCTGCCGGCACCCATCTCCGCCTACGCCGTGCAGAAGCTCGCGGGGGAGCATTACCTCGCCAGCTACACGCGCACCTACGGCCTCGAGACGGTCGCGTTGCGCTACTTCAACGTCTTCGGTCCGCGGCAGGATCCCACGTCCCAGTACTCCGGCGTCCTCGCCCGCTTTATCTCGATGATGACTCGCAACGAAACGCCGACCATCTTCGGCGACGGCTCCACCAGCCGCGACTTCGTCTTCGTCGAAAATGTGGTCCAGGCGAACCTGCTCGCCGCCCGAACCTCAGCGCCCGTCGCCGGCAAGGTCTTCAACATCGCCACCGGGGAGCGCACCACGCTGCTGGAAGCTTTCGAAGAGGTCAAGCGCATCACCGGCTACACCGGCGACGTCAACTTCGCCCCCGAGCGGCAGGGCGACATCAAACACTCGCTGGCCGATATTACGCTCGCCTCCACCACCTTCGGCTACAAGCCCAAAGCCTCCTTCCGCCTGGGCCTTGAGGAGACAATCGCCTGGTACCGCGAGTCCGGAGTTGAGGTCCTAAGTTCGTAGCGGATGCCTTCAAGCAAGTGAGTGGTAGACCCCTCTGTGTTGCATGCAGAAAGAAGTTCCAAAAGGACATGAGAAGAGACGATGCTGTTTAATTCGCTACCGTTCGCCATCTTTCTCTTCGTCGTGCTCTGCGTCTACTACCCCCTGGGGCATAAGGCGCAGAACCGCTTCCTGCTGGTCGCGAGTTGTTTCTTCTACGCCTGCTGGGACTGGCGCTTCCTTTTCCCGCTCCTCTTCTCCACCTCCATCGATTATTTCTGCGCGATGAAGATGCAGCAGATCAGCGAAGCTCCGACAGATGAAGTCACCGACCGCCGCGACCGCAAGCGTTACCTGCTGCTGTCCGTCATCACCAACCTCGTCCTGCTCGGCTTCTTCAAATACTTCAACTTCTTCGCGATCTCCTTCGAGCAACTGCTCAACCGCGCAGGCATGCACGTCAGTCCATGGACGCTGCACATCATCCTGCCCATCGGCATCTCGTTCTATACCTTCCAGGCTCTCAGTTACACCATCGACGTCTACCGCGGCGAGCTCCACTCCACCAACAACTTCTTCGACTTCCTGCTCGCGATTCTCTACTTCCCGCACCTCGTCGCTGGCCCCATCCAGCGCGCGCACTAGTCTTCTGCCGCAGGTCATTCGCCCGCGACCATCACCCGCCAGCAGCTCCCCGACGGCTTTCACCTGATGTTCTGCGGCTATTTCAAGAAAGTCTTCATCGCCGACAATCTCGCACCCATCGCCAACCGCGTCTTTTCGAACTCCGCACCCGCCGGCTTCGCAAGTCGCTGATGGGCGTCTTCGCTTTCGCCGTCCAGATCTACTGCGACTTCTCCGGCTACACCGACATCGCGCGCGGCGTCGCCAAAATCATGGGCTTCGAGTTCATGCTGAACTTCAACCTGCCCTACTTCGCGCCAACCCCTCAGACTTCTGGAACCGCTGGCACATCAGCCTCTCCACCTGGCTGCGCGACTACCTCTACATCCCCCTCGGCGGCAACCGCGGCAAGCCCTGGAAGGTCAACCGCAACCTCATGCTCACCATGGTCATCGGCGGCCTGTGGCACGGAGCGGCCTGGAACTTCGTCCTCTGGGGCTTCTACCACGGTCGCTTGCTTGTCGGCCATCGCATCGCTCGCCCGCTGGCGGAAACACTCTTCGACGCGAAGTCCTCGGCCGGCAAGGCCTTCTCGAAAGCTGCCCGCATTGCCATTATGTTCGTCTTCACCTGCTACGGCTGGCTGCTCTTCCGCGCCGAAAGCCTGCACCAGATCGTCCACATGACCCGACTGCTGGCGCACCCGCTTGCCGGGTACGACCGCACGCTGTTCCTCACCGTTGTCGGCTTCGCTTCGCCGCTTATCCTCGTACAGTTGTTCCAGTACCTTCGCGGCAGACTCAACTTCCTCGACTTTGCCTGGCTTCCTGTCGAAGCCCGCTTCGCCCTGTACTCCATCGCGGCGTACTTCGTCTTCTTCCTCGGCGGCCAGCCCATGAGCTTCATCTACTTCCAGTTCTGATGCGCAACAAACTCCAATTCGCTGTCCGTGCCCTCGCCTGTCTCCTCATCGCCGGAGTCACCCTGGAACTGTGCGCCCGCACCGAAGACACGCTTCTCCACCACGCCTCCTTCACCGGCGACTATAGCCTCGACACGCTCTTCACCACTGACGCCATGGGCCGCTTCGGCCTTCCCGGCAGTAGTTACCTGAAGTGGCATATGAATGAGCTCGGCTATCGCGGCCCCGACCTCCGTCAGGGCACCTATCGCATCGCCTGCATCGGCTCCTCGGAAACCTTTGGCCTATACGAAGCGCCAGAAAAGGAATGGCCGCGCCAACTGGAAGACATTCTGAACCAGCGCACCGGCTCGAACGAATACGAGGTCGTCAACACCGCCTACCCCGGTCTCTCCATCGGCACCAGCCTGCGCCGTCTGCCGCAGATGCTGAAGAACGTGCAGCCAAAGCTCGTCGTCATCTACCCCAGCTACACGTCGTACGTGGAAAACGACAAGCCGCTCACCTGGCCGCCACCGCCCGTCGGCAATGTGCCCCCGCCACCGCCCGCACGCTTCAGCCCACGCCTTTCCGTGCGCCTCCAGACCTTCTCCAAAGCCACGCTGCCCGAGTGGGTGCAGAATGATATGCGGGCCTGGCAGGTCCGCCACAGCATCCCGCCCGCGGGTGCCGTCCAAGCCCTGCCCGAGCAGAATGTCCAGGCCTTCGCTACCGATCTCGACCGCCTCGTCACCGAACTGCGCAGCCACGGGGTCGACGTCATCCTGGTCACGCATGCGAACCGTTTCGGTGCGCATCTTGATCCCGCCGAGACGGCCCGTTCTCACCGCCTGGCGCAAGTTCTACCCCAGCCTCACCGAAGACGGCCTGCTCGACATGGAGCGCCGCATGAGCGACCAGGTGCGGTCGATCGGCGCCCGGGAACATGTGCCGGTGCTCGACGCCGCGACCCACATCCCACCCGGCGCAGTCGATTTTGCCGAGTTCGTCCACTTCACCACCGCGGGCGCCAACGCGCTGGCCACACTGGTCGCGAACGAAATCCAGTACGAGCAACAGCAGGGCGTAATCGCCACCCCGCCCACTCCATCCCACTGAGACGATTCGCCGTGCTGAGCGAACCCACTGCAGCTTCGTCGCACGAGGCGCAATCGAAAGATCCTCGAAGCAACTCGCCCTGCCTCCGCCCTCGGCCGCTCCAGGCGACAATACCCCCGCCTTACTCCACTCCGAAGTGAAACAAAGTGAGGCTCCGCCAGGTCTCGCCCGGCCGCAACACGGTCGAAGGGAACTCCGGCTGGTTGGGCGAGTCTGGATAGTGCTGCGTCTCCAGGCACAGGCCGCCGCGCCTCGGATATTTCCCGCCCACCCGGTTCGGCATCGTCCCATCGATGAAGTTGCCGGAGTAAAACTGGATTCCCGGCTCCGTCGTCTCCACCGTCAGAACGCGCCCGCTCGCCGGGTCCGAAAGCTTCGCTGCCAGCTTCATCACGCCGGCATCGCCCATACCCAGTTATGGTCATAGCCCCCGGCGCGCTGCAACTGCACGTCGTCCGCGTCGATGCGCTCACCAATCCGACGTGGTCGCCTAAAGTCGAATGGCGTTTCCTCCACCGGCGCAAGCTCTCCGGTCGGAATCAGGTTGGCATCCACCGGCGTATAGTGTTCGGCCGGCAGCATGATGACCTGGTCGAGTACCGTGCCGCTCGAATCGCCCGCGAGGTTGAAGTACGCGTGATTGGTCACATTCACCACAGTCGCAGCATCGGTCGTCGCCGTGTACTCGATGCGCAGCGCCGAGTCCTCGAGCGTATAGCGCGCCGTCACGGTCAGCATCCCAGGAAATCCCTGGTCTCCATCCGCACTGACCAGCGTGAATGCGACGCCACCCTCGAACGTCTCCGCCGTCCAACGTGCCGGTCGAACCCCACCGGGCCACCATGCAGCGCATTGTTATTGTCGTTCTGCGGCACCTGGAAGTTCATGCCGTCGAGCGAGAACTTCCTCCTGCAATGCGATTGCCAAAGCGGCCCACCACCGCGCCCGAGTAGGTCTTATCTGCGACATACAGTTCCAGCGAGTCGTACCCCAGCACCACATCCGCCATGCGTCCAGCGCGATCGGGAGCCTTCAGTGCCACCAGCCTGGCGCCGTAATCCGTAAACACCGCCTCCAACGTGCTGCTCTTGACCGTGAACAACGACACCGCCTGACCATCCGGCAGCACCCCAAAGCTCTTCTTCTCGACATTCCGCATGGTTAGCAGAATCGCGTCGGTTCCGCAGAAGTTATTCGTCGGGTGTTCCCCGCTGCCGAGCGAACAATCCACCCCCCGCTTGCACTCCCCCGCATGTCCGGCGGATGATGGTGCGGTGATGACTCCCACGAACTTCCTCCGCCGCCTGCTGCTCGCCGCCGCCCTCGCACCCGTCCCCTTGCCGCCTGCGCCGCCCCGCCGCCCGACCACTGGGTCGGCACCTGGGCAACCGCCGACCTCGAGCGGCCAACCCGGCCCAACACCCCCGCCGACGCCCCGCCGCCTTCGCCGCCGCCGACACCACCCTCCGCCAGATCGTCCACGTCTCGATCGGCGGCCCGCTCGTGCGCATCGAACTCTCGAACGAGTTCGGCACCGAGCCCCTGACCATCGGCGCCGCGCACATCGCGCTCGCCGGCGCGCAAAGGCGACATCGCGCTGCCCGCCGCCAACGCCCTCACCTTCGGCGGCAAGCCCGCACGATCGTCATCCCCGCCGGCGCCACGTCGTCTCGCGACCCCGTCGCGCATCGACGCTCGCCCGCCTTCGCCGACCTCGCCATCAGCCTCTTCCTCCCCGCACAGAAGATCTCGCACCTCACCGTCCACGGCTCGGCCTACCAGACCAACTACATCGCCCCCGGCAACGTCGTCGGCGCGAAGTCGCTCCCGGCCGACGCCGAAGACATCGCCTCCTGGTACTTCCTGAAAGCCGTCGACGTCAGGGCCCCCGCCGACAGCCGCCGCCATCGTCGCCTTCGGCGACAGCATCACCGACGGCACCTACAGCACGCCCGGACACCAACCACCGCTGGCCCGACGTCCTCGCCCGCCGCCTGCCGCCGACAAGAAGACCGCCGACCTCGGCGTGCTCAACCTCGGCATCGGCGGCAACCGCATCCTGCACGACGGCACCGGCCCCAGCGCCCTCGCCCGCTTCGACCCCGACGTGCTCGCGCAGTCCGGCGTCAAGTACATCATCGTGCTCGAAAGCATCAACGACATCGGCCACGCCTACGACCCGCATCAAGCCCTACGACGTCGTCACCGCCGACGACCTCATCCCGGGCCTCACCCAGATGATCGAGCGCGCCCACGCGCACGGCATCAAGGTCTTCGGCGCCACGCTGACCCCTTACCTCGGCGCCAAGTACGCGTCACCCGCCGGCGAAGCCGTGCGCAAGGCCGTCAACACCTGGATCCGCACCAGCAAGGTCTTCGACGGCGTCATCGACTTCGACAAGGCCACCAGCGACCCCGCCAACCCGGCGCCTTCGCCCCGGCCTACGATCACGGCGACCACCTCCACCCCAACGACGCCGGCATGAAAGCCATGGCGCGAGCAGCATCGACCTGAAGCTCTTCACCGAAAAATAGATCAAAGCTAGACCTGACCACGGATTGCGCGGCGAGTCACGACTTAAATCTCGCTGATTCGATGTCGGCGCGAACGTACGAATGAGCAACGATCGGCCGAGTTCGCACAATGTGAGCGGCCTCGGCCAGTACCTCACTGACCGAATCCGCTCAGAAACTGGGAACTGGGCTAACACCTGGGAACTGACTTTACTTCAGTTCGATGCCGGCAAAGAAGTAGCCAATCTCAAACGCAGCCGTATCTTCCGCATCCGAGCCATGAATGGCGTTCTCGCCGATCGAAGCCGCGAACTGCTTGCGGATCGTGCCTTCCTCGGCCTTGGCCGGGTTGGTCGCGCCCATCAGCTTGCGCAGGTCGGCGATGGCGTTGTCCTTCTCGAGCACCATCGGGAAGATCGGGCCGGAGCTCATGAACTCCGTCAGCTCGCCGAAGAACGGGCGCGCCGCGTGCACGTGGTAGAAGCCCTCGGCCTGCGCCTTCGAGATGCTCATGCGCTTGATCGACGACGATCTTGAAGCCGGCGGCCTCAATCTTCGGCGAGGATGGCGGCGGTATAGCCCTTGCGGACGGCGTCCGGCTTGACGATGCTGAATGTGCGCTGTGACAACGAAATTCTCCTTGAAGTAGCTGTCCTTCCAGTGTAACTCCCCGCGCTCCCTATAATGAACGTTGGCGCCCCGGCGTCGAGAGAAGGTTGACGATGGCGGCGAAGAAGGCGGCAAAGCGTTTAGGCAAAAAGCACCGGCAGGCGAGCACGCGGCCGCACAAGGGCAAGGCTCCCAAAGCTGGAGCTACCACCGGCGCCACGCGCATCGGCGCAGTCGACCCGAAGAAGCGCAAAGAGCTCGCCGCCAAGCGCGCGCAGATGGCCGAAGCCAAACGCATCTCGCGGCGATCACCCGAATTCGAAGCCAAGCGCACCATCGCCGGCGACGCCAAGGAAAAACCAGTGCGCCGCGCACCCGTCGCGCCCACCCGTGAAGAATCCCAGAAGCCTGCGCCCGGCCGTGCCTTCCGCGCCGACTCCGAGCGCCAGGCCGCCGCCGAGCGCGCAGGGCAAGGGCGCCAGCCGCCCCCGCGGACGCATCTCCTCCGGCCCGCGCGACGACGATGAAACCGCATGGCGCGAGGCCGAACTGCTCGCCCTGCAGCAGTCCGTCACGATGGAGCACGCCGCCGCGCAGGCGACTGCCGCTGGTCGCCATCTGCGGCCGCCCCAACGTCGGCAAGAGCACGCTCTTCAACCGCCTCACCGGCTCGCGCCGCTCCATCGTCGGCGACGAGCCCGGCATCACGCGCGACCGCATCTACGGCGAGATCGAGTGGCAGGGCCGCGAAGCCCGCCTGGTCGACACCGGCGGCGTCGTCCCCGACGACGAAGCCCTGATCCCCAGCGAGATTTTCCGCCAGGCTCAGGTCGCGCTCGAAGAAGCCGACGCCATCGTCATGGTCGTCGACGGCCGCACCGAGCTCGCCTCGCCCGACATGGAGCTCGCGCGCCTGCTGCTGCGCGGCGGCAAGCCCGTCTTCCTCGCCGTCAACAAGATCGACGCGCCCGAGATGCACGCGGCCGCCGAGAACTTCCGCCGCCTCGGCTTCAAGGAACGTCATGCCGATCTCGGCCGAGCACGGCGCCGGCATCGGCGACCTGCTGGACGACGGTCTTCGCGGTCCTGCCCGAGCGCACGCACACGACCGAGACGAAGACGAAGAGCCGACGCCCGAAGAAGAAGCCGATGCTTTCGACGAAGAGTTCGAAGCCGCTCGACGAGCTGCCGAAGGCGAAGAACGCCGCCCGCAAGCCGTCCGCAAGCAGCGCACCCACGGCGAGTACGAGTCGCGCGAGACCAAGGTCGCCATCATCGGCCGCCCGAACGTCGGCAAGACCACGCTGCTGAACGCGCTGACCGGCTCCAGCCGCGCCATCGTCTCGCCGATCGCCGGCACCACGCGCGATGCGGTCGACGAGATCGTCGAGCGCAAGGGCCACCTCTTCCGCTTCGTCGATACCGCCGGCATCCGGCGCAAGGGCAAGACCAAGATGATGGCCGAGAAGCTCTCCGTCATCATGGCGCGCAAGCACCTCGAAGCCGCCGACGTCTCGCTGCTCGTCATCGACGCGCAGGAAGGCGTCACCAACATCGACGCCAACATCGGCGGCTACGCGCACGAGAGCGGCCGCTCGGTCATCATCGTCATCAACAAGTGGGACCTGATGACCACCGACGCGCACCGACGGCAAGCCGCCCGCCGACCAGAAGGTCTACGCCCAGCAGGTGCGCGACGCGCTGAAGTACCTCGACTACGCGCCGCTGCTCTTCATCTCGGCCGCGCCCGAGGACGGCGACAAGCCGCGTGCGATCAACGAGGTCTTCGCCAAGGTGGAGCTGGTCGCGCGCGAGCGCCGCAAGCGCGTCTCCACCGGGCAGATGAACAAGTTCCTCGAAGCAGGTCGACTTCCAGCGCGCCAGCGTCCCCATGAACAAGCGCGTGAAGATCTACTACATGACGCAGGCGCAGGTCGCGCCGCCGACCTTCGTTCTCTTCACCGACCGCGACATCAAGATGCACTTCTCCTTCGAGCGCTTCCTCGCCAACCAGATCCGCGAAGCCTTCGGCTTCATCGGCAGCCCCATCTGGTTCAAGATCCGCGCCCGCAACAAGAAGCCCGAAGCATGAGCTTGGCTGGCAGTGTATCAACGCCGCAGCGGCGCGCCGCGAGGCCGTCCGCCTTCCTCGGCATCCAGGTCCTGCGCGGACTCGCCGCCGCGATGGTAGTCGTCTACCACGCCACGCAGATGTGGTCGTCGCACGTAGGTACCGGCACGCAGCCTGCGCCCTGGTGGAACGGCGCTGCCGGTGTCGACATCTTCTTCATCATCAGCGGATTCGTCATGGCCGTCTCCACCTTTGGCCGCGAACGCAAGGACCACCCGGCGCGATATTTCCTGGGCCGGCGGCTGGTGCGGCTGATCCCTTTGTACTGGCTCATGACCTCTGTGGAGTTTCTCAAATCCTGGGCGGTCCGCAATCACCCCCAGCTTGCGAACAGCACCTCGCTGGTCGCCACGCCTCTAAGCTACGTCCTCGCTTCCCTTTTCTTCATTCCCTACCGAAACTCCGCCGGAGAGATCCATCCACTGCTGAGCGTGGGCTGGAGCCTCTCCTTCGAGATGCTCTTCTACCTTCTCTTCGCGCTTGCCCTCGCTCTCCGGGCCGACGTCGTGCGCGTCCTGGCTCCGCTTTTTGTGGCGCTCGGTGTGCTTGGTCTCTTCCACACAGACGCCTGGCCCTCCATCGCCGTGCTGGTCAGTCCTTACCTGTTTGAGTTCCTCGCCGGCCTTCTGCTGGGGCGCGCCGTGCTTCGCGGCTGGACGTTCCCCGCTCCGCTGGCCGCCGGGCTGGGTTTGGCAGCGATGGTCACCTTGCTTGTCCTGCCCGGAGAGCTTGGCCGCCTCACCTTTCCTGTCTGGTCTGTATGCGCGTATCTGCTGGTGCAGGCCGCCGTGCTCCTCGACCGCCCGATGGCCGCGTGGTGGCCACGCTGGGCGCTTCTCATCGGCGACGCCTCCTACTCGCTTTACCTCGTCCACCTGCTGGTGTTTGCGCCTGTCGTCAAACTGCTCTCGCGCCTGCACCTGCTGACGCCCGGAGCTACCCAGCGCAGCCACGAGTTCGCGAGCGCAGCGATCGCGCTTTCCTTGTCAGTCGGGATAGCCGTCCTGCTGTTTCTGTATATCGAGAAGCCAATGACGCTCTGGCTGCGGCGTCACGTCCTCGGGGAGTACCGGACGCCTGTTTTGTAACGCCTGCTAAGCCACCGCCGGATTCATCGGCATGGGTGGCCCGCCATCGTCGTCATCGCGCTGCTCTTCGACCGAAGGAAACACCGGTGGGGGTGTAAACGGTGCGCCCGGCCCCGGCTCCAGCATGTTCCCCAGCAAGGGGTAGCGCCCACCCAGGAAGTACACTCCGTACGCTTCCAGCAGCGCCGCCAGGTACCCAAGGCTCCCGATCTGGTACCAGAACAAGACCACCAGCAGCGCCACGTAGAGCAGAGCCCCCAGCCCGATCCCCAGAAGATGGCCCACGGTCCCGTGGAGCAGGAAGCCCATCAGGACTCCCGCAAAAGCCGCAATCATCCCGACGATGACCACCGGAATCATCACCACGATATTGGTCGCATACTGCACGATGAACCCGATCACGCTCAAGATGAGCTTCAGCCCCAGGTACGCCGCGCATTGCAACGGGTCCGCTCCCACGACCGAGAAGCCGCGCCGGCAGGCTTCGCCCAGAGAGATGTCCTCAAGGATGTAGAAGGGCTGCACAAAGTCCTCAAACGTGGTTGTGAACAGCTTGATGAGGAGAAAGGCGGCGAAGAAGATCGCATAGATTCCAGCCATGTGCGCAAATACATCCTGGAAGCTCACGGACCACGCCTGCGGATCCGGCTGCACCCCCGGGGTTACGTGGGGCATGGCGCGCAGCACATCGAACATCCCCAGGAAGGCCGGCTTCAGCAGCGGCACGAGCGCGAGCGTCGCAACGGTTCCAAAAACGGCCTTCACTCCAATCACCGGCCACACCCGCGCGCTGTACCGCCGCCACATCGGCGCGATCGTCTGCGTCTCTGTGACCATCATTTCGAAGTCGACGAACTGCATTCGAACGCCAAGATAGAAAAATCCGAAAAAGATCAGCGTCGCCACGCTCAGCAGCGCAACCAGCGGGCCATGGGCCAGCGGCAAACCCGAGTCGGGAAGCGGAGCAAAGGCGAGCAGCAAAGGCATTGGGACGAAGAACGCGCCCACCAGCCCAAGATATTGTGAGGCGGCCAGTTTCCAGCTTCGTCCCACGCGAAACGGACGGAACAACACCGCGTGGGTGCGGGTAAAGGCCGGCGCGATAGCATCGATGGCATTCAGCGGCTGCATGGAGATCCTCAAGCGCGTGTCAAGAGAGTATCGCAGGAACATCTGCCATGCGCTCACCCATAGGTGTAGAAGCCGCGGCCCGACTTGCGCCCCAGCCACCCTGCATCCACCATCCGCAACAGCAGCGGGCACGGCCTGTACTTGGGGTCGCCGAGACCCTCCACCAGAACCCGCATGATATCCACGCAGACGTCAAGGCCGATGAAGTCCGCGAGCGTCAGCGGGCCCATGGGATGCGCCATACCCTCCCGAAAGATGGTGTCGATCGCCTCGGCGGTCGCCACGCCTTCCATCACCGCGAAACAAGCTTCGTTGATCAGCGGCATCAGCACGCGATTCGAAACAAAGCCGGCGGAGTCATTTACCTCAACGGGGATCTTCCCCAGGCCCTCCGCCAGGCCGTGCACCGCGTCAAAGGTAGCCTGCGACGTCTGCAGCCCGCGAATCAGTTCAACCAGCTTCATCACCGGTACCGGGTTGAAGAAGTGCATGCCGATAACCTGACCCGGCCGCTGCGTCAAACCGGCCAGCTTCGTAATCGAGATGCTGCTTGTATTCGAAGCCAGAATCGCCCCCGGCGCCAGCAGCGCGTCCAGTTGCCGGAAGATCTTCGCCTTGATCTCGAAGCGCTCCGTCGCCGCTTCCACGGCCAGCGCAGCCTCGCGGAGCCCGTCGAATGCCGTCACCGGCCGGATGCGGCCCGCTGCCGCGCTCGCCTCCTCGGCTGTCAGCTTCCCTTTCGCGACCTCGCGCTCCAGATTCCGGCGAATGGTCGCCATCCCCTTGTCCAGCGCCTCCTGCGACACATCGGCCAGCAGTACGCTGTGACCCGCCCGCGCAAAGACGTGCGCTATGCCGTTGCCCATGGTACCGGCGCCAATGACTGCAATCACCTGTTCGTTTCGCATCTGCTTCCGAATTCCTGACCGCTACAGAATCTGCAGCACAAGCGCCGTGATGTTGTCGCCGCCGCCCGCGTCGTTTGCCCGCTCGATCAGCGCCTGGCACAGCGCCCCCAAATCGAGAGGTTCGCTACCGCCCTCGCTTGCCCGGCTTGCCTCGAAAAAGCGGATCGTCGCAGCGATATGTGCATCCGTAAGCTCGCGATTCAAGCCATCGGACGCCAGCACGTACAGATCCCCCGCCTGCGGACGCAGTGGTTGGATCTCCGCTTCCACCTCCGGCTGCGACCCCACCGCCCGCGTGATGATATTGCGCATGGGGTGAAACTCTGCCTCTTCCTTGGTCATCTCGCCCATGCGGACCTGCTCTTCCACCAGCGAGTGATCGTGCGTCAGCTGCCGCAGCAAGCCGTCGCGAAAGCGGTAGCAGCGGCTGTCGCCCACATGCGCCAGCAGCAGCCCGGGTGTGCCTCCGGCAGCTCCTTGTTCGAGCAGCAGGGCGACCAGCGTCGTGCCCATGCCGTGCATATGCACATCCCGCCGCGACTGCTCGAAGACCGCCCGGTTGGCGGAATGGATCGCCACTTCCAGGCGCGCCGCGCCCTGGGCCTCGGCGGCTGTGTCGTCCAGCACTTGCAGGAACACCTCCGCGGCCATCCGGCTGGCGACCTCGCCCGCTGCCGCCCCGCCCATTCCATCGCACACCACAAACGCGCCCAGCTCCGGATCGGCCGCACACCAATCCTCGTTGCCCTTGCGGACTCGGCCCTGGTGCGTAAGCATTGCGTAGCGAAATGGTTTCAGAGACATGGATTCTGGGAACAGGCGCTGGCGGAAACGATACACCTTCGAACGCGCCCGACCAAGAACTGACATACCCTCAGTGTACGAGGAGACAAGGGTGAACCAGATCGTGCACGGCGAAAACTTGGCTGTTCTGCGCACGCTGCCGGCCGAATCCGCCCACCTGATCTACATCGACCCGCCCTTCAACACCGGCACCACGCCAGCGCCGCCCCCGCCTCAGCACCATCCGCGACGACGCCGGCGACCGCACCGGCTTCGGCGGCCACCGCTACCGCACCGAACGCGCTCGCCGACTCACCCGCCGGCTACGCCGACACCTTCGACGACTTCCTCGGCTTCCTGCGCCCGCGCCTCGTCGAAGCCCACCGCATCCTCACCCCCACCGGCTCGCTCTTCTTCCACATCGACCCCCGCGAGGTCCACTACTGCAAGGTCATGCTCGACGAAATCTTCGCCACCGCACGCCGGCCGCGCTGCTTCCAGAACGAGATCATCTGGGCCTACGACTACGGCGCCCGCGCCACCAAGCGCTGGCCCGCCAAGCACGACAACATCCTCTGGTACACCAGAGACCCCGACGCACTACACCTTCAACCTCGACGCCACCGACCGCATCCCCTACATGGCCCCCGCGCTCGTCGGCCCCGAAAAAGCCGCCCGCGGCAAGACCCCCACCGACGTCTGGTGGCACACCATCGTCTCCCCCACCGGCAAGGAAAAGACCGGCTACCCCACCCAGAAGCCCCTCGGCATCCTCGAGCGCATCGTCCGCGTCCACTCCAACCCCGGCGACACCGTCCTCGACTTCTTCGCCGGCAGCGGAACCACCGGCGTCGCCGCCCAGCGCAACAAGCGACAGTTTCTGCTGATCGACGAAAGCCCCGAAGCCATCTCAGTGATGGAAAAGCGCCTGAAGATGACGGCCTCGGCCTTTCTTCTGCTCCCGGGCGTCCAGAAATCCTGACGTGATGCTCCCCAGACGTCCGCGTTCTCTCACCCGAAAGCCCGCACAAAATCCAGTGACGCAACCGCCTGTCCTCGTCTAGGCTGGAGGCTATCGTTTCCCGAGTCGAAAGTCAGGGGCTAAGCAGATGCGGCTGTCGTGTGCTCTCGCAGTACTTCTCACCGGCGGTTTCGCCTGCGCGCAGACACCCGCCCCACCCGCCCGCGGCTGCAACGTGCAGCACTTCCTGGCCAACGATGCCAACCTCGCGCTCGCCGCGCACAAGTACGACCAGGCGAGCGATCTGTTCCTCACCCAGCTTGAGAAATACCCCGACTCCATCGCGGCGAAGATCGGTCTCATCCGCGCCGAGATCGGCGGCGGCAAGCTCGACGAAGCGCTCGTCCTCGCCAACCGATACCTCGCGAAATCGCCCGACGACGCGATGCTCAATGACGCACTCGGCGAGGTGCGCTTCCGTCGTGGCGAAATCGCCGAAGCCCAGATTGCCTACAACAAGGCCATGCACAACGACCCGTGCCTCGCCCGTGTACACTTCGACATCGCGCGCTACCAGAAGCTCGCTGGCAACTTCCTGACCGCGCAGAAGCAGCTCGAGCTCGCCCACCGCCTGGCACCCGAAGAGGCCGACATTACTGACGCCTTCAACCAGTCGCAGGAGAAGCCGCTTACCGCCGAAGAACAGATCGCGCTGTTCACCCGGCGCATCAGCAAACCGGACGTGCCGGAAGACCAGCGAAAGCGGCTCGAAAACCGAATCGCCACGTTGAAGGCCCATGGCAACGGAAACTGCTCCATCACCACGCCGACGGAAGCTGCCAAGCTGAAGCTCTTTCCCGTCATGCGCGCGGACAACTCGGTCTACGCCGTCTCGCTCGAAGTCGATCTGAACGGCAACAAGCGCCGCCTCGAAGTCGACACCGGCGCGAGCGGCCTAATCCTCAGCCGCTCCGCAGCCGAGAAGGCCGGCCTCACCCCGGAAGCTGACTCCCGCATCGGCGGCATTGGCGACCAGGGCGCAAAGCATGGCTTCATCGCGCACGTCGACAAGCTCCGCATCGGCGGGCTCGAGTTCCACCAGTGCGAGGTGGAGGTGACCGACACGCGAAGCCTGGAAGGCACCGACGGTCTGATCGGGACGGACGTCTTTGGCCGCTGGCTGGTCACGCTCGACATGCCGATGCGCGAGATTCGTCTCGCTCCCTTGCCTAAACGCCCGGGCATGGAGGCGAACGACACGCTGCAACTCGAAACCCAGGGCGCGGCCGGCGCCGAAGCCGGCGTCGCCCCCGCCGACCGCTACATCGCGCCCGAGATGCAGGACTGGACGAAGATCTATCGCCACGGCCACGACATTATCGTTCCCGCTCGCGTCAACGACCTCGAGGCCAAGCTGTTCCTGGTCGACTCGGGCGCCTCGGGAGGCGACATGAGCCTTTCTGCCGCGAAGCAGGTCGGCAACCTCGTGCCCGTCGATACGGTCGTTCGCGGCCTCAGCGGAACAGTCGCAAACGTCTTCACCGTTGACAAGCAGATCATGCTCGACTTCGCTAACGTTCGCCAGCCCATGCGCGGTATCACCGTCATGGACCTGAGCGGCATCTCCCGCGGCCAGGGCTTTGAGCTTACCGGCATCATCGGCTTTCCGACGCTGAGCGAGCTCATCCTCTCAATCGACTACCGCGACAACCTTCTTAAAGCCGTCTTCGACCCCAAACACGGCTTCCACTCGAATGGCCGGATGGAATACTGATCCGGCAGGCGGACTTCGCCCCCAATCCGTCGGCACTCCCGTGTCAGCTCCTATGTATTCTCCGGAGCCACGCTCTTGAAGCCGTACGTCTCATACCGCGTCGACACTTTGTTGCCCGCGACCGACACCACCGTGAACCCTTCCGGCGTGCCCAGCCGCGTACCCTTCCACCAGTTCCCGCACACCGCGCCAGAGGTGATGTAAGGAATTCCGTGCCACTCCACGCGCTCATTCACGTGTGTATGCCCCTGCAAGACCGCCAGCACATTGTGACCCTCGAACAGCCTGATCGCCGCCGGCCCATTCACAAACGGTGCCGGAGGGGGTGTCTTGGGCCCGATCTCCGCATAGGACGACACCGCCGTCACCAGCGGGATATGGGTGGCAACGATGATCGGAGTGCCCGCCCTCTGTTTCGCCAGGTCCGCCGCCAGCCAGCGCAGCTGCTCGTCGTCGATGCGAGCCTCGTAGTGGTGATCCGGCGTGATGCCCACCGAATCCAGCACGATGAAGTGGTGACCCTTATGGTCGAACGCGTAGTTCGTCGGCCCGAAACGGTTGCTGAACATCTTCTTGCCGTAGTCGGGGTCCGTCCCCGGCGTGCCGCTCTCCGGGTAAATTCCGAAGATGTCGTGATTGCCGAGGACGTGATGCACCTTCAGTCCCAGGTCCTGCTCGGTTTTCTCGTAGATGTCGAACAACTGCGTTGCCCGCGACTTCGGCACCGCGAGCGCATCGAAAATGTGGTCTCCGCCCTGGATGGCAAAATCTGCCGGGAACGTGCGCGCATGGCGCATCGCCATGGCCGTGCCGTGGGTCGCATCCAGTTCCGGCTGGAGATGGCAGTCCGTAATGAACAGGAAGTCAAAGCTCGGCGAACTTGGCGCAGCCGCAGACGGCAGGGCGCAGGCGGCAGCCGATGCAGCGGAAAGAACAAGAAACTCGCGGCGGTTCATGCACTGGATTTTAGCCGCTCCCTGTTGCGGCCGTGTAGCTTTGCCCTCGGCCCGAACCTCACTGCCGCATTTAGAATGGGGCTATGTCTGAGAAGCTTCTCCGCGGTCTGGTAGCGTTGCTGGCAGTTGCCGGCATGGTAGTCAGCTTTCTTGCCCTGCGCGTGCACAACATGGATCCGGCAGCCATTCCGCCCTGCGCGGTCAATGCCACCTGGGATTGCGGTAAAGTCAACCACTCCCCCTATTCCGTCTTCCCGCCCCACTCTTCCTTCGACGAGGACACCGGTCCCATCAGGGTCCACGTACCCATCGCCACGCTCGGCATCATCGCCTATGGTTGCATGGCTGTAGTCGCCCTCTTCGGCCGCTGGTGGATTCTGCTCCAGTTCGTCGAGATAGGCTTCGCCTTCGCCTGCCTGCTCAGCTATCTCGAAGCCTACGTCATCCGCGCCTGGTGCATCTACTGCGTCTGGTCGCAGGGCATTGTCACGGCCATCCTGCTGACCACCATCGGCGCCCTGGTCGTCCGCCATCGCACTCGCCGCGCCGCCCGGCTACTGCCTACCCAACCTGTGTCATCCTGAGCAGAGGCTCTCGCACTTTATTCGCGAGAGCCGGAGTCGTAGAACCTCACCGCGACGGAACGGTTCTCCCGCTCCCGCACGCGATCCGAACCCGCCAGCGCAAAGGAACCCCATGGGCATCACCCGCCAGCAAGCCCTCGACTGCTTCGCCTCCGACGACCTCATCGGCATCGGCATGGAAGCCGACGCCCTGCGTCGCCGTCTGCACCCCGAAGGGGTCGTCACCTACACAATCGCGCAGGCAATCTCCGCGGGCGATCAGCACGCCGTCCTTGCTCAGATTGAAGCAGCCGAAGAGCGCGGCGCCCTCGGCATCTTTCTCCAGCCCGCTGCGTCTGACGATCTCGCCTCGCTTGCATCGCTCCTCGGTGCCATCCGCCGGCGCTTTCCCGGCCTGGTCGTGGAAGGTCTTGCAGCAGAGGCCGCGCACCTCGCGCAGACGGCGCACCTGAGCCTCGAGGAGACAATCGCTCGTCTTCACGATGCGGGCCTGGATACGCTCGGCGACCCTACCCCGCAACCGGTCACAGACGCCTGGCTGCGCCTTCACAGCGCCGCACACGCCGCGGGGATGCGGACCTCCGCCCGCATCGTCTTCGGTGCCGGTGAATCACTCGAGCAAAGACTCGACGCACTCGATGCCATCTCCGCGCTGCAGCAGCGCACCGGAGGCTTCGCCGCCGTCGCTCCGGTCAGCTTCCACGCCCCCGGCGGCCGCGAACTGGATGAAACCACTGCGGTCGAGTATCTGAAAACGCTCGCCGTCACTCGCCTGTTCCTCGACGCCATCGACACCGTCCAGTCCGACTGGACGACCCAGGGCCTCAAAGTCCTGCAGATGGGACTGCGCTTCGGCGCCAACGACGTCGGGGCGATCACTCCCAGCGGCTCCGGCAAAGCGACCGAGGAGGAACTCCGCCGCCTCATCCGCGATGCGGGCTTCCGGCCTGCCCAACGCGACCTTGCCCACCGCAGCATGATGCTCGCGTAAACTCGCCGATATCCGCGGCACACAGCTGTCGCGTAGAATCGCCTAAGCCTTCCATTCGGAGCCTGTCCACTGTTGAACCGCTTCATCACCGCCGCGAACCTCGGGTTGCTGCTCGCCCCCAAGGGCCTCGGCCACTACTGGAAGACGCACTACGCCGACCAGACCTTCGAGCATCTCTACCAGCTCAGCGCCTTCGACTACTGCCTGCTGATCCCCGTACTTCATCGTCATGATCATCCTGGCGTTCTACGGCATCCACCGCTATCAGCTCGTCTGGCTCTATTTCCGGAACAAGAAGAACGCCGCGAAGTGGAGTGAGCCGCCCGCCGCGCTTCGCCGAGGGCGAACTGCCCTTCGTCACCATCCAGCTGCCCATCTTCAACGAGCAGTTCGTCATCGGCGCCTGATCGACGCCTGCTGCCGTCTCGACTATCCGCGCGACCGCTTCGAGATCCAGCTGCTCGACGACTCCACCGACGAGACCATCGAAGTCGCCCGCGCCATCGTCGAGCGGTACGCCGCCGGCTATCAACGGCCTCGACGCCGCAGCCCATCTTCTACATCCACCGCGAAAATCGCTACGGCTACAAGGCCGGCGCGCTCGACGCCGGTCTGAAGACCGCCCGCGGCGAGTTCGTCGCCATCTTCGACGCCGACTTCGTCCCGCCGCGCGACTGGGTCATGAAGGTCATCCACCACTTCGCCGAGCCCGACGATCGGCATGGTGCAGACGCGCTGGACGCACCTGAATCGCAACTACAGCTTCCTGACCCAGGTCGAGGCCATCCTGCTCGACGGCCACTTTGTGCTGGAGCATGGCGGCCGCAGCCGCGCCGGCGTCTTCTTCAACTTCAACGGCACCGCCGGCATGTGGCGGACAAAAGTGATCGCCGAGGCCGGCGGCTGGCAGCACGACACCCTCACCGAAGACACCGACCTCAGCTATCGCGCGCAGATGATCGGCTGGAAGTTCAAGTACCTGCAGGATGTCGAGTGCCCCGCCGAGCTGCCCATCGAGATGACCGCCTTCAAGACCCAGCAGGCGCGCTGGGCCAAGGGCCTCATCCAGACCGGCAAGAAGATCCTGCCGCGCGTCATGCGAGTCGACGCGCCCTGGCACACCAAGCTCGAGGCCTGGTACCACCTCACCGCCAACCTCAGCTATCCGCTGATGATCGTGCTCAGCGCGCTGCTGATGCCGGCCATGATCATCCGCAGCTACCAGGGCTGGATGCAGATGATGCTGATCGACTTCCCGCTCTTCATGGCGAGCACCATGAGCGTCTCGAGCTTCTACCTCGTCAGCCAGAAGGAGCTCTTCCCGGGCCGCTGGTACCGCACCTTTCTCTACCTGCCGTGCCTGATGGCGCTGGGCGTCGGCCTGACCATCACCAACACCAAGGCCGTGATGGAAGCGCTCTTCGGCGTCAAGAGCGCCTTCGCCCGCACGCCGAAGTACGCCGTCGAGCAAGAAGGGCCAGAAGAGCCAGGCGCAGAAGTACCGCAAGCGCCTCGGCATCGTGCCGTGGATCGAGCTTGCGATCGGCTGCTACTTCGCCTTCACCGTCTGGTACGCGGTCACCAGCGAGAACTACTTCACCGTGCCGTTCCTGCTGCTGTTCGTCTTCGGCTACTGGTACACCGGCCTGCTCAGCCTGCTGCAGGGCCGCTTCGAGCGCTTCAGCGCGGGCCGTGGCCAGGCTCACGAGAAACCGTACCCGGTCGGCATCTAGCTTCCGCAGGTCACATCGGATTGTTCGTCCTCAGCAAAGGTGAACGCAGCACGTCACCCGTGTCGCAGATGACGAGCTCGACCGACTTCGGCAACGACTCCCACGCCAACAGCAAAGCCCGGCCGAAGCCGGGCTTTTCCGTTGTGCGAATCTAATCGTTTAGAACCGGATACCGGCCTTGTAAACGGTGTAGGTGGTGCGATTGCTGTTGGCCGGATAGAAGTTGTAGCCGGCGTAGTTGTTCAGCGTGGTCTGCGACGTTACTGAGCCGTGACACCGTAGCGCTGCGAGTTGTCGACAAACACGTACCGCCCTCGACAAACAGCCGTTCCCTGGCAAAGCGTGACGGCTTGAAGGTCAAACCAAAACCGCCGTTGAAGCCCGGCGCATTGCGAGGAGTAGTGATCGATCATCGCATTTGCAGTGTAGGTATACGGACCGTAGATGTAGTCGAAGCCTTCGCCGGTTTCAGGCGTCGTGAAGTTCGCCACCTTGTGATAGAAGCCCACACCGCCAACCACGTACGCACCCACTCCGGGTCCGGAGTAGATCTGGTAGATCGGGTTGAGCGAGAACGACCACACGTGCGTGTTGCCGTCCAGCGATGCCAGGCTTGAGCAGTTTCCCGCATAGGCCGGCGGGCAGTAGTTGTAAAGCGATAGCTGGTTGTACAGCGTTCGTCCGTTGAAGCCAAAGCGATCGTAGTCAAACTGGAGCAGCACGCCGAAGTTCTTGTTGAAGTTGCGTCCTCCGCCAACCTGGAACGCATAGTTGGTGTTCAGGTAGTGATAGGTATTCCCTACCGGGGCCGTCATTCCGGCGCCGACCACAAACGTATACTTGTTCGATCCGTCGGGATTGTGCGAGCTGTCGTTGTAGCGCGGACGTCCATAACGGCGGCGCGGAGGCGGCTGCAGCGCCGAGCTGGGATCCATCGCCAGGTTCAGGCGTTCCGCATCCAGCGAAGTCGCCGGAGCGGCACCATCGTTGCTGGAAGAGCTGTACGAAACGCCGGCGCGGCTGGCCAGGCTCTCATTGAAAGAAAGGTCGGCAACCTGCACCGTATTCTGCGCGTTCGCATGCGCGGCAGCAGGCGCACCGGCCTGCTGCGCGTACAGCGCAAGGCTCGAAGCGCCGGCAAACAAAGCGAGTGCCGAAATCCGGCGCACGGCTGGGCAGGGGAGGAGTGACGGGCGGGCACTTCCGGAACGAGACATAAGCATCTTTGACAAACTCCTGATTGCGTCTTGCGACTTCATCGTTGGTAACACCGGCGCAAGCGACTTGTTGTGGGTTTGACGCATGAAACCGCCTTTGCGTCTACAGGTACGGGCCGAACCCCTACATGGATGGGGGGCAAAAGGAAATGCCCCATCCACTGCGTAAGACGCAACGAATGGGGCATCAGACTACGAGCCCGCGAATCCCGGCAAGCCGCACTCTAGTGGATGTCGAACTGCTCCGGATGCAGGCTCGGATCGCACTTGACCAGGATCGTCTTGCCGCACCATCTCTTCCATCTCCTGCAGCCAGCGGCGGTCCGTGCGACTTCAACTGCTTCACCACCTCCGGATGCACCCGCAGCATCACATCGCCGCGGTCCAGATGCTTGTGCATCTTCCGCATCTCGATGTAGATGTCGTTGCACACGGTCACCGGCGACTTCACCATCCCGGTGCCCTGGCACACGCCGCAGGTGGTCGAAAGCGTCCGCTCCAGCGACTGCTTCACCCGCTTGCGCGTGATCGCCACCAGCCCGAAATCGTTGAACTGCAGCACCTTCGAAGGCGCGCGGTCGCGTCTTCAACTCTTCTTCCAGCGCGGCCATCACCTTGTTCCGATTCTTGCGCTCGTCCATGTCGATGAAGTCGATGATGATGATGCCGCCCAGATCGCGCAGCCGAATCTGCCGCACAATCTCCGGGATCGCATCGAGGTTCGTCTTCACGATCGTGTCTTCAAGCCGCGCCGTCTTGCCGACGAACTTGCCCGTGTTGATGTCGATCGCGACCAGCGCCTCTGTCTGGTTGATCACAATCGATCCACCCGACTTCAGCCACACCTTCGACCGCAGCGCCTTGTTGATCTCCTCGGTGATGCCGAACTGCTCGAACAGCGGCGTCTCTTTGGTATACAGCTTCACGCGCCGGATCAGCGACGGCTGGAAGCGCTGCAGGAAGCGCAGCACGCGCTCGTACTCGCGTCTCCGTATCGACCCAGATCGCCGAGAAGTTGTCCGTCACCTGGTCGCGCAGAATCGCGCTCGACCAGGTTGAGATCGTGATAGATCAGCGCCGGCGACTTCGACGACTCCGACCGCGTCTTGATGTCCGCCCACAGGTTCAGCAGGAAGCGCAGATCGCTGCGCAGCTCCTCTTCGCTCGCGCCGGCCGCTGCCGTGCGCACGATGAATCCGCCCGACGCCTCGCCCTTCTCGCGACAGCAGAATCTCCTTCAGCCGCCGCCGCTCGCCGTCCGACTCGATCTTGCGCGAAACGCCGATGTGGTTCACCGTCGGCATGAACACCAGGAAGCGCCCCGGCAGCGCGATGTGCGACGTAATCCGCGCACCCTTCTTCGCGATCGGCTCCTTGGCAATCTGGCACAGAATCTCCTGCCCCGGCTTCAGCAGGTCGGAGATCGCCGGCAGATTCGTCGACTGCATGCTCTGCCGCCCGCGACCTTCGTGCCGTCCGCGATCCCCGCCGGAACGGTCGCTTCCGGGTTGCGCCCCCCGATCCCGATCCCCGCGATCCCGTTCCCCCGAGCGCCGGTTGCGATCCCCGCGCCGGCCTTCCCGCCGCCCGCGATCCTCACGCTGCCCCTCCCGCCGCGGTTCCTGCGACTCGGCCGCGCCGGACGCAGGGTGGTCAACGGCGTGGGCGCCTTCAGCCTCTTCGCCGGCGCCTTCATGCGCATACTCCGGCTCTCCGGCAGGCTCATGCTCCTGTTCGACCGCGTGAGCGTCGTCGTCTTCGTCCTCATGCTCTTCGAACTCGTAGTCCTGGTCTTCCTCGAGGAAATCCTCCTCCAGATCGTCCTCACCGTCGGCCACCGCCCCTTGGCTGCGGGTCATGTGGTCGATGTTCATCTCGCGCAGCATGGTGCCCAGGTCGGCCGCATTCTCCAGCGTCTCCACCTCCTGCGCATCATGTTCGCTGTGAGCGTGCAGCCCGCCGTGAATGACCGGCACCGTAGCCGGCTCATCTTCATCCTCCAGAACCTCTTCTTCGAGGATCCCGGTTCCCGGCGCGAACCATCCCGTCGCTGCCGGAATTGTCTGGTCCGAGGCAGCGGCATCCGCCGCAACCGGCGTGGTTGAGACCGCCGGGCCCTGCGCGCTCGGCGCCGCCGCCACCAGGTCCTGCGCCACCAGCGAAGCCGGCTCCTCATGCATCTCGCCGGTCGCGAAGATAGACGTGACCTCGTGCGTGTTCTCGTAGGCCTGCACGGGCGCGCTTGGTTCTTCCGGAGTATGCACCGCCTCATGCACCGGCATCGCCTCCGGAGCTTCTTCTGCAGCCGAACTGGGCAGGGCCTGCGAAACGGGCTCGTCCGCCGGCACCGCCTCTTCCGTGAATATCTGTTCTTCCATCACTCCCGACTGCCTGAACTCACTCGGCGGCACAGGATCAATACGGAACGACGCAGAAGCCTCCGTCGGATCAAATTCATGCACCGTCTCGTGGAATTCGTCCTGCGCGGTCTCCGCTGCAGGTACCGACTCGTCGACAGGCTTCGGCGGCGGAGGAACAAAGGTGCTGTGCACCGGGGGAACCGAATCCATCGCGACATGCAGCTCCGGTTTCGTCTCAGGGCTCAGTTGCGCATCTTCCGCCGCATGCGACGAGTGCTCGGGAAAGCTGCCGGAGTGCAATACCTCCGTTTCGAAAACCTGGGTCTCGTGGGCCTCCTCGGGAGCCGGAATCGGCGCCGCCACGGACGCTTCCCCGCTACGCTCCGTGCCCACATCCTCGCCCGCATCCGGCCCGGCAACCGGATTCCGGTCCTGCCAGTTCTCGCGACTGCGCTCAGGACGTGGGCCCCGATCATCGCGGCGACGTTCCCCACGCGACGGTCCGCGCGATTCCCGGAAGTCACGACGTGACGCATCTCCTCCCGCCATCGCACCCCGCGGCCGAATCGTCTCGCCCGGAAGCACCAGCCCGCCATCCCAACCCTCAGCGACAAATTCCGGCACGGAAGGCGCCGCCAACGTCGTCGCAGCGGAGGGACCGGCCGCCGTCTGCGAAGCGTCTGGGGTGCGGTATTTCGACAGCGACTCTCCGGGCAGAATCAGCGGCTCAATGGCCGGCCCGTCCGCCTGTTGCTCGTGCGCCCCGTAGCTGTCAGGCGCAAAACCTCGCGCTGAGCGTCCTCCGCGATCCCGGTCCGCCCCACGGTCCGCGTTACGGTCTCCCCCGCGATCCCGCCGACCGCGTTCCGCCCGTCCGCTGAATCCGGATTCCTCCCCCGCCGCAGCAGCAACTGGCTCTTCACTGGAACCGTAGGCGTCATAAACGGGTCCCGTCTCCGCGCGCACTGGCACCGGGGGTGCGACCGGGAGCACAGGCTCCTGCCTGGGCTGACCCTCGCCGCGATCCTGGCCGCGATCCTGGCCGCGATCCTGGCCACGATTGCCGCGCCGGCCGCGACGCCCTCTCCAGCGGCGGCTGCCGTCCGCTCCGGGTGCGCCCTCTCCCACTGCTTCGTCGGACTCCCCCGCTTCTGCCGGCGCAGGCGCTCCCAGAATCGGCTCCGTGGGCTCGACCGGCACTGCGGGCCGATCCATCTCGCGCGGACGGAAAGCTGCGTCACCAGGCAGGCCGCGGTCTCCGTTTCGGTCGGTATGGCGGTCGCGGCGATTGCGTCCGCCGCGGCGGCCGCCGGTGCGTTCGCGCTCGCCTTCCGTCACTGGCCGGGCGGGGTCGATCCCCGAAACTGCTTCTGTAAACAGCTCTGAATCGCTGGGCTCCGCTGAGCCTTGAATCGTGCGTGGCTGCCCGTTGCGGTCGCCCTGACGGTCCCCATTGCGGTCACGTCCATTCCGGTCGCCGCGCACCCCGTTTTCGCGTCGGGCCACGTCGCGTGTCGCCCGGTGCTGCGCTCGCTTCGAAGTCCGCCGAGTCGCCGGCTTCTTCCATGAAATCAGTGATGTACAGGAAGGCATCGCGGTCCAGGCCGATGTCGACGAACGCCGACTGCATGCCCGGAAGCACGCGCGTTACTTTGCCGTTGTAGATGGAGCCGGCGAGGGTGTATTCGTTCTCCCGCTCGTAGTAGATCTCGGTGAGTGCGTCGTTTTCGACGATTGCCAGCCGCGTCTCGTGCGGCGTGGAGGAGATATAGATTTCTTTCGACATTCCGTCTGCTCTTTCTTCCCGCCGACGTCAGTCGACGCGGGAGAGGCAGGCGAGGCGCGAGTTCGGGAGCAGCGTCCAGCGACACGCTAGACGGGGCTCACCGCCAGAGAGAACAGGATGCGGGATGCGGAAGCTGCGGATACGAAATCTGTCGTCCGGTGTTGGCACACTTCGGCCCCACGCCCGCCAAAAAAGGCAGACAGGGCAGCACAGAAACCTTCGGAGCCACATACAAACGCTTCAAGCAGGAAAACGCAGGCGCGAAAGGTGACCAGAACAACCTCGAATCGAGGCGGGGCCGTTTGCCTTCCGCATGCGCTCATTCCCTGATCCTGTCCGGCCAACGGATTCGAATCTCAGGCCTGGCCGGCCTTTTCTTCTAAATATCTGAAAGCTAAAACTTTGTTGCCGCTCAACGGCGCCTTGCGCCAAACGGGAGCGGGGTCTTGCGCTGGAAGGCATCTGGCCCTCCAGTTCTCTTAGACAGGCTGCGCCAGAAATCGGCAAAGGCCGCGTGGCGCAGGTACCCTGACTGCATGCAATTGTAAACGCTTTTTCACGGGACGGGAACCGCCCCGTCGTTGCGCCGACAGCACTCCCCGCAACCTCGGCTACCCAAAACAAAATGCGGCACCTGCCCGACACACCCGGGACCGGCACCGCACATACCCCTGCACCTGACTCAATCTATTCCACCGCGGAGGCAATCTACGCGTCTCCTGCCTTCGCCACCCGTTGCACGTTCTCCGCCTGCGGACGGCCCGTTGCCCCGGTCACCACGTCGAACTCCACCGGTTCCCCTTCCTTCAGGCTTTTGTAACCATCCCCCTGAATCGCGGTGTAGTGGCAGAATACGTCGGCCCTTCCATCCGCTCCAAGGAATCCATACCCCTTAACGTTGTTGAACCATTTGACTTCGCCCTTGTACTGCGCCATTGGCGCTCTCCTTTACATTCTCCAGGTGAAGCTGTGAAAGCTGCGCCCGGGCTGAGAAGCGAGGCCGAACACATGCGTACTCCCTCGTTCGCGCATGAGGTTTGCTTCGTTGCCGGTTTCCGGAGATTCGCTCCACAGAGGAGGCTTGCCGGACGCACCCGGATTGCTCCAGGAGGCTTCCGCCCTCTGCCCCGAACTGCTCCACGCGGGGGAGACCGCGTTGTTGCCAATCAGCATGATCGACCGTCCGTGCAGCTCCGGCGAAGGCGGTCTGCCATTCCGCTGAATCGATAGCAAAGCATAGGAGATGGAACGAACGGCCCTCTGCCGGGTAATCGACTTAAGCAGCAAATTTGTCGCCTATCCGACCGAAGTTTTTGCCCGGCGCAAAAACCTATGGCAACATTTCAGGGCGTGCCGCAAATTCGCTAATTGACGAAACGCCGCATGCGGATGTTCATGACGATTCCCATCGATAGAAACGTGAACAGGACCGACGATCCGCCATAGCTCAGCAGCGGCAGCGGGATGCCGGTCACCGGCATGAGGCCCACCACCATGCCGACGTTCACGGCGATTTGAAACAGCATGACGGCCACAACTCCCATGACAATGAGCGTTCCCGGGATGTCCGAAGCCGTCTGCGCGTTCTGAATCAATCGCATCAGCACCAGAAAGTACAGCAGCAGCACCACCACGGCCCCCACAAAGCCGTGCTCCTCACTGAGCGCCGCGAAGATGAAGTCCGTATACGGAATCGGCAGGAAGTCGCCCTGCGTCTGCGTCCCCTGGTTCGCGCCCTTGCCCCACAGCCCGCCCGACCCCACCGCGATCAATGACTGCCGAATCTGGTACCCCGACCCTTTGGGGTCCGAATTGGGGTCCAGAAATGCGTTGATGCGCGCCTGCTGGTAGGGTTTCAGCCGCTTCCCCGAAAGAAAGACTCCCCCACCCAGGATGATCAATCCCAACAGCAGAATCGCGACCTGCCGCAAACTGATCCCGCCCAGAAACAGCCCCGCTATCAGGATTGGCACATATGTCAGCGCCGTACCGAGATCCGGCTGCGCCAGCACCAACACAATCGGCAGCCCCACCAGCAGGAACGCCTTCCCGATATCCTGCCAGCCAAGCTCGCGCCCTGCCCGCGTCCAGAAGAACCGTGCCACAACCAGGATCAGGACCAGCTTTACCCACTCCGACGGCTGGAAGTGAATGCCCGTGTGCGGGATATTGATCCAGCGCCGCGCGCCCAGCACCTTCGCCCCTACCGCGCGCACGGCCACCAGAGACACGAGCGACACACCCCACGCCCACGGAGCCAGATCCACAAGCCGGTGGTAATCCACCCGCGAGACCAGGAACATCAGCACCAGCCCGACCAGCAGAAACCCTATCTGCTTATGGTCAAAGCCGTGGAACTTCGTCATCGCGGTCGCCGACCGAATTTCAAACACGCTCACGAGTGAGAGCAGCACGAGCATCAGCAGCAGCGGCCAGTCGAAATCGCGAAAAGACGAGAAGCGTTCCATGTCCTGAGCTCAAGTCTACTGTGCCCTGCTCCGGGAGGTGTTAGGCCTCCCACCCTTGAAATAAATTTGCGCCGTTCAGAGCGCAAGGCTGTATCTTCATCGCACCCCGGAAAACTGAATATACGCAATCGTCCTCAAGGAGCTCCGACCCATGGATTACACCCCGAACGATCCTCTCATCCCACCTCCTGCAGCCGCCGCACCCGTAGCTCCACCCGCCGCAGTGGCGGGCGGCCTCTCAGAAAACGCGGCAGCCGCCCTTTCCTACGTCACAATCATTCCCGCGATCATCTTTCTGCTGATCGAGCCCTATAACAAGATGCCCCTGGTGCGCTTCCACTCGATTCAGTGCCTCGCCTTCGCCGTGGTCCTTTTCGCCGTGCACATGGTGCTCCGGGTCATCCCCATCATTGGCTTGCTGATCTCACTTCTCATCTCGCTCGGCGCCCTTGTGCTCTGGATCATCTGCATCCTGAAGGCTTCCAAAGGCGAGTATTACAAGCTTCCCTTGATCGGGGACTTCGCTCTCAATCAATCGCGCACGATCTAGTTCGGGACTGCGAGCCTCCGCGACTCCACCGGCCGCCCAAGGCGCCGGCGGAGTCGCCCTGCGCAGGTGCGCCGTGATCAGCGGGAGGGTCAGTCCCGAAGAGGAGTTCGGTTTGCGCCACCCAGCCAGAGCACACTACAATATAGAGAAGTCGAATCCTGCTTTCTGCAACTTTTCCCGCCACTCTGCGTCTTCAGAAAGGTGAGCATGGCACGCACAATGACGGCCGCAATCCTGGAGGCGGGCCGCCTGGAAGAGGTTCAGCGCGAGAATCTTGCCATTGCGCGTGGCCTCAAGCGCAACGATCCCGAGCTGCTCGACCAGCTGATCGAGACCTACCAGCATCGCCTGCTCCGCTACCTGCTCTTCCTTACCGGCAAGCGCGAAGTCGCCGAAGACCTCTTCCAGGAGACCTGGATGCGCGTCCTGCTGCGCGGCGCCCAGTACAACGGCAAAGCCCGCTTCGACACCTGGCTGTTCACCATCGCGCGCAACCTGGTCATCGACCTCTCCCGCAAGCGCCAGATGGCTTCTCTGGATGAGATGAGCGAGGCCGGCGAGGATGAACGCCCGTTCGAGGTCGCGATCGACGGTCCCTCGCCCATTCGAGCAGTTCGCCACCCGCGAAGACCGTGCGGAAGTCGCCGAAGTGCTGCTCAAGCTCGAGCCCAACTACCGCGAAGTCCTGGTGCTCCGCTTTCATGAGGAGATGTCGCTCGAAGAGATCGCAGGCGTCACGCGGGCTCCTCTTTCCACGGTCAAATCGCGCCTCTATCGCGGCCTGGCGGCCCTCAAGCCCGAGGTGGAGCGGCTCCGCCAGACTCGCGCGATCGAGAACCACGTCCTCGGGAGCGCAGCCAGATGAACCGCAAGCCGGAAGCCGATCTGACGGGAATGGAGCTGGACGCGCTGGAGGGAGCCATGATGGCCCGTTCCGCCGCGACCGACGTAAGTGTCGCCGCCTCAGCCGCGGTGGTCAACCGCACCCATCGGGTGGTGCGCGAACGCGCTCGTCTTCTGCAGGCCCGCCGTTCGCGCGTCCGCAGCCTCTGGATTCCGCTCGCGGTCAGCGGCACGTTTCTCGCCGTTATGGTTTCCGCCATCTGGACCATCCTTGAGCAGGATGAGCTGATTCCGACGGGTCTTCCGGACGCCAATCAGCAGCTTCTGGTGCTGATGATGTGGTGCCTTCCCGTCTCCGGGCTGCTGCTGGGCGTCGTCTGGTTCCGCCGCAGCTCCGCACGCACCGACAACGGGAGAATGGGATGACCTTCCCCTGGAAGAATGGGGTCCGCGACCCGCAGCACCGGGACAATCAGCCCGGCGCCCATGCCCTGCGGCCCACCGGCGGCTCCGAAGACCTGGAGATGATCCCCGGATGGTCGATCGGCCTAGCGCTGATTGCCTTCGGTCTGGCGCAATATTTTTTCCACGGCGTCCTTCCCCACCATAAGCACGAGTTGCTGCCGATGCGGCTGCTCATGGGCTTCACCTGGGGTACGCTGGTTGCAAGCTACGTCCTTCTGGTCGGCTATGTCAGCCGCGACGTGAAACGCCGCAACATGCCGGCGGCCTTGTGGATGCTGGTCGTCATCATGATGCCCGGCGGTATCGGCGCGGTCGTCTATTTCCTCCTGCGGCAGCCTATTCTGTCGCGCTGCCCGCACTGCTCCACGGAGATCGCCGCCAGCTATAACTTCTGCCCGCAGTGCCAGTTCCAGATGGCTCCCGTCTGCGGACAGTGCTTCCGCGGCGTCGAGATTACCGACGTCTACTGCAAGCAGTGCGGCCACGATCTCGAGCAGGATCAGGTTCCCGCGCGCCTCAAAGCCTTCCGCGACTAGGGCTGCGCCGCTTCCGTTCTGCTCGGACGCACGCCAGTGTGCTATACCCAACCCATGCGCCTTCTTCCAGCCGCCCTCCTGATCGCCGCTCTCCCGGCCGCCGCTCAAGCTCCGAAGACCCTGCTTGCCAGCCCGGAAACCGTCGTCTGGGGAAGCTACTCCGGCTCCGCGAAGCCCGCGCTCACGGTCAAGTCCGGCGACACCGTCACCATCCAGACGCTCTCCACATGCGGCGCCGCCAAGCGTCTCGAATCGCTCGGCGTCGCGCCGGCAGACATCCCACAGTACACACGGGATGTCCTCGAGAAATTCCCGGCAGCCGAGAAAGGTCCCGGCGGCCATATTCTGACCGGCCCGGTTGCCCTTGAGGAAGCTGAGCCGGGAGATGTGCTCGAAGTTCGCATCCAGAAGATCGACATCGACGTGCCCTGGGCCTGCAACTCGTTCGGACCGGGCCGTGGCTTCTTGCCGAACGACTTTCCGTACGCCCGCACCAAGATCATTCCCCTCGATCGCGCCAAGATGCTCGGCCATTTCGCACCCGGCATCGAGATCCCGCTCCACCCCTTCTTTGGCTCCATGGGGATCGCCGCCTCAGCAGCCGGCAAGACCGATTCGGCTCCGCCATGGATGAATGCCGGGAACATGGACAACAAGGAGCTGGTTGCGGGCACCACTCTCTTCATTCCGGTCAACTCCAAGGGCGCCAACTTCGAGGTCGGCGACGGCCACGCCGGCCAGGGCAACGGCGAGGTCGACATTACCGCGCTGGAAACGCAGCTCACCGGCACCTTCCAGTTCATCGTCCACAAGGGCTTCGCTCGACTGACCGACCCACCGCCTGCGTCTGGCCGCGCGCCGAAACGCCACCCACTACATCTCCATGGGTTTCACGCCGACCTGAAGACCGCCACGGAGATGGCCATCCGCAATATGATCACCTTCCTCTCCGAGCAGATCGAAGGTCATCCGCGCCTCAGCCGAGCCGACGCCTACTCGCTCGTGTCGGTCGCCTGCGACGTCGACATAACCCAGCTCGTCGATCTCCCCCGCGTCGGAGTCCACGTCATGTGCCCCAAGGCGATGTTCACCACCAGCCCGCGCTGACACTCCGAAAAGGGGCTATCCATCAACCTGCCGGAAGGCCGTCAGCCTTTAACCAGCTATCATCCTTCCGCGCAGCGGGCGGATCTGGTTCCGTCCCATCCATCGCAAATCCGTTTGTGCGACCTTTTCCGAAAACCCGTGTCTACTATAAGGAGCCGTGAAACCGGAAGATCGGAAGCGACTCGACGGACCGCCAGCCACGCAACCCGGGGATCGACGAAGTGCCCGGCCGAGCGAAGGAATCTGGAAGTCCCAGGGCCAATCGATGCATATCGCCAAACTCAGCCTCGCCGCTTCCCTCGTCCTGACGCCCTTCTTCGGCTTCGCCCAGTATCCACAGCAGGGCATGCAGCCGTACAACGCGCAGGACCCGCAGAACTACGGCGCACCCGCATCGCAGAGCTACTACAACCAGCCGCCGCAAGCGCAGCAGCCGGATTACAGCTACGGCGTCCAGCCCGAGAGCCAGAACCAGGCCTACCAGAATGGGCAGGTTTACCAGGGGCAGCCCGGCCAGGCGCAGAGCTATGGGGGCTATCCCGACCAGCAGCCGCAGTACGCGCCCAATCCCTACCCCGATCAGGGCCAGTACGGGCAGGCCGCGCCCCAGCAGCAGCAGACCACCATCGTCCAGACGCCGCCGCCTGAGTTGCCCACCTACGACCAGCCGCCCGCTCCCGGCGACGGTTACATCTGGCAGCCTGGCTACTGGGCCTGGGGCCGCCACGGCTACATCTGGATCCCCGGCGCGTGGGTGCTCGCCCCCTACGAAGGCGCCCTGTGGACGCCCGGGTACTGGGGCTACGCTCCGGAAGGATATTTCTGGAATCCCGGCGCGTGGGGATTGACGGTCGGCTTCTATGGCGGCATCAACTACGGCTTCGGCTACTTCGGAACAGGATTCTACGGCGGCTACTGGCGCGGCGGACACTTCTGGTACAACGGCCTGTACTCGCACGTGGGCGGGTACAACCGCTTTACCTACCGGCAGAACTTCGCCGGCATCAACAACTTCCGTCCCGGCGGACGCAGCTTCGCCACGGCAGACGCACGTGGCGCAGCCTTCCGCGGACCGCAGATGCGCGGCGCCTCCTATGGTGGAGGCGGCTTCTCCGGCGGACAGCGTGGATTCGCGGGGGTGAGCGAGTCGCGGGGCGGCGGACGCGAGGCCTACTCCGGCAACGCAGGCATGAGCCGCGGCTCGTACGCGGCGCCCGCGCAGAGTTTTGGCGGACGCTCGCAGGGCTTCAGCGGCGGGGGCTACACAAGGTCGATGCCGACCCAAAGCTTCCACGGTGGTGGCTATAGCGGCGGAGGCTTCTCCGGCGGCAGCCGAGGATTCTCTGGCGGCGGCTACTCCGGTGGTGGACGAGGCGGCTTCTCCGGCGGCGGCGGTGGATCGCACTTCTCGGGTGGCGGCGGATCGCACGGCGGCGGACACCGCTAATCGCCTCATCGATATGCCCCACGTTCGACGGTCCTAAACGTCGGCGTGGGGCTTCTCTATTTGAGCGCCAGTGCCGAGATCATGCGCGCGATGCGCGACGCGGCATCCGGAAATGCGAGAGTACGTGCCGCCTCGCCCATGCGCTGGCGAAGTGACGCATCCGCAAGCAATGCGGAAACCTCCTCCAACACGCGGTCGGGTGTGAGCTCTGATTCGAGGATCAGGCGGGCTGCTCCGGCTTGGACGAAGACGTCCGCGTTCTTGCGCTGGTGGTCGTCCGCCGCACCGGCGAAGGGCACGAGCACACTGGCGCGTCCGGCGGCGGCAAGCTCCGCGACCGTGCTGGCGCCGCTGCGGCAGAGAACCACATCCGCGGCGGCGATCTCGTCCACCATGGCGTCGAGGTAAGGCTGCACACGAAGGCGGGGCTCGTCCTCTAAACCCTGCACGCTGAAGAGTTTGCGCGTTGTGTCGAACTGCTTGCCGCCGGCCTGGTGGACGATCTCCAGTTCGGGGAAGCGTTTCAGCAGCAGGCCTGCGACTTCAGGCATCACTTCGTTGAGCACACGCGCGCCCTGGCTGCCGCCGAAGACGAGCAGACGCAGCGGGCCTCCGGATCTTGGAGGGATGTTGAAGAACTCGCGCCGCACCGGGATTCCGGTAACCTGCGCGTTGCGGAAGAAGTGCGTCGTCCGCGGGAAGTTGACGGCGGCGGCGCGAGACGAGCCTGCCGACGAGCCGGTTGGCGAGTCCTGGCACGGCATTGGGTTCGAAGGCGACGCGTCGGAATGCGGAGCAGGATGGCCGCCATCATCGCCGGACCGCTCGCATAACCGCCGACGCCGACGACGACCTGCGGCCGGAACTGCGCAGGAGTGAGACGCAGCGGGCGACGCCAAGAGGAAGGTCGCCCAGCGTACGCACGCGCGTGGCGAGGCTGACGTTCTTCAGCTGGCCGACGTGGATGAGTTCGAGCGGGAAACCGGCCTCGGGAACGAGGCGCGTTTCGAGCCCGCGGGCCGTGCCGACGAAGCGGATCTCGGCGGCGTGGCGGTCGCGCAGCTCGCGTGCGATGGCGAGCGCCAGGAATGACGTGGCCGCCCGTGCCTCCGCCGGCGATCAGGACGCGCATGGCTGGGGCTCGCGGCGGATGGGGGCGACAGTCAAAAAGCGTACCTCAGCGGCTGAAGCCGCTTCCTATTGCGGTGCATGGTGGCACGGCTGAAGCCGTGCCCTTAAGCGAGACCCCCTTAGCCCTCACCCTTGTTCCCTACACCCTGCTTCAGTCGATCTCGCGTGTGATGTTGAGCAGCACGCCCATCCCGGCGAGCGTGACGAAGAGCGAGGTGCCGCCGAAGCTGATGAAAGGGAGCGTGATCCCCTTGGTCGGCAGCAGCGCGACGGCGACGCTCATGTTGAAGAATGCCTGGATCAGGATCGCGGTGGTCAGCCCGAAGGCCAGGAAGCGGGCGAACGGGTCGGTCGAAAGAAACGCGGCGCGCATGCCCGCGATAGCCGAAGACGACAAACAGCGCCACCAGCGACAGCGCCCCGAGCAGCCCGAGCTCCTCGGAGATGTTGGCGAAGATGAAGTCGGTCCAGGCCTCGGGCAGGAAGTAGAGCTTCTGGCGACCTTCCATCAGGCCCAGGCCCGCGCAGGCCGCCCGTGCCGACCGCGATCAGCGACTGCATGATGTGGAAGCCCTTGCCCAGCGGGTCGAGCTCCGGATGCAGGTAAGTCTGCAGGCGCGCGCGACGGAACGGCACCATCCAGAGCATGTAAAACATCACCGGGCTGGACAGGACGGCGGCAATGCCGATCCATTTCACCTGCATCCCGGCCAGATACAACATGGCCATGGTGACGCCGGCGCACACCAGGGCTGTGCCCAGGTCGGGCTGCTTCATGATGAGGCCGATGAAGACCAGCGGCGGCAACGCAGCGCGCAGGATGGTTCCCTTCCAGTCATCCATCTTGTAGATGCGGGTCTGCAGGAAGTATGCGAGAAAGAGCACCACCAAAGGGGTGGCGAGTTCCGATGGCTGGAAGGTGAAGAAGCCGGCCTTGAACCAGCGATGGGTGTGGTTGAGCTTGGGCATGGCGAAGACGCTGACGAGCAGCAGCGTGGTGAATGCCATGGCGGGAAAGACGACCCGCGGATTGTTGTAGCGGCGATAATCCACACGCATCAACACAAACAGTGCGCCCATGCCGAGCAGCGCAAACATGGCCTGCTTGGCAAGGTACTTGTAGGGCGAGCCGGATTCTGCCTTAGCCATCACGGCCGAGGCGGAGAAGACCATCACCAGCCCGAAGAGGACCAGCAGGAGCACCACTCCAAACAGCCATTTATCGACGCCGACGCGTTTTGCCATCTTCCATCACTTTCGCCTCGGTCGAGGCGTACTTCAGCGGCCAAAGCCGCTTCCTTCTCATCCTGCTAAGGCACGGCGGAAGCCTTGCCCGTAAGCCGGACTGCCTTTGAAACCTTTACAGCCGTTCCACCAGCTCGCGAAAGACGCGGCCGCGGTGCTCGTAATTTTCGAACTGGTCGAAGCTTGAGCAGGCCGGGGCAAGCAGAACGGTGTCTCCCGCCTGAGCTTCTCTGGCGGCCAGTGAGACGGCGCTTCTGAAGTGTCTCTGCAGTGACTATCTTGACAACGCCGGCGAGCTCCCGCTCAATCTTTTGTGCGGCGGAACCAATGGTGTAAACAGCGACGACCCGTTCCCGAAGCAGCGGAGCCAGCATGGTGTAATCGGAGTCCTTGTCCTTGCCGCCAAGGATGAGGTGAATGCCGCCTGTGAAAGAAGCGAGCGCCTTCATCGTAGCGTCCACGTTTGTGGCCTTGGAATCGTTGTAGAAAGCGACGCCAGCGACCGTGCGTACATGCTGGAGACGATGTTCAACGGCCCGGAACGCGGCTACCGACGTGCGGATGCTTTCGCTCGCAATCCCCGCAAGACGGGCAGCCGCCACCGCAGCCAGGACGTTCTCCACGTTGTGCGCGCCTTTCAGAGGAATTTCCGCCAAAGGCAGCACGGGCTCGGGCGTGCCGCCTTCCGCGCCCAGCCAGAAGATGCTTTCGCCATGAACAAACGCTCCCTGCTTGATGCGACGCAGCGGGCTGAACCAGAAGATCTGCGCGCGGGTCTTCGCCGCCACCATCTGCGCGGCTTTATCTTCTGCGTTCAACACCAGGAAGTCGTCGGCAGTCTGGCAGGCAGTGATGCGGGCTTTGGCTTGGGCGTAGCGCTCAAAGGTTTTGTGCCGATCCAGATGGTCGGGTGTGATGTTGAGCACAAGCGCGATCTTTGGGCGGAAATCGACGGTAGTTTCGAGCTGAAAACTGGAGACTTCGAGCACGTTCCAGGTTTCCGGCGTGCCGGCCGGGATGAGTTCAATGACGGGCAGGCCAATGTTGCCGCCCACGAGCGTGGGCAGGCCGGCGTCAGCGAAGATTTGGCCGATGAGGGTGGTCGTGGTCGTCTTGCCGTTGGACCCGGTGATGGCGATCACTTCCCCCTGGAGGAAGCGGCTGGCAAGCTCGAGCTCACCGATGACGGGCAAGCCGAAGCTGATCGCTTGCGCGACTTCGGGCGTGTCGAGCGGCACGCCGGGCGAGACGACGATCAGGTCCTGGCGGCGAAAGGTGAGCAGCCCATGGCCTCCGCTCTCGACCATGATGCCGGCCTCAAGCAGCGTGGGAATTTCCTTGGCGAGCGCGGCGGCCGAGCGTGCATCGGAGACAGTGACGCGGGCTCCGCGATCGCGCAGGAAAAGGGCCGCAGCCAGGCCACTCTTGCCCAGGCCGACCACGAGGACTCGTTTGTTCTTCAGATCCATGCGTCCAGCTTAGTGCAAGTTGCGCGGTGGATGCAGCGGTGCTTCGTTACAGGTCAGCGGCCCCCGATTGCTCTACAAGGTGGAGCCGTGATGGCGCCGGCGCGCTGACCGCACCTCGTATTCCGGCATCAAATCGGCTATCCTGATCGACAGGCCCCATTAGGAGATTTCATGAGAGCTTTGTTGCTGCTCCCTCTTGCGCTTGTGTATTCGGCGGCCGTGGCGCAGGCTCCGGCGAAAGCGCCGGATGTGCTTGTCTTTGTGAATGGCGAACAACTAACCGGCGAGCTTGAGCGCGCCAACACCGACGGCGTCACCTTCAAGAGCGCGATGGCCGGTGAGATTACGGTGAAGTGGGCCAACATCAAGGACCTGACGAGCTCAAAGAGCTTCGCGGTCATCACAAAGAACGAAAAGCTGACGCGCAAGGATGCCGCTGGCCTGGTGCCGGATGGCACAATCCATGTCGCGGACGGGAAGATTTCCGTCGCGGCCGCGAGCGGCGAGAAGGACGTTCCGGTAGCTGATACAAGTCTTGTGATCGACGCCGGAGCGTTCGACAAAGCCATTCATCATCAGCCGGGTCTGGCGCGCGGCTGGGGCGGCACGGCCACTGCCGGTGCGAGCCTGGTGCGCTCGACCCAGAACTCGACGAACTTCAACGGCGCGATCAACCTCGTGCGGTCGACGCCCAACGTGGACTGGCTCCCGCCGCACGACAAGACGATCCTGGACTACAACCAGGCGTACGGCACAGTGTCGCAGACGGGAACGGCGACGGTGAAGACGAACATCTTCCACGCCGATGCGGAGCGCGACGAATACTTTTCGCCGCGGCTGTTCGCATTTGCTTCGGCGACCTTCGATCACAACTATGCTTCGTCGCTCGACCTCGAACAGGCCTACGGTGGTGGCGTCGGCATTTCGCTGCTGCACAATGCTCACCGGCAGCTCGACCTGAAGGCGGATGCGCACTACGAGAAGGAGACGTTTTTCGACTCGCCGCTCAACCTGACGGCGACGACGCAGAATCAGAATCTGTTTGGATCGACATTCTCCGAAAAATACCTCCACTACCTCTTCAAGGGCCTGGTGCTGAATGAATTCGGCAGCGTGTCCCCGGCATGGCATCAATCGAATTCATCACCCACGCAGCCGAACGCGCTTTCCGCACATGTGAATGCAAGCCTCGGCTTTCCGGTCTACAAGGGCATCGGCTTCAACGTGGGCGCGGTGGATGACTACATCAACAACGCGCCGGCGGGCTCAAAGCAGAACTCGACGCAGTTCACGACCGGTCTCACCTACACCATCAAGCCACGCTGACTATGGGACTATTCGGCAAGAAGCTGAAGCAGGAGCACAAGGTGATGCTGCAGGCGGAGCGTGCGAAGGCGCGCTCCTGCCCGAGTATCACCGCGCCACGCCCGAGTGTGCTAACCCAGAACGCTGGCACATGTACGACTCGATGACGGCGGAAGCCGAAGTTCTCGAGTTTCTGCGCACCCTGGTGACGACGCTGAAGCCGGAGCTGATCGTCGAAACGGGCTCGTTTCTCGGCGTGAGCACGCTGTGGATGGCAGAAGGCATGCGCGCGAACGGCTTCGGAAAAATCATCTCCTGTGAGTACGACCCGGTCGTGTTCGCGAAGGCAAAGGAGAAGATCGCAGCCTCCGAACTCGGGGAGTTCATCGAGCTGCGCAACGAGTCTTCGCTGGAGATGAAGGTCGAGGGCACGATCGATATTCTGTTTTCGGACTCCGACATGCCGATTCGTGCGGCCGAGGTAAAGCGCTTTCTGCCGCAAATCCGGCCGACCGGTCTGATCCTGATGCATGATGCCAGTTCGCACTTGAAGGTGGTGCGGGACGCGGCGTTTGCGCTTGAAGCGGAAGGTCTGGTTTCGTGTATTTTCCTGCCCACGCCGCGCGGCCTCGTCCTGGCGCAGAAACGGGACGGCCGGGCGTAAGTGCACGCAGCAAAACATTGACCGGGGAACACAAAATCCGTAGACTTAGAAGTTGCAGGGAGTGCGGCAGGCTGTGTGTCTTCGTTTCGGCGAAGCGGGGCTGGCCTGAAGCCTGCACCCAATTTGCCCGCGCAGACTGCCGGGACTATAGAAAAGAGTTTTCATGGCAAATCATGTTTCGTCGTTGAAGCGCGCGCGTCAGACCGTTGCGAAGACCAGCACCAACCGCTCCAACAAGAGCAAGCTCCGCGGTACCCTGCGCAGCCTGCGTGAGGCGATCGCCAAGGGCGACCAGGGCGACCTGATGAAGGTCTACAGCGCGACTGCTTCGCTGCTCGATAAGAGCGTCCAGAAGGGCGTGCTGCACAAGAACACCGCCAGCCGCTACAAGAGCCGGCTGAACGCACGCGTAAAAGCCGCCGTGCTGGCCAAGAAGGCCGCCTAACTCAAGCCATACCCATAAAGTAAAGGCCGGTCTCCCCGAAGGAGGCCGGCCTTTTGCTGCTCACAGCACAAAGCAGGAAACCGCGTGCGGCCTATACGGTGGATGATGCGAAGTTGAGTGGATTGCAAGGAAGTTGGTGGACGCGGAAGGAATCGAACCTTCAACCAGTCGATTAAGAGTCGAATGCTCTGCCAGTTGAGCTACGCGTCCGGATGAGAGATGAGTCTAAACGAATCGCGAACTGCGGGCCAGGGAGGCCTCGTCGCGCTCAACCATCACTCGATTAAGCATACCATAATTTGGCGTCTAACCAATCACATCCACGTGGGCGGCGTGAGGGATGATCCCGCGTTCAAAGCCCATCGCCAGGATCCGTCGGACGGCCTCGCGGCCGTCGGCACCCATATCAATGGTGCGCTCGTTCACGTACATGCCGACGTACCGGTTGGCCAGGTTCGGGTCCAGTTCGCGCGCAAACTGCATCGCGTAAGCGAGTGCCCCGTCGCGATGGTCGAGGGCGAACTGGATGGAATCGCGCACTGCGTGCGTCGTCGCGAGCATCGCCTCCTGCCCAAGCGAGCGCCGGATCACATTCCCGCCCAAGGGCAGCGGCAGGCCGGTCTCGGCACGCCACCACTGGCCGAGGTCCAGGATCTTTTGCAGGCCTTCATTGCCGTAGGTCAACTGGCCTTCGTGGATCAGGAGCCCGGCATCGTACTCGCCGGAGACCACCGCAGGGATGATCTTGTCGAAGTCGACATGGAAGGTTTGGAGCTCGGGCGCGTAGAGCTTCAGCGTGAGATACGCCGTAGTCAGTTTGCCCGGGATCGCGATGCGAAGCCGGCCGATATCGGCGGGCGCGATCTTCCGTGTGGCCACCAGCATGGGGCCATAGCCCTCGCCAAAGCTAGACCCGCAGGCCATCAGTGCGTAGCTGCTCCTGCAGGTAGGGGTACGCGTGAAAGCTGATCGCCGTCACGTCATAGAACGCCTCCGCGATGGCGCGCCGGTTCAACGTTTCAATGTCGGTGAGATTGTGAACAAACTTGTAGCCCGGAACCTTGATCTTGCTGGTCGCAAGTCCGTAAAACATGAAGGCGTCATCGGAATCCGGGCTATGCGCAATCTGTACTTCTCGTACGGCTGGGGGAGTCATCTTCACTACAGTCCTTCAAAGCTTGCGGCAAGAATCGTGCTGACGTGGGTCGAGGAGCGGTTGCGGTAAGCCCGCGCCGGAGCTAGGAGCGGCGCCAGCGCTCGAGCGATGCAAAGATGCCGGCCGCCGAGAGGACCTTGACAACCTGTCCGGGGATGAAGGGCAGCGTAGCGAAGCGAAAGGCCGTGCCGGCGGCCGCATGAAGCAGGAAGCCCAGCCAAACGGTTCCGCAGACCATGATGAGTGTGCTCGCCACTGCCGCGCCGCCCAGGGCCGCAGCGAACCGGGTCGTCGAGCTCGCCAGGCGACGGCTCAGCCAGCCGGCTAACGCAGCGGCAAACGGATACGCGAAGAGATATCCACCGGTGCCGCCCAGCAGTTGCGCCACGCCACCCGGACCGCCCGGCGTAAAGACCGGCAGCCCGGAGGCGCCTTCCAGCAGGTACAGCGCCAGCGCCGCGAAGCCCATGGAGGGGCCGAGCGCGAGGCCGACCAGCAGGACGCCGAAGTCGCTGAAGGTGAGCGGCACTGGCGTAAACGGCAGTGGCAGGGACACATGCGCGCATAGCGCCACGAAGGCGCTGGCGGAGACGGCCAGCAGAAATTTTCCGAAAAGCGTTTCGCGCAGTGATTGCACGCGGTGAACGGGGCGGGTCTGATCCTGGGTCGTGATGGTCATGGTTGGAACTTCCTCAATGCAGCCTGTCAAGAATACCAAGCGCGACGCGCTTTGTCCGATCTCGGCCGATCGGCGCGCGGGCTTGCGCCGAACGGTGCTTATCTTGGTTCCTGTTTGAGACCCGCGGCACCTCCGCGCTTGACGTTCCACCGGCCTGGCGGCTCAACTAGGGAGGCGATGCCGATGCAGCGAACATCCCGCGCTTCCGATCTGCCCCACGGGCGGAGACGTGTCTGGCTCGAACGCCTTTACAACCAGCGGCGACGCGTCGCGACGATCGCGGCCGGCGTGCTCGCCGTCGGGGTCGGTTATCACGTTGTCTTCGGACACAACGGGCTCACCGCGTATCGCAAGAAGATGCAGGACTCTCACCAGCTCAGCGAGCAGCTTCGGCAGCTCACCCAGGAGAACGAAGACCTGAAGGGCCATGTTGAGCGCCTGCAGAACGATCCGGGAGCCATCGAGCACCAGGCTCGCGAAGAACTGCACTACACGCGTCCGGGTGAAGTCATCATTACCCTTCCCCCGGAGCCGTTGGTCTCTTCTGCTTCCAAACGCTAGGCGCAATCTTACCAAGATATGCTGCGCCCGAAGCAGAGTCTGCATCCGGTCGGCCTTGACAGTCGGGGTGTTCTGCTCATAAAGTTCGCGTCTAGAAGAAATTACGCCAACGGTGCCAGCTGAGCACTCGCGGCACCTCGCGGGGGTTCCACGCCTTCATGCTCTCCTTTCGTTCGCTTCCAGTCCTTCTTTGTTTCATCACGGCGACTCTGCACGCACAGCAGCCCTTGCCCTTCCAGGATCCGAAGCTTCCTGTCGAGCAGCGTGTCGACGATCTCGTCGGCCGCATGACGCTCGAAGAAAAGGTCGCGCAGATGATCAACACCGCACCCGCCATCCCGCGCCTCGGCGTCCCGGCCTACGACTGGTGGAACGAAGGCCTGCACGGCGTCGCGCGCTCCGGCTACGCCACGCTGTTCCCGCAGGCCATCGGCATGGCCGCCACCTGGGACGCGCCCCTGCTCGGGCGAGATCGCCACCGTCATCTCCACCGAGGCGCGCGCCAAGTACAACGAGGCCATGCGCCACGACATCCACTCCATCTACTACGGCCTCACCATCTGGTCGCCCAACATCAACATCTTCCGCGACCCGCGCTGGGGACGCGGCCAGGAGACCTACGGCGAAGACCCCTTCCTCACCGGCCGCCTGGGCGTCGCCTTCGTCAACGGCCTGCAGGGCGACGACCCGAACTACTATCGCGTCATCGCCACGCCCAAGCACTTCGCCGTCCACAGCGGCCCGGAGTCCGACCGCCACCGCTTCAACGTCGAGCCCTCCCCGCACGATCTCTGGGACACCTACCTGCCCGCCTTCCGCGCCACCATCGTCGAGGCGAAGGCCGACTCCATCATGTGCGCCTACAACGCCATCGACGGCGCGCCCGCCTGCGCCAGCAAGCTGCTGCTCGAAGACATCCTGCGCAAGGACTGGGACTTCAAGGGCTTCGTCACCTCCGACTGCGGCGCCATCGACGACTTCTTCGAGAAGAACGCTCACGCGCTTCTCCCCCGACAAGGAGACACGCCGCCGCCGCCGGCATCCGCGCCGGCACCGACACCAACTGCGGCATCGACCTACCTCGCGCTGACCGAGCGCGGTCAAAGCAGGGCCTCATCCAGGAGTCCGAGATCGACGTCTCGCTCAAGCGCCTCTTCACCGCGCGCATCCGGCTCGGCCTCTTCGACCCGCCGCGCATGAGTGCCCTACGCCGCACATTCCCTTCACCGAAGTCGACTCCGCCGGCCCATCATGCGCTCGCGCTCAAGACCGCCGAAGAAGTCCATGGTGCTGCTCAAGAACGACGGCGCATCCTTCCGCTCGCGCGCGACAGTCCAAGACCATCGCGGTCATCGGCCCCAACGCCGCCTCGCTCTCCGCCCTCGAAGGCAACTACAACGCCGTGCCGCACGACCCGGTCTTCCCCGTCGATGCCCTGCGCCAACGAGTTCCCAAGCCGCAAGGATCCTCTACGCCCAGGGCTCGCCCTACGCCGACGGCGTCGCCCTCCCCGTCCCCCGCACCATGCTTCCACCCGGCCGCGGGCTCCACCGGCAGGGCCTGCAAGGCCGAATACTTCGCCACCGACAGCTTCGACGGCAAGCCCGTCGCCACCCGCATCGACAAGCAGATCGACTTCGACTGGAACTCCGCCAGCCCCGTCCCCGGCGTCTCCGCCGAACAGCTTCGCCGTGCGCTGGACCGGCATCATCACCGCCCCGGAACCCGGCGCCTACGACTTCACCATGCGCCTCGCCCACTGCTATCCCTGCGGCGACCACGAGCACTTCGCCGTCTACCTCGACGGCAAGCAGGTCGGCGGCATTCGCCTCGCCTGCCGGCGCCGAATCGCGCGCCAGCGGCACACCGCGCTTCACGATCAACTTCGCCGACACGCAAGCCGCACGCAGTTCCGCGTCGAGTACCATCCACAACGCACCGCTCTTCGGCGCCGGCATCACGCTCGAATGGGTTCCGACCGCCAGCATGCTGCAGAAAGCAAGCCGTAGCCGCCGCGCAGCAGGCCGACGTCGTCGTCGCCTTCGTCGGCCTCTCGCCCGAGCTCGAAGGCGAAGAGATGCCCGTCCACATCGAAGGCTTCTCCGGCGGCGACCGCACCGACATCAAGCTTCCCGCCGCCCAGCAGCAGCTGCTCGAAGCCGTCGCCGCCACCGGCAAGCCGCTGGTCGTCGTGCTGATGAACGGCAGCGCCCTCGCCGTCAACTGGGCGCAGCGAGCACGCCGCCGCCATCCTCGAAGCCTGGTATCCCGGCGAGGCCGGCGGCACAGGCCATCGCCGAAACCCTCAGCGGCAAGCAACAACCCCGCCGGCCGCCTGCCCGTCACCTTCTACGCATCCATCGACCAGCTCCCCGCCTTCGCCGACTACTCCATGGAGGACCGCACCTACCGCTACTTCAAAGGCAAGCCGCTCTACGGCTTCGGCTACGGCCTCAGCTACACCACCTTCGCCTACTCCGAACCTCAAGCTCTCCACCACGCAGCTGCAGGCCGGCGACACCCTCACCGTCGAAGCCGACGTCAAGAACACCGGCTCGCGCGCCGGCGATGAAGTCGCCGAGCTCTACCTCACCCCGCCGCAGACCACCGTCTCTCCGCGCGCTCGAGCTTGCCGGCTTCCACCGCGTCCACCTCGCGCCGGGCGCAACACAGCACGTCGTCTTTCACCTCGACCCGCGCACGCTCTCGCAGGTCGACGAAAAGGCACCCGCGCCGTTACACCCGGCAGCTACACCATCTTCGTCGGAGGCTCGCAACCGGGGCTCGCATCCGGGAGCACGGAGCCCGGAAAGACGCTCTCCTTCACCATCGAAGGCCGCCAGGAACTGCCGCACTAAGCCGCGTCCTGCGCACCCGGAACTGTATGAAGATCACCAACGCACGCCTGATCATCTGCTCGCCCGACCGCAACTTCGTCACGCTGCGCATCGAAACCGACGAAGGCATCTACGGCCTCGGCGACGCCACCCTCAACGGCCGCGAACTCGCCGTCGCCAGCTACCTCACCGAGCACGTCCTTCCCTGCCTCATCGGCCGCGATCCCTTCGACATCGAAGACATCTGGCAGTATCTCTATCGCGGAGCCTACTGGCGTCGCGGCCCCGTCACCATGACCGCCATCGCCGCCGTCGACGTGGCGCTGTGGGACATCAAGGGCAAGGCCCTCAACACCCCCGTCTACAACCTGCTCGGCGGACGCAGCCGCCAGGGCGTGCCTCGTCTACACCCACGCCAACGGACGCGACATCAGCGAAGCCGTCGACTCCGTGCAGCAGCACATGGAGGAAGGCTATCTCGCCGTCCGCGCCCAGGCCGGCGTCCCCGGCGTCGCCTCCAGCTACGGCGTCCCCAAGGCCGGCAAGCCCTACGAACCCGCCGAGCGCGGCCTCCCCGGCGAAAGCCTCTGGTCCACCGAGCGCTATCTGAACTTCGTCCCCAAGCTCTTCGAAAAGCTGCGTCTCGCGTGTCGGCCCGGACGTCCATCTGCTCCACGACGTCCACCACCGCCTCACGCCCATCGAAGCCGCGCGCCTGGGCAAGGCCCTCGAACCCTACCACCTCTTCTGGCTCGAAGACCCCTGCCCCGCCGAGCTGCAGGAAGGCTTCGCCCTCATCCGCAGGCACACCACCACGCCCATCGCCACCGGCGAAGTCTTCAACTCCGTCTGGGACGCGCACGACCTCATCCGCAACCAGTGGATCGACTACATCCGCATGACCATCGTCCACGGCGGCGGCATCACCCACGCTCAAGAAGACCGCCGACTTCGCCGCGCTCTACCACGTCCGCACCGGCTTCCACGGAGCCACCGATCTCTCCCCCATCACCATGGCCGCCGCGCTGCACTTCGGCCTCGCCATTCACAACTTCGGCATCCAGGAGCACATGCCCCACACCGCGCTAACCGACGAGGTCTTCCCCCACCACTACACCTTCAACGCCGGCTACATGCACCCCGGCGACGCTCCCGGCCTCGGCGTCGACATCGACGAAGCCCTCGCCGCCAAGCATCCCTACCAGCGCGCCTACCTGCCCATCGCCCGCAAGCTCGACGGCACCCTGACCGACTGGTAGCAGTGTCTTACCGGCTTTCAAGCAGCAATAAGGCCTCTCCACAGCGTAGAGGCCTTATTGCTGTACGCGCCGCGCCTACTGGAGTGTCAGCGTGAACGTAGTGGATTGCCGCACCGAGCCCCCCGCCATCGTCACGGTCACCTGGCTTGTCCTGTTTGCCGTGGAGGTTCCGCAGCCCGAGAACAGCCCCAGACCGGCGATGCAGAGCACCGCGAGCAAGAGCGGCCGTAGTCTGCGCCTCCGGAAGCCGAGCAGGACCGTCATGCAGGCCAGCACAGTGCCTGTCGCCAGTGAGTGACGCTCCTGGTGGAGGGACGCAGTGGTTGCCGGCGCTGTCACCGTCAGCACTGTGCTCACCGGTGTTTGCGCCGGCGTGGTCGTCACTGTCCCCGGGCTGAAGGCGCACGCGCCTCCGGTGGGCAGGCCCGTGCAGGCGAAGTTCACGACGGTGCTGAAGCCGTTGTTCGGCGTGAGCGTGATGTTGATCGTTCCGGATGCCCCGGGAGCGAGCGTAAGGGTCGCCGGCGTCAGCGTGTAGCTGAACGTCGCCGCGCTGCTGCTGATGACGAATGCCGCGGTGGCCACCTGGCTGCTGCTGTAACCATTGGCCACCGCGATCGCCTCAACCGTCTCGGAGTTCGCAATGGAAAGCCCGGTGCCAGCGGGGTTATAGGTGCTGGAAGAAGTCGTGGGCGTGGTTCCATTGATTGTGTAGTAGATCACCGCACCCGGAGTCGAGTCCGTCAGCAGCAATGTCTGTGTCCCGTTGTACGTGCCTCCGACCAGCGACAGAACCGGCGTTGCCACCGTGCCGATCGGGTTCACAACGACGCTCTGCGTCACCTGCGTGGCTGCGCTTACATTTGCGTTACCCGCCTGATTCGCTGCGATGACCACGGCGCCCACACCCGTCAGGGTCAACGAGCTGCCGCTGATGGTGCCTGGTCCCGACACGATGCTGAAGGTCACGCCGAGGCCGGAGCTTGCCGTCGCTGACAGCGGGATCGCGGCGGAGCTATACACGATGGGAGATGGCGGCGCCGTGAAGCTGATGGTTTGCGTAGCCTGGCTGACGACGACGCTCTGCGTCACCTGCGTGGCGGCGCTGTAATTTGTGTTCGCCGCCTGGTTCGCCGCAACCACAATCGTGCCTACGCCGGTTGTGGTCAATGCATTGCCGCTGATGGTGCCGGGGCCGCTGACGACACTGAACACCACCGGATTGCCCGAAGCTCCGCCTGTTGCAGACAAGCTGATGGGCGTGCTGCTGAAGGCGACCGGCGAAGCGGGAGCGGTGAACGCGATCGTCTGCGTTGCCTGGTTTACCACCACAGTGCGCGTTACCTCACCTGCCTGCGCATAGGTGCTGTTGCCTGCCTGGTCGGCAGCCACCACAATGGTCCCGGCCCCGGTAACCGTCACGGTGTTGCCGCTCACCGTAGCCGGTCCGGAAAGGATGGAGAAGACGACTGGGTTGCCCGAAGCGCCGCCCGTCGCAGCGACCGTGAAGCTTGCGGGATTGCCGAAAGTGATTGGCGTTGTAGGCGCCGTGAACGTGATCGTCTGCGGCAAGAGCCCTGGCGCCGAAGTGGCAGTACCGGAAAGCGCAATCGTCTGCGTCCCGCTGGCGCTAAAGGTGGCCTGCTCATTGAAGGTGCTCGTGTTCAGGGTGTAGCCAAGCTGGTTGTCGGCCAGCGTGATGCTTCCAGTCAGCGGGCCCACGGCCTGCGGCTTGAACACCGTCGCCAGCGTGCAACTCGCATTCTTCGCCAATGCGCCCGTGCCGCATGTGCTCGCACCTTGTATGGCAAAGTTCACGTCTCCTGTGTCGAGCGAGGGTGCACTCGCCGGTGTGAGCGTCGCCGTGCCCGCATTCAGGACCGTGATGGTGTTGGCGGCGCTGATGGTCGTCTGCGGGGTAGAGGGGAACGTGGAGGAAGCTGGAGAATTTGTGTTCAGCTCGAGCACGCGCCCGGCAGCAGTATCGGAGAGATACACATTCCCGGCGAGATCGAGCGCGATGCCCTGCGGCGTATTCACCGTGAACCCCGTCAACGGGACCGCCTGCCCCGTGGACCCGTTCAGCAGCGACAAGGTATTTCCCGCGTCCGTCACCAGGAGGCTTCCGGAGGGAAGCGCCGCCACCCCATTTGGCGCATTCAGCGTGATGCCAGTTGTCGGCACAACACTTACCACGCCCAGCGCAGAGTACTCCACGATGCGATTGTTGCCTCGATCGGCAATGAACAGGTTGCCGGAAGCATCGACTGAAAGGCCCACTGGCCGGTTCAGCGCAGTGCCTCCAAAGGTGAGCGTGCTGGGGACATAAACGACGTTTTCCGTTGCCGCCGCGCCATACTGGTGCGCCTTCACGATGCGGTTGTTCCCTGTGTCCGCGATATAGACGTTGCCGTAGCCGTCGGTCGCGATCCCCATAGGCCCGCTTAGCACGGTCCCACCGAAGGTATCCGTGGCGGCGACAAGCGTAGCGGACACCAGGTTATCGCTCTGAATCTTCGTGACCGCGTTTGCCGTGCTATCGACCACATACAGATTGTTCGCGCCATCCAGCGCAACGCCGGCGGGGCTGGTGAAACTCGTGCCCAACGCCACGATCTTGCCCGGGTATCCGCTCGCGCCGGCGCAGAAGCTGTTGCCTGTCGCGACGGCCGTGGAGGCGAGGCAGTCTGCGACCACGCGGCCGTTGCCGGTGTCCGCCACGAAGATGTCGCCGAACGTATCCACGGCAAGCCCGGTCGGGTTGTTCAGGTTGACGGAGGTGCTGACCGTTGCGCTGGTAGCCGCCGCACTGAACAACGTTGACGCCACGCCCGGCAGGAAGAACAGTTGCGGCCCGACCCCGACGCCCTGCAGGTTTGCGACCACGTCCTCGTTACTCGCTGCGTCGCGCGGCGCATAGGATCCCTTCAGCAGGCCCGCATGCACCGGCTGAAAGTCCATGGTGACGGCGCATTCCGTGCCGGCCGCGTTGGTGGACCCGCCACCGCAGGTCTTCGTACCACTGTAAGGAAAGCTCTGTAGATAGACGGCGTAGGTATTGGAGGTGGGCGAGCCGGTCGGGAAATAGTTACCGCTAATGACGGTGCTCGCGTTGAAGTACACGTTCAGGCTCGGCCCCGTGACGGTTGCGCTTCCAATCGCCACATTGCCGAAGTTATATCCGTTGATCTGCACCTGCTGAATATTCGTATAGCTCGCGTAGTAAAAGTTACCGTTCGTGTCGAGGAACCCGCCATAGGTGATGGTGTTGCTGAGCGCATTCACAATTCCGAATTCATCGGCGAAGTTCAGCGCTGTGCCTTCGAATGGAACCTCGGAGATTTGCGTTGTGCTGGAGATGAAGATGTCGCCGTACACGTCCGCAGCGACCCCCGTCGCGCTCGCGATCACCGCGCTGGTGACAGTTGCCGTAGAGCCCACTGCGGTCAGCATGCCCGCACTCACAAGCGATACACTTCCGCCCTTGGAATTGCCGGTTACGCTATCTGCGTAATACACATTGCCTGCCCCGTCCAGCGCGATGGTCGCATCATTGTTACTGGTCAGGTTGTCGGCGAGCAGCGTGCCCGTGTTCGGGGTCGCTACATTGAACTTCACGATGCGGTTGTATGCGCCCTTTGACGTGTTGTCGTAGTAGTCCACCAGGTAGACGTTGCCAGACGCGTCCACAAAGAGGCTGCTCGGCTGCATGTATTGCCCGGAGATGTTTGAGGCGTAGGTATAGTCCTGCCACACGCAAGGGACGGTTTGCGTCGCAGAGCAGTTTGCCGCTGCCACTGCCGCGACGGTCTCGCCACCCGCGGTCAGCGCAGCGGTGTTCGGAATACCGTTTGCATTGGCGGGGATTTCAATCAACCCGATATATTCCGTGCCGCTTCCCACGGTCGCAGATCCGTTGCCGTTAGCAACCCACAGATTGCCCTTGGGGTCTACGAAGACGCCGTTGGAGTTGTATTGGCCAAGCCCGGTGATGAGCGCGACCGGCGTCGTTGTCGTCACCGCCGGTGACGCGGCGGGAATCTCATACAGCGTGTAAGGACTGGTGTGATTGATGTAAAAGACGTTTCCCGCCTTATCCACTGCCACCTGTCCCGGCCCAATCGAAGTGGTTCCATTGCTGAACAATGTAGTCGAAGCCGAAACAACAACAGGCGGGACATGTGACGGCGCCGCCGTGGCCGGAATCATCAGCGCCATAGTTGCCGCTAGAACTGTTACGCAGTTCCGGATAACGCCTTGGGCGAGCCGCGTCAGAGGGTGAGTCTTGGTTTGCACGTTCGTTGCGCTCATTGGTAAACCCCGATTGCTTTGTGTCTTGAGAAAGCCGCGACGTCAGACTGCGCGTCCAGCTGATCAACGCTGCGTTTAGAAGTTGTAACGAACCATCACTTCCATTACGCGGCGTCCTGTCTTATATCCCGCATAGCCAAAGCACTGCGAACCTGCTGCGCTGCAGTTTCCGCCCGGTGTAGTGCTGTTCACAATCTGCACCGCCCCAAAGCCTGCGTTATTGGGATCGTAGAAGCGGAGGTTTGCCTCTGCCGGAAAGCGTGCGCTGAAGCTGGTAAGCGGATGGTTCAGGAAGTTGAACGCCGCCACGCGGAACTGCAAGTTGCGTACATCCTTCAGCGGGATGGTCTTCTGCGCCGTAAGGTCGCTGTTGAAGAAGGCCGGCCCGCGAATGTAGCCGAGGTTCGGCGGTCCATTGATGCCCTGCGGTCCCAGCCCGAAGCAGGCGCCATTGATGTACTGGTGCATCTTCAGGTTGCGCGTGGGATTACCGCTTGGACAACCGTCGCTAGGACGGAGAATCGGCTGCAGCATCACGTCGGCCGTGCCCAGGATCACCTGGTTGTTGATGCTGCAGGCTGTCGACACGCCTGCCGTAGTGCCGGCTGTGCAGGTATTCCCGCCATACGAGCTGCTTGCGAAGCCCTGCAGCCCCAGGTTCGGGTAATACACAGCCTGCAGGTTCGGGCCGGCCTGCAGATTGGTGATGCCGCTGAAGAGCCAGCTATTCAGCGCGCCGCGCAAGAAGCGATTCCCGGAGTGGAAGTGCACACCCTCGTCGTAGGAATAGCTCGCCGCAACGATATGCGTGCGATCGAACGCCAGCGGCCCATAGTTGGCTCGCAGGTTGGTCGGATCGCCCGCGGTTCCGTTGCTGTACGCGCCGCGGACACCAAGCGCCTTGCTCCACGTGTAGTTCAGCCCGTAGCTAAGGTGACCTTGCTGCTTATTCAGCGAGACCTGCAGTGCGTTGTAGTTGGCGTAGGTGATATGCCGCGGGATGCCGATGTGATCATATGCCGGGTAGGGACGGTAGTCGTTCTGCTGTACCTGCGCAATGGAGGACGGATTGAAGATCTGTCCGAAGTACATGGACGCCGGGTTCGGGTCCGGCTTGAAGAACGAGCCTACCGGCACCGCATTGATGTCGCGCAGATCTTCGGTCTGCACGGCGTTGGTGGATGCGTTATCCGTCAGCAGGTGATTGCTCTGATTGCCCACATACGCGATATCGAACACCGAGTTGCCGGGCATGCGCTGCGAAACCGAAAAGCTGTAGGTGGTCGTCAGCGGCTGCTGATCGTCTTTCGGATCAAGCGCAAGGATGCTCGGGCAAAGGGTCTGCGAGGTCAGGTCGCAGCGCAGCGAAGGCCCGGCCTGGTCGATGCTGTTGAAGGTCGTCGAGCCCGTCGTGCCCCCAGAAGCAACGGTCAGAATGCCCTGCGCTGTCTCCGATGGACCCGTGAAGTCGTTCCACGAGTCATGTGCACGGAACATGCCCCAGCCGCCGCGGAACATGGTCTTGCCATCGCCATAAACATCAAACGCCACACCCACGCGCGGCGAAACAAACGCCAGCCGCGATGTCACGCCCGAGATCGGCACATCCGTTGCACCGGCGTTGCCGTTGGTCGCGTGATTGCCGCCGTGCCAGCGCACACCAGGAAGAAACGCGGTGCCGTCCGGGTTCGCAGTGAACTTTGCATCCGTCAGGTAAAGACTGGGATAGAAGGTCGCCATGCCGATGCCGTGCTTTTCCTGCCAGGGACCCAGATGCTCAAAGCGCACGCCGAAGTCCACCGTCAGCCGCCGATTGATCTTCCAGCTATCGTTGCCGTACCACTCGATCGTCCAGTAATCGAGATTGGTCTGTCCGTTGCGATTCTGTTGCGTGAACGAACCCAGGGCGCCCGTGAAGAAGTCGGCCAGGTAGTTCTCGCTGCAGCCCGGCAGCAGCGATGCGTTGCAGGTGGTCACGCCACTCAGGTAGTAGGTTGAAATCTGCCCGTTCGTCACCGGGCTGAGATCAGTCTGATTGGCCGTGTCGCGCTCCAGGTAAGCGCCGAACTTCAACGTGTGGCTCTTCAGGTTGTAAGAGAAATTGTCGCCGCCGGAGGGCAGGAACTTCTTTGAGACAAACGCGCCCGAACTGAAGTCCGGCGTAATCGCGAACGGCAGAATCGCCGCGCCGGTGGAGCTGTAAGTCGCCACCTGCGGAAGCTCATTGCTGGCGGTCGGGAAGATTCCCTTGTAGGGGTATCCCCAGTAGGCCTTGGTCATCAGCGTGCGATTGCCGGAGTCGAAGGAGTTGAACACCTCCGACATGCCCAGGTAGAACTCGTTGGTCATCTTCGTGCTGAAGATGTGCGTGTAGTTCACGCTGCCAAGGTTGGAGTTCGCGGTCGAGTTGATCTTGCCCGGTGTATCCGCGCCGCCAAGGATTGCCTGCCCGCTGGTGCCCGGCGAGTAATACACCTGCTCCGGAATGTGCGAGGTCTGCCCGAACTGGCCGTTATAGATGAAGAACAGCTTGTTCGATTCATTCACGGCAAGGTCGACACGCGCACGGATCTGGTAGCTGTCCGGGTTCTCGAGATTCAGCACCTGCGTGTTGTAGAAGTTGTGCGTCGGTCCGGGACCGGGGCAGGAGCTCAGGTCGGTTGTCGTGCAATTCGGCTCGTAGTAGGCGCGCAGAATCGCGCGCACGCCCGGGTCAATGCCATTGATCCCACCGTTCAACTGGCTGGCACCATTGAAGGGTGTCCCTCCAGGAAGGTTCTGCGGCGAGGCGCACAGGTGGAGATACGTGGAGAGCAAGCCTGAAGGATTGCATCCGCGTCCGTAGTTGCCGGTGCCGTTGATGTCAGCCGGCGTCACGCCGATGTAGTCCGCCAGCGCCTGCTGCGAGAAGTCTCCGTTCAGCATCGCCTTTGTCGGGACCAACCCTTCGAGCAGGCTCTTGGGCAGACTTCCGTACGCATACACATTCCGCTGAACGTAATCCTCAGCTCCCAGAAAGAACGTCAGCTTGCGCGCCTTGTTGAAGTCCGTATGCGGGATCAGGATCGGCCCCGAGATATCGAAGCCCGGATAGATGTAGTGATCCTTGATCTGCCCGAACTGCTGAAACTTCTGAAACCAGTCTTCCGCGTTCAGCTGATAGGTGCGCGCGTACAGCCGCACCCCGCCGTGGAAGCTCTGCCCGCCGGACTTGCCTACGGCGGTGATCACCGTTGGACCCTTCGCAGTGTCCGCACCGAAGTTGGAGGTCTCAATCTTGACCTCCTGTACAAAGTCCATGTTGACCGTCTGTGTCTGGCCCGCGCCGTTGCCGGGATCGGTCACGTTCGCGCCGTCCGAGATCAGGCTCGCGCCGTTCGCGGTTGCACCGTTGCCCACATAGTTCGACAGGCCCGAGTACGTGCCCGCAACCTCGGCCGAACTCGCCGTCGAGTTATCGAGCCCACTCTGCACCACGGAGAAACCTGCCTGCGTGCGCAGAAGCTCCGAAACATCGCGCCCCACGGTCGACTGCCGCTCGATGTCCTTTGACGTAATCAACGAACTACGTTCGCCGCTGGTGGCGATGTCGGTATTTGCTTCCACCGTGACGCTCTCCGTCTCCTTGCCCACCTGCATGTGCAGTTCGGCGAGGCTGGCCACGTCGTTCGGGTGCAGCTCAACATTTCTCGTCACCAATGTCTCAAAGCCCGCCCTCTCCACCGTGATGGTGTAGGTCCCGGCCGGCACGGCATTGAACTGAAAAATGCCGGTAGTGTTACTCACGGTGTGGCGGGTGTCGCGCGAACGTGCATCGCGCAGCGTTACATTGGCGCCTGGAATCCTTGCTCCCGTCCCGTCGGCGATGACGCCACTCACCGAGGCGCTGGTGGTCTGCGAATGCGCCGCCAACGGAGCGCAAAGCAGCATCGCCAGAACCGGCCACAACAGAAGGTACGAACGGAAGGAAGATTTCATCGCAGGGTCACCGTGTTGCTGCTTCGTGGAAGAGGTCGTTGGGCGCGCATGGACGTCCGGGCGGCGGAGCGTGGACAGGGCGCGGCGGCGTAGGTCGTGAGCAGTCGTCATCATCCGTCTCCTTGCTACTGAATCGTCAGCGTGAATGTGGCGGTCTGGGTGCAGGTGGGGGTCGCGGCCGTGGAGGCGGAGGCGCTGGTGGCACATCCGGGCGCCAGCGCGCCCGTGTACCCGGAAGCCACGCTCGTTGCCGTCACAGTCACGGTGTAGTTTCCCTTGGGAGTAACACCGACCAGGCTGTTTCCGCATCCGCTGAAGAAGAGCGCGCCGCCCGCCAGCAGCAGGAACACGCTCAGGAGCCGAAGCGCACCGCGCACTCGCCGCCTGCCACGCAGGAAAGCTGACAGCGGCAATATGCCCAGCAGCGCAAAGGCCACGGTGCCTGCCCTGCCCCATCCACTAAGTGGACGAAGCGCACCCACCGGCGGCTGCGGAACCACAGGGGTAGTCCCGGTCTCGATCGTCAACGTCACCGGCGTCGGTCCGTAGGTCGCCGGGATGATGGTGTTGCCGTTGATGTCCTTGGTCGCCGCCGTAATCTGGTTGCTTGCCTGCAGGACAAAGCCGTTCGGGCTGAAACCGCAGATCGTATTCGCGGGCAGCCCCGTGCACACCAGCCCCACATAGCCGCCATAACCGGAGATCGAGCTCACCTGGAAGCTCACTGTCGCGGTTGAGGCCGGTCCCATGGTTACCGTACCTGGCGGCTGCGTCAGCGTGTACGTCTCGGGCGAGATGATCACCTGCACGTTGCCCGAAGAACCCGCATAGTTCACATCGCCGCTGTAGGTGGCGACCACGGTGTTCGTTCCCGCCGGCAGCAGCACACCACTGCTGGTCGCCGCATAGATGGTGCCGCTGGTTCCCGTGGGCGCTACGCTCGCCGTGCCCAGCACCGTCGATCCGGAGGTAAACGTCACCGTGCCGGTGGGCAGCGTCGTGGCGGCCGGAGTGATGATTGCCTGGAACACAATGGCTACGCCCGCCTGCGTGCTGGTCGGATTCTGCGCAACACTGGGCAGATTCAACGTTCCCGGAGCACTTACCGACGTGGTGCTGGTCGCCTGCCCGATGGTGATAGACAAGGTCGTATTGCTCGGCGCGAAGTTGTTATCGCCGGTGTAGCTGGCCGCAATGGTGTGCTTGCCGCCCGTAAGTCCCTTCAGCGGCACGGCGACGGTCGCACCATTCACCGTCACCGTGATCGGCTGGCCGCCATCCACATAGATCGTGATCGTGCCCGTGGGAGTGCCGCTCTTGGTGGAGGAGATGGTGGCCGTCACCGTCACGGTCTGTCCGAACGAGGCAGTGCCCGTCGGCGATGTCTGTGCCAGGCTGAGCGTGGTCGCCGCAAGGTTCAGTCCCACGCCGGTCAATGTGATGCTCGGGCTGGAGGTGTTCACCGCATTGCTGGTGAAGGTCAGCGTGTCGCTGAAGTTCCCCACTACCGTCGGATTGAACGACGCATTCAGAACGCAGGAGAAGCCTGCGGCGATGGTGCCTCCATTCACACATCCATTGCTCGCCGGAGAATTCACCGTAAACACCGCTGTACTTCCTGCCGCAGCGTAGGCGGGTGTGCCCAGAATCAAGGGCAGGTTCCCGGAATTGCCTTCATAGGCGTTGAGCGTCGAGGTGGGATTGTTCAGGTTCGCACGTCCCAACGCCAGGGTGCCTTGTGTGCGGTTCAGCATGTAAGCCGCAGCATTCGCGCTGTCCACCACATACAGGTTGCTGGCCGCATCCAGCGCCACGCCATACGGCGCCGCGATGGTGGACCCTACCAGGTACTGATCGTTGGTGTTGAAGATCGGCTTCTCATAGGGAATCTTCAGCAGCCGGTTGTTGCCCGCATCCGCGACATACAGGCTGCCGGCGCCATCGGTCGCAAGCCCCGAGGGATGTGAGTAACCGGAGCCGATCGTCAGCACGCTTTTGCCGTAATAAAGGACCTCCGCGATGGTGTTGCCCGTCACATCGCCCACGAACAGATTGCCCGTCGGATCGGTCGCCAGCGCCAACGGAGCCACGGTCGTGCCCGCCTTCACGGTGCTGGTTGCAGCCGCGTTGGGCGTGCCGTCGATGTCCGCCAGCATCAGCACCTTGTTGTTGTTCGCGTCCGCGATGTAGAGGTTGGCATTCTGGTCCACCGCAATGCCAAGTGAGGTGCCCAGGCCACTGGTCACGACTGTCTGCGCGCTCGAAGTGAGTGTGCCCGCGATGTTTGGCACCTCCACTACGCGTCCGTTGCCGGAGTCCGCAATGAACAGGTTGCCAGCCCCATCGAGCGCCACGCCCGTCGGCGCCACCAGGCCCGTGCCTACGCTGGTGGATGTCGAGGCACCGGCGGCATAGCGCAGGACGACATTCTGCCCCGGGTCGGCAATGTACACGTTATTCGCCGCATCAACGGCAACGCCTTGCGGCGTCTTCCATCCTGAGCCGATCGCGGTCAGGGTTCCCGGATCGCTGGTTTGCGCCGCGCCCAGCCCCTGGCCGGACAACATCACATTCGCAATCGGCGCTCCTGACGCGTTTGCAAACACCACCGCGCCGCGTTGTAGTCCAGCTGCCGTCGGTGTGTAGTTCACATTGATGGTGCAGCTTGAGCCCGCGCCATAAGCCGTGCCCGCGGCACAGGTGCCCGCCGCATAGCTGAAGCCCGCGCTTGCTCCCTGCAGCGTGATCGAGGCCGGCGTCGCCGCACCCGTAAACAGCAGGGAAAGGCTTGTAGCCGTCGACGAGACCGCCGTTCCGAGGGCAGACGATCCGAGATTGAATGAGTAAAGCGTCGCTTCGTTGAAGTTGGTTGAGCTGCTGTATCCCGTGTAGAAGTAATCTCCCAGTCCGTCAAACGCAATGCCGTTGGCCGAGTAGCCCTGCGAAAACACGAACTGCTTGCTCGGCACAGCGACCCCATTCACCGCCGGCAGTTCCAGGATTGCGTACGGCACCGAGGCATTGGTGACATACACGTTGCCATACATGTCGGTCGCTACTCCGGTCGGATTCGTCATCGCGCTGCTCGTGATGATCGTCGCCGCCGAAGCGCCCGACGGTACTGAGTAGAGGTTGGTGCCGTCCGCGTAGTACACGTTGCCCTTGCCATCGACCGCGATCTGCGCGTTGTTGTTCTGCGGCAGTCCCGTGGCAATGTAGCTGGGGGTGTACGCGCCCTTGGTCAGCGTCCACTTCAGGATGGAGTTGCTCTTGCCCGGCCCGCCTGGACCATTGTTGCTGTACTCGTCGATCATGTACGCGTTGCCTGACGCATCGAATCCCAGGTCGGTCGGCTGGTAGTAGTAGCTCGTGACACTGCCGCCACTGCCGAACTGCGCGCAGGGCGCCGAAGGCGTCGCGCTGCTGCAGGCCGAACCCGTGACCGAGCTGAGCGCGATTCCACTTGCATACCCGCCATTCACATATGGGATCTCGATGGTGGCGCCGCTGTAGTTGCTCGGCACATACACATTGTTGTTCTGGTCCACGTAGATGCTTCGACCACCGCTCAACCCCGTCACCAGCGCCACCGGTTTGGTAGCGCCGCGCGGCAGCCAGTAGGCCGTGTTGTCCGTCTGACTCACATAAAAGCCGTCGCCGGCACTGTTCGCCGCCACGTGCCCCGCGTTGCCATTGATCGTCGTCAGCAGCTTGGTACGCGAAACCACCGCAATCGGAATCGTCTGCGCCGACGCTGCGCTCCAGCCCGACACCACTGCTGTGCCCATCGCGGCCGCGCTCATCAACCACCGGAAAACACCCTTGCTCAACCTGGCTTCCATAGCTCACTCCACAAATCGGTCTAACTGGCTCTGCGCTTGTCTGTTTCTAGTCCTGCAGCGTCGTCTGCTTATCGCGTCAGCACGATCGTTACCACGCTCTGCGGCGGCAGATTGATGCCGCCGCTGTTCCCGCTTGGCGCCAGGTACGCGCCCAGGCTGGCGAACCGCTCGCCGGTCGTAATCGCCTGCGCAAACGAACTGCGGTACATGGCCGACGAAGTGTAGTTCACCCCGGAAAGATCCAGGCTCAAGCCGTCCGTCGTCGTGCTGCTTGTATTCAGCACCACGATCACGGTCGTCTTGCCGTCTGGGCTCTGATACACGCTGATACGCTCGTCCGGGTTGTCGACGATTCCCGTGTACCGCACATAGCCCGGCCGCACGAAGTAGCTGTAATGCTTCAGCGCGTAATACGAATCGTTGTACGTCCACCCGTGCGCAAAGGCCCAGCTCGAGGTCGGCGCGCCAGGGTTGTCGGCATAGATCAACCCCTGCTGATCTGCGGTCTGATCCTTCGCCGTATCCAGCTGGCTCGGCCACACGGCCTGCCAGAAGATGTACGCATTGTCATTGCCGTAAGTCAGCGCGTTGTGGATGCTCCACGCGTTGTAGAAGCCCGGCGTGTCGTAATACTCCGTCATGAACTTCGTTGCCTTCGGATACGTGGCGTTCAGCGTCGTCAGCGCCGTGATGCCTGTGTCCGGGCTGCCTCCAGGATTGATCGCACCCGTACTCGACGCGCTGCCCGAGCTCACGTTGTACAGGTGGTGCGCATAAGCACGCCACCTCGCCGGACGGGATCTGTGCCGCCATATCGAGGAAGCTCTGCCCTGCGCTCAGCGTCTCCGGCCCCACCATCTTGGGTACAGCGCTCAGCCCCTGGATCTTCTTGTACACCGCATCGAACGCCAGGCCATAGCCGGCGAAATTCGTGCCGTTGTAGGTCGCCTCCGTCGGGTTGAACCGGTTGCCCGTATAGGGGGCGGTAAAGTCAGGTTCATTCTGGATGGAGATGTAGCCGGGTGTCACGCCCAGCGTCTGGTACGCCGACAACGCGTTGTACCAGTAGGTCGCGAAGTCCGCATAATCGTACGCCCCATTCACCTGGATCAGCGTACCCACCGTTCCCCCGCAGACGTTGTTCACCGGCGCCGAGCAGCCGTTCACCGTCCCGTTCGACTTCAGGTTTGCCGGGGGAGACCACGAGCTCATCAGGATCGTCAGCGGCGAGCCATGCGCAGCATTCGCAGCCGCAACAATCGCGGGGGTGTCAGGGTCGAATCCCGTTACGTTGGGCCGATAAAGGTTCTGCACCCGAAGGTAGGTCAACCCCAAACCAGCCGTCGGGTCGAACAGCGCGCGGTACATCTCCGAGGCATACGGGTGCGCGTCGAGGTAGGTCAGGTCGAAGGCCTCCGCCGCGCCGAAGCCCGTAATCGTCTGGTTCGCCGCCGCGAAGCTCAGCGAAGCGTGTGCGTTGATGGCCAGCGGTGCAGCGGCCCCGCCGATCGCAACAGCCACCGTCGAGGAAGTTGAAGCTGCGTGAATCGCATCCCCGGCATAGGAAGCTGAAATCTGGTGCGTGGAGTTCGAGCCCGTGAATGCCTGTGTGGCATAGGTTGCCAAACCGTTGTTCAACGTGGCGGTGCCAAGCACGGCCGTCCCGTCGTAAAACGTGACCACGCCCACAGGCACGCTGCTGCTCGAAACTGCAGCCGTAATCGTCACAGTCGCCCCCGGTGTCGCCGGGTTTGGCGTGGCGCTCAGCATGATCGCGCTTGGCGTCACAATCGCTGCCGGAGTGATGTGTACGGTGGAGACGGTGCATCCTGCAAGCAGCAGCGAGCAGCAGAGCGACACTGCCGGGCCGGAACGTCGAAAACGATTCATAGCGATTTCCGTGGAAGAAATATTTGCGACGACAACAATATCCAGCCTTCGTGACTCTCGTCAAGCACGGAATGCGGAAAGAATCTGTTCATGGCGAAATCGCAGCATGCAGAGGATAGCGGCGAACAGACCGTCAGAATGTCATCCCGCGTTCGCACCGTAGCTGCGCGCATAATTATTTCTATAGCGAACATATTTCCGCTATGACTTTCGCCGGAATGGAAAAGAATGGTCAGCTGATGACGAAGGTGGTCACACTCAACGGCGTGGTTGTTACCTCGAACTGTCCGTTGACGGCCGACACCGCGGGCAGCTTCGCATGCGTCTCCGTGTTTGAGGTCCGCACGCCGACACAACTGGTTCCGTTGAATCCGCCCGGCGCGATCAGCAATGGATGTTCCACCGCGTCGTCGTTGATCGCGATACAGATCAATCGCTTGCCCGTGGGATCGAGATACGCAGAGAAGTATGTATTCGGAGCCGGCATCGGCGTCGCGTCCACCCGGTGCGAACCCGGCCGAAGAAAGCGCGCAAAATGCCCCACTGTGAAGAATCGCTTTGTCAGTTGATATTTGTTGCTGGCCTTGTCGATCGTGATCAGCGCGCTGCGCGTCGTGGTCGTTGCCGCGCCCCACCAGTAAAGCCACGCGCTTACATTGTCTTCCGTCATATGCGCGTGAATCACCCGCGCCCAGTACACGCCATCGTTCATGTTGGCGATGTTGGCGTCCCCGGCGCTCACCTCGGTCTGCCAGATCGTCTTCTTCTCCTCGATCGCCTTGCTGAACCGTCCAGTGCGTGTGTCGAGCGACATGTACGGTCCAGTGGTCGCCGCGTATGCATGCGCCGCCACAATGTGGATCGCCTTGTCGCAGACCGGATCAGAAAGGATCTCGTTGATCGCCGCGTCATTCCAGCTATTGTGCTCATCAATGACGATTTGCGCCGTAACGTTCTTGGCTGCAAACGTCGGGATGAGATTCTGGCGCAGGAACTTCGCCATCTGCGAGCCTGTCCAGCGACAGGACGCGTACTTTTCCTTTGGGATGAATCCGGGTTCGTTCTGCGGCGAAATCGCATACAAGTCGATGTCAAAGCGCTTCTTGTATTCCAGCGCATAGGTCGCCAGGTAATCGGCATAGGCCTGGTACATGGCGGGCTTCAACTCGCCGTCCCAGGCATTGTTGTTGGTCTTCATCCAGGCCGGCGGAGACCATGCACTCGCGAAAAATCGCGTGCATCCTCGCTTCTTCGCCTCATTCGTCAGCCAGATCTGGTCTTCGTCGCCCGTCCAGTTGAAGGTGTCCGGGGCCGGCTCGATCGAGGCCACCGTGCCATCCTTCTCCCCTGCTCCGCCCGCTCCTTCACCAATCTCGTTGCGCAGGATGGAATATCCCATCCCTCCCGCAGGCGAGAAGAGCAGATTCAGCAGATCGGTCTGATCTTTCTCTGCCAGTCCCTTGATGGCTCGCGCCATATGAAAAGCTTCCGAAAAGCCAAATCCATCGATCGTCTGGCGCACATGGTCGGGCGAAGCCGCGATCCCCGCGACGGCAGGCTTTTCGGCTGCTCGCAGGCCACCGGCCCAGCCCAGCGCAACGGCACCAACGCCCGCGCGCATCACGTCCCGACGAGTCAGTGTCATCCCGGCAATCCCTTCGCTGATCCGTGCTTTTATGCCGGGCCTAATTTATCTCGGGACGCAAAGAAAAAGCAACGTGCAAATCCCGCTTCCAGGGCGCGCCCCGTTTCTCCGCGTTCGGCGCCGCCACAACGCCTCCAACCTGCGGTTTCACACATGGCTATGCGGCAGTCAACCGCTCATCCGCCAAGTCCGCCGCGCGCCGCTGATAATTTCACTACAAAAAGAAATTCCCGCGACAGGCCGCCCAGCCGCTGCTACTGTAGAAAAGCTTCCCGGCTTTGCGTTGCCGCCGGGCCCATCCCACGCTCTCGGAATTTATCTATGTATCTCGGCATCGACTGCGGCACCCAGGGCACCAAGGCCCTGCTCCTCAACGCACAAGGACAGGCTCTCGGCCGTGGCTACGCGCCGCATCGCCTCATCGAACGCTCCACCGGCGCGCGCGAGCAGGAGCCCGCCTGGTGGGTCGAAGCCCTGCGCACGGCCGTCGCGCAGGCGCTCGCGCAACATCCAGGGGCAAAGGTCCGATCCATCGGCGTCTCCGGCCAGCAGCACGGCCTTGTCGTGCTCGACGAGCGACGGTCAGGTCATCCGCCCCGCCAAGCTCTGGAACGACACCGAAACCGCCCCGGAAAATCAGCAGCTTGTCGAGCTTCTCGGCGGTAAGCAGGCCTGGTTCGACCGTTTCGGCATCGTGCCGCTCACCGGCTATACCGTCTCCAAGCTGCTGTGGCTGCAAGAGCATGAGCCGGAGAACTTCGCCCGCATTCGCGCACATTCTGCTGCCGCACGAGTACCTCAACTTCTGGCTCACTGGCCGCGCCGCCGCCGAGTTCGGCGACGCCTCCGGCACCGCGTTCTTCGACACCCGCACTCGCCAGTGGACGCGCGAGGTTCTGGACGCAATCGACGGCGGCACCGGCCAGCTGTTCGCCGCGCTCCCTCCGCTCATCTCCGTCGACGAGCCCGTCGGCACGCTCCGTCCCGGAGGTCGCGGCCGAACTCGGCCTGCCCGCCGACTGTCTCGTCTCAGCCGGCGGCGGCGACAACATGATGGGCGCCATCGGCACCGGCAACGTGCGCGAAGGCGTCGTCACCCTGTCGCCTCGGCACCTCCTCCACCGTCTACTCCTTCCACAACGCGCCGGTACTCGACCCCACCGGCAACGTCGCGCCCTTCTGCTCCTCCTCCGGAGGATGGCTGCCGCTGGTCTGCACCATGAACGCGACCAACGTCGTCACGCAGACGCTGCAAACGCTCGGCCGCACCGTCCAGCGACATTGAAGCCGCACTCGAGGCGACCGAACCCGGCGCCGACGGCCTCATCTTCCTGCCGTTCCTCAACGGCGAGCGCACGCCAGACCTGCCTTCGGCGCGCGGCTCTCTGCTCGGTCTTTCCGCCAACAACTTCACGCCCCAGCACCTGATCCGCGCCGCCATCGAAGGCGTCAGCTTCGGCATCCTCAACGGACTCGACCTCATCCAGAACGGCACACCAGTCGACCGCGTGCTCGTGATCGGTGGAGGCTCCCGCTCCGCCGGCTGGCGCCAGCTACTTGCCGATGCCAGCGGCGCCACCGTAGAAGTTCCACTCGAGGAGGAAGCCGGATGTCTGGGCGCTGCCATTCAGGCCATGTATCTGGACCTCCACAACAGCGGTCAACCGGCCTCCTTCGCCGATCTCGCCGCGCGCTTCGTCAAGACCGACCCTGAACGCACGGCGTTGCCCGAGCAATCCCGCAACGCCCCATACCGCCGAGCCCGTCAACGCTACGCCGAGGCACTGCAGCGTCTCTACCCGCCCATCTGACGCTTCGCCGCGCCACTTTCGTCCTCACATCGCAGCAAGCGTGCGATGAACCATGCAGACCGGAGGCCGTTCTTGATCGGACCGGGCCCGTGCGACCACCATCCCGTACAGATTTCTATCTCCTGCCCACTGCCAGATCCTCGCCCTCCGGCTCTTCTTCGCCGCCAGGCTCCATTCCGGCCAGCGTCAGTACCGCGTTTCGTGCCTCCACCGCCGCCTGCTTGCGATCGATCTGTGATTCCGGCTGCGAAAACCGGATCGGCTCCGGCGCAATCTTCACCCAGCAATGCACGCCCTTCAGGCCCACGAACTTGAAGATGTGCGCCAGCATCGGCCGGTCACCCCAGCACACATCCTCGTGCAGATCCACATCCGGCCCATTGTCCTGTTCCAGCGTGTAGCGGATATACGCCGGCCGGATCGGCTGCTCCGCCTCCAGCGAAATCGCCAGCAGCCCGGACCGGAACGGCAGGATGCTGTATCCGGTGGTTGTCGTTCCTTCAGGAAAGAAGACGACCGGCACCCCTTCCGCCGCGGCCGCCTGCATTCCGCTCCGCGCACGCTCGGCCGCGCCGCCGGCCCCGCGCTCCACCATCACCGTCCCCGCGCTGCAGGCCATGAAGCCCAGCACGGGCATCTTCTCCACTTCTGCCTTCGAGCAATACACCACCGGATGCAAAGCCGCATAGACGATGATATCCAAGTAGGTGAGGTGATCCGAGATGACGACCCCGCGCTCGGGGAACTCGCCCTCAAGCGTCACCTGCACCCCGAATCCGCGCAAAATGGATTGCGCAAAGCGGTGCAGCCACTCCGCGCCGTCACGTACGTTCCGGGGCCGCTTCACCAGCAGTTCCAGCCCATACCACCCAAAATACGCCGCTGCCTTGGCACTGTTCACCACCGAGCGCAGGAATCTCGAACCAGCCACGGAACCTCCACGGAACGCTTAGCCGCCCACCGAGTCTATTCTTACATTGTGCCTTCCTCCCCCGCACACGCGAGTTCCGCACCGCCCGCAGGCCGCCTCGCCAGGCTCTTTCAGGCGCGTGTGATTCACCCCCTGCTCAATCTGTTGCGCATGGGAGCCTCCCCGCAGCGACTGGCCTGGTCGCTTGCGATCGGGGTCGCCATCGGCATCAACCCGGTCGTGGGTTCAACCACGCTACTCTGCCTTGGTGTCGCCTTCATCCTGCGCCTGAACCTGATCGCCTCGCAGATCGCGAACCACCTCGCGTTCCCGTTGCAACTCGCGCTGGTGCTCGTCTACCTGCGCGCAGGTGAGGTCCTATTCCACACCGGACCCCTGCCGCTTTCCAGCAACGCCTTCAGCCAGGCCCTGCGCCACGGCGACTGGTCCACAGCCCATATTCTCTGGACCTGGCAGTGGCACGCCATCGTGGTCTGGCTGCTTGCTGCGGCCATCCTGACGCCGTTGCTCGCCGCAATCTTTCACCCGCTGCTCAAGCGCTTGCTGGTGAAGCTGCACCACCACCCCGTCCAGCCGGCCTGAGCCGTGGCCGCTCTAGCTCGCCGGAGTCTTCGTCTTCACTCCGTTGTCATAGCGCGGCACCGGGTCTCCGCTGCGCATCCACGCCGTGTAGATCAGGTCCCGGAGTTCCGTCGCACCCGCCGCAAGACGCTCATCGACAAACGCCTTGCCCTCCGCCGTGCCTTCTCCCGCGAAGGCACCTGCTTTATCGAGTTTATAAAGTGGCTCCACCAGCGAATTTGAATGCCGCATGTATGCGACATACTGGTCGAACACGTCGCCAACCACCTCGACCTTCCCGATCAGCGGCGCCACGTCCTTCTGCGCATTCACGTTCGCCTTTACGTAAGTCGATTCAAACCTCGAGTGCGTTCCGTGGTCGGTCGCATAGCCGTTTGGATTGTCTCCCGTCCAGCCGTTGTATTCGTAAGTGGCGTGAAGCGGCTGCGAGCCATCGCCGACCCAGTGCCCAAGGATGCCGGCAAGAAACACAATCTCCTGCTCCAGCGCCCTGCGATCCTTGCTGTCCGCCGGCATCTGGCGATAGTCGCGCATCGCCGCTTTCAGCCTCTCGTAGGCTTCGTCCGCCGCGTAGGGCAGCAGCCCCACGCTCTCCGGCGTCAGCGTCATCTCCGGATGCGCCTTCTGCGCCACGGCCAGCGCACGGATGAAATCGTAGCGCCGCCGCGGCAACGGCCCCCCGATCTTGTCCGCCCACTCCACATCCATGAAGTGCTCCGGCTCACCCGCCTGCTTCAGCTCCATCTCCGTGTTGGACTTCCAGTCGTCCGGCTCGGGCCCGTAGTATTCCATGGCATCCTGCGCCGCAGCGGAGCGCAAGAACTCCGGCACGTCTGCCGGCAGTGCCGCGCACGCCAGCCGGTTGATCATCTTGTGCCCGTCCCGCCCCCACGCAAAACTCTGCTGCACACACATCAACGGCACCAGCGCTGCCGCCACCGCCATCCGCACAACCATGTTCACTCGCATCGTCTCAGTATATCGACGACCAGGTACTGCACTCTGGACTCGTTTAGAACTCCCCAATCGAAGACCATTCCAGTCACCCGCGCCGCCGAAAAGTCATCCCTCGCGCCTCGCCACGGAAATCGGGCTCCGGGATTACCTTCGCCTCCTGATCCTGTGACGGCCGATCTACCGGCGACATCCGCCCCGAATCCCGCATCCGCTCCCAACACTCCTGCCAAGCCGGAAAGGCCGCATCGTCGGCCGTCTCAAACCGCGCCACCGAAGCCTCATCGCACCAGCCCGCCAGCTTCGGCATCGCGCGCGCCATGCGCCGCACGTCCTCGCCAGGCCCGCAGGTCGTTCTCCGAATCCCAGCGCGTAATCGTCCAGAACACCCGCAGCCCTTCCGAGATCAGCTTGCCATCGCGAAACCCCGCCGCCGTCTCCGCCTGCTTCCGGCTGCGCGTCGCATGCACGAAGAAGCCTGGCAGAAACCACCTCGACCGCAATCGCAGCCGCGTCACGCTTACCAGCATCATCGACTCCGTACGCCTGTTCCTGTTCCTTTACGTTCTAGACCAGCACCTCAGTCGCCCCTACCGCCACCGTCCCAAACACCCGCCGATACCGCTCCACCATCTCCGCCGGCCCCGTCGCCTTCCGCGGATTGTCGCTCAGCTTCACCGTCGGGATGCCCTCCACGCTGGTCAGCTTGCACACCAGGCTGAGCGGCTCAAGCGTGTCCTCGCCGCGCGGATGGCAGCCGCGAAAGTCGTTCGTCAGCAGCGTTCCCCAGCCCGCGCTGAAACGGATCCGCCCCGCGAAGTAGTGATGCAGCCGGATGATCTCCTCCACATCCAGCCCATCGCTCGCGATCAGCCGCTTCTTCCGCGGATCGCTGCCCCGCCCCGCAAGCCACGCAATATACTCATCGCCCGGCAATCACCGGGTCTTTCGAGTCGACGCGCTGCCCCGTCCAGTCCGCCACCCAATCCGGCGCGCCCTCCAGAAACTGCGTCGTCCCAAACGTATCCGGCAGCATGATCAGCAGCGCCCCGCCATAGCTCTGCTGCCACAGCTCCAGCACCTCGATACTGCGACTCGCGCAGCTCCTCATCGCTTCCACGCGAGGCCATCGCCGCCATCGCCATCGGCAGCTCATGCGCGTTCGTCCCGATCGCCTCCAGGTCGTGCTTGTACGCCAGCGCCGTATTGCGACGTGCCCGGTAAAGCGCTCCTCGCCGTCAGCGACACCCGCATCGCCTCGCACGCAGTACTCCTGCCACAGAAAGCTGTGCCGCCGCCGCGTCCCGAAGTCCGAGAGCTGCAGCCCTTCGACACCCGCGCAGCAGTCTCGATCTTGTCCCACAGCCGCGTCTTCGCCCGCGCATACAGCACATCCAGCTCCAGCTCGCTCAGCTCCGCCAGCGCCGCGCGCGTCTTCAGCTCGCTCACAATCGCCAGCGCGTAGACCTCCCACATCGTCACCTCGGTCCACAGCCCGCTGAAGCGCAGCACCAACTGCCCGTCGTGCCTCGGAGACCTCGTAGTCGCTCAGCCGGAAGTCGTGCTCCAGCCACTCCAGAAACGCCGGCTCAAAGATCTGCCGCGTGCCATAGAACGTATTGCCCGCCAGCCACACCAGCTCCGACCGCCGGAACCGCAGCTGCCGCACATGCTCCATCTGCTCGACGCAGCGCCGCCGCGCCCACCCGCTCCGCCAGCCGCACCTTCACCGTGCGGTTCATGACCTCGCTGGTCACCATGCACGCGCGGAAAGTTCTTCCAGATGAACTGCAGCATCAGCAGCTTGTAGAAGTCCGTATCCAGCAGCGACCGCACAATCGGGTCCAGCTTCCAGTTGTGGTTATGCGCCCGCTCCGCAAAGTTCACATTCATGCTGATAAGCCTAAAACAACCGGCGAGCTTTGCCTTGCCGATTGCAACTCATCTCGCAAGTCCACCGCCACCGACGAAGGCTGTCATCCTTCCGCGCAGCGGGAGGATCCGCTTTCCTTCTCCTGCCATATCTTTCTGACAAGCACCCTTGACATGACAAGGACACTTGTCGTAAAGTTTGCTTGTCACTAAGGAAAGGACACACGACATGGCCCGTTCCGCAGCTTCCCGCCGCTACCTCCGTCGCACCTTCATTGCGACGGTCATTTACCTTATTAGCGTCTTTCTCGCCTTCCACGTTTTCCATCACGGTCGCATGCCTCTTCCGAGCGCCCTTGCCCTGGCCGCGTTCCCCTCCATTCCCATTGTTGCGATCATCGCCATCGTCGGCCTCTACCTGAAAGAAGAGAAAGACGAGTTCCAGCGCGAAGTCTTCATCCAGTCGCTCCTCTGGGCCGCCGGCATCACGCTTGCCGCGACTTCTTTCTGGAGCTTTGTTCACCTCTTCACGCATTTTCCGCCGGTCGACGGTTTCCACGTCTTTGCGCTCTTCTGGCTATCGTTCGGCCTCGCCACCATCCCCGTCCGCCGCCACTACGCAGGAGGCTCCAGTGAATAACCGCCTCCGCATTCTCCGCGCCGAACGCCAGTGGTCGCAACAGGACCTCGCCGACCGACTCGAGGTTTCGCGCCAGTCGGTCAACGCCATCGAAACCGGCAAGTACGACCCCTCGCTGCCGCTGGCTTTCCGCCTCGCCCGCCTCTTCGACCAACCCATCGAGTCCATCTTCTCGGACTCCTGACCGGAGTTGTCATCCCAGCCAACGTCGTGCCCCGGCCAACGTAGTCACTCCCAGTCAATGTTGTCATCGTTCGCGAAGCGGGGGATCTGCTTTTCCCTCCCGGCCCTGCATCCGCCTGACAAACGTCACCCCATTTCGCTTACCTCTGACACCTGCATTTCACCCGCCCCACGCGCATGCTTGGGGAGTAGCAAGAAGCCACGCGGGCCCCTCAGGAGAGCTTTCATGCGCACCATCCTCACGAATCTCGTCTCTCTGCTTCTCACCATCGCCGGCGTGGCGCTGCTGCTTACCACCCCCACCCACCCCTGATTGACTACGTCCGCAACTGCCCCACATCTCGCCTTCGGGATGTGGGGCAGTTGCTCGTGCCTTGTCGTCAGATCACCGCCTTGCTCGAATGCATCGCTTTGGCCGGAGAACCTCGACCAAAATTCACAAATACCCGCGCCCTGACCCGCTGAAACTGTTATCCTTATCTCTGTCATGCCGACCAAAAAAGAACTCCTCCAGACCCCCATCCAGCACATCGACATCACGCAGCACAACGTCGTCCCCCTCGTCGACGCCATGGCCAACATGGCCTACTCCGCGCGCGACACCGCCCGCGCCGCCGCCATCTACGACATGATGCTGCGCGACACCGACTGCGGCGTCATCCTCTGCCTCGCCGGCTCGCTCATCTCCGCCGGCCTGCAGAAGATCTTCGTCGACCTCATCCGCAACAACATGGTCGACGCCATCGTCTCCACCGGCGCCAACATCGTCGACCAGGACTTCTTCGAAGCCCTCGGCTTCAAGCACTACATCGCCGGCGACGAGTACAAGTACGGCGCCGGCGACGCCGACCTCCGCGAGCTCATGATCGACCGCATCTACGACACCTTCATCGACGAGGAAGAGCTCCGCATCTGCGACGACACCACCCGCGAGATCACCGACTCGCTCGAGCCCCGCGCCTACTCCTCGCCGCGAGTTCATCCAGGCGATGGGCAAGTACCTCGTCGACAACGGCCGCACCCCAGCCAACGGCAACCCCGACTCCATCGTCCTCGCCGCCTACGAGAAGAACGTCCCCATCTTCTGCCCGGCCTTCTCCGACTGCTCCGCCGGCTTCGGCCTCGTCGCCCACCAGCACGCCCGCCAGGGCAAGCCGGTCGTCTCCATCGACTCCGCCAAGGACTTCTACGAGATCACCAAGCTCAAGATCGAGAACCCCACCACCGGCCTGCTCATGATCGGCGGCGGCGTTCCCAAGAACTTCGCGCAGGACATCGTCGTCGCCGCCGACATCCTCGGCGTCGAAGCCTCCATGCACAAGTACGCCATCCAGATCACCGTCGCCGACGCCCGCGACGGCGCGCTCTCCGGCTCCACCCTCAAGGAAGCCAGCTCCTGGGGCAAGGTCGACCTCACCTACGAGCAGATGGTCTTCTCCGAAGCCACCCTCGCCCTGCCGCTGATCGCCGGCTACGCCTTCCACAAGAAGGCTTACGCCGCCCGCACAGGGCAAGAACTTCGCGGAAGTGCTCGACCGCGTACCCGTCACCGCGTAACCGATCACCAGCCGAAGTAGCCTCGTAGCCAATCGCGTTGCGGCCTTTGTCTTCAACTCGCTCGCTTCGCCATTCGTCCCTTGGATCAACGTCAGACGCCGCTTCCGCGATGACCACGGTTCAGACTCTCTTCTCCGATCAATCGCAACGTTGGTGCAGATCTGGTTACTCGCATCCGCGTTGACTGTCATAGCCATACACACTGCAGTTAACCATCGATCGCGCTGCTTCGATACATCAGGCTCCCTGATCGTCCTGCTTTACCGTCGTCGCTCGGCGTCGCCGTCCTCTTCGCGAGCGCGCGCTCCTGGTGCGTGCCAACTCGCGCGGCTGCGCTGCCAGCTGAATGCCGCCGCCGAAGCTCAGCGCACCAAGGACTCCCTGCTCACCCAGCGCTCCGAGCTCGACACCATCAAGGACGAGTTCATCTCCACCGTCTCGCACGAGCTGCGCACCCCGCTCACCAGCATCCGCGGCGCGCTCGGCCTGCTCTCCGCCGGCCTGATGGGCAAGGTCGACGCCAAGGCGCAGAACCTGCTGCGCATCGCCGTCACCAACACCGACCGCCTCATCCGCCTGATCAACGACATCCTCGACCTCGAGCGCATGGAGTCCGGCCGCGCGCCCCTGCACGTCCGCCGCTGCTCCCTGCGCGACCTGGCCCAGCAGGCCATCGAAACCATGAACCCCATGGCCGACGCCGCGCACGTGCGCATCGAACTGGTTCTCGATCGCTCCGCCCGAGGCCGTCTTCTTCGACGGCGACCCCGACCGCATCCTGCAGGTCCTCACCAACCTGCTCTCGAACGCCATCAAGTTCTCCCCCACGCACAGCCTCGTCGAGGTCCGCATCGAGGCCACCCCGACGCCGTCCTGCTGCGCGTCTCCGACCAGGGCCGCGGCATCCCCGTCGACAAGCTCGACACCATCTTCGACCGCTTCCAGCAGGTCGAGGCCTCCGACGCCCGCCAGAAGGGCGGCACCGGCCTCGGCCTCGCGATCTGCCGCACCATCGTCCAGCAGCACAACGGCACCATCTGGGCGGAATCCAATCTGCAGCACCAGCGCGGGCCCGGCGCCTCGCTGCTCGTCTCGCTGCCGCGCATCAGCCGCGCAGCATCGGACGCCAGACCGCACGCCTGACCATGCTTTCGACCCCCATCCACGCCACCGTCATCGTCTGCGACGACGACGCCGGCATCCGCACCGTCGTCGGCGAAAACCTGCGCCAGCACGGCTACCAGATCCTCGAAGCCGAAAGCGGCGAGCAGGCCATCGAACTCGCCGACGCACAACGACGTCGAAGCCATCCTGCTCGACCTCTACATGCCCGGCCTCAGCGGCTGGCAGACCCTGCAGCGGCTCAAGAACTCCCCCGCCACCGCCGCCATTCCCGTCGTCATCCTCTCCGTGCTTTCGCCCACCGAGCCCGAGCCGCGCAACGTGCCGCCGAACGGCCCCAGCATCGCCGCAGCCGCGCAGGGCTGGGTGCAGAAGCCCTTCAACGAACACCTGCTGCTGGCCGAGCTCTCCCGCGTCCTGCACACCGGCGACGGCCCCGCCTCACATCCTGCTGGTCGAAGACGACCTCGATCTCGCCGCCGTCGTCATCGCCGGCTTCGAGGACGCCAACGTCCGCATCGACCACGCCACACACCCGCCAGGCCGCCATCGACCACTGCCGCATCGCTCGCCCGGACCTGCTCATCCTCGACCTCACGCTGCCGGACGGCGACGGCTTCTCGCTGGTCGACTGGCTCCGTCAGCAGCCCGACCTCGCACCCTGCCGCTGGTCGTCTACTCCGGCCGCGAGGTCTCCGACGCCGAGATGGCCAAGCTCCGCCTCGGCCCCACCCAGTTCCTCACCAAGGCCAAGATCCAGCCCCACGAAGTGGAGGAACTGGTCCTGAACATCGTCCAGCGCCTCCGCAGCTCCGAACGCGAGGCCGTCAGCGCTTCGGCTTACAGGATTCGGTCCCCAGTCCCCTGATGCTTGTGCGCCGCGTCCTCATCATCGACGACGAAGACGACATCCGCGAGGTCGCCGCGCTCTCCCTCGAAGCCACCGCCGGCTGGGAGATCTTCACCGCCTGCTCGCGGGCGCGACGGCATCGACAAAGCCGCGCGCGAGCAGCCCGACGCCATCCTGATGGACGTCATGATGCCCGACATGGACGGCCCCACCACCTTCAAGTTTCTACAGCAGAACCCCGCCACCTCCGCCATTCCCGTCGTGCTGCTCACCGCCAAGGTCCAGGGCGTCGACCAGCGCCGCTTCGCCGGCCTCGGCGTCGCGGCTGTGCTCTTCAAGCCGTTCGATCCCCTCACCCTCGCCGCCCAGATCTCCGAAGTGCTCGGCTGGCGCGACTGACTTCTTTCGACCCGCCCGCCGCTTCACTATCAAAGCACGCCCGGAATACAGCGATCCTCCGGCGTGCGCCGTTCGACCAGCTCGACCGGCAGCGGATCCTGGCCAAGCAGCCAGCAGATGCGTCGCCCCGCAAATGCGACACCCGGCCGCGGCTCCGAGATAAGCTTCATCCCCGTGGCCTCCAGCGCGGCGATCGCCTGCTCTAAAGGCCCGGCGCTGAAGCACAGGTGATTCAACCCTCCCCCGCGCCTGACTGCGTTGGTCAGCCGGCTGCCAGGGCCGTCGGGCGACACTAGTTCAAACCAGCACGAATCGCCCGCCAGGTGCAGGAACTGCACCCGCGCTGTCTGCGCCGGATCGTGAATTACCTCCGACGCCAGGGCGTAGCCGAAGCGCTGCATGTATAGGCGCGCCGCGACATCGATCTCCGGGACGGCGTGCCCGATGTGATGCAGTCGCAGATCGCAGGCCTTCCCGGCAGCTTCATTCAGCACGCGCTACTCCCCCGCCAGCACCAGTTCCTGCACGCGGATGTGCCGGTTCCGCCGCTTGTACCCGGTCAGATTCAGCGTAAACACCACCGAGCCATCGGCCTTCTCTTCCGCGCGCGTGAACCCGAGCCGCGGGTAGTGAGCTTCCACCATGCTGTTCTTGCGCGTGGGCACAAAGCAGCCGCGCAGCGTGCGAACCCCCATCCGCAGCGCATGGTCCACCAGCGCGTCCAGCATCGCGAACTCCAGGTCCCGCTTGAGCACACGACAGCTCATCAGCCACAAATCGATCGAAAGCACGTCTCCCCTGCGGAAGGCCAGCACGATCGACACCAGGCCGTTGTCGCCGAACCGGTCGCTCAGCTTGCCGTACAGCCCCAGCGCATTCCGGTCCGAAATCACCGCCTGCATCTCCGCCAGCGTGTAGCGCCGCGTCGTCAGGTTGAATTGGTTGGTTTTATTCGTCAGCTGCGTGATCCGCTCCAGGTACACGGGCTTGAAGCGGTCGATCTCGGCCACCATTTCAAGCGAGTCCAGGTATTCGCCGTAATCCGCGAAGCGCGTCTGGAACGATGCGCGGTCCGGGTTGTCGCGGTAGAGCTCTGCGCGATGCACATCCTCGGCCGACACGGACACCGGCTCGAAGAAGCGCCCGTCCTCGAGAATCCGCGGGAACGCGGCCAGGATCGCGCCCGATATCCGGGACAGCGATCCCCGGGACCTGCGCCGCCACAATCGCGCGCTCGGCCGGATTGTCATCCACGAACACGAAGCTTTCCGGCGCCGAGGTTCAGCTCCGCCGCCAGCCACAGGATGTTCTCGTGTTTCGGCTCCCAGTTCGCGCGGAACGCAGCGAAATGCTCCAGCCGCAGCACCGAGTCCGGATGCTCGAACCCCTGCCGAGCCACGGCTTCATCGTTCTTTGAGCACACGGCCAGCAGCACGCCACGGCTGCGCAGCTCCAGGCAGTACTCCTGGAACGCGGTGTAGGCCTCGGCCAGCGGAGTCTCGCGCCCGATCAGGATCCGGTCCGGGCCATCATCGCCGATGATGCCGCCCCACAACGTATCGTCCAGGTCCAGCACCAGCACCTTGCGGCTGCGGCCGTAGATCGCCCGCACCATCGCGGCCAGCGACCGCGCCATCGCCAGCGAAGCCTCCGGCGTATGCGCCAGCTTGAAGCTGAACCAACGCGCGGGGTCGAACCAACTGTCGAGCCCCACCCGCGCCGAAAGACTGCAAAGATCCTGCAACATCAAGCGCGAGCTGGCTGCCGCTGCCTGCGCGAACTCGCGATTCAGCTCCGCCACGAACAGCGTGCGGCCGCCATTCGCTGACACATCCAGGTTGCCGAGCACCGCCGTCTGCGGGAATTCGAAGTTGTTCTGGATGACGACGCAGCCGAGCTTGCGCTCCAGCGAGCTCCAGATCTCCTCAAAGCGAGCCAGCTCGCGTTGAATCGACGCGGCGAACTCCTCGTCCGAGCAGCGCAGCGGCGGAAAGCTCTGGATGTTCAAGACGGAGGTGTGCACCAGAACGACATCCGGCCGGAAGGCTTCCAGATCCGCGCTGTCATGCACGGCATCCGCGTAGAACCTGCCAAACTCCGACTGGTGAAACTCCGGCGCGAATCCGCTGTCGAGCAGAAACAGTTCAAGCAGGTCCACCAGCTCGCTGGTGGTGCTTCCCCCAAAACCGCGATGCGGACCGGCTGCAGCCCGCTTCGCCCGGCGAGCTGTCTTTTCAGGCTCTTGCGCCGGATCAGGATCTCTCCGCCGGGCAGATCCTGAAGACTCAGACGCCCGGCCGGGCGATCGCCGTCACACTTGCTCATCGCACCATGATAGCGCACGCATGCTGCCCCGCCGCGCCGCTCAGGGAGCCGTCGGCGGCCCCTGCATCGGAGTTTTCACCGGCACAGCAGCGCCAACAAACTGCGTGACCGAGTTGCCGGCGAAGTTTGCCGTCCAAAGATTGCCCGAGGCGTCCACCGCAATACCGAATGGCTCGAACAGCTTGGCATCCACTCCGAAGCCAGACGAAGGCGAAAGCGCCGCGCTCGCCGCGCCGCCGGATGCGCTCGCAAACGCGCTCACCGAGTTGCCGCGAAAGTTCGACACCCACACCGTGCCGGCGCCGTCCACCGCCAGCGCCTGCGGATACTGCACGCCGCCAGTCGCCGTTAACGTTTGCAGCAGGTTTCCGCTGGCGTCCAGCTCCACCAGCGCCGAGCCGAAATAATCCGAGATCCAGATCGACCCATTTTGATCGATAGCGATTCCGGAGCTCTCCGCGCAGCAGACATGCCCGGTGATGGCGCCCGCCTGCGTGACCAGCGTCGCCATGTTCTGCCCCGTGAACCAGGCGTCGTGAGCGGCGTCCACCGCCACGCCCACCGGCAACGGAAGCTGCGTGGAGGTATATCCACCCGGTCCGATCAGCGAAGTTCCGTCTGACGCCAGGTGGCTGGCTCCGGATCTTCCCTCGTCCGCCACCCAAATGGTACCGTTCGAGTCCGAGGCAATCGAATACGGATAGTAGATGCTCGCCGTAAATCCGGACCCCGACAGCACCGCGCCCGTCGAGCTGAATTTGCTCACGCTCCCGAAACCGCTATTGGTGCCGTTCGTCGTCTCCTCGTTGGTAATCCAGGCATTATCCTGCCCGTCCACGGCAAGGCCGTACGATTCGTTCAGCGCACTATCGGCAAACCCCGTCGCCGAGGCCGGCACTCCCGTAGCCGAAAGCTTGCTTGCCACGCCTCCGTAGTAGTTCGCCACCCACAGGCTGCCCGTGGAATCCAATGCGATCGAGGTGGGCGTGGCGATTCCTCCGCCTTTGTAGGTAATAGACATCGTCCAGTCGCTCGGAGCCTTGGTCAACGCGGGCTGAAACGGAGGCGAAGCCACGGTCGCCCCGTAAATCGATGCAACGTTCGCCGCGGGATGCCGCGCAATCGCCACGCGCTGCGTCCAGCGTGTTTGCCGGCACCACGCCACCCGAAGTAGCCGCCGTAAACAGGGGCGTGCAGAGCGCCGTACCGGTGCTGTTGATGCAGGTCGAAAGCACGTTCGCAAGGGAATACAGCTTAGCCTTCTCCACCGTGGCAGTCGCCGGCAACGACGGTCCGGGAGAGCTTCCCTGAGCGGTGTCGGCGAGGTTTCCCGCGACCAGGAATGCATTACGCAGCCCCGTCGCGTTCGTCACCGAAGAGCCGATGTTGCCCGAAGAACCCAGGAAGCGATTCAGCGCATACGCCGCCGCTACGGTCGTCACCTCGTTGATGTTCGTGAATGTGCTGGAGGTCAGGTTGCCACAGTCTCCCAGCGCGGCCATCATCAGGGCGGCGCTGTTGTTCGTCCCGGTGGCCAGCCCCGGATTTCCGCCGCTGCTCACCAGGTAAACCTGCGTACTGGCCGAAGGACACGTGTAATCTCCCGTCAGCCCAAAGCTTCCGTTCGCATCCGTCAGCACGGCGTTGCGCAGGAGGTTGACCGCGCCCTGCCCGTTGCCGCTGGTCCCCGCAGCGTAAAGATAGATGGACGCTCCGCTGACCGGCTGCTGGCCGCCCGTAACCTGGCCCCTCATCGCCGCTCCCGTGGCCGCTGTAGCATTCGGTTCCAAGTTGGCGGCGCATCCCGTTAGGAGTGCCGCAGTCGAAGTGAAAAGAAGCGCAGAAACGGCGATTGCCGTACGGGGAGGGGTGTTGCGTGGAGTCATGGCCGGGGTACCGTGATTTCAGAAAGCGGTTGAAGGATGGGTGGCAAAGAGGATGACCGGGGAGTCGTCCCACAACACGAGCTGCGGCGGACCTGCTGTATCTCTTATCGGCTGCACCTTCGCCTGCAGGAGGCAGATGAAAGGCACGGCATTCGTGCCGGAAGCGCCGGATGCCCCGGGACCGACTGCGCCCGCCTCCAGGTCGCGCCCCTGCCTCGATTCCGATGATGCTTTACTCTTCCATCATAGAACGGTTTCGCTCGTCCGAGTCTCGCTTTTCGCGCCACGACCCTGCCCGACAACGCGCCGCGTCAAAACGGGAACGGCGCGCCTACGCTCCGCCTCCCATGTGCGCCGGTTGGTGCCCGAGGGGGGACTTGAACCCCCATTCCCTAAAGGGCGACGCATTCTAACTCCTATTTCCACGGACTGCATTGTCGGGCAGAACATCGCATGACGATGCAAAAGCCCTATAGTCGTTGCCGATTTCTCATTTCCTCTTGCGCGGGACATTGCAGGGTGCGGCACCATATTCGGAAGCGAAGGCCACTACAAGTCCCACCAAAGTCAGTCTCTTCGGTCAGCTTTGGGACGAGCTCTCAGCCGAGTACGCGCAGGACGTCGCACTGGAATCACACGCGCGAATCACGCGGCGGGCGTGGCAGACGCCATTACTGTTCGACGAGTCAACATCTTCCAAAGCTCCAGCGAGCCGGCTCTGTGTCTAACGACCCAGCGTTTCAAGTCTCTAACTCCGGCAGCTGGAACCGTCAGCTTTTACAACGGGCCGACTGCATTTGGGAACGCGGCCCTCGCATCCGGTTCGGCAACGCTTTCGACGGCTCTTAGCACGGCCGCTACGGAGTCGCTGACAGCTACCCACGCGGGGTCGTCGGTTTATAATCGCAAGCACTTCGGCCGCGGTGAGCGTCACCGCTCCCAGTGCGGCAGCATGCAGCGCATTGCTCGAAGGCGAAGAAGGCCGTGCTTCGTAAACGACAGCACGACGGGTCATCTGCGCACCAACGGCGCCGCAAATCAGCGAGTGCAGATGGTATCTGCCACTAACTTTCACTCGCTCATGTGCCGAGCACAGATCGCTCGTAAAGGCTCCCCCCAAGTTCGAGTCCTCCTCTAAAAGACAATTTTTCCGGTGAGTTGAAGAACGCGCGGGGTGGAATTGGTGCCGGTAACCTGGCCGAAGGTGGAGCTTCCGACGCCGGTGCTTGGATTGCTGAAGTTCGTATGGTTGAGGGCATTGATGGCATCGACGCGTAGTTGGAAATTTGCACGCTCAGCATAGAGGCGTGTGTTTTTCTGCAACCCGACATTCAGCAGGTTGGAACGGGGACCGCGAATGAAGGAGAAGCGTGACGGCAAGATCTGGATGTTGTTGGAAAGCTGGTCTGCGCTGTTGTTATCGAACTGGCTGACATCGAACCATTCTGCGATGGATTTTTTACCTGAATCGAGCGGTACGCGGTGAATGTCGCCTGTAACAATGGCATTGCCAAAACCGAGGGGCGCGCCTGCCTGGATCTGATAGGTGCTTTGCACTTGCCATCCACTGACCAGCTTGTCTGAGAAGCCGTGGACATTTGCCATGAATCGCTTGGTTCTTCCGAATGGAAGCTCGTAGATTCCGTTGGTGACGAAGCGCAAAACGCGATCCTGGTCAGAGATGAGGCGCTCGGGGCGGGGATCGGTTGCGTTGCGATACGACGTCGCTTGCATGCTCTTGGACCAGGTGAACGCGGTGCCGAAGTGAAGACCGTCGCTGAACTGGTGGCGGAGATTTACCTGCAGCGAGTGATACCAAGAGAAACCCGTGTTTTCAAGCGCCGTCACACCCGTGAATTCCGGGTACGGCAACAGCAGCTGTGAGACAGCGATCGTCGTGGAGGTGCCGAGCGACTGTCCAGGGATAAGCCCATAGAAGGGATTCGGGACTTTTTTGCTGAGATTCGAGATGGTCGTAGCGTCGCGGGTGGGCGAAGTGCTGAGGTATTGGGCCGGAATGGAGTCGTAGTTGCGGCTGACGAAGAGTTTGGTGCCACGGTTGCCCACGTAGGAGATGTCCATCATGGTGCGATTGCCGAGGCTTTGCTCGATGCCGAGGCTCCAGCGCTGCGTGTAGGGCCGGCGAAGATTGTTGGTGACGGTGGTGATGCTGGTGCCGGCTCCAGTTGCCAGCCCTGCAGAGGAACCGGTCGGCTGCAGAATCGGATTGGGATTGGAAGCGGTGGCAGGGAATGGATCTTCCGAGGAATCGATGAAAGTTACTCCGTTGTCGGGAGTGGAGGTAAGGCCTGTGGTTTGGCTAAACCCTGTCTGAATGGCGTCAATCCTGGTGATGATGCCGTACACACCATAGCCACCGCGCAACACCATGGTTGGATTCAGAGTGTAGGCAATTCCAATCCTGGGCTGAACCCCTTCAAGCAGGTTCGCATTCCAGAAGGACCGTGACCCGGAGACGCCCGCGAACAAAGGTCCGCCAATGACGGGAAGCGTCGCGGGGAGCAACGGCGAACCGGAGGAGACATAAGCTGCCTGTGCTTTGGTCTGCAGGGGATTTGTGGAGTGGAAGTCAAACTGCGTGACCGCGCGATTGTACCGTTCTGTCGCGGCGAACTGGCCTTCATAGCGCAGGCCCACGTTCATGGTGAGTCGAGAGGTTGCACGCCATGAGTCCTGCACGTAGCCCGAGATGATCTTGTCTGCCTCAGCGTACGATCCCGCAGTTTGAATGGAGCCGCCGGTCAGGATGCCGAGTTCGAAGCTTGCGATACCGCCCCCGTAGAAGCTGCTGGAGGTGTCGGACGCCTCCAAGTAGTTGGCGTTATATTGCAGCGTCCCGGAGTCATTACCGGGATTTTCTCCGTTGTCAAGAAAGAGGCGGAACTCCCCGCCTATTCGGAGCAGATGCTTGCCGCGCAGGTAAGTGGCTTCGCTAGCGGCGCTCCAGATGGTGCTGGGCAGATTTGTGTAGCCGGTCGTGGAGAGCGCGGGAAGGTTCTGGACCGCGACGTCGGGCAGGCGGGCGTGGCCCGGATCGATGGCGTTGATCTGGCTGATGTAGTTGGCGGAGAGACCAGCTTTTGCGAGGTTCTCGCCCTGAGTCACGCCGATCGTGAGTTGACTGTAACGCGAAGCGGAGACCCGCGTGTTGAGCGTTAGATTTGGCGAGAGGAGGAAGACATGGTCAAGGTCTACCCCGCGATTGTCTCTATAGAAGAAGTCGCCTAAGCCATTGTTGAACGAGATCTGCTCTTGTTCATTGAGATGGCTGTAGTAGAAGTGAGCAAAGATATTCTGGCGATCGCTGAGCTTGTGGTCGAGGCGAGCGACGATCGCGTTGTAGACGTTCACCTGATAGCGTTGCGTAATGTAGTTGTTTTCCCCATCCGACTTGCCTGGAAAGTTGGGAAGCGGGAAGTGTGTATTGAAGATGTAATTTGCAAACGGGTCCAAGGCGAGCGCATGACCGTTGATCGTTTGGCCGAACGGAATGATGTTGTTGGCAAAGCCCGTCTTTCGAGTTACGTGGCCGCCGGAAGCCACCGCCGAGTATGGATTGTAGAGCTGGTAAGTATCCGGAGTGGACTGATTGCCGCCGCAGTAGGCGATGCCATTGGACGCGTTTACCGTGTATTGGCCATTCGTGGAGGTGCAACCCAGAGGAAGCAGAGCCGAGAAGTCGCCCGTGCGCTCGGCTGCCGTGGGAACGCTGTACAACGCGTTCGTCGATTTGGGAAAAGAGCTGTGCACGCCCTGATAGCCGACCATGAAGAAGGTGCGGTCGTGACCGTTATAAATCTTAGGCAGCACGATCGGCCCGGTGACGATTGCGCTGTAATCGTTTTGGCGATTGTCTTGCTTGGGCAGTCCCGCCGCCGCAGTAAAGTACTCGTTCGCATTGAACACCCTGTTCTGGTTGGTCTCCTGGATGGTTCCGTGAAGGAGATTCGTCCCGCTGCGCAGGCTCAGGCTGATGCTGGCGCCAGGCCCGAAGCCGCTGCCCGCGTCATAGGTTGCGGTCTGGATCTTGAACTGCTGCACCATCGAAGCTGTCGGCGAGAAAGCCTGGTTCTGACCGGTACTGGATTGGTTTCCGGCGACATTTGGCGCGCCATCGAGGCGGTAATCGTTGCCTCCGTTGGCTCCGTTGTAGGGGATGCCGTCAATGGAAATACTCGACGGCGTACTGCTGGTAAATGTCTGAGTTTGGCCGCCGCTGGATGTGGTGGCAAAGTCCAGCACACCGGCACTGAGACTGGCCATCAGCAAAGGATTGTTGTCCTTGACGGGTAGATCTTCCAACTGCCGGCTGTTGATGACGGTTCCGAGGTCCGCGTCCGCGGTACGGAGTGTTTGCGTCTCTGCATTGACCGTGACCTCCGAATTCACGTCGCCGGTCTGCATCGTGATGGGGAGATTCACATTGTCAGAGACCTCGACGGTTAGTGCGCTTTGCTCGTACTTCTTGAAGCCCTGCATCTCGACCTGAACGGTGTAGCGCCCGGCGGTGATAAACGGCAAAGCAAAGTCACCTGTCTTGTTTGAAACGGTCGTCGTCACCACCCCGGTGTTCACTTCGGTTACCGTGACCTTGGCGCCCGGAATGACGGCACCTGTGGGGTCAACGACCTTCCCCTGGATCTCTGCGCGGATATCCTGCGCGTCTGCATGTGCTGGGAAAAATAGACCCAGGATCGTAACCAGCAACGCAAATCGGCTCATCATCTTCAGGAGGGGTGTGACCTGGAACTTCTGCTTCGGGTGCGATGTTGCTGCGATCATCTTGGCCTCTTCGGAGCGGTCGCAACTCCTGTTCCCAGGCACGACCAAATGTGCTCTCTCGATCCCCGCCGACAGCCCTGACCACACGAAATTGGACTCTCAAGGAGACCTCGCTCAGAGCATTCAGGCAGGGACTTCAATTGCGGAAAGAAGCATCCCTTAATCCGGGAATGTTTGTCAATTAGAAAAATTGTTTGTTCGCATATGAAACACTTTCGTTACGCATATGCGTTCCTGGCCCCACGGCACTCCGTTGCAACGATGGCTTCAGGGGACTCAAACGAGAATCAGATTCTCTCCCTTCAGCGGTTCGGTGGCGGTGCAAAGTAGCCGGGATCCACTTCCGCTGTACCGATACGTCCGTTCGCATCGCGCACGATGACGCGCACCGCTGCCGTATTTTTTGGCAACGTAAGAGAACCCGGTACAGAGGTGTGACCGGTTGCAATGCGTTCCAGCTGCGTGGCCGGAATCTCAATCTCTGAGCTGACCGTGCTGAAACGAAGGAGCTTTCCTTTGTCATCCAATGCAGCGAGCGAGACATACAGGGTGGTTTGCTCGCCCCCTGCCGGCGTGGATGAGAAAGGGAGCGTGTCCGTATCGACGGAGAGTTGGACGTGGACACTATTGGTCCCAGCAGTGTGCTTCGTATTGACGATCCGAACGCCAACGCCCGCATATTGCATGCCAGATGCCGCTGCCTGCACCATGTCGAAGCTGAGATCGCGATCACTGGGCTGCTGCCGCTGCGGCCCGGCGTAAAAACCGAGCTTCGAACGCAGCACGACGCCCGGGCGGCTTACGCGGACATCGAGCTTGCGGTATTTGCCATCTTCATGCGGATCCGTGGGCACATAGCTCATGGTGTAGAAGTTCGACCCCTGGGTGACGCCCTCATCGATTTCCTTCGCCAGGTCATTCAAGTACATGAAGTTCTTGCCGCCTGTCTGCGCGATAAACGCGCCGAAACTGAACGTGGTGGCGAATGGATCATCTACCTCACCGAGAGAAGGGCTTGTCGGGTCGGACGGGTCGCCATCGACGGCAACCGCAAGATTGCTGCGGGGATCGATCTTTGAGAGTGTGACCCGCGATGCGAGCAGAAGATTCACAGTGCTTCGCACGGCCGTGAGAAACAGCTCCTGATCGTGCGGATCGAGCGCCTGGGGATCGAGGCTGGCGAAGCCGCGGCCCACCCAGAGGACGTTCTTTCGTCCGCGGTCTCCGCTGGTTGAGAGGGCAATCTGACGCAGCAGCGCGAAGGATTCGACCAGCAACTCGCTGCGCGCGGACCTCTTCAGTCGATAAGGGAGCGCCACATGCAGGCTGCGCGCAGACTTAAGCAGGGAATCGCGGTCCCGCGTGGCAGGAATTGCATTTTGGATGCCCGCATCGTTCAGCACGATGAGCGAGGTAGGCTCTGACAACTGCGCCGGCTGTGCAGCGAGGTATTTGAAAAGCTCATCTCTGGCATAGGCAATCTCCTCAATAGGCGTATTGAGTTGATCGAGCACGATGACAGTGATCGGCGACTCTCCCCATGTGGGGTGGCCATTGCGATCGTGGCCTGGAACCATGGGAATCGTGGGGCGCTCCGTGGGCGAATCCAATGTACGAATCGTCTGGCGGACACCATTTTCATACACCGTAAACTCATCTTTGGTGAGGTCAGGGACTACTTTGCCTGCTTTATCCGTGGCCACGACATCCAGGACCACCAGATTGCTGGTGACCCGGTATACGGAGGGCTGAGGCACGGACTCGGGTGTCGCGGGACGAGCCACGGGCGGCGTTTGTGCAGTCAAGGCCAGCGGTGTCGCAAGAGCTACGGCGAAGAGGCGTCGCATGTTTCGAGAAGACATAGGGTTCCTACGAATTCCTTGACAAGGGTTCAAGAGCTTGTCTACCTTCCATAGGTAAACATCGTCATTCAATCACGAAACACTGTTGACGCGATGGAGTTGCGGATGGCTCGACAACATGAGCTGCCGCATTCTCAAAGGTGATACTGCCGATCGAGCTCGCCTGATGGGTCGCGAATGGATGCAGCTTGCGCCGGTGTCTGCTGCCGGAGCCTTATCCTCCCTCGGTGCTCAGCCGGGCGACTCCTCGCGTCATGTGGCTGCAGCTACCCCGGATGCGGCAATCTATGACGTCAGAGACTTTGGCGCAAAGGGAGACGGCACAACGCTCGACACCGCAGCTTTGCAAGCCGCCGTGGATGCGTGCCACGGACAAGGCGGCGGCACGGTCCTGGTTCCTGCGGGAACCTTTCGCATGGGGACTGTGGCCTTGCGCAGCAACGTGACGCTACATATTGTCGCGAGCGGCGCTCGACAGGGTCGTTGAGCACGACGAGACACTCCCCAGGTTTTGGAGTTGCCCCACCTCAACGCTCTGGGCGGCAGCCCGCTTGCACAATGGAAGTCCGCTGGTCAGCGACGAGAGCGCAATAACTCGTCCCCCAGTTGGACATCAAGTGTCGCAACGTCTGGGAGCTCGCTCAGAGTGATCTTCCCGAAGATGCGGTTTTCACAACACGCATAGTGCGGAGGGGCTCGAGAACGGAAACACGGTTATCTTCAGTTCCACAGAGGCATGAAGCGGGAGGAGAGGTCAAGCATCATGCAGGCGGATGAACTAACCCCTGGCAAGACAGTGGTCCGGGTTCTCGGAGATTGGAAACATCTTGGCGCTGCGATTTCTCGTCAGCCGGGTCTTCCCGAGCAGCCAGGTTCCTTGCTGCGCCAAGGCGGACTAAGCGGGGTCACTCCCTCTAAGCGATGGGGCGGTGAGGTGCTGGATTGGTGATCGAAAATGCGCGAGGGAGGGCTACGCAAGTCGACAGCCTCGCGCACCCTTCCCCTTGGTTAGAACTCAAGTCGCAAGGCAAGTTGCATCTGACGTGAGTTTGCTGTTCCGCTGAGTTGTCCGAGGTTGGTCTGCTGCAAAGCTCCTGCGCTGGTGGCCTGGTTGAAGGTTGCCGTCGCATTTACCGCATTGAACTCTGCGTGATTGAAGGTGTTGTAGGTCTCCACCCGGAGCTGTAGACGCAAACCGTGTTCATTGAGCGGCATGTTCTTGAAGACAGCAGTATCGAAGTTGAGTTATGCGGCAAGTAGAAGTCTACCTTCGGCGAGAAGACGCCGCCGGCAGGCAAAGAGAACGGGGTCCCATTGGGATTTGCGGCAGTTGCCATGGCGCCTGCAATTGGTGCGCGGAAACAGTTGGTATTAAACCATTGAGTAAAGGTGTGGGGAGCGTCCTGCTTGGGGTCGCAGGTGAGAACCACACGAGCACCGTCACCGCCTCCCGTGATGTTCGGGTTGCCCTGACCGATAGACCGATCTGCGCCGGTGCGCCGCTCAGATAGGTCATATCGCCCGCTATCTGCCAGCCATCGAGCACGGCGCGCGTCGCGAAGTTGTTCCAGGGGCCTAGCGCTTCGGAAATGCCCACAGGTAGTTGGTCGCAAGATTGTGCTTGATGTCGTAGCTTGCGGGACCGTAATTCCATGCACGAAGATTCTGATAGAGCGCCGAGGTGAAGTTATAGGAGTCGCTGCATCCTGTGGACGAACAGGTGCCGTAGTCCATCGTACGGGAGTACGTGTAGTTCACCCCAAACTCCAGACCGTTATGAAACCGGCGCGTCACACGGGCCTGAAGTGAGTTGTAGTTTGCAGTCAGATCATCCTGTTGCAGGTTGATCGTGTGAAGCCCAGGATACGGACGGAAGAAGTTGTCCGGCAGCGGCTGTCGACTTAGTGTAGGTGGGGCGATGGGTGCTGGAATTCAGCGTTATAGGGGACTTCGTTGATGGGCGGGTAGCGGCTGGAATGTCGCGTGAAGGTGCCGACATAAGCGAGATCGAACACAGTGCCGACCGGGGAACTATCTGTTGAAGCCGAGGCTGGCTTCCTCGGTGTAAGGCAGCGGCATATGGAGCGGCAGAGCGTGACCGATCGAGAAGGGACCGTTCAACGCCCCGGCGTTGCGTAGTAGTTGGAAGCGGCTGAGTTGATGCTGGTGTAGTACTGCGTCGGACTGTTGGTGGTCGGCGCGTTGTTGGTCAGATCGCCCTCCTGTCCTGAGCCGGAGCGAGAGTTGTAGAAGATGCCGTAGTGGCCGCGAACGACGGTTCTTTCGTTGGCGGAGTAGGCAAAGCCAATGCGCGGCTGCCAGAAAAGACCCTCATTGTAGGTCGTTCCCGATGGGTAGCCGGCGTGTTGGCATATAGGATGCCGTTGTTGAGGTTGCCTGTGTTCGGCACGAGAAGGCCGACATATGCCGCTGGGTAGGTCGCACCTGTGGTGGGATCGATTGCTGTTACCGCTGGCATTGGCCTGATACAGCGTGGGGGCCTGGGACGCGTTGAACATGCTCGGCACAAAGTTATTGCCGGACACAAGGCCTGCGAGAAGGCGTACGAAGTACGTATCCCGTAGTCGAGAACCAGCTTGCTGATTCAACTTCCACGTGTCCTGCGCATAGAAGTCGAGTACTGTCGTGATCGGATCGTAGTTAAGCAGCTTCGTCACCTGGGTGTAGGTGTTCAGATTGCCCAGCTCCGAATTCGAGTACCCGAAGTTGCTGTCGTTCGGGTTGCTGGAGTTCTGCGAGAAGTCGAAGGTGCCGACACGATTATGGTTCGCCTGCAGATAAGAGTCCTGCTCGAAGTCGAAGCCGAACTTGAAGGTATGGGAAGTGAAGCACCCAGGTCAATCCATCACTGGCCGCAAAATTGTGGACGACATCGGCAAAGGGAAAGCGTGAATCCCAGCCAAAGGTCGGGGTGTCGGTTCTGCCGAAGTTGACATTCGGAAAGAGGTTGAGCGGATTTACGCCCGCGATAGAGCGAGGGAAGGTTGAACCCGGATGCGCCCAACTGCACCTTCGCGACGTCGCTGGCGTTGTACAGTGAGTTTTCGTGCCAGCCTGAGAAGCCGACATTGAACTCATTGACGAGGTGCGGCGTAAAGGTGTAGGTCACATTGCCTGCATAGTTGGGTTCGACCAACTGGTAGTTATCCGGGAACAGCCACGTGTATTTGTTGGTCGTCGACGCAAATCCGATGTTATTGATCACGGCATGACTGTAGCGCCCGAACATGTGAAGCTTTTCCGGCGGGAAGTAGTCAATCCGGACGATCTCCTGGAGGTAGGATTTATCCGAGGAATTGTTCGTCGTGTAGTTGTAGTTGTTCAGGGTCAGTGCAGGATTGTCTGCGATGTACTGCGACGGGTTCGCCGCAATGGTGTTGTTGTAAAGGATCTTCAGCAGATCCAGGCCCTGACTGTTGATGGCGCTGGAGGGAATCTGGTTGTTGGCGAAGCATGCGGGGCCACCGGTTGTAGCGGAGCAGGCGCCGGTGCCGGCAGGGTTCTTGATGTACAGAAGGTTGTCCGTGCTTTGCCCTGCTGGTAGGTATGCGAAAAATCACCCTGCAGTTCCGCGGCGGTGGGGATGCGAAAGTACTTTGTTCCGTCTGGAGAGGTGATTGGCGCATTTTCAACGGACACGAAAAAGAAGAACTTGTCTTTATTTCTGTTGAATCTTCCCGGGCAGTAAATGGGTCCGCCGAGCGTTCCTCCGAACGTGTTGTAGCGGTAGCGGGGGCGTGCCACGTTGGCACCATTGAACTTGTTGAAGTAGCAATTGGCGTTGAGATCTTCGTTGCGGAAATAGTAGTAGAGCGCGCCATGATACTTCTGGGTTCCGCTCTTGGTCACGAAGTTGAAGTTCGCGCCCGCTACCTTGCCATTCGCCGCCGAATAGCTGGACTCCAACATCGTAACCTCTTCAACCGCATCCATGTTCGGCGGAGTGTCGAACGTCTTGCCGCCGCGGGTGTTTCCAGGCACCCCGTCTACGGAGACAAAGTTGTATTGGCTGTTGACGCCATTCACGGTCGGCGTCGTCGTGGTACTGAGACTCGTGGAACCGGATCCTCCCACCACACCAGGATTAAGGCGCGTCAACCCCATGGGATCGCGGCCGATGGAGAGCAGATTCTCCATCTGCACATTGTCGAGGACAGCCGAACGCTCTGCCGTCGTGGTTTGCAGCGGGGTGATATCGGCGGTCACCGTCACCTGCTGATCAACCGCACCGACTGACATCCTGAGAATGCCTGCTGACAGAGGCTCCGAGGCGAGCAACACGAGACCTACCTTGCGTAGCTCACTGTACCCGGGAGCATCCACCACCACGGTAAACGCTCCGGGCTGGACGTCCGGGAAGATAAACTGCCCGTTCTTGCCAGACTTGGTGATGGTCTGGACGTTTGTTGACTGGTTGATGAGCTTGACGGTCGCGCCAGGAATAACGGCGTTGGTGGAATCTGCGACGGTGCCCGTGATGTTGGCACTGGAGCTCTGCGCCGCCGCAGAGCCGCTCGCGCAAGTGAGAACCGCCGTGATGGCGACGAGAACAAGCCATCTGCGAAGTCGGAGGGTGTAGGTCATCGAGTTCATTGGAGCCTCGGGTTGGATACATTGCCGCGTGCGCAGGGAACGCGAATTCGAAGGGACCTGGTTACAACTGGACCCTCCTCGAGCGTTTCAACCTTAGGCATTGCGGCACTTCGCTGTCAACAGGTATTTTCGGCAGTTGAACGTTCCTTTTGTATATGAACAGTATTTGGGTTTGCCGACGACCCGGGGAATGGCACGCTTCGGCAACCGCATGCCATCTGTCCGGAGGATTCTGGACAGGCATTTCTTCTGCGTCTTTCGAAGCACTGGACGCTATGTCCTGCCCGCCCCGCGAAGTCGAACGCATAGTTCACAATGGGTGACCCACTCGCGCGCGTCCAGTGGAGCCTCGACGCCGAACAGTCTTGACAAGCTTGGGGTGGTTTGCGTACGTTCCGTAGATAAATGCGTTCGTTCACATACAAAATGTTTGTTCCTCGTTCCACCCTCTTGTTGTGCCACTTTGGGCTGGTTCTGCCCCTTACCCTTTTGGCATCTGCGCGAACAGCCCGGGGCACTATGTTGTTATCGCCATGGACCGCGCACCCGATCACCGCGACATCCGCGGCGTATGCCTGTCCTTCGACTTCCCATCTGCCTGTCGACTTCGTCACGGACGGCTTTTATGCCGATAACGACCCGACTCATTCGATCATCGATCCAGTCAAGCAGAAGGCCTATGTTGAGAGCTCCGGGCCGGTGAAGCAGGAGGGAGAGGTGCTGGTGGCGGCGGCTGACTCCTTTCGCCAGACGGGGTCACAGCAGGCCGCGGATTGCGTCCTTGGTCACTTGGAAGCCCTGGCGCAGGAGCATGCTCTCACGGGCAAGATGTCGTCCAGCCAAGCCTTCTATGTTCAGGGATGGGTTGTTGGCGCGGCAGCAATTGCTTTCCTCAAGGTAGAGGGGAACAAGCGTGCGACACCGAAGCAGCTGGGTCTGATCCTTCCTTGGCTGCAGCAGGTTGGGAAACAGACCCGGGCGTTTTATGCCGACCGACAGAGACAGGACGGGACGACGGCGCAAAACCATTTCTACTGGGCTGCGGTTCAGCTCGCTGCAACGGGAATTGCGGCGAACGATCCGGCAGATTTCAACTGGGCAATGGACATGGCGCGCGGAGGCATCGCCGCAATTCAATCTGACGGAACTTTGCCGGAGGAGATGAAGCGAGGTCAGCGGGCTCTTCACTATCATCTTTATGCCGCAGCGCCATTGGTGATGCTTGCAGAGTTTGGTCTCCCAAACGGGGTCGACCTCTATTCCTTTAGAAACAGTGCGCTCAAGAAACTTGTAAAGATCTCGACCGCGGGCCTTCAGGACGCTTCAATGTTCAAGAGGCGAACCGGTATCCCACAGGAAAGACCCGACCCGCCCACGGCCGAAGCCATCGGATGGGCTGTTCCGTACAACCATCGCTTCCCTTCTTCGACGATCACCAGGCTCTTGGCCGCCTGCCCGCAAAGAAGCTATATGTATCTCGGCGGCTTACCGCCCGGCTGACACATTCCGAAGGAGGTCTGCGCGTCAAGCAGATCGGATCTTCCAGAGCGGGCGGACCATTCTGCGTTGGCTGAACCTCCGTCCGTTTTCTGATGATGTAGCGAACACTTTATTTCTAGAGGCCTTTGTGACGCCAATTCACATTACAAACGTCCGCATTGTTGACTTGCGCTTTCCTACGTCACGTGCGCTGATTGGATCTGATGCAGTGAACAAGGATCCCGACTATTCGGCTGCCTACTGCGTCCTCGAAACCAACACAGAGCTCGCAGGACACGGCCTCACGTTTACCCTGGGTCGAGGCACGGAGCTTGTCGTTGGCGCCTTGCATTACCTGAAGAAGTTTGTCGAGGGGCGGAGTATGCAGTCGCTTACCTGCGACCTGAATCAGCTTTACCTCCAGCTCACAGGCGATACTCAGTTTCGGTGGCTTGGCCCTGAGAAAGGCGTTATCCATCTGGCGGTCGGTGCGATTCTCAACGCGGTGTGGGACCTCTACGCAAAATCTGAGCGGAAGCCAGTCTGGAGGCTGCTTGCCGAAATGCCGCCGGAACAGATCGTGGCGGCCATGGACTTCCGCTACATTAGTGATGCGCTGTCTCGCGAAGAGGCGTTGGAGATACTCCGGAGCGGTCAGGCTGGCATGCACGGGCGCCTGGCGGTGCTCAAGGAGATCGGATATCCCGCTTATACGACTTCTGCGGGCTGGTTCGGGTTTTCCGATACCGAGATCCGACGCCGCTGCCGTGCCGGGATGGCGGCTGGATGGCGACATTTCAAGTTGAAGGTGGGTGGGAATCCCGAAGACGACTTGCGCCGCGGCCTCATCATGCGTGGGGAGATTGGAAATGACAATCGCCTGATGCTCGATGCGAATCAAAAATGGGGTGTGGAAGAGGCCATTGCACGAACTTTGGCGCTGGCTGAACTGAAGCCATGGTGGATGGAGGAGCCGACCAACCCCGACGACATCCTTGGCCACGCACGAATACGCCAGGAGGTCGCTCCCATTCGTATCGCGACAGGGGAGCATTGTCACAATAGCGTGATGTTCAAGCAGTTGCTACAGGCAAAGGCAATCGATGTGTGCCAGCTTGATAGCTGCCGGGTAGCAAGCATTAATGAGAACCTCGCAATCCTGCTGATGTCCGCAAAGTTTGAAATTCCAGTTTGCCCTCACGCCGGTGGCGTTGGTTTATGCGAGTATGTGCAGCACCTTTCTATCTTCGACTACCTTTGTATCTCATGCTCGCTTGAGGACCGGGTGGTGGAGTACGTGGACCACTTGCATGAGCATTTTGTCGATCCAGTCGTCATACGGAACGGACATTACGCACTTCCCACCCTGCCAGGGTATTCCGGAGAGATTCAAGCAGAGTCTTTGGAGCGTTTCGCATTTCCTGCTGGCGTGATCTGGGCCGACCGGGAGGAAGAGGTCCAAATCCTCCAGAGCTAATGAGAACGAACACTTTCGGAGAAGCCTGGATCACGACCCAGGTGCAGGAGGACGCCCGCCTATAGCTCTGTTGATTTCGGCGGTTGCGAGGCGCAGAGCTTCAACGACCCCCTTTTGCGGCATGGACGACGCACTGTATTGAATGTAAGGAATGGTCAGCGCGCCGAGGGCAGACCCCCGTTCATCGCAGATGGGAAAGCTGATGTTGATGACCCCCTTCGCAAGATAGCTGGCGCGCTTTTCAAATCCCAACCGCCGGATGCGCTCGACGTGGCTGGAAAGGTCGGCGGGAACCCGTTTATTCGTTCTGCGGCGCCACTCCGCGATGCTTCGGTCCCGTTCTGCCTCTCCCTGGTGGGCGAGGATCACGTAGCCGCTGCCGGACTCCATAAGGTCAACCGTTGAACCGAGCTTGACATAAAAGCCAACGCTGTTGGGCGAGTTGACCTGGGCAATGATCACCACATGATCCCCGTCGAGCACGCCGATGTGACAGGATTGCTCAGTCTCGAATGCCAACCGCTTCATGACGGGAAGCGCGTCCGAGACGAGGCGCTCGGTTGGAGGGTGTTCAAGGACGAGTTGAAAGAGCTTCAGAGTAAGAGAGTAGCGCTCCTCGGCAATCTGAGCGATGTACCCGCGTCGCTCCAGGCATAGCAACATCCGGAAGATCTCTGACACGCTGCGATCCAGTGCACGTGCGAGTTGGCTTTTCGTCAGACCTTCCGTCTGATGCGCAAGCAACTCAAGAATGTCGAGCCCTTTGTCCAGAGCCGGCGTAGCGTAGTTGGTAGTCTTGACGGCCGACTTATTGCTTTCCTTCAGACGCTTCAATGCCATGGCGGTCGCGTGGTCAACCTATCTCAAGATTCAGGCTTTCACCGCGTCAGTGATACATTGTCTGTCGTACATGTCGCTTCTCGGTGAGCCCTGCGCAAATACTAGCAGGCTCAACGGCTACCGAAAATTTGTGCGTTCCGCGTATCGGCATATTTAGATTGTCTTTTTCGCTGATGAATCCAGGTGCACGTCCTGCACGTTGCGCGTAGAAGCTGCGCTGAAGTCCTTAACCTCCTCGAGGGCGAACACTGGAGTCGTGAGCCCTCTCGGCGTCTTGATGCGGAAAAAGTCAGCCCCGTCCACATCCGTCAACGAGAACACCGGCCGGGCATCAGGCCGGCTGCACGCTACCTCAATGTTGTTGAATTCGATGTTTTTGGCGTGCCGCACAAGGAAGCCGCTCGCGGGACTGTCACCAAGTCGATAAGGCTCGGGATAGGCGGTCTCCTGGTCGTCAACTACTCGAGCCGCCATCTCTTTCGTTCCGCCGCCGCGGTGTTCCATATAGAGGTCGTGAATTTTTACGTCTTCGACTGGGTGGCCCGGGATTCCCCAGACAATGCCGGCGCCGCTGAACTGCGAGAAGGAGTTGTAGCTCACGACGTTGCTGATGATGATGCGCTTCAACGTTCCTACCGGGACACCGGCGGGACCGCGCATGCGGCGTCCGAGGCGCAGGTAAATCGGCGTGTTCGCGCAATCGCGCATGGTGACGCCGGTAAACGTAATATCTTCGAGGATGGCGCCGTCGACCGTCTCCAGCGCGAAGCCGCGGCATCCGTCGAAGACGCAGTTGGAGATCGTGATGTTCTTGAAGCCGCCATTAGATTCCGTGCCGCACTTGATGCGGCCGGTCGGGCTGGTCATCTTGAGTCAGCGGGCCAGCGCTTCCAGGTGCCGTCGAGCATGGTGCCGAGTTCGTACGCGCCCGTAACGTAGCAGTTGGTGATCGTGACGTTCTCCGTCGCGCGAGCGTAGCCCAGAGCGAAGGAGCTCTTGGGACAGATGCCGTCGTCCCAGGGCGAGTTGACGCTGCAATTGGAGACGCGCACATTGCGGCAGCAGTCGATGTCCATGCCGTCGCGGTCGGTGTCGATTTTCAGATTGTCGATGGTGAGGTTGTCGACGCCGGTGGCAAGAATGCCGAACCAGCCGCCCTTCAGGATCGAGAAATCTCGCAGGATGACGTTGTGGCAGTTCTTCAGCGCGATGGACTTGTTGCCCATGCCTGGGTATCTGCAGCGGCTTGCTCGCTGCGCGCTCAGGCCCTTGCCCCAGATCAGGCCCGGGCCGAGAATAGCGATGTTCTGCAGGTCCTTCACCCCAGATCAGACTGTTGTGCCAGTGATTGTGGCCGAAGTCCTGATAGGCGTCCCATGCCTGTCTTTGGCTCGGCGGATCATAGCTTGCCCCGCTCGCTATGGACCCTTCGGACACGGACGCAGCCAGGATCGTGGCGCCTTGATCGAGGTAAAGAGCGACATTGCTCTTCAGATGAATGGAGTAGCACGCATACGTGCCGGCGGGAAAATGCACCGTGCCGCCGCCGCTTGCGCTTGCCGCTTCGATCGCGCGATTGATCGCCGGCGTGTCGATCGTGACGCCATCTCCCTTGGCGCCATACTGTCTCACACTGAAGACCGTGCTCGTACCCGCCCCGGGCATGGGTGCCGATTGACCGAGCGCTGCGGAGGATCCGGCCGAGAGCAGCGTGGTGGCTGCGGCTCCCGCAGCGCCCGAGGATGCCAGCTTGAGAAATTCGCGACGAAAGATGCTCATAGGAGTTGTCCTTGGTGTCTTGCGAGATATGCGTTTGATGTCCAGGCAGCCAATCGTCTGGGACCAGCCTGTACGCTAGCGGGATACATGGAGCAAGAGCACGCCGTGTCCGGGAATGGTCGTCCGGTACGACCCGTCAATCTTTCCCAGATCCTTCCCCAGCCAGATATCCCTGGCCTTCACGGTTTTGCCGAGCCCAAGCTTCTCAACGTCCATCTCCGCCATCATGGTCTTGGGGTGACGGTTGAAGATCCCGACGGCTTTGGAGCCGTCCGCCAATGGCTTGACCCAGATCTCAATTGGGCCGACTGCGCTGAGACGATCGCCTTGTATACCGGCGGGTCCTGGTCGATCGCGATCACTTCGCGGTTCGTCAGAAGCGAGATCGTTTCCGGCGTCATGGTGCGGAGATCGTTGCCAGCCAGCAACGGCGCGGCCAGAATCGACCAGAGGCTCATGTGCGTCCGGTACTCATCGTCGTTCATGCCGCCGTTGCCGATCTCCAGCATGTCGGGATCATTCCAATGCCCGGGCCTGGCAAACTTCGCCAGATCCTGCCTGGCTGAAGCCGATGGTCGGCCATGGATTCCCAGTAGTCGCTGAGATATCGCCGGTGGTGCGCCACAGGTTGCCGCCCACGTTGGGTCCCCACTTCCACACTTCGTCGCTCCCCGTACTGGCAGAGACTGTAGACGATGGGCCTGCCGGTCGCCTGCAAGGCGTCGCCCATCTTCGTGGTACAGCGCCCTGGGCGTGTTCGGCCTCGAGTTTGACCTGTAGATCGCGCGCAGCGCCGCACAGATCGTACTTCAGGTAATCGATACCCCACGCTGCATAGGTCTTCGCGTCCTGCTCTTCGTGCCCATAGACTGCCTTCGAATCCCGCGCAGGTCTTCGGCCCGGGCGAAGAGTAGATGCCGAGCTTCAGGCCTTTGCCGTGGACATAATCGGCCAGCGCCTTCATATCGGGAAACTTCGTAGTTCGCTGTGATGTTGCCTGCGCGTCGCGTTCGCCTTCCCAGGTATCGTCGATGTTGACGTAGCTGTATCCCGCGTCGCGCATGCCGCTGGTCACCATGGCGTCGGCCATAGCGCGCACAGTCGCGTCGTCGACCTTGCTGCGGAACTTGTTCCAGCTGTTCCAGCCCATCGGCGGCGTGGCCGCGGTTCCATTTGCCTGCGCTCGTGCCAGGAAAGGGAAAGACAACGGGAGTGCCATCGTGGCACACGTGAGAAATGCGATCATCGAACGCTTCAAATCATACCCCTTTTGTAGTCTTGCAAAATGTACGGGGACCGAGTCCTGCCTGTCAAGGAAAGTTTTGCAGATGAAATACGTTTTTTATGATTTGGCGATTTCCTTTGCATTCAGCCCGGAGCTAGGCGTAGGGTCGTCTCGTTCGGAGAGGCGCGACTGGAGACTCTGTTTATGAACCGAAGAAGCTTTCTGGGAACGGCATCGGCCGTTCTGCTGAGCCGGCATGGATTTCCGTCACATGTCGACGCCACGTCATCCGCAGGCCCGGTTTCCATCTTCGACGGAAAGACGCTGAAGGGTTGGATACCCTTCGAAAACAGCTCCGTTTCGTTTTCTTCAGGATCTATCCAGGATCCGGTATCACTGGCCAAACGCCTCTCTGGCGCAGCCGATCCTGTCTCGGCTGCCATCTCGTCATCCCTGAAGGATGATCAAAAGAAGGTGCTGCATTTGGATGGCTCCCCGGAGCCAGATACGAAAGCGCTCGCGAGCGCCCTGGCGAAGTTGCTGAACCAGCAGATCACCGGGGAGGCATTCGATGCGCAGAGATTCGCGAGCGCTCCGAACCTGCGTCCGGAGACACGTTCATTGCTGGCAGAGAAGCCGCGCGGAGTCGACCGCGTGCGCGCCAATAAGTTGCTGCTCGAGGACGTGTACTCCGTTGAGCTGGCGACAAGCCCGCGCATAGGCTGGGAGGTCAAGGACGACGCCCTGGCAAGCACAGGCAGTGGGCGCGGGGTCCTTTACACAGCAGCCGACTATGCCAGGTTCCGCCTGACGTTTACGATGCGCCATGTCTCCGGCAAGCCCGACCATCAAGCCTGTGTGTTGATCTTCTGCAGCCGTCCCCAACCCGGCGAGATGCCGCTGGATGCGCTGGGAGGAATTCAGTTCCAGGTCCCGAACGGCGGCCATTGGGACTATCGCGTCGGCATGAACCAGGGCGGCGGAGCCGAGTTCACGACCGTGCAGAAGGCCACCTTTGACATTCACTCGTGGAGCCGCGTGGAGATCCTGGCGGATGCAGCGCGCGGCGCCGCGCGCATGGCTGTCGCGCAACCACCCGGCAGTAGGGCCATCGAGGTTCTCGACTTTCACGACCCTGCCGCTGGCAAACCCGGGCCCATCGCCCTGCAGATGCACAACGCCGGATTGTTCGATGAGTACAAGGATCTTGCCGTCGAAGTGAATCCCGAAGTCGACGACCTGCTCACAACGCGGGCGTGATCCGGTCAGTGCTGCATTCTCGCGGCCGGCGCCTTTCCGACGGTGACGGCCGCCGCGGCGGAGGGAGCACTACGCCCACCTCTGCCGACAGCCATGACACGGAATTCCGTGACGCCTTTGTCGGCAGCGGCTTGCATGAAGCCGGGCGCAGTCAAACCTGAAGCGACGACTGCGGCTAGGCCGCCATGCGCGGCTTCGACGAGGTACGTTTCTGCGTCTGCGACCTTGTCCCACAAAAGAACGATCTTGGCGCCTTGCACCGCAGCGTGCACATGCTCCGGCGGAGAAGGCGGCCTGCCCGCTGACAGCAGACCATAGACGCACATCTGTCCCGTTCCTGTGTTGTTCGCGCCAAAGCTTGCGAGATACACCTTCCCGTTCGCGATCGTGGGCGGCGCCATCTTGGAGTAGTTCCCGCAGTCATCGCGAGAGGGAATCTGCAGCGAGTTCCAGAGTTCATGGGAGATGTCCTCGGCGTCATAAGCGTGCAGGATGCCGGGCCTGGACTCGTGCCAGGAGTCTCCAGTCGCATGGATGGCCGCCCACAGAATGCCATCGTGATCACCGTTGGCGGAGAGAGAAAGCATCGCGCCGGGGTGGCCCTGGTTGACCTCCGGGCGAGTCATCGACGGAGTGGACCCGACGACGCCGTCCTTCACCGCGTACACTTTCGCGCGATCGCGCTGACCCCAGACGTAGAGCAGTCCGCCATGGTTGGCGCTGTTCCAGTAAACGAGACTGTGCAGATGCGACGCCGTCGCCTGAAAATGCTCCAACGCATGTTCGTCTCCCAAATGGCCAAGATGCTGCGCATCGAGCGCGTAGAGCACACCCTCCTTCCCTCCCCCGACTACGATTTGCGTTCCCGGTATCAGCGTTGCCCCGGAGGAATCGAGGTCATTATCCACTTTGTCCAGGTGCTCGTGATTGGTGGGCGTGAACCAGTCCAGCAGCTTCAGGTCAGGATTTAGGCGAAGGAAGCTCTCGCTCCAGCTTGCCGCACCGTCCCAGGTTCCATTCCCTGTCACGACAAAGATGTTGCCAGCCTCGTCGATCGCCGGCGCCTGCCCGGACTGCCAGATACTCGCTCCTTCGCCACTGGGGGAAGTGTTGAAGACGGCGCGCTGTTGCAGTGTCGAAGCGTCGAACGCAAACAGGAACCCATGGTATGGCTGCTGGTCGCAGTGCGAGGCGTAGCCCACATACACTTTGCCATTTGCCAGCGCCAGCGCGGGACGTTGATTCTGCATCAACGGATCAAACGCCGGAGCAACAATCGGCACGGGGCTCATCGAAAGATCGGTCCCTGTCACGACGTCCAGTGCGTGGAGCCGCTGCAGGAAGCCTCCGGCGACCCGCGTCAGCGCAACCACGTAGATTATCTTCTTCTGCGCATCGACGACGGGCGTTCCGATGATGCCCATCTTGCCGTTGATGTCCAGGCAGCCGAAATTCGCATCATGCAAATCTGCCGGCGTGCCGAAGTTCACGTGCCAGAATGGCTTGAGCGCTGTGGCATCGTTAGCATCGAAGGCGTAGACGCTGTTGTTCACGGTCGTGACGATCACCAGGTCGTGCAGGCCGCCCGCAACATTCACTCCCGTAACGACGAGTGGCTGCGTATAAAGCTGGTCGTCCACCTCGCGTTTGAACAACATGCCAAATTCCCGACCGTTAACGTTTCGCGGAGTCAGCACCGTCTCCTGCAGGTTGGCTCCTGTGCGCGCATTGTCATTATGCTGGGTCAGGACATTCACCTGCGAGAACATCACGGGCGCAGCGAACAGTACCGCAAGCGCAGTGCTCCACTGGACCTTGAGTCGATTTCGTCTCACTGCGAATGGTTCCTTTCTCAAGCCTGCTGAAATCGAAGACGACAGGACTGGCCAGCCTGTGCGGCCAATTCCAGCGCCGGTGAGGTGCTGCCTGTCTGCACCAGCTTTTCGCTGCCTTGGCGGAATCGCTGTCCAGGCGGTGCATGAAACAGAAACTTTCCTGTCTTCTGAGAACGAATGACGGCCTCGGTGGCCTTCCCCGCCGACCATGTCACATCGACTTCAAGACCTCCGCGCGCTCGCAGGCCTTTGACCGCTCCATCACGCCAAGCCTTCGGCAGAGCTGGAAGGAGACGGATGCTGCCGTTGTGGCTCTGCAACAGCATCTCCGCAATAGCGGCGGTTGTGCCAAAGTTCCCGTCAATCTGGAAGATGGGGCCCTTCGCCGCGGGATGCGTGTCGAAGAGATTCATGTTCGTGCTGTGCAGCATCAGCATGGAAAGCGAATCGAGGGCCTGTTCGCCATCCTGCAGCCTGGCCCAGAATCCGATGGCCCACGCGCGGCTCCAACCCGTATACGCTCCGCCGGCAGCCAGCCTGCGCTCCAGCGAGACGCGGGCGGCGCGAGCAAGTGCAGGCGTGGCTTGCGGGGTGATTTGCGATCCCGGGTACAGCGGATACATGTGCGACATGTGGCGTTGCCCGGGAGTGCTCTCGTCAAAGTCGACCGACCACTCCTGCAATTGACCGTGCTTGCCAACCTGATAGGGCACCAGCCTCTCAGCGGCGCTGCTGAAGCTTGGCGGCGAAGTCTGCGTCCAAGCCCAGCAATTCCGCGGCGGCGCTGCAGTTACCGAACAGCTCGCGGATCAGAGCCATATCCATAGTGCAACCGGCACTGGTCATGGCCGGCTTGCCATCCGGCGCCATGAAGTCGTTCTCAGTTGACTCCGAAGGACACGTCGTCAGGTGGCCTTTGCCATCCTCAATGAGCCATGCGACACAGAACTCAGCCGCGCCCTTCATGACGGGATACGCCTTCTTCAGGAAATCGAGATCTCCACTGAAAAGGAAGTGTTCGTACAGATGGGCGCACAGCCAGACGCCACTCATGGCCCAGTTGGCCCAGGTTGGCTTACCCACGCCTTCACCCATGGGATTGCTGGCGCGCCAAAGGTCGATGTTGTGGTGGGCACACCAGCCCGGGAGTCCGTAGTTCTCCTTCGCAGTCCGCGCGCCGGTCCTGCTCAGGTCGTCGATGAACGACAGGAGCGGCTGCACGCACTCCGCGAGATTGCATGTCTCCGCCGGCCAATAATTCATCTGCAGGTTGATGTTAGCCGTCCAGTTCGAACTCCACGGCGGCTGCACCAGGTCATTCCAGATGCCCTGCAGGTTGGCTGGCTGGCTCCCCTTCCGAGAACTGCTGATCAAGAGATATCGTCCGTACTGGAAGTAGAGCGCAAGCAATCCGGAATCGTCAGCCGTGTAGGTCTTCAAGCGCTGGTCGGTCGGCAGCTTTGCCGCTGCGCCTCCTGAACCAAGCGAAAACGTAGTCCTCCGGAACAAGGATTGGTAATCCGCAACATGGCGTTGGCGCAGTGTGCTGAAAGTCGTACTGCCAAGGTCATCGAGCCGCTGAATGCACTGCGCAAGGACCTTTTCCTCAGGGAGATCCGGCAGCTGGTCGAATTCTCTGAAACCGGTCGCCGCGCTGACGAGGATCATGGCGCTATTGGCGTCGTAGATCCGCAGTGCCGGGTGTCCGTCGCTCCCGCGGATGGATTCCACCCGGCCGCCTTCGCAGGCGATGCGAACCGCACAGCCGAACCACATGCCCTCACCGATTTGATCGGAGAACTCCACTGGCGTCGAACCCGCCGGATGGCCTGCACCTGCAACATGGGATGGCGCTTTGCCCGTCATGCGGAGTTCGCGGTCGGACCCTGCAACCACCGAACGCATCAGCGCTCCACCCAGCGAAAGGTCGCCCCGGATAGACGCAGTCTTACTCGCGGACAGGCGCACAACCAGCACCTGATCCGGAGCCGAGACAAAGACCTCGCGCTCGAACGTCGTGCCGTCCAGGGTGTACCGCGTTCGTGCACACGCCTCGTCGAGGTCCAGCTCCCGGCGATAGTCGCTGACCGCTGCTCCGTGCTCGAGAGCGATATGCAGCTCGCCCAGGGGCTGGTACGCCTCTGCAAATCTGCCCTGCATCTTGTGGCAGATCTCATCGGCCAGGTGATAGTCTCCATGCTCCAGAACCGCTCGGCGCACCGCATCGAGGTGGTTCTTTGCATCAGGATTATTGCCGTCGCGCGGCATTCCCGACCAGAGCGTGTCTTCATTCAGCGCGATCAGTTCATGCCCGGGTCGACCTTGCGCATCGCCACCGTACACCATGCCGCCGATCCGTCCATTCCCCACCGGCAGAGCATCCACCCAACGTCTCGCAGGCGCTTCATACCAGAGCTTCAACGCATCGGCGTTCGGCATCGACTCCGCTTCCGCGCCTTTCCAACAAGTTCCGCCAACAGGAATGGACATACTTCCAAGGGCACTCGTTGCGGTGATGACGAACTTTCTTCGATTCAAGCTACGCATTGCCAGCGCTCCTGACACAATCAACAAATTTCGAAAGCCTGGATTCCCATGTACCGCTACCGGGCGACGCTGGATCGCTTCGTTGTTCGATGTTCCTGCCGTTGGCCGTCAGCCTACTGGAAGTGCCGTCACATTTCAACGGGCATTTTCATGTTTGAAATGTCTGTTTCATATTTATTTGACGCATTCTCACGTTTTTCATCGTCTCCGCGCCGGTTCACACCCTATCCACTCATTTTTGCTAATTGAGATGCCTTTTCACATATTGAATCTCTTTGAAACTTGGATTGACTGTTTACCGCAGCGTTCCATACACTTCTCGCGGCCGGTCTGCCGACGAACCGGTGTACGGAAACGTGCGCGGCCTGCTTTGCGCGCCATCTTCTACTGGAGTTTTCTATCACGATGCTCAATACTCGGACTGGCCCCGAAACATCTCGCGTGACTCGCCGTCAATGGCTGCAGAAGGTGCCCGTTCCGGCCCTTGCCGCTGCTGCCCTGCTCACGGATGCTTCGGCGCAGGCGACGATGGCCAAGGGCGCTGCGAAGCCTGCAGCAGGCTCATTTGGCGCGCGCGTGTACGACATCACGAGCTACGGAGCCAAGGGCGATCGCACCACGTTGAATACCGCAGCGGTGCAGGCGGCGATCGACGCCTGTCACAAGGACGGCGGCGGCACAGTGCTTGTGCCCGCCGGCGTCTTTCGCATCGGTACCGTGGAACTGCGCAGCAACATCACCCTGCATCTCGCTGCGTCGGCTGTCTTGCTGGGCAGTGGCACGGGTGCGGATTACCACGCCGTGGACGCGATTCCGCTCACGGGGACTCCACTCTCAACGACGGCAACTGGGCACTGCTCTTCGCCGTCGCCCAGAAGAACATCGTCGTCGAGGGTCCGGGCACCATTGATGGCCAGGGGGCGCAGTTCCACTCGGCCGTTCGGGGGACCCCGCCTCCGAGCAAGCTTGGCGGCAACAATCGTCCGTACCATGTCCTGCTGCACCAATGCGAAGACGTCCGTATCCGGGACTTGTCGCTGGTCGATGGCGCCTATCATTCCATTCGTATCATTCAGAGCCGTCGCATCTTCATCGACAGCGTGTACATTCACAACCGCGTGAATGGCAATAACGACGGCTTCCACTTCATTTCGGCCGAGCACGTCACCGTCTCCAACTGCACTGTGCTTTCGCAGGACGACGGCTGCGCGATGTTCGGCTCCTGCAAGTTCATCAACATTACGAACTGCACCTTCAGCACGCGCTGGTCCGTGTTCCGCTTTGGCGGCGGCGAGAGCGAGAACATTGCCGTCTCTAACTGCGTGCTCTACAAGGTGTACGGATGCCCAATCAAGTTCCAGGGCAACGATGGCTCCCGCTTCGAGAACATCTCGTTTTCGAACATCGTACTGCAGGAGGTCACCGGGCCCCATCCATCTAGGCGTAGGACCGCGGCCCCAGCAGACGGTGAACCCCGGGCTGCAGCCCGAGGTGCGGGCTCCGCGACCACCCGCTGTCGCTCGTAACATCTCGTTCTCCAATATCAGCGGCACGATCACGGATCGCGGAGGTCAGCTTCCCGAGTCGTCGCTTGCGCTCGATACCCTGCGCCAGGCGAGGGACATTCGGCGATTACCTTGAACTGCGCCGGCAACGCGACAATGGAGAATATCTCGCTCTCCAACATCCACCTCACCTTCGCCGGAGGAGGCACAGCGGAAGAAGGCGCTCGGCGTGACCTGCCGCAGATCGCCGGGGAATACTTCATGCTCGGCTCGATCCCGGCGTATGGTCTTTACGCGCGCAATGTCCACGGCCTCACCGCCTCCAATTTCCGCCTGCAGACCGCGACAGCCGACCTGCGTCCGGCAGTCATCCTGGACCACGTGACCGACGCCGCGCTGAATCTGTTCAGCGTGCAGGCAGACAAGCAGGCCGAATCGGCGTTTCGCATGACGGACTGCACGGACGTGCTGGTCACCTCCCCGCGTCTGCTGACGGATACTGGACAATTCCTGCGAGTGGAAGGCGGTGCCAATGCGCGAATTACGATCGATGGCGGAGATATCTCGCGTGCGTCGACCGCGATCGGGTACAGCGGCGGAGCGACGGCCGCAGCCATCAAGCACCGCGCCTGAAGTGTATGCATCGTCTCTAACGAGGTAAGACCTATGAACGTGCTGACCCGCCGCGAAGCCCTTCGCATCTGCGCTGCAGCTCCATTCGCGAACCGCTTTGCTCTGGCGTTTGATAAAAGAGCCGAAACCGACTGGTCGCAGATGGTGATTACTGCCACGATGGACCGCAAGCCGGACCCAGCGCAGCTTGGCGGCTGGGGATATGCCATCGCGCTTTACTGTTACGGCATGTATCTGGTGTATCTGCGCACCCGCGACAAACGTTACCTCACCTACGTCCAGGGCTGGATCGATAAACATGTCGATGAGTCCGGCAACATCGATCGCAAGATCACGGCGTTGGATTACATGCTTCCCGGCAACGTGCTGCTGCTGCTCTACAAAGAGACGGGCCAGCAGAAGTACAAGACAGCCGCCACCACCATTCGCACCACCTTCGACAGCTATCCACGCACCGAAGATGGAGGCTTCTGGCATGCACTCTCGCGCCAGCACCAGCTATGGCTGGATGGCGTCTACATGTCGCTGCCGTTCCTCGTGCGCTATGGAGCCTTGTTCGACGAGAGCCAATACACGTTGGACGAAGCCGCAAAGCAGTTGATGATCTACGCCGGCCATCTGAACGATCCGGTCACAGGCCTGATGTTCCACGCCTATGACGAATCCGGACAACAGCCGTGGGCCGACCCGTGACGCATCATTCTCCTATCTTCTGGTGCCGATCCATCGGTTGGTTCGGGATGACCCTGGTAGACGTGCTGGAGATTATGCCCAAGACGCACGCCCGTCGTGAAGATCTGCTGCGGCAGGTGCGTCAGCTCGCAGCCGCTTACGAGAAGTATCAGGATCCTGCGCACCGGCCTCTGGTACCAGGTGGTGGACAAGGGCAGCGACCCGCAGAACTGGCACGAAACCTCCAGCTCCAGCATGTACACCTATATGCTTTCACGCGCGGTACAGCGAGGCTACATCCCGAAGAAGTTTCAGCGAGTCGCGTCCAGGGGATACGCCGGCGTCCTTACGCAGCTTTCCAAGGACGACAGAGGCGGAGCTCATATCGCGAACATCTGCGAGGGGACCAATGTGGGCGACCTCGCCTTCTATCTGGCGCGGCCGCGCAGCACCGATGACTTGCATGGACTCGGTGCCTTCCTGATCATGAATGAGCAAGTCACACATGCCCGCATCGGCGATGCCATCACCGAGAGAAAACTCTAAGGCGAGTGCCACTACCTGGACGCGGTGTACGCCAGGAGGCGTGGCAGAAGCCCCTCCCAAAGGAAGAGACGTGCAGTTAGCAAAATCAGCGATCGTTGCTTTCTGTTTCTTGACTTCTGCATGCGCGCAGCAGACTGTATCGTCTCCGGATCACCAACTTACCATCACGATTGAGAATGGTCCGTTCTCCAATCAGGGGAAGCCTGCGGCTCCGCAACAGCAATCCGTCCTGCACTACCGCGTGTTGTTTCGCGGCAAGCAGGTCGTTGCGGACTCGGAGCTAGGCCTCGACCTGCAGGACCAGACGACGCTCGGGTCTCATCTCCGCCAGGCGGCAGCGCGGCCGGGCGTCACGGATGAGACATGGTCGAACCCACTCGGCAAGTCCAGCACGGCGGTGAATCATTCCAACGACCTCGCCATCGACTACGTCGAAGATTCCGGCGAGGGACGTCATCTCACGCTGGAAGTGCGTGCCTTCAACGATGGCGTCGCGTTTCGGTATGTGCTGCCGCACGCAGTCTGCATTGCCCATTGCGAAGATCACGAGAGAACGCACGCAGTTCGTCTTCACGCAGGATGCGACGCTCTATCCCTTGGTCGTCGATGGCTTCACCTCGCCGTATGAGGACGAGTACGCACGTCGCCAGATCTCCAATCTGCACCCCTCGTCGCTCGTTGCCCTGCCGCTGTTGGCAGATCTTCCGGGCAAGGCCTGGGTCGCGATTACGGAAGCCAACATCGAGAACTATCCGGGCCTGTACCTGCGTCACGAGGGGGATTTCACCGCGGTCCTGTGCGCCGAGCTTTCACCGCGTCCGGACCAGCCAGGGCTTGCAGCCGTTGGCACGACGCCTCTGCACACGCCTTGGCGTGTGCTCATGATCGCCGACGACCCCGGACGACTCATCGAGTCCAATCTTGTGCTTAATTTGAATCCGCCCTCCGCGATCGCCGATACAAGCTGGATCAGACCGGGAAAGACCGCGTGGGACTGGTGGTCCGGCGATGTAGACAAGACTCCCGGCGCGCACCCGGGGATGAACACCGCGACCATGAAGCACTACATCGACTTCGCCGCAGAATCCGGCTTCCCCTACCTGGTCGTCGACGAGGGATGGGCGCGGCCGCTGCATGAAGGCACAGTCGGTGAGATCGTGCATATGGCGGACATCACACAGGTCTCCCCGGACATCGACATGCCTGAGCTGCTTCGATATGCGAAGGCAAAGAATGTGAAACTCTGGCTCTGGGCCTACTGGGGCGCGGTGAGCCGCTACATGGAAGAGGCTTTCTCGCTCTACGAAAAGTGGGGCATTGCCGGCGTAAAGATCGACTTTATGCAGCGTGACGATCAGGATATGGTGGCGTTCTACAGGCGGGTCGCGAGCTCTGCCGCACAACATCACTTGATGGTGGACTTCCATGGCGCCTACAAGCCGGACGGTATCCAGCGCACCTGGCCCAACCTCGTAACACGCGAAGCCGTGATGGGGCTGGAATACAGCAAGTGGTCGGCGCTTACGAATCCGGTCCACAATACCACGCTTCCTTTCACACGCATGCTTGCCGGCCCATTGGACTACACACCCGGCGGCTTCCTGAACGCGACACGGGAGCAGTTCATTCCTCGCATGGTGGAGCCGATGGTGCTTGGCACCCGCGCCCACGAACTTGCGCTCTATGTCGTCTTCGAAAGTCCGCTCCAGATGGTGTCAGACTTTCCGGAGCGCTACCATGACGATGCAGGCAAGCCGCTGCCCGATTTCGAATTCATCCGGGAGGTTCCCACTACGTGGGACGAGACCCACGTGCTCAGCGGCCGACCGATGGAGTCGATTGCGATTGCCCGCCGCAACGGACGCAAATGGTATCTCGGAGCGATCACAAACTGGGATCCTCGCGACCTCGAGCTCAACCTGTCATTCCTGGGAGCAGGACAGTTCAAAGCGAACATCTATGCCGACGCACCGGATGCAGATCGGGAGCCAACGCATACCAGGCGTTCTTCCATTCTGGTAACGCGCTCCTCGTCGCTAAAGGTGCATCTCGCGCCTGGTGGCGGGGCGGCGATCTACCTGACTCCAGTTGAAAGTGTGCACTGAGAGGAATGATATGTCACCGATTTCGGTCGCCTTGCTGCTCACATCTTTCCTCTGCGCAACCTCGGCGTCAGCTCAGGTCACGCTCGCGGCGGACGGCCACACGGATCCTTACACTCAGGTGAAGCGCGCTCTGGGTGCGCCGGTCGAATCACCGGATTGTTCGCATCCAGCCTTCGGGCCGCACATCACCGAGGTCATGGACGAAACGTTGAAACACTACGTCTTCGTCTTCAATATCCATGTGGAGCCCGATAACGACCGCTGCCAGAACTTCGATCGGCAGCGACTGGAGATCAAGACTGAGGGATCTTCGCCTGACTACGTAAAGGGATTTCTAAACGACTCCGTGACCTACCGCTGGCTCTTCCAGCTGCCGCAGGGTTTTCAGCCTTCGACAAACTTCACCCACATTCATCAGATCAAGGCCTTCGATGGAGATGCGGGTGCCCCGGTGATTACGCTGACGCCGCGACGCGGATCACCCAACAAGCTGCAGCTGCTCCACATCAACTCTTCGGGTCACACAACACAGCTGGCCGAAACCGACCTGCAGCCGTTCCTCGGTGAATGGGTGCAGGCGTACGAGCGAATCACGTATGGCAGCCGCGGTACGTACTCCATCGTCATACTTCGCCTACGCGATGGCGCCAGTCTGCTAACTTATGCCAGCAGTGACCTCGATCTCTGGCGCAATAAGACCACCATCATGCGCCCGAAGTGGGGCATCTACCGCAGCCTGAAAGACAAGGCAGAGTTACGCGATGAACAGGTCAGGTTCGGCGGCTTCTGCCTTTCCAAAGGCAAGGATGATTGCGCCAAAGGACAAAGGTCTGCGTCACCGTAAGCTGGTGAGCGCCACCAACCTCTATTCGCTGGCCAGCATCACCGTGGCAAGGTCGTCATTGTCGCGGATCTTCCTGGCTGCGGCGGCATAGCGCGGGTCGTGATACGCAGTGGCCGCGCGTTCCAGGCTGTGCTCGAGTTCGCTGACCTCGAAGCCGCTGATCTGCTGATACTCCCACTTCTTGCCATCTACCGCGTACGGCAACAGGAAGTCGATGGCGCCGCGAATGGAGCGGCCGTCAGACGTCTTGAAGTGCCACAGGTCGACGCCGACACGTTCGCCGAGCACGGCAAGCTGTGTCAGGCCGTCAAGATTTCCATTGCTGTAGCCCCAACCGTTGGTGCGGGCCGTTTCGAGAGGCTGCCGTCCATCGGGGTCGATCTGCGTGATCCGGCGCGTCTTCACGCGCTCCAGCGTGTCCACGGCAAGTTTGCGGTCGCCCAGGAACAACGCAAGTTCCGTAACCTGCAGGTCGTACCAGGTCCCGTGATTATTCTTCGCTGCATCTTCATCTCTTCCCTTCTGGCTGGTGCGCATCCAGTTCAGGTAAGAGGCCATCCACGTACGCATGCCGGCGTCATCGGCCGGCGTCCAGGTCTTTAGGCCGGCAAGCAGTCCAACGGCCTCGCACGCCCCCAGCAATGAGCGGGACTCGATGATACCTATCCCACGGCCCGTGTTGATGCCCGGTATCCCCTGCCCAAACTCCAGGTTAGGGTTCATTCGGGTAGCCGGGTCGAGAAACCATGTCCGCAGCAGCAAGGCCGCGCGTTCTCCATATTCCTGTTTTCCGGTCAGGTAATATTCGAGCGCCAGCACGCGAGCGTCGTCGCCCATTCGGCCAAATTCGTCGTGGTCCGAGATCTTCTTCAGCTCAGGATTGCGCTCACCGTCGCGGCGAATGTATGGCAGTCCGTTAGGCTTCGTGGGATCCGCCCAGAAGTAAGGTGCCTGACTCATGTAATCGTGCTTGTCCCCGCTAGGCGGCGTGATGCCCTTCTGCATCACGGAGAATGGCCCTTCATGAAGTGCTTTGTCGGCTGCAACTGCGGCCGCACTACGAATCTGCTGATTGCGCGCGTCACCAGCCGAAGCGCTTTTGACCTTCGCCAGCAGCGAGGCGTCGTAGAGAAAGACACGCGGAGCGGTCTGCGCTTGCAGCGTAGTCGCCAGTCCAAGCAGCGCAGCAGAAAGCCATCGAAAAGGCACGCGTTTGCAGATCATGAGCACTCTCAAGGGTTATTCGGGTGACAGATGGTAAGCGGCTCCCGCAGTCGTCGCCAGTTGCAGATGGCCCGAGGCATCCGGTCGCAGGGACTGTCCTTTGCCGGCGACCCGCACCGACCGTGTTCCCCATGGACTCTGGATCACAAGTGGGCCGCCCTTCTCGCTGACAAGGTCGACAAAGGAGACCTTGCCAGAGATCTGCTCGCTCGAGATGAGATACGCACCTTTGGCGCGCAATCGGGTGAACGAGGCATCCATGCCGGCGGGCCAGTCGGGAAAGACGCGGAGCACACCACCTTCATGCTGCAGGAGCATGGAGTTGACGGCTTCGATGGACCCGGTCGTCTCGATGCCTCCGCCTCCCTGGAAGACGGTGAGGTTGCTGGGTCTCCACTGGTGCAGAATTGCCGCTTTGAACTTTGCAACCAGGTCGTCCGCAGGCCAGCCAATCCTCGCGGCGATAGGGAAAATCTTGCAGAAGCCGTTGTTGGTATTGCCGCCCTTGGTAACTCCCCACGAGTTCATCTCCTGCATGGAGTTGCGCGCAATCTCGAGTTGATGCGGGTCGCCGCCGATGGCGAGGTTTTCACCGGGGTAGACGGTCCCTTCAAGGTCGATCGGCTGGTCGCCTGGCTCGAACAGACCCTGGTTCTTGATCGTGTTCTTGATGCTTGCGGCGATGTAGTACACGGTCTTGCCGTTCACCTCGCCCGAAGGGTAGGGTGCCAGGTCAGCCAGGAACTTCTCCCAGACAGGCTTCATGTCCGCATCGATGCCGAGCACCTTGCTGGTGTCGAGAAGTTCCTGCGCCACGCGCCGGGCAAAGCCGATATCAAGATTGGGATCGACGTCATCGCCGCCTTCATGCGCGGAACTATGCTCGAAGTGGAGCTTGCCTGTCGCAGGGTCACGCACGGCAAAGTCACGCCAGAACGCGTCAAGAGCCTTCATCGCCGGGTAGAGTTGCGTTCGCAGAAAGTTCACATCCTGCGTGTATTCCCAATAATCAATCGACGGCAACAGGCTGAACGTTGCATTTGACTTCTGATCCGACGGCAGCTTCTTGTAATCCTTCGTGGCGGCGATTGGTATGGCCGCGGGCGACGTTTGGTATTGCGTAAACGGCGAGAAGGTTCGCTGAAACGCAACACCCTGATACCCTGCCAGCGCGGTTCGATTTGTCTGCGCCGGAATCTGCGCGAGCACCATGCGATTGTAGGGCTCGGCAAGCTCGGGCCGGTTGCTCGAGGAAACGCCGTAAAACGGCGCCTCCTCGTTGTAGTTCATGAAGTAACGTCCGCCCCAAGCAGCGTTATCCGTGGTGAGCCAGTTCGCCCACAGCGAGGGCGGCAGGTGTCCAGGCCGGCTCGCCGAACCAAGAACGTAGAGCGAACCGTAGTAGAAGTCCTCGAGCACGGGGTCGTGCAGGTTCACGTACGACTTCAACCAGAACTGTTTCCACCAATCGCGGTGCTGCACTTCCATCGCTGCGATCTGCCGTGCATCGACCTTCTTCAGATCGGCGATCGCGTTCTTCGCCAGCGTCTCCGCAGAGGGTCCGTCCAGTCCGATCCGGGCATCGCTCTCGAACGCCGTGACCAGCCACACCGGATGCCCAGCTTTTACCAGGAAGGTCCCTGACTCCTCCGTCCCTGCGCCTTGAACACCGGCGAGCGCCGCGCCCACGATGGCCGACGCAATGCCTGCACGCGCCTTGTAGTCTCTCGCGCCGCTCAGATCGTTCTCGCGGCTAATCCAGATCGCGCCGTCTGCCGCGCCCTTGTCCGCCGGGAACACCATATGCGCGTCGGGCATTGGAACCGGCGTTGCCAACGCGATGCGCAACGGAACGTCGGCCGCCCCCTGCGCCGTTGAGATTTCTGTCAGGAAGAGGTTCGCGTTGTCGGCGGTGAACGATCGCAGCGTCAGCACGGCTCCGCCCACCTTCAGGGTCGTCAGCACCTCCGCGTGCAGGATGTCCTGATCCACCCGGTAGCTGGCGGCATCTCCCGCGGCGCCAGTAGCCGACGATACGGAAAGCGTTCCAAGCGAAAGGATCGACACCTCCGGCGCGTTGTGCCCCGTGTTCCAGTGGCTGCCCCAGAAGTCACTCTTGCCGAATGAGAATCGCTGCCCGTTCACCGTCGCGTCGCCGGCCACAACGCCGATGTCACCGTTGCCCATCAACGCACCCGAGGTGAACTTCGGGGTCACCAGATTCTTCGGCGGCTCCGTCGAAACCCCGTGAATGCGCGCCAGAATCGGTTCCAGCCTGGACCATTCCCCTTCCGACTGCGCATGCACAAACGCTGCGCTGGAGAGGCACGCACCAAGCGTGAAGAGAGGCGCCAAAGGTCGAGTCAAGCTCATAGCTGTTCCAATCCGGCGCAAGCTAGACGCTTCCGCGTGGTTTGTTTGTACGAACGTAGATGTTGTCCTGGTTCGGTTCGCCGTCGCACTCCAGCGCGATGGTAACCACGGGGAAATCCGGCGCGTCCGCGGAGAGTCCAGTCAGCTTCGTTTGAAAGCCATCCTGCGTCACCTTTACGCTTTGTCCCGTCTTCAACACACGCGCACTCAGCACCTTGTTTCTGAGCCCGGTGATGGCCACGTATTCGCCTGGCCAAAAGTGCACATGCATGAACAAGGTGTTCCCCTTGCGCGTGTAGCTCGCGTAGGCGGACCGGCGCGGTTGGCAGAAGTCTGAACCGTAGATCGTCTGTCCGCTCGTCTGCATCCAGTTGCCAACCTCTGTCAGGATGCGCACGGATTCCGGGGGGATCGAGCCATCCGCCTTCGGTCCGATGTTGAGCAGGTAATTTCCCTTGTCGCGCGAGCAGGAGATCAGGTTGCGGATGATCGTGCGCGAACTCTTCCAGTCGTCATCGGCCTTCTGGTATCCCCAGCTGTCGTTCAGGGTCATGCATGATTCCCAGGCGCGGGTTCCGTTCTCGGCCACAATCTTCTGTTCTGGCGTGGAGAAGTCGCCATCCAGCTTGTTGCGGTTGTTGATGATGATGTCGGGCTGCAGCTTGTACACCATCTCGTTCATCCGCACGGACTCCCAACCCTTGGCATCGAGCGGCCACGAAACGTCATACCAAAGCACGTCGATCTTGCCGTAGTTCGTCATCAACTCGCGGATGAGGCCGTGGGTGTACTCGACGAAGCGTTTACGCGCAGCTTCGTCGGTGGCGCAGCGTGCGCCGTCAGGATGATGCCAGTCCATCAGCGAGTAGTAGAAACCCACCCGCATGCCTTCCGCCCTCGCCGCCTCAACGTATTCCCGGACGACATCGTACCCAGGTCCCTGCTTCACGCTGTTGTAATCCGTCAGCTTAGTGTCGAAGTTGCAGAAGCCTTCGTGGTGCTTGGTCGTAAGCACCATGTATTTCATGCCAGCCGTACGAGCCAGCTTCGCCCAGGCACGCGCACTGCCGTGTGCAGGCTTGAAGTCGCGCACGTGCGCGGTGTACTCGGCGATCGGCACAGCCTCGTTTTCCATCTCCCACTCATGCCGTCCAATGGCGCTGTAGACGCCGAAATGAATGAACATCCCAAAGCGCGCTTCGTGCCACCACGCCATGCGGCGCTCACGATCGGCATCACCAGGCTGCGGCTTACCACTGAAGGGCTGATTGGAGCTGGTCTGCGGGGGCGCGGCAGCGGTCTGCGACAACCCGGCGGGAAGAGTGGCTGCCGTTGCGAGAGTGGCGCCGGCACCAGCCAGCAGACCACGTCGAGTGAGATTGCTATTGTTCATCGAAACCATCCAGTTGATGCGTTAGGTAAGCTTTCGTACGGACTCTGCGGAGGCCCCGCCGCTGACGGAGTATTCCTTGACCCCCGCCGCCATGCGGTTCAACGACAACTGCACGTCCGCACTTGTACTGCCTGTGACCTCAAGAAAGACCGGGCGCGTGGCATTGCCGCGGCACGAAGAGATGAGCACATCCTTCACTTCATTCATGCGCAGCGCAGGATCCGCACCGCTGCCGCTGTCCGTGCGGAAGTGGATCACTTCCAGATCATGCATCGCGTGAAACGTCGCGGCAGGACCGGAGGCGACATCCATCGTCACACGGTTGAGGACCATGCGTTCCACATGCATGCAGGAGATGCCCGTTGTCGCGCCCTCGACAAAGAAGTTGTCGATCTGTAGGCCTTCGATCGGACGCTCCGGCAGACCCTCAATCAGCGCCGCCCGCTTGGTGCCGGTGACGATCATGTCGCTGCAGTGGATGTTGCGCATGGCCGGAGTCGCCGGTCCCACAGGCTCAGCCTTGTCGCGATCGCCGTTGACATACCACATGGAAACCCAGACTGCGGTGTCGACCAGGTTGCGCATCACGTAGTTGCTCACACGCACGTTTTCGACCGAAGCTCCGCGGCCACGGCCCGTCTTGAAGTACAACCCTCGCCGCGTGCCATCGCAGACACAGTTGCTGATGGTGACGTCGCGCACGCCACCCGCTGTCTCACTGCCGATGCCGACGCCGCACTGCCCGAATCCGAAGACGCAGTTGGTAATCGTGACATCCTGCGTCGGAATCAGGGGCTTGCCTTCGATGTACTTGTAACCCGATTTCAGAATGATGCAATCGTCGCCCGTGCTGATGTAGCAGTTGGCGATCCTCACCTGCTTGCACGACTCCGGATCGATGCCGTCGGTGTTGAGCGAGTCCTTAGGACTGACAATGGTCACCCCGTCGATGTTGATGTTCTCGCAGAGCACCGGGTGGATATTCCAGGAGGGCGAATCCAGAACCGAGATGCCGGAGATGACGATGTTCTTCGACCGGTACAGGTTGATCATGCGCGGACGCGGCCACTTCAGCGTCGAGCCAGGCGGATTCTCCGGCTCGCGCTCATGCAGGCCTGCGTTTTTGCGCGCCTGGTTGGTCTGGTGCTGCGCGTCGCGCCACGGCTGCCCTTGCCCGTTCAGCGTGCCGCGCCCGGTAATGGTCACATTTTCGAGATCCATCCCGGTCAGCAACGATGCGAACACGGTGCGGTCGTTGCCTTCCCAGCGCCCCTGAATTGTGGGGTAGTCGTCGAACTTCGTGTGGCCCAGCAGCACCGCGCCAGCCATCAGCTCCAGCGTGAGGTTGCTGCGCAGAAAGAGAGGACCCGTGAGGAATGTTCCGGGCGGTACGATCACGTGTCCCCCGCCCGCCTTTCCGCAGGCGTCCAGCGCACGCTGCAGGCCAGCCGTCGACATCGTTTTTCCGTCGCCGACAGCGCCAAACTCGGTGACGAGAAACGTGTGTGGGCCGGCACTGGGCACGGATTGGGAAACGGCGGAAGACTCGCCGGCCGAAAGCACTGCGGCCGCAAAGCCTGCGGAGGTCATTCGCCTAATGAAATCGCGGCGCGGCGACGCCGGAGTGCAAGTCTTCTCTAACACGTAGCGCTCTTCTCCAACACATTCCAGGACGGTTTGTTTTTACGTTTCCTGCGTCGTATGTGTCAATTGTAAAGATTTACATTTTGCATAGTGAAATACGGTACACTCGCTTCCAAGATGCTTCGATGTGCTGCCCGCATGGGAACTGCAGAAAATAACGGGAATGACCAAACTACTCCGCCTCGCTGCAGCCGTGCCTCTGACATTCGTCGTCTGGTTTTGAGGAGTTCTTCATCATGCGCACAAGAACGCTGAAGGCAGGTCGCGTCGGTGTGATCGGAAAGGTCCTTCGCCTTCTCGAACTCCTCGATCGTTCACGCTCGGGGCTCAGCCTCAAAGAAATTGCAGCGCAATCCGGACTCAACAAGAGCACAGCGCATCGCTTTCTCACGCATCTTGAGGTCGAGGGCTACCTCTTCCGTGACGGCACCGGCAATTACATGCTGGGCCCAAAGATGCAGCGCCTTGGCAGCGGGATCAACTTCCAGACGACCCTCTGCAAAATGTGCCGGCCAATCCTCGAAGATCTCTGGACGGTCACTGGCGAGACAGTCAACCTCGCCGTTCTTGATGGGACAGATGTCCTCTACCTCGATGTGATCGAAAGCCTTCACACGTTCCGCCTAGCCACTCAGATTGGAATGAGGAGGCCGATCCACTGCACGTCGCTCGGTAAAGCGATGCTTGCCAATCTTGATTCAGGGGAGCTTCAGCAGCAGATCCTGAACGCAATCGCGTCCCAACCCGTAAAGGCGAAGGGCATTAGCACGCCGGCCAGTCTGCAGAAAGAGATCGCGAAGATCAAGGCGCGCGGTTTCGCCCTCGACGACGAAGAGGCAGTGGCCGGTGCCCGCTGCATAGGCGCTGCCATCCTGGACGGCGAGGGTAAGGTCATCGGTGGCATAAGCGTCTCCGGACCGGTCGTTCGGCTCACCCGAGCCCACGTACCGCAGTTTTCCGCGGCTATCTGTTCCGCAGCGAGCGAAATCTCACGCAGACTTGGCTTCCAGGAGGAGGAGCGGACCCGACTCGCCCCTCGACAGGCGAAGGTTCAGAAAGCAGCTAGCCTCAAGGGTGGTTCGAAGATCGGGTGATCTGCCTTAGCTCGGTTCTCGCGGTGCTCTACAGCTATTCCGAATTTGTGAAGGCATGTTTCGCAAGGTGCAGTCTCGTTCAATACAGTTCTTTCTCGGGCACGCCTCCGTCGGCAACAGAGCGTTATCTTGGTTGCAAGCAGAACTTGGAAGAGCCCGCAAACGATATCTTCGGCTGCCTGTTCTCCGGAGATGTCGATGCGAGATGAGGCCTGATATGGAGTTACCGTGTCAACTCCGCACAACTGTGCGGATTGCTCTTGTCGTTGTCGTTGCTTTGTCCATTCCCGACGACAGAGCGAGCAGCCGTCGGAGCAGCATTGAGCGACGATTGATCCGTCTGATATTCGCGGGTCGAACCGGATCATCATGATCCGTCGCGAGCTACTTCTCAATCGCGCTCAACTTGGATGAGTGGTGGAGATGGTTGTGCCTCAGGGCCATCGCCAAGGTCTTGTGCCCTGCTAGTTTGGCAACCCATCCTGAGGTCAACCCCTGCTATCGCCAGTCGACTACAAAATGTGGCACAAGGTGTGCCAGGTCACGCCGGCAATACCTGCTTCTGCCAAAGACACCTCGAAGCATTTCCGGGGGAGTGTTGATCGCTTTGCCGTGCCGGGAGGTAAACACACGGTCGGCGGGCTTCTGCCCCGTGTTGCTTACGTGGTGCCCGAGGGAGGACTTGAACCCCCATTCCGTGAAGGCGACGGATTAGAAGTCCCATTTTCCACACACTGCATTGTCAAGCTGAAATTGCATGATGCTGTGAAAGCCGTACGGTGGTTGGCAATTTCGTATTTTCTCTTGCGCGGAATGTTGCAGGATGCGGCACCATATTCGTCTCGTCGGCGGAAGCCTAAGGCCTGGCTAATCCACCGCCGGCGGGTGTGACGCGTCTTGGCAACGTTGCCATTCCGTGAGACACTGACTGGGCTACAGAGATCAGATCTACGGGAGGCAGACGTTCGTCGCTCCTCTGTGGGGTTCCGCCTGACGCGAACGTGCACGAGCGCAAGATGCGGGCGTTGAAACTTGCGAGAAAGCAGGACGTTGATGAACTTTTCATACCGTCGCCTCATTTGCTTTGCCTTCTGCTTCACGTCCTCTGCCATCCTCGCGCAGGGTGTCTGTCCCGAGGCGAAGTGCGCCTATCTCGACCCGCAACGATCGGCGGAGGAGCGCGCGAGGGACCTCGTCAGCCGGATGACGTTGGAAGAAGAGGTCTCGCAGACCATGAACCAGGCTCCGGCGATCTCGCGGCTGGGCATTCCGGCCTACGAGTGGTGGAGCGAGGCGCTGCACGGTGTGGCACGCAATGGGATTGCCACGAATTTTCCGCAGTCGATCGGCCTTGCGGCAACCTTCGACACGACGCTTATGCGCCAAGTTGCGGATGTCATCGGCGTGGAAGGACGAGCCAAATACAACGACGCACAGCGCGTTGGGGATCGTCGGCGTTTCGCAGGCCTGACGTTCTGGTCGCCAAATATCAACATCTTCCGCGATCCAAGATGGGGCCGGGGGCAGGAGACGTTCGGCGAGGATCCGTTCCTGACCGCGCGCATGGGCGTGGCCTTCACTCGCGGATTGCAGGGCGATGACCCAAAGCACATCCTGGTCGATGCGACGCCGAAGCACTATGCGGTGCACAGCGGGCCGGAGCAGGATCGCCACCACTTCGATGCGCAGATCTCGGACCATGATCTGGAAGACACGTATCTGCCGGCGTTTCGCGCGGCGATTGTCGAAGGCCATGCGGCTTCGATCATGTGCGCGTATAACGCGATCGATGGCAAACCCGCCTGCGCGAGCGACATGCTGCTCGGGCAGCATCTGCGCGATGACTGGAAGTTTGCCGGGTATGTCGTATCCGATTGCGACTCGGTTGCGGATGTAAGCCGCGGGCACCACTTTGCGCCGGATGCCGAGCATGCCTCGGCTGTCTCGCTCAAGGCAGGAACCGACCTCGATTGTGGCGGGGCTTATAAAGCTCTGACTGCGGCTGTAAAGACAGGCCTGCTGTCGAAGGCGGAGCTCGATCTTGCGGTCCAGCGACTGTTTGCGGCGAGGTTCCGGTTGGGAATGTTCGACCCGCCGGGGAGCAGTCCGTATGACAGTCTCGGTGCATCGGCGGTAGATACTCCTGCGAGTCGTGCCCTTGCGCTTCGGGCGGCGCGGGAATCGATTGTCATGCTCAAGAATGATGGAACGCTGCCGCTGCGACGCAAGAATGTGAAGATCGCGGTTGTCGGTCCAACCGCCGATCTGCTCGAGTCCATCGAAGGGAACTACAACGGCGAAGCGGCAGCTCCGGTAACGCCGCTGGTGGGAATGCGCGCGGCGTTTGGTGCGGATAAGGTGCTTTATGCGCCAGGGTCGATTCTGGCTGCAGGTACGCCAGCGCCGATCCCGTCGCAGTATCTTCGCCTCAGCGCAGATGCAGCGGAATCAGGGCTGAAAGCCGAGTTCTTTGCTCCGGGGAGCTTCGAGGGAACCCCCTTGGCGACGCGCACGGATGCTAAGGTGAACTTCGACTGGAACCGCGTGTCTCCGGCTCCCGGAGTTCCTGCGGCAAGCTTTAACGTGCGCTGGAGCGGGGTGTTGCTGCCTCCGGCGCCGGGCGAATACATGCTGAGTTTCCGCTGCATCAAACGCTCGACAACCTACGACCCAACGAGCGCGAAGCCTGGCTCACCATGGCATTACCGCTTATACCTTGATGACAAACAGGTGCTCGACGACCGCGCTCAGTTCCAGGACTTGAAAGTGCATTTCGGTGATACAAAGCCGCACGCGATCCGGGTGGAGTATCAGCACTCGAGTGAAGACCGCTTTGTCGATCTCGAATGGGAGCCTCCGGCTCAGCCTTTGCTGGATGAGGCGCTGGACGCCGCGCGCAAGGCGGACGTGGTGGTAGCGTTCGTAGGGCTGTCGCCTAATCTTGAGGGCGAAGAGATGCCTGTATATGCGGATGGCTTCGCGGGCGGAGATCGCACCGCCATCGGCCTGCCGGCGGTGCAGGAACATCTGGTGGAGGAACTCGGGAAGCTCGGCAAATCGCTGATTGTCGTGCTGACATCCGGCAGCGAGGTAGCGATGCCTTGGGCTCAGGAGCATGCCAGTGCCGTACTCGCGGCATGGTATCCAGGGGAGAGCGGCGGCACGGCCATTGCGCAGACGTTGACCGGCGAGAATAACCCGGCGGGAAGGTTGCCAGTCACGTTCTACCGGGCGTTGTCGGACCTGCCGGACTTCAAGGACTACGCGATGACCAGCCGGACGTACCGGTATTTCAACGGGCCCGTGCTATATCCGTTCGGTTACGGGCTAAGCTACTCCCACTTTGCGTACGGCAGGCCGGAGATCGCCGCAGCCAAGGTGAAGGCCGGCGACAGCGTGACCGTGAAGGTCAGGCTGACGAACTCCAGCGCTGTGGATGGGGATGAGGTGGCGCAGCTTTACGTTACCCCTCCTCGGACGCCGGTGTCGCCGCGCCTGGCGCTTGAAGGATTCCAGCGCATCCATCTCGCTGCAGGCGAAAGTCGCGAGCTGACGTTTGTTCTTGATCCGCGAGCGCTCAGCGAAGTGGACCGCGCGGGCGCGCGAAAGGTGATGGCCGGCGAGTACACGATCCATGTCGGCGGCGGGCAGCCGCTGGATCCGGATGGCAACGCGGTTCGGTTCCAGGTGACGGGAGAACTCGCGCTGCCGCGGTGAGGTTCAGGGGCATCCGCACGATTGGCGAAGGACGAGTTCCCCGGGGACCGAGATGGTCTGGCTCTCGGCGGACGAGCCTCCGTCGATCTGCCGGAAGAGCGCGGCAAGGGTGGCCTCCATCATGCGCGCGATGGGCTGGCGAACGACGGTGAGCGCTGTGGAGAGAAGCGGCGCGCAGGCGAAGTCATCGAATGAGATGAGGTGCGGCCTCCGAACGCTGGGGGGCAGTTCACCGAGGATGCCAAGGATGGTGAGCGCGGCTACGTCACTCAGCGCCAGGATGGCATCAGGCCATTTCTTTTCGAACTGAGCTCGGATCAGCGCGTCGAGTTGCGGGTAGTCGTCTGCGCAGAGCATCTTCGGCGCGAGTCCCTGCGTGGTCATGGCGTCCGCGTAGCCGATGGATCGCTCCTGATAGGAGAAAATGTTGGGCTTGGCGTAGACGCAGGTGACGGAGCGGTATCCATGTTCGAGCAGGTGCCGGGTGGCGGCGCGGGCAGCCTGACGATTCTGCAGCAGGATGGACTCGATCTCCGGCGAGAAGAAGCTGTCGAGTGCGACGATGGGCATGTGCGGCAGGGCCGAACGTACATTCTGCAATGTGGTGCCAGGAGCCCCGGTCACGATCACGCCCTCGGCGCGGCAACGGCGCAGCGTGAGCAGATCCTCAGTCTGCTGCTCGAGGGAATCTTCATGCGTGAGCAGGACGACGGTGTAGCCGCGCTTGCGTGCGCCATCACCGATTAGCTGCAGCGCCTGGCTGAAAAAAACGTTGGAAACCTTGGGGAACACGACGCCGATGGTTCGGCTCTTTCCACCGCGCAGGGCACGGGCGGTTTCGTCCGGTTCGTAATCGAGATCGGCGACGGCCTTGGCGACGCGCTTTGCGACCTCGGGCCGCACGGGGACACCGCGCAGAAAGCGAGACACGGTGGAAGCCCCTACGCCGGCTGCGGCGGCAACGTCCAGAACAGTCGCGCGTCGAGTCATTCCCCGGGTTTGCCTCCGTGCATGAAGTGATCCTGCAGTCTCACTCCATACTACGTCTTGCCGCGCAAGCCGGAGATGGGCGTCTGCGATGGGCAGCGGGGGCGCAAATTCTTTGGCTTCGATTGCGGAACTGGCAACGATGCCATAAGATGATCGACACACAACGCTATGAGCGCCACAATTCGGACGGCGCACACAGGTGTTCTTCGTTCTAACGGCTTCATTGGCTTAGGATCACGAGGGTTCATCGTGCGTCAGATGCTCAAGCTGCTGCTCGTTTTTGTGAGTGCGTTGCCCGTTGCGCCGGCCCTCGCGCAGAATGGTGTTGAAGCTGACGGTTCCGTTGAATGGGTCTACAGGATTGTGCGTTTCGGCGGCGAACGCAGCGGCGTCGCTGGCGGTGGCGGTGTCGTCGAGATCGGCGATGACCTTTGTGCTGAGGGTAGGATCAACGGTGTATACGGTCACGTGTGCCTCGCGCAAAAGATTCACCGTCCGCTCAGCCGCGCCCTGGATGAGTTCAACCTGGTGCGCGGGTTCGTTGCGAAGGTCGAGGCTATCGAAGCCCTTGCTCACCCAAATGACATTTTTTCTACCCTGATGGCCGATGCTCGCCTTCGCGACCTTCTGCAGGGAATCAAGCGTTTGCGCAAACCGCAGCGCCATGCCTTCGGGCTGATGGCCTGACCGCATCAGACTTCCGGGCAGTACGGCGGGCAGGTGAGCGAGGGCGTCGAGCAGGCGCTGGCGGTCCAGGGTGTAATTCTGAATCTGCTGGAAACCCGCGTCTGTGGCTGCGAGGAACGTGGTCGGCTGCGTCAGTAGGGCAGGCTGAGCCAGCAGATACTTGCGGATCTGCAGGCGTGCGTACGCGTTGTCCGAGAACTCCGTATTGAACTCATCGAGAACAAGAACCGTGACCGGCGCATTCCGCACCACGCGTTCGAGATCCGCCGTCCCTTGAATTGACGACGTTGTGAGCACTGATGGCAGTGCGTGCTGGCTAAAGCCTTCGAAGTTGCGGAGCGACTGCATTTGCCTGTTTTCAAAGACCTGGAAGATCGATCTGCCGCTGCAGGTAGGAGGCACGGATACCACCGTCACGGTCAACGGCCAGGCGCAGCTGCTCAATTACGATTCGGCGGACTTGGGCCTCGTCGTGGAAGAGAAGTCGATGACAGACTTGCCTCTGGTCTATGGGAACGCGTTCACGCTGGAGAATCTTGCTCCTGGCGTGGTGCTTTCCGGCGTGAACCCGAACATCCACGTGTACGACAGCGGCACGGCCAATGTGTCGATCAACGGATCGATGTTCAACTCCATTGATTACAAGCTCGACGGTGCTGCCGACAATCGCATTCGCGCTACGGCGTGACGGCATAGCCAGAGAGAAAAAGGCTCATCGTCAGCGCCCCGCGGCCAGCTGCAACGCCGAATTCCCGTTCAATGGCCGGCACGGTGGGAAGGCTCATGTCGATAGACAGAGACGTCAGGGCGGCCACGCTGGCGAGAAAGATGGTGAAGCGGACGGAGTCAGTGCGCATGGCTTGGCTGTAGCGTCATTGTAGAGACACGCGACGTCTCATGCATGCGGATTCGGAACCGGTTCTTGGCTTACGTTTGGCTTTTTTAGGCGTGGATTACTCGAGAGTACTTCCCTGCTCTGAGCAGGCTCTTGCGAACTCCCGTGCATGAGCAACAAACCGTTAAACATGCCGTACCCTTCCGGTTTGCCTTTCTGTCTGCATTCAGCGTGCCGCGCAAGACACCCAGTCCCTTCGGACGCACGCTCTCCCTTCCCCGAATTCGCAACGCGCCGCTGCAAGGTGCGGACCCCTCCCCCGCCGCAACCTGTGATCCCCTTCCGCGGATCCCGTTCACGCCGATGAAGACGCCAACTGTTGGCTTTAGCAGAATCCTTTTACGACCTCTAACTGGCGAAGTCGCCAGTACTGAAAACTGCCGTGGCGTGGGAGTTCAGCGCAAACCGCCGTCGCCCTAGGAGACGGGTTCACCGTCCCTGGTTCAACTAATCAGATAGATAATGGAGTCTCTGTCGATCACCATCAGCCGCTGCTTACACGTATAAATCCTCATGAAGCTTCTTAATCGGTCGCGTAGCAGTCGCAAGCCGCCGCTTCGAGTCCTTTGCGGTCCAAAATGTGAATGTGTCCGCGTCGGTACTCGATTAGTTTGTCTCGCTGGAGGCGGCCCGCTACGGCTGCGATGGTGACACGCTTGGTGCCGAGTATCTCGCTCAGAACTTCCTGAGTGATATCGATCGTCGATGAGTCTGTAAGATCTTGCGCGGTGAGGAGCCAGCGCGTAAGGCGCTGCGAGGCTCCATGGATCGAGTGACACCCGGCCACCTGACTCAGGACGTGGGTATGCACCTGGACGAATTCGAGAATGTGGCGTTGGAGGTCATCGTCCTGATGGAAGGCCTTCTGGAGGTGTTCGAACGGGATCTGCACGGCCGCGCCGGCAAGCTGCATGCGACAGTGCGTTGGAGTGTCGACTGGCCCGATGAGATGCAGGCTCCCGGTAAACCCGCCGCGACCGATCGCGCCCACTTCCGCCGCTAATCCGACTGTGGTCACCGCAAGAACGGAGGCCAGGCCGGAGGTAAGGAAGAACGCGTGCGAGGGACGGGTGTGTGACTCGTGGAGCACCGTCTTAGTCGGCAACTCTATCTCGGACGAAGTCGACAGCAGGTGTTTTCTGCTCTTGTGGGAGATGGCGGCGAGAAAACGATTGGGATGAGGTTTAGGCATAGATCCTTGTTGAAGCCAGGTTCACTGGTGCGAGCGGCGGGACGTAAATACCCAGTCTGTTTAGATGTTACAAATGCGCAAATGTTGCTGCAGGAGGGTTGAACGGGCTGGCTCACGGCAGCCTGGTATGACAACTGTAGGTCAGGAGCGCTATGTAAAGTATTTAACATAACAGGCAACTGCTTTGAGGCGCATGGCAACTGATTAAGTGCGCATACGCTGCAGGTATTGCCCCGAACGTGACGTGCGCTGTTCGTTGCGGCGGATCGTTTCCGTGAAGATGGTGGTCATCCGTGGCTGAACCATGCTCACTCGACAAGTGATTGCATCTGTTTTTCTTAACTCAACCCAAAGCACTGGAGGTGCTGACATGTTTATCATTTGGTGGATTATCGTAGGTCTGATCGCAGGGTTTCTTACCGGCAAACTCATGAAAGGTTCTGGGTTTGGTGCCCTTGGAGATATCATCGTCGGCATCATCGGCGCGGTGGTGGGCGGCTTTATCATGCAGCATTTGGGCTACGCAGGATCGGGAGGTCTGATCTATACGGTTTTCGTTGCTGTGATCGGCGCTGTACTGCTTACGCTTCTCCTGCGGCTTGTGACCGGCAACCGGGAGCGTAACCTGTAGCGACGAGCTGAATTTCCATAGCATTTCTACCGCTTTCAAGGGTGGAGAGTTCGCTCTCCACCCTCTTTTTGTTGGATTCGAATCAACTGTTCCTGTGATCTGCAATCGATGGCTAGAAAGGGCTTCTCGGAGCGGTCTGCGTTCTGGCTGGGTGGTTTGTTCCCTTGGGTGTGCCGAAATTGCGGGATGCGCGTAATGCGTTTCGTTCGGAGAGACCCTCAGAGAATTTTCTAGTTGCCGTTCGAGTGAGGCGCCCCGCCCTTGTCTCTCACTCGAAATGTTTTCGCTAATCTATCAGCGGTTGCCGTGATATCTTCGCGAGCCAGGAATGATTCTTCCGTCACCCGATCTGAATGTCCCAGCGCAGCGGCGACCGACATGCAGCCGCCTGGGAGCGTGGCCGGTAGCAGTGATAGCGGTAGCCCCGCAAAAGGTGGTCACGGTCTAGTAGACGTCCGGCTCCGCTTGGAACGCTGCCATGTTGGGCTTACTCCATCGAGCAGCGCATAACGTGTGCGCGATGGCTGCCCGCAACCTGAAAGCAATGCCGCAGCAAAACCCAACAAAGAAGTCCAGTATCGATTTCGGGATTGACCATCGTCGGGTCGTTCAGTAGTATCCGCGATATGCTCCGACCCCCTGTTGCGCTCATCTCCTGTGGCTTTCTTTCTGTGTCTTGCCTGATTTTCTCCGGTTGTGCGGGAAGTGCATCGAACTCTGGCGCCACCCCTGTAACGCCTCTAGTGGCACCTCCGACTATTTCATCGATCACGCCGAGCAAGGTTGATGCCGGGGCTGGGGCTGCGCTCACGCTCACGGTTAACGGCACGGGTTTTACCAACAGTTCAACGGTCCAGGTGGGCGCAGTTGCAGAAATAACGACATATGTGAGCGCAACGCAGTTGACGGCGATTGTTCCTACGACTCAGCTAGCTTCCGGAGCTATGGTCCCCATTGTCGTTCTCAATGGCACAGCGACGAGTGGCAGTAGCGGCACCTCTGTCAACTTCGAAATCGACAATCCCGCACCGGTGATCAAGTCATTTGCGCCAGCCAGTTTTTCGGCAGGTGCTTCGTCCACGATGGTCTCCGTTGTCGGCACCGGCTTCGTACCGGCGACGGTTATCAATGTTAATGGCAGCAGTCGCAGCACGACTTTTGTGAGCTCGACCCAAGTCAACATCCTTCTTACCGTCGCTGACATTGCCACTGCGACGGCCTTGAACCTGACTGCCGTCAATTCTGCGCCGGGCGGAGGCACCTCTGCCGCCGCATCTCTACCTGTTAACAATCCGGTGCCCACTCTTATCGGGATCACTCCCGCGACGATCGCTGCGGGTACGACAACTTCCACCCCAATCACCATCACCGGGACAAATTTTGTAAACGGCTCCTCCGTCCTGGTCGGCACTAACGCACATGCGGCCACGGTTGTAAGCCCAACACAGATCACGAGCGTTTTGAGCGCGGCAGACGTCGCAACGGCCGGCAAACTGAATATCGCCGTTACAAATCCAGCACCCGGCGGCGGCAACAGCAATGTCGGCAACATCACTGTGGTGACACCCACTCCTACACCAGTGCTTACCTCCCTGGCTCCGAGCACGATTGTCGTGGGCTCGGGCAATACGACCGTCACGGTGTATAGCAGCAACCTGACCAACAGCTGTCAGGTGCTGTGGAACAGCACTGTTCTCCCCTTTGCTCTGTTTAGCAGTGCCTCCTATCAAAATGGGGCCTATGTCTATTCGCAGTACGCCATTGCCTCGGTGCCGGCGAGCCTGATTGCCTCGCTGGGAACCGCTTCAATCACGGCGAACTGTCCTACGGCACTTTCCCCGGTCAGCAATGCGCTGACGGTCACAGTCGCCAATCCGCCCGTGCCTACACTCAGTTCTGTTCTCCCAGCGGTCGGGCCGATTGGGACCGACCAGAAGATTTCTGTCACAGGCTCGGACTTCACCACCAAGTCGACTGTCTCTTACAACGGAATCCTGCTGAGTACCACGTTCGTTAGCTCGACCTCGCTTTCCGCAACTTTGCCGGCCAGCAGCAATGTGCTTCCTGGAATCGGCTCTTTCACGGTCAACACGCCGGCTCCGGGCGGTGGTACCAGTGGCCCCGCCGCATTCACGGCTTATGTGCCAGTCGCAAATAATGACATGATCTACAACCCCGTGAATGGCCTTTTCTATGCCTCCGTGCCCAGTTCCGCGGGAGCCCCCTACGGCAATACGATCGTCTCCATCGATCCCGCAACCGGCGCATTCGGCAAACCTATCGCGGTGGGCAGTGAGCCGGACCGCCTGGCGGTCACCTCCGACGGCAAGTATCTCTGGGTTGGATTGGATGGAGCCAACGCTGTCCGAAAGGTCGACCTGACCAGCGGTACGCCAGGATTGCAGTTCGCTATCCCGCAACAATCCCCAAACTCGGTTGGTAACTCTTCCGCGTATGCCCTGGCGGCTCTTCCAGGAGCAACGGACTCCGTATTAGTGTCTTCTTCGGATTTCCCGAACTACTTCGCGATTTACGACAGCGGAGTGGTACGTGGAAGTACTATCTCCGGTTATTACACGCAACCTTATGCGATTCTGACGGACGGCTCGAAGAATGAGGTGTACGCCAGCGGGTCTAACGGCTATCAAACATTCAACTACACATCGTCCGGGCTTACCCTTCGAAGCACGGCGAGCACCGGCATCTCCGTCCCTTCTGGTGGAGACATGCAGATCGCCGGAGGCAAGCTGTATCCAAGCAATGGCAAGGTTTACGATGCGGAGTCCGGCGCTTTGCAGGGTACGCTCTACCTGACCGGAAACACCGTTGCGAACGGGAGCACCTTTGCCGATGCAGCGCTTTCGAAGATCTTTGTTCTGGATATTCCGAGTAACTATGTCTTTTCAGGCAGCTATCAGGTACAGGTATTCAATGCCACGGATTACACCAGCAGCACAGCCATTCCGATTTCCGTGTCAACATCTGTCTATTCTTCGCCAAGCCGCCTGACACGATGGGGCAGCAACGGGCTGGCTTTTCGGAACACGGACGGGCTCTACAGCTTTCGGTCCAACCTGGTGAAAGATCTGTCCGGTGTCTCAGCAGACCTAGGCGTGACCATCACCACAAGCGGAACCACCACGAGTGCGCCCGTCGTCTTCACCCTGACGGTAACCAACAATGGCAGCTCTTCATCTACGAACGCTGTCCTGGCAGGCTTCCTACCCACAAATGGGCTACTGCGTAGCGTAACCTCGACTATGGGCTCGTGCTCTTCTGTGTCGACGCTGAGCTGTGACTTCGGTTCACTGGCGAATGGAGCGTCCGCCACCATCGTAGTCACAATTCAACCGCTCACGGCTGGCAATCTAACTTTGGGAGCGCAGGTGGTCGGCTCCGAAAATGACACAGTTGCTTCCAACAACACGGCATCCGCCACTGTTGCTGTTACCGGCGCGGACTATAACACGTCCCCGACCCTCACATCCCTCAGCCCGGCAGCCTTCAAGGCCGGTTCTCCCGATACGGTGATGACAATCAACGGCGCCGGATTCAACAGCGGTAGTACAGTCTCTCTGGGTACAACCACGCTGATGGCCACCCTGGTAAGCAGCACGCAGATGACAGCCATTGTACCGACTGCAAGTCTCGCCTCGATGGGATGGGCGGCCGTCACCGTCACGAACGCAGCGCCCGGGGGTGGTACGAGCGCACCGGCTCCTCTCACCGTCTTCAACGTCTTATCGGCGGGGCTGAACGATATGATCTACGAGCCGTTCAGCCGCAAGATCTTTGCCAGCGTCGGCTCTGGTTCTGCCAGCCTCACCGGTAATTCGATTGTGTCACTCACTCCCGAAAGCGGCAGCTTCGGCACCCCGGCCAACGTAGGGAGCCAGCCCACACGTCTTGCCCTGACTGGCGATGGCCAATACCTCTACACCACCCTTAGTGGAGCAAACTCCATCGCCCGCTTCAACGTCGCCACCAATGCGACGGAATTTACATTCAGCCCGACGCTGCCCACAAACTACTTTTCGTCCAGTGTTGGTCTTGCGGATGTCGCGGTTCAACCCGGATCGGATACCGTCCTCGCCGTGAACTACGGGAGTTACAGCGGTGTCGGCTTAGTGGATGTGGATGTGGCAAACCGGCGAGGGACGCTGCGGGGCGGCACGACTGCCACCAACTACTCGTCCTCCTCCTCTGCCTCCACGACGCACTTCCGTGACGCGAACACTCTTCTTCTTTATGACGGCTCGCTCGAACAGTATGGCGTTCCTGCCGCCGGGATCAGCAGCAGCACCGCCCATACAGGAAGCTACCTGCAGCCCTTCGGTTCTTTCATGCTGTCGGGGAAGTATGCCTACTCGGACGATGGTGGACTTGCTGATGTTTCCGGTGGCGTTCCGGTTCAGATTGGAGCATTCCGATCATCCGTTAACTCCTATTTGTACAATCAAAAGGTCGCCGGAGATGCTGGACTCAATCGAGCCTTCTTTGCGGCTTACACCGGCGTCACCAGTTATAGCTCCTCAATCGATGGCATCCTTGGGTTCGACCAGAACACACTGCTGCCGACGACTGTGTTGCCCTTGGGTCTCGTAGCAACTGAAGGAACCAGCAACTACACCGTGAATGATTTGATACGCTGGGGGCAGGATGGACTGGCAATGCTTACCAGCACCGGCCACGTCTATTTGTTGCGCGGTGCGGCAGTGGTGCCCGGCCTCCTTACTTCCAACACAGCCGCCACACTGACGGGGATCGCGACAAGTACGGTTGCCCACGGAGCGAGTAACACTGTGCTCACGCTCACGGGCACGAACTTCTTGCCGGGCGTAGCCGTAAACTGGAACGGCAGCTACAGGACAACCACCATTGTGGATGCTACCCATGTCACTGTAGCCATACCAGCGTCAGATTTGACGATTGCCGGCAGCGCTACCCTAACCGCAGTGAACCCGGGAGCCAACTCGTCGCCCGGTCTAACCTTCACAATCAATTAGCGAGTCATAGGATTTTATGACAGATTTGGCCAAGCATTTTTCCTGGAATATGGGTACTGGCATAGTACCCGTGTTCAGGTCTTTTGACTGGTGGGCAGTCTTCGGAGTGTAGCTTTCCAGATTTCCTGTCGTTTCTTCATCATATGATTTTGATTCTTCTGCGTCTCTGTTCGGATGCCGAAACTAGCCCGGGTATGCCGTTATTTTGATGCCAGACGGTTGGATTTGAGGCCTAGGCTGGAGTTCCAGACCTTATATCCTGCCAAGCGGTTCAAATGATGGCTGACTTCTCAAGTACTCGATTCCACCTGACGTACAGTCAGCCACTTCTCCCCGGTCATTTGCCCAGATTTGGACTTTGACGATTGCGGGTTCGGCCTTTTTCATGGTATTCGGTGAAGCTGAAAGTTCACAGTAACAATGGTCGCCACTTCCACTGGGACGCCGTTGACGAAGTATGGCCGATAGCGCCATTGGCTTACTGCTTTGGAGGCCGCGCCGCGCAGGAGGTAATGCCCGGTAAGCACGTGCACGTGCTCTACCCGTCCTGCGGGGGAGATGACGGCCTGGAGAACGACCGCGCCCTCCAGGTGGGAAAGTCTTGCGACAGTTGGATAGCCCGGCGGCATCATGTGAGTAAGGTTCGCCGCCATGACCCCCGACGAGACGGTGACCCAACCTGATTTCACCGCGTAGGTGGTCGTCTTAGCGCGTCCGTTTGTTCTGCGCGACATACCTGAACTCGGGGACGCGCTGGGCACTGAAGCTGAATCAAGCGGTACGGCAGAATCTTCCTGTGGGACCGGGGCGGTTGTCGCGGGCGCATGGGCAGAGGGTGATGTGCCCGGAGGAAGCGACGCGGACGCAGAACCCGAGTAGGGAGTGCCTGCCGACGCAGGACGCGATGCGGGCGCGGAGCTCCCTTGCGGCGGACCGAAATGCGAACTGACAACAAACGGAGTTGGCTTGTGCGGATCGGGATCGGGAACAGGGGCCGGGAGCACAGGTGAATTCGCAATGGTGGAAGCGCCCGTGGAGGCTGCGGAGGGCGCAATTGCGCTGAGTCCTGCCGCGTCTTTTGCAGACGAGTGACCCCGAAGACCGATTTTCAAGGCAACGCCCACGCACAGTAGCACCGCGAGCGAGATCAGAAGCGTGCGTGGAAGGCGGACGTGTTTTCCCTTCGCGAGCTCGATCCCTGAATCTCCGTCGGCAACCTCTTCGTGTGCGGAGGTCGGCGCGAAGCTCTCGACATCATCTGGGATCGCTTCTGACACCGGCGACAGAAGCGGCTCGTCATAAACACCGGCGCGTTCGCGATTTGAATCGAATGCGCCCGATGCCACAAATCCCGCGTGTTCCTCTTCGTAACCCTCCCGGTCCGCAGAGGCCGCGAGGCGCTCCTCGCTGAATGGGGTGCCGGACGCCCCCGTTCCGCTCTCTTCCGACGCATTATGGAAGATGCGGACCTGGATTTCTGAGCCCAGCTGATCGAGAAAGTCATGGCCGGACCGTTCCAGAAGCGGAGTTTCCTGACCCACCAGGGATGATGCGATGTTGACGAGGAGTTCCTCCGTACTCAAACCGCCATCGGTGGCAAGACGGCGCGTCAGAGCCCAAAAAGAGATGGACAGGCCCTTATCGTGCTCCAGGCGATCCGCAAACGCGATGAGATCCCCCGGACCCCCGAAGGGTACGCCGTAGGCTTGGTAAAGGCGTTGGTAGTCCTGGCGGTGAACGTCTGATCCGCCGATACCTAAGTCGCGAGCCTGAGGAAAAGATGGCATCGCTGAATTGGATGCTTACTTTAGCTCGGGGCGTTTTTCCATTCTGGATGCGCAGAACCGGTCTGGTCGGGGCAGTTGGAGCGGCCCGCCGCCGTATGGCCTGACTGTCGCCAGTACACTCGTCCTCGCCCTGTCCACTGCGCTCTCCGCGCGTGGGCGGGCTACATTGCTCTAACTAAACGCCTCTATCCTTCACTGGTGCTTTTCGTGCCGCCGTTTACCAGGTGCCGCTACAAGTGCCACGGGAAGGAAGTGCCACCGAATATCAAACGTCGGGGCACTGATGTACTTTCATGAGATAGTTTATTTCTATACTTACGTGGTGCCCGAGGGGGGACTTGAACCCCCATTCCCTAAAGGGCGACGGATTTTAAGTCCGCTGTGTCTGCCGATTTCACCACTCGGGCCTGCGGCTGGCCTTATGCTACCGCACCAGCCGTCTATTTCGCGGCGTAGAGCGATTCGGTACATCTCCCGGTTGCGCAGGATCGCCTGCACATACTCGCGCGTCTCGGTGTACGGGATCGACTCCACGAACTCCGGCGATATCCTTGTAGTCGCCGCTCGCCATCCACTGCCGCACCGGCACATCGCCCGCGTTGTAAGCCGCCAGCGCGTACTCCGCCTGCCCGCCGAAACGGTCCAGCACCTGCTTCAGATTCCGCGTGCCCAGCTCCAGGTTGATCGCTCGGATTCAGCAGCTGCCGCCGTCTGAAACCCTTCATCCCTTCCTTCTTCGCGTTCTCCTTGCCCACCGAAGGCAGCAGCTGCATCAGCCCATACGCATGCGCCGGGCTCACCGCCCCCGCGTTGAACTCCGACTCCTGCCGGATCAGCGACGCCACCAGATAAGGATCAAGCCCATTCTTCTCCGCATCGGCCACCAGGTCGTTCCAGTACGGCTGCGGAAACATCAGATGCCAGTAGTCCACCGGCACCTGGTCCGTCGGCAGCGTGAAGAACGAGATCCCCGAGTGCTTCATCGACTGCAGCGCGCGCGTGTATCTCGCCATACGAGGCGTAAATCTCCGCCTGCGCCAGCGCGCCCCACTGCGCCGCACGTCGGGCTCGCCTGGATCTCCGGCCCGATGTATTCATTCAGCGCCGCATTCGCCAGCAGCTTCGCCTTGATCAGATGCGGATCGTTCTCCGGCACTCGCCACCAGATCCGGCAGCGTTCAGCTTGCGCACACGCTCCAGCGCCGGCGCGGGAGCCGCATCCGGCTGCGCTGCCCAGCACCGCCAGCCGCTGCCGCGCCAGATATCCCGTAGTAGTAATTCGTGTAGTTCGCCGTCAGCGCACGATAGTAGTTCACCGCCTGCGGAAAGTCGTGTTCCTCATCCTCATAGATCCGTCCGCGCCAGTACAGCGCGCTCGGCGCCTCGATGCCCGCCGCCATACCGCACGATCTGCTCATCCATCAGCCGCGCCGCTTCAGATGTAGTTCCGCAGCCGGTAGTTCATCCACGCCGCCCGCCAGTGCGCCGAAGGCGCATAGATGCTGTTCGGGAAACTGCTCCACCAGCAGCTTGTAGTGGTAGATCGCCTGCGTCGCATCGTGCGTCAGCAGATACATGTTGCCGCCCGAGTACAGCGCCTCCTCCAGCCACCGGCTCTGCGGATACTTCTGCACCATCTGCGCGATGATCGCGTCGTGCCCCGCGCGGTCCTTCTCCGTGCGCGAGATCTCCGCCAGCAGATACAGCTTCAGCGCCGCGCTGTCGTCGTTCGTCGCCGGCAGCTTCTCGACATCGCGCCGGCTCAGGTGCTTCAGCTTCAGGTCGCACACCGCGCTGTAGATCTGCAGCGCGTCCCGGTCGGCCTGCGCTCAGCGCTGGAGTCATTGCGGATCGCGCTGTACTCCGCGCTCGCCTCGCGAGTAGCGCTTCGCGTTGAACAGCTGGTCGGCATGCGGTCTTGCGCTCCGCCGCCGTCGGCGCATCGCCCATCGCCTGCAAGCTGCGTCTGCGCCTGCGCCGCCTCATACGCCAGCGGCTGCCCGTAGAAGATAGCGCGGAAGATCTGCCGCCGCCTTCGCATTGTCCCCCGCGATCTGGTACGCCCGCGCCAGCGCGTACTTGAAGTCCGCATGATCTGCCTCCGGCGTCCCCAGCAGCGGCTCCAGCACCTTCACCGCCCCCTGCCCGTTCTTCTGCTGGATGATGCGCATTCGCCAGCAGCACCGGGGCGCGTCGTCGCAAAGATGCTGTCCGGATGCCGCTCCGCAAAATGGTCCAGCAGCGCGTATGCCTCCGCCGCGCGCCCCGCCTGCCATCAGCGCCTGCGCGCCCAGATAGTCCGCATAGTCACCCAGCGCATCGCCCGACGCATTCGCCGCTCGCCGATATGCGTCCGCCGCATCCGCATACCGATGGTCCAGCGCATACGCATGCCCCAGCGCCAGATACGCCGTCGCCGCTCCCTCGCCCGGATGCGCCCGCGCATAATTCATCACGCCGGCATACGCCGCCGCCGTCCGCGTCGACGCCAACTGCTGCGCCATCGGCCGCAAGCTGCGCCGAAGCCACAAACGCGCTGTTCAACCGCAGAACCCGCTCCGTCGCCGCCTTGGTTGCGATCCTGGTCGCCGCAAGCGCCCGGCCAGCCGAGCGCTTCACCGAGCCCGCCTTGCCCTTCACATTCGCCTTCGTCGCTGACCGTCTCGCCGAAGCCTTGTTCGCAATCGTGTGCGACGCCACCCGCAGCTTTGCCGCCGCCACTGTATGCCGCGCCGGAGGCTTCTGCGATGCCGACGCCTGTCCACACGTCAGGCCGCGCCGAGCGCGAGCCCCACTGCTGCCTGATGCGCTGCCCGACCTGGAGTGAATTTGGCCAACTGGACCCTCGCTACCGGGAATCGCCATCGATCTACAGGAACTGGCGTAGCCCTTTTATAAACTGTATCTTCGCCCACGGCGGTACCGGGGACAAAATCTACCGTGTCCGCCGCACCGGAATCCACGGAAGTACCCCGCGCGCGCTTTCACGTCCCATGGAGGAAAGCTTGAACGCAAAGAGCGCAAAGAGATGCGCAGACCCTGCCGGCGGTCTTCGCACCTTTCTCTGCGTCTATCTCCCCGCCTCTGCGAACGCATTCTCCAACCCGCACCCATCCACAGAACACCCACGGCGACGCTTCTCTGTTGGACGCAGCACTCAGACGGCGGTACTCAGGGCAGGAATTGCCCCGCCACCCGGCTCCGTTTAGCTATGGGTGCTGATTCGCGATTTGCCGCATCCTTTGCCTATGCCAGCCATCCAATCCCCAGAGTCCGAAAGTACCAGCCCGAAGAGGTTCACCCCGACGTCGCACTGGTCGCGCGCGCCAAAGAATGGGGATGCGTGCCGCCTTTGAACAGCTCGTCCGCCAATACGACCGGCAGATCTTCCGCGTCGCCCAGCACATCACCCAGAACCGCGAGGACGCCGAAGACATCACGCAGGACGTCTTCTTCAAGGCCTACCAGAAGCTCGACCAGTTCCAGGGCAACTCCAAGTTCTCCACCTGGCTCGTCCGCATCGCGGTCAACGAAGTCCTCATGCGCCTGCGCAAGCGCAAGACCAGCAAGACCGTCTCCATGGACGAGGACGTCCAGACCGAAGAAGGCTCCATCCCTCGCGACTTCGCCGAGTGGCGCCCCAACCCCGAGCAGCTCTACGGCCAGGGCGAACTCGCCGACATCCTGCGCAAGACCATCCAGGGTCTTCCCCCAGGCTTCCGCACCGTCTTCACCCTGCGCGACATCGAAAATCTCTCTACCGAAGAGACTGCGGAGGCACTCGGCTTGAGCGTCCCCGCCGTCAAATCCCGACTGCTGCGCGCGCGCCTGCAACTCCGCGAGCGGCTCAGCCGTTACTTCAAGCAGAATCCGAAGCTGGCACTTGGCCTCAAGACAGCTCAGGAGGGCCAATCCCGATGACCTGCACAGATTTCCTCGCCAAGCTCACCGACTTCTTCGACGGCAACGTGCCCCCCGCCCTGATGCCGAGGTGGAAGCACCACATCGCCGAGTGCAAGCACTGCGAGGTCGTCCTCGACTCCACCACCAAGACCATCAACATCTACCGCGACCACGAGATCTACGACTTTCCGCCCGAACTCCAGGAGCGCCTCGACTCCGCCATCATGACACGCTGCTGCGGCCCCAAAGCCGGAAAGCACTGAAGAAACTCTCAACTCAAGACTCTTCACTCGAAGTACATCATCTTCGCCTGAACGGCCTTCAACCTGACTGGGCCGAACCGCCCACCTTTCCACAGCCTCCCGCCGGACAGCGGTAAACTACCCCAATGGGAGCTACCGCCTCCATCCCGGCCCGAAAGCTCGCTGCTTCCACCCTGAAGCAGCAGATGCTCCGCCAGCTCGTCTGCTCCGACGCCCCCGAACAGGCACTCCGCTATCGCGGGCTACCACTCATCGCCGGCGTCGACGAAGTCGGCCGCGGCGCGCTCTTCGGCCCCGTCGTCGCCGCCGCCGTCATCCTCCCGCCGCGCATGGCTTCCCTCGCCAAAGCCGGCCTCACCGACTCCAAGCAGCTCACCCGCGAAGACCGCGAGAGCCTCGACCGCCGCATCCGCCGCATGGCGCTTGCCGTCAGCGTCGCCGAAGTCGACGCCGAGACCATCGACCGCGTCAACATCTACCAGGCCACCCGCCTCGCCATGCTGCAGGCCGTCACCGGCCTCAGCCTCGCGCCCGACCACCTCCTCATCGACGCCATGCGCATCGACCACCCCTGCCCGCAGACGAAGCTCTTCTACGGCGACGCCCTCTGCCTTTCCATCGCCGCCGCCTCCGTCGTGGCCAAGGTCTATCGCGACGCCCTCATGCGCGAGCTCGACGCCCTTCATCCCGCAGTACGGTCTCGCCTCGCATAAAGGCTACGCCACCCCCGAGCACCGCCGCGCCCTGCGCGAGCACGGCCCCTGCCCGTTCCACCGCCGCACCTTCGCTCCCGTCCGCGCCTCCGATCCCGACGCCGCGCTCGAAGCCGAGCTCGAATCCGGCGAGCTGCTCTTCGATGACGGCGAATTGGAGGCCGCGGCTTGGGCCTGAAGCTGCTCTGCGTCGTGGCCCACCCCGATGACGAATGCTTCGCCTTCGGCGGCGCGCTCGCTCTCGCCGCGCGTGACGGCATCGAAACGCACGTCGTCTGCCTCACCGACGGGCAGGCCGCATCCAATCGCGGCACCGCAACCTCTCCCGAGCAGCTCGGCCACATGCGCCGCGCAGAGTTCGCAGCCTCCTGCAAGGTCCTTGGCGTCCACGCCCACGAGAGTTGGGGCATGCAGGATGGCCAGCTTGAACATGCCGACTTCTCCGCGGTCGCTCGCCGACTCGTCGCCACCATGCGCGCCCTGAAACCCGACGTCGTCCTTACCTTCGGCCCCGATGGCGCCGTCAACACCCACCCCGACCACACCATGGTCTCGGCCTTCGCGTCCGCCGCCTTTCACTGGGCCGCCGCAGCCAAACGCTTCCCCGACGTCGGCCCCATCCACACCGCGCAGCGCCTGTTCCTGCTCACCACCAGCTTCTTCATGGAAGGCCGCCCCGCACCGCTGCCCGCCCCATGGACCGTCACTCTCGACATCCGCAGCGTCATGGCGCAGAAATACGAAGCCTTCCGCTGCCACACGACGCAGGCACCGCTGGTCGAGCAGACCCGCGATATGTTCGAACGCATCGGCCAGTACGAGCATTACCTGCTCGCCGCCACACCCGAGCCCCGCCCCGCCGAACCCATGACCAGCCTCTTCCACGGCTTCGCCGCGAAACCCTCGGGCTTGTAAACAAAACTTTTCCAATTATCCGCATTCCACGAAAGAGAATTGTCATTCCGAGCAAAGCGAGGAACCTGCTTTTCTTTGTGAACCGCCCGCCCCACCTCAGGGACCACAACAGAAGGGAAAGCAGCTATCGCGCCGGCGACCACCCATCCTTGCCCGCCAGCACAGCCTGCGGCGTATACCGCGGCAACTCTGCCGCCGGCAGCGTCTTGCTCGCCGTCGGAGCCCCCGGCCCGGTCGGGTTGTAGACGCGGAAATACGCCGTTTCCATCCGCTGCGACCTGCCCGAATCCCGCCAGGGCTGCGCCGCGATATGCGCTCCCAGCACCGGATTCAGCAGCACCACCGTGGCATACTCGCGCCAGGGCCGCCCCAGCGCCACATTCACCGCGCCTGCATCTCCAGTGAAGCGGCAGTTGCGAAAGACAAACTCGCTCTCCTGCGCGGCCGAGCGCTTGCCCTGCGCCGTGATAAACCCCGCGTTCGGATGGTCGGTCGAATGAATCTCGCAGTCGTCGAAGTACGCCGTGCCATCCCCCGCGATGAATCCCACATTGCCCGCGACGAAGCAGTGCGTGAAGTAGCTGCGCGTCGGCTCGCAGTTACCTCCCGCGCTGCTCTGACAGTTCTTCGCATTTACGCCCAGCGTGCCCTGGTTGCCGAGCAGACGAACGTTCCGCAACACATTGCGATCGCCCCCGAGGCTCAACGCCTGGGCCTGCGAGCCCTGCGCCTCCTGCTTGTGCGTCAGACTGAAGTCGTTCTCGAAGGTGATGTTCTCCGCCGTAAAGTCGTCGCCGCGCACCCGCACTGTGGCCGTTCCCTGCTGTGGCGGACCCTGCGGCAGCCCCGGCGCGCGGCTCGCGTCGTTGACGATCAACGTCTTCGAAGCGTCAGCCTTCGCACTCTTCAAGGTCACATGCGCCTGCGTAATCAGCAGACGCTCCCGATAAACCCCCGGAGCCACCAGCACCAGGCCACCCGTCGCTGGCACCTTGTTCAGCGCGGCCTGCACCGAGTAGTAATCGCCCGTGCCATCCGCCGCCACGTAGAACGTGTTGTCCGCCGGCGGAATCAGCTCATACGAGACCGGCGAGACCGTGTTCTCGGGAAACGGCACGAATCGGTTTTCGCAGGAAAACGGCGCGCCGCCACCTGCCGCACCCGACACGTGCATATCTTCACCCGCGGGCTCCAGGTCGCCATGCCGGATCGTCAGCACCGCATGCCGTGCCGTGACATCCGCCGCGCGCACTCCCTCGATCACCACGTTATCAAGCGTCGCCTCCAGCCTGTGCGCCGCATCCAGCCCTGCCAGCGTAATGCCTCCGCTGCCCAGGCTGTGCACGTTATGCAGCAGGATGTCCTTGTATACCGGAATTTTCGTGCCGTCGAACGTCGTGTAAAACGGGTTCAGCACGATGGGATTTGTTACGCCGCGCATGCAAATGTTTTCGAAGCGCACATTCTCCACCAGCCCGCCGCGGCTCTTGTCGCTTTTGATGCGCAGCCCGTTGTCCGACCCGTCGATCGACAGCCCATCCACCGCGATCGCGCTGATCCCGCCGCTCGTCTGGCTTCCGATCCCGAATCCATGCCCGTTGTAGAAATGCGTGTTGCGCACCGTCATGTGCGTCACCGCGCCAGCCGCAGTCGACTTCGGCGAGATGTTGTCATCCCCCGAACGGATGTACGAGTCGATGATGGAGAGATTCGTGCTGCCCGCCTGCGGGTCGATTCCGTCCGTATTCCGCGCCCACTTCGGTGTGTCGATGCGCACCCCCCAGGCCGTGAATCCGTTCTGCGCCTCGGTCGTCACATGGCAGTTCGGTGAGTTCCGCAGGGTGATCCGGTACATCGTAAAGTCGTCGGACCGCCGCACCACCACGAGCCGCGAGACGGCCTGGTTGCTATCCTCCACCTTCGCGCGATGCGCCAGCTCCCACCACGTTTCATTCTGATTCAGCAGCTTCGCGCCGCCGCGTCCGTCGATCACGCCTTCGCCCATGATGCCCGAGTGCGGTGCGTCTTCGGCGAGGATCAGCGGCTTGCATCCCGGTCCGCGCTCCCCCACAATCCCGCAGCTTCCCGGCTGCACATCGTAGTTCCGCGGATCGCGCGAACCCCACAGCGCCGCGCTCGCATCCACAATCAGCGTCACGCCCGCATGCAGCTTCAGTGGCCCAATCAGGAAGACGCTACGTCCCGTCTTGCTCGCATGCAGCACCACGGCCTTGCCCGCCGGACAATCCGCCATGGCCTTCTCAATGCGAGCATTGTCGCGATAGTGGCGCTCAATCGGCTCTTCCGGCAACGTCCCGTTCTGCGGAGCAAGCTGCGCATACAGCACCTTGCACGCCTGCGGATAGGTCGGCTCTGTCACCACTCGGGTATCCTGCGCGGCGGCGCGCACACACAGCGGCGAAAGCAAAGAACCGGCGAGCGCAAGCACAACTGCGAGGTGGAGACGGAAGCCCATACTGGGCCAAGTCTACCGGAGCCTGGGGAAGGAGGTCATCCCACCCCGGTGTCATCCTCACCTTCGTCACACAGGAAGCAGCGGAAGCCTCTCGCCCGCCGGCGCCTCGGCCACGATCCCGTCGCCCGGGCGCACCACACCTCCCGCGACCACGATCGCCATGATCCCCGACTTCCGCACCAGGCTGCCTGTCGCGTCGCGGGAAAGGCAGGCCTTCATCAACCCCGGCTGCAGCCCGTTCATCTGCGCGCAGGGGTCGCGCAGTCCCGTCACCTCCACCACCGCCGACTCACCCAGTAGCAAGCGGGTGCCGCGTCCGAGCGCGAGCAGATCGATGCCTGAGGTCGTGATGTTCTCGCCCATCCCACCGGGCAGCACCGCAATGCCCTCTTCCGCAAGCTCGGCGAACAACTCTGCCTGCAGCAAATGCACCTGGCACAGGTTCGGCGCGGTGGGATCCTGCCGTACGCGATAGCGATGCCGCACCGTCGCCCCGGCATGCGCATCGCCCTCCACCCCCAGCCCCGCCAGCAGTCTGATCGCCGGCTGCGGCTGCTTGCTGAAGCTGTGCGTGGGGCTCAAGCTGACGGCGACAACCTGCGGCGGCATAGACACTCAGGATAAATCGTCATCCGAAGATGCTACCCTTCAGAGCGCATGCACTCTTCCACGAACGGCACCCCGGCCCCATTCGACCTCGCCTCCTCCGCCCGCGGCGAGATGGTTCACGAAGGATTCCACCTCGGCGAGCCCGCCGGAGCCGACGAACAGGTCGCCGCCATCCGCGCCGCGCTCGCCGCCACTCCGGCCAATGCACCAAAAGACCTCCGCGCACTGCTCTGGTCTTCCATCGACAACGACACCTCCCGCGATCTCGACCAGATCGAATACGCCGAGCGCGCACGCGATGGCATCCGCGTGCTCGTCGCCATCGCCGACGTCGCCGCCGCCGTGCCCAAAGACTCGCCGCTCGACCAGTTCGCCGCCGCCGCAGACGCAGACCGTCTATACCGCCGTCCACAACTTCCCCATGCTGCCGGACGAGCTCTCGACCGACCTCACCAGCCTGAACGAGGACCAGGACCGCGCCGCCATCGTCATCGAGTTCACCGTCGACGCCGCCGGCCTTCCGACCGACACCAAGCATCTATCCCGCGCTCGTCCGCAACCAGCGCCCAGCTTGCCTACTCGCTCGTCGGGCCGTGGCTCGAGGACAAGCCGCGCCCCGACGGCCGCGAAGGAATCGCTGCTTCGACGACCGACCCCGCCCTGGCCGCGCAGCTGCGCCTGCAGGACGAGGCCGCGCAGCGCCTGCACACGCAGCGCATTGCCACTGGGCGCGCTCGACTTCAGCCGCGCCGAGGCCGATCCCGTCGTGCATCGACGGCAAAGTGCAGTCGCATCCAGGCCGTGCATGCAGAATCGCGCTGCCGACCTGATCGCCGACTTCATGATCGCCGCCAACGAGACGATGGCCGCGTCACCTGCGCCGCAAATCCGGCCGCAGTTGCACTGCGCCGCGTCGTGCGTTCGCCGGAGCGCTGGGTCGCGCATCGTCGACCTGGTCGCCGCCAAAGGGCACCACGCTGCCGCCGGAGCCGGACTCCGCCGCGCTGAACAACTTCCTCCAGGCGCAGCGCGCCTCCGACCCCGATCCACTACCCCGACCTGTCGCTCGCCATCATCAAGCTCATGGGACCCGGCGAGTACGTCCTCGCCGTCGGCGGCGCCGAGGACCAGCCCGGCCACTTCGGCCTCGCCGCGCTCGACTACACCCACTCCACCGCGCCCAACCGCCGCTTCGCCGACCTCGTCACCCAGCGCGTCGTCAAGGCCATGATCGCCAACCAGCCCCCGCCCTACACCGACGACGAACTCGCCGCCATCGCCCAGCACCTGAACGAACGCGACTCCGCCGCCCGCAAGGTCGAGCGCACGATGCAGAAGCGCGTCGCGGCCGTCGCCCTCGCCAACCGCGTCGGCGAACACTTCCAGGGCGTCATCACCGGCGCCAACGCCAAGGGCACCTTCATCCGCGTCTTCAATCCGCCGGTCGAAGGCATGATCGTCCACGGCGCTGAAGGCCTCGACGTGGGCGACACCACCTCCGTCACGCTCGCCCGCACCGACCCCGCGCACGCCTTTATCGACTTCACCCGCCCCTAATCCGCCGAAAAAATGCATCCTATTGAGCATGAAGAAGCTCGTGCTCATCGCAGGTCTGTTTCTGCTCGCCGGCTGCAACACCGCCACCAAACCGACGCCCGAAAACTACCTCAAGACCATCAACGCCTGGCTGCCCGACCACCCGGACTGCCTGCTCGACGGCTCCATCAAGTTCCCCTACGAGACCAGCGACCCCGCCCAGACGAAGCAGATGGACACCCTGGTCAAGGCGCAGGTCCTCGCCGTTACCCGCGAACCCGCCATCAAGATCTCCCGCTATACGCAAACCCCCGCCGGTATCGCGGCCGGCCAGCGTCTCTGCTATGGCTACCGCACCGCCACCGGCATCGTCAGCTCGACGCCCCCAGTAACCGTCGACGGGTTCCCCCAGACCAAGGTCGTCTACAGCTACAAGATCGAGGATGTCCCGATGTGGGCCAAGACCGACGAAGTCAAAGCCGCCTTCCCCACCTTCGCCCACGAACTCAGCGGCACGGCCACCGACACCATCACCCTCGCCGCCACCCGCGTCGCCTGGACCGTCCCCAACTAACCGCGAACTACCCGCCAGTCCCTATCGCAGCAGAGGAACCTGCTCCCCCCCCAAATCCCTGTCATCCTTCCGCGCATCGGGAGGATCTGCTTTCCTTCATCTACCCGCCAGCTTGCCCACACTCCCCCGCGCCAGCTCATACGCCCGTTGCACCGCCTCTGCGCCATACTTCCGCTCCAGCCGCCGCACCGTGAAGTGCCCCTCCGCCAGCCGCTGAAAATGGCTCGTGAACATCACATTCAGCGCCATGCCGCCCGCCGCGCCCACCACCGGCACCAGCTGCGCGGCGGCCTTCTCGCTCACCTCGAGCCCAAACCGCGCCGCAATCCGCGATAAGAACGAAAGCAGCACCGGCGCGCCTTCCTTGCTCATGCCCTTCTGCGCCACAAACGCCGCCGCATCGCGCGTCACCTGCGCCAGCGCCGCGCGCGTCGCGTAGTACGCACTCTCCACCGCCTCCCCCGGCATCCCCTGCGGACCCAGCGCGAACACCTGCAGGCAAGCGAGCGCCGTCTCCGGCTGCGTCAGATCCTCTCCCTGCCCAGCCGCAATCCCGGCGATCGCATGCAGCATCACCGTGGTCGTCACCGGCAACTCCACCAGCAACCCTGCGCAGCCCGAAGAATCCGCCGATCGCTCCGGTCACACCCGTCGCAAATGTATGCGAACCCCGGCTCACAGCGCCACCCGACCCGCGGCTGCCAAGCGCCAGCGCCGCCTTCAGGCACTGCCGCAGCGTCTTGTCCACCGCGGTGCTCACCGTAGACTGCGCCGCCTTCGGCAGCACACGCATCAGCGCCTCGATCGGCATGCCAACCTTGTTGGCAATGGTCATGGCGAAGCTCGTGCTCTCCAGGTTGGCAATCGCCAGCCGCAGATCGGCCTCATCGCGCGGAGAAAAAGGGGGAGGTGTCGAAAGATTCATGGAAAGAGTCGTTGCCTCGTCCAGTCAGCCTCACTGGTTCGCGTAAAAACGAAGCGGTCGTGCAGCCGGAAGTCGCGCTCCTGCCAGAATTCAATGCGCTCCGGACTTCACCACAAACCCGGTCCAGTACGGCGGCCGGGGAACCTCGTCGGGAAACTTCTTCTCGTACTCCTGTGGTCAACGCGATCAGTTCCTCGCGGCTGCTCAGCGGGCGGCTCTGCTGCGAGGCCCACGCGCCGATCTGGCTCATGCGATGCCGTCGCCGGAAGTACGCATCCACCTCTTCCGGCGGGACCTCGGTGATCGTGCCTTCGATACGAACCTGCCGCTGCAGCGACTTCCAGTGAAAGCAAAGCGCCGCATGCTGATTCGCGCGCAGTTCCCCGCCCTTGCGACTCTCGCCGTTGGTAAAGAACGAAAAGCCACGTTCGTCGCGCTGCTTCAGCAGCACGATCCTCACCGACGGCACGCCATCCGGCGTCGCCGTCGCCAACGACATCGCGTTCGGATCGTTGATCTCGAACCGTCCCGCCTCTGCCAGCCACTGGTCAAACAGCGCAAGCGGATCGCCCCTGTCTTCGAGGCTCGCATGCTTCAGATCGTCGGCTGTTTCGGGCATGTCCCCCTGCGCTCCACGGGCAAGCTCCATCAGATGCAATTCCCCTCAGTGGAGTTGGAACTCCGGGCTCCCCAGCAGCAGCGCTGTCAAGAGGTTCAGCGTGTCCGTAGGATTGCTTGCCGGCTGCTGCGCCATCTGCGTGTGGATAAATGTGGAAGTTCCCGGCGAGATCTCGCCCCCGATCAGGCTTCCTTCCAGCACATGCAGCGCCACATCCGGCCCGAACGCCGGCGCGGGCGTGGCTGACGCCGTAGACACATCCATGGCGCGCGCCTTCGCAGTTCCGACTCTGCAGGAGCGCCATGTTGCTGTCGCGATTCGCACATCAGCCTCAACGCCAGCAGCTTCGGCGCAGTCGAACTTCTGGTTCGCAAACTTGTTGTTCGTCAGCTGATACGCAAAGTTCAGCCGGTCCACCAGCGCCTGCGTAGTTCATCCACTGGTCCGCCGTGATGTAGTACCCCGTCGGCGGCAGCGCGCTGGTACAGCGGCATGCCCAACTGGTTCGCCAGCATGTCCACCAGCGCGCCCGGATTCTGCGGGTCGGTCGCCGTCGCGCGGAACGCCGACGCCACAAACTCCATCCGGCGTCTTCACCTTGTTGCGGAAGTACTGCTGCGAGTTGAACTCCGGCGACTGCACCAGCGTCCGCAGCACCGCCTTGATGTCGCCATCCGCTCGCCAGGTAACGTCTTCGCCATCCGGTCCACCAGCGCCGGCGGCGGCTCGTCCGCCACAAACCGCTGCGCCATCAGGTAGCGAGATGAAGTGCGCCGTCTGCGGCGACCGCCGCCAGCATATTCAGCGCCGCCAACCCCCTGCTTCATGCCCGTCCGGCACCGTTCGCACTCGCGATCGCCGCAGCCACCGGCCGCCGGCAGCGCAGTCCCGCTCACACCTTGCCCTGTCCTCATCGATCGTGTACCCGAACCACTCCTTCGTCCCCGGCTCATGCCGCTTCGGATCGAACATGAAACCGCCCGCCCTGGTTCGGCCGATCCACGCCCCACCCCGTCAGGATCGCCGAAAGCGCCGTCACATCCGCCTGCGTAGTAGCCGCCGTTCACGCCCACCGTGTGCAGCTCCATCACCTCGCGGCCGTAGTTCTCATTCAGCCCCTTGTTGCCCTGCTTCGACGTTCGGGTTCTCCGGGTTCACCCCATTCGCCAGCGAGTCCGGCCCGATCGAAAGCCAGTTATCCAGATACACCATCATCGCCGGCGACTGCGCCGTCGCCAGCAGCAGGTCGCGGAACTTCCCCAGCGCATGCTTGCCGGATCACATCGCGCTCATAGCTCGTCGTGTACCACTGGTCGGAATCCTTCGCCGATATAGACGTTGAAGTGGTTGAACCAGAAGTCCGTCATCACCTCCTGCAACTGCCGCTCGCTCAGCACGTCGCGCAGCACGCGCGCCTGCGCCAGCTCATCGCCAATCCGGTAGCTGCGAGCCCACCCCGCCCTGCATCGCGTAGAACGTCTCGCGCTCGCGCGGCGTGAAGTCCGCCAAACAGCGTTCCGCTGGTCGCCGGCAGCGTTGTTCGCGAACGCAATCCGGTCCTCCACCGGCATCGCGATCAACGCCGCCATCCGTCTGTTCTTCGGCAGCGCAAACAGCTCGCCCGGCAATCCGCGCCGCCGTCGCCTGGTCCGCCTTTCTTCTGCGCGGCCTTCTCCGCGTCGGTCGGCTCGGAGCTGCGGCTGCTCGCGCGCTCCGCTGCTTCCTGGTCTGTCACTGCTCCGCCTGCAGCTTGTACACCTGCACCTCGTACACGCCTGCAGCAGCGGATGTCCGCCGGATACGGCCGCTTGCCGTCCGCCACCTGCTCGCACCATCGCCGCGGTCCGGAAACATCGTCAGCGCCTGCTCCGGCGACAAGCTTCAGCGTCGGAAAATCATCCAGCCGCTTCTCCAGTGCGCCATCCTTGATCGTCTCCGGCTTCAGCTGCTGCTCGAGCCACTTGTCCGCGCCCCTGCGCCAGCACGCGGTCGACATCACCCGGCCGCGGCCCAAAGGTAAAGCGGTCCAGCATCTGCACCGCCCGCTCCCGTTCGCTCAGCGGCTCGGCGCGGCGGAATCTTCGCCGCCGGGAGCTTGATCTGCGCCGTCGCCTTCTGCGTCGGCATCGGCCCCTGCTCGATCCTGCGCGCGGGCCTCCGCGGGCGTCTGCGCCGCCAGCAGCATGGCGAAGGGCCGCTAACGTGGCGAGGGTCAGGGTACGCGAAAAGACACGCATAGATCGACCTCTCTTCAGTTCAGACCTCTGTCCAGCGCGGAAGTTGCGCGCAATCCAAGCCGCGCTCAGGCCGGCTGTTACCGCGACCGGACGTACCGCAGCCGCCGGTTTGCGGCGCTGCTTCAGCACACTCCACACCACCCGCGCCAGCAGCAGCACCGTCAGCACCGCCGTATCCTTCCACGGCGTGCGCACCCCCACCTTCACCAGCCACCAGTAGTGAACGCACCGCCGCGATCGCCGCCACATACACCAGCCGGTGCAGCCGCTGCCAGTTCTTCCCGCCCATCCCCCGCAGCATGGCGTGCGGAGACGTCACCGCCAGCGCCAGCAGAATCACCCACGCGAACAGCCCCACCTGGATAAACCGCCGCTTCTGCAGGTCGTCCAGCACGCTCGGCCACACCGTCATCCACTGCTTCCACAACTCGCCAGGTGCCCGGCGCGCAACGCCCGCCCATGCCGCTCGGCACGTCATAGCCGGAAAACAGAAACACATACGTCGCCAGGTGCAGCGTCGCATAAAAGAACGCATACAGCCCCAGCATCCGCCGAAACCGGATCAAATTCGAAAGCGTCGGATGCAGCCGCCGCACCGGCGTCACCGCCAGCGAGACCAGCAGCAGCCACAGCGCCCAGTCCCCCGTAAAGTGCGTGACAGACGCAACCGGATCGGCCTCAAGCGCCAGCGCCCCGAGCGATAACGCTCGCAACAGCAGCAGAAACGGCGCCAGGCAAAGCAGGTGCACCAGCACCTTCACATACGGAATCGCGCGATCGGCATCGTCTCAGTCTACTCGTCCTTCTCAGCTCATGCTCATCCGAATCTCAGCTTGAGCCGCTACGGGTCACTGCGCAGCCAGATCTCGTAGTCCCGAACAGTAGAACTGCCTAGTAATTCTTCTTCAAATCCATCCCGCTGTACAGACCGCCACCTGGTCCCCGTACCCATTGAACATCTGCGTCTCGCATGCTCTGCGGAAACAGGCTTCGCGTCGATCCGCCGCTCATGCGCCTGCGACCACGCGGATGATCCACCTTCGGATTCACATTCGAATAAAACCCATACTCGCCCGGGATTCAACTCGTTCCACAGCGTCGTCGGCTGCTTGTCCACAAAGTTAATCTTCACAATCGACTTCGCCGACTTGAACCCATACTTCCACGGCACGATCACCCGCACCGGCGCCCCTGCTGGTTCGCCAGCGTCTGCCCATAGCAGCCGAACGTCAGCAGCGTCAGCGGATGCATCGCCTCATCCATCCGCAGCCCTTCCGAATACGGCCAGTCGAATCCCGCTCCGGCAGCTCCGGCATCTGCTTCGGTCCAGGCAGCGAAATGAACTGCACATACTTCGCGCTCGGCAGCGGCTCGCAGAACTTGATGAACTCCGACAGCGAATACCCGTCCCACGGAATCACCATCGACCAGGCCTCCACGCAGCGGAACCGATACACCGGCTCTCCATCGGCCGGTAGTGCCATCAGGTCGTCGATATCGACCGTCTGCGGCTTCTTCACCAGCCCCTCACCTGCACCGTCCACGGCCGCGTCTTCAGCGTGTGCGCATTCTTCGCCGGCTCGTCCTTGTCATGCCAAACTCGTAAAAGTTGTTGTAGCTCGTCGCCTTCTGCGAACGGCGTCTGCGTGTCGGTCGCCTGGAACTTGCCCGGGACCGTCTTCAGCGGCTCCGCCCCAACGCCTGCCGCGGCATCAGCCCGAACGCCGCCCCGCCCGCCAGCGCCAGCACCCGCCTTCGCCAGGAAGCGCCGCCTGTCCATTCCCGGTTCCGGCCGTCCGGTGCGGAAGACCGAAAGCGGCGTAATTTCGGAAGAAGGAATGTTTTCGCCGGAAAGATGTGTCTTGCGCAGCAGCATCGCTTGGTTCTCCTGCGGCCGACGCGCACCGCCATCCATAAGACTACGTCACAGCCTAAAGGTCGGATGCAGGGACGCCGATAACCTTGACAGAATCGAAAAATTCACCATCTCTCCCCAGGTTTGGTCATCGGTGCAACTTTGGAACCATTTTAGTAACGAGTGTCGAATTATGTCCCGGAACGGCACTAATATCTGTCTTAGCGTGTTGATCGGCGTCAGCCAGCGCACGTTGTTTTCGGGCCCCATTTCTTCGGAGTCGTTGAGTTCTATGGCCACATCCCCCATCTCCGCCGCCCCATATACCGTGCAGGATGCCGCCTCTTCCCGCTTTGGGAAATCCATCTCCTTTTCCGCCATCATCTCGGCGCTCTCTTTCGCCATCGACCTCACCGAAGGGGCGGTGTCCGGCCACTCCGTCCGCAGCTGCATCCTGGGCATGCGAATCGCCCATGCGATCGATCTCCCGGCTCAGCACCTCGCGCCGCTGTATCACGCCCTCCTGCTTAAAGACGTCGGCTGCAGCAGCAACGCCGCCCGCATGTGCCAGATCGTCGGAGGCGACGACCGCGCCGTCAAGAATGGCGTCAAGCTCGAAGACTGGACCCGCCCCTGGCATCCCACGCAAGCTGCCCTCCGCCTTCTCTGGAAGCAGGTGCTGCCCAAGGCCTCTGCGCTGCGCCGCGTTGGCCGCATCGGCCGCATCGCCTTGACCCAGCACCGCAATAACGCGGAAATGATCACCATGCGCTGCGAACGTGGAGCCGAAATCGTCAAAAAGCTCGGCCTCGCCCCCCGCACCGCCGAAGCTATCCATGCTCTCGACGAGCACTGGGACGGCTCCGGCTACCCCCTTCGCCTCAAAGGCAAGGCCATCCCGCTCATGGCGCGCATCCTCGCCATCGCCCAGCACCTTGACGTCTTCGCCTCCGAGCGCACGCCAGCCCAGGCCATTGCCGTCCTGCGCGAGCGCAGCGGACGCTGGTTCGACCCCGAACTGGTCAGCGTCGTCTGCAAACTCAACCGCGAAGGTTCGCTCTGGACCGGATGCCTTCACTCCGACGGCCCCGAGTCCGCGCGCCGCATCGTCCTCGAGCTTGAGCCCGACCACACCGATGTCGTCCGCCCTGAGCAGATCGACCGCATCTGCGAGGCGTTCGCCGCGGTCGTCGACGCCAAGAGCCCCTTCACCTACCGCCACTCGGTCGGAGTCGCCGAAGTCGCCACCGCGCTCGCCAAGGTGATGCGCCTCGCCCCGGACCGCTGTCCAGCTGGTCCGCCGCGCGGCCCTGCTGCACGATCTCGGCAAACTCGCCATCTCCAACACCATCCTTGACAAGGACACCAACCTCAGCGGCGAAGAATGGGATGCCGTCGTCCAGCACCCCCGCCTCACCCGCGAGATTCTCGAACGCATCGAGCCCTTCGCCGAAATCGCGCAGGTCGCCGGCGCTCACCACGAGAAGCTCGATGGCACCGGCTATCCCCAGGGTCTGGTCGCCTCGGAGCTCAGCCTGGAAGCCCGCATTGTCGCCGTGGCCGACGTCTACCAGGCCATCACCGAAGGCCGTCCCTATCGCGCCGCCGTCCCGCACGCCGAGGCGATGCTCATTATGGACGCCTGGCGCCGCATAAACTCGACGCGCGCTGCGTCGCCGCGCTTGCCCTGGTGCACGAAGGCATGCTGGTCCGCAGCATGCCCCCCGCGCTGGCGTTCCGCAAACCTGTCCCGGCCGCAGACCACCTTCGTCCCGCAGCCGGCCCTCCAGGCCTGAACCGCGGCACACGAACTCCAAATCCACCCATCCGAATCGGAACAGCTCTCGCGTGACGCCTTCCGCCCCACGGCGGCAGGCGAAGCGCGCCTGCGCTTCCCTCCGCAACGCGACATCCCCATAACGCAAAAAGATGGCGCTGTCCGGGTTGTCCCGACAGCGCCACCCTGGCACCCAAGTCAAACTGCCCCAGGTGATTCTGGTGCCAGTGAAAAATACTGCAACTGCTGATTCCGCTGCCATCTCCGCGATAGCATCGGTTGCGCCCCGCTCGCCGGATCCTCTCCGATTGCAGATCCGTATGATCCTGGCCCGGGTCATACAGATCCACAGGTTCAGAGCCTGGCCCGGCTTTGAAGGTGCCGCTGTCGTCCGCTCCGGCGACATCAGCCTCTTCAAAGTAAAGCTCCCCATTAGGGCGAACAATCACCCCGACAGGTATTTCGCATGCCGCTTCCGTACTCGCGACTAACCATTACCGGCGGTGACTAGTAAGCTTCCCCCTCCGCGTCCCCGTTCTGATGAAGCCGAATCTCCCGATCTTCTCCGGCGCTCCCGCCGTAACCTCGCACAATCCCCACTCTTGTCAGCCCCACGCCGCGCTCTATACTCTTCCCCAGTACTCCGCATCCTCTGCAAAGGACCTCCATGAGCTCGATGTCGCCGCAGGAATTCGCCCAGCAGATCGGCGCCGGCCTGCTTTCGTTCCCGGTCACGCATTTCACGCAGGACGCCGCCTTCGACGTCCAGCCGTATCGCCAGCACATTGCCTGGCTGCTCGAGCACAAACCCGCGGGCCTCTTCGCCGCCGGCGGCACCGGCGAGTTCTTCTCGCTTACCCTCGACGAGTTCGCCGCAGGTCGTCACCGCCGCGGTCGAGGAGACCGCCGGCCGCGTTCCCGTCGTCGCCGGCTGCGGCTACGGCACCGCCATCGCCAAGCGAGTTCGCCCAGTGCCGCCGAAGCCGCCGGCGCCGACGGCATCCTGCTGCTGCCGCCCTACCTCGTCAACGCCGAGCAGGCCGGCCTCGCCGCCCACGTCGAAGCCGTCTGCGCAGTCCACCACCCTCGGCGTCATCTTCTACAACCGCGACAACGCCATCCTGAACGAGTCCACGCTCGCCACGCCTCTGCGACCGCTGCCCCAACCTCGTCGGCTTCAAGGACGGCGTCGGCGACATCGAACTGATGACCCGCATCTACGCCCGCCTCGGCGACCGCCTCACCTACATCGGCGGCCTGCCCACCGCCGAGACCTTCGCCCTGCCCTACCTCGAGATGGGCGTCACGACCTACTCCTCCGCGATCTTCAACTTCCTGCCCGACTTCGCGCAGGACTTCTACGCCGCCGTCCGCCGCCGCGACCACGCGGAAGTCTTCAAGCAACTGCGCGACTTCGTGCTCCCCTACATCGAGATCCGCAACCGCGCAAAGGCTACGCCGTCTCCATCGTCAAGGCCGGCATGAGCGCCGTCGGCCGCGACGCCGGCCCGGTCCGCACGCCGCTCACCGATCTCGACCTCGACGGCCACCAGACGCGCCGAGCTGACGGACGCTCTGATCGGCCGACCGTTCTCGCTGGAGTTCCCGCGCCGTGCACAAACCCGTGCCCGCCGAGCCAGCGAGCGGCCAAGATCCCACTGCCCCAGGCTCCTAACCGGCCGACTGACAGCCACGGAGAACGGACAACGGGAACGCAGAACGCAGAACGACCCGACACCTTACATGCCGCCGCCCCACCCGGTCCCCCACCCACGTCCGCTACCTCATCGTCGCCATGCTCTTCGTCGCCAGCTGCTTCAGCTACGGCGACCGCGTCGCACTCTCCATCGCCGGCCCCGCCATGCAAAAGCTGCTTTCCATCGACGCCGTCAAGCTCGGCTATCTGCTCTCCGGCTTCGGCTGGGCCTACGTCCTCGGCCAGCTTCCCTCCGGCGGCCTGCTCGATCGCTTCGGCTCCAAGCGCGTCTACGGCATGGCATCATCGCGCTGGACCGTCTTCGCCTTCCTCATCGGCTTCGCCGGCTACCTGCCGGTCGGCATGGTCTTCGGATCGCATCTTCGTCCTCCGGCTCTTCTCCGGCCTCGCCCAGGCGCCGATCTTCCCCGGCAACGGACGCATCGTGGCCGCCTGGTTCCCCACCGCCGAACGCGGCAGCGCCTCCGCCATCTTCAACGCCTCGCAGTACTTCGCGCTGGTCGCCTTCGCCCCGCTCTTCGGCTGGCTCACTCACGCTTCGGCTGGCGCAGCTGCTTCTGGTTCATGGGCCTCTTCGGAGTCTCGCTCGCCTTCGCCTGGTGGCGCCTCGTCTTCAACGTCAACGACCACCCCCTCATCTCCCCGGCCGAAATCGACTCATCGAGCGCGGCGGCGGCCTCGTCAACCTCGACCGCGCCCGCATCCAGCACATCCGCTCACCTGGACGCCGTCTCCCGCCTGCTCTCCGAACGCATGCTGGTCGGCATCTACATCGGCCAGTTCTGCATCAACACCCTCACCTGGTTCTTCATCACCTGGTTCCCGGTCTACCTGGTGCAGGCGCGGCATATGTCCATCCTGAAGGGCGGCTTCGGCCGCCGCGCTGCCTGCGCTGTGCGGCTCCCTCGGCGGCGTGCTCGGCGGCGTCTGCTCCGACCTCCTGCTCCGTCGCGGCTTCTCCCTCACCTTCGCGCGCAAGCTGCCCATCATCGCCGGCATGCTGCTTTCGGTGACCATGATCGCCTGCAACTACACTCAACGCCCAGTCCGTCATGATGGTCCTCATGTCGCTCGCCTTCTTCGGCAAAGGCTTCGGCGCGCTCGGCTGGACCGTCATCGCCGACACCTCGCCGCGCGAACTCATCGGCGTCAACGGCGGCCTCTTCAACCTCTTCGGCAACATCGCCGGCATCACCACGCCCATCATCATCGGCTACATGGTCCAAGAAGATCCGGCTCCTTCAACGGCGCCCTCATCTTCGTCGGAGCCGCCGCACTCATCGCGATCTTCAGCTACCTCCTCGTCGTCGGCGAGATCCGCCGCCTCGAACTCCGCCCCTGAAGCCGGTCTGCAAAAGTCGGTGCCTCAAAAAGGGTGCATCCCGCCTATACCCAAGGTCCGAATCTAAACCATTTGTTTTCCGGAATTTACGATCAAAGTAGGGGGGAGGGGGTACACCTCGATCTCCCCTCGTTTCCCAACCTCTACAATGGCTCTCAAAGGAAATCCGCAGGCGCGGACCTGAATCCATGTCGACCCAAAGCCTTCTCCGTCCGCTCTCCATCCAGGTGCATCCGCGCGACAACGTCGCCATCGTCGTCAACGAGGGCGGACTGCCCGCGGGCACCCGCCTCGACAGCGGCCTCTTCCTCGCCGAGAACGTCCCGGAAGCCCACAAGGTCGCGCTGGTCGACATCGCCGCGGGTGAGCCCATCCTTCGCTACGGCTCCGTCATCGGCTACGCCGAAGGCGACATCCCCCGCGGAAGCTGGGTGCACGAAGAGCGCATGCGCATGCCCGCAGCGCCCTCGCTCGACCACCTCCCGCTCGCCACCGCGACGCCTGAGCCGCTGCCTCCGCTCGACGGCTACACCTTCGAGGGCTTCCTCAATGACGACGGCTCCGTCGGCACCAAGAACATCCTCGGCATCACCACCACCGTGCAATGCGTCGCGGCGACGGTCGACTATCGCGGTCAAGCGCATCAAGGCGCGAGCTGCTGCCGCGCTACCCCAACGTCGACGACGTCATCGCGCTCACCCACAACTACGGCTGCGGCATCGCCATCGAGGCGCCCGGCGCCGAAATCCCCATCCGCACCCTGCGCAACCTCGCCTGAATCCCAACCTCGGCGGCGCGCCGATGGTCGTCAGCCTCGGCTGCGAAAAGCTGCAGCCGTCGCGGCTGCTGCCCTCGAACACGCTGCCGATCCTGAACGCAACGCCCTACATCGTGCGCCTGCAGGACGAGGAGCACCACAGCTTCGGCGACATGGTCGCGGCCATCATGGAGATGGCCGAGCAGCGCCTGGAGCAGCTGAACAAGCGCCGGCGCGTGACTCGGCCCGCGTCGGACCTCGTCGTCGGCCTGCAGTGCGGCGGCAGCGATGCCTTCTCCGGCGTCACCGCAAACCCCGCCGTCGGCTATGCGGCGGACCTGCTCGTCCGCGCCGGCGCCACGGTCATGTTCTCCGAGGTCACGGAGGTCCGCGACGCGATTCACCTGCTGACCGCGCGCGCGGCGAACGAGGACGTCGCGCGCGATCTCGTCCGCGAGATGGCCTGGTACGACGAATACCTCGGCCGCGGCGCGGTCGACCGCAGCGCCAACACCAGCCCCGGCAACAAGCGCGGCGGGCTGACCAACATCGTCGAGAAGGCGCTCGGCTCCATCGCCAAAGCCGGCACCAGCGCCATCGCGGGCGTCATCGGTCCCGGCGAACGCGTGACGACGCAAGGGCCTGATCTTCGCCGCCACGCCCGCCAGCGACTTCATCTGCGGCACGCTGCAGCTTGCCGCCGCGATGAACATGCACGTCTTCACCACCGGCCGCGGCACGCCCTACGGCCTCGCGATGGTGCCGGTCATCAAGGTCGCTTCACGCACCTCGCTGGCCGAGCGCTGGTCGGACCTGATCGACATCGACGCCGGCACGATCGCCACCGGCGACGCCACGATCGAAGAGGTCGGCACGCAGATCTTCCAGATGATCCTCGACGTCGCCAGCGGCCGCGAGGAGACCTGCGCGGAGAAGCTCGGCCTGCACAACGATATCGCGCTGTTCAATCCCTCGCCCGTGACGTAGAGCGCTCGCATGGCGGTTTCTCCGCTGCCCTCTCGGATCCATGACTTTCGAGTGGAGAGTCTTGAGCAAAGAGTTCAGAGCCGCATTGGCGGGAGTGCGACGCGCTGGTTCGCGGCGAGTCTCACCTGTTGCGGCTTTTGGCCCGGGAGCTTGAGGGCGATGGTCTGCGGGGATTCGGAGATGCCGAGGAGTTCGACCGGTTTGCCGGCTTTGTCGGTGACGAGGCGGGCGATGCCTTCGAGGCGGGCAAGAGGCTTGCCTGCGAAGGTAATCTCGGCGCCGGTTGCGTCGTAGCGCAGGGTTGCGTCGCGGCCTGCATCGGTACGCATGCGGAAGGTGGCCGATTGCGCGGCGGAATGTCCTGGCCGGACATTCCACTGCAGCGTGTCCGCATCCTCGACGATGCCGGCGAGACGCCAGGTGTAATCCAGCATGACCAGCGCGCAGGGTGAGTAGCCGGCGGCGTCGGCCTGGGAGAAGTCGCCAGTCAGCGGATCCATCTGCTGGCGGAAGCCGGGGCCGTGATGCGCAACATCGCGCTGGATGGCGTCGCACCAGCGCGTCCATCATGTAGCAGAACTCGGCGGCGCGGCCGTAGTGATCGAACCAGCGCGGCGCCGCAGAGCGGTGAGGGCCTGCGCGGCGCCGCCCCAGGAGTTGCGCGGGATGGGGCGGACGAATAGCGGGTCGTCCATGCGCGACGGACGGCAGAGGATACGGCGCCCAGAAGGCTTTCGGATTGTGAATCTGGCGCGTCCAGAGCTCGTCGAAGAGCTTCTGGTCAGGTCGACATGCTCGCTGCAGCATGCGGGTGATGATGTCGCAGCAGCGATTTTGACGAACTTGTTCTGCGCGTCGAGGTCGTAGAAGGCCGCGTCCTCGGGGACGTAGAGCTTTTTCGATGATGAGCTGCGCGGATCTTCTCCGCGCTCTCGCTGCCAGCGGTCGGCTTCGGCAGGCTTGCCCAGGGCCCTTGCCATGGCTGCGAGCGCGATGCGCTGCGCCGTAGACCGTCGCCGAAAGGTCGGGGCAGAGGCGCGGCATGCCGGGCGACGGCGGGACCTTGCTTCGCGTCCTTGTCGGGGCATTGGTTGGGGATGCCGGCCAAGCGCGGGCTGTTGTCATTGCCGGTGTCGTAGGTGCAGAAGCCTTCGACGAGGCCGGTGCCGCGGGTGTTGCGGTAACTGCATCAGCCAGGCGTCCCAGCGCGATGCAGGCGCTTGTAGGCGTGCGCGCAGCAGTTCATCGTCGCCGGTGGCGCGGGCGAGTTCCCAGGCGGTGGCGGCGATGGGGACGACCATCTGGATCTGGCCGAAGCCGGTCTCGGTCAGTCTTGTTGTTGGCAGGGAGTTGGCCGTCCGGCTTCTGCAGCGCAAAGAACGTCATGTGGCTGTTGCGGGCGACGTCGGGGCGGAAACTTGCGGTAGACGAGCGACTCCTGCGGGCCGCACTCCATCCAGATGCCGCGGTAGACGGAGCCCTCGATGAGCACGGGCTTGTCGATAATGCGGCATTACCTGCACGTTGCCGGCGAGAACGGTCAGCGCGGAGTCATAGGCCGCCTGCCAGCGTGTGTTTGCCGTGTGGAATTCAGGGGCGCCAGCTCGAGCCTCCGGCATGGCATGGAACGCAACGAGCGCACCCGCGCTCTGCTTCAGAAAAGACCGGCGATCGATCGTGTGCGGCACGGTAAGCTCCTGAGTGGAACGATAACAGCCGCTGGCCTGCAAGGTCCTGCTGTGGGGGCGGGCGGTCTCTCTACGTCTCAACGACCGCGGTCTTTCAGAAGAAACTCGGCTGTCTGCCGATCGGTAATAAGAACATTGATCCACCCGCCACGCAGCGCTCCACGAATGGCGGCGCGCTTTGATCGTCCGCCGGCGATACCGACCACGCGAGCGGCCTTCTTCAGAACCCCGAGCTCGATCCCGATCACCCGGTCCTGCAGGGGCGACTCCACCGGCTTTCCGTCGCGGTCGAAAAACCGCAGGCAAATATCGCCCACCGCCTCCGAAGCGGCAAGCATCCTGCGTTCCTTCGGCGAGAACACATTGCCGCTGTTGGCGAGCAGCGGAGAAGGCGTCATGGAGCCGATGCCCACCAACGCAACGTCCACCTTGCCGAACAATGCCGACGCCTCCATCACCACCGGATCCTGCTCCAGGATGCGCTTGGTCTGCACCGAAGCGACGATGCCGGGCGCCTGCAGCATGATGGGAGTCGCTCCGATGCGTGCGGCGAGATCGCGTACCAGCTGCGTCGCCGTGAACTGCGTGGCAGGACTGCCCACCCCGCCGAGAATCTGGATGACCTTGCCTCCCTTGCCGATTTCGCTTTGGTGCAGCGAGCCCATCATGGCCATCAGCGACCGGCTCCAGGAAGAGATGCCGACCACCATCCCGGGCTTGATGCTGGTTTCGACGAAGAAGGCTGTAGCGGCGCCGAGATCGCGCACGGAGCGTTCTTCGTCATCATCCAGAGTGTCCACCACGACCACTTCCTTTAGGTTGTAGCGGGCTTCCAGGCCCTCTTCCAGTTCGGAGAAGATTCCCTCGGGCACGGCTACGCTGATGCGCACGATGTTCGCCGCACGCGCCTTCTTGAGCAGCCGCGAGATTGTGGACTGGTGAATGTTCAGCCGCTCCGTGATGTCCTGCTGGCGGATGCCCTGGCTGTAGTACATTCTCGCGATCTTGGTCATCAGACGAACTTCATCCGCTCGCGCCATTTGCCTCCTTTCCGAGCGTTTCCACCCTGCAACCCGGCATGTGCGCAATTTAGCATAAATATGCAGCAAGGGTTTGAGTTGACAGTTGCGGCTGAAGCTCCATAGGATTCGATTGCGTTCCATCCCCGTCACTCGGACGACAGGAGCTTGCGCTTGCCTACCAGCCCCGCCACCATGGCTTCCACATTGGCCGCCGCCCCCGACTACGCACGTTTGCGTCGGCAAGCCAACCAGTTGCGGATGAGCGCGATGACGATGACGCATCACTCGTCGCTGGGGCACACGGGCGGCGATCTGTCAGCCTCCGACATTCTGGCGACGCTCTATCTGGGCGGCATCCTGAAGGTGGACCCGGCGCGCCCGGAGTGGCCGCAGCGCGACCGCTTCATCATGTCGAAGGGCCACTGCTCCGGCGCGTTTTACTCGGTCCTGGCAGCGCGTGGTTTCTTTCCGCGAGAGAAGCTGATGACGTTTATGGAGCCGCTCTCCATGCTGAATGGGCATCCGGATCGCAACAAGCTCCCGGGCATGGAAGCCAACACCGGACCACTCGGGCACGGGTTTCCGATCGCGGCTGGATGCGCGCTGGGAGCACGCATGCGCAAGGAGAGCTGGCGCACCTTTGTACTGACCGGAGATGGCGAATTGCAGGAGGGCTCAAACTGGGAGGCGGCGATGACGGCGAGTCAGTATGGCCTCGACAACCTGGTGCTGATCGTCGATCGCAACCGCATCCAGCAGGGCGACTTCACCGAGAACACCATCCGCATGGAGCCGCTGGCGGAGCGCTTCCGGGCGTTCGGCTTCGCGGTCGCGGAAGTGGATGGGCACGATCACCAGACGCTCTATGAGAGCTTCTCCCGGGTTCCGTTCGAGACCGGCAAGCCGAGCTGCATCATCGCGCGCACGGTGAAGGCGAAGGGTATCTCCTTTGGCGAGAACATTCCGGCTTGGCACCATGGCGTGCCGACGCTCGAGCAATTGGAGATCGCCGCCGCGGAACTCGGGCTTGCGGACCGGTTCGATACCGAGGTGGAGCTTTGAACGCGGCCGCAGGAGAACTCTTCGATTGCCGCGACGCGTATTCGACGACGCTTGAAGCGCTTGCGGCCGAGGACCCGCGCGTGTGCGCTGTGGTCGCGGACAGCGTCTCGTCCACCAAGCTCAAGCGCTTTCAGACGCTTTATCCGGAGCGGTTCATCAACGTCGGCATCGCCGAGCAGAACATGGTCGGCGTGGGCGCCGGGCTGGCGAACAGTGGCATGGTGCCGTATGTCTGCGGGGCGTCCTGTTTCCTGACCGCGCGTGCGATGGAGCAGGTGAAGGTCGATCTCGGCTATTCGAAGTCGAACGTCAAGATCTGCGGGATGAGCTCCGGGATGGCGTATGGAGAGCTTGGCCCGACGCATCACAGCGTCGAGGATGTGGCCTGGACACGCGTGATTCCGAACCTCGCGGTCATCGTTCCGGCGGATCCGGCGGAGACGGCGGCTGTGATGCGGTTCTCGCGGCAACATGTTGGGCCGATGTTCCTGCGCATCTCGCGCATGCCGGTCCCGAAGCTCTTTCCCGACGATTGCGGCTTCGAGCTGGGAAAGGCGGCCGTGCTGCACGCGGGGGACGACATCACGCTGATGGCGAATGGCGTGCTGGTGGCGCGGGCGATGGAGGCCGCAGGCGCGCTGAAGGCCCGGGGAATCTCCGCACGCGTGCTCAACATGAGCAGCATCAAGCCGATCGATCGCGCTGCGATTCTCGATGCTGCAAGCACCACCCGCGGCATCGTGACGGCGGAAGAAGGATTCCGCGCTGGCGGTTTGGGTGGCGCGGTGGCCGAGATCCTGGCGCTCGAGCACCCTGCGCCAATGCGCATCCTGGGCTTGCCCGATGTCTTTGCGCCGACGGGCTCCGCGCCGTTCCTGCTGGAGCACTTCGGACTGACCGCTGCGGGCATCACGGCAGCGGCGCTCGAATTGCTGGGGGACGCATAAGGATATGGCGGCCGAAGTCATCCTCGCGCTTGACCAGGGCACGACCAACACGAAGGCGCTGCTGGTCGATCGCACGGGCACACCGGTCTTCCGCACCGCCGTGCCGGTCAGTGTGCTTTCGCTGCAGGCAGGTTTTGTAGAGCAGGACCCGATGCTGCTGTGGAGCTCTGTGGTGGAGGCAAGCGAGCGGTGCGCTGCCTGGGCGGGCAAAGAAGGTTTGCGGGTTGCGGGGATCGCTCTCTCCAACCAGCGCGAGACGGCGCTCGCCTGGCGCGCGGGAGCTGAGCCGCGGCCCGTAGGAAATGCCATTTCCTGGCAGTGCCGGCGATCGCAGGCGATCTGCGAGCGGATGTCATCCCACCACGCCGAGATGCGCAGCATCACGGGGCTTCCCGTCGATCCGCTCAATTCGGCGGGCAAATGGATGTGGCTGCTCGAGCATGATCCCGCGGTCCGCGATGAGATCGAACGCGGTGAGGTGCTGCTCGGCAATGTGGACGCGTGGCTGCTCAACAACCTTTCGCGCGGCGGGGTGCATGCCACGGATCACACCAACGCTTCGCGCACGGGGCTTTACTCGCTGCGGGATCTCGCCTGGAGCGACTCGTTGCTGGCGCTGTTCGACATACCGCGTAAAGCTCTTCCGGCCGTTCAGCCTTCGGCGTCCCACTTCGCAACCTGCTCCGCGATCGCTGCCCTGGAAGGTGTCCCGGTGGTCGCGATGATCGGCGACTCCCATGCCGCGCTGGTGGGCCATGGAGGCCTGACGCCGGGCTCTGTGAAGGCGACCTACGGAACAGGGTCATCGCTGATGATGTTGACCGAGCGCCTGCCGGAGGATTCCGCTTCGCTGGCACGCACCATCGCCTGGTCGGACGCCGACGGACCGCGCTTTGCGCTCGAAGGCAACATCGCCATGACCGGCTCTGCGGTGCAGTGGGTGGGCGAGTTCTTCGGTTTTCGCCGGCCCGTGGAAGACACGGTAGCGCTCGCCAACACCGTGGCCGATGCAGCCGGGCTACGCTTCGTGCCCGCGATGGTTGGGCTGGGAGCTCCGTACTGGGACACGCACGCACGCGGCCTGATTGCCAACCTCGGGACGACCCATCGTGCGGCGCATCTTGCCCGCGCCGCGCTCGATGCCATCGCCTTCCAGGTGGCCGATGTGCTGTTCGCGATGGAGCGGGAGTCCGGTGTGCGCGTCCTGGAGCTGCACGTCGACGGCGGCGCCACGCGCAACGACACGCTGATGCAGCTGCAAACAGATCTGATCCGCCGGCCTCTCGTTCGTGCCGAACACGAAGAGCTCTCCGCGCTGGGTGCGGCGCGGCTCGGAGGAGTGACACTAGGCTGGTGGCCGCTGACGGATGCTCCTTGAAACGCCTGCAAGTGGAGCGACGCGGTTTCTGCCTGCGGACGCACAACACCTGAGCGAAGGCGCGTACCGCAGCTGGCAGAACGCAGTGGCGCAGGCGCGGCTCGCACCTGCGGAGGGACGGCCTTGAGCGCGCCCGGCAACCTCCTCGAAGCGCGCGGTATCACGCGGCGCTACGGCGGCACCCTGGCGCTCGACGATGTGTCGTTCGATCTCCATCGCGGCGCCGTGAATGTGCTCATCGGTGAAAACGGCGCGGGCAAGTCCACGCTGATGCGCATCCTCGCGGGCGTGGAACAACCCGACGCCGGCTCGATCCTGCTGGATGGCCAGCCTATCCAACTGCGCTCCCCGCGCGAGGCTTCCGCGCACGGCATCGCCATCGTGCACCAGGAGCTCTCGGTAATGCCGAATCTGGACCTGAGCGAAAACATCTTCGCCGGGCGCGAACTCACGCGCGCCGCGATGGTCGACCGGAGCGAAGAGGATAGCCGCTCCGTGGCCGCGCTCACGCGCCTGCACAAGCTGCTGGCCGTGAAGACGCCCGCAGGGCAACTGTCGCTGGGCGCGCGTCAAATCGTCGAGCTGGCGCGCGCGCTGGCGCATGGCGCACGCATCCTCATCCTGGACGAGCCCACCTCCGCACTCTCCGTGGTGGAGACCGAGACGCTCTTCGAGGTGATCGCCGAGTTGAAGGCCGCGGGTGTGTCCCTCGTTTACATCTCGCACCGCCTGCATGAGCTGATGCACCTGGGCGACTACTTCACCGTGCTGCGCTCGGGCAAGGTGGTGGGCCACGCGCCGCGCGCTGAGGTGACGCGGCAGTGGATCGTGGAGCGGATGTCGGGCCGCGCCGATACTGCGGATCTGGCCGACCGCCTACCCAGCCGCACGGATCCGGTTCTGAAGGTGAGGGACCTATCGCTAAGCGCGGCCAGCAGTTCGGAGGCAGCGCAGGTGGCGCTCGAAGGCATCTCGTTCCAGCTTTGCCAGGGCGAGATTGTGGGCATCTACGGGCTGCTCGGCGCCGGGCGCACGGAACTGATCGAGGTTCTTGCCGGCAGCCGGCAGGCTTCGTCGGGTGGTATCGAGGCAGGCACGCTTTCTGCTCCGCCTGCAAGCGTGGCCGAAGCCATGCGCGCCGGTATCGTGCTGGTGCCGGAAGACCGCCAGCGCGACGCATTGTTTCCCGAGCTGTCTGTGCGCGAGAACATCTCGCTGGCGTCTTCAACGGGTGCGTTTGTTTCGCGCAAGGAGGAGCTTGCGCGGGTGCGCCAACTGGTGCTCGATTTGAATATCGCGGTGCGCGATCTTGAACTGCCGGTCACCGTGCTTTCGGGCGGCAATCAGCAGAAGGTGCTGATCGCGCGCTGCCTGATGACCAGGCCGCGCATCCTGCTGCTCGATGAACCGACACGTGGCGTGGATGCCGGAGCCAAGGCCGAGATTTACCGCATCCTGCGGAGACTTGCCGGCGCTGGCTTATCGATTCTGTTCACCTCGTCCGAGATCGAAGAAACGCGCACCCTTGCCGACCGCGCGCTGGTGTTGTGCCAGGGGCGCATCGCGGCCGAGTTTACGCGTTCCGAGATGACCGATGAAGCGCTGTTCGCAAGCGCCAGCCCTGTAGCTTTCTCGTCCGTCGGTTCGCCCCAGGCAGGTGCCTCCGCATGAACTCCGTCGCCCGCTCGCTCAGTTCTTCCGACCGCCTCGCCAGCAGCTCCGCACGCCTGGTTCTTCTGCTGCTGCGCGGACGCGCCATCCTGGTGCTTGTTCTTCTGCTTGTGCTGTTCTCCGTGCTGGCGCCGAGCTTTCTGACGGCGAACAATCTTTCGATCCTGGCCAAGCACGTGGCGATCTCGGCGATTCTGGCCATCGGCATGACCTTCGTTGTGCTGACGGGCGGCATCGATCTTTCCGTCGGTTCGGTGGCCGGGCTCGCCGGGATGGTGGCAGGCTACCTGCTTACGCAGGGATTGGCCATCGGCGGGGTCACGCACTTTCCGCCATTGCCATTGGTCATCGTGCTAACGATCCTGCTCTGCCTGTGCGTCGGCCTGCTGAACGGATGGCTGGTGGCGCGGGCGGGGGTCGCGCCGTTTATTGCGACGCTGGGGACGCTGTACATCGCCAGGGGCGCGGCTCTGCTCTCCTCGAACGGCAAGACGTTTCCCAACCTGGATGGCGTGGCCGCCCGCCACAACACTGGCTTCGCCTCCATCGGGCAGGGCTTCTTTCTCGGGCTTCCGGCGCCGGTCTGGATGATGCTTGCCCTGTTCGCCGTGGCGGCGTTTGTCGCTGCGAAGACGCCTTTCGGCCGCCATGTGTATGCGGTGGGCGGCAACGAACGCGCCGCCCGCCTGGCCGGCATTCGCATTCCGCGGGTGAAGATCGCCACGTACCTGTTCTCTGCTTTCTGCGCGGCAGTTGTCGGTCTGATCATCGCCTCGCAACTGGAGGCCGCGCACCCGGCTACGGGCGAGACATTTGAACTGAATGCCATTGCGGCAGTAGTGCTGGGGGGCACCTCGCTGATGGGCGGCCGCGGCTCCGTCGCAGGCTCGCTGATCGGCGCATTCGTTATCGGCGTGCTGGCCGACGGCCTCGTCATGCTGGGTGTCTCGGAGTTCTGGCAGATCGTCATCAAGGGCGTGGTGATCGTGCTCGCTGTGGCCATCGACCAATTGCAGTCGAGGCTGCAGGCGCGCTTCCTTCCGCTGATGCTGCGCAGCAACCCGGAGGCCGGTCTGTGATGCGCGGCATGCTGCTTCTTTGTCTGCTGCTGGCGGGTTGCCGCGGGGCTGATTCGCGGAAGCTGATCTTCATCATCGTGCCGTCGCAGGACAACCCGTTCTTCAAATCGGAGGCCGATGCCGCCGCCGCGCGAGCTCTCCAGCTCGGCTACCGTACACGCATCGACGCGCACGACGACGACGCCTACCGCCAGGACAACCTGATCGACGCGGCGATTGCTTCCAACGCCGCTGCCATCCTGCTCGATAACGCCGGCAGCGACTCTTCGGTTTCCGCCGTGCGACGCGCGACGAGGGCCGGGATCGCCGTGTTCCTGATGGATCGCGAGATCGCCGCCGACGGCATCGCCAGGGCGCAGATCATCGCGGACAATCGCCAGGGCTCGCGCCTGGTGGCGACGGAGTTCGCGCACGCAATGCACGCGAGCGGCGCGTATGCCGAGCTGCTCGGACGCGAATCCGACACCAACGCGCAGATGCGCACCGAGGGCTTCCACGCGGTTCTCGATCCCCTGCCCGGGTTGAAGCTTGTCGCGGCACAGTCGGCCAACTGGTCGCAGGCGGAGGCGTTCTCGAAGACCGAAACGATGCTGCAGGCGCACGCCGAGATCGCCGGCATCATCGCCGGCAACGACACCATGGCTCTGGGCGCAGTCGCGGCGGTTCGCTCCGCAGGGCGCCATAACATCGTAATTACCGGGCTCGATGGAAGCCCCGACGCGGTGGCCGCCATCCGCTCCGGCGACATGGATGCCACGGCTCTGCAGCCTTCGGTCCTGATCGCGCGCCTGGCGGTCGACGAGGCCGATCGCCTGCTGAAGACGGGGTCCACCGGCCAGCCGGAGCGGCAGGTGATTCCCTGCGACCTGGTGACGCGGCAAAACGCCGGCGACTACCAGAACTTCGAGAAAATTCACTGAAGCGAGAACCCCTATGCCGCCAACCCCACAGCACAGCACGCTCGCCGTCATTCTCGGCAACCGCGATTTCTTTCCTGACGCACTGATCACCGAGGCTCGACGTGACCTCGTCAAGCTCTTCGCGGAACTGAACATCACGCCGGTATGGCTGACGCCCACCGACTCCGAGCTTGGCGCGGTGGAAACATGGCAGGATGCGGTGCGTTCCGGTGAACTCTTTCGCGCGCACGCGAGCGGAGATCGAAGGCATTCTCGTATGCCTGCCGAACTTCGGCGATGAGAAGGGTCTCTCCGATGCCATCCGGCTTTCGGAGCTGCAGGTGCCGATCCTGGTGCAGGCCTGCCCGGATGACCTTGACCAGTTTGGGCTGGCGCGGCGGCGTGACGCCTTCTGCGGCAAGATCTCCGCCTGCAACAACCTGCGGCAGTACGGCTTCCGCTACACCCTGACGCGCGACCATACCGTCGGCATCCTCGACCCGCGGTTCCGCGAAGACCTGAGCGAATTTCTGCAGGTCTGCCGCACCGTCCGAGGCCTGCGACGCGTGCGAATTGGCGCCGTCGGCGCGCGTCCCAATGCCTTCAACACCACGCGCTACAGCGAGAAGCTGCTGGAAGCTTCGGGCATCTCGGTCAACACCATCGATCTGTCGGAGGTCTTCGGCTCGGCCGCCGGCATCGCCACCGACGACCGCCGCGTGAAGGAGCGGATCGAGCAGATACGGGCCTATGCCGACTCGTCCTCCGCACCGGACGATGCCATGGTGCGCATGGCCAAGTTCGCCATCGTCATCGACGACTGGATGCTTTCGCTCGGCCTGACCGCTACGGCCATCCAGTGCTGGAGCTCCATGCAGAAGAACTACGGCGTGAATGTCTGCACCATCATGAGCATGATGAGCGAGCAGATGCTGCCCTCGGCGTGCGAGGTCGACATCGCCGGCGTGGTCAGCATGTACGCCCTGCAGCTTGCGGGCGGGCGGCCCTCCGCGCTCGTGGACTGGAACAACAACTACGGCAACGACCCCGACAAGTGCGTCTTCTTCCACTGCGGCAACTGGGCGAAGGATTTTCTGCCGGATATCCGAATCGGCACAGCGCCCATTCTCGGCACGATTTTGGGCGAGGAGAACACACACGGGGCACTCGAAGGCCGCACTCCGGCCGGCCCGGTCACCTTCGGCCGCGTCAGCACGGACGATCTGGCCGGCAGGATCCGCGTGTACGTCGGCAACGGCGAGTTCACCGACGATCCGCTCGACACCTTCGGCACCAAGGCGGTCGTGCGGGTCGAGCGGCTGCCGGCACTGCTTCGCAGAATCTGCCGCAACGGTTTCGAGCACCACGCCGCGATGAACGCAAGCCACTGCGCCGGCGCCGTCGCGGAGGCGCTCGGCAATTACCTCGGATGGGACGTCTACCATCACAATGGCCCGCAGGAATAAGTGGTGGAATCCGCTAGCGTCGCCCGGACTGGCGGACTTCTTGAGGGGTCTACCGGAATTGCACCCGAATGTGTCATCTTAGGGAGACGTATTAAGGAACGCCGTGCATGCAGCACGGCGGAGGTCCGCCGGTGGCTTATCCCATATCCAACGTCCTGATCAATTCCCTGCCGGAAGAGTCCAGGGCCGCGTTGCTGCCGCATCTGAAGGCGGTCGCACTGCCGGTGCGCACCGTACTTTACGAGCCGTTTGAACCGCCTCGCTATGTGCACTTCCTTACGTCCGGGATCGCGTCCGTCGTCACCTCGAGCCACCGCGGAGAGACAACCGAAGTGGGCACCCTGGGGCGTGAAGGCCTGCCGCAGGCCATTCACCTGCTGGGGTCCGGTGGCATTCCGACGCGGGGCTTCATGCAGATGGCCGGCACCGGTTTGCGCATGGAATTTGCCGCGTTTGAGCGCCTGTTCGCCGCCGACGAGCCAATCCGCCGGGCGGTGCTTGCGTACGCGCAGTATCACTGTGTGCTGGCTACGCAGATTGCCGGCTGTAATCGCATGCACGGGCTGGAGCCGCGGCTGGCGCGCTGGCTGCTGATGATCCAGGATCGCAGCGGCGAATCTGTGCTGCGGCTTACGCAGGAGTTCCTGGCCGAGATGATCGGCAGTCAGCGCACGACGGTGGGAGCCGTCGCCGGCGCGCTGCAGGATCGTGGACTGCTTGAGTACACGCGCGGAACCATCCGGCTGCTTCATCGGCGGGGACTCGAGGAGGTCGCCTGCGAGTGCTACCCGATCACCTACAGCGTGCTGGAAAGCCTTTACGCGCGGGCATCGGAGCGTGTCATCATCCCGGCTCCGGCAGCCCTGGAAGAAACCGCCGTCTGACCTGCGAGGAGCCATGCATGGCACGCGTCAGCGCGGGTCTTCTTATGTTTCGGCACACGAGCCGGCTTGAGGTGTTCCTGGTGCACCCAGGCGGTCCCTTCTGGGCGCACAAGAACCTCGAGGCATGGACGATCCCGAAGGGCGAGTACAGCCCGGAAGAAGCGCCGCTGGCTGCCGCGGAGCGCGAATTCCACGAGGAGACCGGCTTCCGCGCCGAACCTCCCTACCTTCCGCTGGGCGAAGTCCGCCAGGGCAGCGGAAAGGTGGTGTCGGCGTGGGCGTTCGCGGGAGACTGCGATCCGGAGGCCCTGGTGAGCAACACGTGCCTGGTGGAGTGGCCTCCGCGCTCCGGACGCCACATCGAGGTGCCGGAGGTGGATCGCGGCGCCTGGTTCGACGTCGCGAACGCGCGTTTGCACCTGCTGAAAAGCCAGGTGCCTCTGCTCGACCGTCTCCTCACGATCCTCGACGCGCAGCCGCAACGCTGAAGAGCGGCAGCACCCTGCGGTCAAGAACATTCCGCAGCGAAAGAGTCCCCCGCCGTGCGCCCGCGACCCACTGCCGGCGATCGGCGGCGTTGGAGATGCGGGACACCTTGTGTACAGTAGAGGAAACGCCACACGAGAGACGCTTCGCCAACCCCGAAGTTGAAATGTACCCCCACCGGCCCCGGCGGACGGCGGACGTGTCTCACCAGTCTTCATCTTCAGCTCGACCCAAGGGATCGTCACATGCGCTCTACCTGGATCAAGATGTTTCTGTTGTTGTTCCTCGCAAGCGTGACCGGCTCGCCGTTCACTGGAGCAACCGCCCTGGCGCAGGACACAACCGCGGCCGCTCCGGCGCAGACCTCCGCGCCCGCTGCCCCGACCGACCGCATCGCGGCGCTCGAAAAGCAGGTGGCCGACCAGAACGCCGCCATCGCCAGCCGCGCAGACCTCCGGCGACAACGCCTGGATGCTCGTCTCCGCCGCGCTCGTCCTGATGATGAGCGGCCCCGGCCTCGCCCTCTTCTACGGCGGCCTGGTGCGCAAGAAGAACATCCTCGGCACCATGATGCAGACCTTCGCCATGATGGCCGTCATCACGGTGCTCTGGGCGCTGGTCACCTACTCGCTCGCCTTCGGCAGCCGGCAACGCCTTCATCGGCGGCCTGCACAACGCCTTCCTGCACGGCGTCGGCCTCGCGCCGGACAAGGACTACGCCGCCACCATTCCGCTGCAGACCTTCATGGTCTACCAGCTCATGTTCGCCATCATCACGCCCGCGCTGATCACCGGCGCCTTCGCCGAGCGCATGAAGTTCTCCGCGATGCTGGTCTTCATGGTCCTCTGGGCGATCTTCGTCTACAGCCCGATGGCGCACATGGTCTGGGGCAAGGGCGGCCTGCTGAACGCCGCGCTGGGCGGCAAGTTCCCCTGCCTCGACTTCGCGGGCGGCACCGTCGTTCACGTCACCTCCGGCGTCTCCGCGCTTGGTCACCGCGCTCTACCTCGGCAAGCGCCTCGGCTACCCCAAGGTGCCCATGCCGCCGCACTCGGTCGTGCTCAGCTTCATCGGCGCCTGCCTGCTCTGGGTAGGCTGGTTCGGCTTCAACGCCGGTTCCGCGCTTGCCGCGCGGAACGCTCGCCACCTCCGCCTTCGTCGCGACGCACTTCGGCGCGGCCGCTGCGGCCATCGGCTGGAGCGCCGCCGAGTGGATCCGCAACGGCAAGCCCTCCGCCCTCGGCGCCATCTCCGGACGCGTCGCCGGGCTGGTCGGCATCACGCCGGCCTCCGGCTTCGTCACCCCGATGAGCGCACTCTGGATCGGCCTGATCGCCGGCGTCTTCTGCTTCTTCATGGTCGTCAAGGTGAAGAACATCTTCGGCTACGACGACTCGCTCGATGCCTTCGGCGTCCACGGCGCCGGCGGAACCATCGGCGCCATCCTGACCGGCATCTTCGCCAACTCCGTCATCAACCCGATCTTCGGCGCAGGCAAGCCCACCGGCCTGCTCGAAGGCAACGCTCACCAGCTGCTCAACCAGCTCGTCGGCGTCGCGATCGCCTGGGTGCTTGTCCATCGTGGGCACCCTCATCATCCTGTTCGTGGTCGACAAGACCATCGGTCTCCGTGTCACGCGAAGAGGACGAACAGCGAAGGCCTCGACCTTTCCCAGCACGGCGAAGAGGGATACGACTGGGCTCACTTAGCATCGCTACGCAATGTCATCAGGCTGCGTGCACATGAGCTTCGAGCGAGGAGGACGATTCGCAATGCAGAAGATTGAAGCCATCATTCAGCCGTCGAAGCTGGACGCCGTCAAGGACGCGCTGGTCGAGATCGGCGTGCTGGGCATCACCATCACTGGAGGCTCGCGGCCACGGCCGCCAGAAGGGCCACACCGAGTTCTACCGCGGCCGTGAATACTCCGTCGACCTTCTGCCCAAGGTCAAGCTCGAAACCGTCGTCCCCGACGACACTGGTCGAGAAGGCGATCCAGGCGATCATCACCGCCGCCCGCACCGGCAGCATCGGCGATGGCAAAATCTTCTTCTCGCCGGTCAACGAAGCCATCCGAATCCGCAACGACGAACGCAGCGAGATCGCGTTGTAATTCCGAGCCGGAGGGACAGGCCCGGCGCACAAGGAGTTTCGGCCCATGGACTCTCCGGCTCAACCCCATCCCGTCCCGTCCCTCCGCCACGGCGCCCTCACGGGCCAGTACATCCACCGCAGCCATCGCGCGCAGTTCCCTATCCCGGGCCGTCTGAACCTGCTGCTTGCCGCGTTGCAGACAGCGGTCGCGTTCGCCTTTCTGGCGTTCGCCTCGCATACGCGCAACCCATGGCTGCTCGCGGCGAACGCCGTCGGCTTCGCGTTCATCATGCAGATGGGCTTCTGCCTGGCGCATGAGGCCGTCCACCGCAAGCTGCATCCCAATCGCGCCGTCAATCTGTCGGTCGGCGTCTTCATGTTCTCGTTGTTCCCCGGCAGCTTCCACTTCTTCGAGACTGCCCACCTCGTCCACCACCGCCGCAACCGCTCCGACGACGAGCTCGAAGACTACGTGCTCCCCGGCGAAAATGCCCTCGTCAAGCGCGGCATGTACTACCTGCTCATCTCCGGGCTCTTCTGGCTACTGCTGGTCTTCGCCTCCGTCGTCATCGCCTTCATCCCCGTACGGCGCATTCACCTCCCGCGCCCGGCTGACGACGCCGGCGCCTTCCGCCGCTTCCTCATGTTCCTCAATGACATCCGCTTCCAGCGTGTGCGCCGCGACATCCTCGTTGCCGCCGTCACCTGGAGCCTCGCCTTCCACTTGCTGCACCTGCGCTGGCTGGCCGTCCTTCTGCTTTACGCTGCCTTTGCGTTTTCGTGGGCCAGCCAGCAGTACATCTACCACGTGCGTACGCCGCGCCACGCCGTGCTCGGCGCGCTGGACCTGAAACTGTCGCGCCCGCTGCGGCTGCTTTATCTCAATTTCAACTTCCACCTGACCCACCACCTGGCCGTCTGGATTCCCTGGAATCACCTGCCAGCCGTTGCGCCCGAGCAGCCGCAGCGTGGCTACCTGCGCACCTACGCCGACCTCTGGCGTCCGCCGCAGAAGCTGGAAGAGGCGTGGCCCGACCAACACCAGCAGAGCGGGCCGCTGCCCCCGAAATCTGCGCCCGAGTTCCCGTTCTGATCCTCACGGCAAGGATCTGTCATCCTGAGCACGGCGCTTGCTGAAACAAGAGCTCACAATCATCGCAGCACAGCCTCGGAACCTTCCAAACCAACATGCCCCCAGGCACCCTGGAATCCGCGCGGTCCGCTTTGCCTCCGCTCGACGGCGTGTCGATTCGCGAAGCCACAACCGCCGACAATGAAGCGTTATTGGAGCTCACCCGGGCCACGCCGATGGCCGGCACCATCTCCCTTCGCATCGACCGCGATCCGGATTTCTTCGCGCTGCTGCGTGCGCGCGGCGACTTCACGCTCTTTGTCGCAGAACACACGGGCCTGAACGGGACGAGGATCATCGGCTGCATGTCCAGCGCAACCTATCCCGCTTACATCGAGGGCCGGCTTGAAACCATCGCACATGCCGGTGACCTGAAGGTGCATCCGGAGTTCACCGGAAGACGCCTTGCCCTGCATCTGGTTTCTGCGGTCGAGCACCACCTCCGCAGCCGCGGCGTCGACCTCTCGTTCAACCTCGTCGCCGACGGCAACCACAAGGTGATGACGATCGCCCAGGGCAAACATGGCACGCCGGTCCAGACCATGCTGGGGCGCTTTCTGGTCGACGAGATGATCCCTTCGCCCTTCCGCCTGCCATCCCGGCGCTACGCGGTCGCTCCTGCAACGTCTTCAGACCTGGATGCGCTGATGGGACTTCTCACGGACTTCGCCAGCGCGCGCAATTTTGCGCGGCCGCCGTCCCTTCCTGATCTCAAAGACCGCCTTCATTGTCAGACACCCATCCTGGTTGCACGCGACAAGGGAACGCCCGTGGCTACGATTACGCTCGACGACACCAGCCATCTTCGCCGCAACGTCCCCGTCTCGCTTCCGCGACATCTGCGCCTGCTGCTGCCCATCCTCGGCGCGATCCCCGGCATCCGGCCGCCCGAGCTCGGCGAACCCATCCGCATGCTGTACCTCCGCCACCTCGGTTGCCTTCCGGACCACATCCCTGCGCTGCGCGCCCTCGTCGCGGAAGCCCGGCTCTACGCCTTCCGCCAGCGCGCCAGCTTTGTGTCGCTCGGCTTGCACGAGCGCGATCCGCTGCGTGCCGCCATCACCGGCATCCCGCGCTTTACCTTCACCTCGCGCGCCATGGCCACCAGCCTTCTTTCGCATCGCCGTGTGGAAAGTCTTCTCCATCGAGTTCCCTACGAGGACTTCGCTCTGATATAACTCAATTCCCATCCCAGGAGAATCGCCATGGAAGTTGTGACCAGTCTCAATCCGGGTCTTGCTCCCGAGCTCGCCCCCAACGCGCTGATTTGGCAGGACGTCATCGCCCAGGCCATCACCGGTGAGCTTGTCGCGGTCGCCAACTACACCGCGCTCGCCGGCATCTGCGACGATCCACACGAGATCGAAGACGCGCTCGAGCACGCCGACGGCGAACGAGGCCACGCGAAGGCCTTCGCCGAAGAAGGCCGCAAGCTCGGCTTCGAGGCGCCCTCCAACATCGATGCCAAGTACTGGAAACGCATCCGCGCCGCCTTCCTGCGCTCCATCGAGGCGCGCGATTTCATCGCCTGCCTCATCATTCAGGAGGTCATGCTGGAAAGCTTCGCCGTCGCCAGCTACAAGCGCGTCGGCGCCGTGGCCCCGGGCACGCTGGGCAAGGTCTTCACCGCCATCGCGGCCGAAGAAGAGGATCATATCGACCACGCCATGTCGATTCTGCGGGCCGAGCGCGAAAAGGACGTCGCAGCGTTCGACGACAAGGTCCACCGCCTGCACGTTGACGTGATGACCACGCTGGCCGAGATGCTGGCCCGCGAAGACAAGGACGGGCACTGTGAGCTCTGTCATGGCGAGTGCGTGAAACCGATGCTGGGCGTGGTCGGTCTAAGCGCCTCCGAACTTCGCGGGGTCTCGCTGCAGCACTATCTCAACACCCTGGACGCGCTCGGGCTCCCCGGTGAGATGACCCTCGCCTGGACAGCCCAGCTCCCTGTCTAAAGTGCCAGTGCAACAGAGCGTCATTCTGGCGATGCCGAAAGCTTCGTAGCTGTTTTCTTGCGACTTCAACGCGAGGGAGACAGTCTCCACCTTCGACCTATGGACTTTGCCCTCATCGCCCATCAGGAATCCTGGCAGGCCGCCTCCGACGTGATGGCGGTGTTGCGCGGCCCCGCGCACCCCCCCATCCCGCGCGATGAGCTGCGCGACATCTTTCCCTGGATCCCGGCCCGGCCGGTCTGCCACGTCGAACACAAGTCTGCCCTCGGCCACACCGCCCGCGGCGTTTACATCGACGCGTTCATTCCTCCTGACGCGCTCGGTCCCGCCCACCGCGCGGACAACATCGCCCGCGTCCGGGCCGCCGCCGCCTGCGCCATTCGCCTCGGAGCCCGCGTCGTTTCGCTGGGAGGTTTCAGCTCCATCCTGATCGAGGGCGACACCCGCCACCTGCCGCCAACCGGCGACACCGCCTTCACCACCGGCAACACCCTCACCGTTGCATACATCCTTGCCGGCATTCGCCGCATGTGCGAGTTGCAGGGACGCGAACTCGCCACTTCCACGGTCCTCATTGTGGGAGCGACGGGCGACGTAGGCTCCGGGTGCGCGCGCTGCCTGGCGCCAGCAGTGGCCGGCTTGCTGCTGAATGCGCGCAACCTTGACCGCCTGCGCGCGCTGGCCCAGGAACTCGCCGTCACGACCGAAGTCGAGATCGCCACCGACCTGGAGCAGCTTGGGACGCAGGCTGACATCGTCATCTGCGTCGCCTCGCTTGAATCGCCGTCGCTGCTGCTCGGCCGGCTTTCGCCCGGAGCCATCATCTGCGACGCCGGGTACCCGAAGAACCTTGCGCCTGTCGGGCCCATGCAGGACTCCGTCGTTTTCTTCGGCGGGCTCGGCCAGTCCACCGGCGGCATGACCTTTACACCGGATGTGCACCGCGTCCTCCAGCACCATCCCTTTCCCAACGTCGCGCAGGGATGCATGCTCGAAGGCATGGTGCTCGCGCTCGAGGGCCGCTTCGAGCCCTACTCGCAGGGGCGCGGCTTTATCACGCCCGATCGCGTGGAAGAGATCGCCAGCCTCGCCGCCCGGCACGGCATCCAGCTTGCACCGTTCTTCAACGCCGCCGGCCCAATTCCGGACCACGCCATCGCCAACGCACGCGAACCCCAGGGAGCACTCCGCTGAGCGATCCGACGCAAGACCAAACCGGCAAAGACCAGGTAGCGCTCTTCGATCTCCTTTTCGGCTCGAGCTGGGAAGATCCGGCAGCCGACCAGCGCGCGCTCGCCATCCAACCAGGCGAGACGCTGATGACCGTCACCTCAGGCGCCTGCAACACCTTGACGCTTCTGCTCGAAGACCCCGGCAAGGTTTACACGGTCGATATCAACCCCACGCAATCGTGGTTGCTGGAGTTGAAGATGGCCGCGATCCGCCGTCTCTCGCCCAGCGAGCTTCGCAGCTTTCTCGGCCTGGAGCCATCTACCGCGCGCCTCGCCATATTTGAAAGCCTGCGCGCCGAACTGAGCCCCGCAGCCGCGAATTACTGGGCGAGCAAGCCAGACTTCCTCCGCAAAGGCGTCATTCACGCGGGGAAGTTTGAATCGTTCGCCGGTCTGTTCGCGAAGCTTGTGCGTCTGCTGCAAGGCAAACGCCGCATCGAAGGCCTCTTCCGCTGCACGTCCCTTGAGGAGCAGCGCGCCTTCTTCGACTCCACCTGGAACACCCCGCAGTGGCGGCTGATCTTCAAGGTGCTCGTCAGCAAACAGATCCTCGCGCGCCGCGGGCTCACCGCCGACTACTTCAAGTTCGACGACGGCTCCGCATCCTTTTCCGAGAGCTTCCTGCGCCGCAGCCGCCGCGCGCTCTGCGACATCCCAGCCGCGCCGAACTACTTCCTCGCGCGCTACCTGGCAGGCCATTATCGCAGCGCCGACGCCGTCCCCGCCTACCTGCTGCCCGAAAATCTACCCACGGTCAAAGCCCGCCTCGACCGCATCGAAATCGTAACCGCCCCCGCGCAGGAGTGGATGGCCACACTCGCCCCCGGCACCATCGACGCCTTCGCGCTCTCGAACATCTGCGAGCTCATGAGCCTCGACGAGACCGCCCGACTCTTCACCGAAGTCGCCCGCACCGCCCGCCCGGGCGCCCGCGCGATCTTCCGCAACCTGATGATTCCGCGTGAAGTCCCCGAAACTCTCGCCGGCACCATCCAGCTCCAACCGGAGCTAAGTCAAGACCTGCTCGCCACCGACCGCAGCTTCGTCTACTCCCGCGTCCACGCCTACGTGGTCCACCCGAAGCCGTAGATAGCTCTTACGCGGCAGGAACCTCGGTCTGGCTCGAGCGCCGCAATCGGATTCGGCGTAAGCCGGCTGATTACCACCAACGAGATTTCGACCAGCGTAGCCGCCGACATCAACCTGGTCGGGTCTTTGAGTAGCGCCGAGATGTCCATCGAGGCGTCCGGCTCCTGGAACAACACAGCCCCCAAAGCAGAAGAATCGACAACCACTATTCGGAGTACCCCTGCGGGCCGTAGCCCAGGATCTGGTCGTCCGTGAGTGCGTCGTTTCGGCGCAGACCAAGACTTTCCACAAATGTCAGGATGCTCTCGACCGATTCGCTTTCTGCAAACCTGACCGAGCATTTCATGCGAGCGAGGCGCTCGTCCACGGCAATACCGATAGCCTGGGCCACTGATTCGCCGGTCGCTGAGGCCAGCTGCTGGGCCTTCGCTTCCACCCCGGGGTCGGTGATCTGCGACGCCATAAGGTAAATCTACCTCAAACTACCGCGCCGCCGCCTCCACCGTATCGCCTTCGCCCGGCGCCAGAAACAGGTTCGTCTCCAGCCCATGCTGCCGCGTGTACAGGTCGAAGTAGCGTCCGCCCAGCGCGTAGAGCTCTTCGTGCGTGCCGCGCTCCACGATATTTCCCTGCTCGATCACCAGAATCTGATCCGCGCGCCGAATCGTCGACAGCCGGTGCGCGATCACGAACGTCGTCCGCCCCTGCATCAGGTGGTTCAGCCCGCCCTGGATCATCGCCTCCGATTCCGAATCGAGCGAGCTCGTCGCCTCGTCCAGAATCAGAATTCGCGGGTCCGCCAGAATCGCGCGCGCAATCGAAATCCGCTGCCGCTGCCCGCCCGAAAGCTTGACGCCGCGCTCGCCGACGATCGTGTCGTAGCCCTCCGGAAACCGCTCCGCGAACTCATCCACGCGCGCAATCCGGCACGCCTCCATCAGCTGCTCCTCGGTCGCACTCAGGCCGCGAGAACAGCACATTCTCGCGAATCGTCCCGTCGAACAGGAACGTCTCCTGCAGCACCACGCCCAGCTGCTGCCGGTAGCTCGCTCAGCCGCACCGTCGCCAGGTCGATGCCGTCCACCAGCACTGCGCCCGCGCGTCGCCGTATGGAATCCGCAGACCAGCGAGATGATCGTCGATTTGCCCGAGCCGCTCGAACCCACCAGCGCCGTCACCGTTCCCGGCTTCGATTCAAAGCTGATGCCCATGCAGCACCGGCTTTCCCGTCTCATACTCAAATTCGACGTCGTCAAACAGCACATCGCCTCGAATCAGCCCTGGGTGCGTTCACGCGCGCAGGCTCGGAGTCCTCTTCGCGTCTCGTTCAGGATCTCGGTGGTGCGGTCCAGCCCCGCCAGCGCCTCCGTCAGCTGCGTGCCGATGGAAACCAGCTGCACGATCGGCGCAATCATGAACGCCAGCAGCATCGTGTACTCCACGTAGCCGCCCGTATTCAGCCGCCCTGCCGCGGTCTCGTGCGCGCCCAGGTACATGATCAGCCCGCCGACAACGCCCAGCACCAGCGTCGACGACAGCGTCATCAGCGACTGCGCCGTCAGCGAGCTGATGACGTTGTTCAGCAGCCGCTCCACGCCGCCCGCGAACACCTTGCGCTTCGCTCTCTTCCGCGTGGTATCCCTTCACCACGCGCACGCCGCCCAGCGACTCCGTCAGCCGGCCCGTGACTTCGGCGTTGATCTTCGCGCGCTCGCGGAAGATCGGCCGGATCGTCTTGAACGCCCGCTGCAGAATGGCGCCAAACACCAGCAGGATCGACCAGCGTCAGCACGGTCATCCGCGCATTGATCGAGACCAGCACGACGAAGACGATCACCGCCGTCAGCACGCCGCCGACAAAGTCCAGCAGACCTGTGCCGACCAGGTTGCGCACGCCTTCCACATCGGTCATGATGCGCGCGACCAGCGTGCCGGTGCGGTTCTCGTCATAGAACGCGACCGGCAGCCGCCCGATGTGCGCCTGCACCTGCATGCCGCAGCTCGGAGATCAGCCGCTGTCCCTCGGTCGACAGCAGTTGCGTCAGCGCATACGAGGTGATCGCCTGCAAGAACACCGCCGCCGCCACCGCGCCGATGATCTTCGGCAGCTCGTTCATGTGGCCGCTGCTGCATGACGTCGTTGATGAATGGACGCGAAGAGATCGGCAGCACCAGGCTGCAAAGCCGGTTCACGATCATCAGCAGGAAGCTGCCGGCGATCAGCCACTTACGCGGCAGGATCAGCTTCCAAACCTCGGGCATGACCTTGTTCAACTTCGGCTTCGGCCGCGACTTCGTCAGTTCCGCCGTGGTCGACCGTCCCGCACCGCGCGATGGCCGGTCCGCCGACGGCATTCCGCCGCCCATCCCTACCGTTCCCATGCCATGCGCCATCGTCCAACTCCTCTACGCGCTGAGTACGCGCGCCCTTCTTGCTTCGATAAACGACCGTACGCAGAACGCCACAAAGATCAGGCACAGCAGGCAGGTCGCGCCCTTCTCAACTACGGCAATCGGGTGCTCAAACTCGGTCCCATGCGCAAGCTGGAACGTCTGCCACGCGCCCTTCACCGTAAACAGAAAACCAAGCAACCCCACCGTCACCGCAATGTGCATCCACAGCATGCGCCGTGCGGGAGCCAGCGCGAGTGCGCCGGAGATCGCCAGCACCAGCCCGATCCAGCAAGGAATCAGCGCCGTCGGATGCGCGCTGCCGGTCGCGACATACCCCCACACTCCCACTGCAATCAGCAGCACTCCAAACACGATCGTCAGCTTCGCCACGCGAATTCCCTCCAAAGTCGATTACCAGCAAGAATACCCGAACAGCAGCCGGGTGCCCCATGTCTCGATTCTGGGACACGGCGTGACGCAGCAGGAGCTAACCCGCCGCTTTCTTCACCGCCGCCACCATGTCCTCCACCTTCCAGTCGTTCGAGGGATACCAGCCCAGAATCTTTCCGTCCTTGCCGATCAACACCGTCGAAAGCGAGTGCTGGATCGAGGCCGGGTCAGCCGACTCGCCCGTCACCCCGACGTCAAAATACTGCTCCAGCTTCGCCAGGTCGGCGACCGGCGGCGCCGCGAAGTCCCAGTGCGAAAAGTCCTCATCGGTAAATCGCCCCGTGTGCGCGCCGCCATAGCTCCGCAGCACCGTGGGCGTGTCGTACTTCGGGTCGAAGCTCACGCTCAGCAGGTGCGTCTTCGCGTACGCCGCCTTGTCCTTCGCCAGTTCCTTGTCGATCGCCGCGAAGTTCTCGCTCATGCGCGGGCAGAACTCCGCCAGCGGGCAGCGCGTGTAGATAAAGGTCAGCAGCAAAACTTTGCCGCGAAACTGCGCCAGGTGAATCGTCTTCCCGCTCTGGTTCAGCAGGTGGAAGTCCGGCACCGCCTCGCCCACCGCCGGCACGTGGTACTGCACCGCCGGCTTCGTATCCGGCTTTGCCTGCCCCACCACCACAATCTGGTCGAGCCGCGGATTCAGCGGCCCTGCGGCATCCTCATCCACCAGCACCTGCGCCGTAATGATGTCGCCCGGATGCAGCTCGCTCACCACCGTTGGATCAGCCAGCTTATAGGCCATCGTCATAGCACCCATAAAGCCGGGGATCGCTCCCGCGTCCACCGTCACATGCGTCGCATCGGTAGAAATTACCTTGCCGCGCAGATGATATTGCCGTTGCGTAAGCTTCGCGCCCGAGCCCTTGCATCCAGCCAGCCAACCCAACCCACACACCAGCGCAATCGCGACCCAGCCGCGCAAACGTCTCATTCCCCGATGATAATGGTTCCATGACCCCAGCCGCAGAAAGCAGTCAGCCGCAAGCCGCGCCCACTCTGCCGCTGATGCACGCCGTCTTCGTCCTGGCTGGCCTTGGCACCATGCTGCTCGGGCCTCTGCTCCCGCAGCTCTCGGCGCAATGGCACCTGACCGACGCGCAACTCGGCCTGCTGCCGCTGGCGCAGTTCGTCGGCGCCACGCTCGGCGGCGTCACCGTTTCGCCTCGGCTCGCGCGTGACCTGCTCGTCGGAATGGCCGCCGCCGGACTTGGCTTCCTCGCCTTCGCGCTCTCTCCGGGACTCATCCTCGCCTGCGCCGGCCTGCTCATTGGAGGCTTCGGCGTCGGACGCATCATCGCCACGGTCAACATCGTGGCGGGCGCCCGCTACACCGCCAATCGCGGCTCCGCCCTGTCGCGACTGAACTTTACCTGGAGCTTCGGCGCCCTGCTCTCGCCGGTGCTCGCCGCCTGGCTTTACCGGGTTTCCCTCAGCCAGCGCCTGACGGTCTTCGCGTCGCTCTTCGTCGTCTGCGGGGTTTGGCTCGCGATAGAGTTGCGGCACGTACCGCAAACCGGAACGGCTGAGGAAGCTTCTGCGGCCGGAAGTCCCCTTCCAGCGCGGCTGTTCCTCTATTTCGCCGGGCTTATCTTTATCTACGGCGGCCTGGAGACATGCCTCAGTGTCTGGTTGACGACATATGCTCTGCGCTACGGCCGCACCTCGCTGGTGCTGAGCGAATATACGATGGTCCTTCTGCTCTCCGGCCTGACGGCGGGCCGCGCTTTCGCCTCCTGGCTGCTGCTGCGTATGAGCGACCGCACCCTGCAGCGCCTTGCCCTCGGTGTTTCCGCTGCGCTGGCGGCGGGTCTCGCGGCGGCACACAGTGCCGGCTGGATCGCCGGCCTTGCAGTTGCCCTGGGGTTCGCGCTTGCGCCCATCTTCCCTGCCACGTTCGCCCTGCTGATGGCGCACCGACCGCCGGCGCGCACCGCCGGCATCGCGCTGGCCGCCTCCGGCCTGGGCGCCGCTGCGCTGCCCTCGCTGATGGGCGTCGTCTCCACGCGCACACAGTCGCTTCAGCTTGCGCTCAGCCTGCCGGTAGCCGCTGCCCTCCTGATGCTGGCGCTCAGCTTGTATTCCCCGCGCCAGCGCGAAAATCCGCTGCCCGACGCGGGTGGACAGGGCTAGCGCTCCGCCGATTTCGACCGCGATTTCCTTGCCGGCAACGGGCGTATAACGAAGTATGGGGTCCCAAACACTGGCCATGCCGCTGCAGGCGCAGATTCTTGACGCTCTCCACCGCGGCCAGACCGTATTGACCGCGAGCCAGCGCGCCGCCCGCACCCTGCGCCGGGCCTTCGATGAGCGGCAGAAAGCCGCCGGCTGTACCCTCTGGACACCGCCCGCCATCTTCGCATTTGAAACCTGGCTCGGAACTCTGTGGCACGCGCTCCTGCTCGAAGGCGCAGAATCCCGGCTGCTCCTCAATTCGGTGCAGGAGCACGCCGTCTGGCGGGCCATCGTCGCCGCCGATCCGGAGGTGTCCGAGCTAAGCTCCGTGGACGCACTCGCCGATACCGCCGCGGACGCATTCCGGCAGTTGCACCGGCACAGCGGCCGTGCCCGTCTGCGCGACTCCGCCACCTCGACCGATACCCGCGCCTTTGAGCGCTGGGCAACGCAGTTCGACCGAATTTGTGCCCGCAACCAGTGGCTCAGCGCCGCCCAACTCCCGGTCGTTCTGGCAGCCGCGCTCGCCCAGGGCCAGCTTCCGCTTCCCGCGACCGGGCTTCTGCTGGTCGACTTCGACGCCCATCCCCCCGCGCACGAAGCTCTGCTTGAAGACGTCCGCCGCTGCGGCTACGCGGTCGATGCGCTGCAGGTCTCGGCACCCGGGGCCTCTGCCGGCCTGTTTACCGCAGCGGATGATGCCGCCGAACTCCGTGCGGTCGCGCAGTGGGCCTCCGACCATCTCGCCCGGCGGCCGGACGCCTCCATCGCCGTCATCGTGCCCCAGCTTGCGAACCGGCGTCCGCAGCTCGAGCGGGTCTTTGCCGAGGTTTTCTCTGACCGCGAAGTCTTTGAGTTCTCGCTCGGGCGTCCCCTTTCGGAGACTTCGCCGGTGGTTTCGGCGCTCGACCTGCTGCGCTGGCCGGCCGAGCCTCTCCCGCTTGAATCCATCAGCGCGCTTCTGCTTTGCCCCAGCCTCCTGCCGCCCGACGAACTGGAGGCCGCAGCGGAGTTCGACGCCTTTGAGTTGCGACGCGCCGACCTGCTCCGTCCTTTGCTCTCGCTCGATGCGCTCTGCGATCTCCTGGCCGCCTCCCGCCGCCGGGCGCGGCGCCTCCCCGGGCTGATCGCACGGCTGCATGCGCTCCGACGCGCCGCCCGCGAAGAAGGCCTCATCGCAGGTTCAGGTTCCGAGCCTCCGGCGCGCTCCCACGCGGCGTGGGCGGACAGCTTCCGCGCCCTGCTCAGCGCCTGCGGCTGGACTTCCAGCGGGTCAACCTCGATCGAAATCCAGATTCGCCGGAGCTGGGAGAGCGTCCTCGATTCCCTCTGCACGCTGGACTTCGACGGCACACAAGTCCGGTGGCACGCCGCGCTACGTGCCGTCAGCCGCATCCCCGGCGAGACCATCTTCGCGGCGGAATCGCGCAACGCACCCATTCAGATCATGGGTCCGATGGAACCGGGCGGAACCCCCTTCGATGCGCTCTGGTTCATCTCCGCAGACGATCTTTCCTGGCCGTCCCCCCATGCAGTCAATCCACTGATTCCATGGAACCTGCAACGCGAGTTAAAGATTCCGGCGGCCACCCCGGCAGTCGCGGGAGCGGCTGCGGAGGCGCTTACCAAACGCCTCGCCGATGGGGCCAGCGAGGTTATCTTCAGCTTTGCCGAGCGCTCCGAAGACGGCGAGCGCCGTGCCTCGCCGCTGCTGCGCCCGCTTGATCTTCCGCCGCTGGCGGGACTTGCCGCCAGGGCGCCCGGCGCGCCGATGCCTGCCATCCGTTTCGCCGACCGCGAGCCGCTTCCGCCGCTTCCCGACCAGATTACCCCGGGGGGAGCCCGGATCCTGGAGCTGCAGGCGGCCTGCAGCTTCCGCGCCTTCGCCGAGATCCGCCTCCGCTCGACCGCACCCGAAGCGCGCGAAGCCGGGCTCGACGCGCGCGAACGCGGCATTCATGTGCATCGCATCCTGCAGGAGTTCTGGGACAAGCTCGGCGACCAGGCCGCGCTGCGGGCGCTTCCGCAGCCCGATCGCGAAGCGCTCCTGAACCAGTGCATCGAAGGAGCGCTTGCCCGTGCCGTCAACCGTGCGCGGACCCCCTGGGACGAGGCCTACCTCAACGTGCAGCGGCGGCGCCTCCGCGCTCTCCTGCATCCCTGGCTCGAGCTCGAACTCACCCGTCCACCCTTCCGGGTCCTTGCACAGGAAGAGACGCTCAACGACGTGCAATTCGGGCCTCTCCGGCTGAAGCTGCGCGCCGATCGCATCGACCATACCGCGGGCGGCCGGCTGATCCTCGACTACAAGACCGGGTCGGCGTCCCCGGCACAGTGGCTGACCGAGCGGCCCGACGCCCCGCAGCTTCCGCTCTATGCTGTGCTCGCCGCCCAGGAGGAAGAAGTCGGCGGCGTCGCCTTCGCTCTGCTTCGCGCCGGCGACGACCTGGACCTGACCGGGTTTGCCGGCAGCTCTCAGGTACTGAAGCAGTCCTCTACCGCCATGAAGCTGCCGCTGCCCGACCAGCTTGAGGAGTGGACCCACGTCCTGACGGCGCTGGCGGAGGCCTTCGCGTACGCTGACCCGATCACCGACCCGAAGCTTTATCCGAAGACCTGCGAGCGCTGCGGTCAGCGCATTCTCTGCCGACTCGACCCGGAAATGCTCGTCAATGCGGACGAGGAGCCCGCGGAGGAGACGTACCGGTACGGAGGAACCAGCCAGTGACCCTGCCGGGGCCGCGGGCAAACCCGCCTCCGCCGAGTCCCCCGGACGCGCATCTTCCGACCCCCCCCTTTTATGCCCACACTTGAGCTTGTCCCCAAATCGGCGCCGGCACCCCCCGCAGGTACGATCCCCGACGCGGATGCCCGCGAGCGCGCCCTCGATATCACGCAATCGTTCATCGTGGAGGCGCCGGCCGGTTCAGGTAAGACCGGACTGCTCATCCAGCGTTTTCTGAAGCTGCTCGCCAGCGATTCGGTGACCGACCCGGGCGAGGTCCTCGCCATCACGTTCACGCGCAAGGCTACGGCCGAGATGCTGGAGCGTGTGCTGAGCCAGCTTCGCGCCGCGCTGGCCGATACGCCGGTGGCATCCCCGTTCGAGCGCACCACGCGCACCCTGGCCCAGGCCGTGCTCGCCCGCGACCGGCTGCTGGGCTGGAACCTGCTGGACCAGCCCGGCCGCTTGCGAATCCGGACCATCGACAGCATCTCGGCCGAGATCGCCACCGCTCTGCCGCTGCTGTCCGGCGCCGGTGGCGGCCAGCGTCCCACGGACGATCCCGCGCCCCTCTACCTCGAAGCCGCGCGCCGCACCCTGATGGCACTCGGCGGCGGCGATGCCCGGCTGAACGCAGCGCTCGAGCTCCTTCTGCTGCACCGCGATGGCCACCTGGGCAACTGCGAGTCCCTGATCGCCGCCATGCTGGGCACGCGCGACCAATGGGGAGAGCTTGTCCCGCTTTCCCGCACGGAGCTCGACGACGCCTACCTCGAAGGAATTATCCTTCCCCGGCTGGACCGCGCCCTCGACCTCGCCATCTGCCAGGCACTCACACGCGTCTCCCGCTCCGTCCCTCCCGGCATTCTGGAACGGCTCTGTGAGCTTGCCTCGGACATGGGTCACCTTGAGGGCTACAAAGGAAACCCGTCGCCGATCGCACTCTGTGCAGGCAAGTCCATGCCGCCCGAAGAAAAGTCCGCACACCTGGAGCACTGGAGCGCGCTCATCGACCTCCTGCTCACCAAGGACGGCGTCTTCCGCGCGGTACGCGGTATCCGCTCCGATTACCTGAAGTTCCTCATCGAAAGTCATCACAAGCAGGAGTTGGTGGACATCATTGAGGCGCTTCGGCACGATGACGGGCTCCGGGAACGCCTCTGCGCCATCCGCAGCCTGCCGCCGGCCGAGTACCCGCGGGAGCAGTGGCAGGTCACGAAGGCGCTCTTTCACGTCCTTTCCCGCGCGCTTACGGAGTTGCAACTCGTCTTTGCGGAACGCGGGGAATGTGACTTCACCGAAGTCGCCCTGCTGGCGCGCACGGCGCTCGCCTCCGACGCGGCGACCGAGGACCTTGCGCTCGCCAACTTCAAACTGCAGCACCTGCTTGTCGACGAAATGCAGGACACCTCGAGCGGACAGTATCGGTTCATCGAACTGCTGACCCGCGGCTGGGATGCCCGCACCCAGACGCTGTTCCTGGTGGGCGACCCGAAGCAGTCCATCTACCTCTTCCGCCAGGCCAGGGTAGAAGGGTTTCTGGCTACGCTGGCCAACGCGCAGCTTGGCACCGGGCAAAACGCGCGCCCGCTCGAGGTGCTTCGCCTGACCGCCAACTTCCGTTCCCGGCCCGGCCTGGTGCGGGCCTTCAACGAGGATTTCGGTGCGATTTTCCAACAGGTCGCCGCCGACGGCATCGCCTATCTCCCTGCCACCGCCGTCCGGAGCGGAACTGGCGAACGGAACTGGCACACCGCCGCCATTCCCTACCTGGCCGACAGCCTCCAGCGAGCCGCCGTCATTCGAACGCAGACCACCGAGCATGCGCAGGAGATCCGGCGCCTGCTGCTGCACTGGCGAGCTCTCCCGCTGCCGCCAGGCCGCACAGACCGCTGGAAGATCGCCATCCTGGTCCGCAACCGGCGCCACTTGCTGCCGATCGTCGCCGCGCTTCGCCAGGACGAGCCCATCCCGTTTCGCGCAGTCGAAATCGACCCATTGGCAGAGCGTCCCGAGATCCTCGACCTGCTCGCTTTGACCCGTGCCCTCTTGCATCCGGCCGATCGCACCGCCTGGCTGGCGCTGCTGCGCGGTCCATGGTGCGGGCTGTCGTTCGCCGACCTCCTGCGCATCTCCGGCCACGACGACCCGGCGCACGCCGAGCGAACCCTCTTTGAATTGATGGACCTGCGAGGAGCAGAGCTTTCCGACGACGGGATCGCGCGACTTCAGCCTTTCTGGCAAATCATGAGCGACGCGCTCCGCCTGCGGGGACAACTCCCGCTGCCGCAGCTCGTCGGCCGTACCTGGCGCGCATTCGACACGCCAAACTACCTTACCTCGGAAGCGCGCGCCAACACCGATCGCTTCTTCGAGCTGCTCGAAACGCTCGAAACCCCCGTCAGCCTGCCGCGCCTGCAGCAACGCATTGGAAAGCTCTACGCCGCACCTTCCTCCGCCGCGGACGCCGTGGACCTGATGACCTGCACAACGCCAAGGGACTGGAGTGGGATTTCGTCATCGTCCCCGAACTGCAGCGCAAGGCGCGCACCAACACCGCTTCGCTGCTCACGTGGCTGGAGATTGGCGCCGGCGATCTTCCCTCCGACGAGCAGCCCGCGGGCATCCTGGCACCCATCGCCGGCAAAGGCCGCGCGTCCGCCCAGCTCAACTCCTGGATGCGTTCGGTCCATGCCACGCGGGAAGCTGCCGAGCGCAAACGTCTCTTCTATGTCGCCTGCACTCGGGCACGCGAGGAGCTGCACCTGTTTGCCGCTCCCGGGCGCAAAACAAACGGCGAGATTGCCCGCTCGCCGGACAGCCTGCTGCAGGCGGCCTGGCCCGCGGCCGAACAGGCCTTCGCGAACGCCCAGGCGCCCGTCGTCGTCATGCCCGGCCCGCGGCCCGTCGTGGCGCTGGCCGCAGCGGCCGCTCCACGAATCATCGAGCGCTACCCGATCCCAAGCGCACCGGATCTGGCGAACGCCGGGAGAGACGCGGCACACCTGCCCGCCAGGCCGCTGTTTCCGCGACCGGAGGGCTCCTTCGCGGCGCGAGGCTTCGGCAATGCGATGCACGCGCTTCTGGATCTGCTGGCCCGCCGTGCCCAGGCCGGAGCCTCGGCGGAGGCTCTCCTCGGCGAAGTGTCTGGCTGGACGCCTCGCGCCTCCGCCCTCCTGCGTGCCAACGGACTTGGCCCGGCGGACGTGCCGCGCTTCGCCGCGAATCTGCTGCGCGGTCTCCGAAACACCGTCAACGATCCGGAAGGGCTTTGGCTGTTGCAACCGCACCCGGGGGCTGCGTCCGAGGAGGCCTTCGCCGACGTGGACGGTACCCTCCGGCTTGACCGCAGCTTTCTGGCCGGCTCGGAGCCGCTCTCCGTAGGCGATGAATTCCAGTGGATCATCGACTTCAAGACCGCAAGCCACGGCGCGTCCGACCTCAACGCCTTCCTTGCCTCAGAACAGGAGAAGTATCGCCCTCAGCTCGAGACCTACGCGTCGAAGCTTGCGTCGGCGCGCCCGGTTCGGCTGGCGCTCTACTATCCCATGCTGCCCAAGCTGATCTGGTGGACGGTGGAGAAGTAATCTGCCGCTCAGCGAGCAGTGGTGAGACTTGGTTACGCGCCAATCGCTGCCGACGGACCCCTAAGCCACCCCGACATTGTGCCGAACATCCGCGCCGCGCACCCAGAAGATGACATCCTCGGCGATGTTGGTGGCGTGGTCGCCCACCCGCTCCAGATTGCGGGCGATGATGAGCGCGTTCAGCGATTGTGGCGTCAGCTCCGGCTTTTCCTTGATCAACGAACTCAGCGCATAGAAGGCCGCATCGTTCATCTCGTCCACCTGATCGTCGAGTGTCAGCACGTTGGTCGCAAGATCCGCATCCGCCTCGATGAACGCCTGGAGTGCCTGGCGCACCATCGCCGAGGCCAGCGAAGCAAGACGCGGGATATCGACGGGCAGATCGATGTTCGCAAATGCGCCCATCTCGCGCACGCGTACGGCGATGTTCACGGCCTGGTCGCCTACGCGTTCGAGATCGGCATTGATGCGGATCACCGACAAGATAAAGCGCAGGTCGATGGCCATCGGCTGCTCCATGGCCAGCAGGTCGAGCGCCATCTGGTCGATCTCGCGCTCCAGTCGATTGATCGTCGGCTCCGACCGGAAGACCTGCTCGCAGATGGCAAGGTCGCGGCTGCGGTAAGCTTCGATGGAGCGGTGGATCGCCTGCTCGGCCATGCCTGCCATCACCAGCAACTTCTCTTTCAGGTCGTCGAGGCTCTGCTGAAATTTGATTCGCGTTGCCATCAGCCAAACCTCCCCGTGATGTAGTCCTCGGTGCGCTTGTCCGAAGGGTTGGTGAAGATCTTGTGGGTCGAATCGAACTCCACCAGCTTGCCGTTCAGGAAGAAGCCGGTATTCTCCGCCACGCGCGCCGCCTGCTGCATATTGTGCGTCACGATGACGATGGTGTACTGGCTCTTCAACTGGAAGATCAGGTCCTCGATCTTCGAGGTGGATACTGGGTCGAGCGCCGAAGCCGGTTCGTCCATCAGCAGGACCTCCGGGTCGACCGCGAGCGCGCGGGCGATGCACATGCGCTGCTGCTGGCCGCCGGAAAGGCTCGCGCCCGACTTCTTCTTCCAGTTGTCCTTCACCTCGTCCCACAGCGCGGCCGATTTGAGCGAGCGCTCCGCGGTCTCGTCAAGAATTTTGCGATTGCGGAAGCCGTTGAGCTTCAACCCGCTCACCACGTTGTCGTAAATCGACATGGTCGGAAACGGGTTCGGCCGCTGAAATACCATGCCAACGCGCCGCCGTATCTCCACCGGCGAGGCATCAGCATAGATGTCCACGTCGCCCATCTTCACGACGCCGGTCGCGCGCGCGATGGGGTTGGTCTCGTGCATCCGGTTCAGGCAGCGGACAAACGTCGACTTGCCGCAGCCCGACGGCCCAATGAGCGCGGTCGCGTGGTTCGGCGGAATCTGCAGGTTGATGTCCTGCAGCGTGTGCGTCGTGCCGTACCAAGCGTTCAAATGCTCCACCGAAATCCCGACGCCCACTAAGATCCTCCCTTGAGCACGCCCCGGCTTGCGAAGATGCGCACCAGCGTGACTGAAACCATGATCATGACAATCAGCACCAGCGACCCGGCCCAGGCGACGCGGTGCCATTCATCGAAGGGCGAGTTCGCGTACTTGTAGATGCGCAGCGGAAGCGCGTCAATGGGCTGATTGATACTTGTGCTCCAAAACTCGTTGCCAAGCGCAGTAAAGAGCAGAGGAGCCGTCTCCCCCGCCACGCGCGCAAAGGCAAGCATGCACCCGGTGATGATTCCCGGGGAAGCCGTGCGCAACGCCACCGACAGCGTCGTACGCCATTTCGGAACCCCCAGCCCCAGGGCGGCCTCGCGAACCGCATGCGGCACGGTCGCCAGCATCTCTTCGGTCGTCCGGGTGATGGTCGGCACCATCATGACGGCCAGCGCGACGCCGCCGGCAAAGGCGGAAAAGTGAAGCTGAGGCTTCACAATCAAGGCATACATCGAGATGCCCACCACGATCGAAGGCACGCCGTTCAGCACATCGGCCGTAAAGCGAATGGCGTTGCCGAGCGCCTTGCCGCGCCCGAACTCCGCCAGGTAGACGCCTGCCGCGATGCCTACGGGAATGCCCATCAGGCTGGCAGTCGCGAGAATGATGCCCGATCCGGCGATGGCATTCGCCACACCGCCACCGGTCACACCGGGCGGCGAAGGCATCTTCAGGAAGAAGTTCAGGTTGAGCGAGCTCGCGCCTTTGAAGACGAGGTAGATCAGGATCGCGCCGAGCGGCAGGAGCACCAGCCCTGTGGCCAGCATCGCCAGGCCGGTCACCAGGCGGTTCATCGCCTTGCGCATTGCGAAGTTCGCTCGCATGCCGCGCGTGTTGAAGTCCATCGGACGCCGCGGCGCGGGTTCGGGACCTCCGTTCGGGCTCATCGCCGCCGTTGCCATTTACGTCACCCTCGCCGGAGCGCCACGGGTCACGGCCCACACCAGCAGGCGCGCAATCGCGTTCACCACAATCGTTACCAGAAAGAGCGCGAGGCCGATCTCAATCAGCGCGCTCAGGTACAAGTCGTCGGTCGCTTCGGAAAATTCATTTGCGATGGCCGACGCAAGCGTGTTGCCCGGGGCAAACAGCGACTTCGCGATAACGGCGTGGTTGCCGATGGTCATGGCTACCGCCATCGTCTCGCCGAGCGCCCGGCCCAGGCCGAGGATCACCGCGCCTACGATGCCGATGCGCGCATTGCGCAGCACGCCCGTGCGAATCATCTCCCAGCGCGTCGCGCCCAGCGCCAGCACCGCCTCGCGCTGGTTGACGGGGACGGCCAGCATCATGTCGCGCGTCAGCGAGGAGATGATCGGCAGGATCATGATGGAAAGAATCAGGCTCGCCGAAAGCAGGCCCACGCCGAAGTTCGGGCCGCTGAACAGGCCCGTCCAGCCGAAGTATTTCACCAGGAACGGGCCGATGGGATCCTGTACCAGCGGCACCAAGACAAAGACCGCCCACAACCCGTACACCACGCTGGGAATCGCCGCCAGCAGTTCGGTGAGAAACGAAATCGGCGCGCGCAGCACCTTGGGACAAAGCTCGGTGAGGAAGATGGCCACTCCAAGGGCCAGGGGAACCGCGATGAGCAGCGCCAGGAAGGACGTCGCCAAGGTACCGAAGATGAACGGAAGCGCGCCGAAGTCGCCTGACACGGGATCCCAGTTCTGCCCCTTGAAGAACCCCCAGCCGAACTTCGCTATGGTCAGGTGCGAGCGCACCACCAGGATCCAGGCAATCAGGATGACAATCGCGAAGATGCTCAGTGCGCACACCAGCATCGCCCCCGCAAAGGCATGATCCGCCGTCTTGCCGCTGCCACGTTTGCTGAGAAAGTCGCGGATCGGCGACGGACCCTGCTCTCCGGTCGTCGACGGATCAGCCGCCGCGACGAAGTTCGTCACCTGACGCTGGCTGATCTCGCTCGATGCACCTACAGGTTCATTCGAAGTCATACGGAAAAGAGTCTACCTGTCTCTTTGGGCCAGTGCGACTCGCCCCGGCATGCCGACGGCCGATCCGGCGGCAAAAAACCCCGGATCGGCCGCCCCGGAATCTACTTTAAGGTCGCGATCGTTGCCTTCACGCGCTCCGCGACGACCTGCGGAAGCGGCGCGTAGGTCATGCCCGCAGCCTCAGTTTCCCCGTGATCCAGCATCCACGTCAAGAAGTCCGCGATCTCTTTGCCCTTCGCCGGGTCCTTCGCCGGATTCGGGATCAGCAGCCAGGTAAAGCTCGAGATGGGGTAGGAATCGCCGCCCGGAGCATCGGTGATGGAGACCCGGTAGTCGGCCGGAATGGCGTTCGCGTTCGCCGCCGCCGCTGCCGTAACGCCGGCGGTCGTAGCCTTGACGAAGTTGCCGTCATGATTCCGCACCAGCCCGAATTGCATCTGGTTCTGCTGCGCATAGATCAGCTCGACGTAGCCGAAGGTGTACTTCTGCTGGCGAACCATGCCGGCAATGCCCTCGTTTCCCTTCTGCCCAATGCCTCCGGGCCACTTCACCGCCGTCCCTTTGCCAACCTTCTGCGCGAACTCCGGGCTCACCTTGGCGAGATAGTCGGTAAAGATAAATGTTGTGCCGCTGGCATCGGAGCGATACACGGGCAGAATCGGCTGATTGGGAAGGCTCACCCCTGGATTGTCCTTGGCGAGTGCGGGATCGTTCCAATTCTTGATCGTGCCCAGGTACATGCCCGCGAGCACGGTTGGCGAGAACTTCAGATCCTGCGTAACGCCGGGCAGGTTGTACACCGGCACCACGGCGCCCAGCACGGTTGGGATATGCACGATCTTCACCTGCGAAGCGGCCAGCTGCGCATCGCTCATGGGGCCGTCCGAGGCGCCGAAGTCCACGGTGCCTTCTGTGACCTGACGAATGCCGCCACCCGACCCGATCGACTGGTAGTTGATCTTCACGTCGGGATGCAGCTGGTTGTACTCGTTGAACCACTTAGCATAGATGGGATTCGGAAACGTGGCGCCCGCGCCGTTCAGCGCGTGCGACGCGCCGTTGCTTCCCACATTCGACGAGCCCGAGGGTCCGCTCTTGCATCCGGATACCGCTACCGCAATCAGACCAGCCGCTACCAGTTTCAGCTTCACGCATTCGCTCCTGTGTCTTCTGAACTTGTTCTGCTTTCAGTCTCGTCAATTCGTGTTAAGGCGCGGTTACAAAGCAGAAAACATTTGGTTTGCGGACGGATAAAGCGCTCTCGGAAGCGTGAAGGAGAAGGTGCTGCCAGCCCCCAGCACACTTTCCGCCCGTATCGCTCCGCCCTGCGACTGCACCATATGACGCGCAATCGACAATCCAAGGCCGGTCCCGCCGGACTCCCGCGAGCGCGTCTTATCCACCCGGTAGAAGCGTTCGAAGATGCGGGTCAGATGTTCGGACGCGATCCCCTGCCCGAAGTCCCGCACGCAGAATTCCACGGCTTCGAACGGCTCCGTGACCTCGCGCGCGCTGATCACCACCCGGCTCGAGACGCCATTGCGCGGCTGCCCATACTTGATCGCATTCTCAATCAAATTCCCCAACACCTGCATGACGGAATCCGAGTCGGCATAGACCTGAGCGTCCGTCAGTTCGCCAATCTCCAGTGTCGCCTGGTTTTCCTGCACAAGCCCCTGCATTCCCTTCACGGCATCCCGGATAAGCCAGTCCGCGCGCACCGGCGCAGGGTTCAGCGCGATGTGTGAATCCTGCACCCGCGCCATCACCAGCAGGTCTTCGGTCAGGCGGTTCATGCGCGTCGCATTCTTGAGGATCGTGCCGAGGAATTCGCGCGCCATTGGGCTCAACGTCGATTCATGGTCGAGCAGCGTCTCCACGTAGCCCGAAATCGACGTCAGCGGCGTGCGGAGTTCGTGCGACACGTTGGCCACGAAGTCCCGCTGCGTGCGCTCCACCTCTTCAATTCGCGTGATATCGTGCAGCACCGCCACGGCGCCCCCTCCGGGCATTGGGGACGCGTTCACCTCGAAGATTCGCCCCGGAACCAGAGAGGTGGAGCGCTGCACGCAATTCGAACGCTGCTGCAGCGCGGCGCGTACACAGTCCAGCACCTCCGGATCGCGAACGGTCTGCACCAGCGCTTGCCCGACCCGCACCGACGCGCCCACATTGCCCGGGACCAGCCGCTGCATGCGCTCGTTGGTCCACTGGATTCGACCCGCCGCGTCCACCGCCACCACCGCATCCTGCATGGAATCGAGCAGCGCCTCCAGGTGCAGGCGCTCCTCATCCGCAGTCTTCAGGCGCATCGCCAGGCGCTCGGAGGTCTGCTCCACCGCGAATAAAAGATGGTCCGAGCCGTTGCCGTCGTTCTTTGTGGGCGGTACGAAGTCGGGCAGACGCAGCACGGCGCGCAGCGTCGCCTCCTGCTGCCGGTCCACACGGCGCCAGAGCCAGTAGGTAAAGTCAGCGGCCAGGATGAGGTCGGCCACCAGCATCGCAACCCGGTGCTGGGGCGCGAACCACTCCACCGCGAACGTACCCACCGCGACCATGGCCACGGTGGCGCCGCTCAGGATGGCGTAATTGTGGCGCAACGCGTTCAGCCTCCCGCGGCGACCTTCGGGATCTCAAAACGATATCCTGCGCCCCGCATGGTCTTCAGATAGCGCGGGGTCTCCGCGTCATCCTCTATCTTCTCGCGAATGCGTCGCACATACACGTCGACCGACCGTGGAGTCACGAAACGAGCGTCGCCCCACACCGCGTCCAGCAGGTGGTCGCGGCTGAAGACGCGACCGGGATGCCTCGCAAGATAGTCCAGAAGCCGGAATTCGGTTGCGGTCGTCGTCACCAGCTCGCCGTGTACCCGCAGCTGCATGGCATTGGCGTCGATCTCGATCTTCTCGAACTTCACCAGCGAGGGCGTGGACGGGCGCTCGAACCGGCGCAGCACCGCCTTTACCCGCGCTACCAGCTCCCGCGTGGCGAACGGCTTGGTGATGTAGTCGTCGGCGCCAAGCTCCAGTCCCTGCACCCGGTCGTTTTCCGCGGCCCGCGCGGTCAGAAAGATGATGGGAACCACGCTCAGCAGCGGATTCTGCCGCAATCTGCGGCAAAGGTCCAGACCATCCCCGCCCGGAACCATGATGTCCAGAAGAAACAGCGCGGGCGGCTGCCGTTCAGCGTCCGCCACGATGCTTCCCAGCGCCGCGTAGGGACGCACGGTAAATCCTGAAGCTTCGAGATGGTACTGCACCAGACGGGAGATGTCGGCTTCATCTTCCAGAACGAAAATCGTCTGACTCAAGGGCACGTTCCTTTCACTTTCGACAGGCGACCGTCTAACTTCTATGCGCCCGTTCCCATCAAGGCCCAGCCTATCGCAGTGCGTATTCCCGAAATGCAAATGTTCGATGAATGTTACACGGCAATGAGGATTCCCTCCGTGCGTCAAAGTCGGGTATCCTGAACGTTCATGCGAGCGACGGGAACCCCGCGCACGGAAGGCAGAGAAGTCATGGAGTCAGCCCACCACACCATCCTGTGCGTCGACGACGAGCCAGTCGGGCTCGAAGTGCGCCGGATGCTGCTGGAACGGGCCGGGTACCGTGTCTTTACCGCCCTGGATGGCATCGAAGGGCTTGAAATCTTCGCCCGCGAGCCCATTGAAGCCGTGGTCCTCGACTTTGCCATGCCCGGCATGACCGGGGGCGAGGTGGCCAGTTCCATGCGCGTCGTCAAGCCGCACGTTCCCATCCTGATGCTATCCGCATACACCAGCCTGCCGCCGGAGGTTCATGGACTTGTTGATGTTTCGATGACCAAGGGCGAAGGAGCTCCGGCACTGCTCAAAAAGTTGGGCAGCCTGGTCGCTTCCAACGCATCTCACTAGACTGTCAGCCGGGCCTCCATGCCGGGTCGAGGGAGTGTGTGTGAACTCGTCTAGCTTCGACCGTATCCTGCGACAGGTCATCATCGTTCCGGTTGTCGCTGTGCTGCTGGGAGCCGCTGCCCTGGGGTGGCAGATGAACCAGGCCTTTCGCACGGTGAGCCGCATCGGTGCCGCTAACCAGACCATCACGGAGACCGAAGCGCTGAACACGCTGGTCGTGGACCAGGAGACGGGACTCCGCGGCTTCCAGACAACGGGTGACTCGCGCTTCCTTGAACCCTACGACCGCGCAAGCGAGCAGATCCCCGCGGTGCTCGACCAGCTTCGCCGGTCTTCGGCAAATCCCCGCTTCCTGGCTCAGATCAGCGGCCTCCAGGATGGCCACCAGAATTGGCAAAGCGATTTTGCCGCGCCAATGATTGCCGCCGTGCGCGCCGGCGACAAGACCTCCGACGTGGATTTGAACCTGCAAGGCAAGCGCCAGATGGACAACCTTCGCGCGGAGATCGACCGCGCCCTGCGCACGGCAGGAGAGGAACGCGACAGCTATCTCAGCCAGTGGCGGCATCAGGTCCGCATCATGCTGCTCGCGCTGATCGTCATCGGCGGCCTCATCGGGCTGATCATCGGCCTGTATACGCGGCGCCAGATCCAGGATGTCTCCAACGCCTACCGGCAATCACACAACATCCTGCGCATTCGCGCGGAACAGACCTTCCGCTCCGAACAGAAGCTGCGGACGACTCTCGAATCGATCGGCGACGGCGTCATCACCTGCGACGCCGAAGGGCGGATTGAGACCATGAACGAGCGTGCGGGACAGCTTACCGGCTGGACCTTCGCCGAAGCCCACAAGCTGCCGCTGGAACGGGTCTTTACCATCATCGACCAGACCACACGCGAGCCGATTGAAAGCCCCGTCGCCAAGGTGCAGCGCACCAATCGCATCGTCAACTTCGCCGAACACACCATTTTGCTGCGCAAGGACGGCACCGAACTCTTCATCGACGACAGCGGATCCCCGATCCGCGACAAGTATGGCAAGCTGATCGGCGTCGTGCTTGTCTTCCGCGATATCACCATGGCCATCAAGAGCCAGGAAGCCCTGCTCGCCAACGAAAAGCTGGCCGTTGCCGGACGTCTGGCCGCAACCATCGCCCACGAAATTCACAATCCTCTGGATTCTGTCTCGAACCTGCTCTTCCTGATGGATGGCGAATCCACGCCTGAGGAAAGCGCCAAATTCCTCGAGCTGGCCAAGCTGGAGATTGCGCGCGTCACGCAGATCAGCCGCGCCATGCTTTCGCTCTACCGCGAATCGCAGACGCCGATCCCCATCGATATCAAGGAGATGCTCGAGTCCATTCTCCTGCTGATGGAGCGCCGCTTCGCCGCCCTGGGCGTCACCGCCAAAGCCGAGATCCCGCCCGGTCTGGTCGTTCGTGGTTTCCCAGCCGAGTTGCGCCAGGTGTTTACCAATCTGCTGACCAACGCCGCCGAAGCCACCGCAGCGCGCTACCCGGACGCCGCCCCGGCGGATACCTCCACCTCCGGGCTGATTCGGTACAACCCGCATTCGATCGTACGCGTGAGCGCCAATGCCTGCCCCGCGGGGCCGGATTCGAATGGCCTGCATCGCGAGGCCGGCGTGATGGTCACCATCCAGGATCGCGGCAAGGGCATCCCCCAGGACGTGCTCGCCCATCTCTTCAAACCCTTCTTCACGACCAAGGGGGAACGCGGGACCGGCCTCGGCCTCTGGGTCAGCCGTGGCATCATGACCAAGCACGGCGGCTCTATCGACCTGACCAGCACCACCGAGGAAGCGAACCACGGGACTACCGTCAAGGTCTTCATGGCCTATGAACCCGTGATCAGCGTCGCCTCCGACGAGCCGTATGTCGCGCGGGAGCAGGAAGATCGCCTGGCCTGACCGCCGGCTACCTGAGCCATATGGCCGTCTCCGGCCGTCTCGCTCTGATAAGGTTTTCTCCAACGATTCGGTACTCGTCCCAATGTGGCGTCATTCTGGGAAAGCCCGAACCTCCGTGGTCGTTTGTGCCGCTGAACCACAGCTTTCGGCGAACGTCTAGCGCACGGCAACGGACGCGTTCAGAATCTCCACCGCCAAAGTAGCCGCCTGCACGCATTCAGCGCGGCTGACATCGCAGTGTGTCACCAGGCGTACCGCATCGGGCCCAATCGCGCTCGCGATGACGCCTCTGCGCTTCAGCTCAGCCACAAAGCCCGCCGCATCGCCGTCGCTCAGACGGAAGATCACGATGTTCGTTTCCACGGCGTCGAGATCGATTTCAACCCCGGGTACAGCGGCCAGCGCCTCCGCCAGCAGCCGGGCGTTGGCGTGATCCTCATGCAGCCGCTTCGGTCCTTCTTCCAGCGCGATCAGCCCGGCGGCCGCCAGCACCCCGGCCTGCCGCATGCCGCCACCCAGCGCCTTGCGATACACCCTGGCCTTCGCGATGTTTTCCCTGCTGGAAACGAGCATGGACCCGACCGGGGCGCCCAGGCCCTTGGACAGGCAGAACATCACGGTGTCGAAACCGTTCGTCAGGGTTGCCACATCGGTTCCCAGCGCCACGGCCGCGTTGAAGATGCGCGCGCCATCCAGGTGCACCGGCAGACCGGCTGCCCGGGCGCCCGCCCAGATCTTCTCGTTCACTGCCAGCGTGCTCACCGTGCCGCCCGCGATGTTGGCGGTGTTCTCGCACCAGATGAGCCCCGTCTGCGCTCGGTAGTAAATCTTCGGCGCAATCGCCGGCTCGATCAGCTCCCAGGTCAGAATTCCCCGCGGAGCAGCGACCGTGCGCGCCAGGCATCCGCAGTACGCCGCGACCTGGGCCATCTCCCAATCCAGGATGTGAGCCCGCGACTCGCAGATGACCTCCTGCCCGTGCTGCAGGTGAATTCGGGCCGCGATCAGGTTCCCCATCGAACCCGTCGGCACAAAGATCGCCGCTTCACGCCCGAAGATCTCCGCCGCTCGCGCTTCCAGCCGGTTGATGCTCGGGTCTTCCCCGTACACATCGTCGCCCACCTCGGCGTCCATCATGGCCTGCCGCATCGCGTGGGTCGGTTTGGTCACTGTATCGCTGCGCAGATCGATCATCGTCATCCTCTTCCCCTGTTCGAAAACTCCGGTGCGGAAACTCCCGGTTTACCTGGCTCGACCCCAGCCTCGGCTACTGCGCTGCGATAACCCCGCTGACCCCGTCCAACTGCGCCTGGTAGGCGATCAGCGACTTCAGCGTTTCGTACGGCACGGAGCCCAGCGCAAGCAGTCGTCCATTCAGTGCCAGCATCGGCGTCTGGTCGACCCCCACCTCGTTGCCCAGCTTCACTGACTCGGTCACCGACGACTTGACCGCGTCGCTCGACGCACACGCAGCCACCGTCACGGGATCGGCCCCGGCTTTGATTACCGCATTCTTCAGAATCTGTGCGTAGGAGTCCGGCAGCAGCCCTCCCTGTGTGTCGTACACTGCCTGCTGATAGGCTGAGAATCCGTCCGGCTTCTGCTTCGCCACGCAGAGTCCGTAAGCTGCCGCTTCGAAGGCGTACGGATGGATATCGGTCAGCGGAAACGGCTGATACACAATGCGTGCCCCGGGAAAGTCCTGCGCCAGCCTTTCCATGGTGGCCTGCGCGTCCTTGCAGTGCGGACACTGCAGATCGGCGAATTCCACCAGCAGCAATTGCTTGCCTGCCGCACCTCGCGCCGGACCGTCGGCTCGCGCTTCCAGCAGCGCTCGATTGTCCGCGAACGGCGTCGCGCCGAACAGGGTGACATTCTGCGCGTCAGCCCCGATCAGGTGCTTGCCATCGGGCAGCACGAAGAAAACCGCGCTCAACACCTTGGCATTGGGTCCGCGCTCGGAGATCAGCACCGTCACCTTGCTGACGCCCGCAGCCGCTGTCTTCTGAATGGCCGCCACGCGCCACATGCGGTTCGGATCGAAGCCGACCATCGCGTGAAGATAGCTGTCGACCGTCGCCACCGACGGCGAATCCGCCGTGAAGTTCTTCGGATTTACAGGTGGAAACGGGTCTGCCTGCGTTTCGCTGCCAAGCGAATGCAACTGCAATGGCGCCGGTGCAGCCGGAGCCGGAGTCGCTGCCGGAGCTTTCGCGGTCGGCTGCTGCGGCGCCGGAGCCGCGGGAATTCCTTGACCGAACATCGTCGCTGCCAAACCGAAAACTGCTGCCGCTGCCAATCCCTTACCCGCCAAACCGCACATCCTTCCGCCGCGTACCCGCGACCGTTCCGTAGGAGCCATTCGTGGAGCCGGAGGCGTCCTGCCGCAACCCTACACTTCCACCGTTAACTGCAATCGGGAATCTACGTCCCATCCCGAACGATTTCTGCGTCACTTTCAACACCGGGGCCGCCTGCTGCCGCTTGTACTCACTCCGCTCCACCAGTTTCAACACCTGGCGAACCAGAGCCACGTCCACCTTCTGATCGGCGGCGATCTGCTCTGCCGAACAATACCGCTCCACGTACGCCTCGAGGATGGGATCCAGCACCTCGTAAGGCGGCAACGAATCCGTGTCCCTCTGTCCCGGACGCAGCTCCGCGCTCGGCGGCTTGGTCAGCGTGGCCTCGGGGATGATCTCGCGCTCGCGATTTGCATACCGGCTCAGCGCATACACCTTCAGCTTCATCACGTCGCCAATCACCGCCAGTGCCCCGACCATGTCGCCGTACAACGTGCAATAGCCCACCGACATCTCGCTCTTGTTGCCGGTGGTCAGTACCAGCGCGCCGAACTTGTTCGACAACGCCATCAGCAGCACGCCGCGCAGGCGCGGCTGGATGTTCTCCTCCGCCAGGCCGAAGGGCGTTCCAGCAAACAACGGGCCCAACGTCGCCATCACCGCCTCAAACGAGTCGTGGATGGCCAGCATCTCGAATTGAATCCCGAGCCGCGCCGCCAGGTCGCGCGCGTCATCCTTCGAGCCCTCGGAGGAGTACTCGCTGGGCATGCCCACGCCCATCACGTTCTCCGCGCCGAGTGCTTCTACCGCAATCGCCGCCACCAGCGCCGAATCGATGCCTCCGCTCAAACCGATCAAGACCTTGGAGAAGCCGCACTTGCGCACGTAATCGCGCGTGCCCAGCACCAGCGCCTCCCAGATCCCCTTCGTATCATCGACAGGTTTTTCCTCCGTCGCCATAACTTCGTTAGCCTTGGCCGCAGGCGGAGGATCTGCTTTCTCGTTCGTGTCGAAGATCACCAGGTCTTCCGCAAACGACTTCGCCTGTGCCATCACGCTTCCATCCGGCGCCACCGCCAGCGAGCTTCCATCGAAGATCAGGCTGTCGTTGCCGCCCACCTGGTTGGTCAGCACGACGATCGCGCCGTGCCGTTGCGCCAGCGCGCCCAGCATGCGCTCGCGCACGGCCCGCTTGCCCTGCCAGAACGGCGAGGCCGAGATATTCAGGATGATCCGTGCCTCACCGGGCCGGGCCTCGCCCCAGTGTTCCATCAGCCGCTCGATCGGATCTACCGGATACCAGCGCCGCGGCCAGAACTGCTTATCGTTCCACGCATCCTCGCAAATCGTGATGGCGACCGGCGCGGGATGGTCGCCGAGCGCAATCGTCGTCAGCGCCTGCGCATTTGCCGGCTCGAAGTAACGCTGCTCGTCGAAGACGTCGTAAAACGGAAGCAGCATCTTCTGCTGGATGGCCTTTACGCGCCCGCGCTCCATGAGCACCGCAACGTTGCGCACATGTTTGCCCTCGTTCGCTCCCTCGGCCGGCAGGACACCCCCGCAGAGAACCGCCGGACGGCCGGGCGCCTCGGTCCAGGCGCGAATGGCATCCAGCGCCTCGCCCGCTCGCTCCACAAACGATTTCTTTTCCAGGAGATCGGCCGGCCAGTAGCCGCAAACGGCAAGCTCGGGGAACGTTACGAGGTCAGCGCCCAGCGCCTGCGCGCGTTCTGCGAATTCGAGGATCTTGCGGGTATTCCCGGCAAAATCTCCCACCGTAGGATTGATCTGCGCTAACGCTATCTTCACAGGAACAGTTTACCGCGCCCCGCGAGAAAGACTTACACCGATGAACACGGATGCCACGGATCAAGACAGATCAAGCGGTTCAAACCTCGGCGGAGTGGCCTCGCGCTAGAAACATGTCGGTGATCGGCACCATCCATGATCATCGGTGTGACGCCTTCCAAAGCGACCGGCTAAGAGCCTGTGCCCGAGAATACGACGCCAATGGTCCGCGCCAGGATCTTCAGGTCCAGCCAGAAGGTCCAGTTCTCCACGTACGCCGTGTCGAGCGAGATATAGCTGTCGAACGACGGATCCTGCCGGGCCTCGACCTGCCACAGCCCGGTAATGCCAGGCAAGACGTCCAGGCGGCGCAGATGCGCCAGGTCGTACTGCTCCACTTCGCTCGCGATCGGAGGCCGCGGCCCGACCAGGCTCATATCGCCGCGCAGCACGTTGTAGAACTGCGGCAGTTCGTCCAGCGAGTACTTGCGCAGAATCCGGCCGATCGCGCGTAATCCGGGGGTCGTTGGCAATCTTGAACAGCACGCCCTTGCGCTCGTTCATGTGCTCGAGCTTCGCCTTCAGATGGTCGGCATTGGGCACCATGGTGCGGAACTTGTAGCAGTTGAACGTACGGCCCTTGCGCCCGATGCGCGCCGCCTTGTAAAAGACCGGGCCGTTACTCCCATCCTTCATCCCGCCGAGCTTGACCAGGATCGCGATGATCAGCAGAAAGGGTGATGCCAGCACCAGGGCGGTCACGGAGATGACAATGTCGAGCGTCCGCTTCATCAGGAACGCGCCGATGGGAAAGTCGCGCCGGTGCAGCGGGATCGTTGGAAACTGCCCGATGTATTCGACCGGCGCATTCCAGGCGAGGCCATCATAGAGATCCGGCACTACGCGCACATCGATGCCGAGCGCCCGCGCCTCTTCCACCAGGCCGATCACCAGCTTCTTCTCGGCCGGCACGGAGAAGAAGATCTCGTCCACAAACAGCGAGCGCGCCAATTGCAGCGTATTGCGCACATCGCCGATCACATCCGCATCGCCCGATTCCGCCTCGCGCTCGGTCAACGCGACGAATCCCTTGAAGCGGAAACCGAGGTGCCGCAACGACTCCAGGTGATTGCGCAGGGCATGCGCCACGCGGCCCGGCGCCGACGATCAGCACGTTGCGCGTTTCCAGCCCCTGCAGGTAGCGGCTGTACTCCATCTTCCGCCAGACGGCGCGCCGCAGGCACAGCAGCACCGCGGTGATCAGCACCAGCAGCACGACCACGGCGCGCGAAACCGCGATACCCCGCGAAAGGTACAGTGCCCCGCACAGCAGCAGGCCGGCCATCAGCGTCGCCTGCACAGTGACCCGCAACTCATGCAGGCCGCTGCGGTTGTGAATGGGACCGTACAGCCCGAAGGAGCGGGTGATCAGAACCAGCGCCAGTGCAAACCACGCGAGATAAAGCAGCCAGATCTTGGGGGCGGCGTGCAGGATGTATGGCAGCAACGAAAACATCTGGTGATTGGGTGAACGGATCCGCAGCCGCACCGCCATGATGGCCGCCACGCACGCCGTCAGCATATCCAGCGAGGCCCACACCAGGCTGGTTACCGAAGGCCGCTGAAACACGCCGCGCCGGGCCGAATTCGCCCGTCCGCTGCCGCGCCGCCTGCCTGAAACGATAACCTGCTGCAAGTAATCCGGTGTCGCCATCTACAAACGTTCTCCTGCCCTGTCCCTGAACGCACGGTCACTGAAAACGGACGGCGGCTGCGGCAGATAGCGGCTTCGGCGATAGAGGCCACTCTCGGGCCGCCGGCGCGACCTGCCGGCCATCGTCCAAGTGCCGTCGGAGCCGCGACTTACCTTTACTTGCTCGACGCCAGCATACTCCGCCCGCCGAAACGGACGCAAACCGTCTCAACAACTTACGCTTCTAATCCAACCATCTTAACACTTTCCCGGCCGGGAAGAACCAATTCGTCCAGCGTCAGGAACTCACGGAGCACTTCGTCCTGACTGCGTTCCATCTCCTCCATGGTTCCGAAGAATCGCGCCTCGCCCTGGTGCAGGAAGACCACCCGGTCCGCCAGCTTCTTGGCAAATCGCATGTCGTGCGTGACCACGATGCTGGTCAGATGCAATTGCTGCTTCAGCCGCTCAATCAAATTCCCCAGCAGGTGCGCCATCAGCGGGTCGACCATGGTCGTCGGCTCGTCGTACAGAACCGCCTCCGGCTGCGAGGCCAGCGCCCGCGCAATCGCCACGGAACGCTTCATCCCGGTCGAGAGATCGCTCGGCAGCAGATCCTCCATCCCCGCCACGCCTACCATCTCCAGCAGTCCCCGCACGACCTGCAGGATCTGGTCCTCCTCCATGTCGTGCCGCTCGCGCAGCGGAAACGCCACGTTCTCGCCCACCGTGATGGAGTCGAACAGCGCCCCATTCTGGAAGACCATCGTGACTTTCCGCCGGATCGCCTGCAGCTGCTTCTCTTTGAAGCCCGTGATGTCCTCGCCGGCGACCAGAACCTTGCCCGAGTCGGGCTTCAGGAAACCCAGCAACATCTGTAGTGAGACCGACTTGCCTACGCCCGACCGACCCAGAATGCACAGGGTCTCGCCCGGCCGGACGCAGAAGCTGACGTCCTTCAACACATCCACGGCACCAAAAGACTTTGAAACATGCTCGAAGGAGATGTACGGCGCCTGAATCCGCTGGTTGGGATCCTGGATGTCTTCGGCAGCGGCCTCATTCTGCGCCGCCGCCTGCTCCATGAACGCCGAAACCTCGCTCGCGACTTCTGGAGAAACCTCCGCCAGCAGGGGCGTGTCCGGCCTGGTGTTGCCGGTCGCCGCCTCGCTGTCCGGGAGGGTGTGCGCATACTGCTCGTCGTGGATCGCCATAGCCCTAGCCTAACCCGAGTCTCTCGCCCGGTCCTTCGCCAGCCCACCTCGGCTCTCCCAGGCAGCCTTACCGCACCTGGTTCTCGGCTGACCGCATGAGCCGAAACTCCTCCGGCGTGTTCACATTGCGGAAGCATTCCTCATGTCCGGTCTGAAGGAGCCGAAGCCCCCGCCAGAGTCGCGGCATCCTTCATCTTCAGGCGGCCGGCCGCGAGTTCCGCCCGCAACACTGGCAGGGCGCGACGCGAATAGACGCCGCATAGAGGCTGCACACGCTCGCCGGACTGCGCCAGCACGACCGGCTCCGCTCCTCCCGCCGCAGCAAGCAAGGCGCGCAGCACGCCTTCGGGAACCAGCGGCAGATCCACGGCCAGGAAGAGATTCCACTCGAACCTGCTCTGCTCCAGCGCGGAGACGATTCCGCCCAGCGGCCCACACCCCGGAGTCAAGTCAGAGATCACACGCCCGAAGGTTTCAAGCCCAGCCGCTCCGCCCGCGATGGCCGTCTCCGGACAGACGTACCGTAGCTTCCGCAGCCCACGCGAAATCAGGGCCTCGCCGTCGAGCTTCAGCAGCGCCTTGTCCGAGCCCATGCGCGAGCTCTGCCCCCCAGCGAGCACGAAGCCGCACGCGTGCTCGCCGGGGATTCCGCCGACCGGCTCCCAGGCGTCCACCTAAGCTCCTACCAGCTCCAGCCAGCGCACAATCGATTCAATCCCGCGATGGAAGTTGCTCAGGTTGAACTTCTCATTCGGCGCATGCAGGTTGTCGTCCGGCAGACCGAAGCCCATCATCACCGTCGGAATGCCAAGTTCCCGTACAAAGTCGCCCACAATCGGAATCGACCCGCCCCCGCGCACGAACACCGTCTCCTTGCCGAAGACTCGCGCATCGCGTCTGTCGCCGCCGCGACAAAGCGATTGTCCGTGCTCACCACGATCGGGTCGCCGGAGTGGATCATGCCGCACCTCGAGCGTGCATCCCTCTCGGCACAATCGACTCCACATACTTCTTGTACAGCGCGAACGTTTCCGCCGGCGTCATATCCGGCACCAGCCGCATGCTCACCTTCGCCACAGCCTTCGCCGGGATAACCGTTTTCGCGCCCGCGCCGATGAATCCGCCCGGCATCCCGTGCACGTCGAGCGTCGGCCGCGCCCAGGTCCGCTCCAGCACCGAGTAGCCCGCTTCGCCGGTCAGCTCCTTCGACCCGACCTCGCCCTCGCGGTACTCCTCCTCATCGAATGGCAGACGCCTTCCACGCCTTCAGTTCGGCCTCGGTCGGCTTCTGCACCTTGTCGTAGAAGCCCGGGATCAGCATCTCGCCCGTCCTCGCCCTTCAGCTTCGCGATAATCTGCGCCAGCGCCACAAACGGGTTCGGCGCCGCGCCTCCGTAGAGTCCCGAGTGCAGGTCCGTCCGCGCGCCCTGCACCTCGATCTCCGTATAGATCATGCCGCGCAAGCCCACGCACAGCGTCGGCAGCTCCGGCGCAAACATCTCGGTATCCGAAACCAGCGCGACATCGGCCTTCAACTGGTCGCCATGCTCGCGCACAAACGCAGCAATGCCCTCGCCGCCGACCTCTTCCTCGCCCTCGACGATCACGCGCACGTTCACCGGCAGCTTGCCCCCGCCGGCCTGCATCAGCGATTCCAGCGCCTTCACATGCATCCACATCTGACCCTTGTCATCGACCGCCCCGCGCGCGTAGATGTTGCCGTCGCGAATCTCCGGCTCAAACGCCGGCGACTTCCACAGCTCCAGCGGTTCGGCCGGCTGCACGTCATAGTGGCCATAGCAGAGCACCGTCGGCTTGCCCGGAAGATGCAGCCAGTCTGCATACACCAGCGGATGCCCCTTGTGCGTGGCCGTCGTCGTCTCGATCAGCCGCACGTTCTCCATGCCGATCCGCGTCAGCTCATCGGCCACGAACTGCGCCGCCCTGCGCACATCCGCCACACGCTCCGGATCCGTCGAAATCGATGGAATCCGCAGCAGCGCCTTCAACTCTTCGACAAACCGTGTCCCCATTGCTCTTTGCAAACGCAACCGCATCCACCGCCATCGTCTACCTTTCCTGTCCTCAACTGTCTGCTTCACGGAGTGCAGGCCGCAACGTCCTGCTGCGACCGCTTCCATACCTCGGTCCGCCCAAACATCGATATGCCAATATAACCGTGCAGCTTCAACTCCGAACCGTTCGCCGTCATGGTCGCGCTGTACGTCTTGCCGGAATCGGGATCGTAAATCTTGCCATCCTTCGCATGAGAAGGGTCGGTGAGCGAGAACTCCCGGCCGATCTCGAGACCGCACAAGGGATGGCTCCGCAGGCTTTCTTCCGGATTCTTCGTATCTTTTCCGGTGGGGTGAAGGGGACGGATCAGCTTGGCGCACACCTTGTGCTCCCCACACGGATACACCGAAACCACGGCGCCTCCGGGAGTGACCCACTGCCCGTTGACTCCCTCTGGCGCCGCCCACAGCCCGCCGGTGACCAAAGCAAGAAAGATGGAGATACAACACAGGAATTTCATACCGGCACCCCTTTATCGGGTACCAAGGTAGTCCGATTCGCCGCGGCCCTGCAAACCGGGCTTGGATCGCCGGAGCTATACCTCCGCTTGCGTGTCAGGCACAATCGAGGCATGGCTGCGCCCGCCGGCTCCAACCCTCACTCCGCCCAGACCTGGAACTCCGATCGCTACGCTGCCAACGGCCGCTTCGTTGCCACGCTGGCCACAGCGGTCGTCGACCTGCTCAACCCGCAACCCGGCGAGCGCATCCTCGACGCCGGCTGCGGCGATGGCGCGCTCACCGAGCAGCTTTCCGCCTCCGGCGCGCAGATGCGCGGCGTCGACTCCTCCGCCGCCATGGTCGCCGCGGCCCGCGCCCGCGGCCTCACCATCGACCAAGCCGACCTGACGCAACTCCCCTATGACGCCGACTTCGACGCCGTCTTCTCAAACGCCGCGCTGCATTGGATCCCGGGCCCCGCGCAGCCGGCCGCGCTCGCCGCCATCCACCGCTCGCTGCGTCCGGGTGGCCGCTTCGTCGCCGAGATGGGCGGCTTCGCCAACATCGCCGCCATCCGCGTTGCACTCGCAGCCACGCTTGCGCCCCACGGACTCGACGCCGAAGCCTCGCCGCCAGCTTTTACCCTTCGCCCGAGCACTACGCTTCCCTGCTCGTCGCTGCCGGGTTCGAGGTTCGCTCGATCGAGCTCATCCCGCGCCCCACGCCGCTGCCCCACGGTGCCGAAGGCATGCGCACCTGGCTCGAAACCTTCCGCAACGGCGTGCTCGACCTCTTGCCCTCACCCGCCGCCCGCGAGCAAGCCCTCACCGCCACCAGTCGACCTCCTACGCCCCATCCTCCAGGAGCCCAAACCCAATCCTGGACCGCCGACTACGTCCGCCTCCGCTTCCACGCCGTGCGTTGCTGAACGCCCGTGATCGCCGGGATGTTCAAATCAGCGCGCCCTAGTAAGTGAATTCATTCTTGTGCCGTTGAATAAAGTCGTTGAGTCTCGTCGGCTGTTTGCCGGTGATCAACGGAAAGTTGTCGAAGGTGTCGTCAGCGCCGGGAATCGTTCCCGCGGCGTACCGCTTCCAGTGCTCGTAGACACACGTCATGTATGCCATCTCCGCGCCCGCCTGCCTCATGGATTCCAGGAAGACCTCCGGCGGCAGCGGTTCGTAGCGAAACGGCTGGTCTACGATCGCCGTCAACTTCTCCGCCAGTTCACCGAATGTTGCGGCATCGTATCCCAGACGATATGTCTGCCCACCATGCGCTTCGGGATGTGCCAATGAGAGTGCGGCGACGAGCGCCACGTCATCCACGTCCACCCAGCTCAGGCGAGCATCCGCGACGAATGCGTGCACGATGCCGCTCTTGATCGTCTTTTCGCCGCCATAGCTGATTAAGTTCTGCATGAAAGTTTCTGGGCGCAGATGCGTGAAGGAAAAACCGGCCCACTCGATATACCGCTCTACGAACTGGTGCCAGGCCCAGTGGGCGACCGTGGTGTCGTCCCGTCCACACGCTCCCAGGTGGACGACGTGCTGCACGCCAGCCTTCCTGGCGTTATCCAGAAGCGCCTTGCTCTGCCGCAGCATATCGACCGTGTAGCCAGTCAGCACGAAGAGCCGATCAACTCCTTCGAGAGCGGGCCGGAAGGTGCTCTCGTCATCGAGATCGAGAACCACGGTGGCAATGCCTCTAGCGGCAAGGGCCGCTGCCTTCTCAGGCGAACGCACAGCAGCCACAATCTCCACTTCGCTTTCGCGGGCAAGGTACGACATTGTCCGGCTGCCCACCTGCCCGGTAGCTCCTGTGATCAAAATCCTCTTCACGCGCACACTCCGTCCTAACAGTAGATGCGCAGCGCACAAGGAAGCTTCCACCCCGACAAACGATGTCGAGCCGAAGTGGCTTGTTACTGGATCAAGCCCTGCGTTTGCAGGAACTTCAGGCACAGCAGCATCGCTTTGTCCGACTCCGCGACCGAGAACTCGCCGTGGCCGCCGCCCGGGACGATGTCCTGCCCGTTCGGCACACCGGCCGCGTCGAGAGCCTTCTTCAACTGCGCCGACTGCGTTGGATCGACCGTGTGGTCAGCATCGCCGTTGACAATAAACGTCGGCGGCACGCCCTTGCGCACGTAGCTCATCGGCGACATCGCCTTGGCCCGGGCCTTCTGGTCGTCGTCGCCGAGCCATTCCTTCGTGAAGGCCGCACTGCCGTGCTGCGTCAGGCCTTCGGTCAGATTCGTGGGGCCGTAGAAGTCCAGCACCGCCGCGACCTTCGGCTGGTCGGCGCACTCCTTGGGTGTGAAGCTGTCCGGTGCATACGCGCCCATTAACGCCAGGTGCCCGCCGGCCGACGCGCCGTACAGCACCACCTTCGAGAGATCAAAGTTGTACCTGGCCGCGTTCGCCTTCACCCACGCCATCGCGCAGCGCGTGTCCTCGATCGCCGCCGGCGCCTTGGCATCCTTCGCAACGCGATAATCCACCGTCACGACGCTCATGCCGGCAGCCAGCAGCGCGCGAAAGGTATGGAACGACCCCGGCCGGTCGCCGCGGATCCAGCCGCCGCCATGCAGTTGCACCACCACCGGTGTCGGTTTGTCGGACGCTACCTGCAGCACGTCCATGTGCAGGTCCATACCGCCGACGCTGCGGTAGACGACATCTTTTGTGACTGTCGGCTTCACCGCGTCCCAGCTTGCGACGTCTCTCCACGCCTGCGCCCCGGCAACACCCGTTCCCAGCATCAGGACAACCAGCAATTTTTTCATCCCAACATCCTAATCGCTGGCGAAGAGCCTTAGCCCGGACGAGCCACCACGCCGAGATCCACCATCCCGTTCACAAAATACTGCACCGCCAGCGCCACCAGCAGCAGCCCCATGATGCGCACCAGGATGCGAATGCCCGGTTTCGCCCAGCACCGTCGCTACGCGGTCCGAATTGCCCAGCACCAGGAAGCAGATCACCGCCGTGATGAAGATGGCCGCGATGATGGCCCCCAGCAGGCTCCAGTGCCCCTGCGCCTGTCCCACCAGCACCATCACGCTCGTAATCGAGCCCGGCCCGGCCAGCATGGGGATCCCCAGCGGCACGATGCCCGCGTCTTCCTTGGTCGCGGCGGCCTCGGCTCTCGGCGCCCGTCTCCTGCGTCGGCGAGCGCTTGCGCCTCCAGCATGTCCAGCCCGATCAGCAGCAGGATGATGCCGCCCGCGATCTCGAACGCCGGCAGCGTAATCCCGAACATCTTGAAGATGTACTGCCCCGCCAACGCAAACGCCGTCAGCACGACAAACGCCGTCAGCACGCCTTGCGCGCCATCGACGCGCCTGCGATGCTTGTCCGCGCCCGCCGTCACCGCAAGAAACGTCGGCAGCGCCGCGAACGGGTCGACCAGGAAAAAGATCGAGCTCAGCGCCAGCAGCGAAAACCGCACATACGCCGAGTGCTCGATGCCCGCCAGCGAAACCTGCATGTTGACCGACCAAATGCGCGGAGCTCAGCGACCGCCGGCCACAAACCATTCCATCGCAAAATACGTCACTATCCATTCTCCCACGCGCCCTCAGGGCCCGCATTTCCTCCTGTTTCATCCGGTCAGACCGTTATAATCGAGACCACATTCGAGGAGCTTGCCATGCCTCTGCAGACCACCGCAAACATCTGGCACAACGGGAAGCTGATTCCCTGGGAGAACGCCAACATCCACGTCATGAGCCACGTCATCCACTACGGCTCGTCGGTCTTCGAAGGCATCCGCTGCTACACGCAGCCGGAAGGCGCAGGCATCTTCCGCCTGCACGAGCACATGCAGCGCTTCGTCGACTCCGGCCAAGATCTACCGCATGCCGCTCGGCTTCACCGTCGAGCAGCTGAACGAGGCCGTCGTCGACGTCGTCGAAGCCAACGGCGTCGCGCCCTGCTACATCCGCCCCATCGCCTTCCGCGGCTACGGCGAGATCGGCGTCAACCCGCTGAAGTCGCCCGGTCGAGGTCTACGTCGCCAACTTCCCCTGGGGCAAGTACGTTCCCGGCAACGACGGCGCCGACGTCTGCGTCTCCAGCTGGAACCGCCTCGCGCCCAACACCATGCCCTCGCTCGCCAAGGCCGGCGCCAACTACATGAACTCGCAGCTCATCCGCATGGAAGCCGAGATCAACGGCTACGCCGAAGGCATCGCGCTCGACGTCAACGGCTACCTCTCCGAAGGCTCCGGCGAGAACCTCTTCCTCGTCCGCGGCGGCGTCGCTCTACACCACGCCGCTCGCCAACTCCGTGCTCAACGGCATCACGCGCGACTCCATCCTCGACGCTCGCCAAGGACTCGGCATCCCGGTCGTCGAGCAGGCCCTGCCGCGCGAGCTGCTCTACATCTGCGACGAGGCCTTCTTCACCGGCACCGCCGCCGAGGTCACGCACCTCCGCTCGGTCGACCGCATCCTGGTCGGCGACGGCACCATGGGCCCCATCACCACCGCGCTGCACAAGGCGTTCTTCGACATCGTCAACGGCACTCGCGCCCGACCGCTACAACTGGCTCACCCCGGTGAAGGTCAAAGTAGAGGAACCCGTAGGGGCCTGATTCCCTCGCAGCAAGCGGGCGGCGCAGACCATCGCGCCGGCCGTTTTGTCTTTGCCGGCGAAGCGTGTCATCTCAGCAGAGTTCCTCTCGTCTCTGCGAGAACGCAGCCGGAGGGCCGCGAAGCTCAACGCGCCGTCACCACCGTTAGGCGCGCTTGAACACACCACCACCGCCCCTACATCTTCAGCAGAGGCAGCGTGCCCGAATTGGAAACGCCCTGCAGGCGCTTGTCCTTGTACATCCGGATATCCGCCATTTCGCAGAGCGCCTCGACGTCCCCCACGTCTTCCGGGAAGACGGCATAGCCGATGCTTCCGCTGAGTGGGAAACGGTGCGGATCGGGCACTTCCACCGCCGCCACCGCCGTCCGCAGCATCTCGGCGATGCGTTCGCAGTCTTCCGGCCGGCCCAGATCATTCACAATGATGCTGAATTCGTCGCCGCCGCAGCGCGCCAGCGTGTCGGACCCGCGGATCTTCGCCCGCAACTCCGCCGCCGCCCGCGTCAGCACCAGGTCGCCCGTGCGATGCCCGTGGTTGTCGTTGATGTGCTTGAAGTTATTCAGGTCCACGACAAAAACCGCCGCGCTCTTGCCGGTGCGCCGCGCGCGTTCCAGCGCCTGCACGAGCCGGTCGTTGAACAGCCTCCGGTTCGGCAGGCCGGTCAGCTGATCGTGCATGGCATCGTTCTCCAGTCGCTGCGTCTGATCCTCCAGCAGCACCAGCAGCATGCCGATGATCACGAAGAATTTCTGCATCGTCCAAACCTGCTCCACCAGCAAGTTCGCCAGCAGGCGTTCGCGTACGAACGGGTGCGCCAGGAAGCAGATCGCCCAGACCAGAAACCCGCAGACCAGGAGCATCCCGCCCATGCGATGCTTCCGCACCTGCTGCCGGAACGACACCCCCAGAAGCGCAAACAGGAAGGCCAGCCCCCAGTACGTCAGCAGGCGGAGGGCCCCGCTGTGCGCCATCCAGATCATGGGCCCCCACATGGCGGCATGCAGCAGCGTCATCGTCACCCTGCGACGCCACTCTTCCCGCGCAAACGCCGTCAGGTAGATGCCGCCGAACAGCAGCGTGGCGGCGCAGAACCAAAGGTATACCCTGGAGTCCGTCACCTCGACCCCATACATCGTCGTCACGGCGAGCAGCGGAAGCGCCGGCGGCAGCACGAGCGGCATCCACGGAACGTCGGCCGCCACATCGTCCCGCGCCGCCCAGCCAAAAGCAATCGCCGCCAGAACGTAGGCATCCAGCGCGACCGTGTGCGCCGTCCGCGCAAAGTTGGGGCCGCCGCGCAGGACGGAAACCGCCAGGGTCTCCAGCAGGATAAACAGCAGGCCCAGCATCCAGAGGTCGACATTGGATGCGCGATGCTTCCGTCGCAGCCATTCCAGCACTCCCATCAGGAGCAACATGCCGGCGATGTCGGGTAAAGCGAGAGGGTCCATGCGGATAGCTTTGCGCTCTCCTTAGGATACGTCGTTTCGGCTGCCGGATTATAGCCGCAAACCGTCTTCCTCCGACGTAACTGTTCTGCTACCCCGCTCCTGTGGCCCCGGGCGAGGCAGCGCAGCCTCCCCCGGCTACCTCCCTTTGCTCGGCTGGTGCACCCCCACCAGCTCCGGCTCGCTGGTCACCGGCAGCTTCTGCACCTGCTCGGGATCGGGCCGGCGGCTGCGGACGTACGGTTGCAGCTTCTGCGGCAGACCCGTCTTCAGCGCCTGTTCCAGCGCAGCGATCACCCGCACATCCAGCATGCCTTCCTCGCCATCTGGCTCGGGCTCGCGGCCGGTCAGGATGCACTCGGAAAAATATTTCATCTCCCCGCCGAAATGGTCGGTCGTCTTGAACTTCTCTGACTTCTTCGCCTTTTCCACCGTCATCTGGTGCTCGATGGACGCGCCCACCTGGAAGGCGGGCTGTGAAAAGATGTCGCCCTTGGCTCCCACGACACGGTAATCGTCCAGGTCGCCGCCGTTGTAGCTCACCACGAACGCAGCCACGCGCCCGGCCGGGAACTTCAGCGTGACGGCCACCGTGTCTTCGAAGGGCTTCCCGTCCATGTCGACGAACTTCTCCGGGTCCGTGCACACACCGGTCGCAAACGCCTCGATCGGCTCCGCGCCAAACAGGTTCCGCACCATGTTCAGCGGATACGGTCCCATATCAGGCACAGGGCCCGCCCAGAACCCATGCCGCGCCCGGTGGTTCTGCCCCGAGACCGGCTGCGAAAACGAAGAATTGAAAAAGCGCAGCGTGCCGATCTCCGCGTTGCGGACACGTTCGATCGCCTTCAACGTTCCCGGTTCGAAATGCATGCGATACGCAATCATCAGCTTGGCGCCGGAGCTCTTCTGCGCCGCCAGGATCCGCTCGCACTCTTCCACGCTCACCGCCATCGGCTTTTCGAGCAGCAGGTGAATGCCGGCTTCAAGCACCTTCACCGCGTACTCCACGTGCGCGAAGTTCGGCGTCGCCAGGTACACCGCGTCGATGTCCCCGGAAGAGAGCAAACCATCCAGTTCGTCGTAGCTGTACACCTTTTCGATTCCGTACTTTTCTCCGACTTTTGAAGCCTTTTCGGCATGGCCGGTCACCAGCGCCACCACTTCGCTGTTGCCCGTATGCTCAATTCCCGGCAGCATCGCCGTCTGCGAAATCCAGCCGACACCCGCAACTGCGTACCGTACTTTTTTCCCCGTCACTTTCTTCGCTTCCGCCATCATTCCTCCCTGTGGTTTCGCACAGTCCGACGCCGCGCACGCCGGTCCGGGATGCCCTCACCGGCAATGCGTCTTCCGTTGCAGGGGGGCATCCCACGGAATGTGTCGAAAACGGCCCCAAATCGCTGGACGACTGCTCCTTCCGGAGATACATTGGAATTTCACCGGCTCCAGCCAGTACTGTCATTCTCCGAGGACAGAAATGTCTCCACGCGAAACACCGCCGCTTTGTCCGAAGTGCGCCTGCGGACGAACCGCTCGCGTCCGCCGCAACGGCTTCCTCCAGCGCTTCGTCTTCCACCGCTTCGGCCTGTACCCATGGGAGTGCAGCGGCTGCCGCAGCGTGTTCCTGTCGAAGAGCCGCGGCAAGCTCAAACGCCGGACCACCGGCATCGTCCACGTCCCCCCCGTCTAGGTCACAAACCGCCAACCTCCATTGCGAAGCGGACAAGCAGCGGAGATCTCCGCCCTGCCCCGCTCACCTACCGCTTCCCTGCGGTCGCAAGCCCGTCCGCCAACGGACGCGTGGTCAGCTCGCCCGGAGCGGTTGGAGACTGCGCGTCCCAACCCGGCAGAATCTGCGATCCGGTAATCAGCCGCACCCCATCCTGTACGGTCAGATACGTCCACGCCCACTGCGCGAACACCGCCAGGCGGTTGCGGAACCCGATCAGGAAGAAGATGTGCACGACCATCCACACCATCCAGGCCGGAAAGCCGCTCCAATGGCCCTTGAACGGCCACTCGATCTTCGCCACCGCCGCCGCTCGCCCAATGGTCGCCATGTCGCCCTTGTCGAAGTAGCGGAACCCCTTGCCGGAACTTTCGCCTCGGAGGATCTCCAGGATGCGCTTCGCGGCAAAGTCTCCCATCTGCATGGCCGGCTGCGCCACACCTGGAACCGGCTTGCCGTCCTGCTCGAAGTGCGCAAGATCGCCGCAGATGAACACGTTCGGCAGCTCCTTCGGGTTCAGGAACTGGTCGACCACCACGCAGCCCCGCTTGTCCGTCTCCGCACCCAGCAGCTTCCCCAGCGGAGACGCCTGCACCCCCGCACCCCAGAGCGTACACACCGAATCGATACGCTCGTCCCCGACCTTCACATACCCGGGCTGCACATCGGTCACATGCGCGCCGGTCCGCAGTACGACGCCCAGCTTCTCCAACTGCTCCCGGGCCCTGTCCTGCAGATCCTCGGGGTACATTCCCAGAATCTTCGGCGAACCCTCGAGGATCATCACCTGCGCCGAGGACGGATCGATGTGGCGAAAATCCCTGGTCATGTACAGGCGCGTGATGTCGGAGATGGCGCCGGCCAGTTCCACGCCGGTGGGGCCGCCGCCGATGATGATGAAGTTGAGCGCGGGATGCTTGCCCGTCTCCATCATCTCGCGCTCGGCCAGTTCAAACGCCAGCAGCACCCTTCGCCGGATCTCGATTGCGTCCTCGATGGTCTTCAGACCCGGGGCGACCGCCGCCCACTCGTCCTTGCCGAAGTACGAGTGCGTCGACCCGGTGGCCAGCACCAGGAAGTCGAACTCCAGTTCCGTTCCCGACTTCAGCTTCACCCGCTTTTCCACGAGGTCGAAGCCCACGACCTCGTCCATCAGCACTTCAATGTTGCGGTGATGGCGCACAATCGAGCGAATCGGCTGCCCGATGTCCCCCGGGGAAAGCACCGCCAGCGCCACCTGGTACAGAAGGGGCTGAAACAGGTGGTAATTCCGGCGATCCACCAGCGTGACGTCGACCGGCTGGTCCGCCAGCCCGAGCGCTGCATGCAGCCCGCCGAATCCGCCGCCGACGATCACCGCCCGCGGACGCACCGCCGCTCCCGCACTTCCGCTCCGAACCACTGCCATCGCATTCCTCCGCAGAATCGCTGCTCTCATCCTTTCAGATGCACGGATTCCCATTCCGGGTCCACACCGGGCTCCCGGCTGGTCTCCACCCGCCCCCGCTCAGGGCTTCGCCGTCAACACTGCGGAAACAAATCCCTGCGTTCCCACGGCGACGGCGATCTCGGTTTCTGTGGCCTGTCCGGTAATGGCTAATGGCGTAATCGTCACCGTCCCATCCATCCCGGACACCAGCGCGTCGGCATTCGAGGCCAGCACGGCCGCTGCCGGACACCGTCCCCGATCCGGGCACACGGTCCAGGCCGTCACGGTCTGATACACGCTTACCGGCGCGCCGGCCACCGGGTGCCCGGCCCCGTCGCTCACGTCAATCACCATCGGCGCCAGCGCCGCCCCTCCGCTCACCGTCTGGCTTCCGCCGCTGACAATGGTTGCCGACAAACTCGCCAACGCGATCGCCGTAGCTGAAAACGGTGCACAAACCGTGCTCCAGGCGCAGGCGGCCGCAGACGCGGTGGCTCCCGCCGCCAGCGGACCTACTGTTACCCAGGCCGACGCGGTTCCGGAACCATCTGTTTCTGTGGCCGGAAGCGCGCCGGTCAAGCCCGTGCTGCCCTGCCAGGCAACCCCCAGCCCCAATGCCGGACTTCCGTTCTCGATCGCCGCGACACTCAACGACTCGCCCAGGATCGCGCCTTCGGCCACGTAGAGCATCGGGTTCAAGGCCGTCAGGCTCAACTGATTTGCCACCACCTGCAGGTCCGCCGTCACGCTCTTCGCCCCGGTGGGCAGCGCCGCCGACGCGACCAGCTTCACCGTTCCGGCCGATGCACCCGTGACGAGGATCGACGCCATCCCGCTGGCATCGGTCGTCACCGTACAGCTTGCAGCGCCGCAGACGGAAAACAGCACCGCTCCCGCACTCGCGGGCCCGGCCGAAAACGTCACGGGGATGCCCGCAGCCGGAGTGGTCCCGTCCGCCAGCGTTACCCGCGCGACCATCGGGGAAGCAGACGTAGCCCCGACAAAGACGCTTGGCTCCGGAGTCGCCGCAAGCGTCAGGAGATCCGCCGGTACCGGGGCCGCCGTGAAGGTTTCCGTCTGCTGGACGCCGTTGTCGTTGATGGCCACGGTGATCGGTCCCGCCGCTGTTGGAGTCACCGCGCTCGAGACCACGCCATTCGCATCGGTCGTCAGCACGCAGCTTGCGGCGGTACCACATCCGGCCAGGGTGGCCGAACCGCTCGTGACCGACACGGTGACGCTGTGGCTCGGAACCACGGTTACGCCATCGGCCAGGAGCACACGCACCGAGAATGGCGCCGCCGCCACGCTTCCCGCCACGGTGCCGGAGCCAGGCGCGCTCACCAATTGCAGCTCGTCCGGACGCTGCCGCACCATGAAGGTGAAAGTCTGGCTGATCAGCCCGTCGGTTGCCAGCACCACCACCGGGCCGGGCGCGAACGCCGTTCCTGGCGGCGAAGACACGCCGTTTCCATCCGTCTGCCAGGTGCAGTAAGACTGCTGGCAGAAGTCCCAGACGAAGTTCCCCGAAAGCACAGAGAACATGACCAGATCATTGCTCATCGGTTGGCCGCCGGGAGCCAGCACCTGCACTCCGAGCGTCACATGATCGCCCACCCACACGCCGCTCGGGTCGGGCGCACTCGTCACCACGAGGCTGCGCCCCGGCCCCACGGCGGTGATCGAAGCTGTCATCGTGTCTGGCGGTGAGACGGCGCTGAGCTGGAAGGTTCCCGGCGCCAGCGCCGTGACGGCCGATGCCACCATCCCGTTGGCATCGGTGACCAGGAAGCAGTCGCCGCGCGGTTGCGGACACGCGTTCAGCCACACGTATCCTTCGGGCGCCGCAAGCGCCACATTCACACCCGCCACGGGGGTCACGCCGTCCTCCAGCAGTTGCGCCACAAACGGCGAACTCGAGGCGATCCCCACTGCCAGGTCCCCTGTCGGCACGCTCACAATCTTGATCTGCCGCGTATGCGCCACCACCTGGAACGCTGCCGACACCGCCTGCCCCTGATAGGTCGCGGTGACGCTGTAGCTGCCGACTGCTGCCGCGCTCACCCCTACCGACACTGTGCCCGACCACCCCGTCTGCACCGTGCAGGCATTCGTCCCGCACGGCTGGATCAGCACCCCGGGCGCAGCGGTAAACGTCACATTCTCGAAGATATCCGGCGTTACCCCGTCGAATGCGAGCAACTGCACCTCGAAACTTCCCGAACTGTCCCCCGCGTAGACGCTGGCCGCCGGAGCCGCCACAATCGACACCCGGTCCGGCCCGCCGACTGCCAGGAACGAGATCGTCTGCTTCACATCGCCGTCGGCGGCCTGGATGACCACAGGTCCGGCAGCAGTCGGGGTAACGAACAACTTGGCCACGCCTCCCGGTTCCGTCGGCAGGCTGCAGACGCTGCTTCCACACGCCTCGAAGATCGCCGACCCCGTCATCACCGAGAACGTGATCGTCCGCCCCTGCAGGCCGGTGCCCGAGGCATCCTTATCCACCACCGCCAGCGGAGGCTGCGCCGGCACACCGATGGGCACACTTCCGCTCGGCGCCAGCCAGACGAACATCTGCCCCGCCTGCGCCACGGCGTTGAAGCTCGCCGAGACCGACAGCGTCCCGTCCGCCGCCTGTAGCCTCACCAGCCCTGGGGCAGACGGCGTCACACCGCTCGACGCCACGCCGTGCGCGTCCGTCAGCAGGGTGCAGGTCGCCGCGCCACACGCTGAAAACACCGCAATGTCTCCCGCGGCGGAGAAGACCACCGACTCTCCCGGAACGGGTGTCAGGCCGTCGGGGCCCAGTACCTGGACGGAGATCGGCGTCCCCGTCGCGTCGCCCACGTAGGCATCGGCGCTTTGCGCGCTGACAAGCCGCATCGTGTTCGAGCGAACGGGCGCATTGGTGTACGTCAGGCCGCCGGAGATCGTGCTGGTTGCCCCCGTGGTCAGGTCATGCACCTCCACGTCCAGCGCTGTGCCGTTCGTTCCTTTCGCGGTTGCCATTGTGGGCGCAGTCACCACAATCGCGTTCGCCGTCCAGCTCAGCACGGTGGCCGCGACTCCGTTCACCGTGACAGCATTTCCCTTTCGGAAGCCCATCCCGTTGACGGTGATGGTTCCACCTCCCGGAGAAAGCGTCGCCGGCAGCACGTTGTCGGCATAAAACAGCCGCGCCTGGAAGTTGAAGTCCGGCCGTCCTTCGCCGCGTTCGTCCGCGATGCCAAAGCGAATCCCGGAAGCCTGGCCCGTCCATGCGCTCATCACCGTGGTGCCGACGGTCTGTCCCTGGAACGCCTCGGCGCTGACTCCCAGCGAAGGCAGGTCGCCCGGCGCGTCGGTCGCCGCAAACAGTCCAAGAACCGGCATCGCCTTGGTTGTCGTCGGCAGCCCCTGCTCATCAAGCGCCGTCACTTCGATCGTGAAGCTTCGTCCCGGCGACACCGGAGCCTCTACGTAGCTGGCATGACCGTACCCGCAAAACAGCCCGTTCCACCAGCCTGAAACCGCCGCCGCCATGGCCGTATACGGAGTGCCGTCCGATCCGTTGCCACACACCGCCACCGCATCCGCGACCGTGAAATCAACGTTCGGACCATACATGGGTCCGCTCATCAGCTCGCTTTGCACCTGCGGCGAGCCGGAGGGCGCCACATCCCCCGGCGCATACGGTCCCAGGCTGTACTGTCCCGCGTACAGCGGATTTACCGGCTCAGTCGAGATCGAGTCGTTTTGCCAGGGCCCATTGTCGATGGGGATGTACGCAATGGCATACGCCCCGGCCTGCCCGGTTTCGGTCGTGCCGAAACTCGCCTCGGGAGTGGAAGCATTCGCCACGAACGGCGAGCCCGCCGCCGCGCGGAATGTTGCACCGGTCACGGCAGAAGCCTCGTACCAGCCCTCGTACTGCGAGTTCCCGTACGGCTTGCGCTTCACCTGCACATTCACCCCGGCCATGCCTTCGCCGGTGGGGAAGTACACATGCCCGGAGGCCGGCTGGGCTGCCGCCAGACTCATCTGCTTGCCGGCCGCAATCGGCGTGTTCGAGCCGATGGGATACACCGCGACCATCGCGGAAATGTCGTCCGGCCGCAACTGAAACGGGTTCGGCAGGCACTGGTAGGTATACGGCCCGCACAGGATGTCGATCGGGTGCATGATCGGCCAGTGCATGGCCTGGTCGTACGTGGCAGCCGGCGTGCCGGTAAAGACGTTGTCGTTGGTTTGCGACCAGGCCAGGCCCAATACCCGCCCGAATGCCCGCTCCAGCTGATATTGCAGTTGCAGCTGCTGCTGCGGAGCCTGCCCCGCACAGCGCCCGTTCACCACGATCAACGCATGCAGGATATAGCCGGCCGGGTCGAAGGCATCCACGCTCTCGGTGACCCCGTTCTGCCGGCAATTTGCCGCGCCGCTCGCGCCGGAGCCCAGCAGAAGATCCGTCACCGAGCCGTCCGAGTCATACACAATCGCCAGCGGCACCGCCGCCGCATTCGCCGCCATGGCATCGGCGGGAAACACCAGCCCGGAGGTATCCATGTAGACGTTCTGCCCGCTGACATGCTCGAGCAGCGTCCCTCCCTGCTGCACGGTGATGTTCGCCACCGGCAGATTCCAGACACCGGCCGCCGCTGCCACGATCGCGTCCGCCTGCTGATGGGTGACGGACGTGCTCAAGGCGGCGGGGTCTGTGTAGTACCGCAGCGTCGTCTGCCGCCAGCCGATCGCTACGCCCGCGCGCCCCGTGAAGAAGGGAGGCCCGGTGACAAAACGCGGTCCGCCAGCCACCGCCGCGACCGGCAGCAAGAGCCCGGCCACCAGCGCGAGCCAGCGTTTACCGCGCATAGCCCACCCCTGCCCCGGTTCCGCCCATCGCCGCCAGCACCGCATTCCAGCCGGCAGTGGAGGTCGTCGCGGGGGTAAGCGGCGCGATGGGCCCCGCCCAGTCGTTCTCTCCCGCCGACCGCGCCTGCGCCAGGCTCGTCTTGCCGGCTGTGACCTGCGCCGGGCGCTCGACCCGCGTGGCGATCCAGCGCAGGTCCACCGCCCACGCCGAGGCCGTCGCCGCATCTGCCGGAGCCACGCCCGACACCGCGACTGGCGCCGGCGCGATCGCCACCAGCGGAATAGCCCCATCCATGCCGCCCACCGGCGAGCTCAGACCCGCGTCGTTGCGCGCTGTCAGCAGCATCAACAGGTGCTGGCCTTCGCGAAACCGGTTCGGATGCGCTCGCCACAGCCCGGCCCATTCGCGCAAGGTATAAAAGCCCGCAGGCGAACAGCCGCGCACCGCCTCGTCGACGTGGAAGCGCACATCCACGAAACCCAAACTGTCTGCGCGCGTGATCGCCACCACTTCGCCGCGGAAGATCACCGCCGCCTGGGCGGCCAGCGCCGCCAGCGCCGCGCCTGCCTCCGCTGGAATCGTTCCGGCCGGTCGCGCCAGCGCGGATTTCGGCCGCGTCGCATTGCCGCTCTGCCCTTCCGCCGCTCCACCCGCCAGCATAAGCCCGGCAATGCCACCGCCGCACGCAGTCTCCCCATCGCACACACCCTCCGTCCTGCCTGCCTCTTTCTTCGGCAGATCAGAACTTCGGTAATGCAATGTAGGAAATCGGCACAGCGCCGCAGCCCGAAGGCCGAGCGTCGCTAGCGTTCCGGGTAGAAGTCGAAAAAGGCGTCGATACTCAGCCGGAGCTGCGCCTCGATCTGCTCGCGGCTGCCTTCGAGCACGTGCATCGTCACCCCAGCCTGGTTTCCGTTCTTCAGCTCCACCGGAGCCTCACCCACCTTTGCCAGTTCCTCAGCCGGCAGCATGCGCATGCCGTACACCAACACCAGATTTGCCATGTTGCCATTCTTTCACTCCCTCCGGCTCGGCGCTGAATCCTTTCTAACCCGCCGCGCATTTACACTGGATACGCCCATGACCTCCGACATTACCTCCTCCAGCACGTCCCCCGGCAACTCCACGGTAGAAACCCGCGACGTCGTTATCCTCGGGTCAGGTTGCGCTGGCCTTACCGCCGCCATCTACGCCGCGCGCTCGAACCTGAAGCCGCTCGTGCTGGAAGGGCATGAACCCGGCGGCCAGCTCTCCATCACCACCCTGGTCGAGAACTTTCCGGGCTGGCCGGAGGGCGTCCAGGGCCCGGAATTGATTGAAAACATGAAGCACCAGGCGCAGCGCTTCGGCGCCGAGCTGCGCATGGCGCACCTCACCTCGGCCGACCTTTCCGCGCACCCCATCCGCCTGACCGTCGGCAAAGACGTCATTCACACCCGCACGCTGATCATCGCTTCGGGCGCCAGCGCGCGCTGGCTCAATCTACCCTCCGAGCAGGCGCTCATCGGCCATGGCGTCAGCTCCTGCGCCACCTGCGACGGCTTCTTCGCCTCCGGTAAGCCGATTGCCGTCATCGGCGGCGGCGACTCGGCCATGGAGGAAGCGCTGTTCCTCACCCGCTTCGCCTCCAAGGTCACCCTGATCAACCGCACGGACCGCTTCCGCGCCTCGCCGATCATGCTCGAACGCGCCAAGGCCCACGCCTCCATTGAGTTCCTCACCTCCACGGTCGTCGAAGAGGTGCTGGGCGTGGAAGAAAAGGACGTCAAAGGGCTGCGCCTTCGCAACACCGTCACTGGCGTGGAGACGATCCTGCCCGTCTCGTTCATGTTCCTGGGCATCGGCCATATCCCCAACGCCCAGGCCTTCCAGGGCATGATGGACCTCGACGAGGAGGGCTATATCCTCGCCACCGATGACGTCTACTGCACGCTCAACGGCCAGGTCCTGCCCGGCGTCTTCTGCGCCGGCGACATCAAGGACCGCAAGTACCGCCAGGCGATCACCGCGGCCGGCTCGGGTTGCATGGCCGCCCTGGAAGCCGAAAAATATCTCGAAGCCCACGGCCGCTAAATTCGCCCCAGCCCGGCTACACCCGACGACCGCTCCCTCTCGCCGGGTGTGGCCGGCCGGAACGCCAACAATCTGAAACCGAAATCCCGGAAAAGCGTCTACTTCTGTAGCCTCAGTTCCCAAATCCCGCATTCCGCTTCCCGGAGCCTGTTTGTCTCGGTCTCACATTGTTCTGCTCGCGCTCCTGTCCGTTGCGGGGCCCGCCTTCTCGCAACAATTTTCGCCGGTACCTGCGGATCTCGTCAGCGCAAGCCTGCCCGAAGCTCCTTCTGCCACGCTGCACGCGCTACCCGAACCCTCTGGAGAGAGTTCCTCGGTCTCTGCCGACGACGCGGCGCCCGCCTACACCACCTTCAGCGCCACACTCGGGCAGCACGGCGACAAGGGCCGGCCCCAGAACCGTCCCTACGACATGGAAGAGGACGGAACCATCGTCCCGCTCGAAAACCGCCAGCCGCACCGAATCCTCGGCATCATGCCCAACTTCCGCTCCGTCTCGAACGGCGTCAAGCCGCACCCGCTCGGCTGGAAGTACAACCTGAACGTCGCCACCCACCAGGCGTTCGACTACTCCTCGTTCATCTTCCTTGGGTTGACTTCCCTCTCCGCCGAAGGTCTGGACGAGCATCCGGCGCTCGGCAAGGGCGTCCCCGGCTTCTATTCCTACACCTGGCGCGGCCTCATCGACAAGACCGACGGTACCTTCCTCAGCGCCTTCCTGCTCCCCAGCCTGCTGCACGAGGACACCCGCTTCTACGCGCTCGGCCACGAGCACAGCATCGCCGCGCGCATCGTCTACGTTATCGATCGCCAGGTGATCGCGCGCACCTACAGCGGCCATGAGACGCCCAACATTGCCGGATTTGGCGGCAAAATCCTCACCCAGTACATCTCGCGCCAGTACTACCCATCGTCCGCGACCGACTTCAGCGTGCTCGCCGAGAAATTCGGCTATGCCGTCATGCGCGACGTCATCTTCAGCTCCATCCGCGAGTTCTACCCCGATATCGCCGCCCACTACATCCGCAAGCACCGCGAGCAGATCGCCCGTCAGCAGGCTCTCGATCATCCTCAACCCTGAGGGCTATCAGCCCCTCAAGCAGACTTCGCAGCCGGTGCAGTAAGAACACCTCCCGGGCTCCTTTTGCAGCGCCTGCAGGGCCGAAGGCCCGTCTTGTACCAGCCCCAGGGCGCAAGCCCTGGGTTCGGCGCAGATAGCATTCAGAGGGCTGAAGGCCCGACCCAACATCCTCGTGCGAGACGCCTTTATAAGCCCCTAGAAGTGAATCCTCCCCGCGAACTCCAGAATGCGCGGATCCGCAGCGCCCGTCACCGTCCCGAACGCACCCGTCGTCGACCCGTTATACGTCGTGTTTACCGCGGTGAAGTTCGTGTGATTGAGCACGTTGAACGCCTCGGCCCGGAACTCGAAGTACCGGCTCTCCGTCCAGTGAAATTCCTTGTAGAACGCCGCATCCAGCACCATCAGCGCCGGTCCGCGGATGATCCCCGTACCCGCATTGCCGAAGAACCCTGCTTGCGGCGCGGTGAACGCATACTGGTTGAACCACGCTGCTTTCGTCTTCGGCCCGTTGACCGGCACGCCCGGAACCAGGTCCGGCCGCACCGCAATGCCCTGCGCCGAGATGCTCAGGCCCGGCGAAAGCGACGTGCCGCTGCGCACGGTGCCGATTCCCGACAGCTTCCACCCGCCCACCAGAAGTCCCCTAAAGCCTTCCTTTCGTCCCGGCAGGCTGTAGATTGCTGTTGTCGACAGTGAGTGCCGGAAGTCAAGACCTGACACCGGGCCGTAGTAGCGGTAGGGGTGGTAAATGTCGAGCGGATTTGAGGACAGGTCCTTTGAGTACGTGTATGCCACGGTCGCGAACAAGTGCGTGCCGGGATGCCGCACGCTCACCTCCACCGCGTTCCAGTTCTGACTCTGCTCGGTCGCCAGTTCGCTGATCGCTGCATATCCGGGGTAGGGGCTGTACTGCGCCGGCGACGCGGAACCTGCCGGCTGGTAGTAGTAGGGCGAGTTCACGCCGGCATTGATCGCTGGGTTGAAATCAAATCCCGGCACCGGCAGCGGCTGGTTAATGTTGATCGTCGCCACCTGGTGGCGTGCCTGGCTGCCCGCCCCCGCGACCGACGCAATCCACGCCGACGAAAGCTGCCGCTGGATGATCAGGCTGTAGCTCTGGATCTGCGTCGACTGGATGTTCTGGTCCGCCGCGCTTAACGCCCCGATGGCCGCCGCTTTGGCCGTGCCCGACCCGACCACGCCTGGGAAGGCCACGTTGGTCAGCGACACCGTTTGAAACGCCGGCGGATTGCTGGCGCAACTGAATGAGCAGTCCTGGTTGGTAAAGATGCGGGTGTACGTGATGCCGAAGCCCCCGCGCACCGACGTCTTGCCGTCGCCGAACACATCCCACGCAAAGCCCACCAGCGGCCCGGTGTAATACACGTGGTTGTTGGAGAAATTCGTCGGCGCCGAGCCGAGCGCCGTCGTGCCATTCGGAATCAGCCCGTTCAGCGGATCGTAGGTCGCGCCCGGCGTAATCGTCCCGCCCGGAGCTACCGCCGGAGCATTCGCCAGAACAAACTTCGAAGGCACAAAGTTGGTCTCCGTTCCGGGCGTGCCGTACGGGAGCGGCATATGGTAGAGGCGCACACCAGCCGTCACCTGCAGGTTCTTGGTCACCTTCATGCGATCTTCCACATAGGGCGAGAACTCGGCGCCATGCACGGCCACGCGCGGTTGCCCGCTCACCTGCGTAAAGGTCGCCGCCTTGCCCAGCAGGAAGTCAGCCAGCGCGTCGTCGGCCGTCACGCCGGTGTATCCCTTGCCCGTGGCGGGGTTGGTCACCGACGAAGGCGAACTGGACGAACCGCTGAACGTGAACTGCCCGTTGGTTGCCGTCGCCACGTTCTGCCGCTTGGTGTTGAAGACCAGCGTGAAGCCGAACTGCAGGAAGTGCCGGCCGCGCAGATAGCTGAAGTCCGTCCCGACGGTATCGTCCAGGTCAGCCGCGTGCGTCAGCGGCCGAGCCGCGGCGATGCCCTGCGGCGCGATCCCGCCCGAAAACGTCACCAGCGGAATCCGGTTCGAGATGTACCCGTTGTACGGCAGCGACTCCGTGAATCCCGGAATCTGGTCGATCGTATCCGTTCCCACCAGGTTCAGGTCCAGGTCGAAGATGTTCATGGCGATGCTGGTGTTGTTCACCAGGTTCGGCGTCAGCACCCCCGTCAGCGAAACCTGCGCCAGCTTGTTGTGCGTGAAGTCCGTCTCCGAGTTCACCGGAAACACCTCGCCGGACTGCGACCCGCTCAGCGAGTTCTGCGCATACTTCTGGTACTCGTCCAGATACTCCGCCAGCAAGTGGAACTTCGAGTTGAAATTATGGTCGATCTTGATCTCGTCGTCGCGCTGATCGGTAATCTGCGGCGTCGTGTTGATGTAGTTTGTCGTATTCGTATTGCCGCCCAGGTAGTTCGGCAACGGATACAACGTGTTCAAATACGCCGTCGAATTCGGATTGATGCCCGACACCACATACTGCCCTGCCGCATTCTGCGGAAACAGCGTCCCGGTCGCGGGATTCTTGATCGGCGAGTTGAAAAGACCCTGCCGCTGCGCCGCCGTCGGCGTGATGCCGGTCAGGCTCGCCACGCCCTGGTGCAAAATCACGAACTGCTCGGAGAAGAAGAAAAACGTCTTGTCGCGATTGCGGTTGTACACCTTGGGTATAAACACCGGACCGCCCAGCGTGTAGCCGAAGATGTTCTGCTTGTACGGCAGCACACCGGTTGAAAAGTACGGCTTGGTATTCAGATCGTCGTTGCGAATAAACTCCCACGCCGACCCGTGAAATTGATGGGTTCCGCTCTTCGTCTGCAGCAGCACCACGCTCGAGCCCATCAGGCTGTAGCGCGCGCTGTAGTTGTTCTGCAGCACGCGAACTTCTTCCAGCGAATCCGGATTCGGAATCACGGAAGTCTGGTTCATGTTGCCGGTATTCTCGTTCCAGATGCCGTCGAGCGCGTAAAACGTCCGGCTCTGCGAAAGCCCGTTCACTGAAATTGCATTGTTCGTCGCGCGCCCGCCCGTGCCCAGCGCGCTGCCGGCCGAGGTGTTCTGCACCCCCGGCATCAGCGAAGCCAGACCCTGGTAGTTGCGCCCGTTCAGTGGCAGGGTCGAGGTCGCCGCCGCATCGACTGAGTTGGAGTTTTCCGTCGTCTCCGTCTCCACCTGCACTGCAGCCGCCGCCACCGTGACGGATGTGCTCGCTCCGCCCACCCCAAGCGTCCCATTCACACTTGCCGTCAGCGCCGGATGCAGCTCCACGCCATTCTCGGTGAAGGGCGCAAACCCTTCCTTTTCGATCGACACCGAGTAGGTGCCCACGTTAAGCCCCGGCACCACGTAACTTCCGCTTCCATTCGAGGTCGTCGTGGTGGTCACGCCCGTATCCACGCTCTTGATGGTGACCGTCGCTCCGGGTATCACCGCACCGGATTTGTCGGTCACAATCCCAGCGATGGTTGCCGTGGTCGAAAGCTGCCCCGCCGCGCCGGTCACCAGCGCTGCCGAAAGCACGAAAGCCGCGGCCACACGCCGCACCAGCACCTGCGAACACACTTCCAGAGACATCTTGGGCAAGGCATCCTCCACCACAGCGGTTCAATAAGGAAACGTTTTCGAACGCGCCAAATAGTAGGCGCAAGGGGAAAACGATGTCAAACTGCTTCTCCTTGCAACTGCTTCTGTGACTCAGCCTTGCCACCCCCTTCCACGGCGTTTCTCGAGAAGCCATAAGATGGCAGAGAACATGTCTATCGCCGAAAACCTGCAACGCATCCACACCGAGATCGCTGAAGCCTGCGCCCGCGCCCATCGTTCCGTGCGTGACGTGCAGCTGATGGCCGTCAGCAAAATGCACCCGGTGGAGCTTCTCGCCGAAGCCCATGCCGCGGGGCAGCGCCTCTTTGGCGAAAACCGTGTGCAGGAATGGCAAAGCAAAGCTGCTGCCGCCGCCGCCCTCGCCGGCCTCGAGGTCCACCTCATCGGCCCGCTGCAGGCCAACAAAACCACCCGCGCCGCCGAGTTGTTCCACGCCGTCGACACCCTCGACTCGCTGCGCATCGCCACGCGCCTCAATGAAGCCGCTCACGCCCTGGGCAAGCAGCTTCCCGTCTACATCGAAGTCAAGCTTTCGCCCGAAGAATCGAAGCATGGCCTGGCGCCCGACGACCTCCCCTCCCTCCTCGATGCCATTGCACCCCTGGCGTCGCTCACGCCCGTCGGCCTGATGACCGTCCCACCCTGGCCCGCCGATCTCGCCCGCGCCGGCGACGAAGCGCGTCCGTACTTCCAGCAACTGCGCCGCCTCCGCGACGAAAACGTCACCCGCCATCCCACGCTCACAGGCCTCTCCATGGGCATGTCAAACGACTTTGCCGCCGCCATCGAGGAGGGCTCGACCTGCGTCCGCATCGGCACCGCCATCTTTGGCAAACGCACCCCAGCCTGACTTTCGCTTGTCATTCCGAAGCAAAGCGAAGGAATCTGCTTCTCGCCTTTGCCTTTGTCTTGTCATTCCTTCCGCGCAACGGGAGGATCTGCTTTACCTTTGTCATTCCGAAGCGAAGCGGAGGAACCTGCTTCTCGCCTTTGCCTTCGCCTTTGTTTGTCATCCTTCCGCGCAGCGGGAGGACCCGCTTCCCGGACGGCACGCATGCTTACCGACACCCCCGACGGCTGCACCCTCCAACTCCGCGTCCACCCCGGCGCCCGGCGCAACGCCATCACCGGGATCCACGACGGCGCGCTCAAGCTCTCGCTCACCACCCCGCCCACCGACGGCCGCGCCAACGACGCCCTCATTGCCTTCCTCGCCGAGCGCCTCCGCCTGCCCCGCGCCCGCCTCGCGCTCGTCTCCGGCCTCACCAGCCGCTCGAAGACCATCCGCATCACCGGCCTGAACGCCGAAGAGGTCCGAGCTCTCCTGAGCCCGGACCTCCCCGTCTGACCAAACACGCCGGCATCCTGAGCGCAGTTCGGCAGCCTCAACCGATCCGAACCACGACAATAATCCCTAACCCCTACTCCCTACTTCTTAAAATCCCCCGTGATCTTTCCCTGCGGCCCCATCGTCATCGGCTTGCCATCCGCCGAGGTGATCTCCACATGCTCCATGTCCACCGTCGCATACCCGACCTGGAAGCCCTTCTTCGCCTGGATGCTCGACGTTCTTCAACTGAATATCCACCACCGGCGACTCCGGCAGCCCGACGATCACGCCCGCCCAGTCGCTGTTGATCGACTTCACATTCTCAATCCGGATGTTGTGGAAGTGCGGCGTCAGCCGCTGCACCGGCTCGGCCGTCACCTCGCCCTCCGGCATCACCTTCGGGTAGTACTCGCTGATCAGGATCGACGTGCGCACGTCATCCATCGTGATGTCCTTGAAGCTGAGGTCCGAGATATCGTTGCCGCGATCACGGTTCGCCTTCACGCGAATCCCCTGGTCCGTCCCCTTGAAGCTGATGCGCTCCGCATGCACATGCTGCACGCCGCCCGCGACCTCGCTGCCAATCGAGAGCCCATGCCCGCTCTCGAACTGGCAGTCCGTAATCGTGATATCGGTCGAAGGCGCGTCCGGCCCGGGCGAGTTGATGGGCCCGCTCTTGATGGCGATATTGTCGTCGCCGACGCTCGCAAAGTAATGGTCGATGGTGATGTGGCTCGAACTCACCGGGTCCAGCCCGTCTGTGTTCGGAGCCCCGCGCTGCGGCGCCAGAATGCGAATGTTATGGAACGTCAGGTAGTCCGAGTAATACGGCACCACCTGCCAGAACCCTGCATTCTGAAACGTCACATTCTCCATCGTGAAGTGCTTCGAGTGGTCGATCAGCAACCCCATCGGCCGCGGATGGTCCGTCCCCAGCACGCCCGAGTCCTTCACACCCTTCACGTAGTCCCACCACACCTGGCCGCGCCCGTCGATCAGCCCGCCGCCCGTGATCTTCACGTTCTCCGCGTTATCGACGCGCAGAAACGGCTGAATCGATGGCAGCCGCATCAGCGTCGCCGGCTTGAAATCCGCGCGATCGGTCGAGGCCAGCAGCTTCGCATCCTTCGCAATCTCGAGCGTCACATTGCTCTTGATGTCCAGCGGCCCCGTGACGAAGTCCCCGCCCGCCAGCTTCACCGTGCCCTTCTTCTGCGAGCAGTCGTCGATCGCCTTCTGGATCGCCGCCGTATCCTTGGTCGAGCCGTCGCCCTTCGCGCCGTACGCCTTCGCGTCGCACACTGCCTGCGCGCCTGCCACACCACCCAACGCCAACACCGCCGCCAAACCAATCGTCCGCTTCATCGCACTCTCCCGAAATCGCATCGGGAGAATCTTACCCCATTGGTCCGACCACGCGCACGCACCCCAGCTTCCGCAGCCCTGAAATATCGTCAGACTTTTTCACTCGCCATAGCCAAATCATCTGCAACAGGCGTATCTTGTTGCACCACGGAGGTGAACCATGGCAGACCAGGGTTCCAAAAAGATGTCCAAAGGCAACATGTCCGAAGGCAAGTCGAACGACTCATCCAGCAAACCGATGCAGCAGGGCAACAAAGGCGGCACCGCAAGCTCGCACTCCGCTGGCCAGAACGACAGCTCGAGCAAAGGTAAGAGCGGCAAGTAGTTGAAGGCGAACGGCCCGGACGCAAGCCCGGGCCGCGCACGCAATGTTCCTGGTAGAGCCGGGACTACTCCTTCGCCGCCGCCTCGATCTCCGCCCACTCCGCCTCGCTCAGCGACACATCCTGCGCCTTCACATTCTCCTCCAGGTGCGCCACCGAGCTCGTGCCCGGGATCGGCAGAATGACCGGCGAGTGATGCAGCAGCCACGCCAGCGACAACTGTCCCACCGTCGCCCCGTGCTTCTTTGCCGCCTCATCCAGCTTGCCGCCCGGCTGCGCCAGCTTGCCCGACGCTACCGGAAACCACGGGATGAACGCGATCCCTTCCCTGGTGCAGTACTCGAGCACATCCTCGTGCTCGCGATCGCCGATGTTGTACTTGTTCTGCACGCTCACGATCTCGCACGACCTTGCGTGCCTGCTCGATCTCCGGCACCTTCACCTCGCTCAGCCCGATGTGCCGGATCTTGCCCGCCGCTGCATCTCCTTCACCGCGCCCAGGCTCTCTTCGACCGGCGTCTTCGGGTCGATGCGATGCAACTGCCACAGGTCGAGCCGCTCGGTCTTCAGCAGCCGCAGGCTCATCTCCACCTGCTGCGCCAGGTACTCCGCGCGCCCTACCGGCTGCCACTTCGCCGGCCCCTGCCGCGTCAGTCCGCCTTTGGTCGCAATCACCACGCCGGCCTTGTACGGCGACAGCGCCTCGCCGATCAACCGCTCGCTCACATCCGGCCCGTACGCGTCGGCCGTGTCGATGAAGTTCACGCCCAGCTCGACCGCGCGCTTCAGCACCTTGCGCGAGTTCTCCGCGTCCTTCGGCTCGCCCCATACGCCTTCGCCCACAATGCGCATAGCGCCGAAGCCCAGCCGGTTGATCTCTAAATCGCCGCCTAATTTGAATGTCTTCGCTACAGTTGTCATGCCCCATTCGATGCGCGGACCAGCGAAACGTTTCCACGTTCCCCCTCTGCCCGCTCGACCACGAACGTCTCGCCCTCGCCGAGGATCCGCACCCGCTCCTCGATCCCGCGCCGCCGCGCATCGTCCATCAGCCGGATCGGCGGCTCCTCCATCGGCTCGCGCCCCAGGCGGAACGTCCCGAAGTGCATCGGAATCATCGTCTCCGCGCCTACATCTACAAACGCCTGCAAACCCTCTTCCGGGCTCGTATGCACGGCGAGATAGGTGTCAGGAAAATAAGCTCCGATCGGCAGCAGCGCGATCCGCGGCTTCAGCCGTTTGCCAATCTCCTTGAATCCTTCAAAGTAAGCCGTGTCGCCCGAGTGGTAGATGCTGTGCCCGGCACCGTCCGCAATCACGTAGCCGCCAAAGTTTCGATGCGTATCCGAAAACATGCGCGCGCCCCAGTGCTTCGCCGGCGTAAAGCTGATCTTCAGCCCGCAGATCTCCGTCTCGCCCCACCACTTCATCGTGCGAACTTCGCGAAATCCCAGGTCCGCGACCAGATCCTCCACACCCGCCGGCACAATCACCGCGGGCGCCTCTCCGGTTCGCAGCCGGGTGGCGCGCACGACACGGCGCAGCGTCGGGCGGTTCAGGTGGTCCATATGGGCGTGCGTCAGCAGAACGACGTCGATCGGCGGCAGATCCCTGACCTTGATGCCGGGCCGGCGCTGCCGCCGCAGCACGATCAGCCGCGTCGCAAACACCGGGTCGATCAGGACATTCACCCGCCCGGTGCGTCGCGCCATTCATCTGCAGCAGAAACGACGAGTGGCCCAGAAACATGACACCCAGCTCGCCCGCTCTCAGTCTCCACCGGCTGTCCGGCCGTGCCGCTCATCGGCTGCTGGTGGCTTTCCCAAACCAGACGTGCGCCCTGCTTCAAGCTTCACCACGGCAAACGGACGCTTCATTGGAATCTTCCTCATAACAAACGATGCGCCGCGCGCCCTCCCGATTCGTGAATCTCCCACGACTCCTTCCCGCGATTCGGCATCTATCCCGGTAAGCCGTTAGATGCACGTCCGCGAATAGACCGCAATGCCCCGCCCCGGAGAGTCCGCGCATGCCCACCCCAGCCGTGAGTTCCAACGCTACGCCCGGAAACCTCAGCCGCCGCACTCGGACGCCCCTCAGCCGCAAACCCAGCCTGGCCCTTCCGCGCTCGATGCGCCGGCTGCGCCGCTGGACCGCAAAGATCACACCGTCGCCCACATCGATCCGCACCGCCAGCGCGTCTGGGACTTCGTCTCCGCCTCGCCGCTGCGTTCGCTGTGGGATTTCCAGGGCACGCCCTTCCTGATCGGTCGCCAAACGCACCGCGCACTCCTTCAACGACGATAACCTCGTCTCCCGTGCCGCCGAACTCGGCTTCTACTTCCTCTTCGCGCTCTTCCCCATGCTGCGTCTCGGCCTCGGCCATCCTCGGCCTGGTGGCACGCTCGGCAGCGGATATCTACGTCAAGCTGCTCTCCTACCTCGCCCTCGTCGTCCCCCGCGACGCCTTCGCGCATGGTGCTCGACACCTTCAACCAGACCACCAGCCAGTCCACCTCCGGCAAAGTCACCTTCGGCCTCGTCGCCGCCATCTGGTCCGCGTCCGTCGGCTTCTCCGCGATTCAGGACACCCTCAACACTGTCTACAAGGTCCGCGAAACCCGTCCCTACTGGAAGCGCCCGCGGCGAAGCCATGCTGGTCACCATCCCGCTTACCGTCATCATCTCGCTCACTCTCGCCGCGCCTCTTCGCCGGAACCTGGGTTTCGCATTTCGCGCGCCACCACATCGCGAATCCCCACGCCGGCCTCGCCCTTGGGATCGCCATCCATATCCTGTTCGACCTCGTCACGGCGCTGCATGCTGACGCTGCTCTTCGCCGTCATCTACTACTTCGCGCCGGACGTCAAGAACAAGCACTGGCACTTGCTGACGCCCGGCTCCGCCATCGGCATCGCTGGGCTGGTTCGTGGCATCCATCGGCCTGCGCGTCTACCTGCACTTCTTCAACAGCTACTCCGTCACCTACGGCTCGCTGGGCGCGGTCATCATCCTGCTCACCTGGTTCTACCTCACCGGCCTGATGCTTCTGCTGGGCGCCGAGATCAACTCCGAGATCGAAGCTGCTGCGGCCGAATGCCGCCTGAAAGCCGCCGGAGCCATCCCCGCAAGCGCCACCACCGACCCCAAAGCGCCCATCGCCATCCCCGGGGAAGCAGCCTGATCTTCGGGCATTTCAACTTAGAGGTTGAAGAGCTCGCGCAATCGCTTGGTCTGGTTGCGGCTTACCGGAATTTCGGTCTTCTCGGGCATCGTCCATCCGCAGCTGGTAGCTGGATTTGAACCACGGCACCACCTCGCGTATGTGCTGAATATTCACCACATACGAGCGATGCGCACGCCAGAACGCCTCCGGGTCGAGTTGATCCATCAGCTCCTCCAGCGTGCGGCAGTTCGAGCTGTCCCTCGACCGTGGTCGTCACCACCGAGATCGCGCCGTCCTCAATCGCCGCAAAGCAGATCTCGCGTCTGATCCACCAGCAGCAGCCGGTTCTGCGCTCGCACCACCACCTTTCCCGTGGCTGCCCGTGTCGGCTGCGAGGCCTGCGTCTCCACCAGCCGCAGCAGCGCATCCAGCTTGGCCTCCGTGGCGGAATCGGCCGGCGGCTCCACGTCGCCGGCGCACCGCTGCCGGGAGTCGCGTCCGCGCCTTTTCGATCGTCTGCCCCACCCGTTGCCCGGTCGAACGGCTTCAGCAGGTAATCGACCGCATTCACCTCGAAGGCCCGCACCGCGTACTGATCGTACGCCGTCGCAAAGACCACCTGCGGCAGCCGCATCTTCTTCTCCAGCAGCTTCTTCAGCACGCCAAAGCCGTCCAGACCGGGCATCTGCACGTCGAGGAAGACGACGTCCGGCTTGTGCGTGCGGATCAGTTCGACTGCCTCGATGCCGTTGCTGCCCATGCGCCAGCACCTCCACGCCGCCGGCAGCCTCCAGCAGATACTGCAGCTCCTGCCGCGCCAGCGGCTCATCGTCGACGATCACAACGCGCAGAGGCATGCCTTTTCCTTGCTTTACGATACAGCCGCCGCCACGGGAAGCTCCATCTGCTCGGACTGGTTCTCGTCCAGAAACGGCCGGAAGCAGGCCCGGCAGCGCGCCTCGTACAGCCCCGCCGCCCCCACCACCACCAGCTCCTGCGACTGCCCCAGCCGCTGCGTATGGATCGCCGGCGCCCCGCACACCATGCACACCGCCGAAAGCTTCGTCACCTCATCCGCAATCGCCATCAGCGCCGGAATCGGCCCAAACGGCTCCGCCGTAAACGTCGTATCCAGCCCCGCGATCAGCGACCCGCTTGCCCAGGTGCACCAGCTCCATCGCCAGCGGAATGATGCTGTCGTCGAAGAACTGCGCCTCGTCGATCCCCACCACTTCGATCTCGTCCAGCTGCGTCGCGAGCGCCTCGCGCAGGCGTTCCACGTTCGCCACCGTCAGGCCTCATGCGTCTGCGACGAGTGCGACGCGATGGCCGTGCGGTGGTAGCGCAGGTCGATATCCGGCTTGAAGCAGGCGACCCGCTGCCGCGCAATCCGCGCCCGCTTCAGCCGCCGGATCAGCTCTTCGGACTTGCCCGAAAACATGGGGCCGACAATGACTTCAATCCGGCCAGGAGCAATAGGGTGCATACCCCTATCTTAGTGGCTGGTCGCAGTGGATTTCACGCCCCTAACCCTTCTCGGGCTCGTCCGCCAGCGGCTGCCAGAGCTCGAACCGGTTGCCTTCCGGATCCCACGCCCAGGCGAACCGGCCATAGCTCGCGTCCTCGCGCTTCGGGTCGATCCTGGCTCCGGCCGCCTCCAACTGTGCCAACACGCCGTCGATATCGTCCACGCGATAGTTCACCATCGCCGTCTGCGCGCCGTCGCCGAAGTACTTCGATTCCGCGGGAAAGAGCGACCACGTCGTCGAACCGGTCGTTGCCGGAACTTCATCGCTCCAGAGCATGGTCGCGCCGCCGTAGTCCGACAATTGAATCCCCAGGTTGGCGGCATACCACGCCGACAGTGCCTTCGGGTCCTTCGCCTTCAGAAACACGCCGCCAATTCCCGTCACACGCGCCATCCCATCCTCCGCATAACAATTGATAACAAATAGCAGACCTAGAGCGCTGACCGCCTCTGGTAGCGCCGGCTATGGTACCGTCCCGACCCTGCCCAAACCACGATCGCCGCCACCAGGTGGATGATGAACCACAGGCTGACCGCCTGGTCCAGGTAGATAAGGTAAAGCACCAGCACCCGCGGCAGCAGCAGCCAAAGCACCGGCGGCACGATTCCGCTCAGATGGAATGGGTCCAGCGCTTTTTCGAGCCACATCAGCGCAATCGAAAGGCGCGGCAGAAACAGCGCCAGCACCAGGAACCACAGCGGAAGAGCATGCGTGACCAGCAGATTGTTCATCGGCAACTCCCTTTACGTCTGCGTGCGCCTGCGCCGCGACACGGACCCATGCGGAGAGTATCATGCGCCCCATCGCGCCGCCGCGTCGCTCCTCACGGCAGACAATCTGCGAAGGAAGATTTGACCATGAGGCTAGCCCGACCCCGGAATCTCTGTGCCTTCTATTTGCTTGCGGCGCAACGCTTTGCTGCCAAGGCAGCACACTCGCGCGCACTCTCGCGGACGAAGTCTGCCCGCGCCCTTGCCTACGAGCGGCTTGCGGAGGGGTTGGATCAGAAGTCGCTCAAGGCGCAGAGGCTCGCCAGGCTCGTGTGACTTTAGCCGCCGCCAGCAGACCAAGTTGCTCCGCGGATACTCCCCCCATAGTTGTGCCCGCGCCGGTGCGCCTCCCGCCGCTATAGTGGGTAGAAAGGTTTCCCCGGGGGATGGTGCAGCGGTGGTGGAGTCGGTAACAGGACGCGTGCCCAAGGCGCGAAAGACCGGGTCGGCCGCCGGGCCGCCGGCACCGCGCCGCGACCTGACCGAGGATTTCGCACCGCGCCGCACGTCAGTCTCCGCGCCAAGCGGAACTGTCCACGATGCCGAAGCCTATGTCCCGCCACGGCGCTTCACGGGTCTGCGCTTTCGTCTGCGCGGCGGCGTTCCCAGCAGCGTGATCGGACGCACGCTGGCAGGGGCCACCGCACTTGTGGCCCTCGGCGTCTCCGTCGCCGGCTTGTGGCAGCTGCGCACTCTGCTGCTCTCCAATCCGCGTCTCGTTCTGGAGTCCAGCTCCGGCATCCAGATCACCGGCAACTCGCACCTTACGCGGGCGCAACTGCTCTCCGTCTTTGGCGAGGATGTGGACCGCAATATCCTTACCGTGTCACTCGACGAGCGCCGCGCCGAGCTTGAGCGGCTGCCCTGGGTGGAACACGCGACCGTCATGCGCCTGCTGCCCAACCGCTTCCGCGTCGCCATCACCGAGCGCACGCCGGTTGCGTTCGTCCGCCAGGGCAGCACCATCGGGCTGGTCGATCGCAATGGCGTGTTGCTCGACATGGCGTCGGACGGCGACGCCCCGCGCCGAGCATGCACTACTCATTCCCGGTCGTCACCGGCGTCTCTCCGCAGACGAACCGCTCTCGGTCCGCGCCGCGCGCATGAAGCTCTACACCCGCTTCACGACCGACCTGCGGCGAGCAACTCGCAACAGCCTGAGCGAGGTCGACCTCTCGAACCCGGAAGACGTGAAGGCGCTCATCCCGAGAGTCGGCTCCGACATCCTGGTCCACTTTGGCGACGACGAACTTCCTCCACCGCTTCAAGCTGTTCGAAAAGAACCTGCCCGGCTGGAAAAAGGATTATCCCAAGCTCGCCTCCGCCGACATGCGCTACGAGCGGCAGGTGGTGCTGGAGATGCAGCCGGGCGCCGCCGTGCCCGGTGAAGCGAAGCCGACGCACCGTCGGCCGAAGCGCGGCGAAGGCCGCTCGACTGAAGCCGCAGCGAAGACGGCCGCAGGCCAAGCCCACGGCCGAAGCCGTGCGCAAGGCGTCTCGCGCGAGGCCACGCACGCTTCGGCGGACATCTGCAGACTGCGTTCGATGTCGCACGCCAAAGGCGATATGCCGCGAAACACACGCAGGCGGGCCCACGATGAATCCCAAAGCCCGAAAACCTGATCACCGTGCTGGACGCCGGCAGCCAGAAGAGCTGCGTGCTGGTGGCCGAGGTGCAGGACGGCGTGCTGCGCTATCGCGGGCACGGCATGGAGCCGTCCAAGGGCATGCGCAAGGGCCTGATCGCGGAGCTTGGGCCCGCGGCCGAGGCCATCAACCGCGCCGCGCTGACCGCGGAGACGCACGGCCAAGGCCGCCATCGAGACCGCCGTCGTCGGCATCGGCGGCACGCACGTGCGCGGCATCAACTCGCCGCGGCGGCATCTCCATGGGCAGCCGCATGCGCGAGATCACGCGCGAAGAGGTTCGCGCCGCGGTCGACCGCGCGCGCTCCGTGCCGCTGCCGCCCGACCGCGAGGTGATGCACCTGCTGCCGCAGGAGTTCATCCTGGACGACCAGGCCGGCATTCACGACCCGATCGGCATGGTGGGCAACCGGCTGGAGGTCAACCTGCACCTGTCGCACCTGCTCCGGCGGCATCGCGCAGAGCGTGGTCACCTGCGCCAATCGCGCCGGGCTTGAGGTGGAGGACACGGTCTACGAAGGCATCGCCTCCGCCGAGGCGGTGCTGTCCGCCGACGAGCGCGAGCTGGGCGTCTGCATCGCGGATATCGGCGCCAGCACGACGGAGCTGGCCGTCTTCTTCGAGGGCTCGATCGCGCACACGGCCGTGCTGCCGATCGGCGGCGACCACTTTACCAACGACCTCGCCGTCGGCCTGCATGTATCAGTCGAAGAGGCCGAGCAGCTGAAGCGCGAGTACGGCAACTGCGTCGTCACCAGCGTGCCGCACGCTGGCGGAGATCGAGGTCGGCGGCAACCTGCGCGACTGGCGGGCAGGCGCCTGCGCGGCTGGTGCGGCAGCGCTTCCTGGCGGAGATCCTGGAGCCGCGCGCCCGCGAACTCTTCACCATGCTGCGCGACAATCTGCGCCAGGGCGGCGTGCTCGAGGCGCTGGGCGCGGGCTGCGTGCTGACCGGCGGCGGCGCGAACCTGGTCGGCCTGCTGGATAACGCGGAGTAGCCTGCTGCGCGTGCCGGCGCGCATCGGTTCGCCGGTGCCGCTGTCGCGCATGCCGCAGGAGCTGGTGCAGGCCGGAGTTCGCCGCGGCCATCGGGATGCTGCTGTACACGCATCGCACGCAGATTCGCCGAGCCAGCGAAGAGCGCGGGCTGAAAGCCAAACTGCGCAGCATCTTTGCCGGCAGCTTCTAGGCATTTTCAGGTATACCCCCCCTCCCCCCTTTTGCATGTAAATTCCGGACAGCATGGGACTTAGGTTCGGACCTGGATGGAAGGGTCTGTCCTGCTCTGGCTGGACGCGTGGCCGTGCCGGGCCGGAGCATGTCAAGTTCCGGGAGCATCAGAGGGGGTTCTGTACCGGGATATTCACGCTTGACGCGCGGGGAAGGGGCGTTCTACTCTCCAACCATTATCGGCACCCGATCGGTAACTCCTGCCAACCCGGCCGCCTCAGAGCACACCGTCCCGGTGTCTCGGCGAATCCCGACGCACATCCAGACATCCAATACACAGGGCGCGAGATGCCCTTTACCGGGCGCATTCGCGCTCCCAACCTGGCGTCAACCTGACGGAGGTCAGCTATTCGCTTGATCAAAAAATCTATTGACATCACACCCGGTATCGAGCCGCTGTACGGCACGCGCGACGAGAACCTTCGCCTGCTGGAGGACGGACTTCACGTTACGATCGATCTGCGTTCGGATGCGACGCACATTGCGGGGGAAGAGACGCAGGTGGCGCGCACGGCGCAGGTCTTTGCGGACTTCGACGCGCTGCGACGAGCGGGGGTGACGTTGCAGAACGGCGAATTGCATGGGCTGCTGAAGCTGGTGGTGGCCGATCCGCAGGCGACGCTGCGGGGGCTGGTGGATACCGGCAAGCAGCGCTCGGCGGGGGTGAAGCGGATGGTGCAGCCGCGCTCGCCCAACCAGAAGAAGTATGTGGAGGCGATTGAGCAGAACGACATGACCTTCGGGCTGGGGCCGGCGGGTACGGGCAAGACGTACCTGGCGGTCGCGATGGCGGTTTCGGCGCTGCTGGCGAAGAAGGTTTCGCGGATCATCCTGGTGCGTCCGGCGGTCGAGGCCGGGGAGCGGCTGGGATTTCTGCCGGGAAGCCTGCAGGAGAAGGTGGACCCGTACCTGCGGCCGCTCTACGACGCGCTTTACGATCTGCTGGACCAGGAGAAAGTAGACAAGCTGCTGGAGCGCAATGTGATCGAGGTCGCGCCGCTGGCGTTTATGCGCGGGCGGACGCTGTCGGACGCGTTCATCATTATGGATGAGGCGCAGAACACGACCATGGAGCAGATGAAGATGTTCGTGACGCGCCTGGGAAATAACTCGAAGGCAGTGATTACGGGCGACCTGACGCAGACGGACCTGCCGAACCCGAAGAAATCCGGGCTGCTGGAGGCGCTGCATGTGCTGGATGGGGTGGAAGGGATCAAGTTCTGCCACTTCGAGGATGTGGACGTGGTGCGGCACCACCTGGTGCAGCGGATTGTGCGGGCCTACGACACGTATGGCCGCAGCCAGCAGCAGCTTCCGCTGGGGATTGACGCAGTGCTGCCGGATTCGCCTCCGGCGCAGGGTCATAAGCCGCTCACCATCGCCAAGCCGCAGTAAAGGTATCGCAAAGCAGGAGGAGGTTGGGCTTCCTGCTTTGCGATAGCATTTCGCATGCGATCCTCCGTCCTTGCCCTCGCTTTGTGTGCCTCGTCGCTGGCTGCGCAACAAGCCGTACCAGCGCCGGCAGCGCCGAAGCCGCGTCCTCAGTTGAACGAGATCACGCAGTTCTCGCGCTTTGCTGCCGAGAACGAAACGCTCGGGCCTCCGGCACCCGGAACCCAGCGCGTGGTCTTCTATGGCGATTCGATTACCGACAACTGGGGCCGCAAGTTCGGCAAGTTCTTCCCCGGCAAGCCGTACGTGAATCGCGGGATCAGCGGGCAAACCACCGCGCAGATGCTGCTGCGTTTTCAGCAGGATGTCGTGCACCTGCAGCCGGCGGCAGTGGTGATTCTGGCTGGAACGAACGATGTGGCCGAGAATACAGGTCCCTACACCGACGCGCAGATTGAAGATAACTTCAAGAGCATGGTGGCGATTGCGCGCGCCAACCACATTCGGGTGATTCTCGGGTCGATCCCGCCGGCTGACCGTTTTCCCTGGCATCCGGGCATCGAGCCTGCAGAGCGCATTCGCACGCTGAACGCGTGGCTGAAGACGTATGCGGCCGAGCAGCATCTCGTGTATCTGGATTACTACACTGCCCTGGCGACGCCGGAGGGCGCGATGAAGCCGGAGCTTGCGGTGGACAAGGCGGTGCATCCGAACGATGCGGGCTACGCAGTGATGCAGCCGCTGGCAGAGGCGGCGGTGACAAAGGCGCTCCGGGCTGCGGCGCCGTAGCCGATGGGATACCATCAACCTCTGAGGCTTTCGCGGCGCCAGCACCGATGATCACCATCGACCCTCCAAGTCCGGCCTTTTCCCCACAAGACAAGTCCGCCCTGACGCGCTTTTTGCGGCGTGCGTGCGCCTTGCTGCCGCTGGCGGGCGAGGTGGAGGTGCTGCTGACGGGAGATGCGGAGATCAAGCGATTGAATCGGCAGTTCCGGGGCAAGAACAAGGCGACGGATGTGCTGAGCTTCCCGGCGCCGGAGGAGATGGCGGAGGTGACGGCGGGGGACCTGGCGATCTCGCTGGAGACGGCGGCCAGGCAGGCCGGCGACCACGGCCATGCGCTGCTGGTGGAGTTGAAGATCCTGCTGCTGCACGGGCTGCTGCACCTGGCCGGGGAAGATCATGAGACGGATGCGGGCGAGATGGCGGCGCGGGAGACGGCGCTGCGCACGAAGCTGAAGCTGCCGGCTTCGCTGATCGAGAGAGCAGGCGGGCAATGAGCGCGATGCCGACGCTGCTGCTGGCCGTGCTGCTGCTGGTGCTGGCGCTGGCGGCGTATGTGGACCGCGTTTACTTCGAGATGGGCAAGTTCCTGGCGCGCGAGTACCAGGACAACATCGACTCGTGGGAGCAGCGGGTGGAGCCGCGGCTGAGGCTGGGGCGCGAGTCGATTGCGCAGTCGGCGTCGGTGCTGCGGCAGCTTTCGCTGGCGGGAGTGGCGCTGCTGTCGGGGCTGCGGCTGTATGCGCCGGCGGTGGTGGGGTCGAGGCACTTCGATCAGTTCGCGACGCGACCCGGGTGGGCGGAGATTGCGCGCGCCATCTTCGAGCTGGTACTGCTGATCCTGATCTTCGACCGGCTGGTGCCGCAGGTGCTGTTTGTGCGCACGCGCGGGATGTGGGTGATGAGGATCCGCTACCTGCTGCAGGCGCTGTTTTTCGTGATCCTGCCGGTGACGCTGCTGCTGGGGCTGCTGCTGTCGATTGTGGCGCTGGCGGAGCCGGAGGATACGCAGGAGGAGGAGCATCCCAGCGAGGCGATGGATGCGCTGCTGGAGGCGGGCGAGGAGGAAGGCATCCTGGAGGAGTCGGATCGCGAGCTGGTGCGGTCGGTGGTGGAGTTCGGCGACAAGGTGGTGCGCGAGGTGATGACGCCGCGGCCGGAGATCTTCGCGGTGCCGGACACGCTGACGCTGAAGGAGTTTACGGCGGCAGATCGAGGAGCATGTGTTCTCCCGGGTGCCGGTGTTCCGCGATACGCTGGACAACATCACCGGCATCGCCTTTGCGCACGACCTGCTGCAGGTGTCGGACGAAGACGCGGAAACGATTACGGCTGGCAGAGATCCAGCGGCCCGCTGCGTTTGTGCCGGAGACGAAGATGGTGGCGGAGCTGCTGCGCGAGATGCAGAGCGAGAAGCAGCATATGCGGATCGTGATCGACGAGTATGGGGCAGTGGCCGGGATTGTGACGATCGAGGATCTGCTGGAGGCGATCGTGGGGAACATCGCCGATGAGCACGATGAGCACGAGGCGGACGTCGCGCCGGTGCGCGAGCCGAGCGGCGCATATGTAGTGCCGGGGACGTTTGAGCTGTCGCGGCTGCGGGAGTTGTTTGCGGACCAGTTTCCGGCGCCGGGGCGGGCGGGCGCGGAGAGCGAGGGCGACGAGGAAGCTGCGGGCGCGGAGAATCGGGAGCCGCGTGATACGCGGGATGATCCGACGGCGCTGCGGCTGCCGGAGCATTATGAATCGACGACGGTGGGCGGGCTGGTTTCGGAGCTGGCTGGGCACATCCCGCTGCCGGGTGAGGTGGTGGAGGAAGACGGCTTGCGGCTGGAGGTGCTGGCTTCGACCGACCGGCGGATTGAGCAGATCCGGGTATCGCTGGTGACGGAATGAATCTAAGGGGTGAGTGCATGAGGGCTTTGTTTGCGGGAGCGATGCTGCTGGCGACCACTGCGGCGGGCGCGCAGCAGACGGTGTGGCGGTTCGATTCGGTGACGCGGGTCGCGGGGCATGCGGTGACCGCGGTGGGCGCCCCGGCGGTGGTCGAGACGGAGCTGGGGAAGGCGGTGCACTTCAACGGGCATGGCGCGACGGGCGATGCGCTGTTTGTGGACGACAACCCGCTGGCCGGGACGCCGGACTATACGTTCGAGGTAATCTTTCGGCCGTCTTCGGCGGGGATGCCGGAGCAGCGTTTCTTTCATGTGCAGGAGTCGGCTTCGGAGTCGCGGCGGATGTTTGAGCTGCGGATCCATGACGGCAAGTGGTGCCTGGATGCGGTGGCGATCATGGCGCGGGCGGGAGAACCGACGAAGTCGGGGGTGATCCTGCAGTGCGACGCGGCGCACCTGTTTCCGCTGGACCGCTGGTACGCGATCCAGGCGGCGCATGACGGCAAGATGCTGCGTGCGTATGTGGATGGAGCGCTGCAGGGTGAGATCGCGGTCGCGCTGGCGCCGCTGGGCCCGGGTGGGACTTCAGTGGGGACGCGGTATACCAGGCGCGACTTCTTTACGGGCGATATTTTTTCTGCGCGCTTTACGCCGCGAGCGCTGGCTCCGGCGGAGTTCATGCGGGTTCCGGCCGAAAGCAAATAAGAATCGCGGCGACTTGCGTTTCAACAGCGGACTACCTTTGCGGCGGAGGGGGCATCCGTCTATAAGAGGCGCGCGCGCCGCAAGGGTGATGCCGCGCTCACAGGAGAACGAGATGAACCGATATACCCGCTTCAGTTTTACTCCCAAAGTTTCGTTTGCGTTGTGCACCGGTTTGTTTGCCGGGTCGATCGCAGTGGCGGCGTGTGCGCAGGAGCCGAACCCGACGAGCGTGCCGGCACCGCGCGAAGCTGTGATTACGCAGAGTGGCGACATTTTCTTCTACAAGGTAAAGGTGGTGCAGCGCGATCTCGATGCCGTGAACTACCTGCACCGCAGCGGCTCGACCAAGGTGGCATTCCAGGGAACGAACCTGCTTCCGGGCGCGCATGGCGAAGCGGAAGTGAAGAGCGAACGCGGCAAAATCACGGTGAATGCGGAGTTCCGAGGCTTGACGCCGGCGAATGGCTTCGGGCCGGAGTACCTGACGTATGTGCTGTGGGCGATCTCGCCGGATGGGCGCCCGGCCAACCTGGGTGAGGTGCTGCCGGCCGGAACCAAGAACAACATCTCGGTGTCGGTGCCGCTGCAGGCGTTCGGGTTGATTGTGACCGCGGAGCCCTATTACGCCGTTTCGACGCCTTCGGACGTGGTGGTGCTGCAGAATGTCTTCACCGACCAGACGAACGGCGTGCTGGAGAAGGTGCAGGCGCATACGACACTATTCCCGCGTGGCTCGTATGCGGAGACGACGGACGGCGCGCATACGGTGCCGCATCCGGTTACGCGCGACGAGCGCTCGCCCCTGGAGCTTTATGAGGCATACAACGCGGTCCGCATTGCGCAGGCCGCCGGAGCGGACAAGTACTCGCCGGACATTTATGCCAAGGCGAACGAAGATCTGAAGAACGCCGCGGATATGGATGGGAGCAAGGGTGGCGATAAGAAGATGGAGATTACCTACGCGCGGCAGGCGGTCGAGCGCGCCGAAGATGCGCGCGTCGACACACTGCGCAAGGAAGCGGCGGAGCGGCAGCGCAATGCAGAACTAGCGCGCAACCAGGCGCAGGATCAGGCGGCAGCTTCGGCTGTGCAGGCGCAGCAATCGCAGGCACAGGCTGAGCAGGCGAAGCTGGAAGCGGATCGTGCGCGGGCGGCCAAGGCAGAGGCGGACGCAGAGCGCGCCAAGGCCCAGGCCGAAGCTGCGGAGGCTCGCGCCAAGGCTGCGGAAGCGAACAAGGAAGTGGAGAACGCCAACCAGGTACGTGAACGTCTGCGGCAGCAGTTGAACTCGGTGCTGGCGACGAGCGAAAGCGCCCGCGGCTTGATCGTGAACATGTCGGATGTGCTGTTCGACACCGGCAAGTACACGCTGAAGCAGGGTACGCAGATTTCGCTCGCGAAGGTGGCCGGCATTCTGGAAGCGTATCCGGGGCTGAAGGTGCAGGTGGAAGGCTATACGGACTCGACCGGATCGGATGAGCTGAACCAGAAGCTGTCCGAAAATCGTGCGGGCGCGGTGAAGGACTTCCTCGTCGGTCAGGGGGTGTCGATCAACAACATTACCGCGCAGGGCTTCGGCAAGAACAACCCCGTGGCGGATAACTCGACGGCCGCGGGACGTTCGCAGAATCGGCGCGTCAACCTGGTGGTTTCGGGCGATGCCATCGGCGTTGCACAGACACCGGCAGGAAGCAGCAATCAGTAAGGGTATGTTGACGGTAGTGCAAAGGGCCATCCTGCGGGATGGCCCTTATGTTTGAGCCATGCCGCCGGGCCGTGTAGACTTTTCGTCGATGGATGTTTTCTTCTCCTTCCGCGGACTGCTGTTTGTGTGGTCAGCCGAAAAAGCAGCGCTGAACGCCGTCAAACATGGGATTTCATTCGAGATTGCGGCGGAGATCTTCCTCGATCCCCTGTTGCAGTATTATGACGCCAGTGTCGACGAGGAGACACGTTCTGCTGCTGTTTGAAGGACGCTGAGCCGGCGAATTTCGTTCACTGTCCACGTTGAGCGGGAGGATGGTCGAATCCGGGTTATCTCTGCGAGAGACGCGACGTTCACGGGAAACGCCAGATTTCAGAATAGAGGGAGAGAACGATGAAGACGATAGCGCAACGCGTACAGCGGCGTCTGCAGGAGGACAGGCCGTCGTCTCTTGTGACTGTTGAATTGCCCGACGACGTTATTGAGGATTTGAAGGAGATCGCTCCCGCACTGGGCTTCAGCACCCATCTCTCGCTCATTAGAACCTATATCGGGGAAGGTTTGCGGAAAGACCTGGAGCGGCTGGACGGCAGTTCTCAAATCCGTCTGACCGAAAGCCTGCGCAAGCAAGGGCTGAGCGAGACTGCGATCGCAAACGTACTGGCTGAAGCAAACCTGAAGATTGCATAAGACCATCTGGAGTTGAATGATTTCTCTGCGGAACAAGATTGTGTTGATTACGGGTGCGAGCTCCGGGATTGGGCGCGCGACGGCGAAGGCATTTGCGGAACAGGGTGCGCGGCTGCTGTTGTGTGCGCGGCGCATCGAGCGGCTGGCGGAGCTGACGCGGGAGCTGGCGGCGCTGGAGGCCGACCCGGACGTGTATTCGTTCCGGCTGGACGTGCAGGATGCTCTGGCGGTGAACGAGACGCTGGCAAACCTGCCGGAGGAGTGGAAGGCCATCGACATCCTGGTGAACAACGCGGGGCTAAGCCGCGGGCTGATGAAGCTGCAGGAGGACGATCCTCAGAACTGGGAAGAGATGATCGACACAAACGTGAAGGGGCTGCTGTATGTGACGCGGGCGGTGGTGCCGGGCATGCTGGAGCGCGGGGCGGGGCATGTGATCAACATGGGGTCGACCGCCGGGCACCAGACGTACGCCAATGGCGCGGTGTACTGCGCGACCAAGGCGGCGGAGAAGGCGATCAGCGAGGGTCTGCGGATCGATTTGATCGGCACGCCGGTGCGCTGCACGTCGGTCGATCCGGGCATGGTGGAGACGGAGTTTGCGAGTGTGCGGTTTCGTGGCGACCAGGAGAAAGCGGCCAAGGTATACCAGAACATCACGCCGCTGCAGCCGGAGGACGTGGCCGATGCGATTGTGTGGGCGGCGACGCGGCCGGCGCATGTGAGCATCCACACAATTGTGATGACGACGATCGACCAGGCGAATTCGACGGTGTTCCACCGGCATAGCTGAGGGGACATGCGGCGTGGGTTGACGCGAGCCAAAGACAACTACGGAGATTCTGGCTGCGCCAGAATGACGAACGGATTGGGAGAGACGGGCGACGGGCGCGCTCCACTCCGCTCAGGATGACAAAGTAGTGTAGCGAGAAGAGGCAAGCGCGCGGATGCTGTAGAAATAGCTATGCCGAATCCAGCTTGTTTTCTGTCGCTCCTGCTCGCTGTCGCTGCTCTGCCCGGGTTGGCGCAGGCTCCGGTGCGGATTACCGTGGATGCCGCGAAGACCGTTGCGCCGTACACGCCGGACTGGAATTTCTTTGGCGCCGACGAACCGAACTATACGTATGCGCCGAATGGCACGACGCTGCTGAAGGAGCTGAGCGCGATCGACCCGGCGGTCCCGGTGTACTTCCGGCCGCACAACCTGCTGACCTCGGGGGATGGATCGGGGTCGCTGAAGTGGGGCTCGACAGGCGTGTACAAGGAGGCGGCGGATGGCTCGCCTGTGTACGACTGGACAATTACGGACAAGCTGTTCGACAACCTGAAAGCTGCGCATGTGCTGCCGATGGTGGAGATCGGCTTTATGCCCGAGGCGCTTTCACCGCATCCGGTTCCCTACCGGCATGATTTCCCGGCCAAGGGCAACGACATCTTTACGGGGTGGTCGTACCCGCCGAAGGATGATGCGAAGTGGCGCGCGCTGATCGTGGCGTATGCGACGCATCTGCGCGACCGCTACGGAGCGGCGGCGGTAGCGCAGTGGAAATGGGAGGTGTGGAACGAGCCGGACATCCCTTACTTCCACGGCACGGTGGAGGAGTACGAAAAGCTGTACGACGTGACGACGGGGGCGATCCGTCAGGTGCTTCCGCAGGCGGTGGTGGGCGGGCCGGGTGTGACCGGCGGCGGCGAAAACAAGCATTTTCTGCAGCTTTTCCTGGAGCATTGCGCGCGCGGCGTGAATGCGGATTCCGGGAAGACGGGCGCGCCGCTCGACTTTATCAGCTTTCATCCCAAGGGCTCGCCAAAATTCAAAGGCGACCACGTCGTGATGAACCTGGGGCGGCAGCTTGCGGCGACGGACCGCGGATTCCAGACGATTGCGAGCTTCCTTGAGTACAGGCGCACGCCGATCATTCTTTCGGAGACGGATCCGGAGGGCTGCGCGGCGTGCCAGGGACCGCAGAACGGATATCGCAACGGGCCGCTGTACGGGGTGAGCGTGGCGGAGATGCTGGCGCGGTCGGCCGAGCTGGCACGGCTGCGCGGAGTCAACCTGGAAGCTGGCGTGACGTGGGCGTTCGAGTTCGAGGGGCAGGCGCCGTTCGCGGGGTTCCGCGAGCTGGCTACGAGCGGAAGTTTCGGCCTGATCGACAAGCCGGTGCTGAACGTGTTTCGCATGTTCGGCAAGCTTTCGGGATCGCTGGTGGCGTTGACCAGCACAGGCGCGGTGCCGGTGGAAGAGATCGTGAAGAGCAGCGTGACGGGTGCGGCGGATGTGAACTGGGATTGCGACGCGAGACGCTCATGCGGTCGATATCGTGCTTTGGAATTACCACGACGAGGATGTGGCGGCGCCGGATGCGGAGGTGGAGATCTCGGTGGCGGGGCTGCCGGCAAAGGCGATCCACATGACGCGCTACACGATGGATGCGCACCACTCGAACGCGTATGCGGCGTGGCTGGCGATGGGGAGTCCGCAGCAGCCCATGGCGGCCCAGGTGGAGGCATTGCAGAAGGTTTCCGGGCTGGAGAAGACGGAGGAGCAGACGCTGCCGCGAACAGCGGGACCGGCAGCGCTGGCTTTGCCGCTGCCGCGCCAGGCCGTGGTGCTGTATCACCTGAGCTGGTAGGTGGCTTACGATGGCAGTATGGACAAGCTGGCGATGCTGATGCAGATTCTGGAACAAAACCCGACGGATGCCTTTGCGCGGTACGGGCTGGCAATGGAGCTGGTCTCGCAGAAACGGATTGCGGAGGCGCTGCAGGAGTTCGACCGCTGCATCGCGGACAACCCGGACTATGTGCCGGCCTACCAGATGTCGGCGCAGACGATGGCCGCGGCGGGCGAGACGGAGCGGGCGGTGGCGCGGCTGCACGAGGGCATCGCCGTGGCGAACCGTGTGGGGAACCAGCACGCGCTGGCGGAGATGGATGCGCTGCGCGAAGAGCTGGCGGGACGATAAGCTGCGAGCGGCAACTTTGAAGAGGGATCAACGTGCATTGAGAGCCGGAGGCGGCGCGAATCCTATGCGGTTGGCGCGCGTCTATACTTAACCTATGGCGATTGCGGCACTCCCTACGACTCTCGGCGCACTGCGCAAATCAGAATTTACTCCCGCTCGGGTTTCCCGCTCGGTGAAGGACGAACTCCGCGACAACCTGATTGCGCGGCTGCGCGAAGACGGCTGAAGACGAAGGAGTCGCTGTTTCCCGGGCATCGTGGGGTATGACGACACGGTGGTGCCGCAGATTGTGAATGCGGTGCTGTCGCGGCATAACTTCATTCTGCTGGGGCTGCGCGGGCAGGCGAAGTCGCGCATTCTGCGGGCGCTGACGCACGCTGCTGGATCCGGCGATGCCCGTATGTGGCGGGCTCGGAGCTGCGCGACAATCCGTATGCGCCGCTGAGCCGGTTTGCGAAGGACCTGATTGCGGAGCAGGGCGATGACACGCCGATTGCGTGGCTGACGCCGATGGATCGCTATGTGGAGAAGCTGGCGACGCCGGACGTGACCGTGGCCGACCTGATCGGCGATGTGGACCCGATCAAGGCGGCGCGCTCCGGGCAGGAGCTGGGCAGTCGAGCTGACGATGCACTATGGGCTGCTGCCGCGCGCCAATCGCGGAATCTTCGCGATCAACGAAGTGCCGGATCTGGCGGGCAAGATCCAGGTGGCGCTGTTCAACATCATGCAGGAAGGCGATGTGCAGATCAAGGGCTATCCGGTGCGCCTGGAGCTGGATGTGGCGATCGTGTTCTCGGCGAACCCGGAGGACTACACGGCGCGCGGCAAGATCGTGACGCCGCTGAAGGACCGCATCGGCTCGGAGATTCGCACGCACTATCCGGAGATCGATTGAAGAAGGCGATCTCGATCACGGAGCAGGAGGCGTGGACGGCGCGCTACGCTATGGCTCGGACAAGACGGTGCAGGCGATCGAGATTCCGCACTACATCCGCCAGATCGTGGAGCAGATTGCGTTTGCGGCGCGCGAAGACAAGAAGGTGGACAAGCGCTCGCGGCGTGTCGCAGCGGCTGCCGATCTCGACGATGGAGCTGGTGGTCTCGAATGCGGAACGCCGCGCGCTGCTGCATGGCGAAAGCCTGGTGGTGCCGCGCGTGGGCGATATCTACGCGGCGCTGCCGGGCATCACGGGCAAGATCGAGCTGGAGTACGAGGGCGAGATGCGCGGCGCGGATACGGTGGTGCGCGAGATCATCCGGCAGAGCCGTGGCGCAGTGTCTTCGACCAGCTATTTCGCCGGGCGTGAACACGCAGCAGATCGAGCAGTGGTTCAACCTGGGCGGCACGGTGCAGTTGAACGACGCGCAGCCGTCGGCGGCGTCGCTGGCGCGAGCTGAAGCAGATTCAGGGGCTGTTCGAGAAGCTGGCGCCGTTGCAGATCAACGGCGAAGTCGAAGCCGGAGCTGGCAGTGTCGGCGGCGGAGTTTCTGCTGGAAGGCATGACGGCGCACAAGCGCATCTCGCGGTCGGAGGAGCGTGCGTTTTCAGCGGCCGAGAAGAAGCAGCGGAACCAGGACGCGAGCCAATTCGCGGAGCGGATGCGGGAGCGTGAGTTCGAGGACCCGAAGAGCCGCAGCCGGCGGGGCTTCAACTAGAGCAGAATTCTCCAAACCGTAGTGCAGGGCAGAGACAGCTACGGAGATTCTGGCTTCGCCAGAATGACGCTCCGGGGTGTGTTTTGCGACGGCGCTAGGCTGTTCTCGACCAAAGCTCGTACATCGAGAGCCACTGCTGGATCTCGGTGTCCAGCCGGCTAAGCTGAGTCTGCAGCTTTGCGATCTGCTGGGCGGTTTTCTGAATGGCCGCGGCATTGGCATTGCAAAGCCGCGTCTGCTGCTGCCCCGCCTGCAGCATCAGGAACGTGTCCTGCGCCATGTGGGTGGCGAGATCGATCACGGCGGAGGCGAGCCGGGCACGTTTGGCAAGCAGTTCGTGAAGACTGACCACAGATCCTCCCTGGGGCGCGGTTCGTCGCTTCCATTGCTATGTCTTCGGGATGCGCAAGTTATACCACGACATCGATTTGAGCGGGCGCGCGGAGAATGGGCCACGGCGCGGAGCAGAGCCAAACTCTGGCTGAGGGACTTTTTGCGCCGCTTAAGAGGACATAATCCGAAGCGGCAACTATACTTCTGCCGAGGCTATTTTCCATGTCGAAGCATCTCTCCACCGCGTGTGCCCTTGCGGCTTCCGTTCTGCTCTGCGCCGGCGAAGCGCAGACGGTCTCCAATCCGAAAGCGTCTCTGATCGATGTGGCCGCGCGGCATGAGCAGCTGGCGCACACCAAGGATGCGCGCACGCGGCAGGCGATTGCGAGGCTGGCTTCCTGCACGGCGCTTCCCTTCCTCGCGCCGCCGAGCGGGCGCATGATCATTCCGCCGCACTACATCAGCGGGGGACACGGGCCCGTGAACCCTGAAGAGGCAAAGGTGACGCACACCTACAACGAGTTCGAGCGGCGCGTCACGGCCGGCATGAACCAGTGGCTGGTGACCGCGAAACCGGAAGAGGCGCAATGCGCACAGAAGCAGATTGACGCTTGGGCGCAGGCCGGCACGCTGCTGGACTACGACCCCAAAGAGAGCTCGCAGGCGTGGTTCCAGGTGGAGTGGACGTTGAGCTCGGCTGCGATCAGCGAGTCGGTGCTGGTGAACGAGCCCACGCTGGACGCCGCGATGGTGAAGCGGGATATCGCGTGGATGAACCGGGTAGCACATCGCACGATGGACTTCGACAAGGCGGGCAAGCAGACCAACAATCATCATTACTGGCGAGGGTTGGCGGCGGTTGCGGTCGGCGTGGTGTCGTCGGATAACGAGCTGTTTCGCTGGGGGACCGGCGTGTACAAGCAGGCGATCGACGAGCTGGATGCACGCGGGGCGCTGCCGCAGGAGATGGCGCGGCATGAGCGCGCGATTCACTACCAGTCGTTTGCGTTGCAGCCTCTGGTGCCGCTGGCAGCGTTTGCCGAGCGCCAGGGTGTGCCGCTGTTCGCCTACAAATCCCGCACCGGCCGGACCATCGCCGACGCGGTCAACTTCTTCGGCGAGGCAGTGGCCGACCCGTCGATTGTGAAGGTCTACGCCTCCGAGCCGCAGATGCTGGAGGACGCCGGCAGCGATTTCTACGCCTTTGCGGATCTGTATGCGGTGTATGCGGGCGGTTCGGCGCTGCCTCCGGCCATCGTCAAGGGACTGGAGCAGCCTACGTTCGCGACGCGGATTGGCGGGAGCGTGACGGTGCTGGGCGGGTATCTGCCCGGCGGCGCTTCGAAGGCGGGCGCGCGGTGAGGATAGCTGCTGAACGTTCGTGCGGGTGCGGAGACAGATACTGAGATTCTGGCTTCGCCAGAATGACGAGCTTTATGGCGAGTTAGGGAGCTTTATGGCGGGCAGCGAGCTTTATTGCGGAAGGATTTCGCCGGTGCAGCTTCCGAGGCGGATGGGGAGATCGTCTTGAGGGTAGGCGCATGCGGCGAGCGTGACGTGGTCTCCGTCTTCCAGAAAACGCCGAGATTCGCCGTTTGGGAGTTGAAGCGGCTGTTCGGCCGTGAGTTCGAGCAGGCAGCCGGCCTGCGAGCGGTCGGGGCCGGAGATGGTTCCGGTGGCGAGCAGATCTCCGGGGCGCAGGTTGCAGCCGTTGCTGGTGTGGTGCGCGACCATCTGCGCCGGAGTCCAGAATAGGGCTGCCGAGTCGGCGGTGCTGATCTGAGACGGGGCGAGACCCGCGGCGCGGCTTTGGCGGGTGCTGAGTTCCCCGGCAAGCTGGAGGCGCAGGCCGAGGCCGCCGGCCAGGTGCGGGAGCGTGCCACCGGCGTGCTCGACTGCAGGAATGCGGAAGGGTGCGAGGGCGGTGAGGGGCGTGATCCAGGGCGAGACGGAGGTGCAGAAGTTCTTGCCGAGGAAGGGGCCGAGCGGCTGGTACTCCCATGCCTGGATGTCGCGGGCGGACCAGTCATTGAGCAGGCTGACGCCGAAGAGATGCTGCTCGGCCTCCGCGATGGGGATGGGTTCGCCGAGGAGGTTGCCGGGACCGATGAAGAAGCCGAGTTCGAGCTCGTAGTCCAGGCGCTCAGTAGGGCCGAAGCGGGGTGTGCCGGGGGCTCGGACCTGGCCTTGCGGGCGGCGGACGGGCGTGCCGCTGGGGACGAGGGAGCTGGCGCGGCCATGGTAGGCGATGGGAATCCAGTCGTAGTTTTCGAGCAGCGGCTGCTCGGGACGGAAGAGCTCGCCGACGCGCCGGGCGTGATCGCGGGAGGCGTAGAAGTCTGTGTAATCGCCGGTGGCGCAGGGCAGTTCGAGCTGCAGTGTGCGGGTGGGGAGCAGGGCGGCTTCGAGCAGACGGCGAACTTTGTTTTCGCGGCTGAGAAGGAACTGCAGGGCCTGGCGCAGGGTCTGCCAGGCGGCGGGGCCGAGCTGCAGGAAGGCGTTCAGGTGGGGCTCGCGGAGGGCGGCTCGGACGGAAGCGGGGAGAGCTTCAGCGGCGGCGGCGAGGTCCAGCACGCAGGCGCCGATTCCAACGCCCAGGCGGCGCGCGCCGGAGTCGGGATCAAGAAACGCGGTGAAGGGCAGATGGTTCAGGCCGAGGCCAAGCTCGGGATTGTTGCCGCCGAAGACCCACGACTCGCGCATAACGGACATGCTACGCGTCGTGGGGGATTCTCGCAGTGGCGTTCCTGGATCGGGATTGCACGGCGGGGAACAAATACCGAGATTCTGGCTTCGCCAGAATGACGACTATGGTGAGTCGCAGTGTGTGCAACGGCTCATGGTGGTAGGGTCGCAGTTTGCCTTCAGGCGAGGTTGGCTTCGAGCTCGCGATCACTTTCGGCGGGGGTGGGTTTCTTGCGTCCGAGGCCTTCGAGGAACCCTTTCAGCAGGACGTAGAGCACCGGGATGAAGGCGAGGTTGAGGACCGTGGACAGGAGCATGCCGCCGACCACCGCCGTACCGACCGAGTGGCGTCCGAGAGCGCCGGCGCCGGTGGCGAAGTAGAGCGGAAGCACGCCGAGGATGAAGGCGAACGAGGTCATGAGGATGGGGCGGAGGCGAAGCTCGGCGGCCTCGATGGCGGCTTCGGCGATAGTGCGTCCCTGCTCGCGGAGCTGCTCGGCGAACTCGACGATGAGGATGGAGTTCTTGGCGGAGAGGCCGATGAGCATGACGAGGCCGATCTGGACGTAGACGTCGTCGACCAGACCGCGCAGGGCGATGAGGCCGAGCGCGCCGAGGATGGCCATGGGCACGGCAAGCAGGATGATGAACGGCAGGGCGAAGCGACTCGTACTGCGCCGAGAGGGTGAGGTAGACGACCAGCAGGCCCAGGCCGAAGATGATGATGGCCTTGCCCGCGGATTCGACCTCTTCAAGCGCGAGGCCGGTCCAGGAATACGTCATGCCCTGCATGGCGTGTTCTTCTTGAACAGCTGCTGCATGGCTGTCGAGTCCCTGGCCGGAGGAGAGGCCGGGCGCGGCTGAGCCGTCGATCTCGGCTGAGCGGAAGAGGTTGTAGTGGTAGATGACCTGCGGTCCGCTGGTCTCGTTGACCGCGACCAGGTTGTCGAGCGGCACCATCGAGCCGGAGTCGGAGCGGACGTAGAACTGGCGCAGGTCCGCGGCGGTGCGGCGGAACTGCTGGTCGGCCTGGACGTAGACGCGATAGGAGCGGTTGTTGAAGTCGAAGTCGTTGACGTAGCTGGAGCCCATGAAGGTGCCCATGGCAGCGGTGATCTGCTGCATGGAAACGCCGATGGCCTTGGCCTTCTCGCGGTCGATCGTCGACGGAGATCTGCGGGTCGTTGGCGGTGAAGGGCGAGTAGAGGCCGGTGAGCTTGGCGCCGGGAGCGCGCGTCTTGCCCACCATCGTGTGCACGACGCGGTCGATGTCGCTGAAGCGTGTTGCGGCCCGTGTCCTGGAGATGAACTGGAAGCCGCCGACGGTGCCGATGCCCTGGATGGCGGGCGGCTCAAAGGCAGCGACGATGCCGCCCGGGACGCCGAAGAGCTTGGGCGCAATCTCGGCGACGATGTCGTGCGCGGCGTGGCCTTTGCCGAGCCTGGTGCGGTCATCGATAGGGTTGAGCGGGGCGAAGATGAGGCCGGCAGTTGGGGCTGGAACCGCCGGAGAGCGAGAAGCCCATGACGGAGAAGGTGCCGTAGACGTCCTTGTTCTGGAGGATGATCGGCGGAGGCCTTGTCCGCCACGTCGGCGGTGTACGCGAGCGAGGCGCCGGGCGGCGTCTGCACGATGCAGAGGAAGTAGCCCTGGTCTTCCTGCGGAACGAAGGCCGTGGGCACATGCTTGTACATGTAGACGGTGGCGGCAAGTCCGGCGACGAAGAGCGCGACCATGACGGTCTTGAAGCGCACGACGAGGAAGGTGACCAGCGCGGCATACCAGCGTCCGAGACGCTTGATGCCGTTGTCGATCCACTTGAGCAGGCCGCCGTGGTGCTGCTCCGGCCGCAGGAGGATGGCGGCGAGCGCGGGTGACAGCGTGAGCGCGTTGAACGCGGAGATCGCGATGGCGAAGGCGATCGTCAGCGAGAACTGCTTGTAGAGGATGCCGGTGGTGCCGGGGAAGAAGCTGACCGGAACGAAGACGGAGATGAGCACGAGCGAGGTGGCGATGACGGCGCTGGTGACCTCGCGCATGGCGACGCTGGTGGCGTGGTGGGCGTCGGCGTCTCCTTCGGAGATGTGGCGCTGCACATTCTCGATGACGACGATGGCGTCGTCGACCACCAGGCCGGTGGCGAGCGTAATGCCGAAGAGCGTGAGCGAGTTGATGGAGAAGCCGAACGCTTTGACGAACATGAAGGTGCCGACGAGCGAGACCGGAATGGTGACGGCCGGGATGATGGTCGCGCGCCAATCCTGCAGGAACAGGAAGATGACGATGATGACGATGACGATGGCTTCGGCCAGCGTCATCGAGCACCTCGTGGATGGAGTCGGAGACGACCTGCGTGGTATCGAAGGCGACGCGGAAGTCCATGCCCGGCGGGAAGGACTTCTTGAGCTCGGCGAGCGCTCGCCTTGCACTTGTTGGCGACGTCGAGCGCGTTGGCGGTGGCGAGCTGCTGAATGCCGACGCCGACGGCTTCGCCGCCCGAGAATTTGAGCGAGGTGTCGTAGTTTTCGGCGCCGACCTCGGCGCGTCCGACATCCTTGAGCAGGACGAGACCAGCGCCGCCGGCGGCTACCGCCTGGTTCTTGAGGACGATGTTTTCGAACTGTCGCGGATCGGAGAGGCGGCCGACGGCGCGCACGGCCATCTGGAAGTCCTGTTTGCCGTCGTTGGGCGGCAGAGCCCAGCTGGCCGGCGGCGATCTCGACGTTCTGCTCCTGCAGCGCGTTGGTCACGTCGAGCGCGGTGAGATTGCGCGCGGCCAGCTTGGCCGGGTCGAGCCAGACGCGCATGGCGTACTTGCGCTCGCCGAAGATGATGACGTCGCCCACGCCGGGGACGCGCTTGAGGGCGTCCTGCACGTAGACGTCGATGTAGTTGGAGATGAACTGGTTCGAGAGATGGTCGGTCCGGGTGGCGAGAAGAAGCCGGCGACGAGGACGAAGTTCGGAGTTGGCCTTGGTGATGGTGATGCCGGTGATGTTGACCGCCGCGGGCAGGCGGCCGGAGGCGGACGACACGCGGTTCTGCACGTCGACGGCGGCGATGTTGAGGTCGTACCCGGTGTTGAAGGTGACGGTGATGGCGGAGGTGCCGTCGTTGCGCCGAGACCGACGAGATGTAGCGCATGCCCTCGACGCCGTTGATGGCCTGCTCCAGCGGGATGGTGACGGCGGACTCGACGATCTGCGCAGTTGGCGCCGACGTAGTTCGAGGTGACGACCACCTGCGGCGGCGCCAGCTGCGGGATACTGCGAGATGGGCAGCGTGGGGATGGAGACCGCGCCGGCCAGAATGATGAGCAGTGCGCAGACGGTCGCAAAGACCGGACGCCGAATGAAAAAATCTACCAAGCCCGTACCCTCAAACTATCTCTGCACGACCGCACACCTGGGCGGCCGGGTTCGCTGCGTTTCCGGTTGTTGAACACGCTGCACTTGATTCCTGGAGGTGCCTGGCAGCTTCGAAGGAACTACGAAGATTCTGGCGTCGCCAGAATGACGGTGGTGGAGGGTGAACTCCGGGCAAGACAACCTGCTCTAGACTCCCTGGTAGACGAGCCCGAGGAAGACGTCTGGCTTCATGAAGCCTGCACCCCACTTGCTGTCGTATTGGGCCAAAGGCTGGGCCGCGACAACCTCGGCCAGCGTGCGACCCTGCTTCTTGAGAGCGGCAACCTTGTCGCGTGCCTGGACGATGACGTCGCGGTATTCCTGCAGCTGTTTGCGGTCGCCGACGGGTCCGTGGCCGGGGATGATGATGGTGTCCGCGTTGGCAGTTTTGAGGTTCCAGTCGGCGGCCTTGATCATGCCGTCGATGCTGCCGCCGGTGGAGTAGTCGATGAACGGGTAGAAACCGTTGAACCAGGTGTCGCCGGTGTGGAGGACGTTCGCTTCGATGAAGTGAACGGAGATGTCGGTGTCGGTATGGGCCGGCTCGTAGTGGACCATGTGGAGGGTGACGCCGTTGAGCCTGGCTTCATCCTTCTCGCCGAAGGTCCTGGTAGGGATTGCGGCTGCGGGCGCCGGGGGGAAGATGGCGCCGAAGGCCTTGATCTCCTGCTGTGTGCTGAGGCGTGTCCTGGTGTTCTGCTGCGCGATGATGGTGGCGCCGGCTGCGTGCACCCACTCGTTCCCGTCGGTGTGGTCGTAGTGCCAATGAGTATTGATGAGGTGGGTGAGCGGATCGACGCTGAGGCCGTTGAGCGCTTCGAGAATCTGCGGACGCGAGGTGGAGATGCCGGAGTCGACGAGAACCTTGCCCTGGGAGCCGGGCAGCACGGCGATGTTTCCGCCGGAGCCCATGACGGCGGAGACGCCTCCGCGTAGAGGCTGCACGGTGATCTTTGCCGAGGCCGCGGCGGCTCGTCCGTTGACCACGACGGCAGGCTGCTGGCCTTGTTGCGCGAGGAGCACACGGGGTACCGCAAAGGAGGAGGCGGCGAGCGCGGTGGAGGAGCGCAGGAAAGCGCGCCGCGAGAGGGTCGAAATGGAACTGGTCAACATATGCTCCTCCTGTTTCCTGCTTAGGACTTGCCGGGAGGCCCGTGCAGCGGTTGGACGGGCGCGCCTTCGCCGATCATCTGCAGCCCGGAGACGATCACCTGGTCGCCGGGTTTGAGGCCGCCAAGGACGGGATAGTTGTTGCCGACGGTCTCGCCGAGCGTGACGGGGACCTGGTGCGCGACAAAGCCCTGACCTTGGGGGCCCGACTTCGGCTGCGCAATGTAGACAAAGGACTGGCCGCCGATCTGGGATACGGCAAGCACGGGGACGGTGGGCTTGGGAGAGGTGTTCCAGACTACGCGCGCGTTGACCACCTGTTGCGTGCGCAGCTTGCTGGCGGCAGGGATCTCGGCCTTGGCGAGAATGCCCTGGATGCCGTTGTCCACTTCCGGCGAAAGAAAGGAGATGGTGGATTTGGCGAGAACCGTCCCGTCGGTGTCGAGAATGTCGACAGGCAGTCCGGCCTTGACCTCGGACGCACGCTCGGTGGGGATGTAGATGTAGGCTTCGAGGCCGGAGGGGTCGTCGATGGTGGTGAGCACGGTGGCGGGGATGGACGCCTGGGTGACATAGTCGCCGACGTGGACCGGGATGTCGCCAACGATACCGGCGAACGGCGCGCGTACCTGGTAGTACGCCAACTGCTGCTTCTGAACCGTGGTTCCGGCGGCGCTGGCCTCGTAGGCGGCCTTGGAGGATTCGAAGTTCTGGACCGCCGTGTCGTAGGCCTGGCGCGAGGTGATACCGGCATCGAACAGACGCTTCTGGCGGTCGACCTCCGCCTTGTTGAACTGGTAGGTGGCGTTGGACTGGGCCTGCGCGTTCACCTGCTGGTCGACGGTGGCGACCTGCTTGAGGGGATCGATCTGCATGAGCACCTGGCCGGCTTTGACGGCCTGCCCGCTGACGACGAAGATTTTGGTAATGTTGCCATCCACCTGCGGAGAGATGGTGGCGGAGCGCCGGCTCTTGATGGTCGCCACGTAGGTGTCGCCGGTGGGGACAGGGTTCATGGAGACTGGCGCCACCATGACGGGCATGGCCTGCGGCGGTGGCGGCGCCGACTGTGGCGTGGCAGAGCGGCAGCCTGCGAGCGTGCCGGCCAGACCCAGGCCAAACACCGCGGTCAGTACAACGACGCCGCGCTGATTCCCACGCCAAAATTGATTCGAAACAGCCTGCACACATGCCTCCTAAACCCGGATACCGGACCCATCGCGAAGCCGACAGATTTCACGACAGCAGAGATTCCAATGGGCTCACGGGGTTAGATTCACCCGGATGGTTGAAGATTCGGTTGTTCTAAAATTTTGACACAGTTCCGGAACCCACGTACCCTCGAAGAGGAGCGGTGGACGCGTGGGGCGTCCGCAAGCCGAATGCCGCTTCATGCGTCCCCGTCGTCCAGAGGCCCAGGACGCCGCCCTTTCAAGGCGAGAACACGGGTTCGAATCCCGTCGGGGACGCCAATAAACATCGGCTTTCGGGTGTTTCAGCCGATGTGAGCCAAAAGTGTGGGGACTCTACGGGGACTAACGCTCGCCCTTTTCCCGTAAACCTCTCGGTGGGACGTAAGGCGTTCCATCTATGTTTGTGCGGTTCAAATCAACCCCAACGTTTGTTCCACGTCCGTGAACGAAACGACGGCTGTTTCGTCTTCTGGCTTTTCGGCCCGGATGGCGTTCGACAGGAACGGCATACACTTCGTGATAGAGGCGGCCCAACCTGCTGCCTTTCCCGTAGCTAAGAATCTGCAATTGGTGGGAGTTTCCGGCATTATCTTCGGCATCGATCACTACCAAGAATGCATCCTCTCCGCTGGCATATTCATAGTGAATCTCAAAGGCCTCCGCCTCATCGTGGTCCGGCAGTAGTGTTCCGCAGTGCCATGCCCGTTCGTCAGGCAGGTATTGGCGCCTCTTGAATAGCGAGGGAGCATCATTTCCTTCCTCGATGCGCCATACGCGGATGTTTCGGGCAGGTCCACGGCCCAGGTTCCTTAACCTCCAATGAATGAAGAACTGGCTCGTGTCGCTCAATGTCGCCGTGAGAACGGGAAAGAACGAAGCTTGATAGGAAGAAAGAGTAGCGTCCATGATGGCCTTCGTGTAACAGACATAGAGAGCTAAGCCGATGAGGCCCAGCACGGCGCAAACGGACGCTACTCCGGACGCATTGTTACCATATGTAAGCCAATGCCACGGATGCAGTATTTGGTAGATCATGCGGCAAACCTCAAAACCCTCTGGACCTGCACCGCAGACCACTCCCCGCCACGGGGCGTTGGAATTTCACGGGCATTCAACGCCGCTGCGATCTGGCGAAGGGTCTTTGCGCCGGACGCCTGAATCTGTTCGATGGTGGGGCGAAGGCTGGCGCGGTTCGCACATGCGCGTTGGATCCGCACTTGCCGGCCACCCGCCGCAATCTCCGCAAACCGCTCCGCAGACACCCGACGCCCGCCTAGCACCGTTCCCCGAGCCTTCGCCGCCTGTAGCGCCGCCTTGGTGCGTTTGGATATGGCTTCTGCCTCATGCTCGGCCAATGCTGCTAGGATGTGAACCACAAAGCGATTCGCCTGGGGCATATCCACGGCTACGAACTCGACACCCGATTCCATGAGGTTCGAGATGAAGGCAACATTGCGGGCAAGGCGATCCAGCTTGGCGATTACCAGTGTGGCTTTGTGCTTCTTACAGAGGCGGAGGGCCGCTGCGAGTTCCGGGCGGTCGTTGCGCTTCCCGCTCTCAACTTCGATGACTTCCCGCACCAGCGTCCAGTCCCCGCCGTTTAGATAGCTGGCGACGGCTTCCCGTTGCGCTTCCAGACCCAGACCGCTCACGCCCTGCCGCGCTGTCGAAACTCTCAGATAGGAGATAAATTTGCCGTCCGCCATCGCTTCTCACCCTCTGTTACGTTTTATCTTCCGTCGTAGAAAGAATGTAACAAACATGCTTTGGCAGTGCAAGCACTATTTTGCAGAGCTTTGGCATCTGTGGATGTTTTCGCCTTAGCTTCGCCATAGGATTCAGGAATGGGCGGAGAGCGGGCAGCTACGGCAAGAAAGCGGCTGAAGGGCGAAATTTGCGCTCTCTGTGGCTATCACATCCCCGATCCGCCCGAGCGGTCAGGGGAGCGCACCTGCGGACGATGCGAAGCGGCGGCACCCCGCCGGCGCGTCGTCCTAATGAACTTTCTGGCGCTCCATGATGGCTGGAGGGTGACGTTCCTTGAGGCTGATTGCCGCACTAGCCTTCCGCGCCGCCTCATGTTCGCCACGGAAGAGAAGATCATCGACGCTGCCAAGAGGGGCGGTGCAGAGTTCACTAGCGCCACACGCTGCGACCTGGAGCATGCGATTCAGAACGGGCGCGGTGGGGTATGGCTTAACCTCACGAGGGGACAGTATGCAAGACTGCTCTAATCGCCAATCGGAGACACAAGAGCCATGACTGAGCTGGAGCCGTTCGTAACAGTCGCAGAAGTCGCCAAGTTCCTGAAGAAGTCGCGCATGACCGTCTACCGCTGGACAGAGGAAGGGATGCCAGCGCACCCCGTAGGCCCACGCAGCACGCTCTACCTGCTGTCAGAAGTGCATGAGTGGATTAGAAGCCGGACGATGGCCAAGGACCGCACAGGCACTACTGTGAGATAGTGCTCCATGAGCAAGGGTGCTTTGGTGGTGCCGTTGCAGACGGTGAGAGGGGCGGCTTTCGGGCTGTCCCTTTAGCTGTTTCGTGGCTGTTAGCAGCCACCCGCTGCGGATTGGGCCACAAGAACCTTTTGATTTCAGCCGTTGCACTTCTCGCGCGGTGCGTTAAGGCCTGACAAAATTGACATAATTCTGCGGCTCTTCCCCTTAGGGACTGCAAGATCCCTCGCGCGAGCGCGCACACACATGCGCGATGCGTGCAGGTAATGCGTCATGATCTGGATCGAACTGCCCCCCCGCCCTTTTAGGGACTCAAGAAACCCACCATAAACCGCCTGAAATGAGTTAGTTGCTGCGAGTTATTGCAAACGGGCTTTTTTTCAGCCTCGCGCGCGTACGCACCTGCGCACGGAATCCTACGCAAATTGTGAGTGCTTGCCGGAGAGCCTTAGCTGCGGCCAGTGTTCCAACGGGTATCCTCCCATGCAAAAAGCCCCGACCCAAGGTCGAGGCTTTCAGCAGGAGCGCGGCAGTCTACGCCAACCGTTTGCGCACCATGCCAGCCAAGCCGAGCACACCTGTGCCGAGCAGTATCAGGCTGGAGGGCTCCGGAGTGGGCGCAAGAGCAGTTCCTGTGATGACGGAGCCGAAGTCTCCGCCTAAGCCTCCGATACTGCTGGCAGGTGGGTAGGCAGCCGAGGTTGAAGCCAGATAATCGCTATTGAAGGTGACGCCCGGCGCAGTGGTTACACTGGTGGGATAGTCGGCTTCCAGCAACATGCCGCTGGTGGTGTTCGAGGCAGCGAGGGTGAGATAGATGGTTCCGGCGGGCAGAGTAACCCCTGTGAAGAGGGTTTGCAGCGTATAAGAAGTGGAGTTCGGGGTAAATGCAATCGCCGCGATCTGGTCTGCCGGGGTAGTCCCGGGTCCAATTGAAGTGGTCAGATAGGCGGTTCCGGAGCTGGTGCTAGGCCCCTCAAGATACACCGAGATGGACGAGTTGTAATAGGCCTGGCTGGTGGTGAATGACTCGCCGAAGACCTGGTAGGAGTTGAAACTATCGTAGTATCCGCCTCCGATGTTTGAGTTCAGAATCGTATCGGCATGGGCGGCAAGGCTGGCTGAAAGGATGGCTGCGAGCGCAGTCAGTCGGATGGTCATTTTTATTTCCCTCAGAGGTGGACTTGCACACCACTCTACAGCCTTCGTGTCATTACTCACCGGAACTTTGGTAACAACGATTCTGTTGATACCTCCGCGATTCGAGTGAGTGTCTTCAAGCCGCCTCAAATTGCGGGTCCGGGGATTGCCTCGCTAATGCCGCAGGGTTAGTAACGCTCTCTCGCGCGGGTGCGTTATCGCGTGTAGTGGTCACCAAGGCCCGGCTCGCCTTCTGCCGAGCGCGCATGATTGCCCGATACCGACTCCCGAACTCCGGGTGTTCCTTCATCCACTTCACGACCGTCTTTTTCGTCGGCCAGGCGGGCCATACGCAGAACTGGCGGAGATTTTTACCCTCGCTCAGACGTTCGCAGATTCTTTCAGCAATGGCAGGATCGTACTCGTTCGGGCGCACGGGAGCCGGTAAGACGTGAGCGGCTTTGCGCTGGGTTCTCACTGTTTGCTCACTCTTCTGCATGAGCGCCATGATTCTCTCGCGTGCGGGCGCATACGCGCACTTGGCCTCAATCTCCGGTGTCATGGTGTTTCTCCTCCCGACTGCTTCACTGATAGCTCACTTTGGCGCTGCGTGATGATCTTTTGCGCTTCACTGCGCACCCTTGCCCGATCTAACCCCAATTCCTCACAGACAAGCGTGAACGGGCCGCCGTTGACGGTGAAGAACTGGAAGGCACGTTGCCGCCTCCCTTGCAGATTGCCCGAGCTTCGTTCGCTTGGGTCGATGGGCCGCTTCAGGTCATACCATGCGGACTGGAAGGTAGCTGCCCACACCCGAAGGATGGCGAGGGAGTTCGCAGGTATTCGAATCGTCCTAGGATGGTGTGTCAACATTGCTCCGGGTCATGGGAAAATGTGAAGGTTTGCGCCCTTGCCTCGCGCGCGGGCACACGCACTGCGCGTACTGGTTCGGCAAAAGGGCTGGCGCGGTCGGTAGTTTTTGATTGCGGGAGCGTAACTCCTCTGTTTCCCAACCTTTTAGCTTTGAAAACGCTTTGATTACTGTTGCTTGGGCTGGGCCTCTTCTCGAAGCCCTTCCTTCTCATATCGCCGGACCTGGTATTTCCTGAGTCACGCAGGCAATCCAGGCCGCAGGCGTTGAAACGATCTCGCGCGTGCCTGCCTGTACGCCTGCAATTCGCGGCAACGCATAGCGGGTGCGCATGATCTTGTTGAGCCTCGCCCCGAACTCCCCATTTTGCGCTGCCCACATCCGCACGGTTCGCTTGGCGGGCCATTCCGGCCAGGTGCAGAGACTCCGAAGGTTCTCCCCGGCTTTCAGTCGTTCACAGATGCGCTCGGCAATGTGCGGATCGAAAGCCGTAGGGCGCTGTCGTGAAGCCGGAGCAGCCGAAGGCTGCGCGTCCATCCCCTTGCAGGCACGCTTATACATCGCGGCGTATCCCCCACGGGACGGAGCGCTAAGGGGGTCAGGAGATGCGTTCTCAGGCTCGGGTATGGGTATGCACCCCGGAACGCTTCTGGAAGCGTCTAGGGCACAAACCACGATCTGCGGTGGATCGGCATATAGAGGCTGTGGCATGATTCCTCGCAAGTGAGTAAGCGCGTAAACGAGCCTTTCCTAATTTGGGTTCCCGAAGACAAAGAAGGCCCACGTCTGTGAGTTCTCGGAACCCGCCGTTACGGTGACTGTTGAGCCGCTGACCGAACAGGAATGGACAGCAGCCGCCGCTGAAAGGCCTTGCGCAGAGGCGATGCACATAGGCGTCGTGTAACTCGCCGTGATGGTCGCGGAGCACGTTACGGAGCTGGACATCGTGCATCCCCCTCCGAACGCACCGGAGGCTGCCTGCGAGAGCTTGGTCAGCGGAGGGTTGGAGATTTGCGAGACATTCACCGCATCGGTTGAGGCCGAGCCCGCCGCAATGTTCGTGAGTTTTGCCCCACTCAGGTTCAGGCTTCCCCCGCCAGGACTGCCGTCGTGTGAAAAGACAAGGCTGCAGTCAGGGTTCGTTCCACCGCTGCATACGTTACGCACTTGCCAGATGTCCTGCGTCGCGCCGAGCCCATTCCAATAGCTGCCAAACCATTGCAGATACTGCGAGTCGAAGTTTGCTCCTGAAGTAGCCGATCCAGCGGCTTCCAGCACCCCGAGCGACATCTGTGCGGTCTCGTGGACCGAGGTATACCCCACCGAAGTTCCGCCACCATACATGTTGAAAGGATTGTTGCTGCCGACCGTATACGGAATGCCCGCCGTTCCTCCGATGTTGACCCCTCCCGGAGCCGTCGCATTGATGGCGATGCTGTTGACTCCCGCATGCGAGTCGATAGAAAGTCCCCCGCCGTCCCAGTTACCGTCGTAGAACATCGTCGTTACCGTGCTGTTGGTGTACTCCGGGCCGAAGTAGGAGTTGCCATTTGTGTGCAGCGAGTTTACGACCGGATTGACCGCCGCTGACCTGGCACCGATGGCGGCATAAGCAAGGCCCGCGAAGCCCGTGTGGAAGCGGTTGCTTGGATGCATCGAGGCCGACGAGGCTGCCCAGCCCTGCACCGGAGAAAGTTGGTAGTCGAGGAACGGGTCCACAATCCCCATATAGTCGAGGAAGGTCGCCGCGTATCCGTCAGAGACCATCTGCTTCGTCATGTTCACAGCCGCCGTGTTGTAGGCGACCGTGGAGAGGTCTGGTCCCAGCAATCTCCGCTGTCGGTGGCAGAGTAATCGGCATGAGTGAGGTTCGCCGCGAGCGTAGAAGAGGTCTGCGACGTAATCACAATCGAGGCGATGTTCAGGAAGGTTGCAGTCTGAAACCCGCCGCAGACCATCGTGTTTCCTGTGGGGTTGTAGAACATTTGCCCCACCGTTAGCGTCAGGACGTTGCCGGAGATAGACACCGCCGTTGCAGGGATGACAGCGGGCGGACCCCCGCCCATGATGATGGCTGGGCCACCAGCGTTTCGCGTGCGAGTGTTGGGAGGCATCGCGAACCCAATGAAGGTTGCCGTGCCGGAGAGCCGCGTGAACGTCACCGTGTGGAACCCGGCGTGGTCGTGTACCTGCCGCCGAGGCACTGAGGTCGCTCACAGAAATCCCGATATGCACGTGATCCTCGTAGACATGTGCTCCCAAGCGAACCTTTCGGAAATTGTTTTGGGAGGGAATGGCAAGGGTGCGTCTAAACTTCAGGCGGTTCTAGCCGAAAAGGACCGCAAAACCGTTGGCGGATACTTGGATACAAGGATTGCGTCTCCCCACAAGCAAACCGGCTCGGAGGCCAATTATCTAGTGAGCGCTCACCTAGCCAACAGGCAACTTCCTAAGAACCTTTGGCTGATTGTCGGAGATCCCAGTCTGGAGTTGCAGGCTCAAGTTATCAGCCAAATAGGCGGACAGACACTTCCGCAAGATTCGTGGAAGAACGTCCACAATTGGCTCAAGGATTTGGTTCAAGCATCCGTATCAAAACTAGGAACTCCCAACAGCGTCAAGGTGTTCATTGACTGTAACCCAAGCTTCGCAGCTTATACAGAGTTGGCGATGATTGCCTCCGAGCGGATCATCGTACCGTGTTCAAGCGATGGCTCCTCCGCCCGCGCCACTGATAACATTGGCGCTCTCTTCTTACGGATTGGGGACCAGCGGAGGCTCCTACAGCGGGGTGGATTTCAAAGCCAAGACGCATTCATTCAAGATGACCTTGCCATTGATTCATTCAGTTCTGCTGAACAGATCGACACTCTACAACAAGAAGGCTAGTAAGGCCTTTGGCGCAATGTTTGATGAAATCAAGAAACGCGTGAACGCGCTTAGAAAGGCCGACCCGGCCATTTTTGTTGCTGGTAAAGCAGTCAACTTCAAGGTTGT
>CAVUSA010000012.1:0-590712 GCA_963744015.1 uncultured Gammaproteobacteria bacterium
AGTGAATCAATCCACTGTTCTAGGGAACATTCGATAACAAGCTTTGTAGTTATATCTTTTGGATACTACGCAACAAGAAGTACGTGTAAATGTCTGCTCAATCTATTCAGTTGTGAACGATCGCGAGAGCGAGCACGTTCGACAATTTGCCGGTGAGTTTACCGCGAGGGTCACACCCGTTCCCATCCCGAACACGGAAGTTAAGCCTCGTTGGGCCGATGGTACTGCACGCGTAAGTGTGTGGGAGATTAGGTGATCGCCGGCATAAATCAGAAGCCCACTCCTTCGGGAGTGGGCTTTTCTGCGTTTTCCCTCCTGTGTTTGTCTCTTCAGACCGAGTTCTGCGATAGCATGGACACGCGGAATGACTTCAAGGAGATGACGATGCGCTATATGGTGGCAGCTTTGGTGATGACGGCGGTGGGTATCGCTCCCGGCGTGGCGAAGAAGGATAAAGGCCTCGTCATTCCGCTCAAGACGAGCAAAGGCGAGGACGCCGGCACGGCGACATTCAAGGAGACCAAAGGTGGCAAGCTCCAGATCCATCTTGCTTTGAAGAATCTTCCCGAAGGGGATCACGCGGTACATATCCATCAAACACCGATGTGCGATGCGCCGGACTTCAAAACGGCTGGTGGTCACTTCAATCCTGACAAGAAGCAGCATGGGACGATGAATCCGGCCGGCCATCACAATGGCGATCTGCCGCAGAACCTCTCGGTCGGAGTGGAGCACACGGCCAACGTCACGTTCACAGTGGATTACCTTTCCCTGGGAACAGGAGCCGCGAATGACATCATCGCAAATGGAGGAACCGCGATTATTGTCCATGAGAAGGCTGACGACATGAAGACCGACCCCACCGGAAACGCCGGCAACAGAATCGCCTGCGGGATCATCATGGGAAATCCGTAGCAGCGAGCAGCATCCAGGATGATCGGGCAACTTTGCCTGATCCCTCTTCGCCGGACGTGATTCACTACGCCCGGGAACAAACTTCGCCCTGTTTGCGTAAGGTGGCACATGGGCGTTTTCTCGATGCCGATTTCGTTCCCGATGGCCGCAGGGCGCCCCCTGCCGCAGACGCGGCAGGTTCCTGAGGTGGCGGCTAGCGGAGCGCGGGTGCGCGCCCTTGCAAGCTCTGCGCCGATGAAGTTTTCCGAGGCACGTGTGCAGAAGACGCCCGAGCAGCAGGCCGAGCAAGAAGCGCTCGTGCGCGTCGTCGCCGCGTGTCTCGCTGGCGACCAGCGGGCATGGCACCAGATGGTTGTCGGGGCAACACAAGCGCGTCTACGCCATCTGCTACCGGTTTATCGGCGATGCCGCAGAGGCGGAGGACGTCACTCAGGACGTCTTTTTCAAGGTTTACCGCAATTTGGCCAGTTTTGACGTGCGAAAGGGTACTTTCCAGACCTGGATCACAACCCTCACCCGCAATCTCCTGGTGGATAACTATCGGCGCACTAAACTGGACCGCGCCACGGATTCCCTGGATGTGAGCTTATCGGGGGAGGACGAGGGCCCGACTCTTTCAGAACGGCTTGCCGATACCCGTCAAAACCAGGAGCAGCGCTACGCCGGGATGGAGCTGCGCGCAACCATCCAGGATGCCCTGCAGAAACTGTCGCCCGAGTTGCGCGAAGCGGTGATCCTGCGCGACCTGGAAGATATGGATTACAAAGAGATTGCCGTTGTGCTCAAGATCCCGGAAGGAACCGTGAAGAGCCGAATAAGCCGGGGCCGGGCGGAACTGGCAAGGCTTTTGCAACGTATAGAAAAACAGGCCGTCTGACGTTGTACTCAGGCCCAGCGATAGAAAGACGAGGTGATGCAAAGTGGCTCAAATGTACCAATTCGACGAAATTCCCGAGGGTCGGGATCCGCTCTGCATCGTCTGCGAAGAGATGCTGGCGGATGCGCTTGACGAGACCCTGGCGCCGGCCGACCGGACCTGGTTCGACCATCACCTGGGTGGATGTGCGGAATGTAGCGCGATGGTGGCGGATGCGCAGCGCGGTGCAGCGTGGCTCGACCTGCTGAAGACGCCGCGCCCGGAACCCTCAGCGATGCTGTTGGAGCGGATCCTGGCCCAGACACAAGGTGTGCTGGACGTAGAAGAGGCAAGCGTCACGCCCCATCTAACCGCTGCCGTGGTCGGTCGCCCGGTTCCGCTGCCGGCAATGACTCCGGTACCCGTGCCGCTGGCGTCCACCCGGAAGTTGCTGGCGTTTCGGCCTCGTATGCCGCAGTTGGCGAACTGGTCGCAGACGATGTTCCAGCCCCGTCTGGCGATGACTGCCGCCATGGCGTTCTTCTCGCTCGCCCTGACGCTGAACCTGACCGGCGTTCGCCTGGACCAGGTAAAGGCAAGCTCGTTGACGCCGACCGGGTTGAAACGCAGCTTCTACGAGGCGAATGCCGAGGCTGTCCGGTATTACGACAATCTTCGCGTGGTGAAGGTCATGGAATCTCGGGTCGAAGACCTGCGCGACGCCAACGCCGATGCGAACGCCTTGCCAGAGTCGCAGCAGCGATAGCACCGGAAGAAGCCGCTCGAGCCCCGGTTTTCCCGGAGAGGCCACCGCTTTTTTCGCAGCTTCGGAGGCTCTCCGCCAGCTGCACTACAGTTCGTTGCAGCAATGCAGGAAGGAGGTCTGGCATGAACGGCATGAATGACGACAACCAGACTGAAGCAACCCAGGAACCTAAGACTGTGGCGTTTTGCCAGAATTGCGGCAAGAGCCTCGACGGCGAGTCCATGCGGAAAGTCGGCCCAGCGATTTACTGCGAGCCCTGCCTGGCTGCGCGCCTGGCCGGTACAGCGTCCCGTCCCTCCGGTTCCGCAGGCGCCCAGGCCGGTTACGTTCCTGTAAACGCCGGCATACCCTATGCGGGGGTGGGAACCCCGGTGCCTCCCGCATCCGGAGAGCCCAATCCCGGCCTCGCCGCGTTGCTCGGGCTGATTCCCGGAGTCGGGGCCATGTACAACGAGCAGTACGCCAAAGGGCTGGTCCACCTGGTTATCTTCGCCGTGCTGATCATGTTTTCGCACATCTCGGGCATCTTTGTGCTGTTTGTCTTCGGCTGGATCTTTTACATGGCCATCGAGGCGCACCACACAGCGAAGGCTCGCCGCGACGGTCTGCCGCTGCCGAACCCTTTCAATTTGAACGACATCGGGGAACGGATGGGATTCGGTAACGCGTGGCCGAACGGTCCCGATGTTGCGGCTGCCGCCCGCGACGCCGTGCATGCAGCCACCGCGGGTTTCCAGTCGCCGGGACCTCAGTCTTCCGGATTCGCCGCGGGCTATCAGCCTGTCGGGACCCCTCCCCAGGCCCCTCCGCCAACGTCGTCGGCGTCTTACGCGCAGGCATCGGCCGCATCCTGGGGAGCGCCGGTGGACGCGTATGCCGCGCAGCCTCCACACGGACCTGCTGCGGGTTCCTATTACAGCCCTCCCAATGCGGGATATACTGCCGCCGCCCTACGGAGCGACGTTCGTGCCGCCCGTCCCTCCGGTTCCGCCCGCCCCGCTCACTCCGCAGAGCAGCTTTCCCGTAGGTGCGGCGTTGCTCATCGGGCTTGGCTTGGTCTTCCTCCTGGGAACCATGAATGTGTTCCGCGCCATTCCGGGGTTTGCACTGATCGGAGCTCTGCTCCTGATCCTGGGTGGGTGGATTTTCGTCCGCAGGATGACCGATACCGGGCAGTCGTTGGCTTACGATGCGAGCCCGGACTACACGCTGCGTGTGCTCCGCGCCCTGCAAGGCTCAGTATGGCTGCTTGCGGTGGGCGTCCTGACTCTCCTGCATAGCTTCCGCATCGTCTCCTGGTACTACAGCTGGCCATGTCTCATTATTCTGGGCGGTCTCATGATGATCCTGCAGCGTGCGGCCTACAACGCCGCGGCGGCAGCTTACGTGGCTCCCGAGTCGCCTTCCAAGGCGGCGCCCGCAACTCGCTCGACCGATCAGGAAGGGGTGTAACATGGCCGGCTATCCTCCATCGTACCCTCCGCCTCCTGGACCACCCTTCGGCTTTGACGCCCGGCAACACGCGCGCTTTGTGCGCCAGCAGATGAAGGATCAGGCACGCGCCCAGAAGGCGGCGATCCGGGCACAGCGCGATCTCTACCGCTATCAGGCCCGCGCCAACCGGCGTAGTTCCATCCTGACGCCGTTGCTGGTGGTGACGGCCGGCATCGTGCTGCTGCTGGTGCGCATGGGCCGAATTCCCGCGGCGAGCTTCTGGGCCTGGTACACGCATTGGTGGCCACTCCTGCTGGTGGGCGCCGGGGTCGTGCTGGTTGCGGAATGGGCCTTCGACGAGATTGCCGCGCACGACGGGCCGCCGCGGGTGCGGCGCACCTTTGGCGGCGGAGCGATCCTCCTGCTGCTCCTGGTAGCCGCCACCGGAGCCGTCGCGCACCTGGTTACGGTACACGGCATCAACCTGAGCGGACTGAACCTGGACGGCGAGAACTTCGCCGAAATTTTCGGTGAAAAACACGAAACCACGCAGCAGATCGACGCCGCCTTTCCGGCCGGCTCTGCGCTGATCATCGACAACCCCCACGGCGATGTCACCATTGCGGGCAAGAGCGACGACGACCAGGTACACATCACCGTTTCAAAACAGATCTACAGCCAGTCGGATTCCGACGCGGACGCCAGGTTCAGGGAGCTGAACCCGCATCTTTCGTCCTCTGCCCGGGCCGGCGTTTCTACTGGCCAGACGCTGAACCTGCAGGTTCCATCCCTCTCGAATGGAAGCACCGACCTGACCATCACCCTGCCGGATTTTGCGGAGGCGACGATCAATGCAAACCATGGTGACGTGAGCGTCTCCGGACTGCACGCACCGGTCACCATCAACGCCAACCACGGCGACGTCACCTTGAACGGGCTTGCCGGCGCAGTGACGGCGCACGTCAACAATCACAGCTCTTCGCTAACCGCGCACCAGATCACGGGCGACCTTACGGTCCGCGGCAATGCCGATGACATGAATGTGACTGACGTGACGGGCCAGGTGTCGCTTGAAGGCGAATTTTTCGGCGACACGCACCTCGAGCGCCTGCACGGGCCGACCAGCTTCCGGACCACGCGCACCCAGTTTTCGGTCGGAAGGGTAGACGGCACTATCGATATCAGCCCGCATGCCGACCTCAGCGGACGCGAGCTCGTCGGCCCCACCAGCCTGCGAACCCGCAGCCGCAACATCTCCTTCGAGCAGATTGCGGGTGATGTCGATGTGACCAACAGCGATGGTTCGGTCGACATCGTGGGAAGTCAGCCGCTCGGCAATGTCACGGTCGACAACAAGAAGGGCGAAGTGAACGTGACGGTGCCGGACAAGTCCGCTTTCTCCGTCAACGCGCAGACTTCCGGCGGGTCGATTGAAAACGACTTCAACCTGCCCACGCAGAGCCATAATAACGTCGAGACGCTCGAGGGCTCCGTGGGGACCGGTGGTCCGCGGATCAATATTCACACGACGCATCTCGATATAGGCCTCCATCAGCGCACGGTCCCACCGCCACCGCCACCCGCGGAACCGGCCGCGCCGAGTCGTCCCCGGAACCCCGCAGCGCCGGCCAAACCCACCGCACCCGCCGGTCCCCGAGTCTAAGTCACTCAAAACAGATTCCCTGCAGGATGGACACGCCCCTTTGGGCTGGTCGTGCTCCAGGGAATCCGCCTGCGGCTTCGTCAAGAATTCTTGGAGATTCTGCCACCAGCGGACCAGCTCCTTGGCTGCCTTGGCTTCCCGTCGCTGGCTCATCTTCGATCCTTCCTCCTGCAACCCTCGTCCGCTCCGGCGCACCTAACCAGAGACTCGACAGGAACAGGAATTCTCCCCATGCGAAACAACAAGGTGCCGGCGTCCACCTACCGGCTGCAGCTGCATAAAGGCTTCACCTTCGACGACGCCGCCGCGATCGCCCAGTATCTCTACGACCTCGGCATCTCGCACGTCTACAGCTCGCCCTACCTGCAGGCCGCGCCCGGCAGCATGCACGGCTACGACGTCGTCGACCATCGCGCGTCAACGAAGAGCTCGGCGGCGCCGAGGCGCACGAGCGCTTCTCGAAGAACCTGGGCGAAAACGGCCTCGGCCAGGTCCTCGACATCGTCCCCAACCACATGGCCATCGGCGGGCAGAACCGCTATCTGGTGGGACGTCCTCGAGAACGGCGCCGCCAGCCGCTACGCCTCGCTTCTTCGACATCGACTGGCACCCGCAGGAAGAGCGCCTCCGCGACAAGGTCCTCGTCCCCATCCTCGGCGACCAGTACGGCCGCGTGCTCGAGGCCGGCGGCATCAAGGTCGTGCCGCAGCGGCCGCAACTTCCTGGTCGAAGCCGCCGGCCAGACCCTCCCCGTCGCCCCCACATCCCTGCCGGCCATCCTCGCCAAGGCCGCGGTCTACGCGCAGCTCCGACACCCTCAGCTTCCTCGCCGCCTCCTTCGGCCGCCTGCCCGCGCCCTCCTACGAGGACCGCCGCACCGTCCTCGCCCGCCATCGCGACAAGATCGTCATCGCCAGTCTGCTCGACCGCCTCTGCGCCGAGGAAGACGCCGTCTGCGAGGCCATCGACCGCGCCGTCGACGAGCTCAACGCCGACCACGACGCGCTCGACGACTTCCTCAACCAGCAGAACTATCGCCTCGCCTACTGGAAGACCGCCGACCAGCAGCTCGGCTATCGCCGCTTCTTCGACGTCAACACCCTGATCGGCCTGCGCATGGAGCGCGCCACGTCTTCGAAGAGACCCACGCGCTCATCCTCGACTGGCTCAAGCGCGGCGTCCTCGATGGCGTCCGCGTCGATCATCCCGACGGCCTGCGCGACCCCCTCGAATACTTCCAGCGCCTGCGCGAAGCCGCGCCCGACGCCTGGATCATCGGCGAAAAGATCCTCGGCCCCGGCGAGTTCCTGCGCCAGGATCCTGGCCCATCGAAGGCACCAGCGGCTACGACTTCCTCAACGTCGGCGCTGGGCCTGCTGGTGCGTCCGGAAGGCATGGCCGAGCTCGCGCACCGTCTACGGCGACTTCACCGGCGCAGCCCACGCCGTTTCCCGCCCATCGCCCACGACAAGAAGATCGCCGTCGCCGCAGGAGGCCCTCGGCTCCGACGTCAATCGCCTCACCACCCTCTTCGTCGACATCTGCGAGAACCATCGCAACCAGCGCGACTACACCCGCGCCGAGGTCCGCCGCGCCATCCGCGAGATCGCCGCCTGCTTCGCCATCTACCGCACCTACGTCGTCCCGCAGCAAGGTGCGCGCTACAACGAGATCACCGCCGAAGACCGCCGCTTCATCAGCCAGGCCATCGAGTGCGCCAGCGACAAGCGCCCCGAGATCGACGCCGGCCTCTTCGACTTCTTCGAGCAGGTGCTCACGCTCAAGATCAACGGCCGCGCTGGAGGCCGAGTTCGTGCTGCGCTTCCAGCAGTTCACCTCGCCCGTCATGGCCAAGGGCGTCGAAGACACGGCCTTCTACTGCTTCAATCGGCTGACCGCGATGTGCGAGGTAGGCGGCGACCCGCGGCCGCGACGGCCTCTCGCGTCGATGACTTCCACGCCTACCAGCAGAAGATGCAGGCACACGCATCCCGCGCACCATGACCACGCTCTCCACCCACGACACCAAGCGCGCCGACGACGTCCGCGCCCGCCTGGCCGTGCTCACCGAGATTCCGCACGAGTTCGCCGACGCCATCGCCCGCTGGACCGCCATGAACGAGACAGTACAAGACCGCAACGGCGTCTGCCCGATCGCAACACCGAATACTTCCTCTACCAGACCCTGATCGGCGCCTGGCCCATCGATCCACGAACGCATCAAGGCCTACATGCAGAAGGCCATGCGCGAGGCCAAGCAGCAGACCTCCTGGGTCGCCAACAACAACGACTTCGAAGACGCCCTCAACGCCTTCATCGACGTCCATCCTCGCCGACACCGCCTTCCTCGCCGAGCTGGAATCCTTCGTCGCCCGCATCCTCCTGCCTGGCCGCATCAACTCGCTCGCGCAAACGCTGCTGAAGCACACCGCCCCGGCGTTCCCGACCTCTACCAGGGCGGCGAGCTCTGGGACCTCTCGCTCGTCGATCCCGACAACCGCCGCCCCGTCGACTACGACCTCCGCCGCAAGCTGCTCGCCGAGCTCGCACAGCTCTCACCCGCTCAGACATCCTCGCCCGCATCGACGAAGGCCTGCCCAAGCTCCACGTCATCCATCAGCGCTCTGCTGCTCCGTCGCGAGCACCCGCATGGTTCGGCTGCGAGGCGGCCTACACTCCGCTCGCCGCCGTCGGCGCAAAGGCCAGCCACGTCGTCGCCTTCCTGCGCGGCGAACCACGTCATCGACCGTCGCCCCGCGCCACTCCCTCACCCTCGCAGCCAACTGGGACTGACACCACGCTCACCGCTTCCGCCCGGCACATGGCACAACCGCCTCACCGGCCGAGACGCATCGTAAGCGGCGAAGTCGCAGAATGCTGAGCGGCACTTGCTCAAGACATTTCCTGTAGCTCTGCTCGTCCGCGAGGAGATCTCGAGGAACATTCATGCATGATATTCTTCTCTGGGCCCCTCGGCCCCAGAAAGTATCGCATCAAACTGGCGACCGCATCCTCCCCATGCAGGGTCCCGACGACCAGCGGCTACTGGAACTCGTCCGTCGAAGACGCCCAGCCCGGCACCGACTACGGCTTCCTGCTCGACGACGATCCGCACCCCCTACCCCGACCCGCGCAGCCTCTGGCAGCCCGACGGCGTCCACCAGCTGTCCGCCGTCTACGATCACAGGACCTTCCACTGGGACGACGCCACCTGGCAGGGGCCCCCGCTCGCCGGCGCCGTCATCTACGAGATGCACATCGGCACCTTCACCCCGGAGGGCACCTTCGACGCCGCCATCGAGAAGCTGCAGTACCTCGCACGATCTCGGCATCACCCACATCGAAGTCATGCCCGTCGCCGAGTTCGCCGGCGAGCCGCGGCTGGGGCTACGACGGCGTCGCGCTCTTCGCCGTCAAGCCACTGCTACGGCGGCCCCGACGGCTTCAAGCGCTTCGTCAACGCCTGCCACATGCACGGCATCGGCGTCATCCTCGACGTGGTCTACAACCACTTCGGCCCGGTCGGCAACTACACCGGCAAGTTCGGCCCCTACATCACCGACAAGCACCACACCCCCTGGGGCGATGCCGTCAACTTCGAAGACGCGGGCTCCGACGAGGTCGCCGCTTCTTCTGCGACAACGCCCTGCATGTGGATGCGGGACTTCCACGTCGACGGCCTGCGCCTCGACGCCATCCACGAGATCATCGACCGCTCCGCCGTCCACTTCCTGGAGCAGCTCTCCGCCGAACGTCGACAACCTCTCCGCCACCCTCGGCCGCCGGCTCTTCCTCATCGCCGAATCCGACCTGAACGATCCCTGCATCGTCACGCCCGATCGAAGCCAACGGCTACGGCATGGACGCGCAATGGACCGACGACTTCCACCACTCGCTCTTCACCCTGCTGCACGTCGAAGAAGGCGGCAAGGGCTACTACGACGACTTCGGCGCGTTCGAATGCCTCGCCAAGATCGCCTCAAGGACATGTTCGTCTACGACGGCATCTACTCCAGCTACCGCGACCGCAGCCACGGGCGCCCCGTCGACTGGCCTCTCCGCGCACCACTTCATCGGCTTCATCCAGAATCACGACCAGGTCGGCAATCGCGCCACCGGCGACCGCCTCGAACACATCGTCGGCATCGCCCGCGCCAAGGTGGCCGCTCGGCCTCGTCCTGACCGCGCCCTTCATCCCCATGCTCTTCCAGGGCGAGGAGTTCGCCGCCTCCACGCCCTTCCTCTACTTCGCCGACCACGAAGACCCGGAGATGGCGAAGCTCGTCTCCGAAGGCCGCAAGAAAGAGTTCGCCGCCTTCGGCTGGGACGAGGCCCAGATCCCCAACCCCGAGGACCCTCGCACCTTCACCAGCTCCCGCCTCAACTGGGATGAGATCCACGAGGGCCATCCACGCCGAGATGCTCGAATGGACTGCGAAGCCTCATACGCCTCCGCCGCAACTCCATCTCGCTCAACGACGGCGATCGCGGCCACATCAAGGTCACGTTCGACGAGGAAAAGCGCTGGCTGCGCATGGATCGCCACCTCGTCAGCATCTTCGCCAATCTGGGCGAGCATCCGCAGGAGTTTCGCATCGGCGAAGGATATCGACTAGCCCTGGCGTCTGGTCCGGACGTTTCGCTCCAGGCCGACTGCGTGCGTTGTTCCTGCGGACACCCTGGCCATCCTCTCCGCCGAGTCAGAGTAAACTTCGCCCGCACGCTTCGCGTCAGTCCGGATAAGCCGCCGTCCCGGGGTTTGTCCGGACTGCTTCAGGATGCCTTAAGCTAAAGATGAACACTCTGGATTCATTGTGCAGCGCGAAACTTTTGCTGTTTTGGTCCGTATCCCTGTAAGGCCCTGCGGATCCAGCACAGAATCAGCGATTTTCCGGGCTTCGGGAGCGGCCAGTTGCGCCCCGGAAGTTCGAAAGGCAGCAAACACGATGTTCAAGGCAACAACCTCCCAAATCGTCCGCGAGCATTACGCGCCGGGATCTGCATCTCGCTTCTAGCGCCGGCCGCAGTCATGCGCCCAGGCCCCTTCGCCCGCACGCCAGAGCGGAACCGTAAAGTCGATTGAAGGCAATACCCTTACCGTGGTGAACGCCGCAGGCGTCGCGACCCCCGTAGCCATCTCGCCCGAGGCTCCGGTGCTGCAACTCGCCCCCGGCGTTACCGATCTCAAGTCGGGTCAGCCCATCAAGCTTTCTGACATCGTCGTGGGCGATCGTGTCATCACCGGCAAGGCCGGCGACGGCGACACGGCGAGCCGCGTCATCGTGATCAAAGCCGGCGACATCGCCGCCCGCAACCAGGCCGAGCAGGCCGACTGGCAGAAGCGCGGAGCCGGCGGCATCGTCAAGTCGGTGGATGGAAACGTCGTCAGCATCTCTTCCGGAGCCAAGATCGTCAGGGTCGAGACGACTCCGAAAACGGTCTTCCGCCGCTACGCCGCCGACTCCGTCCGTTTTCAGGATTCCAACCCGGCACGCTGGCCCAGGTTCATCCTGGCGACCAGTTGAGCGTGCGCGGTGACAAATCCGCCGACGGCTCCTCCATCTCCGCGGAGGAAGTCGTCACGGGCACCTTTGCGAACCTGTCCGGGGTGCTGACTGCGATCGACGCCGCAAACGGCACGGTTTCGTTCAAGGACCTCACCACCAAAAAGCCCGTAACGGTCAAGCTTACGGCGAACTCCGACGTGCGCAAGCTCCCGCCGCAGATGGCGGCCGGGCTGGCAGCCCGCTCGAATGGCGGAGACGCCGGCGGCGCTGGAGCGCCAGCAGCCGGTGCGGCACGCCGCTGCGGGTGCCGGCGGGGCAGCGCGGTGCGCGGCGGAGGCCGAGCGCGCGCCGGTATGGACCTTTCCCGCATGCTTTCCCGCCTGCCGACCGCGACAGTCGCCGATTTACACGCCGGCGACGCCGTGATGGTCGTCGCTTCGCCTTCTGCGGCTGGCGATTGGTTTACCGCAATCACCCTTTTGTCGGGCGTCGAAGCGCTGCTCACCGCGCCGGCTGGAGCCGCGCCCATCACCCTTTCGCCCTGGAACCTCGGCGCACCGGAAGCTGGCGGCGGAAACTAACCTGCCATCGATCCGCATCGCCAGCCGTTTTTTGCCGCGACATCTCTTCTGAGGAGACTTATGCCGTTTCGCACATCGTCCGCACCACCGAAGGCCCAGCCCGCCCGTACACGCGCCGTTTCGATGGTCCTGCTGCTTCCTTTGGCTGTCCTTTCCTTGGCGCCGCTCGCTCTTCCGGCGCAACAGACAACGGCGGTCCCGGCGTTCCCAGGCCGGCGCCACGCAATCCGGCGCCTCGGTTCGCGGCACAGTGGCCGACCCTGATGACGCGGTGATCCCCGGCGCGATCCGTCACCCTGACGCCCGGGTCTGGCAAGACCCGTGACCACCACCTCCGGGAGCGACGGCAACTACGTGCTGCGCGGCGTCGCACCTGGAACCTACTCGCTGACCATCACGATGCCCGGTTTCGGCACCTTCGTGCGCCAGGGCGTCAAGGTTGCCGGCGCGACCGTGACCATCAATGCCAAGCTCGCGATGCAGGACCAGCAGACGATCGTTAATGTCACAACCAATGCGAACACTGTCTCGGTCGACCAGGACAACAACGCCAGCGCGACCATCCTGACCGGCAAGGACCTCGATGCGCTCTCGGACGACCCGGATGAATTGTCTTCGGAGCTCTCCGCGCTTGCCGGTCCCGCCGCCGGACCGAACGGCGGCCAGATTTACATCGACGGCTTCACCGGCGGCCAGCTTCCGCCCAAGTCGTCCATCCGGGAAATCCGTATCAATCAGAATCCCTTCTCCGCCCAGTACGACCGCGCCGGATTCGGCCGGGTAGAGATCTTCACCAAGCCCGGCACGGACAAGTTCCACGGCAACGCCAACATCCAGGGCCAGGACAAGAGCTTCAACTCCGGCAGCCCGTTTGTGACCGGCAATACCCTGCAGCCCGATTACCACACCATCCTCGGACAGGGCTCACTCACCGGTCCCATCAACAAGAATGCATCGTTCACGCTCTGCTGGCTCGCTGCGCCAGATCGAAGACAACGCGATCGTCAATCCGCCGGCCATCTACGCCACCAGCCAGAGCTCCGGCATCGTGTGCAATCCGGGCCAGGCCGGCTGCGCCATTTACGCTACCCCGGCTGGCAACGGCTACATCTCGGCGCAGTTTACTCCGCAAACCCGCTGGGATATCTCGCCGCGCATCGACCTCGCGCTCGGCGAAAAGAACACCCTCACCACCCGCTTCCAGTACGAGCACAACGACGGGCAGAACCAGGGCATCGGCGGCAATGACATCTACACCACCGGGTCCAACTCCACCAGCACCGAGATGACGCTGCAGATGACCGACACGCAGATTCTGTCGTCGACGCGTGATCAACGAGACCCGTTTCGAGTTCCAGCGTCCCACCAGCGACAGCACCCCCTTCAGCACCGCGCCCACCATCAACGTGCAGGGCGCCTTCGTCGCTGGCGGCTCCAGCTCCGGCATCTCGGACGATACGCAGGTCCACATCGAAGCGCAGAACTACACCTCTGTCGCGCTGACCAAGCATTTCCTGCGGCTTGGCGGGCGCCTGCGCACCACCAGCGAAACCAACACGACCAACGCCGGCGCCAACGGAACCTTTACCTACAGCAGCATCTACACCTATACCGGGCTACCCCAGGGATGCACCGCCGTCTCGCCCGCATGCCCGTTGGGTACGCCCTCCGTCAGCCAGTACTCCATCACCAGCATCGCCGTGCCCACTCTGACCGAGCGCTCGACCGACGTCGGCCTTTACGCTGAGGACGATTGGAAGATCCGTCCCAACCTGACCTTCAGCTACGGCATCCGCTACGAGACGCAGAACTACATACACGACCACAATGACTGGGCGCCGCGCCTCTCCATGGCGTACGGCATCAGCAAAAAGACCGTGCTGCGCGCCGGAGCCGGCCTCTTCTACGATCGCTTCAACCTCTCCAACGAGTTCAGCGTGTACCGCAACAACGGCACCAATCAGCAGCAGTCCATTCTGCAGGCTACCGCCGCCTCGCCCATCAGCTCTGCCTGCGGCCCGGCCAACCCAGCCGCCTGCCCGGCAGTCGCCTCCGGCCACTTCACCACGCGCTCGATCGCCCCGAACCTGCGCGCGCCGTATTCCGCGCAGTTCAACATCGGCGTCGACCAGCAGCTCTTCCGCGGCGCCACCATCTCGGTCAACTACCAGCACATCCGCGGCCTCCACCAGTTCGACAGCCAGGTCGCCAACTTCAGCTCGCTCTCGGCCAGCACGCCGCATCCAGTACCAATACCAGTCCGAGGGCGTGTTCACCCAGAACCAGCTCGTCACCAACGTGAACTACCGCGTCGGACGTGCATCCATCTTCGGGTACTACGTGCTGAACTACGCCAAGTCCGACACTTCGGGCGCCAGCTCCTTCGGCACCAACCCCTACAACCTTGGCGCTGATTATGGCCGTGCCAGCTTCGATACCCGCAACCGTCTCTTCCTGGGCGGCAGCATCACCCTGCCTTACCTCGTCAACCTGAGCCCGCTCCTGGTGGCTAACTCCGGCTCGCCCTACAACATCACCTCCGGCACCGACGTCAACGGCGATACTATCTTCAACGACCGCGCCGTAGCTCGTCGCCGCCGGAACCACTCCCATCGCCGGCGGATACGTCAAGACCATCGCCGGCTGCGGCACCTTCGCCACTCCCGGAACTGCCGGGAACTTTACTCCGGTCGGGGTCAACACCTGCACGGGTCCCGCCAATTTCACCTTCAACCTGCGCGCCACCAAGACCATCGGCTTCGGCGAGCGCACCACACGCGATCCCTCGCAAGGCGGACGCGGCCAGGGCGGTGGCAACCGTCCCCCCGGCGGTCCGGGCGGACCCGGCGGCCCCGGGGGTGGTGGTGGCGGCGGAGGACGTGGCGGTGGCGGCATGGGTATGGGCGGAGGCGGCGGAGCCAGCAGCGGCAAGCGCTACAACCTGACCCTCGGCGCGCAGATCCAGAACCTCTTCAACGTGGTGGATCGCGGCTCTCCCATCGGCACGCTCAGCTCGCCCAGCTTCGGCACCAGCACGGCGCTCGCGGGCAACATCTTCACCTCCAATTCGGCCATCCGGCGCATCTACCTGCAGGCGTCCTTCAACTTCTAACCGAACTCCCAAACGAACCGAAGCGGCGGCCCACACCCGGGCCGTCGCTTTGCTGTTGTTCGGAGCGAAACCTGAGTTGCGGAATCCCGTCTAATCCCCCATGAAGCACCGCAATCTGCCTGGCCTCTGTTTCGTGTGGTGCCTGCTCGGCGCGTCGCTGGCGGCGAACGGCCAGCAGCAACCTGCAGCACCGGCCGACAAGCCCGATTCCAAGGCGCAGCCCACCACCACCCTCTCGCTCGACGCCCGCCTCGTCAATCTGCCCGTTATCGTCCGCGACAAGAAGGGTGCGCTCGTCCAGACCCTGACCAAGGACAGACTTTTCGCTGATGGTTGACGGCCATGCCGAGACCGTCCGCTACTTCGACATCGATCGCAATCTCCCGCTCACCCTCGGTCTCCTCGTGGACGTCAGCGGCTCGGTCCGCAACCGCCTCGACGAGGAGCGGACCGCCAGCGTCTCGTTCCTCGACAAGATGCTCTCCACGCCTGAGCCCGGCTCGACCGACCGTCCGCCGGATCGCGCCTTCATCCTACAGTTCGCCCGCGAAACCGAACTCCTGCAGGACCTCACTCCTTCCCGGCCAAAGCTCCAGGCAGCCATCCGCGAGCTGGGCAGCACCAATCCAAACAGCAATCAATCCACGCAGGATGATCCCGACGACCGCAACAACAACCGCGGCGGCTACGGTCGTCGCGGCGGCGGCACCACGCTCTACGACAGCGTGTTCCTCGCCTCCGATGAAATCCTCTCGAAACAGAAAGGCCGCAAGGCCATCGTCCTGCTGACAGACGGCGAAGACCGCAACAGCAAGGAGTCGCTGAACCACGCCATCGAAGCCGCCCAGCGCGCCGACACTGTCGTCTACGCCATCTACTTCAAAGGGGAGCAGCCCCACGATCAGCAGCAGGATAACCGTCGCGGCGGCGGCTTTCCCGGCGGCGGAGGACGTGGCGGTGGCTTCCCCGGAATCGGGGGAGGCGGCTATCCCGGGGGCGGCGGACGCAACGGCGGCGGCGGCCAGCAGCGGCCGCAGGAGAATCGTGTCGACGGCAAGAAGATCCTCGACCGCATCGCCGGCGAGACCGGCGGACGCGTCTTCGAGGTCACCAAGAAGCAGGACATCGCCGCCATCTACGGCGAAATCGCCGACGAACTCCGCTCGCAGTACCGCCTCGGCTTTACACCCGACGCGCCGATCCTGGGCGACGGCTACCACCAGATCGATCTATCCGTTCCCAAGGACAAGTCGCTAAAAATCCAGACGCGCGACGGGTACTACACGGGCAGATAGCGCCGAGGCGTGTTATCTGTCGTCCAATAGGCTGTCATCCTTCGCCGCAGGCGGAGGATCTGCTTATCGCGGCGGCGCCGGGTGCAGCCAAGCTCTATCCCTTCCGGAAGTTCTTCTTCAAGCCCTGCCAGCAGGTGTAATACTCGTGCTGCCGCGCCGCCGTCTCCATGGCGAACTTCGTCGGCCGCGCCACAAAGCGCGTCTCGAACATGAACGCCAGCGTGCCGTCGAGCTTCACCGGTTTCAGCTCCGCTGCGCTCGCCCGCTCGAATGTTTCCGCGTCCGGGCCATGGCCGCTCATGCAGTTGTGCAGGCTGGCGCCGCCGGGCACGAAGCCCTCGGCCTTGGCGTCGTACTCGCCCTTCACCAGGCCCATGAACTCGTTCATGAAGTTGCGGTGGAACCAGGGCGGGCGGAAGGTATGCTCGGCCACCAGCCAGCGTGGCGGGAAGATGGCGAAGTCGACATTCGCCGTGCCGGGCAGCTCGCTCGGGCTGGTGAGCACGGTGTAGATACTGGGGTCCGGATGGTCGAAGTTGACCGAGTTCATGCACTGGAAGAGAGCGAGGTCGTACTTGTAGGGCACGTAATTGCCATGCCAGGCGACGACATCGAGCGGCGAGTGGTCGAAGTCCGTCGCCCAGAGATTGCCCTGGAATTTCGCGACTACCTGGAAGCTCGCGGAGTCGCGGTCGTCATACGCGGCGACGGGCGTGAGGAAGTCGCGCGGCGCGGCCAGGCCGTTGGCGCCGAGCGGGCCGAGCTCGGGCAGGCGCAGCGTCTGGCCATAGTTTTCGAGCAGATAGCCGCGGGCGGTGTCGCCGGCGAGTTCGACGCGGAACTTGATGCCGCGCGGGATGACGGCGATCTCGCCCGGCGCGACCTCGAGAATGCCCAGCTCCGTATGTAACGTAAGCGACCCAAGCTGTGGCACAAACAGCAGTTCGCCGTCGGCCGAGTAGAAGAAACGGTCGGTCATGCTCTTGTTCGCGGCGTACAAATGAATCGCCAACCCGGAGTGCATTGTCAGATCGCCGTTGCCGGCCAGCGTGGTGATGCCGTCGAGGAAATCGCACGGCCCGGACGGCAGCGCCAACGGGTCCCAGCGCAACTGGCTGGGCGTGGTCTCGATCTCGTCAAAGGGCGTCGACCGCACCATGCCGTTCGCGATGCGCTCGTAGGGCTTATGCATGACCGAAGGCCGGATGCGGTAGGTCCACGTGCGGCGGTTAAGGTGGCGCGGCGCAGTAAAAGGCGAGCCTGAAAGCTGCTCCGTGTAGAGACCCAGCGGGGCGATCTGCGGCGCGTTCTGGCCCTGCGGCAGTGCGCCTGCCTCTGCCTCGGTTGCAAACTCATTGCCGAAACCACTCATGTACTGCCGACTGCTTGTCATCTTCCGTCCTCATCCTCTGGCCCCTGCGGGACGCATCACAGCCTACCCGGAGCGGGGCCTGCATGACAAACCGCAGGGATCTTTCAGCCGAGGGCGTCCTGACGGATGTAGGCCTGCCATGCCTCCCGCTCGCGCATCGGTCCGCGGAAGCCAAGGTATCCGTCCGGCCGAACGATCAGCAGTTTGCTTTCGCGGCCCAGTGAGGCGTGTCCGTAGTCGTCCAGATCGGACGATGCGACGGATAGGACCCTGGCACGCGGGAGAGCTTTCGTCAGCTCCTCGTGCTGTTCCGCGGTTGCGCCCAGCAGGATCGCGAGATGCCGGGCATCATGCCAGTTGGCGAGTAAGGTTGTTCCGCCAAGATGCAGGTCTGGCATCCGGTCGCCCGCGTGCAGGTCCCCGTCTCCGCCGGAGTCAGAGACGATGGACGACCCGCGGTACGAGATCGCGAGCTCGGAGATGAAGCTGGTTGCCGCCCTCTGGACTGGCTTAAGGCTGGTCAGCATCGGCAGCAGCGTATCGCGCACTTCTTCGAGCAGGCGATTGTCGGTGGTGGCGAGCTTCAGGCCGCGCTCGGTAAATCGCAGCAGCGCCTCACCCACCGCGCCGCGCTCTTCCTGGTAACTTTCAAGCAGCGCGGGCGGGGCTCCGCGCTCGACGGCGGCAATCTTCCACGCCAGGTTGGCGACGTCCTGGATACCGGTATTCATGCCCTGGCCACCGACCGGCGAGTGGATGTGCGAGGCATCGCCGGCAAGAAAGACATTTCCGGCGCGGTACTGCTTCGCCTGGCGATCATTGACGCGAAAGGGCGTCATCCAGTCCGAGGCGACAGCCCTTAGGCGGAGTCCGGCACGATCGAAGGCAGTCTGGAAGTCGGCGAGAGTCACCTCCTGCTTTTGCTGTGCGCCCTGCTGATCGTGCGCCGCGACAATGACGCGGACGAACCGGTCGTCCAGGCGACCAAGGAAGACGACGTCGCCGTGATGCAGGTGAATCGCCAGCTCCTCCCCAGGAGCACTGGAGCCTTCAAGCACGAGGTCGCCGAGAAAGAAGGAGAGCGGGATGCCTTTGCCCTCGAACGGGATGCCGGCAATCTCGCGCACGGCACTGTGGGCGCCGTCACAGCCGAGCAGCCAGCGTGCTTTCACTTCTTCTTCCACGCCGTCAGGGTGCCGCAGGATTGCCTGTACGGTGTTGTCCTGCTGCGTGAAGGCAAGCAGTTCGGTGCCGCGCTCGGTTTTCACTCCCAGCGATTCCATGTGCCGATTGAGCAGGGCTTCGGTCTGGCTTTGCGGCAGAAAGAGCGCGAAGGGGAAGTTCGTTTGCAGACGCGCAAACTCGAAGTGGGCGATGTTCCTGCCTTCGCTCCAGAGACGGGCGCCGGTAAGCTTGCGACCCTGAGCCACCGCCTCGTTGGCGATGCCGTAACGATCAAACTGCTCCAGCGTCCGTGCTTGCACGACGAGCGCCTGCGAGTGCAGCGCCATGTGCGTCGACTTGTCCAGGACGCGCACGTCCAGCCCCGCACGGCGAAGCTCGATGGCGGCACTCATGCCGGTAGGTCCGGCTCCGACGATGAGACACTGTGTGGATGCCATGGGGCCTTCTTTATACCGCAAGCCGAGGCAGCGGGGGCGGGTCGGCTACTCGGTTTCGCGCAGCGCGTTGCGGAAGGCAGCGTGGAAGGTGCCGGAGTCCGGGCTGGGGCGATCGGGCTCCGCAGTTGCAGACGTCTGCTGCGCGAAGGGGATCTCCGTCTGCTCGTTCGGCGCAGCAATCACGACCGTCTTGGCATTCAGGAACTCACGCATTCCCGCGCCGCTCAGCTCGCGTCCGTAGCCGGAGCGCTTGACACCGCCGAAGGGTAGGCGCGGATCACTCGCGACCATGGTGTTGACGAAAACCTGTCCTGCCTCAATGCCGGCGACGAATTGGCGCTGCTCGTCGGGATCGCGCGTCCACACGCTGGCGCCCAGGCCGAATGGCGTGTCGTTTGCGATCTCGATGGCCTCAGCGGCGGAGGCGGCGCGGAAGAGCATCGCCACAGGACCGAAGAACTCCTCGCGGTAGACGTCGGAGGTGCGCGGCACGTCGACCAGCACCGTCGGTTCGAAGAAGTTCCCCTGCCCGATCATGCGCTCACCGCCGGTGAGCACGCGCGCCCCAGCCTGCAGCGCGGCGGCGACCTGCCGTTCCAGGTCCGTGACCAGCTGCGGCGTGGCCAGCGGGCCGATGTCGGTGGACTCCTTCATCGGGTCGCCAATCTGCAGTGCTTCCATGCCGGCGACGAAACGGTGCTCAAACTCTTCGTAGATGTCCTGATGGACGATGAAGCGCTTGGCCGCGATGCAGGACTGGCCGTTGTTGATGGTGCGCGCCTTCACCGCTGTTGTCACGGCGAGGTCGAGGTCGGCGGAGGGCATGACGACGAAGGGATCGGAGCCGCCCAGCTCGAGAACGGACGGCTTCAGCAGGTATCCGGCCTGCGCGGCGACGGCGCGGCCTGCGCCTTCAGAGCCGGTGACCGTGACGGCCACCACGCGTTCATCGGCGAGCACGGCTTCCACCTGGCGGGAGCCGATGAGCAGCGTCTGGAAGGTGCCGCGCGGGAAGCCGGCGCGGCGGACCAGCGCTTCGATGGCGAGTGCGCACTGCGGGACGTTGGACGCGTGCTTCAGCAGGCCGACATTGCCGGCCATCAGCGCGGGCGCCAGGAAGCGGAAGACCTGCCAGAAAGGGAAGTTCCAGGGCATGACGGCGAGGATGACGCCGAGCGGATCCCAGCGGACGTAGCTGGTGTTGGGCTCGGTCGGGATCGGTTCGTCGGCGAGGATGCGGGCGGCATTGTCGGCGTAGTAGCGGCAGCCGGCGGCGCATTTGAGCACCTCGGCGCGCGAGCTGACGATGGTTTTGCCGACCTCCTGCGTCGCAAGTGTGGCGAGCTCTTCGACGTCATGTTCGAGCAGGCCGGCGAGCTTGCGCATCCAGAGCGCGCGGTGTTCGAGCGGGATCGCCTGGTATGCGCGGAATGCGGTGTGCGCAAGCGCGATGCGCCCCTGGACGGCTTCGTCCGAGAGTGGCTCGAAGCTGCGGAGAAGGAGGCCGGTCGCGGGATTGATGGAGTCCATGGACATGCGATGCTTGGGGTCGGAGTTGTGAGGCCTTTCTTTGCGGCAGAAAGATGCGCTCTGTTCGCTTTCGGGAGTGTAGCAAGAGTGGGTTGGGGAAGGGATGCGCCGTTTGGGGGAAAGCAGATCCTCCCGCTTCGCGAAGGATGACAGCGTGGTTGCGGAAGGATGACGATGCCGCGGGGGTGGGCACGGGCTGTGCGACAATCGGGGGTATCCGGAGGGTTGATGCAGGACGATGTGCGGTTCATGCGGATGGCGATCGAGCTGGCGACGAGCAATGTGCGCTCGGGTGCGGGTGGGCCGTTCGGTGCGGTGATTGTCAGGGATGGCGAGGTGGTGGCCACGGGCGCGAACCATGTGACGGCGAGCAACGATCCGACAGCGCATGCAGAGGTGACGGCGATCCGCAATGCTGCGAATACGTTGAGCAGCTTTGAGCTGACCGGTTGCACGATCTACTCGAGCTGCGAGCCCTGCCCGATGTGCCTGGGAGCGATCTACTGGTCGCGCTGCGCACGCCTGGTGTTTGGCAGCACGGCGGCGGATGCGGCGGAGGCGGGCTTCGATGACGCGTTCATCTATACGGAGATCCGCAAGCCGGTGGCGGAGCGCGGTCTGACGACAGTGTGCGTGCTGCGGGACGAGGCGGCGAAGAGCTTCCAGGCATGGGCGGAGTTTGAGGCCCGGGTGCGGTATTAGCGCAGAATGGGTGTAGGGAGAAGCAGATCCTCCGCCATCGGCGAAGGATGACAGCTATTTGAGGGCAGCGGAGCTCATGACGAAGGTTGCGATTCTTGGGTTTGGCACGGTGGGGCAGTCGGTGGCGAAGGCGCTGGAGATGCACCCGGGCGTGACGCTGACCCATGTCTTCAACCGCGATGTGGCGCGCAAGCGGACGGCTGGCTCTTGGCGCGGACGTGGTTTGGACGGAGCAGATCGACGACGTGCTCCAGTCGGATGTGGATGTCGTGGCGGAGCTCGTAGGCGGGATGTCGCCGGCGGGCGAGTGGGTGGAGCGCGCGCTGAAGGCCGGCAAGTCGGTGGTGACGGCGAACAAGCAGCTGATTGCGTATCGCGGGGTCGGAGCTGGCGCGGCTGGCGGCGGAGCACGGCGTGCAGCTGCTGCATGGGGCGGCGGTGGCGGGCGGCGTGCCGGTAATTCCGGGGATGCTGCAGGGCTTATCCGGCGACCGGGTGACGCGCATCAGCGGGATTCTGAACGGAACCTGCAACTTCATCCTGAGCCGGATGGAGGCTGGTCGAGGACTACGCCGTCGGTTCTGGCGGAAGCCCAGCGGCTGGGGTATGCGGAGGCCGACCCGATCGCGGACGTGGGCGGGTTCGATGCGCGGGCGAAGCTTTGCATTCTGTGCCGGATTGCGATGCATGCGGATGTCGATCCGGAGACGATTGCGACGCAGACGATCGGGGATATCGACGCGGTGGACTTTGCGTATGCGAAGGAGCTGGGATGCACGATCCGGCAGGTTTCGCGCGCGCAGCTTGAGGGCGACGGCGTGTACGCGCGCGTGGCTCCGATGCTGGTGCCGCTGCAGTCGCCGATGGCGTGGTCGCATGGGACGCAGAATATGGTGGTGTCGACCGGCGCGATGGGCGGCGATGTGGTGTTCTCCGGCCACGGCGCGGGCGGCGATGCAACGGCAGTCGCGGTGATGAGCGACCTGCTGGCGGTGGCGCAGGGGGCGCGGTCGGTCGCGCTGCCGGCGGTGAAGAAGCTGGTGACGAGCGATGCCGTGGCACCGCATTATCTGCGGTTTATTGTGGATGACAAGCCGGGGATCGTGTCGGCGATCTCGGGCGCGCTGTCGAAGGTGGGCGCGAACATCGATTCGCTGCTTGCAGCGGCGCGGCTATCCCAAGAACCGGCTGCCGTTCGTGGTGACGACGGAGCCAACGCTGAACTCGACCATTGCGGCGGCAGTGGAGTCGATTGCGGCGATGGACTGCATGCTGGTCAAGCCGCTCGCGCTTGAGATGACGGTGGTGGATGACAAGGATGAAGAGACGGCGTGAGCGCAGGGATTAGGGATTAGGGATTAGGCTGAGTGCAAAACTCAGCACAGAGGGCACGAAGGTTACACGGAGGGCACAGCGGCCTTTGTGTGACCTTTGTGCCCTTCGTGCTGATTTTTCAAGGCTTGTATGGGTTGACCGCGCCCGGTGTTGCTGCGTTGAGGGTGTCGAAGAGGGGTTGGGCGGGGGTGACCTGCGGGCCGGCGGTGGAGGTGCTGATGGCGAGGATGCGCAGGGTGGGGCTGTTCGGCAGCGTGAGCTTGTGGGTGCTATCGAGCGGGATGGGGTAGGCGAAGAGGTAGCTGTACTCGTAGGGGACGTTGAGGCCGGCGGCGGTGTGGTGGTGGGAGGCGTACCAGGCGATGCGCGCGGGCTTGATGTAGCCGGGGCGCAGGCCGAGGTAGTCTTCGGGGAAGCTGCGGAGACCAGATCCTGCGTACCCTCGGACTTGAGATCCCAGGGCTGGTGGTTGGCGGAGACGGCCCAGTCCTTGCGGATGTTCGCGGGCGCGGCCTTCCAGAGGCGGGTGTCCCACTGGCCGACGAAGCCGGTCCAGCTTTCGATGGTGAGCGGTGGACGGGGCGCGAGCCGGCGCGGAAGGTGGCGGCTTCGTCGGGGCCTGAGGCTGCGGCGAGGACCCAGGCGGTGTCGGCAGCGGCGGGCAGGGTGAGGGACTCGCCGTTGGGGACGAGGGCGTTCGGCCGTGCCGGTGGCGGCGGGCGCGAGTTGGAAGTGACGCCGTCGTAGGTGAGGTGTCTGGGGGAGCATCTCGGCGGGGAGCGCGTTGCTTGGCGGCGTCCATGCCGCTGGTGGTGGGGGTGTCGTCGTTGGAGGCGACGGCGAGGTTATACTTCAGCGGGACGGGCTGGGATGCCGGAAGCGATGGCGGCAGAGGGCGTTGGTGCGAGCTTGAGGGCGAAGGTGCGGGGCTGATAGGGGGTGAAGGACGTGGTGAGGGTGCTGCCGTTGACCGAGGGCTTGGGCGGCACGGGCGAGGGGGAGTTCCTGGCCGTTGACCTCGCGGGCGGAGGCGATCGGGGCCAAGGGGAATTGACGGCCACGGCGGGGAGCGCTTCGCCGTCGAGTTCGACGAGGCGGAGGATGATCTCGTCCGAGAGCTCGGCTTTCTTGAGAGCGAGGACGCGGACGCGGGGGTTGGAGACGTTGACGAGGGAGAAGGTCTTGCCGAGGGCGCCGGGGTGTGGGCGTGGTGTGGAAGGCGATGAGCGGGGTGCTGAGGCGGTAGGCCTGCCAGTCGGTCTGGGCTGGCGCCAGTCGCCCGCGTGGCCGGCGAGGCCGAAGAGGATCTCGTGGTGGCCCCAGTCCTGGTTGGCCTGGTCGGTGTAGGGGTCGGGCTTTGGCGTCGGGGCGGTAGCCGGGGGTGCGCAGGAGGGTGAGGCGGATGGTGTTGTCGTCGGGCTTGTCGGAGCCGTTCTTGACGTCGGTGAGGATGCGTGGCGCCGAAGCTGCCCACTCGGTCGGTGAGGTCGATCCAGTGGTGGGACGCCGACCTCGAACTGGCGGTCGAAGGCGGTGGGCCGCTGGATGGTGCCGATGTCCTCGTTGTAGGTGGCGTTCGGGTTGGCGGCGGTCAGGGGGAAGACGGCCTTGAGGTTGGCAGAATTGCTGTGCCAGTCGATCGGATTCGGCGAACTCGACGCGGTTGCCGGCGTCTCCGGCGGCGAGGCGGACGGTCTGGACGAATTCGAGCCTTCGGCTGTCGCGGGTGACTTCGAGGGCGACGCGGACGGGGCCGTTTTCGATGATGCGGATCTGTGGCGGGGCCGGCGACGTAGGCGCGCGGGGCGGCCTGCTCCTGGTCGAAGTCCATGTTCCAGGCGGGCTACTGGTTCGGTGTGTCGGTGGAGATGGCGAGGCGGATGGGAGCGGAGAGGAGTTCCTTGTTGAGCGTCTTGTCGAAGATGCTGGTGACGTCGCCGGCTGCGTTGAGCTTGACGTTGTAGCGGGCGTTTTCGAGGGAGTTGGGCGTGACCTTGAGTTCGTTTGTCGCCGGCCTGCGCGGAGTCTGGCTCGCATGCGGTAAACGGCGTATCCGACGGAAGGCGCTTTGCGAGGAAGAGCGACTTTGCCGTCCTCCACCTGCTGCGGGGACCGCTCGCCGTCGCGGACCGGTAACGTGATAGCCGGCTCGACGTGCGCCGGGAAGGTTGGCTTCGACGATGTCTTCGCGCTCGATGTTGAGCGGGTTGTAGACGACGATCGGTGTGCCGGTGCCGTGGGTGTCGAGGCCGGAGGCGATGGATTGCGTCGCGCTGGTGAGGACGTCGGCGAACTGGTTGGCGGCGATGACGTCGTCGTTCTGGGCGAACTCGTAGGCGCGGGGCAGTGGCGGTGCCGGCGCCGGTATCGTGGAACTGGCCGCCCAGGACGAGGGTCCAGGCGTCGTTGAGGCGCTGCTGGGGATAGGGACGGCCGCCGATCCAGGCGGCGGCGACGGAGGCTTTCTCAGCGGCGTCGGCGAGGAGCTCGTTCTTGCGGTTCCAGCGCTTGTGGTAGGCCTGCGAGGTGAGCGAGCCGGCGGAGTGGTTGATGAGCTCGAGGTCGCCCTGGTAGGTGGGCATGCTGCGGTTGCATGTCGGGCGTGATGTCGAGGAACATCTGGTCGGCGGTAGCGGCGATGACGTTGACGGGCCATCCCGACGCGGACGTGGCCGGGCTGCGGGCGTGGGAATGTCTCCGGCAGCTCCGGATTGTGGGGCATGGGTAGACGGCTTCGCTCTTCGAGACGATGGCTTCGAGCAGCTTGACGGTTTCTTCATCGGTGGCTCCGCCGATGTCGCCGGTGCCGACGTAGTGGTAGTCGGCGAAGACGCCGGTGGCTTTGCCGTCGAGTGTCGACGCGGGCGGGCCAGTCGCTGCTCCACGCTTGAAGCCGCGCGGCGGCGTGGTGGCGACCGGTGCGGCGGCGGGCTCGAAGGATCGGTGCCTTGCTGAGGTCGAGTGGCTCGCTGCCGTAGCTGCCGGGGTTGAGCGCGGCGAGGACGGTTTTGCCGTCGGGGCCTTTCCATACGCCGACGTTGAAGGGAATGCCTTCGGGGGTTTTCTCGGGCGAGTCGGGGCCGCCGACGTGGGCGCGGGCTGCCAGGCGGCGCTGAGCTTCTGGGTGGAGAAGCCTTGGACGCCGGCATGGTGCAGGATGGTGGGCAGCGAGGCGGGGAAGCCGAAGCAGTCGGGCAGCATGTACTCGGCGCTGGCCTTGCCGAACTCGCTGCCGGAAGAACGTGTTGCCGTAGAGCACCTGGCGGAAGATGGATTCGGCGCTGGGAAGGTTGACGTCGCCTTCTTCGACCGAGGAGCCGGCAGGAAACCAGCGGCCTTCGGTGACGTAGTTCTTCAGGCGCGCGTAGTCGGCCGGGTAGTACTCCTTCATCAGGCGGTAGCGGTTGGAGCCGGACCAGTTGAAGACGTAGTGCGGGTACTTGTCCATGTAGTCGAAGTTGACGCGCATGGTCTTCAGCAGGTATTCGCTGATGGTCTGCGGCATCTCCCAGCGCCATTGCGTGTCGAGGTGCGCGTAGGGCACGACGTAGAGCGTGGGATGTTTCGTGATGTCGGGGGCCTTCATGGTCTGGGCGTGCGCGGGGATAGCGGAGACGGCGGCGAGGGCGAGCGGAAGGATGCGAAGCGTGCCGGGCATGGCTAGAACGATAGCGCGAATGAAGAGGGAACGCCACGCAAGAAGCTTGCCGCGGCCTGCCCGCCTTGCCGAGTTGCGGGGTGCTTCCACCGTTTGCACCAACGGGTGGCCACAAGCCGACTTCGCGTTACTAATTGAAGTTGCCGATAACGCCGTTTTGCGGGCGGTGAAGTGGAATGAGCACGGAGGCCTATCAGCGTGGTCGGACGTTTACTTGGAACATCGGTCTGTCTCTGTGTCTCAATGTGCCTGCTCGGTTGCAGCAAAGATGTTGTATGGCGTCACGAAGTGCTCTCCCCGGACGGGAAGTGGTCAGCTATCGCCGAGACTCACCAGACGGGCGGGTGGGGATCAGGTACGGGTGAACGACCGTGAGTCTGAGATACCTAAAGGGCGATGCCAAAAGGGAGCCGTTCACCATCCTGGGCTATCCGAGTGATGGATCGACCACCAAGGCCTACGTCCTGAGCGATGAAAATACTGACAGATTCCTTGCGATTCATTGGAACGACGGCACTCACCTCGAACTGGCCTATACAGGCGGGACGGAGCCTTATCTGGAAGTGGTCAAGTATGACAGCGTAAATATCAAGCTTCAGCTCGTGGCACCTCTGGCGTCAAGTAAACCGCTGTAGTTCATCCCCCAGAACCAAGCGCCCGCAAAGTCGGTGTTTTCGGCAATCTCGGCTCGAAGTTGGTCATAATCCCGTTTTTCGCGAACGTGCAACCCAGCCGCGATAAAATTCAACAATGGGCCTTGCGTCTCCTCACGCAGCTTCGACGGTCGTTCACAGTGGACACTGATGCATCGATCTCGAAGCCTAAGTCTGTGCGCGCTCCTGCGGCGGCTGAGGACTTCACAGGACTGTACACGGAAAGCCTCCAAATTCCTCTGCAACCAAGTTGGCGCCCGGTGTGCCTGCGCCTGACGTTGCTCAAGCACCAAGTCTCCTCGCAAGCACGGTGGGTAAGCCACGATTCGTATGGGGAGGAAATGCCGGGGATCGACCGCCGACCTTCTCGAAGCAGGATTCGGATACTCCAGACCGTGAGGCGACCTGGGAAGTATTCAGGGTGAGACTTTGACAGGTCGAAGTTCGGTACAACTCAGCGGATGCAGAAGCCTCTGGTGGAAAAGGTCGACTGATCGCATGTTTAAGAGAACTTGGAATCCCTCCCTCACTTGGACAGCAGGAGGCCAAACTGATAGTTTCGCGGCAACTCGCCCGTGAAGTTATAGCTGGTTGGCGAAATGCATGGGCGACAGCCAGCCATCTCGAGATCGTGATCTGGGAACACTTACCTCCGAACGCAGACTTGTCTGCGATTTTCCAGATCAACGATGAGATCGATTGGGACGCGCCCTACCGGCGTTCTCTGCCTGACCTCAGTGCTGCTCTTTTGGAGGCATTCGCGGACCGGGAACAATGGCTATCGAGGACGTGGACGTCAGCCATGCATAAGCGTTTCGGAATCTTTTGAGGTTGCGCCTGCAAAGTCGTGTTTTCGGCAACTGAGCAGATTGGTACCGAGAAACGCGCTTCCTTTCAGCTCGACATCGCGCCATGTGATCGGCACTTTGTCCTGCGGGAAGGAGAATATTTCCTGCACGGCCATCTGCGTGATGTCAGTATGGATGGATTGGGGCGAGGGCGAGGTGCGGGGTATGGGCGTGCGCGGGATGTTGGTGGTGGTGGCGATGGTTTGCGCGGCGCGTGCGAATGCGCAGGTGGTGGCTTCGGCGGCGGGGACGGGGAGCGTGAGCGGGCATGTGGTCTGCGGCGATACGCAGCGGCCGGCGCGGTTCGCGCATGTGGTCTTGTTTGGCGTGCCGGCGGCGGTGAGCGATACGTTGAAGGTGGATCCGGCGGCGGATGCAGCTTCGCAGATGAAGGCGATGAGCTCCGCGATGAAGGCGCTCGGCGGGACCAGCATGGTGCAGGTGCAGACGGGCACGGACGGCGTATACACGGCGACGGACGTCGCGCCGGGCGACTACTACCTGTTCGCGGCGGCGCCAGGGTATGTGTCGCCGACGGCGCAGGTGCAGGCGCTGTATGCGGCGGGAGCGGATCCGAAGAAGACCTTGCCCGGCGTACCGATCGTCCATGTGCGGGCGGAGCATCCGAGCTCGGGCGATGTGACGATGGTGCGGGGCGCCTCGATCTCCGGCACGGTGCTGTGGGATGACGGCGCGCCGGTTTCGGGCGCGATGATGCGGGTGGTGCCGGCAAAAGGCGAGGAAGACAATGCGCCGCCGCAGTTCGGAATGCTGGCGATGGCGGGCATGCTGAACTCGCTGATGAACATCTCGGACGATCAGGGACATTTTCGCCTGGCCGGGCTGCCGCCGGGGGAGTACGTGGTGCAGGCGACCATCCAAGAGGGCCAGCAGACGGGGTTGGGCGGAGCGATGAACCTGGCCAAACTCATGTCGGCCAAGCCTCTGGTGGTGTATGCGCCGGCGGCGTTTCACAAAGCCGACGCGAAGACCGTGACGCTGCATGGCGACCAGGAGGTGCGCGATCAGCAGGTTACGCTGAACCTGGGCGGTCTGCACACTGTGAGCGGGCATGTGACGTCGGTGGAGGATCATCACGGCGTGAACTCGGGCGTGGTGAAGCTGCAGGATGTGAAGGACAAGGACTTCGTGCGGTCGGCGTCGCTGGATGCGGCGGGTGGCTTTCGCGTGACGTTTGTGCCGCCGGGAACCTATGACCTGATCGTCGCGGATGCCGAGGATACGGAACCGGCGAAGAAGACAGGCAAGGAAAAGAATCCCATGTCCGCGCTGCTGGGAGGGGATAGCAAGACCATCCGCAGCTACAAGGAAGGCCGGCTGAGCGTAATTGTCTCGGATACCGACTTGAACGGGCAGGATGTCGCGCTGATGGTCGAGAAGAATCCGCAGGAAGCGCCGGACCTCAGCAAGATCTTCAGCGGGGACGACGAAGAAAAGGGGACGCCATCGGCGCCCCCACCTCCACCGCAGATCTGAGCGGCGTCAGTACTTCGGCATGGTGGGGTCGATCTTGTCGGCCCAGTCGAGGATGCCGCCGGCGAGGTTCGAGACGTTGGTGAAGCCGTGCTGCTTGAGGATGAGCGCGGCCTTCTGGCTGCGGGCTCCGGAGCGGCAGTGGATGATGATCTCGGCGTCCTTGGCAACCGGGATCTCGTTGAGGCGGGACTCGAGTGAGCCGACCGGGATGAGCGGCGCGCCGAGCGTCGCGATGGGGACCTCGTGGGGCTCGCGCACGTCGAGCAGGAAGAAGTTCTCGTGGGCGTCCTGCTTGCGCTTGAGGTCCTGCACGGAGATCTGCGGGATGCCGTCGATGTCCTTCGAGCCGGCGGCGAGCTTGATCCTGCGCGACTTCGAGCGGGCCGATGGCGGACTTGGGCTTTTCGATGCCGCAGAACTGGTCGTAGTCGATGAGTTCCTTGATCTCGTGCGTGCCGCACATGGGGCAGTCGGGGTTCTTGCGCAGCTTGAGCTGGCGGAAGTTCATGCCGAGCGCGTCGACGAGCAGCAGGCGGCCGGCGAGCGAGTCGCCGATGCCGAGAATGAGCTTGATGACCTCGGTGGCCTGGATGATGCCGACGAGGCCGGGCAGGATGCCGAGTACGCCGCCTTCGGCGCAGGAGGGGACGAGGCCCGGCGGCGGCGGCTCGGGGTAGAGGCAGCGGTAGCAGGGGCCTTCCTCGGTGGCGAAGACGCGAGGCCTGGCCTTCGAAGCGGAAGATGCTGCCGTAGGCGTTGGGCTTGCCGGTCAGCACGCAGGCGTCGTTGACCAGGTAGCGGGTCTGGAAGTTGTCGGTGCCGTCGGCGATGACGTCGAAGTCCTTGAAGATCTCGAGCGCGTTGGCGCTGGTGAGCATGGTGTTGTACTTGACCACGTTCAGGTTCGGGTTCAGGCCCTTGAGCATCATCTCCGCGGAGTCGACCTTGAGCATGCCGACGGTCGCGGTGGAGTGGATGACCTGGCGCTGCAGGTTGCGAGGCGTCGACGGTGTCGAAGTCGACCAGGCCGAGCGTGCCGACGCCGGCGGCGGCGAGATAGAGCGCGAGCGGCGCGCCGAGGCCGCCGGTGCCGACGCAGAGGACCTTGGCGGCCTTGAGCTTCTGCTGGCCCTCGTAGCCGACCTCGGGCAGGATGAGGTGGCGGGAGTAGCGGGCGATTTCCTCGTTGGTGAGCTTGGGGAGGGCGGCGATCTGGATCGAGTGTGGCGGTGGACATGGGTGCCTCGTACGGAGATTGCGCAGTGATGGAGCTGGTGCCGGGTGGATGCGCAGCAGGGTTAGCGGCCGCCGGCGATGGACGGGATGATGGTGAGCTCGTCGAGGGCTTGGTGCGGGTGTCTTCCTTGGCTGGAAGGTAGCGGATGTCGTCGTCGTTCAGGTAGACGTTGACGAAGGAGCGCAGCTTGCCGTCGGCGCCGAAGAGGTTCTGGCGCAGGCCGGGGTGCAGGCTGACGAGTTCTTCGAGCGCCGTGGCGACGGTGCCGGCGTTGACGGAGATGGATTCCTGGCCGTTGGTGTAGGCGCGGAGCGGAGTGGGGATGTGGATCGTCATGGAGCTCCAGTGGTGGGTGATGAGTGGTCAGTGGTCAGTAGAGCAAGGCAGATACGGAGATTCTGGCTGCGCCAGAATGACGGCGTACTGTTTGCGGCGTTGGCGGTTTCGCGGACCAGGATCTCGATAGGCTCGTCGGCGAAGGCTTTGTCTTCTTCGCTGGTGCCGGTGAGGAGGAAGGAGTTGGTCATCGTCGGCGGTGCCCTGCGCGACGCGGGTGATGACGTAGGAGCAGCCGAGCCAGTGGGCTTCGGCGAAGTCGGTCGTGGACCACTGCGCGGGGTGGTCGGGGTGCGAGTGGTAGAAGCCGACGATGTCGAGGCCGAGCGTGCGCGGGCCTGGCGCTGGATGCGGATCAGCTCGACCGGCGCGATGTTGTAGCGGTTGTGCGCGGAGTCGGTGCGGGTGTTGCCGGCGCGCGACGATCTCTTCGACGACGTTGGTGCCGTCTTCGGCGCTGTGCCGAGAAGCACGCCGCAGCACTCATGCGGGTAGGTCTTTCGCCGTGGGTGCGCAGGGCTTCGTAGTCCTGAAAACTGATGCGGAGCATGGAGATTCCTCGCAGGGTTGGGTGCTGGAGATGGATCGTGAAGCAGTGTTGGTCGGGGCTGACTCGCGCGAAACTCGCGCCTAGCAGCACACAGGGCGACAACAACAGGAGCAGCGACAACAGCCGTGCCGGCAGTCAGCCATTGGATTGGCCCTCCGGCAGCGCATCCTGACGCATGCCTTCCTGCCAGAAGCGCTCGGACATGTACTTCTCCGCGGAGTCGCAGAGGATGGTGACGATGACGGCCTCGCGTCCGGCGGCGTGCTCGCGCTCGGCGACTTCGAGGGCCGCAGCGACGCCGCCGCCGGCGGAGACGCCGACCAGCAGGCCGGAGCGTGCGCGCCGAGACGCAGGCACATCGCGTAGGCGCGCTCGGTTTCCAGGTCGATGTTCTCATCGGCCAGTGCCGGGTCGTAGATGCGCGGCACGATGGCGGTCGCCATGTGCTTCAGGCCTTCGAGGCCGTTGAAGGCGGAGTCCGGCTGCATGGAGATGCACTGGATGCGCGGGTTGAACTCGCGCAGGCGGCGCGTCGTGCCCATGAAGGTGCCGGTGGTGCCGAGGCCGGCGACGAAGTGGGTGACCTGGCCCTCGGTCTGCGCCCAGATCTCGTTGGCGGTGGTGCGGTAGTGGGCGAGCCAGTTCTGCTCGTTGCGAGTACTGGTCGGCGTAGAAGTAGCGGTCGGGCTCGGCGGCGACCAGCTCGCGCGCCTTGCGGATGGCGCCGTCCGAGCCGTCGGCCGGGTCGGTCCAGACGATGCTTCGCGCCGTAGGCGGCAAGATACTTCTTGCGCTCGGGCGAGACGTTCGACGGCATGCAGAGCGTGACCGGGAAGCCCAGCGCCGCGCCCAGCATGGCGTACGCGATGCCGGTGTTGCCGGAGGTGGCGTCGATCAGGCCCTTGGCTGCGGTCGCCGAGCAGAGCCCGCGCGCTGGCGTCGGCACGATGGCCGAGGCGGCGCGATCCTTGACGGAGCCGCCGGGGTTGGCCCACTCGGCTTTGCCGAGGATCTGGATGCCGGGCAGGTGCGTGGTGAGCTCGTCGAGACGCACGAGCGGCGTGTTGCCGATGCGTTCGAGAAGGGTGGAGCCCGACGAGCTTGGTTTGCGGTCATCATCGTAGACGATGCGGCTGACGGTTGAGATGCATCCGCCGATGTGCGACAGTTATCCTTGAGTCTAGCTATTTCCCCTATGGCAAAAAAGACACCGAAGCGGAGCTTTGACGACGTGCTGGCCATGCTCGGCAACCAGCGATTTGATGTTGCGGCGGCGCCGGAGGGTGCAAACCGCCGCCCGGGAACTATGCGAGTGAGCAAATACGGCTGCGCGGCGGAGATTGCCGCCGGCAAGGACGGCGCCGGCGATGCTGGTGCACAAGCCGGGCTGGGTGCTGGGCGGCGAGATCAGCCGGCTGCTGGACCGCGGCTACCAGAAGTTTCTGAAGACCTCCAAGCTGGAGATTCCGGCGACCGCCGACCACCTGCGCGCGATTCACCAGTTCGCCCAGGAACTGGACGTGGCTACGGGGGAGACTGAGCTTTACAACGAGGCTCTGGGCACGACCAGCGACGTGTACCTGTATGACCGTGTTGCGGGCAGGGCTGACGCCGGCGGCCACTGAGGCCTGGTTTGGGCAGTCGTCCGTCCTCGAAAGTCAGGGGACAGGTTTGACCAGTGCCTTCAGGAAGAAGATCGGCCCTTCCGTCATCAAGCCGTGCACGAAGGCCGCGGCCCCACAGATGCCGAGGATGATCTTCGCCCATCCTGGCAGCTTGTCGTAGCTTCTGGAAACAACTCCCATGTCCGCGATGCTCTCACGACGTAGAGTCCGCGTCTATCAGTCTCAGCGGGCCCGACTTCAATTTTGACCATCACCCGGTTGAGCGTTGTGCCGTCGCGGGGCTATGCTTGTGGGCGCAGGCCCGTCCCGGAGAACAAACCTGGGGCTCAGGGCTCGTGCGGAGTTTTCGGCTATGGCAACAGCAGTCCAGCAGCATCCCCAGACACAAACCCAGGATTTTCTTCCGCTCAAAGGGACCGACCACGTCGAGTTCTATGTGGGTAATGCCCGCCAGTCGGCGTACTTTTATCGTGCCGCGTTCGGCATGGCGCTGGTTGCGTATGCCGGCCCGGAAACTGGCCTGCGCGACCGCGCCAGCTACGTGCTGCAGCAGGGCAAGGTCCGCTTCGTATTGACGACCGCGCTGCGCTCGGATTCCGCTATCGCGCAGCATGTGGCGAAGCATGGCGACGGCGTCCGGGCCATTGCGCTGTGGGTGGATGACGCGAAGGCCTCGTGGCTCGAGACGACGGCGCGCGGCGCGAAAAGCGTGCAGGAGCCGACGGTGGTTGAAGATGAAAACGGGCGCGTGGTGACGGCATCGATTGCGGCTTATGGCGACACGGTACACACGTTTGTCGAGCGCACGGGCTATACCGGCGCCTTCATGCCCGGGTATCGCGCCGTCGCCGAGGACAAGGTCGCGCGGCCCGTGGGGCTGCTGCATATCGACCACTGCGTGGGCAACGTCGGCTGGAACGCGATGAACGAGTGGGTGGAGTTCTACTCGCGCGTGATGGGATTCGGGCTCTACCAGCACTTCGATGACGAGGATATTTCAACCGAATATTCCGCGCTGATGAGCAAGGTGATGGCGAACGGGAATGGCTACGTGAAGTTCCCCATCAATGAGCCGGCGGAAGGAAAACGTAAGTCGCAGATCGAGGAGTATCTCGACTTTTACAACGGGCCGGGCGTGCAGCATATCGCGCTCGCGACTCACAATATTCTGGAAACGGTGAGTAAGTTGCAGGCGCAGGGTGTGGAGTTTCTTACCGTGCCGCACAGCTACTACACCGAGTTACAAGGCCGGGTAGGAAAGATCGACGAGGATGTGACTGAGCTGGAGCGGCTGGGAATTCTCGTCGACCGCGATAACGAAGGCTACATGCTGCAGATCTTCACGCGGCCAGTAGAGGATCGGCCGACGGTGTTCTACGAAATCATCCAGCGTAAGGGAAGCCGGAGCTTTGGCAAGGGGAACTTCAAGGCTTTGTTTGAGGCCATCGAACGCGAGCAGGCGCTGCGGGGAAACCTGTAGAGTGGCTCGGATGCTCCGCGCTGAGATCCCGCCGGCCTACGGGGCTGGCAGGATCGCGGAGCCATCACGCGCGATGGTGACTTGATGGCATTTCTGATGTGTCCGCCGACTTACTTTGACGTGGACTACGTCATCAATCCGTGGATGCAGGGGAACCTGCACCAAACTTCGCGGGAGCTTGCGGTCGCGCAGTGGACGCGGTTGTACGACGAGGTGCGCTGCCACGCCGAGGTCCGGCTGATCGAGCCCAGGCCCGCGCTGCCGGATATGGTCTTTACGGCGAACGCAGGCCTGGTGCACGAGGGGCTGGTGCTGGTCTCGCACTTTCGCTGTCCCGAGCGGCGGGGAGAGGAGCGGTTCTTCCGCGAATGGTTCACTTCCGAGGGGTTCGCGGTCGAGCAGGGAGTCCGGGAGACGCCGTTCGAGGGCGAGGGCGATGCGCTGGCGTTAGGGAACCTGCTGTGTCTTGGATATGGCTTCAGAACCGAGGCCGCGGCGGCCGGGATGCTGGAGCGCGCGTTCGAGTGCGAGGTACTTCCGCTGCGGCTGGTCGACCCCAGGTTCTATCACCTGGATACGTGCTTTGCGCCGCTGCCCAATGGGGACGTGATGTACTACCCGGCCGGCCTTCGACGCGGAGGCGCTGCGGGCGATCGAGGCCAGGTTCGCGGCGGAGCGCAGGATTGTCGTCAGCCAAGAGGATGCGCTTCACTTCGCCTGCAACGTGGTCGCGATAGACGAAGTGCTGATCCTGAACCAGGCGAGTGAGGCATTGCAGGCGGAACTGGCGGGGCGCGGCTTCCGGGTGGTGGAGGTGAGGCTGAGCGAGTTCATGAAAGCGGGCGGAGCGGCGAAGTGCCTGGTGCTCAAGCTGGGTGAGGGTGCCCTGCGGCGTGCCCTGCGGCGTGCCCTGCGGCCGGCATCGCGGCTTGTCGCTACTTGAGTTTCAGGGCTTCGGCGGGCAGATTCTGCTGCGTTGCTGCAAGCTTCGCCCAGGGGTCTTTCTTTAGGCGGAACTGCCACTCGGGAAAGTTGGCGATGTTGAAGATGGGGCGCTCGGGAAGCTTGAGTTCGGACCAGGCGAGCGGGACGGCGACGCCGGCATGCGGCCGGGCGCGCGGGCTCCAAGGTGCGACGGCGGTGGCGCCGCGCTCGTTGCGGAGGTAGTCGAGGTAGATTTTGCCCGTGCGCGCGGCCTTGGTCATCTTGGTGAGGTAGAGCTGATGGGTTGGCCTTCTCCATGGCGAGGACGAACGTTGTGGCAGAAGGCTTTCACCTCGGGCCACTCGCGCTCGGGGTGTGATGGGGATGACGACGTGCAGGCCCTTGCCTCCTGTGGTTTTGAGGAATGACTCGAGACCGAGCGATTTGAGGCGTTTGCGCACGTCGGCGGCGGCTTCGGCGAGGGTGGTCCAGGGGAGCGATTCGTCGGGGTCGAGATCGATGACGAGGCGGTCGGGCTTCTCGAGGTTGTCGGCGCAGGAGCCCCAGGGATGAACTTCCATCACGGAGATCTGGGCGAGGGAGGCGATGGCTTCGCGGGTGTGGAGCGCGATGTACTGCTCCACCTTGCCGGTTTTCTTGTCCGGGACCGGGACTGAGTCGAAGCCGGGCGGAAGCATGTGGGTGACGTGCTTCTGGTAGAAGTGCTCGTGGTCGATACCCTCGGGGCACCGGACCAGCGAAAGCGCGCGGCCGGCAACGTGCGGGAGCATGCGCTCGGAGACGGCCCAGTAGAAGTCGGCGAGCTGCTGCTTGGTGAGCTTCGAGGCGGGGTCGAGGATTTTGTCCGGGTGGGTGAGGCGGATGGGTGGGTGGGGGAGGGGGGTGCTGTTCGGGCTGGGTCGAGAGCCTTTATCCCACTCATCGCGATCAGACTGCGATGAATGGGGCACCGGGCGAGGGTGGGGCACCCGGCTCTTTTCCTGCTTGGGAGTGGGGGCGGCGGTCTCGCGGCGGACTTCGGTGGCGGGTTTGTCTTCGCGCAGGCCGAGGAAAGCGGCCTGGCGGACCTGGCCGTCGGCAGTCCAGGTGGCGAACCGGACCTGGGCGACGAGTTTCGGCTCTACCCAGAGCGCGTCCTTGCGGCCAGCGGTGTCGATCGCGGCAAAGGGCTGTTTGGGGATCTCGATGGCGTGTAGCTGCTTGCGGAGAGTAGCGGCAAACTTCTGGCTGAAGCCGGTGCCGGTGCGGCCGGCGTAGATGAGCTTCTTCGCCTCGTCGTAAAAGCCGAGAAGCAGGGCGCCGATACCGGGGCCGCCGGCCTTCCCTTTGCCGGGCAGGGTGTAGCCGCCGATGACGAACTCCTGCTCGTGCAGGCACTTGGATTTCAGCCAGTCAGAGGAACGCGTGCCGGTGTAGGCCCCGGCGGCGCGCTTTGAGATGATGCCTTCGGCGTGGAGTTCACAGGCGCGGTGGAACATCTCGACACCGGAGGTGGTGAGGTGCTCGCTGTACTGGACGTGGTCCTGGTTGGCGGCTTTCAGAAGGGGTTCGAGTAACCGCTTCCGTTCGAGCAGAGGAAGGTCGCGCGTGCTGTGGCCGTCGAGGTGCAGGAGGTCGAAGCAGAAGTAGGTGAGCGGATTGCGCGCGCCCTCCTGGAAAGCGGCCTGCAGGTCGGCGAAGTTCGTAGTGCCGTCCGCGGAGAGCACGACGACCTCGCCGTCGAGGGTGGCGGCCTGGCAGGGCAGCCGAGCGACCTCGGCGGCGATGGCCGGCATGCGCGCAGTCCAGTCGAGGCCGCTGCGGGTCAGCATGGTGACTTTGGCGCCTTCCTTGCGCGCCTGCATGCGGTAGCCATCAAGCTTCAGTTCGTGCAGCCAGCCCGCGGTGTCGGGCGGGGACTTGGTTTCGGTGGCGAGCTGGGGTTTCAGGAAGCTGGGCTGGAGTTCTTTGGGGAGTTTCGCCAGGTCTGGAGAAGGCGAATACTGAGATTCCGGACTTTGTCCAGAATGACGCTTCGTCGAGGCGAGAGGCCTCGGGCCCGGAAGAGTCGTGGCTTCAGGCCGGCGTTCGGGACGATTGGAATTCCAGACATGGTCCTGGTTGGCGGCGATCTCGTCGAGCGAGCGGCCGGTGATCACGGAGTTTGCTTCAGCGTCGGTGACGGCCGGAGCGTCCGGTGGGCGCTCGAACTCGTCATGCTCCTTGATGAGCAGCCAGTTGGGCTTGGTCTCCTTCGGCCGCGGCGCCATGCGGATGAGCGCCCACTTCCCCTTCATCTTGGTGCCATGCATCAGGAACTTCAGGTGACCGTCGCGCAGGCCGGCGTCCACGTCGGGGTACTCGGGCTGCGGCTCCCAGGTGCCCTGGTCCCAGAGCATGACGGTCCCGCCACCGTACTGCCCGGCCGGGATGATGCCTTCGAAACCGCCGTATTCGATCGGGTGATCTTCGACCTGAACGGCAAGCCGCCGATCCTTCACGTTGTAGGAGGGCCCCTTGGCGCAGGCCCAGGATTTGAGCACACCGTTCCAGCCCAGGCGAAAGTCGTAGTGCAGGTGCGAGGCCGCGTGCTTCTGGATGCAGAAGGGGAGGCTGGCGAGCTTTGTTTCTTTCGCCTTGCCTGCTGGTTCGGCGGTGATCGAGAAGTCGCGCATCGAGCGGTAGCGCGCGAGCTGTTCGTCGACGGCGTCGCCCGCTGTCTCCGGTTTGGCGGCTGCTCTCTTTGCGGGCTTCTTTTTCGCTGCTGGCATCGTGGATCCTGTCGGTTCTCAGGTGCTGCAGGACTTTGACGCAGGTTTCGACCTGCGGGGCCAGACGCCCGAAAGTCAGCATAAAGAACACGGCGATTCCAAGAAAGGCGCAGGTAAGGCTCAGGCGGATTTCCGCTTGGCAGCTTTGGCCGGTTTGGGCGCGGGCTTTTCCGCCTTGTCGGACTTGACGAGCGTGATGCCCTTCGCCGGCTTCTTCTTGGCAGGAACTTCCGGTTCGGCTTCGGTTTCGCCGCCAATCGATTTGCGCAGGGCGTCCATGAGGGAGATGACCTTGCCGCGTTGCGGGGCGGGAGCTTCGTCCTTCGGGATGGGCGCGTGGTCGATCTTGGCCTGGACGAGTTCCTTGAGCGCTACTTCGTAGCCATCGACGAACTTTGCCGGGTCGAAGTTGGCGGCCTTGCGCTTGATGAGTGTCTTGGCGAGATCGAGCGAGTCTTCGTCGACTTCGACCTTCTTGATGTCGCGGAAGTAGTCCTTGCGGGTCGCGGAGTTCCTCGGCGTAGCGCATGGTGTAGGCCATCATGCCGCCGTGCGCGTCGTCCGGCTGGGGTGATGGCGACGACGTGCTCGCGGCCGCCGAAGGCGATCTTGGACAAGGCGACTTTCTTGGTGTCGATGAGCGCCTGGCGGACGACGGCGAAGGCCTGGGCCTGGGCGTCGTTTTCCGGCACGACGAAGTAGGGCTTCTCGTAGAACTCGGGGTCGATGTCAGCTTTCGTCGACGAACTGCGATGATCTCCATGGTGTGCTTGGAGGGGACGCGCAGGTCGGCGAGCTCTTTGGGCTCGATGGTGACGTACTTGCCCTTGCTGTACTCGTAGCCCTTGACGATTTCGTCTTTCGCGACGACGGGCGCCGCGGGGGCGTCATCGCCGGCCGACTGCTGGGCTTCGGCGGCGGAGGCGAGTGACCTTCTGGTGGCGGACGCGCTCGCCGGTGGAGCGGGAGATCTGGTGGAAGCGGATCTCGCTCTTGGCCTCGGTGGCGACGAAGAGCTTTACCCAGAAGGACACAAGCGAGATGGTGATCTGACCGGACCAGTAAGGGCGCGCCATGGGAATCCTCTCTTGCTGAGATTCGGGGCCCAGAGGTGTGGATGCTTACGGTAGAACGAAATCAGCCTTGTTTTGTGCGGGATTCGACGACAGCCAGCCGCTCGCGCACCGGCGTTACCTGACGGCTGACCTCAAGATCGTTGTTCAGCCGGAGGACGGCGATCTCGGAACGCATCTCGGAGCGAAAGGCTTCGAGCGTCTTGATAAGGACTTCGCTCTTGAGGTCGGCGCTTTGTTGCATGGCGCGCATCTGGTCGACCAGGGTTTCGTGCTTCAGGTCGGAAGTGTGCTGCATGGCCTTCATTTGCTCGGTCAGCAATTCACGCGTCATGTCGATCTGTTTTTGCAGCGCATCGAGCTTCGCCGAGTGCGACTTCAGCTCGGGGGCGACCGAATCCTGGATGACCTGACGAAAACCTGTGACGGTATCCGACATCTGCCTGACCTTTTCGAGGTAATGTAACCCGCGCCCCGGGCGGGCTATTCGAAGCGGACGCCGACCTCGCCCATGGTCGGAGAAGTGCACGTCGGCGGCGGAGCCGGAGGTGGCCAAGGTGTAGCCGGTCCAGCTTCCGGTCGTGATCCACTGCCCGGCGAAGAGGCCGCCGGTGCGGGCGGCGCCCTGGTTCGCGAGCCACGGCAGCAAACGCAGCAGGTTGCCGCTGGTGTTCGAGCCGACGGCTTCGACGCGGATCGCTCCGTCTACTGCGAGCACGACGCGCTCCTGGTGGAAATCGACGGAGCGCCACTCGGCGTAGGCGGGGCCGTAGATGAGGCCGCCATGCATCTGCAGGTCGGCATCCTTGGACATGCGGACTGCTGGGTCGACCGGGTTGACCAGACCGGACTCGAGGATCTCGAGCGCCGGATGGCAGCTGGCGACGGCAGCGTAGACTTCGTCGTCGGTGTAGGGAGTTGCGCGTGCGGGCAAATCTGCCTTGAGCAGGAAGGCTATCTCCGCTTCAAGCCCCCGGAAGCGGTGCCGGGTAGCGGCAAGTGTTGTGCCCGACGCGGCGATCCAGGCCTGCGGCATGGGAGCGCACGCCGGCGTAGCCTCGAGCGACGGCGCGCCGACCTTCCAGCCTCCAATTGCGCCGAGAGCGTCGGTGAGCCGCCGCTGAATGAAGTCCACCTCCTCGGTTGAGGTGGGGCGCAGCTCGGCCGGCAGGTCGGGGATGGCGTGCAGGGTGCGGCGGGCGTTAAGAAGCTGGTCGGCGGCTTCGATCAGTTGGGCTTCGCGGGTTCCAGTCATGTGAGTTCTCAGTTCTCAGTTCTCAGTTCTTAGTTGTTAGTTGCGGTTCGGGTTTTTGGCGTAGCTTAGCAGGTTGGCGAACAGCCGGTATGCGCCGGGTACGCTTTCCGGAAGCTGACGGTAAAGGGCGAGCGCGCAGTAGATATAGGCTCCTTTGCCGACGGGCGCGACGAGGAGTCCGCCGCGTTGCGAGTCCTGCTCCGGGTCGTGGACTTCGAGCAGCGGGGTGTAGTGCGCGTCGAAGCTGGCGGGGAATCCGTGGCCGTACTCGGCAACCCAGTTGCGGAAGTCGGCGGAGGTGATCTTATTGGGCCACGTCAGCAGCGGCGCTGAGGGCGCGAGGATGCTGACGGGCTGCGCCTCGACGACGACATTGTGGCCGGCGTCGCCCGGAACCTGGATCGGGAAGGGAGCTTCCGCGTCGCCGTAGCGGGCAGTGTTGTACTGGACGACTACGACGCCTCCGGAGCGGGCGTAGTCCAGCAGGGGCTGCGAACCTTTGCCGGCGAGTTCCGGGTGGGCGGCGTAGGCGCGCACGCCGAGAATGACCTCATCGAACGCCCGCAGGGCTTCGGGGGTAAGGTCCTTGAGGCCGATGACGATGGGTTTGACGCCGAGGTTGGGCAGGAAGTCAGGGACGGAATCGCCGGTGCCGGGCAGGTAGGCGATCTTGAGGCCGGGTGCGGTGGTGACGTCGACGGCGGTGGCCTTGTACGTGGCAGGCGTGTAGAGGTTGGTGTAAGTGAGCCCCGGATAGCCGACTGCGCGCCAGCTTTCGGTGTAGTGCTTCTCGCCGTAGGTGGCCACGCCGGTAAATAGATAGGTGGTGCCGGGATTCAGATTGCGCGGCTTGACGGTGAACTTCTCCAGCCTGCCCTCGCCTACCTCCGAAGTCAGGATCGGAGTGGACGATCCATTGCGGAGGCGCCTTGAGCGTCGTGGTGCCGGTTGCGCTTAGGGAGGCATGGGTCAGCGTGGCGAGCTCGATCGAGGTCGCGTTCAAGGGTGCGATCCCCGCTGCCGGCGTGATGGAAACCGTCACCGCAGGCACGATCATGGCAGCCTGGGCCACGGCCGGAGCCTGGACGCCTTCGGTGCGGACAATGGTTTCGATCTCGAGCACCAGGCCGCTTTCTTCGCGCAGGATGATGTGCGCGACCATGGGGGCCGGGGCGGCAGGCGCATCGCGCAGGGCGGGGTCGGCGACGGTGTAGAAGGGCTCTTCGAGGCTGCGGTGGACAAAGGCCGGACGCGTCACGGGGGTGTCCGCAGGGAGGCGATCTTCGAAGGTGAGCGTGAGGGGAGACTTGGCCTCGAGGACGGTGGGCGTCGCGACGGGCTGCGCCGGGAAGGGGGTGGGGCTGTTATCGCCGCGGTTGCTCGCGACGCGGAGGCTTGCATGCAAAAGCGTGAGCGGCGCCGCGGCAGAGGTGGTAAGTGTGGTCTGGACCGTAAAGGCGTGGCCCGGGGTGGGGCTGGTGTTGCGCGGCGCGGTCAGCACGGCATCGGCTGTGATGCCCAGTGCGAGCTGCACGGCCTGGCTAAGCTGCGTCCGCTTGACGCGCAATTCATGCAGCAGATTGAACTTCTGCGTGGCATCGAAGCTCGTAGTCTGAATCTCCGCAAGAATGGGGTCGATGCGCCGGAGCGCGGTGCGCAATGGATCCAGAGATTTGCCGGGTTCCGCGGGGTCAAAGGTGGCGGATGCGGAGGCGGCGAGGCGGTCGAAATCTGCGAGGAACTGCGTAAGACCTTGGCGCAGCGTGACGGGGGCGTCGGGTGCGAGTGCGGCGATGCCGGCGAGCGACGTGTCGATGCCGTCGAAAGGGGTTTGTTCGGTGGGCGGGTTCCCACTCATGCCAAAATCGGAATGAATGGAACACGGAGCAGACGCGCAGATACGGCTGGCCATCAGGGTGTAGCCGGAGTCGAAGGCGCCGGAGGGGGCCAGGCGGGCGTTGCCGCCGCCGATCTGCGATTTTTGCAGGGCGAGACCTTTGCGGGCGAACTGGACGTAGGTGTCGCCGTTCATGCCGAGGAGCGTGGACGGTTCGCCTTCATGGATGACGACCGTGGCGGTCGGCGCGTGGGTGATGTCCTGGCCGGTGACGTAGTTGTGGAAGCGCGGCGGGGAGTACTTGCCGGTGGCGTAGTCGAACATGCCCTGCGTCGGTCGATGCGGGCGAAGGGGACGCGGGCGTAGACCTTGAGCGGCGCCCAGGGCGGCAGGCCCATCTCGGGGAAGACCTTGGGGTCGGCGGCGGCGATGAAGACTTCCTGGGCGATCTCGCCGGAGACCTGGTGCTGGCCGTGGCCGTCGGTGACGCCGCCGATGAAGACGCTGGCGATGACGAGCGGGCGGTAGAGGCGGACGGCGCGGACGGCGTCGTAGAGGACGCGGTCGTGGGTCCACTTGGCGAAGGCTTCTTCCTTGGTCTTGGAGAAGCCGAAGTCGACTTCGGTGCCGAAGAACTGGTCGACGCCGATGTAGCGGTCGGCGGCGAGCAGCTCCTGGGTGCGGATGAGGCCGAGCGCGTCGTCGAAGTCGGCGGTCATGAGGTTCTGGCCGCCTTCGCCGCGGGTGAGCGTGAGCATGGCGACGCGGGCGCCCAGGCCGCGGGAGTCGTAGGTGAGCATGCCGCCGTCTTCGTCGTCGGGGTGGGCGACGATCAGCATGAGCGAGGCGCGGGTGCGGAGCTTGCGCAGAAGCTGCTGCAGGGCCGGCGCGCCGTGGTCGATGGGCAGGGTGTCGGCCAGAGCCTGCGGGGCGACGCGCTCGCCGGGCAGGTTGGCGGGGTCGTCGGTATGGCTTGCTGGGCGAGTGCAGGCGCGGCGAGGAACGCAAAGGCTGCGAGCGAGCGAGAGGAGCTTGCGGATGTCGGCCATTGGTTTAAATCTCTCATACGCTCAGCAAGCGGCGAGTGGCGCGAGACGAAGAGCGGCACGTCAGCAGGGCGCGTTGAGCAGCGCGATGATCGCACGGGAATGCGAGGTAGACTGGCGGTATCGACTCGAGGAACAACCGGAGCAGCTGGCGCGGACGCTGACGCTGCAGGGCGCGGTGGCGCTCAACATGCTGGACATGATCGGCGTGGGGCCGTTCATCACGCTGCCGCTGCTGCTGGCGGCGATGGGCGGGCCGCAGGCGATGCTGGGCTGGGTGCTGGGCGCGCTGCTGGCGGTATGCGACGGGCTGGTGTGGGCGGAGCTGGGCGCGGCGATGCCGGAGGCCGGCGGGACCTACCGTTTTCTGCGGAAGATGTATCCAGGGCGGGTGGGGCGGTTCTGGCGTTTCTGTTTGTGTTTCAGCTGATGTTTTCGGCGCCGCTTTCGGTGGCGAGCGGATGCATCGGGCTGGCGCAGTATGCGGCGCTACCTGGCGCCAGCGCTGCGCGCGCATACTCTGCGTCGGAGCGTGGTGGCGTGGCTGGGTCCGGGCACGGCGGTGGCGATTGCAGCGGTGGTGCTGGCGGTGGTGCTGCTGTATCGCAATCTGGCGAGCCTGCGTGTGGTCTCGTATGTCGCTGTGGTGCACGGTGCATCGCGACGATCGGTTGGGTCATGGTGACGGCGCTGCGTGCATGGGCAGTGGGCGCGGCGTGGTCGACTTTTCCGCCGGGCGCGTTTCATCTCAACGCGCGTTCTTGCCGGGCTGGCGTCCGCGATGCTGATTGCGACCTATGACTTCTGGGGCTACTACAACGTCACGTTTCTGGGCGGGGAGGTGCGGGATGCCGGGGCGGACGATTCCGCGGGCGGTGCTGATCTCGATTGCGATCGTGGCGGCGCTGTACCTGGCGCTGAATGCAGCTGTGCTGGCGGTGCTTCCGTGGCGTCCGCTGCTGGCGATGACCGATCTGAGCGCGCGGCAGGCGCTGATCTCGCTACTTCATGCAGACGGCGTATGCGCCGGAGTTCGGGGCTGCGGCGAGTGCTGCTGGGCAAGGTGGCGGCGGTGCTGGTGATGGTGACGGCGTTTGCGAGCGTGTTTTCGCTGCTGCTGGGCTACTCGCGGATACCGTTTGCGGCGGCGCGGGACGGGAACTTCTTTGCGGCGTTCGGGCGGCTGCACCGAAGGGCGGCTTTCCGTATGTGTCGCTGCTTTACTGGGCGGGCGCGGCGATGTTGTTTTGCTTTTTTTCGCTGGGCGAGGTGATCGCGGCGCTGGTGGTGCTGCGGATCGTGCTGCAGTTTCTGCTGCAGCATGTGGGGGTGATGGTGCTGCGGCGGACGCAGCCGGAGCTGGCGCGGCCGTTCCGGATGTGGCTGTATCCGCTGCCGCCGCTGCTGGCGCTGGCCGGGTTCGTGTACATCGTGCTGGGCCGCCCGGATTTCGAGCGTGAACTGGGTTTGGCGACTCTGGTGGTGGGGTTGGGAGCGGCGGCGTTTGCGTTGCGCAGGCAGAGCGGAAAGGGCGAACTGGTCGTACCAAAGTGCGACGACGGCGGGATCTCCGGTTAGTTCGGCTCTCCCGGAAAAACGCTATATTGCAGGGCGAGGTGGTTCCTGTATGATTCCGGGCGGAGGCAATTTGATGAAATTTCGTTGGCTGTTGTTGGTGGCATTGGGGGTAGCGGCGGCGCGTCCGGCCTCCGCGCAGATAAGCGCCTATGTCGATCTAAGTGCGCTGAAGCTCACCGGCGGCCTCCCCACCCCGACAACCAATGTGCTCTATGGTCCTACGATTGGACTGACCGGACAGCTTGGTACCAAGGCGCACCTGAAGATCTCCGCGGACCTGCGCGGCGGCTTTTATGGTGGCGCGCAGCGGATGGACGCGCTGACCGTTGGACCGAAGATTGGGCTGCCGATCCACAAGTTTGAGGCCTCCGCGGAGTTCATGGTCGGCTTTGCGCGCTACAACGACGGCAAGGGGAATCCGGCAAGCTCCACCACGGACGCGCTGACGCAGGTGAACGTGGCGCTGGATCGTCGGATTACGGAGCGGTTCGACTGGCGCGTGGTGGATTACAGCTACAGCCAGTACTACGGGCTCGGCGGGGAATACAACCCCAAGACCTTCAGCACCGGCGTCGTTTTGCATCTCGGAACCAGGTAGGTTCAGGGATGGGGATGAGTCAACTCCCCTGACCTCCGATCCTCACTCCCTGTTAAACTATTTGGATGAGCGAAACGGCAATCGGCCATGCGGCCAAGTACACCCGCAACAACCCCTACCCCTCGGTGGTGCGGGTGAATGCGTTGTTGACGGCAGAGGGCTCCGAAAAGGAGACCCGCCACGTGGAACTGGAACTGGAAGAGGGCATGGAGTACACGCCCGGCGATGCGGTCGGGATCCTGCCACAGACGCGGCCGGAGGCGGTGGCGGCGGTGCTGGAGGCAATGCACTGCAGCGGCGACGAGCGCGTACTCGACCACTACAAGGTGGAGATCAACCTGGAAGAAGCCCTGCGCACGCGGCTGGAGATCGGCGCGCTGACGCGCACAGCGATCAACCAGATGGCGAAGCTCGCGCCGGAGCATGAAGGGCTGAAACATCTGACCGGCGCCGAGAACAAGGCGCGCGCGGAAGAATATTGCTATGGCCGGGAACTGGTGGACCTGGTGACGGATTTTCCCGGCGTCATCACGGCTCCGCAGCAGTTGTTCAACATTCTAGGACGCCTGAAGCCCCGGCTTTATTCGATCGCCTCCAGCCAGGCGATGCACAAGGATAATGTCCAGACGACGGTGCGCGTGGTGCGGTATGAGTCGCATGGCCGCGACCGGCAGGGTCTGGCCAGCGGGCATTTGGGCGATCGTTGCCCGGTGGGAACGACGATGCCGATCTTCCTGCATTCGAATGCGAACTTTCGTCTGCCGTCCGATCCGACGTTGCCGGTCATCATGGTGGGGCCCGGCACGGGCGTGGCGCCATTCCGTGCATTTTTGGAAGAGCGCATGGCCACGGGCGCGACGGGTGACAATTGGCTCTTCTTTGGCGAACAGAGGCGGGCGCTCGACTTCCTTTACCAGGATGAACTGGAGGCGATGCAGCGGGACGGCGTGCTGACGCATCTGGATACGGCGTTTTCGCGCGACCAGGCGAAGAAGGTGTATGTGCAGGACCGCATGCAGGAGAAGTCGGCCGAGCTGTATGCGTGGCTGGAACGCGGAGCGTACTTCTACATCTGCGGCGATGCGACACGTATGGCGAAGGACGTGGAACTGGCGCTGCTGGATGCTATCGCGAAGGGCTCGAACGGAACGCTGGAGCACGCGCAGGAATACCTGGCCACGATGAAGAAGCAGCGGCGTTACCAGTTGGACGTGTACTGAGACGAGGCAGTCGGCGGCAGGCAGATGACGAGCCTCCGGGTACGCGCAGGACAAGCCCTTCGGGTTCGTCTGCGGGTAGCCGGAGGCTCTTTTTCGCGTCAGCGAGTCGTTCGCGTCACCGAGCGATCGGGGCGTAGTCGTGGTGGTTGAGCAGGGCGCTGGTTGGGACCTGCGCGGCCTCGGTGCGGTGCACCTCGGGCGCAGTCCGGAAGGATGTCGAGACATAGGTGGACTGCAAGGTGCCGTTATCCTGGCCAACAGCCGATCGTGTCAGGCTGCAGCCGGTGCATGCTGCCGTGACAGCCAGGGCGGCGACGGCGGTGAGGATGCGGCGTTGGAACGCGCGGGATGGGAGCGATTCGAGCACGAGCATAGGGAGCAATCCTTCAGCGGCGAAGTAGCGGTTCAGTAGTTCAGTCGTGGCATCGGCCCTGCAAACAGGTTAGAGCGGGATGTTATTGCGCGGATGAGCCGCGGTGGATGACTGCGAGGCCGAGGAGGTGCTGGAATGCGTGTTCGCCAGCGCTTCCGGCGTGGTGGAGCGCGGGGTAGCCGCGGGTCCGAAGGCGCCGGCGCGGGGAAGCGTATGTTCGGCGAGACAGGTCCCCGAGATGCCCAGACTCAGAGCCAGCGCAGCGGCGGGGAGGGAAGCGAAGATCCTGCGCCTGGTCGAAGTGGTCATAATGATGTTGTTCTCCTTCACATGGACTGAGATGAGAGTAGGAGTCCCCGGGGTGGGCTTCCATAGCACCATCGCGGGAGCATGGGCTCTACCGTGTTATCGGCGGGCTGCCTGTGGGGCATGAGCTTTCCTGTGCGGCTTGCAGATCCTCCTGCCTGTCGGGGTGCAAGTACGTCCCATCGTGGACGGAGGCGCGCAGGGATGCTGCGCGCGCCGGAACAGACAGAGCGCGAGGTGCTGGCAAGTTGCTTTGTTTAGAGCCACCTGCCGAGTTGGATGCCGGATTCTTGCGACGTTGAAAGCGTCTGGACAGATCAGATGCGGTGGTTGTCGGCGCGCCAGCTCACGATGCTCTGCTTGATCTGTTTAGGGCCAAGATTTTCAGCGAGCGCGCGCTCCATCAGGCCGGGCAATTCCGCGTCAGAGGCAAAACGCAGGGCAATGACCTGCGGGCGGGTGAGATTCTGCGACTGCGTAAGCTGCACGGGCGTGAGCAGGGCTGCGTAGCGGAGGCGCTCTTCAAGCCGGATGATGCGGTCCTGGTTAGCGGCGGCGTAGCGGCGCATTGTGCCGAGCAGCAGGAACAGGGCTATCGAGATGACGATCCACCACAGGTGCGAGCGCGAGTGTTTGGGCCAGTCGCGCACCGTGATGTAGATGGAAAGGATGACATTTGCCAGCAGCACCGGGACCAGGAAAAAGTGGAATGGCGGATCGAAGCGCGTGTGGTTCTTGAAGTTCTGCGTGGCGGGCATGCCGGGATGATAGCAGGCGCTACACCCGGGCCGCGTTGCAGGTAGGCTGGAAGGATGGTAAAAGGCAGCAGAAAGCGAATTGGAGTCCACCTGGGTACGGCGGGCGGATGTTGGACCGCGGTGCAGCGGGCAGTGGAAGCGGGCGCGAATACGTTCCAGTTTTTCTCTTCGTCGCCGCGCATGTGGCGGGCGGCGCCGGTAAAGGAAGATGATGCGGCGAAAATGCGCGACCTGCGGGCGGCGCATGATGTAGGGCCGGTGTCGATCCACGCCAGCTATCTGATCAACCTGTGCAGCCAGACAGAGGCGGTGCGGAAGAACTCCATCGAGGCGTTTCGCGGCGAGGTGGAGCGCGCGCTTGCCCTCAGCGCGGAGTACCTGGTGCTGCATCCCGGAAGCTGGAAGGGGTTGACGCGCGACGAAGGCTTGCGTCTGGCAGCCGAGTCGATTGAGCGGGCCATCGACGGTCTGCCCTGGCAAGGGAGGGATTTCCGGATCCTCATCGAAAATACGGCCGGCGCAGAGTTCTCACTCGGGCAGCAAGCTTGAGCAGGTCGCCGAGTTGGTCGCCTGCCTGGAGGCGTGCGCGCCGGTAGCGGTATGTCTCGATACCTGCCACGTGCACGTTGCGGGGTATGACATCGTCTCCGCGGACGGCTATGCGGAGACGATGAAACTGGTCGGCGCGACCGTCGGCTTCGACGCAGTGAAGGTGTGGCACTGTAACGACGCCAAGGCCGCGTTCGGCTCGAAGCTCGACCGGCATGAGCATATCGGCGAGGGCACCATCGGCGCGGAGGCGTTTCGGCGTCTGCTGCACGATAAACGCTTCGCGAACGCGCTCTTCATCGCCGAGACGCCGGTGGACCAGCCCGGTGACGAGGCTCGCAACGTGAGCGTACTGCGGACCTTGGCAGCGAGCTAGAGACGAATAGCGTCAACCGATTTCCGTTGACGAGGGATTCCCTGCGTATCAGGATGGTGTCAGCCATTTTCGGGGGGTGCGATGCGTCGTACGAAGTTGTTTGGGGCAGTGGTGCTGACGTTTGCGGCTGGCTTTGCGGTCGCACAGGAGAATCCCGGGCTTTCTACACCGAAAGAAGTGGTCGCCAATGGCGGCCTGCAGCACACGCTGCATGCGGCGCCCGTCGTCGGGCAGCCCTTCTCCGCTGAGCAGGTGCAGAAGCGCGACAAGAAGCTCGCCGACGGAACAAACATCGAGCACTTCGGGCATCACTTCGTGGCGAGGGATTCGGCGGGCCGCGTGCGCGTGGAGCAGCCCTGCGGATGCAAGGAAGGCGAGCAGGTGATCGCCATCTACGTCCTCGATCCGGTGGCGCATACCCTCACCGAGTGGCGCACGGGAGGCCCGAGCCCTAAGGTGGCGGTGGTGGCAAAGCTGCCGGAAACGCTGCTCGAACCCAAGCCGCAGCCAGTGCGCGCGGTGGGAAATCCGAATCGCCCGCAGCCGATCATTTCGACCGAGACGCTGCCGGCAGAGATCATCGACGGGCTGCCGATGACGGTGACCAGGACGACGACCATCGTGCCGGCGGGCCGCTCCGGCAACGATGCGGCCATCACAAAGACGCACCAGGTCTGGACCTCGCCTGATCTGAAACTGACCTTCCGCGAGGTGTGGGTGGACCCGCGCGCGGCGACCAAGACCGTGGAGCTGTCGAAGTTCTCGCGCGCCGAACCTGATCCTGCACTGTTCCGCGCGCCCGCAGGCTTCCAGGTGAAGGACGCGCAGCAAACCCTGAAAGAAGCCGCCCAAAAGCTGAATGAGCTGCAGTCGACGATGTGATATGCACCGCCTGCTACTCTACGGACGGCTGGCGGAGTGGTCCAAGCCTGAACCGGCTTCGGCGGGTTCTCTCCGGGGATACCCCGGGGGAGTGCGGTAACTGACAATGCAACGCGAGAGCGACCCTGCGCTGCGGCGCAGATCTGCTCGCGCAGAGTGAGACTGGTTGGATCCCTCCGCTGCCAAATCTTTCCGCAAAATCGCCGGTGGTGCACTCTCTTGCGCGAGCCTTCGCAGCGTGTGAGCCGCGGCCGGATGCGCTGGCTTTCAGCGCGCAGCACACATTGGGCGGTGCATGGCCATGGATTCCTGGGCTGACACAACGCTTGGCCGCGCGATTCGAGGGACAGACGAGGCCGCGGCACAAGGAAATCGTTTCGTTCCTTTTGAATGACAGGAAGTTTCTCGCGGCAATCCGGCGTCATCGCAACGGGCTGCGCGTGGCGACGCACGTTACCGATCCCGGACTCATGCTGCCTGTTCCGGCGACTGCGGGCTGGGCAGTTCCGGAGATCGTGACGGAGGCTGCGCTGGCGGAATGGCTTGGGATGTCGGCGGGCGAACTGGAGTGGTTTGCCGATCTCAGGAGCCTTGGCCGGAACTCTGCGAGCGACCCGCGATTGCGTCATTTCAACTGCCGCCTGGTGATGAAACGAACAGGCGGCATGCGGTTGATCGAATCGCCCAGGCCTTGGATGAAGCTGGTGCAGCGGCAAATTCTTGCCGGGATTCTGAATCGCATTCCCGCGCATGAAGCAGTACACGGGTTCGTGCGTGACCGCAGTATTCGCAGTTTTGCGGCGCCGCACACGAAGCGGCACGTGGTGCTGAGGATGGATCTGCGGGATTTCTTTCCAAGTGTGCGTCGCTCGCGCGTGCAGGGCCTCTTTCGTACGCTCGGCTACCCGGAGCGCGTCGCCGACCTGCTGGGCGGGTTGACCACGGCAGTGACGCCGGCTGCCGTCTTTCGCGACGCTCCCCGGAATGGCGTGCGGACCTGCGCGCGCTCTACGGGCAGTCGCACCTTCCGCAAGGCGCGCCTACCTCGCCGGCGCTGGCCAATGCCTGCTGCTTCCGGTTGGACTGCCGCCTGGCCGGGCTCGCCGAGGCCGCCGGCGCGGTGTACACGCGCTATGCCGACGACCTGGCGTTCTCGGGCGATGTGCAGTTTGCCCGTGGTGTCGAGCGCTTCTCCGCCCATGTCGGAGCCATCGTCCTCGAGGAGGGCCACGCCGTGAACTTTCGCAAGACGCGGGTGATGCGGCAGGGTGTGCGCCAGCATATGGCCGGGCTGGTGGTCAATACGCGGGTGAACACGGCGCGCGACGATTTCGAATGGCTCAAGGCGATTTTGACCAACTGCATCCGGAACGGGGCGGAGGCGGAGAACCGCGAGCAGCGGGCAGCATTTCGCGAGCATCTGGAAGGGCGCGTGGCGTTTGTCGCGTCGGTGAACGCCCGCCGCGGTGTGAAGCTGCGCCAGATGATGTCGCGGATCGAGTGGGGATCGCCGCGGCATTCTTTACAATGAGGCATGGACGAGAAGCAGACAATCGTGGACGCCGCGCCTGCGGAGCCGCAGCGCTACAACCCCGCAGAGATTGAACCGAAGTGGCAGGCGCGCTGGGACGCCGACCCGGCGCTGTACGCCGCCGAAGCCGCACGACCAGCGGCAAGCCGAAGTTCTACTGCCTGGAGATGCTGCCCTATCCCAGCGGCACAGCTGCACATGGGCCACGTGCGCAACTACGCCATCGGCGATGCGCTGGCGCGCTTCATGTGGATGCGCGGCTACAACGTGCTGCACCCCATGGGCTGGGACGCGTTCGGCCTGCCGGCGGAAAACGCCGCGCTCAAGAACAACATGCCGCCGCGCGAGTGGACGCTCTCGAACATCGCCGCCATGCGCAAGCAGATGCGGCGCATGGGCCTCAGCTACGACTGGGCGCGCGAAGTCACCACCTGCCTGCCCGACTACTACCGCTGGAACCAGTGGTTCTTCCTGAAGATGTTCGAGGCGGGCCTGGCCTACCGCAAGAAGAGCAAGGTGAACTGGTGCCCGAAGTGCGCGACCGTGCTCGCGAACGAGCAGGTCGTCGGCGGCTGCTGCTGGCGGCACGAAGACACGCTCGTCGAGCAGCGCGACCTGACGCAGTGGTTCTTCCGCATCACGAAGTACGCGGACGAGCTGCTCGACGGCCTCGACAAGCTCGACGGCTGGCCCGACAAGGTGCGCACCATGCAGCGCAACTGGATCGGCCGCAGCGAAGGCGCGGAGGTCGACTTCGCCGTCGACAGGCTGCACGCGACGACGATGACGATCACCGTCTTCACCACGCGCGTCGACACCATCTTCGGCGCGACCTCGCGTGCAGCTCGCGCCGGAGCATCCGCTGGCGAAGCTGTTCGCGGCGAACGACGCCGACGCTTGCGGCCGCAGGTCGACGCGATGATCGCGCAGCAGAAGGCCGCGCGCGAAGCCGGCGACATCGGCGCGATCGAGAAGCATGGCGTCGCCACCGGCAAGTTCGCGATCAACCCGTTCAACGGCGAGCGCGTGCCGATCTGGGTCGCGAACTACATCCTCGCCGACTACGGCACGGGCGCCATCATGAGCGTGCCCGCGCACGACGAGCGCGACTTCGAGTTCGCGACGAAGTATGGCCTGCCGATCAAGCGCGTCGTCGCGCCGAATGTCGACACCGACGATCTGGCGCTGCCGTACATCGGCGAAGACGAGGCGGTGCTGATCGACTCCGGCGAGTGGACCGGCGAAGCCTGCCTCGAAGCGCAGGAGAAGATGGCGGCGCTTCGCCGAGGCCGAACGGCTTCGGTCAAGCCGACGGTGACCTATCGCCTGAAGGACTGGGGCGTCAGCCGCCAGCGCTACTGGGGCACGCCGATCCCGATGGTCTACTGCGACGCGTGCGGCGCGGACACGCCGATTCCTGTGCACGAGTCGACGCTGCCCGTGCTGCTGCCGGAGCAGATCGACATCACGCAGCGAAGGCGGCTCGCCGCTCGGCCGCGTGCCGGAGTTCGTCAACACGACCTGCCCGCAGTGCGGCGGCCCGGCGCGCCGCGAGACCGACACGATGGACACCTTCGTCGATTCGAGCTGGTACTTCTATCGCTACACCGACGCGCAGAACAGCACCGCGCCGTTCGACTCCGCCAAGGCCAACTACTGGTTCCCCATCGACCAGTACATCGGCGGCGTGGAGCACGCGATCCTGCACCTGATCTACTCGCGCTTCTGGACGAAGGTGATGCGCGACCTCGGCCTGATCGCCAACGGCGAGCCCGCCGACGCGCCTGTTCACGCAGGGCATGGTCATCAAGGACGGCGCGAAGATGTCGAAGTCCAAGGGCAACGTCGTCAGCCCGGACCTGATGATCGAGCGCTACGGCGCGGACGCCACGCGCATGTACGCGCTCTTCGCCGCGCCGCCGGACCGCGATCTCGAGTGGCAGGAGGAGGGCGTCGCCGGCATCTCTCGCTTCCTCGTCGCGCGTGTATCGCCTGACGACGAAGTACGCCCGAAGCTGCGCAAGACGAGCATGCGTACTGACGCGAAGGCTATCCGTCGATGCCGGACGAGCAGAAGCTGCTGCGCACGCTGCACCAGACCATCGCCAAGATCACGCAGGATTTCAGCGGTCGCTGGCACTTCAACACCTGCATCGCGGCCATCATGATCCTGGTCAACGAGATCGCGGCGACCGAAGCCGCGATGGATGACGGGCGACATCTCGCCGACGGCGATCGGTCGAGGTCTTCCGCACGCTGACGCTGATGCTCGCGCCCTTCGCGCCGTTCCTCGCGGCGGAGTTGTGGGAGCAGCTCGGCGGCACGGGTATCGTCTTCCGCACAGCCCTGGCCGACGCCGAATGCGGAACTCGCCCGCGAGGACGAGATCGAGATTCCCGTGCAGGTCAACGGCAAGCTCGTCACCGTCGTCAAGCTTGCGGCCGAAAGCGACGACGAGCCAGGTGCAAGGCCGCGGCGCTGGCCGACGAGAAGGTGGCGGCGCGCATCGCAGGCAAGACGGTGGTGAAGGTCATCGTGGTCAAGGGCAAGCTCGTGAACCTCGTGGTGAAGTAGTGGCCGCGACCGCAAGCAGGCAAGAGAACCGCGCGACGCAGTCGTTCGTCCACACGCTGTCGTCGTGCTGGCGCCGGCCTTCGCTTACGGCTCTGGAGGTGGCGTGGCGCTGGGCTGTATGGCGTGCCGGCGTTGTGCCTGCTGTTCACGAGGGTGCATGGCGTGCTGCTGGAGGTGACCGGTGGAACGCTCGATCCGGCACGGCTGGGGCTTGATCGCACACTGCTGAACGATCCGGTGGGTGCGCTGAGCGCGGACCCGCTTGGGCGGCCGGCAAGTTTGCGCGGGCGATCGGGTTGGTGCTGCCGGCCCTTGAACATCAGCTGAAGTGGACTGCTTCCGCTGCTGGTCGTCGGCTGGATCGTTGTTTCGAGCTTTGGTCGCACGCTGGTGCTGCGGCGTGCGGATCCGCGGATGCACGCGCGGCCTGGAACGTTGATGGTGCTGCAGGCTGTGCGCATGGCGGTGCTGGCCATGGTCTTCGCGCTCTGGTTCGCCGCACTCGGCTGGAGCAGCGCGCACCGCCATCAACGCGCCCATCGCCGCCGGCGAGGAGCCGAACCTGATCCTCTTCTGCGCGCTCGTCATCGTCATTTCGCTGGCGATGTTCACGGCGTGGGCGTTCGTGAGCTGGGTGTTCGCGGTCGCGCCGCTGCTGGCGATGCTGCGCGATCTGCCGCCGCTCGCGAGCCTGCGTGCGGCTGCGAACACAGGCAGGCTGCGCGGCCGGCTGATCGAGATCAACCTCGTCATGGGCATCGTGAAGATCGCGCTGCTCGTGCTGGCGATGGTCTTTTCCGCCACCCCGCTGCCGTTCCAGGATGTCGCCACGCGCGAGTTCCTGGCGTGGTGGTGGGCTGGCGTGGCGGTGATCTACTGCTGTGGTCGGATTTTTTCCACGTCGCGCGGCTGCTTGCCTACCTGAACCTGTGGCGTGCCTCCGAGCACGTGTAATTTTCCTCGACGCAGCTTCTTTTTGTGCATCTTACAGAAATCAAGTTCAGGAGGAAATCCCTATGTCGTTTGGTCTGTATGCGCTCGGCTATGTCGTCATCATCATCGGCATTGCGTACATCGCGCACCTGATGCACATTCCGCAGGCGTGGATTGGCGGCATCGTGCTGGTGCTGCTCGGCCTCGGCATCGTCACCGCCGTCACCAACACCCGGCATAAGGATCCCAGCTAGGGCTTTCGCTCGAGCAGGACGGTTAGACTGGAGTTGTGGACACTAACAGCTCGTCAACCATCGTCATTCTGGATTTTGGTTCGCAATACACGCAGCTGATCGCGCGGCGCATTCGCGAGTTCAACGTCTTTTCGGTCGTGCTGCCGTGCACGGCGCCGCTCGACGCGCATCCGCGCGCTTGCACCGCTCGGCATCATTCTGTCGGGCGGGCCTTCGTCGGTGTATGACGCGGATGCGCCGGCGGCCGATCCCGGCATTCTGGCGCTGGGCGTGCCGGTGCTGGGCATCTGCTATGGACTGCAGTTCATGACGCACCACCTGGGCGGGCGCGTGGAACCAGCAGCCAGCCGCGAATACGGCCACGCCGAGGTCACCGTCATCAAGGAGACGCCGCTCTTTGCCGGGCTTCCGGCAAGCCTGCAAGTGTGGATGTCGCACGGCGACCACGCCGCTGAGCTTGCTCCTGGCTTCGAGCTCACCGCGCAGACCGCCAACGCCGTCGCCGGCATCGCCGACGAAGCGCGACGCATGTGGGCCGTGCAGTTTCATCCCGAGGTCGCCCACACGCCCCAGGGCATGGAGCTGCTGCGCAACTTCGTGCTCGACATCTGCGGGGCGAAGGCCGACTGGACGCCCGAGCACTTCATCCAGACGACGGTCGAACGCGTCCGCGCGCAGGTCGGGTCCGGCCACGCCATCTGCGGGCTTAGCGGAGGCGTGGATTCGTCGGTCGCCGCGGTACTGGTGGCGCGCGCGATCGGCGACCGGCTGACGTGCATCTTCGTGAACAACGGCGTGCTGCGCAAGGATGAGTTCGCCAAGGTGCAGAAGACCATGCGCGAGCAGCTCGGCCTGAACGTCGTCGCGGTCGATGCTTCGGAGCGCTTCCTCGCCAAACTCGCCGGCGTCACCGATCCCGAAACCAAGCGCAAGGTCATCGGCAACGAGTTCATCGCGGTCTTCGACGACGAAGCCAAGAAGATCTTCGAAGCCGAAAAGTCCGCCGGCGAGGAGATCGCCTGGCTGGTGCAGGGAACCCTCTACCCCGACGTCATCGAAAGCTCCAGCGTTCACGGCCCGTCGCACACCATCAAGAGCCACCACAACGTCGGCGGCCTGCCCGCGGACATGAAGCTCAAGCTGATCGAGCCCCTGCGCGACCTCTTCAAAGATGAAGTCCGCCGCATCGGCCGCGACCTTGAGATGCCGGCCGAGATCATCGAACGCCAGCCCTTCCCTGGGCCGGGCCTGGCCGTGCGCATCCTCGGCGAGGTCACGCCAGAGCGCGTCGCGATCTTGCAGGAAGCCGACGAGATCGTCGTCTCCGAGATCAAGGCCGCTGGCCTCTACCGACAAGGTGTGGCAGAGCTTCGCCGTGCTGCTCCCGGTGAAATCCGTCGGCGTGATGGGCGACCAGCGCACCTACGCCTACACCTGCGCCGTCCGCGCGGTGCACTAGCGAAGACGGCATGACCGCCGACTGGGCCCCGCTGCCGTACGACGTGCTGCGCAGGATCTCCTCGCGCATCGTCAGCGAAGTCCGCGGAATCAACCGCGTGGTCTATGACATCACAAGCAAACCGCCCGGCACGATTGAGTGGGAGTGATGGTCCGGGAAATGAATCCTCGCGCTTGCGCGGAACGATGACATCCCGGGGTGGGAGGGTCCAGTCCGGGCCGGAGTTCGCTAGCCGCGCATGCGGGCGAAGGTAATGACCAGGTCCACGGTGTGGGTGTTAGGGTCGGCGTACGCTTTGAAGCTGGCGCCGTAGCCGGTGAGCGCCTTCAGCGCAGTGTTGTTCTCCAGAAAGCCGGCCACGTACTCCGGGTTGTAGAGTTCGCCCGCCTTCATCAGAAAGCCGCGGTCGAAGTCGGCCTTGGCGGCGGCATCGAGGCCGCCGGTGGTGATCTCCTTGACTCGGTACTGCTCTCCGGGCGTGACGCTCACGGCATAGGCGACCGTATGTGCGGCCGTGTCCAGCGTGGGCGCGGCATGGACGATCACATCCATATAGCCCTTGCGGCGGTAGGCGGCATCCAGCGGCGCGAGCGTCTGCAGCAGCAGCTTGCGCGAGGCGAGATCGCCCGCATGCAGCTTGGCGGAGGCGGCGAAGGCCTCCGCTGAGAGCAGCGGTGAGCCCGCAAAGGTGAGGCTCGAAATGTGAAAGATCTCGCCGGGCTGAAGCTGTGCGGCGAGCACGACCGGCACCGTGCCGTTCTCGGCGGGGCCAGGCGTGGGCGTGGCGTTCGCCAGCGTCGCCTGGATATAGCCGGCATCGAGCAGCGGCGTCAGGATGCGCTCGGCGGAGGTCTCGTCCGCAGAGCCTTCCGTGTAGGGTGTGCGCGCCGTGCTGTTGACGGATTTCTGCACCAGCGGCGCGAGCGCCGGCGTCACGCCGCCCAGCTTGATGTTGGCGATGCGCAGACTCGGCCTGGCGATGCGGCAGGCGATCTCGCGCCGCGGATGCGCCAGCGTCGGCTCGAAGTCCTCACACAGCACCTCCGCAACGACGGACTTCGCGGCCAGTGCGGCGACCAGCGCGGATTTTACGTCCTCGAGATGCGGGCTGTTGTCCAGCAGGTAATCGTTGAACAGCGGGAACTTCGCGCGGATGGCGGCCTCAAGCTCGTCGTGCGTAAGCCAGAGGAAGTTCTCAAAGCCGAAGTGCAGCATGTGGTCGAGCGCTGTGGGCTTGTCGTCGAACTTGATCGTCGCGGCGGTGATCTTGCCGTCGACGGTGGCGCTCATGTCGTCGAAGTAGCCGGTCTCGACCAGGCGCTGTGCCGCCGCACCAAGCTCCGTCGCGTTCAACTTGCTGCCGGCGTGGATACCGGCCGCATCCTCCAACTGCTGCTGCGTGAAGCTGCCCGGATTGCTGAACTGGACTTTCGCCGCGGTGTAGGTTTGGGCTTTTGCCGCCAGCGAAAGGCAGGGAAGCAGAGCAATTGGCAGAATCAGGCGAAAGGCGTCAAACGCAGAGGCGCGCAATGAGGGCAGGGGCCGGAGACAAGGGGGCATGTGCAGCAGCGTAACATCTCAGCGTCCATGTCCCGAGTGCTATTGCGTGGCTTGCTTCAGCGAGGTGGCGCGGGTGGCCGTCGTCTGCAGCACGATGCGAGTGTCCTTGGGGAAAGCGACGGTCGTCCCCTTGCCGAAGTAGCGGGGATACACTGACAGCGCAGCCGAATACATGCCGAGACCGATGGCGAAATTGGGCTGGTTGGCCGCGGTGCCGACCACGAGCGAGATCAATCCCATGCCGCTGGAAGCGGTAGCGTCCTTGCCGGCCATGTCGCCGCCGTGGTGGTCGCGGTCAAACGGCCGGGACGCAAGGATGACCAGCAGCGCGGGGATCAGGATCTTGTCCTGGGCCTTGGGTTTCACATCACCTTCGGAGTTCATGTCGATCTGGCCGCTGCTGCTGTCGGCCGCCGCCAGCGACGTGCGCACATGCTGGGCTTCCTCTTCGCCCGGCAGCTTAATCTCCGTGAAGGAGAAGCGCAGGACGCCGGCGCGGGTGAAGTGCCGGGCCGGGCGCGCCTGGGTGACGGTTCCCGTCAGAATGGCGCCGGTCGGGACGGCGACTGAGCCATCCGCGTTGAAGACAGGCTCCGCGACCGTCGCGTGAATCGCCTGCGCGGGTTTGGAGGTTTCAGAGCTGATGGCCTCGTCGAGGTACGCTTGCAGGATCCAGGTGGGGCGTTCGCCTTTCGCGTGTGCGGGGGCGTCGGGCGGCAGCGGCTTGGTGCGCACCAGGCGAAAGCGGCTGGGCTTGGGCTCGGGCACGGGCGGCGGAGCAGCGACTGCACCCAGGCTGACTGGCGCGGCGGTCTCGACCGTCCAGGCGGTGCCTTTGGCAATGCGCTCGGGATGGTAGGGAAGCTGGCTGTAGATGAATTGCAGAACGCGGTCGCCCTTGTTGGGCCCGAAGATGGCCTGGAAGGTGTTATCGAGATAGCCCAGGCCGATAGTCCAGTATTGCCCGATGAAGCCACCCTTCGGTGCGGGCGTGCGCACCACGCGGTAGACGGGCGCGCCGTCGGTAGCCTCCACTGTCCGGATCGGGATTGAAGTTCCGTCCGGCGCGATGATGGAATCGAAGCGCACCACCGGGATGTGGAAGGGGGTGAAGTCCGCTCGCAGGCGCGAGGCGATGCGCTTGGCGCGATTCGCCTTCAGCGCGACCACGGTGCCGCCGACGATCGTGTGCGCCGGCAGCACGAGCTTGTTGTCCTGGTACACGGGATACATCAGCTGTGCGCGGACGGGTTCTCCGGCCTTCATGGGCAGGTGGTCGGGCAGGCTGACCGGCAGCGGTGTGCCGGCCGGTAGCGTGAAGGGTATGCTCTGCCCGTGTGACACCGCGGGGGCGAGCAGAAGTGCCAGGGGGAGGAATGGGCGCAATCGCATGCTGTCGTGAGTTAGACTCCGCGCTCGCCCGATAGCGGCAGGCATGACGCAGATTCCATTTAGCACCCGCGCAGCTTAATCCTGGCTTAAGGCGTTTTTTCGTCCGAGATGAGCGACTCGGTGATCTTCCATACGCCGTCTTTCTTGACCAGCACTTCCATGTACCAGGAGTGGCGCGGCGCCATCGGCCTTCGGGTCCTGTCGTCGATCTGCCCCTTGCTGGATTCGTCCGTCCATGCGGTGGCCACCGTGGGTGACTCCATGCGGATTTCGAGGATCTTGGCAGGCGCCGTGTCGGTGGCAGCGCGGTAACCCGGGCGATTGAACAGGCTGGTCAGAAAGCGCTCGAGCTGGGCTCTGCCGTGGAGCCGCACACCGAAGGGGTTCTGCCAGGCCGCATCTTCGGAATAGCAGGAGGCTACCTGTTTGGCGTCGAACTTGGCCCAGCCCTCTATCTCGTGTGTGACTACGGCCCGCACCTCGGCTTCTGCGCGGGGCTGCTGGGCGCTCAACGGCGAAGTCAGGCACAGGGACAAGAGCAGCAGCGCAGATAGCTTCATGTGCACTCTCCGTGGATCGGCTTCTAACGCGCGGCCCGGGAAAGCAAACCCATGGTCGACGGTGACTCGCCGGCCATGGGTTCAATGCATACCCGTCACGCTGCCGGTGGAAGTGGCTGCGGATTCAACTCGTCCAGCGAGTTGGCGCCGTACTTCAGGTACCAGGGGCTCGCGGCGTTGAGGGCCTTGTTGACGTTGCCGATATTCTCGACGCCGACCGTCTCCAGCCACTGCTTGAACGCCTCCGGACCCTGCTTGGCGAAGATCGGGAATGCCGTCCTTCCACGTGGCGCGGCCGCAAAGGACGCCGTTGAACTTGGTGCCGGCTTCGGCGCAAAGCTCCAGCGTTTCGATGAACACGGGATTTGATACGCCGGCCGAGAGGTAGATGAAGGGCTTGTGGGTCATGGATTCGGCATCGCGGAAGTGCTGCAAAGCCTCCGCGCGGGTGTAGGCGGATTCGCCCTTGTAGGCGCGCGTGCCTTCCACGTAGGTCATCTCGATGGGGACTTCCACCTTCAGCACGTCAACGTTGTAGCGCGCCTTGCCGAACTCCGCCATGGCGCCAGAAACGATCGACGGCTTCCTGATGGCGTAGGCGAGCGACTTTTCGTCGCCGCCCTCCGCGTCGTAGCCGACGAACTCCAGGAAGAACGGAATATCGTGGTACATGCACTCGTCGCCGATGCGCTCGATCCAGGCGTGCTTCAGGTCATTGACCGCGGTCTTCTCAAATGGGGTGTAATACAGCAGAATCTTCACGCAGTCGGCCCCGGCTTCTTTCAGGCGGCGGACGCTCCACACGTCGAGCAGGTCGGGCAGCCGGCCGGGCGTGGCGGCGTCGTAGCCGGTCTTCTCGTAGGCCAGCAGCAGGCCGGCGTTGTTGCGATGCTTCGCCGCCTCCAGGCCGAACTCGGGGTCCAGCAGGATGGCCGACGCATGGCGCGTCAGCACCTCGGTAACCAGAGTCTTGAACAGGCCGAGGTCGTCAGCATTGACTACGCCTCCACGTTCCTTGGCGAGCGACTTCTGCAGCGATCCGCGCTGGTCCATGGCCGCGGCGGCAATGACGCCACGCGAGTCCGATACGGCTTTGAGGCCTGCGAGTTTTCCGGGTGTCAGCTTCATGGGCGAATGTTCTCCTAACGGCGAAGGGATGTGCAAGGGTGAGGAGGCCATTTTACACAGCGCAGAACGCATTTCGCACAGCGGTGCGATTATCGGCTGAGGCGTCGTCTGGACTCGTCCGTGGAGAACGCGTGCGCGTCATTCGGAAGATGGGTCGCCACCAACTCCCGGAAAGGGTTCCTTGATAGTCTTGTCTGACCGTTTGGAGCGGTTTGGCCCCGCATGACCAGTCCCCAGCAGATCGAGGTTCTCGACCTTCGCCACTTCAGCGCGAAGCAGCTTCGACCGCTGCTCGATGAGGAGGCGGAGGTCTGGCAGAGGAAGCTCCGTTGGGATTACCGCAGCGCAACCGACCTCCTGCTGCAATATCTCGACTCGCGCATCCTGCCGGGCTTTGTCGCGCTCGAGAGCGGCCGGGTGTGCGGGTACACGTTTTGCGTCTACGAAGGCCGCAAAGCGGTCATCGGCGATGTGTATACCTCTGCAGCACATCCGCGTCCACTCGCAGTGAACCACATGCTCGCGCAGCACCTGCTGGAGATGCTCGAAAGCTCGCCGGAGATCGAGCGGATCGAGGCGCAGTTGCTGCTGTTCGACAGCGGAATGCTCCGCCCGATCTTTGCTTCAGGACGCGCCGGTACACCCGGCTTTCTCGCTTTTCCCCGGCTCTTCCTGGAGCACACGCTGCCCGGCACCGAGATTGGGCCGTCGCGGCCGGTTCCTGCGGATTTCGAGCTGTGCGCCTGGAGTGGAAACTTCTACCATCCGTCGGCGGAGTTGATTCTGGCGTCCTATACCGGGCACGTGGATTCGGCGATCAACGACCAGTATCGTTCCCTGGCCGGATCACTCCGTTTTCTGCACAATATCGTTCGCTTCCCGGGTTGCGGGGTGTTCGATCCACGGGCATCCTGGGTTCTCCGTGAGCGCGCCTCGAAGGCGCTGGCGGCGGTTGTACTTTGCTCGCGCGTGGCCCCGGACGTAGGCCATGTGACCCAGCTTTGTGTGGCTCCGCAGTTTCGCGGACGCGGCCTGGGTGGTCTGCTGCTGGACTTCTGCATGCGCAGAATGGCGGCGCAGCGATATCGAGCGCTGACGCTGACCGTGAGCCAGGAAAACCATCCCGCGCTGCGGCTGTATACGGCGGCAGGTTTCAACACACGGCACCGCTTTGATGCGCTGGTGATGGATAAACAGCCGCACCGGATACGCCTGGTGTAGCGCAGGCAGGTGGCAACGCCTTGCGTTGCAGGGCAGGTGCAGCGTCAGGAGTTCGGTGAGGGGCTGGCTTCTGGTGCAGGCTGCCGCCGACCGCGCCGGGAGCCGGTCCAGGGGGGTAGCCAGCAGAGAACCGCCACCAGCAGGCACATGCAGCTTCCGCCGGCGGTGTCGAGAATGACATCGGAAAAGAGGCCCGTGCGGTTCGGCAGCAGCGTCTGGTGCCATTCGTCGAAGTTGGCGATCAGAAAGGTGAAGGCGACGGCCAGGACCACGGACTCCACGCGCCAGCGTCGCAGCGAGAAGCCCGGGCGAGTGCCCAGCGTCAGCAGCCAGGCGCGCAGAAAGGCGAGCGCAACAAGGCCGAAGCCGGTGAAGTGTCCGGATTTGCGCGCAAGATGATGAAGAAAATACCAGAGCTGATCGTTCATGTGGCCGAAGAATCGTTCGACAAAGGGTCGAATCCAGCCGCTCGTGTTGTCGGACGAGAAGGTGCTGGTGGATTCTGTGGCGATCATGGCGACGGCCAGGGCGGCCGGAAGCCATACCCAGACCTGCCGCCAGCCGGCCGTGCGCTGGCGCAACTCGTCAGGGTCAGGCTTGCCGATGAAGATGGATTGAATACGGAAGGGATTGCTCCTTGAATAGTGGCGGTTGGGGGGAAGCCGCGTTTCGCCTTCGCCTCGGAATGAAACAAGAACTATTCGACGTGGTAGTTGGGAGCTTCGCGCGTGATGACCACGTCATGCACGTGGCTTTCCTTCAGGCCGGCGTTTGAAATGCGCACGAAGCGGGCGTTCTTCTGCAGTTCCGGGATCGAGCCGCAGCCGAGGTAGCCCATGCCGGAGCGCAGGCCGCCGACGAGCTGGTAGACCATGGCTTCAAGCGGCCCGCGATGCGGCACGCGGCCTTCGATGCCCTCAGGCACGAACTTGGCGAGGCGATTCTGCTGCGAGCCTTCGCGGGCGGTGAGGTTGATGCGTTCGGAGCTGTCGCCGACGTCGTCCTTGCCCTGGAAGTAGCGCTCGCCCGAGCCCTGCGCCATGGCCGAAAGCGAACCCATGCCGCGGTAGGCCTTGAAGGTGCGACCCTGGTAGAGGATCGTCTCGCCGGGGCTCTCGTCGACGCCGGCGAAGAGAGAGCCCATCATGCAGACGTTGGCCCCCGCTGCGATGGCCTTGGTCACATCGCCCGAATACTTGATGCCGCCATCGGCGATCACCGGGATGCCGTGCTTCGAGGCAGCGCGCGCGGCTTCGGAGATGGCCGTGATCTGCGGCATGCCGGCACCGGTGACCATGCGCGTGGTGCAGATGGAGCCGGGCCCGATGCCGACCTTGATCGCGTCCGCGCCCGCGTCGATCAAAGCCATGTGCGCCGTCGTAGGTGGCGACGTTTCCGGCGAGGAGGCAGACGTCCGGGAAAGCTTTCTTCACCTCGGCGACGGCTTCGAGCACGCGCGAGGAGTGGCCGTGGGCGGAGTCGATGGCGAGAGCGTCGACGCGCATCTCGACCAGGGCTGCAGCGCGCTCCAGGAAGTCGCCGGTGGCGCCGATGGCTCCGGCGACGCGCAGGCGACCCTGATCGTCCTTCGAGGCGTGCGGATACTTCAGCTTCTTCTGGATGTCCTTGACGGTGATCAGGCCCTTGAGCTCGTAGTCGTCATTGACGACCAGGAGCTTTTCGACGCGGTGCTGGTGCAGGATGTGCTCGGCCTCTTCGAGCGTGGTGCCGACCGGGACGGTGATGAGGTTGGTCTTGGTCATCACCGCGTCGATGCGTGAGGTCGGTCTTCGAGACGAAGCGCAGGTCGCGGTTGGTGAGGATGCCGACGAGCTTGCGGTTCTTGGTGACGGGCACGCCGGAGATCTTGTAGCGGCGCATCATCTCAAGCGCGGCGGCGATGGGCTGCTTCGGGCGAGATGGTGACCGGGTCGACGATCATGCCGCATTCCGAGCGCTTGACCTTGTCGATCTCGCCGGCCTGCTGCTCGATGGTGAGGTTGCGGTGCACGACGCCCATGCCGCCCTGCTGCGCCATGGCGATAGCCAGGCGCGACTCGGTGACGGTGTCCATGGCGGCGGACATCAGCGGGCAGTTCAGGGTGATGGTCTTGGTCATCCACGTCTGCGTGCTGACGGAAGCGGGAACCACATCGCTGTAGGCGGGAACGAGGAGGACGTCGTCGAACGTCAGGGCTTCGGGAATCGCGGTCATGTCCATAGGTTAATTGATCTATTGTAGGAGCACCTCCAAACGCATAGCAAATCAACAGATGGTGACATCCAGCCGGCGCCGGCTTTCGGCAGCTTCGAGCGCGAAGAGATTCAGGAGCTTGGCAAATAAAGTCTTCAAGGCACGCACCCGAGGCCGGACTGCGTCGTCCAAATGCTGTTCCGGGCCCGCAGAAGATAATTCTCATCCACCTTTGAGGTTCGCCTATGCTTTCCTTGCCATGCTTGCCGCGCGCTGCGTTCGCGTCCGCGGCTTTGCTGTTTATCTCCTCCGCAATGCACGCGCAGGTCTCAGGCAATATCGGCTATGAACAACAAGGGCAGGGAGCGAAGGCGCGCGCCGAGCAGGTGGAACGCAGTGAGCGTGTGCTCTCCGCGCAGGATCTTCCGCCGAACGCGAACAGCATGTTCGAAGATGCCCACGTGCTCATGAATGTGAAGGCGGACGAGTATGTGGCTGTCTTCGCGCTCGGGGTCGAGGACCCTACGGTCGAGGGCGCGAACGCCAAAATGGCGACGCTGGTCAAGCGCTTTGCGGCATCGCTCGAGGCGCTGCATGTGCGTGCGGGCGATCTCGATGTTGACTACATCGCGCAGCCCAAGATCTACAGCTACGACGTTGCGAATAACACAGCGCGCGAACACCTTTCAGGCTTCGAGCTGAAGAAGAACGTATCCATTCACTACCGTGATCGCGACCTCCTTGACGCGCTGGTGCTGGCCGCAGCGCCGCTGGGAATCTTCGACCTGGTGAAGGTGGGGCTACATCGTGCGCGACATTGCGGCGGTGGAGGCGAAGCTGCGGGCGGAGGCGGCGGGGGTGGTCAGCAGAAGCTGGCGGCGGACCAGAAGCTGCTGGGCATTCGCGTGCGTCCGGGTGGGGCGATATACGCGGATCGCAGCGCCATTCACTACCCTGCGCAGCTTTACGATTCGTACACCGCGGCGGAATCCGCGGCGGTGACGCGGCCGCGGGGCATTGATAACTTCACCGTCATCCAGGCGCGAAAGGGCAGGACATTTTTCTTCAACGGGCTGGATGGCGATGGATTCGACAAGGTGCTGAATCCCGTGGTGATCGAGCCGGTAGTGCAGTTCACGCTGTACCTGAAGGTGAAGTATGAAGTTGCGCGCTGAATCGGGGAGGGATTGTCCAAGCTGCCGGCCGGGTGTATTATCAAGTAGCAGACAGAGTTGTTCCGTCGTTTGCAGTCCGTGGGCGCACCGGGCGGTTTGAAGGATCGGCGGAGACGATGAGTGGGCGAGAGCCCACTTTTTATTTGCGCTTAACGAATTTCGCGGCGGAACGGCGTTATGGCACTGCAGCTTGATCAAATTCGGGCAATCGCGGACCGCGTGGCGGCTTCGCACCACCTCGAAGTGGTCGAACTGGAGTTTTCCGGCGGCGCCAAACACCGCACGCTGCGGGTATTTATCGAGAAGGACGCCGAAGGGCGGGCAAAGCTGAAGGAACTGGCGGCAGCCGAAGACAGCGAACTGCCCAGGGGCGTGCCGGCGGAGATGTTGTCCGGAGTGACGCACGAGGATTGCACCGTGTTCACGCACGACTTTGGCACGCTGCTCGACGTAGAGGATCTGGTGCCGGGGGCGGAGTATACGCTCGAAGTCTCGTCGCCGGGGCTGGAACGCAAGTTGTCGAAGCCTGCGGACTTCGAACGGTTTACGGGCGGCTTGATCAAGGTGCAGACCTTTACCGCGATCAACGCGAACCGGCATTTTCAAGGAAGGCTGACCGGCTTTCAGGATGGCATGCTGACACTGGACCTGGCGGCCGTCAAACAGAAGGGCAAGGCACGCAAGGCCGCGCCCGCAGAACAAAGTGTCGCGATTCCGTTGGCAAATGTCGAAAAAGCCAACCTTATTCCGGAGCTGTAGGGCTTCAGCAAGCGAAGCCCGCTCTCCGATGTGTCTTTACTGATCACTAACCACTGGGAATTGAGAACTCATTATGGCAAGCCCACTGTATCAATCGATTGAAGCGTTGAGCCGCGAGAAGGGCATTGAGCCCGAGGTTGTCGTCGGCGCCGTCGAAGACGCGATCGCGCTGGCGACCCGCAAGTATTACAAGACGCAGGAAAACATGCGCGCCGAGATGGACAAGGAGACCGGCGAGATCCGCGCCTATGTCTATAAGACCGTCGTCGAATCGCCGGAGCAGGTGACGGACGAGACCAACGAGCTGACGCTGGACCAAGCCCGCGAGATGGCGCCCGAAGTCGAAGTCGGCGGCGAGCTGCGCTTCTATAAGGACACGACGCCGCTGGGCCGCATCGCGGCGCAGATGGCCAAGCAGGTCATCTTCCAGAAGGTGCGCGAGGCCGAGCGCGACACCGTCTTCAACGAGTACAACCACCGCGCCGGCGAAGTGATGAACGCGACCGTCAAGCGCCTGGAGCCGATGGACGTGATCTTCGACCTGGGCAAGGCCGAGGCGCGCATGCCGAAGCGCGAGCAGTCGCGGCTGGAGCAGTTCTGCCGTGGGCGAGCGCGTCCGCGTGGTGCTGCTGCGCGTCGATCGCGCCGCCAAGGGGCCGCAGGTGATCGTCAGCCGCGCCGCTCCGGCGCTGGTGCAGAACCTGTTCCAGTAGCGAAGTTCCGGAGATCTACGACGGCACCGTCGTCGATCCGCGCGATCGCCCGCGAAGCCGGCGAGCGCACCAAGATCGCCGTGATGAGCCGCGACAAGGACGTTGACCCGGTCGGCGCGTGCGTCGGCATGAAGGGCATGCGCGTGCAGTCGATCATCCGCGAACTGCGCGGCGAGAAGATCGACATCATCGAGTATTCGGAGGAGATCACGACCTTCGCCGAGAAGGCGCTGCAGCCAGCGAAGGTTTCGCGGGTTTCGATCACCGACCTCGAGCGACAAGCAGATCGAGGTCATCGTCGATGACACGCAGCTGTCGCTGGCGATCGGCAAGAAGGGTCAGAACGTTCGGCTCGCGGCCAAGCTGCTGGGCTGGAAGATCGACATCAAGAGCGAGGAAGAGAAGCGCCAGGAGGTCGAGCAGCAGATGCAGGCCATGACCGGCGGCCCTTCGACCCCGATCGAGCAGGTCACCGAGCTGGGCGAGACGATTCTCGAGAAGCTGATCGCTGCGGGCATCACGACGGTCGAGGCGCTGGCCGACATGACCGCCGAAGAGCTGGAAGAAGTTCCGGGCATCGGCGAAAAGACGGTGGAGAAGATCTCCGTGGCCGTGCGCCACTACTTTGGCCAGTACGAGGAGGGCGAGGACCGCCCCGTTCCGCTGGCCGTGATTGAAACCCCAACCGATACGCCGGAGACGAGTTCCATGTCCAAGACCCCCGAAGAATTGATTGCCGAAGCGGCCACCCGCGACGAGCCTCCCATGGAGACCGACGAGGTCTCGACCGAAGACATCATCGCGCAGGAAGAGGCCGAATCGGCTTCGGACGCGAATGACGATGCCGACCGTCGCGAGGAAGGCATCGAGCTGGATAACGACACCATGGACACCCTGGTGGCCGAAAGCCAGGAGATTTCAGACGAGACCATCGATTCGGACGGGCACGACCGTGGCTAGCCACGGCCTGCTCGCCGCTTTCGTGCTGCGGAATTGCGGTATTTGCTGCAATTTTGCGGATTTCAGAGATAATAGCGACAACAACACTTCCACTGCGAACGAGGCTTGTATGACCAGCTGAGCGGCGTGAGGGACGGAAGACAAAAGGGACGGATGAACAAAGTTAGAATCAACGATCTGGCACGCGAACTGGAAGTAAAGAGCAGGCCGATTCTCGATGCGCTCGAGGCCATCGGCGTCTCCGGCAAGACGCATTCCAGCTCCATCGATGAAGACCAGGCAGACCGCGTGCGCGCTTACTTCCGCGGCGATCGCAGCGGCGTGGCTGCGTCCCGTACCGCAGCGGAAGCCAAGCCGAAGTTCGACCTGTCGAACGTCTCCAAGCCCGGCGACGCGATGCGCGCGATCCTCGAGCGCAAGAACGCTCAGGCGGCTGCGCAGGCTCCGTCGCTCGCTGTGGCTGCGCCTCCGGTGGCTCGTCCCGCGCCCGTAACGGTCGCTCCGCCGGCGCGTCCCGGTGGTTCCCGCACCTGCTGCGACCCGACTGTCGCGCCGACTCCCGGCTGCTGCTGGCCGCTGCTCCGGTTGTGGCTGCGCCTCCTCCCGCGCCGTCGTGACGCGCTCCCGCTGCGGTCGCGGCACCGTCTCCGGGCCCCCAGCGCCGCCCGCACCACGCCGCATTGTGCCGCTGCCGAACCAGGGTGCGCGCGATCGTTGCGCCTCCACCGTCGGTCGCGCCGGCGATTGCCAGCCGTCCGCCGTCGGGCGCGGTCGTGGCTCGTCCGCCCGCGAACACGGCTGCGCCTGGCGTACTTTGCGCGTCCCGCTGTCTCAACACCGGTGGTTGTCGCTGCACCGGCTCGTCCTGCAGTCGCGGCTCCCGTCGCACCGGCCCCTGTTGCTGCACCGGCACCTGCGCCCGTCGCGCCTCCCACGGAAGCAGTGGCGGTTGCTGCACCGGCAGTGCCCGAAGCTCCCGCGGTTGAAGCGGCTGCGCCCGCTCCCGTTGAACCGGCGGTCCCGGCGCCGCCAGCCGTTCCCGCTCGTCGCGTGATCATGCCGCAGACCGGACCGCGTCCGATCTACACGGCTCCGCCGCCGGTTCCGGGCGCTCCGCCCCGCGGCCGTCCGATCTTCGAGCGCCCGCCGGTGGCCCGGCGTGGTCCTGGCCGGAGCCCCGGGCTCGCGGTCCGCCAATGCGGCGATGGCTCCCGGCGCTCGCCGTCCGATGCACCCCACCCGCACCTTCCCCGGTGGCCCTGGGGCCCGGAGGTCCCGGCGGACCCGCCGCGTCCCGGCTTCACGCCTGGCGCACGCCCCGGCTTCCCGCCGCGTCCCGGCTTCCCGCCGCGTCCGGGCGGAGCTCCCGGTGGTGCGCCTGGAGGGCGGGACCGCCAGCCGGCATGCGTCCTGCGCACGTCCCGGCCAGCGCCGTGGCGGCCAGCGCTACGAGAAGGTGAAGGAAGGCCCGATGAAGGGCTTCCAGCCGCCACCGCGTTACGGCGGCATGCAGATGTCGCGCGAGCCGCTGCCGATCACCAAGACCATCACGGTGACGGAAGGCATCTCGGTGAAGGATCTGGCCGAGAAGCTCGACGTGCGCGGCAAGGATCTGATCGCATCGCTGCTGATGAAGGGCGTGTTCGTCACCGTCAACCAGTCGCTCGAAGGCGAGCTGGTGAAGGATGTGGCGCGCCAGTTCGGCGCCGACGCGACCGTCATCTCGGTCGAAGAGCAGCTTGAGAACGAGGCCATCGAAGGCTTCCTCGAAGACACGACCGGCATGGTCGAGGTCGTCCGCTCGCCGGTGGTCACGGTCATGGGTCACGTCGACCACGGTAAGACGTCGCTGCTCGACGCGATCCGCTCGACCGACGTAGCGGCGGCGAAGCTGGCGGCATCACGCAGCACATCGGCGCCTACAAGGTGAAGATCACGAAGCCCGATTCGCCGGCCTTCGGACGCGAGATCGTCTTCCTCGATACCCCGGGTCACGAGGCGTTTACCCGCATGCGTGCACGCGGCGCCAAGGTCACGGACATCGTCGTCATCGTCGTCGCGGCCGACGACGGCGTGATGCCGCAGACGCTCGAAGCGATCGACCACGCGCGCGCGGCGAAGGTGCCGATCATCGTGGCGGTCAACAAGATCGACAAGCCCGAAGCGCAATCCGCAGAAGGTCATGCAGCAGCTTGCCGCGCGCGGCCTGCAGCCGACCAGCATGGGGCGGCGACACCGAGTTCGTCGAGGTCTCGGCCAAGAAGCGGCTGAACCTCGACGCGCTCGAAGAGATGATCTGCCTGGTCGCCGACATGAACGAGCAGAAGGCGCAGCCGGATCGTCCCGCAGTCGGCACCGTCATCGAAGCCAAGCTCGATCGCGGACGCGGTGCAGTCGCGTCGATCCTGGTGCAGAACGGAACGCTTGAAGACGGGCGACAGCTACATCGTCGGCAATACCTTCGGCAAGATCCGCGCCATGTTCGACGACCGCGGACGCCCGATCACGCGAAGCTGGGCCGATCGACGCCGGTCGAGATCCTCGGTCTCGAAGGCATGCCGGATGCGGGCGACACCTTCATCGTCATGGCGGATCGCGACAAGCGCCAAGGGCATTTCACGCGTACCGCAAGATGAAGGAGCGCGAGGCGCAGCTGGCGAAGAGCTCGCGCGTCTCGCTCGAAGGCCTGGCCGAGCAGATCAAGCAGGCCGGCGTCAAGGACCTCAACATCATCGTCAAGGGCGATGTGCAGGGTTCGGTGGAGGTGATCGCCGAGGACCTGACGCACATGTCGACCGAGAAGGTGCGGGTTCGCGTGCTGCACTCCGGCGTGGGCGCGATCACCGAGTCGGACGTGCTGCTGGCGTCGGCGTCGAACGCGGTCATCATCGGCTTCAACGTGCGGCCGGAGCGCAAGGCGGCCGAAGTTGCCGAGCGCGAGAACGTCGAGATCCGTCTGCACTCGATCATCTACGAGCTGCGCGACGGAGATCGAAAAGGCGATGTACGGCCTGCTCGATCCGGTGTTCAAGGAGAACTACTCGGGACGCGCCGAGGTGCTCAACGTCTTCAAGATCACCAAGGTCGGTCAGATTGCCGGTTGCCGCGTGACCGATGGCATCATCAAGCGCAACTGCGCAGGCTCGCCTGATGCGCGATGGAGTCGAGGTCTGGAAGGGCAAGATCTCCTCGCTCAAGCGCTTCAAGGACGACGTGTCGCGAAGTCCGCGACGGCGTGGAGTGCGGTATCGATCTGGCCGGCCACAAGGATATCCGCGTGGGCGACATCATCGAGACCTTCACCACGGAGCAGCTGGATGCCAACCTGGGCCAGAACGCGGCCGAGATGCGCAAGGAAGCCAAGGCCGAGAAGGATCGCGCAGCGGCTGCCGCGGCTGCGAATCCGGCTGGAGACGCCGCTTCCGCGTAGCCCAGTGCAACATGGGAACGCGAAGGGCCGGGAGGGATCCCGGCCCTTTTCGCTATACTATGACGGCGAGGTGCGAAGATGACAATTGCAGAATTGGCGGCAACCGGTCTCCGTGGCCAGGCACTTGCTGACGCGGTGCATGAAGACATCTTCGGCTTCCCCCGCGGCAAGCCCGCGAAGGATAGAACTCCAGAAGAGCGACGCAACTCGCTGGAGCAGTTCTTTGCGATCATGCGCAGCATGACGGACGAAGAGCTCGCCGATAACCCGCTTGCGGGGCGTCCGCTCAATGTCTCAATCCTTGAAGACGAGCACAACACCAGTGCAGCCTGAGCTTTACCTTCTGGATACAGACATCTGCAGCTACCTGATGGAGAGAAGGCATTCGCGCGTTGAAGAGCGAGCACAGCAGATTGGAACGGAGCGGATCGCTGCATCTGCCGTGACGTACGCCGAAATCTCCTACGGTTTGGCCTTACGAAATGTGGGTCTGAAAAGGACGCTGGCGGCGCGGCGCTTCTTCGACTCCATCGAGATTCTGGATTGGACCGAGAGCGCTGCGGATGCTTATGGCAGACCTCGCGCCGCGTTGCAACGTGCCGGGAGTCCGATCGGTGACCACGACGTCATGATCGCCGCGCACGCCATTGTTCTCGATGCCGTGCTGGTGACGAACAACACTCGCCACTTTGAAAGGCTCGGTGCACCGCTCCGTTTAGAGAACTGCGCAGAGTAGGAGGAGCTACGTCGCGGTTGGTTCCGTAACAGCGGCGGCATTCGCCGCGTCGCGTTTGGCTTCGCGTTTGCGCATGCGGCCCAGCAGTTCGTCCATGCGGCCGGTCATCTTCTCCGAGCGGTCGATGGCGAAGCTGAGCTCCGGCACGTGGCGAACGCCCATGCGGTCGCGGATCTGCGCGCGGATGAAGCCGCGGGCCTGGGTCAGCGCGGCCAGGGTCGAGTCTTCCTCTTCCGCCCCGCCGTGCACAGCGACAAAGACGCGGGCGCTCTTGCCGCCGGGCGCAAGCACCACCTCGGTGACGACCGAGGGGAAGATGCGCGGATCGGAGAGTTCGCCTTCGAGCATGGCGCCGATCTCCTCAGAGAACGAGTGGGCAACGCGGTTGCGGTGGTAAGTTCGGGCGCGGTGTTCGGGCATGGCGTGTTCCGTTTCTGGCGCCGTTAGTCGGCGAGGATTTCGGCGTAGGAGTCGGCGATCTCGGCTGAGAGCGACGTGGTGATGCGGTGCGCGGCTCGGTCAATCGACTGCAGGTGCTGGGTTAGCGACTGCGTCGAACTGGAGATAACGGCAACCTCCACCGTCGCCTGGTTCCAGATCGTGCCGCCTTCGTTCATTTCGGCAACGGAAAGGTTGAAGGCGTGGCGCAGCTTGTCTTTGAGCGAGCGCACGACCTGCCGGCGATCCTTCAGCGACTGCGCGTGCGGAATGGAAAGTTCGAGCGTGAGTTTTCCGATGGGCATGGTTCCGGGCCGGCGTTCCCACGGCCTTTGCGGCCCGGTACGGCTGGGCTACAGCTTTCATTGTAGCGCGGAGCGTCCGGTCGCCCGTTCCGCCGTCTAGTTACCGACGTTGACGGTGAAGCTGGTGGATGTCACAACACCGCCCGCAGTCACCGCAATCTGTACGGTCTGCAGCCCGGTGGGCACGGCGTTGAAGTTTCCTGCGCTGGCACAGCCACCCATCGCGACCAGCGTGAACAGGACGCCGCAAAGCAGCGTCACCCGGCAAGTCCGGTCACGGTTTCCCCGAAGCGCAAACGGGAGTAGACAAGCCAGCAGTCCGGCGGGGATCGCGTTGGCCCAGCCCTGGTGCGGCAGCGATGCCGCGGCCACGCTTTGGGCGACGATCACCTCCACCGGCACGCTGACCGGGGAGGCGCTTGTCAGAGCGGACGGGGCATGGATGACGCAGGAAAGGAAGGGCGCAGAAGTCTGGCAGGAGGTGGAGATGGCTCCGGTGAAGCCGGAGAGCGGCGTGAGAACCAGGTGCGCGATTCCGCTTCCGCCAGGAACTGCGGACAGGGTAGCCGGCGACGCCGAAGCCGCGAGCGGGAGCGTAATGGCAACGACGACGGGCGGAGCCGAGGTTGCGGTGAAGAAGCCGGACGGCACGAAGTTCGCAGTGAGCGCGTAAACCCCGGCAGCAGGTGGCGTCCACGCAAACGTGACCGTTCCGGCGCTGGAAACCGGCAGCGTGGCCAGGGTGTTTCCGTTGCTCTCGAAGGTTACGGTTCCGGTCAGCGGCGTCGCGGAAGGGGAAGAAAGGGAGGCGGTCAGGGTGATCGGCTGGTTGATCGGAAGTTGTTGCGCGGAGACGCTGAGCGAAACGGCGTCAGGAATGGAAACAATCGTCAGCGGGGTCGGAGAGCTTGACGTGTCGGAGGGCAGATCGTTTGTATCGCCGGAGTAGAAAGCGGTGAGCGGGATAGTCCCGAATCCAACGACGGAGGAACTAAAGGTGAGGGTGGCGTATCCGAGGCTGTTGGATGCGTTCGCCACCGGTGACTGCGCCAGGACTGTACCACCGCGGCGTAGCGCGATTGTCCCGGAGGGTGTGCCGGCAGCGCTGCGCACCTGCACATTCACCGTGGCGTCGGAGCCAGCGACGATGTTGTTCTGGGTCAATGCCAGGCTGGTCCACGTCTGCACCCGGAGGATGGTCTGCGGGAAAAAAACCGACGAGGCGGGAGCGCTGATGCTGTCGCCGGAGTACAAGGCTGTCAGGGTATGAACCCCGGCGGAGTTGAACGTCAAGCCGAGCGTCGCGCGGCCGCCGGCAACAGCAGAGGCGCCGAGCGTCGCTCCCCCATCAAGGAAGGTGACTATGCCTGTCGCGGCCGAGGGCGTCAGCGTGGCGATGAGAGTCACAGTGCCGCCAAGCGTGGCCGAAGCGTTGGACGAACCGAGCGAGATCGTTGACGCGTCCAGCGCAACGGTGGTGGTGAGCGGCTCTGAAACCGACTTCGCGTCGTTGGCGTCGCCCGAATAAACGGCGCTGATGGAGTAGCTGCCAGCGGAGAGATTCTGCAGTGTCAGGGTTGCTGAACCGCTGCTTGCCTGCGCCTGGCCCAGAACGCCGCGCAGCGCGTCCTCAAAGACAACGGACCCGGTAGCGGCTGCCGGCGAGACGAGCGCGGTCAGGGTGATGGAAGTTCCGGAAGCGACAGATGCCGGAAGCGGCAGCAGGGTGACTGACGATACGGCCCGGTCCACGGTCGCAATCACCGGCCCGCTTGCAGAGGCGCCCACATAGGCGCTGCCTGAGTAGGTTGCGCTGAAGGTATGCACGCCCGGAGAGAGGTGCGGGATGGAAACGTTGGCAGCGCCATTCAGAAGCGCTGCCGTTGCAGACGCCCCGGAGTCCAGGTCCGCAACGGTGACGGTGCCGCCCGCCGAGGCCGGAGTAACGGACGCGCTCAGCGCCACCGGCGTAGCGAACGCGACTTCGCTGGCGGCCGCCGTGAGGGTGAGAGTGGAAGACAAGACTGTCACCAGCGTCGAGTGGGTGCTGCTGGTTGCGGGCAGGTAGTCGCCGTCTCCGTTGTAGAGTGCGCTGATGCTATGGGTGCCGGGGAGCAGGTCGGGCAGTGCGAGTGTGGAGTTCCCGCCTGAGACAGCAGTCTCTCCCAGCGTCACAGCCGTTGCGGCAGGCTGACCTGAAGCGATAAAGCGGTCCAGAAAAGTGACAGACCCGGTCGCCGCGGCAGGTGAGACGGTGGCCAGCAGCGCGAGCCTGGTGCCGTATGCGAGGGGCGACGCGAGCGGGCCGAGCACTACAGTGGAGGATCCGGAGTCGATCTCCAGGCTGAGCTCCGGACTCACGGAGGAGTTCTCCGTCGAGCTTCCGCTGTAGGAGCCAGTCAGGTGGTGGATTCCCGTGCTGAGGGCGGAGGTGGAAAAAGAGGCGTTACCCCCGCTCAGGATCGCCTGGCCCAGCAGAACCCCGCTATCTAGGAAGGAAACGCTGCCGGTAGCGGACGCAGGGCTCACCGAGGCGGTCAGCGAAACGGGATCTCCGAACGAAAAGCGCGTAGCCGGGGCTGAAAGGCTGGTCATGGTCGCAGGCCCTGTGACGCTGACGGAGACGGTTGCGCTGGAGCAGCCGTCGAATCGAGAGTCTCCGCGATAGATGGCCATGAAGGTGTGCTGTCCGCCGGTCAGTCCGGGCAGCGTGAACGCTGCGCTGCCCGCTGCGTTCACACCCAGCCACGCCGCACCCAGCAGCACGTTGCCGGCGGAGGTCCCCTCATAGAACTCGACCTCTCCGGACGCGTCGGCGACCGAGGCAGTGAGCGTCAGCGGTGTCCCCTGGGAGATGGTTGTGCTGCTCGGGTTCAGGTCGATTGTTGCCGAGCCATCGTAGATGCTGAACACCTGCGAAGCTGCGTCGGCCGCGGCGTACCGGCTATCGCCCGAGTAGTGCATGTCGACCTGGTGTTTGCCCGCACCCAGCGAGGCAAGGGTGAGGCTCGCAGCAGCCAGGCTGGTCGAATCGTTGAGGTACTCGGCCGACGATCCAAGCGCGTCGGCGAATGCCTGCGCAATCTCCGCCGCTCCGGCCGCCGTAGGAAGCGCGCCGTCAATGGTGTTGGCCGGTGTCGCTGTGAAGAAGGCTGAGAGCGGAACATATCGGACGTCGATACCGTCGGCGCGCAGCTGCGTCACATTCGACTGCGCATCGGCGCTGTATTCGGCGATGTCCGAACTGCTCTGGTTCGCATTGGGAGGAACTTCGCTCGCCAGCACGGTGGGAAGCGGCGCGCTAGAGCGCGCAGAGCCCACGCCCAGCACGCCTACCGTACCGCCTACGGCAACAACATCGAACGTGTGAGTTCCGGCTGAAACGGGAAGCCGCAAAACGCCATACGACACAAGGTTCGAGACGGTGGAGTAGCGCGTGGAGATTGGTGCCGATGGCGCTCCGCCATCGACGCAGACAGTGAAAACGCCATCCAGCATGGGCTGAAGCTGGTACCAGAGATACGCGGCGCTGCCCGAGCTGCTGAGCGTGAACCGCAAGCTGCTCCCCGCAGCCGAGGTCGTGAGCGCCTCCAGGCAGCATCCGTTCCAGGAGAGTGCGGAGGTGGTCCACGCGCCCCCCGTGATCGCCGCAGCCGCATCGCCCGCAATGACCTTGGTCTCCCGGGGAATGCCGAGCCAGCTGAGCGCAGCCTGGTGGCAAAGGTTGAAGGTGTCCTCGTGAGCTCCCACTCCGAACAGCGCGATGTCGCCCGTGCCGGTCGTCAGCGAATAAAACGGATGTTCGGTCGGCGATGTTCCCCGTGTTGAGGAACAAGATCTCCGCCGGCATCACGTCGCACGCGGCAGACCCGGGGATGGCCAGGTCGGTCACGTTGAGGTTGAGTGCGGAGCCCAGCAGGAAGGGAAATCGCTGCTGCGGGTCCGCCAGGTAGTCTCCGGCGGTGAAAGAATCGCCAAACGCATCGTAATCCCGCACAGTCTGCGTGGACAGCGGGACGGGAGCGCCGGTCACCCCGTCCACGGTGAAGGTGACCGTGCCAGTGGCATCCGGCGGAAGCATGCGGCCGGTGATCGTCATTGGCTTCCCGGCACGGAGCAGGCCCGGCCCGGCGGCATAGGGAGCATACTGCGATGACGTGAAAGTCGGAATCGCAGTGCCGCTGGTTTGAGCGGACGCCACGGCGCCAGGCGCAACAATGAACGAAACGATTAGGACGACTCCACGACGCAGAGCAGCGCGACGGTGAGACAAAGTCATGTTCACGATCGAGAACTCCTGTGATCAGGAGGCCGGATTGGCTCACGCCAGCGGTAAGGCCTGTCGCGTCGACAACACGCACGTGCAGGGCCAAAACGGAAGCTGTTCTCTCAGCCGTTTCTCAGGATTCTGGACGGACGCGTCTAGCGTGTGGGAGTGCGGGCAAGGGTCCACAGCGCAACTCGATCGGCGAAGACCGCGACCGGCACAGCAAGGAGCAGATCCACGGTGTAGTGCTCGCGCGTGGCCAGCAGCGCGTACACCATCAGGAGAGTGAAGGCGGCGAGCGCGAATCGGGCCGCCCGCGGCCAGTCGCGCATGACAAAGAGCAGCAGCAGAAAGAAGGCCGTATGTCCGGAAAAGACCAGGTCGTTGACCGCGAAGCCGCGCATGCCCAGCGTGTAAAAATGCGGGTCCCGCAAACTGACGAAGCGGAGCGGAGCGGCCGAGCCAAGCGCCATCGATGCGCGGCAGACAGGAATCAGCAGCAGCGTCACCGAGCGCAGGCTGGAGGTGACCACAAGCCCCAGGCCCAGGCGCAGGACAGGCGCTTCCGACCCGCGAAATGCCTGGACAAACAGCAGCACGACCGTTATCGCAGCAACCAGCCCGTAACCGCTGACAGAGATAAGACTCCAGCGCTCGTCCAGCGGAACGAACCGGAAAAGCGGGTCGGGCAGATGCACCAGGCAGGGCCGCATATCGACCACGTTGTGGACAACCCCGAACAGAAGGACATGGACCAGAACAACAGCACCGAGCACGAGCGTCCACACGGGCCAGCGAAAGCGCGTGCGGCTGGAGGTTTGGGGCATGCGTAAGGATGCCACAAGGATCGTCGCGCATGCGGGTAGAATCTGCGGCAGCTACTCGGCGCGCGTGGGGTTGACCAGCTCGCCGATACCTTCAATCTCGACGGTCATGGTTTCGCCCGGTCTGATCCAGCGCTGAGGTTTGCGCCCCAGTCCCACGCCCGCCGGCGTTCCGGTGGAGATGATGTCGCCCGGCGTGAGCGTCATGATGCTCGAAAGATAAGCAACGAGGTCGCCCGTCTTGAAGACAAGCTGGTCGGTGTTGGAATCCTGTAGATACTCGCCGTTAATCGAGAGCTTGATGCGCAGGTCGTGCGGATCGCCAAGCTCGTCGGTGGAGACGATGGCCGGACCCATCGGGCAGAAGGTGTCGAAGCTCTTGCCGAGCGACCACTGCGAGGTAGCGAGCTGAATGTCGCGGGCGCTGATGTCGTTGATGATCGTGTAGCCGAAGACATGCTGCTTCCAGTCGTTCGCGGCGATGTTGCGTCCGCCGCGCCCGATTACGATGGCGAGCTCGGCCTCGAAGTCAGGCTGCGTGGAGGCCTTGGGCAGCACCACCGTGGCGCCGGTACCGACGATGGAGTTCGAGAACTTGGTGAAGACGACCGGCGTCTTCGGGAGCTCCATATTTGATTCGATGGCGTGATCCTTGTAATTCAGGCCGATGCAGATCAGCTTTGGCGGGTTCGCGATGGGCGCGAGGATCTGCTGGAAGTTCTCGTAGCGCGAAGGGTCGGCGAGCTCTTCGCGGTCAATATTCCAGGCGTCCGGCCCGGCGGTGAGGAAGTCGAGGGTGTCGTCGAAGCCGCGCAGCGGGTACACGGACTTGTGGTTACGGGCGAGCAGGCCCGGGGTAGGGCGGCCGTCGAGAAGGACTGTGGCGAGACGCATTGAGATTAGCTCCGTTGTGGCTTCGAGTTCGCGGTTGAAGTGCTGTTTTGATGGTAGCTGGCTAATTTCTTCAGGCTCTGACGGTTACTGCATCATGGACGGGTCCGTTGAAGACGTAATCTTTACCGCATTCGCCTTCGCTGCGCCTCGCTTCGGCGGATCATTCAAGTGGGAGTGGCTCGGCGGGACGCTCGCTGGATCGGTAACAGGCTTCGACCAGCGCCATGGTTTGAAAAGCATCTTCAAAATGCGACGGCAGTGTGTCGATCGAGCCCTCAGCAAAAGCCTGCAGCGCGCCCATGGTGCCGATGAACGCGTCGGGAAAGTTTTCGCCGGAGACCGGGAGCTGGTGCCATGTCTTCGAGGGGTCGCCGCGCTGCGCGTATTCGAGCGTGTCCGGCTTGCCGTGCGGGTAGTCAAGGTTCAGGCCCATTGTGATGCGGGCGGCGCCGCCGGTGCCTTCCCACTGCGCAAAGCTGTGCTGAAAGCGGTCGCCGAAGTCGTGTCCATGATTGGTGGCGACCAGAACGCGCTTGTCGGGGTAGTCAAGAAGGATGGTGGACTTGGTCGGCGCCAGCGAAGGTGTCTGCGGGTTGCGGACCGTCTTGCAGTAGACGCCGCGCGGGTTGCCGAACCACGAGCGCACGAGGTCGAGATAGTGAATCGAGTGGTACAGAATCTCCAGCCGCGGCGCGGTCGCGAGAAAGGTCCAGAGCTGCCAGGGCGTGTAGGTACGGGTCTGAATTTCGAGGTCGTGAATCTCGCCCAGGTATCCGCGGCGCGCCAGCTCCACGGCAGCCAGATTGTTGGGCGAGTAGCGCAAGGAAAAGTTCACGGACGCAGTGAACTCGCGCGTGCGGCAGATGTGGCGGATGACGCGCGCCTCGTCGAGCGTCTCGCCCATCGGCTTCTGGATCAGGACGGTTGCCCCCGTGGGCAGAAGCGGGAGGATGTTGCCCAGTTGCGAAGCAGGCACGGCCACATCGAAGACCGCGTCCGGCGGCGCGAAGGCAATCGCGTCGGCGACCGACGTGAAGTGGTGCGCGATACCAAAGTCGCGCGCAAGCTCCTCGGCTTTGCCGGGCGCGGGGTCGGAGACGGCGATCACCGGGAAGCCGGCCTTGGCGTAGGCGGGCAGGTGGGCGGCGCGGACGATGCCTCCCGCGCCGATGGTGACAATCGGGCGCGGCGAGCGAGGAAGCGGCGGTCGCGCGGCTTGGGCGGCCCCGATCAGATCGACTTCGGCGATGACGGCAGGGGTGACATTCACTTCGCAGACTCCAGTCGCACTCATTGTAAGAGGTCTGCGGCTACAATTTCTTCGGGGCAGAGAGAAGCGCTCAAAGGGGACGACGGATGAAGTTCAGGCTGGACGGCAGGACGGCGGTGGTGACCGGAGCGGCGACAGGCATCGGGCTGGCAATCGCAACGGCGCTGGCAGAGGCGGGCGCAAAGGTTCGCATTCTGGACCTCAACGGGGATGCCGCCGGCGAAGCTGCCGCGAAGCTCCCGGGGGCGGAGGCACATGTGTGCAACGTTGCCGATCAAGCCGAGGTGGACCGCGTCTTCGCCTCGCTGGGGCGCGTCGATATCCTGGTCAACAATGCGGGCATCGCGGGAATCGGCACGGTGGCGACCACGGCGGAAGCGGACTTCGACCGTGTGTTCAGCGTGAATGTCAAAAGCGTGTACCACTGCTCTCGCGCCGTGGTCGGAGGCATGGCCGCGCAGGGCGGAGGCGTGATCCTGAACATGGCTTCCATCGCCGCATCGAGCGGGCTCGCCGATCGCTTCAGCTATTCGATGAGCAAGGGCGCCGTGCTGGCGATGACCTATTCCATCGCGCGGGATTTTCTCGCCCAGAAGATCCGCTGCAACGCGATCTCGCCCGCACGGGTGCATACGGGATTCGTCGACGGCTATCTGGCGAAGAACTACCCCGGACGCGAGGCGGAGATGTTTGCAAAAGCTCTCCGCGGCGCAGCCGATCGGTCGCATGGGCTCGCCCGAGGAGGTCGCCAGCCTGGCGCTCTTCCTGTGTTCGGACGAGGCAGCCTTCATCACCGGCTGCGACTATCCTCTCGACGGAGGATTCTTCAAGCTGCACGGCTAAGCTCCACGCCAAGATTGGATTTGCCAGTGGTCGTACCAAATCTGTAGAGTTTTCTACGACTCCGCGTACGCAATCGAGGCATTCCATGAAGTTCCGCATCCGGGCCACCGCTTTCTCGCTTCCCACCCTCTTTCTTCCCCTTGCCATTGCGACCGTTGGGCTCGCCGGCTGCGGCACGGCCCCGGTCAGCGTGGCAACAGCGCATAGCCTGAAGCTGATGGGCGCAGTCCATGGCGGGCAGCAGCCGGTGACCGGTGCAACGATTCAGCTGTATGCGGCGGGCACGGGCGGCGACGGCACGGCGGCGACCCCGCTGATCGCTCTCACCGCGACCACCAGCGATGGCAGCGGCAATGCGGCGGACGGAAACGGAAACGCGGGCAATAACTTCAACACGCTGCCGGCGGGCTTCTTCACATTACCGGGCAATACACGTGCCCGAGCAATGCGCAGGTGTACCTGGTGGCGCGAGGCGGCAATCCAGGTCTGTCGGCGGGAACCAACAACCAGGCGCTGACCATGATGGCGGCCCTCGGGCCGTGCTCGTCGCTCAGTTCGTCGACCAACATCTTCGTGAACGAGCTGACGACGGTGGGTTCGATTGCGGCGCTCGCCCCGTACATGAGCGGATACGCCTCTGTCGCCTCGGGCTCAGCGGACGCCTCGCAGATGGTCAACGCTTTGCGACCGTCAACGAGTATGTGAATACCTCAACCGGCACCGTGCCGGGCCCGACGCTGCCGCCCAGCACTTACGCCTCGAGCTACGAGATCGACACGCTCGGCGACGCGGTGGCGCCTTGCATCAATTCGGACGGAAGCACAGCAAGCGGAAGCCCGTGCGCGCAGCTGTTTGCGGCGGCGACTCCGCAGGGCGGGTCCGCCCCAACGGATGTCGTCGGCGCTCTGCTGGACATCGTCAAGAACCCGACGAACAACGTGTGCACGATCTACGGGCTGGTGCCGGCCTCGCCGCCCTTCCTGCCCACGCTGAGCGCATGTCCGGCCAACTGGAGCCTGCCGATTTCGCCGCTGACGGTGAGCGTTTCGGGCCCCTTAAGCGTGTATGTCGGGGCCTCCATGCAGTACACGGCTACGGTGACCGGCGTTCTCGAACCAGAACGTGACCTGGAGCGTGAACGGCGTTGTGGGCGGCAACGCCAGCGTCGGGACGATCTCGGCCACCGGGCTGTATACGGCGCCTTCGGCCAACACCGCGCAGACAGTGACCCTCTCCGCGACCAGCGTGCTTTCGAGCACGGCGGCGAGCTCGGCCAGCGTGCAGGTGCAGCCGGTGACGGTGACGGTGAGCGGACCCGCAACCGTCGTCTTCGGCCAGACGGGCCAGTACAGCGCGGTCGTGACGGGCAACAGCTCGCAGGCGGTGACGTGGACGGTGAATGGCGTCGCCGGAGGTTCGGCCGCGGAGGGCACCATTACGAGTGCCGGGCTTTACATGGCGCCGGCCGACGACCCTCCCACGCCGGTGACGATTGGCGCGACCAGCACGGCGATCAGTGGCGCGTCCAACTCGGTTGGCATCACCGTGGCTCCCACCGCGGTCAGTTACGCGACGGGCGACACGCGCACGGTCACGCAGCCGAGCTATCCCGGCATCTGCGCGACGCTGACAGCGCAGTTCGGGACATCGCAAAGGAGTTCTCCTCCCGCGGCGGCGAGCGACGATACCGCACGCATCCAGGCGGCGCTGAACTCGGCCGCCTGCAAGAACACCGGGATGGCGGTCGAGCTGGCGAGCTCCGGCGCGAACAATGCGTTCTTCTCCGAGGAGATCACGCTCAACGGTGAAGGGTTGACGATCGATCCGGGACAACGCTTTATGGCGGCGCGAGCTACAGCAGCCAGTCGTACCTGGTGTATATCCTCGGCGCGAATTCTTCGCTCAACGGGCCGGGCACCGTGGATGGGCGCGGCGACCTGATTACCGGCTCATCGACGCGTCTGGTCGAGGCGAAGCCGAGCACGAACCTGAACATCTACAACGTGACGCTGGCGCAGTCGATCTACCCGAACCTCTACATCCAGGGAGGCAACGGCATCACAGTGTGGGGCGTGACCATTCTGACGCCGGCGACGCGGCCGAATGCGGACGGTATCGACCTCGATAGTCTGACGAATGCGACCGTGACGAATTCCATCATCAACGCAGGCGACGACGGCGTGGCGGTGAAGACGAACTCTTCGACTGCTTCAAACATCACGGTGACGAACAACCGGCTTTACGGAACGCACGGGCTGTCGATCGGCAGTATTCCGAACTACGTCGTATCGAACGTACTGTTCCTGAACAATTACGTCTATGGCAACGACCAGTTCGGCAATCCGTCGCCTTCCTCGAACGGGCTTGTCATCAAGATCGATCCGTCGTGCGCGGCAACGGTGCAGCAGGTCACCTATCAGAACACGTGCATGACGCAGGTGAAGCACCTGATCACGTTCTACACAAACTACGCGAACACCTGCAGCGGTGCGGCTGGTAACCCGGTCTTTACCGATATTGTCGTGAATGGACTGCTCGCGACAAACTCCGTTTCCGGCGCCTACTCGCAATTCAACGGCTGGAGCGCCTCGGCGCCGAGCTCTGCGAACCTGGCGTACATCAGCCTCGATGCGAACGGCACAGGCGGGGCGCTCCCACGCAGTACACGAATATCGCGCTTGACCAATCCAGCATCGTGCCGACAGGGACGGGAGTCACAACGACCACCTGGTCGACGCCGGGCAGCGTACCCAGCTGCACGTTCTAGCAGAAGCGAGTGGCGAAGCTTTCCGGCTCTCGTCCGCTCAGGCGACGACCTCAAACGGCCTCATCATGTCGTTGGCCTCGTGCTCGAGGATGTGGCAGTGGTACAGGTACTTGCCGGGGTAGCCCTCGAAGCGCACGATGATGCGCGTGATCATCCCCGGCGGGCACTGCACGAGATCCTTCCAGCCGCGCTCGCCGGCCTCGGGCGCGGCTCCACCTCGAGGAACGGGCGGAGCTTGCCGTTGACCAGGATGGCGTCGCCGGCGAACTCCGGCACCCAGGGGTGTTCGGGATCAGGCGAGCTCGGATACAGGAGCTGGGCGTCGGCTGTGAGAAGCCGGTCTGCGAGCAGGAGCGGGATTTCGTGCGGTCCGCCGGGAAGCTTGAGCGAGTCTTCCACCTCGTCGCGCAGAAAGACCATGCCGAAGAGGCCGGCGTAAGTGTTCAGGCGATTCAAGCCCATGGCGTGATCGTGATACCAAAGCGTGGCGGCATCCTGCCGCAGCGGGTAGTTGCAGGTGCGTGCGTGGCCGCAGGCAAACCAGTCGAGTGGGTAGCCGTCATCTTTTGAAGGCACGCGGGCGCCGTGCAGGTGGGCGACGGTGCGGACTTCTGGCAACTCGCGCCCGCAGCCATGGAGCGAGTGGTCGATCGGCAGAAAGCGGTGTCGGCTGTGCCCACCGAGAGGGGAAACATGTCCATCTTCCCGTTGTCGAAAGCGGTCTGTTCGGGCGCGTAGTTGTGACCCTGGTCTGCGGTCCCGGCCTGGGTGCGAGCCAGTCGATAGGGATTGGTGGCTCTCGCTCCGTTGACGGCGCTGAGGTTCGGGTTTGCGGTCAGCAGCGCGGGCGTTGCGTTGTAATTTGAGATATTAGTCGGGGTGCCGGACGCCGCAGGGAAGGCGGGTTCGCCGGGCAGGTTTGCTGCGTTGGGATAGGTGCCGAAGTAGTGGTCGAAGGAGATGTTCTCTCCGAAGATGACGAGCACGTGCTTGATGGCCTGCGCGCTGGTGGTCGGGGTGATCACCGTCGCGGGCGTCGTCGTCGGCGTGAACGAGGAAGCGGGGATATCGGTGCTGCAGCCGCTGAGAACCAGCGTGGAGCACATGGCGATGGCAAGAAATTTACGGACCATTCTCGAAAGCCTCGGGGTAAAGTAGGTTGCTTTTCCCGGTTTTAGGCGTCGGACGGTCCTCAACGGATGAATGCCACTTGAAGATCTGGAGATTGTGGAGTTGCGAAGTGGTTCCGCCCGAAGCGCATCAACTGAGTTCGCGGGCGTAGACCTGGTGGGTGACGCGGGGTGGGGCGTCGCCCCGGTGCATAGCGAAGACGCGATCGCGGATGGCGGTGTCGGCGGCGGTGGTGCGCTCGCGGGAGCGCAGGTAGTCGAGCCAGGATTCCATGAGGAATGTCTCGTTGAGGTGGGTGGGGTCATCCGCGTCGCGGTAGATACCCCAGCGGAGGGCGCCATCGCGCAGCCGAACGTCGCGCAGCTCGTGGATGGCGTGGGTGAAGTCGGCGTAGCACTCGAGCGGGATGCGGTATTCGATCGAGATGCGCACGGGTCCTTCATGGAGATCGGCTTCCAGTGCGGTCTGGCCGTTGCTGCCGATGCCGACGAGTTCCGGTGCGGGCCGGCGGAACTGGTGTGGGCTGAAGTCCGGAGTAGCCCCTTGCAGGATCTTGAAGCGATGGACGACGGGCAGCGTCAGCAGCATGCCGGCAGACGCGGCGGCGAGCGCGTATTTCGTCTGCGAGTGTTCGGCGATGAAGCCCCAGAGCGATGGAACCGAGCGCCATGCCTCCCTGGAAGGTCATCATGTAGCTGCCCAGCGCGCGCGCAGTGATCCAGGGTGGTACGGAAAGCTGGACCGAGGTGTTGATCGACGACATGGTGCTGGTCCAGGCGGAGCCAGCCAGCACGAGCACGGGGATCACAACCCAGGGGCTGGGAATGAAGGCCATGACCAGCAGGGTGAAGGCCTGGTAGAGCGTGCAGGCAAGAAGAATGGTGTCGGCGGAGACGCGGCGGCGGATGCGCGGAAGCTGGGTAGCGGCGAGCAGCGCACCGATGCCGAGCGAGCCGTTGAGGATGCCGTAGCCGAGCGGGCCCTGGCGCATGTCCTTCCGCGCGACCACCGCCAGCAGCGACCAGATGGCGGAGACGAAGAAGCAGTAGCCGAAGGCGCGGATGAGCGAGGCCTGCAACTGCGGCGAGTAACGTACGTAGCGTAGACCGCCACGGATGGATCCGGCGATACGCTCCGACGGCAGCGCGGATTTGAACAGTGGCGTGCGCTTCCAATTCAGCAGCACCCAGATGACGCCGGCGAACGAGACGGCGTTGAGCGCAAAGACGGAGCCAGCACCGGTGTGCGCAGTTTTGAAGGCGGCGACCATGAGTCCGCCGAGTGCGGGGCCGACAGCGCGGGCGAGATTATTGGAGGCGGCATTGAGCGAGACAGTGTCCGGGATCAGCTCGCGCGGGACGAGTTCGGGGACGATGGCCTGCCAGGCCGGGTTGTTCATGGCCGAGCCGATGTTGAGCAGGAAGGTAAACGCGAGCAGCGCCCAGGGCGAGATGTGTCCGAGGAAGGTAAGGACGGCGAGGATGGCGACGGAAGCGAGCATCCACGCCTGCCAGAAGATCAGCAGCTTGCGCCGGTCGAAGATGTCGGCAGTGGCTCCGGCGAGCAGGCCGAACAGCAGCACGGGCAGCGAGGCCGCGGTCTGCATCAGGGCAATAAGAAGCGGGCTGGCGGTGAGGACCGTCATCAGCCATGTGCCGGCGGTGTCCTGCATCCAGGTGCCGACCGACGAGATGGTCGAAGCGATCCAGCGGTCCCGAAAGAGCGGAATGCGCAAGGGCGCGAAGCCGGAGGTGACAGCCGGCGCGGCGGCTTCAGCGGCCGGCGCAGTATTTGGGGAAGAAAGCGGCACGTATGGTTAGTCTACGCGGAGGCTCGATGGGTTATCCGTCAGCGGACGTTTGCCCGCATGTTCCGGAACCGTCCAGAACGGCGACGTAGCCATCGGTTTTTGCATCTTATCTAATCTGACCGCCAAAACACGCGTTTCTTCTTCGCCCAGCCGCAGAGGGTTCTGCATTCATTTTGAGGTGAAAACCTGGAGTCCGGACCGGAATGTCAGTGAACGATGCAGAGCTGCAACATGCCATAGCCCGTGAGGTGGCGGGGACTCCGCGGACGGGAACTATGGGGCTTCCGCTCGTTCCTGTAAGCTCTGCGCGCTACTTTGACCTGGCGCACTTCGATTTGAGTGACATGATCGAGTGCGGACGGGCTTTGCGCGAGGTGAGCACAGCCGCCCTGAGCATGGAAGAAGCCGCCCAGGCAATCGTCTCCATGCTGCAACAGACGATGGTGAGCGAAGAAAGCGGCTACCGCAATTGTGCCTTGGTGCGCTGCTTCAAAACCACGAGATTCGGGCAGCTTCCGGCAGAGCTGGAAGCCGAGGCGCGGCGGCTCCTGGAATCCGGCGCCGCCATGCCCGACCCGCAGATGCCCTGCCTGACGCTGCTGGCCACCTCCGGCGAGGCGCCGGAATGGAATGACCGCCGGCAATCCAAGGGGCACGCGGCGATTCCGCTGGAAAGCGTCGATTTTGTGGAGCGCGCGCCCATGATCGCCGCGCTGCTGCAGCAAATGGGCCTGAAGATCGAGTCGGCTCTGTACCCGGACTCGCAGTTTCTGCTCGACGCGGAGCAGCATGCCTTCAACGTCTTCCACGTGGAGCATGCCGAAGATGCGCCCTCGATTCCGGCGCAGAGCTTCGTGCGCTCGGCAGGCGTCCGGTCGGTGCTCGGGTTTGGCGGCCTGCTGCCTTCGGGCGATCTGTTTGCAGTCATCATGTTCTCGCGGGTGCCGATTCCCCGGGAGACCGCAGATCTTTTCCGAACGATTGCATTAGGGGTCAAGCTGGCGCTGCTTCCGTTCTCGCGCGGGCCGGTGTTTGCCTCCGAGGTGGGAGCGGGAGCGGAGAGCGGCGAAGCCCGGGCGCGAGGCTTCGAGGAGGAACAGTTGCGCAGCGAGATCGCCACGCTGCGGCTGCTGATCCCGGCGCTCGAAGAGGCCGCGCTGCACCAGACGGAGCGGCTGAAAGGTGCGGTCGGTGACTTGCGCAGGCAGACCGAGCATGTGCGCCAGCAGGGCATGCGCCTTTCCGCCATGCTCGAGGCCACGACCGATGCCGTCTTTCTGCTCGATCGCGAGTGGCGGTTCACGTTTCTGAACGGCCATGCGCAGACTCTGATCGGCGCCGGTCGCGAGCTGCTGGGCACCAACATCTGGGACATGTTCCCCGATGCAGTTGGCAAGGAGTTCTGGAAGCAGTACCACCGGGCCATGTACGAAGGCGTCAACGTGCAGTTCCAGGAATACTACCCGGCGCCTCTGGACAAGTGGTTCGAGGTGCATGCGTTTCCAAGCGAAGACGGGATTGCCGCCTTCTTTCGCGACATCACTGGCCGGCTCGAGACCGAAGCCAAGCTGCGCCTGACCGAGAAACTGGCGGCCACAGGACGAATGGCCGCTTCGATCGCGCACGAGATCAACAACCCGCTGGAGTCGGTGACAAACCTGCTTTACCTGCTGCGCCTGGACCAGCAGATGAGTCCGGAATCGAAGAACTACGTGCATGCGGCGGAAAGCGAGTTGCAGCGCGTCTCCGAGATTACGACCCACATGCTTCGTTTCTACCGGCAAAGCACGAATCGCGCCGAGGTCGATCTTGCCGAGGTGCTGGATTCGGTGCTGGTTCTTTTCCAGGGACGGCTGCAGCAGGCTGGCGTCAGCGTGGAGCGACGGTTTCATCCGACGCAGCGGATGCTGGGCTTTGCCGGAGAGCTGCGCCAGGTCTTCGCCAACCTGGTTAGCAACGCCCTCGATGCGAGCTCCGAGCGAGGCACAATTCTGTTGCGGCTGTGGGAGTGCGCGCACCCTCGCAGCGGCGTCCGCGGCGTGCATGTCACGGTGGCCGATCGCGGCTGCGGCATGGACGAGACCGCCAAGCAGCGGCTGTTCGAACCCTTCTTCACCACCAAGGGCATCACCGGCACCGGGCTGGGCCTTTGGGTGAGCCAGCAGTTGATCGAAAAGCATGGAGGCACGGTCCGGGTGCGGAGCTCGCAGCGTGCACGCGATCACGGCACGATTTTCAGCGTATTCCTTCCGTACGAGGGCATTGGCGGTTAAAAAGGGAAAGCCACGCAGCGCGGTGGGGGCTGATGCGTGGCTATTCCTGTAAAGCAACGAAGTGGGTGGACTTCGTTAGGGCCGGCTCGACTCAACGCAAGCGCGAGGAGCCATGCTCTAAAGAACAGAATACGGAAGATCCCGGGTAGCGTCAAGGGGTTGTGACGGGCAATTTGCCTCAAGGGTTTCGTGGAAATCGCGGAAATCTGCCTGCGATCAATCCACAGCGCCGAGAACAAACTTGGCCCGGACGTACGTGGCTTTAGCCATCGAGTTTTCAAGCTGCATCAGGGTGTTGGTTTCGTCCGCATAGAAGGTCCAGGTGTTTCTTCCGGCCGTGAGCAGAAACGTGTGGACCGTCACGGGCTTGCCGTCGAGGGTGCCGGCGGCGTCCCGGCCCTTTGACCAGTGGGCGTCATACGCCATATTTCCGGCGGCCTGCTGACTGCCGGAGGCCTCGTCGGCGGCGGGAGTGGCCCCGCGCCCGCCCCCGGGGCATGGCTGGGAGCCGCACCGGGAACGACCACGTCGTAGAGGTCGTCCGGGGTGGGATGGGTGGTTGCGAGCAGCAGAACGGCCTGCGCGGCGCCGGCGTCGAAGTTCGGAAGCAGCACGAAATTCGGCTTGATGGCCAGATGGTGGGAGTCCTGCGCGCCACCCTGCGTCATGCCGATGGTCAGGTCGGTGCGCGCCTTGTTCGGAACCAGGGAGGTGCGCATCTGGATGGCATCGTTCGACGAGATGCCTTCCAGGTAGTGGTAATCGTCGGCCAGGCGAAATTCATCGCTTATGTCCGATTCGACCCCGTTGATGTGGTAGCTGAGGCGGCTGGAGAGTTTGTATCCCTGCTTCGCTTTGGACAGCGTGTAGCTGTCCCGCCCCATGCTGTGACCGGCCATCTGCAGGTCGAACGTAGAACTCTGCGCCAGCAACGGGCAGGCCGCAGCGGCAGCGAAGAGAGGGAGGAAGCGAATCATGCCGCAGGCTCTCACAGGCGGCAGATCAGCAGTTCGCGCTCGTAGATCATCTCGGGCGGCAGGTGGTCGTGGAGAGCGAGGAAGAGCTCTTCGTGGCCCATGACTTCCTGCTTCCAGGCGTCGCGGTCGACGGTCTGCAGCTCGTCGAACTGCTCGTCGGAGAAGTCCAGGCCGTCCCAGTTGATGTCGTCGTAGTGGGGCGTCCAGCCGATGGGGGTTTCCTTGCCGCGCACGCGGCCGCGCACGCGGTCGACGATCCACTTGAGCACGCGCATGTTTTCGCTGTAGCCGGGCCAGAGGAACTTGCCGTCGGCGTCCTTGCGGAACCAGTTGACGTGGAAGATGCGCGGCGTGGCGGTGAGCTCGCGCTGCATGCGCAGCCAGTGCCGGAAGTAGTCGCCCATGTGGTAGCCGCAGAAGGGCAGCATGGCCATGGGGTCGCGGCGGACCTTGCCGACTGCGCCGCCGGCGGCGGCGGTGGTCTCCGAGCCCATGGTGGCGCCGATGTAGACGCCGGAGGTCCAGTTGAAGGCCTGGAAGACGAGCGGCATGGTGGTCGGGCGGCGGCCGCCGAAGATGAAGGCGGAGATGGGCACGCCGTCGGGGTCTTCCCAGCGACGGGTCGATGGTGGGGCACTGCGAGGCGGGCGCGGTGAAGCGGCCGTTGGGATGCGCGGCGGGGGTCTTGCGATGTCGGGCGTCCAGGGGTTGCCGCGCCAGTCGAGCGCTTCGGCGGGCGGGGTGTCGGTCATGCCCTCCCACCAGATGTCGCCGTTGGGCACGCCGTTCTCGGTGACAGCGCGACGTTGGTGAAGATGGTGTTGGCGCGCAGCGTGGCCATGGCGTTGGGGTTGGTCTTGTCGCTGGTGCCGGGCGCGACGCCGAAGAAGCCGGTCTCCGGGTTGATGGCGCGCAGCTGGCCGGTGGCGTCGGGCTTGATCCAGGCGATGTCGTCGCCGACGGTCCAGACCTTCCAGCCCTCGAAGCCGGCGGGCGGGATCAGCATGGCGAAGTTGGTCTTGCCGCAGGCGGAGGGGAAGGCGGCGGCGACGTAGGTCTTTTCGGTCTTGCCGGCGGCGTCGGCGGGCGATTCGACGCCGACGATGAGCATGTGCTCGGCCATCCAGCCTTCGTCGCGGGCGATGTTGGAGGCGATGCGCAGGGCGAAGCACTTCTTGCCCAGCAGCGCGTTGCCGCCGTAGCCGGAGCCGTAGCTCCAGATCTCGCGCGTCTCGGGGAAGTGGACGATGTACTTGGTGTCGTTCTGCGGCCAGGGAACGTCCTGCTGGCCGGGCGCGAGCGGCGCGCCGACGGAGTGCATGCAGGGCACGACGCGCTTCTCGTCCTTGTCGATCTCGGCGAAGACCGGCGCGCCGATGCGCGCCATGATGCGCATGTTGACGACGGCGTAGGCGGAGTCGGTGAGCTGCACGCCGATCTGCGACATGGGCGAGCCGATGGGGCCCATGGAGAAGGGCAGGACGTACATGGTGCGTCCGCGCATGCAGCCCTTGAAGAGCGCCTTCAGCTTCTTGCGCATGACGAAGGGGTCTTCCCAGTTGTTGGTGGGGCCGGCGTTGTCCTTGGAGAGCGAGCAGATGAAGGTGCGGTCTTCCACGCGGGCGACGTCGTTGGGGCTGGAGCGGGCGTAGAAGCAGCCGGGCCACTTGTCCTGGTCGAGCTTGGTGAAGGTGCCGGCGTCGACGAGCTGCTGCACAGCCAGGCGTTCTCTTCGTCCGAGCCGTCGATCCAGTGGATGCGCGCGGGCTGGCAGAGGTCGGCCATCTTCTCCACCCAGCGGATGAGGTGCTTGTTCGTGGTCGGTGGAGTTGCGGTATCTTGCTGAGCTGGCGCGAGCCTGGTCGTCATGTGATTCCCTTCTGGCCCTAAGTCTTCGCCCATCAAAACACGCGTGTCAACCCGGGTGGCGCTTTGGGGACGGTTATCGGACAAAGAAACGGTAAATGCTTTTCCGATACAGGACGCTGAACCTGGGGTATGAGGGCGATTGCGTAAGATGGCTTCGAGGTGTGCGATGCGAATTGCGGCTTGGATACTGTTGGGAGGATTGCTGGTGCCCACGGGCCCACTCCGGGCACAGGCAACTGGGGCAAAGGCGCCCGACGCGGCGGGAACGTCGAAGCCGATGGTCTTCGACGTGGTGTCGATCCGCGAAAACAAGACGGCCATGACCACACCGACCATGATGGCGCTGGTATATGGTCCGACCGCAGATGGCTACCAGGCCAAAAATCTGCCGCTTATGCTTCCATTGCTGACCGCGTTTGTGCCCACGACAGGCGCGGCCTTCTTCACGCCCGATCAGATTACCGGGCTGCCGGACTGGGCGATGCGCGAACGCTACGACATTGACGCCAAGGTCTCTGAAGCGGACCAAACAGCATGGCAGAATCCTGCACAGCGAGCGGTGATGCTGCCGGCGATGCTGGAGGCAGCATTCGCCGATCGCTGCAAGCTGGTGGCGCATCGCGAGACGAAGGACAGCTCCGTGCAATTGCTGGAGATTGGAAAGGGCGGCCCGAAGTTCAAGGAGACCGACCCTGCCGCCGAGCCGCCGCCGGGCATGAAGCTGCCTTCGGGCGGAGGCGTGATGGTGCCGGGCGCCGGCGGGGTCAAGCTGTATGGCGTCACCATGGCTTCGCTGGCTACGCTGCTGTCGCAGTTGCCAAGCATCCGGCAGACAGTGGTCGACAAGACCGGGCTTACCGGGCGGTATGACCTAGTGATGAAGATGAGTTTCGGGACGGGTGCCGAAGGCGGCCCGGAGTTCTCGCTGGACGACCTTGGCCTGAAGATCCACGCAGGCAAGGCGGTGGTGGAGACTCTGGTGATCGACCACATGGAGCGGCCGACCGCAAATTGAGTAAGATTGGCCAGCGAGGTGTTTGGGATGAAGCGGATCGTGGCGGGCTTGCTCGGGGGTGTGGTGTTGGCTGGTGTGGCGGCTGCGCAGGGTGATCCGCAGCGCGCTTTCGATGCGGCTACCGCGGCGGTGCGCAAACCGGGCACGAAGGTGCGGGTGGACCTGATCGGGGACTCGACGCAGACCGACAATGCGGGCTATGGGCGGGGCTTCTGCGCGAACTTTACCGCGGAGGTGGACTGCGTGAACATGGCGCGCGGCGGCGCGAGCACGAAGACGTTTCGCAGCTGGGCATCTGGGATCGTGCGCTGGCGACGAAGCCGGACTACATGGTGATCCAGTTTGGCCACAACGACATGGAGAAGGTCGACGGCAAGGCCGAGAACGACCGGCAGGTCTCGATGGCGGACTACGAGGCGAACCTGCGCCGGTTTGTGACGGAGGCGCGCGCGGCGGGGATCAAGCCGGTGCTGTGTACGCCGCTGACGCGCCGGTACTTCGGCGCCGATGGCAAGATTCACTCCGACCTGAGCGGGCACACGGCGACGATGAAGAAGGTGGCGGCGGAGATGAAGGTGCCGCTGATCGATCTGCAGACGGAGAGCATCGCGTATCTGGACAAGATTGGCGAGGCAAGCGGCAACAAGCTCGCGATCACGAAGAAGGACGACGACGGCAAGACGATCTTCGACAAGACGCACCTGGACTGGGCGGGCAGCTATCGTCTTCGGGCGCATGGTGGCGGTGGACCTGGGCAAGGTCGTGCCGGCAGATGAAGCCGTATGTGCTGCCGCAGCCGGCGGTGCTGCCGCCTGAGGGCGTGAAGGCGATGAAGGTGATCGGGATCACGGCGGGCCGGTGAAGATCGTGCTGGTGGGCGACTCGACGGTGGCGACGGGCGGCGGCTGGGGGCCGGGGTTCTGCGAGGTGATGACGCCGAACGTGACCTGCGTCGACCTGGCGCTGAACGGGCGCAGCACGAAGAGCTTCGTGCGACGAGGGCGCGTGGAAGAAGGCGCTGGACGAGAAGGGCGACTACTACCTGATCCAGTTCGGGCACAACGACCAGAAGCCGGCGGAGAAGCTGCATACGGATGCGGATGGATCGTTCCAGACGTACCTGAAGCGGTACTGCGCGGATGTGCGGGCGATCGGCGGGGTGCCGGTGCTGGTGACGTCGCTTTCGCGCAGGACGTTCAAGGACGGCAAGGTGGTCGAGGACCTGAAGGATTACGCGCAGGCGACGCGCAAGGTGGGTGCGGAGCTTGGCATCACGGTCGATCGACCTGAACGCGATGTCGACCGCGCTGCTGAACCACATGACGCAGGAGCAGGCGGACGGGTTCGACGCGACCGGGCATGCGGACGCGAAGGCGGAGAACGGTGCGGCAGCAACGCTCGATCGCACGCATCTGAACGCGCATGGGCAGGAGGTGTTCGGGCGCATGGTGGCGGACGCCTTAGTGCGGACGCAGGTGGAGCTTGGCCCCGATGTGATCGGCGAGCCTGCGGGCAAGAGCGTGGTGCCGAGCTTCGCGCCGAAGCAGCCCGCGCCCACAGATGGCAAGTAGCGAACTCACTTGTTCGCGGCGGCCTGCATGTTCGACAGGTACTCACTCAAATTCTTTGTCGGCCCCATGATATGCGCCATGATAAAGCGGTAGATCGGCGGATTCAAATACCCGTCTTCGGTAATGGTCAGGGTCGTGGTGCCGGGCGTAGGGCCCGGCGTAAGTGCATAAGTCCAGGTTCCTCCATAGCTGGGCTGCTTCGTCTCCACCACGCGAGTGGCCCTGCCTGCGGCGTCGACAGGCGTGGTTGCGAGTGCGAGGAACTTCATCCTCTCGCCTCGGCCGATAACTTCGATCCAGGCGTCACGTCCGTTGTCCTGCGGAAGCACCTCGACAGATTTCACCCAGGGCCGCCAGGCCGCGCCGTTGGCGATATCGAGGATGCGCGCAAACACTGCTTCAGGCGGCGCGTTGACCGTGCCGCTCACCCGGACGCTATGATTCACCGGCAGCGTGGCGCCGTCAGCATAAGCGATCACCACCACGACCGCGACGACGGCTACGGCAGCAAGAACGATGCGCAGAAGGATATGCATGGCGCGCTCCGGAGGCAGCAAATTGGGGAGTGACGATACGGTAACCCAAAGAGCGGCGGCGGGCAAGAAACTCGCCTGGCGGCAGCTGTGCCGGGGTCGCTTCGCTGAAGCGGCCTCAGCGGTTGGCGACTGCCGGATGTGGCGCGTTGAAGGCGATGGCCTCGGTGACGTACGCCCGCTGGACGTCTTTGCCGTTGACGGTGTTGCGGGCGACCTGGGCGTAAAAGGTGGAGGCCTCCGGGATGTTGTCTGCGGCCTGCGCGGCCTGGCCGGCGGCGATGAGACCGTTGAGGCGATTGGGGCTGAGCTTGAGCGCGGTCTTGTATTCGGCGAGCGCTTCCTGCGGGCGGTGGAGCTGCATCAGGAGGTCACCCAGCATCTCGCGGGCGGGAATATCGACTTCATCCTGGCCGAGCAGGTCCTGCTTGTCGGCCGCAGCGCGCATGGCGGCGAGCGCGGCATCGTTGTGGCCGGAGACGAACTCCTTCCACGCGACGATTTCGTTGCGCTTGATGAGCATGTGATCGGCGTACTCGGCGTAGGGCGACTTTCGGAGCGCGTCGAGATCCTTGTCGAAGGCCTTGAGCGCGTTGCCGGCGAGCTTCCTGTCGCCGAGGTGACCGGCGGCGATGGCGTGACCCCACCAGATATCGAAGCTGTCAGTCGCGCTTGATCCGGGAGCGGGCTGGACGGCGGCGAGCGCCTTCCAGTCGTGCATCTCCATGGGGTCGATGATACGGAGCTGGTTGTCGAAGTGGCGGCCGGCGTGTTTCATGTCGTCCATGCCGGGCATGGCTTCCATCCGCTGGCCGATGGATCCGATCTGCGCGGTCAGGGCGCGGGCCTTGGCGTCTTCGCCCACCTGCAGGTAGGCGTAGATGAGGAACTCATCGGCGTGGAGTTGGTGGGCGGCGCCAGGCTGGTGCATGGCCTCGGATTTTTCGGAGGCGGCGACGGAGGCTTCGTTGGAGGCGATATCTTCCGGCCACATGCCGAGGCGGGCGAAGATGTGTCCGGGCATGTGGGTGGCGTGGGCGGAGGATGGCGCGATCCTGGCGTAGACGCGCGCGGCTTCGAGGCCGTCGGCGGCGAGTGCGGGCGTATCGCAGGTGTGGATGATGTAGTGGGCGAGGCCGGGGTGCTCGGGGTGCTGCGTTGAAGAGCGGGATGAGGATGGCTGAGGGCTTTGCGTTCCTTGACGAGCGAGGTGTCGGTGGGCTCGACATCGGCCAGCAGCGCGAGGGCGTAGAAGGCGGCGCCTTCGGTGTCGTCGGGGAAGCTGGCGTGCAGGGCGGCCATGGCGGAGACGTAGTCGTCGGCGGCTTTCTGGAAGCCCTTAGGGTCTTCGGAGAAGAAGGTGTCGAGCGCGCGGATGTAGGCGAGTTCGCGCGGGGTGGGCTGCGGGGTGCGGGCGGCGAGCTCGCGGGCTTTGGTCATCTCTTCCGCGCCGGTTTTGGCCTGCTTGTCGTCGGGGCGTCCCCAGAGCTCCTGGAACTGGCTCATGGCGATGCCCCAGTGGGCCATGGCGCAGGCGGGGTCGGCGGCGGCGATGGCGCGGAACTGGGCTTCGGCTTCGACGTAGCCGAAGGAGTGCAGCAGCGCGATGCCGCGCTCGAACGGCGCCTGCTGGGCCGGGGCGCAGGAGACGGGGAAGTGGACGTCGCCGAGCTTTTCGGTGGCGGCGTCGTCGTGGTGATGGTGCTGCATGTCCATGCCAGGCATCTGGGCGTGAGCTGTTGCGGCGGCGAGGCTGACGGCAAGCGCGGACGCGCGGAGAGCGGCAGGAAAGCGCATGGCGCAAGGGTAGTCGAAGCTGAAGGCGCGGGCAAGGCAGAGGGCAACGCTTGCCGATGGTGCGGGGCTGCGGTCTAGAATGGCGGCTATGAACAGACGGGCGATGTTGCAGGGAATGGCGGCGGTGGCGGCGGCGCTTACAGTGGATGCCGGAGGGCAGGAGGCGTCGGGGGCGGTGTTTGAGCTGCGGGTGTATCACGCGGCGGAAGGCAAGCTGGACGCGCTGCTGGCGCGGTTTCGCGACCATACCATGGCGTTGTTCACCAAGCATGGCATCACCAGCGTGGGCTACTGGGTTCCGGTGGATGAAGGCGAGCTGAAGGGCAGGACGCTCTTCTACCTGCTGAAGTATCCGAGCCGCGAAGAGGCGACGCTGCGCTGGAAAGCCTTCCAGACGGACCCGGAGTGGGTGAAGGCGCGGGCGGCGAGCGAAGCCAACGGCAAGCTGACAATCAAGACCGAGAGCACCTTCCTGGCGTTGACGGACTTCTCGCCTAAGCTGTGAGGGCGGTGGGGGAGAACGTCATATTTTAGGCGAGAAGTCGGTGAGCTGGAGGAAGGTGATGTCGGCCTTCTGCATGAAGGGGCCGTCTTTCTCGCTCTCGGCTTTGACGGCGACCCATTCGGGATCGACCTTGAACTTCGCCCAGGCGTCGCGGGCGGCTTCGCGGCTGGAGTGGCGCAGCAGGTAGATGAGGGTGTTGCCGGCGAGCGGACCTTCGATTGGCGTCCAGAAGGCGACGTTGTGCATGCCCAGGCGCGTAAAGATCTTGGTCTCACGGGTGCGGAAGCGCTCGAGGATGAGCGGCAGCTTGCCCTCGTTGAGGTGATAGATGCGCAGCTCGTAGACGGTGGAGGGCGTGATCTCCTGCGCGTGGGCGGCGCTGTCGACCAGGGCAGGGACGAAGGCGGCGGAGGCGAGGGACTGGACAAGCGTGCGGCGGTTCATGGGTTTGCTCCGGGAAAGCGGTCGAGAAACTTCCGTGGACTTAGGATATCGATTCCGCGAAACGGGTGTAAGGCGAGGAGATCTTCATCTCCCGTGAGCACGAGCGACGCTTCCCCGGCCAGTGCCAGGATAGAAACTTGTCGTCTTTTGGATCGCGGCAAGCCTCAACGGGAGGGATGGATTTGACGATCTCGGAGACACGCCGAATGAGCCGGACGAAGCGCTGCCTTTCGGCATGGCTTGCAAAGCGATCGAATTTTGGGCGTGCGAGAACATCCCCTAGCTCATTCAGAGTCTCCTCGGAACTCAGAAGATCGAATTGACGATAGCCGAAGCGGAGTGCCTGGGATGCAACGGATGTGTTTGAGAGAAATCGACTCACGAGAATGTTCGTGTCGCTCACGAATCGCGGGCGTTCAATCATCCTTGAGTAGCTCCTGCAGTTTCTCGTCCGTGAGGCCGCGGGCTTCCGGCCTGTCGGAAATCTCGTCGCAGAGCCGCTCCAACTCATCGATTGCCGACTGGCGCAGACGCTCGTACCGCTGGATGGAGACGACCACCGCTACATCCTGTTGATCGTGACGGATGACCACGGGGCCAGTCTGTGCGGCATCTGTGATGGCTTTGAGTTGCGGCTCGGTATCCCACTCGGCGGTGTATTGCATGGCGATGACCTCTGGGCTAATCTTACGAGCTTTCCGCGGGCAGGGCACTCGCTGTCGTTATGCGATGGCGGCGGTGACGAGGGTTTGGGCTTCGGTCTGGATTTGCTTCAGGTGGGCTTCGCCTTTGAAGCTCTCGGCGTAGATCTTGTAGACGTCCTCGGTGCCGGAGGGGCGGGCGGCGAACCAGCCTTCGTCGGTGGTGACCTTCAGCCCGCCGATGGCGGCGTGGTTGCCGGGAGCCTCGGTCAGGATGGCCGTGATCGGGTCGCCGGCAAGCGTCGTGGCCGTCACCTGCGAGGGCGAGAGCTTGCCCAGCTTGGCCTTCTGCTCCTTGGTCGCAGCGGCGTCGATGCGCTGGTAGACCGGCGCGCCGTACTTCGCGGTGAGCTCGTTGTAGAGCTGGCCCGGGTCCTTGCCGGTGACGCGCGGTCATCTCGGCCGCGAGCAGGCCCATGATGAGGCCGTCCTTGTCCGTCGTCCAGACCTTGCCGTTGCGGCGCAGGAAGCGTCGCGCCGGCCGACTCTTCGCCCACAAAGCCGAGCGAGCCATCGATCAGGCCGTCGACGAACCACTTGAAGCCGACCGGCACCTCGAGCATCGGGCGGCCGAGCCCCTTGGCCACGCGGTCGATCATGCTCGACGACACCAGCGTCTTGCCGATGCCGACCTTCGCCGACCACTCCGGCCGGTGCGTGAACAGGTACTGGATGGCGACGGCAAGATAGTGGTTCGGGTTCAGCAGGCCGGAGGAGCGCGTGACGATGCCGTGGCGGTCGTGGTCGGTATCGCAGGCCCAGGCGACGTCGTACTTGTCCTTGTTCGCGATCATCGACGCCATGGCATTCGGGCTGAGAGCAGTCCATGCGGATCTTGCCGTCCCAGTCGCAGGTCATGAAGCGGAAGGTCGGGTCGACGTGCGGGTTCAGCAGCTCGACGGACAGGTTGTACTGGTCGATGATGCGCGGCCAGTAGTAGACGCCGGCGCCGCCCAGCGGATCGACCGCGAGCTTCAGCTTCGAGTTCTGCAGCACGTCGAAGTCGATGACGTTGGCGAGGTCGTCGACAGTAGGCGGTCAGGTAGTCGTGGCGGTGCGTGGTCTGCGGCGGTCGAGCGCCTGCGCGTAGGGGATGCGCTTGACGCTCGGACGCAGGCCTGGCGGCGATCAGGTCGTTGGCGCGGTTTTCGATCCACTTGGTGGCGGTGGTGTCGGCCGGGCCGCCGTTGGGCGGGTTGTACTTGAAGCCGCCATCCTCGGGCGGGTTGTGCGAGGGCGTGATGACGATGCCGTCGGCCAGGTCGTCGCGATGCGGTCCTGGTTGTAGCGTCAGGATGGCGTGCGAGAGCGCCGGCGTCGGCGTGTAAGCCAGCGCCGAATCGACCATCACATCGACGCTCGTTGGCGGCGAGCACCTCGAGCGCGGTGTGAGAAGGCGGGCTCCGAGAGCGCGTGGGTATCCTGCGCGAGGAAGAGCGGGCCGGCGATGCGGTTGGCCCGTGCGGTACTCGACGATGGCCTGCGTGATGGCGGCGATGTGGTCGTCGTTGAAGCTGGTGAGGAACGAGCTGCCGCGGTGGCCGGAGGTGCCGAAGGCGACGCGCTGGGCGGGGATCGACAGCGTCGGGATGCAGGGCGTAGTAGGCGGTGATCAGGCGCGGAACGTTGACGAGGGTGTCGGGAGCGGGCAGCTGGCCGGGAGTGTTGGGCATGATCGGGTGAGCCTTTGCGAAAGATTTGTTGCGACAGAGGGAGTGTAATGGAGTGGCGGGCTTCCGGGCTATGCGGCGGCGTCGCGGCGCAGTTTCAGTCCCAATCGGGCCGCCAGCAACGTCGCCAGCCCGGAGAGCGCAAGACCCGCAGTCTCATCCGGCGTGCGATGGGGGAGAACGTCCACGACGTCGTGCCCGGGCGGCAAGGCCACGGAAAGCAGGCCGTCTTCCCGTTCAGGCTCTGCCGGCGCCACGATTCGCCCATTCAGGCGAAGCTGCCATCCGGGGTACTGTCTCAGGTTGAGGACAAGGATCGCCGGGCGCGTTTCGTCGAGTTCGAGGTGGGTAAGCGGCCGACAGCCGGACGACAGGCGATGGTCGCAGGGCGCGGGCGGCGGTGCGTTGAGAGCATCAGCAGGCGCAAGCCAGTATGGTGGGTCGGCGTGGCCAAGGGAGTCGTTATCGGCCGCGGACGGGGTGTACTCGTCTGTGGGCTCGGTGCCGTCGGTGTGCAGGAACTGCGCCATCCGAGGCGCGACCTTGTCTTCCGGATCGCAGGACTGGTGGAAGAGCCGCCAGGCGGCAAAGACCAGGGCCGCAGCCAGCAACAGGCTGAGCATCGCCGCGAACGAGACGCGCTCTAAGCGGCTGAAGACAATCGCCGCCGAGGAGGCCAGCACAACGCCGAGCAGCGCCGTCAGACGCCACGGGAATTGCAGAAAGGCGAGCTTCGGAATGTGATTCCAAAAGAAGAGCGAGGGCGGAGTGAGCAGGAATGCGATTAACGCCGCAAGCGTCCCAAGTGGCAGGAGGATGCGGCGTCGCAGTTCGGGGCTCACCCTGGGGCGCGCCGCCAGCAGAGCCACGGCGAGCGCCGTCAGCATCGTCAGCGCCACCAGCGAGGCGGTGCGCACAACCGAGTCATGGAAGAGATCGTCGAAGGATTGGCTTCCCATGCGATGAAAGAGGAAATGGTCCGAGACCCGCATGCCGGGAATCACTGCCATGTTCACCTGGACCCAGCGCTGCTCGTACGCGGCCGGCAGGATGTAGAAAGCAGCAAGCGCCAGTCCCAGACCCACGCCGCCCGCGGCCACCGCCGCCATGCGCAGGCGGGAAGCGGACGGCATGTTGCGGGCGAGACGAAGCGCCATCACCCACGCCAGGGCGTAGCTGGCCATCACTGCCGCGGGCGCGTTGCTCAGCCAGACCAGCGCCAGGGCCAGTGCAATCGGCAGCACGCGGACCTTTTCGGCCAGAGCTGCATCGAACAGCAGCGGGAGGAACGCGGCCGCGAGCAGTTCTCCGTAGGCGGTGCGTTCGTACGCCGTGAAGAGCATGTAGGGGTTTGCAAGATACAGGGTTGCGGCCAGCAGCGCACCTGCGGGAGAGGCGTAGCGCCGCGCCAGCCGGTGCATGGAAAGACCCGACAGCGTCAGCGCAAGGAAGGTGAAGACCGCGGGCACCAGCGTCCAGGGCAGCAGGAGACCGAGCAGCGCTCCGAGCATCCAGGAGAGCGGCGGGTAGAAGACGAAGCGAGGCTCGCCGGCGTTCCACGCTGGGGTGAATGCCCAGCGGGGGTAGTGCAGGTGCGCGAACTGGCTCGCCGCTTCGAACCAGCTCAGCAGATGGAAGTCGAAGTCATGCCCACAGGAAGGACCGCTGACCAGCATCGGCAGCACGGCCAGCAACGCGGCCAACGCCAGCAGGGCATGGGCGACTCGAAGTCGCGGAAGCTTCATCGATCTTTTCCCCTTCTGCGACACTTGGCTCTTGATGATTACAGTTCCGAAACGGGAATGCGGCAAAATTTCAAATTGGGATATTTCACGAATCGTTCAACGCTAGGTTAGATTGAGTGACACAGTTATGCGGGCTACTCAGAGCAGTACATCAGCCTCCAAGATCGTTTGTGCCGGTCCTCGTTGTCCGGCGATGCCTTTAGAAACTCGTGGCTGTCTCCTGCAGGAGGCGCCATGACCACTCCGTGGAACCCTGGAACGGCCAGGTTTGCTCCCCAGGCTCGCCATTCCTCCGCCGGACCGGTGGCCCGGGCCGCCGGAGCTGTCGATACACTCCCTGGTGCGTCCGCAGGGAGCGTGCTCACTTCGGTTGTGGATGGATTTCCGCCGCTGCATCTGCTAATCGTCGACGAAGACACCGCCGTGCGCAATGCCTGCGGCGAAATAGCCCGGCGCAGGGGCTTCGTGGTGGTCACCGCCGAGGATGTAAACGCGGCCCGCGACCTGTTGAAGCATCGCAAGTTCGATCTGATGCTGCTCGACCTCAAAGCATCCGGCCCGGGACTGGCGCTGCTTGAGGAAGTGAAGCTGCTGCATCCCGACACTGCCGTCCTCGTGATGACGGCGTTCGCCACGGTCGCCAACGCCGTGGAAGCCATGCGCGTAGGCGCCGGGGACTACCTGACCAAGCCCTTCGCTCTGGAAGAGCTGGAAACGGTGCTCGAACGAGCCGCCGAGCGCACCCACTTCGACGTGGAAAGCCGCAGACTGCGCGAGCGGCTGCGCCATCCCAGGGGATCCGGATACCTGATCGGACGCTCGCCGGAGATGGAAAAGCTGTACCGCATCCTGTCCAAAGTCGCGCACACGCAGCATCCGGTGCTGATCGTGGGCGAAGCCGGCAGCGGCAAGGAACTGGTCGCGCGTTCCATCCACTTCAACGGGCCCCATGCTGCGAAGCCCTTTGTGCCCGTGGACTGCGGCTCGCTGGCGCCGGAGCGGATCGAAAGCGAACTGTTCGGCTATGTGAAGGGTGCGTTCCTGGGCGACGCCGAGACGCCTGCGACCCACTCCAGGGATGGCCTGCTTACGGCCGCCGACGGCGGCACCTTGTACCTCGACGAAATCGGGGAGCTTTCGCTCGATCTCCAGGCCAAGCTGCTGCGGGCCCTGCAAGAGAGGATGGTGTATGCCGTGGGCGGAAGCCATGGCCTGCCCCTCGCTGCGCGGGTGCTGGCGTCGGCTTCGGGCGACCTGGCCGCCATGGTGGAGGCCGGACGTTTTCGGAAGGATCTTTATTTTCGCCTGAACGTCGTCAATCTGCGCATTCCTCCGCTGCGCGACCGGCGCGACGACATCCCGCTTCTGGCGCAGCATTTTCTGGAGCGGAATCAGCGCGAAAGCGGTATCGCCCACAGTTTTTCCGACGACGCCCTGCGCGCACTGGTCTCCTATAGCTGGCCGGGCAACGTGCGGGAGCTTGAAAGCGCGGTCGAACGCGCCTGCGCGCTCAGCTCCGGGCCGATTCTCCACATGGGCGACCTGCCCACGCAACTGCATGATGCGGCGCTGCAGGCGAGACTGCATCGTCCTGCGGAGCAGCCCCCCGCCGAAGAGCAGACGGCACGCATCCTATCGATCGCGGAGATGGAGCGGAACGCTATCCTCGGCACCTTGCGCGAGCTGAAAGGCGACAAGCTGCTGGCCGCGCGGCTGCTGGGCATAGGCAAGACAACCCTGTATCGCAAGCTGAAGGAGTACGGGGTTTCGGATGGGCTGGAAGACGAGGCGTAGTGCGAAAGCAGGTCAGGAGGAAGCACATGAGCAGAAATGTCCTGATGATTTCGACCATGGAGGGAGCGGCTGCCTGTGCGCGGGCGATCGCGGCGCAACTGGGACTGGAGGTTGAGGTCGCAGCGAGCCGCGGGGCTGCCCTGGCCGCCCTGCGGCAATCGGAGTTCGGCGTGGTAGTGGTGGAAGAAAGCCTGGTGGAAGGGAACGCGGAGTGGGCGGACCAGGTCTGGGTTCTCGCCGGTCTCGCGATGCCGCTGCAGGTGAACTTTGCCATCTCCGGCTGCGCACGCCTGGGGCGCGAGGTGAAGGCGGCGCTGGTGCGGCGCGAGGGGGAGCAGGCCAATGCGCGGCGGGCGGCTGCGCTCGAGCTTGAGAATGAACTCAAAACGACGGTCACCGGGCTGCTTCTTGAAAGTGAACTGGTGCTGCGCGAGCCGGCGGTGCCAGCCTCGCTGCACCCCAAGCTGCGCCACCTGGTCGAGCTCGCCGGCGACCTGCGGGAGCGGCTTCGAAGCCCGGCGGAAAACCGGGTCTAAAGCCTGGTCCAGGGTGTAGGGTGTAGGCGGAGGGCTTCTGCCATGGCATGTACGCATCTGGATCAGATCAACAGGAAAGTGAAGCGCTCCGGCGACGGCTGCGTCGAGTGCCTGGCGCAGGGAATGCGCTGGGTGCACCTGCGCGAGTGTCTGGTGTGCGGCCATGTGGGCTGTTGCGACTCCAGCATCGGCAAGCACGCCACCAAGCACTTCCACGCCACCGCGCACCCGGTGATGCGCAGCATCGAGCGCGGCGAACACTGGGGATGGTGCTATGTGGATGAGGAGATGCTGGACCTGTAGCCCTCTCCGGTATCCGTCTTACTCCGCGGCAAGAGCTTTGGCCGCCATGGACTTCACCACGATGTCCACCGGCGTGCCCCCTGCAGGCAGCATGGTAAAGAGCGCCGGGCCCAGCTTGCTGGTGGTGCGGATGACGGCAACGTCCCCGGAGCGGGTGTCGGCCGCGAGCAGAAGCTGTTCGTTGTCAGCAAAGGCAAGCGCGTCGGGCGCGATGCCTGTGCGGATGCTCGATAGAAACTTGCCGTCGGCAATGGAGTAGAGCGAGATCGATTCCGCCCCGACATTCGACACCCAAAGCGCGCTGTTATCACCCGTGACGACGCCGTGCGCGGGATGGTTTCCGATGGCGTAGGTGGATCCCACCTCGTTGGTCTGCGTGGCGATCTCGGAGACCGAGTCGGAGTCGCGGTTGGAGACGAACAGTTCGCCCCCGTCGGGCTTCAGCGTCAGGTTGGTGGGGTTCTGGCCGACATCGAGCAGCGCGAGCAGGTGGTCGGAGGTCAGGCTGCTATCCTGCTTCGCCGCCCACGACTCCGGCGCGGCTGCGAGCCAAAGGCTCATCACCTGGCGCGCGCCGCTGCAGGCGACAAACGCTTTCGACGAATCAGGAAGGATGACCGGGGACATCGCGCCCGGGCAGCCCGGAAACGTGGAGCGCAGCACCGGTTCGGGTGGAAAGTAGGCCGAAGTGGCGACCTTGCTCTTCGGCTGCGGCGTTCCAATTTTGATGCTGTAGACGCTGACGCTCCCCCCGCCGCGATTCGGGACAAGGAGCGTCCGTCCGTCAGGCGAAATGAGCGCTGCATCGGGGCGGTCGCCGGTTGCGGCTGAGGCGATCTGCCGGCGCTGTTCGAGGTCGATCACGCTGACGGTATTCGAGCCTGTATTGGCGACAAAGGCGCGCTGACCAGACGGGTCGACTGAGATGGAGGCGGGATTGCGGCCCACCGGAATGCTTGCGACGACGGCGTTCCTGGTGGTGTCAATGACAGAGATCGAGCCGGAGCTTTGACCGGGCTGCGCGTTCACCACGTAGACCTCATCGCGCTTCGGGTTGGCCGCCAGCGCCACCGGCGCGCTGCCGACGCTGAGAGTGCGGTCGACCCGCAGATAGAGGAGGTCGAGCACCGTCACGGTATTGCCGGCATTGTTGGCCACGTAGGCGAACTCGCGCACGCCGTCCGGGTAGTCGGGAAAGCCGGCACGGCGGCAGCCGGTCGACAGAAGCGTGGCGCCCAGCAGAGGCAGGCAGAGCAGATTGCGGCAGGAGATCACTTCCTTGAGTTTAGTGCAAAGGTGCCGCCGGGCTGTGGCGGGGTCGCGCAGGGGCCGCCGCAACCCTGATAATGGAGGGGAACGCCCGCCGCATGGAACCTTTTCTTTCACGCTTCAAGAACGCGCTGGTGCTGATCGCGATCCTGCTGGCGCAGGCCATCGCGCTGGCGACGCAGATTCACCGCCCGGCCGACCCCCTCCACCCGGACGGCGCGCAGGTGCGGCTGCTGCGCTTGTGGGCGCTGGCGCTGATCGCTCCTTTCGAAAAGATGTCGCACGCAAGCGGGCACGGCCTCCGCAGCGCCTGGTCAGGCTACGTCGACCTGCGCCACGTGCGACAGCAGAATGCCGAGTTGAAGAAGCAGTTGGACGATCTTCGCCTGCAGCGCGCGGCGCTCGCCGAGGATGCCCTGGAGGCGCAGCGCCTGCGACAGTTGCTGAACTTTCGCCAGAGCTACTCGGCGCAGACGGTGGTGGCGCAGGTCATCGGAACCTCGGGCACGGATCAGTCGCGTGTCCTGGTGCTCGACAAAGGAGCGCGCGACGGGCTGAAGCCGGACATGGCGGTGATTACGCCGGACGGCATCGTCGGCAAGCTGCGCGATGTCTTCCCCACCACCTCGCAGCTCTTGCTCATCAACGACCAGAGCTCCGGCGCGGGGGTGGTCTTCGCTTCGACGCGCATTCACGCCATCCTTCGTGGCTCGCCGCAAGGGCGAGTCGTGATCAACAACCTGACCCCGGATGCCCGTATCAAGCCCGGCGAGACGGTGCTCACCTCCGGCGGCGATGGGGTGTTTCCGCGCGGGCTGCCGGTGGGAACCATCGAATCGATTGCGTTGGACCCCGTGCACCAGCCCTACACCACCATTACCCTCAACCCGGCGGTAAAGCTCAACCAACTGGAAGATGTGCTGGTGGTAACGGGGACTGCCCCGGACAGCGCCCCGCCGGATCAGGCGGACTCCGGGAGCCCGGTGCCGGCTGCGGGTGGGAGCGGAAGCGGCGACAGTTTCGGCTCGGGGCGTCTGCCCAGCCTGCGTCAGGAACCCCGGGCTGTGGCGGGTACCGACGCGTCCGAAGCCACGCCTCCGCCGGACAACTCCACCAGCCTCGTGCCCAAACCGAAGCCCGTCCTCCATCCGGACCGTTATTCGCCCGGAGCCGCGCCGCCGGCCGCGGATCTGACGCCTGGCGCACCAAAACCGAAGGGGGAACAGTAGCTTCGAGTACTTGGTTCTGATCCCTGATCCCTGCCCCTATGCCGACCCGATCCTATACATCCCGCAGTGAGTTCGAGCAGTACCGGTTCAGCCCCGCGGTCACGCTGGGCGTGCCCTTTGTGCTGATTCTCCTGCAGGCTTTCGTGCCGGTGGTTTTCTCGCGCTTCAGCATCCTGGACCTGCCCCTGATCGCCGTCATCTTCTTCGCGGTCGGCCGCCGCAACCCGATACTGGGCGCTCTCACCGGCGCCTCGATCGGGCTGGTGCAGGACGCGCTTACGGGTCAGCCGATCGGCATCTTCGGTATCGCCAAGACTCTCATCGGCTACGCGGCATCGTCCATCGGGCTGCAGGTGGATGTCGAGAACATCACCACGCGAGTGTTGATGAACTTCGTCTTCTCGCTGTTGCAGTCTGCGCTGCTTTTTGGGATACAGCGTTTTCTGCTGGGAATGGGCGGCCACAAGCCGCTGTGGCTGCACGAGCTCTACCGCGCGCTCTTCAACACGCTGGTCGCGGTCCCGCTGTTTGCGCTGCTGGATCGCACCAAGCAAAGAGATTGATGGTGTCAGTTCTCAGCGGCCGGTTGTCAGTCTGCTTCGCGGACCGGACTAAAATGGACCTGAATCGTCTTTACTAACAGGTGATAACGGGCGACTGCCGACTCCGCATGACTTCCCCTCCCAACCTCGACCGAGAAGAAAAGCTTTCGCCCGCCAAGCTGCACGCGACGCAGTACCTGATCGTGGCGGTGCTGGCCGTGCTGGTGCTCGGGCTTGTGGCGGCTGCAGGTGTTGGGCGTCGACAACTATCGCTCGCTGGCTGAGGCCAACCGCATCCGCAAGGTGCCGGTGCTCGCCCCGCGGGGGCGCATCTTCGACCGCGAAGGTCGTCTGTTGGTCGATAACTACAGCTCCACGAGCTGTTACCTGCTCCGCGACCAGGTAAAGGACGCGGGCGCGGAGCTGCCCATGATCGCCGCCGGGCTGCATATCGCGCCGGAGCAGATCGAGGCTACGCTGAAGCGTTATGCTGCCGCGCCCAAGTACCAGCCAATCCCGCTGAAGCAGAACATTACGCTGGACGAACAGGCATTTATCGCCGCTCATCGCAATGAGCTGCCGGAGCTCGAGGTGCTGGAAGAGCAGCGCCGCCTCTACCCGCCAGACGGTTTCGCCGCGCACCTGATCGGGTATGTGGGCGAGGTGTCGGAGCAAATGCTCGCCAACGATTCTCGCTACGCGGCGTATGAGCCGGGGGATGTGGTGGGGCGCTCCGGGGTGGAGTCCACCTATGACGCGTACCTGCGCGGCGTGGACGGCTCGCGCGACGTGATCGTGAATTCGCATGGCAAAGAGCTGGGCGAGCTGCGCCAGGTGATGGCTATCCCGGGCCACGACCTGAAGCTCTCGATCGACCTCGACATCCAGATGGCGGCCGAAAAGGCGCTCGAAGGCAAGACCGGAGCCATCGTCGCGCTCGACCCGCATACGGGCGAGGTGCTGGCGATGGTTTCGCGGCCGACCTTCGATCCCAACCAGTTCTCAGTGCGCGTCAGCCACAGCTACTGGAATTCGATCCTCGACAACCCCGATCATCCGCTGCTGAACAAGACCATCCAGGCGCAGCTTGCGCCCGGAAGCACCTTCAAGATCATCATGTCGGTCGCCGGACTGCAGGAAGGCATCGCGCAGGATATGCATGTGAACTGCGCCGGCGGCGCGAGCTTCTACGGGCACTTCTACGCCTGCGACGTCCATCACGGCGCGGTCAACATCCACAACGCCATCCCGTATAGCTGCGATACGTTCTTTTACACGCTCGCGAACCGGCTAGGCATCGACACCATCGCGAAATATGCCAGCTCGCTCGGGCTGGGGCAGCGCACGGGCATCGACCTGCCGGACGAAGTGACCGGCACGGTGCCTTCTACCGCCTGGAAGCTGAAGACGCAGCACGAGAAGTGGTTTGCGGGGGAGACGATTTCGGTCGGCATTGGGCAGGGCGCGGTCACCGCCTCTCCGATCCAGCTTGCACGTGCGCTCGGCGGCGTGGCTTCGGGGGGCGTGCTGCATCGTCCGCATGTGGTGCTTCCCGGGCAGATCGATCCGTCGATGCAGTCAGCGGTTTATGATACCTATCCGGGTTCAGGCGAGAAGACGATCACGCTCTCGCCGGACAACTGGCAGCTCATCACCGACGCGATGGCCGCGGTGACGACCACGGGCACGGCGGCTCCCGCGCATCTGGAAGGCATTGACTTCGCGGGCAAGACGGGAACGGCGCAGGTGATGGGGCACGACGCGCTCGCCCGCACCAACAAGGGACACAACACCGTTCCGAACGCGTGGTTTGTGGGCATGGCCCCCCGGCGCAACCCGGATATCGCCGTTGCCGTGCTGTGGGAACACGGCAACTGGGGCAACAACTCGGCCAAGCTCGCGTCGCAGATTATCGATGCGTTCGTCACCAAGCAGCGCCGGCGCGACGGCAACCTGAAGATGGCGGATACGCCCGCTCCGATTGCTGCCAAGGCTCCCTCGCCTGGCATGTAACTTCGAGGAAACCATGGGCAAAAAAAGGCCGCACTCCCGGTTCGGGGTGCGGCTCAAGGCGTGCATGGAGGAGTTGCGTGTGGGGGCAAAACGGGTTGGGGAGGGCCTAAGTGGCGCGCCGGACGGACCGGCGCAAGGATGGCAGACTAGAGATCCTGTCCGTGATGTTCCGGCCGAACGGCGAGCAGGGCGGGCGCAACGGCCACGGAAAGAAACACAAGCGAAACAACCAGATCGTGCATCACGGGGATCTCCTGCGGACGGTGTGGTTGCAACCGTCTGTCCGAGTTCCAGAATGCCCCGGGAACCAAAGGAATAACATCCCACCGGGAGCCGAAACTCCTACACCGAACGGGGGATGCACCCGGGGAGCCTCGCTCTCGTGTCCTCTGCCAATGCTTCGGCTACTTCGCGGCGTCTTCAAGAACCTGGGCGGACCGATTCAGCGCCGCCGCCAGGACGGCAATCTGGGCCTGCGCCCGAGCGCCGTCGCGAGCGTCAATCGCCTCGTTCACGCCCGGGATCACCACCGCCTCATAGCCGGTGAACTCTCCGGGCGCATAGATGGTGTGGCGATACCAGGGACGGTGGGGCAGGCCCGCGGGATTCAGCAGGGCCTCCTCGGCGGCACGCAGAGCCTGGTTCAGTGCGGCGGCGGAGGAGCCGGGCTCGGCGAGCTGCCGCGTATGCACCGCGCTCGCCGCGTGGGCAAAGCGGGCCGCGGCGGATTCCGCAGCGGAAAAATCCAAAGGGAGCCTTCGCAGACGTGCCTGGTCGCCGGCCCCGGCGATGTACCCGACGATCTCGGCGGCATAGGCTTCAAAGTCATATGGCAGGATTTCGGCGTCGGCCATGTGCAGAACTTCAAGCCCGAAGACGCGAGCCTGCTGTTGCAGGTAAACAAAGGTGGGGTCGGCATTGCGGGTGAACCAGTGGAAGTTGTCGAACGCGGAGTGATATACGCCGTAGGGACCGTTCGAGCCGATGTCCGTGGAAGGCACGCCTTCATGCTGCAGGAACGGCGTGAAGTCCGAGCCGGAGCCCAGATCGCCCACCTCGACTTCATTCACGGGGATTGCGTCGCCGCGGCGTTGCGGCCCTTGCCCTGTGGCCGCGCTGGCGGGCAGGGAGGCGTTCGCCCCCGGATTGACGGCATCCTCTTCCGCGGGAGCGTCCGGGCGGCGGTGCGCCTGCGATTTCAGCCATGCGTCGTACACGCTGCCACCCGCCGGGCTGGGTACCTCCCGCGTAACCTCGCGCAGGAATTGCTTCAGGGAGGGCACGGCGTTGGCCGTGAACTCGGGTCCGGAGACGGCCACGTCGGTATTGAAGTACGCCACTGCGTTCTTCAGGTGGTTTGCGTGTTCTTCCACCCACTCGGTTGAGCCGATCAGGCCTTCCTCTTCGGCGTCCCAGCTGGCGATGACGACGCGGCGCTTCGGACGCCAGCCCTGCTTCAGCAATTCGCCCAGGCCATGCACCGCTTCCAGCATCGCTGCGGTGCCGGAGCTGGGATCGACCGCGCCGAAGACCCAGGCGTCGCGATGGTTCCCGGCGACGACCCAGTTTTCCTTCTCCGCGGGATCCGAACCGTCGATGGTGCCGATGACGTCCCAGATGGTGCGCAGCGCCGTGTCCTGCACCAGCTGCATGTGCACGGTGACCGACGCGGTTCCGCCGACATGGTAGGTGAAGCCCAGGGCGCCCTGCCAGGTCCTCGGCGTGGGGCGGCCGCCCAACGCCTGCAGGATCGGCGCGGCGTCATGGTAGGAAAGCGGATTCACCGGGATTGATGGCCAGCTCGCCTGGATGCGGTCGGCCGGAATCCGTTTCGCCTCGGGGAGGTCGACCGTGGACGCGATGCCGGGTGTGGTCGCGTCGCCGGGGTAGATGGGCAGAAACTGGACCGAGCCGCGCTGCACGGCGGTCTCCGGCCGGTACGCGCCCTGCGGATACATGTCGCCTTTGAAGTAGCCATCGTCAGCCGGGTCGGAGTAGATCAGGACACCCTTGGCTCCTGCCCGCTGCGCGTCGTAGACCTTGATGCCGCGGTAGTTGGCGCCATAGCGAACGATCACGATCTTGTCTTTGACGGAAACGCCCAGCGCGGCCAGGCGCGCAAAGTCGGCCGGGGTGCCGTAGTTAGCGTAGACGGCCTGCCCTGTGACGTCTCCCGAGGGCGAAGAGCCGTTGAACGCGGGCAGGATGCGCGGGTCGTCCTGGAACGGATCGCCACCATATTCGGGGCCGACGCGTTCTGGAGTGGGGCCGGACATCAGCTTGCGCCCGTCGGCGGCAAAGGCCTCCACCAGCACCTTCACGGGCTTGTTCAGCAGCACCTTGTAGGGCGTGATGCGCGTCTCAAGCCCGGCGGCCTTGAACTTCTCCGCCACATAGAGCGCAGTGTCGTAGTCTTCGGGCGAACTCGCCCAGTGCGGAACCCTGGTGAGGGTTTTGAGGTGCTGCCCGGCCAGGGCGGCGTCCGGCACACCGAGGAACGCCTTGTCCCATTGCGCCTGGCGCGCGAAATCGCGGAAGCCGAGGACGGCCTCCTGCTGGGCGAAAGAAGAGCAGAGCAGAGGGCCGGCGAGCAGCAGCGGAGCAAGGAGAAGACGCTTCAGAAGAACCATCCTGGGGAGGGAGTGTGGCGGGGTTGGCTTCGAGAGCGTGGACCCGTCTCAAACGGTCTTAGCCACAGGCGCGGAGCAGAATTTGCATCGCGTGGCGCCCAGCGGAATCTCCGAAAGGCATTCCGGACAAGGCTTTGTGGTAACAGCGGCAGGGCCGTTGATGCGGGCCATCAGCTTCTGCATGGGCACCACAATCAGCAGGTACACCACCAGCGCCTTGATCAGGAAATCGATGGTGGCGTTCAGGAACTTGCCAATCTGAATCTCACCCGGCGGAACATATCCGGGCGGAAGCGGGTTGGGCGCCGCCACCGCGTGCAGCACCGGCACGTGGACCACGAGGCTTTCGAAGTTCGGCGCACCCACCAGCGCTGAAATCAGCGGTGTCAGCACGTTGGTCGTCATCGAGGTGACGATAGCGCCGAACGCTGCGCCGATGATGACCGCAACGGCAAGGTCAACCACGTTGCCGCGCAGGATAAAGTCGCGAAATCCTTTGATCATGTTTCTCCTTTACGTGGCCCTTTGCGTTTGCACGGAGTATACCGCGTTTTCGCGTTTCAGGTGGCTGACGCAAGGAAATGCGCGTACGGATAGATCAGGAAGAACAGAATCATGCAGTCCGCCATCAGATCCATGTACACGCAAAGGACCACGCCTGCGTGATAGAAATCCCACGTCCGCCGCATGCAGCGAGCGGTCTCCGCGGTCCCGGCCATCGCTGCGAAGGCGGGCAGCAGCAGCAGGAGCGTCGGGCGGCTCTGCGGGAAATCGGAAAGCAGGATGGAAGAAAAAAAGCTGACCAGCACCAGCAGATTGCCGCGCAGCAGCGACTTGCGGCGGAAATCGAAGAAGGGTGGGAGGCCGGATTGCATCGTTCCGGGCCTCCATCTTCCCGCTCCACCAGCATAAACAATCCGCGCAGGGCCCGCGCCAGCCAGCGACAATCCGATTCGACAGGACGGAATGCCGTCAGTTTTTCTGTGGCGCGGGCGCCGGCTCAGATTTAGGGGGTGCGGCTGGTGCGGCAGCAGGAGCAGGTGGTGCGGCCGCCGGCTCAAGGCTTGAAACCGGAGGAAGTTTCATCAGCCCGGCGAGGCCCACTTCGCTGCAGCCGATCTTGTTCGATACGAGGTCGTGGACCCCTACGCGAATGCTGTATTCGCCTTTTACTGGCACGCTGATCTCCTGGTGGAACGGGAATCCGGTGTGCCGGATCTGCGCAAGTCCCTCCGGCGTCAGGTTTGCGGTGATCGCCCTCGACGTATGGTTGATCAACACGCCGTCGGGGTTATACACCAGCGCGATGAACTCCATGCGCAGATGCCGCACCCCGTCCGGCGTCACGCCGAAGGTCAGGTCTGCCGGCAACGCGGTGTAATCAATGCTGAAGCGCCGGAAGGGTGGCTTCGGAACGTTGGGCCCCGTGGTCGGCGCACCATTTCCCGGGGCGAGCGTGTCCTCGGTCCCGGCCGACGTGGGCAGAATGCGGACCTTGTACAGAATCTGGCTGCTTGAAGGGACACCATGCGCCATCGCCTTCATGATCAGCCCCGGGTCGCGGGCCGGTTCGGCCACCCCGGAGGCCAGGTTCGGTGCGGCGGCATTGCTCACCGGGCTGGTCACGGAGTTGGGGTCGTCAGCGTAATATCCGTGCCGGTAGGCAAGCTGATACCCCGGCTGCGAAAGCTTGATGTCGATCTTCCGATAGTCGCCCTTCCACCGGTTGTCGGTTGGCGAGTAGGTCAGCGTGTAGTAGTTTGAACCGTCATCGATCGCCTTTTCGACCGCTTCGGTCAGACCATTGGTGTTGTAGTACGCCTTGCCGCCGGTATCGTCGGCCATGCGCTGCATCGTGAAGTGCTCATTCGCGTTATCGGTGGAAAACTTGCGCAGATCGCGGCCCATGGCACCCGGGTTGCGCGCATACTGCGAGCCGGAAGACGCCGCCGACATCACCGGTGAAACCATCAGGCCGCGTGCGTCAATTGGATAGACAGCGACCTGGCTGCGCGCCAGCAGGTTCGTGGTTTCACGGTATTCCTGCTCCGAGTCCGCCACCGCGGCAAAGGGGTCGCTGGCGCCATTTTCCGTGTCAGGCATGATGTCCAGCGGAAAGGATCCCGAGAACCAGAGCAGGTTCTTGCGTCCGGGAATCGCGGCCAGGTAACGCGCCAGCACATTCATCGCATCCAGCGTGTACTTCGCGCGCAACGTCAGCTGGAAGCTGGTCTGAATATCCATGACCGTCTGCATGTTGGCCACCACGTCGGCCGGCAGGAGTCCGCCCATCGCCTGATTCTCGTCGTCCGCGGTCATCGCCATGCCGCCGCCGCCCACCACATCGTCCAGCAGCACGGAGCCCTTGCCCATCTGCTTGTTTACGACCGCTTTCAGTACCTCGGGATTTGACGTGAAGCCCTGCAGCATCACCAGCCTGGTCGAAAGCCCGAAGACGGCAACGCTGGTACCCGGATGCGCGCTGTTCAGGTACTTCATCAGCTGCTGGCGGACAAACTGCTGATCCTGCAATGGCGTGTTCAGCGTATCGAGCAGCAGAATATTTACGGCCGAGTTGATCGGCGTAGGCGTGTAGTTGGTGAAAACCCCCGGGGGCAGCTTGGGAATAGCCTCGAACTTCGCGGCTTCGGTCGCGGTAAGCCCCTTGTGCTCCTGGAAGGAGTTGATGGTCTGCGGCTTGCCGCCTTCCGTGACGGTGAAGCTGTCCTTGGTCAGACCATGCGCTGGACGGTGATTCTTGTCCGTAACCACTACATCGACGATCACCAGCTTGGCTTGCGTGCGGATGGTCGTGATCTGGTCCTGCCTGGCGGGTGCCGGGGCCGGGGCCTGCGACGACTGGCCTGCGACCGGCAGCGTAAAAGCAGCAGAGAAGGCGAGCAACAGGGGAAGCCGGGTGGACGTTCGCACGGAAAGTGCTCCTGACAAGCTGGATGAGTGCGAAGCTAGGATACCCCGGAGAGCGCCGGAATGACCTCATTGGAGATTTGCCGGCCTTCGGTCCGCTTTTGCTGAGCCATGGCCGCGATCGATTCTGTAAACGGAGCGCGCAACACGCCGCGTTCCGTGATGATCGCGGTGATGTACTTCGCGGGGGTCACGTCGAATGCGGGATTCTCGATGCCAACCCCGTAGGCGTCATCTGCTTGCCGTTGGAGTGCGTCACCTCGCGGGCATCGCGCTGCTCGATCGGGATCAGATCGCCGTGCGCGGTGGCCAGGTCGAGCGTCGCCCAGGGCGCAGCCACATAGAAGGGAATCCCGTGTTCCTTGGCCAGGATCGAGACGCCATAGGTGCCGATCTTGTTGGCCGTATCGCCATTGGCCGCGATGCGGTCCGCGCCGACGATCACCGCCTGGATGCGGCCCTTGCTTCATCAGGTGCGCGCTCATGTTGTCGCACAGCACCGTCGTGGGGATGTTGTCCTTCATCAGCTCCCATGCGGTCAGCCGCGCGCCCTGCAGGTAGGGCCGGGTCTCGTCGGCGAGGACGTCGATGCTTGTGCCCGCGTTCGACTGCCGCGCGGATGACACCCAGCGCCGAGCCGTAGCCGCAGGCGGCCAGCGCGCCCGCGTTGCAGTGGGTCAGCACGGTGCCTTCCTGCGGCAGCAGGTCGGCGCCATTGGCCCCGAGCTGGCGGCAGTTGGCGATGTCCTCGTCGTACATCTCGAGGCGCGAGCGCGACGACGGCGGACTTGATCTCCGGGATGGGGGTGTCCTGCAGCGGCAAGCTGGTTGATAGAGATCGCGGACTCGGCCGATGCCCCAGAAGAGATTGACGGCAGTGGGCCGGGTGGCGGCAAGGTGCTCGCAGATCTCGTCCACTTCGGCGTCGAGCTCGGGCAGGGTCGTCGCGTTGCTGCGCTGGATGCCGAGCGCAACGCCCATGGCCGCGGAGACGCCGATCGCCATGGCGCCGCGGACGATCATGTCGCGAATGACGGTGGCGACCTGCTTGTAGTCGGTGGCGAGGACGTAGGTCTCTTCGAGTGGAAGCTTGGTCTGATCGAGGAAGTTGACGCCTTCGGGCGTCCATTCAAGGGTGGGAATCATGTCTCGTTTCAGTTTAGACGAAGCAGGGCGGGAGGTGCCGTGCTTAACCGGACGCAGGCGATGATGGTAGCTGCGGGTCCCGCAATTCTTGCAGCGGATGGGAAAGAAACCCAGGACGAACAGCGGCCAGTCAAACAGGCGCAGCCGCGAGCGATGATGGCCATGGGAGTCGCAGTGTCGGCAGGGGGAGGATGTCTGCACAGGACGCACCTTTCAGTTTTGGGTGTGTAGACGTTTGGAAGCTGATTTACGTGTGAAGGTTGCCTTCCGGATCTGTGGAAAACGGCGAATAAGTGTGCAAACCTATCCTCCTAATGCAATATGGGCTTGCCGAACATCGTTCGCAGTGAACAGAGCCACGAACGGGATATCGCGGTCCGAGGGAATTTCCGCCAGCGCCTGCTCGATCTGGAGCCGTCCCCCCTGTTCGCGGTCCACGAGGCAAAAAACGCCGGCCACCTTCATCCCTGCCTCGCGAGCGGCTTCGAGCGCCATGATCGTCGATCCGCCGGTGGTGCAAACGTCGTCCACGATGACGACCTCGGCGCCGGGTTCGAGAAAGCCTTCGATCCGGCGTCCCGTCCCATGGGTCTTTTCGACCTTACGCACCAGAAATCCGTGGAGCAGGGAGGGTGGTTCGCCGTGGTCGTCGTCGGGTGCAAGCTCCAGAAATTCCCGGTAGTCCGCCAGTTCCCAGGCGCTGGCGCTGGCGGTGTTCGCCACCAGCGGGTCGGCCCCCATGGTCAGGCCTCCAACCGCTGCCGCTTCAGGGCAATGCTGGCGGATGAGGTCGAGCAGCACAATGCCCGAAAGGCGGCCGCCTTCGGCATGGAGCGTTGTCACGCGGCAGTCGATGTAATAGTCGGAACGCTGGCCGGAGGCGAGCAGGAAATCGCCGAGTTGAAACGAGTGGGTCGCGATCAGTTCGAGCAAAGCCTGGCGTGGATCCATCCTTCCACCCTAAACCGTTCCGGTGTGGAGATTCAGATGCGGTCGAGATGACGGAACCCGCCTGTGGAGACGAACAGGGTGAGGAACAACGACAGGTTGTAGCAGCCATGCACGAGCGATGAGGCCGCGACGGAGTTCGTGCGGATGCGCACATAGCAAAGAATTCCGGAAACGGAGGCGAGCAAAGCGACTGCACTCCAGGTCCAGCCAAGTTGCTGTGCGTGCAGCAGCGCGAAAACCAGGCTGGTGAGCACAGACGACACGATCAGCGCGAGCCCGGAGAAGTCCGAGCGTGAGCGCCACGCGACCAGGTTTTCGAGCGAGACGGTCGGGTCAGGATCGCGCGGGATGCGGACGAAGTCCACGGCGACGGCTAGGGCGGGCAGCAGGAATCCGCGAAACAAGACCTCCTCGAAGACCGGACCCAGTACGACCCCGAAGGCCGCCAGCAGCCAGATGGTGGCTGGATTGTGGAACGAGGCTTCAATCGGAAGCTCTTTCTGGTGCGGCAGCAGCACGGTGACGCCCTGCGCCATGAATCCAAGCACAAGGCCCAGGCCAGCGAACGATAGCTTTGCCGCGGGCGCGTTCCACTTGAGGCCGTTCAGGAACGGTCGACCCCAGAAGACGGGAAATGCGAAGTATGCCAGGGCCAGGGTGATGACGTACGCCGCGATCTGGCCGATCAGCCCCAGGCGTTGCTCGGCCGCGGCAGCCGGGTGACCGTGCGTAAGCATAAGGATGGCCGCCTCCGAAATCAGGAAGGCAAACAGCGTCAGAGCGAGAAAAAACGCCAGGTGCAGCAGGTTGGGCAGGCGGGGAGACATGCTGCCTCTATTGTCCGCCATATTCGTTCGGAAGTTACGCGGGAGTGCATAAGGAATCCCTTGCGTCCCCCGAAACCTGGGAGTACGATTCCGCGCTGTCAGAGGGAACCCTCTGACCCCTTCCCCAAAAACGGCCCCCGCTTGTGTTCGCAGGCCCCTCCTGGATATCTGTCGACTCGACTGAGTCCTTGCTCACGCCGTTCCCAGGAAACGGCCAACACTCAACGAGGAAAATCCCATGTCTGCAACGACTCGCATCTCTTGTTTCGTTCTGTTTGCAGTGCTGCCTGGTGTCGCCGCCGCCAGCGTCAGTTGCGTCAACTCCACCGGCTCCGGAGGTTGCCAGAAGCATATTCAGGCAGCCGTGACTGCGGCAGCGCCGGGTGACGTGATCTATATCTGGCCCGGAACTTACAAGGAAGAAGTCACCATCGGGAAGCCGCTCTCGCTGCTTGCGGCTGACGGCGACGACCCGACGGTGATCGACGCGACGGGCCTGGCGCATGGAATCTTCGTGGATGGCCTGAGCAATCCGGGGCTGCGCGGGGTCACGCTCGCCGGATTGACGGTGAAGAACGCGCAGTTCGAAGGCGTGCTGGTGGTCAGCGCAGCCGATGTGACCATCCGCAACAACAGCATCGTGGAGAACGACAAGTCTTCCGGCTTGTCCTTCACGGGCGCGACCACGGGATGCCCCGGGCAGCCCGGCAACGGCATCTACGAGAACGACGAAACGGGCGACTGCGGCGGCGGGCTGCACTTGATCGGCACAGTCGATTCCACGGTCGCGAATAACGACCTGTCGCGCAATGCCGACGGCCTGCTGCTGAGCGATGAAACTGGTGAGACGCGGCATGTCCTGGTGACCGGAAACAACGTGGTCGACAATGCGCTCGAATGCGGCATCGTGCTGGCGTCGCATGCTCCGATGGGGCATGTTTCGCCCCCGTTTGCTGCGCATTTCGGCGTGGACAACAACACGATCCTGAACAATCTTTCGAAGAAGAATGGAGTGGCGGTTGGAGGTGCGGGCGTTGGGCTGTTTTCGGACGGGAACGGGCAGGGACGGGTCTCCGGCAACGTGGTGATCGGGAACAAGCTGATCGGCAATGGAATCGGCGGTGTCGCGATGCACTCGCATGTGGGGCCGAATTTCGGTTTGCCGGCGGATGACTTCAGCGGGACGCAGATTATCGGGAATTACATTGCGGCGAATCTGGCCGATACCGACGACACAGCGACTCCGGGGCGCGTTGGGATCAACGTCAACAGCGGTGAAGGTGGAACTCCGATCACAGGCATGGTGATCTCGGGCAACACGATTCGCGATGAGGATGTCGATATTGCGATCAACACGCCGGCGATCGTGGATGTGCACCTGAACAACCTGCTGGGAGGAAAGGTTGGGGTGCAGAATGTTTGCCAGTTCGACTACACCGCGAACAGCTTCCCTGGACCCTGCCTGGGAACCATCAATGCAACGCAGAACTTCTGGGGCTGCGCGAAGGGTCCGGGAAGCGGCGGATGCACGACCGCGGGCGCGGGAGTGGCGTACACGCCGTGGCTGACTGCGGCCGTGCCCAGCCTGGACGGCGACAACCACGATCAGGATCACTAGAGCGATAGGCGCAGGGAAGGCCTATGCGGAGGGTTTCCAGGCCGTCTTCTTTGCGGCGATCTTCTTCTCCGGAGTACCGGCGGGCGCCTTGGCTGTGGGTCTGCCGGTCTTTTTTTCGTTGGGAACGAATTTGGGCTTCGGGCCTTTGACCGCGTCGGCCTCCGCGCGGATGGAGGCGGGCTGGGCGCCCGCATTCGGGTTGCCTTCGGAGATCGTTGCAAGACCGGGGAAGTGCGGGCGCAGGAATGTCGCCGGTGTGCGACGCAGGCACGCTGGCGACCTGCTCCGGCGTGCCCTGCGCGACGACCGTGCCGCCGCCCTCGCCGCCTTCCGGGCCCATGTCGATCAGGTAGTCGGCGTTGCGGATGATGTCGAGATTGTGCTCGATGATGATGACCGTGTTGCCGAGGTCGGTCAGGCGATGCAGCACTTCGAGCAGCTTGCGCACGTCGTCGAAGTGCAGGCCGGTGGTGGGCTCGTCGAGCAGGTAGAGCGTGCGTCCGGTCTGGCGCTTGGAGAGCTCGCGGGCCAGCTTCATGCGCTGCGCTTCGCCGCCGGAAAGCGTCGTCGCGGACTGGCCGAGATGGATGTAGCCGAGGCCGACATCGACCAGCGTCTGCAGCTTCTGGTTGACGGCGGGGATGTCCTTGAGGATCGGCAGCGCGTCTTCGATGGGCAGGTCGAGCAGGTCGGCGATGGAGTAGCCGTTGAACTTTACGGCCAGCGTTTCCTGGTTGTAGCGGCGGCCGTTGCAGACCTCGCACAGCACGTAGACGTCGGGCAGGAAGTTCATCTCGATGCGGCGCTGGCCTTCGCCCTGGCAGGCTTCGCAGCGTCCGCCCTGCACGTTGAAGCTGAAGCGGCCGGGCTTGTAGCCGCGCTCGCGCGACTCCGGCAGCATCGCGAAGAGGTCGCGGATGGCGGTGAAGACGCCGGTGTAGGTCGCGGGGTTCGAGCGCGGCGTGCGGCCGATGGGCGACTGGTCGATCTGGATGACCTTGTCGAGCTGGTCGACGCCGATGACATCGCCTTGTGCGCGCCCGGCTCTTCGCGCGAGCCGTAGAGTTCCTTCGCCAGCGAGCGGTAGAGGATGTCGTTGACCAGCGTGCACTTGCCGGAGCCGCTGACGCCCGTGACGACCGTCATGACGCCGAGCGGGAAGTGCGCGGTGACGTTCTGCAGGTTGTGCGAGTGCGCGTCTTCGACGGTGAGCCAGTTGCCGGTGAGCGGCGCGGGCCGTGTCTTCGGTGCCGTCTTCGAGCGTGCGCGTGGGGCGCGTGACGATGTCGATCTTGCCCGGCGAGATATTGGCCGGTGACCGAGTTCGGGATTCGCCATGATCTCGGCCGGCGTGCCGTCGGCCATGATGTGGCCGCCGTTCTTGCCCGCGCCGGGGCCGAGGTCGAGCACGTAGTCGGCCTTGCGAATGGTGTCTTCGTCGTGCTCGACGACGAGGACGGTGTTGCCGAGGTCGCGCAGGTCTTCGAGCGCGGCGATCAGCCGCTGGTTGTCGCGCTGGTGCAGGCCGATGGAAGGCTCGTCGAGCACATAGAGCACGCCGCGCAGCCGCGAGCCGATCTGCGTGGCGAGCCGAATGCGCTGGCCTTCGCCGCCGGAGAGCGTGGCCGCGGAGCGGTCGAGCGAAAGGTAGCCGAGGCCGACGGCGTTCAGGAACTCCAGCCGCTCGATGATCTCGCGCTGCAGCCGGTCGGCGATGAGGCGGTCGCGGCCGGTGAAGTGCATGGTCGCGCGCGCCGGTGCAGCGCGCGCTCCAGCGAGAGCGCGGTGAAGTCGGCGATGGACATCGCGCGTGCATCCGCGCTTCGATCGGCTCGGTTCGTCGCGCGTGCGGCGGATGCATCGCGGCGTCGGCTAGGGATGGTGACGGCGAGCGACTCCGGCCGCAGCCGGCGGCCGTGGCAGCTGCGGGCATTCGTCGCGGACATGTACTGCATCATGTACTCGCGATAGCCCTCGGACTTGGTCTCTTCGAGGGTGTCGCGCAGGTAGCGAAGATGCCGTGGAAGCCGGTGCGTCCGGCCTCGTTGCGCGGCGGCCCGTAGAGCAGCAGGTCCTGCTGCGTCCTTGGTCAGCTCCGCGAACGGCTGCTTCAGGTTGATCTTGTACTTCTCCGCCGCGAGCTTGATCAGCCGCAGCAGATACTGCGACGCCGAGCCCGGCCCCATCGCGCCGTCGAGCAGCGGCTTCGACCAGTCGGTGATGGTCTTGCGCGGGATCGAAGTCGTAGATGCGAGCCCAGGCCGTGGCACTCCGGGCAGGCGCCGTAGGTGGAGTTGAAGCAGAAGCTGCGCGGCTCCAGCTTGGGCACGTTGATGCCGCAGTCCGGGCAGGCCATCGACGAGCTGAGACAGCGTCTCGTCGTCTCGCCGTTCGGCGATCTGCAGGCCGATCAGCACCAGGCCGTTGGCCAGTCTGCAGCGCCTTCGTCACCGCGGCCTCCAGCCGGCGCGTGTCGTACGCGGCGTGCTCGCCAGGGCTGCGTTCCGTTCGCCGGCGGCGTCGGCCGGATACGGCTTCAGGATGATGCGATCGACGATGGCTTCGAGCGTGTGGTTCTTGCGCTTTTCCAGCCGCATGCCTTCGTCAACTCGGTCATCTCGCCGTCGATGCGGGCGCGGAAGCCCTGCTTGTCGAGCGCTTCAAGCTCTTCGCGGAACTCGCCCTTGCGGCCGCGCACGATCGGGCGCCAGCACGGTGATGCGCTCGCCCGGCGTCGAGCGGCTGCGCTCGCGATCTGCGCACGATCTGGTCGGCGGACTGCCGCGAGATGGGCCGGTGGCAGTTGGGGCAGTGCGGCTGGCCGACCGACGCGTACAGCAGGCGCAGGTAGTCGTAGATCTCGGTGATGGTGCCGACGGTGGAGCGCGGCGAGCGCGAGGTCGTCTTCTGCTCGATCGAGATGGCCGGCGACAGGCCGTCGATGGCGTCGACGTCGGGCCGCTCCATCTGGTCGAGGAACTGGCGCGCGTAGGCCGACAGGGTCTCGACGTAGCGGCGCTGGCCTTCGGCGTAGATGGTGTCGAAGGCGAGCGAGATCTTGCCGGAGCCGGAAAGGCCGGTGACCACCGTCAGCGTGTTGCGCGGGATCGAGACGTCGATGTTGCGCAGGTTGTGCTGGCGCGCGCCGCGGACGGTGATGTGCGTGATGCCCGGACGCGCAGTCCGGACGGTTGGCGCAGGTGTCTCCGGGGCCGTGATTTCCAAAGCTGTACTCATACGGTGAGGGCGGAACCTTTTCGAGCAATACCCAGAATACCCGATTCCGGCGGGCAGTATCTGCTTTGGTAATAAGCATCGGATTATTAACATGCACTTCGGTTCGGGTTTGCGAAAATGAAATGGTGACGTAGGTTGAAAGAGAGTCTGTAGTCTTCTTTCCGCGAGGCGCGTCAGGGTTATGGGAGAGGGTTTGATGTCGTCGATCATGTTGCTGTGTGCGGTGCTGGCTTCGCTGGCCGTGGGTGTCCTGGTAGCGCACTGGGTGGTGCTGGCCCTGTTCGCGATGTTCCGTACCCATGCCCGGCAGGTGGCGGCGGCGCGGGTGCCGGCCAAGGCCCAGCCCTCACGGCTTGAAGCCGCCTGAAGCATCTCTGCCGTCATTTCGGCTAGCATGCTGGGATGCTGCGCATCCCTTTCTCTGAACTTCATTCCGCATTGAACAAAGCGCTTCTGGCCTTCGGATTCACCCCCGAGCGGGCCGACCTGTGCGCGCGTCTGTTTACCGAGACGACCTGCGACGGCGTCTACACGCATGGCCTGGCGCGCTTTCCGCGCTTCATCCAGACCATCCAGAACGGCGTGGTCAATCCCGCCGCCGAGCCCTCGTGCGTGTCGGCCTTTGGCGCCATCGAGCGCTGGGATGGCAACCTCGGGCCCGGCAATCTGAACGCCTGGGCGATGATGGCGCGGGCGATGGAACTCGCGCCGCGAGCATGGGCTGGGCGCGGTCGCCCTGCGCAACACGAACCACTGGATGCGCGGCGGCACCTACGGCTGGCAGGCCGCGGACGCCGGCTTCTTCGCCATGTGCTGGACGAATACGCTGCCGAACGTGCCGGCCTGGGGCGCTGCCGGCCCGACGGTCGGCAATAATCCGATGGTGATGGCGGTGCCGCGTCCGGGCGGACGCAACGTGGTGATCGACATGGCCATGAGCCAGTATTCGTACGGCACGCTGAGCTCGTACGCCAAGCGCGGGCAGCAGCTTCCATTTCCCGGCGGCTTCGACGCCGAGGGCAAGCTGACGACCGATCCGGAGACCATCTCGAAGACAGAGCGCGCGCTACCCATCGGGCTGTGGAAAGGCTCGGGCCTGTCGCTGACGCTCGACCTGTTTGCGGCGATGCTGTCGGGCGGCAACAGCACCTGGCAGATTCCGCGCGATTCGCTGAAGGAGTCGGGGCTGTCGCAGTTTTTTCTGGCGATCGACCCCACGCATCTGGCCGCCGACCGTACCGCGCTCGACGCTACCGCCGACGCCGTGCTCGCCAACCTGCACGCGGCAGAGCCGATGGATCCCGCCAAGCCCGTCCGCTACCCCGGCGAGCAGACACTCGCCACGCGCCTCGAGAACCTGCAGAAGGGCATTCCGGTCGACGAAGACCTGTGGAAGCAGCTGCAGGCGATGGAATACTAGCCAGCCTGTAAACTGGAAGTATGGACTTGAAGGTGTATTCCGCATCGTGGTGCCGGGACTGTCGTGAGGCCAAGCGTTTTCTGACGAAGCACAACATTGCTTTTCAGGAAATCGACATTGAGCGCACGCCCGGCGCCGCCGACGAAGTTGTCGAGCACGTCGGCAAGCGCGCCATTCCGCAGTTCGTCATCGACGGCAAGTGGGTGCAGCCATACAAGCCGGGCCGCGGCTTCCTGCATGAAGAGATGGCCACGCTGTTCGGCGTCCCGCACCCGTAACTTCGAAGGAAATCAATGATTCCGCGCTATACCCGCCCCGAGATGGGCCGCATCTGGTCCGACGAAAACAAGTACCGCTGCTGGCTGCGGGTGGAGATCGCCGCGTCGCAGGCGCTCGCCGCCGCCGGCATGGTCCCGCAGGAGGCGGCCGACACGATCGCAGCCAAGGGCGACTTCACCGTCGCGCGCATCGACGCGATCGAGGCCGAGGTCCGGCACGACGTGATCGCCTTCACCACCACGGTGGCGGAGCATATCGCCGACGCCGAGCCTCGCGCTGGCTGCACTATGGTTTGACCTCGACCGACGTGGTCGACACCGCGCAGGCGCTGCATGCTGGTCGAGGCTTCGGCGCATGATTCGCGCGGGCATCGTGCGGCTGGCGGACGTGCTGAAGGCGCGCGCCGTCGAGTTCAAGCACACGCCCATCATCGGCCGCACGCACGGCGTCCATGCCGAGCCGACCACCTTCGGGCTGAAGCTGCTGCTCTGGTACTCGGAGGTGCAGCGCATCCTCGTGCGCTTCGACGCGGCTGCCGAAGACCTGCGCGTGGGCAAGCTTTCGGGCGCGGTCGGCACCTTCGGGCACCTGAAGCCGGAGCACGAAGAGGCGATCTGCGCCGCGCTCGGGCTCAAGCCGGTGGCGGTGGCGACGCAGGTGATCCAGCGCGACCGCCATGCCGCCTACGTCAGCGTGCTGGCCGTGCTGGCGTCGCACGCTGGACAAGATCGCGACCGAGGTTCGGCACCTGCAGCGCACCGAGGTTCGCGAGGCGGAGGAGTTCTTCTCCGAGAAGCAGAAGGGCTCGTCGGCGATGCCGCACAAGCGCAACCCCATCACCAGCGAGCAGATCAGCGGCCTGGCGCGCGTGATGCGGGCAAACGCGCAGGTGGCGCTCGAGAACGTGGCGCTTGTGGCATGAGCGCGACATCTCGCACTCGTCCGCCGAGCGCGTGATCCTGCCCGACTCGACCATCCTCGCCGACTACCTGCTCGCGAAGACCGCGAACCTGATCGAAAAGCTGCTCGTCTATCCCGCGCGCATGTTGAAGAACCTCGAGTCCACCGGCGGGCTGATCTTTTCCGGCCAGCTTGCTGCTGGATCTGGCCGAGTCCGGCATGAGCCGCGAGGACGCGTACCGGCTCGTGCAGACGCATGCCGATGAACTCGTGGAAGAACGACCTGGTCTTCCGCGACGAGGTGGCGAAGGTGCCGGAGATCACGAGCCGGCTGTCGCCGGAGAAGCTGGCGCACGCGTTCGACTATCACCGTCAGCTGGCGAATGTGGACGCGATCTTCGCGCGGGTTCTCGGACCTCAGGTTTCGGCGTAAATCAGCAGAGCCTCGCCGGCGACCTCAACGTAGAGGCACTCTTCGCCCAGTGTTTTTGCCAGGCGGGCGAGAAACTGTTTGAGCGTGGGCAGCTTGTCGTCGGCAGTCACCCCGACTGAAAATTCGCGGTGCTCGCCATAGGAGTTCTCCCCTGCATCGTCCTTCCAGTACCCGAACAGCGTGCCGGAAGTCGCCGTGTAGCCGCCGAACTCCCGCATCAGGAAGCTGTGGACGTCTTCCTCGGCGGTGCGGCTGCCGTCGCCGGGCTGCTTCAGCTTGAGCGAGGGGAGCAGAAAGCGAACGGTGCGGCCGAGGCTCTGTTCACGCGGACCCATGGACCGCTTGGATGCAGTCGCCGCGCGCCGAGCGGCCCTGCGGTGACAATCTATCCATTTGGCTCGACAATCCCGGGGAATCCTGCATCTCACACAATCGAAGACGTTTGTTCGATACCTAAGGTGTGAGGAACTACAGAATGAAGGATCTCCGGGGATTGGCTCTGTTGCTATTGGTGGGGTGGTTGGCGTGGACTGCCCGGGCGCAGTCCGGCGCGGAAGCGTCGCTGCCGGACTCTCCCGGCACGTCTGTGCAGGCTCAGGCCCCCGGACAGGGCACCGGCGAGGTGAAGGGCACGGCTGTCGATTCAGCAGGAAATCCGATTCTCGGCGCGAAGGTGGTGCTCTCCGCGCGCGGCCTCTTCGACGAACGCACGGTGACGGCGGGGCAGGATGGCAGCTACAGCTTCGCGGGTCTGCCGCCGGAGCAATACCGCGTGACTATCTCCGCGCCGGGCTTTGAAACGCTCATGTCGCCAGAGCTGAACCTGCACAGCGGCGAGGTGGGCACCATGCCCAGGACGGAGTTGAAGATCTCCTCCACCTCTGCTTCGGTCAATGTGACCGCGAGCCCCGACCAGATCGCCATGGCGCAGGTACAGGAGCAGGAGAAGCAGCGCGTTTTCGGCGTCTTTCAGAACTTCTACACCAGCTATATCTGGAAGGCGGAGCCGATGCCGCAGAAGCTGAAGTACAAGCTCGCAGCGCGCACGATCTTCGACCCGACCAGCTTCATCATCGTGGCGGGTATTGCGGGTGCGCAGGATATCGGCGGGTCGGCCGGATACGATTCCGGCGCTATCGGCTACGGTGAGCGGTACGGGGTGGCATTCGCCGACTCCGTCACGACGCGCATCATCGGCAGCGCCATTCTTCCGTCGGTTTTCCATCAGGATCCCCGGTACTACTACCAGGGGTCGGGCAGCATCGCGTCCCGTTCCGAGCACGCGATCGGCTCAGCGTTCCTAACGCGCGGCGATAATGGCAAGCGGGAGATCAACTACTCGCACCTGCTGGGTGCGCTGGCGGCGGCGGGCATCGGCAACTACTATCGGCCGGACGCGGGACGCGGGGCGGGCAAAGTCTTCGACACCTGGGGCGTCAATATCGGCGCCAGCGCGATCGGCAACCTCTTCCGCGAGTTCCTCCTGCGCAAGCTTGAGCCGTCGGTGCCGCTGTTCGCCAACGGCAAGCACTAGATGGGAACGGCAAGCACTAGAATCATACTGTGCCGGAAAGCCTGATCGACGCGCCTTTGGTTCAGATCGTCGATGCGGCGCTGGCCTCGGCAGTCGCTCGTTCCGGCGAGCACCTGGTGTGTCACGCCGGGTGCTGGCAGTGTTGCGTCGGGGTCTTTCCGATTGCGCAGCAGGATGCAGCGCGGCTTCGCGAGGGCCTGGCGGCACTGGCGACGACTGATACGGCGCGTGCGGAGCGTGTACGCCAGAGGGTGAGGGAGTCCGTACTTCGACTGGACCCGTGGTTTCCTGGCGATCGGGCTTCCGGTGTGCTGAACGAAGACTACGAATCGGTGCTCTTGTTTGAGGAATTTGCCAACGACGAGGTGTGCCCGGTGCTCGACCCGGAGACCCATACCTGCGACCTGTACGCTGCGCGTCCGATCCTCTGCCGAACCTTCGGCCCTCCGATGCGTACGCCGGGAGATGATGGCGAGGTGAATCTCGGCACCTGCGAGCTCTGCTTCATCCATGCCACGACGGACGAGATTGCCGCCGCGGAGCTAGATCCCACGGTGCCGGATCGAGAGGCCGAATCGAATGAGGCGTTCGATGCGGCGCATGGCACGGGCGGCGAGACGCTGGTCGCCTACGCCTTGCGTTAGCACTTATTCCTGGAGCGGGTGGACCCGGGGCGGAAGGACGATTCCGAGGAGGAAGTACAGCCAAAAAAGCTGATCCGGGAGATTGAAGGTCTTCCAGACCCGCGGCCGGAAGATGAAACGCCCGGTGAGCTCGAGCAGCGACCGCGCACCGGGAACCAGTTCCATTTCCAGGCGCAGCCAATCGCCCGGGGTGGGATCGTTGCGCGTCGGTTTGAAGTCCTGGCGCAAGAGGGTCGCAGTCGTGCGGTTGCGGACGCCGAGAGCGACAGGCTCGTCCGCCGGCAATAAGCGCGGATTCTCGATGCGGGCGCCCATCCAGTCGTTTGCCAGGTGAATGGCGCCCGAGACCTGCGCCAACAGCCCCACTTCTTCGGCCCGCAGAAGCGCCCGGTCGAGCTCTTCCGGGCTGAAGAGCCGCAGAAACGCCGCGAAATCCGCCAGGCTTTTCAGGTAGATCCATGCATCGAAGACCCCGTGCGCGGCAGTGTAGAGGAACTGCTCCACCGGGCAGAAGACTCGCATGGGCGTACCGAACACGGTCGTCGAGGTGAAGCATGGTTCGCTCACCAGCCGGTTGGCGGCGTGAAAGCGGTTGTTGAAGAGCCTCCAGTGCAGGTCCACCTCGAACCGGGTTTCCGTGCTCTTGAAGGTGAAATCCTTCCAGAAGTGCACGTAGTTGATGATGCGGCGGGGCGTCAGCGGGCTCTTGGGGCCGATGCGGGGGTAGCCCAGCTCGGCGAAGAGGTCGATCTGGCGCTGCAGATCCCGCGGCGCGGTGAGCAGGTCGATGTCGCCGACGTGCCGGGCGTGGGGCGTGCCGAAGAGCATCTGCGAAAGCGGGACGCCCTTGAGGACGCCCAGCTCGATGCCCTCGGCAGCGAATCGTTCCGCGATGCGCCGGACCTCTGCAGCTGAGCGCATGGCTTCGAAGGCATTGATGCGCGAACGCCGCTGCAACTCTTCGCGAACGAAATCCGGCAGTCCTTCCGGCCGGATCCGATCGAGCGATTCGAAGGCGAGTGAGCCCAGTTTGTGGTGCAGGGTAACGGCGAGGAAGGCGGCCCAGTCGAGCTGCGGGCTGGCGGTCAACTCGCGGACGGCTTTCAACTCGTCTGGGCGCAGCTTCGTTCGCGCGCTCAGAAGCATCAACTGGACGTGTGCCGGGAGATCGCGAAACGAGAGTATCGGAGGCTTCGCCATATCCTTTAGAACGATAGAATCACAGCAACAGATGACCGGCCCGTCCGGCCCTGTAGAGCGGCAGAGCAAGTGCGATTATATGCGCAGCGAAGCAGTTCCCGGGCGCAAGGCCTCGCACATCTGCTTAGAAAGCAAGGAGATACGGAGGGCAGTGGAGACGGGAACAAGGCTCCGGAAGACGCGCAGCCTTCTGCGCCGCACGCGCGAGGTTGGCGGACGCGGCATGCTGGTGCTGCTGCGGACCTTCTGGCTGCTGCTTTGGTATCGCATGGCGCTGGCGTGCGTTCCGGTGCGCCGGGTCATCGGCTGGAAGCAGCGTCCGCCGCGACAGGCGGTGCCTTGCACGCCGGAGGCGCTGCTCCGGGTACGGCATGCGGTGCTCACCGTGGCGCGCTATGCACCGCTGCGGTTCGTCTGCTTCCCGCAATGCCTGGCGGCAAGCACCTTGTTGCGCGAGCAGGGCATTTCCAGCCGGCTGCACTATGGCGTGGCGCGCGCGGACGATAAGCTGGTGACGCACACCTGGCTCGAGGCGGGCGGAGAGATTGTCATCGGCGGCGAGGTCGCGGGGGAGTATTCCACGCTGGCCGTCTACGCGAATGATTGAGGAGTCTTTGAAGACTTACTGGAACCTGGTCCGGTTGCTGTGGCGTTCGGCGCATTGGCAGTTGGTGGCGGCGGTCGCGCTTTCGACGCTGCTGTCGCTTACCGAGGGCGTCAGCCTGGTGATGGTGTTTCCGCTGATCGCCCTGCTGGGCGGTGGAGGCGGCGGGGCAGATCCCGCGACGGGTGCCGGACCGCGGACGCGCCTGCTGTTCCATGTGCTGACCGCCGCGCACATCCCGCGCAGTGCCTGGCTGGGCATGGTGCTGGTGGTCGTGCTGGTCAGTGTGGGGCTGCTGACGTTGCTGAACGGCATGCTGAGCACGCTTTCGGCCAGCATCATCCTGCCCGCGCGCCGACGGCTGGCGAGCCAGGTCTACGGCGCCATCCTGCACGCGGACTGGACCTTCCTGACGCGGCGCAAGTCCTCCGACCTGACCCATGTTCTGACCACCGAGATGGAGCGCGTGGCCGTGGTCGCCGGAAGTCTGGTGGCGCTGCTTTCTAACGGGATGGTGGCTTTGCTGATGCTGGGCCTGGCATGCTTCTACGCACCGTTGCTGACGGTGCTGCTGGTGGCGTGTCTGGGGCTGCTGGTGCCCTGGCAGAAGCGATCGGGGAAGGCCATCTACCGCTCCGGAATGGAGACCTCCAACCGGATGGGCGAGGTTTTCGATTCGTCGATGGAGCGGCTGCAGAACCTGAAGGTGGTAAAGGCCTACGGCGCGCAGGACCGGGAACTGGACCTCTTTTCGCAGCGCTACGAAGAGCTGAGCCGGGAGATGATCCGGAATCAGTGGCTCAGCGTGGCCTCTTCGCGGCAGTTCCAGATGCTGTCGCTGGCGCTGCTCTGCGGACTGATCCTGCTCGGACTGAATACGCTGCACCTGACGCCGGCTGCGCTGCTGGTCTTCCTGTTTGCGTTTGTGCGCGCGACGCCGCGGCTGAACGCGGTCCAGGGCAAGGTGAACGAGATCCTGAGCGATCTGCCGGCATTTACCCGGGTGCAGCAGTTTCTCGCCGAATGTGCCGCCAACACGGAGATCGAAGGGGACGCGGCCGCGCCGGCTCTGGCGCACGAACTGCGCCTGCTTGGACTGTGCTTTGCCTACGCACCCGGAGCGCGGCCCGTGCTGAACGGTGTAGACATGGTGTTTCCCGCGGGCAGCGTCACGGCGATCGCCGGCCTCTCTGGTGCAGGCAAAAGTACCATCGCCGACCTGGTGATGGGGCTGCTGGCGCCGCAGGAGGGAACCATCACCGCCGACGGAGAACCGATCACGCGGGCGAATGCGCGTTCGTGGCGGAGGCACGTCGGTTACGTGAGCCAGGACACCCTTTTGTTTCATGACACGGTGCGCGCCAACCTGCTCTGGGCTTTGCCCACGGCTTCGGAGGAGGACCTGCGCGAGGCGATCGCGGGAGCCAGCGCGGAATTCGTCTACACGCTGGCCGGCGGGCTCGAGACCGTCGTGGGCGATCGCGGCATGATGCTTTCGCACGGGCAGCGGCAGCGCATTGCACTCGCCCGCGCGCTCTTGCTGAAGCCGGCGCTGCTGATTCTCGACGAAGCCACCAACTCCCTAGACCTGGAAAACGAGGAGAACATCCTGCGCACGGTGGCCGAGACCACGACAGGGCGCAGGATGACGACGCTGCTGATCTCGCACCGTCCGTCCGCCGTGCGCTTCGCTGCGCGCGTTTACGTTCTGTCCGAGGGGCGCGTGGCGCGCAGCGGAAGCTGGAACGAGGTGCGGGCAGAGCTCGAAACGCGGGTCTGACGGCTTTCGCTTCGCTGCTGGCGGCTACCGGCACCGTCGTGAAGCCGCAAGCCAAAACCTCAAGAGATGTTGCCAGGTGCCGGGCTTGCGTCGGAGTCGCGCTCGCGCAGCATGTAACCGACCGCGATGCCGCGGGTGAGCGCGAGATTCCAGGAGTCGGTCACCTCCGCGGTCTCGTGGCCTTCGGCGGGCCAGGTGTCGATGAGCCGGTTCAGGCGGTCCAGATCGAGCACACGCCTCGCGACCGGGGACTCGGCAATCCTGCCCAGCTCGGTCTTGAACGCGGGAAGCGCTTCTCCCACGGGCAGGTACCAGTCAGGGCCCTGCTGTCCGCGGATGGTGCGGGCCAGCGTCGCTTCGGGCAGGCGGCCCTTCATCGCACGCCGCACGAGCGAGCGGGACTGCGCTCCGGCGACGAACTGCTCCATGGGAATGTTGAAGCAGAACTCGAAGAGGCGTTTGTCGGCCATGGGATCGCGATTGTCCATCTTGCCGCGGGCCCGCATGGCGGCGTTCATGGGCGCCGGATCGAAGCGCTCGAAGAACAGCGCGAGAAGTGCCCGCATGTCGGGAAGATCTCCGTGGACGCGCTGGATGGTGCTGTTCAGCGCGTCGCGCTCGGCCAGAATGGCGGGATGGACGGGCGCATAATCGACGCGTGTCAGACGGATTGCTGGACGCACGCGCGTCTTCATCCACATGGGCAGCAGGCCGTTGGTCGCGAGCAGCACGGAGGCCTTGTACGAAACCTCGCCGCGGCTGCGCAGGTTGCGCGCCAGCCGGTAGAGCTTGAGCCACTCGCCGCGCCGGAACATGTACGTCATCTCCTCGCGGCCATCCATGGTGACGGTGGCATTGCCGGCCGTGCCCACCAGCATCACGCCGATGCCGCGGCGCTTCGCCTCCTGGGTGAGCGCCCAGATCCACAGCAGGTTCACGCAGTTCTTGGCCGGCTCGTCCATGGCGTCGGTCCAGGCCTTCATGTCTTCCAGCAGATCCAGTCCCGCGTAATCCATCTGCACGTGCTCGATGTTGGGGTGGAAGGCGGCCACGTCCGCGGCGCCGGGGCCCTCGTACGGCAGGCGTCCGGGCAGCCCGCGGCCATGGAATTCTGGCCGCGGCACCGAGGTGAACGAGGTGATTTTCTTTCCCTGGGGCAGGAGCCGCAGCGCGGCGGAGGCTGTCACGGACGAGCTGTCCAGCCCGGAGCTGAGCTGCGACCCTACGGCGAAGGGCGTACGCAGCCGTGCGCCGACGGCCTTATCGAAGATCTCGAGCAGCGCTTCGACGTAATCCTCGTCGCGCCGGAAGCGTATCGGTTTGGCATCGCAGGGGTGCCAGTAGCGGCGGCACTCGAACCCGCCTGGCGTGACACGAAGGAAATGGCCGAGCGGAAGGCGTTCGATGCCGCGGTAGTAGGATTTGTTCCACTCCGGCTGGCTGAGCAGAAGGAGATCGACGGTGCGCTGCTCGTCAAACCCTTGAAAGACGCCGGGAATCGCGAGCAGTCCCTTGGGCATGGAAGCCAGAGCAAAAAAGCTTTTGCCGCGATGGAAGAAGATGGGGCGTTCGCCGGTGTGGTCGCGGGCGGCAAACAGTTCCTGCCTGGCAGGGGTCCACACGGCAAAGGCGAAGCCCCCGAGGATGTGGTCGAGACATTCCGCGCCCCAGCGCATCCACGCGGCGAGCAGGATGTCGGAATCGGCCAGCGTTTCGGGGGAAGTGAGCGAGAGTTCGCGGGCCAGGTCAGCGCGATTATCCAGCCGGACATCGGCGACCAGACAGGTGCTGCCGTCGGCGCTCCACAGCGGCTGCCGGTCGAGGGTGTCCTCTGGCAGCAGATGCATCAGGTTGCCGCCGAGCGCGATGTTGGCTCCACCAGATTCGGCAGCCCACGAGAAAGCGCGCAGACCACCGTACATGGCCTGTGCCTGGACCATACGTTCGATCATTGCCCTTGCGGGAGGGTCGACCGCCTGACTCCAGAATGCGCTGATGGCTGACATAGGTTGACGCAATCCCCGGGCCGCCAGGTCGACTTGAAAAAAAGGCAATCGGAAGCGGCGAAGGGCACACATCCTGACCCGCGCAAATGTTCACCGCGGGCCAGAAGGCATGAAAAGACAGGTCAAGCGGTTGAGACGGCTTCAGAGAGGTGACGACGCTCGGCGCTCCACCACGCCGCTGCGCACAAGACCTTTACGAGCGGTGTTCGGCGGAGCCCTGGTCGGTCTGTGAAACGTGATAGTACGCGGCGAGCTTGATCGAGGTGACGTCGATGGAAGGCTTAGTCCAGAGCTTGAGAGATTTCATGTATTCCTCCAAAGTTGCACGAACAGATGAGCAGTAAGTTGATACGTGATTTCCGTTTCTAACCGGAATCGTATTCTGGAGCCCAGGTGTTGCGTGGCAAGTAAAGTTTGCTTCAAGGATTTACGAAACAGGCACCCCGTATCCAATTGGATGCCGAATCGTGTGTCTGCGTTCTTTGAAAGCCGGGGTGGCGCTGCGTCCCTGTGTTCCGTTACGCGAGCATCTTTCTGCGTGGAAAGCGACGGAAAACGGTCGGGGCGTCTGTCGATGGGTGCGATCCCTCCTAACTCCAGAGTATACAAGGAGGAGGGACTAGCCAACAAGTATGTTTTGACAGAAATCTCCCACAGAGCTGAAGGCAGACTCAGCCCGGGAAGAAGCTACCGCCGTGTCGCAGCCGGAGAAGCTCGCTGACTGCGTCCTCCGGAACGGTACTACATCCGGTCCAAACGTGACAAGAGCACTGTGAAACAAAGTTCGCATCCGCCGCGTAGCTTGCCCGAAAACGAGACATCAACACGGGGCCGTAACGGTGATCCGCACGTTTTCGGCAGAAGCTGGGCTTAGACAGCCTCGATCAGGCCGCGCTCCAGCATCTCTCGCAGAAGCTCGTCTACATCCGCTTCGATTACTCCCTCGGGCGCCTCATAGGACTCACGCAGCGCCGCCACCAGCGTCGCGATGCGGGTTGGTCTCTCAAGCAGACGCCAGACGTCGGATCCGGTCTCGCCCAGCCCCATGCACTCCCCGGTCTCGAGTGTCATCAGCACGATCTCCGAGCCGACGGTAGTTTCGACCGGCCGCGCACTGCGTACATATGCCGTATTCTCGTCGATCTTCATCCCCAGCCATCATTGCATCGTTCGGGAGTCTCGCGCCAGAGGCCGCCCTCACCGTCCATACGGAGTCGTGGTGTCGATCACCGGGCTGGCCGGCACGTGGAAGTCCGCTACAGGGTCCGGATGCGCTGGATTGAAGGGTGCGATCCCCGGCCTGACGTACTGTTCCAGCGGAAGATGCTGGTCCGCGATCGTCTGCACAATGGCTCGCGCAAGCTCATACGCGCCATAGGCGTTGAAATGGGTGTCGTCCGCGAGAGCAGTGTCCTGGCCCGGGAACGTCTTCGCTGGGTAATGCACGAACGCCTTCAGGGTGCCATCCGGCCCGAGCGCTTCGAACAGCGGCTTGCTCATGGCGTTCAGGTCGATAAGGCCGACATGCTGCTCGGCCGCGACGTCGCGCGTCGCCTGCGGGTAGTCGCCGAGCGTTTGCACGATTTTGCCGTCGGCGTCGAATTTGCGCCGGTTCATGGCCGTCACCAGGATGGTGGTCGCACCCTTGGCCTTGGCTTCGTTGATGAAGCGCGTCATGATCTCCTTGTATTCCGGGATCGGGACGTTGCCGGCGCCGGCCTTCTGGTCGTTATGTGCAAACTGCACCAGCAGGTAGTCGCCCCGCTTGATCGTCGACATCACCTTGGCGTAGCGGCGCTCGCCCACAAAGCTCTTGATCGTCTCGCCGGACTCCGCATTGTTGGCAACGGCGATCTTCGCGTTGAGAAAGAGGGGCAGCATCTGCCCCCAGGCGGCCCAGGGTTCCTTGTCCTGGTCGACGACGGTGGAGTCGCCTGCGATATAGAGGGTCGGGATTCCCGTGACCGGTTCAATGCTGATCGAACGCACGGAGGGATGCTCGCCGTTGAACTCCAGCGTGAGCTTGTTATCCCAGTCGAGCGCCCCAACCTCGCGCGGCTTCAGCTTCACCTGGACCGGAGAGGCGGAGGGCTCACCTGGGGCGAGGCCACTGATCGATGGAGTTCGGACATTGACCACAAAAGTCTCGGTGTCGGAGGCGCCGGCATCCACCTGTTTCTCGAGCAGCAGCAGGCGCCGGGATTCGGCGCGGACTGTGGTGGTCGAGGCCTTATCCCCGCCCAGCACGATCGTGACGCGGTAGTTGCCGTCGCCGGCGGCGATCGAAAAGAAGAATGGCTTATCGCTCGAACAGGCACCGCCGGCGAAGCTTGCCGGCACAGTCTTCAAGTCAAAGCCGAAGGCGACCCGGTCGGTCGAGGCGGCGGGCGTCTCGTCGTTCTTAGCTGCGGGGAAGACGCTTGCGGACGACAGCGCGCGTGCGCCGGAGCAGGCATAGGTTCGCGACTGCTGGGCCGTCGCAGGCAAGGCGGCGGCGAAGAGCATCAGGGCGAGGGAGCAGGGAGTCTGAGCAGTCGATCGCATGCAGTCGAACCTTTCACAGGTGCAGTGGGAACGCGCCAACGATACTACTCGGTCGCGGGGACGGTTGGAAATCTTTTTCCTATTGACACTCGCGCAGCCGCTCTCGTAGATTTCAAGTCCGACGCCATGCCTTCCCCTTTACGTCGCGGCCAGGCGGCCGCGCATTGGCTTTGCCCGCTGCAATCGCCCCCGGAGGGTATCTCTTTGAACCAGGATTTGAACCGGGATCTGAACCAGGACGAGGCCGTTCTGCACGAGCCGCACGGCCTCTCCCGCCGCAGGCTTCTCACAGCGGGAGCTGCACTGGCCCCCGCAATTTTCTTTCCGCAGGCGTTTGCGGCCAACTCCACCGCCGCCGGATCGTTTGCCGTCGCGGGGGATCATTTCCTGCTCGAACGGCAAGCCGTACCAGGTGATCGCCGGCGAGATGCACTATGCGCGCATCCCGCGCGAGTACTGGCGCACGCGCATGCAGATGGCGAAGGCGATGGGACTGAACACGATCGCGACCTATGTCTTCTGGAACGTGCATGAGCCCACGCCCGGCGTGTATGACTTCAGCGGCAACTACGATCTCGCCGCGTTCATCAAGCTGGCGTCAGGCAGAGGGCCTGCACGTGCTGCTGCGCGCCGGCCCGTACAGCTGCGCGGAGTGGGAGTTCGGCGGCTTTCCGGCGTGGCTGCTGAAGGACCCGAAGATGAGCACGCGCGCTGCGGCTCGAACGATCCCGCCTTCATGGTCCCGGCCGAGCGCTGGATCAAGCGGCTGGCGCAGGAGACCGGCCCGCTGCTGATCGAGAACGGCGGCCCGATCATCGCCGTGCAGATCGAGAACGAGTACGGCAATTTCTCGAATGACCAAGCCTACATGCAGCACATGCTGCGAAATCTTTCAGTGCGACCGGCTGGAAGAAGTCGCTGCTGTACACGGTCGATCCGTCGAAGGCGCTGGCGCAACGGCTAGATCGACGGCATTCTCGCCGGCGTGAACTTCGGCACGGGCAAGCCGGAGCAGGGCCTGGACAGCGCTGGCGAAGCGCTGCGGCCCGGGGCAGCCGCTGTTTGCGACGGAGTACTGGCCGGGCTGGTTCGATCTGTGGGGGCATCCGCACGAGACGCGGCCGGTCGCGCCGCAGCTGAAGGACATGGAGACGATGTGCTGAGCGCGGGGCGGTCGATCAACATCTACATGTTCCATGGCGGGACCAGCTTCGGCGATGATGGCCGGGAGCGAGCGCAGCGCACCGGCAACTATCGCGGCAACGTGACGAGCTACGACTACGACGCGCCGCTCGACGAGGCCGGGCATCCGACGCCGAAGTTCTTCGCCTACCGCGACGTGATCCTGAAGTACACGCAAGAAGCCAGCTGCCGCGTGCCGGAGGTCGCCGAGGTGATCGCGGTGCCGGAGTTCACGGTGACGCCCGCGGCGTCGCTTGTGGGCGCAGCTGCCGCAGCCGGTCAAGAGCGAAACAGCCGCTGACGATGGAGCAGGTGGACCAGGCGCTATGGCTACATCCTGTACCGCAAGCAGCTTGCGGCGTGCGGTGCACGGCGAGCACGCTGGATCTCGATCCGGTGCACGACTTACGCGCAAGTGTATGTGGACGGCAAGCTGGTCGGCACGCTGGACCGCCACTACAACCAGGACACGATGGCGCTGAACACGACGAAGCCCGCCCGGCTGGATATTCTCGTGGAGAATACGGGCCGGCTGAACTCGACCAAGAACATGCGCGACGAGCGGAAGGGCATGCGCGGCGCGACGCTGGGCGGCAAGCCGCTGGGCGGGTGGAGCATCTATCCCGCTGCCCATGGACGACGCCGCGAGCCATGCGCCTCGCGAGCCAGCCGGCTGCGAATGCCGGCGCGGGGCCCGCACTTCGCGCGGGCAGCTTCGAGCTCGAGCAAGACGGGCGATGCTTTCCTGGATGTCTCCAAGCTGGGCAAGGGCGTGATCTGGATCAACGGGTATGCGCTTGGCCGTTTCTGGAACATCGGTCCGCAGGAGACGCTGTATGTTCCGGGGCCGTGGCTTAAGAAGGGGCGCAACGACGTGGTCGTCTTCGACATGTTTGCCGCGGCGACGCCGCCGAAGCTCGTCGGACATGATGAAGCCGATCCTGGACGGGCCGACGCCCACGCTATGCGGATGATCCGGAGCGCAAGAAGAAGGCCGATCCCAGACGCCGAGTTCGGCCCCAAGCTGGCCGCGCCGGCGACGCCCGGCAGCACCGCCAAAGGAGTAACCTGCTCGCATGAAATTCGCTTCGTTCTCGCGTCGTGTCCCTGGCTGCGGCCTGCGTTGCTGCTGAGCGGTCCGTCCGCTTGCTCAGCCCAGAAGGCCGGACTCGATGGAGGCCCTGCGGCGGGCTTCGCCAATCCGCCGGACGCGGCGAGGCCGATGGTGCGCTGGTGGTGGTTCGGGCCGGCGGTGGTGAAGCCGGAGATCCTGAAGGAGCTGCAGCAGATGAAGGCCGACGGGCATCGGCGGCGCGGAACTGGCGTTCGTGTATCCCGAGGTGCTGGACGATCCGGCGAAGGGGCTGAAGAACCTGGCGTTCCTCTCGCCGGAGATGCTGGACGCCGTGAAGTATGCGCAGGCAGAAGGCCGCAGGCTGGGGCTGCGGATCGATGTGACGCTGTGCAGCGGCTGGCCATACGGCGGGCCCGCAACGACGCTGTCCGAGGCCGTGACACGGCTGCGCATCGCCGAGGTGGCGGTGCCCGCGAATGCGACCTCCGTGGCGACGCCCACGCTGGAGGAGGGCGAGACGCTGCTCTCCGCCACGCTCGTGCACGGCACGCCGATCCTCCGCCGCGCCGCGGACCGGCGGCCGCGCGGGACCGGCTCCGGCAAACACCTGGGATGCGTCGACTGCCAAGTCCTTCAAGCCCAGCGGCGCAACCACGACCGTCCCTGCGGAGAACACGCCGCGGGTGGCGGTGTTCTTCATCCAGAGCCACACCAGCCAGCAGGTGAAGCGCGCGGCGGTGGGTGCCGAGGGCTGCGTGCTCGATCCCTTCAGCAAGAGGCCGTGGCGACCCACCTGAAGACCGTCGGCGAGCCGCTGGTGAAGGCCTTCGGCGCGACGCCGCCGTACGCGATCTTCTCCGATTCGCTGGAGGCCTACGGCGCGGACTGGACGCCGACGCTGCCGGCGGAGTTCAGGAAGCGCCGCGGCTACGACCTGATGCCGCATCTGCCGGAGCTGGTCGCGGGCGGCTCGCCGGCTGCCGACAAGGTCCGGCACGACTACGGCCGCACGCTGACCGAGCTGGTGAACGAGAACTACCTGATCGCAGATCAACGACTGGGCCAAGGCGCACGGCACGAAGTTCCGCTCGCAGACCTACGGCGAGCCGGCGGTCAGCTTCTCCAGCGCAGCGCCTGGTCGCGCTGCCTGAAGGCGAAGGCCCGCAGTGGCGCGCGTTCTCCACGCTGCGCTGGGCGACATCGCGCCAACCACGTCTTCGGCAACAACGTCACCTCGGGCGAGACCTTCACCTGGCTGCACTCGCCCGTCTTCCGCGCGACGCCGCTGGACATGAAGGCCGAGGCCGACATCGACTTCATCATGGGCGAAAACCAGCTCATCTTCCACGGCTGGCCCTACTCGCCGCCGGATCGCGAAGTCCCGCGAGCCCGGCTGGAGCCTCTACGCCGCAGCCAGCTTCAACGACTCACAATCCGTGGCATCCCGGTGATGCCGGCGGTGAACCAGTACATCGCGCGCATCAGCTTCCTGCTGCGGCAGGGCGAGCCGGCCAACCAGGTCGCGATCCTGCTGCCGACCGACGACGCCTGGGCGAGCTTTTCGCCGGGCCACACGACCGTGACCGGCGCGCTGCAGAAGCTGATCACGCCGGAGCTGATGGCGACGATCCTCTCCGCCGGCTACAACGTGGACTTCATCGACGCCGACGCGATCGATAAGGTGGGCTTTGGTACGCACCAGATCGTGGTGATCCCGCCGACCGATCGCATTCCGGTGGCGACGCTGAGGAAGCTGGACGACTGGGTGACGAAGCACGGCGGCAAGGCTATTGCCGTCGGACGCGCGCCGTCGATGGACCCCGACGGCAACACGCCCGCTGAGCTGAAGAAGCTGCTGGCAGCCGCTGCCGTTTGTGCCCGACGACGAGAATCTTGGCCGCGCTCTGCCGCGAAGCAGACCGCGCCCGACTTGCGATCTCGGCAGACGCGGATGCAGGCACAAAGACTGCGCTCGGCTTTATCCGCCGGAAGCTGCCGCGGATGGCGGATATCTACTTTGTCGCCAACACCAGCAACCGCACCATCCATGCCACCGCAAAGCTGGCAACTGCCCAGCGGTCGGGCGTGATGCTCGATCCGGAGACCGGAGCCGCAGGCGGCATGGTGAACGCGGACGCCGTCGCGCTCGACCTGGCGCCCTACGAGTCGCGCACCTTCCTGTTCTCTGGCAGCGGCGGCGAAAAGGGCGGACGCATGATGGCGGCAAATAGCAGTCCCGCGCAGGACCTGAGCGGCGACTGGAAGGTCACCTTTACCGGTTTGGGCAAGACCGAATCCGAGCCCAAGCTGACCGACTGGAACGCCTCACCTGAGACCCAGCACTACTCCGGCGAAGCAGTCTATGCGCGCGACTTCACGTTGAATGCGCAAATCAGCGGGCGCGCTCTTCCTGGAGATCGAGGGCGGCACCCCGCTGCCGGGCTCGCCGAACTCGCCGCCGGAGCACGCGACGCTTGGACCGGACGGCTTGCCGAACCCGCTGGTCACGCGCACCGGCCCCGGGATGCACGCGTACTTCGACCCGCCCATCCACGAGGCCGCGCTGGTTGTCATCAACGGCCAGGCGGCGGGCGCGCTGTGGCATCCGCCGTATCGGCTGGATATTTCGAAGCTGGTGAAGCCGGGCGAGAACCACATCGAGATTCAGTCTTCAACACGGCGCTTGAATGCGTGGTCCGCGCTGCCGCCGCATGACTACAAGCCGCTGATCGCGAAGTATGGCGATCGCTTCCAGATGCAGGACCTGGACAAGGTGCAGCCGCTGCCCTCGGGCATCCTCGGCTCCATCAAGCTCGTAACCATGGAGCCCGGCAAATGACCCCGCTCACCTTTGTCATTCCGAGCAAAGCGAGGAACCTGCTTTTTGGGACTACCGCAACCTCCACGGGACAACCGCTTCACGCACGAGCAACATCCGGAGAGACACAAGCTTGAAGACACTACGGTACGTGCTTCCATTGCTTTTCGCGGGCGCCGCCGCGGCGCAGGATTTCCCACGCCGACGCCGCGCCATGCAGGCCATCATCGACAAGGACAACGGCCGCCACTTCGGCGACTCGCCGGCGGACGGCGGACCCATGGCGAAGGATCTCTCGCCCGCGTTGAAGCCGGCCGAGATCGACAAGGCGATGCGCAAGGTGGCGGACTGGGAGTTGGTGCGCAATGGGCCGTACTTCGACCAGATCTGGACCTCGAGCGTTGACTATGCGGGCTTCATGGCGCTGGCCGCCTCGACCGGCGACCAGAAGTATCGCGACGCCATGATGGCGGTCGCGCAGAAGTACGAGTGGAAGCCGCGCGGCAAGGGCGCCAACGCCGACGACCAGAGCATCGGGCAGATGTACCTGGAGCTCTACCTGGCGCAGCCGAAGGATAAGCGGGACACGCACTGGATCGAGCCCACGCGGGCCGCGCTGGACTCCGTGATCGACATCAAGCGCGGGGTCGATGGCGGGGTGGAAACGTCGGCGGGCAAGGAAGTTCGCATTCCGTGGTGGTGGTGCGATGCGCTGTTCATGGCGCCGCCGGTGTGGGCGCGCATGTACGCAGGCGACGGGCGAGCACAAGTACATCGACTACATCCACAGCAACTGGCGGCTGACCTACGACGCTGCTGTGGAACAAGGACGAGCACCTCTATGCGCGCGACGCCACCTACAAGAGCAAGACCGAGCCGAACGGCAAGCTGAAATTCTGGTCGCGCGGCGAGGGCTGGGTGATGGGCGGGATCGCCCGCACCATTCCGTATTTGCCGAAGGATGACCCGGAGATTCCGTTCTACGTCGGCCAGCTCAAAGAGATGGCGGCGCGCGTGAAAGATCTGCAGGGTTCAGATGGCCTGTGGCATGCCGGCCTGCTCGACCCGGACTACTACAAGCTGCCGGAGATCTCAGGCTCTTCGCTGTTCACCTTTGCGATCGCCTGGGGCATCAACCACGGCTACCTCGACGCAAAGACCTATCGCCCCGTCGTCGAAAAGGCCTGGAAGGGCATCCTCAGCCACATCTACGCGGACGGCCGCCTGGGCTGCATCCAGCAGACCGGCTCGGAGCCGGCGTTTTATCGACCAACCGCAAGCTACGACTACGGCATCGGCGCGTTCCTGATGGCGGGCTCGGAACTGAAGGTGCTCGCGGCAAAGAAGTAGAGGATGTGCAGCAGGCAATTCGGAGATTCTGGCTTCGCCAGAATGACGATGTATGGAGGCTATCGATGAGGCTTAGACTGGCTGCTGTTTTGTTTTGTGCAGCGCCGCTGCTGGCGCAGGTTCCGCAGGTGCAACCCGCGCAGACGCCCAGCCCCACCGATCCCGGCGTCCACGCGAAGATCGTGCTGCCCACCCCGGCCAATCCCGCCTTACCCAGCTTGATCCTGATTGGCGATTCCACCGTGCGCAACGGACGCGGCGATGGCGGCCAAGGCCAGTGGGGCTGGGGCGAGCCGCTGGTCTGCGTTCTTCGATACCTCGAAGATCAACGTGGTCAACCGCGCCATCGGCGGGCTCAGTAGCCGCACCTACCTTACCGGCGGTCACTGGGACGAGACGCTGCCCTACATCAAGCAGGGCGACGTCGTGCTGATGCAGTTCGGCCACAACGACGGCGGCAAGCCCGATGAGCCTACACGCGCACGGGCCTCGCTGCCGGGCATGGGCGACGAGACGGTCGAGATCGACAACCCGATCACGCACAAGCATGAGACGGTGCACACCTTCGGCTGGTACATGGTTAAGTATGTCGAAGACGTCAAGGCGAAGGGCGCGATCCCAATCGTTTGTTCGCTGATCCCGCGCAAGACATGGAAAGACGGCAAGGTGGTCCGCAACACGGATAACTACGCCGGCTGGGCGCGCCAGGTGGCCGAGAAGGAGCACGTCGGCTTCATCGATCTGAACGAGATCATCGCGGCGCGCTATGACAAGCTTGGCGAGGCCGCGGTCGAGCCGCTCTTCGCCGATCCGCACACGCACACGTCGCTAGCGGGCGCAGAGATCAACGCGGATGCCGTGGTAACAGGCCTGAAGCGCCTGAAGAACGACCCAGTTGCCGCCTACTTCTCGGCTAAGGGTGAGGCGGTCAAGCCCTAATCTCCTGCGCAACCTGGCAATGCGCCCGATCAATCCAGGTGAAAGACTTCCTCGAGCGGCTGCATGCCGTCGTCGGCATGGTTTTCCAGGCCGTTGAACAATGGGGCCATGAACTCCTGCCAGCGCCGGTTCACCGGCAGCGCCTTCATGGCGCTCTTTGCGTGCTCGAAGTCTTCGGTCTGCAGGTATCCCACCAGCAGCCCGTCGGCGCGTAAGAACAGTGTGTAGTCCGTCCACCCGGTGTCGCGAAGCGCGGCCTGCATCTCCGGCCACACCTCGCGGTGACGCTCGCGGTACTCTTCCACCCGGTCAGGACGGACATGCAGCACGAAACAGATGCGCTTCACCAGCTTGCCTCCGAACGCCCGGTTATTTCTTCAGAACGGATTGCAGGTAGCTGCCGTAGCCCACGATCACGGTGGATCCGATCAGCAGCGTAAGCCCGGACGCGACCAAGAGTTTGGTGCGCCGGCTGGTGCCCTTCCACTCCTTCAAGAAGATGCCCCAGAGCGTTGCGAAGATGATGATGGAAGCCATGTGCAGCGTCCAGGAGGAGAAGTCGTACTTACCCATCTGCGTCGTGCCCATGGAGTAGAAGAAAAACTGGAAATACCAGATGACGCCGGCCAACGCCGCAAACAGGTAATTCAGCACCAGCGTGCGGGCAGAGAGCCGTTCCGAATACTGCGGATCTTCGGGATCGAAATCCGCCAGGGTGTCCCCCGAAGTTGCGGCGGCGCGCATGGGATTCAGCCCCGGCGTCCCGGTGAACTGCGCGGCCGAATGATTCTTGAAGATGAGCACCCACGACCAGACGAAGTTGGTCAGGAAGCCGCCCCAAAGGACGACCACCAGGATCGGCAGGTTCTTGAGCGCATTGGTGCGTCCGGCGGCCAGCAGCGTCTTTTCGGTCAAGTCCCCGATGGGCTTGCCGGCATCAAGCCCGAACGCAAAGAACGAACTCATCAGGCCGGCCAGAATGGCGATGGCGAGTCCTTTGGCGAAGTTGAAGTCGGTCTCGCCGGCCTCCGCCTTCTCTTCCGCCGTAAATTCCTTATCCTTCGACACGCCCGCCGCGCCGTTCACCGCAACCCCGATGACGCACACCAGCACGCCGAACAGGATGACCTGCCCCGAGGTCTGGTGCGCGATGGTGCTGATCTGCCCATGCACGATCGGTGGCACGATGGTGCCGAAGGCGGCGCACAGTCCCAGCGCGATGGCGTATCCAAGAGCGATGCCGAGGTAGCGGATCGCCAGGCCGAAGGTGATGCCGCCTACTCCCCACAAGGCTCCGAACAAAAGCGCGTAAGAGACCTGGCGCGCGTCCGTGCGGTAGGCCTCATGCAGGATGCCGAACATGTTCGGAATGAAAAACGACCCGATGAACAGCGGAGCCAGGATCCAAGCGGCAAAACCTTGAATGAGCCAGTAGATCTCCCACGACCAACGCTTGATTCCACGAAACGGAATGAAGTTCGTGGCGGAGGCGAACCCGCCGATCCAGTGGTAGATCACGCCAAGAAACGGATTAGCTCCCATGCAGACAGGCTCCGATAGAGTGCAAGTTGTAGAGGCGGCGTCCATCATACCGGACACGAGTTGCAAATGTGAAATATAGTCCCTAATGGATACAAAACCGGTGCTTTTCATCCTCGCAAAGAAGCTTTGGCAAAGAAGAGGAACGCTTTCAACAACAGCCTCTGCAATACCCTTTGACAAGGTCCCGCGCAATCATGCAAGGTAACGCATAATCCAATAGAGATATCCTTTCACTGGACTTTGCTGAGGTATTGACTCCATGACCAACCATTCCCACCCTTCGTCCTCTATCTCTGGCGCTGCCGATGCCGCGGCCGAGCGGGTCTTTGCGGCGCTCGACGGCTTCCGCATCGAGGTCCCGTCCTGGGGCTTCGCCAATACCGGCACACGTTTCGGCAAGTTCGTGCAGCCAGCGGCGGCGACCACCATCGAGGAAAAATTTGCCGATGCGGCGGAGGTCAATAACCTTACCGGAGCCAGCCCGACGGTCGCCCTGCATGTGCTTTGGGACATGCCGGGAGGTGTGAAGGATGTTGCCAACATCCGCGCGCTCGAGAATAAGTTCGGAGTGCGGGCAGGCTCCATCAACCCGAATCTCTTCCAGGATCAGGTCTACAAGTTCGGATCGATCTGCAACCCCAGCGCGGAGATCCGCCGCCAGGCCGTCGATCACCTTCTCGATTCGGTGGCGATTTCAAAGGCCCTCGAACTCTCCCGACGTTTCCATCTGGGTCTCCGATGGCTCCAACTATCCCGGTACCCAGAGCATGCGCCGCCGGATCGGCTACATGGAAGATGCGTTCGGCGAGATGCACGCTGCGCTCGAAGGCAATCAGCGCATGCTCATCGAATACAAGCCGTTTGAACCGGCCTTCTACCACACCGACATCGCGGACTGGGGCATGAGCCTGGAGCTCGCGCGCCGCGCCGGCCCGCGCGCCGACGTGCTCGTCGACACCGGACACCACTACCAGGGCACCAACATCGAGCAGATCGTCGCCTGGCTGCTCTATGCCAAGGCGCTCGGCGGCTTCCACTTCAACGATCGCAAGTACGCCGACGACGACCTGACCCTCGGCTCCATCGATCCCTACCAGCTCTTCCGCATCTTCCACGAGATCCTGTCGCGTCTCCGCGGAAGAACGCAGCGCCATCGCCTTCATGATCGACCAGAGCCACAATCTGAAGGGCAAGATCGAAGCCATGGTCCAGTCCGTCGTCACCGCGCAGGAGCTGTATGCGCGCGCCGCCCTGATTGACCAGGTCCGGTTGGCCGAGCTGCAGGATAGCTGCAGCCTGGTGGACGCGGAAGAAACCTTCCGCACCGCGTTCTGGCAGGATGTACGTCCGCTCGTCCGCGAATGGCGCGTAGCGCGCGGCTTCCCGGCCGACCCGCTCAGCGCATTGCGCGAAAGCGGCTACGTGGAGCGCATCACGGAAGAGCGCGCTGCCGGAGCCGCCAACGCGGTCTCCAGCTACGCCTGACACATCTGAAGCTCCGCTCAATCATTTGCAGTTTCTGTATTGGTAATCTGGGATCTGCTACATGGAAACAAGGAACCCGTGGCGAAATCAACGCGTCTGCTATACCTGATCCCGGTCCTCACCAAAGCTCTCGACATCCTGGAGCTGCTGCAGTCGGAAAAGCAGCCCATGTCGCTGGAGGCGATCCACCGCGGCACCAAGATTTCGAAGACCACGGTGTATCGCGTCCTCAAGACGTTCATTCATCGCGGCTATTTAGTTCAAGGTCCGGACGGACTTTACCGCCAGGTCGCCCGCACCAAGAAGCTGCGTTTCGGCTACGCCTGCCAGAGCGGCGATATGCCATTCTCGGTGCAGGTCACGGAAAGCCTGAAGGAAGCCGCGACGCAGGTTGGCGTGGATCTGCTGATTCTGGACAATCGCTATGACGCGCAGACCGCGCTGCTGAACGCTGAGGAGTTCGTACGCAACCGCGTCGACCTCGTCATCGAGTTCCAGGTGGAGCAGGAGATTGCGCCCATGATTGCGGATAAAATCGCGGGCGCCGGCATTCCGCTGATCGCAATCGACATCCCGCATCCGCACGCGACCTACTTCGGTGTCGATAACTACCGCATTGGCGTCGAGGCAGGCGAGTGCCTGGCGTCCTACGCCATCGCGCACTGGGGCGGCAAGGTGAACTGGACCATTGGTCTCGACCTGGCGGAGGCGGGGCACCTGGTCCAGAGCCGCATGACCGGCGCCTTCGAAGGTGTCCGCGCGCGCATCCCGGACCTGCCGGTGGAATCCTTCGTGCGCATCGACGGACGCGGTTTCCGCGACCGCAGTCACAAGATCGTCTCCGACTTCCTGCAGCGTCATCCGCGTGACAAGCACATCCTCATCGCCGCGGCCACCGACACCAGCGCCCTGGGTGCCCTGGACGCGGTGCGCGAGCAAAAGCGCGAAAAGCACGTGGTGATCGTCGGCCAGGATTGCATTCCCGAAGCTCTGGCGGAGATCCGCTCGGGCACCTCGCCGCTGATCGGCTCCGTGTCACATGAGACCAGTTCCTATGGTCCCAGCCTCCTGCACCTGGGGTTGGCGCTGCTGCGCGGGCAAACGGTTCCGCCCTACAACTATGTCGCCCACCGCATGGTCACGCGCGACTAGTTTAGGCGCGACTGAAGAGCTTACGGCGTGAGCCTCAGCGTGTGTACGGGCGGTCCGGAAAGCGGAAACGTCGTCCCCGCCAGCCACGCCGGAAACTGATCCATATAGTAGGGGCTGTCCGGATTGCCGGACTGTCCCAGCACCAGGTTCAAAGTGGAGCGGTCGAGCGCGGCCAGGTCCGCCGTGAAGCGTTCCGATGGCCCAAAGCTGTGGCCGACCTGCTTCACCGTCGTCGCGTCGCCCGACTGCGGCCGGGGTCCGGTGCCGGTCGGCCGTCCCAGCAGGGATCGCAAAGCCTCGCTCTGCGCAAAGACCGGGTCTTCGATCTCGACAGTGCTGATCGCACTGAACCGCCACGAGGCGAGCTCCGCCGGAGCGCTGGAATCGGCAAGCGCGCGCAGCGTGGCCGCGGTCAGAAAGTCGTTCCAGTTGGCGAAGCCGTGCGGCAGCCAGCGCGCCGGCGTGTGCTGCAGCAGTTGCTCCAACGCATAATCGCGCTCGCCCCAGAGGTAGAGCGCGTTGAACTCAAGCACCTGGGCACGGTGGTCAGGCTTGCGGCTCGCCTTTTGCGTCCTGGAGGTCTGCTCTGCCGCGGTTGCCGGAGAGAGCACAGGCTCCAGCAGCATGGGCCAAAGTGTCGCATGTACCGAAGCCACAATCGCTGCGGCTGCGGAATCTGTCGCCATCCCGCCTTTGAACGTGCGCAAAAGGTCGGCTGCCTGCCGCAAGGTCCTGGTCTGCTCCGCCGAACGGCCCGCCGGGGGGTGTTCGAGCGACAAATCCAGCGCGTAGGTCAGCCGCTCGGCCAGGACGCGGTCGAACTCCGAGTCGATATCGTTCTGCAGGGCCAGCATGTCAGCCGCTGTCAGGCGCTGGCTGCGCTGCAGCACATGCCAGATGCGTTCGTTGCGGTAGGGGGCAGCCCAGTTCAGCGCGAGTGGGTAGGGATAGCTGTCTGGCGTGACCCGGCTGTTGGCGGTGGCGATCACGCCGCCCGGCGGGTCGTACACCTGCGGAAGCTCATCGAACGGAATGTAGCCCGACCACTCGTGTGCGACTGACGGTTTCAGTGGCACCGGGCTCAGCGGTCCGCTCAGCAGCGGTGCGGTGGGCTGCGGCGCTGCCGGCGGCTCCTCAAGCTGGAGCGAGTTCGTCGCGGAGGGTAGCGCCGAGGGTTCCGCGAGTGGCGCGCTTTCCGCCGTGGCAACATCCGCCGGTAGTGCGGCGTCCGGCTTTGGTTTCTCGGCCGGGCCTCGCAGCGGAATGAGCCCGGAGGCATGGTAGCCGATGTGCCCGCGGTCGTCGGCGTAGACGACATTCTGGGCCATGCCGAATTCGCGGATGGCAGCCAGGAAACTGGTCCAGTCAGTGGCCGAGTCGATCGCGAGGAAAGGGAAGTGCAGCGCCGCCGCATCCTGGATGGTCCAGCGCAGCGACAGGGTGCGCTCCGGCCCCGACTTCCCCTGCGGCCGCGTCACGTCCGGGGTCAGAGCCGGGTTCAGAATCGGTGTGATGGCGTCGCCGTGCCGCGTCCCCAGCACCTCGAACGCCTCGGTCTTGGCGCCTTTCACCGCAATCGGCTCGGAGAAGTGCAGCACCGGCTGCCAGGATCCATCCGCCGCCTGGAACTCTTCCGCGCTGCCCGAGCCGCGCGTCGTTTCCACGTAGACGTCCTGTACGTCCGCGCCCAGGTTGGTGAACCCCCAGGCGATGTGGTCGTTATGTCCCACCACGATGAGCGGCAGCCCTGGAATCGAAACACCGGCAGCGTGAAACGGTGAAGCCGGATCGGGCCCGGCGGCCTGCAGGTCGGCCTCGTACCAGATGCCCGGAAGGCTGTGGGTCAGGTGCATGTCGTTTGAAAGCAGCGGCTTCCCCGACGCGGTGTGCGCGCCGGAGACAACCCATTCGTTTGACCCCGGCGTTAGCGACGGGTCGGGGGGCAACTCCGGCGAGGTCAGCGCCGTCAGCAGAGCCGCATCCTGCGCCAACCCCGCCGCCACGAACCCGGTCGATCTCGGTAGCCGCAGGCTGGATTGCGACTCGTCCAGCGGAATGTCCTGAATCTGGGGCCCTTCGATCGTGAGGTCCGGCATCGGGCTGGGTGGCGGATGGTCGCGCCACGAGCCGACCGGGTACAGATCCTGTTCCATGCGTTCGCGCGTCGCCGCGGGAAGTCGGCTGGTCAGCGATTCCCGCGCCAGCTTCGTGGGAAAGGCATTGGTCAGGTCTTCAAACATGCTCAACGCGACCAGGAGCGAGTCGCGCGGCGTCCACGGGGCGGGCTGGTAGCGCAAGACCCGGAACTGGATGGGCAGGTGCTGCCTTTGCGCGTCGATCGAGGCGTTGACACCAGCCGCGTAACGCTCCAGCAGATGCAATTGCGCCGGAGGCAGCGCGGCGATGGCGCGGTCGGCCGCCGCTCGAATCTGCAAGGTCCGCTGCAGCCGGTCATGGCCGAGCACCGACGGCCCGAGGATTGCCGCAAGCTCACCCGCCGCATGTCGCCGCAGCAGATCCATCTGGAACAGGCGGTCCTGCGCCGTAACAAAGCCCTGCGCCTCTACCAGGTCGTCCACCGAGCCGGCGCGGATACGCGGAACGCCATGCGCATCGCGTTCCACCGTCACGGCCGAAGCAAGGCCCGGTAGCCCAGCGAGCCGTCGATCTGTGGCAGAGACTCGGCCGCGGCGGAGCGCACCCAGTGCTTTGCGTACAGAAAGCCCGCAACCGCGAACAGCGAGGACAACGTGACGATCAGCACAGCAGCATTGAGGAACGTGTGCGTGCCGCGTAACCAGCGGCGGCGGGGTGCCCGGCCGCCCGTCTCGCCATCGGATGCGCTATAGCCCGGGCCGTCCGACGGTTCCTCTGTCGGCTCGTGCCTACGCGTGGGGGCGTGCCGCGTCGCGAGCCGGGGTTCGGTTTCGGAGAAGCTCTGTGGCGACACGTTTGGACTCATACGGAGGCGTTGGAACCGGTCGGCGGCTCCTTCCACGTCTCAGATGCGGAGTCCGCCCGCTGCGGCTGTTCTCCGGCCGGCGCCATCTGGTCTGTGGTCAAGGGGTAGGCTCGCTGCGGCAGCGTCCAATGGATGATCAGTACCGTCAGCAGCAGCGTCGGGATGACGAACAGGCTCCCCTCCGGACCGTCCGATCCGCCGGAAAGGAGCTTCGAACCCACTGGGTGCGACGACAACAGGCGCCCGAACGAGACGTTGCCGGAATCCGGCGTGCCGTACAGGTACGATTGCGCCCAGTCCCACGCAGTATGCGTGCCGATGCCCCACCACAGCGAGCCCGTCCGGTACAGCGAAAAGGCAAAGACCGCCCCGGCCAGCGCCACCGCCAGCAGGCCGCCTGCGTTTTCGCCTCCGTTGCCCATGTGCGCCAGCGTGAACAGCACGATCGAGAGCAGAAACGCCGCGCCCAGGAAGCTGATCCGGTGCCCGAACCGGTTGCGCGGGTCCATAGCCCGCACGATACCTGCGATTCCCCTGGCAAGGGTGTACTGCAGGTATCCGCGGAAGAGGAACTCCTCTCCCATCCCGACCAGCAGGAAAATGCCTGCCCACTCCAGCGCAAATATCAGCGCCGGCCAACCATGCAGCAGCAGACCATCGAAGGCGATATGGTGCGTCAGGAACAGCGTGCCCACGAGGGCCGACAGCGTGGTGAAACCCCAGAACAGCCCCTGCAGGAAATCCGGCAGCATGCGCTGCGCAGTGAGCCCGTATCGTCCGAAGGGGCGCCGCTCGATCAGAGACATGATCAGTGCCGGAACGGCAAACCACGCCAACTGCAGCGTCTCGCCGACGGCGGCGATCCCCGGCCGCAACTCCGCGTGCAATCCGGCTGCGCGCGGCGCGTTCGAAGGGAACAGGTGCTTCAGCAAGGGCACCGACGCGGCGGCCAGAACGCCCACCAGCACCAGGTAGAGGAGCAGGCTCCAGCCCGCGCGCAGACCATCGTCGCCGAAGAGCAGCGAGCGTGCGGACGCCTTCGGGAAAGTGGAAGCATCGGATTCAGGTGTGTTCAGTTCAGGCAAACGTGGCTCCTGCAACTTCTGTGCCAGAAATGATGGTAAATGGAGCGGCGCTGGCATCTTCCGCAAGCTCGTTTTCAGAAGATGTGCGACGCTGAAAGAGGGCCTTCATCGAATCCAGAAAAGGAGCCGTGCGATGACTTTCCGGGTGCTGCATCATAACCAGTGTTTCGACGGCGCCTGCTCCGCAGCGGTCTTCACCAAGTTTCATCGCGAGATGATTGGTGGCGCCGACGGGTATGAATACCGGGGCCTGGCGCACAAGCCCGGCGGCGGCGAAATTGAAGACTCTGTCTTCGGCCCGGGCGAGAACGCCATCGTCGACTTCAAGTATTCCCGTTCGCCGAAGCTGACCTGGTGGTTTGATCATCATCAAAGTGCGTTTCTGACCGATGGCGACCGCGCGCACTTCGAAGCCGGACAGCGCAGCGGCGCCGGCCTGCGTCACTTCTTCGACCCCGATTTTGTCTCCTGCACCAGCTTTATTGCCGCCGTCGGCGCCAGCCGCTTCGGCTGGGATGTCTCGCAACTCGGCGAACTGCTCTACTGGGCGGATATCGTCGACGGCGCCCGCTACGAAAGCGCCAAAGCGGCCGTAGAAATGCAGGCCCCGGCCATGAAGCTGACGCTGGTGATCGAAAACGCCGACACACCGGATTTCATTCCAGCTATCATCCCGCTGCTGACCAGCATGCCGCTGGCGGAGGTATTGGCGCAGCCATTCGTGCAGAGCCGCGTCAGCCCGCTGCTCGACCGCCATCTTGCCTCCATCAAGCTGATCCGCGAACGCGCACAGATCGAAGACGGCGTCATCTGGTTCGACCTGCTCGATCGGAAGACAGAGGCGATCAGCAAATTCATCCCCTACTATTTGTTTCCGGAGGCGGTGTACACGGTCGGCGTCACGCGCTCCAGCTTCCGCACGAAGATTTCAGTTGGAACCAATCCCTGGACGACTGTGCCGCCTGAAGAGCTGGAGAATATCGCCGAGATCTGCGAGCAATACGATGGCGGAGGCCACGCGCGTGTCGGCGCCATCAGCTTCGGTCCTGACGAAGAGGATCGCGCCAGGCTGGTGGCCCGGAAGATCGTGGCACAGCTTCGCGGTTAGCTGGCACTTGCCGGGCCGGCAATCATCCACGAGGCAACGGGATAGCGTTCGCCAGCCTCAGAACAAGGAGGAGGCAAATTCATGCTTACCTTCGTGTTCATCGGCGCAGGCATTCTTATCGTCGCGTTTCTTATCGTCATGGTGATGATGAGCGGCAATCGCAAGCCGGGCCGGGGCAGTGCCGCAGAGTCCGACAGCAAGCGTTCTTCGGCCGCAGAAAACTGAAGCGTCCGTCGCCAGCATTGCTCGTCGTTCTGGCGAAGCGAGAAGCTCCCTAGTCGCTGTTTATCCCGCGCGGCCCATTGCCGGGAGCGCTACGTCTTCAGGTGCGCGGGCAGGTATTTGGTGATGTCGTTGAAGATCACCACCGCGGCGAACAGCACCAGGCAGACGAACGCCACCTGGTACACCCGCTCCTTGACTGCCTGGTTCAGGTCACGCCGGATCAGGCTCTCGATCGCGAGGAAAAGGATCATGCCGCCATCCAGAATCGGGATGGGCAGCAGGTTGAAGATGCCCAGGTTCAGCGAGATCATGGCCATGGTCGCAATGATTGGGAACCAGCCCTCGGCCGCCGCGGCCTCGTTGACCTGCACTGCCATGCCCACCGGGCTCGACAGCGACTTGACCGAGACCTGCCTGGTGAAGAGCCGGTGCAGGACGTCGAAGATGAGCTTCGAGTTCTTCAGGTTATCCGTGTAGCTGCGGGCGACGGCTTCGCGGAAGGGCAGCTTGGCCTTGGTCACCGGCGGCGGGATATTGGTGAAGCCCAGCCGATAGCCTTTGCCGTCCTGGGTGTCTGTCAGGTAAGGCGTCAGCGCGACAGGGAGGCTCTGCAACGTGCCGTCGGGGCGCTTGCGCCGAACTTCCAGCAGCGCCGGCTTGCCAGCCTGCACCTGCAGGTACGCTGCCAGGGCATGGACGGAGTGGAAGTGCTGCCCGTCGATGGACTCGATCACATCATGGGGCTGCAATCCTGCCCGCGCCGCCGGCGTCGTTGCATCCGGCAGTGAGGAAACCTCCAGCGGCTGCTGCTGTTCCAGCGGCACCAGGCCCAGCTTTTGGAAATCGAAATCGTCCGGCTTGCCCTTTTCCTCGACCGCCAGCTTCGTATCGACGCGCTGACCGTCGTGGAGGTAGGAGAATGGCTGCGTCTGGCCGAGGTCGGTCTGTCCGCGCTGCTCCAGATCGCCCCACGTGGGGTCCTTCTGGTTGTCGAAGTACACGATGCGGTCCCCGGGCTGCAGGCCGGTGCGGCCAATGGGCGAGTTCGGGGTGACGTAGTCCGCCACTGCCGGCTGATTGAAGTACGCGGGCACTTCGTCATCCGTCATATACAGCGCTGTCATCAGCACAAACGCGAGGATGAAGTTGGCGATGGGGCCGGCGAGTGCGATCAGCGTTCGCTGCCACCGCGGATGCGCCTGGAAATCGCCGGGATCGCTCGTATGCAGCGGCTGCTGCGCCGGTCTAGGGCCGCCAATCTCGGCCATCTCGTTGGTCATCTTGACGTAGCCGCCAAGCGGAATCAGGTTGACGCAGTAATCCGTCCCGTTGTGCACCACGCCGAACAGCCGCTTGCCGAAGCCGATCGCAAACGCTTCCACCCGCACGCCGCAAAGTTTGGCGGCGATAAAGTGGCCGAGTTCATGCACAACGACCATGATGCCCAGCACCACGGCGAATCGAGGAATAATAGCGAGATGCGATGCGGTCAGAAACGACAAAGGTGACTTCCCTCGAAGGTTGCGGCTGTCAGGAACTTGCAGTCTGCGCGGCGATGACCTCCCACGCGCAAAGCCTCGCGGCGCTGTCCGCGGCAAGGACCTCCGGAATAGACTCCGGGCGTCCGGCCGGCGTTAGCTCCAGCACCCGTTCGATTGTACGTGGAATCCCGGGGAATGGGATACGTCCTTCGAGGAACGCCGCCACCGCAACCTCGTCTGCCGCATTCAGCGCAATGCAGGCGGTCGGGGACGCCGCGGCAGCCTCATACGCCAGCCGCAGGCAAGGGAAGCGCCCGAGATCCGGCGGCGAAAAATCCAGCCGTGACAGCGCCGCCAGGTCGAACGTCAGCGTTGACGCCGGGCGCTCCGGCTACGCCAGCGCATACAGGATCGGCAGGCGCATATCCGTAACCGAAATCTGCGCCAGGATGCTGCCATCCACGAACTCCACCAGCGAGTGCACGGTCGACTGCGGATGCACCGTCACGCGCACCTGCGCCGGCGGCAGATCGAACAGCCGGCAGGCCTCGATGACTTCGAGCCCCTTGTTCAGCATCGTCGCCGAATCGATCGTAATGCGCTGGCCCATCACCCACGTCGGATGCTTCAGCGCCTGCGCCGGCGTGATGCTGGCGAAGTCAGCCAGCGGCGTGTTGCGGAACGGTCCGCCCGACGCCGTCAGCCAGATCTGTGCCACCTCGTTTGGCGCTCCGCCGCGCAGACACTGGTGCACGGCATTGTGCTCGGAATCGATGGGCAGCAACGCGACGTTGTGCGCACGGGCCGCCGCGATGATCAGGTCGCCTGCCGCGACGAGGCATTCCTTGTTAGCAAGTCCGATCGTCTTGCCGGCCTTGACGGCCGCGTAAGTCGCCTCCAGCCCCGCGACGCCGACGATGGCCGAGACAACGAAATCCACCGCGCGGATGCGTCGCGACGGCGATCGTCCCGGCTGTTCCGTACACTACCTCGATGCCGTTCAGGTCGGCCTCGTGCAACCTGGCGCGCAGCGTGGCGGCAAGCTCTTCGGTGGCCATCGAAACCAGCTCAGGGCGCCAGGTCTTCACCTGCTGGAACGTGGCTTCGAGGTTTGTCCCGGCTGCCAGCGCGATGGGCCGGTAGCGCTCGGGAAATTGCTCGCAGATGGAGAGGGTAGAGGTGCCGATGGAGCCGGTCGAGCCAAGAATGGCGATGTGTTTCACATCCACCATTTTCGCAGATCGGCAGCTTCGGCGGTCACTGCTTTGGCATGCGGCATTCGCTTTTCCCGGCACTTAGGGCATGAATACAACAGTCCTCGCTGTTGACCCTAGTGCCGGACCCGCCACAACGTGGTGTCGGCGAAGGTATCCTCCGGTTGCGCGAGGCGTGCCAGGATGGCATCCCGCTCCGCGTTGGGTGTGCTGGTCCAGACGTAGTCGTATTGCTTGACGCAGCTCTCCTCCTTCGGATCCTTGCACAGGGTTACGCGGTCAAGGATCGGCTGCTGGCCCGGATACGTGAACAGCGTCGAAACGAGTGCGTCATGCTGGACGATCCAGAGCGTAAGGATGTGGGGGAAGCCGCGGTCGAGCTTCGCGGAAAGGGACTCGTTCGAGGTAAAGGCGCCGAGCACCAGCGCATTTCGCGGCATAGCGTCGCCCATGTGCAGCACGCGCGCCTCCCGCTGGTCGATGATGTGCCAGTAATAGTCGATCTCCGCGCTGCGTGCCACCAGACACCCGAACAAGAGGCCGTAGACGACCACCTCGCGGCGACCCCAGCTTGGCTCCAGCGAGAGCAGCGCCACCAGCAGCGCCGGCATCATGTAGCGCACGTCTGCCGCCGACGAGGTGAAGAGCACATGCGGCGTGACCAGGAACAGCACAAACAGCACCACGCCCACCACGGCCGTGCGGTGGAGCTTTCCGCTGCGCAGCAGCACCGCCAGCGCGACCACTGACACGCACAGCACCAGCACATCCATCGCCACGCTGTAGGAACGGATGGGCGCGAACAGGTGAATCACCTTCTGCGACAAGGTGGACCATTCGATCGTACCCACCGTCCCGCTCTTCTTCATGAAGCCGAGCATCAGCACGGCCGGGCACCCGAGCCACACCAGCCTGCGCACAAACATCACCGGCTTGCGGTCGGCCATGAAGTCCATCACGGCAACGGTAACGCACGATACGGCGAGGAAGGCGATGGAGGAAAGGTGTGCCAGAAACGCCACCAGGCTAAGCCCGCACAGCAGCGCGAAGTACCCCCAACGCATGCGTTCGCGCACCCGCAGCCACAACGCGAAGATCAGCAGGAAAACGCCGAGGCCGAAGACGTAGTTCACGAAGCCGTAAAAGAGATTCGAATGGTAAAAGGTGAATGCTGCCGGCAGCGCCATCCAACTGCGCTTCCCGGTAATTGCGTAGCCCAGCGCGACACATCCTGCGATAAACAGCAACGCCGAAAGGCTGAGGAAGATCTTGCCGGCGACCAGGATGGGAATCAGGTGATTCAGCGGAACAACCACGGATTCGATGGCGAGGTTCGGGATCGGCTGCTCCAGCACCACGTAGCGCTGCGCCAGCACGGGGTCCACATGCCGATGCGCCAGGATGTAGCAGCGCACCAGGTGGTTCGGGTAATCCACCATTCCCGGGTAGTTCACCATCCAGATGGGAAGGAGTACAAGCGCGGTGACAAGCGCAAGAAGAGCAAGGTATCGCCTGTGATTCAAGCTGGGTATCCTCTGCGTGGGAGACTCTGTGGAATGCTCCGAGTATACCTTGCCGGGCTACCGGAACAGCCCCTGCCAGTCTTTCAGCAGCAGGATGTACCACAGCACGGGCGCCGCCAGCAGCAAGGCGTCGATGCGGTCCAGGATGCCGCCGTGTCCCGGCAGCATGGTCCCCGAGTCCTTCACCCCGGCGCCGCGCTTGATCGCGGATTCCAGCAGATCTCCCAGTTGCGCCGCGACATTCAGGGCAATCGCCAGCAGAACCATCTGCCAGGCCGGTATGGCGATGTGCAACGCCGTGTATCCGCGGGGCGAGAGATAGATGCCCAGATAATAGAGGGCCATTCCGAACACGACCGACCCGGCAACCGACGCAATCGAGCCTTCCCATGTCTTGTTGGGCGAAAGCGCCGAAAGCTTGTGCCGGCCGAAGTTCTTGCCGATATAAAGCGCCGCCGTATCGCCGGACCACACGCACACAAACAGGAACAGCAAAAGCCCGATGCCATCCTCATGGGCCTTGATGGCGCGCAGCAGAGTCAGCGGATACACAATATAGATGAGCCCGAACAGCCCCAGCGCCGTATCCAGCAGCACGCGGTTGAGTGGCGCGCGGAAGCCCGACCACGCCAGCAGGATAAAGGTCAGCAGCGTCAACACCGGAAGTTCGAAATCCGCCAGCTTGTATTCGGAAAAGAAGATGATCGCGGTCGAAGCCAGCAGCCACCACAGCGGGATGTAAACATCTTTCGCGTGGGCCAGTTCGCGGTACTCGTAAGCCGCCAGCGCCGCAACAAGCGCAGCCGTCGCCGCCAGCGACCAGAGCGGCCCATAAAAGACCACCGCGACAACCACGGCAATCAGAACGATAGCGGTAACAATGCGCTTCATGAGGTCAGGGGTAAGGATATAGGACGGGAAGCCATTCTGCGTCGTGTGAATACGCCCCCGCAACCGTGTGGCGGTTCCGGGGGCGTGTCAGACTCGCCTGCTTGCCCGCTCAACCGCCCGCGCACATGGAGAGCGGAATGTGATTTGCCGTGCAGAACGCGTCCTGCTGCGCCTTCTGGTCGGCCAGCGAGTTTTCGAACTCATGATGCAGCAGAAGGCCTCCGCCGATACCGAGCGCAATCGGAGTGAATACCACCGCATAGACCCAGCGAGGATGAGGGGTGCGCGGCACCTGGCTCAGCGCGGCGTTCTCCCTCGCGCTCACCGGCTCTCCGGCAAGCTCCTTCACCTTGGTGGTCAGGTTGCCAACCGCCACGGAGAACCAGTCGGTCTTGTCCTTGCGATCCTGCGTGCTGTAAACCGGCTCGGAGAGCACCCACAGCCGGGTCTGCGTTTCGCGATCCACAATGGTCAGCTGCAGCTCCGGAAAACGATACGATCCGCCCGTCCCGTGCTCCACGTCGACGCCTCCGAAGGGTGCGGCCGAGCGCAGTTCGAAGATCAGGTCGGCGTCAGCGGGCCTCTCGACCAGCGTGTACCGTCCCCACGCCCGCAGGTCGTCCGTAAACTGCTGGTAAGCGACCGACCCATCGTACGGAAAGCCGGTCTGCGCTCCCGCATTGGTCACAAAGATGTGTCGGGCACTGCGAATCTGCGCCGGTTGCGCTGGCGTTGCGGGATGAGCCTGCTGCCCTGGCGCAGCAAGGCAGGGTTCGAGGACAAGCAGGTTGAGAAGAGCAGCAGCCAGGCAGGTACGAAGCATCTTTGCGCGGAAGTGGTGGTTCACGGACGTATCCTCAGGCCGAGCGACTAGACGCTGTGCCGGCTCGCCTGATGGGGATGTACGCGAAGCTCTCATTGAAGAGACGCTGAAGATAAAAGAATATTTCCTGGAAGACTCCGCTGAGTCGTTGATGGCCCTCCGCGACCAGCTTGGGCCGCACCTCCGACGCGACGTAAATCTATCGAAAGATGAATTTGCGGAGATGTCTCTGATGCTGAAGCAAGACTTCGGAGCAAAGCTCTAAGCGGCCGAAACTCCAACCGTCGCTTCGGCCGAAGCGCTCGTCCGCTCCTGAGCGAGGTGGCGGAAGCTCCGATTCACCGCGATCGAAGCCACGTTCTCATGCTTCATCTTGAAGTCACGCCCATGCTCTACATGAAAGCGAAAGAACTCGCGGGAGATATTCGCACCCGGCTGCAGCCAGTCGTGGAGCTCCATCAAAATCAGCGGGAAGCTGTCGAGTTCTTTCCAGCAGCCGCGAAACAACTCCCGTTCGCTCCCCTCGATGTCCACCTTCAGCAGAAAGGGAATGTAATCCGCCTCCTGCTCCAGCAGCGTCTTGATCGTGATCAGATCGATGCCGAGTCCGCTCCGATCGGAGGTGACGCGAAATGACATGCTTTCGCCAGTATCGTTCACCAGGAACCCCTCACCGTCTTCCCCGGAGATTCCCGCCTGCCTCACCTCGACATCGAATCCGGCGGAGTTCCTGCGCAAAAGTTCGCAATTGGACGGGGCCGGCTCGATGGCGACGATATGCGCCCGCGGATACCGAAGGGAAAACCACGCCACACTCGCGCCGATGTTGGCGCCGCAGTCGACAATCAGCGGAATGCGACCGGCGGCGAGGATCTCCTCATAGAGGCGGTCCTGCCACTGCCCATGTTCGCCGCCCGGCATGTTGTACTGCGCCTCGGCGAAACACTGAAGCACGGCATGCGCATCGCTGTCGTTCGCTCTGCGATGTTCGAAGGCAACGGTGTGCCCTCTGAACTTCACCCTCGTCACCATGTTGCCGCGCGGCACAGACGAGTCGGGAAGGTGCCGGGCGATGTGGAAACGAGTCCAGAAACCCAGGCTATACAGCGTCTTGTACAGGTGGTAAAGGTTCTCGCCCAACGTTGTGTCGAGGAAGTGCCTGAGACTGGCGCTCGCCATCATCGCTCCTCCGGGCAGCCTTTTGACTGGTTCGGCAGATTATACTGCCGAATTTTGGCAAACCGGAAGACTTTTTCCTGCTGCCTCCGAAGCCCGGGGCGGGCCTGATCAGCGGCGGCTCAGTTGCGGAGCCTTGGGCAGCAATTGATCCTCAATCTCCGCCGCCACCTGTTCCGCCGGCTCCAGCGCCAGGTCATTGCCCTCAAGCTGCTCGTCGGTGCCGATTCCCAGCCCGCCAAAACGCCGTTCCCGCTGCTGGTAATTCCGGATCGCCTCCAGCAGATGCAGCCCGCGGAAGTCCGGCCACAGGCGGTCTGTGACGAAGATCTCCGAATAGGCGATCTGCCACAACAGAAAGTTCGAAATGCGCTACTCGCCCGAGGTCCGGATCACCAGGTCGGGGTCCGGCATGTGGGCGGTGTAAAGATGCTGCGCAATCTGTGCCTCATCGATCCGCTCTTCGAGCGAATCCACCTGCAGCAGATCTTCGAGCGAGCACCCGCGACGATGCGCCTCATCGATCAGCGTCTGCACCAGCGCGCGGGTGGAGTCCACGATCTCCGACCGCGAGCCGTAGTTCAGCGCCAGCGTCAACGTCGTGCCGGTATTGTGGGCCGTCTCTTCGCTGGCCCACTGCATCGTGTCCTGGATCTCGGCCGGAAGCCCCTTTGTGCGGCCGATGTACGTCATGCGGACGTTGTTGTCGTTCATCCGCTGCACGTTGCCGACCAGGTAGTTCTTCAGCAGCTTCATCAGGAAGCTGACTTCGGACTTGGGCCGGCGCAGGTTGTTTTCGATCGAAAAGGCGTACAGCGTCAGCCACGGCAGGTCGATGCGGCTGGCTGTCTCCACCACAAACTGCACGCACTCGGCGCCCTGCTGGTGGCCCAGGAAGCGCTTCAGCGCGCGCTTGCCCGCCCAGCGGCCGTTGCCGTCCATAATGATCGCCACATGCTCCGGGATGCGCGCCGGATCGAGCTCGGCATACACCGCGGCCTCGTCAGGCGGAAGTTCTCCCACGCGGCTGCGTGTAAAGCTCGGTTTGTGGATGGCAACGTCGGAACGCAAGGGAGGCCTCGTCATGCTTTATCAGCATACAAGGGTACAGTACCGGGGAGATAGCCGGGGCAGGTGCAAATCGCGGAGGAGGCGGCCGCACCCCGGGACACAGGGGTGCGGCCTTGAGGAGAAGGCGGCGTCCGCCGTGCTTACGCCGTGCGCCGGCGGCCGGCGGCCAGCTCGCGCACATGGTTCAGGAAGATCGTGCGCTGCAATGCGTCCAGCTGCGACGTGTAGGCCGCGATCTCTGCCAGGAACGGATCGGCCATCAGCACCGACGTCTCCTTCGAGTGGCGGGTATTGGCGTCGCGCAGCAGGGCCGAGATATCCACCTCGAGCGCCCGCGCCAGACGGTCCAGCGACGACAGCGTCGGCATCGCCTTGCCATTCTCAATCTTCGAGATATAGGTGCGCGGCACATTCATCCGCGCGGCAAGCTGGCGCTGGCTCAGGTTGCGGACGTGGCGCAGATCGCGCACCGCGGTCGCCACCTGGATGCCCTCGTCCTCTTCACGCTGTGCCGGAACAAAGGCCAGCGGCGCAGGCGCGGGTGCGGGCTTCTCGATCTCCAGCGACTTGTGGCAGCGCCGGCACGAGAGTGTGGATGTGCGGAATTGCACCAGCTTGCAATGGTCGCAACGCAGAACCTCGCGTTGAGCCTCAGCCTGGCCAAAGGGCGCCATCATGGTTGCCATGTTGTGTGTAGCAGCGCGGTGCCAGAGCAAGGCCCGCAGCGCATTGTCCGATAACGGACAGATGCGATGTGCCCAGAGTGACACGGGGTATCGGATGAGTCAAGGGGATTCTCCGGAGATACCCGGAGAAAAACCCAAGAAACCCCAAGTTGAACCACGGGAGTAAACAGCTGCTTCAAGGATAGGATGAAGAAACAGGGAGAAGCCTATGAAGAGAGAAGAAGCACTGCAGCTGCTGCACGAGTGGACCGAAGGCGAAAGCCTGCGCAAGCACGCGCTCAGCGTCGCCTTCTGCACCGAAGCCTATGGACGTCGCGAGGCCGCACGCCTCGGACTTGCCGGCGACTCCGCCGAACGCCTCGCCGACACCTACCTCTGCGCCGGGCTGCTGCATGACTTCGACTACGAGAAGCATCCCACACCCGCGGAGCACCCCTTCGTCGGCGTCGCCTACCTGCGCGAGCACGGCTGGCCCGAGGAGATCCTGCACGCCATCCTCGCCCATGCCGATTACTCTGGCGTCAAGCCCGAGACGCACCTGGACAAGGCGCTCTTCGCCTGGGATGAGCTCGCCGGGTTCCTGACTGCGTGCGCGCTGGTCAAGCCCACAAAGTCTATCCACGACGTCGAAGCGAAGGGCGCCATCAAAAAGATGAAGGACAAGGGCTTTGCCCGCGCCGTCAAGCGCGAAGACGTGATCCTCGGCGCCGAACTCCTCGGTCTGCCGCTCGAAGAGCACGTCAGCAACTGCCTCGCCGCCATGCAGGCGCACGCCGCGGAGCTTGGCCTGGAAGGCACCCCCGGCTGAGCCCATCGGACCCGCAAGCTACTTTGGGTCGGAATGGAACGCGTGGTCAGCCGGCACATCTTCGCCCGCCCACACCCGCCTGGCCGTCCAGGGCACATCGGGCGCGGACCAGAAGGGATGCGCCGCCGGCAGCCCGAGCGGCAGAAACGCGTTCGCCGCCAGGTACAAGCTCCCGGTCGAGATATACGGCTCGCCCAGCGCCGGCTGGTGCCCGGCCAGTCCGATACGCAGCCAACCGTTCGCATCGAATGTCCCCGGCGGAGACAGCGTGCGCGCGATGACCGCCGCGAGCGCACAGCGCACCTGCGCCGGGGGAAGCTCCCGCGGAAGTGCTTGCCGAAGCGCGGCGTCCGCCAGACCATGAAAGGCTCCGCAGCGATAGCAGATGGAGCGCCCCACCACCGGGTAGGTTCCGTCCACGGCGATCATGCGTTCCTGCACCTGCGCAAAGCGCGTCGCGCGCTCCCGCACCTTCGGCCGAATGGCCTTCCACTCGGCTGCGCGACTCAGCCACCTGCTCCAGAATCGCCTGGAGCATGGGGTGGATGACGAACGAGTTGTAATAGTCCCAGTGAAACTCCAGCCCGTCACCATACGTGCCGTCGCCCACGTACCAATCCATGTGCTTGCGCAGCGCGAAATCGACTCGCATCGCGTCCCACGGAGCGCCCAGCGCGGACAGCGCCGCCTCCACGCAGGCGGAGAACAGGAGCCAGTTGTTGTAGCTTGGCTCAAGTGCCCGGGTGCGCGTCAGCGCTGCCACCAGCCAGCGCTTCACCTTGGGGTCGAGGTCGGCATTCAGCACACGGGGCGCGCGCAGAACCGCCAGTCCAAGGAATGCGGCGTCCACCAGGTTCTGGCGGTCGGCATCGAACGCCATCCGGTCCGGAGAAGTGGGGTCGAGTGCCGAAGCCATCGCGCGGTGCACCAGTGCGAGATACCGCGCATGCAGTTCGCCCTCGGGCGCAGCCTGCAACTCCAACCAGGGCGCCATGCCCGAGAGCAACCGGCCGAAGGCCTCCAGGTGCGTTGTCAAGGGACGAGTTGCAGCCATCGCCGCGTGCGCTTCGATCGGCATTGTGGCGCGCAGGCGGCCCGCGGCAAGCGCCTCAAGCACCGGCCGGGCCATGCGGTCCAGATGCCCGACCCAGACCTCGCGCCCTGTGCCGGAAGCTTCGGCGAAAGCGAGGGAAGGCAAAGCCGAAACCACGGACGTCGAAACGGCGGAACGCAGAAGTTCGCGGCGATTCATGCGTTGTCCAGACTACCAGCCTCTGCCCGCGCCAGCGGCGCAGCGCTATCGGCGCTTTAGCGCTTCCAACTCATCCAGTGTGCGCGGCCAGTCCGACCCCAGCAGACGAGACAAGCTGCGGTCGGCCAGCACCTTGCCGCCGGTCTGGCAGCGCGCGCAGTAGTTCGTCTCGTTATCGGCGTAGCGGATGCGTTGTACCTTCTCGCCGCAACGCGGGCAGGGCAGCCCGAAGCGTCCGTGTACCGCCATCTCCGGGCGAAACGCGGTCACCTTCTCCGGGAACTTGCCTTTCGCTTCCGCAGCGAAGCGATCGATCCAAAGCTGCAGCGTCGTCACCGTGGCGGTGTGTAGCCGCTGCCATTCTGCGTAGGTCAGCTTGCGCGTCATGGCAATGGGCGAAAGTTCCGCCGCATGCAAGATCTCGTCCGAGTATGCGTTGCCGATCCCGCTCAGGATGCGCGGGTCCGTCAGCGCTCGCTTTAGTGTGCGGTTCTCCGCCGTCAGCGCCGCGCGAAAGCTCTCCAGCGTGCTGGACATGACATCCATGCCGCCAGGATCGAGCGCCTCCAGTCCGGCCTCGCCGCTTACGACGTACAGCGAAGCCCTGCGCTTCGAGCCCGCCTCTGTCAGCACCAGCGACCCTGTTGCAAAGTCGAACGACGCCAGGTTGTTGCGTCCGGCCAGCTTCGCGCCCGGGGCGCGCCAGTGCAGCCGCCCGGCGATCATCAGGTGCAGCACCAGCCACAGTTCGCCTTCGAGCCCAAAGGCGATGCGCTTGCCGATGCGCCGAAGCTCCCGCACCACGCGTCCTTCAGCGGCAGACAATGGAGGCTGAGCCGTCCGCAGCAAAAACGCGCTCTGCACCCGCACCTGTTCGAGGCGCTCCCCAAGCACGCGCGGCTGCAGCGCGGTCAGGTAGGCGGAGATGTCCGGGAGCTCAGGCATGCTCACCGTCCGTCAGCGCAGGCTTTGCGACCCCGGTCGCCCCGAGCAGCCGCGCCTCCCGCATCGCCGAGACCGCCCTCGCCGCGGCCCCCGCATAGCTCAACCCCTCGAGACGGATATTGGAGATGCAAACGCGCTCTGCATCGGTACGTCCTACCCGTGGGTTCCAGGTGATGTACATGCCCAGCGAGTCCGCTGCGCTTAGGCCTGGGCGCTCGCCGATCAGCACTACCGCCAGCCGCGCGCCCAGCAGCTCGCCGATCCGATCGCCGATGGCGACCCGCCCCTGCTCCACCACGCACACCGGCGCAAAGCGCCACCGGTCTTCCCCAAGCTGCGACCTTACCTCCGCAAGCACCGCCACCGCATGCCGTTCGACTGCCAGCGCGGAGAGTCCGTCCGCTACCACAAAGACTACGTCCGGCGCTGCCGTCGGTATCGCTCGCAGGACGGCCGACGATTCATCCCCCAGCTTCCTTCCCAGATCCGGCCGCCGCAGATATACCTGCCGCTCTGCCGCGCCGCCTTCCACAGCGCCGCCTTCCACAGCACTGCGCAGCGCAAGCGCTTCGAAACCCGTGTCCCGCAGCGCGCGGAGCAGCGCAGGCACGTTCATCCGCGCATGCACCGCATCGCGAGCGAGCGCATGATCCAGCTGAAACTCCAGTTGTGCTGAGCAGGCGACCGCATCGCCGGCGCGCGCCAGCCCAACCCGCGCCGGCGTAAACCGCCGCAGCGTCTCGCGCAGACTCAGCCCCGCATCGCTCATACCGGAAGCAGCGCTCCGTCTTCCAGCAGAGACGATGTCTGGCCGGCCAGCTTCAACCGGCCGAAGTGATCGCTCGCAAGCCACGCCTCGAACTCAGGAGCGGGCCTCAGGCCCAGCAGTCGCCGCAGGTAGAGCGCATCATGGAACGAGGTGCTCTGGTAGTTCAGCATCACGTCATCCGCTCCCGGCACACCCATGATGTAGTTGACGCCCGCGGTGCCGAGCAGCGTCAGCAGCGCGTCCATGTCGTCCTGGTCGGCTTCGGCGTGGTTGGTGTAGCAGATGTCGCAACCCATCGGCAGGCCGAGCAGCTTGCCGCAGAAGTGATCTTCCAGTCCCGCGCGGAGAATCTGCTTGCCGTCGTACAGATACTCCGGCCCGATGAAGCCCACCACCGTGTTCACCAGCATCGGTTTGAAGTGCCTTGCCACTGCGTAGGCGCGCGCTTCCATCGTTTGCTGGTCCACTCCGTGGTGCGCGTTGGCGGAGAGAGCGCTACCCTGGCCCGTCTCAAAGTAGAAGATGTTTTCGCCGCCGGTCTCACCGTCGAGCCCGCCGCGTCGAAGCTCGCGCGCCATCGCTTCGCCTTCCTGCAGCAGCGCCAGGTTGATGCCGAACGACGCGTTGGCCGCTTCACTCCCGGCAATTGACTGAAACAGCAAATCCAGCGGCGCGCCCTGCCGCATCGCCTCCATCTGCGTGGTCACATGCGCCAGCACGCAGCTTTGCATGGGAATGTCGTAGCGCTCGCGCACGCGATCGATCAGGCGCAGCAACTCTGTCACCGACGCTGCGCTGTCCGACGCCGGGTTAATGCCGACCACCGCATCGCCCGAGCCCAGCAGCAATCCGTCGAGCATGCTCGCCGCGATCCCTGCCGGATCGTCTGTCGGATGATTCGGCTGCAGACGCGTCGAGAGCCTTCCCGGCAGGCCAACCGTCGTGCGAAATCGCGTCACCACATGGATCTTTCGCGCAACCGCGATCAGATCCTGCACCCGCATCAGCTTCGAAACCGCCGCGACCATCTCCGGCAACAGGCCCGGGGCGAGAGCGGCCAGGCGGTCTCCCGTTGCCTCGGCGGAGAGCAGCCAGTCGCGAAACTCGCCGACGCTCAACCGCGAGACCGCCGCGAACGCCTCCGCGTCATGGTTGTCCACAATCAGCCGCGTGACTTCATCAGCTTCGTAGGGGATGAGTGGCTCGTCGAGGAACACTTGCAGCGGCTGCTCGGCCAGCGTCATTTGCGCGATCACCCGCTGCTGCGCATTCGCCGCCGCCAAACCCGCAAGCTCGTCGCCCGAGCGCAAGGGCGAAGCCTGCGCCAGCAGCGTGCGCAGGTCGCTGAAGCTGTGCCGGACACCACGCACCGCCAGGCTGTAGGCCATCGCGCAAGCTCCCATCGCGCAGCCAAACGGGCAGCGGATATTTCTATCCTATCCGCTGCCCGTCCCCGCCGTTATGCCCTCGGCAAACTCAGGCGTCTTCGTCTTCCTCGTCCTCATCGTCGAGATCATCTTCCTCGTCGTCGATGATGCCGTCGTCCTCGTCTTCTTCGTCCTCGTCATCCTCGAGGTCATCGGCGTCTTCGTCTTCCTCGTCGTCGTCGAGATCCTCGTCATCCTCCTCGAGGTCGTCGTCTTCGAGATCCTCATCCTCATCGTCCAGGTCTTCGTCCTCGTCGTCGAGGTCCGCGTCCTCGGTGTCGTCAACGGCTGCGGCGTACGCCAGGTTCTCGCTGCTGGCATGTTCCGTGGCGTCCGTACCGGGCGCAGTCGGTTCGAAGCCCGCGGTCACATCCTTCCCCACCTTGCGGAAGTCGTCCTCAAACTGCGCATCGTTCGTGTAGGCCATGCTTGTCTCCTGTGTTGCGTTCTGACTTGGATGCTCTCCATCCTGCAGGGTTAGCCGGTGGAAATCCCTTTGCAGCCGATTCACGTGAGATTGGACGCGCGTCTTCGCGCTCCCGATCACACGGGAGGCAAAAACTGCACTGACAAGGGAGGGGGGTGGTGCGCCCGAGAAGATTCGAACTTCTGACCTACAGCTTCGGAGGCTGCCGCTCTATCCAGCTGAGCTACGGGCGCGCACTTGCAATCTTATCATCACGCCACCCGCGCGGTTGACACCGTTGCCGCGTCCAATACACCATCAAGCCAATAGCACTTCCCAGAAAGCGAGACCGCATGCTCTTCCGTACTCTTTCCACCCTCGCCTGCACCGCGATGCTCGCCGCTTCCGCGCTCTGCCAGACGCAATACCCGACCGATCACGGCGACCCCAGCAAGGGACCGCTGGTGAGCCCGCCTGCCAAGGCGACCGTCTCCCTCGCGGGCCAGACGCTTTCCATCAGCTACAACTCGCCGTCGCTGCGCGGCCGCCACCTGGGTGGCCCGGAGATTGTCCCCTGGAACCAGGTTTGGCGCACCGGCGCTAACCCGGCCACCACGCTCGTCACACCCGTGCCGCTGCACATCGGCTCGCTGCTGGTTCCCGCCGGAACATATACGCTCTACACCCTGCCGACCGAAACCAAGTGGATGCTGATCGTCAACAAGCAGACCGGGCAGTGGGGAACCGAATACCACCAGGAGCAGGACCTCGGCCGAGTCGAGATTAAAGTCGCATCACCTCGCCAGCTCGCAGGAAGTGATGAGCATCAGCTTCGATGACATCAAGAAGGATTCGGCGGAATTGCATATCCGCTGGGAAAACATGGATGAGTCGGTGAAGGTGTCGACACCGTAAGAACTCAGCACAGAGGGCACAAAGGTTACACAGAGGGCGCAGTGTCCTTCGTGTCACCGTTGTGCCCTTTGTGCTGAGTTTCTAAAAACCGTTGATCTGCCGGACGATCCCGTCCCGGAGATGCTCCACATTGAAGTTCAGCAGCAATCCCAGACGTCGCTTAGAGTGCCGCAGATAAGAAAGCAACTGCGCCCGATGGACCGGGGCCAACCCATCAATCGCCTTCAACTCCAACACCAGCGCGCCTTCCACCAGAATGTCAATTCGATATCCAACATCGACTAGCTTGACCCCGTCATATACCACCGGTACGGGAACCTGTGTTTCTACGTGGAGCCCCTCTTTGCGAAGCTCGTACAGCATGCAAGCCTCGTAAGTACTTTCTAGCAGACCCGGACCCAAGGCTGTGTGCACGCGAAATGCGCAATCCAATGCGCGCCGGCTAAGCGCGTTCAGCTCCTCGAGCCTCACCTACCACTCCTTGGCGGCAGAATCGACCTCCAGGCCATCTTTTGCGGGACCCTTCCAGCGCAGGATCGGCTTGCGTGCTGCAGTGGTTTCATCCATGCGTCCGACCCGCGTGGTGTGCGGAGCGGTTTTGACGAGCTCCGGATTCTCCGCCGCCTCCTGCGCGATCTGCTTCAGCGCGTCGATCAGCAGGTCCAGCTCCTCGCGGCTTTCGCTCTCGGTCGGCTCGATCATCATCGCGCCCGACACCACCAGCGGGAAACTGACCGTGTAGGCATGGAAGCCGTAGTCGATCAGCCGCTTGCCCATGTCGCCCGTCTTCACGCCATTCTTCGCCTGCAGCTTGTCGGAGAACACGACCTCATGCAGCGACGGGCTCTTGAACGGCAGCTCGAAGGTGTCCTGCGAGCTTCGCGCGGATGTAGTTGGCGTTCAGCACCGCGTCCTCAGTCGTCTGGCGCAGGCCGTCAGGGCCATTGGCCAGGATGTACGCCAGCGCGCGCACGAACATGCCGAAGTTGCCGTAGAACATGCGCACTCGTCCGACGCTCTGCGGACGATCGAAGTTCAACGCGAGCTTGCCGTCCGCGTTGGTCACCACCACCGGCTTCGGCAGAAACGGCTCCAGAATCTTCTTGCAAGCCACCGGACCCGACCCAGGACCGCCGCCGCCATGTGGCGTCGAGAACGTTTTGTGCAGGTTCAGGTGCATCACGTCGACGCCGAAGTCGCCGGGCCTCGTCTTGCCCACCAGCGCATTCATGTTGGCGCCGTCCATGTAGAGCAGCGCACCCTTGGCATGCAGGATGTCGGCGATCTTGTGAATGTCCGACTCGAAGACGCCGATGGTCGAAGGGTTCGTCAGCATCAGCGCAGCCGTATCCTCATCCACCATCCGCTCAAGCTCGGCGAGATCGACCATGCCCAGCGCGTTCGACTTCAGGTTCGCGACCTGGTAGCCGACCACCGCGGCCGTCGCGGGGTTCGTCCCGTGCGCCGAGTCCGGCACGATGATCTTTTTTCTCGCGTTACCGCGGGATTCGTGGAAAGCCCGCACCATCAGGATGCCCGTGAACTCGCCGTGCGCGCCCGCGGCCGGCTGCAGCGTGATTGCGTCCATGCCGCAGATCTCGATCAGCGCCTCTTCGAGCGTCTTCATGATCTGCAGGCAGCCCTGCGAAAGCGACTCCGGCTGATACGGATGCGCTTCCGCGATGCCTTCCAGGCGAGCGACGGCCTCGTTCACGCGGCCGTTGTACTTCATCGTGCAGCTGCCCAGCGGATACATGCCGAGGTCGATCGCATAGTTCCACGTCGAAAGCCGCGTGAAGTGGCGGATGATCTCGATCTCGCTCAGTTCCGGCATCACGCCCAGATCGGTGCGCACGGCGGGGCCGAGCAACTGCTTCGCGTCCACCGCCGGCACGTCAAGCTCGGCCATGCGATACGCCTTCTTGCCCGGCGAGCTCTTCTCAAAGATCAACCCTTCGTTCTGGTTGACGTGCGTCGAAACCTTCCGCGGTGTGCCCACAAACTTCTCGTCTGCCATCTCTGCTCCAGCCTTCCTTGCTATTCCGCCAACTCTTCCGCCGAATGATCCATCGCCGCCTCAACCGTCACGGCCGCAGCGATCAATCCGCCCACGACTGCCATCCGCCCAAACATCGAGGCCGAGGATTTGCCGTTGGCAATCCAGACCACGCCGGGCACCAGAAGCACAGCGATCAACCCAACCATACCCATCTCTTCCAACTCAAGGCCAAATCCATTTGCCATCGCTAAAACTCCTCTGCATCTTCCGCCAGACCACTCTCCGAGTAGCTTCCGCTCACCGGTGCATCGATATCTTCTTCGCGCAGGCTCAAGCCCGAGCACCACCCCATTCGCCAGCTCGATCGTCAGCGCCGCAAGCTCTTCAAGCGAAGCCTCCGTCACTTCTTCGCCGATCTGCGCGCAAAGCGCATTGCGATACTCCGGCTCGCCATACGCTACCGAAAACTCCGTCAGCATCACGTATGGCCACGCGTACAGCGTCACCTTCGCTTCGCCGAAGCCAAGCTCGAGAAAATCCTCGACGAAGCAAACCGACTTCAGCTCCGTCCCAACCAGCCCGCTCACATCCATCGCCGTCCTCTGCGAACTTCGCTTCGTTCCTTTGCGACCTTTGCGTACGCCATTGCCTTTACAGCGCCGAAGCCGCAGCATCCATATCGACGCGCTTGGTCACTTCCGTCGCACACCACAGCGTCGCGCCCGGCCCAAGCTCCGGGTACCACTTGCCCAACGCCAGCCCGCCAATGATCTTCTTCTCGAGCAGCGCGGCATTCGCGGCTTCAGCCCCCTGCGGCAGGTCGATCACAAACTCGTGAAACCGCGGCGCGCCATCGAAGAGCACCTTGCCCTTGCTCTCCAGCACCGAGCGCAGGTAAGCGGCCTTCGCGAGATTATGCTCGCCCAGCTCGCGCATGCCTTCCTTGCCGTAAACGGTCAGGAAGATCGTCGTCATCAGCGCGACGAGAGCCTGGTTGGTGCAGATGTTCGAGGTGGCCTTCTCGCGACGGATATGCTGCTCGCGCGTGGACAGCGTCAGCACAAAACCGCGCTTGCCGTTCACATCCTTGGTCTCGCCGATCAGCCGCCCCGGCATCTGCCGCAGGAACTTCTCCTTGCATGCGATGACGCCGCAGTAGGGGCCGCCGTAGCCGAGCGCGACGCCAAAGCTCTGCGCCTCGAGCGAAACGATATCCGCTTCCTTCGGCGGCGCGACGATGCCCAGCGAGATCGCCTCGGCTATCGACACGATCAGCAGCGCACCTTTGCTATGCGCAAGCTCTGCGATCGCGGCAACATCCTCGATCGTGCCGAAAAAGTTCGGCGACTGGATCAGCACGCAGGCCGTATCGGGCGTGATCGCCGCCTCCAGCGCCGCCATATCCACGCGGCCATTGCTCGCGTAGCTGACTTCGCTCAGCGGGATCTCCTGGTGTGTGGCGTAGGTGCCGATCACCTCGCGATACTCCGGATGCACCGTGCGCGCGATCACCGCGGCGTTGCGGCCGGTCACGCGCACCGCCATCATGATGGCCTCGGCCGCGCCCGTCGAGCCGTCATACATACTCGCGTTGGCGATCTCCATGCCGGTCAGTTCGCAGATCATGGTCTGGAACTCGAACATCGCCTGCAGCGTGCCCTGCGAGATCTCCGGCTGGTACGGCGTGTAGCTGGTCAGAAACTCGCCGCGCTGCACCAGCGCATCGATGATCACCGGCTTGTAGTGCTTGTAAACGCCTGCGCCGAGAAAGCTCGCATAGCCGTTCGCGTTGGCATCCGCATAGCCGCGAAAGCGCTCGATAATCTCCGACTCGCCATGCTGCCGCGGCACGTTCATATCCTGCGTCAGGCGGTACTCTTCCGGCACACTCTTGAACAGATCGTCGATCGACGCGACGCCGATCTCGGCCAGCATGGCCTCACGATCCCCAGGACTCTTCGGTAAATAACGCATGCAAACCTTTCCAAGCTACTTCTACCTAATGAACGAATCGCCCCAACGCAAAACAACATTCTTCAATGACAAGAAAAAGTACACCCGCGGTGACAAAGATGTTTCTGCCCTGTCGCCGATCGATCGCCTCGCTGCTGCCCAGGCGGTGGAACTTCCTCGCGAAGAGGCCGCAACCGATCAGGGCCAGACCTATCAGGATCATCGCTGCGTGAAAAACTGACATACCAACTCCTCAGTGGCCGGTCTCTTCACTCACAAACGCTTCATAATCCTCCGCGCTGATGAGCGAATCGAGCGACTTCAACTCGCCCGGGTCGCTCAGCTTCATCCTGAACATCCATGTCTCATTCGCGTCCGTGTTGATCGTCTCGGGCGCGGAGTTCAACGCCTCATTGATCTCCGTCACCGTACCCGAAGCCGGCGCATACAGATCGCTCACCGCCTTCACGCTCTCCACCGAACCGAACAACTCACCGGCGGTCACGTTGTCGCCCACCTTGGGCAGTTCCACAAACACAATGTCGCCCAGCGAGTGCTGCGCATAATCCGTGATGCCGACCGACGCCGAGGCGCCTTCCACGTTCAGCCATTCGTGCGTCTTGGTGTACTTATATCCAGCCGGATACGACATGTCTTTCTCCTCTTGAAGTCTATTCGTTATGCCACGATAGTTTTCTTGGGCTTTCTATAGAACGGTAACGCGACGACCTTTGCCTTCACCAGCCCACCGCGAATCTGCACGGCAAGCTCAGTGTCGACCGCGGCCTGCTCCACCGGCACATAGGCGAGCGCAATGTTCTTCTTCAGGAACGGCGCCGGCGAGCCGCTGGTGATCTCGCCGATCACCTCGCCGGCCAGCGTGCATACCGGGTAGCCATCGCGTCCAATGCCGCGGTCGACCATCTCCAGGCCCACCAGCTTGCGCTTCGGTCCGCCCGCGGCTTCGATCTCGCGCAACGCGGCCGCGCCCACGAACTCCGTACCCTTGTCCAGCTTGCAATAGCGGCCAAGACCCGCCTCGAAAACGTTGATCGTATCCGAAATCTCGTGCCCGTAGAGCGCCATGGCTGCCTCCAGCCGCAGCGTATTACGGGAGCCCAGCCCGCAGGGCACAATGCCGAACTCTGCGCCCGCCGCCAGCACCTCGCCCCACACGCGGTCGCTCGTCGGCTCGTCCGAAGGAATGTAAATCTCGAAGCCGTCCTCGCCGGTGTAGCCCGTGCGCGCGATCATCACGTTGTACAGCCCGCAGACCTTGCCCCACGTAAACCAGTAGTTCTTGATCGTGGACAGGTCCGTATCGGTCAGCTTCTGCAGCACCGCTTCGGCCTTCGGCCCCTGGATCGCAAGCTGCGTGTAGTAATCGGAAAAATCGTTGATGTGCACGCCCGGCATATGCCCGATCTGCTTGCGCACCCACTGCACATCCTTCTCGCGCGTGCCGGCGTTGATTACGATCAGGTAGTCGTTGTCGCTCAGCTTGTGCAGTACTACGTCGTCGACGAACGTACCGTTCTCATACAGCATGGCCGAGTAGTGCGCCTGCCCCACCTGAAGCTTGCTGGCATCGTTCATCAGCAGCCGCTGCACCGCGGCCAGTGAGCCCGGTCCGCGCAGTTGAATGTCGCCCATGTGCGACACGTCGAACAGCCCCACGGACGTCCGCACCGCCATATGTTCTGAGATCAGGCCGCCATACTCGACCGGCATATCCCAGCCGCCAAAGTCCACCATCTTCGCCTTGTGCTGACGATGCCGTGCATTCAGCGCCGTGCGCCGCAACTCCGAAAACGCCTCTACTCCCGTTGTCTCCGCCATCTCGACCCTCAAGCTAAAAGGTTAGCACCGTTGCCGTAGTTCATCCGCAGGCCGGTTTTTTCCGCCCGACGCAACTCATCACACGTGGGCGCCGCCGCCCGCGCCCCAGCCGGAGTTCAATGAAGCAAGGCGTGCGGAGCCTCACGAAGGAGCGAAACAGCCGATGAATGATCTTTCTTCCCCGATTGAATCCGTATGGGACTACCCGCGCCCGCCCCGCCTCGAACCCTGCTCGCGGCGCATCCGCATCCTCGGCGCCGGCCAAACCATCGCGGACACCTCCAGCGCCCTACGCATACTCGAAACCAGCCATCCCCCGGTGTATTACCTGCCACCCGAGCAGGTCAGCATGCACCTGCTGCGTCCTTCGCTCACGCCCAGCAGCTTCTGCGAGTTCAAAGGCTTTGCCACCTACTGGAACCTCGAGGTATGGCGCATCAATGAGCCTGCCGTGCAGATCCACGACGTGGCATGGAGTTACGAGCGTCCGTCGGCGGCCTACGCCGCGCTCGCGCATCGCCTGGCCTTTTATGCCAGCCGGCTCGCCGAGCACGGCATCGCATGCTGGGTCGACGACGAACGCATCATCCCGCAGAGTGGCGACTTTTACGGCGGCTGGATCACCTCCAACCTCCGCGGCCCCTTCAAGGGCGAGCCCGGCACCGGGCACTGGTAGCGTCAGCGCGCCGCGCCCGGCCGTGCGCTCTCCAGTTGCTGCTTCAACTGTGCATAGGAAGACTCCGTCAGCGCCCCCTCTGTCTTCCAGCGCACCGTGCCGGTCGCATCCACCACCAGCAGGTAGGCGTCATCGGCCGCATGGTAGCCGGCGAGCGCCTTCCATTCCTTTTCATGATCGAGCACCGGCAGAAAGTGCGCCTTGCCGCGCTCTGAGACCGACTCGCCGATCTTCTTCAGCACGTAGCCGCGCAGCAATCGAGGCACCGACTCCAGCACCGGCATCTCGTAATACACCACAGTCTGCGAGTTGCCGTAATCGGCCGCCAGCCGCTGCCCCCAGGCCTGCGCCTCCCCGCGCGACCCCTGCGAAAACCCCACGATCAGCACGCCAACCTTGCCCTGCAGGCCGGCCGGAAGCTCCACCGCGTTCCCGCTTAGCGTATGTCCATCGACCGGCGGTATTCGCATTCCTCCGCCCTGCAGCGCGCACGTTATCACCAGAGCGGAAACCGCTTGTCGCCACATAGAAGTCATCGCTATATGTAGATTCATTTCGAACGCATGTGTCAACGCGGCTTGCAGCCGTCCTGAGCCGCGCTTGTAAAAGCAGCGCGCGCGCTTCCACCACATCGCAAAACGCAGGCATCACGGAACATTCTCCTACGAATGCGGTCCCGACTCCGGCCCCCACACCATGTAAATCCTGCGCTCGTGCGGCGAAAAGAAGGTTCGATACGTCACCGGTGGAACGTCGGTTGGACCGCCGCATGCCGCGGGATTGAGCGACACGACGTAGCGCGCGTGGATTGAAGGATATTTGTCGATACCCGCGGTGTGGCAGGGATCATTGTCCCCATAGATCGGCCGGGGCTGGTACGCGCCTTTGGGAACCGTGATTCTGGGATCGTTGGCATGCCCGGAGCTGAACATCTCCGTCCAGCCGTTGTACTGGGTCCCCCCATCGATGCGGTTGCGCGTCACACCCCGTGCGGTCACCTGGTCAAGCAGCGTCTCCTGCGCACGGTACAGAGCAAACGTATCGTGCATGCCGCCGCAATCGAGGATTCCCATCACCAGGATCAGCACCCAGACAACCGCCGGAAAGTGACTCGAACATCGGCGCTGGTACCAGTACGAAAGAAAGACAAGGAACACAAACTCGGGAAACAGAAGATAACGATCGTTGAGCCCAACGCTCACATGCCGCGGAATCAGCAGCATCAGGTAGAGCACAAGCGAAGGCAACAGCAGGACCTTCGCTGTCCCCCACGCAACGGCGCCTTCCCGCACGACATCGCGATCATGCATCGGCTCGGCCTCAGGCTTCGACGTGACCAGCGCGCCGATCAGACCCAGCAGGCCCACAAAGGAAAGAAATCCAAGCAGCACCCGAATCCTGTCCGTAAGCAGCAGCGGAAGATCGCCAACGTACGACGGGCACTGATCGAACCCGCGGAACCACAGGTTGTTGTAGATATAAGGAGGGAAGTAGGAGAAGAGCTTATCGTGCTCGTGCCGCATGTGCAGCAGGCCCGCGAACCCGATGGCGAAAAGGGCCACCGAGGCCGTCACCCGAATCGCGCGGCGGCTGCCTGCAATCTTCGGCGTGAACAGGAGCAACACCGGAAGCGACAGTAGAAAGATCTCCCCAAGGCACTGCTTGAAAAAGGACGGGATTGTGTGCGCCAGGAGGGTCTTCACCCCGGGCAACTCGACCCGCTGCAGATGCTCCGAGATGGAATACGGCTGCTGGCTGAACCAATGCAAGGCCCACGCGACGAACGCCACGCTGGCGGCCATGCAGATGAGCCCGCGCCAAACCACAACGCGTCTTCCGGCGCAGCAGCCACAGCGTCGCAGGCACCATCGCAAACAGGCCCACCCATCCGGTCTGCCGTGCCGTGCCTCCTACGCCCGCACCCAGCGCCGCCACGCAGATCCACGCTGACGCCCGGGCATCCGAAGACGCAAGGAGCGCCCGAAGGCAGCACAGCAGGCACCCCGTCAGCACCAGCATGCCGTAGACGTCGGACATGAACGAAAACGTGACCCCAAGGGACACCGGCGAAAGCAAAAACACCAGTGTCGCCGCCACGCTGTTCCACACCGAGATCCCCAGCCGCACCATGCTGCGCTGCATCAGCGCGGCCGTGACCATCGCCACGGCTAGGGTTCCCATGCGTGTGACCGTGAAGGAGAACCCGAACAGCTTAATCAGTAAAGCCCCAAAGTAGAGCTGCCAGCCAAGCATTGCCGTAGCCCAGCCGTTGTAAATCACGTGACCCGTCTGCGCCAGAACCTCTGCGGAACGATTGTAGGACCAGTCGTCGATCACCCCAAGCTGCACACCTGGATGGATCCAGAGGGCGCATAGCGGAAGAACAAGCAAGCAGAGAAAGCTGGGCAAAAGCCGTTGCACTCGTGAATTCATCGGGTTCCTGCTTTACAGCCTTGCTTAAGCAGCGGGCAAGGTCAAGCACTCGCTGGCCGCGAGTCCCGGTCACCTCACACCACTACCGTCTCCCGGTACTCCCCGAAGACCTTCCGCAGCACATCTGCGATCTCGCCCACGGTCGCGTCGGCCTCCACGGCTTCCAGGATTCTGGGCATCAGGTTCGACCCGTCGCGCGCCGCATCTTCCACCCCGCGCAGCGCGGATGCCCAGGGTCCGGGATGGCGGCGTGCACGGAGGCTGCGCAGCCGCTCCACCTGCCGCCGCTCAAGCTCCGGATCGATGCGCTGAATCGGCACCTCCACCCCGCCGCCCTCGCTCGTAAAGCGGTTAACTCCCACCACGATCGCCTCGCCCGCATCGACGTCGCGCTGGTACGCATACGCCGCCGTTTGGATCTCCCGCTGCACATATCCCTGCTCGATCGCGCGCAGCATGCCCATGCCGCCGCCGGTCGCGTCGAATCCGGCGATGGTATCGAGATACGCCTGCGCGCGTTGCTCGAGTTCGTTGGTCAGCGTCTCCACGAAGTAGCTGCCCGCCAGAGGATCGACCGTCTGCGCGACGCCGCTCTCGTGCGCGATGACCTGCTGCGTCCGCAGCGCTAAGCGCGCTGCTGCTTCGGTCGGCAAGCGCGAGCGCCTCATCGAAGCCGTTGGTATGCAGACTCTGCGTTCCGCCCAGCACGCCCGCGAGCGCCTGCAGAGTCGTGCGCACGATGTTGTTTTCCGGCTCCATTGCGGTCAGCGTGGAGCCCGCCGTCTGCGTATGAAAGCGCAGCATCCAGCTCTTCGGGTTCTTCGCGCCGAAGCCATCGCGCATGATGCGCGCCCACATCCTTCGTGCCGCGCGAAACTTCGCAACCTCCTCGAACAGGTTGTTATGCGAGTTGAAGAAAAAGCTCAGCCGCGGCGCAAAGCTGTCGATGGCGAGCCCGGCATCGAGCGCCGCGCGCACATACGTCAGCCCATCGGCCAGCGTAAACGCAAGCTCCTGCACCGCGGTCGCGCCGGCCTCGCGCATGTGGTATCCGGAGATCGAAATCGTATTCCACTCCGGCACCTCAACCGCGGCCCACGCGAAAATATCCGTTACCAGCCGCATCGCATGCCGCACCGGAAAGATGTAGGTGCCGCGCGCAATATATTCCTTCAGGATGTCGTTCTGCGTCGTGCCCGGTCAGCTTCTTCGCATCTCGCGCCCGTACGCCGCGCCACCGTCACATACAGCGCCAGCAGGATCGACGCGGTTGCGTTGATCGTCATCGAAGTCGAGATCGCGTCCAGGCGGATGCCATCGAACAAACGCGTCATATCTTCGATCGAATCGATGGCCACGCCGACCTTGCCCACCTCGCCCAGCGCCAGTTCGTGGTCGGAGTCATACCCGATCTGCGTCGGCAGATCGAACGCCACGCTCAGCCCGGCCGTGCCATTCGCCAGCAAAAACTTGTAACGCCTGTTCGATTCCTCCGCGTCGCCCATGCCCGCATACTGGCGCATCGTCCACAACCGCCCGCGATACATCGTTGGCTGGATGCCGCGCGTAAATGGAAACTGCCCCGGCTCGCCCACCGCGCCTGCATCCATCCCCGCCACAGACTCCGGCCCGTACACCACATCCACCGGGATCCCTGAACTCGTCTTCACATCCATAGCGGTCCAGTCTAGAGCATGCACACGCGGCCCGCGCCCTTACCCTTTCCCATCGTCATTCTGGCGCAGGGAGAATCTCCGTAGTTTCGTTGAACCGGAAATCAACCCGCCCCGAAGAAGTCTCTACCGCCGTCCGCGCCGTGCCGCACGCACGTAGCTCGACACCGTGAAGTAGCCGAAGACCAACAGCATCGCCACCGCAAACCACGCATGCTGCATCGGCGCTCCGCTCCCCCGCAGATCGCCGCGCTCCCGCCATACTGCAATGCCGGCCACCACCGCGAACATGCCGAACAGCACGCCCGTCACCTCCAGCCACAGCACGCCCGAGACCTTCGCCAGCGGAGCCCACACCGCCTCCCCAAACCGCCGCCCGCCGCGCTTCACTCCAGCGCCGGTGGCGCGCACCGAGGTCACGGTTTGCGCCACCCGTGCCGCAGGCCTCGCGACTTCCGGTCTCGCAGCCGCTGGCTGAGACTGCGGTGCGGCGGCTCTCGGGTCCGCCGCGACCGCTGCATCGGCGGCCTTCACCAGAGCCTTCGCCGCCTCGCGCGCCCCCACCCCCAGAGCCCTGCCAAACCGAACCTTGTCCATACCCTCAGTCTAATTCCGCCCCCTCCCGCTCCGGAATCTTTCCCGGTCATCCGGCAGCGTGCACCGCGCATCCAACGGCAGGGAAGTGAACCCGAAGCCCAAGGAGCCCTGTTCGCCATGAGAAACACTCTCTTTCTGATTGCCGGCCTCACCGCCGCTGCCGCCTACTTCCTCATCACCCGCAACCAGGAGCCCCGTTCCGTCGACGAACTCGCCCACAAGCTGCAGGAAGCCTGGGCCGATCACCACACCGTCGTCTAGACCCGTCACCGGGCGCTTGCCCAAGCTATTTAGGGCGAGGTCTTCCACACCCCGGGACCTCGCCCACCCCGCATACCGCGTTGCAACGCTGCGGGTTTCAGGCGTATTCTGAGTCGCAGGAAAGGTAGTCGGAGCGTCCCGCCCACCATTGCAACGCCCACAATCCGATGCACCCGCAATGCCGTTCCCCGGGGCCAGGCGCCACACCACCCACGGGAATACCCGATGCGAGTCGTTCACCACGGTGTCTCACCAAGCGCGAAGCTCCCACGCGGGCGCACACGTCCTTCGCGGGTATCCAGCCCTTCGCGGGGTCCATGCATTCGCGGTATCCATGCATTCGTGCTATCCAGGAACGGAAGCCGGAGGTGTCATTGAATCAGAAGGTGAAAAACCTCATCCAGAAACTAGGCGAAGCCATCCACGAGTCCGTGTCGGAGTCCGAGCATATCGCCGGGGTGGTCAAGAACATCCGCGAGCAGGGCTTCGATGTGCTCCTGATGCTCGAAGCCACTATCGGCCTGAACGAAGTGGAAGATGACTCGGCGCCCGAGCCGTTACAACTCTCCGCCGGCGAAACGGTCGAGGGTCCGTTCACGCACAACGACGTCAACTTCCTCAAGTCCCTCCGCATCACGCTGCCGGAAGAGCCGCGTCGCCCCCGCAATCTGCTTGGCGAACCCTCTTCGGACTAAGCCCCGTCTTCGTTTCGCAATCACACACCCGGGCCTTCCCCGGGTGTCGCTTCGTATGCCCCTGTGCGGACATCGCGCGAAGCTGCCCAAAGTTTCTTGCAATTCCACAGCCTCGTGGTACGCTCTTCTTCTCTCTGCGAATGCTTCCTCAACGAGGTTTTCAGCATCTAGAGGCTCTGGAACGGTACGGCAGTCGAAAGCTTACGTAAACGCATGTGCACGAAGGAAGACGCATCATGAGAGATTGTTTGGGTGTTCTGCTCGCCGGAGGTGCCGGCGAACGTCTTTCCCCGCTGACCCGCGATCGTGCCAAGCCAGCTGTTCCCTTCGCTGGCCAATATCGAATCATCGACATCACGCTCTCTAACTGCATCAACTCCGATCTCCGACACGTCTACATCCTCACCCAGTACAAGGCGCTTTCGCTCAACCGCCACATCCGCGAGGGTTGGGGCCCTGTAGTCGCCAACGAACTCGGCGAGTTCATCGAGATCCTGCCGCCCATGCAGCGCGTCTCCAAATCCTGGTATCAGGGCACGGCCGACGCCGTCTACCAGAACATCTACTCCATCGGCTCGGAAGAGCCACGCTACGTCATCATCCTGTCGGGCGACCACATCTACAAGATGAACTACGCCCGCATGCTCCAGCAGCACAAGGACTCCGGTGCCGAGGTCACGCTTGCCACACTGCCTATTCGCCCGGACGAAGTTTCTCAGTTCGGCGTCGTCGAGGTGGCACGCAACGGCGAGGTGGTCGGCTTTGAAGAGAAGCCCAAGGAAACCAAGTCGCGCTCGCCCTTCATGCCCGACATGGTCGATGCCTCCATGGGCATCTATATCTTCAACACCGACATCCTGCTGCCCGAACTCATGAAGGATGCCGAAACCGAGGGCTCCAAGCACGACTTCGGCCACGATATCCTTCCCGGCCTGCTCGGCCGCATCAAGATGCACGCCTTCAACTTCGTCGACGAGAACAAGCAGAAGGCGCTCTACTGGCGCGACGTCGGCACCCTGGACGCCTACTACGAAGCCAACATGGACGTCGCCGGCGTCACCCCGGTCTTCAATCTCTACGACAAGACCTGGCCCATGCGCACGCGCGCCTACCAGTATCCGCCCGCCAAGTTCGTCTTCGGCGAGCCCGGACGCACCGGCATGGCTATCAACTCCATCGTCGCCGCCGGCACCATCGTCTCGGGCTCTGTCGTCCGCAATTCCGTCGTCTCGCACGATGTCCGCGTCAACTCCTACGCCGACGTCGACTCCAGCATCATCTTTTCGCACGTCAACATCGGCCGGCACTGCCGCATCCGGCACGCCATCGTCGACCGCGACGTCCACATCCCGGACGGCACCGTCATCGGCTACGACCCCGCCGAAGATAAACGCAACTACTTCGTCACGCCCAGCGGCCTCACCGTCGTCACCCGCGACTACTCCGTCTACGAGAATCCCGTCAGTCCGGAGTTCATGCAAACGCTCTGAACCAGTGAACAGCGGTAGGTGGAAAGTTGGCGGTGGCGGAGAAGTTCTCCGCCACCAACATCCTTGAGCTTGTCATTCCGAGCTTCGCGAGAAACCTGCTTTTCGGAACCAGCACCCCAACGTTCCGAAGGCGGCCCACTCCGTTCGTCATTCTGGCGCAGCCAGAATCTCAGTAGCTGTCTTCGTCCTCCAACGCGATTCCAGGAATCCCTACCGCTTCCCGATCCTGTAGACCAACCCGCCGGAGATCGCAAAAAACTCCCGCGTCTCCGTGCCGAAGTGTTCGATGATCAAATCCGGCGAGAGCCGGATCGCCAGATTCTTCGACCGGTTGAAGTCGATGCTGCCGCCCAGCGCAAACATCGGCGCGTTGCGATTCGTGTACAGTCCCACATCCTCACCGGGCGGCAGCGGCGTGCGCGTGAAGTCGCCGTGCGCCAGCCCGCCGTAGGCGTGGTAATCGACCGCGGCACGCTGGTTTTTCGGCCCGCGATACTCCACCCCGGCCATGCCCTCGTAAAGCACCACCAGCGGCCGCGAGGTATACGGGTTGGCAAACACCGGGGTCGTTCCCGCTTCGCCGCGGAACTCGGCGCCCACGCCCAGCTTGTGCGTCAGCCAGTAGGTTCCCAGGGCTTCCACGCCGCCCAGGTTCATGCGCTTCGGCAGATTCTGCCCTGCCTGGAAGTTCTGCAGATTGATGCCGCCATAGATCTCGTAGCGGTTGTCGTACGTTACGGGCGGAGCCGCCGCCAGCTTGCCTTGCCCCTGCGCATACATCCTGCCCGCGCCGCCCGCCAGGCCAAGCGCCATGGCCGCTCCGGCCAGGCCCTTCGCCGTCCACTTCGTCCAATCCCGCATCGCTTGTGTCATCCCATCCCGCAAACAAACTCGTGCTGCTCGAATCCGTGTTCAAAAGCCCTGCTTCCAAGATATAACGTCCGGTCCCGGTTAGACGTCCAGCGCCATCATTCGCTCGCGCTTTCCTCCGCCTCACGCCGTCGCCATCCAATCCCCGTTCCCACTCGTCGTAAGAGAAGTGCGATAATAACGCGTGCGGCCGTTACCTTCGGCACTGGAGAGACTGTTATGGAATTCTTTCAACCTTGGCACATCATTATCGTCGTCGGTCTGGCGCTCCTCTTCTTCGGTGGCAAGAAGCTGCCTGAGCTCGGCAAGGGTCTCGGCGAAGGCCTCAAAGGCTTTAAAGAAGGCATGAAGGGCATCACCGAAGACACCAGCACCACCAAGCCCGCCGACACCGCGCACATCGTCACGCCCAAGCCCGACGCCCCCGTCGAACCGAAGTAAACCTCTGCGCCCTTTGTGAGACCTTCGCGTCCTCTGTGCTGACTTCCTTCTTTAGCAGGCCCCATGAAGCTGAAATCACCCTGGCTGGTCAAGCCGCACACCAAGGTTCGTCTCCGCGACTGCAGAACCTCCGTCAAGGATGACCTGACTCCCGAGAAGGCCGCAGCCGTGCTTACCGCCCACCGGGAGCGCCTGGCCAAACTGCAGGAGGTCCTCTACGCCAGCCAGGAGCAGGCTGTCCTCATCGTCCTGCAGGGGATGGACACCGCCGGTAAAGACGGCACCATCTCCCACATCTTTTCCGGCGTCAATCCGCAGGGGTGCGACGTCGCCAGCTTCAAGGTGCCCACTCCCCTCGAAGCGCGCCACGACTTCCTTTGGCGCTGCCACGCCGCTGTGCCCGCCCGCGGCATGATCGTCGTCTTCAATCGCTCCCACTACGAAGATGTTCTTTCGCCGCGCGTCCACAAGCTCATGACGGCCAAGACCGCCCGCCGCCACATGGACGATATCAACCAGTTCGAATCCATGCTGGTCGACAACGGCACCGTCGTCCTCAAATTCTTCCTGCACATCTCCGAAGACGAGCAGAAAAAACGCCTGCAGGCCCGTCTTGATGATCCAGCCAAGCACTGGAAGTTTTCTGCCGCGGATCTGGCTGAGCGCAAGTTCTGGTCCGAATACCAGGAAGCCTACGAGGACGTCCTCGCCCACACCAGCCAGAAGCACGCCCCCTGGTTCGTGATCCCCTCCGACCACAAGCACTTCCGCAACCTGACCATCTCGGGCATTCTGGTCGATGCTCTCGACGGATTGAAGCTGAAATATCCCAAGCCAACCGTCGACGTCTCCACGATCAAGCTGTAGACCTGCTGCAACCCGTCTTGCCCTTTGTCATTCCGAGCGAAGCGAGGAACCTGCTTCTCGGCGCCGCCACGAATGCCCTCGGCGTTCTTGGAACCGCCTCGCTTGACAAACCCCACCCACAACAACCACCCGACGCCGTCAGGGCCTGCAATGCTGTTCCAAATCTAACCCATTTGTTTTCCGGAATTTACGTCTGATACGGGGAGGGGGGAAGAGGGATCAACCTGCAATCATGACCACCGCGGCCAGCGCCACAATCATCCCGATGACCTGCCGCCGCGTTGGCCGCTCCTTCATCCGCCAGGCCGCCAGCAGGATCGTCGACGCCGGATACAGCGACGCCAGCACAGCCGCCACATCGAGCCTGCCCGCCCGCGTCGCCGCAATGAACAGCATGTTGCCCGACGTGTCAAAGAGGGCGGTCGCGCCGACCCAACGGAGCATCGCGGGCGTCACCGAAACCCTTCCTCCGCCGCGTAACGCCAGCAGAATCAATCCGCAAGTGCAGATGCTTCCCATCCTCGCGGAAGCCATCGGCCATATCACACCGGCCGCTCCGGCATACTTCAGCGCCACGAAGTACAGTCCGAATCCGGCTCCAGCCGCCGTGGCAAGCGCGGCGGTGGAAAGCTGCTCCTGCGCGTTTTCACCTGCGGCGATCAGCCAGATCGCCACGCCCGCGACAAGGAACCCGGCGCCCTTCCGCCATCCCGGAGCGCCGTCGGCAAAGATCGCCACCGCCGCCGGAACCGCCGCCGCCAGCAGTCCGCTGATAGCCGAGGAGGCGCCCATCGCGCCGCGCGACAAGGCGATATAGAACGCGCTCAGCGACAGACCGCCGAAGACGCCTGCGGTCAATCCCCATGCCAACAGACGCCCATGCGGCATCGGCTCGCCCAGGGCGAACGCCGCCAGCAGAAGCACGGTGAAGCTCGTCAGGTGGCTAAAGAGGACGACCCGCAGCGCCGCACCCACGCTGCCGCCCGCCGTCTTGACTCCCATGCCGCCCGAGAAGTCTCCGACCCCCCAAAAAGCGGCTGCCGCCAGAGCCAGTAGAGCATTGCTTCCGGCGCCCAAGTCAGGGTTGCGGAACGGTCGCGGGCCTGGTGGCCTGCGGCGGGCGCGGCGCCGACACCGGCACTGTCTGCGGTCGCGCGACATCCTGCATCGAAGGCCAGTAGCCCTTCTTCGCAATCACCTGCAGATTCGGCCGCAGGACGCGTACCTCGACGGTGCGGAACTTGCCGTCGATGAGCGGCTCGCGCGAGTTATACCAGACCGTATATTGCGTCCGCACATCCTCGGTGATCTTGGCGAAGCTCTGCTCGATCCCCTTGGTGCGATAGTCGGCGTAGAACTGGCCGCCGGTCGCTGCCGTGTAGGTGGGCAGCACATTGTCGCGCATCATCAGCGGCAGGTGGATCGTGTCGATGAAGCCCATGCCCGCGACGCTCGCATCGCCCACCAGGGTCGCGACCACCTCGACCTTGTTGGTTTGCAGATACTTGATCACGTCCTTGGTCTTGGCGGTGCTGCCGTACTCCTTGCCATCGGAGATGACATACACGATGCGGCGCCGGCCAGGGCCTGCTTTGGCGGTCGCCTGCGCGGCCATCATGATGGCGTCGTTCAGCGTGTGCACGTCGCGTGGAACCGTCGCCGCGGACAGGCCCTGCGGTGTACCGACCGCCGCCGAGGACGAAAGCGGCGTGATGTTTCGCTGCGCTCCATCGTTGATGTTGATGGCCTGCGACATCGGACCCGAGGAGTAGTACGTCGACTCCCGTCCCGGCGCCTTGGACCGCTCCACCGCCGCAACCAGACGCGCGCTCTGCCCGCCCGTGAAGTCGGTCAGCATCTTCGGTCCGTTGTTGTAGGTGAAGACCGCGACCTCGTCATAAGGTGTGAACGCGCCCTGCAGCGCGCCCAAGGCATTATTTACGCGGGTCATCACGTCGTAGGGCATGCTCTGGTCGATGACCAGCGCGATGGAAAGCGGGTGCGGGTCGACCGTGAACACCAGCATCTTCTGGCGCACGTTATTCTCATACACGTGAACCTCCTTGGGCCCGATCCCGGGAACCGGCCGGCCCTTGGAATCCTTGACGGTAAACGGAATTTCGACCAGGTTTGTGCTCAGGCCAGGCAGCTTATAGGTTTGGGGATTCTTCGCGAAGTCCTGGCTGTTCGCCGGCACGATCGGATCCACATCCTGCTCGTCATCCGGCATCTGCTTCTGCCCCGCAGGCAGGGAAGTGCCAACTTCCGGCTGCTCCGGGTCGGCGGCCAGTCCGGAGCCGGATTCGTTATTCGGCAGCGCCGGCGCCTTGCCCGGCGTCACCGGCCCAATGCCCGTGGTCTGGGGCCGCGGCGCATCGGGAATGGCGTTCTGCTGCTGCGGCTGCTGGGGCTGCTGCGCGGCCTGTTGCGGAGCGTCCGGCAGCGTGCCGGCGGATTGCTGCGGTCCTGCCTGTGCTGCCAGCGCAAGTGCCATGGCTCCGGCGATCACGATCTCTTTCACGGAAACTCCCTCTCAAGATGCAACATACAGACTACCAGCGCACGCCATGCACCGGGGGCGTTGTCGCTGGCGCGGACGGTGCGCTGTCGCCTCCATGCTTGGACGCTCCGCCCCGCCAACCGGGTGCCTTTCCTTCGCTTGCAGACGCTATCTCCCGGTCCAACCCCCGCAAACTCTGCGTACGACCGCGGGATTTCGTCGTCTAATAAGGTATGCGCCCCGCTGTGCTTGCCGCTCCCTTCCTCCTCGCCGCTACCCTGCTTTCCGCCGCGCCCCTGCTGGCGCAGGATGCCCCTTCGCCGACCGGCCCGCCGCCCAAATCCAAGGCCCCGGACACGACGGTGAACCAGCAGGGTCCCTTGCAGACGCTGCACATCGGCACCAACCTGGTGAACCTCTACTTCTCCGCGCGCGACAAGTCCGGCTACATCACCAACCTGCGCAAGGACGATTGCCTGCTGGCGGAAGACAAGAAACCCCAGACGATCAAGAATTTCACGCAGGAGAAAAACCTTCCGCTGACCATCGGCATCCTGCTCGACACCTCCGGCTCGCAGCAGAATGTCCTGCCCCTGGAACAAGAGTCCGGCGCCGAATTCCTGAAGGATGTGCTGACTCCGAAGGACGAGGCGTTCCTGATCTCGTTCGACATCAACATCGACCTCCTGGCCGACTACACCAACAGCCCGCGCGAGCTGCAGCGGGCGATGGACCGTGCGCGCATCAACACCGGCGCAAGCTCCGGAGGCGTCACCGGCAACGCCAAAGTGGGCGGCACCAAACTGTACGACGCGGTTTACCTCGCCGCGCATGACAAGCTCCGCCAGGAGGCCGGCCGCAAGGTGCTGGTGTTGTTGACCGATGGCGGCGAGCAGGGCTCCGAGGAGACGCTGAAGACCGCGACTGAGGCCGCGCAGAAGGCCAACGCCATCATTTACGTCATCCTGATCGCAGACCGCGGGTTCTACTCGGGCATGAGCCTCGGCTACTCGGGCGACCGCGAGATGGAGCAGTTGACCCGCGATACCGGCGGACGCGTCATCAACGTCGGCAACAACGGCAAGAAGCTGCAGGCCGCCTTCGACCAGATTCAGGATGAACTGCGGACGCAATACCTGGTGAGCTACACGCCGACCAACCAGGAGTTCAACGGCAAGTTCCGGAGCATCAATCTCGACTGCGGCAAGGATCTGAAGATCACCACACGCAAGGGCTACTACGCCATCCCCGAGGGCGGAGATACGGAATAATGGAAGCGGATCGTACGGGCAGCAAAGCCCTCGACCGCCCTGCCTGAAAGTCGGCTGCCCGGGCCTCGCCGTCGGCCCGCGCAAGGTAGTATCACTCCATTGGAGATCCCGCTTTGCAGCGCCGCCAGTTCATGACGCATTCTCTTGCTTCCTCAGCCCTTGCCCTCAGCGGACAAGCCGCTCCGTCCACGCAGAAGACCTTTTTTGAACTGCGTCGTTACTCGCTCATGAGCGCGCCGCAGATGCTCCCGCTCACGGATGCCTACCTCGCGGAGGCGTTGATCCCCGCGCTGAATCGCCTCGGCATCCGTCCGGTCGGTGCCTTCAAGGTAGACATAGGCCCGGAGACGCCCGCGCTGTATCTTCTGCTGCCTTCGCGTTCAGCCGACACGCTCACCAGCCTCCATGCAACGCTCGCAAGCGACGCCGCCTTCGCGAAGGCGGCAGCGCCGTTCAATACAGCTTCCGCGGAGCGCCCCGGATTTCGCCGTATCGACAGCGCGTTGCTGGAGGCGTTCGACAACTTCACCTACCCCGCCGTGCAGGGCGCTGCGCCAAGACGGATCTTCCAGCTGCGCACCTACGAAAGTCCCACGCCCGACGCCCACGAACGCAAAATAGCCATGTTCCAGCAGGGCGAAATCGCGATCTTCCGCGCCAACGGACTTCACCCCGTCTTCTTCGGGCGCAACCTGATCGGGCAGAATCTTCCGAGCCTCACCTACATGCTCACCTTCAAGGACACGGCCGAGCTGGAAGCCAACTGGCACGCCTTCAGCGCGGATCCCGCATGGCGCAAGCTCGTCGGCACGCCGGGCAACGGCGATGAGTTCCTGGTGAGCAATATCACCAATCTCATGCTCAGCCCCAGGCCATACTCGCAGATCTAGGCTACTTGCAGGTCAGTTGCGCCGTCGCGTTTGAACGCGTATCGGTCAGGATCGCAGGCACGGTCGTTGTGCCAATGCAGGTCGCTGTGCCCGGCGACGGAAGCGAAACATTGATCGTGTCGGAGGAGGTCAACGTCGGGAGATACACCAGCGCGGGCTCAGCGCAGCCGGCCTGGGGAGTGGGCCCTACAGAAAACTGCACGGTGTTCGCTGGCGGAGCAGCATTGTGATCCGCGGTCGCCTGCGAGGGCGACATGCTCATGGACGTAACACATGGCGCAGAGGTCGCACCCGGACTCGCACATCCGCACATCCCAGCCGCCGATAACAGCAACAATGCCCAGGCCGCTTTCATGCTCGGAATTCTAATCCAGCTTCACGAGCGCGTCTATGCCGTTCATTTTCAGGCTTCCATCGCTCCGGAGTAAACGGCCATTCCCGCGACGGCATCCACGCCCATCGCGTCGAGCTCGTCCACCTCGCGCGCTTCCTTGATGCCGCCCGCGACGATCAACTGCTTCGCCGTGCAGGCGCGCAGGATCGCCGCGACCTCCATGCGGAAAGCCCTGCATCGTGCCTTCGGTATCTACGTGCGTGTAGAGGAACGCGGCGCAGTATCCTCCAGCCAGGTCACGGCCTCCTCGGGCGTCAGGTCGACGGAGTCCTTCCACCCCTTCACCGCGACTTTGCCGCCCTTTGGTGTCGACGGAAAAACATAGCGCGTCCTCGCCGAGCGCAAGCCTTCAACTGACTCCGCAAACTCCAGACTGAATCACCTTGTGCCGGCGCTTCTCGCCGCGTCCGCCGCCGCACCGAACAGCGACTAGAACCGATAGATGACCCGCTTCGCCCCGGCATCCAGCAGGCTGCGTGCCGTCCTCCGCGGTCTTGAGACCGCCGCCCACCTGGCAGGGCAGCCGCTTGCAGATCATCTCGATCAGCGCGCGATTCTCGCCCTGCCGCATCGCCGCGTCGAGGTCGATCAGCTGGACCAGCGGATACTTCGCAGAAGCGCTCAATCCAGTAATCGAAGTCGTCGAACGCGAGCTTCAGCTTTTCGCCCTGCACCAGCTGCACGATGCGCCCACCCATCAGATCAATCGAAGGAATCAACAATGTCCCACCTCTCCTAAGTTTCATCTTCGCGAAGCGGAGGATCTGCGTCTCTCTGCATCAGCAAGGCAGCCGCACACTCACCCGGCGCGCTGCAGCTCGGCCTTCAGCTCGCGCGAATCCGTGACGCCAAAGTGGAAGATGCTCGCGGCCAGCGCTGCATCGGCCTTGCCGCGGCCAAAGACTTCCCGAAGTGCGCCGCCTGCCCGCGCCCCCGCTGGCGATGACCGGAATCTGCACGGCCTCGCTGACCGCCGCGGTCAGCTCGCAGTCGAAGCCGCGCGCATGCCGTCCGTGTCCATGCTGGTCAGCAGGATCTCGCCCGCGCCGCGCTCCTCGGCCTCGCGCGCCCATTCGACGACGCGCAGACCGGTCGGTCTTGCGTCCGCCGCTGACATAGACTTCGGCGTCTTCCACGCCGCAGCGGGCCGCGCCGTGCATCGATCGCCACGATGACCGCCTGCGCCCCGAAGCTTCCGCCGATCTCGCCGATCAGCTCCGGCCGCGCGATCGCTGCCGAGTTGATGCTCACCTTGTCCGCGCCCGCGTCGAATACCGCCGCTGCATCCTCGGCCGATGCGGATGCCGCCGCCGACCGTGAACGGCACGAACAACTGCGCCGCGGTGCGCTTGACGGTGTCGATCAACGTGCCGCGTCCCTCGTGGGTCGCGGTGATGTCGAGCAGCACAATCTCATCCGCGCCCGCCGCGGCATGGCGATGCGCCAGCTCCGCCGGATCGCCCGCGTCGACGATGTCGACAAACTGCACGCCCTTCACCACGCGCCCGCCACGCACATCCAGGCAGGCGATGATTCGCTTCGTCAGCATCTACAACTCCAGAAAATTCTTCAGCACCTGCAACCCGACCTCGGCCGACTTCTCCGGATGGAACTGCACGCCCATCACATTGCCCTGTTCAACGACTCCGGTAAACGCTCCGCCATAATGTGTAACCGCAGCGGTAGCAGCGACGACCGGCGCGCGCCAGGAGTGCGTGTAATAGACAAAGCCTCCGGGATCCACGCCGCGCAGCAGCCGCGAATCCTCGCGCACGTTATCGAGCGAGTTCCAGCCCACATGCGGCGACTTCAACTCCGCGCCCTCGTACATGGCAGGGAAGCGCTCGCACTGCCCCGCAAAGTGCCCGAGACCCGTGCGTCTCCGGCGCCTCGGTCGAGCCTTCAAAGAGCCACTGCAATCCAACGCAGATCGCCGAGGAATGGCGTGCCGCTTCGCGACTGCTCTCGCGCACGGCTTCCGTGATGCCAAGGTCCTGCAGCAACTGCGTCGCCTGAAAGTGCCCGACGCCCGGCAGCACGATCTTGTCCGCGCGAACGCACACTTCCGGCGATCCTGCGTGATACAACGTCCTGCGCGCCAAGATAGCTTGAGCGCCTTCACCACGCTGGTGAGATTGCCCGCTTTGTAATCGATCACTGCGATCATCAGCAGTTCAGAGCAATCCCTTCGTGCTCGGCAGCATCTCGCGCATCCGTTCATCGCGCGAGCAGGCGCCGCGCATGCGCCCGCGCAAACGCCTTGAAGATCGCCTCGATCTTGTGATGATTGCTGCGACCGTACATCGTCTTCACATGCACATTCGCCTTGGCGCCGCGCGCAAAGCCGTCGAAGAAGTCCGGCACCAGCTCGGTCTGGAAGTCGCCGACCAGCAGGCACGGTCACCTGGTCGTCCACGACGTAGGCCACGCGTCCGGAAAGGTCGACCGCAGCGACGGCAAGCGTCTCATCCATCGCCATGACAAAGTAGCCCGCGCGCAGAATGCCCCTCTTGTCGCCGAGCGCCTCCAGAAACGCCTCGCCCAGCGCGATGCCGACATCCTCGACCGTGTGGTGCTGGTCGACATCGAGGTCGCCCATGCACTTCAGCGTCAGGTCGAAGCCGCCATGGCGCGTGAACAGCTCCAGCATGTGATCGAAGAAGCGGATGCCGGTCGAGACCGTGGTACGTGCCCTGCCCGTCGATCGTCAGCGTCAGCGCGATCTGCGTCTCGGTCGTCTTGCGCTTGACTGTGCGTCCGACTCTTACGTTCTCGTGTCCATCGCGATCTCCTTGAGCGATCGCGGCCAGCGCTTCCAGGCCCCGTGTGCACCTGCTCCTCGACTCCAATCGTGATGCGCACAAATCCGTCGCAGCCGGGATCGGTCGAGCGATCGCGCAGCAGCACGCCTTGCCGGCGCATCGCTTCAACAAGCTGCTTGTGCTTCGGCCCGATCTTCATCAGCACAAAATTCGCGGCGCTGGGAAAGTACTCCACGCCCAGCGCGTCGAGACCATCCATGATGCGTTTGCGGCCGCGTGTCACCTGGTCGACATACCAGCGCACGTAGTCTTCATCCGCAATGGCCGCCGGCAGACATTCGAGCGCGACGCCGTTGACGTTGTACGGCGAACTCACCTTCTTCATGTAGCCGATAATCTCTTCGGTCGAAGCAACTACGCCCACGCGCAGATTCGCCAGGCCATACGCCTTCGAAAATGTGCGTGCTACCATCAGGTTCGGCACCTTGCCCACATCACCCATGGTCGTCTCGCCATGGAAGTGGAAGTAGGCCTCATCCACCATCACGACGCGCGTGCGGAGCGGCCGCAGCAATTCGCGAGCAGATGCTCGCGACTGACGACAGTGCCGGTGGGATTGTTCGGCGAAGCCACAATGATGAGCTTGGTCTTCGGCGTAATCGCAGCAAGAAAGCGCTCAAACGGGAAGGCGAAGGTCTCATCCGCCTGCACCTTGCGCAGACCGCCGCCCGTCATCAACTCAATGGACACGTCGTACATGAAGAAGCTCGGCGTGCAGATCAACGCCTCGTCGCCTTCATCCAGAAACGCCACGCAGACCAGGTGGATCGCTTCATCGACGCCATTGGTGAGCAGCACCTGCTTGCCGCCGAGGCCAAGATGCGCAGCGACGATGCGCTCTACAGGCTCGCGCTCCGGATACTTCGTCAAGCCCTTCCGCCGTGATGGAGTGAATGCGCTCCAACACGCGCGGCGAAGGCGCCAAGGTGTTCTCATTGAAGTCCAGTCGCAGCGCATCGCGCGCCGCGAGCGGAGGATGGTACTCCGGCATCGCCAGTACGGCGCGTCTCGGTGTGACGCTCATCGTGTTCTCCTTCCGAGTCTTACGCGCACGCTTTCCGCATGGCCCACCAGGCCCTCCGCTTCCGCCAGCGCAATGGCATGCGGGCCTAGCTCCTGCAGGCCCTCGCTTCGTATATTGCTGCACGGTGATGACCTTCAGAAAATCCGCAACGCTCAACCCGCCACGTATGCGGCCATTGCGGCCGGTGGGCAGCACATGGTTCGGACCGGAGACGTAATCTCCCATGGACTGCGGCGAAAAGCGCCCGACGAAACACGCTGCCTGCGTTGCGCACCCACGCCACGTCCGCCGCTGTATCCACGCTGAGATGCTCAAATGCCAAGCGATTCGTGAGTTCCTGCGCTTCTGTAACCGCATGTGTTACAAAAATAGCGCCCTGCCGCGCCAAGGAGTCCTTTGCTGTTACGTTCTTCCGCGATTGCAGCTTCACTTCGGCCATCACAGCCGCCGCGAGCTCAGCGTTGGGCGTAATCAACACCGCAAGCGACTCCGGATCGTGCTCGGCCTGCGCTACAAGGTCCGCGGCGATGCCGGCCGGATCGCCGTTCTCGCTCATCACACCGATCTCCGTCGGCCCCGCCGGCATGTCGATGCCGCACTCGCCGGAGACCAGCATCTTGGCCGCCGTGACGTAAAGATTTCCTGGCCCGACGATCTTGTCCACACGCCCGATCGTCTGCGTGCCGTATGCCAGCGCGCCAATCGCCTGCGCCCCGCCCATGCGGTAGAACTCCGTAACACCCGCCAGCCACGCGGCCGCGAGCGTCTCGCGTGCAGGCTTTGGCGAGCACACCACGATGCGCGTCACGCCAGCCACCTGCGCCGGCGTAACCGTCATCAGCACCGTGCTGGGAACGGATAGCGCCCTCCAGGAACGTAGCAGCCAACGCTTCCAAGCGGACGAACGACCTGCCCTACCTTCAATCCATCGACCGGGGAAAGCGTCCATTCGCCCGGCATCTGTGCTTCGGCAAACGCGGCGGATATTGTCCTGCGCGGCCTCCATCGCCGCCTGCAGGCCCGGCTCCGTCGCGTCCCACGCAGCCTTCATCTCCTCACGCGAGACCAGCAGCGACGCCCCTTCGCCAAGTCGATCGAACTCTGTTGCATATTTGCGAACCGCCGCGTCGCCGCGCCGGCGCACGTCCGTCAGGATCGCCGAGACGACCGGCTCGACCTTCGCCGTCGAGACGCGCTTCCGCGGGATTCAATCGCGGCAATCAGCGCCTGCGCCGCCTTCGCCGTGCGTCCCGTATGTGCGGATAAGTTTCACAGCACCACCTTGCTGAGCGGATACTCCACGATGCCCGTCGCGCCTGCTGCCTTCAGCCGCGGAATCACATCGCGGACCTCGCTCTCGTTCAGAATCGTGTTCAGCGCGAATCCTCTTCCGCTCGAAAGCTGCGAGACCGTTGGCGAATTCAAGGCCGGAAGCTGCGCAACGACGCGATCCAGTTCTTCTGCCGTCACATTCAGCATCAGGCCGACGCGGCCCTGCGCCGCGATCGCAGCATTCAGCATCAGCGAAATGTTGTTGATCTTCTCGCGCTTCCACGCGTCCGCGTACGCAGCCTTGTTTGCGATGAGCTGGGTCTCCGACTCCATCAGCGTTTCGATAATGCGCAGACGGTTGGCGCGCAGCGACGAGCCCGTCTCCGTGACTTCCACAATGGCATCGGCCAGCGTCGGCGGCTTCACTTCCGTCGCGCCCCAGCTGAACTCCACCTTCACCGGAATATTCTTCCCGGCGAAGTAGCGCTTCGTGTATTCCACCAGTTCGGTCGCGATGATCTTTCCGGCCAGATCCTCCGGCTTCTGGAAGGGCGAGTCCTCCGGCACCGCAAGCACCCACTTCACCGTGCCGCGGCTGACCTTCGAGTACGTCAGGCTGGTGATGCGCTCCACGTCGCTTTCGTTCTCGAGAACCCAGTCATTGCCCGTAAGTCCGGCATCGAGCGCGCCGTGCTCGACATAACGCGCCATCTCCTGCGCGCGCACCAGCATGCACTCGATCTCAACGTCGTCGATCTGCGGAAAGTAGCTGCGGCCATTGGCAAAGATGCGCCAGCCCGCGCGCTCGAACAGCGCAATCGTCGCATCCTGCAGGCTGCCCTTGGGAATTCCCAGCTTCAACTTACTCACCTTGCACCTCAATCGGCTTTCGTGAAGCAGCTTACGGTTCCTTCATGGCACACCAGGCCGTCGCCTTCCACTTCCACGCGGAACAGCAGCGCGTCGTTGTCGCAGTCGGTGGACGCGCTGACGATGCGCAGGCGATTGCCGCTGGTCTCGCCCTTCATCCAGAGCTTCTGCCGGCTGCGGCTCCAGAACGTCACGTAGCCACTTTCGAGCGTGCTGCCGATAGCTCTCGTCGTTCAGAAATCCCAGCATCAGCATCTCGCCCGTCTTCGCATCCTGCACGATTCCCGGTACCAGTCCATCGCTCTTGGCGAAGTCGATCTCGTTACGCGTCATTCATTGCTGCTCCTTCATCGAAAAGTTGTGGCACGCAGGAAAAAGGCCCGCTCGCGTTGTGCGCGTGGGCGGGCCTGTTTCGAATCCTGATGTGCGTTCTTAGTTCGCCGCACCGGAGACAGCCGCCAACACGCTATGCGCATGGTGATGGTGGTGGCCGCGATGATGAAGCGAGCTCTGCATCTCTTCAAGGCTAGCCGCGGCTCCGCGCAAAGTCAAATGCGCCATGCCGTGCGCGCGAATATTCAGCAGCGCAGCGTCTTGCGCTTGCGCCCAAGCCTGCCCATGCCTTCCACCTTTTCGATGTACGCCACCGCCTCCGGCACCTTGCACGCCGTGTCGCCCATGTCGACCTCCACCGTGCCGATCTCGCGCGCGACCTCCTTCGCTTCATTCGACAGCGGCGTCACATGGCAACCGACAGAGAGAAGGAAGCCGTTCATCGTGTACTTCGCACGCCCCTGCGCCTTCCCGATGCCGCGCTGCACCTGCGCCAGCAGCCTGCGAATCTCCGCCATATCGAGATCTTCGTCAGGCAGAATCGCAACCAGCCCCGAGTACGTCGTCCAGCCGGACGCGATCATGTTTTCCGGCTGCGATGCAGTCCACACCTTCGCGAGCTTCCACGCGTCCGGATGTTCGACCGTCACCCAGGGCACGGTGTATTCGGAGATCATCTGCAGTTCGCCCGCGCCTTCAGCCCACTCCTGCAGCTTCTCCCGCGTCATTTTCGCGCCGTTCACCAGCATCCCCGCCAGGTACATCGCTTCCATCATTCCCGTCGAGTAAAGCGAATAGCCAAGTTCCTGCTGGCCCTTCAAGCCCTTCGCCATATCCTTGAGATCGGCCACGCTCACACCCAGCACGCGTTCTCGGCCCATACCGTGCCGCGCGTAGGTAGCCCGCGTCTTCTCCTTACCCTTAGCCCGCAATTGCTGCATCACGGAGTCCACAGTCGCCATCGCCTTTTCTCCCGTGACCAAAGCTACTTCTCCAGCGTCAGCCTGGTGCCGCTGCTTACGACTGCACACTTGCCGCCCCTGGCGTTCTTTTCACAGTTGGTGACCGCGGCGGTGTCGGCCATCTCCTGCGTAAACTGGCCCACGGTATATCCCCACCCGCCAGACCCATTCGTAGCGAAGGCGCGAAACGGACCGCCGGCAAGGAACCTCATCCAAGCCTCCTTGCCCCTGTCGCTGAGCCCGTCCGGTGCGGGCACATTCGGTAATGGCGGCAGCGGGTAAGGCGCGTCCAGCGGAAGCAGGTTGTTCGCCTTCAGAAAAGCGTCGACGCGATCGCTCCAGGCGGCGACGTGGCGGTAATATCCGTGGCCGTCCTCGCCGTCCGGCGGCACCATCACAAACTCGTCCCTGCCGCCCGACCCATGGAACGCCTTTTCGAACGCGGCTGACATCTTCGGCGGAAACCACTTGTCATTCTCCGCATACAGCCAGAGCATCGGCACCTTGTTATGTTTGCCGAACTCGCGAAAGGCCGATTCCAGCCCGTCGAGATTGCAGTTGTCGCCCTTGCCATCGCCGCCGCGCCCACCGGCAAAACTGATCGCCGCCTTCAATCCCGCCGGAGGATTCGCCGCCAGCGCGACCTGCGCAAAGCCTCCAGTCGAAACGCCCGCGCTGACGATCCGGGTGACGTCTGCCTCGGGTTGCGTAGCCATATACTTCACTGCCGCGCGCAGGTCGTCCGCCGACGCCTGCCCCGCATCGTAGAAGCTCCCTCGATTGCCGCATCCGCCCTCGGCCGTGTCGCCGCGGCCACCAGAGCGTCCATATCCCTGCCGCACCACCACCAGCGCCACATAGCCGCGGCGCGCAAACCACAGCGCCTGCTCCAGTTGCGCCCACGGCGTCACGTGCGCGCGCTGCTCGGGCTCATACGCGGTGCCGTGCGTCAGCAAGGCAAGCGGGCGCGGCTTGTCCGATTCCACCCGCACCTCCAGCACATCGAGCCCGGCGGCTCCGGCGGAGATAAGGGGCATGCGAAACTCGCGCTCCACATAGCGCATCTTCACCGTGCTTTGCCCAGCCTCCAGTGGCGTCGGCGGAGCGGCCGGGGCCGGCTCCTGTGCCCGCGCGCACGCGCAGCCGAGCAGTGCAACTCTTGCGCAGGTCCTCCACACACTCTTTCGCATAGGGGGAGTTGACATCAGTTCTGCCGTGCGGGTCAACCGTTTTGCCAACCCCTTCCATCTTCCGGTAGGCTCAACGCTCGTAACGCACAAGCCATACCCAGGCTTCCCCAGGAGATCTCTTCATGCGCCTCTTCCCCCGCGTTCTATCCCTCGCCCTCCTCTTTGGACTTGTTGCTACCGTGCCGCCGCAGCCGGCCGCTCGCGCCGAGGCTCCGCTCGTCTCTGCTTCGGCGCCCGCGCCCCTGCTGGACATCAACACAGCGACTCTGGATCAGCTCAAGGCCCTGCCCGGCGTCGGCGATGCCTACGCAGCGCGCATCATCAAAGGACGGCCTTACACCGCGAAGAATCAATTGACCCAGAAGGGCATCCTGCCCGACGCCACCTACGCCAAGATCAAGGACATGATCATCGCGAAACAGGGCAAGCCCGCGAAGTAATCCATCGCGTCAGCATCGTCGTCGAATAGCGCAGGGCAAGTCTGGCCGATGCCCGCCGTTCCGTGCTCCGCGGCGGGCATCGCTTTTTCCGGAAACGTTCGGCAGGCCCGAAACAGGAACCTGCCTTCCAATGCATCGCCTGCGGCTCCACCATTCAGGTAAAGTGATGGAGAACCGCGATCCTGCCGGACCTGCCATGCGCTTTCCAGGCTTTTCCTTTCCGTCGCTTCGCAGCTGGGCCTCCGCGCACCGGCGCGCGCTCTCGCTCGCCGGCGGATGGCCGCTCGTGCTCGCCCTCGCCGGATGCCAAAGCATCACAGGCGATCCCACGCCGGCGCAGGTACGCATCATCGACGCTTCGCCGGACGCCCCCGGAGCGGACGTGTACCACAGCAGCAGCCCGCTCGCCTACAACCTCAGCCTGGGCACGATTACCTCCTACATCCAGGTGCCCGCCGGCCCCGCCAGCCTGCAGGTGGACGTGGCCGGAACCCGGCAGCACCTTGCGGTCGCGCAGACCAGCTTTCAACCCGGCGGCCAGTACACGGTGCTGGTCGGGAACTTCAGCAACAACCTCCAGCAGATCATCCTGAAAGATCAGAACACGCCCGCGCCTCCAGGCCAGATCAACGTGCGATTTGTGCATCAGTCCAGCCGCGCCGGCGCGGTCGACCTGTACCTGGTGCCGGCCGGCTCGACCGTGGTGAACGTGAAACCGGTGCTGACCAATGTCGCCTATACCGCCAACACCGGATACCTCACCGTTCCGGCGGGGACTTATACGCTGGTCGCGCTGCCTGCGGGCACCATCGCCACCGCAGACGGCCATGCCGCCTACTCCGGCCCGTCGGTCAGCTACCAGAGCGGCTCCGCACGCACCTTCGTGCTTGTCGATCAGCAACTGATGACCACGCCCGGCATCCAGGTCATTTCCGGCAGCGACTTCGAGCCCGAAGCGAAGGAATAGGCAAGTCCCGCGCCCCGCGGCCACCGCTTCCAAGAAGCTGTTGTCTTTCGACAAAATCGGAGGATCCGCTTCTCTCCGCGACATCCTTCCCCGGACGACCCACCCACCGCAAAAAAGTCGCGGACAACACGCGCTGCGAGCCTGTGTCTTCTAGAACGTACGCGGCATCAGCAAGGGCCGCGCAGGGAAGACAAGGAGATCCACCATGAAGCTGACCAACGCCGCACTCGCCGCCGCACTCGCGTTCACCCCTGTAGCCCTCTTCGCCCAGACCGCCGGCCAGATCCAGGAACGCAAGACCGATCAACAGCAGCGCGTCGCCCAGGGCGTCCGCAGCGGCCAGCTCACCGCCCGCGAGACCGGCCACCTCGAGCGCCAGGAAGCCGGCATCAACCACGAAGAACGTGCCATGCGCGCGCAGGATAACGGCCACCTGACCAAGGCCGACAAGCACCTGCTCACCCGCCAGCAGAATCAGGAATCAAAACGCATCTACCGCGACAAGCACAACGCTGCCAAGCGCTAGAAGCACCGCAGCCTGGCCGTTTTGTTCCGAGGTTTGTCATTCCGAGCGCTGCGAGGAATCTGCTTCCCGCAACCACCACAACATCGTGCGTAACCCGCACCACAAAGATTCTGGCAGCCGCCAGAATAGCGATCGCGGTCAGCCATACGGCCGAGGATCGTTGAAGTCCCTCCCCAGCAACAGGAAGGCCACCTCAACCCATCGAGGTGGCCTTCGCCTTGCAGTGATGCCTTTAGCGGTAATTCTCTTGCGGTCATTCCACTTTGGTTGTCATTCCCGAAGGGAATCTGCTTCTGTCTTTGGTCTTCGCCTGCCCGCCCCTAGTACCGGTAGATGCTCCGCCTTGTACGGCCCTTCCACCGGCACGCCCAGATACTTCGCCTGCTTCTCGATCAGCGTCGTCAGCTTCACGCCGATCTTCTCCAGGTGCAGCCGCGCCACTTCCTCATCCAGCTTCTTCGGCAGGATGTAGATGCCGATCTTGTACTTGTCCTTGTTCGTCCACAGGTCAAGCTGCGCCAGCGTCTGGTTGGCAGAAGCTGTGCGACATCACGAAGCTCGGATGCCCGGTCGCGCAGCCCAGGTTCACCAGCCGGCCTTCGGCCAGCATGAAGATCGCGTTGCCGTTCTCGAACGTGTACTTGTCCACCTGCGGCTTGATGTTCAGTCGCGTCGGCGCCCTTGAACGCATTCAGCGGCTCCATCTGGATCTCGTTGTCGAAGTGGCCGATGTTGCAGACGATCGCCTGGTCCTTCATCAGCTTCATGTGCTCGAGCGTGATGATGTCCACGTTGCCCGTGCAGGTGACGTAGATGTCGCCGCGGCCGAGCGTCTCTTCGATCGTCGTGACTTCGTAGCCTTCCATCGCCGCCTGCAGCGCGTTGATCGGATCGATCTCGGTCACGATCACGCGCGCGCCCAGCCCGCGCAGCGAAGCCGCCGAACCCTTGCCCACATCGCCGTAGCCGCAGACCACCGCAACCTTGCCCGCGATCATCACGTCGGTCGCGCGCTTGATGCCGTCCACCAGCGACTCGCGGCAGCCATACAGGTTGTCGAACTTCGACTTCGTCACCGAGTCGTTCACGTTGATCGCCGGCACCAGCAGCGTGCCCTTCTCCATCATCTTGTACAGCCGGTGCACGCCGGTCGTCGTCTCTTCCGAAACGCCGCGCCACTCCTTCGCCACGTCCGTGCCAGCGCGTCGGATACTCGCGCGTGAACCTTCTTCAGCAGGTCCTTGATCACGCCCTCTTCCGTGCGAGCCCGACGGCGAATCGACCCACTCGTCGCCCTTCTCCATCTCATAGCCCTTGTGGATCAGCAGCGTCACGTCGCCGCCGTCGTCGATCACCAGCTGCGGTCCCAGCAGACCGCCCTTGCCGTCCGGGAAGGTCAGCGCCTCGTTCGTGCACCACCAGAACTCTTCCAGCGTCTCGCCCTTCCACGCGAACACCGGCACGCCGGCCGCCGCAATCGCCGCCGCCGCATGGTCCTGCGTGGAGAAGATGTTGCAGCTCGCCCAGCGCACATCCGCGCCCAGGTCCACCATCGTCTCGATCAGCACAGCCGTCTGGATCGTCATGTGCAGCGAGCCCGTCACGCGCACGCCCTGCAGCGGCTTGCCCGCCGCATACTTCCGCCGGATCGACATCAGCCCCGGCATCTCCTGCTCGGCGATCGTCGATCTCCTTGCGCCCAAACTCCGCAAGCGAAATATCCGCTACCTTGTAGTCGTTCGCTGCCGTTCCCACTGCTCCAACCGTCGCTGTCGCCATTCGAGAAACCTCATTCGCCGCTGAATTTCTGACCTTCCAAGATTATCACCGGCGCCCCGGCCGAGCCGCGATACACTTCATCCCATGGAAGACTTGAGGCCTCCGCAACACCTGCCGGAGCACGCCGCGGGCGATCATCATTGCGGCGACCACAACCAGTACGTCGTGACCTGCGAAGCCTGCCAACGCGCCCGCGCGGCCTTTCTGCCGTACCAGAACGTGGACCCGAATGCGCCCGCCGCGTCACGCTCCTTCCAGAGCAGCCTCGGTCCGGCCTTCCCGCCCATCGTCTCGATCGGGCTGAAGGAAGCCGCTGCCTACGGAGTTGCCGAAGGCGTAACCCGCGGCATCATCGACCTCCTGCTCGACATCTAGCCGGCCGTCAGCACCCGCGCAAATACCGCCGCATCCACATTCCCGCCCGTCAGCACGATCCCCACCCGCTTCCCGCGCACAGCCTCACGCTCCTGCATCACCGCCGCAAGCCCCGCAGCACCCGAGCCCTCCGCCAGGTTGTGCGTCGTCGTATACGCCAGCCGCATGGCTGCCGCAACCTCCTCCTCCGACACCGCCACCATCCGCTCCACTCCCGCCAGCATCGCCGCTAGCGCCTCCTCGTTCGGTACGCGACAGGCCATGCCATCCGCCAGCGCTGCCGTGGCCGCATGGTCGACCCTCCGCCCCGCCTCGAACGAAAGCTTGTACGCCGGCGCATCGGCTGAGGTCACACCCACAATCCTCGTCTTCGCCCCAGCCCGTCCCGCGCCGCAATCATCGCGCAGATGCCGCTGCCCATCCCCACCGGCACATACACCGTGTCGCAGCTCCGGCGCCCCGCGCAGAAACTCCAGGCAGTAGCTCGCCACGCCGCGTCACGATCGCGCGGCTCAGGCTCGGCACCATCTCCAGCCCGCGCTCCTCTGCCATCCGCTGCGCGGCTTCGTACGCCTCCTGAAAGTCCGCGCCGTGCTCCACCAGTTCGACGCCCAGCGCGCGCATGGCCGCATTCTTCTCGCGGCTGTTGCCATGCGGCACCACGATCGTCGCCGGCAGACCCAGCATCCTCGCCGCATATCCCACCGACTGCCCGTGGTTCCCGCGCGTCGCCGCGATGACACCCCGCACGTTAGGCCGTTCCAGCCGCATCTGGTCGAAGTGCACGATGCCGCCGCGAATCTTGAACGCGCCCACCGGCGTGTGGTTCTCGTGCTTCACCCACACCTCCGTGCCCACCGCTGCATCCAGCAGCGGCCAGCGATACTGCGGCGTCGGCGGCATGTGCCGGTACACCAGCGCGGCGGCTTGGTCCATCTCTTCGAGCGAAGGCGAAAGCGTCATCGGTCCATCGTAATGCCCGAGGCCTTCGGCGAGGCGCGCAGCAGCGCGCACAATCCGGCCCCCACCAGCGCCGACGCCGCAATCACCAGCATGCCCGCCGGCAAAGCTATGCGTCCGGTCGCGCAGCCAGCCCGTCAGATATGGCCCGACAAAACCGCCCAGCCCGCCGAATCGTGAACACCGTCGCCACGGCTCCCGCCGCCGCGGCCTCGTCCACCATCCGCGTGGTCAGCGCCCAGAACGGCCCCATCGTGCTCCACAGCCCATCGCCCCCAGCGACAGCGCGCACAGGGCAGTTCCGGCACTGCCCGCATTCGCCGCCCACGCAGAACCCCACCGCGCCGTCGCCAAGCACACCGCCAGATGCCAGCGCCGCTCATTCCTACGGTCGGAGGTGCGCCCCACCACCAAAGTAGAGATCGTCGCCATCAGGTACGGCACGGTCGCATATCGCGCGATCAAACTCGCATTCGCAGCATCCGGCTTCATGCGCGAGGGCGCTCAAAATCAGCGGCATCCACAGCGTCACCACATAGACGCCGATCTGGATCACGATATAAACGCCGGTCATAAGCCACACGGTTGGCAGCTGCAGGCATCGCCCAGCAGATGCCGCTTGCTCGCTCCGTAAAGCGCACGGTCGCGACCAAGTTCAGTCGCCAGCCATTGCTTCTCTTCGACGCTCAGCCACGTCGCATTCGCAGGAGAATCCTTCAACACAAACAACACGGAGAACCCCAGCAGCACAGTCGGAACTCCCTCAAGCAGAAACAGCCACTGCCATCCGCTCAAGCCGCGCAGTCCATCGAGCCGCAACAGCGCACTCGACAAAGGCGCACCAACAACGCCTGCCAGCGAAGTAGCCGTCATAAACGCAGCCACAGCACGCGCCCGTTCATGCGAAGGAAACCAGTAGGTCAGATAAAGCAGCATTCCCGGAACAAAACCCGCCTCCGTCACGCCCAGCAGAAACCGCAGCAGGTAGAAGGAATGCGCCGCCCCGCATCAGCACCATGCAACGCCGAAACCAGACCCCACGAGATCATGATCCGCGCAATCCAAACCCGCGTCCCGAAGCGTCGCAGCAGCAGGTTGCTCGGCAGGTCGAACAGCGAGTAGCCGACGAAGAAGATGCCCCGCTCCAGTCCTATACACCGTATCGCTGAAGTGCAGATCATGCTGAATGTCGCATCGCCGCAAAGCCCACGTTCACGCGGTCCATGTAAGCCACGATGTACAGCAAGAAAATATACGGAATCAGCCGCCACGCGATCCGCCGATACAGCCGCCGCGCGTCCAATCCCCGACCACATCCCCGACCACAGCCTCGCTCACCGCTCTCCTTCGTGCTCTGCTATTTCTCCGGCGGAAGCACCTGCACGCGCCTCGCCTCGCGAAACGAGTGCCAGCTCGCGGTGAACATGATGCCCAGCAGGCCGGCGAACCCCGCCAGCATCCCCAGGATCGCCGCGACCGAGATCAGCGTCAGCCAAATCGGCAGCGGACGCCCGCTGTACTCGATGAAGTTGACCGCCATGGCCGCCATCAGCACAAACAGCGATCCCACCAGCAGGATCACGCTGCCGATCAGCCACGGCTTGTACGCTGCGCCAATCGGGTCGTTGCCAACAGACTTCATGCGCCGTTCCTCTCCGCGTCCAGCAGCGCGCGCTTGCGTTCGACGCCCCAGCGATACCCCGTCAGACTTCCATCCTTGCCGATCACGCGATGGCACGGTACCACCACGGCGACGGGATTCGCTCCGCAGGCCGCCGCGACCGCACGCACCGACTTCGGGCTTCCAATGCTCTCCGCAAGCTCCGAGTAGCTGCGCGTCTCGCCCCGCGGAATCTCCCGCAGCGCCCGCCATACCCGCTGCTGGAACGCCGTCGCCCGCACATCCAGCGGAAGCTCGATCGCCGCGGCGTTCTCTTTCATGCCGCCGACGATCGCCGCCACGGCATACTCCAGTTCGCGATCCATGCGCTTCAGTTCGGCCTTCGGAAAGGCCTTGCGCAGCGTCTCGATCAACTCCTCCTCATCGTCGCCGAACGCAATCGAGCACACCCCCAGATCGGTTGCGCCCACCACCATCGTCCCCAGTGGCGAGTCGGCCACGGTGTAGCGCACGCGCTCACCCGCGCCGCCGCGCTTCAGCGCCGTCGGCGTCATGCCCAGCGTCGTCGCCGCATCCTCATACAGACGGCTGCTCGAACCGAAGCCCGAGTCGTACAACGCATCCGTCACGCTCGTTTTCTTCTCGCGCACCTTCTGTTTGAACGCCGCGATCCGCTGCGCCCGTCCGTACTCGCCCGGCGACACGCCCAGCACGCGCTTGAACCCGCGCAGGATCGTGAACTTGCCTACACCCGTAGCCTTCGCCAGATCCTTCAGCCGCGTCTTCTCGCCCTTGTGCTGGTCGAGATACTCGGTCACCGCCGCAATCGCCCCGGCCTGCGGATCGGCCTTGGGCGCAACCCCATCCGGCTCACAGCGCAGACACGCGCGGTACCCGGCCGCGCGCGCCGCGTCGGTCGTGGGAAAGAAGGTCACGTTCTTGCGCGTAGGGCGGCGGCTCGGACAGCTCGGCCGGCAGTAGATCTTCGTGGACTTGACCGCGTAGAAGAACTGGCCGTCCGCGCGGCTGTCGCGCTCCAGCACCTGCTGCCAGGCCTTGCCCGGGAACAGGCTCGGCACCGCCGGTTTCGTGTTGTGGCTCGAGGACATCGTCATAGCGAGTATCATCCACTTCCGCCAACAACGCCACACTCCGAAGATTGCGGCAGAAGTCTCAGGGATCAGGGATTGCGGTCAGTGCCCTTTGTTGTCATTCCCGAAGGGAATCTGCTTCTGCGTTTCGCCTCACGCGATGCCGCCGCTTTCATGACACTTCATCACCCTTTGCTTGAGCAAAAGCATGTTGGCGCAACCTGCATTTTGTTTGCACACAAACTAGCGCCCTGGAATGTTCCACGTGGAACATCGTCATTTTGTCATTCCGAGCTCCGCGAGAAACCTGCTTCTCGGCACCGCCCAGCTTCTGACGGAGGAATTTCCAAGAAACGTGGTAGCAAAAGCATTTTGTTTGCACACAAAAACGCAAGCAGGAATGTTCCACGTGGAACATCACCGGTTTGTCATCCCGAGCTCCGCGAGGAACCTGCTTTTCGGCACCACCACGACGCCCTGACGAATGAATTGCCACAAAAATCGCACAGCGGAAGCCTGTCAGCTCTTCGCCGGCAGCGGCACCGGCACCCCTGCCTCATCGACCTCAAAGCTTTCCACCTTGAACTTCTTCAGGTTGGCGACGCCGAAGCTCGTGGTGATCGCCACATCCGTGGCGTCGCGGCCTACCGCCATCAGCACGCGGCCCATACGCCCGTCATTGTGGCGGGCATCCATCGGCCACCAGCGCCCGTCGAGGAAGACCTCGTACCACGCGCTGAAATCGCCCGCGCCGCTGAACGGCCGGCGGATGTCGCCCAGGTATCCGGTCACGTAGCGCGCCGGAATGTTCATCGCCCGGCACATCGTAATCGCAAGATGCTGGAAGTCGCGGCACACGCCCACGCGTTCGGTGAAGACATCCAGCGCCGTCTTGATCGGCCGCGCCGAGGCGTAGTCGAAGCGCACGTGGTTGTGCACCCAGTCGCGAATCCAGATAGCCCGCGCCCATCCCGGTGTGGTGTGGCCGAACAGGTCGCCGGCCACCAGCGACATCTGGTCCACCTGGCAGTAGCGGCTGGCGAGCAGAAATTGCAGCACCTCGTGCGGAAGCTCGGCCACGGGATGCTGCTTTGCCTCGACCTGAATCGGGTCCGGCACCGCCTCAGAGGTCACCAGACCTTCGCCATGCACTCGCAGGTGCCCGGCCGGCGCGAGAAAGCGCGAGCAGCGGTTGCCGAAGCTGTCGACATACTCATCGACGGCAATCTCCACCGGCGCGGGTTGCGCGTCGGCCGTTTCGGCTGTCGCCTCCGGGATGTGCTGTATCAGGAGCATCTCGGGTGTGCGCACCTGGGCATCCAGCGAAGGGTGCAGCCGCAGCAGGCCGATCATGGCTGTCTCCTGTGGCAGGTGAAACTCGATATCGAACTCATTGCGGATGAGCATCTTTTCTCCCACGGTCTAAGATGCGCTACAACCGGTTGCGCACGGGTCTGCACGCTCTGCTGGTTCGGACAGCAGGCCGCACCCTGCGGAGTCACTGCCGGTGCGTCTCGGTTGGTAGAGTGTAGCGCATGCCTGCCCACGGTCAGGTTCTCTCCGCAAACGCCCAGGTATGGCTCAGCGTGAAGTTCACAAACGAGCAGCAGGCGATGGCGACCACATTTGCCGCCAGCAGCGGCAGGTGGGCAGGGAGCAGGACATGCATCAGCACGACATTCCCTGCGAGCGAAACCAGCCCATTCGCCAGGTGGAAGCGCAACAACTGCGTTCCTGCGGGCGAGCGATCGTGACGGTCCCGCCAGGTGTAGCGGACGTGCCATACGAAGTTATGCAGGATGGCAAGTTCGACGGCCGCCGCGGAATCCGCGAGCGGATGCGCGGGCAGGTACCGCGACAGCGTCCACAGCGCCGCAAGCTGCACGGCCATGCCGAGCGCGCCCACCAGGTTGAAGCGCAGCCAGCGCGCCAGGCCGCTCATGCGCGCGGCTCCTGCGGCGGCAGCGGCTCCTCACGGTAAAGCTGCGCGGTGTGGGCGGCGGCGACACCGGCGGCCATCAGCAGCATGCCCGCGGCGGCAATCGTTCCGCCAAGATCGAACAGCAGCATGCGATGGTGGAAGACCGTGCAGAACGGGCTGCGCAGGAGCGCAAGGTTGCCGGCGATCAAGAGCAGGCGAATCTCCGTCGGTCCGAAGACGCCCTGCGACATCTCAAAGCGGCCCAGCGTGTAGGTCGCGAGAAAGCTTTCAGCCGAGAGCAGCAGGAATCCGATCAGCATCACCAGCGCGACCTGCCAGTGCGCCAGGCCGGAGCAGGCAAGGCCAACCATCAGCGCGATCGACCCGAACAGGTCGACAATGTGATCGACGTAGAAGCCGAAGCGCGGGCGCTGCTGCTGCCGCACCCGCGCAAGCGTTCCGTCCAGGCTGTCGCCCAGCCAGTTAAGCACGATGCAGACGATCACGAGCACAAGTGCGCGGCGATCGAAGCGGGCGAGCGCGTAGAAGGTTCCGGCGGCAAGCTGTGCGGCGAACCCAAGCAGGGTGAGATGATCGGATGTCAGCCACGCCGGTGCGCGTTCGGCCATCCAGACGAGGGCGCGACGCTCCAGCGAGGCGGTCAGCGACTGGTTGATGCGCAGGGCGTGTTGGAACGGCGGGTTTGCGAGCGTGGCCATGATTATCCTTTCGAGTTGCCGTGATTGGGAAGAGCTTTGAGCGTGGAGCGGAGCGTGAACTCGAGCGATTCGCGCGGGATGCTTTCGACGAACGGGCGCACCGCCCAGCCCAGGCCGGCGGGAATCGCCCGCGAGAGCGACACCGACTCCACCTGCAGGAAGAGGCCGCCGTCGCGTTCTTCCCACGTCCAGTACGTGTTCTGCCGCCACAGGAAGCCGTGCTCCTGGCCGGGGGCGAGGGCGTGCTCGGCTGCAGTGCCGGGGTCGGCAATCTCGCGGATGCGAGTGCTCCGCGAGGCGCTGAAACCGTGGCGCGCGTCCGGCCCGCCGAAGCTGACGTCGTAGTCGGTATCGAGCACAACCGTCAGAATGTGCTTCTGGCGGACGCGCAGGGAGGCCTCCAGGGTGCCCGGCTGGCGAACGCGGGACGAGGCGCGCAGCACCTCCGGCGAGAACTCGTGCGGGTAGGCGTTGAAGTCCCGCAGCAGACGCGCCAGGTCGGCGGCGGAGGCTCCGGGCGCGAAGGCCGTCGCCCGCCAATGGTGCATCAAGGCTCCCGGCAGGCTGGCGCCGGAAGCCGGAGTCAGGCGCTCCACGACGAGATCGCCGCGGCGCAGCGTCCGGTCGTCCGCCGGGACCAGAAACGCGATGGGCGAGTTGTGCTGCCGCGCGAGGCGGGACTCAACCGACACCACGTAGGTGTCGAAGCCGGACGCCGCGGCCGGTGCAGGCTGGGCTTCGGCAGCAGCGAGAAGCAGCGGGAGGAGCAGGAGAAGGCGTTTCATGGGCTCCACCATCGCTCGGCGGAGCCAAAGCTGCAATGCTTTGCGCCTCATTCGACGAAAGTTGTGCCTCACGGTGCAAGTTATTGAAATGACACATGTTAGTTAGAGTTCTTGGGCAGCTGCGGAGCTATCGTCTACACTCGGGGGAACCATGGCAGAGCTTCGAGTGGAGGGGAGATGGCGGTTCGGCGTGTTTGAGGCGGACGCCGCCACCGGCGAACTTCGGAAGCACGGCATCCGGATCAAGCTGAATGCGCAGCCGTTCCAGGTGCTGTGTCTTCTGCTGGACCGGCCGGGCGAACTGCTGACACGCGAGGAGATCGCTCGCGAGTTATGGCCGGAAGGGACGTTCGTCGATTTTGAGCATGGCGTGAACTCGGCGGTGAACCGCATCCGCGACGCGCTGGGGGATACGGCCGCCAACCCGCGCTTCGTGGCCACGCTGGCGCGCAAGGGCTACCGTTTCGTTGCGCCGGTGGAGGCGATCGGGCAGCCAGCCACGGTTGCCGGCATCGAGGTTCCCGTCGTGGCGGATGCGCCGGCGACGGTCGTTGAGCGGGCTGAGGAACCGGGCTTTGCAGGCAGCTTTCTGGCGACGGCAGAGGAACTTCCGCGCACGTCTCACCTGACGGTGCGGCTGCTGTTTCTGCTGCTGCAGGGAATGTATCTTGCGTTTTACGTGGGCGCGCTCGCCAATCTGCCGGAGATCGAGGAACTGCTCTCCGTGCTGCCGCGCCCGGCGGAGATTTTCTTCGTGCTGGTGGCGACGGCGGCCGTGCTGATTCCGGTGCGCGCGTTTGTGATGTCCGCCGTGCTCTTCGAGCCTCCACGTGCGCGGGAGAAGCTGCTGACGGTGTGGAAGTATTTGCTGCCGATGGACCTGCTGTGGGCGCTGTCGCCGTTTCTGCTGATGCACCACATCAACTTCGGCGTGGCTCTCTCGTGCACGGCGATGCTGGTGTATGCGCCGTTTGCGCAGAGGTCGCTGGTGCTGATGGGTGCGGGCGGGGGCGGGCGCGCTTAGGCAGGGGAACGGAACGCGGTGGGGGCAGGCAAAAAGCGGATCCTCCCGCTTCGCGGAAGGATGACAGTTACTTTATTGCGGAAGGATGACAGTTGTTTCACGGCGGAAGGATGACAGCGCCCTACGGGATGGCGACTTCGAAGATGGCGTCGCGGGTGGCGAGGGCGGCACGGTGGTTGGGAAGCAGGCAGAGGCCGACGAGGTTGTCGCCGGAGACAACGAGCGACGGCGTCGCCGGACGGCGTGATGCGGACGATGCCGCGCGAGCCGTGGAGCGAGGCTGCGACGTAGAGATTGTCGTCGGCGTCGAAGGTGAGGCCCTGCGCGCGGCCGAGTCCGCGGAAGAAGATGCTGGAGGTGCCGTCGCGGTCGATGGCGTAGATCACCTGGCTGGACGACGGGGTGGGCCCGGTGACGTAGAGGACTCCCTTGGAATCGAAGGCAAGGTGATAGGCGGAGATGCTGGGCTCGAGCGTGGCGAAGACGAACGTGTTGCTGGTCGCGTCGCCTCCCCTGGAGGCGGAGACCTTGAAGATGGTGCCGGAGCGGTCGCCGACGTAGAGGTCGCCGGCGCGGTCGAAGGCGATGCCGGTGGCGATGCCGAGGCCTTCGGCGTAGACAGTGGCCACGCCGGGGTGGGCGGCGCGGTAGATTATCCCTTCGGCGCGCGACGAAATATAGAGCAGGCCGTCGGGGCCGAAGGCGAGGCCGGTGGGATTGAGGATTTCGCGCAGGTGCGGGCGCAGTTCGTGCACGACGCCTTCGGGCGCGGGGGCGATGCGGAAGACGGAGACGGGCGTCTGCTGGCCGCGCGAACCGGAGAGCGTGGTGTAGACGTTGCCGAAGGCGTCGACCGCGGGGTTGGCCACGGGGTGCAGGTTTTCGGCCATCGGCACCGCGACGTGCACGGGCAGGGCGTTGGACGAGACGCCGCCGCGGGAGATGGTGAGGTTGCCCGGGAGGACGCCTTCGGGGATGCGGAGCGTGGCGCGGGTGGGCCGCGCGAGGGTGACGAGGGCCGGCACACCGTTGATTTCAGCGGTGAGTTCGGGGTCGAGGCCGGTGCCGTGGACGGTGATTTCGCCCAGGGGAAGGACGGCGGCGGGCTCGAGATGGTGGAGGGTCGGCATGTGGAGTAAGGGTAACAAAAGCGAAAGCGGATCCTCCCGCTTTGCGGAAGGATGACAACTTAGAAGAAGTGAAGCGCGAGGTGGCCGAGCGCCAGGGCGATGAGGCCGGCGGCGACGTCGTCGAGCATGATGCCGGTGCCGCCGTGCAGTCGTTCCAGTTGGCGGATGGGCGGCGGCTTGGTGATGTCGAGCAGGCGGAACAGGACGAGGGCAAGCGCGGCGTGGCGCCAGTCGGCGGGGATGGCGATGAGGGCGAAGAGCTGGCCGGCGACCTCGTCGATGACGACGTGGCCGGGGTCCTCGCGGCCGGACTCGCGGGCGACGATGGTTGCGGCCGGAATGCCGATGGCGGTGGCGAGCAGCGCGGCGGCGACGGTCCAGAGCGCGAGATGTGCGGGGTGCAGGGCGTGGGCGGCTCCGAACCACAGCAGCAGCGCGGCGACCGAGCCGTAGGTGCCGGGGCCGGGGCGCAGGAGGCCCGCGCCGAAGAAGGTCCCGACGGCCCAGGCCCAGGCTGTCTTTCTGATCTTGGATGTGTCGATGCGGGGTTGGTTCGGCATGAGGAATAGTGTACGGACCCAGTCATCTGTGGCGGACCCACTCATCGCAAAGAGCGCGATGAATGGGGCACGGGATGGGGTACGGAGTGTTGTCGGGTTAGCCGTCGCTGTCGTTGGTGGAGCGCTTCTGGCGGTCGCGGAGGCCTTCGAGCTCGTCGAGCAGGTCGGGGTCGTGGATGGGCGAGCGAGATGACGTAGCCGCCCGAGGCCCACTTGCCGAGATCGAGGATGCGGCAGCGGTCGGAGCAGAACGGGAAGTCGGGGTCGGAGGCGAGCACGACCTTGCGGCAGGTGGGGCAGAAGAGGGCTTTGGGTGTGGTCGACATGGCAACTACCTTCAGCCCCATTCTATTTGTTTTCGCGCATGGAAAGTGCGCCCGGCCGTCGCCGACCGGGCCCTTGAGCTATGCCTTCTGCTGCTGCTTCAGCGTGGCCATGTCGATGACGTAGCGGAAGCGGACTTCGCCGTCTTCGACCCTTGAGTAACGCGTCGTTGATGTCCTTGATGTCGATGATCTGGATGTCGGGCGCGACGTTGTGGGCGGCGCAGAAGTCGAGGACCTCCTGCGTCTCGGCGATGGAGCCGATGAGCGAGCCGCCGACGGTGTTGCGGTGCGAAGCCATCACCATGTTGTTGAAGGGTGCGAGCGGTTCGAGCGCGCCGACGATGATCAACGAACGGTTGCGCTTGAGCAGCGGCACGAAGGGCGCGAGGTCGGACTTCTCGGGGATGGTCGAGAGCATGAAGTCGAAGGTGCCGGTGTGCGGGTTTTCCGGGTCGGGCTCGGGCTTCAGGTCTTTGGGCGAGTAGGGTTCGGCGCCGAGGCGTTCTGCATCGGCGTGCTTTTCCTCGGAGGTGGTGAAGATGACGACCTTGGCGCCCATGGCGATGGCGAGCTTGGCGGCCATGTCCCCCAGGCCGCCGAAGCCGATGATGCCGACCTTGTCGCCGGCCTTGACGCCCCAGTGCTTCATGGGCGAGAAGGTGGTGACGCCGGCGCAGAGGATGGGGGCGGCGGCGGCGGGGTCGAGCGCGGCGGGGATGTTGAGGGCGAAGTCCTCGCGGACCACCATGGTGGTCGAGTAGCCGCCGAAGGTGTTGTCGCGTCCGTAGATGTTCTTGCCGGCCTTCTTCTCGGGGATCATGGGGCCGTTGTAGGTGGCGAGCCAGGAGTTGGGGCCTTCGCAGTAGTTCTCTTCCCCGGACTGGCAGGGCTCGCACTGGTGGCAGGAGTCGATCATGCAGCCGACGCCGACGAGGTCGCCGACCTTGTGCTTCGTGACCGCTGCGCCCACCGCAGTGACACGCCCGACGATCTCGTGCCCGGGCATGCAGGGGTAGACGGTGTTCGACCACTCGTTTTTGACCTGGTGGATGTCGGAGTGGCAGACGCCGCAGAAGAGGACGTCGATGAGGATCTCGTTGGGCTTGGGGTCTTCGCGCTCGAACTCGTGCGGCTTGAGGCTGGAGAAGGAATGGTTGGCTGCGTAGCCAATGCTGGGGATCATGTGGCGCTCCGTGTCGCTTGTTGCAACAGCGGCTTGGATGCGCGGGGAGGGCGTGGGGGTGGTGTTTCGACCTCACAAGGCTGTCATCCTTCGCCGAAGGCGGAGGATCTGCTTTTCTGCTTTTGTGGTGAGTGATGCAAAGGCGAGAAGCAGATCCTCCCGCTTTGCGGAAGGATGACAACGGTGTTTGGGTTATCATCCTTCGCCGAAGGCGGAGGATCAGCTTTGCGCCGGATACTCGGCGAGGTACTCCGCTGACAGGTCAACCCAGGTCGGATTGCCTTTGGCAATAAGCGCAATCTTTTCGTCCCGCGTGAAGTGCTTCAGGTACTTCTCGCGCTTGATTGCAAGGCGGATGTCATCGAAGCGCTCGAAGTAGACAAGGCGGTGGATGCGATGTCTGGCGGTGAATGAGTCTGCTTTGCCGGCGCGGTGCTGGCGGATGCGGAAGAGAAGATTGTTGGTGACGCCCACGTAGAGGGTTCGCGAACGGCTCGCCAGGATGTAGATGAAGTAGGAGTGTTCCCGGGGCATCGGTGACAGCTTAACTCGCCCGGGCGAAAAAGCAAAAGCGAAAAGCAGATCCTCCCGCCTTGCGGAAGGATGACAGCGGTTTTGACTTGGGCAGTCTTCACCACGAATGTTTGACTTGGGCAATCTTGACCATGAAACGGCTGTCATCCTTCGCCCGAGGCGGAGGATCCGCTTTCGTTGTTGCTATTCAAGGATCCGCGCCACCACGTCGTAGTCGTGGGACTCGGTGATTTCGGCGGTGTAGAAGGTGCCGGGGACGAGGGCTTCGTGGGGGCCGAAGTCGTTGATGAGGACCTTGCCGTCGATCTCGGGGGCGTGGAGCGGGGTGCGGCCTTCCCAAAGGAGGTCGGTCTCTTCGCTGGGCCCTTCGACGAGCAGGTCGACGGTGCGGCCGATCCACTCGCGTTTGGCCTTGATGCTGATCTTCTGCTGCAGGCGCATCAGCTTGCGGCGGCGGGCCTGGATGGTGCGCGTCGGGACCTTGGCTTTCGGCGGAAGCTCGAAGGCCTTCGCGCCCTCTTCGTCGGAGTAGGTGAAGACGCCGAGCCAGTCGATCTTTGCCTCTTTGACGAAGTCGCAGAGCATGCTCGAAGTCGGCTTCGGTCTCGCCGGGGAAGCCGACGATGAAGCTGGTGCGGATGACGATGCCGGGGACGATGCGCCGGGCCTTCGCGATCAGGTCGAGGAAGATCTGGGCGTTGCCGCCGCGCTTCATCGTCTTGAGGACGGCGGGCGACGCGTGCTGCAGCGGGACGTCGAGGTACTTGGCGATGGTGTCGTGCTTCGCCATCGTCTCGAGCAGGCGCGTGGTGACCTTGTTCGGGTAGGTGTAGAGGAAGCGCAGCCAGCGCAGGCCGGGGAGTACGGCGAGCGCGTCGAGCAGCTGCGCGAGGCCTTCCTTCAGGCCGAGGTCTTCGCCGTAGCAGGTGGTGTCCTGGCCGATGAGGGTGATCTCGCGCACGCCCTGGGCGATGAGGTTCTGGGCCTCGGCGATGATGGAGCCCATGCGGCGCGAGCGGAACTTGCCGCGCAGCTGCGGGATGATGCAGAAGCTGCAGGGGTGGTCGCAGCCTTCGGCGATCTTGATGTAGGCGGAGGCGCGCGGCGTGGCGAGGATGCGCGGGGTCTCGTCGGAGTAGAGGTAGCTGGGGAGCGCGGCGGTGGCGCCGTCCCAGGCCTCGCGCGAGAAGCGGCCCTGTTGTTCGCGCAGGTCGCCTTCGGGGCGGGAAGTGGTGTCGCTGGGAGTGAGAGGCGGACCCACTCATCGCGTGAGACAAAGGCGCGATGAATGGGGCACCAGCCTGGGTGCCTGCGGTTGTGCCGGTGTGCGCGAGCGACTGGACGATCTCAAGCTGCGGGGCGATGTGGCCTTCTACCTCGGGCCGCGAGTGCTGGTTGACGGCGGAGGCGGCGCGGTGAACAAGCTGCTGGTGCGGGACGTCCTGGTGCGAGTCGCGGGCGACGGAGGTCTCGTTGACCAGCGCGTCGGGCAGCAGGGCGAGGTCGTGCTGCGTGTGGGCGTCGATGCTGGGCTGGGAGAAATCCTGCGGCAGGATGCGGAAGGGTGAGTTGGACTGCGGCGGTGAGGCCGGCGGCGGACAGGATGGCTTCGAGCTCGCCGGTGCCGACGACGGCGTCGACCTCGGGGATGTTCTTCTGGATTTCGTCGCGGTAGCGCTCCACCAGGCAGCCGGCGACGACGATGCGCTGGGCGCGGCCCTCGGTCTTGTGCTTCACCATCTCGAGGATGGTGTTGACCGACTCCTGCTTGGCGGAGTCGATGAAGCTGCAGGTGTTGATGACGATGATTTCGGCGTCTTCGGCGTTGGGTGTGAGCTGGGCTCCGTTGTGGTGGAGCATGCCCATCATGACTTCGGAGTCGACGAGGTTTTTGGGGCAGCCGAGCGAGACGAAGCCTACCTTGGGCTTTGCGGGGGACGTGACGGCGGCTTCGAGAACGGCATTCGGCATGACATTCCATTCTACCGCGTTCTACTTCAGCAGCATGCGGATGGCGATGATGATGAGCAGGGAGGCGAAGCAGCGGCGGAGGACGTTGTCGGAGAGGTGGACGGCCCAGCTTCCGCCCAGGTAGGCGCCGGCGGTGAAGCCGATGGCGACGAGGACGGCGAGCCGCAGGTCGACGTTGCCGGCCCGGTAGTACTTCATGCAGGCGAAGATGCCGATGGGCAGGAGCAGCGTGGCGAGCGACGTGCCCTGCGCCTTGTGCTGGCTCATGCCGTAGAAGTAGATCAGCGCCGGGATGAGGATGGCTCCGCCGCCGAGGCCTACGAGCCCGGAGATGACGCCGATGATCACACCGAGTGCGAGTCCGCCGATCGTTGCCATGGACAGGTTTTCTCCTGCTTTCGTTCGAAGACCGCTTGCCGGCCAAAAGCAGCTACGGAGATTCTGGCCTGTGGCCAGAATGACGAGCCGGTGTGAGGGGTGACGTTAGCTTACCTTGGCTGCCAATAGCTCGGTGTAGAGGGCGATAGTCTGCTCGGCGATGGCCTCCCAGGCGAACATCTTCTCGACGCGGCGGCGGCCTGCCTGCCCGAAGGCTTTGGCCTGGGCAGGGTTGGCGAGCAGGTCGGTGAGGGGCGCGGCGAGGTCGCGCGCGAACTGCTCGGGATCGACGGGGAAGGTGGTGACGGGGTCGGGCTCGAACGGGACCAGGTGCCCGGTCTCGCCTTCGACGACGACTTCCAGGATGCCGCCGGTCGGCAGACGCCACGACCGGCGCACCGCAGGCCATGGCTTCGAGGTTGATGATGCCGAAGGGCTCATACACGGACGGGCAGCAGAAGACGGCGCAGTTGGAGTAGAGCTGAATGGCCTCCTGCTTGGTGACCATCTTTTCGATCCAGACGATGTTGTGCCCGGCGCCATGGGGATCGCCGGTGGCGAAGGCCTGGCCGCCGTCGCGGGTGACCTGCGCGTGGGGTGCGGTGTCGCCGAGCGGTGTGCTGCCGGGGGTTTCGCGCCGCAGGGCTTCGATCTTGTCGCGCATCTCGGCTGCGATCTCGGGCGTATCGGGTGCGCCGGCGCACAGTACGACCTGGGTGCCGAGCGGAAGGTAGCGGATGGCGTCGACCAGGTGGGTGACGCCTTTCTGGCGCGTGATGCGGCCGACGAACAGCACGTACGGCTTGTTGGGATCGACGCCGTACTTCACCAGCGCGTCGGTTGCCGGAGTCTTCTGGTACTCGTTCAGGTCGATGCCGTTGTAGATGACGTGGATGCGCTTGGGATCGACATCGGGGTAGGCGCGCAGGATGTCGGCCCTGGTGCCGTTCGAGACGGCGATGATGGCGTCGGCGTCGAGGATCGCGGTGCGCTCCATCCACGAGCTCATGGCGTAGCCGGAGCCGAGCTGCTCGGCCTTCCACGCGCGCAGCGGCTCCAGCGAGTGCGTCGTCAGCACGAAGGGCACGCCGTAGAGCTTCTTCGCCAGGAAGCCCGCCATGGACGTGTACCAGGTGTGGGTGTGCACGATGTCGATCTTGTCGAGCGACTTCATGGTCGAAAGATTCAGCGCGAAGGCATCGACCGCAGCCTTGAATTTGGCGGAGGTGTCGCCGGTGACCTCGGGTGGGGGCTCGTCGCCGCGCACGTGCAGGTTGCCGGCGTCTTCGTGTTGCGCGCCCCAGCAGTGGACTTCGACTTCGATCTTGCGGGCCAGCTCACGGGCGAGGTACTCGACGTGCACGCCGGCGCCTCCGTAAACATGGGGCGGGTATTCCCGGGTCATCAGACCTACGCGCATGGGGAAAGTTCCTTTCAGGAAAACGGAGCAACGGACAACTCAAGCAGCATAAACGGTTCGAGCGATGTGCGGGAGAGAGGCATTTTTTCGCTTGACAACCCATAACCGTACGGTTATGTTTTGTGAGCATGAAGCCGGCCGCTGCCAACCAGGTCTTCCGCGCCCTTGCCGATCCGACGCGGCGGGCGATCTTCGAGGAGCTGAGCCGGCGCGGCGAGCAGACGGTGCACGCCCTGACGCAATATGCCGGAGTCTCGCAGCCGGCGGTTTCAAAGCACCTGACCGTCCTGAAGCGGGCGCGGATGGTCCGGCACCGCCGCGAAGGACGCGAGACGCACTATCGCGCGGAAGCCGATGCTTTGGCGCCGATCGTGGACTGGCTGCAGCTGTACGGCGCCTTCTGGCGCGACCGTTTCGATCGTTTGGAATCGCTTCTGGAGAGGATGGAGCCATGAACAATGCAGCAGAACAGACACGGAGCGTTGTGATCGAGCGGACTTTTCCGCACCCGCCGGAGAAGCTGTGGCGCGCGCTGACCGAGCAGCCGCAGATCGCGCAGTGGCTACTTCCCACCGACTTTGAGCCCGTGCCGGGCAGGAGGTTTCAGTTTCGCTCGCCGTCGATGCCGCAGTGGGACGGTGTCATCGAATGCGAGGTACTGACGATCGATCCGCTGCGGCAGCTTTCTTATCGCTGGAGCGCGCTGGGCCTTGATTCCGTGGTGCTGTGGACACTGACGCCGGCCGAGGGTGGGACCCACCTTCGCATGGAGCACTCCGGATTCCGTGCGGATCAGCAGGCGGCCTTCCAGGGTGCGACCTACGGCTGGCAGAAGTTCATCGGCGCGCTGGAGCGTGTGCTGGACGGTGTCGCATGAAGGCGTCCAAGGGAACTGTTGCGGGCGCAGCTTCCTTGTTGATCGACAAGAGAATCGCCGAACTTGCTGACTGGCGCGGGGAGACCCTGGCGCGGATGCGTGCGCTCCTCCACGAGGCGGACCCGGAGATTGTCGAAGAGTGGAAGTGGCGAGGCGTGCCGGTCTTTGAGCACGCGGGCATCGTGTGCACGGGCGAGAGCTACAAGAGTGTCGTCAAGCTGACGTTTGCCAAGGGCGCGGCGCTGGATGACCCGGCGAAGCTCTTCAATTCCAGCCTGGAAGGCAACGTGCGCCGCGCGATCGATCTTCGCGAAGGCGAAACGTTGGACGCAAAGGCGTTCCAGAACCTGGTGCGCGCGGCCGTGGCGCTGAACGTCTCGGCCCGGAACAAGCCGAAGGCGGGACGTACGGGTGCGCGGCGTACCGCTGCCGCGGATTGATTGCTGCTGGGGCGATCAGGCGGGAAGCGCGGCCTCGTGACAAAGTCGTGCTACGATTTTCGCCAACCGATTTCGTGACGTTGTGTTGTCCGGGGGCCAGGTGCACGGTGTGTCACCTCAGGGGTCCGGACTACGCCTATGACAGCGTGGGTCGTACTTTGTCTCCCACGAACCATTGTTTGCACTTTTTCCAGCTATAGCAGCCGAAGGAGCCTCGCATGTGCCTCGTCCGCAGATTCGCTTCCGTTCTCGCGTTTGCCCTGATGCTGGGGTGCAGCGCCCTGGCGGGAGCGCAGGCCTATACCTCTGTCGTGGTGTTCGGGGATTCGCTTTCCGATACCGGGAACTTCGCGCATCTTTCCACCTCGGCGTATGGCCTGCAGATTCCGGGACCCCTGGCGGATTACACGGCCGGCAGGTTTACCGACGGCACGGATACCATTCCCGCGGCGCAGGTTTACCAGGGCGTCTGGATTGAGCAACTCGCCTCCACCTTTACTGCTAAGCCGGCGGTGAAGGATTCGCTGGACGGCGGCACGGACTACGCGTACGGCAGCGCCACCAATGCGGGCGGCACGCAGGTGGTGACGTACGGACCCGGCAACGCCCTTTCGGTGACGGTAAACAACATCGGCGCGCAGATTGCCGCGTACCTCGCGACCAAGCCGACGATTACGGCGAACACTCTGTTTGTGGTGTGGGGCGGCGCCAACGATCTGCTGCAGGCAACGACCACGGCGCAGATTACAGCAGCGGCGCAGCTTGAGATCGCCAATGTGCAGGCACTCATCGCAGCGGGGGCTACCAGCATCATCGTTCCGAACCTGCCGCCGCTGGGCGCCATTCCGCGGCTGAACACAACAGGTGCGGCGGCGCTGCAGGCGACGGCCGCGGCGGCAGCGTACAACCAGGGCGTAGCGTCGGGGGTCGCCGCGCTGAAGGCGGCCAGCCCTTCGGTTCACCTTTACATGCTGGATGTGTATTCGCTGTTCAACACGATCCTGGCGGCGCCGCAGTCGGTCTTCGGATTTGCGAACGTTACGAATAGCTCGCAGGCACTCCCTACCGTCAATCCGGATACCTATCTTTTCTGGGATGACCTCCATCCCACGACGGCGGGCCACCACCTGGTTGCGAAGGCCGCCGGCAATCTCCTGACCGAGACCACGGCGAGCACGACCACGCTGACGGTGGGCACGGGCAATGCGATCCCGGGCCAGACGGTGAGCCTGAAGGCTGTGGTGGCCGCGGTTGGAGGGTCCACGCCGACACCCACGGGCACGGTGACGTTCTACAACGGCTCCGCTCCCCTGGTGACCGCGACGGTGGATTCGAGTGGCACGGCCAACGCGAGCCTCGCGGCTCCGGCAGTCGGCACCTACGCGATCAGCGCTTACTACTCGGCCGATGCGGTGTACACGACGAGCACGTCGTCCGCTGCGACGCTGAACGTGCTGGCGACGCCGGTCGCCACTTCCACGACGCTCACCTCGACCGGATCCGCGCTGAACCAGGGAGCTTCGGTGACGTTTACCGCTACGGTGACCTCGCTCGTGGGCCCGCCGTCAGGTTCGGTCAAGTTCATGGACGGGACGAGTTTGCTGGGCACGGTGACCCTGGCGGGTTCAACCTCCAGCGTGGCGAGCCTTACGCTGACGACGTTAGGCGCTGGCAGCCATAGCATTACGGCAGTCTACGTGCCTACGACCAACTTCGCCGCGTCCACCTCCTCCGCGGTGGCGGAGACGGTGACGGCGCCGGCGTTCACGTTCACGGCCAACCCGACTTCGCTGACTGTGCAGTCCGGTGCGGACGTGACCAGCACCCTGACGTTCACCTCAGTCGGCGGCCTGACGGGCACCTACACGCTGGGCTGCGGAACGCTGCCGGCACACGGCTCCTGCTACTTCCCCACGCCGACCTTTGTGGCGACGGGCACCAACACAACGTTGACCGGGTATGTCACGATCGGCACCAATGCCAACAACACCACCGCCGCGCTGCAGCACCCGGTGGAGGTCTCGCGCTGGTCGCCGGTATCGCTCGCGGCCTTTGCTTTCCTGCCCTGCCTGGGCGGGATGGCGCTGCTGCGCCGCCGCCGCCGCGAACTGCGTTCGCTGTGGACGCTGGCGATCATTCTGTCGGCGGGGATCGCCGGGCTGGGAATGAGTGGTTGCGGTTCGACTGCGGGGTCTTACTTCACCCCCGCCGGAACGTACCAGGTTCCGGTAACCCTGAGCGCTTCCGGCTCGGTCGTTTCGACGGTCAACATCACGCTGGTGGTGCAATAGGGCGCGCGCTCGGAATCCAACTGGCGGGGGTGGAGGAGACTTCGCCCCGCCCGTCGCTCCGGCGCTCAGGCCGGCGGCAGCGAAGCTTCGGCATCGGCGACCGTCGGAAAGATGCTGAGCACCTGGTCGACGCGGCTCATCTCCAGAAGCGCCTGGATGCGCCCGTTCACCCCGGCCAGCAGCAGCTTGCGCTTGTGCTGTTCGGCCGAGACGTACTGGTTCATGATGAGCCCGAGCCCGGCGGAATCCATGTACGGGCTTTCACTCAGGTCCAGGATGAGCACGTTGGGCTTCATCTCGCGGAGCGCGGGCTGCAGTGTGAACATCGACGTGAGCGTCAGAGGGCCAATCAGGCGAACGATTTCGGTGTCGCTGCGGTGGCCGGCTTCTGATGTGTAGGAAAAGGGCACATTGCTCATGTGGGAAAGTATAGAGGCCATCGCGAAACATGCAAGTTACAGTGCGGTGAATGTCCAGGCTAATGCGTTGCGAGGCTTTCCGTCAGAGCGGGTAGGCAGCGGTTGCTGTGCAGTTTTCTTTCTCCAGATTGGCGCGATCCGGGCATTTTTCGCGCTGAATCACACAGGGAAGCATGTTGTAAGCTGATTCTCGGAAGGCCACCCCACATGAGTACCGCAACGTTGGAAATCCAGGCGGACGAGACCATCCGCGCCATCTTCAAGCATGCCGAAAGGATCGGCCGCGAACAGCAGATCAGCGAGCTGGTGCGGCTGAACGCGGACTTTGCGCGCGATCTCGTCGGGGCCGACCGCTGCAGCCTGTGGCTGATCGACGAAAGCACCAACGAGCTGTGGACCAAGGTGGCGCACGGCGTCGCGCCCATGCGCATTCCCCTGGGGCAGGGCCTGGTGGGCGCCAGCATCCGCAATAACGAGGTCATCCTGGCGAATGACGCCGCCAACGAGTCGCGGCTGTTGCGGCGAGTGGATCACACCAGCGGATACCACACCGAGCAGGTGCTGTGCGTGCCGATGCGTGCGGAAGGCCGCGTGATCGGTGCGCTGCAACTGCTCAACAAGCCTTCCGGCTTTACCGAAACGGATGCCGGGCTGGTGGGGCTGTTGGCACAGTTCGCGGCGAGCGCCATCGACGGAGAGCGGTTGCGGCAGGAGGCCGAAAGCGCGCGGCTGGTAAAGCTTGAGGTAGCCCTGGCGCGCGACGTTCAGGCTCGCCTGCTGCCGGAGTGCCCGCAGAATGTGGATGGCCTGGAGTGCGTCGGCTTTTGCCGTCCCGCACATTCCATCGGCGGCGACTACTATGATTTGCTTCCGCTGCCCGGGGGCGGCTTCGCCTTCACACTGGGCGACGTTTCCGGCAAGGGTGTGCCCGCGGCCGTGATGATGGCGAGCATCCAGACGCTGCTGCGCAGCTTGCTGACGCGCAATGCGGAGAGCCTGGCGCTGGCGATCGAGAGCCTGAACCATACGCTTTATACGAGTTCCACGGCCGAGCGCTATTCCACGCTGTTCTGCGGGCTGATCTCGCCGGACCGGCGCAGCGTCACCTACGTGAACGCCGGACACGTTCCGCCGCTGCTGCTGCATGAAGACGGGCGCCTGGACCGGCTCACCGGCGGCGGGCTGCCGGTGGCGATGCTGCCGGGCATCTCTTACCAGCAATTTGGAGCGCCGCTGGCAGCGGGCGATACGCTGATTGTGGTGTCGGACGGGATCATGGAGGCGTACAGCCTGGCCGGCGAGTTCTGGGAAGAAGACGAGGTGGAGAAGGTCATTCTGGCGAACCCGACGGCTCCGGTCTCGCATCTGCCCGGCCTCCTGGTCGACGCGGTGGACCGTTTCGCCAACGGCGCCGAGCAGTATGACGACATGACGGTCGTCGCGCTGCGCATCGCCTAAAAGACCGCCGAAAAGCCTGGCTAGACGAGGAAGCTGTCGCCTTCTGCGGCGAGAAAAGTCTCCGCGAACTCGTTGCGGGCTTCGGCCAGGATCGCGTGCAGGGCTTCGTCGCTGTGGCCCGGGTCGTGGTGGAAAAGGAACAGCTTGCGGACGCCGGCTTCGCGCGCCAGCCGCGTGGCGTCCTGCCACGTACCGTGGCCGGTGCCGCGTCGCTGTGGGTACTCCTCGGGCGTGAATTGTGCATCCAGGATGAGTACATCGGCGCCCTCGGCTGCCTCCCGCAGCGCGCGGTCGGAGACCGGCTCACCGTGCTCGACGTCGGTTGCGAAGACGAGCTTGCGGCCCGCATGCGTGAAGACATAGCCGTGGCTTCCCTGCGGATGATGGAGTGGAATGCTGCAGATCTCCACTGCGCCCAGTTGCAGACCGGCGGCGGGGACCTCGCGAAACTCGTGGTGGCTCTCGAGCGCGGCGAAGTCGACCGGGAAGAAGGGTGAGCACATAAGCTGTTGCAGGAGATGACGGGTGCGCTCCGGCGGCTCGCTGGAGTAGAAGGTCAGGACATTGCGGGAGCCATACAGGGGCTGGAAGAAGGGCAGTCCCTGCAGGTGATCCCAGTGGAAGTGGGTGAGGAAGAGGTGGAGTTCGAGGGGCGTGTGGCGAGCGGCCAGGGCTGCGCCGAGCAGTCGGATGCCGGTCCCCGCATCGAGGATGACGATCTCGCCGCCGGGCAGCTGCAGTTCCAGACAGCTGGTGTTGCCGCCGATGGCGTGGCTGGAACTGCCGGGTGTGGGGATGGATCCGCGAACGCCCCAGAAACAGCCCCGGATGCGGTCTTCGCCTTCGGCACCGGGCGACGCCGGATCGATGCGTTCGATAGACATGGTGGCCCTCCCCGGCTGCTGCCCGCCTTGGCCACGGAATTGCGGAACTCCGGGCAATCAGGAATTCTACAAGCCATTCCGGAGCCATGTCGCGGGTTTTCACCGAGCCGTACCCGAACCCGCAATCCGGGGCGAGGCGTCGCGCGTTCTCTATGGCATGCCCTGGCGGCGAACGCGGCGCCGGGAAGTCGAATTTCTTGACACAAGGGAGCGCATCGCGGAAACTTCACGAAGACTCCGGAAAGAGATCCTTTGAGCCAGCCTACCGTTCGCAAACTGCAGTCTCCTGTGTGCCTGACGCTCGCTTCCGAGCTCGGCAGCGTTGAAACGGTGGTCGACGCAGCGCTCGGCCTGGGTGAGCAGGGAGGCTTCGACGAGGACACGCTGGGCCAGATCAGCCTGGTGGTGCGGGAAGCGGCGGTGAATGCGATTGTGCACGGCAACCGCCACGATCTGGAGAAACGGCTGTCGGCGCGGCTGGAATTGAATGACGAGGCGCTTTCGATTCACATCGCGGACGAGGGCGACGGTGTGGCGGTCGACCAGATTCCGGACCCGCTGCAGGAAGAAAATCTACTGCGAACTTCCGGACGCGGAGTTTTTCTGATGCGCGCGTTCATGGACGAGGTACACTTTGACTCACTAGAGCCCGGGACCGGGATTACGCTGATCAAATACAGACCAAAAGGAGAGGTAGAGGCATGAGTATGAAGTACAAGTTGCGGCAGGTGGATGGCGTAGCGATTCTCGATCTGAGTGGACGCATTACCCTGGGTGAGGGCAGCGTCACGTTGCGCGACGCCATTCGCGAGATTCTGGCCAATACCTCGAAGAAGATCCTGGTGAACCTGGGCGACATCAACTACATGGACAGCTCGGGCATCGGCGAACTGGTCAGCGCCTTCACCACGGTGAAGAACGCGGGCGGCGAGCTAAAGCTGGAGAATCTGACCAAGAAGGTCCAGGACCTGCTCTCGATTACGAAGCTGCTTACGGTGTTCGACTCCTACGACAACGAAACGGCCGCAGTCGCTTCCTTCAAGTAACCACGCGAGGGCTGCGGTAGCCGAGGGAATAGCAGTCGGTCCGAGCGAGCCGGGCTTTCGTCGGAATAAAACTGTTTTCAGGGAAGGGGCTTGCGCGTGGTCAGCGCAGCCCTTTCTTTTTGCGCCTGAAGGAGCGGCGGAAAGCCGGCGTCTGCCCCTTGCCAAAGCTCCATGGCGCGACGGAAGCTCTCGTCCGCGGCGGCGGTATCTCCGGCAGCCGCATGGGCGCGACCGGCGAGCAGGAGCGCCATGCCGTAGGACGGGCGTTCGCCGGTCAACCCCCAGCGCACGCCGTAGAACGGGTAGCGCAGGGCGGGCGCAAGATCGGTCAGCGCCTCCTCGGGATGGTGAAGCGCCAGCAATGCCTCGGCTTCAAGGTTGGGCGAGAGCGATGCCAAACGGTAGGGGCGTGTGCTTTCCAGCAGGTTCGGAACTTCCGCCGGCCGGTGTGCGAGCAGTGCCGTCGCGGCCGCGTATTCCGGGAGCGCGATGTCGGTCAGCCGGGTGTTCTCAGGGAACTGCTGTGCGAGCTTGTCGAGCGCGGCGCTTCCGCCGGGCTTTTGCCCGCACAGCGCCTGAGCCAGCAGCGCAGAGGGAAGGGTGTGGAGCGAGCTGTCCAGCGCCAGGGCGCGGCTCGACATCTCGGGCACTCGCCCGCACACACCGTAGACCGCCTCCTGGAGCGCGGCCGAGGCGAGGAGATGGCCGGCGGTGAGCGAAGAACCCGAACGGACTGCTTCCGCGACCTCCTGCTCGACTGCGGCGCGGGCTCCGGTGAGTTGTCCGGTGAGGTAGAAGAGATCGCTCATCCCTGACCCTGGCGCTGCGTCCGAGGACGATGCGCCGCTGGCCAGGAGAGACTTCCAGTTCGGGTCGCCGGTCTCGAACGCGTAGAGCGCGCGATTGCGCCCGCGCAGCGGGGCTTCCGTCTCCGCGCTACGCGTGCTGGCTTCCATGGCCTGGCGCGCTTTGCCGGTGTCTCCGAGGGCAAGCTCGATGGCGGCGAGTTTTTCCTGCGCCGCGCCGCTCCACGGAGCGGCTGCGGCGGCGCGCCCAAAGAAGGGAGCCGCGCGCGTGGGATCGCCTGCCTCGATGTAGAGTTCGCCAAGGCTTTCGAGAGCGCCGGTATCCTGCGGAAAGCTCTTGAGAAGCTGTTGATAGGCGGCGATGGCGGCGGGCAGGTTGCCGCGCGTCCGGGCCAGCAGCGCGAGGATGCCGAGGCGCTGGCGTTCGGTCGCATGATCGCGAAGATCGTAGGCGCGGGAAAGGTCTTTCAATGCTTCGGCGGTGTGCCCGGCGCTTTCTTCCAGAGATCCGATGCGTGCGTACGCCAGCGCGAAACCAGGATCCAGCGCGATGGCCTGGCGGTAGAGGCTGATGGCCTGCGAGGCCGGGCCCCGTCCTGCTGCCGCTTCAGCCTGCCCAAAGACGTGTAGCGCATCGAGCGCGGAACCGCTTTCTGAGGCGAAGGGGGTGCTGAAGCGAAGCACGGAATCCGAGGACTCGCCCAGGCTGACGCGCAGACCCGAGGCCGCGCGGGCCAGGGCGGAAAGCACGTGATCCTTGTCCGGCGCCTGCTCCTTCGCGTGTCCGATGGTCCGGCCGGTGCGGCATTGCACGGCCTGCAGGCTGACGATGTAGCCGCCGGAGGCAGGTCCGCTGATGGAACCCGCAACAACGGCCTTCAACCCGGTTTGCCCAGCCATACTGCAGGCCAGTTTCGTCGTGACGGGCTGGTCGGTGGCCTGCCCGGCCGCGTGCAGATAGGCGCGCAACTCCGCCGGGTTGGCCAGCCGCAGCATGGGCGATTGCTCGAACTGAATGGCGATCGCCTGGTCCAGCGCGCCGTCGAACTGCGCGTCGCCGGTCTTGTTGTAGAACGTGGCCAGAACAAGCTCGTCACCGGGATGGAGGCGATTCTGCTGCCGGTACCGGAACCACAACACGCCGATGACCGCGAGCAGCGCAACAAGCCCCGCGATGCCTCCGCGCCACAGCAGCTTGCGCCGGTGCCGGCGGCGCTTCTCTTCGACGGAGAGAACCTGCGGCCGGCGCGGGCCTTCGCCGTCGTAATCCACGTCCCAGAGCGGCAGCTCGATTTTCGCCAGAGAAAACGTGCCGAGTGGATGGAGCCTCACTTCAGGCGTATCGGCCATCAACTGATGCGCCGGTTCGCTCAGGATGATCTGCCCGGCGGCAGCGGTGGCCTCGACCCTGCCCGCGGTTTCAACGTCCTTGCCATGCCAACTGTTGTCGGAGAACTTGGGCGTGCCGCAATGGACGCCGATGCGCAACTGCATCGGGCCAATGGCCGTCATGATGGGCTGGGCTTTGAGCTCACGCTGAATGTCTGCGGCGCACAGTACGGCCGAACGAACATCGGGGAAGGTGAGAAAGAACGCGTCCCCCATGGTCATGATCTCGGTGCCGCCGTGGGGCCGCATGCAGTCGCGCACGAGCTTGAAGTGACGCACCTGGATGGCATTCAGGAAGGCGGCGTCACGCTCGCCGCTGTCGCCACCGAGCGAGGCGGCGCGCTTGGCCGCGGAGGAGCCGACCATATCGGTGAAGACCAGTGCGATCGGCGTTGCCGGCGGCTTGCTGGGGTGCCCGGGTTCCATGCGAAGAAAGCTCCTGCGGACCAGGTGGGTTCGTGGCGGGTGAGTGACGCTTAAAGCGAAGATGCGCGTCGATTCAGGTCAATGCGCCCTGGCGGTTGGCGCGCGGGAAAGCTTGTTGAGCGCAGCCAGTTCCTTTCTGGCGGCGAGCAGCGGCGGCAACTGCGGGTCGGCGTTGCGCCAGAAGTCGAGCAGGCGTTGATAGCTTGCGGCCGCGGCGGCCTTGTCTCCGGCCATGGCCTGGGCGCGCGCGGCAAGCAGCAGCGAAAGGCTGTAGCTTGGCATCTGGCCGACACCGAACTCTTCGAAACGGTAGGCGAGCGCCGGCTGCAGCGATTTCAGGGCGTCCGCCGGGCGGTTGAGCGCCAGGTAGGCCTGCGCTTCGAAGACGGGCGCAAGGGACGCCAGCGCAAAGGCATCGGTAGGAGCGAGCAGATTCGGGACCTCCTGCGGACGATGCTGCGCGAGCGCCAGCGCAGCGTCCACCTCGGGCACGTATACGGAGTTCAACAGCGTATTCTCGGGCGCTTCGTCGGCCAGCTTGTGGAGTTCGGCTACTTCTTTCGAGCTCGCGTTACACAAAGCGAGTGCGATGGCGGCGTCGGGCACGGTGACGGCGGATTCATCGTAGGTGAGCGCGCGTCTGGCGTAGGTGACTGCCTGGGTGCAGTCGCCCAGCAAGGCCTCGTAGCGCGCCGCGAGGGCGAGGTCGCTGCCGGCAGCGTCGGCGGCTTTGACTCCCAGCGCCAGGGCAGCTGCCTGCTCGATGTATTTGCGGGCCTCCGGGCGGTTTCCCTGCACGTAATCGATGTCGCTGCCGACGCCGGCAAGGATGAAGCCATCCGGCAGGGTACCTGCCTTCACGAGGTATCGCCGCCAGTCCGGGTCGCCGGTCTCAAAGGCATACTCGGCCTGATTCTGCAGGAGGTTGGTGTCCGATCCTTTGGAGGCGGCCTCGCTTTGTTCCAGGTATTGGCGCGCCTGCGCGGCGCCGTCGGCTGCGAGGAGGGCGCCGGCAAGGTTGTCCTTCGAGGTGCGATTCCAGGGCGCAATTTCGACAGATCGCTGCAGGTAGCTGGCCGCTTTGACGTTGTCGCCCGCCTGTTGGAAGAGGAGTCCGCTGTTGTTCAGGCCGCTGGTGTCGCGCGGATAGCCCTCGAGCAGTTCCTTGTAGGCGCTGATCGCCTGCGGCAGATTGCCTTTGGCGTAGGCGAGCTGCGCGGCGATGTACAGGCGTTCGCGCTGGGTGGCGCGCTCACGCAGGGCGTAGGCGCGGGTCAGGTAGACGGTGGCCTTGGCGACCTGCTGCAGATTCAGGTACGTGACGCCAAGCCGTGCGTAGGCCATGGCGAAGTTGGGATCGAGCTCGACCGCCTTTTTGTAGAACGATACGGATTCCGACTCCGCGGAGCGCAGGTGGGCGGCCTCGCCCAGCGAGTACTCGTGAAATGCTTCGAGCGAGGTGGTGGTGACGTCGGTAAAGGGGGTGCTCAGTTTATCGACCGTCGCCAGAGATTCGCCGAGCTTCCGGCGCAGGCTGCCGGAGGCGGTCGAAACTGCGGCAAGAACGTCGTTCTGGCGCTCGGCCCTCGCTTCCGCGCGCGCGATGACCGCGCCGGTGGCGCAGTTTACGGCGTCGATGGTGACGGCGTAGCCGCTGCCGCGGCGCGTCAGCCTGGATTCGATGTACGCCTTGTAGCCCTCGCGCTGGCCGAGCTGACGGGCAAGCTTCGGCGTGATCGCTTCTTCGGGCGGCTGGTGCAGGAAGAGCAGGTCGGCCGTCAACTCGGCATTCGATACGAGCTGCAGCAGCGGCGACTGCTCGAGCTGCACCGTCAGGGCTTCTTTCAGCGTGGCGTCGAAGACCGCTTCGCCGGTTTCGTTGACCGGCTCGGCGAGGACGAGCTTGTCCTTGACCGTGAGCAGGTCACGCTGCTGCTGGCGATAGACCAGCCATCCGCCGGCGATGATGGTGACCACCACGGCAGCTTCGGCGATGTGGCGGACCGTCCGCATGCGTGCGCGGTGGCGGATGCGCTCGCGCGAGATGGCGACCGGCTTGCGCGGCCCGTGGCGATCGTAGTCCGCGTCCCAGAGCACGACGTCGCCGACGCCTTTGAGGGCAAAGGTGCCCAGCGGAGATAACGGCACGCCGGGAAGCTCGCCCATCTGCATGCGGGCGGCGTCGCTGACGATGATCTGCCCGCTGGAAGCGACGGATTCGACGCGCGCCGCCGTGTCCACATCGGTGCCGTGCCAGCTGTTTTCAAAGAACTGAGGCCGACCGCAGTGGATGCCCATGCGCATCTGCAGCGGTCCAACATCGGTCATGATGGGTGCGGACTTGAGCCGGACCTGCATCTCGGCACAGGCCAGCAGGGCGGAACGCGGATCGTCGAAGGTGAGGAAAAAGGAGTCGCCCACCGTCATGATCTCTTTGCCGCCGTGGCCCTGCAGGCTTTCGCGCACCAGCCGCAGGTAGCGGCTTTGGACGAACTCGGCGGTCTCGTCTTCGCGCGCGGGGTTGCGCCCCTCGCGCGGCTGCCGCCGGCGCCGTTTGCGCGCGGCGCCGGCAATGTCGGCGAAGACGAGCGTGATGGGTGCGGTGCGGTCCGCTCTCGAGTCGTGTGCCTGTTGCTCCACGTCGCCTCTGTTTCTCAGATTCCTTGCATCAAGTTCGCTGTGCGTGCGCGGGCCGCAGGGCTACACCGCGAAGCACTCGCCTTCGACCGCGATGTACGTTTCGGCAAAGTGGGTGCGCGCCTCCGCAAGGATGTTCTGCATCATCTCATCCGTGTGGCCCGGGTCGTGGTGGAAGAGGAAGAGGCGCTGCACGCCGGCTTGCCGAGCGACCTCTGTGCCACGCAGCCACGTACTGTGGCCCCACCCTTTGCGTGAGGGGTATTCTTCGGGCGTGAACTGTGCGTCGTAGATGAGCACCTCTGCGTCCTGGGCCGCTTCCCGCAGGATCTCGTCGAATTCGGGATTGCCGTGTTCGTGGTCGCTGGCGAAGACCAGCTTGCGCCCCTGGTGCGTAAAGCTGTACCCGCTGCAGCCCTGGGGGTGATTCAGCGGAAAGTGCTTCACCTCCACCTCACCGAAGCGAAGATGCTCCTCAGAAAGCTGCACAAAGCTGCGCTTGGCCGGCAGGAAGGCGAAGTTGACCGGGAAATACGGCCGGTTCATCTGGCCTTCGAGAATATCGCTCGTCTCGTCGCCAGGCTTTACGGAGTAGAAGGTCACGGAATTGTCCGCGCCGTAGAGCGGCTGGAAGAACGGCAATCCCTGGATGTGGTCCCAGTGAAAGTGCGTCAGAAAGACGTGGAGCGACGTGAATTCCCCGGCAGCTGCGGCGGCGAGCGACGCGCCGAGCGGCCGGATGCCGGTGCCTCCGTCGATGATCAGAACTTCGCCGGACGGCAGGCGCACTTCCAGGCAACTGGTGTTCCCCCCGCAACCCATATTCGGCAAAGAAGGCGTGGGGATGGACCCACGCACACCCCAGAACTTGAAGACGATTTTCTGGTCATTCGAACTCATCACTCGCTGTTGTCCTCTTGATCCGTTTGCGTCTGCCGGCCGCCGCAGGGAACTGCCCACTGTTTCCGGTGTTGAAAGTCTATATCGCTCCAGCGCTGCGGCCCCGGTCCGGCAATGTACTTCCGCGCATGGGCGCCCCTGGTGTGCTAACACCGGGCTTGCGGCAGCGCGTAAAGAAAGGTAGTCCGCGCATGAAGCGGGGACTACCTGGATGATTCGAAGTTAGGGTGAAACCGAGCCCGAAACGCCCCCACTAAACGTGGGAAGAGCCGAAGTGCAATCCGCGACGGCGGACGAACATGAGCCCCGCACCCGCGATGATGCCGGTCCCGAGCAGAGCCACCGAGGCGGGCTCCGGAGTGGTGGTAGTGGCAAGCGATGCCTGGTTGGTCAGGCTCGAGTGCACGTCGTTGAAGTCGGCGACGTCGACCGACTCTCCAATGATGATCGTCGACCCGTTCAGCACCGTTCCATCGCTGAAGTCCAGGTCGTAAAATCCGACACTTGGGTCGGCAGTGGCAGTTTCCGTGCAGGATGTGCTGCTGAACAGGCCGCCGCACACCGGCGAATCGCCAAAGATCGAGATCGCGCCTTTGAAGGTCATGGTGAAGCCGGTGAGGGTGGCCCCGGTTTCATTCTGAATGTCGAAGCAGCCGACCAGATCCGGCGAGGCAAGCAGACCCGATTCATACGAGTTACAGGCATGGAAGACAAAGTACGCCGAAGGAACCGACGATTCCCCGACGCCAAGCGAGTAGCCATCAAAGGGAGGATCGACGATGACCGCATGGATTCCGTTTGCTCGCGCGAAACCGGGCATACTGACCAGGAGGGCCATCAGGAGGCAAAAACGAATCATTTTCATGGCGGTGCTTCTCCTTAGCTCTTGAGAGCAACGTTCGAAGCGCAATGGGCACTCGCCAACAGCGTTCGTTGCAGAGTCCAACGGCCCCATAGATGTCGTATCTTCGTACAACTTTAGCATCGGGAGGCTTGCCGCAGAAGAGGTATTTCCAAGGAGTTTAGTAACTAGGAAGGAGTTACTAAGGGATATTTCTCGTAACACGCGCAGCTGCGTCCCAGCGCCTCAGAGAGTCTGGCTGGGGGTGGAGATGGACGCGCTCAAGGCAGGGGTCTCGGCGACGTCTAGAGGCGCGCCGGCTCCGCCTCGCAGGTCTCCTTCCAGATCTCTCCGGAGGGGAAAGCAAAGCGCTGGAGCGATGCGGGATGGATCTGGGCGCTGTAGCCCGGAATGCGCGGAAGCTGGTAGTGCCCGTGGCGGATGACCACCGGATCCACGAAGTGTTCGTGCAGGTGATCGACGTACTCGATGACACGGTCTTCTAGCGTGCAGGAGACGCACAGAAAATCGAAGATGGAAAGGTGCTGGACATACTCGCAGAGTCCAACGCCGCCGGCGTGCGGGCAGACCGGCACGCCGAACTTGGCGGCCATCAGCAGGATGGCGAGGTTTTCATTGACGCTGGCGACGCGGCAGCTATCGATCTGGCAGACGTCGATGGCTTCGGCCTGAAAGAGCTGCTTGAACATGATGCTGTTGTGGCAGTGTTCTCCGGTGGCGATGCGGGTGGGAGCGGCTTCGCGGCGGATGCGTGCATGGCCCAGGATGTCGTCGGGGCTGGTGGGTTCTTCCATCCACCAGGGCTCGCAGCGGAAACAGGGCGCGGGTGCGGTCGATGGCCTGCTCGACGCCCCACTTCTGGTTGGCGTCGACCATCAGGTGATTGTCCCAGCCGATTTCCTCGCGCATGATCAGGCCGCGCCGCAGGTCGTCGGCAGGGTCGCCGCCGACCTTCAGCTTGAAATGATGCCAGCCATCCGCGATGCCTTCGCGGCACAGACGGCGGATCTTGTCGTCGGGAAATCCGAACCAGCCGGCGGAGGTGGTGTAGGCGGGGTAGCCGTCGGCTTCCAGGCGTGGCATGCGCTCCTCGCGTCCGTGCTGGCCGCGGCGCAGGATGCCCAGTGCCTCCTCCGGGCTGAGGGCGTCGGCGATGTAGCGGAAGTCGATGGCGGAGACGATCTGCTCGGGGCTCATGTCGGCCAGCAGCCGCCATACGGGCTTGCCTTCGGCCTTGGCGTAGAGATCCCAGACGGCGTTCAGCAGGGCTCCGACAGCCAGGTGGATGACGCCCTTTTCCGGCCCGAGCCAGCGGAACTGGGTATCGCCGGTGAGCCTGAGGTAGAGCGCATTCATGTCGGCGGTGAGCGAGCCCAGCGTGCGTCCTTCGACGAAAGACTTCAGGTGCTGGAGCGCGCCCACGACCAGGTCGGTGCCGCGGCCGAGCGTGAAGGTGAGGCCGTGACCTTCGAGTGCGCCGTCGGTCTCGAGAATGCAGTACGCGGCCGAGTAGTCAGGGTCCTTGTTGACGGCGTCCGAGCCGATGTGTTCCCTGGAAGTGGGGAAGCGGAGATCGATGATGCGAACCTTCTGAATGACGATTGAAGTCAAAGAATCCTCGGGTTGCGGCGGCTATCGTGGATTGTAACGGCACCGGAATCTTTCGCAAAAGATCGGCAATGGCGCTGCGTGATAAGTTGGCGGTACTCCCGCGCGCCCTGATGGGGTGCGCCCCAGCCACTCTGCGTGGCGGAGAAGTCCGGAGAGAATGGAGTCTTCATGCAGGTTTCGATGTCGAGCGGCAAGCCCACGCAGAATGCGCCGGGGCAGGCGATGTTTCCGGTCGGGCAGATGTTGCTCTTCGTTCTGGTCACGATCCTTTTTTTCTTCTGGGGCATGTCGAACAACCTGACCGACATCCTGGTGCAGCAGTTCAAGAAGTCGTTTGAGCTATCGCAGTTTGAAGCGCAGTTGGTCCAGACTGCGAACTTCCTGGGCTACTTCTGCATGGCGATTCCGGCCGCGCTGGTGATGCGGCGCTGGGGGTATCGCACGGGCATGGTGATGGGGCTGGTGCTCTTCGGCGGGGGCATGGTGCTGTTCTGGCCGGCGGCGGTCAGCGGACGCTATCTTCCGTTCCTGGTCGCGCTGTTCGCGGTGGGCTGCGGCGCGTCCGTGCTGGAGACTGCGGCGAATCCTTTCATGGCGCAGTTCGGGCCGGCCGAGACTTCGGAGCGCAGGCTGAACTTCGCGCAGTCGTTCAATCCACCGGGAACCATCCTGGGCGTCATCCTCGGTGCGCGCTTTATCTTTTCCGGCGTGGAGAAGACGCCGGCGGAGGTGAGTTCGATGAAGGCGGCGGGCACGTATGCAGGCTATCTGCATACGGAACTGCTGCGCGTGGTGCCGACGTATCTTGCGCTGGGATCGGTGGTGCTGTTGTTCGCGGTGGTGCTTTCGCGGATGAAGTTTCCTTCGATGCGCGGCGAGCACGAAGACCTGAGCGCTCCGGAGGATCACGGCAGCTTCGGGCAATTGCTGCACTATCCGCACCTCTGGTTCGCGGTGCTGGCGAACTTCTGCAATGTGGGCGCGCAGGTCTCCACCTGGAGCAGCCTGATCCCGTACATGAAGCAGTACACGAACGTGAGCGAGCGAACCGCGGCGGGCTATCTGACGGCCACGCTGATCGCGCTGATGGTCGGCCGCTTTGTGACGACGCCGCTGATGAAGTATGTCTCGGCGAGCCTGCTGCTTGGCATCTACGGATTGGCCAACGTCCTGCTGATTGCGCTGGCCATCACGCGGCCGGGCATGCTGGGGGCGTATGCGATTGTGGGCAGCAGCTTCTTCCTGTCGATCATGTTTCCGACGATTTTCGCGCTGGGGCTGAAGGGCCTGGGTCCGAATACCAAGCTGGCGGGGTCGTTCCTGGTGATGGCGATCGTGGGCGGGGCGATCTTCCCGCCGCTGCTGGGATTGATTGCGAAGGCGACGGGAAGTCTTGCCGAGGGCTACATTGTGCCCGCGGTGGGGTTTGCCGGGGTGGCGCTGTATGGATTTCTCTCCGGACGCTCACAGCCCGCGCCGGGCAACACCAGCCCCGATGCCGGACCGATTGTGCTGGAGCGCGGGCAGGGAATTTGAAGTTGTAAGGTAGTGCGCGGCTGTTTCGAGAGTGTTCCACGTGGAACATTCTGCTTCTCTGATTTCGCGCAAACAAATTCGGTTTGGACGAGATTCGTTTTTGTGTGATGATCCTGCACCTGCGAGAGCGTTGCCGATTCGCGTGCCTCATCGACTCAGCAGGAAAACTACGGAGATTCTGGCTGCGCCAGAATGACGCGCGTGTGTGTGCGGGAATGATATCCAGAAGGAGGCGGTCTCGGCCCTTGCTGGCCTGCGCTCCCCTTGCTGGCCTGCGCTAGAAGATGCGCAAGGCCAATCCGGTGCTGATGCCGTAGGGATGGAGTGCGCCGAAGCTGAAGTTCGGCCAGTCCTGCTGTTCGAAGTCGATCAGGCGAAGGCTGAGGCGGCTGCCGCGCGGGTGCCAGTCGACCCCGGCACCTGCCGCGACGACCAGGTATGAGCCCTTGGCGTAGCCGTACGGGAAGTAGAACTGGCCGCGTCCTGCCAGCAGCTTGACGTAGGGTCGCAGCCGGCGCGGGAAGACCGAAAGCCGCGGGCCGACGAGGTAGGTGGTCTCGTGGGTGCCGGCATCTTCGTTGTAGCGGAAGTTGCGAGCTTCCACTTCGGCGCCGATGCGGCGGTAGAGATGCGCGTCGACGAAGATCGAGCCGCCCTGGATGTACCGTTGCCCGTAATCCACCTGGAAGTCGGAGAATGCAGCTCCGATCTGCAGGTAGGAGCCGGGTCCGAGGCCGGCGGCGTCGGCCTGTGCTGCTGCCGGGCGCAGCCCTGCGAACAGCAGCAGGACTGCGCAGGCAGCGAGCAGCGTTTCCCGCAGGATTCCGCGTCGCGCCGTCATTGCGTCACCGTGAGCGCGATGTTCTGCGACTGGGTTGCGCCGGAGAGGGAGCCCTTGCCGACGATCTGGAAGGTGTAGCTGCCGGTTGGGGTGTGCTGAACGGAAAGCGAGCTCGCGCAGCCGGAGAGCACCGCACTTGCGCCCAGCAGCAGGAGCATGGCGAGCAGCGAGAGCTGGCGGCGGAAGCGGCGTACCCGGAAGAACAGGAGCGCCAGGAGCGTCCCGCCGGGCAGCATGCAGACGAGCGCCGTACCGCGTGGGGCGTCGGCCTGCGCGGTGGCGGGGCCGGCGGCCAGCGGAGTGCCGGTGTCGACCACTACCGACAGCATGGTTGTGCTTCCGCCGGTCACCTTGACGTTATCGCTCGAGAAGGTGCAGGTGGCGTAGGCGGGAAGTCCGACGCAGCCAAGCTGAACGGTATCGACGAAGGTTGCTGCCGTGGTCAGGCTCAGCGCGAGCGTCTGGTGGCCGCCGCTGACAACCGAGACCGCGGAGGGCGTGGAATTGATGGCGAACTCCAGAGGCGGACCCACGATGACGGTAGTTGGCGTCGAGCTGGTCGCGGCGAAGAGCGTATCGCCAGGATATTGCGCCACGACGGTGAAGCTGCCCTGCGGCGGCTGGAAGGTCAGCGTGGCGAGACCCTGGGCATTCAACGCCGCGTTTCCAAGCACTGTGCTGCCGGAGACAAACGTCACCGTGCCGGTGGGGAAGTTGGGGCCGACGCCCTGGACGAGCGAGATGAACGTGACGAACTGGCCCGAGCTCAGCGAGGTGGAGTTGGTGACGAAGTTGTTGGTGGTCGGCCGCAGGATGACGCCCTGGGTGAGCATGGGCGAGACGGCCGGGCTGTTGTTGACGTCTCCCGCGTAGGAGGCCGTGAGCGGATGCTGGCCGAGCGAGGGAGCGGTGAGAGTGAACTTCGCGGTTCCGGTGGCGTCCACATTGGCGGTGGCGATCACGGAGGAACCATCGCGCAGCGTCACCGCGCCGGTTGCGGGATAGGCAGCCAGGCCGCCGGCCACATTCACCGTGATGACGACAGGATTTTCGTACATGGCGGGATTGGCCGAGGAGGTCGCGGTCAATGTGGTCTGCTGCACGACGGACTGGATGATGGCGGACGAGGTGCTGGGTCCGTCATAGATATCGCCGGCGTAGGTCGCGCTCAGGGTGTGGGTGCCGGGGGTGAGGGTGCTCAGCGAAACGGTGACGTTGCCGGCAGCGGTGAGCGGCAGCACGCTGAGGACGGTGTTGCCATCGCGAAAGGTGACGGAGCCGCCCGGCGTCGCGCCGTTGCCGGTAACGGCGGCAACGAGGCTGAGGCTCGCACCCGCATAGACCGGATTGGCGCTGCTTGCGAGGGTGGTGCTGGTCGTGGCGAGCGCGACGCTTTCCACCAGCGGGTTGGAGGTGCTGGCCTGGTTCAGGTTGTCGCCGGAGTAGACGGCCGTCATGGTGTGCGAGCCGGTGCCCAGGGTGGAGGAGTTGAAGGTGGCGGTGGCGTTGGCGGCGACAGCCACGGTCGCGATGACCGTGTTGCCGTCTTTGAACTGCACGCTTCCGGTGAGCGGCTGGTTGCTCAGCGCGTTGACGCTGGCCGTCCAGCTTACCTGGGTGCCGGCGATGGACGAAGCGGAGGACGAGCCCAGCACCGTCGAGGTGGCCTGGAGGACGCGTTCCGTCAACTGCGCCTGGTTGCCGTTGTGCACGCTGTCGCCGCTGTAGAGTGCGGTCAAGGCATGGGAACCGAAGGCGAGCATCATGTTCGGGAAGCTGGCTGCGCCGGTGCTGTCGAGCGTCTGTACGCCGAGCACCGCCGTGCCGTCCTGCAGCGTGACCGTTCCGGTCGGCTGCGGCCCGGTTCCCAGGACAGAGACGGTGAAGGAGACGGGAGATCCGATCAGCACGGGGTTGGCAGAGGCGTTGAAGGTGATGGTGGAGGTCGCCGCGATGATCTGCACCTGCAACGCGGGCGAGGTGCTGGCGCCGTCGAGCGCGTCGCCTGCGTATTTCGCGGTGATGGTGTGGTTGCCGAGGGCGAGCGTGCGGGTGGTGATAGCGCCCGTGCCGGTGGCGTCCAGCGTGGCTATTCCCAGGCTGGTGCTGCCGTCGAAGAGCTCCACCTTGCCGGTGGGGATGCCGCCGTTGCTGCCGACGCTGGCGGTGAGCGTGACGGCCGCGCCTTGCGGAGCGGGGCTCTGCGAGGAGGTGACGACGGGTGTGGTCTGGGCCAGGGCGACAACCTCACCCAAGATGGCGGACGTGCTGCCGTTGTTGTAAGTGTCGCCGGCAAAGACTGCGACGAGGTTATGGGTTGCGACGGATAGCGGCGTTGCGAGCGCGAGCACCGCGGTGCCGGACTTGCCGAGCGTGGCCGAACCGAGGGTCGCGGCGCCGTCCATGAAGGTGACCATGCCGGTGGGTGCGGTGCCGTTGCCGGTGACGGTGGCGGTCAGTTGCAGTTTCGCTCCGCCGACGGCCGGGTTGGCGCTCGAGGAAAGCTGCGTGGAGGTGGTGCCCGGCTGCACGGTAAGCGAGAGCGCTGCCGAGGAGCTTTGGCCGTAGGCGGGAATTCCGGCGTAGGAGGCGACGATGGAGTGCGCTCCGGCGGGGAGCGTCGAAAGCGTCAGGCTGGCGACGCCGTTGACGACCGAGGCTGCGCCGATAATGGTGGGTCCGTCGGCGAAGGTGACCGGGCCCGAGATGGCGCCTACGCCGGTGCCGTTGGTCACCACCGAGACCGCGGCGGATAGGGTGATTGAGGTGCCGGCGAGTGCAGGATTGAGCGAGCTGGTCAACGTTGTTTTCGTGGGTGCCGAGACCAGTTGCACGGTTTCCACCAGCGCGGCGGAGACGCCGGCGGTGTTGTTGTTGTCGCCTTCGTAGGAGGCGGTGATGGTGTGCTGGCCGGGGCTCAAGTTGGGGATGGTCAAGGTGGCGACGCCGCCTGCGGTCAGGGTGGCGGAGCCGAGCGAAAGCGTTCCGTCATAAAGCGTGACGTTCCCGGTCGGAATGACGCCCGGGCTGGTGACGGTAACGGTGAAGAAGACGGAGGAGCCTGCCTCGATGGGATTGGCACTGGTGCCGACGGTGACGGTGGAGGGGTCCTGGCTGAGCACGTTGCCGGAAAGTTCCAGGGTCCCGGGGGCGTTGGTTGCGTCGGAAGCGAGCGAGATGGAGCCGACGACCGGCATGCCGAGGCTGGTGGGGGCGAACGAGGCGCCCACCTTGCAGGTGTCGAACGGCTGCAGGACGAGGCCGCTGCCGCAGGTGGTGGCGGGGTCGACGACGGAATGCGAGATGGACAGAACGGAGCTGAGGGTGAGTGGCGCGTTGCCGTCGTTTTCAAACATCTCGAACTTCGGTGCAGAGACGCGGCCGATGCGGATGGGATCGTACGTCAGCATGGCCTGGTTGGCCTGCACCATGCGAACGCGGTTGTGGAAGACGTCGGCGATGTAGAGGCTGCCGGTGCCATCGAGCGCGAGGGTGTAGGGCCCGTAGAGGCCGGCCATGGTGGCGGGTCCGCCGTCGCCTGAGATGGACTGCGAGATGGTTCCGGCGATGGTGGTGATGGTGCCGTCGGATGCGTAAACCTTGCGCACCCGGTTGTTGCCGGCGTCCGCAAGGTACAGATTGCCGGTGACGTCGATCGCGATGCTGGCGGGTGCGTTGATGGTGGCCTTGGTAGCCGGGCCGCCATCGCCGCTGAAATCGGCGTGGCCGTTGCCGGCGATCGTCGAGATGGTTCCGGCGGGGTTCACCATGCGGACGCGGTGGTTGCCCTGGTCGGCGATGTAGAGATTGCCGCGGGCATCGGCGGTGACGCTCCAGGGCGCATTGAGCTGCGCGGTGCGTGCGGGGATGTTGTCGCCGTTGAAGCCCGCGTTGCCGGTGCCTGCGACCGTGGTGAGGATGCCCGTGACGGCGTCGATGCGGCGCACCGCGTGGTTCGCCGTGTCCGCGATGTAGATGTTGCCGGAAACATCGATGCTCAGGCCGTTGGGCGCGTTGAAGGTCGCGGCGGTGGCGGGGCCTCCATCGCCGGTATAGCCGGTCCTGCCAGCCATACCGGCGACCGTGGTGATGATTCCGGTGGAGGGCACGAACTTGCGGACCACGTTGTTGCCGCTGTCGCAGAGGTAGAGGTTGCCGGCGCCATCGAGCGCAACGGAGGAGGGTCCGCTGAGCTGCGCCTGGGTGGCCAGGCCGCCGTCGCCGGAGAAGCCGAGGATGCCATTGCCGATGACGGTGGAGATCGCTCCGGAGGAAGCCGTGACCTTGCGGATGCGATTATTGCCGGAGTCCGCGATGAAGAGATTGCCGGCGGAATCGACGGCGATGCCATAAGGCAGGAAGATGGCCGCGCCCGTGGCCGCGCCCCCGTCACCGGAGTAGATCCAGGTGGCTTCGCCGGCGACCGTGACCATCTGGCCCGGGATGAAGACGCCGAGCGGGCCGGTAGCGGTGGCGGAAAGGAAGGTGGTGCCGAGGGCCGAGCCGTCGGCGGCGGCAAGCACCACGGCGCCCTGGCGCAGGCCGGGGTAAGCCGGATGGAAGGTGACCTCGACCGTGCAGGTCTGGCCGGGGGTATAGCTCAGCGAGGTGGAACAGGTGCCTGCGCCCGTGCCCTGGAAGTCCATGTTGGCGATGCCCTGGCCGAGCACGCGGACGGCGCTTGCCTGGCCCGCTTTCTGGACGGTCACCGTGATGGTTTGCGGGGCGCTGACCACACCGGTGGGCGTCTGGCCGGGAAAAGTCACGCCCTGTGCGAGCGCCGCGGAGATGGAGCAGACCAGCGACAGGCCGAGGCAGAACCGCACGACGCGGTGAGAAAGCGAAGAGCGGGAAGAAGCGGAACTCTGGAGGCGGAAGGGAGGGAAGCCGAAAGACATGATTGATTCACCTTGGAACAGCGGAATGGGGACCGCTGGGTGCTGCGATTTCAGGCAAAGCGAGGGCGTTGGCCAGTCTCTGCGGGACTGACGCGAGCGGGAGCGTAGATTTCGGGAACTTCAGGAGACCGGGAAGCATCGGTACGCTTCTTATCGGCCGGGCTGCGCAGCGCTTCAGCGGGATTCGTTCACGATTGAGGCTTTCGTGTCGACTTCGCGTCAGCGGAAGGTTGCAGGTGGTGAAACGCCTTGAACGCCGCCGTTGGGCCTTGCGCTCTGTGCTCTGTGGCACTTGGCTGGGTCTCTGGCCGAACGTGCTGGCCGAGCCCGCAGAATGTATCCATCTTGGCGTGCGCAATCGGTTCTGGGCAGGCTACGAAAGGTGTAGGGACCCTGGACGAAAGCGGGTACCGGTGTGGAATTTCCCCGGCCGGAGTATCATTTCCCTATCTGGCTTCGTCTAAACCCGACGGGGCTTTGGCGGCCCGCAGAATTTCCCGGAGACGACGTTCCCCCTATGCCCAAGATTTCGAAGATCCTCCTGCTTGCCGTGTCGGTGGTGCTGGTCCTGACCGTGTTCATGGGTGCGCGCTCCACCGGCGTGAGCGCCGCCAGCGACCCGCAGGAGGGCGCCTACCGACAGATCAACGTCTACAGCGAGGTGCTGCGCCACATCCAGTCCGACTATGTGGTAGACCCGAATATCCCCGCGGTCACGAATGGCGCGCTGCGCGGCCTGCTGGAGTCGCTCGATGCCGACTCCAGCTATCTGACGCCGGCCGACTACAAGGCCTATAAAGCGGTTAAGAATGAGGGCAAGGCGCAGGTCGGGCTGAACGTCTCGAAGCGCTACGGCTACGCGACCGTCGTGTCGGTGGTTCCGGGCAGCCCGGCCGAGAAGGTCGGCCTGATCGACGGCGACATCCTGGAGGCGATCAACGGTACCGACACGCGGGATCTTTCGCTGGCGGTCATCCACATGATGCTCGAGGGAGCTCCTGGCACGGAGCTTTCGGTAGCGGTAGTCCGTCCGCGCAAGGCGGTGCCAGACAAGCTCACCATGACCCGCACCCTGGTGTCGCTGCCCCCGGTTGCGGATACTCTGTATGAGAATTCGACGATCCTCTACCTCAAGCCGGGCGTGATCGACCACGAGCATGTTCAGGCGCTGGAAGCCAAGCTGAAGGCCGCGGAGAAGAGCGGCAACAAGAAGATCCTGCTCGATCTGCGCGATGCAGCCTCAGGTGACATGGTGGAAGCGACGCGGCTGGCAAACCTGTTTCTGAAGTCCGGCACGATCGCCACGCTGGAAGGGCAGAAGGTGGAGAAGGTGACCTACACGGCCGACGCCGCGAAGGCGCTGGACGCGACCTCTCCGATGGTGGTTCTGGTAAATCGCGGTACCGCCGGCCCCGGCGAACTGGTGGCCGGGGCGCTGCTGGACGACAAGCGCGCCGACCTGGTAGGGGAAAAGACCTTCGGCGAGGGCGCACTGCAGAAGACCTTCGAGCTGCCGGACGGCGCCGCGCTGATCCTCTCGGTGGCCAAGTATGCGTCGCCTTCGGGCAAGAAGCTGCAGGACGATGCGGTGACGCCGGGCGTCCTGGTTGCGGGCAATTTCGAAGAGCCGCAGGCAGACGATGAAAGCGAACCGGCAGAGTCGGCGGCAACGCCCGCGGCCAAGCCGGCGGCGCAGGTGGACGACCAGCTCACCAAGGCGCTCGCCCTGTTGAAGGCGAAGGCAAGCTAGCGTGCTAGCCTGAAAGGGCCGTGAACACCCTTTTTACCGACGATCGGGCCGACGACCAGGCAGACGAGCAGATAGTTGAGGCGGCTCCCATCAGCCGCCGCGAGAAGCTCCTGCGAGTGCTTCGGCGGCTCACGCTCACGGGGCCGGATTACCCCACCCGCCGCATGGCTGCGCGGCGTACCTTCCTCATCCTGCTGGGTTTGTCAGCGGTGTTTGGCGCGATGGCGGGTCTGCTGATTGTTTACTCGGTCGATCTTCCGCAGATGGACGATCTGGCCAAGTACCGGCCCAACACGACGACCGTGCTGCTGGATGTGCATGGCACGGAGATCGGGTCTTTCGCCCTGGAGCGGCGCCTGGTGGTGCCGTATACCGACCTGCCGCCGGTACTGCACGACGCGATTATTTCGATCGAAGACAAGAGCTTCGACCGTAACTGGGGGATCAACCTGTTGCGCGCGGTGGAGGCGGCCTACACGGACCTGCACTCCGGCAGCCGCGCGCCAGGGCTCGTCGACCCTGACGATGCAGCTTGCGCGTAACCTGTTCCTTTCGTCGCAGAAGACCTACAGCCGCAAGCTGCAGGAGATATTTCTGACGGTCCAGATCGAGCGCCGCTTCAGCAAGGAACAGATCTTTACGCTGTACGCGAATCAGATTTATCTGGGCCACGGGCGCTACGGTTTCGAGGCCGGCAGCGAGTTCTACTTCTCCAAGCATGTGAAGGACCTGACGCTCTCCGAGGCCGCCCTGCTGGCAGCGCTGCCGAAGGGGCCGGAGTACTATTCGCCCATCCGCAACCCGGAGCGCGCGCTGCGCAGGCGCAACCTGGTGCTCTCGGAGATGGCGCTGGACAAGAAGATCACGCCGGCACAGGCCGAGGCCGCCAAGGCCGAGCCGCTGGGCCTGAATATCGAGACACCGCCCAACAGCATCGCGCCGTACTTTGTGGAGGAGGTGCGCCGCCAGCTGGAGAGGGAATATGGCGTCGACGAGGTCCACGGCGCGGGTCTGCGGGTGTATACCACGCTGGACCTGAACCTGCAGCAGGCCGCGAACAAGGCGGTTCTGGATGGGACGGCGAAGTACGAGCGCCGGCATGGCTGGAAGGGCAACCTGCAGAACGTGGTGGTTGCCGGCCTCGACCCGGAAGCGTATCGCCACCCTGACTGGACGCAGCATGTCACGGCGGGCGAGTACATCCACGGGATGGTCGTCTCGGTGCACGGCAAGCAGGCGGTCGTGAAGGTCGGCACGCAGCAGATCGCGATGGGTCCGGACGACTGGAAATGGACGCACCACAATGCAGCCGACGAGTTCCTGCAAGAGCCGGCGACCTGGTGTACGTGCGCATCGTCGAGACCACAGGCGCGGAAAACGAGGTCATCAAGAAGGCTGCGCTGGAGCAGGATTCCGGCGTGCAGGCGCTCGATGATGGCGTTGAACAATGAGAATGGCGAAGTGATCGCGATGGTCGGCGGGCGCGACTTCGCGCTTTCGCAGTTCAACCGCGCCACGCAGTCGCAGCGGCAGGTGGGATCTTCGTTCAAGCCTTACGTGTATACGGCTGCGCTGGAGGACGGCTCGAAGGTGACGGACATCGTGGTGGACGGGCCGGCTTGCGTTCTACGACGCCCAACGGACCATATACGCCGCACAACTACGAGCCTGACTGGAAGGGCGCGATGACGCTGATCATGGCCTTCGCGGAGTCGCGGAATATTCCGGCGCTGAAGCTGGCGGATCACGTCGGCATCAAGAAGGTGATCGAGGTGGCGCAGCGCTTCGGTATTACCAGCAACATTCCCGCGTTTCTACCGATTGCCATTGGCGCGGCGGACATTACGCTGGCCGAACAGGTGGGGGCATACAGTGTCTTTCCCAACGACGGCATCCGCATTGAGCCGCATTACATCAAGCGCGTGACGCAGCCGGACGGCGTGCCGCTGCGAGACGCACAATCCGGAGGTCCGCGAGGTCATCTCTGTAGAAACCGCGCGGCAGATGATGATTCTGCTGCAGGCCGTGACGCGCTTCGGAACCGGTGCGGCGGCGGCCAGCCTGAACCATCCGCTCGGCGGCAAAACCGGGACCACGAACGACTATACGGACGCCTGGTTTGTCGGCTTTTCGCCTTCAGTTACGTGCGGCACGTGGATCGGCTTCGACGACCGCAAGTCGCTCGGTGAGAAGGAGACCGGCGCGAAGGCTGCGCTGCCCATGTGGATGGACTTCATGAAGGTCGCCATCGCAGGCAAGGATGACGAGGCATTCCCGACGGCGGGCGCTCCCAAGAAAGAGTTGGCCGTGCCGCTGACGCCGGCGGCCACTCCGACGAAGGCTGCTCCGGAAGATGCTCCGGACCCGGACGATCCAGATGCGACGCCCAAGCCTGCGCCGGTTGCTCCCGCGCCCGCCGCGCCCGCCGTGGTGCCGCCGCCAGCCGTTCCTTCGGTGCCAGTCGCGCCACCCGCGACGACGCCTCTGCCGCCGGCCTGAGGCCTCAACGCACAAAAAGCCGTTTGAAGAAGTGCCCCACCGCTAGGAACGGGTTATGGCTGTGCGTCGCTGGCGCCGCACCGGGCTGAATGGGGGCGGAAGCGAGGGGTGCTGCAGCGGCAGGGGCGGGGGCGGGACTCGGCGTGCTCGCCGGTTCGGCTGGGTCGAACTGCAGTGTGCTGGCGACTTGCACATGCCGTTCGCCGGGGGTTTCCGGAGCGGGAGCCGTTGGCGGGGCGAGGCCGTCGCTGACCGCGGTGGGAAAGGGATGGGCAGCCGCGGCCTGCGCCGGTGTGAGGGGCGCACTGGGCTGTGCAGAGGTCTGGCCGCCGCGCACCATGGCATCGGCGATGGTGAGGCCGGAGGGCCGTTTTTCTTCCGGCGGGCAGCCGCACGGAGTGGTTTCGCGGTCCATCACGGACTTCAGGCTGCCGTGCTCGAACATCACGTGCTGGCCGGGTTTGAGCAGGTAACTCGCCTCGCCGAAGCTGTCGGAGATGTTGAGCTGCGGAGCCTTGCGGCCGCGGTTTTCGACGCAGGTATCGCCGTTGAAGGTGACGCGCATGCGCAGGTCGAGCGTGCCGGCTTCCGCCATGGTGAAGCGGAGGTCGGGTGTGATGATGACGTCGGCGGTGCTCGCTTTGGAGCGAATCTCCATGGCGCCGCGATCGAGCGCGAGCAGCAGCGAATCGTCCTTGCCAGCGGTGAGGTGGACGCTCGTCGTCTGGCAGACCAGCACGGAGCCGCCTCGGCTGAGGGCGACCTCGGCGTTGCGGCCGGGGTTGGCGGTGACCGCCGCGCTGCGACGTGATGACGGAGCGCGCGTTGACCACCTGGATGGTGCCGGCGTTGCCGCTGACGATGGCGTCCGCCGTGGCGACGCTGCCGACCGGCGGGCGGACGTTTGCGCGGCCGCGGAAGCGCCAGCCCGAAGGTCGCAGATCAGCGCTGCGCCCTTCATCCGTGCTCCTACATCTTCAGGAAGTTCTCGATCAGGCGCTTGCCGTTCGCGGTCAGCACGCTCTCGGGGTGGAACTGCACGCCTTCGATGGGCAGCGTGCGATGCCGCAGCGCCATGATCGTCGTCGCCCGGTCGGCGGTGCGGGCGGAGACTTCGAGCTCGTCCGGCAGGCCCTTCGGGTTCGACGATCAGCGAGTGATAGCGGGTGCAGGTCATCGGCGGAGGGGATGCCCTCGAAGATGGTGCGGCCGTCGTGCTCCACCTCGCTGGTCTTGCCGTGCATCAGCTTGGGCGGCGCGGACGACGTTGCCGCCGAAGGCCGCGCCGATGCGCCTGATGGCCGAGGCAGACGCCCAGGATCGGGACGCGCGGGCCGCCGGCCTGCTGGCTTTCGGCAAAGTGGCGGATCAGCGCGATCGAGATGCCGGCCTCCTGCGGGGTGCAGGGCCCGGGCGAGATGAGGATGCGGTCGGGGTTGCAGCGCTGCGACCTCCTCGGGCGTGAGCTCGTCGTTGCGGCGGATGACCATCTCCGCGCCCAGCTCGCCCATGTACTGCACCAGGTTGTAGGTAAACGAGTCGTAGTTGTCGAGAACGAAGACCATGGCTGGCTTTGATTCTACGCTTTGGCGTGACGCTCCAGCAGCAGGAGCTGGCGGGCGATCGCGGCTTCCAGCGAAGAAGAGAAAAAGAAGTTAGTAGTCCTCAACCTTCGGATCCATTGGTCGAAAGCTTCATGTGCGTACCTGTGCTTCGCGAGGCTCGCTTGATACAGGATACCGACGGTGCCTACGATTTCAGCCTTCGTAAGCTTGCGCGCTGCGTTTCGTGCAGCGTGATCGTCCAGAATGAGAACCCTGGCTTTAGTGGTCATGGCGAGGAGGATTGCCTCCCGCTCTCCAGCGTGTCGTCCGGCTAGCTGCGAGCCTGGATCTAGTTCGACGATCCGACACCATTTCGGCACGGCCAGCGCCCACGCGCGAACGGCGTCGGGACTTCCGGGGCTGGCAAGTTCACGCCAGACCGCACCGGGAATGACTATGTCCTGGAAAAGGAGTGGAAGTTCCGAGACAGCTTCAATCTGAACGAGGTAGTTGATCGGGCCCGTATCGCAGACACTAACCAACGGCGTCGACTCCTCTGAAGCCGAGGCGATCGAGGGCAGCAATATCCTGCCCGAAATCCTCTCCGCTGTAGGAGCCGTGCTCAACTCCGCGCAGCTTCAGGTATCCGTCGAGCTGGTTACCGGTCGCGAATCCAAGGAAGTGCTGCAACTCGGCGCGCGTGATGGCGTCGCGGCAGTACGCGCCCAGGGCTGCATCTTCTACCAACTGACGTGGAAGTTCGCTCTGGTCTTGTGTGACCAGAGCGGCGAACTCGTCGGGAATCGAGACAAGGACCGGCATATATCAAGAATATACCGGTCTCCACAGACGTTAGTGGATAGCCTGGCCGGCGCGTTTCCAGACACCCATACCTTTACCCCTGGCGGGCGCGTTCGATGGCGCGGACGACGGCGCGGGCCTTGTTGCCGCACTCTTCGAATTCGGGCTCGGGGACGGAGTCGGCGACGATGCCGGCGCCGGCCTGGACGTGGCCCTGTTTGCCGTGCATGAAGAGCGTGCGGATGGCGATGCAGCTGTCGAGATTGCCGGAGAAATCGGCGTAGAAGACGCTGCCGCCGTAGACGCCGCGGCGCGCGGGTTCGAGCTCTTCGATGATCTCCATGGCGCGGATCTTGGGTGCGCCGGAGAGCGTGCCGGCGGGGAAGCAGGCCTTGAAGGCGTCGATGGCGCCGAGTTCCGGCTTGAGCTGGCCTTCGATGGCCGAGACCAGGTGCATGACGTGGCGAGTAGCGCTCGACGAACATGAGGTCCTTGACGCGGACGCTGCCGAACTCGCTGACCCGGCCTACGTCGTTGCGGCCCAGGTCGACCAGCATGATGTGCTCGGCGACTTCCTTCTCGTCGGCGCGGAGGTCGGCTTCGAGCGCGCGGTCTTCGGCCTCGATCGGCGGAGCGTTTGCGGGTGCCGGCGATGGGCCGGTACTCGACGGCGCGGTCGTGCACGCGGACCAGCAGCTCCGGCGAGGAGCCGACGATGTGGGCGGCCTCGCCCCGCAGTCCGAAGCGCAGGAAGAACATGTATGGCGAGGGGTTGACGATGCGCAGCGCGCGGTAGACGTCGAAGGCGGGCACGCCGGGCTCGCAGTCGAAGCGCTGCGAGAGCACGCACTGGAAGACGTCGCCGGAGGCGATGTACTCCTTGGCCTTCGCGACGGAGTGCAGGAATTTGGCGCTTGGAGGTGCGCGGGAGCATCTTCAGCTTGCCGGTGAGTGGCTTCGGCGGCGCGTGGCGGAGGGTGGAAGGGCGGCGGCCAGGCGCTTTTCCATCTTGTCGAGGCGCTTTTCGGCCTGCGCGTAGGTTCCGCCGCGGGTGAGGTCGGCGGTCGCGATGAGGAGGATCTCCTTCTTGACGTGGTCGAAGGCGAGCACCTGGTCGAAGAACATGAGGCAGGCGTCGGGGACGCCGAGCTCATCGGCGGCGGTGGCTGGCAGCCGCTCGATCAGGCGGACGGCGTCGTAGGCGAAGAAGCCGACGGCGCCGGCGGTGAAGGGGGGCAGGCCGGGCAGGCGCGCGGGCTTGTGGCCGGCGAGCGCGGGTTTCAGCTCCTCGAAGATGTCGCCGTCGAAGCTCCAGCGGCGGCGACCTTCTTCCGCCGTGATGCTGTGTCCGCTGCGCGAACATCTTCTTGTACGGCTCGATGCCGATGAAGGTGTAGCGGCCGACGTGCTCGCCGCCTTCGACCGACTCGAGCAGGAACGCCTCGGCAGCCTCGTTCGCGATGCGCAGGAAGGCGGAAACGGGGGTTTCGAGGTCGGCGGTGACGGTGCGGAAGACCGGGATCAGGGTGTGGCTCTTGGCCAGCTTGTCGAACTCGCGGCGGGTGGGGGTGCTTTCGATCGAATGCTTCATGGCGGCTAACCAACATGGTATACGGCGGGGAGTTGCTGCCGTCTTTCGTGCATCTTATGTGGGTTGCGAGTGGTCGTTGGCAAGGCCTATACTCCGCAGGGTTTTGACCACAGACCGGCCTGGTCAATTCACGATGAAGTTTCCACCCGCCGGGCATCAAAATGACCGGGGTGAAACGCAATGGCCGCAGAATCGCTGGTACCAGCAATACCGAAGGGAAATGAAGATATGGCAGTGCACACAACGGTGATGACGCTTGAACAGGAGAAAAATCCATGGGAAGCGCAAGCCGCACGATTTGACTTTGCAGCACGAAAACTGAACCTCGACGACGGCATCTGGAAGATCCTGCGTTACCCCACGCGGGAGATCATCGTCCACATTCCGGTCGCCATGGACGACGGCAGCATTGAAGTCTTTACCGGATACAGGGTCCAGCACTCGATGGCGCGGGGGCCGGCCAAGGGAGGCATTCGCTATGCGCCGGATGTCTCGCTGGACGAAGTACGCGCGCTGGCCAGCTGGATGACCTGGAAGTGCGCGGTGGTGAATATCCCCTTTGGCGGCGCCAAGGGAGGCGTCATCTGCGACCCCAAGCGGATGTCGCAGGGCGAGCTGGAACGCATGACGCGGCGCTATACCGCGGGCTGATTGACTTTATCGGCCCGGAGAAGGACGTTCCCGCGCCGGACATGAACACCAACGAGCAGACCATGGCCTGGATCATGGATACCTACTCCATGCATACTGGCCAAACCTGCACGGCGGTGGTTACGGGCAAGCCGGTAAACATCGGCGGCTCACGCGGAAGGCGCGAGGCGACGGGGCGAGGCGTTTCCGTCTGCTGCGATGAGGCATTGAAGTATCTCGGCATGACCATCGAAGGCTGCCGCGTGATCGTGCAGGGCTTCGGCAATGTGGGCTCGAACGCCGCCAACCTGCTGTACCGCAAGGGCTACACGATCATCGGCATCGCGGAGTGGGATGGTGCGGTCTACAACGAGCACGGCATCGATATCCCGGCGCTGATCGAGCATCGCGCCAAGGCCGGGACGATCAACGGCTTCAGCAAGGCGGAAGCGGTGGACAAGGATGAGGTGATCACGCGGCGTTGCGAGATCCTGATGCCGGCGGCGACCGAGAACGTCATCACCAGCCAGAACGCCGATCGCCTGCGCTGCCGGATTCTGTGCGAAGGCGCGAACGGCCCGACGACGACGGTTGCGGATGAAATTCTGGCGGAAAAGAAGGTTTTCGTCGTGCCGGACATCCTCGCCAATGCGGGCGGCGTGACCGCCAGTTACTTCGAGTGGGTGCAGGATCGCATGGGCTACTTCTGGACCGAAGCGGAAGTGAACCAGCGGCTGGACGCCATCATGACGGAGTCGTTCAAGGACGTGGTCGCGTATGCGGAGTCGCACAAGGTGAACAACCGCATCGCGGCGTATATGCTGGCGATCGACCGCGTGGCGTATACGACCAAGCAGCGCGGGATGTACGCCTAGTACGCTTGTTGTCATTCCGCAGCGAAGTGAAGGAATCTGCGGTTGCATCGTCAAGTGCAACCGCAGATTGCCTTCGGCAATGACAACTAAGGGGCTCTGAGCAAAGAAGGATTACTGCCCCAGAATCGGCACGCCGCCAAGTTCCTGCGAGGCCGCGATGCGCGCCTGCCACTCGGCCGGGCCGGTCTTGTGGACGCTGGTGCCCTTCGAATCGACCGCGACGGTGACGGGCATGTCGACGACTTCGAACTCGAAGATCGCTTCCATGCCGAGGTCTTCAAACGCCAGCACGCGCGAGTGCTTGATTGCCTTCGAGACCAGGTAGGCGGCGCCGCCGACGGCCATCAGGTAGACGGCGTGGTGGTCGCGGATGGCGTCGATAGCGATGTCGCCGCGTTCCGCCTTGCCGATCATGCCGAAGAGGCCGGTCTGCTCGAGCATCTGGCGCGTGAACTTGTCCATGCGCGTCGCCGTGGTGGGGCCGGCGGGGCCGACGGCTTCGTCGCGCACGGCGTCTACTGGGCCGACGTAGTAGATGATCCGTCCGTGCAGGTCGACGGGAAGCTGCTCGCCCCGGTTGAGCATGTCCGTCATGCGCTTGTGTGCGGCGTCGCGCCCGGTGATGAGCTTGCCCGACAGCAGCAGGACCTCGCCAGGCTTCCAGCTTTCGGTCTCGGCCTTGGTGAGCGTGTCGAGGTTGACGTGGCGGGCCTTTGAGACGTCGTAGGTCAGCTCAGGCCAGGCATCGAGCGGCGGCGGATCGAGGTAGACCGGGCCGGAGCCATCGAGCACCAGGTGCGCGTGGCGCGTGGCCGCGCAGTTCGGAATCATGGCGACCGGGAGGTTGGCGGCGTGCGTGGGATAGTCGAGGATCTTGACGTCGAGCACGGTGGTGAGCCCGCCGAGACCCTGCGCGCCAATGCCGAGCGCATTCACCTTGTCGTAGATGTCGATGCGGAGCTGCTCGATGTTGGTTTTTGGGCCCCGCGCCTTCAGTTCCTGCATGTCGATATCTTCCATCAGCGACTGCTTAGCGAGCAGCATGGCCTTTTCGGCGGTGCCGCCGATGCCGATGCCGAGCATGCCGGGCGGGCACCAGCCCGCACCCATGGTCGGCACGGTCTTGAGGACCCAGTCGACGACCGAGTCGGACGGATTGAGCATGACGAACTTGCTCTTGGCCTCGGAGCCTCCGCCCTTGGCGGCGACGGTGACGTCGATCTGCGCGCCTTTGACGAGCGAGACTTCGACGACGCAGGGTGTGTTGTCGACCGTGTTTTTGCGGCTGAAGGCAGGGTCGCGCGAGGATCGACCCGCGCAGCTTGTTGTCGGGGTCGAGCCAGGCGCGGCGCACGCCCTCGTCGCACATCTCCTGCAGGCTCATGGAGGCGGAGCCGCCGTCGTCTGAGACGAGGTGCACTTCAAGCCCGAGCTTCAGGAAGATGGTGACGATGCCGGTGTCCTGGCAAATGGGCCGATGGCCTTCGGCGCACATGCGCGAGTTAATGAGGATCTGCGCGATGGCGTCCTTGGCGGCGTGCGATTGTTCCATCTCGTAGGCGCGGGCAAGGTTGGTGATGTAGTCGACCGGGTGGTAGTAGCTGATGTACTGCAGCATGCCGGCGATGGATTCGATGAGGTCGGATTGCTTGATGGGGGTCATGGGAAGCCTTTAGGTGCGTACGAGCGCGGTGCGGACAGGTGGGCCGGTCCGCGCAGCGCTCGGGAGTCATTCCAAGGATACCAATGCCCGCGAGTTTCGCCGACGGCATACCCTGGCATGCGATGCGGCAGTACACCGGCCGGACGCGTAAACTGGGGAGTATGAACGATGAGTTGGTAACGCGGACGGTGGCGGAGTCGCAGTCGGAACGCAGCGAGATTATCTTTCCGGCCGATGCGAATGCGCTGGGCAATCTGTTTGGCGGGCGGCTGATGCAGTTTATCGACCTGGTGGGCGCGATGGCGGCGAGCCGGCATGCGCGGGCGATTACGGTGACGGCGAGCATGGATCACCTGGACTTTGTGGCGCCGGTGCATGTGGGCGACCTGCTGATCCTGAAGGCGAGCGTGAACCGGGCGTTTCGGACGTCGATGGAAGTGGGCGTGAAGGCGATGGTGGAGGATGTGCGCAAGCAGAAGCTGCGGCATGTCAGCTCGGCGTACCTGACGTATGTGGCGGTGGACCGCGAGGGCCAGGGGCTGGTGGTGCCGCAGCTGGTGCTGCGAGACGGATCACCAGCGGCGGCGGTGTGAGGATGCGGGGCGGCGGCGCGAGATGCGGGCGGGCGAGGTGCTGCGGAAGAAGCGGCTGCGGGAAGAGATTGGCGGGTCTGGAATGTCAGGCATGACCGGTTAGGGTTGGAGCCAGGCGCAATTTGATAGGAGCAGAAGACTTGTGAGCCATTGACGGTGCGAAGTCACGAGCGTTGACAGAGCGTCAGTTGCTGCGGAGAACCGTGAGCAACGGTTTGGAGCGATGGTGCAGGGCGATTTGGCGTTTGCAGAATGACGAATCCGGCTGTAGCATCTGGAAGAGGGAGATTGATGGCAGCAGTGGACAGGGAGTACCGCAGGGGCCGATGCCTTTGCCGGGTGTGGCGCATGTGGTGGCGGTGGGTTCGGGCAAGGGCGGCGTGGGCAAGACCACGGTCGCGGTGAACCTGGCGGTGGCGCTGGGGCAAGATGGGGTATAAGGTTGGGCTGATCGACGCCGACATCTACGGGCCGAATGTGCCGATGATGCTGGGCGTGACGCGGCAGCCGAACGTCGTGGGCGAGAACCGGATCGAGCCGATCCTGTCGCATGGGGTGAAGTTCATCTCGGTGGGGCTGATCTCGCCGGGCGACAAGCCGATGGTGATGCGCGGGCCGATGCTGCACCAGATCATCCGGCAGTTTCTGCAGCAGGTGGAGTGGGGCGAGCTGGACTACCTGGTCGTCGACCTGCCGCCGGGCACGGGCGATGTGGTGATCTCGCTGGTGCAGACGGTGCCGCTGACGGGCGCGGTCGTGGTCTCGACCGGATCGTCGGTCGCGTTGCAGGACGCGCGCAAGGCGCTGGAGATGTTCCACCAGGTGAAGGTGGAGGTGCTGGGGATGGTCGAGAACATGAGCCAGATGCGGATGCCGGACGGCTCGATGCTGGACGTGTTCGGCGCGGGCGGCACGGAGCGCACGGCGCGCGCAGTTTGGGCTGGAGTTCCTGGGTCGGTCGATATGGACCCGAGCGTGCGCAAGGGCGGCGATACCGGGATGCCGGTGGCGCTGGCCGGGCGCGGAAGCGCGCTGGGCGGAGCGTTCTACGACGTCGCGGAGAAGGTGATCGCGGCGGCGGAGAAGGTGGCCGAAGGCGAGTCGGACGTGCTGGAGATCAGCTAGGAGCTGGGCGAGGAGCTATCTGCTTGGTATGAGCGTGAGTGATGAGGGATACAGCTATCGGCGTTACCGAGCAGCCGTGAGCTGCATCGACGCTTGAAGGACAAGCCGGTTCGTCCGCTTCGGTTCAGTCTACCCTGGACGTGGGGAGGATCTTGACGTATGCGCGTGCCGGTGACGTGACCTCGTGCTAGCGTTAGGCTTGACGACACGCGTAGACTGTAGGTATGGGGAACTTGCGCATGGCTGAGGTGACGGCGCGGCAGCGGGCGATCCTGATGACGATCGTCGAGCGCTATATCGAGACGGGCGAGCCGGTGGGCTCGGGCACGATTGCGGCGGCGATGGGTTCGACGAATGTGAGCTCGGCGACGGTGCGGAACGAGATGGTGGCGCTGGCGGAGGCGGGGTTGCTGGAGCAGCCGCATACCTCGGCGGGGCGGGTGCCGACGGCGCGGGCGTTCAGATGTATGTGGACCGGCTGGGCGAGTCGCAGCGGGCGCAGGGCTTGTCGGCGCAGGGTTTCGACAGGACGCGGACGAGATCGACGCGCGGTTTGCCGATGTGGCCGGGACGCAGGCGGTGCTGGAGCGCACGAGCCATGTGCTGGCGACGCTTTCGAGCGGTGTCGGCGTGGCGATTGCCGCGGTGCCGGGCGGCGGATCTGCTGGAGCATGTGCATTTTTCGCGGCTGGCTCCGGCGCGGGTGCTGGCGGTGGTGGTGACGCGCGGCGGCATGGTGCGCGACCGGGTGCTGGCGCTGGACGCGCGATCTGTCGCTGATGGAGCTGGAGACGGCGGCGAACTTTCTGAACGAGAACTTCCGCGGCTGGGAGATCGAGCGCGTGCGCGCGGAGCTTCGGGCTGCGGGTGGAGCGCGAGCGGCAGCGAGTATCAGCGGCTGATGAACTCGGTCGAGCAGCTGTGGACGAAGGCGGTGCCGGAGGTCGCGCTCGGGCAGACGGTCTATGTGGAGGGTGTGGCGAACTGGTGGCGTCGCGTCCGATGGGCGGCGCGGACGACCGGGAGCGGCTGCGCGAGATGCTGGGCGCGCTCGAGGCCAAGCAGCGGCTGGTGGAGTTGCTGAATGCGTATATCGATGCGCGGCAGGAGAGCGTGCGCGTGGTCTTCGACCTGGAGGAGCAGGCGCCGGAGATGGCGGGGCTGGTGCTGATTGCGGCGCCGGCGCGGATGGGCGGAGAAAACCGCGGGACGGTGGCGGTGATCGGACCGAAGCGGATGCAGTACGAGCGCACGATGCATGCGGTGGGGTACATCGCGCAGGTGCTGGAGCGGCAGGGATTTAGAGGGTAGGAGTTGGAGGCAGATGCAGAAGAGCGTGGGACAGGGTGACGCGGTGGGCAGGAATCGGCAACAATAAGAGTGATGCAGAAAATGGGAGCAGTGACGCAGATGGTAGATGAGGTGAAGGACGGGGCGGAGACGTTCGACGGAGCCGCCGATCGCATGGAAGCCGGGATGGAGAACATGGTGCGTCCGCACCGGAAGAGATCTCCGCGAAGGATGCGGCCCAGGTCGAGATAGCGCAGTTGCACGGGCGAGAAGGACCAGCTTGTCGACCGGCTGGCGCGGCTGCAGGCGGAGTTCGACAACGCCCGCAAGCGCGAGGCGAAGGAGCGGGCCGGATGCGCGGGAGTACACGATCGGCAGCACGGTCGAGCCGTTTCTGGGCGTGATGGACAACTTCCAGCTGGCGCTGAAGGCGGAGGGCTCGGCCGAGCAGCTGCGCGAGCGGCGTGGAGCTGATTCTGAAGCAGATGGAAGAGGCGCTGAAGGGCCTGCAGGTGACGCCGGTGGAGACGGTCGGGACGCAGTTCGACCCGCGAATCCACGAGGCGCTGGGAAGCATCGAAACGGTGGAGTTCCCGGACCACCAGGTGGTGGAAGAGATTCGGCGCGGGTACAAGATTCGCGAGAGGCTGCTGCGTCCGGCGATGGTGAAGATTGCCGTGAATCCGGCGCAGGTGAACGATTAAGTACCGTTGACCGTTCTACGTGCTTCGTTGTCGTTGAGTTCAGAAACGTAGAACGGACAACGTAGAACGTACAACCGTTTTCAGGAGAGAGATGGCTACGGCGAACGTGACGAAGATTGATTACTACGAGCTGCTGGGTGTGGCGAAGACGGCGAGCGACCAGGAGCTGAAGACCGCGTATCGCAAGCTGGCGATGCAGTACCACCCGGACCGCAACCCGAACAATCCGGAGGCCGAGGCGAAGTTCAAGGAGTGCTCGGAGGCCTACTCGGTGCTGAGCGACGCGGAGAAGCGCGCGGCCTACGACCGCTACGGCCATGCGGCGTTCTCAGGGCGGCGGAGGCGGCGGCAATCCGTTCCAGGGCGGCGGCTTCGGCGGGCAGGATGTGGGCGACATCTTCGGCGATATCTTCGGCGAGATGTTCAACATGGGCGGCAACCGCAAGGCCTCGCGGGTGCAGCGTGGACGCGACCTGCGCTACGACCTGACGCTCGAGTTTACGGAGGCGGTCTTCGGGACAGAGAAGGAGATCACGATCCGCCGGGCGGAGACCTGCACCGACTGCAAAGGCACGTGGCGCGGCCAAGGGCAAGGCGGCGGCCACCTGTCCGCAGTGCAAGGGCGCGGGGCAGATGCGTTTCCAGCAGGGATTCTTCTCGGTGGCGCGGACCTGCCCGCAGTGCAGCGGCACGGGAACGGTCATCACCGATCCGTGCAAGACCTGCGGCGGCGCAGACCGTGGTCGAGAAGGAGCACAAGCTGCTGGTCAAGGTGCCGGCCGGCGTTGAGCAGGACACACGCATTCGCTACCAGGGCGAGGGCGAGAGCGGACGCTACGGCGGGCCGGCGGGCGATCTGTACGTCGTGCTGAGCGTGAAGAAGCACAAGTTCTTCGAGCGCGATGGCGACGACCTGCACTGCGTGATGCCGATCTCGTTCCCGCAGGCGGCGCTCGGCACCGAGCTCGAGATCGAGACGCTGGAAGGGGCGGAGACGATCAAGGTTCCCGAGGGCGTGCAGAGCGGACGCGAGTTCCGGCTGCGCGGCAAGGGCGTTCCGCACCTGAACGAGCGCGGCAAGGGCGACCTGATCGTGCGAGGTGCGCGTCGCGACGCCGAGCCGGCTGACCAAGCAGCAGCGTGAGCTGATGAAGCAGCTGAGCGAGACGATGGTGGTTGAAAACGAGCCGCACTCGCGCGGGCTGTTCGAGAAGATGAAGGATATTTTCAGCTAACGCCTTCTCGAGGAAACTCGGATTTCTGGAAGCCGGCAGCCACCTTCGGGTGTGCTGCCGTTTTCTTTGCTGCGCAACTGACGATTCTGCGGCATACTTTGTGCAAGCAAAAAATCTGTTTCCAGGGAGAGTGCACGATGACCCCTGCTGTGGTGGCTGATCAGGTCCTGCGGAAACCGCATGTTCCTAGCCGGATGTTTGATCGCGTCTTCTTCACATCCATGATCCTGCTGATGTGGGCGACAGTGCTTTACGGATTCTCACGGACGTACTTCCTGGCGGGAATGGTGCGGGCCCCGCTGCCCAACCTGCTCATTCACGTGCATGGCGCAGCCTTTACGCTGTGGATGATTCTGCTGCTGGTGCAGACGACCCTGATCACGACAAAGAAGATCAAGGTGCACCGCACGCTGGGAATGGCGGGCTTCTTCCTGGCGATCGCGATGGTAGGGCTGGGTCTCTTCGCAGCCGTGGATGCGCTGAAGCGCGGAAGCGCTCCGCTGGGGCTGGATGCGGCAACCTTCCTGGTGGTGCCCATGTCCGACATGCTCGCGTTCAGCACGCTCGTCTACTTTGCGTATCGGTTTCGCAGCCGGCAGGAGTATCACAAGCGCATCATCCTGTTGTCTTCGATCGCGCTGATGGATGCGGGCGTCGGACGCTGGCCGGTGGCGTTTCTGCAGACGCATCCGCCGGCGCAGGACCTGGTGATCCTGGGGTTCCTGGTCGCTGTGGTGCTGTTCGACCTGCTGCAGCTGCATCGGGTAAGCAAGGCGACGGTGTGGGCTTCGCTTTGGATCATCCTGATCCATGCGACGCGGGTGAAGATCGGGTTTACGCCGCTGTGGCACTCATTTGCGAACCACCTGACAAAGCTCTGAGGCTTAGCTGAGGAACGTGCCGGCGATGGCGATGGCTGCGATCGCCGCTGTTTCAGCGCGCAGGATGCGTGGACCGAGGGTGACGGAGGTCCACTGCTGCTGGGCGAAGAGCGCCATCTCGTCCGAGGCCCAGCCGCCTTCAGGTCCGATGGCGAGAGCGGTTGTGGCATCCCACGTCTCAGACGCGAGACGTGGGGCACCCAGGCATTCAGACAAGGACAGAGACTGCTCGGTTTCGCTGAGAAGGATGCGGTTGGGTGAATGTTCCTGTTCGAGCGCGACGCGCAGACCTACCGGATCCGCGACCTGAGGCACCTGCGTGCGGCGGGATTGCTGTGCGGCCTCGTGCGCGATGCGCCGCCAGCGTTCCACTCGCTTCAACGCGGCCTGGGCGAGGTGTTTCTCGGTGCGGCGTGCGAGGACGGGCGTCATTGCAGAAACGCCGAGCTCGGTTGCCTTCTCGACGGCCCACTCGAAGTGGTCGAACTTGAAGACCGCGAGATAGAGATGCAGGGGCAGCGCAGCGTCACTTTCAAGCTCCTCGTGAAGCACGAAGTCGACGCGCTCGGGCGAGACGCTGGTGATTTCGGCGCGATGCAGGAAGCCGGCGGCGACCACGTCGAAGACCTGTCCGGGCTGAGCACGGAGCACGCGCGCCAGGTGAACGGCCTGCTCGCCGGTGAGGGCGGCGTGGGTGGGGTGCCCGGTTTCCGGGGTGAAGCTGTCGGCGATCCAGCGTCGGCGCATGGCTATTTGGGGATGGTGGCGTAGACCGCCGGCTGATGATAGATGTCGACCTTGATGACGGCGGACTTGCGCTTGTCCCAGAGGTCCTGATTGATCTTGTCGAGCGCGAAGATGACAGTGCCTTCGGCCGACTTGCCCGGTTCGATGGAGGTGTCGCGCAGGAGGGGTGAGCCCAGCACCGGCTTGAGAGCGGGGAAGCTCGTGCTCATGCCTGGGAGATTGTCCTTGGTCGCGCCCCTGACGGTCATTTCGGCGTCCGAGGTGTCGGTCAGGGTGAGGTGGAAGTCGTCGAGGAAGATGGGCACCCGCATGCGATTGCTGACGCGGACAGTGGAAACGACGAAGAGGACGCGGTTGGTCTCGTGCAGGCCGACGACCGTGCCGCCCTTGAAGACGGTTTCGGTGGGCACCACGTCTGTGTGCAGGTGGTCGAGATCGATGGTGGTCGCAGGGAAGAAGTGGATGGCAATGGCGACTGCTACCGCGATGGCGGCAATCGCGCCCAGGATGGGGACGAGGAACGAGCGGCGTTCGGGTTGGGCGAAGGCGGGATCAGGCACGGATTTATTGTATGACCCGGTGGGTCGTCAGCGTTTGACGGCGTATTCGTCGAGCAGCTCCGAGATGAGGGCCGCGGTGGGCACGGCGACCAGCGCGCCGACGATTCCAGCGACAGCGGTGCCGATCAGCAGCGCGACAAGCACGGTCAGGCCCATCATGTTGAGCGAGGAGCGCATGATGCGCGGCGTCAGGACGGCATTCTCGATATTGACGTAGATCAGATAAGCGATCAGGACGCCGACGGCCTTCTGCCAGGAGTCGATGGAGGCGACGATCATGGCCAGCGTGATCGTAATGGCTCCGCCGGCGATGGGGATGATGTTGAACACGCCCATCATCACGCCGAGCAGCACGAAGTAACGCACGTGCAGACCCCAGAAGACGAGGGTGAAGGTGATGCCCATGCAGAGCATCAGGAGGCCCTGGCCGAGCAGCCACTTGCTCATCTTCAGGTCGGCTTTACGCAGGGTGACATCGAGGCGGCGGCGGTCTCCGGCTGCAAAGAGCGAGAGGAAGAACTCGTAGGCGTAGTCGCCTTCAAGGATGAAGTAGATGCAAAGGAAGATGGCGGTGAGAACGTCGAAGACATGCGACAGCCACTTGGGCAGGGAACCGACGACGTAGGTTCCGGCCTCGCCCATCAGACTCTCGGCTTTGGCGGCGAGGCTGCCGAGACCGATCTCCTGGGCCAGGGGGATATTCTTGACGTGCTGCTCGAAGGCGGGCATGCGTTGCGGGAGCTCGGTCATGAAGCTGCGCATGTCACGCAACACGGGCGGCAGGCCGATGGTGATGAAGATCGCGGCGGCAACCGCCGTGACGAAGAGGATGAGCATCACAGCGACGGCATTGGACGGGCGATAGCCGCGCAGGTTCAGTGCAGTGATCTTCTTGACGCCCGGCATGACGACGACGGCGAACAGGGCGCTGACGTAGATGATTTCAAGCTCGCGAGCGATATGGTACGAAAGCGCGAGCAGGAGGAACACGGCAATGGCGAAGAGAATGTGCGATCGGACAGCGATGGCGCGCTTTTCCGCCGGGTCCGTCGGGGGCTCGGGAGCATCGATCGGCGGAAGGGGATTCTCAATGGTGGGCGAGCTGGCCAGGGTCGTTCTCCTCAGGACCTAAATCATGGACGGGTCTGGAGATAGGATGGCGCAAGTAGCTCAAGAATCGCCTGAGTCGCTTCGGTTGGGGTTAAATCTCCGGTGGCGACGGTGTATCGCGCCAGGCGGCGGAAGATCGGCTGGCGGCGCTCGAAGCGGGCGGCGGCATCTTCGGGCGAGGCCAGCAGCGGCCGCACGTGGGCCGGGTCGGCGAATCCCTGCAGCATGCAGCGGTCGAACAGCAACGGGAAGGGCGCATCGAGAAAGATGACGAGGGTGCCGGGGGTCTGCTCGAGCAGCAGGCGATTGGTGAGCTGTTCGGGCGTGCCGCCGCCGAGCGCGAGCACCGTATGGGTACGCGAAAGCGCGTTCGCCAGGGCGGAGGATTCGAGCCGGCGGAAGTGCGCCTCGCCATAGTCGGCGAAGATATCGGCAACCGGCGCTCCGGCGCGTGCTTCGAGATGCGCGTCGAGATCCAGGAACTCCCAGCCGAGCGCCGCGGCAAGCTCGCGGCCGACGGTCGTCTTGCCCGCCCCCATGAAGCCGGTGAGGACGATGCGCCGCAGGGTGGCGGGGACGGAGATTTTGGGGGCGGTCTTGATGGTGGCGTCGGTGGCGGTCATGTGCGTCTCTCGTTTGCGGTGTGGAGGAAAAGCAAAAGCCGCGACCTTTGGGGTCGCGGCTCGGTGGGAGGAGGTGAATGCTCTTGTCTATTTGGTCAAGAGATGCACACAGGTCCAGCCGGAGCCGCAGGGCGCCACCAATAGCTGCTAAAGCTATTGTGCATCGCGAGCGGGCTGGAGTGCATGTTCATTCTGTAGGTGAGAGTACACGGAGGCACGGTGGGTTGCAAGCGGAAGGTCTCAAGCGACCCATGGAGTTCGCTTTTTCGACGTAAACCAGTCGCGGACCTCGGGCAGATTCAGGTAGACGATCAGGAAAAGAGCGATCAGGCCCTCGGCGAGCACCATAGGGACTCGCACAGCACTGTAGAACTGTGGTGGGACAGGTTTCCGTAGACCCCATAGATTCCAGAGCGCCAAGAGTGATGAAGCAAAGACCAGCCAGCGAGCCCAATTTTTCCCAATCCAGAAATGCCAAAGCGCGACATAACCGATCATGATTATCACCGTATACATGGCGAACAAAATCCCCGGATGATGACGGGGTCGGGGTGCCCAGTTCACCAGAAAGAAGCCAAGAAAGTTGGTGAAGCACATCATGATCGTGGTAACGGTGACTCCCGCAGGTCTTGCCATGCGAACAGTGTAATGCTTGGCTAAGGTTCTAAAATGGGGGAGAGGCGAAGACCATGGGACTGAGCGACGAGGCGTTTGAGGTGATGTGCCCGGAGTGCATGGGCGTGCTGAAGATCGATCCGGTGACGCGGGCGGTGATCGCGCACACGGCGGCTCCGCGCAAGAAGACGTTTGAGGATTTCGGCGCGGCGAAGCAGGCGCTGAAGGAGGCGGATGCGCGGCGCGAGTCGGTGTTTGCGCAGTCGGTGGAGGCGCAGAAGAAGAGCGAAGACGTGCTGGCGAAGAAATTTGCGGAGGCCATGAAGAAGGCCAAGGAAAGCCCGGTGACCGAGCGTCCGTTCCGGGAATTTGACCTGGATTAAGGCAGCGGCATCGAAGTGCAAGTACAGGGATTCTGGCTCTGCCAGAATGGCGAAAGTCCTGAGAGGAGACAGATGGCGAAGCAGGTACGGTGGGGCGTTCTGAGCACGGCGAAGATCGGGTTGAACAAGGTCATTCCTGGGATGCAGAAGGCGGAAAACGTCAGCGTGGAGGCGATCTGCTCGCGCGACCTGGCGACGGCGCAGGCTGCGGCGGCAAAGCTCGGCACCGCGAAGGCGTATGGCAGCTACGAGGAGCTGCTGGCGGACCCGGACATCGACGCCATCTACAACCCGCTGCCGAACAACCTGCATGTGCCGTGGACGATCAAGGCCGCGGAGGCGGGCAAGCATGTGCTTTGCGAGAAGCCGATCGCCATGAACGCGGTCGAGGCAGAGACGCTGCTCGCGGTGCGCGAGCGGACCGGCGTGAAGATCGGCGAGGCGTTCATGGTCAACAGCCATCCGCAGTGGATTCGCCTGCGCGAACTGCTGAGCGGAGGCCGCATCGGCGAGCTGCGCACCATGATGGGCTTCTTCAGCTACTTCAACATCGACCCCAACAACATCCGCAACAAGGTGGAGGTGGGCGGCGGCGCGCTGATGGATATCGGCTGCTACATGGTGCACGCCGCGCGGTTCGGCTTTGGCGCGGAGCCCAAACGCGTCGCGGCGAGCATCGACCGCGACCCGGTCATGAAGACCGACCGCCTCACCTCGGCGTTGATGGAATTCCCGGCAGGACAGGCGGTCTTCACCTGCAGCACGCAGCTTGCGCCCTTTCAGCGGGTGCAGTTCGTCGGCACGAAGGGCCGCATCGCAGCTTGAGATTCCGGTCAACGCCCCGCCAGACCGTGCAAACACGCCTGGTGATCGACACCGGCAGCTGACCTGTTCGGCGGCGGCGCCACGGTCGAGACATTTCCCGCCTGCGATCAGTACACGCTGCAGGGCGAGATTTTTCGCGCGCGATCCTGGAAGGCACGGAGGTGCCGGTTCCGGTCGAAGACGCGATCGCCAATATGGCGGCGATCGACGCGATCTTCCGCTCGGCGGAGTCGGGCAAGTGGGAGTCGCCCGGCTGACCTTAGTGGCAGCCGCGCAGAATCAGCAGCCACAGCAGCGAAAGCATGATGGAGCCGGCGATGCCGATGGCAATCAGCGGAGGCTTGCCGGTGGACGCGACCGCGCCGGAATCCGCGTCGCGATCGTTCTGCTGCGGGTTCAGCGGGTTGTAGCGAATGGGAACGCGCTCATTCTGCGGGATCGCCACGTCGGACTGGAACTCGCCCGAGTAGAGCTGACCATGCGCGTAGTAGTCGAAGGTGATGCGGAAGCGCTTCTGCGTGGAAAAGCCGAAGGCAAGGTTTCCCAGTCCCGCGAACTGGAAGCGGCAGGTGGTCACCGTCGCCTCCGTTGCAATCCATCCGACGGCTGCAGGCATACTCGTTTGATGCTGGCTTGCGCGCTATGCCGTCGCCTTCTGCACGCCAATCGCAACCACGAAGTACTTGGCCGGCACGGTGCCCACGTTCTTCATGCCGTGTGGAATGTTGGAGGCGGAAAAGAAGATATCACCGGGACCTGCCGGCGGCTGGGTCTTGCCATCCAGGTAGTACTCGAGCTTGCCTTCGCGAATCAGGATCAGTTCGGAATGCGCGTGCTGATGTGGCGGATGAGGCATCTGGCCGGGCTGGACGACGGTTTCGTGGGCTTCGATGAACTCGCCTGTCGGCAATGTGCCGCTAAGCACGGCACGGCTCTCGCCTCCCACAGCGTTGGTCTTCACCGGAAGCTGGTCGTAACGGAACACGCGCGGCTCGGCCAGCGTTGCAGGCTGTTGCGCCTGACTCTCCCGGGCCAGCGCTGCCACTGCGGCCAAGGCCAATCCGAAGTCCCGCCGATTCATCTCACTCATCGTCGCCCCCTTACTCCTTCTTGGTGTCGCCACCCAACTGCAGCACCAGGTAGCGCGCCGTCGTATCACCCGAGTTCCATACCAGGTGGTTCGTCCCATAGGCGACATAGAGGACCGATCCCGCGGTTGCGTGTTCGACCGTATCCTCATGCTGGAACGAGAGCGTGCCTTCGATCACCACGATGAACTCCGAGTGGTGGATCACGTGGATCGTCCCCTTGGGCGTTCCCGCCGGAACGACCGATTCGTGCATCGACACCCATTCGCCCGTCGCCAGCGTGCCGGTTGGCGCTGCCCAGCGCTCGGCTCCGTTCGCGCCCTTCACCATCGCAGGCACCAGAACACGGGCGGGACCGAAGCTGCCGCCGCCTGCCGTTGGCTCCGGAGTCTTCGTCTGCGCCTGTGCTCCGGCGGCGCCGAGCATCGCCAGCGCGGCTCCAAATTGTCTGCGATTCATCTCGCCCATGCGCGTCATCATAACCTTGTACGCTGATCTCTGACTATGTTGATCGACACCCACGCGCACCTCGACTTCTTCGACGACCTTGATCCTGTGCTCGAACGCCGCCACCCATGCCGGCCTGGAGGCCATCGTTGCCATCGGCATCGGTGACGGGCCCGCAACCATGCACCGCGCGCTCGACATCGCCAAGGCGCACAGCACGCCACGGCTCCGGTTGTACGCTTCGGTCGGCATCCACCCGCAAGAGGCACACCAGGCCGACACCGCCGCGCTCGCGAAGCTTGCCGAACTGGCTGCCGATCCCCTCTGTATTGCGGTGGGCGAGATCGGCCTCGACTACTACCACGTCGAAAATCCAGAGATCGACGCGCAGAAAGCCGCATTCGCAGCACAGATGCGCCTCGCCGCCGCCGCCGGCAAGCCGATCCTGCTGCATTGCCGCACCAGCGAACTCGCCACACCAGCCGCCAAAGCTCGGTTCGGCCCGGCCGATGCCGCCGAGGACCTGCTCTCCATGCTCGAGCGCCACTGGGCGCCCGCGGGCCTGCCATTCGTGCTCCATTGCTTTTCAGGGGGCGAGTCGGAAGCCCGGCGCGCACTCGCCATTGGCGGCTATCTTTCGTTCGCCGGCAATCTCACCTACCCGAAGTCCACGGCCATCCAGCAGGTCGCTGCGTCGGCTCCGGAGGACCGCATCCTGGTGGAAACCGACGCGCCGTTCCTCGCACCCATTCCGCTGCGCGGACAGCAGAACCACCCTGCAAACGTGACCTACACCGCCGCTTTCCTGGCCGAACTTCGGGGCGTACCGACAGAAACGCTCATCGCGCAGACCACATCCAACTTCTCGAAACTCTTCGCCCCATCGCTTGCATCCGTCTGATCCTTTGCCATCCAGTTCCCTGGCAATCGGTGATAGGCTTTCCGCTCCGGCATAATAGAACACGCGAGGAAATCCATGGCAGCAGATAACAGCTTCGACGTCGTCAGCAAAGTAGAGCTTCAGGAAGTGAAGAACGCCATCGATCAGGCACCAAAGAGGTGAACGCTCGCTTCGACCTCAAGAACTCGAAGTCCAAGATCGAGCTTGAGGGCACCGAAACGATCCAGCTTGCGTCGCAGGATGAGTACACCCTCAAAGCGGTGATCGAGATTCTGTCGCAGAAGCTGGTGAAGCGCGGCATTTCGCTGAAGAACCTGGAGTACGAGAAGATCGAGCCCGCCTCGAATTCTTCGGTGCGGCAGAAGATCAAGCTGAAGCAGGGAATTGCCGGCGACAACGCCAAGAAGATCGTCGCGGCGATCAAGGACTCGAAGCTGAAGGCGCAGGCGTCGATCCAGGGCGACACCGTGCGCGTGGTCTCGAAGGACCGCGACGTGCTGCAGCAGATCATGGGAAAACTGCGCGGCGGCGACTTCGGAGTGGAGCTGCAATTCACGAACTTCCGCTCGAATTGACCTTGTCGCGACCCGCACGGCGGATCAATTTTTGATCGTGTTCAAAAATAGTGCGCGATAACCGCTCACGGCAGGTGGCCCCGCGGCACGCCCTGATACTCTAAGTCAGAGTGAGCACCGTCTCCATCGCGACCGCCAGTGAAGTGATCGACCTGCTCCGGGACGATCTTTCCGCTATCGAGCGGGAGTTTACGCAGCAATCGGCGTCGCCCGTGGAGGTGATCACCGATATCGCCACCTACCTGATCGCAGGCGGCGGCAAACGAATTCGTCCCCTGCTGCTGCTGCTGTGCGCCAAGGCCCTGGGTTCCACGTCGAACTCCGCATCCGGCTCGGCGCAGTGGTGGAGATGCTGCACACCGCCACGCTGGTCCATGACGACATCATCGACGAAGCGCACACCCGGCGCGGCCGGCCCTCCTCCAACACCACCTGGGGCAACTCCAAATGCGTGCTGGCAGGGGACTGGCTTTACATGCAGGCCTTCCGCACGGCGCTGGAAGAACGCAACTTCCGTGTGCTCGACCTGCTGATCTCGCTGACGCAGCAGATGGTCGAGGGCGAACTGCTGCAGATGCAGAAGCTCGGCCACCTGATCAACGAGGAAGAATACTTCGACCTGATCTATCGCAAGACGGCCTGCCTGTTCAAGGTCTCCATGCAGCTTGGCGCTGCCGTTGCCGACGATCGCACCGGCGAGGTGCTCTCGCAATGGGACCAGCCCATGGGCGAGTACGGCCGCAATCTCGGCCTTGCCTTCCAGATCGTCGACGATGTCCTGGACCTGACCGCCGCAGAAGATGTTCTGGGGAAGCCCGTGGCCAGCGATCTGCGCGAGGGCAAGGCCACGCTGGCCGTCATCCACGCGCTCGAACGCGGCACCGGCGCCGAGCGCGAGGCCATCCGTACCGTACTCGCGGACCGCGACTTCAGCCGCGTCTCCCACGCGCAGATCCTCGAGATCCTGCATCGCCACGGCTCGCTCGATTACGCCATGGACACCGCCTGCGCGTACGCCGAGGCCGCCCGCCTTTCCATCGCGGACCTGCCGTCGTCCGATGCCAAACGCGCCCTGCTTTGGGTGCCCGGCTTCGTCACCTCCCGCGACCGCTAGCCCAGCGCTGAGCCGAAACCTTTCGCAGGCCTCCGGTGTCGCAAATCCTGAACGTGTCCAATCTTTCACGCGCACTCGCCTGCCTCCTTGCGGTGTCCTGCGTTGCGCTCCTTGCGTATGGGCATGAGGCGAGGAACTCTGCGACCGCGCCGCCGTCCGGCCAGATGGCTGATCGCATCGTGGTGCGCAAGTCCAGCCACACCATGGTCCTGATGGCGCATGGAACCGTCCTGCAGAGCTATCGGGTTGCTCTTGGCCGCAGCGCCGGGCCGAAGCAGCAGCAGGGCGACCATCGCACTCCCGAAGGCGAGTACCGCGTGGACGGACGCAATCCCCACTCGCGATTCCACCTCGCGCTGCACCTCTCCTACCCTGGGCCCGAGGATCGCGCCCGGGCGATCGCGGCGCATCACGCACCTGGCGGCGACGTGGAGATTCACGGGTTACCGCCGGCGCTGGCATCTCTGCGCAAGCTGCACCGCACCGTCGACTGGACGGATGGCTGCATTGCGGTAACGGACGCTGAGATGGATGAAATCTATCGCCTGGTTCCGGACCATACGCCCATCGACATCCTGCCATGACCTGTGACGGATTTCTCCGCCCTCGCCGGGTTCCCGGGGTAGTGCATATTTTTACAAGAATTAGTTACAACCGAAGACAAATGCGCAACAAGCCCGGTGGTAAACGCATTGCGGTTTATTGTTTTAGAAATTTGTTGACAATCGTATGGTGGGGAAAATATTCTGGTGATGGGTACACTTACCCTCGAGCTCAACCACAATGCGTACTGTTATGTTGGCCATCCTCGCTATCTCGCCCGCCCTGCTCCACGCTCAGGCACCGACGCCTGCCCAGACTGCCTCTCCTGCTGTCCTCCAGGCCCGGATCGATACGCCCCGCGCCGAACTGAAGTCCGCTGCCAAGGGCGCTTCCGCCACCACGCCGTCCGGCTTGCGCATCTCCACCGGTGTCGTCGGTCCCAAGCTCATCCAGTCCGTCAACTTCAACCAGCTCGATGGCCTCCACTCTCGCGTCGTCGCCAACGAAGTCACCGTGGTTGTCACCATGACCGTCGATGAGAACGGCAAACCCGGCAACGTCAGCATCGCAAAGTCCGGTGGCGAAGCCATCGATCAGGATGTTCTGGCGGCGGTCGGTCAGTACCGCTTCCGGCCGGGCACGCTCGACGGCCAGCCGTTTGCCCTCCCCGTTCGCCTCGCCATCGTCGTCGAGCGCGGCGCCCAGTACTAAAACCCGTTTCGTCCACAGCGGCGGCGAACTCGGTTGAGTTCGCCGCTTTTCAGCTTCGCAGAGAAGCAGCCCATGCAGGAACGGGATCAATCCAATGCATGGAGCCAGCGTGTCCGAATGCAACCAGCGTGTGTCCCTGTCGCGTAGAGTTATCCAGGATTACGGCAAGGTCGGCGATTGCAAGAAGGCGGCGCATGTTGGCTAATGTGCGCGGGTATCGTCGACGCTGGTCCTTTTCGGGGACGTCGTGGCCGCCTTTCTCCACTCGCGCTCTCACCCTCTCGAGGTTGATTTCGACTGATGTTGTGCCAACGAAGAAACCATTACGATAGAAGCCAGCGTCTTTCGCCCGAGTGGCCATTCGCAGGTAGGTGCTTCCGGATAGGGTCGTTTCGACCGCAAAGGTCTGACGTGCCGCAATCAATTCTTCTGCAAGGGTCAGAACCCGCTTACCCGCTTCGAGACTGGAGTTGCCGGCGGCCAACGTCTCCTGCAGCGACTTAGCAATGGCATCAGGATCGAGCACAGGGGTTTGCTGAGACTTGTCTCGCGCTGTGGACGTGAGGGTACTCTTCCCAGATCCATTTGAGCCGGCTACCACGGTGAAAACCGGACGGCTCAAGCAGCTTTATCCTGAGACGCCTCTTTGGCTTTCTCTTCGCGTATCCACTCCAGCTTCCGCTGTTCCCACTTCACGCCTTCCTGACAGTCTTTCACCAGGCTTTCGGCGAACTTCTGGATATCGAACGTCTCTACATCAATCCAGGTTTCCATGGGTCAAGTTTACGCCTCTGTATCGGCATCATCAATGTCTTCATCTTCTTCCAACGCCTCGTCGTCGAGTTCCATCTCGGCGACTTGCATGGCGCCGGACGAGGTTTCGACCAGCACCTGGATGCGGCCTTCGGCTTTTTCGAGCTCCTGTTTGCAGGCGTTCGAAAGCTGCACGCCCTGTTCGAACAGGCGCACTGAATCTTCAAGCGTCAGGTCGCCGCGCTCCAGCCGTTCCACTAGTGCTTCAAGCGCCGTCAACCTGTCTTCAAACGTTGCCATGAAGCCTTTCGTGTGTTCTAAGCGAAGCCCAGCACCTGGGCTGCAGCTTTGTAGTTGCCGAACGGTGCGCTGACCTGCACGCCCTGCACCTCGCGCGGACCTGCGGCGAGCATCTCCTGCGCGATGGCGACGCCTTCCGCGCGCGCGGCTTCGGGCGTGGCGGCGCGCCCCATGCGGTCGAGGATCTCCTCCGGCATGCTGACCTTCAGCTCGTTCTTCATGAACTCGGCGTTCTTGACGCTGGTGAGCGGCCAGATGCCGGCGATGATCGGGATGCGGAAGCCTTCGATGCGCCGCAGGAATTCTTCCAGCAGGCGCAGATCGAAGACGGGCTGGGTGATGCCGAACTCGCCGCCGGCCTCGACCTTCGCGGCAAAGCGCCGCACCTCGTGGTCGATGTCGGCGACGCCGGGGTTGGCGGCGACGCGAGAGCGTGAACCGGTCGAGCCGCCGATGGAGTTGCCGCCGATGTCGAGGCCGTGGTTCATGTCGCGCGCGATGCTGCGTCAGGCCGATGGCGTCCACGTCAAACACCGCCGTGGCGTCCGGGTAGTTGCCCATCTTGGGCGGGTCGCCGGTGAGGCAGAGGATGTTCTTCAGGCCGATCGAGGCCGCGCCCAGCAGGTCGCTCTGGATGCCGAGCAGGTTGCGGTCGCGGCAGGTGTAGTGCAGCACCGTTTCGATGCCGACGTGCTGCTGAATCTGCACGCAGAGGCTCTGCGCGCTCATGCGGGCGCTGGCGCGGGGGCTGTCGGGCACGTTGATGGCGTCGACGCCGAGCGCGTGCGAAGTTCGGCGGCGCCGTCGAGCTCTTTCGAGCAGTCGAAGCCCTTGGGCGGAACGATCTCGACCAGGGTGCAGAACTCGCCGGCGGCGATCATGCCGCCGACGTCAGAGCGCTCGCCGAGCGGCGGCGGCTCGATGCTGCGTCGGTTTGGCAGGCTCGGCGGCTGCGCCGCGATTCGACCACTTCGACGCCGGTGGTCCTGCGCTTCCAGGGCGCGCAGGGCGCCGCGCATCGAGCGGATGTGCTGCGGCGTGGTGCCGCAGCATCCGCCGACGAAGCGTGCGCCGGCCTTGACGAACTTCTTCGCGAAGCTGGCCATGTACTCGGGCGAGGTGAGGTAGATGTTGCGGCCTTCGACCTCGCGCGGGCGTGCCGGCGTTGGGCATGGCGGCCAGCGGGAGGTGCGGTGGCCGTGCGCATGCGCTCGATGACGCTGAGCACGATCGTCCGGGCCTTCGCTGCAGTTGCAGCCGACGGCGTCGGCGCCCCACGCCGTGATGCGGCGTGCGGCTTCTTCGGCGGAGGTCCCGTCGAGGCAGTTGCCGTCTTCATCGACGGTGACCATCACGATGACGTGCAGGCCGGCGGCCTTCGCGCGGCGGCGCGCAGCGCGAGTTCCGGCCTCGGCCATGGAAGTCATCGTCTCGACGATGAGCAGGTCCGCGCCTACCCCGGGCCCGCCTTCAGCCAGCGCGCGCGATCTGCTCGGCGAACGCGGCTAAGCCTCGCCTTCGGACGACTTTGCGAGTCGCGGCCCAGGCGCACGCCCAGCGGGCCGATCGCTCCCGCGACGAAGGCTTCGCTGGCCTGCTTGTCGCGCATCTGCGTCGACACACTCGCGCGCCAGCCGGACGCCGGCGAGATTCAGCTCCCGGACGCGGCGTTCCAGGCCAAAGCGCTCCAGCCGGACGGCATTCGCGCCAAAGGTGTTGGTCTCGATGATGACCGCGCCCGCCTGCAGGTATTCCGTGTGGACGGAGCGGACGGGGTCCGGCATGGAGACGTTCAGCTCGTCGTAGCAGCGATTGATGAAGACGCCGCGGCCGTAAAGCATGGTGCCCATGGCGCCATCGCACAGCACTGTGCCGCCCGCAAACAGCCCGCGCACCGCAGTACTCACCCCTGACCGGGTTCGCGATTGCTGCCGCGCCGCTCTCATGTTGCGCCATCCATGCATCCGAAGCCACGCGCGACTTCGCTCCAAGCGCGCTCTCCTGCAGACCCTCGCCGCGTCTGACACGTATACCGTTTGTTATACTCACGAGAGCCCGCAGGCCGGCAATTTCTCCCGCCGCACTCAAGTTTGGAGCCGTTCAAGTTGATCATTCGCAGTCTCGCCGCAGTTCCCGCGTTTCGGGTGTCCGTAGTACGCCGGTTGCGGAAATCTCAGAGCGTTTCGGCGCCTCAGCATCGGCTCGCGGCCTGCTGCTCGCCCTGCTTGACACCTCGGTCGCTTGTCGTAACTGCCTGACGCACAATATCTATCAGTTTCCGGAGTATACCTACGCGGGCCGCCCGATTCCGCCGAGCTGGCTGCGGTGAGCGCGTATGGCGGCGTCACGTCCAACGGCACCAGCGGCGGCCTGGTCATCCTCGACGGCCTGCGCGACATGCGCAACAACGTCCAGAACACGGTCCAGTGGGTACAGCATCTCCGGCTCAGCGGCGGCTACCCCAACCAGATCCTCAACTACCCGGAGCAGATGCGCGGCTATGTCTACTCGGCAACCGTCGCCGCATCCGCTGAACAGCGTCAACTACACCACGGAAGCCTCGTCAGGAAGCGCGGGCAGCTTCGGCGGCCCGTCCAACTCGATCGCGTTGTCACCGGATTTCCTTCGTGTCTTTGCGGCGGTCGAGCTGAACGGCCAGCTTGTGGTCATCGATCCAGTACGGCCAGTCCTTCGCGCTGAATCTGCCCAACGTCTACAAGGTGGCGGTTAACCCCGGCGACACGGTCGCGCTGGCCATGGTGCGGAACTCGAATACCCTTTACCGCGTCGTAAAGCTGAACACCACATCCGCCACCGTCGCGCCCCCCGGTGCGGTGGATTGCCAGCCGAATATGCTGCCGGTCTACTGCGTCGTGCCGGTTCCGGGCACGTATCGACCGTCCGTCCGACGCCGTGTTCTCGCTCGACGGCATCAACGTCTACGTCGCTGAACTGCGGGCCGGAGTGCGGCGGCGGCTCGAACGGCGGCGCCGGCGTCAGCGTCATCCCGCAGGCCCCGTTGCAGATCAACAACATCCCGACCTCGGCCGCCTACCCCTCGGTGGTCACCAGCCCGATCCCGATTCCAGGGGGTGTGCACGGCACGCCATTCTGGACGGGACGTACTCTCTATACAGCCGGCCAGCAGTTGCAGGCCCACGGGCTGTATGCCGGCAACCTGACAGTAACTGCCGCTGACCACGATGGTTCCAGCCGCGCCTGTCTCCATCTCCGACGGCACCCACAGCAGGATGCTCTTCGCCGACGACAATACCCTCTGGGTCGGCTCGCAGCAGTGCGCCAACGGCGAGCGGCCAGCCTCGCTGTCGACAGGCAACACCGACCAGGCCGCCAACTACAACTGCCTGACCCGCGTCTTGCTGGACGGGACCACTACGCCGACGGCTACCATCGTGCCTGCGGTCAACCAGAACGTGTCCGCCACGCCGGTCCCTTACCCCAACACCGACCAGAACCAGTACTACTACGGCAGCCTGACCGGCATCTGCTGGGTCCAGATTCCACAAGGTCTACACCGCATACGGCGGACAGATCCACGCCTTCAATACCGCCGACGGCTCCGAGATCAACAACGTGAACATCACCATCCAGGGCACGGTCCTCGACGTCGCCTACATGGACGCGCTCGACGAACAAGGCCAACTAGCGGCGAGGCAGTAGGGCAGGACAGCTATCGGGACCAAGGAAACCGCGCCCTTGAACTGTCATCTGGGGAGCCAGAATCTCGTAGTTGCTGACGTACCTGCATCCCTTGGCAGGGAGAACTCGTCGCGCTGGGACTTCATCTGCCATCCACATCCTATCCCGAGCACGCTACTCCCTCTGCAGTCGACATCCTCGCCATCGCGGCCCACCGCGATGACGTGGAGCAGACCTGCGGCGGCACGCTGCTGGTGCAGCAGGCGCTCGGCTGCCGCACCGGCATCCTCGACCTCACGCGCGGCGAAGCCGGCACGCGCGGTACGCCGCGGAGCGCGGCGCCGAAGCCGAGCCGCCGCCCGCATCCTGAGGGTCGCCCATCGCGAAGCGCTCGACCTGCCCGACGGCAATGTGCAGAACACGCTGGACAACCGCCTGAAGATCGCCGCCGTGCTGCGCCGCCTGCGTCCGCGCGTGGTCATCCTGCCCTACTGGCAGGGCCGCCACCCGGACCACTACACCTCCGCCACGCTGGGCTACGAGGCCTGCTTCGCCGCCGGCCTCTCCGGCTCGAGCTCGACCGGTAGCACGGCGCGCCGCACCGGCCCTACAAGATCCTCTACGCCTCGCTCTATGCCGATGTGCGCCCCACCTTCGTGGTCGACATCACGCCGCACATCGAGACCCGCCTGCAGTCGCTGCTGGCCTACCGCTCGCAGTATGGCGACCGCAGCCCGACAGGCGCGGGGCTCTTCGTTCCCGAAGAGGACATCCGCGAACGCATGTTCGCCACCGCCCGGCACTATGGCCTGCTGGCCGGCGTCCGCTACGCCGAGCCCTTCGTGCAGAAGGAAGTCGCGCTGGTTGCCGACCTGATGCACCTTTCAGGTCGCATCCATTTAGTGTTCGCGGCGTCGAAATCCATTCCAACCCTGTGACCCTGTACGTAAAATCCCGTAAGTAACGTGTTCGTCCAATCAACGCGGCATTCTCCCGGCTGCGATCCTCTTCCGGTGCATCGCACGCCATCTGACGTGTCTGGCAATCGCGCTGGGTAGCGTGCTTCCCCCCTGACTGAAGCCTCTCGCAATCCAATTTGCGCCAACGCGAATTGCAGTCAACAGCAGATACGTTGCTCGATCCGCACGCTTCATAACCAGGAGAGGTCATTACCGTGGACTAACTCAGTGAGCTTTACCAGAAAGGCACTCTCTCGCCGCGATTTCCTGGCCGGCGCGGGCGCTGTTGCCGCAGCTTCAGCCTGGCCGGCTGCGGCGACAACGGAGCCCCCGTCGCAACGACGCCGACCACCACCGCCTATACCGACACCGACATTCTCAACTTCGCGCTGAACCTCGAGTATCTGGAAGCCGAGTTCTACCTCGCGCCGCAACCGGCTCCGGCCTCGCCACCGCGGACATCGGCACAGGTCGCCATGGCACGGTCACCGGCGGAGCCAAGATCACGCGGCCTCACCACCGCGCAGCAGAACATCTGAACGAACTGGCCTACACCGAGCAGCAGCATGTTCGCTTCCTGCGTTCGGCGCCTCGGCAGCCGCTGTCGCCCGCCCGGCCATCGACCTCGACTACCGGATTCGCCGGCGCCGTCACTGCGGCCAACTCGCTACCCTGCAGCCCGTCACCGCCATCCCCATTCCGCCTTTCAACCCGTTCGCCAACTGCGAGTCGTTCCTCGTCGGCGCGTTCGTCTTCGAGGATGTCGGCGTAACGGCCTACAACGGCGCCGCTCCGCTGATCAGCGCAGCCGGCATCGCGGCGGGCTATCCTCGCCGCCGCCGCAGGCATCATGGCGGTCGAGGCGTACCACGCCGCGCTACGTGCGCACGCACCTGCACCGCGCAGGCCATCACCCAGGGCACCACGGCCTACCCGTATCCTCTGCTACGTCAACTCGCGTCTCCGGGTCTGCGCGCACGCTCTCGGCGGCGGCAACGAGACTCCGCTCGCGCGGCTTCTCGCACCGTCGCCGCGACCGATTGCCACGGCCGGCGCACCAGCACCATCGTCCCGGCAGACACGCCAACGCGCATCGCCTTCCACCGCAACACCGACCAGGTCCTGCACATCGTTTACGGCACCTTCTCGCCACGGCCGGTTCACCACGTTGCGGCAGGCGTCTCGTCCGGCGGCTTCTTCCCCAGCGGCCTCAACGGCAACATCAAAGTGACCACAGAGCTAAGGAAGATCTACATGGCAAACAAGAGACCAAAGATCTCGACAACATCATCGCCAGCCGTCGCGCGATGCTGCTGGGCGGAGGCGCTGCACTGGCCGCCATGGCGATGCCGAAGACGGCGCAACGCAGCGGCCACGGTCACCACCTACACCGACACGGACATCCTCAACTTCGCCCTCAACCTTGAGTACCTGGAGGCGAACTTCTACTACATGGCGGCCTTCGGCACCACCATCGACAAGCCCAACGCGGCCTCCATCGCGCCGGCGGACCTTCGGCTGGCATCGGCATCGGAGCCGGCACAACGACAACCGGCACCACCGCAACCATCGGCATGCCACCAAGGTGCCGTTTGCGATTCCGGCCGTGCAAGCCTATGCCGATCGAAACCGCAATCGAAGAAGGCAAGCACGTCATCTTCCTGCGTACGGCGCTCGGCTCGGCCGCCGTGGCCCAGCCTGCGATCGACATCAGCCCGGTGGCTTTCACCGCGGCTGGCCAATGCTGCCAGCATCCCCGGCACCTTCAACCCGTACCTGAACGATGCGTTCTTCCTCGTCGGCGCGTACATCTTCGAGGACGTAGGCGTGACGGCGTACCAGGGTGCGGCTCCGCTGATTACGGACAAGACCACCATCCTGCCGGCCGCGGCCGGCATCCTGGCCGTCGAGGCCTATCACGCCGGCCTCATCCGCTCGACCATCCAGAACGTGGATCCGGTCAATGCGGCGGGTTACCTGACGCTGACCGACCAGATCTCCGCGCTGCGGGCTTCGCTTTCCTTGAAGGCCGCTCCCGCGACGCCGGGGCCGTACGACACCAATCCGGACGACTACGGTCTGCTTACCCCCACCGGCGGACAGCCGATGGGACCGACCGGGCTGGCCGGAGGCTCGGCCGTCACCCGTACGCAGGTTGCGGATTGCGACAACACCAACTTCATCGCGTTCTCGCGCACCACGACGCAGGTCCTGAACATTGTGACCGGCGGCGGAGGCGCAGTGAGCGGAACCCCGGCCAAGGGAGTGTTCTTCCCCGGCGGGCTGAATGGACTGTTCGTCTAGGACGTCCAGTAGCCCTCCCCCAAACGCCCCGGAGAACTCTTCCGGGGCGTTTGCTTTGCGGGGTCACGGTTTGCGCATGCGCGCGAGCGAGCGGAGGTACTCGCGGACGGGCTGTGCGGGTGTGCCCCAGTACACAACGCCCGGGCCTTCAATGCGCTTGCCGGGTAGTACACCGCCCTGCCCGCCGAGGATGACGCCGCGCGCGATGGTGACGCGCTCGCCCAGGCCCACCTGCCCGCCCAGCATCACGTCGTCTTCGATGACACAGGAGCCGGCCATGCCCACCTGCGCGGCCAGGATGACATTCTCGCCCAGGATGCAGTTGTGCGCGATGTGGCAGAGATTGTCGATCTTGGTGCCGCGGCCGATCCGGGTCTCGCCGAGCGCACCGCGGTCGATGGTGGTGTTGGCGCCGATCTCCACGTCGTCAGCGATGTGGAGGGTGCCGATCTGCGGAAAGCCAAGGTAGCCTTCGGGGGTGCGCGCGTACCCAAAGCCGTCGGAGCCGAGGACGGCCCCGGCCTGCACCTTGACGCGCTTGCCGAGCGTGGTGCCGGAGTAGACGACGACCCGGGGGCCGAGGATGCAGTGCTCGCCGAGCGTGACGCCCGCGCCGACGAACGCACCCGCGCCGATTTCGCAGCCGGGGCCGATGGATGAGCCGGGCTCGAGGGTCGCGGTGGGATGGATTCCGGCTTGTCCGCGGATGTCGAACCAGCGGGCGTAGACCTCGGCGAAGGCGCGGCGGGGATCCTTGACGCGCAGCAGACGCGGTTCTGAGCCTTGGGAGTTCAGCGGAGCCGAGGATGGCGCCGGCGGAAGAGGCGAGCGCCTGCTGGAGGGTGTCGTCGTCGGAGGCGAAGACGATGGCGTCGGGGGAAGCGGCGGGGATGCCGGAGACGCGGGTGATCGTCGCCGAGACCGCGGGCGCGGGAAGTTGGAGCAGGTCGGCGATGGCCTGGAGCGAGATGCCGGGCATGAAACTCTCCACGGGAAAGGAATCGGACAGGAAGTCAGGATGACATATCCGGACGCCGCGCGGTGGGATTGCGAATGTTCCACGTGGAACATTCCGGATTGCTGAAACATGTGCAAACAAAATGCTGGGAGGCTGAGCGGCAATCGTTGAACCTTGGAATGCGAAAAGTTGAACGCGGAGAACGCAAAGAGAAGCGCAGAGGGTGCCTCGGGTTTTCACTGCGGTTTTCCCCTGCGCACTCTGCGTTGATAGCCGGATTGGGGCAAGGGCAAAGGCTTTAGTTGGGCGAGCTTACGCTTTCCGTTGGGCGGTGCTTGCCCCGGCTGGAAAAGACCGTACCCCAGCGGCTGGAACCGCGTAACAGGCCGGTTTGAATGGCACGGCTGAAGCCGTGCCCTTAAGCTAGGCGTGCTCTCCGGTGACCTTTCAGATCGCCTGGCGCGGTGGCATTGCGAATGTTCCACGTGGAACATTCCGGATTGCTGAAACATGTGCAAACAAAATGGCCTCACGCGCAGAAGATCTGAGGAAATCGCATCAGTAGAGCGGCGGTTCGCCGGGGGGGCGGGTCTTCCAGCGGCGGTGCATCCAGAGCCATTGCTCGGGGTATGCGGCGGATGGACGCTTCGAGGGTGGCGGTGAAGAGCGCGGTGTTGGCGAGCGGTATCGGCTTCGGCGTCGCCGGTGCGGACGAGGGCGAGCTCCGGGCCGAAGTGCAGGACGTACTTGCGCTCGGACTCTTCCCAGAGCAGGAAGCCGGGCAGGACGGCTGCGCCGGTCTTGAGCGCGACGCGAGCGAGGCCGGAGGCGGTGCAGGCCTCGACGCCGAAGAAGGGGACGAAGACGCCCTGCGGCGGGGTCATGTTGGTGTCCATGAGGATGCCGACCGTTTCGCCGGCGCGCATGGCGGTGATCAGGCCGCGGGCGAAGTCGTCCTTGTGGATGACGCGGTTGCCGTGGAGGGTAGCGGATGCGGTTGACGAAGGCGTCGACGAGCGGGTTGTCGAGGCGGCGGATGACCAGGCCCATCGGGATAGCCCGCGAGCGAGTGGAAGAAGCTGGAAAGCTCCCATGCGCCGAGGTGGCCGGTGAGGACGAGGACGCCCTTGCCGCGTTCGCGCGCGGCGAGGTAATGGTCCAGGCCTTCGTAGCGGATGAAGCTGCGCGGCGGATGCTCGCGGGTGTAGTGGCACATCTGGCAGAACTCGGCGAGCTGCCAGCCGAGGTTGCGGTAGACTCGAGATGCAGGATGTCCAGGCGTTTCGCCTCCGACCAGTCGGGGTAGGCGAGCGCGAGATTGCGCAGGCCAACGCGGCGCAGGCGTGCGAAGAGCCGGAAGGCGAGCGCGCCGATGGCTGCGCCGAGCGTGCGAGCGAGAGACCGTGGTAAGGCCCCGAGGGTCCGGACAATCACCCAGACGGCGAGGAACTCCAGCCGTTGCCGCATGCCTGGGGATGCGGCGCTCGCGCCTGCGGAAGACGAAACCGCCGCGGAGGGCTCCGCGGCGGTTCCGGTGTTCGATTCGTCCTGTGGGTTCGAGCTCAAGCCCTTAGTTTACCGCCTCGACCCTAGAACTGGCCCAGGGCGCCCGCTCCGACGGTGAACGTGATCGGAGTGGTGACGCTGGTGCTGCCAGGTCCTGTAGCGACGAAGTTGATGGTGTAGGTGCCGACCGGTGTCAGGGCCGACTTGACGCTGGAGCTGGAGCATCCGGAGAGCACGGCCGAACCGCCGGCCAGCACGCCGAAGAGGGCGAGCAGGCTAAAGAGGCGGAGGGCGCGCGGGCTCTGCCGCAGGCGCTTGCGGAAGGCCAGGATGCCGGCGAAGCTCGAGAGCAGCACAGGCCAGCCCAGCAGCGCGGCGAGCGAAACATCGCCGGAGCCGCGGAAGGGCAGGCGCGGCGCGATGCTGCGCGACGAGGTGGTGGGAATGACGCCGGGGGGCACGTCCGTCCAGATGGTGATGGCGCTCTGCTGCTCGGCGGGAACCCCGGGGACGGCAGCGAAGGTGAGCGAGGTGGGCGGACCAAAGGTGCAGGTGGAGTTCGCCGGCAGATTGGTGCAGGCGAAGGTGATGGTGCCGCTGAGCGTGTTGTTGGCGATGATGGTCGGGATGACCGTGGAGGTGGAACCCTGTGCCGTACCCACGGAATTGGTGTTCAGCGAGACGGTGAAGGTGGCGGCGTCGGCCGTGATGTTGAGTGGCGCCGCGGCGGAGGTAGAAGGAGCGTAGTTGGTGTCGCCGCTGTAGACCGCAGTGATGTTGTAGGTGCCGGCGTTCAGGCCGTAGTTCTGGTAGTGGCTGGGCGTGAGTGCGGCGACAGGCGCGAGGGTGTCGAGCAGGGTAGCGGTGCCGGTACGGGCATCGACCGCTGCGGTCCCGATCTGCGTGGTGCCGGCGAAGAAAGTGAAGCTGCCGGTCGGGATGTTGGAGGTGGAGGAGGTGACCTTCGCCGAGATGTTGAAGGCGCTGAACTGCGGGCCCGATGCGGGGCTCAGGGTGACAGTCGTGGTGGTGGCGCCGCGGGCGATGGCGACGACCAGCGCCGTGGCCGAGCTGCTGGCGTAGAAGGTGTCCCCGCTATAGACCGCGGTGACGTTATAGCTGCCGACGTTGAGACCGGAGATGGACTGGCTGGCGGTGCCGTTGGCGGCCACCGTGACCGGCAGGCCAACCGCGTTTCCGCCGACGTAGAAGGTGACCGTGCCGGTCGGGAAGCAGCTCGGCGCAGCGGTGTTGCAGGTGGAAGGCGTAACGGTGGTGGTGACGGTGAACGGCACGGAGTACTGCGGCGAGCCGGTTGCAGGCGTAGTGACCACGGTGGTGGAAGTGGTGGACGTGAGTACTGCGCCGGTGCCGCTCAATGTGATGAAGGGTGTCGGCGCGTTGATCGTGTTCGTGGTCGATTCGGTGTAGGTGGCGCTGAAGCTGCCGGCCTGGGTGGTTGAGGGCGAGAAGCTCGCGGTCAGCAGGCAGGAGCTTCCGGGGGCGAGGGTCGCGTTGGCGGCGCACCCGCTGGAGCCGGAGCCGGCGAGTGCGAAGGGTGAGGCGGGAACGGGGCTGAAGAGCGGCGATCCGGTGGCGCTGAGGGTGGCTGCGACCGAGCCGGTGCTGGTTTCCTGAATCTGCAGCGTGGGGCTGGTGGCGCCAAGATTCGTGCGGCCGAAGTTATAGCTCACCGAGCCGCGTGCGTCGGTGAAGGCGCGGCCGTTGCCTGCGTCGAGAACGACCAGGGTGCCGGCGCCATTGGATGCCACGGCGGAGGGGCTGGCGAGCTGGACGGCGAAAGCCGAGCCGGGCAGGGTGCCGGTTCCGTTGGCGCTGAGGGTGCCGACGGTGGTGTTGATGGTTCCAGCAGCGTTCACCAGGCGGATGGCGCTGTTGCCCGTGTCGGCGATGTAGACGCCGCCCGCGGCATCGACCGCCACCCCGGTGGGCCCGCTGAGCTGGGCTCCGGTGGCGGTGCCGCCGTTGCCGGAGGCGCCGGCCTGGCCGGTCCCGGCGATCACCTTGACGGTACCGCTGCTGCTGAGGACCTCGCGGACTTCGTTATCGCCCGTGTCGGCGATGTAGAGGTTGCGGTTGGAGTCCATCTGCAGGCCGGTGGGATTGAGGAACTGGGCTCCGTTGGCGGCGCAGCCGTTGCCGAAGACGTCGCCCGAGGCGCAGACCGCGGAGGCTCCGCCAGCGAAGGAGAAGACGAAGCCGCTGACGGTGAGCTCGCGGATGACGTTGTTGCCGGAGTCCGAGATATAGATGTTGCCGTCAGGATCGGCGGTGAGGCCGGCGGGTGCCTTGAAGGTCGCGCTGGTGCCGAGGCAGCCATCGCCCAGGCTGTCGACGCTGAGCGAGCAAACGCTCGTTCCGGCACCTGCGACTGTGGTGATCGAGCCGCTAGTGGGATTGACCAGGCGAACGACGTTGTTGCCGCTGTCTGCGATGTAGATCAAGCCGGTGCGCGTGACGGCCACGGCTTTCGGTGCGTTCAGGGTGGCCGAGGTGGCGGCGCCGTTGTCGCCGGTGTAGCCGCTGGTTCCGGTGCCGGCAACGACGGTGGGGGTTCCTGCGGCGGCGAACTTCAGCACGCGATTGTTGCCGGTGTCCGCGATGTAGGTGTTGCCGGCGGCATCCTGCGCGAGGCCCTGCGGCGTCTTGAGGGCGGTGGCAAAGGAGGCGGTGGTGCCGGGGTCAAAGGCGACCGAGGCGGCGCTTCCGACGCCGCTGAGTCCGAAGGTGGCGGAGCCGTTCATGCTGGAGTTGACGGTGAGGGTGGCGGCGTCGGGTCCTGCGACGGACGGCGTGAAGTTGACGGTCAGGAGACAGTCCTGGGTGGCGTCGGGATTCGGGGTGCAGGCGGAGTTGGCGATCTTGAAATCGGAGCTGCCGGTGAGCACGAAGCCGTTTGCGGCGGGGCCATCGTTGGCAGTGAAGTGGACTTCAAGGGTTTGAGTGAGAGTGGATCCGGCGGGGGTCGCAGCGAAGACCTGGTCGGTGACCACCTTGCGCAGGCGCGCGTCGCCGGAATCGCTGATGTAGATGTTCTCGAGGGTATCGACCGCGACGCCCATGGCGGAGTTGCCGTTGAGGGTGGCCTGGGTGGCGGGGCAGTTGTCGCCGAAGGCGTCGGTGTGCGCACTGCAGAGGGTGCCGCCCGAGGTAACGCCGATCTGACCTGCGACCACGCGCATGTAGCCGGTGGCGGCGTCTACGAACCAGATGACGTTGTTGCCGTTGTCGGCGAGGTAGATGTTGTCCTGGGCATCGAGGCGCAGCTTGCGCGGGGAACCGATGGAAACGGTATTGGCGAGCACCGGGCCGGGGTTGGTGTTGGCGGTGGAGGAGCCGTTGCCGACAATGGTATAGATGTTGCCGACAACCGGGGCCGAGCCGTAGGTCTTCTGGATGAGGTTGGCGACGACAGTGCCGCCGGCGTAGACGACGCGGACGCGGGCGTTGCCCATGTCTGCAACGAACATGTTGCCGAGGGCGTCGATCTCCACGTCTTCGGGGACGTTGAGCAGGGTAGCTGCAGAGGCTGCCGGCCCGCCATCACCGCCGAAGCCTGCGACGGCGTTGGTGTTGCTGCCGGGGTAGGCGCCGACGACGGTGGAGATGACGCCGGTGGAAGCGGTGATCTTGCGGACGACGTTGTTGCTGGAGTCGGCGATGTAGATGTTGCCGGCAGAGTCGACCCCTACGCCGCGAGCCGCGTTGACCGCAGCGACATTGCCCTGGGCGCCGTCGCCGGTGTAGCCCTTCTGGCCGATGTTGCCGGTGGGCTTGGCCGCGGTGCCGCCGCCGAGCACGCCGGCGACTACCGTGAAGAGTGCCAGTCTGCGCGCTGATCTTGTTGACCACGTTGCCGGAGTATTGCGCGAGGTAGACGTCACCATTTTTGGCGACGGCGAGTCCGCGCGCCTTGGCGAAGCCGCCGGTGTAGCCGTCGGGCGTGTAGGTGACGGTGCCGGAGGCGGAGGTGGTCAGGCTGCCATAGTTGGCTTTGCCGTCGTTGGCTGTGCAGTTGTCGCCGTATTTGTCGATGGTGACGGAGCAGGGCGTCTGCGTGGAGGCGTAGGTGCCGGCGTAGACGGTGATGATGCCGGTGTGCGCGTCGATGCGGCGGATGACGCGCGTTGCTGCTGCCGTTATCGAGGAAGAAGACGTTGCCTTCCTGGTCGACGACGACGTCATGGATGTCGGACGCGATGCCCGTGACGACGGAGGTAGAGGAGACGTTGCAGCCATCGCCATAGGGGTCGTACTGGACGCCGACCTGGTTGGTGCCGGTGCAGGGCGTGGAGAGCACAGGCGGGTTCGAGCCCGTGGGGATCGCGACCGAGGTGCCGCCGCCGGCGAGGTTCTGGATGGTATACGGCAGCAGGATGGGAGCCTGCGCGACAGCAGGGTTGGCGAGCATGCCGGCGCCCAGCGACAGGACTGCCGCGGAAGCGGCTGCGGCGGCGAAACGGGTAACGGCGCGGGCGGGACGGACCAGGGAAACTGCTACCTTCATGGGGCTACTCCACTCAAAGTCGAACAAAGATCTGCGCTGCTGGATGGAACGGAAACGAACTTCACAGGATACTGGCGGCCGCCGTCACGCATGGCGGGCGAAGGGCGGGAGCGCCGGATCGACGCCGGCTGCGCGGCGAAGCGGCAGAACCGAGGACTGCGTGCGTGCGGCAGACCCGTGGTAAGACCACTGATGTGTAGAAGCAAGGGAAATCACCCGACCGCCCAAAAATGTATCGTTCACGAGATACACCTGTCAATCGCGCAATGGCGTGAACCGTGCGTCCGGTGCGCGAAACAGGGAAGAGCCGGGGACGCCGCGGGAACGTGCCGAAGTAGCTGAAGATTGGTCGACCACTTCCTTTTTGGGATTGACAAAGGGTTCGCGCCTGATGTGCAGATGGCGGGTCCGTCGAGGATGCGTGCAGAATCGCTGTTCGTGCGTTGTTCGAGGCGTAAGTTACTTGACAGTGATACCGCGCAGTCCGCATACTTCTCGCGGTCGGATGTGGTCTGACCATTGATTCTCCCAAAAAACATCTGAAATTGAATTGCGGAGCAGGGCATGGAAAGCATTGAGCTTCTTCGGAAGCAGAGGAGCCCCGGCGCATGGGGTCGTGTAGGGGACCGTGTCCGGAACTGCAGGCGTGCGGCGTTTTCGCTGCTGTTCGCCGCCGGCGCCGTGTTGTGGAGCGGCTCGGCGATGGCGCAGAATACGGGCAACGTCTTCGGCAGCGTGCAGGACAAGACCGGGCGCGGTGGTTCCCGGGGCCAGCATCACGATCGCGGACACGGAACACGGCATCAATCGTACGGTGAAGTCGAATGGCAACGGCGAGTACACGCTGTCGAGCCTGCCCGTCGGGAACTATGTGCTGACGGTGGGCGCGCCCAACTTCGAGACCTCGGTGATCACCGACATCAAGGTCGATGCGAACGCGAACATCAAGGAATTGCTGACGCTGACCGCGGGCTCGACCTCCGACCAGGTTACGGTGCAGGATACGGCGGCTCGGTGATCGACCCGAATTCGGCGACGATTGGCGACGATGATCGACCAGAAGATGATCGAGGATCTGCCGATCGACGGCCACAACGTGGTGGCGCTCTCGGCACTGCTGCCGGGCGTGATGGACGTGAATGCGCCGGCGACCTATACGGGCGATACCAAGGGGCCGACGTACTCGGTTTCCGGCTCGCGCAACACGCAGAACCTGATGCTGTTCGACGGCCTGATGTGGAACAACCTGTTCTACAACACGGGCATCAACTATCCGCCGCCGAATGCGCTGCAGGAGGTCAGCGTGCTGCTGAACAACTACAAGGCGCAGTACGGGCGCAATGCCGGCTCGGTCTTCAACGTGATCACCAAGAGCGGAACGAACGCGATCCACGGCGCGGTGTGGGACTACCTGCAGAACCAGGTGTTCAATGCGGCGGACTACCTCTCGCACGTGAACCCGAAGGACAACCTGAACCAGTTCGGCTTCACCATCGGCGGGCCGATGCTGAAGGACAAGCTGTACTACTTCGGGGCGTTCCAGCAGCTTATCGGGCGTCTGCAGACGACGGCTTCCGCGCTGACTCCTGGCTATGCAGAGCGCGGACTCTCGTCTGACGGCAAGACGCCGCTGCCCTGCAACTCGGCCGGGCCGTTTGCGGGCATGACCTGCGCCAGCTTTCTTTCCGACGTGACCACGCCGAATGCGTCGGGCGTGCTGACAGCGGGCAAGTTCGTGAATCCTTACGACGTGACCGGAACCAGCAACGGCGCGACCACCGACACTACGGTGGCATGTACAACTCGGCTTACGCTCAGGCCAGTCGGACCATTGCCGCAGGGACGCAGTCGCCTTGCGTGAACCTGCTGGTGGCGGCTAATACTTACGCGGCCAAGAACAACTATGCGAACACCGGCAAGGTTCAGCCGACGTATATGCCGTATGCAGAGATTCCGACGGCGTGCCTGAACCCGGTGATGCTGAACCTGTTCAATGCGCTTGGTGCCGGTGCCGAATCTGGGCGGGTTCGCAGTGTCTTCGTCTCCTGCGCCGACAGGCGACAAGAACGCACTGATCCGTATGGATTACAACCTGAACGGGCAGCAACTCGATCGATGTGCGCTACAACCTGTTCGAGTCGACCTCGGATTCGCCGCTCGGCGTCAACAGCCAGTCGCAGGGCATCGCCACGTATGCGCTGACGTCGCAGACAGGCGAAGAGCAACTTCGCCAACATCGGCTACCAGTGGGTGATCTCGCCGAGCCTGCTGAATAAGCTGCGCTTCGGCTACAAGCGGTTCGAGTCGACCCAGTTCCCGGACGACAATCGTACGCTGAACACGTTTCGGCGGCAACTTCGTGGAGCCCGGCATGCCGACGCTGCCCGCGATCAACATCTCGGGCGCAGTTTACGCTGGGCAGCACGCGCAGGGCTACCAGGACCACATCAACGAGAATGTGGAGCTGTCGGAAGCGCTGCAGTGGACGAAGGGTAACCACACCTTCAAGGGCGGGCTTCAACTTTCTGCGCCTGCAGTACCTGACGCGCATGGACTACCCCGGTCAGCTTTCGTTCAGCACGACCTTTACGGGTGTCGGCGTGGCCGATGCAATGACCGGCCTGCTGAACTCCGTCACCGCGCAGAACCGCCTGATCCAGGGCGGCATTCAGCACAACGTCTTCAGCTATTTCCAGGACGACTGGCGCTTCACGCCGAAGTTGACGTTGAACCTGGGCGTTCGTTATGAGCTGCCGTTCCAGTGGTTCGAGCCGCACGGGCAGTCGGCGACCTTTGTGCCTGGGCATGCAGTCGACGGGTCTTCACCAACGCTCCTGGCGGGCTCGGGTTTCCCGGGCGATCCGACGGCGTGCTGCCCTCGCTCGTGCCGACCGACTACAACGGATTTGCGCCGCGCGTGGGCTTTGCCTACGACACGACGGGCAATGGCAAGTTCCTGATCCGCGGCGGGTTACGGCATCTTCTTCGACGCGGTCAACGCGAACGTGGTCGGCGTCGGCGAGCCGTACCACTACAGCTTCTTCACGCCAGACGCCTCCGGGCGGAGCCTCTGTTCCGCTGGCTACCTTCGGCGTGGACGCGAACGGAACGCCGAACGGATCGGTGCTGCAGATTCCGACCAGCTTCGATCCCAAGCATCCGCTGTTCATCGCCCCGTTCTCGAACTTCTTCCCCGACCCGAACTTCCGCACGCCTTACGTGATGGCGGTGAACTTCGGGTTCCAGTGGCATGTGCCGCACGCCGGTGTGCTGGACAGCAACTACGTGGGCAAGTTTGCGCGCAAGCTGACGATCCCGGTAGACCTGAATCCGTCCATCTACGATTGCAGCGGTGGTTACTTCACGGCGAATCCGAATCTGTACTGCTACACAGCGAGCTCGAACGCGCAGAGCCAGGCGGCGCGTTCGCGCTACCAGGACTTCAACTACGGCGGCCAGGGCCTGGTGGACATCAAGTCCATCGGAACCTCCAGCTATAACGCGCTGCAGATGCAGTACACGCAGCGCGGCGGACGCTATCTGACCATTCTGAGCTCGTACACCTACTCGCGGTCGATCGACATGCAGACCAACGGGCAGACGACCTCGAACGCGGTGCCGGATGTGTTCAACGTGAAGTCGGACCGCGGGCCTTCGGACAACAACGCGACGCACGACTTCAACGTGGGCTGGGTCGCTGCGCTTCCCGAAGATGACGGCAAGCAATGCGCTGGTGCGCTCGGTGGTGAACAACTGGGTGTACAGCGGATCGTATGTGGCGCACACGGGGCGTCCGTACAGCGTGACGATCAACAACGACTCGGCGCTACGTGGCGGAGCCGAACCAGCGTGCGGCGCTGCTGGCCGGAGTCAGTCCCAAACTGCCTTCAAACCGGCATCGCATCGACAAGGTGAACGAGTACTTCAACCTGGATGCGTTCACGTACCCGATGTCGGGCACGTTCTCGCCAGTGGGGCGCAACGCGTTCGTTGGGCCGGGCTACATCATGACGGACATGACGCATGGGGCGCGACTTCCCGATTGCTCGAACATCCGCGAAGGGATGCGCGTGAACTTCCGGGCGGAGGCGTTCAACGTCTTCAACACGCCGAACCTGGCAAACCCGAACGGGTCGTTCTCGTGCTCGACGACATCGATCAGCACCACGCAGGCGGGCTCGCAGGAGTCCTGCCCTGCAGGTGGCGGCACGTATGGCGGCGTGAATCCGGTTACGGGACTGTCGAACTTTGGGCGCGTGCTTTCGACGTTCGGCAACAACGCCAACACCTCCACCAACGGACGCAAGCTGCAGTTGAACCTGAGCGTGTTTTTCTAGAACTCGCTTGATGCGGTAATCATCGCGGCCGAATGTCGACTCCTTGTGAGTGGGCTTCGGCCGCGGCTGTTTGCATGCGGTCATTTCCCCGCGGCCCGGTTTTCTTGGTAGACTTTCGTAGACTCTCTTTCAACCAAGATTTCTGCAGTGCCCGGAGGAACCGCGCATGAGCCCGCAGAACCCACAGACGACGCGCAGGCTGGGCGGATTGCTGGTGGGCGCAGGCACGTTGCTGCTCGGGGTCTACCTGGTACCCACGGTTTATGGCGCGGTGATGTCGCATCTGGAGGTGGCGCGGTTTCGGGCGCGGAGCACCGCCAATCGCGAGTGGGACAGCGCGCGGATTCGCGCCTACGAACGCACGTTGAGCGTGCAGATGGCGCCGCCTGAGGCGGTGCTGCGGGTGCCGCGCCTCGGGGTGGATGTGCCCGTGCTTGAAGGTACCTCCGATCTCGTGCTGAATCGCGGGGTCGGGCATGTGGAGGGTACGGCGCTTCCGGGCGAGCGGGGAAATGTCGCGATTGCCGGGCATCGCGATGGCTTCTTCCGGCCTTTGAAAGACATTGCGGCGGGGGATGTTGTCGAGCTGGAACGGCCGGTGCTTTCGGCGGCCAGCGGCGCCACGACACACCGGACGGAGCGCTATGTTGTCCGCCGCGTGCGGGTCGTCGACGCTGCCGATACGTCGGTGTTTGCGCGTGCAACAGTGCCGGCGCTGACGCTCGTAACCTGCTTCCCGTTTCATTACATCGGTCCCGCGCCGCAGCGCTACGTGGTGCAGGCGACGCCGGCCACCGCAGCAGAGATCGCATCCAGTTCCGTTCCATCCAATACAGGAGATTGATCATGCAGAAGAGACCCTTTGCCCTGAAAGCAGCCTCCGCCGTCGTCATCGCCACGTCGTTTCTTGCTCCCGCGATGGCGCAGGACAAACCGACGTCCGGTCCCAGCTCGACCGTGGTGTACGTCAGCGGCAACGACCTGGTGCTGAAGTCGTCCGATGGAAAGCTGCTGAATTACACCGTGCCTTCGGGCGTGAAGTTCACGACTGGCGGCAAGCAGGTTGCGCTGGCGGAGTTGAAGCCCGGCACGAAGCTGACGGCTCCAGTCTCGACCGGCTTCGACCCGCAGATCGTCTCGTCGGTGACCGTGGTGAAGGGCAAGGTGTATGCCGTGACCCCGCCGGATGGCGTGACGCTGCTGCTGAGCGAAGGGGTGAAGGAGTTCGCGGTGCCTGCCGGAACGACCTTTATGGTGGACGGCAAGCCGCTGAAGATCTCGGAGATCAAGCCGGACATGATGGTGGAAGCGACGATCGTGACGACAGCGGCCGAAGCCACCGCTGCCAGCGCCACGGCAACACCGCCGCTTTCCGGCACGCTGCTGGTGGCAAAGACCGCGGCTGCGGAGGATATGCCGTCGGCCGGCACGAGCCTGCCGCTGTTCGGCCTGTCCGGCGGCGTGCTGGTGCTGTTCGGGCTGGCTGTGCTGAAGTTCGGCCGTAAACCTGCTGCCCAGGCCGTGTAGGGCGGCCCCGACGCAAGCTGGACGGGGCAGCCGGCGGGCTGCCCCGCTCGTTTGCGCTGGGAAACAAAGGCATCGGGAGTATCATTGGAACGTGCTTCGCTATTCCATCGTCGTTCCGTTTCACAACGAAGAAGACAACGTTACTGCGCTCTACGATCGGCTGAAGGCCGTCATGGAGCAGGTGATGCAGGAAGGCCGTGACACCTTCGAACTGGTCTTCGTGGACGATGGGTCGCGCGACCGCACCTATCGCCTGCTGGAAGAGATTGCGGCAGTGGATTCGCGTGTTCTGGTGATCAAGCTGCGCCGCAACTTCGGCCAGACGAGCGCGCTTGCCGCGGGTTTCGACCATGCGCAGGGCGAATACATCCTGGCCATGGATGGCGACCTGCAGCATGATCCGCAGGAGGTGCCGCTGTTTCTCGCGAAGCTGGAAGAAGGCTACGACGTGGTCTCGGGCTGGCGTTCGCAGCGCGGCGACAATATGCTGCTGCGGCGGATTCCTTCGGCCGCAGCCAACAGCCTGATGGCATGGCTTTCCGGCGTGCCGATCCACGATTTCGGCACCACGTTCAAAGCATATCGACGCGACATCATTCAATCGATTCCGCTGTATGGGGAGATGCACCGTTTCATCCCGGCGCTGGCGAGCTGGTATGGCGCCAGCATCTGCGAGATTCCGATCTCGAACCCGAAGCGTACGGCAGGGAAGAGCCACTATGGCCTTTCGCGGACGTTCCGGGTCTTTTTCGATCTGCTGACGATTCGCTTTCTGCTGAAGTATATGACGCGGCCGCTGCACTTCTTTGGCTCGGTCGGCGCGTTGGGGGTTGTGGCCGGCTGCATCATTGCCGGGTCGCTTTTTCTGTTGAAGCTGCTGACGCACGGCGATGTCCACGCCGATCACGCGCCGCTGTTTTCGATTGCAATCGTGCTCATTCTGGGCGGCATCCAGATGATGGGTATCGGGCTGCTGGGCGAGTTGCAGGTGCGCCACTTCCACTCGAGCGACCGCCGGGCTCCGTATGCCGTGGACCGCGTGCTGCGGCTGCGCAGCGAAGAAACGCTGCTGCACTGAGGCAGCAATCTCCGGAAGACCAGTAAGCGGAACGAACGCGACTACGGGGATTCTGGCTCTGCCGGCATCACGAATGTGGTGGCATGGCGCCGACCAAAAGATACAAGAGGCTATGCTCTCTGAGTGCGGACAAGAGTTCCTTGTTGTCTTTGCTCATTTGCATCTTCATCGAAGACGATCCGCTTGGGTGTACGCATCGAGGGTCACTATGCGGGATAAGCGATCTCGCCGTCGGGTGTGATGACGATGCGGGTGCCATCAAACTTCGTGAGAGCGAAGCCGTGGAAGGCCTCGGAGTAGGTGCCGGCGATGTCCTGCAGGATGGAGATGGCGACGTCTTCGCCGAGCTTGAGACCGGCGAGGTGATCGGTGCGGTAGTGGATGCCGCCCCAGCCGCGGCCCATGGCGACGTTGAAGGCGAGCTTGTCGATCTCGGCGCCGACTGTCGGGGAGTAGTCCTTGCAGGGGACGAGGTGCAGCCCGTCGGGGCTGGGCTCGACGCACCCGGGTAGGAGCATGGAGCCATCGAAGCAGGCTTTCAACACCACCGCACAGGCGCCGATGATGGCGGCGTGGCCGGAGGGGTAGGAGGGGTGGAGCGGGCAGCCTTCGGGGTACGCCTGCGGCAACAGGTAGCTGCCGGTGGCGGCGAAGACCGCGTCGGCGGCGTCCGAGTGCACGAGGGATGGATGCAAGGGGTACGCCTTGCGTCCGGTGCGTGTTTTGTGGATGAGGGCGCCAAGTTCTTCCGGCCGCACGCGCCGATGTACCGCCCACTTCTGGAAGTAAGTCGCTTTGAGCGCGGCGGTGGTGACGCGCCCCATCCAGTCGGTAGCCTCAGCCGGGCCGAAGGTGACGAAGCCGTCTTCCACCGTGGAATAGCGGTACGGATTGTTACCGCTGCGGAACTGGTTGCAGTTGTGGATGGATTTCGCGCTGGAGTTGACGAGGATGAGCGCAGCGGAGAGTCCGGCCTGGAAGGGGAAGTCGTAGTGAACCACCTCGGCGATATCGCGCCCGGTGCGTAAGAAGCGGGGTGTGGAGTCGTACTCTGCTTCGCGGAAAGGCGTGAAGCCGGTCTGCAGCTGCGACCACTCGCTGAAGGTGGTCATGAAGTCGCTTCCGGGCTTAGGCATGGTGTAGCGCTGCTCCACGCGGGTCGCGCCAAAGGGGATGGGCTTGAGCAGAAATTGCGAGAGGTAGGGACCTGCCAGATCGGTGGGGCGCGGTCCGCGAAAGACGTTTGCCGGGGTCCTGTTGAGACTCGCGGCGGCGCGGGCTATCAACGGAGAGTGCGCGTAGTCGGCGAATGGGATGTCGCGGCAGAGCGCTTGCCAGTACATCTCGTCCATGTCCGCGGCAGCCTCGGGCGAGGTGAGGGAAGGTGCGGGCGCTACCGCAAAGGAGTGCGGATCGCCGCCTTCCAGATGGAAGCAGAAAGAGGACTGCGGATTGCTGAGCGTCCGCCCTCCGGCGCGCGGGATGCGTTCAAAATCCGCGAACTGGCCGGTTTGCATGGCATGCAGCAGGGCCTGGTAGGCAGGTTCTTCCACTTCGCCCAGACCGTTATGGGGCAAGCCCTTGGTATAGCATCCGATGCGCAGAGGCAACGCGTCTTCGTCACCGTTCGACGTGAACGCAGGTTGCGGTCGCGCGCTCTGCCGTTCTGCGGCGCGAATGCGCAGAGCCTTGCTCTGCTGCGCGCGGGAGAGCGGTGCGGCGGTGGGCGACGCACCAGCGAAGCCATTCCACATGGGCAGAGCCGCGCCGGCGGCCAGAAAACCTCGTCGTGTGATCCCAGCCATTGCCCCACTCCTGATGCAGATCGTTACCACCGCACGCACGTTGCGCGTCGATTCTTACAACATTGAAGGTTTCCTGCGAGCTGATGTCGAATCCACTTGACACATATACCATGGCATGTAACTCTCACGAACGTTCCCTTCATTTCGCTTCGTCGGGCCCCTGTACTCCGGGTTGATTCGACCAAGGTTTCATGTCTCCATGCGGGTGGTGGGGAGACGGCTGAACTGCGCGTCCATAGGCGCAGGATACAGCCCAACGATTTCATTTCGGCCAAGACATGCGGTTCTGCTCGTTCCCGGCTTCGTCTCTGCGAGGGTGTGTGATGTTGCGTTTCATCTCGGTCCGTTTGCGTTCGTTCCCTCAACACATTCCGGTTCTCCACGCCGCAGGGCGCGTTGCGCTGCTGACTACGTTGTGCGCAGCGATGGCCGGATGTGCTTTGAATGGCGGCGAGACGACCATCCCTGAATCCTGCGACGCACACGGGCACGACGTTGTCCGGGCGCGTTCGGGGTGGACAGCAGCCTGTATCGGGTTCCACCGTGCAGCTATGGCAGGTTGGAACCACGGGTTATGGCACAGGCGCTGCGCCGCTCGGCAGCGCGGCGACCACGGGTGCTGACGGGACCTTCTCCATCACGGGAAATTACAGCTGCGCCAATGCCGCCGCGGGGAACAGCACGCTGGTGTACATCACGGCAACCGGCGGGAATCCGGGTCTTGCGGCCGGCACCAACAACGGCGCACTGCTGCTGATGGCGGGACTGGGGGCCTGCGGAGACCTGACCGCCGCTACCTTCACTTCCATCAATGAGTTGACGACCGTCGCCTCGGTATATGCGCTGGCGCAGTTCATGGGCCCGAACGGCCAGATCGGTTCCTACGGCACGAGTACGACCGGCCTGAGCAACGCCTTCGCCACGCTGGCGAATCTGGCAGACGTGACCAGCGGAACCGCACGCACGGTCACGCCCCAGGGGAACGGACTGGTTCCGCAGGCGAAGCTGAACACGCTGGCCAACATCATATCGCCGTGTGTCAACTCAGCAGGGGCGAGCTCTGCGTCCTGCGCCACCCTCTTCTCGACGGTCGCGCCGACGACGACCGGAGCGCCTTCGAACGTGCTTGCGTCCGCGCTCCAGATCGCGTTGAACCCGGGATATCACGTCAGTCCGCTGCTGCTGCTTGCGCCCACGTTCACGCCATTCCAGCCGACCGTCTCGGCAGCAAACGACTGGACGGTGGCGTTGAGCTTTGCCTCTGGCGGAGGTGCGCCGGCGGCGCTCGCCGTCGACGGCTCAGGCAGTTTGTGGATTGCAAACTACGGCACCGGCGGAAGTACCTCAAGCGTTAGCCGGCTTTCGCCGACGGGCGTTCCGGCGAGCAACAGCCCGTTCGCCGGGACGAGTATCAACGGAGCGTCGGGTGTGGCGGTCGACTCCCTGGGCAACGCCTGGATCGCGAACCACGACAACAACTCTGCGGTCGCGCTGAACGTGAATGCGTCGGGCACAATCCAGGTGGCGACCGGTCCGGTGCAGAGCGTGCCGGCGCCTTCCGCGGCGGCCATGGACCGTGCCGGCGACGTCTGGTTCGTGAGCCAGAGCGGGAACAGCCTGGCCGAACTGACGGCAGCGAATCTGACCGGAACTCCTGCGATCTTCTCGACGCTGGGACTCAATCAGCCGTCCGCGATTGCGTTCGACGCTTCGAACAATGCGTGGATCAGCAATGGCTCCGGGACGGTGACGAAGTTCAGTCCCACGGCGTCGCCGGTGACTTCGGAGAGCTTTCTCGGCGGCGGCCTGAGCAATCCGTCAGCGGTGGCGATCGACGGCCTGGCGAATGTCTGGGTGACGGATGCGAGCCTGGGACAGGTTGCGAAACTGAGCACCGCCGGCATTCCCATTTCGTCTTCCTCGGGATTTACAGGAGCAGGCCTGACGGGCGCGAGTGCAGACGCAATCGACGGCGGCGGAAATCTTTGGGTGGCCGATGCCAAGGGCAACGCGCTTTCCGCCCTGTCGTCCTCGGGTGCCGCGCTGAGCCCAGCGACGGGATACACGGGAGGCGGTCTTTCGTCGCCGCGGGCTCTTGGTATCGACGCGTCGGGCAATGTGTGGGTGGCAAATGGCGCGCCAGTGACGGCCGGTTCTTTGGTGCAGACGCTTACCGAGTTTGTGGGGCTGGCCGCGCCGGTAAACACGCCCCAGGCGGCGGCAGTGCAGACGGCCACGCTGGCACAGCGTCCGGGCACTCCGCTGCCAGTGGCGAACCCGAGCGGGCCTTACACGGGCACAGCAGGAGTGGCGGTTGCCTTTACGGGCTCGCTCTCCACAGCGCCGACTGGCCAGACGCTGACATATGCGTGGGACTTCGGCGATGGCTCGACGGGCGCTGGCGTTTCGGTGACGCACGCGTACGGCCTGGGTGGGCAATACACGGTGACCTTACGTGTGACCGCGACGGACGGCGCGAGCGCCAGCGCCAAGGTTGGCGCGGCGATCAGCGTTGCGGCGCCATCCATTGCGAATTTCCTGCCGGCTTCCGGTCCGGTGGGTACCCTGGTTACGGTGAACGGAAACAACCTCGCACCTCCGATCGGCTCAGCCACGCAGGTGCAACTGACACAACTCGGCGGAGGCACCATCCTGGCGCCGGTCAGCACCGTCTCGCCTACCAGCCTCACGTTCGTGATTCCTTCCGGCGCTGCCAGCGGTGCGTTCTCCGTCACGGCGGGCTCGCAGACGGCGACCTCGCCTTCGGCGCTGACCGTGACTGCGTCATCGAGCTACGCACTTGCTGTTGCGCCTGGCAGCAGCACCCTGATCCAGGGGCAGTCGACAGCGCTTGGCGTCTCGATCACCAGCACCAACAGTTTTAGCGGCACCGCCAACCTGAGCGTCAGCGGATTGCCCTCCGGCGTAACGGCCAGCTTCCAACCGTCGGCGATCGGGGTCGGTCAGGTTGGATTGCTGACCTTGACGGCGCCCTCCGGCCAGCCGGTAGGCAGCGCCACCTTGACTGTTACCGCGTCGGCGACCATCGACGGATTGCCGGCGATGCAGACCGCAGCCGCCAACCTGAACGTCACCGCCCCGACCACAACGTTCCTGGGTCGGACAGTGGTCGACGATGCGGCGCAGGAGCCTGTGGCGGGCGTAACCGTCTCCTTCCTCGGCGTCGACGACAAAGGCAACTCGACGGGGTGCTCGGGCAGCACGCTATCGGATGGCGGTGGCAACTTTGTGCTGAGCAATCTGCCTGCAGCCTGCGTGGGCCCGCAACTCATCTCGTACAACGGCAACACGGCGACGGCGCCTGCGGGTAAGTATGCCGGGGTCAATCTTTCCTATACGCTCACCTCGGGCAAGGTGACTGCCTCGCCGGTGCTGGTGCACCTGCCACGCATCGACAACGCCGAGACCGTGATGGTGCAGCAGAACTCTGCCACCGATCAGGTCTTCTACTTGCACACCATCCCGGGCGTGAAGGCGACGGTCTACGCGGGCACCACGCTGTCGCTCGATGACGGCAGCCAGCCGAACCCGTTCCCGCTCGTCGCGATCTCGATCCCGCTGGACCGATTGCCGGAGCAGATGCCGACGACCGGCATGCTGATGCCGTTTATCGTCGCGTTCCAGCCGGCGAACGCGGTCGCCAGTCAGCCGGTGGCGGTCAACTTCCCCAACTCACTGGGTATCGCGCCCAATACCAGCGTCATGTTCGTGACGCTCGACCCGACACACGGCTACATGGTGCCCTACGGCACCGGCACGGTTTCAAGCGACGGCAGCGAATTTATCGCTGATGCTGACCCGAATCATCCCGGCCACGCCTATGGCTTGGTGCACTTCGACTGGCACGGCCCGGCCTCGTCGCCTCCGCCCAACATCAATCCCGCTCCGCCCTGTGGCTGCGGCGGAGGGACGGCCGGCGATCCGGTGGACCTGGGCTCCGGCCTGGTGAGCTTCACTGCGACCGACGTGCAGATCGGCGGTCGACGCGGCGGGCTCATCATCAACCGCACCTATCGCAGCCAGAGCTCGAACTCCGGACCTTTCGGACGCGGCTCCTCGCATAACTATGCGTACCAGATCAATACCTTCCCGCTGCTGGAAGGCCAGGGCTATGTCGGTCTCGTGATGCCTGACGGCAACCAGTACAACTTCCAGCAGGCAGCCGACGGCAGCTTCTTCAACGCCAGCATTCCCACGCTGCGCGGCGCCATTATCACCGGAAATATCACGACCGGTGTTTTCAGCCTTAGGTGGGTGGACGGCTCGGTCTGGGGCTTCCAGATTTTCACGACCCTTGGTTCGAGAGTCGCCTTCCTTACCTCGATGTCGGATTTGAACGGCAACAAGACCACGTTGACTATCAATCCATCGAACCCGTTCCAACTGCTGACGGCAACGGACCCTGTCGGGCGTAGCCTGACTTTCACTTACGATTCGACCAATCGCATCACGCAGATTGTCGACCCGATCGGTCGCAAACTCACCTATGCGTATAACTCGGCGGGCGCGCTTTCAACGTTCACCAACGCCAACGGCGGTGTGACCACCTACACCTACGATGGCAGCATCAACCTCGCCACTGTCACCGATCCGCGCGGCGTGGTGATTGAGCAGAACACGTACAACGAGAGCTTCGACGGGCGCGTTTCGCAACAGGTTCAGGCAGATGGCGGCATCTTCAAGTTCGCTTACACGCTGCAGAATCCGAAGGATGCGACCAGCCCGGTGCTGCAGACCGTAGTCACCGATCCACTGGGCAAGCAGACGACCTATCGCTACGACATGCAAGGCTTCCTGCAGAGCGTCACGGACGCCTCCGGCCAGATCCGCACGCTCACCCACGATCCTACGCACTTCAATCTTGTCAGCGACTACACCGGCACCGGCTCGTGCCCCGTCTGCGGCGATACCACCAAGGGCGACGTGCACTATACCTTCGACTCGCTGGGCAACGTCGCGAGCATGACCGATGCGCTGGGCGACAAGACGACGATGGCGTATGACACTCGGTTCAACAAGGTGAACTCGGTCACCGATCCGGTGGGCAACACCACGTCGGCCGTGTATGACGCGAACGGGAACCCAACTTCAATCAAGGATGCGAACGGGCACAAAGTTCAGATGGCATTCGACGCGTTCGGAGAGCCAATCGCCACGACGGATGGGGCCGGGGCCACGACAAAGATCGGGTACGACGCTTTCGGGAACATCTCTACAGTTACCGATCCTCTGAACGCTTCGACTTACTTTACCTTCGACGGTCTAGGCCGCATCACACAGATCCAGGATGCTCTCGGGCGCAAAGGATTCACGGCGTACGACGCACTCGACCGTGTTGTTAGCGTCACAGATCCGCTAGGGAACATCACCAAACTTTCTTATGACGCGGTCTCTGATCTTCTTAGCGTGACGGACCCCAAGGGCGCAGTAACCACGTTCACGTACGACGCGCGCCGCCGACTTGTTGCGCGTACATCCCCCCTCGGCAAGACACAGACGTATGTGTACGATTTGGATTCCAACCTGACGCAGTTCACCGATCGTAGGGGACAGGTCACCAAGTCTAGCTATGACGTTCTGAATCGGCTCGTCAAGACTGTCTACACTGACTCCACCGTCAATCGCCTCTACGACTCGGCAGGCAGGCTGCTTGAAGTGGATGACACCCTGGACGGCAGTTTTACCTATAAGTATGACTTATCCGGCAGAGTCCTCCAGCAAAGCGGCCCCACTGGAGTAATTCGATACACTCGCGATGGTTTAGGTCGGGTGGCGGCGGAGCAAGTCGTGGGCAATAATGCCGTGAGCTACGCCTACGACCCAGCGGGAAACATGCTTTCCGCGTCCATGGTCGGCCTCGGTGCTTCCTACACCTATGACGTGCGGAATATGCCGATTGGGGTTTCGCGAAGCAACGGAGTCAACAGCACTTTCAGTTACGACTCTACTGGGCAACTGTTGGCCATCGTGCATGCAAAGGGCGCGACGATATTAGATTCACAGAGCTACACGTATGATTTGGGAGGAAACCGATCTGCCGTTGGCAACGATCTTAGCCAGTCCCTCACAACACTATCTTCGAGCAGGACGTCGGATGCGGCAAGCGAACTCCTGACGCACAGGGCTATCACGTATACCTACGACGCAAACGGAAACCGGACCTCCGAAGTCAGTTCGGGAGCGACTACAACGTACTCATGGGATGCCCGCAATCGTCTGAGTTCCATTTCCAGTTCCACGGGCATGCAAACAGTTCTTCAGTACGATTACGCAAACAATCTTCTGGGTTTGCGTAAGACAGTCGGAGGAACCACCAGCACTGAGACGTTTGTCGTTGACAGCGTCAACAACGTAGTTGCGCTGACCGATCCTTCGGGCGTGTCGTCCTCGGTGCTGACGGGAAGGTATCTCGACTCCCACATAGGGTCGATCACTTCGTCCGGCAGTGTCGCGTTCGGCTTGAAGGACGCGCTTGGAAGCGTGATTGCTACCACGGACAGCATGGGAAATGTCGGTGCTACTCAGTATTACGAACCGTACGGCGAGACTGCGGGATCAGCACCTTCCCAGTTCCCCTTTTCTTACGCGGGACGGGTACAAGCTCAGGGGAACATCTATTACAACCGCGCGCGCTTTTACGACGCCGCCGCAGGAGTTTTCATCAGCGAAGATCCCATGGGCCTTGCGGCCGGCGCGAACCCCTTTGCGTATGCGCTGGGAAATCCACTCGCTGCGTCAGATCCCTCCGGATATGCGCCCGGCGATAAATGGTACGGGTACAACGACCGGGATTTCCAGGGATGGTTCCACCGCTACTGGAAGAGGCCCGGAGACGCAGATGCGACCAAGGAAGAGATCGAGGAAGCTTACGAGGAATGGCGAAATCAGGGATCGCCCGACCGTAATGGCAAATGTAAGGATCCCAAGGGAGACCCAGAACGGGACGATGTCGACGATGAGAATTTATTTTCTGAAATAGGCGACTGGATTGGGCAGCATCCCGGGCTCGTCATCGGAGCTGGAGTAGTTGTCGTTGGTGGCGCAATCCTCCTTACCGGCGGAGCTGCCGCACCTCTTGTCTTTGCTTTCTAAGTGGTGGGTATATGCAATCGCATGTCTACACAATCGAGTTCCGAATAATGGGAAGTCAGCTCGATGTCACTCATGTGACTTCGCTGCTGGGTTTGCGGCCCTGTCAAGCGGGTGTGGCATCCAGAACATCCGGGAAGCAGTTGCAGGAAACGCCGTTCTGGGCCTTCAATGGGGCCGGCTCCAGCAACATGTCAATGGAGTGGACATCGCTGGAAGAAGGACTGACTTACCTGCTGGACATCCTCGAGCCAAAATGGAATCTTCTCCAAACGCTAGAGAGCTTTTGTCACTTCATCTGGTGGTGCGGGCACTTCCAGAACAGTTTCGACGGGGGCCCGCGTCTTAGCGGGAAGTTACTGAAACGGCTCGGCGGTTTCGGGGCAGAGATGTTCATCGATACTTACTTTTCGGAACGACAGGAATAACCAAGCGGAACATAAGCGACACCGGCGGGACGAATGCAAGACTAAAAGCGTTGCTGCCTCGGAGACCACGTGAAAGCCCAAGTATGGCGCAGGTTCCTTCTCGGTTTGTACCTGGCTGCGGGCTTTGCCGGAGCACACAGGGATGCGTTCGCTCAAGGGATCGTTAATTACTACTACGACGATCTCGCCCGTCTTTCTAAAGCCGTCGATCGATCGGGCATCCAGTTGACCTACGCTTACGATGGCAACGGCAACATGACGTCGATTACGCGCGGGACAGCGCCCGGCGCGGGCACGCTCGCGATCCTCAACTTCACACCGGGGTCGGGGCCCGTGGGGGCGCAGGTTACGATTCAGGGGCAGAACTTCAGCTCCACTTTGGCGTCCAACGCGGTCGCCTTCAATGGCGTGCCGGCCACGGTCGTAGCGGCGTCCAGCACCAGCCTGACGGCGATCGTCCCAACCACCGCGACCACCGGGCCGCTTTCGGTAACTGTGGGCTCGGCGACAGCGACATCGACGTCTCCGTACACCATCGTTGCCAGCCCGGCGGTGCTTTCGGTCAGTCCGCAGTTCACGGTCTCGAGCAACGTTGCGACGACGATCTCCAGCTTCACTGTCAGCGGGGCCAACCTGACGGGAGCAACCTTCAGCTTCGCTCCGGCGTTTACACCGCCTTCCATCGCGATCAACTCGGTAAGCGTGGCCAGCGGCGGTACCTCTGCGACGCTGAATCTCACCGTTGGCGCAGGCGTCAAGGGGAGCTTCACGCTACTGGCCACGAACGCGGCCGGTTCGTCGAGCACGATCGCCAACACCAGCAACACGCTGCAGGTGATCGATCCAGACGGGGATGCTGACGGCGACGGTGTGACCAACGCAGTGGAGATCGCGCTCGGCACCAACCCGCTGAATCCGCAGACCTCGAACGCAGGCCTGGCGGATGGCTGGCAGGTCTTCTACGCACTCAATCCGCTGAGCGCAAGTTCCGCCGGACCCGATCCGGGCGGCAGCGGAAGTACCGCGCTGTATGACTTCCAGAACAATCTCAGTCCGCGCAACCCCAATCGCGCAGCCCCGGGTGTGGTGCAGATCTCCCCCGCCAATGGCGCCTCCGCGGTCTTCATCAACTCGGTCGTGGTGGTGCGTTTCGGGGAGCCGTTGCAGATCGGCGTGTCGCTTGCGCAGGCGCAGGCAAGCATCGGTACGGCCCTTGCTTCGAACACGACCGTGTCGGCGACGTCCCTGGCGATCGCAGCTTCCACCTTGCAGGGCTACCTCAACCGCACCTGCTGCGGCAATACAGTGGTGCCCGGAGTGGTCACGGTCTCGGGGCCATATGGAGCCATCACGGGCAGCGTGACTGGGTCGAGCGACGGACTTTCGATTACGTTCGCACCGTCGGTTCCGCTCACCTCGAATACCACTTACACCGTGAAGGTGAACGGCGTGCGCGATGCTGCCGGCAACCTGATGACGGTGCCGTACACCAGCACCTTTACAACAGGCGCGACGGTCGATGCGTCGATCCCGACTGTGAAGCTGGTTGACCCGGAGAACAACTCCACCTTCGTGCCGACCAACGCGCACTACACCGTGCAGTTCTCAAAGGCGATGGACCCGGCGACGCTGAACCAAACCACCTTCACCCTGTATGACCAGACCGTGGGCGCAAATATCTCCGGAACGGTGCAGGTAGATGCGTCGGGTCTTACTGCGTCCTTCATTCCAACCATTCCGATGCCTGTGGGACGCGGATTCACCGTCACGCTTACGACCGCACTGAAGGACACAGTCGGCAACTATCTGGCTGCGGCTAATACCTTCTACTTCACCACGGGCTATACACCGGAGACCGCGCCTCCGCACATGATGGCGAGCAGCCCGGTTAGCGGCGCGACGGGTATTCCGGTCAATGCCATTGTGGATCTGGAATTCAATCAGCCGCTGAACATCACCACGGCTGCGCCGAACATCACGGTGTCGCAGAATGGCACGCCGATCCAGTTGCAGACTGCGCTTTCCAGTGGAGACATGCGCGTCACGATGACGCCGGTCGGCGGTTTGCAGGCGAATGTCACGTATACCGTCACGATTGGCGGAGGCATCACCAACATCGCCGGTCTGGGACTCGACAACGCGGGCAGCTTCAGCTTCCAGACGGCCGGCGTGGTGGACAAGAATACGCTTACGGTCACGTCATTCGCGCCGGCCAACAGCGCCACGTCGGTCCCGCTGAATGCGCAGATGCGTATCGGCTTCAGCAAACCGGTGGATGTGGTGACGCTGACCGCCAGGAACGTGGAGCTCTATCCCAATAACCTGGGCAGCTCGTTCCCGGTGGCAACAACGATCATGCCATCGGCCGATACGCTGAGCGTCACGCTGACACCTTCGGCTCTGCTCGCCAACACGAGTTACTGCGTCTATCTCTCGGGCGTCGAGGACCTCGAGGGCAACGCGCTTTCCGGCAGCGGTTCGAGCTGCTTTACGACCGGCTCCGGAACGCAGGGCACCGGGCCGACTGTGACAGCGGTCAGTCCGCAGAACAGCGCGACGGGTGTTGCCGTGAACGCTGTGGTGGAAGTGTCGCTGAGCGAGCCGGTGAGCACCGCCAGCGTGGGAAGCAATGCCATCGTTGTTACCGCGGGAGGCGTGAATGTGCCCGGCACAGTCAGCGTGCCGAACTCGACGACCCTGCTCTTCACTCCGGCGAATACGCTCGCCATCAGTACGGCCTATTCGGTGGCGGTGGGCAACTTTACGGACCTGGCCGGCAATCCTGCGACCTCCTTCACCAGCGGCTTCACCACGTCCAGCTCGACCGGCTCGGTTACGACCGGACCCACCGTGGTCAGCATCACGCCGGTGAACGCGAGCACCAATGTGCCGGTGACGTCCGCGGTGACTCTCACCTTCTCGGCGGCGGTCAATCCGATCACGGTGAACAGCAATTCTGTGCAGGTGCAGGCTAACGGATATGTGGTCGCCGGCACCTACAAGGTGGCGGGTGCGGTAGTCACATTTACTCCACTCACAGCTCTGCCTGGCGGAGCTACGGTCCGCATCTACGTCGGTTTCTACGGCTCCGTGCAGGATCCGCAGGGGAACAACACTTCTTCTGCATCGGCCAGCTTTACGACCGCAGCTACGGTGGATACGACGGCACCCACGGTCGTCCTGGTCACACCATCCAGCGGCCAGACCGCGGTCGGTCTGAACGGCCAGGTCACGGTCGTCTTCTCGAAGTCGATGAACCCATCGACCCTCACCAGCAATACGATCGCCCTGCTGGCGGGCGATGTGAAGCAGAGCTTCAGCGTCAGCATCTCCGCTGATAACCGCACCCTGGTGCTTTCGGGCCTGAATCTGCCTGCATCGACTGTGATCACGCTTGCCATCGCCGGCGCTGCAGACCTCAGCGGCAACGCGCTGGCCAGCTTCACCAGCCAGTTCACCACGGCCGCTTCGCCCGACACCTCGCACGCGACTATTGTGTCGCAGCGCCCGGCCAGTGGAGCGACCGCCGTCAGCACTAATGCGTCTCCGGTGGTGCTGTTCGCGAACAAGCCACTCAATGCCGCTTCTATCAACGGCGGTACGGTGCAGGTGACGCAGAACGGGCAGGTTGTCGCCGGAACGCTCTCTGTGCCCGGCAACGGCCAGACCATCGAGTTCACGCCCTCCGCGCCGTGGCCGTACGGAGCGCTGGTGCAGGTCTTCGTCGATCCCGCGGCGCTCGATACCAGCGGCAACTCGGTCAATGCGTACCAGGGCTCCTTCACGGTCATCGGCGACCCGTCCGTCACCGCGCCCAAGGTCGTCAGTTACAGCCCGATGTCCGGGGCCACGAACGTTCCGCAGAATGTCGTGATCGAACTGCAGTACAGCGGACAGATCAACCCGTCGACCGTCACATCCGCAAATGTGTACCTGTACGGCCCGAGCGGACTCGTCGCTTCCACGCCTACGCTGGATTCGACTGGTACCATCGTCCACCTGACGCCCGCAGCGAAGCTTGCCGCGGCCGGGCAGTACTGCTTCTACTCCGAGTCACTGATCGGAGTGAACGGCATCAGCGCGCAGAACCTCGGCGTTTGCTTCACCGCGATCGCAGTGACGCAGACGGCAGCGCCGATGGTCGTCTCCGTCAGCCCGGCTGCCGGCCTGACGGGGGTGCCGATCAACAGCAATGTCAGCGTCATCTTCAGCGGACCGGTTGATCCGCTTACGGTCACCGGCAGCTCGGTAGCGCTTTCCGGCGGCGGGTATGCCTCGCTGCCGGCGTCGATCAGCTTCTCCGCCGCAAACCAGCAGGTGTACCTCACGCCCGAGGCTCCGCTGCCCGTCTCTACCCTGATGACGCTCACCGTCTCCGGTGTGGAAGACATTGCCGGCAACACGGTCGCCACCTATACGCAGCAGTTCACCACGGGCACGAGCGCGGCCACGGCCACACCTGGCATCTTGGCGACGAATCCATCCGCGGGTGCGACGGGCGTGCCGGTGAACGCCGCCATCAGCCTGCAGGCGAACGCCGAGGTCGATCAGACCAGCGTCAACACCACCACCTTCGAGGTTTACGACACAACGCTCAACCAGATTGTCGCCGGATCCTACACGCTGAGTCCGAGCGGCACGACGGTGTATTTCGTGCCCGCGACGCAGCTTGCCACGGGCCGGCAATACAGCGTGTACTTCAACCAGCAGGGCATGACGGACCTGGCCGGCAACCGCATCAGCACTGGCTGCACAGGATGCCTGAACAACTTCTCCTTCACCACGGGTTTCGCTTCCAGCAGCACGCCTCCACAGGTCACGGGCATCAGTCCTGCCGCGGGACAGCTGCAGGTGCCCATCAATGCGCAGATCGTCGTAGCCTTCAGCGAGCCGGTGAACGCGGAGAGCCTGGGTAACATCGTGCTCTCGGCGGGCGGCAACACTGTGCCGCTGACCAAGACGCTGAGCTCCGGCAACCAATTGCTCACGATGACGCCGGCCAGCGGACTTCTCGCGAACACCGCTTACACGTTGACCGTAAACGGCGTCACGGACCTGAGCGGAAACGGGATGACCGCCGCCCTCAACAGCGGCTTTACGACCAGCGGCGTAGCCGATCTTTCACTGCCAACCATCACCTCCGTAGCGCCGGCTTCCGGAACCAAGGGCGTCCCGACCAATGCAGAGATTCGCATTGGCTTCAGCAAAGGCATCGACCCGGTCTCGCTCGCCGGTGGGAACCTGATCGTCTACCCCTTAAGCATCGGCAGCAATTATCCGGTACCGGGAACGCTGAGCATTTCCAGCGACGGACGCACCGTCACCTTTACTCCCACATCGAGTCTGCTGGCAGAGACGCAGTACGGCATCTACGTCAGCGGCGTGGTCGATCTGGAAGGCCAGAGCCTTTCCGGCGCGTCCTCGTTCAGCTTCACGACTGGAGCCTCCAGCGAGACGACCGGACCCACTGTGATCTCGGTGACGCCGCCGAATGCGGCCACGGGAGTGCCGGTCAACGCCGCGATTGCCGTCGCTCTGAACGAGGCGGTCAGTGCCGTCAGCGTGGGTTCGAGCTCACTCACCCTCACAGCCGGAACGCAGTCCGTCGCAGGATCGGTCAGCCTCACCAATCCGACGACCCTCAGCTTCACTCCCTCGGCTGCATTGTCGCCCTCCACCACGTACACGCTGTCCGCAGGCGGGTTCACGGATCTTGCCGGGAACCCGGCCAGCAGCTTCAGCAGCACGTTCACTACCTCGAGCTCGGCGACAGCGGTCAGCTCAGGCCCGTCTGTGCAGAGCGTCACGCCCACAAACGGAGCCACGTCCGTCCCGGTGGGTTCGGCGATCACCCTGACTTACTCCGCAGCGATTGATCCTCTGAGCGCAAACAGCAGCACCCTGGGCGTGTTTGTCAACAGCATCCTGCTGGCCGGCTCGGTCACGGTGTCCGGCGCCACCGTGACCTTCACGCCCGCCAGCCCGCTGCCCGGAGGCGCGACGGTCCACGTCACCGCGAACTACAGCGGATACCTGCAGGATCTCGCTGGCAACAACGCGAACGGCTACAGCTTCACCTTCACCACGGCGGCCACCGCCGACACCACCGTGCCCAGCGTCGTTGCGGTGTCCCCAGCCAACAACCAGACCGGTGTCGGGCTGAATGGGCAGATCATCGTCACGTTCTCCAAGTCGATGAACCCGTCGAGCCTGACCACGTCCACCATCGCCCTGCTCGCGGCCGATGCCAAGCAGAGCTTCGGGATCTCCATCTCGCCCGACAACCGCACGCTGACGCTGACGAGCCTCAACCTGCCCGGCTCCTCGGTACTCACCCTGGCTATCTCCAGCGGTGCGACCGACTTGAGCGGCAATGCGTTGCCCAACTTCACCAGCCAGTTCACCACCGCGCCTGCCTTTGACACCTCCCACGCTTCCGTTGTCAGCCAACGGCCGGCCAACGGGGCCACGGGCGTGCTTTCTTCCACAAGCGCCATTTCGGTGTTCGTCAACAAGCCGCTCAACGCCTCGACGATCAATGGCAACACCTTCCAGGTGACCCAGAATGGGCAGCTGGTCGCGGGCACCCTTTCCGTGCTGGGCAACGGACAATCGATCGAGTTCGCCCCGTCAACGCCGTGGACCTACGGCAGCTTTGTCCAGGTGTTCCTCGATGCAACGGCGCTCGACAGCATCGGCAATACGGTGAATGCGTACACCGGAAGCTTCACTGTCATCGGCGCTCCGGCCCAGACAGCGCCCACGGTGGTCTCGCTCAGCCCAGCCAGCAACGCGACCGCCGTGCCGCTCAATGCAGTGGTGGACATCGTCGTGTCTTCGGCGCTCAGCCCGGCAACTGTCATTCCCGCCAACGTGTACCTCAGCGGCCCCAGTGGCACCGTGGCCACGACGCTGACGCTCGACTCCACCGGCACGGTTGTGCACCTCGCGCCCAAGGCCAGCCTCCTCGCCAGTACGCAGTATTGCTTCTACCTGTACAACGTGCAGGGCACCAACGGGTTGCCGCTCGGCAGCCGCGGGTACTGCTTCGTTGCCGGCACCGCTGCGCAGACCTCCGCGCCCACTGTGCTCAGCGTCAGCCCGGCAAACAACCTTACCAACACGCCACTCAATGCGCAGATTGCGGTCCTGTTCAGCGCTCCGGTCGATCCGGTTTCCGTGACCAGCGCAACGCTCAGCCTCATGGCCAACTCGGTCGCGCTGCCCGCGTCCATCAGCTTCGCCAACAACAACGCGCGCATCCTGCTTTCGCCGCAGGCTCCGCTGCCCGCCAACACGGTCGTCCAACTCACGCTCTCGGGCATCACGGATGTCGCAGGCAATGTGGTGGCGTCGCAGACAACGCAGTTCACCACAGGCAGCGCGGCGGATACGGCAAGCACCGGCTTTATCGCCACCAACCCCACTAACTCCGCGACGGGCGTTCCGGTAAACGTGGCGATCAGCCTGCGTGCCAACGCCCAGATCGACCTTTCGACCGCCAACACGTCCACGTTCCAGGTCTACGACGACACCCTGGGCCAGACGCTGGCGGGCTCCTACACGCTCAGCGCTGACGCCATGACGGTCTTCTTCACGCCTGCATCTGCGCTTAGCACCGGACGACAGTATTCCGTGTACTTCTCGAACCAGGGCATGACGGATGTGGCAGGGGACGTGCTCGGCAACTGCAGCGGATGCCTCGGCAACTTCAGCTTTACAACCGGCTTCACCTCGAGCTCCACGCCCCCACAGGTCACCGGTATCAGCCCCGCCGCAGGACAAACGCAGGTGCCTCTGAATGCGCAACTTGTCATCAGCTTCAACGAGCCGATCAGCACCGAAAGCCTGGGGCAGATCTCGCTTGTGCGCAATGGCAGCGCGGTTGCGCTCGGCTTCAGCCTGAGCTCCGGGAATCAGCTGCTGACCATCACCCCGACGGCCGGACTGCTGCCCGCTTCTTCCTACACGCTCACCGTGCAGGGCGTCAGCGACGTCTCCGGCAACACCATGAGTGCGCCCGCGGTCGCCACCTTCACCACCGGCAGCACGGCGGACCTGACCGCGCTGACGATTACCAGCGTCGATCCCGGCAACGGTGTGACATCGGTTCCTGTGAACGCGCAAATTCGCGTCGGCTTCAGCAAAGGCGTGGACGCGGTCTCCTTTGCCGGCGGTAACTTCATTGTGTATCCGTACACGCTGGGCGCGAGCTATCCCATCGCCGGCAATCTGGCGATTGCAAGTGATGGCCGCAGTGTCACCTACACTTCTTCCGCACCTCTGCTGCCGGAGACGCATTACTGCATCTACCTGCAGAACATCGTCGACCTGGAAGGCGACGGCCTGACCGGCACTACCAACACCTGCTTTACCACCGGAGCCTCGTCCTCCGCGACAGGGCCGGCCGTGGTCGCGGTCAGTCCGCAGAACGGCGCGTCCGGGGTGCCCGTCAATGCTCCGATTGAGGTCGCACTGAGTGAAGCAGTCAGCTCCGTCAGCGTCGGCAGCGGGGCCATTGTGGTCACGTCTGCGGGACAGCCGGTTGCGGGCAGTGTTACGGTCCCGAACGCCACAACCCTGGTGTTTACGCCGTCCAGCCTGCTTGCGCCGAGCACAGCCTACGCGGTCACGGTCGGCGGCTTCACTGACCTTGCGGGCAATGGCGCCACCACGTTTAGCAGCAGCTTCACCACGTCGAGCTCCGCCTCCGGGGTGAAGACCGGACCCAGCGTCAACAGCTTCACCCCGTTGAACGGCGCGTCCAACATCGCCGTCAACACGCCCATCGTCATCACCTTCTCGGCGGCGGTGAATCCGCTCACCGTCAACAGCAGCTCCATCCAGGTGGCGGCCGGCGGCACGCAGGTAGAAGGCACGTACACCGTAAGTGGATCGACAGTCACCTTCACACCCGCAACGCCATTGCCGGGCTCGTCCAGCATCCGTACCTACGTCAACTACAGCACCTATGTGCAGGATCTCGCAGGTAACAACGCTTCCACTGCGTCCGCCACCTTCACCACCGCCGCGACGCTCGATACTTCCGCGCCCACCGTGCTGTCCGTCGCTCCGGCTAACGGGCAGACCGGCATCGGTCAGAACGGGCAGATCGTCATCACGTTCTCGAAGTCGATGAATCCCTCCACGTTGACCTCAGCGACCATCGCGCTCCTGGCGCAGGATGTCACCCAGAGCTTCTCCACCAGCATCTCTGCCGATAACTCGACGCTGACGCTCTACAACCTGAACCTTCCCGCATCCACTGTTCTGACGTTGTCGATCTCCGGCGCGACTGACATCAGCGGCAACGTGCTCGCCAACTTCACCAGCCAGTTCACAACTGCGGCCGCCTTCGACACCAGTCACGCCGCGGTGATTTCGCAGCGGCCAGGCAATGGGGCGACTGCTGTACCGACCTCAGCGAGCCCGGTCGTACTGTTCCTGAACAAGCCGCTCAGCAGCTCGTCGATCAACGGCGGTTCGTTCCAGGTGACGCAGAATGGCCAGTTGGTCGCCGGCACGATCGCGCTGGTTGGCAACGGTCAAACCATCGAGTTCACACCTTCTTCCGCATTCACCAATGGCGCGCTAGTCCAGGTCTTCCTGGACAGCAATGCGGTCGACCTGAGCGGCAACACTGTCACGGCCTACAAGGGTTCGTTCACCATTGCCGGAACCGCCGCCAGCACGGCTCCTGCGATCTCCACGGAATCGCCCATGAGCGGGGCGACCGCCGTGCCGCTCAACGCCGGGATCGACATCGCTTACACGCAGCCGATCAAGGCTTCCACCGTCAACACCACGAATGTGACCTTCAATGGTCCCAGCGGCGCTGTCTCCATCACTCCGACACTCGATTCGACCGGCACCGTCGTTCACATCGCGCCCCCGGCCGCGCTCAAACCCAGCTCTTCCTACTGCTATTACGCGTACAACCTGCAGGGAACCAACGGCCTGGCGGCAGCCAATCTGGGCGCCTGCTTTACGACCGGCACCGCCAGCCAGACCACGGCGCCAACTGTCGTCACGGTCAGTCCGCAGGACCAGTTGAGCAATGTTCCCGTGAACGCGAACATCTCGGTCCTCTTCTCCGGCACCATCGACCCGATCTCGGTGACGCCTTCCACGATTGCGGTCTCCGGCGGCGGAAGCTCGGTGATTCCCGCCTCCATCAGCTTCTCGGGCGGCAACACAAAGGTGCTCATCACGCCGCAGGCGCCGCTGCCGGCCGGCACCGTGATGACCCTTACCGTCGCCGGGGTCACCGACGTCGCGGGCAACGTGGTGCCGACGCACACGACGCACTTCACAACGGGCAGCACGGCCGCTACTTCCGCGGCCGGCGTGCTGGTCGAGAACCCGACGAACGGCGAAACCGGCGTACCCCTGAACGCCGCGCTCAGCCTGCAGGCGAATGTGGCCTTCGACGGCACGACGCTGAGTACCTCCACCTTCCAGGTCTACGACCAGACGCTTGGACAGACGCTCGGTGGCACTTACTCGCTGAGCAGCGACGGCATGACGGCCTACTTCACACCGGCGACGCCATTGGCTGCGGGCCGTTCTTACACCGTCTACTTCTCGAACTATGGCATGACGGATGTGGCCGGCAACGCGATCGGCGGATGCTCCGGCTGCCTTGGCAACTTCTCCTTCACTACGGGATTCGCGTCCAGCGCGTCCGCGCCCCAGGTGACAGCAGTCAGCCCCGCCGGCAGTGCGCAGCAGGTTCCGCTGAACGCGCAGATCGTCGTTGCCTTCAACGAGGCAGTGAACCCGGAGACGCTGAAGGCGATCACCCTGACGGCGGGTGGCAACAGCGTGGCGCTCAGCGAGTCTCTCGGTTCCGGAAATCAAATCCTGACCATGACGCCCGTCGCGGGGCTGCTGCCCTCGACAACCTACACGCTGACGATCAACGGGGTTGCGGATACTGCTGGCCATGCCATGAGCTCGGCCGTCACCTCCACCTTCACGACCGGCACGGCGCCCGATCTCGCCAGCTTCAGCGTCACTGCAGTCGACCCCGCCTCCGCGCTTTCGGGCGTTCCGCTCAACGCGCAGGTGCGCGCAGCCTTCTCGAAACCCGTCGATCCAATCACCTTGACCTCGTCGGTGGTGCAGCTTGCGCCGTACTACGCGTCGAATCTTCTCGTTCCGGGTTCGCTGACAGTCTCCGCGGATGCACGCAGCATCACGCTCACACCGTCTGCCCTGCTACTCAGCGAGACGTATTACTGCTTCTATATCAGCGGTGTGCTCGATCTTGAAGGCGTCAGCGTCGGCGCCCGCAACACCTGCTTCTATACAGGCACTGCGACGCAGACATCTGCACCCACCGTGACCGGAGTGAGCCCGGCGAACAGCAGCTCCGGTGTGCCGGTGAACGCGGTGGTGGCACTCTCGGTGAGCGTGCCGGTCAGCGTGGTCAGCCTCGGCTCCGGTACGGTTACAGTAAGTTCCGGTGGTCATCCAGTGGCCGGAGTTCTTTCCGCGCCAAGCGCCTCCGTGGTGCAGTTCACGCCCTCCAGCGCATTGGCCACCAGCACGCAATACACGGTGAGCGCCAGCGGCTTTACGGACCTGGCCGGCAATGCGGTCAGCAGCTTCAGCAGCACCTTCACCACCTCGAGCTCGAGCACGTCCATCCACACCGGTCCGACGGTCAGCTCGGTGACGCCGGTCAACGGCGCAACGCTGATCCCGGTGTCCACGCCGGTCGTGCTGAACTTCTCCGCCGCTGTGGACCCGCTCACCGTCAACATTGCCACGATCTCCGTCTCGGCGAACTCCGAGAACGTTGCCGGCAGCTTCGCCGTCAATGGTGCAGCGGTCACCTTCACGCCACTCAACCCGCTTCCGGGCGGCGCCACCATCCGCGTCTACGTCAATTCCACGGCTTACGTGCAGGATCTCGCCGGCAACAACGTCAGCACCTTCAGCTCGACCTTTACCACTGCCACGACCGCCGATACCGTCACCCCGGCAGTGGTCGCGACGACGCCGTCTTCCGGGCAGACCGGTGTTGGCCAGTCCGGCCAGATCATGGTCATGTTCTCGAAGTCGATGAATCCGTCCACCCTGACCACCAGCACCGTCACGCTGCTGGCGGCTGAGGCTCGCCAGAGCTACTCGCTGAGCATCGCCGCGGACAATCGCTCCATCACGCTCTCCGGCTTTGATCTCGCCGCGTCCACCGTGTACACGCTGTCCATCAGTGGGGCGACCGATATCAGCGGCAACGCGCTCCCCACCTTCACCAGCCAGTTCACCACGGCGCCCGCGTTCGATACCTCGTCGGCTACCGTCGTCAACCAGAGACCCGCCAATGGCGCAACCCTCGTTTCAGCCGCGGCCAGCCCGGTTGTCCTCTTCCTCAGCAAGCCGCTGAACGCCGGCACCATCACGGCAAGCTCCCTGGTCGTCACGCAGGCGGGCCAGCCAGTGACTGGGACGATCGCGGTCGTCGGCAACGGCCAGACCCTCACCTTCACGCCGGCGTCCGCGTGGACGCTCGGCTCGTTGGTGCAGGTCTTCCTCACCTCGGCCGCGCAGGATACCAGCGGCAACGCCGTGACCAGCTACAAGGGCGCGTTCGCAGTCATCGGAAACCCGGCCACCACCGCTCCGGCGCTGGTCAACTACAGCCCTGCCAATGGTGTCACCGCCATCCCGGTCAACGTCATTCCGGACGTGCAATTCTCCTCGCCGCTCAACCCCTCGACGGTCATTGCAGCCAATGTCAGCCTTTATTCGTATGGCACGAGCTCGAACGTGCCCTCAACCCTGACACTCGATAGCACCGGCACGATCCTGCGCCTGACGCCGAGCGCTCCGCTTGCCACGAACACGCGCTATCAGCTGTCCTTCTCGAACCTCCAGGGCACTGACGGCCTCGCGGTCAGCAACGGTTACTACACCTTTACTACCGGCGGCACGAACCAGACCTCCGGGCCGCACGTCACGACGATCAGTCCGGTGGATACGCTCGCGAATGTGCCGCTCAACGCGAACGTCTCGGTCATCTTCTCCGCCCCCATCGATCCGATCTCGGTCAGCGGAGCCACCATCGCGATCAGTGGCGAAGGCAGCACCTCCACGCCCGCTTCCATCAGCTTCGCCAGCAACAACCAGAAGGTCATTGTGACGCCGGAAGCTCCACTTCCGCCCTCGACTTCCATAACGATTGCGATCTCCGGAGTGATGGACGTGGCCGGCAACGCGGTCACGCCGCAGACGACCCACTTCACGACCGGTACCGCCGCGGCTACCACCACGCCGGGGGTCGTGGTTGAGAACCCCTTCGCTTCGGCGGCCGGTGTACCCGTCAACGCCGCACTCAGTCTGCAGGCTACGGCACCGCTCGACATCACCAGCGCCAGCACCTCCACCTACCAGCTCTACGACACCACGTTGAGCCAGGCCGTGGCGGGGAGCTATACCCTCGGCGCCGATGGCATGACCATCTTCTTCCTGCCCGGATCCACGCTCGCCACCGGCCGCACCTATAACGTCTACTTTAACGGCGACGGACTCACCGACCTCGCCGGCAACCTCGTGCGCACCGGCTGCTCTGGCTGTCTGGGCGACTACAGCTTCACGACCGGCTATGCTGCCAGCTCGACGCCGCCGCAAGTGACGGGTGTCAGCCCCGTGGCATCAGAGCAAGCAGTTCCCACCAACGCCCTCGTCGCCATCGCTTTCTCCGAACCGGTGAATGGAGAGACGCTTGGCGGCATCACGCTCACCACCGGCGGCAGCCCGGTCGCTTTCCGGACGACTCTCAGCAGCGGCAATCAACTGCTGACTCTCACCCCAGTGGCCGCGCTCACGCCCGGCGCGGTGTATACGCTCAGCGTGAACGGCGTGGCCGACCTCAGCGGCAATGCCATGTCGACGGCGTTCACCTCCAGCTTCACCGCGGGGGCGAGACCAGACCTTGCGACACCCACCATCACCAGCGTCACGCCGGCGAACTCGGCCAGTGGAGTGCTCTCCACCGCATCCATCCAGGTCCAGTTCAGCAAGTTGGTCGATCAGTTGAGCGCGAACGCCGGAACCGTGAAGCTGAGCACCAACGGCACTACCTTTGTTTCCGCCAATTACAGCTTCAACGCCACAGGGAACATTCTTACCATCACTCCGTCGGCCCCGCTATCGACCAGCACGGCCTACACGCTGCAGCTTACGACGGGCATTCTGGATCTCGAAGGCAACAGCATCGCTTCCTTCCAGTCCAGCTTCACTACCGGAACCAACTGACGGCGCTCTCGCCCGGCTGCTGCGTCCTGGCGGGAATCGCGGTCGCCTTCCGCCCTGCGTCCGCATCTAACCCGATGTGCTGCTACCTGGCCCTGTCCGCGAATTCGTTCGTTGCCGAGTGTTGCGGCCTTTGCTTCGTCTGCTCCGCGGCGGTATCACGCCTCGGCGCCTGGCGTGGAGTCTTGCGCTCGGCATGGTCATCGGCATCAATCCGTCGGTCGGACTGACGACGCTGCTGGTCATCCTGCTGTCCTGGGTGTTCGGCCTCAACCAGGTCGCGTCGCAAATTGGGACGCACGTGGTGGCCCCGCTGCATCTGCTGCTGCTGCTTCCTTTTATCCAACTGGGTGTTGTCTTGTTTCACACCCGCCGGCTCCCGTTGAATCGCAGGCAACTGGAACATCTTGGCCACCATCCGTGGCGTCTTCTTCACGATATCTGGCAGTGGGAGTGGCATGCGCTGATCGTGTGGGGCGTAGTCGCCCTGGTCGCCATGCCGTTGCTGGCGCTCTATGTGCGACGCGGCCTGGTGTTGCTGATGCGCCGGCACAAGACACTCGTCCGCTCTCGCCCGGCGACGCAATAAAGAGCAGCAGAGAGCACAGGCGGCGCGTCCCGCTGTCGCGCCTTTCCTTCGCTTAGACTACGGTGTTCGCGGCGATGGTCGCCTTGTAGTATTCAGCGCTCAACTTGGGGGTACGCTTCTGGGTTGCGAAGTCGACATACACGATGCCGAAACGCTTCTCGTACCCATCGGCCCACTCGTAGTTATCAAGTAGCGACCACAAAAAATAACCGCGCACTGGCACGCCTTCGCTCACGCCGCGCTGCAACTGCGACATGTAATTGCGCAGATACATCACGCGATCCGTGTCGAGCACGCGTCCTTCCCCATTCAGTTTGTCGTCCGAAGAGCAGCCGTTTTCGGTGATGTAGATCGCCTTTGGGTGCCACACCTCGGAGACCAGCTTTGGACACCAGTAGAGCGCCTCGGGGCCGATGGACAGCCACTCCGAAGCCATGTGCGGGTACGACGTCGGCTTAGGCACAACGGCGTACCCGCGCGGCGAATCGGCATGCCGAACGTAGGTCGCGGTGTAGTTGTTGATGCCTACAAAGTCGAGCGGCGAGCCCACAGTGCGCATCTCGGCGTCGGTAAACTTTGGCGCGTTCGCGGCCATGCGACGCAGATACTGCTCGGTGTAGCGACCTTCCATGATCGCCGTCAGATACTGCGCATTCTCCTCGCGCATGGCGATCTTTGCCGCCGCAACGTGCTCTTCGCTCGCAAACACGGGACAGATCGCTTCGACGTTCTCGGCGAGCCCCACCTGCGTCTTCGCCGGCGCGTTGGCTCGGATCGCCTGCACTCCCAGGCCATGCGCCAGTACGGCGTGATGCTGAATCTGTGCCACCTCACCCGGGGCCAGTTTCAAACCCGGCGCGTGCCGCCCGTCGCGATAGCCAATGTCCACGAAGGAGCGCATCTCGTTCAGCGTCATGTAGTGGCTTACCCGATCGCCCAGGTGCTTTGCGACGTAGCCCGCATACACGCCAAACGCCTCGGAGGTATCCTTGCTGCGCCATCCACCCTTATCCTCGAGCGCCTGCGGAAGATCCCAGTGAAACAGCGTGCAGAAAGGCTGGATGCCGGCCGCGAGCAGCGCGTCCACCAGGCGGTGGTAGAAATCGAGGCCCTTCGGATTGGGCGTGCCGGTGCCGTTCGGGAAGACCCGCGGCCACGCAACCGAGAACCGGAAGGCCGTCAGGCCAAGGTCTTTCATCAGCCGCACATCATCGGCGTAGCGATGATAGAAGTCATCGGCTACGTCTCCGGTGTCGCCGTTGAAGGTCTTTCCCGGCGTGTGAGAAAACGTGTCCCAGATGGATGGGCCGCGGCCGTCCTCGTGCACCGCGCCTTCCACCTGATAGGACGCGGTCGCCGATCCCCACAGAAATCCGCGCGGAAAACTACGCGGCCCTGCCGGAGATACGGGCAGGGCCGAAGAAAACGAAGGCATGGAAGCTGCGGCGGCAGAGCCACCGAGAAGGCGGGCAAGGGTGCGGCGGGAAAACGTCTGGCTCAAGCTGGGCTCCTCGAACGGCGCAAGACTTCACCGGACGAAGGATACAGCAAGGAGCGGCTGGTTAGATTCCGCCGCGCAGCAGCAGCACGATGAGCACGATGAGCAACAGCAGCGACAGGCCACCGCCGCCGTAGTATCCCAGGCCAGGACCCATCCGATAACCGCCAAAGCCAAAGCCAAGAATCAGAATGATGAGAATGATAAGCAGCATGTGTGTCTTACCCCGAACGAAGATTTCCGCTGCATGAATAAAGGCGCGCGGTGATGTTTCGTTGGATGCACAAAACCAGCGAACAGAGAATAAAAACGAGACGGTTTTCGTGCAAAGCAGCCTACGGAAGCTTTGCCGCCTCTGCCTCTGCGTTCCAGTGATCCTTGCCACTCAGGAAGTTCTTCGGCAGAAATTGGTTTACCTCAGCCTGCGACAGTGTGTGCGCCCACTTCACGCGGCTGGAGGGATTCGCGCCGGGCCCCGTGGAGCCATACTCCGCATACCACGCAGTCGACTCGTTCGCGGCCTTGCCCCAGTTGTTCCATCCCGCGGGATTTTCTTCTGCCGGCAAGCTGGTGTTGATGTACACCACGCGCGAATACGGACGCCAGGGCCGGCCCAGCCCGATCATCTTCTTCGCCGAAGCCGCGCTCTTCGCACCTGGGGTGGATGCATCCATCGGCGCTTCCCCCTGGTCGATCGAGCTCGTCACGCGGGAGTTCAAAATGACGTAGCCGGTGGGCTGATCGGGCGCGGTGCGCGACTGCGCCGTCGTAAAGCCGGGGCCGTTTGAATTCAACTCGGAATGGTCGAACACCGCAGCCGCGTTGCCGAAGATGTAATCCACTCCGCCGGTGATAAAGCAGTCCAGGTAGTATTGCCGGCCATAGTCTGCAAACAGCGTGTCCTGATGGCCCAGAAAGCGCACCTTCTTGAAGACCGCCCGATCCGCTCGGACGGCCGCCGCGACAGCCTGCCCGGTGTTGCCGGCAGTGTTTTCAAACGTCAGATTGTCAGCTTCGAAGCCATCGCCGTTGATCTCCGCAGTCTCGGTAAAAAAGGTACCGCCGGCGGTCTTCGCGTTCAGCGAGTTGGTGATCACCACATCCTCGGGCTTCGCACCCATTCCGAGAAACGTGATGTTCTGATGATTCTGCGTCACGATGACGCGCTCCTTGTACGTGCCGGGCGCAATCTCGATGAAGACCCGGCTGCCCGGCTTCGGCCCAGCGAACGGATGATGATCCAGCGCATTCTGGATCGTCGGAAAGACGGTCAGATCTTCGTTTCCGGGCGCGGCCTGTGAGGCCCCTGGCCTGACTTGCACGTGAACATCCTGGGCAGCGGCTAAGGCGGGAAGCAGAGCGAGCAAAATGAGAGCAGAGCGCATGGCCAACAGGTTAGACCACTTTCCGCGCAAACGCCAAAGGGTAGCTCACAAACCCAACATGCGCACAATCGCCAGCGCATTCGAGGTCGTATTCACCCCCGGCTTCAGCTTGTAATCGAACGCCAGCGGATCGTCGGGGTCCGGGCTCGCCATGTGGACGTTGCGGCCGCCATTCCCTTCGGTGGCGAGTTCAGTCAACGCCAGGTCGTGCGTCGAAAGCGCTCCGATGGCGCCGTTCGCGAGCAGCCGCGTCAGCACCGCCGCCGCCGCGGTCCGCGCGGTCGGCAGAGTTCGTCCCGCAGAAGATCTCATCGACCAGGAACAGCACCGGACGGTCAGCACTCAGGCGCACGATCGCCGACAGCCGCTCCACCTCCGCCCGGAACTTGCTTCGGCCCTCGGCCAGCGAATCGGTCAAGGCGAGCGAAGCGCCGAGAGCCAACGGCGTTAGCCGCAAGCTGCCGGCGCACGCACCGGAGCTCCGGCATAGGCCAGCACCGCGTTGATACCGATCGCGCGCAGCAGCGTCGACTTGCCCGCCATGTTCGACCCGTAATCAGGAAGAAACGTGTTGCCTCCGCGCCCAGCGCGACATCGTTCGTCACCGCGTTCGGCAGCAGCGGATGCCCAAGCTCCGCCGCCTCGTACAGCGGAGCGCGATCGCGGGCAGCAGCTCCGGCCAGGCATTCTCCGGATGCTCAAACGCGTACGTCGCCAGCGCATTCAGCGCCTCGAACTCGGCCCAGGCCTCCAGCCAGCCGCGCATCGCCTCAGCGTGCTGCTGCTTCCACGCTGCGATCGAGATGGCCGCCTGCGTGCCTGCCGCCAGCAGCAGCGAAAGCAACAGAAAGTATTCCTTCGTTCGCTGTTCGACGATCGACAAGCGAGCTCGTCAGCTTGCTAGCAGTTTCACCGCTCCGGCCGGCTCAAGCGCCGCCGCTGCAGCGCCCGCAGCTTCGGGCAATCGAACCTTGCACGCTGCAACAGCGCCAGTCCATCGGCCAGCAGGCGCACATTCAGCTCCAGGCGCGCGCCACCCTGCAGCAGCGGCATCACGCGCGAACGCAGGTACGAGCACATCGCGCCCTGCACCGCCAGCGACGCCGCGAGATCGGGGAGCACATCGCCCCACGTTCGCAGCGTGCGCAAGGCCGCGCAGTAGCAGCCCAAGATTCAACGCGGCCGTGGCATGAGCACATACCGAAACACGGGGGAAACACCGGCGGCGCGGCCTCCAGCCACTCATCGAAGAAGCTCGCCGAAATCTGGTGGAAGCGCGTGGTGCCGAGCAGTCCAATCTCCTCGCGCAACGCGGTCTGCGGCAGAAGTTCCTTCACCGCCGCTTGCCGTTCAAGGGTCTCGGCGTGGGTCGCCGGTTCAAGCAGGTAGCGCGCCAGCCCGCGCTCGCCGGGGCCGGTGCGTACGGTCGCCAGCAGGCCGAAGAGCGAGTCCGGACCCAGCAGGTCGAGATCATGTTCATACAGATGGCTGTCCGGACGCAGCGACTGGGCTGGGTCGGTGCCCGTACGTCCGGATTGCGGCTTCGGAGCCGTCCACGCGGCGCAGGGCGCGATCATAGTGCGCGAGAGTACGCTGCTGCCGTGCGAGCCGCTTCTGCCGCCGCATGGAAAGCCAGATCAGCACCACGATCGCAACGAACGCGACCACGAACGGCCACGGTGAAGCGCCGCCCTGCAGTGCCTTGCTGCTGAGCAACACCAGTGCCACACCAACGCCGGCAAGCAGCCGCAGCACCGTGCTGCGGCCCGTGCTCAGGTTGATCTGCGTCTGTTCATGCGTGGCGACCAGCTCGCGATAGCGTGCTTCCACCTCTGCCGACGTGCGTGGCGCAGGCGCCATTTTTTCTTCAAGTAGAACTCTCCGATGCTCCGATGGTAGACTGAATCTTGTGCCGGGTCCTACGCGACGTAATCCCGCCAACCCCGCCAGGTCCGGAAGGAAGCAACGGTAACGGGCTAGTATGGGCGCAGTAGGTCGCCCGGTACACTTCTCCCCGAGAGCAAGTCCTTCCCAACCGCAGTGCCCGGTCCTACTTCGGACAAGGCCGATTCCCGCAATGGCGCAGTAGGTCGCCCGGTACACTTCAAACCTCTCCGCCAGAGCAAGTGCCGATTCCCCGGCGAGTAGGGCGCCTAAAGGCCAGTAGGTCGCCCGGTACACTTCAAACCTCTCCGCCAGAGCAAGTGCCGATTCCCGCAATGCATAGTCGCACGGTACGACTCTCCGCAAGGCCTCCGCACGTCAACGGTGCCCGGTGCCAGCAACATCTCCCTCACATAATCTGGTCCGACAGTCTCCTGCGCGGTTATCGAATGCGACGGGATTTCCGTGTTTGCTGCGTCGAATTTTTGTATTCTGGGAAGCGTTGTTCAAGAGGTGAAGGAATTGAGTCTGACGTTGAAGCCCCAGCAACCGGTTCGGGCCAAGATCACCTCCGTCGGAGCCTACGTCCCACCCAAGCTTCTTACCAACCACGACCTCGAACAGATGGTCGCCACCAACGACCAGTGGATCCAGGAGCGCACAGGCATTCGCGAGCGGCACATCGTCGACGCCCGGCGTGGCGACCAGCGACCTCGCGGTCGAAGCCGCAAAGCCTGCCTGGAAAAGCGCGGCATTCCCGCTACGGATGTTGAAGTCATCATCGTCGCCACCGTCACGCCCGACATGCTCTTTCCCGCGACCGCGTGCCTCGTGCAGGACAAGCTGGGCGCGAAGGGCGCGTGGGGATTCGACCTCTCGGCGGCCTGTTCGGGCTTCCCCTACGCGCTGCAGGTGGGCGCAAAGCTGGTCGAATCCGGCGCGCACAAGAAGGTGATGGTCATCGGCGCCGATGTGATGAGCTCGATCATCGACTACACCGACCGCGCCACCTGCGTCATCTTCGGCGACGGCGCAGGTGCCGTGCTGCTCGAACCCTGCGACGGGGACGAGGTTGGCATGATCGACTACTGGCACGAGATCGACGGCTCCGGCGCGGCCATCGCTGAACATGCCTGCAGGCGGCATCACTGCATCCCGCAACAGCCGAGACCGTGGCGGCCAAGATGCACTTTGTCCACCAGGATGGCGGCGCGGTGTACAAGTTCGCCGTGCGCAAGATGGCCGAGGCCGCCGAAGACCGTGCTGACGCGCAACGGCATCACGGGCGCGGACCTCGGCTGCTTCATCCCGCACCAGGCCAACAAGCGCATCATCCTGTCGACCGCCGAGCGGCTGGGCATGCCGGAAGAGCGCGTCATCATCAACATCGACCGCTTCGGCAATACGACCGCCGCGACAATTCCGATGGCGATGCAGACCGCGCTCGACGAGGGCCGGCTAAAGAAGGGCGATCTCGTGCTGCTGGCGAGCTTCGGCGCAGGCTTTACCGTCGGCGCGACGCTGCTGCGCTGGGAGTTCTAGCGCAGGTTCAGAAAATCCAGCCGCCGCCGACGACCTCGTCTTCCTGGAAGAAGATGGCCGCCTGGCCGGGGGTGATGGCGCGCTGCGGCTCGTCGAAGACCGCGCGGCAGGTGCCGTGTTCGTCGCCGGGGAAGAGCGTCGCGGGCTGCGGCTCGTGGCGGTGGCGGACCTTCGCCAGCACGCGGATGCGGCCCGGTCAGCTCGGGGATCGAAATCCAGTTCAGGCGGTCGGCGCGCAGCTCGCGCGTGAGAGGTCCTGCTCCGGCGCCGACCGTGACCTGGTGCGAGTCGGGGTGAATGTTCAGCACGTAGAGCGGGTTCGCGCTGGTGAGGCCGAGGCCCTTGCGCTGGCCGACGGTGAAGTTGTGGATGCCGGTGTGACGGCCCAGCACCTCGCCGTGCCGTGCTGACGAGTTCGCCAGCGCTATCGGGCATCGCTTCACCCTGCTCGTCGAGGTAGGCCTTCGAGAAACGCCTGGTAGTCGCCGCCGGGGATGAAGCAGATCTCCTGCGAGTCGGGCTTGGTGGCGACTTCGAGGCCGGCGTCGGCGGCCAACACGCGCACCTCGGGCTTGCGCATCTCGCCCAGCGGGAAGAGCGTGTGGGCAAGCTGATCCTGCGTGAGGCCGAAGAGGAAGTAGGTCTGATCCTTGGACCGGTCGGCGGGACGCGACAGGATCCAGCGGCCGCGGGCCTCGTCGAAGTGATTGCGGGCGTAATGGCCCGTCGCAATGCGCGTGGCGCCTATCTGCCGTGCGGTCAGCAGAAGCTGGTCGAACTTCAGGTGATTGTTGCAGAGCGTGCAGGGAATCGGCGTGCGTCCGGCGAGATACTCGCTGACGAACGGCTTGACGACGTCGGCCTCGAAGCGCTCCTGCTGGTTGACCATGTAGTACGGAATGTCCGAGCTGGTCGGCGACGCGGCGGGCGTCGTAGACGTCGTCGATCGAGCAGCAGCGGCCCTGCACGGCTTCCGGCATGCCCTCGTGGCCGGCGAGCCGGCGCTGATTCCAGAGCTGCAGGGTGAGGCCGACGATATTGTGTCCCTCGGCGCTGCAGCAGCGCGGCGACGGCGGAGGAATCGACTCCGCCGGACATGGCAACGGCGATGGTTTCGGGCGGCAAATCGACTCCTTTCCGGGGCGGGCTCCCCCTGTACTTTGGTCTGAAAGTATTCAACCCGAAGGCGCTCAGGTCCGGACCTCGGGTCCCGCGGTCCGTACGGCTGCGGACGGGATCCACTAATTCATTTTATCAAGCGGGATCAGCCACCCTGGAGCCGGTCGTCAGGCTATGGGTTTGGCATTGCGGCTTAGGACGCTGGAGCGGGCGGTGCGGGCGCGCTCGCTGGCGTGGTCGATCTTCTTCCAGAAGCCGATGAAGTAGTCGGCGGCGGAGATGATCGAGACGCATGGTCATCCAGTAGATGGCAGTGACGGCGATGAAGTGCACGGCGACGATGAAGCCGCCGTGGAAGCGCGGAAACCAGAGCCAGTAGTCCCAGCGGTGGGCCAGGATGGCCGCGACGACCGATACGATCTGGATGACGGTCTTCAGCTTGCCGATCTCGCTGGCGTCGATGGTGAAGCCTTCGCTGGCGGCGATGGAGCGCAGGCCGCTGACGAGGAATTCGCGCCCGATGATGAGCACGGCGATCCACGGCGGCACGATGCGCGGGTTGTAGGCGACCAGGATGATGTAGGCGGCGGCACCATCAGCTTGTCGGCCAGCGGATCGAGCAGCATGCCCATGGTGGTGATCTGGCCGCGTTTGCGGGCGAGGTAGCCGTCGAGGCCATCGGTGATGCTGGCGAGGATGAAGAGACCGGAGGCGGCGAGCTCCTGCTCGCCGCCGGGCTCGCGGATGGGCGAGTGCGGGCTGAGAGAACCAGATGAGCAGCGGGCACGCTGGCGATGCGGCTCATCGTGATGGAGTTGGGCAGGTTCATCGCAGGTCCGCGGGCATTTCGGGAAGGCGCGTGGCGGGCGCTCGAACGGGCCCCACGCCGTGTGCCCACGCCGATATGATCAATGCCATTCTGCCATATCCCTGGGCCGCTGACCGATTTGCGTGGCTTTCGAGTGCAGACGGCAGCGTGGTACCCTCTGCAGAGAATGGCGGCGGGCGCTGGCGGCCCGAGCCGCGGTACTCCCCATGCGGTATCTCTCTCCCGGCCCCCCGTCTCTTCGCGCGCTCCGCCTGCGTCCCGTCCTCGCCGGATTGGCGCTGGCGCTGGGCAGCCTGTTGTATTGTGCGGCGGCGCAAGCGCAGGGGACGCTGATTCCCACTTCGATGTCGCTGTACCTTTGCGTGGACGACCCGGGCTCTAACTTTCCCTGCGGCAATCCGCTGGCGAGTACGCCGCTCATCAATCCCATCACGATGTACTTCGGGCAGACGCTGGATGGCGTGGTCATCGAATCGTCCACGAACCTGGGCGGAACGATTACGTTGTACGACGGTGCGACGCCCTTTTGTGTGCTGCCGGCGAATCTACAGGGCGGCACGAACGCCTGCCCGCCGGCCTCCGGGATTCTGCCGGGGGGCTCGGCAACGGTAGTTGCGGTGTACTCGGGCGATGCGACCTATGCGCCGTCCACGTCGAATGGCATCCTGGTAAATGTTCTTCCCGACCTGATTACGTCGGCGACGCTCCAATCGTCGCTGAATCCGGCGAACGCGGGGCAGGCCGTGACGTTTACGGCGAACATCCAGGGCAACTTCGCTACGCCGAGCGGGACGGTGCAGTTTTATGACGGCTCGCGCCTGCTCGGTACGGGGACGCTGGACGCGAGCGGGAATGCTGCGTTCACGACCTCCGGACTGGCGTTGGGGACGCACCCGATTACGGCGGTCCTGCAGGGGTCGGCGAACTTCCAGAGCGTGACGACGGCGGTGCTGAACCAGGTGATTACGCCGGTGGCGTTGCCGAGCACGGTGACGCTGGCCTCGAGCCTGAACCCCTCCACAGTGGGGCAGGCGGTGACGTTTACGGCGACGGTCGCGGTGGCGGGCGGGAGCGCTTCCGGAACGGTGAGCTTTCTGGATGGCGCCGCGACGATCGGAAGCGGGAATTTGAACGCGGGCGGCGTGGCGACGTTTACGACATCGGCGCTGGCGGCGGGAACGCATCCGATCACGGCTTCCTTTGCGGGGTCTGCGGGCGCTTTGCCGGGGGTGTCGGGCGTGCTGGCGCAGGTGGTGACAGTGCCGGTGCTGGTTTCGCCGTTTACGCTGACGGTGACGCCGGTTCCGGTGACGCTGGGCGTGGGGCGGACGGCGACGCTGCAGGTTTCGGCGACGGGCGGCAGCAGCCGGACGCTGCCGGTACAGTTGGCGTGCGCGAATCTGCCGGATGAGGCGGCGTGCTTGTTTTCGACGGCGACGCTGCCGGCGGGCGGGGGAACGACGGTGTTGACCCTGACGACGAAGGCTCCGCGGCCGTGTGGGACGGAGACGCCGCTGTTTCTGGGGCCGGCGCAGAGTCTCTGGGGGCCGGGCCGGGCGGCTTTGCTGGCAAGTCTGCTGCTTGTGCCGGTGGTGCGGCGGCGGAGGCGGGTGCGGGCGCTGCTGTTGATTCTAGCGGGGGTGGTGGGCATGGCGGCGATCTCCGGCTGTGGGAACTGCACGGACCTGGGGACGCGGCCGGGGAGCTATACGTTCGTGGTGAACGCGAGCACGTCGAGCGAGGCGGCGACGGAGAGCGTCCGGCTGACGATGACGCTTCCCTAGCGGCTGCTCACGGGCGGAGCAAGCCGGCGAGGGCGAAGAAGCGCTGGGCCTGGGCCACGTCGCGCTTGATCTGGGCGAGCAGGGCTTCGGGCGAGTCGAACTTCTTCTCCGCGCGCAGGCGGTGGAGGAAGGCGAGTTCGAGCGGGGTGTCTTCGGTGAGCGCGATGGGGTGGAAGTTGAGCAGGTGGGACTCGACGGTGAAGGAGTCGGCGCCGAAGGTGGGGCGGTTGCCGACGTTGGTGACGGCCTGGAAGCGTCTCGGCTTGCTCGCCCGAGCCGACGGTGAGGGTGGTGATGTAGACGCCGTGGGCGGGCAGCAGCTCGGGGTAGGGCGCGAGGTTGATGGTGGGGACGGTGTAGCGCGTGCCGTAGCCGCGGCCCGAGGCGGGGGTGCTGAGCAGACGGCGAAGGGGCGGCCGAGCAGCGCGCGGGCGTGGCTGACGTCGCCGGCGGCGATGAGCGTGCGGATGCGGCTGGAGGAGACGGGCGCCGCCGCGCAGGAGGTGCGGGGCGTAGCCGCGGACGGTGAAGCCGAGGTCGCGGCCGAGGGCTGCGAGGCCGTGCATGTCGGCTGCGGCCTGGTAGCCGAAGCGGAAGTTTTCGCCCTCGTGGACCTCGCGGACGTGGAGCGCGTCGCGCAGGATGTCGCGTGCGAACTCGCGCGCGGAGAGGTGGCGAGAGCTCGTCGGTGAAGGGCAGGACGAGGGTGGCGTCGATGCCGGTTGTCGGCGAGCAGGTCGAGCTTTGCGCGCGAGCGGGGTGATGAGGGAGTGCGGGGCGTCGGGGCGGAGGACGCGGACGGGGTGGGGGTCGAAGGTGATGGCGAGCGAGTGCAGGCCGAGGGCGCGGGCGCGGGCGTTGACCTGGTCGATGACCCAGCGGTGGCCGCGGTGGACGCCGTCGAAGTTGCCGATGGTGGCGACGACGGGGCCGAAGTCCGGCGGGAGTTCGGCGAGGGAGTGGAAGATGTTCATCTGGCTGCTCCAGGGCGATGTCGAAGTTGAGTTGCAGGCCGTCGTAGGCGAGGCGGATGTGCGGGGGGAGGATGGCTTCGGTGGCGGCGTGGTCGAGGTCGTGGCGACATGTGGGTGAAGAAGGCGCGGCGGGGCTTGAGCATGCTCGACGAAGGCGATGGATTTGTCGAGGTGCGAGTGGCTGGGGTGGGGCTCGCGGCGGAGCGCGTCGAGGATGAGGATGTCGAGGTCTTGAAGCAGCGGCGAGGCTCTCGTCGGGGATGTCGCTCATGTCGGTGAGGTAGGCGGCGGAGCCGAAGCGGTAGCCGGTGATGGTCTCGCGGCCGTGGATGACGGGGATGCGCTGGAAGTGGGCGCCGAAGAGGGTCGACTGACGGCGCCGGGTTCGGTGGCGAGAGCGGTGGAGTGCGACGCGGGCGCTGGTGGGGTAGCGGTCGATCGGTGCGGAAGGTGTAGCCGAAGACGCGGTCGAGGACGTCGGCGGTGGGCTCGTCGGCGTAGAGCGGGAGCGCGTCGGCGTTGCTGGAAGCTGAGGGGGCGGAGGTCGTCCATGCCGAGGATGTGGTCGGCGTGGTGGTGGGTGTAGAAGACGGCGTCGACGCGGGGGATGCCTTCGCGGATGGCCTGGGCGTGGAAGTCGGGGCCGGTGTCGATGAGGACGGTGTGGTCGTCGTACTCGAGGCGGATCGACGGGCGGGTGCGGCGGTTGCGCGGACGCCCGGGGAGCATCGGCGTCGGCGCAGACGGCGCAGGGGCAGCCGAGCGTGGGGACGCCCATGGAGGTGCCGGTGCCGAGGAAGGTGAGGGTGGCTTGCATGCTGAGAGGACAGGCAAAGGCGTACGCGAAGTTCGCTAAGGAGGAGACGCGAAGTGCGCGAGGTTTAACGGACGATGCTGGGGCCGCCGGCTGCGGCTCCTGCCGGGGCGCCGGCGCGCTGCTGGGCGGAGCGGGCGAGCGCCTGGGTGATCTCGAGGAAGCCGAGGCGCAGCTCGAAGAGGGCGCTGTCGAGAGCAGGGAGTCTTCGCTGGGCGTCAGGTTGCCCTTGGTCTTTTCGGCGAGGATGCCGAGCATGTCGATGGACTGGCGCGCGCCGAGGAGGTCGACCTGGGGCTGCTGGCCTTCCTGGGTGCCGCCGCCGAGCTGCAGGATGGCCTGCATGTAGACGGACTGGACGAGCTGGTCGAAGGTCATGGCCGGCGGGTGGTCCATGCCGGGGTTGGCGGCGCGGACGGCGGTGTCGAGGCGGTCGGCGGTGGCCTCGAAGGCGAGGCGGGACTGCTCCATCTGCTCGGCGGTGGGGGCGGCGGGAAGTTCCTCCTGCGCCGGGTGTCGCTGGCGACTTCCTGTCCGGCTGGTGGTGCCGGCGGTGATGGACGTTCTCGGGGTCGGGCTCCGGACGGGCTTGCGGCGGGCTTGGGCTGGGTTCGGGCGCGGGCGGAGTGGCGGGGCCGTCGTTGCGGGGCTCGCGCTCGGGCGAAGGGTCGGCGTCGGGGCGGGGTTCGCCTTCGGCGTTGAACTTGCGGCGGTCGGTGATGACGAAGGGCAGCGGTCTTTTCGGACATGAGGCTCATTCGGGCTCTCCGATGCGTCTAGGAAGTTCGGAAGGGCAGCGCGGAGGGGGTGTGGCGGTGCCGCCGGGGTAGGTCGATGGTGGCGTTGCGGTCGAGCGCCTCGCGGCGGATGTAGCCGAGGGCAAGTTGATCGGTGCCGGCGGGAAGTTGGATGCGCGCGACGCTGGTGAGTTCGCCGACGGGCTTGTCGTCGGCGTCGAGGATGCGCGTACCGGGCGCGGGGAGTTCGCCCGTGAGGATGAAGCCGGAGAAGGTGCGGTGGACGGTGCCGCGGGAGCGGATGCGCTCGACGATCTCCTGGCCGAGGTAGCAGCCTTTGGCGAAGTGCAGGGCGCGGGTCTGGTCGGTCTCCTGCGGCAGGTCCTTGTCGCGGATGTCGGTGCCGTAGAGGGGTGTGCCTTCGAGGATGCGGAGGTGCTTCGAGGTCATCGGGCGTGGCTTCGGGTATGTCCGCTGCCCGAAGTGAGGCGGCGATAGCGTCGATGGTCGGGCTCGTCTGCCCAGAGCTCGAAGCGTGGACCGAGCGGGCTAAAGGCGCTGATGCAAGTCGATCGGCGTCGAGCGCCAGTGCGCGTGAGCGAATGTGCCTTCGCCGGTGCAGAAGAGCAGGTTCCTCCGCTTCGCTTCGGAATGACGAGCCAAGGCGGGCGAGCAGCTGGAGCAGTCGTTGGCCGGCCGGCGATGAGCAGTCCTGCGCGGTCGCTCGACGGCATGCTAGCTCCACGTCGTCCATGATGATGAAGTGGTCGAGCAGGGCCATGAGCGCGGGCACGCGGTCGGCGGCGGTCTCGAGCAGGATCGAGTCTTCGAGCACAAGGCGGTGGCGTCGCCCTGGATGCGGCCCTGCGCGTTGAGGAAGAAGTTGTAGCAGCCTTCGCCGGGCTTGCAGTGCCTGGATGGAGTTGGTGACCATGCCGTTGAGCCAGCGGACGCGGTCTTCGCCGGTGACGCGGAGCCAGCCGACGTTTTCGATGAGCGGGCGAAGGCGGCGCGGGTCATGCAGGTCGGTGAGCGGCGTCCGGGCTGTGAGGTATGCAGGTTCAGAGACATCTGCGTACACTTGATTATATGGCTGCTCTGGTCGGATTCGGCGATGATGGCGTTGCTGCTGGCGGGTGGCTGGCGGCTGTCGGCGGCCAAGCTGCGGCGGCGCATGGCGCAGAACGACAGGCACGCTCGCCGAGAAGGTGATGACGCCAGGCGCAGGCGAAGGAGCTGTTCGACTCGGTCGACGAGATCATGGCCTTTGCGGCAACGATACGGGGCTCGCCGGTGCGCGCAAGGTGAAGCGCAAGCTGCTGACGCGCGACGAGGTGAACGCCTACCTGGTGAAGAAGTTCGACGAGGATGAGGGCGCGAAGCGGCTGCAGCGGTCGGAGATTGTGCTGAAGAAGTTCGGTCTGCTGAATCGCGACTTTCGATCTGCGGCCGTTTCTGCTGAGCCTGCTGACGGAGCAGATCGCCGGCTTCTACGACGACAAGACGAAGACGGTGAACCTGCTGAACTGGGTTGCAGCCGGACGAGCAGAAGCCGGTGCTGGCGCATGAGCTGACGCACGCGATGCAGGACCAGAAGGTGGGCCTGGAGAAGTGGGGCGAGCACGGGCTTCAAGGGCGAGTCGCAAGACGGTGAGCGAGGACAACGCAGCACGTGCAGGTGGATGAGTCGAGACGGCGCGGCAGGCGGTGACCGAAGGCCAGGCGATGGTGGTGTTCGTCGACTACGCGCTGCGCACAGGGGCAAGACGCTGGCGGACGTGCCGGAGATGGGCAAGAGCATGAAGGACGCGGCGGCGGATACGAGCGGATCGCCGGTGATGGCGCGGGCGCCGCTGCTGCTGCAGCAGTCGCTGATGTTTCCGTATGCGATGGGCTGGCGTTTGAGCAGGCGGTGCTGATCAAGGGCGGCAAGGCTGCGGCGTTCAGCGGAGCGCTGGACGAATCCGCCGAGGTCGAGCTTCGAGATCATGCATCCGGAGGCGTATCTGGCGCATGCGCCGGTGCCGGTGCTGCGGCTGCCGGATGTGCATCCGCTGCTGGACGCGGAGTATGAGCCGTATGACCTGGGCGTGATGGGCGAGCTGGATGTGCGAGATCATGGCGGAGCTGTTTGGCGGGCAGGAGCTGGCGCACGGCGCTCGCGCCGCAGTGGGATGGCGGCGTGTACTACGCGGCGCAGCGCAAGGCGGCGAGCGCGGCGGAGAAGCGACGACGGCGTCGCTGGGCTGTTCTATCTCTCGCGGTGGAAGAACCGAAGAGGCGGCCGCGACGTTCGCGAAGATGTACAGCGCAGCAGCTGGCGCGCAAGTATGCGAGAGCTGCTGAGCGGCGCGGAGGATGAGGCTGATGACGCGAGCAGGTCTACACGACCAACGAGGGCGATGTGCTGCTGACGCTTTCCGGCAACGAGCGTGTTCGTTGCGGAGGGCTTTCCGCTGGCGATCGCGCGCAAGCTGCGCGAGAGGCGATGGCGGTGCAGGGAAGCGGGCCGATGCAGATGGCCGGCGATGCACGCGCGGGAAGCTGACGCTGGGGATGAGCGGCGCGCTGGCGAGGTTCGGTCTGATGAAGGTTGGCATAGGGCTTCGGTAGACCTACGCATCGCAGAGAAACCGCGGTGCATGGGGCACGGGATTCGCGTTTTGCGACGGATATACTTTGGTGAGAGGTGACGGTTGCAGAAGGCAGAGATTGGGATTATCGGCGGCAGCGGGCTGTATGCGATGCCGGGGTTGACGGAAGTGCGCGAAGAGGTCGTGGAGACGCCGTTTGGCGCGCCGCGCGATGCGTTTATGCTGGGCGAGCTGGAAGGGCGACGGTGGCGTTCCTGGCGCGGCATGGAAGGGACACCGCATTCTGCCGAGCGAGCTGAACTTTCGCGCGAACATCTATCGCGATGAAGATGCTGGGCGTGGAGCACATCCTGTCGGTATCGCCGTGGGCATCCTGAAGGAAGAGCACAAGCCGACGGACTTTGTGATTCCGGACCAGTTCATCGACCGCACGTTTGCGCGTGCAGGGCACGTTCTTTGGCGATGGCATTGTGGGGCATGTGGGCTTTGGCGATCCGGTGTGCGCGGTGGTGGCGAAGGCGTTTGAGAAGGCGTGCGCGGAGGTCGGCGTCGTGGGCAAGCGGGCGGCACGTATGTGTGCATGGAAGGGCCGCAGTTTTCGACGCGCGCGGAGTCGAACCTGTACCGCAGCTGGGGCGCGGACGTGATCGGCATGACGAACCTGCAGGAGGCGAAGCTGGCACGCGAGGCGGAGATCAGCTATGCGACGCTGGCGATGGTGACGGACTACGACTGCTGGCGCGAAGGGCATGATGATGTGACCGTGGAGCAGGTGATCGCGGTGATGCACCAGAACTCGGAGAATGCGCGGAAGGTGGTGAAGGCGGCGGTGCGGCTGATGCCGACGGACTGAGCGCAGTCCGTTTGCGCGAGGCGGTGAAGTACGCGATCATGACGGACAAGAAGATGATTCCGGCGGCGACGAAGGAGAAGCTGGATGTTGCTGTTTGGGAAGTATCTGTAGCGTTGCCGACTGAAGCGAGAAGCAGGCTCCTACGCTTTGCTTCGGAATGACAATGCCTGAGCGAGAAAGGTTGCTATGTCGATTCTGGTAGTAGGTTCGGTGGCGTTTGATTCGATCGAGACGCCGCATGGCAAGCGCGAGAAGATGCCTGGGTGGCGCGGCGACGCACTTTGCGCTGGCGGCGAGCTTCTTTACCGATGTGCGCGTGATCGGCGTGGTGGGCGAGGACTTTCTGCCGGAGCATGAGGCGTGCTGACCGGCGAGGCATCGATACGCGCGGCATCGAGCGTGCGCCGGGGCTGAGCTTTCACTGGACGGGCGCGTACAGCGGGCAACCTGAACGAGGCGAAGACGCTGGCGACGGACCTGAATGTGTTTGCGACGTTTGAGCCGAAGATTCCGGAGGCGTATGTGGATTCCGAGTATCTGTTCCTGGCGAACATCGATCCGGTGCTGCAGGCGCAGGTGCGCAAGCAGATGCCGAAGCGTGAAGATGGTGTGCGGCGACACGATGAACTACTGGATCGCCGCCCATCGCGAGAACCTGGACAGGTGCTGAAGCGAGCTGGACGTGCTGCTGATCAACGATGGCGAGGCGCGGATGCTTTCGGGCGAGACGAACATGGTGCGCGCGGCGGAGAAGGTGCTGGCGACTGGGGCCGAAGTCGCTGGTGATGAAGCATGGCGAGTATGGCGCGACGGCGTTCTTCAGCGAGCGCAGTCGTTTCGCGAGGCCGGAAGCGTCGCCGAAGCCGTTCCGCGCGCCGGCGCTGCCGCTGGCCGAGGTGGTCGATCCGACGGGCGCGGGCGATTCGTTTGCCGGCGGATTCTATGGCTACGTCGCGTCGCAGCCGGAGCTGACGCCGGAGGTGTTTCGGACGGCGATGTTCTATGGCGGCGTGATGGGTTCGTTTGCGGTGGAGCGGTTCGGCACGGAGCGGCTGCAGGACGTGACGCGGGCGGAGATCGAAGAGCGCTTCGGGCTGTTCAACGAGATCTCGCACCTGGATCGAGCACGACGGCGCAGGAGCAGGCAGCAGGCGTGAGCGCGGCGCGGCAGGACGCTGCGACGGCGCCGGGCGCGACCGGCTGACGGTGCCGGAGAAGCGTCGCGGAGCATGATCCGAGCGGTACGTCCGGCCACGCGGCAGGAGACGCTGCCGGTCGGCGCTGTGCGCGGTGGTGCTGGCGTTTCTCGCGCTGCTGGTGTCGCTCATCGCGCGGCTACATGCTGCTGTACGGCGATGCGGTCGCGCACCTGGCGATCGCGCGCGCGGATCTGTCGACGCGCGACACCGGGGCTCGCGCAGCTGGGCGGCGTGTGGCTGCCGCTGCCGCATCTGCTGATGCTGCCGTTTATCGGGCGCATGGAGAGGTGGCAGAACGGCATGGCCGGCGCATGGCCGTCGCTGCTGTGCTTATCCTCAGCAGTGATGGGCATCTAGCGGCTGGCGCGGCGGCTGATGCCGCCGCGCTGGGCGTTGGTCGCGACGGCGTTCTTCGCGCTGAACCCGAACCTGCTGTATCTCTCGACGACGGCGATGACGGAGCCGCTGTTCCTGGCGCTGCTGGTGTGGATTGTGCTGCTGACGATGGAGTCTGTCGACGCGCGATGCGGCGCGGCGACGATGCGCCGTGCGACCGGGCGCATGTTGCTGCTGGGCATGTCTGCTGCTGGCCGCGGTCATGACGCGCTACGACGGCTGGATTGCTGGCGCGGCGGTGTGGTGTGTCGCTGGCGTGGCAGCTTGTGCGAAGCGCCTGAGGTGCGGCGGCAGGTGATGCCCGGCTTCGTGGTGTTCACGGTGCTGACGGTGCGGGGCCGCTGTGCTGGTTCTGGTACAACCAGCACTTTCTGCACGACTGGCTGGACTTCATGCGCGGGCCGTACTCGGCCGAGGCGATTGATCGGAAGACCTCGCCGCCGGGCTCGCAGCATTATTGGGGATGGCACAATCCGGGGTGGTCGCTGATGTTCTATACGCGCACGGCGCAGGTGGATGCGGCGTGCGTGGGAGACGGGCTTGCGGTGATGGCGGCGGCGTCGTTGTGGGCGAGCTGGAAGGCGTGGCTGGCCGAGGCGCAATCGTGCCTGGCTGCTGCTGTGGCTGCCGCTGCCGTTTTACGTGTACTCGGTCGCGTATGGATCGGTGCCGATCTTCATTCCGCAGCTTTATCCGCATCGTATTACAACTCGCGCTACGGCATGGAGATGCTGCCTGCGCTGGCGCGTCTTCACGGGGTGCGCGCTGTGGGAGCTGGTCACTCATGCGGGCAAGGCCCAGCCGTTGCTCGAGCGCTTTGCGCATCCGGTGGCGCTGATGCTGTGCGTGCTGAACACGATCTTCATGGCGCATGCTGTGCCGCTGGTGCTGAAGGAAGCGATGGTGAACTCGCGCGGACGGCTGTCCATCGATAATCCGCTTGCGCAGCAACTACTGACGTTCCGGCCCGGCGCGCCGATCCTGATGGAGAACTCCGACCATGTGGGCGCGCTGCAGCAGGCAGGCATTCCGCTGCGACAGACGATCGGGCCGAGCGATTACTATCGCTGGCGCGATGCCATGGCCGAACCTGCGAAGAAGGCGGCCTATGTGGTCTCCATCGGCGACGATGCGGTGGCGCAGGCGGTGAAGGCGCACCCCGATGGGCTCACCGAGCTGAGTATCATGTGTTCCACCAACCAGCCGTGTGTGAGGATTTACCAGTCTGATGTGTATGGGCGGTAGAGCGTCCGCGCAGGGCTTGAACATCCGGTGACCCCGCTGTCGGTTGGTCGCCAAGTGTCGCGTCTTGGGGGTGTAGTATCGCCGATAGCGATGCTTGCACCGGGCGGCTTTCACTTTTCCAATCTCGATCAGATGTTGCTCTCGACGGGCACGGCGACGCGTCTGCTGGCGGCAAGCCTGCTGGGCGGTCTTGTTGGACTCGAGCGCGAGTGGCGGCACAAACCGTCCGGTCTGCGCACCAACATGCTTGTCTGCCTGGCGCTGCGCGTTCTTCACGCTGCTTTCGGCGAACCTGGCGGGGGAAGGCAGTCCGAACAAGGGGCAGGTCGCCGCGAACATCGTGCAGGGCGTAGGCTTCCTGGGCGCGGGACTGATCCTGCATACACGATCGCGGGTGCTCGGGCTCGACAGCGCTGCGACCATCTTCGCGGTGGCGGCCATCGGGATGGCTTGCGGCGCGGGGCTGTACCTGGAAGCGCTGCTGGCGACGATCATCGTGGTGGTTTCGCTGCGTCTGATTGGGGTGCTGGAGTGGAAGTCGCCCTGGAAGCAGTTTGTGATGTTGTACGAGGTGCGCGGAACGGCGCAGGATACGATGTACAGCGCCATACTCGAGGTGCTCGACCGGGCTCACATCCGCATGAATGTTGTCGACCGGGATACGCTGGGAGCACTGGAACGCGTGACGTTCGCCGTGAGTACAAACAGGAATACCCACGAACAGTTGTTGCACGATTTGCGTGAAAGCGAGCGCACCGCCCAGGTGATGGTCTTTTCTGATCCCGACCAGGATTGATGGCATAGCTCAAGGAGAGCGGAAGCATGAAGTTCGTAAAGGCCCACGCGTGTGGGAACGATTTTCTGATCGTGGAAGAAGCTGCGGCACAAAGACGCCACGCGGAACTGGCGAAGAGGCTCTGTGCGCGCAACACGGGCATGGGCGCCGATGGCATCGAGTTCCTTGATCGACGCGCGGACGACAGCTTTTTTCTGCGGCTGTTCAATGCAGACGGCAGCGAAGCCGAACTTTCGGGCAACGGCACGCGCTGCGTGGCCGCCTGGCTGGCGCACAGTGAAGGACTTGGCGAAGTCGCGCTGGGCACGCATGGCGGGGTGCGCACCTGCAAGGTGATTTCGAGCGAAAGCAACATCTTCCATATTGAGAGCGGGATGGGCGTGCCGCGCATCATGCAACGTGCGATTGAGTTGCAAGGCGTGGGTGTGGTGGAAGGGGCGATGGTAAACGTCGGAAATCCGCACTTCGTTCTGTTCGTGGAGACCCCGGATTTCAGCGCCCACGGGCTGACATGGCAAGTCCTGGGGGAGAAGATCGCGACCAGCCCGCTGTTTCCGCATGGGACCAATGTCGAGTTTGTACGGATCGAATCGCAGGATGAGATTTGGTTCCGGATCTACGAGCGCGGGTGCGGCCCGACGACCTCATCGGGCACGGGAACGTGCGCATCCTCGACGGCGGCGATCGCGCTGCGCGGCTGTTCGCGCACGTTGACTGCCGTTGCGGAAGGGGGAGCGCAGCGCGTGGTGTGGCCGGCGAACGATCAACAGATGATGCTGACCGGGCCGGCGGAGATTGTATGCACCGGTGAGGTGCTGGGATGGTGAAACCGAAGGCGCTCAAGCCCGGCGCGATGCTGGGCGTTGTGTCGCCCGCGAGCGCCGTGAAGCCGGACCTGGTGGAGCGCGGCGTGGCGGCGCTGCATGCGCTTGGGTATCGAACGAAGATCTTTCCGCATGCACTCGCGCACGGGCCTTTGAACTATGCGGGCAGCGTGGAGGAGCGGGTGGCGGATCTGCATGCTGCTTTTGCCGATCCGGAGGTGGATGGGATCCTCTGCACGCGCGGAGGCTGGGGGGCGGCGGAGCTTCTGCCGCACCTGGACGCGGCGCTGGTGGCGGCGCAACCCGAAGGTCTTCGCCGGCTACAGCGACATCACGACGTTGCATGTTTGGCTTGCGGCGCGCGGCCAGTCTGGTCAGCTTCCAGGCGCCGATGGTGGCTTCGGACTTCAGCAAGCGCGAAGGCGCGGATCTCACCAGTTGGGCTCACGCGCTGACCCAACAAAGCGCCTGGACGCTGGGCCCCGAGTCAGGGTTGCGGGTACTGCAGCCGGGCGTCGCCGAGGGCGTCCTCCATGGAGGGTGCATCTCCATCTTCACGGAATCCCTCGGGACGCCGTATGCTGCGCTGCCGCAGTCCGGCGTGCTCTTCCTGGAAGACGTCGGGACAAAGCCTTACCAGTGGGACCGGATGCTTGTGCACCTGCGCCATGCCGGGATGCTGGAGCAGGTGACCGGCGTGATCTTCGGCGATATGCACGAGTGCTGCGCGGCCGACGAGATGTCTTTGCTCGAAGACACGCTGCGGCACGCGCTGCGCGACTTTCGCGGGCCGATCGCGATTGGTCTGCGCAGCGGGCATGTCGCCGCGCAAAACATCACGCTGCCGTTCGGGGTGCGGGTGCGACTCGACCTCGGCGATACCGCGAATCCACAGTTGCATTTTGTGGAGAGTGCGGTAGGGGATTAGGCTGAAGACTTGAGCTTGCCCCTTGCAGGCCGGGTCCAAAGTCCAGGTTTGAGAGTAGAGAACGGGAATGCATATTCATCTGATCGGCGTGTGCGGCACGGCGATGGCGTCGCTGGCCGGCATGCTGCAGGCGATCGGGCACCATGTAACGGGGTCGGATTCGGCGGCTTATCCGCCGATGAGCGATCAACTGGCAGCTTGGGGAATCGCCGTGTTTGACCGCTACGATGCGGGCAATCTGAGCCCGCGGCCCGACCTGGTGGTCATCGGCAATGCGATCTCGCGCGGCAACCCGGAGGTGGAGCATGTGCTGGATGAACGCATTCCGTTTTCGTCGATGGCGGCCATTCTGCACGATGAGTTCCTGGTAGGACGCGAATCGCTGGTGGTGGCGGGTACGCATGGGAAGACCACGACGACCAGCATGCTGGCGTGGATCCTGGAAGTGGCCGGGATGGAACCTTCGTTCCTGATCGGCGGCGTGGCGGAGAACTTCGGCACCAGCTTCATGGTGAAGCCGACGAAGTGCTTCGTGCTCGAAGGTGACGAATACGACACGGCGTTCTTCGACAAGGGTCCGAAGTTCATGCACTACTTCCCGGACGCCGCGATTCTGACGCATGTGGAGTTCGATCATGCCGACATCTACGAAAACCTGCGCGCGGTGAAGACAGCATTCAAGCGCCTGGTCAACCTGATTCCGCAGCGCGGACGAGTAATTGCCTTCGACGGCAATGAAAATGTAACGGAGTGCGTTGCGAATGCGTTCTGCGCCGTGGAGCGCTATGGCAAGGCGGAGGACTCGTACTGGCGCGTGCGCGAGATGAGCCATGAGGGTGGAAGCGTGCGCTGGAGGCTGGATCGTGGCGGGCAGACCTTCGCGCAGCTTACGTTGCCCATGCCGGGCGAGCACAATGCGATGAACGCCACGGCAGCGGCAGCGCTGGCGGCGGGGCAGGGTGTCTCGGCCGAGACGATCGTTGCGGCGCTGGCCAGCTTCCGCAGCGTCAAGCGTCGCCTCGAGGTGCGCGCTGAGGTGCAGGGCATCACCATCCTGGACGACTTCGCGCACCACCCCACGGCCATCCACGAGACACTGCGGGCGCTGCGGCAGGCGTATCCGGGGCGGCGATTGATTGCAATCCTGGAGCCGCGCTCGAATACGCTGCGGCGCAATGTCTTCGAAGACGCGCTGGTCGACAGCCTCGGGCTCGCCGACCGTGTTCTGCTCGCGGCTGTCTTCAAGTCGGAGAACATCCCCGAGGCCGAGAGGTTGGTCCCCGAACACGTTGCAGAGAAATTGCGCGCCGCTGGCACGCCGGCGGAGGTGCTGGCGGATGCGCCGGCGATTGTGGCTTCTTTGGCACCTCAGCTGCGTTCGGGCGATGTGGTGGCGATCATGTCGAACGGCGGCTTCGGCGATATCTACCGCCTGCTCCCGGCCGCGATAGCGGCGCAGCCGGTCACCGCCTCATGAAGACGCTGCGGGACTTCTTCGCGACACTGGCGTTGCTGGCTGTCTGGGTAACGCTTGGCCCGCTTACCGGGTTCGTCGGTATCCCCTACGCGCTGGTGACTCGTGACATTAGCCGGCTGTACTGGGCCTCGATGCGGGTGACGCGTATGGGCATCCGTGCGGCGGGCATCCGGGTGGTGCACGAAGGTTTCGAGAACATTCCAGCGGGCCGTGCGTGCATCTTCATGTGCAACCATGTGTCGAATCTGGACCCGCCGGTACTGGCGCCCGCCATCCCGACGCGCTGCTCCATCATGCTGAAGAAGGAGCTGATGAGTATTCCGATCCTGGGTACGGCGATGCGGCTGGGCGGCTTCATCCCCGTGGAACGCGGGTCGCGGCGCGAGGCGGCGCAGCTTACCGTGGCCGCTGCAGGACGGGCGCTCGCGAGCGGGCTGAACATCCTGGTGTTTCCCGAGGGAACGCGTGCAGTCGACGGCAGGCTTTCAACTTTCAAAAAAGGGCCGTTCTTTCTGGCCATGCAGACGGGCGCGCCGATTATTCCCGTCGCCATCTCCGGCACACAGAACGATGATGCGCAAGGGAAGCGCACTGGTCACTCCGGGGACAGCCATCGTTACGCATGCTGCCTGTCATCGAGCCCGGCGATTACCCCTCACGCGAACACCTGATGGCGGCGGTGCGGCAGGCGATCGCGTCTGCGTTGCCGGAAGAGATGAAGCCGTCGGCATCGGTCTGAGCGTTCGAAATCTACGACGCTATTTGATGTAGGCGTTGAATCCATCGGCCTGTAGCCGGGCGCGCATGGCTTCGGCGTCCTTGCGATTGCTGAAGGCGCCGACCTGGACATGCAACAGGCGGTCGGCCTCCGTGCGAATGTTGACCAGGTACCCGCGTTTCCGCAGCGTGCTGGCAATCATCTCGGCATCCTCAGCGTGCGAAACGGCGGCGACCTGCACTACCACGGTGGGTACGCCGGCGGGCACCGCAGCGGGGATGGGCGGCGGACCGGCGTTAGCCGGGGATGGCGCAGGAGCGGCAAGGGCCGGGGGCTGACGCACGATCGGCGCGGGATGAGTCGGTGCAGGTGCCGCTTCGGCCGTGTCATTCGCGGTAGGCAGAGTGACGGTGCGCGATGTTGGCGCAGGTGGCGCCGGAGCCGGAGCAGCTTCGGAAGTTGAGTCCGGCTCGCTCACCTTCTGTGGAGAGGCGGCCGCCGGACTTCCCGGCGAAGGCTTCAGGCCTCCGAAGATGGTGCTGGTGGTCGGTTGCTGCGCCATCACTGGCCCACTATGCTTGCTGCCGAGCGAATAGCCGAAGCCGAACAGCACCGCCCCGTACACGGCGAGGGAAAAGAAGATGAGCAGAATGGTGGTGGTGCCGAGCGTGATCTCCTTGTGCTCGCCGCCGCGATGAAGAGGCCGCTCCTGCTCTTCGTCCGTGTTGTCGAGAAGGCTGTTCACTCACCTGTTCCTGTGGGGGGCGCCGTATCTGGTTTCCGCTCCACACCTGATTCTAAGCCTGTCGCCCCTGCTGCGGTTTTATTGAAAAGGTTCATTAACTCCATCGGCAGAGGGAAGATGACGGTGGTATTTTTCTCTACACCAATCTCGGTGAGCGTCTGCAGGTAGCGCAGTTGCAGGGTCATCGGCTGGGTGGCCATCAGCGCGGCGGCATCCACCAGCTTGGTCGACGAGTCGTACTCCCCCTGCGCGTGAATGATTTTGGCGCGGCGCTCGCGTTCCGCCTCCGCCTGCTTGGCCATGGCGCGGAGCATGGAGTCGGGCAGGTCGACCTGCTTGACCTCGACCGCGATGACCTTCACGCCGAACGGCGCGGTGTGACCATCGATGATGGTCTGGATGCGTGCGTTCAAGCTGTCCCGGTTTGCGAGCAGATGATCGAGATCGACCTCGCCCAGGACCGACCGCAGGGTCGTCTGCGCAAACTGCGAAGTCATGTAGATGTAGTTGGAAACTTCAATGACTGCCTTGATCGGGTCGATCACTCTGTGCGTGATGACGGCGTTCACTTTCAGCGTCACGTTGTCGCGCGTGATGATGTCCTGCGCCGGAACTTCCATCGCCTCCTGCCGCAACGAGACGCGCACAAAGCGCTGCATCGGGCCGAAGATCAGGATCAGTCCCGGGCCGCTCGGCGTCGACGAGACGCGGCCCAGGCTGAAGACCACCGCGCGTTCGTATTCCTTCAGAATCTTGATCGGAGTTGAGCGCGTAGAGCAGCACGATCACGATCACAATCAGGAGGGGCAGAGCCATGGCGAACGTCTTTCTCGTACGGTTCAGCTAGAAGCGCAGGAAGAAGCCCACGCCGGGTTCGGTGGAGATGGAGCGCTGGCCATTCGCGAGGTAGTTCTCGTTGTAGTCCGGAGCGCCGAAGAAGAGCTGGCGAAATTGAAGGCGCAGGCCGAAGTGCTCGCCCAGCAGAGGCTCGTCGAGCCCAACGTGGTAGTAGATGCCGGTGCGAACCTCGGGCGGGAGGCTTTGCCCGCCGCCGGCTGTGGGCTTGAATTCGACGGCGCCAACTCCGGCTCCGCCCCAGGTGTGCGCGCCGAGAAAGGTGGGCCCATGCGCGACGTAGCCAAAACTGTATTCCGCCACCTTGGACTGGACGCCCAGGATGTAGCTCTTCTGTGAGGCCGGCGTGGCGTTGGTGCCTGTCACCGTGAAGTCGTCGGTGTAGCGGAACTGCGAGTAGGTCAGCTCAAATCCGATCAGCGGGGACTTCGTGTAGCGCAGCTCAATCAAGGCGCCCACGGTGCGGCTGGGCCGTTGGGCCACGGTCTGCGAAATATAGTTGGTGCCGCTGTTGCTCGGGGTGAACTCGCCCGCCGCGCCCAAACCCAGGTCGATCTTCTCCATCTGGCGCTGAAACGGCGTGAGAGCGGTGGAGCTTGTATCCTGCGCCGAAGCGGCAGCCGAGAACCCGAGTGCGCACAGACCCAGCGAAAAAGCTACGCCGAAGACTTGCTTCGAGCGGAAACTCCGGCGAAATGCATTCATCATGTAGAGCAGACTCCCTTGCAGAACAAAAATTCCGTCTCCCCAGTCTACTCTGCGCCCGGGCGCGACGCGTTGGCGGGGACTTCGGGTTGGACGCACGAGACCATCAGATGGAGCCCTTCCACGGCCCGCACAATGACCGGCGTGCCAGGGTTGGCGTAGCCGCCGCTGGCGAGGGCGGCCTGCCACAACTCGCCGCGAACTTCGACCTGCCCGACCGGGGAGAGCGCGACCCGGACGATGGCGGGTGCGCCGATCATGGCCTCCGGGCCGACGAGAATCTTGTTGCGGCGGGCCTTCAAAGCGATCCAGGCCAAAGCGAAGGAGATACCTCCGAAGGCGATTCCGGCGGCCACGGCAGTGGCAACATGCACACGCATCTGGGCGATGGGCGCGTCCACCAGCGTCGCCAGCCCGGCCACCAGCGCCGCGATGCCGGCGAGGGCAAGGATGCCGTGGCTGGAAAATTTCAGCTCCAGCACAAGCAGCGCCAGCCCGGCACACACCAGCGCAACTGCGGTGTGGCGGATGGGCAGCAGGTTGAGCCCAAACAGCGCGAGCATCAGCAGCAACGCACCCAAAGCTCCTGGAATGACCGTGCCCGGCACGTTGAATTCGGTGTAGATCAGAAAAATGCCGCAAAGGAGCAGGAGCACGGCGAGATCCGGATTGGTCAGGCGCGCCAGCATCCGCTCGCGGGTGGAGGGGAGTACGGTCAGGCTGCTATATCCAGCGAGTGCAAGTGTCTGGCTTTGGCCGCCGAAGCGCTGAATGGTGCGGCCGTTCAGCGCGGCCAGGAGGGCGGGCTCGTTCGGCGCAATCTCGTCGATCAGGTGAAGCTGCAGGCATTCTGTGTCGGAATAGGCTTTGGAATTGCGAACGGCGTCTTCTGCAGCCGCTGATCCGCGATGACGGCGATCTGTAATGGAGCGCAGGAATGCCGCAGCATCGTTCTCGATTTTCTGCTTCAGGACGGGGTCGAGCGTTGCGCCTTCGACGATGGGGTGGGAAGCGCCGGCGTCGGTCGAGGGCGCCATGGCTGCAATGTCCGCGGCTTCCAGCAGAAAGAGCCCGGCAGAGCCCGCACGTGCGCCCGTCGGCGAGACAAACACTGCGACCGGCACCGGCGAACGCTCGATGTCAGCGACCATCTCGCGGGTGGAAGAGAGCAGGCCTCCAGGGGTGTCGAGCGAAATCACCACGAGCGCAGCGTGCCGGGCCTCGGCCTCGGCCAGGCCGCGATGCAGATAGCGGGCCGAGATCGGTTGCACGGTATCGTGCAGGGTGAGGTCGACGACCAGGGGTGCCTGCGCGGGCGCGGACGGCGTCCATACTGCGGCCAGCAAGGCCAGGCCCGCGAGGACCCCGCGCCAGCCGCCGGGGCGCGTCACGGGAGAGCCTGTCCCCGACCCTGCAGGGCGGCCTTCATGCCCAGCGCGGCCGGATTTTTCGGATCGACGCGAAGCGCGTTCTGCACATCCAGTGCAGACGCCGCGAGGTCGTTCTTTTGCAGGTCCAGTCGCGCCAGCACCAGGTAAGCGTTTACATTCGGCTTCAGCTTCAAAGAAAGCTGGGCCTCGGTTCGCGCAGCATCCGGATCGCCGCTTTGCTCTCGCACCTGCGCCAGCCCGGCGCGTCCGTCGGCTCCACTGGGGTCGGCGGTGATGGCAGCATTGAACTCTTCTTCCGCCTCGGGCAGCAGGCCCTGCGCCAGATATTCGCGGCCAAGCTGCGCGTACTCCGCGCCTTGCTGCACGGCGGGCAGGGTCGCAATGCGCAGGGAGCGAATCTCATCAAGCGCGAAGGTGGCCTGGCGGAAGCCCGCCTCGGAGTAGGTGCGGCGCAGGCGGGTGGTCGGATCGAAACCCGTCCGGACAGCCTGCGGGCGGCCTCCCGCGACCAGCGTCCGCATCTCTGCAGCTTCGGAGTCGTTCGGTTTCAGCTTCAGCGTCATGTCGAGTTCGCGCTGCGCGCCCGCCATATCGCCGCGGCGGTAATTGGAGACGGCAAGATTGAAGTGGTAGTCCGCGTCGTTAGGATCCGCCGTGGACGCACGCTGGAACTGCACCGAACCGTCCTTGTTCTGGCGCGTTTGCGCGACTCCCTCGTCGTTCACCACTTCGGGCAGCGGCAGCCGGGAAGCGACAAAGGCAAACGCAGCCTCGGCCTCGGCGTACTTGGCGGCGTTGAAGCGCGCCAGACCGAGGTAGAAGTTGGCTTCGAGGGCGAGGCGATCGTTGCGCGGGATTTTCGCCAGAACGGTGGCCGCCTGGTCGAACTCTCGGTCGGCGTAGAGTTCCTTGCCGAGGGCAAGCTGGGCAGCGACGTAGGTGGGCGACTCCTGCACGGCAGCCTGCAGACGCTTCACGCGCTCGGCGGGTGTGGGCGCGCCGACGCCGCGGATGTAGTTTTCAAACGCTGTCAAAGGCACACCCGCCGAAGCCGACAGGAACGTCTGCTCGGCTACGCTGAACTGCGGATTGACCTGCCGGCAGATCTTCCACGCGACGGCATTCTCCACGTCAAAAATACGAGCGAGATCGGAGACATCGGTGAGCGGCGCGGACATCTTGAGCTGGTTCACATCGAGCACCTGCGCCTGCACCTGCAGCCGCATTGCCGAGCCCTCCCCCTGCACGTTGAAGCTGCCGACGATGATGAGGCCCGCGTCGAGCGTCTGCGCAATGCGGATGGTCGTCGCGCGCGTCGGACGGAAATCTGCTGGAAGGCCGAGGTGATCGAGAGCGAAGAGCCGGTCGTCGCGGGTGATGGTCTGAAAGCCGGCGGAGCTGAGGCGTTGGTTGAGGGTGTCGGGAAACGAGTCGGAGATCCAGTTCAGATTGGCCTGGCCGGAGCGATTCTCAAACGGCAGCACCAGCACTACCCGGCTGGCCGGCGAGCCTCCCGCCGGAGCGGCGGTCTGGCCGTGCACAGATCCCGCGCAGAACAGCAGAAGAGCAAGAACACGAAGGCGGGCAATCGTCGGCACAGCCTGATTATAGAGCGTTACGGGACCGTGGTTGCGGGCGGCGGCAGGTGCAGCCGCGCGTCCGCTGAGCGTGGAAACCGCAGCACAGCGGCCCACTCGCCGTTGCGATACCCCTGCCACACGATGTCTCCGTGCAGCATGGCCGCCGCCTGCCCCGGACGGAGATCGCGATGGAAGTCGAAGAAGCGCGCGTCGGCCGCCTCGTTGCCGCGGCCTAGATTCAAGAGCCCGGGAGCGGGTGTCCACTTGGTGGAGAACAGGAGCGCCGTGTCGAAGGAGCCGGGATCGTCAAGAGCTTTCTGCATCTGCTCGGCGGAGAAGTTATCGAGCGCAACCGTCTTGATCGGCTGGCGCGTGTAGCCAAGCTCCGGATGCTGCATCTCAGTGGTGGCGGGCCAGGCGCTCAGCACCGTACGCCTGCGGAAACCGCTGGGCGATGACCGCGATCGCCTGCTGGTGGAGACGGATCATGTCGGCATACGTCAGGTTGTCCTCGGGAGCGATCGAGTAAGGCGGATTGATGCAGAGCCCCGCCAGGAAAGCCATCGCGGTCAAGCTGGCCAGCAGCGCTATGATTTTTCCCCGTGTCCACCAGGTTGCGACGCAAAGAAGAAGCACAAGCGGGTACAGCGGAAGCAGATACCGGGTGAGCAGCGCTCCGCCCAGGACGGAGAACGCAAACGCATTGCCCAGCAGCACAACGGCCAGAGCAGACAGAACGGGTCGCGTGCTGGTGCGGGTGCGAGGCAAGACCTTCGGCATCAGCAGCACGGCGGCCGTGGCTACCACGGGGACGTACAGGTTCATATGAACGGTCAGGTGAATCATGCGGTGCCAAAGGCTGACGAGGACGCGCATGCCGGAGAGATTTGCCGTGGCGTTGTAGCGCAGGAACTCGGGATTGCCAAAGATAAAGCCCGTCTTATGCCGGTGATAGGCGTACCAGGCGGCGAGCGGGAGCGCCGGTGCTGCGAGGGTCGCCAGCCAGGCCAGCGAAGCGGGCGACTCCTTGTCGGCGCGCTCGGTGACGAGCAGAACGATCTCCCAGAGCGCCAGAACCAGCGCGGTCACGATGGCAGTTTCCTTGGCCAGAGCCGCGAGTGAGAACAGGATGGCGACGGCGGCCAGCCGTGCGGGACCGCAGGGCGACACGTACCGCTCGAAGTAAAAGGAAAGTGCCCAAAGGGTGAAGGTTGCGGCGAAGATGTCGGCATGCGCGAGCGTCGATTGCGCAAACCAGACCGGGTAGAGGGCAGTCAGGATGGCGACAAGCACCGCGACCAGCGGACCGGAAAGCAGGCGCGCCAGGCGGAAGACCCCCAGCAGCGCCGCGGCCGAAACCATGCACACGAATGTCCGCGTGCCATGGATGGCCAGACCGGCGATGCGCCACCACCCCGCGAGCAGAATGGAGGGAAGCGGAGGATGGGCGTTGGTGAGGGTGGAGTGAGGAATCAGCGAGCCGGTACGAAAGAAATCCAGCGCTGCCGGGATGTAGTAGCCGGCTTCATCCCAGAAGTAGGGCAGCCGCAACAGGCTCCAGTGGGACAGGTACACGGCGACGAAGATCGGCGCATACAGGATCCACAAAGGGAGCGGGCGTTCCACGGGAGCGGCGACCGCCGAAAACTTGGGCCGGTTTGGCAGCGTCGCCTCCGAAGTGGATGACATCTTCCGCACCTGGTGCGGCTGCTAAGCGAAGCTAGTTGACCGGTCCGCCGCCGAGACCCTGCGGCTCGAGCGCCAGCTTGCCAAACGTCTGTTCATACTGGGCGAGGTTGTGGCCGAGGACATTCCACAGCGCCTTCGCCTGCTGCGGGCTGAGGTAGATGCCTTGGAAATTGGCGAGGTTGACCTCGTCGGCGGAGTCCTGCTGCATCGTTCCGAAGACAAGCTGGAAGTCCCAGACGCTCATCCGGACCTGCACGCTGTTGGCATAATTTTCGCGGTATGCGTCGGTCTTGGTGAGGCGGATCTCCGGCTGGTCCTGCGGCTTGTTCTGGCTCATTCGTTTCCTGTTTCTGGATGGTTGGTGCGGAAGAGGGGACTTGAACCCCTACGGGTCTCCCCGCCAGATCCTAAGTCTGGTGCGTCTGCCAATTTCGCCACTTCCGCGTCTGTTGGCTGCCTTGTCAATTGCCAGCCCGGCTGCAATCGATTGTAGCGCAGCGCAGCGCAAGGCGAGGCTTGCCTCCACCCCGCTTACGCTGTTGAATGAAGCGATGGATCGCCTGCTCCCAATGCACCATTGACCTCCGGAAGCGCGGGTGCACTCGGCTCACGGGTGCCGTGCTGCTGTCGGCGCTGGTTGGCTGCGTTTGCGGGCTCGCCCAGGCGGACCTGTTCATGGCATGGCAGTTCGCCTCCTATGTTGAGGAGGTGGCGGCGGCAGGGAAAACCGAGTATCCGCTGCCGATGTTTGCCAATGCGGCGCTCGTCCGGCCAAAGTACGAGCCGGGACAATACAACAGCGGCGGCCCGCTGCCGCACTCCATGGACCTGTGGCGGGCGGCCGCGAAGTCGCTCGACTTTGTCTCACCCGACATTTATTGTTTCTCCAAATCGGCCCCGATGAGTTCCAGGTGATCGGCAGCGGTGACATCCAGGTGACGTTCTCCACGGATGGACCCGGGCCCCCCCGGCAGTGGGCATCGAAAGAATTGAAGAAGAGCTTTGGCGAGACGGAGCGTGGGTGACGGGGCGGAGGCTCAACGGCGATGAAAAGTTCGCAGGGCCAGAACCTGCGCCTGAACGGATCCAACCTCGCGCAGGGGAGAATCTACCCGGTACGCCTCTACCGCTACCGGTAGAACGCAGCGCCGCCCGGTGTGAAACCTCGAGGCTCGCAGATGATATCTTTCTGTATCCGCCGTATGGTAGAACCACTTGCGCGATAGACGCTGCGGGCGGCGGAATTTTGAGGAGAAACAATGGCAAGGGAACTTGCGACATCGGCCTGATCGGCCTGGCGGTGATGGGGCAGAACCTCGTCCTGAACATGAACGACCACGGCTACAAGGTTGCCGTCTTCAACCGCACCACCTCCAAGGTGGACGAATTTCTCGCCGACGAGGCCAAGGGCACGCAGGTCGTGGGCGCGCACTCGATCGAGGAGATGTGCGCGCAAGCTGAAGACGCCGCGCCGCGTCATGATCATGGTCAAGGCCGGCGACGTGGTCGACCAGACCATCGATCAGATCGTGCCGCATCCTCGAAAAGGGCGACATCATCATCGACGGCGGCAACTCGCTCTTCACCGACTCCGAACCGCCGCACCAAGGATCTCGCGGCAAAGGGCATTCTCTTCATCGGCACCGGCGTCTCCGGCGGCGAAGAGGGCGCGCGCTTCGGCCCGTCCATCATGCCCGGCGGCGATCCCGCAGCGTGGCCGCACGTGAAGGACATCTTCCAGGCCATCGCCGCCAAGGTCGAAGACGGCACGCCCTGCTGCGACTGGGTCGGCGAGGGCGGCGCCGGCCACTACGTCAAGATGGTCCACAACGGCATCGAGTACGGCGACATGCAGCTGATCGGCGAGGCCTACCAGCTGCTGAAGGATGGCCTCGGCCTCACCGCCGACGAATTCGCACGAGGTCTTCACCGAGTGGAACAAGGGCGAGCTGGACAGCTTCCTGATCGAGATCTCCGCGACCATCTTCGCCAAGAAGGATGACGACGGCCAGCCCATGGTCGACAAGATCCTCGACACCGCCGGCCAGAAGGGCACCGGCAAGTGGACCGCGATCTCCGCGCTCGACCTCGGCATGCCGGTCACGCTGATCGGCGAGAGCGTCTTCGCCCGCTGCCTGTCCGCGCTGAAGGACGAGCGCGTCGCGGCCTCGAAGATCCTCGACGGGCCCGAGCGCGAGCCAAGATCGCCGCCGCACAAGGCAGAGTTCATCGAGGACGTCCGCCGCGCGCTCTACTGCTCCAAGATGATCAGCTACGCGCAGGGCTACATGCTGCTGCGCGCCGCCGAAAAGGAACAGGGCTGGAACCTGAACATGGGCGGCATCGCGCTGATGTGGCGCGGCGGCTGCATCATCCGCTCGGCCTTCCTCGGCAACATCAAGGAGGCCTTCGACAAGAACCCGAAGCTCGACGAATCTGCTGATGGACGACTTCTTCTCGAGCGCGCTGAACAAGTACCAGGCAAGCTGGCGCAAGGCGCTCGTCCACGCGATCGAGCTCGGCGTGCCGACGCCGGCGTTCTCCACCGCGCTGGCGTTCTACGACGGCTACCGCACCGAGCGTCTGCCGGCGAACCTGCTGCAGGCGCAGCGCGACTTCTTCGGCGCGCACACCTACGAGCGCGTCGACAAGCCGCGCGGCGAGTTCTTCCACACCAACTGGACCGGCCGCGGCGGCCGCGTCTCCTCCTCCACCTACAACGCCTGAGGCACCAAGCGTGAAGGGCAGGATGCCATGCGGCGTCCTGCCCTTCGTTATGCGCGAAATGAGGTAGATCCGACGTATCAGGGAGTGACCGCATTCTCGCGTTCACGCTCGACCACGGCTTCGCGCTCCCGGTCGGTTCCGCGCTCGGTGTCGTAATGCGCAGATTCCACCGGCTCCGAGGATTCGACTTCACTGGCCGAGGAGATATCCACAGCTCCGGTGGCCTTCAAGGCGTCCTTCGCCGCGGCGACTTCCTCGGTGGTATCGCAGTGGACGGAAAGCAGCGTGCCTCCGTCCTTGACCTTGCCTTCGTAGCGCTTGGCCTCGTACTCCGGAATGCCGACGCCGACCAGCGCACCGACGATCCCGCCGACGGCACCACCGGCGCCGAGACCGGCAAGCGCGGCTACGATCGGTCCGGCAGCAATCAGCGGACCGATGCCGGGAATCGCCAGCGCGCCGATGCCGGCGAGCAGACCGAGGGTGCCGCCCAGCAATCCGCCGGCTGTGACGCCGGTGGTTGCGCCTTCGGGCGCCTTGGTATTTTTCTCGTGCGCAAAGTCGCGCGTACTCGCATCATCCGGCAGCAGGACCGAGATGTCGGAGTTGCTGAAGCCCGCATTGAGCAGGTGATCGACCGCGCGTTCAGCCTCATTCGCGGTGTGATAGATGCCGAAAACAGCGATATTTTTCAAAGACATACGTCCTCCGGGCAAACTCGTCGCTGCATTCATGGTCTGCGATTGAAGCAGCGTAGGCGGCGGCCTCAGCCATTCGATGGCGCAGCCGTCAGGTTGTCAGAGTGCGTGAAAGGGGAACGGGTTACCTTGTGCTCATTTTGCCGCAAAAGAAAAGCCGGACGAGAGGGTTGCTCTCGTCCGGCGATTTGCGGGCATGTTGTTACGGGATGGCCTGCCAGGCGTTGTAAACGTAGATGCTGACGACGCTGGCGGTCACCAGGCCTGCGGCCACGGTGCAGGTGGCAAAGATCGGCCGCAGACGGGAAAGCTGCTGCAGGCGACGCTCGTGCTGCTCACGGTTGCGGCGCACGATGGAGGTCTCATCTTCCAGGAAGAGTTGGTCATCTTCGTACCGGGTGAGTTGACCGCGGTACACAAGCAGGCCCATGAAGCTGAGGAAGAGACCCGCCCAGATATAGAGCAAAACCGGATGAATGGTCATAGAGGAACCGCCCCCTTTGGCGGCTGAAAACTGTGTTCGGCACCTCGCATCGCATCCCGAAGATGCGCAAGCGCAGGAGGCCTATGAATAGGTTCCGTAGCGGAATTTGGATGCAGCCGGTGAGATGCAACTGCGGAATTCCACTTTCAGGCTCGATCGGGGCCTGAGCTTCAGACATCGATCGAATCTGTGAGGAGGAGGAATTCTGAATTACTGAATCTTTTGATATGCGTCGTACACGTATGCGCCCACTGCGCAAACCGTTGCCAGGCCAGCCGCGCCACCCAGGATCCGGACGAACGGCTGAATTTTCTGAACTTTGCGAATGACTGACATCTGCAACTCTTCGTGCCGGTTCACATCGTCGCCGAGGAAAATCTGATCTTCCTCATAGCGCGTGAGCTGACCGCGGTACAGAAGCAATCCAAAGAAGCAAGCCGTCAACACCGCCCACACGGTAAGTAAAATCGGGTTCATTTGTAGTCTCCTTCCCCGTTTAGGGGTTATATGCAACTGGCTGCCGAAAGATTCGGTGCCTGCCTTGGTAGATGCGTGCGTGAACATCCCCCAGACAAGGCAAAGCATACTCCTTTTGTGGGATATTGCACACTTTTTTTTCAAGCGCCTCGGCGGGTCACCGGCGACCGTTACTTTGTTGATAACAAACTACTTCATATAGCTATGCAACACGACGAATGCGGCGACCGCTCCCGCAACCGCAAGGAGCAGCAAGGTGAGGATGAAGAACGCGGCCTGTTTGCGGGTCTTCTCCGTCGGGCGCGTTATACCGAACGTGTTGATGAAAGCGTCGGCCAGGAAGTAAAGGAGAGCCATTGAGGTATTATGCGCTGCTGTCGGTTCCCGTACCTGCGTGTTTGCATCCCGCCGGCGTCTCCCGCATCTATAACAACGGTAGTGCGCAGGACAGCAGTGTGCAGGGAAGTTCGAGAGCCTCAGACCCGGATCGGAGCAGCGCGAAGCTTCTCTGGCTCCTCCCGAGTGTGAGCGCTGGGTTGCGGGGCGTACGAAATCAGGACTAGACTAGGCAGGATGCAGTTTTTTCAGGAGAGAACGAATGGCGAGTGCGACGGTAACACCCGAGGTAGTTGAAGCTCCGGCCGCGGCTCCAGCCCCGGTCAAATTGACCGACGCGGCGCAGGCCAAGGTGAAAGAGATCATGGCGACGCAGGATCCGATTCCTGCCGGTCTGCGCATCGGCGTGGTCGGCGGTGGCTGCTCGGGCTTCCAGTACTCCATGAGCTTTGAAAACCAGGCGGCATGATGGACAAGGTCTGTCCGGTTCGACGATCTGAAGGTCTTTGTCGACGCCACCAGCGCCATGTACCTGAACGGCTGCACGGTGGATTACGTGGAGACGCTGGAAGCTGCCGGCTTCAAGTTTGAGAACCCCCAGGTTAAAAGCACCTGCGGCTGCGGTTCCAGCTTCAGCGTCTAACACGCTTCAGCGCCTGATCAGCCGTTGATTTGCAGTGACGCCCCGCTTGCGGGGCGTTTCTCATTGCCGCCCGAAAAGGCATAACATCCCGACTGATCCGCCGCCTTCCTTTGACCGTCCCGTCTAAGATGGAGAGAATCCAACAGGACGGAATTTTCCCTTGACTGAGTTTGTTGTACGGCTGGCGGATGAACGCGGCAGGATCCAGGAGCAGACGCACGCCGCCGCGACGGCCGACGAGTTGCGCGCGCGGTTCACGCAGGGCGGCTACTACGTCTATTCGGTGAAAGCGAAGGGAATGCTCGGCGGCGAGGGCCGGCGACGCAAGGTCAAGCTCGAAACATTTCTCATCTTCAATCAGCAGTTCCTCACGCTCATCCGCGCCGGGCTGCCGATTCTGGGATCGCTCGAACTGTTGGCAAGGCGCCAGAAGCTGCTGCATTTCCGATCGCAGCTTGAGGATGTCGCGCAGCGCGTCAAGACCGGCGAGTCGATCTCGGCGGCGTTCGAGGCGCAGGGCGGATTCCCGATCGTCTACACCACCACGCTGCTGGCGGGCGAACGCTCCGGCAATCTGGAAGAGGTGCTGCAGCGCTTTCTGGACTTCCAGCGCGTCTCGCTGACGTTCCGCAAGAAGCTCTCGGCCAGCCTGATCTATCCCGCGCTGCTGATCGTGATGGTGATTGCGCTGCTGCTGTTCCTCATCTCGTTTGTAGTGCCGCAATTTGCGACGCTCTACGACCAGTTGGGCACGCCGCTGCCGCAGATGACGATCCTGCTGCTCTCTGTCGGTCACAGCCTGCAGCATTACGGCATTTACGGGGCAGTGGTGCTGGCCGGGCTCGGATACCTTCTGTTCAAGTGGACGAAAACCGATCGCGGCGCTGTTTTTATCGACCGCATCCGTATCGCGACGCCAGTTTTGGGCAATGTCTGGCTCAAATACCAGGTGGGGCTGTTTGCCAGAACCCTTTCAACGCTGCTGACGGGCGGATTGCCGCTGGTGCCGTCGCTCGAAACCGCCGCGAAGGCGATCGACTCGAAGCAGATCAGCCTGGCGGTCTATCGATCTGTAGAGACGGTGCGCGAAGGCCGCGGTCTGGCTTCCAGTTTGCAGGCCACCAAGGTCTTTCCCGAGCTTGCGATCGAGATGATTGAAGTGGGGGAGTCGACGGGCGCGTTGCCCCAGATGTTAAACTCCGTCGCCGAGTTCTTCGAGGAGGACGTGCAGACCAACTTGACGGCCGCCATGAGCCTGATTGAGCCGATGATCCTGGTAGTGATGGGCGTGGTCGTCGTGCTGATCCTGATCGCGCTCTACCTTCCCATTTTGAACCTCAACCCGGTCGGCGGCGGCAGCGGCGGGTAGTATTCGAGATTCTTGTGAAGGCGCGGCCAAGTAAACGCATGACGCGGAAGTAGCAAACGTTTCCGGTTGACCGAAGAGTAGTCTGGGAGTCTTACGCACTATGGCGACACCGATGGCAGTACCGATTCCCGTGAACGACATGGGTCTGGACGAGACGGAGCGCGCTCGCTCGCTCGCCCGGCGCTATCACTGCGAGTTTGTGGACCTGAAGAACTTCAAGATCCAGCACGAACTCTTCAAGAGCGTGCCGGTGGACATGATGTTCCGCTACAACTTTGTGCCGCTCGAGCAGTCGGAAGGCCGGCTGGCCATCGCCGTGTCGGACCCCTCGAAGCTGATGGTGCTGGACGAGATCTCCGGCCTGCTGGGTACACGCCTGGTCACGCGCGTGGCGACGCTGTCGCAGATCACGGACCTGCTGAAGAAGACCGAGCAGTCGCAGCGCGTGCTGGACGAGGCCAGCGAGGGCCTGGCCTTCGACGTGCTCTCGTCCGAAGAGAACGCGGACGAAAATATCTCCATCGAGAAGCTCACCGCGGATGAAGATATCTCGCCCATCATCCGGCTGGTGGACACGACCATCTTCACCGCGCTCGAGCGCCGCGCCTCGGATATTCACCTCGAGACCTTCGACGATTCGCTGCTGGTCAAGTACCGCATCGACGGCGTGCTGCAGCAGGCCATGGCGCCCATCGCGCGCGAGCATCACCAGACGATTCTGTCGCGCATCAAGGTCATGAGCGAGCTCGACATCGCCGAGCGCCGCGTGCCGCAGGACGGCCGTTTCCGCGTCCGCTACAAGGGCCGCCTGATCGACTTCCGCGTCTCCATCATGCCCACCGTGCATGGCGAAAATGCCGTGCTGCGCGTGCTCGACAAAGAGTCGATGAGCGAGAAGTTCACCAAGCTCTCGCTCGATGTCGTCGGCTTCGCGGAAAAGGATCTCGCGCGCTTCCGCCGCTATATCAAGGAGCCGTATGGCATGGTGCTGGTCACCGGGCCGACCGGTTCCGGCAAGACGACCACGCTCTACGCCGCGCTGAACGAGATCAAGAGCGAAGAAGACAAGATCATCACGATCGAAGACCCGGTCGAGTACCAGATCCGCGGCATCACGCAGATTCCGGTGAACGAAAAGAAGGGGCTTACCTTCGCGCGCGGTCTGCGCTCCATCCTGCGCCACGACCCGGACAAGATCCTCGTCGGAGAGATCCGCGACGCCGAGACGGCGCAGATCGCCATCAACTCCGCGCTTGACCGGCCACCTGGTCTTCACCACCGTCCACGCCAACAACGTGGTCGACGTGCTCGGCCGCTTCCTGAACATGGGCGTCGAGCCGTATAACTTCGTCTCCGCGCTGAACTGCATCCTGGCGCAGCGCCTGGTCCGTACCGTCTGCGAGTTCTGCGTCCGCGAGGTCACCTACACCGACGAGGAATTGCTCGCCAGCGGACTCGAACCCGCCGAGTGGCACGGCTTCAAGTTCCGCGAGGGCCCCGGCTGCATGGAGTGCGCCGGCACCGGCTTCCGCGGACGGTCGGCAATTCACGAACTGCTCGAGCTCGACGACGAGATCCGCGAGATGCTGCTGGCGAAGAAGCCGGGCAGCGAAATCCGCAAGAAAGCCAAGGAAAAGGGCATGGCATTCCTGCGCGACTCCGCGCTCGACCGCGTGCGCGAAGGCGTCACGACGCTGAAGGAGATCAACAAAGTGACGTTCATCGAGGCGGGACGGTAGTCCATGTCCAATCCTCAGGCCAGAAAGGGCGTGAGCCTCAAACTTCGCTCAGGAGTTTGGCTGGCTTTGGCGATCGTGTTTCTGTTGCAGGTCGGCTTACGCATTCATCGTGACACCCTGGCCGGAAGGCCGATCGCCGCCTGGGCCTATGTGCAGCTAGTCGTCTGGAGCCTTGCTTTCTGCTTCTGGGCGTATGCGGCACTTCGAGCCTGGAAACCCGTCAACCAGTCCGAAAAGGTACTCTAGTACGAGCATGCCACTTCTCCCCACAACCCTTGGTATTCGCCCGCGCCTCGCCGTTGAGATACGGCCGGAAGGCGTTGTTGCGGCGCGCTCGGAAGACGCGCAGGCGGTCGTCTCTGCGGTCGCGTATGGCGTGTTCGCCGAGGGCGTGGTCGCGCCCGCGCTGAAGGGCGGCAACATCGCCAACCGGACCGCCGCCGTGGCCGCGGTCCGCAAGGCGCTCGAAGCGGTCGCGCTCAAGGAGCGGCAGACCACGCTGGTTTTGCCGGATGCTGCCGTCCGCGTGCTTCTGCTCGACTTCGATGCGCTCCCGACCAAGCTTGGCGAGGCGCTGCCCGTTGTGCGTTTCCGCCTGAAGAAGCTTTTGCCCTTCGATGCTGACGATGCCGTGATCAGCTACCAGGTGATGTCGAGCGTTCGTGGGCTGGTCCGAGTGCTCGCCGTCGCGATCCCGCGCGAGGTGCTGGACGAATACGAGTCCATCGTCCGCGAGGCTGGCTTCGAGCCTGGCGCTGTGCTTCCGTCGACGCTCGCGGCCTGTGCCGGTATGGGCGAAATCGACGCGGCGGCGCTGCTCGTGAATGCGGGCGAGAGTTCCGTGACCACGGCCATCGTCCAGGGCGGCGTCCTGCTGCTGCATCGCACGGTCGACCTGCAGGCGGAAGGGCTGCACCAGCGCATGCTTGCCGCCGCGCTGGCCGACAGCACGCTGCCGCTGGTCGATCCCGACCACACCGCCGGGGAGTGGGCGCAGCAGCAGCCGCTGAATGGCTATGGTGTGGTCGACGACCACGACCTTGCGGCGCAGAAACTTGCCGACCATATTGCCGCCGAAGTGATGAACGACCCCGCAGTGAAGCTCGAAGTGAGCCTGGAAGAGCAGAAGCTTACAGCGGTTGAGCATGAGGTGACGCAGGCCGTCAGCGTGGCCGCCGCCTACTTTGAGGACACGCTCCAGATCGCGCCAGGCGTGGTGCTTTCCGCCGGAACCATGGGGGCGGACTCGCTGGGGGCGCTGCTGCGCGAAGCCGGTTTCGGCGCCGAGGAGATGCGCGTGCGCGAGATGATTGAACCTGCCATGCTGGCCGGCGCTGCCGTCTCAGCGCGCGTTCCGCAAGGATGGATGGCCGGCGTCCGGGGAGCCTTGCGAAGCTGATGCGGATCTCTGTCAATCTCGCCACCCGCCCCTTCGTCGAGCTGCGCCCGCTCTTCGCGAGGCTGCGCATCGCCATGGGCGTGCTGGCGCTGCTCGCGGTCGGGCTTGGGGTTTACCTTCATGTGCTCAACCAGCGGGCCGCGATCGCAACCGAGGAGATGAATTCTCTGAAAGCGCAGACCGCTGCCTTCCAGCAGCAGCGCGCCGCCAACGAGGCTCGCATGCGCCAGCCGCAGAACCAGAGCGTCCTCAACCGGTCGCAGTTTCTGAATGCGCTCTTTGCGCGCAAGAGTTTTAGCTGGACGGCTGTGATGATGGATCTCGAACGGCAGCTTCCCGCCGGCGTGCAGGTCACCAGCATCGAGCCGGTGATCTCGAAAGAAGGCGATGTTTCCATCCGTCTGCGGGTGACCGGTGACCGCGACCGCGCGATCCAGCTTGTCCGCAACCTGGAAGGCTCGCGGCGGTTCCTCGCCCCGCGGCTAGGCGGCGAAACGTCGCTCACGGCCGATAAGGCCGCTGCGCTGGGGCGCGCGCCCGTCTCGGCCGGTGCAGGCGCAGTGCCGGTGGCAGCCATCGCCGGACCGAACGCAGTGGAGTTCGAGATCTTCAGCGGGTACAACCCACTTACTGAGCTGGACGAGAGTCACCCCGTCCCGAAACCGGCGGCCAAACCGGCGCCTCCCCGCCGACCCTCCGCCAAGGGCAATCCCGCGGCGCCACACGCGCCGAAAGCAAGAGCCATTCCGGCGCGTCCGGCGTCTCCCGGAGGTGCGCGTTGATCGTTGAAAGCGGCAAGAAACCGAAGGCGATCGCCATCAACGTCTGGGAGCAGACGCGCGGCTGGCTCAACGCCGTCAACCTGCATTGGGCTGGCGTTGCGCTGCTGGCGCTTATCAACATCTTCCTCCTGGTGCAGATGGGTCTCGCGTGGCGGCTGGCAAACAGCCAGAACGCGGAGGCCCTGGCGCAGCAGCGGATTGAGCTGAAGGGCGCGGAACTCGCCGCGCGGCCGCTGCAAGGGCTCGACGTGAAGCTTGCGGATGCAGGCGAAAAGGCCGACCAGTTCTACCTGGAGCGGCTGCCGGTCAGCTACTCGCAGATTGCGACCGAGCTAGGTGCGCTGAAGAACAGGTCAGGTGTGCGGCTGACCCGCGTGAACTACGCCCAGCCGGCACCTGGAAAGGCCGGCACGGTCGGAGTTGCGCCCACGGGCAGCGGCCAGTCGGGCGGACCGCTGACCGAGGTCAGCATGGACGCCAGCCTGACCGGCGATTACCGCTCGCTTATGACCTTCATCAACGGTCTGGAGCGCGATAAGGTCTTCTTCCTCATCAGCGGAGTCACGCTGACCGGCCAGCAGACCGGGCAGGTCAGTCTGCGCATCCGCCTGACGACTTACATGCGCGGCCTCATCCCGGGCGCGGACCTCGATCGCGCCAACGGTGCGGAGCCGGGCAGCGCGGCTGCAACAGCAGGCTCCGGGACGGGAGGTGCGCAGTGAAAGTTGGAGCAGAAGACAAACGCAAACAACTGATTGCGGGCGTGTTGGGGGTCGTGGCCGTGGGAGCGGTAGGGTACCAGCTGTTCTCCGCCTTCGGTCCGACGCCGACAGTCGCCCCACCCCCGCCGCCCGTCATCGTCACCAGTGGAGTCCCGCGTCCCGCCGGAGTTCCGCTCGGCCCGGCGGCAGTCAAGATCGGCACCACCAGTGCGCAACTCGACCCCACGCTGCACGAGGAAGCCATGCTGCGGACGGAGTCGCTGGTCTACAGCGGCAACGGGCGGAATATCTTCATGGCCGGCAGCGAGCCTCCGCCGCCGGCGCCCGTGCTGGTGAAAGCCATCGCGCCCGCCCGCCCTGTTGTCCCGGTCCAGACTGCCCAGGCCGTCGTTCCACAAGGCCCGCCTCCGCCGCCGCCCATCAATCTGAAGTTCTTCGGCACGTCCATGGCTCAGAACGGCACGCGGCGAGCCTTTCTGCTGAATGGCGACGACGTCTTCGTCGCGGTGGCCGGCGATGTGGTGCAGCGCCGCTACCGGATTCTTGCGGTAAACGCGAACTCGGTCGAGGTGGAGGACATCCCGGTCAGCCACCGGCAGACCTTCCCGCTGGTGAATTGAAATGTGCGCCCGGCAGATCCGTGCATCCGAACCCGAGCACGGCGACGAAGGATTCATGCTGCTGACCGCGGTCGTGATGATCTTCATCGTGCTGCTGGTCCTTTCGGTGGCGGCGCCGCGCATGGCACGGGAGATCCAGCGCGATCGCGAGCTGGAATCCAAGCACCGGGCTGAGCAGTATGTGCGGGCGATCCGCATCTTCTACAACAAGTTCCACCGCTATCCCGGCTCCATCGAGCAGTTGGAAAAGACCAACAATCAGCGCTTTCTGCGGCAGAAGTACGACGATCCGCTGACCGGCAAACCGGACTGGCGGCTCATCCACCTGGGCGAGAATCAGACGACCGTCAAAGGCTTCTTCGGGGAAGACCTGCCGGGTCTGCCGGGCGGGCTGGGCTCCGCCTCGTCCATGGCGAGTTCTACGGGCGGAAGCGCAGGAGGGTCGACGCCCTCGGCATTCGGCTCGGGTGCGTCCAGTCCCTCGGCGTTCGGGTCGCCGGGCGGCACGACTCTGGGCGGCGGTGCAGCGGCCGGGGGCCTGGGCGCGAGCAACGGAACGACCGGATCCGCAACTGCAGGTGGGACCGGAACAACAGGCACGAACGGCACCTCGAACTCCCCCGGGGTAGCCAGCCAGGACGCCACAAGTTTCAACGGCGGGGGCGGCGCGCCCATCATCGGGGTCGGCAGCGCGAAGTCGGGCGAAGCGATGCTGGTGGTCAACGAGCAGACTACTTATGACACGTGGGAGTTTCTGTACGATCCGCGGATCGAGCAGCTCTACGCAAAATCGACGTTGCTTGGCGGAATCCCAACCACGAACGGTTCGGGCTCGGGCACCGGCTTAGGCACCGGGACATCGAACGGGTTCGGTACGCCCATTGGCACGCCCATCGGCACTTCGCCGACCACGCCGGCGGGTAATACAGGAACTCCACCCACCGTTGGGGTGCCGAACCAGCCGTAGCAAAAGTCTGCCCTGGCAGGATCTTCGCGAGGGTTCGACTGTCCGTTCTTTACTGGCGAGTGAACGATCCGGTGTAGCTGCTGAACGACGTGACGCCTGCATTGCAGGGACCGAGGGCGTACAGGACGTAAGAGTTCAGGATCTGCGTGGCGGTTGGATTGACCGCCCCGGTCATAGTGTCCTGGCTCAGAACAAACTGGCTTGCGGGGGCTGTGGCGAGGGTGATTCCCACGCCGCTTGCGGTTCCGGCGACTGCGACCGTGTTGTTGCATCCGCCGCCGTTGAACTGAAGTGTGCCGGTGAGCGGGTATTCCCCGTCCGATTGTGGGATTGCGTTCTGAGTCAGAAGCAGCGTGCCCGTGCCGGTCTGGATAGGGGCGGTCGAGACGGTGTTCGCCGCCGTAAGGGTTCCGCTATAGGTGCCAGTGACCGGGGCGACCTGGACTCCGATCGCCGGAGCCGAGGGATACGTGCAGGTGCTTCCGCTGACGGCGATCGTGCCGGTCCCGAAGCTGGTCAGCACGGGCGGAATTGCCAACTGCACCGTCAGAATCGAACCGCCGAAGGAGGCGGAGGTCAGGTTGAGACTGCGATTGCTGTCGACAGAGCCTGAGACCGTCACCACCTGGTTGAGGGTGCATCCGTTCGGGAGCGCCAGGTTGGAAAGGCGGAAGGTGCCGGAAACGTTCGATCCCTGGCTGGTGAGTGAGCCCAGCAGGAGCAACCCGGCGGTGGGGAGTGCGCCCCCTGTGGTGCCGGCGGCGCTCTGAATCTGCCAGTTTCCTGAGAGGTTTGGCACGGCGCCGGCCGAGGAGAGCAGACTGCCGGCCCCGCACCCGGCGAGCGGCATCAGACAGCAGAGCAGCAGAGAAGAAACCCGAAAAGTCATGCCGACCATTTTATGGAGCGACGCCGACATCGGGCAGGGCATTGTGACACTTTATCAAGTGCATCTTTGGCGGTCGTTACAACATCTGATACTAAGAAAACTTGACAGCAACGCACTCACATCAATATAACTGAGCTTGCTGACCAAGAAGCAACGGGCCGACCGCCCGATATACAAGGAGCAACAGTATGGCAAAGATTATCGGAATCGACCTGGGAACCACGAATAGCTGCGTCGCCGTGATGGAAGGCGGCGAGCCCAAGGTCATCGCGAATGAAGAGGGTGGCCGCACCACGCCGTCCATCGTGGCGTTTACCAAGTCCGGCGAGCGCCTGGTCGGCCAGGTGGCCAAGCGCCAGGCCATCACCAACCCCGAAAACACGATCTTCTCGGTCAAGCGCTTCATGGGCCGCCGCATGAACGAAGTCGGCGACGAGATGAAGATGGTGCCCTACAAGGTCGTCGCAGAAGGGCGACAACATCGCCATCTCCGCGCAGGGCAAGGAGTTCACTCCGCCCGAAGATCTCGGCGATGATCCTGCAGAAGCTGAAGAAGGCCGCGGAAGACTACCTCGGCACGTCGGTCACGGAAGCCGTCATCACCGTTCCCGCGTACTTCAACGACGCGCAGCGCCAGGCCACCAAGGACGCCGGCCGCATCGCCGGACTCGACGTCAAGCGCATCGTCAACGAGCCCACGGCAGCCGCACTGGCCTACGGCCTCGACAAGAAGAAGGACGAGACCATTGCCGTGTACGACTTCGGCGGCGGTACGTTCGATATCTCGATCCTCGAAGTCGGCGAAGGCGTCATCGAGGTGAAGTCGACCAATGGCGACACGCACCTGGGCGGCGACAATCTCGATCAGCGCATCGTCGACTGGCTCATCGGCGAGTTCAAGTCCGACACCGGCCTCGACCTGCACGCCAAGGGCAACGAGATGGCGCTGCAGCGTCTGAAGGACGCGGCGGAAAAGGCCAAGATCGAGCTCTCGACGGCGCAGGAGTCGGAGATCAACCTGCCGTTCATCACGGCGGATGCCTCCGGACCGAAGCACCTGGTGCGCAAGCTCACGCCGCGCCAAGCTCGAGCAGCTGGTCGACGACCTGCTGCAGAAGTCCATTGGACCGTGCAAGCAGGCGATGAAGGATGCCGGCATCGACGCGTCGAAGATCGACGAGGTCGTTCTCGTCGGCGGCCAGACCCGCATGCCGAAGATCCAGCAGATGGTGAAGGAGCTCTTCGGCAAGGAGCCCAACAAGGGCGTCAACCCGGACGAAGTCGTGGCGATCGGCGCGGCGGTGCAGGCTGGCGTGCTTGCGGGCGAGGTCAAGGACCTGCTGCTGCTCGACGTGACCCCGCTGACGCTCTCGATCGAAACGATGGGCGGCGTGGCGACGGGGATGATCCAGCGCAACACGACCATCCCGACCAAGAAGACGGAGACGTTCTCGACCGCGGCCGATAACCAGACGGAAGTCGAAGTCCACGTCCTGCAGGGCGAGCGTCCGATGGCGGCGCAGAACCGCACCCTGGGCAAGTTCAAGCTGGGCGGCATTCCGCCGGCTCCGCGCGGCGTGCCGCAGATCGAGGTCACCTTCGACATCGACGCGAACGGCATCCTGAACGTGACGGCGCAAGGACAAGGCGACGGGCAAGGATCAGAAGATCACCATCACCAGCTCGTCGGGTCTCAGCAAGGAAGAGGTCGAGCGCATGGCGAAGGATGCCGAGGCGCACGCGGCCGAGGACAAGGAGCAGCGCGAGGCAGTCGAAGCGCGCAACGGCCTGGACTCGCTGGTCTACAACATCGAGAAGATGTTGAAGGAGTCCGGCGACAAGGTGGCGGAGAGCGACAAGACCGAGGTCGAGTCCGCGCTGGCCGAAGCCAAGTCCACCCTGGCCGGCACGCCGAGCGCGAGCGAGCTGAACGCGGCCAAGGACAAGCTGACCGCGGCCAGCCACAAGCTTGCCGAGGCGATGTACAAGGCGGCTTCCGCGGCTCCGACCGATGGCAGCGCCGCTGCGACCGGCACGGCGGATGGCGAACCGCAGGCAAAGCACGATGAAGGTGTCATCGATGCGGAGTATGTCGACGTCGATAAGAAGTAAGCGCTGGTGAACGAGAACCGTTCGCCGGATGGCAACGTACTAAACATGGAGGGGTGGTTCCCAACGGAGCACCCCTCTTCTTTTATCCGCCGCGGATGCAGCACGGAAGTCTCCAAGCGAGTCAAATGGCGGGGAAGGGTGTCTAAAGAGGTATGAAGAAAAGGGGCTCAACCAAGAAGCAGGACACAGTAGCTGAAGGCGTGTGGCTTACCGCCGAAACGATGCAGCAGTTGCTCTTCAACCATCTTCAAGGAGGCAAGGCGATGACCGAAACTCTATGGAAGTGCGACCAGCTACGCGCCGGACAGCTGTATAACCGGATGATGTTCGATACCCAGGCCGAAGCGAAGAAGTTTGCCGAAAAGATGCAGCAGATGGAACCGGACCAGACCTTCGCAATTGAAGCGGTTCAGGCCTCGCAGATCTGGAACTAACGCACGGCAGGCGGGGCGATGCACCTTGATTGGACGGCCGTACAGGCGGTGGCTACCGTCATCCTGGTTTTGACCAGTGTGGGTGCTATCGCCTATGCCGGCCTGCAGTTGCGGCATGAACGCGAGTATCGGGCGGTTGAAAATCTCGAGAAGCAGTTGAGCTTCTTTCTTTCGGAGAACTTCGTCGCGGCTCGACGGCGTCTGGCGCAGTCGCGACTGGATCTGAGCTCCGGCCCGGCGCTGCTGCAGCCCTGGGAGCTGGATTCTCCGCCGGTGACGGTGTTTGAGGTGCTGGACTTCTACGAGCATCTGGCGCTGCTCGTGAAGAAGGGTCACCTGGAGCTCTACGATGTGTGGCACACGTTCTACGAGTGGGCGCAGCCGGTGTATGTCGACATGCAGCCGTTGATCGAATCGCCCGACTCCATGTATGCGGATCATTACGACGACCTGCAGCGCATGATGCGGCGCATGGACGAGATTCAATTGAAGCGCATGCACCTTAAGAACGCGAATCACTGGGCACTGTGGACGCCCGACCGCATTATCGAGCACTACCGCTATGAGCTTGAATCTGGCGGAAGGCCACGCCGCAGCCGCCGGGCCGAAGTCAGGGCGGAGGTTCGGGAGGTCGCGCGCGAGGTGGTGAAGGAGATTCAGCAGGTGGAGCACACCGATGCCTGAGGGCAACGAGCTGCATCGCTGGGCGGAACTCCACGCAGCCATGTTCGCCGGGAAGAAGGTACACATCGATTCGCCGCAGGGCCGGTTTACCGACGCGGGCCTGCTGGATGGCCGCGTGCTGCGCGGGGTGATGGCTGTTGGCAAGCATCTTGGCTTCGACTTCGGCGTGATCGCGCGCGAGCGGCGCATTCTGCATGTGCACATGGGACTGTACGGCGACTTCACGGAAGGCGAACAGCCTATGCCGGAGCCTCGCGGGGCTTTGCGGCTGCGCCTTTGGGACAAGCGGCACTGGCTGGAACTGCGCGGCCCCACCGACTGCAGCGTGTGGTCCGAAGCGCAGTGGAATGCGCTGCTGGCGCGGCTGGGGCCCGACCCGCTGAACCGCGATTCGCCCATGAAGATGATCGAGCGGATCGGCAAGCGCAGAACGGCGATTGGATTGCTGTTAATGGATCAGTCGATCGTCTCCGGGCTGGGCAACATCTACCGTGCGGAGCTTCTTTTTCGCGCCGGCATCAGTCCGTTCCGGTCGGGGAGCGAGGTGAGCCCGAAGGCATTGCAGGCGATCTGGAAAGATGCATGCAAGCTGTTGCCGCACGGCATGGTAGATCGCCGGATCGTGACGACCCGGGCAAAGCATCGACCCACGCGCGGGGGCGAGGCGCTGGACCAAGAAGTGCATTATGTGTATCGCCGCAAGGGAAGACCATGTTTCCTGTGCGGCACGCAGATTGAAATGAAGATCATGGCGGGACGCAATCTGTTCTGGTGTCCAACTTGCCAGGCAGAATAAGCGACAATAGCCATAGCAGGAGAGTTGATACATGGCGACGCAGACTAAGGACTACTACGGAACGCTGGGCGTCAAGAAGAACGCCAGCCAGGATGAGATTCGCAAGGCCTTCCGCAAGCTGGCGCGGAAATATCATCCGGATGTCAATCCCGGCGACAAGAAGTCGGAAGAAAAGTTCAAGGAGATCTCCGAAGCCAACGATGTGCTCTCGGACGAAAAGAAGCGCAAGATCTTCGATCAGGTTGGCTTTTACTCGGATTCGATCGACCCGGCTGCCGCTGAAGCGGCCGCACGCGGCGGCTACAGCAACGTGTATGGCGCGGAGCCTCCGCGGGGTGCACGTGGCGGCGGGCAGGAGGTGCCGTTCGACTTTGGCGGCTTCGACTTCTCGGACTTTACATCGGGAGCCTCGCGGAGTGGAGGCTCGCGTGGGGCGGATCAGTCCGGCGGAGGGTTCGGCGGCTCGTTCAAGGATATTTTCTCGGGCATGTTTTCCGGAGGTCAGCGTGGCGCTGCGCGCGGACCGCAGCCTGGCACGGATCTTGAATACCAGGTGTCGATCGACTTCTGGACCGCCATTCGCGGCGGCGTGACGAAGCTGGAGATTCAGCGCCAGGAGACCTGCCCGACCTGCAAGGGAAAGAGCACCACCGGGGGCGCGACGCAGTGTCCGGAGTGCAAAGGCACCGGCCAGGTGACGCAGATGGGCGGGCGGATGAAGTTCAACATCCAGTGCCCGCGCTGTGGCGGCACGGGTCAGGTGCAGAACTCGTGCCCGACCTGCGATGGCGAAGGCGTGGTGATCAAACGCGAGCCGCTGGAGTTCCGCATCAAGCCCGGCACACGCGATGGGCAACGCATCCGCCTGGCCGGCAAAGGCAATGCCGGCACCAACGGCGGCGCGAACGGCGATCTTTACCTGATCATCAAGGCGGGCCCCCATCCATTCTTCACGCGTGTTGCGGATGACATCTACATCACCGTTCCCGTCACGGTGGCCGAGGCGGCGCTGGGTGCGAAGATCGAAGTGCCCACCGATGCGATGGACGCACGCAGCTGAAGATTCCGCCGGGAACGCAGACCGGGCAGAAGCTGCGCCTGCGGGAGAAGGGCGTGCCCTCTGCGGCGCGCGAAGAACAGCGCGGCGACCAGATTGTTGAGGTCAGGATTGTCGTGCCGAAGGTGCAGGATGAGCGTTCGAAGGAGATTCTGCGCGAGCTGGCGAAGCTGAATCCGGAGGATCCGCGCGCAGCGATGCTGGAAGGGGTCTGATGGACGAAGGCGCCTTAGCCCTCTGGCCCTGTTAGAAACCGAATAGCAGTTTGGAACATCAGAAGAGAGGCCCAAGGAAATGGAGTACCTCTCAGCATGGCGGCAGCCGAGCAAACGCAGAAAATGACAGCACCGGCAGACGCCTCGCAGGACGCGTCGAAAGGTGAGAATCCGTGGTTTATCGCCGCGGCCGTCATGCTGGCGACATTTATGGAGGTGCTCGACACCTCCATTGCGTCAGTAGCGCTGCCGTATATCGCGGGTTCGCTCTCGGCCTCCAACGATGAGGCAACGTGGGTTCTGACCAGCTACCTGGTGTCGAATGCGATTGTGCTGCCGGCCTCGAACTGGTGTTCGCTGCGCTTCGGCCGCAAGCGCTTCCTGATGTCCTGCGTGGCCATCTTTACCGTGTCCTCGTTTCTTTGCGGAGCAGCCCCGACGCTGGCGTTCATGCTGCTTGCGCGCGTCGTACAGGGAGCCGGCGGCGGCGCGCTGCAGCCGCTCTCGCAGGCCATTCTGCTGGAGAGCTTTCCGCCCAAACTGCGCGGCGCGGCGATGGCGGTGTTCGCCTTCGGCGTGGTCGTCGCGCCGGTGCTGGGGCCCACGCTCGGCGGCTGGCTGACCGATACGTACTCCTGGCGTTACGCGTTCTATATCAACATTCCCATCGGCCTGCTGGCGCTGTTCATGATCAATCGTTTCGTGCACGATCCCGAGCTACATCAAGAACGCAAAGTCGAAGCCGTTCGACGGGCTCGGCTTTGGCGCGCTGGTGGTCTGGACGGGATGCCTGCAGGTGGTGCTGGATAAGGGTCAGGAGGACGACTGGTTCGGCGCGGTGTGGATGCGCTGGGCGGTTGGCGGCGCTGGTCGTCTCGTTCGTCTACTTCATCTAGCGTTCGTGGTTCAAGAAGGATTCGCTGGTGAACCTGAAGGTGTTGAAGGACCGCAACTTCGCCATCGGCTGCCTGCTGATTTTTCTCTTCGGCATTGGCGATCTATTCCACCGTTACGGTGCTTCCGCTGTTTTACCAGGAACTGCTCGGTTATACCGCCTTCACCGCCGGGCTGGTGGTCGCGCCGCGCGGGCTGGGAGCGATCTGCGGTATGCCGGTGATCGGGTTCCTCTCGAACAAGGTGGACCCGCGCTGCTGATGACGTTCGGCTTCTTCACTTTCGGCTTGACGACGCTTTACTTCGGCAACGTTACGCTGGATGTCTCGCCGACGACGCTGCTGCTGCCCGATCCTGATCACCGGCTTCGCGCTCAGCTTCGTCTTCGTGCCGATCTCGACCGCGGCTTACGGCACGCTGAACAACGAGCAGATCGGCAACGCCAGCGGCTTGTTCAACCTGATGCGCAACGTCGGCGGCTCGATTGGCATTTCGATCGCGCAGACCCTGCTGACGCGGCGTGCAGGACGTGCATCAGAACGAGATCATCAACTCCGTGCCTGCGACTGGCGCGCAGTTTCAGAACTCGTTGCAGGCGACGCAGCACGCACTCGGCCCGCAGTTCGGCCCGCACAACGCCGGCGGTACCAGCCGTCAGCCAGCTTGTACCAGCAGTTGGAGCGGCAGGCGAGCCTGTGGGCTTTCGTCGACGTCTTCCGCTGGCTTTCGCTGCTTTGCTTCTTCTGTGTCGGCGTGGTGTGGCTGCTGCGCCGGGTCAAGCCAGGTCACGCTCCCGCCGGCGCGCACTAGAGTGTACGAAACGCCTTACTGCGGGTCCGGAAGCAGGTAACGGTTGGCGAGCCCGCCGGCGAACTGCGAGAACCCCGGCGCGATGCCATGCACGCGCGCGGCTAACCAGGCCTGCGGCGTGATGGTGATCTCGGCGCACCCGGCGGCTGTCGCGTTGTAGATGCGATTCGCTGCATGCTCCACCGACGCTGAGAGGACTGGAGTCTTGGCGCCGAGCTTGAACCAGGCCTGCTCCTTCTCGTGCTGGCCGAGGAAGATGGCGTGCTCCTCGCCGCCGGTACGCATCAGGCCAGGGCATACGGTGGTCACGCGGACGCCGTAGCGCGCAAGCTCGGCATGCAGCGTCTCCGAGAAGCCGGTGAGCGCGAACTTGGCGGCCACGTAAGGGGCGAGATGCGGCACCGGAATCTTGCCGCCGATACTCGCAATGTTGACGATGGAGCCCGAACCCTTCGCCAGCAGGTGTGGCAGCGCTGCATAGATGGTGTAGAGCGCGGCGAAGAAGTTGGTCTGCATGGCGCGGTCATAGGCTTCAAGCGGTTGGTTCTGCACCGGTCCCACCTCGATGATGCCGGCGTTGTTGATCAGCACATCCAACGCGCCGAAGGTGCGGATCGCCTGGTCGATCAGGCCTGTGGCCTGGGCGCGGTCCGTCAGGTCGCAGACCACCAGCAGAATGTCGTCCTCGTTTCTTACGTCTCCGGAGTGGAGTAGTTCATGCCGTGCCAACTCCAGTTCCTGCTCGTTGCGTGCGGCGAGGACGAGCTTCAAGCCGGCGCGTCCGAAGCGATGGGCGAGCGCAAGGCCGAGGCCACGAGAGCCTCCGGTGATGATGGCGACCTGGCCGGGGTGCAGCCGGGAACGGCGGGGCAGGATGGCGTACGCGAGCCCGGCCACCGCGCCAGTAGCAATCATGGATAACGCAATTTCTTTCTTCATGTGTCGTAGGATGCGAGATAATACCCAGCGAGTCAACCTGGGTCGAGGCCTTCGCGATTTGTGCTGATCGGCGTTTCGAGACCGTAGCGTCTACTCACCGTCGTTCATGCGGAGCGAGGGAAGACAGTGCGTATCATAAGCGCATGGCCGGCAGATCGCCGGGAAAGGAGGCTCTATGAAGAAGAAAGGAACAGTTGAGACTGGAGAAATCCAGGGCGAGTACGATGTGTCGAAGGCGCGACCCAACCACTATGCCGAGCGCATCAAAGTTTATGGAAGCAACATCGTGGTCATCGAGCCGGACCTGTACGAGATCTTCCCCAGCAGCGATGCGGTGAACGACGCGCTCCGGATGTTCGCCAGGGTAAGTGCCAAGGTCACGAAGGCCAAGGCAACCAAGCAGGCGCACCCAAAGGCGAGCTGAGGACGATGGCAACGAAACGCAAATCCCGTGGCGGCTACATGATCTCCGTCGTGGCGGAGATGTACGAGATCCATCCCCAGACCCTGCGCATGTACGAGCGCGAAGGCCTGCTGCGGCCGAGCCGCTCCGACGGCAACACGCGCCTCTACACCGATGAGGACCTCGAACGGCTGGAGTTCATCCTGAACCTTGCGCGCGATCTGGGCGTCAACATCGCCGGCATCGCCATCGTGCTGCAGATGCGCGAGCGCATGGAGGAGATGAACCGGCAGATGCAGGGCTTCGTCGATTACGTGCGGCAGGAGATGCTGGCGCGCATGCAGCAGCAGCAGAATCCCGGCGCCGGGCTGGTGCCCTTCAAACGCGTGCCGCTGGTGCCAGCCGGCCAAAGCAGCGAAGAGCGCACGGAAGAAGTCTGCCAACCCTACCGGTAAACTCGAAGGTTGAGGGTTTCGTTGCGATGGCGTTCGCGCAATGGTTGCGCGCTGCTGTTCTATATCGCGCTGGTGGGCTCGGTCACTTCATCAATCTATTGCCTGATGGTGATTGCCGCGGCCGTGCGCTTCGGGATTCGCAAACGTCGCGACGAGCGTACGCCGCCCGACTTCCTGCCGCCGGTCAGCGTGCTCAAGCCGCTGCACGGCACCGAGCCGGGCATGGAACGCAACCTCGAGACCTTCTTCGAGCAGCAGTATCCGGGCGACTTCGAGCTGCTCTTCTGCGCCCGGCACGAGACCGATCAAGGGCTGCAACTGGCGAGGAAGGTCGGCGCACGCTACCCGCACGTCCACGCCGAGTACCTCACCTGCGGCGAGCCGATGCCCAAGTTCCACAACGCCAAGGTTTACTCGCTCGAAAAGCTGGACTCGGTCGCGCAGACACGATCTGCTCATCACCAGCGATGCCGACGTGCGCGTCGCGCCCGACTACCTGCTGCGCATGGTGCAGAATCTGCAAGGATCCCAACCTCGGCATTGCCTCCTGCGTGTATATCGGCACGGCCTACGGCGGCGAAGAGTGCGAGCTTCGCGTCCAAGCTGGACGCGGTCGGCAAGAGCGTCGAGATGACCTCCGGCGTCCTGGTCGCGGACATGCTCGAAGGCACCACATTCGCCCTCGGCGCGACCATGGCGACGCGCAAGCAGAGCTTCCGCGGCGGTCGGCGGCTTCGCCGAGCTGGGCCAGTTTTACGCCGACGACTTCGAGCTCGGCAACCGGCTGGCGAAGCAGGGAACGGGCGTCAAGATGGCGACCCATATCATCCAGCTGATGGTGCAGGACACGCCCTTCTGGCTCTCGTTCCGCAACCAGTTGCGCTGGATGCAGAGCACACGCCGTTCGCGTCCGTGGGGACATCTCGGAACGGGGCTCACGTTCGCCATGCCGTTCGGGTTGCTGGGGCTGATCTGGGGCCTTGCGCGCCGGCACCCGCTCGCTGGGCTTGCTTTGGCTGCTGGCCATGGCGCCGAACCGCTGGCTGCAGGCGGCGGCCATCCTGTGCGTGCTGGGCGACCCGCGACTCGCGCGGAACGTCGCCATCTACCCGCTGCGCGACCTGCTGGGCAGCATCCTGTGGCTGCGGCAGCTATGGCGGCGACAAGTTCTACTACCGCGGCAAGCATCTACACGCTCAAACCCGGCGGCAGGGTGGAAGCGCCGGAGTAGCAGGCTTACTGGCGGTTCGTGAGCACGGTCTTGCCGCCCGCTGCGGCGACGGTATGCACTGGCCCAAAGCTCTGAGGTCCGAGGTGCGGCTCGCCGGAACGTACGTCAGCAGGAAGACGCGCTGCGGGCCGCCCCAAAGCCGGCGCAGGCTGGCTTCGGTCTCGAAGATGGGCGGCGCATCCGGCCAGAAGCTTCCGAACCACGGCCCGTTGATGCGTCCGTTCACCAGGTGCACTGGCTGACGTGTGTAGAACAGCAGCGTCGAGCCGGAGGTCAGTTCGCCGTCGAGCAGGATGAGATCGTTCGGCTGCGGCGCCTGCTGCTGCCGCTCGACAATGGCCAATGCGAGGTCCTTCGAGCCAAGGATCGGGATTGAAGCGGACGAGCCCTTCGTGTGCTGCCAGCAGCACGATCACCATGCCCAAGGCCATGGTGAGATTGGCTTCGTCACTTCTGCCCGCGACGGCGCAGCAGGTAGCTGACCGGGCCCGAGCACGGCCATGCCCAGCGCGACCGCAACGAGCGGCCCGCGGAAAAGCCCCATCGCCGCGCCGGTCAGGTCGAAGATGTGGCCGAGCGACAGGTTGTAGAGCTCAGGATTGGCGCTCAGCAGCGAGGCAAGGTCAGTGCCGGGCTGCGGCTTTGGCGCGACGATGGCGAAGTAACGCGCAGACGACAGCTACCGACAGGGCAGGCCACCGGAAGGAGAAGCCAGCGGTGGCACGCTCTGGCTGCGCGTTGCGACTCCGCAGCTCGCCAGCAGGCCGCCGAACATCAGCGCAAGCGCGGGCAGCGCGGGCAGCGAGTAGTACTCCTGCCGGCTGGAAACGCGTGAAGAAGACGCAGCACGAGCAGCGCCCAGAGCGACACCGTGAGCGCTGCCTCGCGCTGCGCGCACCGTCACAGGGAAGCGATGGCCGAGCTGCCGCCTCACCTGCGCCATGGCGGCCGGCAGAAACGCAGCCCACGGCATCATCCAGATGCAGCGCATACAGCCAGAAAAGCCACACCGGGGTGTGCCCGTAATCGTGCGGAATGCGCTTGCCCAGAAAGCGTGCGACGTGCTCGTTGTAGAGATAGAACCACGCCCACCCGGCCTTTGCGGGCAGCCCATGTCCGGCGGGCATTGCGATGGCCGGATTGCGCAGCGCGGCCAGCATGTGCCACGGCAGCGCGATCGCCAGAAGACCAGCAGCGAAGCCGGCAGATGCAGTCTCCTGAGCAGCAGCCGCAGCTGCCTGCGTCAGCGCAAGGTACAGCAGCACGAAGCCAAGCGGAAAGACGAGGCCGATCAGGCCTTTGGTCAGGAGGTTCAGCCCCAGCGCGGCCCCGAAGCCGAGCGAGGGAAGCAAGCGCGCTCCCCTCCGTCCGAAGGCGGTTGCAGCGCCAGAAAGAAGCACAATACGCCGACAGTCATCCAGAGACAGATCACCATGTCCGGGATGTAGAAGCGCGTGTACAGGTACGGTCCGATTGCAGTCGCCATCGCCAGGCCCGAGTAGAAGCCGGCACGCTCGGGAACGGAACAAACGCGTGCCGAGCGCATAGACTGCGCCGAGCAGCGCCAGCATGGCGAGCGCAAGCGGAATGCGCGCCGCCCAGTCGTGCTCGCCGAAAACGCGCATCGCGCCGGCCGCCAGCCAATACATCAGCGGAGGCTTGTCGAAGAAACGGATGCCGTCGATGTACGGCGTCACAAAGTCGTGACGATGCAGCATCTCGCGGGCGATCTCGATATAGACCGAGTCAACGTCGTCAAGCAATCCAGGCGAGAAAAGGCCGCCGACCTGCAGCACAAGCCAGGCCGCGAACAGGATCGCGAGCGCGCGCGGGTTGAAGCGTGGAGTGGGTGTCGTTTGGTTCATGGTGGGTCGAGTGGCCTGTCCGTGAGGAGCAATTTGCCGCTTGTCTCCGCCAGCACGACGGGACGTGCCCCGAGCAGTTGCATTGCTTCGTCGCGTCGTTCCAGCGGTACAAAGAGGATCTTGCGTTCGCCCGAGCCCCAGCCGGCCAGAAGCTGCGGCGAGCTCAGGAAGACGGGCGGCACATCGGGAAAACTGGCTCCGAAGAGCATGGAGCTTGACCGCGCGTCCACCAGCCCGACCGGCCTGCCGAGATAGAACGCAAGTGAAGAGCCGTATGACTGATCGCCCAGCAGCATCACCTCGGTCGCAGGCGAGATGCGGTGCTGGGCCTCGAGATGCTGAATCGTGCCGGCCATGTCAGCAGATGAGAGCATGGGCCCGAAGCGCACGAAGGCAAGGTGCGCGGCGAAAAGGAAGGCCGCGCCGGTGAGCCCGATCGCTGTGGTCGAGGCCAGATGCCGCCGCTGCACGCGCAGCATCCACGCCACGGCTGGACCGAAGGCAAACGCCAGCGCCGCCAGCACCGCAGGCAGGCGCAGCGCAGCGAAGCTCTCCGTGGTCAGGTCGAAGAAGTGCGAGGTCGAGAGCGTGTAGTTGCCGACGCCGCGATGCGCCAGCACACGCCCGATGTCCGGCAGATACGGCAGCCGACGCGAGGCCCACAGCTCAAAGCAGAGCGCGATCGCGATCGTCGCGCCCACGATGGTAAACGCCGCGTGCGCGAAGCTGATGGCGCGCCGCACGCTAACGTCGTTCGAGAAGGTCTGTTCCGCCCGGGTGATGGTCGCCGCCAGGAGCAGGAGCAAAGGCAGGTATGCGGGAAACGTGTAGTACTCCTGGTTGGTCGAAAGCGAAAAGAAGAGCAGCACAATTGCCGCGAAGAGCGACAACAGCAGCAACGTGCGTCTGCTGCGGATCGATACGATGGAAGGGCGAGGCGGGGAGTCCTGCGATTCGACGGCGGGCGACAACAATGACGGGAAACACTGCGAGATTCACCAGCAAAACGAAGCTCCAGATGGAGTGTTCCCCATACGCGAGCAGAGCGCATCCGGCTTCGGCGGCGATGAAGAGAATGTAAACCCATTCGTTGACGGTAAGCAGCTGCCCCTTTTTCGGCAGATGAGGAGAGATATGTCCGGTAAGCGTGTCTCGCTGGTGGACATAGCGCCGCCAAAGCGCGGCCACTCCCAGCGGCAGGAAAAACGCCCACGGAAACAGCCACGCCAGGTGCATCGTCCAGTAGAGGTACCCCGGCAGCTTGTTGTAATCCGCTGGAATCCTGCGCCCCACGAAGCGGAGAAAGTGTTCATTCACAAAGTAGAACCACCAGAAGCCGTGCCCGTTCATGCCTCCGGCCGCACCGCCCGGGTTGCGCATTCCGGCGAGCACATGCCATGGCGCGGCGATCGCCAGAAACAGCAGCAGCCCGCTGAACGGGCGCAGCTTGCGCCATTGGCGAAAGCCGTTCGTCAGCCAGAGAAACAGCATCGCCGTCGCGCCAAAGAGCACGATGGCCACCAGCCCCTTCGCAAGCACCGCCAGCGCCAGCGAACCCCACATGACATACGCATAGAACAAAGGCCCGGCGTACCACGCGATCGACGGCTGCTCCGGCCGGGTCGCAGAACGGCCACCTGCGATACCCGGTCATGGTCCAGCACAGCGATTGGCCCCAGAGCACTTCAAGAACGCGAATAGACTCGCGCCCAGACACAGCGACAAGAGCGCCTCCGGAATGAGGATGCGCGTAAACAGAAACACTCCGCACGAAGTAAGGATGGCGAGCGCCGTATAGAACCCGGTGCGTGAGCCAAAGGCCTGATTGGCCCAGCGATAGCCCAGCAGCGCAAGCAGCAGGACGGCCAGCGCCTGAGGCAGGTGTGCGGCAAACGTGTTCACGCCGAAGAGGCGGAAGCTGAGCGCGGCCAGCCAGTAGGGCAGCGGAGCTTTCTCCAGATAGCGGACGCCATCCACCCGCAGAGTGACCAGATCGCCCGTGGGGCCATCGGCGCGTGCGGCGCTGGCGTGGGTGCCGTCGGCGTCATCCAGGACGGGCGGCGCGAACAGCGCGAAAAAGTAGAGCGCAAACCAGAGCCCGAACAGGACGATGGCCGTGGTGCGAGGCCGCGGTCCGCCGGGAAACGAGGTGGCCAGCAGCGAAAAGTGCGGTTTGTGGGCAGTCTGGATCGGCACGGGGAACGCAGCTTCCAGAATAAGGCAGGGAGGCAGGGAGTCGGGATCAGGGATGAGGGGATAGGGACCAGGAACTGCGCTTCGCGGGCAGCACGGAGACTGGCGGACCGGTTGAGTCAAAACCGCTGCTCTGACTGTCCGAACTCTAATCCCTGATCCCTAATTCCTGCTTCCCTGTATCTTGATTGCATGCCCACGTTCGCTGCCATCGATATCGGGTCCAACTCTTCGCGGCTGAAGATCGCTTCGGTTTCCCAGCACAAGCTGAAGACACTCCACGAAGACCGCGAGGTAACGCGCCTGGGCGAGAGCGTCTTTCAGACCGGCGTCATCTCGCCGGACGCAATGGCGAACACCATCAAGGCGCTGAAGCGTTTTCACAAGGCGGTGCAATTGCACGTGTGCGACAAGGTGCGCGTAGTCGCCACCAGCGCCATGCGTGACGCGCGCAATGCCGCCGCCTTCACGGAGTGGGTCAAATCCTCCACAGGCTGGAATGTCGAAGTGATCTCGGGCCTGGAAGAAGGCCGCCTCATCCATCTTGGGGTGGTCACGCATGAGCCAGGCGCCCGCGGCCGATGCGTGCTGATCGATCTCGGCGGCGGAAGCTGCGAGGTGACCCTATCGGACGGCGGTCGCGTCAAGGAGATGGTCAGCCTTCCGCTCGGCGCCGTTCGGCTGCAGCAGGAGTTCCTGCAGCACGATCCGCCCGATGAAGGAGGATATCGGCCGCCTCAGGCAGTACATTGAGCGCGAACTGGCGCGCGGGGAAAAGAAGCTGGGCCGGCCCCACGCAGCGCTGGTCATCGCCACTTCGGGCACCGCGGCGGCGCTGGCTGAGGCGTCTGTCGCCATGAGCGCCAAGCTGCCCGTGCGCCGCGCCTCGCCCAAGGCGGGAGCCGCCGGCAAGTTCGTGCGCGTTCAAGCCGCAGGTCGCCTCGACCGAGGACGTCCGCCGCCTGGCCGATAAGCTCGTCAAGATGACGAATGCCCAGCGCGAAGCCGTTCCCGGCATTGGGCCACGCCGCTCGGAGATCATCATCGGAGGCGCCGAGGTCTACGCCGCGCTGCTGGAGCGCTTCGGGCTCAAGGGCTTTCGCTACTCACCGCTGGGGCTGCGCGACGGCATGCTGGCGCAGATGCTCGGCGAGGTGGATCTGCGCGCCGAAGTCCACCGCAAGATCGAAAGCGAACGCTGGGCCGGCGTGCTCGCCGTGTGCAAGCGCTACGGCATCGACCAGCGCAAGGCCGAGCCTGTACGGGAACACGCGGTGCAGCTCTTCGACTCGCTCGCCAAGGTGCATGACCTTCCGCCCGAGTACAAGATGTGGATTCAGGCGGCCGCCATGATGCAGGAGGTGGGCAAGTTCATGAATCACCAGGGCCATCACCGTCACACGCAATACATCATCGCCAACTCTGAGATCTTCGGTTTCTCGCCGGAGCAGCGCAGCATCGTCGCCGCGATCGCGCGCTACCTGGGAAAGAGTCGGCCCGACGCAATGGATCGTCCCCTGCGCGGAATCACCGTGGAGGAGCAGAGCCGCATTGAGCGGGCGGTCGTGCTGCTGCGACTGGCCGTGGCTCTGAATCAGGATCGCGCCAGCGCCGTCGTGCAGATTCGCACACGGGTGTATCCCAAACGCGTTGTGCTGGAGATCGTGCCGGGCCGCGGTGGCGCCGAGCTGGAGCTTTGGGCTGTCCGCAAGGAAGCGCCCTACTTCCGCGAAGTCTTTCGGCGCGAGCTTTTCGTCGAGGTCGCATAAAGCGTCCGCACGGTGCGCGGGTCGAGCAGTCCCTGCAGTACCGCCGGGCCTTTGGTGATGGCAAGCCGCGCGATGCTGCCTTTCCGCATGCGCACCTGCGGCACTGTGACGCTATCCCCCTTCATTAGCAGGGAGCCCACGAACGCCTGGATGTTGGGGCTGTGGCCGACCACCAGCACGTGCTCGCGGCCGGCAGTTTCGGCCAGCAGCCGTTCGAAGTCCGCGAACGTGGCCTCGGGCGCAAGTCCGCTCGACAGCATAATCTTCTGTTCGTAGCCGGTCTCAGTGGCCACCAGCTGGGCCGTTTGCAGCGAACGCTTAAGCGGGCTTGAAATCACCAGGTCGAAGTTGATCTTCAGCGCATTCAAGACATGCGCCAGGCGCAGGCAATGCTCCTTGCCCTCCTTGTCCAGCGGACGCTTGACATCGAGCAGAGGATTGGCGCGCCGGGTGCCGGCGCTCGCGTGGCGGAGGATGTATAAGTTCATAGTCCACCACCGAGTATACGTCTCGCCGTTCCATTCCCTTCACCCCGGCATCGGCGGCGGCGGTGGATCGTGATGGAAGACGCCCGGGTCGGGCTCCTCCAGCGAGGGAGCGGCTGGTTCCGGATCAGATAAGGCGTCGACCACCGGAAGATACGCGGCTCCCTCGGCGGGAACTGCCTGCACTTCTCCGAACAAACGGGGATGCGCTTCCGCGAGCACGGTCTCCGCCGCGCGTTGCCAGAAACGTGTCGCCAGCATCAGGAAAAAGCCAAGCTGCAGCAGCAGAAACATCGGCCAGACCCGCGGCTGCGCCAGCGTGTGGAGCGCGACGCGTCCCGTAAGGAAAACGGCTGCAAGGCCAATCAGCGCGAGTAGCACAAAGCTGCCGTAGGCTCGGCCGAAGTTGCCACCTAGCGTCCGCAGTGCCGGCAGCAACGCTCGGCGTACGCGGCGATCGACGTCCCCGGCCTGCACGGTGTACACCTCCACCAGATCGAAATAAAGCCGCAGCGCTGCGGCGAGCACGAGGATAAGAATGGCGCCGGGCAGCTTGTCCCAGAAGTTCGCCGCCCCGACGATCTGATCGTCTACGTGGCTCGTCCACAGACCGTTGAGGAAGAGCAGCGGGCCGAGCACCAAAGCTGAGACAAGGCCGGTGAGCAGGGTAATACGGACGAAGCGCCAGAAGTACGCGAGCCCTGAGCCGGCCAACCCTGACAAGCCGAGAGCGCGGTCGGCGCGATAGCTCGCCAGCGTGCCCGGAACCAGCACGAAGTAGCACAGCAGATAAAGCGGCAGCCCCATGTAGGATGCAGCGCCGGTGCTCGGGGCCTGATAGTCCAGGCGATGCAGGACCGCGGCCAGGGTGCCGAGATCGAAGGCGGAGTTCAGCCGCTCCGCACCCAGTGAGTGATCGAGCACGGACGACATCTGCGCATGCAGGCGCATCGAGAACAGCAGCGCGATGCCGAGATTCAGGGCATACGTCCAAAGCAGCGCGGCTGGGCGCGTCGCCAGCAGGCGAAGACCATGCAGGAGCATGGAGCGGCGTTGCGGCACAGTAGCAGGCGCGCTCATACGAACCACCCCGCCAGTTGCGATCCAAGCTGCATCATGCTCATCCACAGGCTTGTGAGCTTTCGCGCGGGCACTGGATGCGCGTCCACCGTGCGGCTGTTATTGAACTGGTTCACGTCGAGCAACACCGTGTGGTCGGGATCAACCTCGGCCGATACGATCTTCTGCCCGCGAACGTAGGTGAAGGTCTTCCAGCGGTCGTTGCCGCCGTTCGCCGGGTCGCTCGGATCCCAGCGCTCGCGCACCTTGGAGCCGTCGTCGAAGGTGACTTCCAGCACGACCGGCAGCAGAAAGTCGCCGACACGATGAACGGTCACCACATTGCGCCGCGGCTTGGGATGCTTGTCGCCCATCCACCACTCCGCGGGGCCGGAGGAGACATTGTCCACCGCATAGTCCAGGATCGCCGTTCCGTACACCGCCTGGTTGAAGTAAGGCCGCAGACCCGAGTTGATGACCGTCTGCTGCGGCGCAATCACCTGATGCAGAACGTTGTCCAGGCTTTGCGGCGGCGCAGCACCGGCAGTCAGGCTTCCCGTCGTTCGCCCGCGTCGAATCGCCACCTCTTCGATCGTGTGCAGGAAATCTTCCGTGGTCGGATGCGTGAAGCGGAAGCGCATGAAGTAGGTCCGCATCGCCTCGTCCATGGTGTCTTCGCCCAGGATGCCTTCGAGCGTCAGCAGCACGGTCGCCGACTTGCCGTACGTGATTCCTCCATACGACGCGGCATCGCGAAACTGCCACGCATGCCGGGTGACGGGGTCGTAGTCCGGCATGCTCGTGTATTGCATGCGTTGCAGCCCACGATCCGAAAGGTTTGCCCATCCAAAGTCGATTGCGTTCGTCTGCGAGCCCAGGATCGCGCCCGTCACCTTCACCTCGCTGTAGGAGTTGATGCCCTCATCGAGCCACGCATCTTCAAACTCGTTGGTCGCGACCATGCCGTACCAGTACTGGTGCCCGAACTCGTGCTCGGCCTCGACCTCGGTCATGTGCGTTGGGTCCAGCCAGCCTGTGCCGCCGGTGATCAACGTCGGATACTCCATGCCCTCCATCCCCGAATCCGGCTCCGGGTCGATCACCGTCAGGCGCTTGTACGGGTACGGCCCATAGCGGTTCTCAAACTCGCGCATGGATGCGAGGATGATGTCGAGGTAGCGCTTGCCGGCCTTCGGATGCGCGGCCAGAGCCAGCACATGCACCAGCACCGGTCCCATGCTCGAAAGATAAGTTCCGTCAGTCACGGTAAAGTGCGGGCTCGCGGCCCAGGCAAAGTCATGCACGTCTTCGGCATAGAAGCCGAGTGTGCGGCTCTTGTCGGCGTTGATGTGGTCGTCGACCGGCACGCCACTCGCGCCCACGGTGTAGTTTCCCGGAATCGTCAGGTGCACGGTGTACGTCGCAAAGTCGGAAAAGAACTCCGTCGTCGCGTGATACTGGTGGCAGTTCCACGCTCCGTGCCAGAAGACGCCGAGCTTCGGATACCACTGCCCGCCCATCAGGAAGTCGCGCTTGTAGCCGTTGCGAGCGACGCCTTCGGGGAACTGGTCATGGAAGCTCATGCGAAAGCTGATTGACTCCCCCGGTGCGACTGCGTGCGGCAGCGTGACCTCGGCCACGGTTCGGTCGTTGGCATTGTGATCGTCGGGCGCGATGAAGTGCAGCTTCGAGGTCAGGTCGCCGAAGCCGTCGGCCTCGAGGTGCGTGATGGCGATCGAACCCTTGTTCTTATCCTCGTAAACGTTGGCAGCGTCGGAGGCGCGGATGCCGCCACCAAAATGCGTCTCCGAGGTGAACGTCGAATCCGCCTGAAACGCATTCAGGTACAGGTGGAAGGGAAAGCTCGTCAGCGGCTGGCCGGTCAGATTCCTGTAGGTCAGCGTTTCGGTTGCGTCGACCGTCTTCTTGTTCGTCTCGATCCGGGCGTCGATGCGGTAGTCGACCACGCGAGTTGAAAGCGGCTGGCCGGGCGGTGCGTTGGTGGCCAGGCTCGTCTGGCCGCTCTGCGCGGCGGCGGGCAACAGGGCAAGCGAGAAGAGCGCAGGCAGCACAAGCTTTTGAGGCATGAACGCATACTAAGCGAAGGACGGTCCTGTGTAACGGGATTCTTCACTCCGCCCGTTGCCAAAGCTCCGAAGACAACATCCCGAACATCCTTCGGCGTTCCGCGACGCGCACGAATCCGGAGCGCCGAAGCGGTGCCTCGTAGTCCGGCAGTCTGGTCGTGCGAAGGCCGGTCAGCAAGCGAAAGGCGAGATACAGCAGCCGAACGTATGCCTTTGCCGGCCAGCCCAGCAGACCCGGCGGGATGCGGAAGTCGGATACTAACCACAGTGTGCCGGGCGCTGCGGCCGTGGCGAGTCTCGCCACCAGCGCATCCACTTCGCTTTGCGCGAGGCAGTCGAGAAAGAAGTGGGTGACGATCAGGTCCGGCAGATGCTCGGGCATGGAGATGCGGGCATCGCCCGTCCGGCAACGCAGCCGAAGGCTGACTTGCAGGCGTTCGCAGCGCGTTTGCAGCAGCGCCAGCATCGCCGGGCTCAGGTCGATCGCCTCGGCCGCAAGCTGCGGGAAGGCAAGCAGCAGACGCGCCGTGAAGCGACCGTCCCCATCGCCCAGCAGCAGCGCGCGGCGGCGATCGTGAAGCTGCGGGAGGAACTCTTCGCGGGTGCGCTCGAGCAGCGGACCCAGCGCCAGATACTCGAGCCAGCGATATGGCCGCGCGATGCGATCGAAGTTGGGCGCGTTCCTCAACGCAGGAATGGCGCCGCCAGCAGCGGCGTCAGCAGCACCAGGTCGGCAGCCGCGCGCAGCGTCGTGCCACTAAGCCTGTCGGCGAAGTGATCCAGCAGGAGAAGCAGCGCGGAGGACGCTGCCACCGCACGCAGCACCCCAGCCTCTCCGGCAGGCGAGAACGGGACCAGCGCGAGCACCGAAACGATCAGCAGCAGCGCCAGCGGACGGAGCCGCCGTACCCCGTAGCGGGTCACCGGATGCGCCTGGTCTAGCGTGCCGGGGGTGTGTTCCCACGCGTAAATGCAAAGGCAGTTCAACGCACACAGAGTGCCGAACAACAGGCCGGCTGACAGCATCCTGGGGGCGCTGGTCGCGACCGGAAGAAACACGGCCAGCGCAAAGAAGAGGCCGGGCACAACCTCCTTCGGCAAGGATTCCGCCAGCCTGCGGGGCAGGAAATGGAGAGCCGCGAACCAGAGGGCCAGCGCTGCTCCGAGTCCAAGGTAAAGCTGCAGCATCGGCTTCGGAAGTTCCATGGCGGCGTACGCCAGTACCGCCGCCGCCGCCGCTATCGCCGCACGAAAAAGCCGACGGTGCTGAAAGTGGAAACGATGGCGTTCCTCCCACTGGCCCGCGACTCCGAAGCGCGTATCCAGGAGGCGATCGCCGGCGTATAAAAGCCATACTGCCAGAAACATCGCAAACGGGACGACGGGCGGCAGCCGCACCTGCGCTGAACGTGCCGCGAACCACGTCCACACCACAGCCACCGTCGGCGCATCGAGCGACAGCAGGTGCCAGAGCTCCAAGGGCCCCAGGCTCCACGCTTCGACACCTGCAACCTCCGGGATTCCTTCTGCAACCTTCATCTTTCTATCGTAAGGGAACCCGCGGCTCGGGAGACCGCATCCACTTCCTCGGCGCCTCCGCTTCGAGGCGACCGTTGCAGGCAGTTCCTCAGGAGCGGCTCGCACTCCAGAAGCCTGGATCGAGCTCCGGGAAGATGCTGTCGCGTTCTTCGATCGCTGCCAGACGCGTGTTCTGGTGCTCGTTGAGCGCGCCGTTTTGCTCAAACGCCTGCCAGATTGTCTTCAGTTCGAGGAATTGTTCATTGTGCGTCAGGAAGCGCAGCTCGGCGTAGTCGCGTGCGGCTCCGGTGGTAATCAGGAACTGCCAGTCGCTCGATTCGAGCAGCAGCAGCTCGCGGCACATCTGGCGCACGATGCGTGTCCCCAGCGCCGTCTCCCTCCAGCGTCCCTCCGAGGCAACCTCGCGCACATACAGCTCCGCTGGATACAGGTGCTTGTAGGTCCAGGCGGTCTCCGGATTCAGCCAGACCTGGTTGGTGCCCTCGGCGCCCCAGGAGCCCTCGTGCATATGCAGCGACCCTGCCCGCGGATACTGCGCCAGGTAAGCCGAGCTCGTAATCAGCTCCACGCCAGCCGGATACTGGTGCAGAATGCGCGCCACCGCCTCCAGCCAGAGCGGCCCCTCGAACCACCAGTGCCCGAAGAGCTCCGCATCGAACGGCGCGGAGAGGATCGGCGGCGGGTCTTCATGCAGGGCTTCGCCCAGGGCCTCATACACCAGGTGGACAAAGTGCGAGGCATGGCTCTGCACCCGCGCCTGCGCGTCGTGCGGGTAGTAGGGTTGCTTGTCGCCCATGTCGACGTGCGGGCCGGTCACGCGCCAGTAGCGATGTCCGCCCGGCCAGCGCTTTTTGTGGAAGTCGAAATAGACGCCGTCGCCCGGATACCCAAGCTCGCCCGACCACACCTGCATGCCTGTACGGGGATCGCGCGGAAACACCGTCGTCCGCGCGAATCCCGTGGCCTTGCCCGGCGTCAGATACCGTCCTTCCACGAGCCACGGGTGGTAAAGCGAGCGATGGGCGCCTCCGCGTCCACCGGCGCGGCAGGGACGGCGGCCGAGATGGAAGCCGGTGCGGTGTAGGGAGAGGAAACGCCGTGCGAGTCTTCCACCAGGTGCGTATCGACGAAGAAGAAGTCGATGCCCGTTCTCGGCCAGCGCCTGCTCCACGCCGATGCGCTCGGCGGGCGGCGCCAGCGGAGATCCGTCGGCACTTGCGACCGGGAAACTCCACAGGCCGGCAGGGCGGTAGCCGCACTCCGGCACCCACATCCCGCGGGGCGCCTCGCCGATGTGCCGCTTATGCGTCTGCACCGCCAACGGCAAGCTGCGCGCGCACGCTCTCGTCGGTGCCCAGCAGCGGCAGGTAGCCATGCGTCGCCGCGCAGGTAATGATCTCGATCAGGCCCGTCTCGTGGAAGTGCCGGAAGCCGGCGACGATGTCGCCGTCGAGCGCCTGGAAGTCTTCGAGCGCCTGCGTAGAAGAAGCGGTGCCAGAACCGCGCTGTCTCTGCGTAGTGGCTCTCGCCGGACTGCACGAAGAATGCCTCATCTTCCCGCGCGGCCACGATCTTGCGCGTGACGATAGCTGCGGAAACTCGGCGACGAAGACCGGGTGCGCCAGCTGCTCCAGCAGGATGGGCGACAGGTTCAGGTTGCAGCGCAGCGCAATGCCGTCGCTGCTCCAGCCGGCCAGCACGCGCAGCAGCGGCAGATAGGTTTCGGCGGCGGCCTCGTGCAGCCACTCCATGCCGTGCGGCCACGTGCCGTGGTTCACCACGTACGGCAGGTGCGCGTGCAACGTGAAGGAAAGAAAGCCCTTCGATGCGTGCGCTGCGGTCGTGGACACTCGGGAGACCCCCTCCGGAATTCTGTTTCGCGCCGAAACGAGAAAGAGGCTTGCAAAGCACGATCAGTGCTTTCCTTGGGTGCAGTGTACACGACCGCCATCTCCGGAGAGGAGGCTCGCGGGGTTCACACGCAAACCTCCTCCCCATCGTTTTCAGCGCTTCAAACGAGCGCCCGAGCGACGCAAGCAGGCCGCCTCCCTACAGATTTGGCCGAGGCTGCAGACCATTGTCGTCCGGCCGGCGGTCGCCCACATCCGTGCGCACCCGCACCGAGACCGGCGCGCTCAGGTGGAAGCGCACCACGCTTTCCGACGCGATCTGCACCTGCTGACCGCGCGTCACGGCATTCGAGCCAGCGCCGACGCCACCTCCGGCCGCTGCGCCAATTGCCGCACCTTTGCCTCCGCCGAAGATACCGCCCAAAACCGCACCCACGGCCGCGCCGCCCCCGGTCTTTTCCGCCGTGTTGACACCGCGGCCCTTGCCCTGCACGGTGTACGGATCGCTGGTCACCGGGATGTGTTCGCCGCGGCGGGTGATGGTCGAGAGCGACACCGTCAGCAGCGACGATCCCTTGAAGTGGCCGGCATCCTGCACCGCATCCACGCGTCCGGAAACTGCCGACCCAGCGGGAATGGCCACCAGCCCGTCAATCACGATATCGCTGGCAACCACGCCTGAAAACGTCGTGCCCTGCTGAGTCGTTGCGCTGTCGAGCGTCTGTGTCACGCGCACCGGAATGGTGCTTCCCGTGGCGACCGTGACCGTCCTGAAAGATGGCGCGGGGCGGGGCGGCGGTGCGGGTGTCGGGGCGGGCTGCGGCTGTGGCATGTTCATTGCCTGCTGCTGCGGTTGCGGAGCGCGCTCGATGGGAGCCGGCACGTGCCGCTCCGGCTCCGGCACCGGCTTGCTCCGCGCCGAACCCGGCTTGGGGGCAGTCGTGCTCGAAGGGGAGGGCAAAGGCACCGGGGCGGATTCCGGCACCTGCACGGTCGGTGCGGGCGTTTGTACGTTGGCCACTACCGGCGAGGAGGCCGCCACCGTAAGGTTGTTCTGCACCTGCTTCACGCCGGAAACGGCGGCCGCGTCGCGCGCCGCCAGCGTGCTCTGCGCGTCGTTGTTGACGGCGCCGCTCAACGTTGCCACGCCGCCCTGCACCGAGACCTGGATCGGCTGTCCGGACAGGGAACTGTCCTGGGTCAACGTATTCTGAACGTTCTTCGTCAGGGTGGCGTCGTCCGGGGCTCCGGCTTTGCAGCCGGCAAGCGCCAAAGCCAGCAGCGCTGCGGCGGAGATTACGCGAAACCCTTGCCGGCCACGGTGAACGGCGTGTGTGGTGGTTTCGTCAGGTGTCCAGTCTGTCAATCGAAGTGGCATTTCGCTCATCCTTTCAACTCAGGGTGTCGCTGGGTCAACTCAAGGTGTCGCACGTCCTGCGGCCCGGGGCTTCAAAGCCGGAAGTTCAGGAACTTGATGGAGCATGTTCATTCGGCTCCCTCTTGTTGGACGCACGGATTCGGTTTGGACGCAGGAATTTGGTGCTCCGCCGTCCCGACTCGCCCGCTTTCCCTTCGAATGGTACGCTTCTCCTGCCGCGGGGAGAATATCTTTACCGCGACAGATCATATTGCTTGCCCGCAGCGCAACCCGTTGAGAGCACCGGGCATCTTCCATAGTGGCAGTGGGACTTGCGGTCCCGTGCGTTTTGCATCGTAGCTGCATCCGGATGTTGCTGGGGAAGTTGAGATCGGCGACACGAGGGAACGCAAAGGGTCACCAAAGAAAATGAATTCAGGAGAGTGCGATGGCCGATAACGAGAACGGAACGAGTGGACTGGGTTGGTTTCTTGCAGGGCTTGGCATGGGCGCAATCATCGGCGTACTCTACGCTCCGAAGTCCGGACGTGAGACGCGCGAGGACATTGTGAACAGCGCCCTCGACGCGAAGGAAAAAGCTGCCACGCTGGCCCAGCAGGGACTTGACAAGGCCAACAGCTACGTCGAGCAGGGCAAGCAGGCCGCCGGCGACTACGTCGACAAGGGTAAGGAGTACTACGACAAGGGCCGTTCGCAGTGGACGCAGTACGTCGAAAAGGGCAAGGGCCTGGTGCAGGATCAGCAGGACAAGGTGGCCGCGGCAATTGACGCCGGCAAGGATGCCTACACCAAGACCGCTGCCCCGGGGGAGCCTGAGGGCGTCACCGGTCCGGCCGTGTAACGTCGTGTCCGTCCGCCTGCCCCGCGGCTTGATCGCCCCGGGATGCAGGAGACGCAGAAGAGATGCAGAGGTGCGCGGGGCGGGCTTTCGACGGATCGTCGGGGTTCGCCCCGTCCCTCGTCCATGGATGCAAGCGTTCCAACCACGTCGATCAGCACGAAAGCAGCGAACGTCAGAGAGCGCGGGTGTGACGGATGTGATCGCCACGCCCCGGGAGAGAGTTACATGGTCATGTCAGGTTTCGCCGCCGCTGAGATCGCGGTGCGCACTTCGTTTCATTCAATGCACGCGCTTGCCCTCTTCCAGGCACAGGATTCGATCAACTCAGGGAATTCCACGCTGCTGATGATCTTTGTCGGCATCGCGGCTGCTGCCCTCGCGGCACAGGCTATCGCGGTCGTCGTCGCGGGCTTCATGCTGATGAAGGCGCAAAAGGAGATCATGGGGCAGATCCACGAGATCAAGGGCAAGGCCATGCCCCTGATCGACAGCTCCCAGGCGCTGATCAAGGACCTTACCCCGGAGGTCAAGCAGATCACCACCAAGGTCCACACCCTTGTCACCGACCTGAGCCCGCAGGTCAAGGAGATCACGACAAAGGTAAACACGCTGGTGACCGATCTGACGCCTGAAATCAAGCAGATCACCACCAAGGTGCATGAAATCTCGGTCAAGGCGGAGCAGATTTCCGCTCACTTCGAGGAGATCGCCGGCGTCGCCAAGGATAAGGTGCAGGAGTTTTCACCGACCATCAGCGCGGCCAACGTTACCCTGCAGGAAGCGAACGAAACGGCACGTGCGGCCAACCAGAGGACGCGCGAGCAGATCGACCGTGTGAACGGGATGGTCACGGGAGCAATCGACGCTACGGTGCAGATGGGTTCGCAAATCAGCCACGCCATCACGCAGCCGGTTCGTGAAGTTTCGCAGATGGTCTCAAACGCAAAGGCCTCCGTCGGTTCGGCCGTGAGCGGCGCAAAGCGCTCCGTCGAGTCCATGGGCAACAGCACTGCCACCTTCTTTTCTACGCTGGTCAACGGAGCGAAGGGCATTACCGCCACCTATTTCGCCTCCAAGCGCAAGCCCGAACGGCCGCAGTATCCACCGGCCAGCTATCGCTACAACCCGGCCGAGGCCGCCCCGCCCACCAAGCATGTGTACGAGGGAGAAGACCGCTTCCAGGGCGGCATCTAGCTCTACCTCAGGGACATCGGCTGCCACCGATCCTCTCGAGCTGCAAGCGGAAGCTCCGCCGCTTGCAGCTCGAGTTTTTTGCGTTGCTGCGCCGGCTCTCTGTTCCCGCCAGCAACGCGGCTGCAGGCGTTGCTTCCATTCGCGAAGCCGGTACATCCGGTTACGCTGAACAGCAAGCGGTACCCGCCCTAAGACCCTGCCGCGACTGGGTTGCGCCCGCTTGCGCCAACGCTGTGGCTGGTCTTCCAGAGTTGCCAGAACGCGTATCCCACGCTGATCGCGATGCCTGTCCAGACGAAGATGAGGATCGGCACACCCCACGTCGCGGAAAACCTGTTCCACAGCACAAGCACGCTTTTGCCGTAGTGCACGCCCAGCCAGACTGCGAACGCGTGGCGCAGGAACCGACTTCCGGTGAACGTGATCATGAATTTTTTGCGGGACATGTTCAGCGCACCCGCGGCCAGCACAAACGGACTCAGCGGCATGGGCGGAGGCAAGATGGCGGGCAGCGCAACCGCCAGAATGGCGTGCGACTCCATCCACCCGGTCACGCGCTTGAAGATCTTCTTCGGAGTGCGTTTCTCAATGAACGCCATCCCGCCGGACTGGCCCACCTTATGCGAGAACAGGCCGCCCAGGGCCGACCCCACTGTCGAAATCAGCACCAGAAGCCACACATTCGCATGCTGCGCGGCGAACAGCACCAGCATGATATCCGTCATCCCCGGCAGCGGCAGCGGCACAAACGACGAGTCCACGATCGAGACCAGGAACACTCCCACCAGGCCAAGCGAAAACAGCAGATGCACAAAGGCGTGGCTCGCGCCGGACAATCCCAGGGCGTCCATGTCGGCCACGGCTCCGGCCGTCGCAATCAGGGCGACTCGCGCGGCGCCGGAGGCTAGAACGTGGGCTGTCATGCCTGCTAAGACGCGATTCCTTTGGCGAAAGTCGCGAAGTCTTCCGCTTTGTTTGCTCTTCCTTCCTGCACCATCACAAATTCATGGCTCAAGAAACGGCAGACCACGCAGCGGCTCCAGCACGCCGCAGGAAGCGGCGAGGTTGCGAAAAATCTGAATGGAGCGGACGCAGGCCGCATCGAGCGTGTAATGAATATTTTCGGACAGGTAGGCGCGAATCGTCGCGGGCGTGAGCGCAATGCGCGAACTCCACTCGCTCACCAGCGCGTCGATGTTCGCCAGGCCGGCATCGCGCGAGCCGGTCAGGTCCCCCACCAGTTGCTCGCGTTCCGCGTCCGAGACGATCGCCTCCGGCCGCACAGCCCACACTGCAGCCACCCAGGGCAACCCCGTCCGGGAGCGCCACTCGCGCGCCAGATCATGCCAGGCGCAAGGCCCCACCGCCGCCTCGATCTCTGTTCGCCGTTCCAGCGCAAGCAGCGCCGGATCTCCGATCACCAGCGCCGCGTCATGGGTCTCGAGCATCGCCTCTGGATTCGCCTTGGCCTGATGGAACACCGGCGTCGTCCCCAGAAAGTGCCGAAACAGCACCTGTGCATACGCGACCGAGCTGCGCGACGCAGTATCCGCCGCCACCGTGCGCACCTGCTCGAGCCTGAGCGGAGCCTTCACGATCAATTGGATCGAGCGTACGCGATCGAGCGAAGCGATCGTGCATCCGGGTACGATGCGCAACTCCGGCGTCAGCGCGGCGATCGGGATCAGCCCCAGGTCGGCGCGGCCGCTCAGAAGCTCTTCGGCACACTGTGACGGCGCGGTCAGGTGTAAGTGATACCGCTCCGCAAGCCGTTCCGCGAGCGGCGGATGATAAAAGTCCCACATCAACGGCGCGGGATTCAGGAAGTCGATTGCTGCAACGCGAAGAGCCACACCTCCAGTGTACGGGGGATCGAGTTTGCCGGCGTCCTCGTGATACCCTCATGCCGATATCGCTCACAATGGAGATGTAGATGGCGAACGTCAACGGGCCCGCTGCGCCGGATGAGACTGGAAGGCTGGCGTGGCTGGCCTTGACATTGACGCCCGGAATGGGGCCCACACGCATTGCACGCGCCATGGAAATGATCGGTGAGCCTGCCCGGCTCTTCGACATGTCGCTGACAGAGCTCGAATCCCTCCGCATGCCCGCGAAATCCGCCCAGTTCATCGCCGATGGCCGCGCGCTCGCCGCCGCCGAAAAAGAAGCCAAACTGGTGCGCGACTCGGGCGCGACCTATCTCACGCGGCAGGACGCCGCCTACCCCGAGCGCCTGCTCGAAATCTACGATCCCCCCGCCGTGCTCTGGGTGCGCGGCGACCCGTCGAGGTGCTCTCGGCGGCCGGCATCGCCGTCGTCGGCACGCGCTCGCCCATCGCCCTACGGCGCCGGCATGGCGGAGCTGCTCTCCCGCGACCTCGCCCGCCGCGGCCTGGTCATCCTGTCCGGCATGGCGCGCGGCGTGGACACCGCCGCGCACAAGGGCGCGCTCGACGCCGGCGGCAGCACCGTCGCCGTCTGGGGCACCGGCATCGACGTCATCTACCCCAAGGAAAACAAGAAGCTCGCCGAGCAGATCGTCCTCGCCGGCGGCGCCATCGTCACCGAGTTCCCCATGGGCACCTTCCCCGCGCCGCAGAACTTCCCCATCCGCAACCGCATCCTCAGCGGCCTGAGCGTCGGCGTGCTCGTCGTCGAGGCGGCGGAGTACTCCGGCACCCGCATCACCGCCCGCTGCGCCATGGAGCAGAACCGCGACGTCTACGCCGTGCCCGGCAACGTCACCAACAAGAACGCCTGGGGCCCGAACACCCTCATCAAGCAGGGCGCCAAGCTCACCGCCACCTGGGAGGACGTCTGGGAGGACCTGCCGTCCGCAGGTCCGCGTCGAGCTGGAGGACGAGCCGCTCGCGGCGAGCCGGAGCCCCGATGAATCCAAACTCTCCGGCGCCGCATCTCTATTTGCGACGCAGCAGCCGATCGGCGAGCCAGACTGAGCGCCTCGTCTTCAACCGGCTGCGCCACGACGAGGCGCTGCAGCTCGACGAACTGATGGAGCGGCTGGAGCCGGAGCTGCCTCCGCGGAGATCTTCACGGCCCTCTTCGAGCTCGAACTCGCCGGCAGGGTGAAGTCGCTGCCCGGAAAGAATTACTGTCCGAGCCTTCTGACGCCGTAAGTGCAGTGCGTCGTTCACATCCGGTTGATACCGCGACCATTGGAAAGCGCCGAAGATCGTAGCTGACGGGCTGTCGTCAACAGGGCGAGTAGAAATTCCGCTTCATTGGACAAGCAATGGCGTGTTCGACTTTGATGCAATCCGCGGTTGGCGCGATTCCGGCAACTCGTGTTAGGTTCGCAAGGAAACAGGAATGGGTGATCGTGTTCGGGACGTGGCAACGCGTTCCGGTGGATTGAAGGAAGAACAATGAGCAAATCTCTCGTGATCGTCGAATCGCCCGCAAAGGCCAAGACGATCAACAAATATCTCGGCAGCGACTACATGGTGGAGGCCTCCATCGGCCACATCATGGACCTGCCCAAGAACGACATCGGCGTGGAGCTGAAGCACCGCACCTTCGAGCCGACGCTGATCGTCTCGCCCGGCAAGGAAAAGATCGTCGACCGGCTCAAGAAGCTGGCCGCCAAGGCCGACACCGTCTACCTGGCGCCCGACCCTGACCGCGAAGGCGAGGCCATCGCCGCGCACCTGCAGCATGCAGCTGCTGCCCGTGCTGAAGACAAGGCGCAAGCATCCAGCGCGTCACCTTCAACGAGATCACCCAGAAGGCCGTCAAGGCCGCCTTCCAGCACGCCCGCGACGTCGACGAGAACCTCGTCGACGCGCAGCAGACCCGCCGCGTGCTCGACCGCCTCGTCGGCTATCAGATCTCGCCGCTGCTCTGGGACAAGGTCCGCCGCGGCCTCTCCGCCGGCCGCGTGCAGACCGTCGCCCTGCGCCTGATCGTCGAGCGCGAACGCGAGATCAACGCCTTCAAGCCGGTCGAGTACTGGAACATCGATGCCGATGCTGAAGCCCAGGCCGAGCGGCACCGAGTTTACCGCCCGCTTCACCGGCATCGACGGCAAGCCGCATCCGCGTCGCCAACGGCGTCGACGCCGACGGCAAGGAGCAGTTCCTCGCCAACGCGCTGCCCGACCAGGCCGCCACCGACGAAGTCGTCGCGCAGCTCGAAAAGGCGCACGTGGTCGCGTCGCGCACCGTCGAGACGAAGGAGCGCCAGCGCAGAACCCGACGGCTCCGTTCACCACCAGCAAGCTGCAGCAGGATGCCGCCGGCCGGCTCGGCTTCAACGTGCGCCGCACCATGGGCGTCGCGCAGCGTCTGTACGAAGGCGTCGAGATCGGCAGCGAAGGCACCGTCGGCCTCATCACCTACATGCGTACCGACTCCACCCGCGTGTCGCGCCGATCGCCATCGCCGCCGCTCGCGACTACGTCAGCAAGAAGCTCGGCGCGCAAGTACCTGCCCGCGAACGCCCAACGACTACAAGGGCAAGAAGGACGCGCAGGACGCCCACGAAGCCATCCGCCCGACCAACGTCGAGTTACACCCCGGACGCATTCGCGCAGTACCTGTCGCGACGAGCAGTACCGGCTCTACAAGCTGATCTGGCAGCGCTTCGTCGCCTAGCCAGATGATGCCCGCCGTCTTCGACCAGACCACCGTCGAGATCGAAGCCAAGGCCGACCGCACCTACGACTTCCGCGTCTCCGGCTCCGTCCTCAAGTTCGACGGCTTCCTCAAGGCCGTGCTGCGGCAAGCACGACGCCAGCCGAAGACGACGATCCTGCCGACGACGAGTCAAGCGCCGGTCGACCGACGGCTCTGACCGCGCTCTTGCCAGTCGAGCCCGGAGCAGAAGTTCACCGAGCCGCCGCCGCGCTTCAACGAAGCCTCGCTGGTCAAGACGCTGGAAGAGAAGGGCATCGGCCGCCCCTCCACCTACGCCTCCATCATCAACACCATCCAGGATCGCGACTACGTCAAGAAGATCGGCGCGCAAGTTCGTCCCGACCGAGATCGGCATGGTCGTCACCGAGCTGCTGGTCAAGAACTTCCCCTACATCTTCGAGACTGGACTACACCGCCACGCTCGAAGGCGAGCTGGACGCGGTCGAAGCCGGCAACGAGAAGTGGACCGACCTGCTCAACGGCTTCTACGGCCACCTCGAGAAGGAGCTCAAGGTCGCCGAAGCGCGAGATGGAAGACATCAAGCGCATGGAGAAGGCCACCGACGAGATCTGCGACAAGTGCGGCTCGCCGCTGATCCTGAAGTGGGGCAAGTTCGGCAGCTTCTACTCCTGCTCCGACTTCACCAAGGCCAAGCCGGTCGCCATCGCGCGCCGCGCCCTGGAAGAAGGACCCGAAGGCAGTCCTCAAGAAGGTCGTCGACGAACTTCCACTTCCCCATGATCGTCAAGGCGCATGACCGTCGACGATGACCGACTTCCAGCAGCGAGGTCGCCGACGACAAGGCAGTTCGCAGCGCCGTCGCTGAAGCCGCAGCGGCAAGCGGCAAGAAGGTCATCGTCGAGCCCGTGAGCTGCGACTTCACCAAGGAGAACTTCGCCGCCAAGCCCGACCTGACCGCCCCGGGCGCGGACGAGGCTCCGGAAGAAGAGTTCTGCGACAACTGCGGCCGCCTATGGTGCTGCAAGCAACGGCCCCTGGGGCCCGTTCATGGCCTGCCCCGGCTACAACGACGATCCGCCCTGCAAGACCATCCGCAAGCTCACCCAGAAGGTGCAGCCCAAGCCGCCCGGTCGTCGCTCGAAGAGCCCTGCCCCAAGTGCGGCAAGCCGCTGCTGCAGCGCGACGGCCAGCTACGGCGAGTTCATCGCCTGCTCCGGCTACCCCAAGTGCAAGTACGTCAAGCAGGAGCTGCTCGACGTCCCATGCCCGAAGTGACGGCGGCGACATCGCCGTGCGCAAGACCAAGCGCGGCGACATCTTCTACGGCTGCACCCACTATCCCAAGTGCGACTTCACCTCGCAACCAGAAGCTCGTCAACGAGACCTGCCCCAAGTGCGACTCCGCCTACCTGGTCGAGTACGCGAACAAGGAAGGCACCTACCTCGTCTGCCCCAACAACCGCGAGTTCCTGCCCAAGCGCCGCCCCAAAAAAGGCGCAGCCCGCCGAAGAGCCAACCGGCCCGAGTGCACCTACGAGCGCAAGATCGGCCCACCGAAGCCCAAGGAAGAACCCGAAGCTCTCGTTATGCCCGACCCCGAGAAGACCCGCGCCGTGGCCGTCGCGTGATATTCGTAGAGAGGAAGGCTCAGGAGGAATCGATGGCGACCGCAGTTGCACCTGTCCCCGGCCTCATCTCACTGGACGAATACCTGCACACGGCCTACCACCCCGACTGCGACTTCGTCGACGGGCACCTTGAGGAGCGCAACTTGGGTGAATACAAACACAGTCTTCTGCAAGCGGAGCTTGCTATCTGGTTCGGAACCCATCGCGCGGATTGGAAAATCCGTGTCATGACCGAACTGCGCACACGCGTAAGTCCTAGTCGAGTGAGACTTCCCGACGTCACCGTCGCGTATAAGATCGATGGGCCGCAACAACGGATTCAAGAGACCCCGCCGCTCATTGCAATCGAAATCCTCTCGCCCGAAGACCGCCTGCCGCGGGTCCTCATTCGCCTCGCCGACTTCTGGAACATGGGTATCCGCAACATCTGGGTGCTGGACCCCGAAGAGCGCGTAGCGCTCGTCTACACCGGCGATGGCCTGAAGGTGGTCGATGCAGACCGCCTCATCGTCGCCGAATCGCCCATCTATCTCGATCTCAAGGAAGTCTTCGCCGCACTCGATTAGCCCCAATCTCGTGTTCGGGGCCACGCCCGTCATCATCGTCATTCTGGCGAAGCCAGAATCTCCGTATTTGCTCCCGAATCCGCCCCTCCATCCTCCAAGGAAGCCCCAATGGCCACACCGCAGGACGCCGAACTCATCCTCAAGCTCTACGAACTCCGCACCGAAGCCACCATGCGCGAAGCGCGCAAGTTCCTGTCGCGCGGCTTCAACGCCGCCAGCTTCGACGAGCTGCTCGCGCTGCACCGCGACGCCGGCTCCGACGCAGAACGCCTACTGGCGCCAGGTGATGAGCTACTGGGATATGGCCGCGGCCTTCGTCCTCCACCGCGCGCTGGACGCCGAACTATTCGTCGCCTCGAACGGCGAGCCCTTCTTCCTCTACGCCAAGTTCTCGCGCTTCAAAGATGAATACCAGAAGACCGTCGGCGCGCCATTCATGCGGCACATCGGGATGCTCGATCGAGCAGGTTCCATCCGCAAACTCCGCTACGAAACATGGCCGCGCGCATGAAGCCGAAGTCGTAAGGCACTGTCCGCACCCAACCGCCGTCATTCCGGCCAGAGGCCGCAATCTCCGTATGCAGTTTGACTAGCATTGCAAGGCATGATCATCGATTCGGTTAGTCGAACTGCGCAAATATTCGCGACTGGCCATCCTTCCATGACGCATTCGCACAGACCTTTGGCTTCCCCGACTTCTACGGCAAGCAACGCCTGGATCGACTGCATGACGTCTCTCGACGCACCAGAGGATGGCATGTCACAGATTCATTGCCTGGCAGGCAATGCAATGACGATCCGACTTCAAAATGGAAAGAGCTTTCATTCGCGTTGCCCTGAGCAATACGAGGCATTGCTTCATTGCGCCGAATTCGTCAATCGGCGGAGAATGGAAGTGGGTGGCTTCCAGTCCTCAATTAGGTCGATAGGAGCGCGTCTACTCTTCGTCGCCCCGCAGCTTCGCGATCACGCCGAAGTCCTCGAGCGTCGTCGTATCGCCGGTCACCGTGCCGGTCGTCGCAAGCTCGCGCAGCAGTCGCCGCATGATCTTGCCCGAGCGCGTCTTGGGCAGCATCTGCGTAAAGCGCAGATCGTCCGGCCGGGCCAGCGCGCCGATCTCCTTCGCCACCCACTGCCGCAGCTCCTGCTTCAGCGCGTCGGTCGGCTCATGGCCTTCCTCGAGCGAGACGAACGCGGCGATCGCCTGCCCCTTCATCTCGTCCGGACGGCCCACCACCGCGGCTTCCGCCACCTTCGGATGCGCCACCAGCGCGGACTCGATCTCCATCGTGCCCAGCCGGTGGCCGCTCACGTTGATCACGTCGTCCACGCGGCCCATCAGCCAGAAGTAGCCGTCCGCGTCCAGCGCGCGCCGTCGCCGGTAAAGTAGCTTCCCGGAATCTCGCGAGAAGTAGGCCTGCTTGTAGCGCTCCGCATCGCCGTAGATGGTGCGCGCCATCGAAGGCCAGGGCTTGCGGATGACCAGCAGGCCGCCCTGCCCCGCCGGCACCGGCTCGCCTTCCTTCGTCACGACCTCCGGCACAATCGCCGAAGAACGGCCGCGTCGCCGAGCCGGGCTTGGTCGCGACCGCGCCCGGCATCGGCGCGATCATGATGCGCGCCCGTCTCGGTCTGCCACCAGGTGTCGACGATCGGGCAGCGTTCCTTGCCGATCTCGCGGTGATACCACATCCACGCCTCGGGATTGATCGGCTCGCCCACCGTGCCCAGCAGCCGCAGCGAGGCCAGCGAGTGCTTCTGCACCCAGCTGGTCGCCCCACTTGATGAACGCGCGGATCGCCGTCGGCGCGGTGTAGAAGACCGTCACCTTGTGGTCGTCGATCGATCTTCCAGAAGCGGTCGTTCTCCGGCCAGTTCGGCGCGCCCTCATACATCAGCACGGTCGCGCCGTTCTGCAGCGGGCCATAGACCACGTAGCTGTGCCCGGTGACCCAGCCGATGTCGGCCGTGCACAAGTACACGTCGTCCTCGCGCAGGTCGAAGACGTACTTGCGACGTCAGGTAGGTGCCCACCGAGTAGCCGCCCGTCGTGTGCACCAGGCCTTTCGGCTTGCCGGTCGTTCCGCTGGTGTAGAGGATGTAGAGCGGATCTTCGGAGTCCATCGGCTCGGCGGGCACATCGGACGTCTGCTGCAGCCATCGCCTCGTGCCACCAGACGTCGCGACCTTCCACCATCGTCACGGGTGTCTGCGTCTCTGGCGAGCCTTCCACTGTGCCGCGCTGGTACACCACCACGTGCTTCGATCGTCGGGCACTTCGCCAGCGCCTCGTCCACGATCGACTTCAGCTTCACCTCGCCGCCACGGCGGTAGCTGACGTCCTGCGTCAGCACGGCGACGCACTGGCGAGTCGTTCACGCGGTCCACGATGGCGTGCGCAGCGAAGCCGCCGAAGATGACCGAGTGCACCGCGCCGATGCGCGCGCAGGCCAGCAGCGCGATCGCAAGCTCCGGGCACATGCCCATGTAGATGGCGACGCGGTCGCCCTTCTTGACGCCGAGCGCCTTCAGCACATTCGCGAAGCGCTGCACCTGCATCGAGCAGCTCGGCATACGGTGATGCGGCGAACCTCGCCCGGCTCGCCCTCCCACAGCAGCGCGACCTTGTCCTGCCGGCGCGCCCGTCGGCGTGGCGGTCCACGCAGTTGTGCGACAGGTTCAGCTTGCCGCCGTTGAACCACGTCGCCGAGCCCATCTCGCCTTCCACGACGGAGGTAAAGGGCGTGAACCACTCCAGCTCCAATGCCGCCTTCGCCCAGAAGGCCTCCGGGCTCGTCGACGCTTTCGCGATACATGGCCTCGTACTCGGCCATGGAGCCGATGCGCGCCTTGGCGGCGAACTCCTGCGGGTGGCGGAAAGACGCGGTTTTCGCGCAGCAGGGAGTCCATGTTGGTGTGCTGCAGGGTAGAGTCGGCGGAGCTGGACAAGCGGAGTTCTCCTTGGGCGTTGGGCGTCGCGGTCAGACAACAAAAAGGTACGCTATTGCGGCTCGGTCGGGCAATGTTCATGACGTGCAAGAATCTTCCGAGGCAAGGTATCGCCATGCGTGAACGCTGCGTCCAAGCGACTGGATACTCGTAGGCATCCTGATGTATGGTGGCACGTCAGTTTCGTCCGCATTCATCCAAGAGGCGAAACTCACTTGAGGTAGCGCATGGCTTCTTTTCTCGACCGTGAACGTTCCGTTGCGCCCGAAGGCTACAGCCGCTGGCTGGTTCCGCCGGCGGCCCTTGCCATTCACCTCGTCCATCGGCCAGGTGTATGCCTTCTCCGTCTTCAAGAATCCGCTGCTGGCCCTCACGTGACCGATGGCAGCGTGGAACCTGAAGGCCGTCGGCTACATCTTCTCGATCGCCATCGCCTTCCTCGGCATCTCGGCGGCGCTGTTCGGCGCGTGGCTGGAGAAGGCCGGTCCGCGCCGCGCGATGTTCTACGCGGCGATCTGCTTCGGCGCCGGCTTCTTCATCGCGGCGGCTGGCGCGCAGATCGCACTCGCTCGCGCTGATCTATCTGGGCTACGGCGTGGTCGGCGGCATCGGCCTGGGCCTGGGCTACATCTCGCCCGTCTCGACGCTGATCAAGTGGTTCCCGGACCGGCCGGGCCTGGCCACCGGCCTGGCCATCATGGGCTTCGGCGGCGGCGCCATGATCGGCGGCCCGCTGGCCAGCCAGCTGATGGCGCACTTCAAGGCTGCCGGCCAGCCATCCGATCCCGTACACCTTCATGACCATGGGCGCGCTCTACTTCGTCTTCATGATGTTCGGCGTCTTCACCATCCGCGTGCCGCGCGAGGGCTGGAAGCCCGAGGGCTGGTCCGGCACCAACAAGACCTCCGCTCTCATCTCCACCCATAACGTGGCCGTCACGGAGGCGTGGAAGACGCCGCAGTTCGTGCTGCTGTGGATCATCCTGTTCTGCAACGTGACCGCCGGCATCGGCATCCTGGAGCAGGCCTCGCCGATGATCCAGGACTTCTTCAAGGGGCACATCGGCGCCGTCGCCGCCGGCGGCTTCGTCGGCCTGCTCAGCATCTTCAACATGGCCGGACGCTTCTTCTGGGCGTCCATGTCGGACTTCCTCGGCCGCAAGGCGACGTACTTCATCTTCTTCACGCTGGGCGCGGTGCTGTTCTTCTTTCTGCCGCTGACGCGCGGGGATCACATGAACTCGGTGCCGCTCTTCGTTGGCATCGCGGCGGTCATCATCTCGCATGTACGGCGGCGGCTTCGCCACCATCCCGGCGTACCTGAAGGACCTGTTCGGCGGCTACAACGTCTCGGCGATCCACGGGCGGCTGCTGACCGCATGGTCGACGGCCGGCATCGTCGGCCCGCTGATCGTCAACGGCATCCTGGACCACTACGTCGCCAACCACCTGAATCAAGCAGGATGCCTATCCGCTGATCCTGCACATCATGTGCGGCCTGCTGGTCGTCGGCTTCCTGGCCAATCTGCTGGTGCGTCCGGTGGCAGAGAAGTACTGGCGCAGGGAAGATGCCTCGGCTGAGGCCGCGGCAAAGTCGGAAACAGGGAGGAACGCATGGCAGAATCCGCAACCAGCTCCGCAGCGGTAGGCAGCAAGTCGTCACCGCTTCTGATTGCCGTGACGTGGCTGGTCGTCGTAGCGCCCCTGGCGTGGGGCGTCAGCCACACAGTACAGAGCGCGATGAAGTTGTTCAGCGCAAGCCCGCCGGCTGCTGCAGCGCCGCATCCGTAGTACTCATGGCGCCCGAAGGACGATGGAAGTGAATGTTCCACGTGGAACATTTCCAAAGTCCAGATCGTGTGCAAACAATCTGCTCAGGGAAGCAGAAAAGTTGAAGAATTGTCCCGAAATGGGAGAGAGGTTCATGCGCTGGTAAACTTGGCGCGTGAACCTCTCGTACGGCCTCTTGATCGGGTTCTTCCTTGGGTTCGCCTTCGGGGTCGGCTGTGCGCTGGCGGTGATGTACAGCATTTACATGGGTGGGTATCGCGCCGCCGTACGCGACGCGCGGCTTCCGCAGCCGCCGGACAGGCTGGTCAAGGCGCGCGCCGGGCTGGACAGCCACCGCGAAGGCTAGCGGCTCCTGTCTGATCGAAGCGAAGCCTTACCGATGATTCCGCCCACAACTTCGCTGCCGCGTGGGCGAGCTCCATACCGGGGCTGAAACCTTTGGGTCCTTCGACTACATCCGCGCGAGGTGCGCGCCGGACTTCGCTCAGGATGACAGTCTGGGCGAAGCCTGCGAACTGGGCGTGATCTGCTCGCGCAGGCGGCGGACGTCGTCTGAGAGGGTGCGGACCAGCGCGAGAAGCTCGGCGCGTTCCTTTTCATCCTGCGAAGGCTTATTGGCTTCCACGTAGAAAGTTCCGTTGGGCTCAAGCACACAGAGCTGGACCTCATCGAAGTTGTCGAAGCTCTGTTTGTGCAGAACCGAGAGCAGCTCCGCCTCGGTCAGGGTCTCGCGTTTGAGCGCCTCGTGGTCAACTACGCCATTAACGATGAGCGTGGAGGCTTTCCCCTCAAGCGCGCGGTTGATGCGCGGCATATGGAATAACAGGCGCATCAGCACCCAGTTGATGGCCAGCAGCGCAAAGGAGCCGATGACGCCGCCGGTGACGGAGTTGTCATCTCCGATGATGGCGTTTTGCACCGTATTCGAAAGACTGAGCAACACTACCAGGTCAAATGGGTTCAACTGAGCGAGCTCCCGTTTCCCAAAGAGCCGGAGGAAGACGATCAGCACCAGGTAAACGATGACCGGCCGAAGCAGCTTTTCGGCGATGGGCAGGTGCAGGTGGAACATGCTTTCGATCAAGTGGGTTCTCCCGGAACCGCCGCCGCAGTTCATCCAAGGCGGCGGCTGCGATGGCAAATGCAAGAAAAGAAAGGGATTGCGGTGAGCGGGCGACTCTCAGCCGTGGAGCTTCTGATGCCAGCGCCAGGCGCTTGCCACGATGTCGTCGAGCGAGGGGAACTGCGGGTTCCAGCCCAGATCGCGCTGGATCGCTGCCGAGCTGGCGACCAGCACGGCGGGATCGCCGGGGCGGCGCGGGCAGACTTCCACGGGAATGGGATGGCCGGTCACCCGGCGCACGGCCTCAATGACCTCCAGGACGGTGAATCCCTGGCCGTTTCCGATGTTGTAGACCATGTGTCCGGGCTTATCGTGCGGAAGGCGTCCGAGGGCATCGAGCGCCAGCAGGTGGGCATTGGCGAGGTCGTGCACATGGATATAGTCGCGGATGCAAGTGCCGTCCGGGGTGGGGTAATCCTGGCCGAAGATCTTGATTTGATTCCGTTTACCAAGCGCAACGTCGAGGATGAGGGGAATCAGGTGGGATTCGGGCTCGTGATGTTCCCCGTAGCCCTCGATGGCTCCCGCGACGTTGAAGTAGCGCAGGGCGGCGAAGCGGAGGCCGTGAGCCTGGCTGATCCAGCGCATGGTGGTCTCGGAGAGGAGCTTGCTTTCGCCGTACGGGTTGGTGGGAGCGAGTTTTGCGTCCTCGAGAATGGGGGTCCGTTCGGGCTCGCCGTAGCAGGCGGCGGTAGAGCTGAAGACCAGCCCGGCCGTGCGATGCGCGCCGGTGCTGAGGATGGCTTCGAGCAGGCTCAGGGTACCGGAAGTGTTGTTACGAAAGTAGACCTCCGGGTACTTCATGGATTCACCCGCTTCGATGAGCGCCGCGAAGTGCATGATTCCGTGGAAGTTACCTTCGTGCAGTGTTTTCTCGAGCAAGGGGCGGTCGGCCAGATCCCCTTCGACGAAGCGTGCGTCGGGGGGGATGGCGGAGCGTCTGCTATGGCACAAGTTATCGAAAATGCAGACGTTATGGCCTGCAGCGAGGAGCAACCGGCTTACAGTTCCGCCGATATATCCGGCCCCGCCCGTCACCAAAATGTTCATGTCAACCTCCGTTTAGAAACTGCGGATGAAACTTCCGTTGTGGCGCTGCAACAAAAGTACCAGTGTGTTTGGGAGGGCTGTCTGGCATTCTGACTGTGTTACTTTAGTGGTGCCTGAGGGACGGGAGCCGAGGGAAATCGACCCTTGTACTCGCAGCCACCACGAAACTGGAACAAGACATGCAAACCGTGTCTGCTGAAGTGAGGATTGCACGATCAGCTCCAGGAATGTTGGCAGGAAAACACTTAGGCGGGATTGCGATACATCTTTGTCGCTCCATGAGATGCAGAATCTGCGACCATTCGCCCTCTGCTGCAGACGTAACTAACTGAAATCTGCATCAAACACATTACCTCGGCGACTATCTCGCAGAGACCCTTCGAAAAGGATTCATACCATGGCCAAGCGGCTCCAGAGTGAAATTCGCAACCCGCCGAACCGCCAGTTTACGCATTTCGGCGTCCTCGATGACGGAGGACAGAACAAGACAGCCTTCTTCGGCTCGATCATCTTCAACGTCGTGCTGGCCTTGATTGCCTTGATCATCGGAGCCTCGGTCAAGAAGGTGGTGGACAATCGCGACAAGAACGTGACGCTGATTGTGCCGATCAAGACGGAGCCGAAGCCCGAACCGCCGAAGCCGAAGCTGCCGCCTCCCCCGAAGCTTCCGCCTCCGCCGAAGATCGAGCCGAAGATCGAGCCGCCTAAGGTCGAGGTGAAGCTGCCCGACCCTCCGAAGATCCCGCCAGTCCCAGTTCCGGTGCCGAAGCCGGTCCCGGTAGTAACGCCGGCTCCTCCGAAGATTCAGCCGGTGGTTGCGGCTCCGAAAGTTGTCGCGGTCAACCTGGCGGGCAAGGCGGCGTCGATTCCAAATAACGATCCGCACCCTTCGGCGATTTCGCTGGGACGTAACAGCCCCGTGGCTCCGATGGCGGGTCCGGCGGTGGCGGCGGTCAACCTGGGCGGCGGTGCCCCCGGTATGCCTCCGGGCTCGGGACGCGGGCCAGCGGCAACGTCTGTAAGCCTGGGCAACGGATCGCCCAACGGCACGGCAACTGCAGGCGCTCCGCGTCCGACGGGAGTTGCGCTGGGCTGCGCGGGATGCACGGGTCAGCCGGGCGGCAATGGCCGCGGAACCCAGGTGGCGCAGATCAAGCTGGGTGGGGCGACGGAAGCTCCTCCGCCGGTGACCAGGGTAGCGTCGACGCCGGTGCGCACGGCTCCGCAGGTGTTGTACAAGCCAAAGCCGGTGTACACGGCAGAGGCGACCGCGATGCACCTGGAGGGCACGGTCAGTGTCAAGATTCGTGTTTCGGCCAGCGGCCAGGTGACGGTGATCTCGATCGCCAGCGGACTGGGCCACGGACTCGATGAAAGTGCGCGGCAATGCGCCCAGAACATCCGCTTCAAACCAGCGGTGGATGCTTCGGGGAACCCGGTGGACTGGGAAGGCATTGTCAACATTAGCTTCCAGATGGCTTAGTTTCCCGGATCTTCGGGCAGCTGGCACAAACTCAAACTTTCTGCTGGGCGTGGTGTTGCGCGCCCAGGATGACCAAAGATGCTGAACATGGGCTGGCAGGCCCGCTTTCGGACCCGTTACTACACAGGAGCTGCACAACATGATCTCTAGGAATCAATCCATCGCCGGACTCACGCTGGCACTTCTCATGGCCACCGCACTCCCCGGTTTCGCAGAAGGCGGATATCCCGTCTTCGGGGCAAAGAAGAAGGAACCCGAGGGGAAGAAGCTGACGCCCGAACAAAGCGCGCTGATCGATAAAGCGATCGTTCGCGAAAAAAACGTCATCAAGGTGGTGAAGGAACGCGCTCCGCTGGTTGAGACCTACATCCAGAACATGCGCCCCGACCCCGTGGTGCGGCAGGTGCCGGAATCGGACCAGCACTTCCTGGGCCGGGTGGAGTTCTCGAAGGTCATCGGCGACCAGAGCTACCAGAACGGGCCGAAGCCTGGACAGAAGGCGGGCAAGACCGGCTTCTTCCACAACTCGCTGGGCTTCATCCACGGCCTCGGCGGCTCGCTGCACCTGGACTTCAACGAAGCCGGCTTCGTGCAGATGCTGTTGATGGACTCGAACTCGTTCGACAAGCAGCACTATAACTTCTACTTCGTGCGCAAAGACTTCCTCGGCACGATTCCGACCTCGGTCTTCGACGTGGTGCCGGTGAGCAAGGGCAGCACAGGCCGCTTCTTCGGCCGCATCTGGGTGGAGAACGGCAACGGCAACGTGGTGCGCTTCAACGGCGACTTCGCGGGTGGCGAGAAGGATTATCGCGAGTTCTACCACTTCGACAGCTGGCGGACGAACATCCAGCCTGACCTGTGGCTGCCGACCAGCTTCTACGTGGAAGAGAGCGATCCGAAGAGCCAGACCAGCACGCTGAAGTTCAAGGCGATCAACCATGTCTGGGGTTATCTGCTGAAGGTTCCGACGGGCGACGGCGGAGAAGACCTCGGTCTCAGGTGGAAGGCGCGCAGGACGTTTCGAACGACGCGACCGACCTGAGCCCGCTGGCAGCGCAGCCGCGCATTCGACAAGCAGGCGGAAGATAACGTCGTGGAGCGCCTGTATCCAGGCCGGTCTGCTGGATGCGCCGAGCGAGTTCGACAAGACGCTCGAAGCGCTGGCCAACAACATCCTGGCGTACAACCAGATCGCGGTTTCGGCGCCCGGTACATGTGCGGACGCTGCTGACCGAGCCGCTGGAGTCGCTGGCGATCGGCAACACGATCGTGCTGTCGAAGAGCCTGATCGACACGACGGCCGTGGTGACCTCGGACGGCGCACAGCAGATGGGCAACCTGAATGCGATCCTTGCGTTCCAGCTCGCGCACATCCTGCTTCGGCCATAACCTGGACACCAAGTATGCGTTCAACGATCGTCTGCTGTTCCCGGACAACTCTGCCTTCAAGCGCATCCCGATGCACCACACGGACGCGGACAACGCGGAAGCGGCCAAGAAGACCATGGAACTGCTGCAGGCGAAGGAGCTTGTAGACAGCCAGAAGTACTTCGGCCTGTATCTGCAGCAGCTGCAGGCGCGCGTGAAGGGTCTGAAGGCTCTGAACGAGCCGGTGATCGGCGATGGCCTGGTGAAGAGCGATACTGACCCGACCTTCTGGCTGGCTGCCCTGATGCCCAAGGCTGACAAGCTGGACATCAAGGACCTGAAGCAGCAGGCTGCAGTGCCGCTGTCGAGCTTCCTGCGCTTCGATCCCTGGACGGACCAGGTGGTCACGATGCACACGGCGTTCGAGCCGATTCTGAGCCCGAGCGACAAGATGCCGTTCGAGGTGACGCCGGTCTTCCTGAAGCTTTCCTACTACAAGCCGCCGGTCGATCCGGCTGCGGCTCCTCCGGCAGGCGCGGCTCCGGCAGCGGATCCGAACGCTGCTCCGGCTTCACCGGCAGCGGCTCCGGGCACGGCAGCACCGGCGGGCCAGCCGGCCGCCACCACGCCTCCGCCGGCAGCGGGATCCAACAACTAATCGCGCTCCGGAGGTAGTCGGGCAGCACGCCTCCGGAGCTCCTTCTTCGATCCAGGGCACCCCCATACCTATACGAAGGCACTCCCCCCGAATCGCAGAACATTCAGTAACAGGAGATTTGAAATGAAGATGAAACGGACCGGCCTGATCCTTGCCTTTGCAAGCCTCCTCGCCCTGGTGCCTTCACTCCGCGGGCAGGCGGTCTACACCGCCAGCCGCTCGACCTCGATCCAGGCGGGAGCAGGCCTGCTGTATCTTTCCCCGGATTACACCAACGAAAGCATCAAGGGACTGTCGGTCTGGGCCGATTACGATTTCCATAAGTACCTTGGCGTGGAAGTCTCGTATCACGATGGCAGCATCATCACCCCGGCGGATATTGCGGAAAACTCCTACATGATTGGACCGCGTTTTCTGTATCGCAAGCGGCGGTTCACGGGTGCGGCGAAGTTTCTGTTTGGGCGCGCCAGCATCATCAACCAGCAGTACAACTTGTCCACCGCCTATAACGCCTATGCCTTCGGCGCGACGCTTGAGTATCGCCTGAAGCGGAAGATCAACATCCGCGTGATCGATATTGAATCGCAGAAGTGGCCGGACTTCGAACCCCACACGCTGACTCCCCTGGCAATTACCGTGGGCGCGTCGTACGTCATCTTCTAGCACAACGCTCGGCGCAAATTTCTGAGCACCTTCCACGTTTTACGTCTAGACTCAATCTGAACTGGCCGCAGGGGAATCCATTGGGTTCCCCTCGAGCCGTTGGGGAGAGCATCGTTTGCGAAGACGTGTGGCGGTGGTTTTGTGCGTGCTGGGCCTTGCAGCTCCGATCGTCTCCGGCCAGGCGCGATCGACAGCGAGTCGCAAGGCGGACCTGCAGGTTGGGGTGGGGTTTGTCAGCGCGGACTCGGATTACGAGCCGCAACGGCTGAAGGGCTTCGCCGTCTACACAACTCTTGACCTCACCAATCATTTTGGCGGTGAGTTTGTGCTGCACCAGGCAAATACGGCCACCGGCAGTGGGCTGTATCAGCGCTCGTACGAGATTGGGCCGCGTTATGTGCGGACGTACGGCCCGCTCGCGCCGTATCTGAAGGGGATGTACGGGCGGGGCGTCTTCAATTTTCCACAGAGTGTAGCCAATTTGGCCTACAACATGTTCTCGGGTGGCGCGGGAGTGGATCTTCGGATCCTGCCGTACCTGAATGTGCGAGCAGATTACGAGTACCAGAAATGGATGAACTTTCCGCCGCGCGGGCTGTCGCCGCAACTCATCACGATCGGCGTGGCTTACCACGTGCCGGGCGCGCTGCGCAGGGGGCAGCATTATTAGGTAGCGAGCCGGAAAAGAGAACGCGCCATCTCCGGGGAGATGGCGCGTTCTGGTTAGGTGGGAATCCGGGTCACACCGGAAGCGGTGCGCTTGAGACTCGAAGTCCTAGAAGTGGTAGGCGATGCCCAGCGCGGGCATGCTGACGACTTCGTAGCGGCCGGTTTTGAAGTTGTCGGTAAAGCTGGGCGCCTTGACGATGAAGCCGCGATACTGGACGCGCAGGTCGAAGCTGGGGCTGAGCTCATAGGCAAGTCCGCCACCGAAAAGGCCGCCGATGTTGGTGTTCTGCTTGGCGTCGAGCGTGTAGGTGCCGGACAGAATCGGCGTGAACATAAGGCCGCCGACGCCGCCTTCGACGAATGGATTGTAGTTCTTGTAAGCTGAGGCCGAAGACGTAGGCGGCGCTGAGCTCCTGCTGGCGAGCATGGATGGGGTTGCGCGTGTAGTTGCCGCAGCAGGTGAAGTAGTTGGTGTTCTGGGCGAACGAGTAGTTCAGCTCCAGCGCGCTTCGCGGGGTGAGCAGGTAGCGATAGCTGGCGAGAACTCCGCCGGTGGTGCTCGGCTGCAGAGTGACGGCGTTGCCGTGCACCGTGGGGCCAAGCAGGCTAAAGGCCGCTGATGCTGATGTCCTGCCGGCTCTCCTGTGCGTATCCGGCGGCTGCTGACAACATCAGTGCGCCCAACAAAATCATCTTCTTCATTCTTTCTCAAACCCCTCGGCATCGCGGATGCGACCGTTAGACTCGCCTGCAGGTGCATACGTTGCAGGCAGCGCACGGCAAAAATCGTTATAGCCAATTGTACCCGTGACGCCCGACGCGGGGATGCTGCGACGCAAAAAGGCCGGAGCCTGTGGGACGGGCTCCGGCCTTGGAGGTCGAGAAGGGTGTGCGGGGGTTAGAGCTGCGGGGGAGGCGGGGGTGGGCCGCCGGCGTCCGCCGCCGCGTCCGCCACGGGGCTGCGAGGCGACGAAGGCGTCGTACTTCGGCTTCTGATCATCGGTCAGGATGGCCTTGATCTTGGTCTGCTGGTCGGTGCGGATCGCCATCATCTTCGGACGCATATCGGCCGGGTCGCCGCCGGAGTCGCGTAGCGCCATCATCTGCTTCATGGAGTCGGCGTTGATGGCCTTGACCTTCGCGACCTGGTCGTCGGTGAGCCCGACGGCCTTGGTCATCGCGTCGAGTTGTGCCTGCTGGGCTTCCGGTGACATGCCGCCGCGGCCGCCGCCTCCGCCCTGTGCCAGCATCGGTGCGGTGCTGAGTGCGGCGGTACAAAGTGCCAGTGCGCCCAGGCGCAGGGCGTATCTGCGAAGCTTGATCATCGTCATTGGTTCGCTCGCTTTCGGTTCCGGCTCCGGAGGGTTGCTCCGGGCGATTCATTCTACGGGTACAGACGAGCGCTGGTCCGATTTTGTTTGAGGTGGCCCGAAGAAATGCGCCGCAAATGCCAGCCAGGATGAACCGCGTTGACGCTGGAAGGATTAGGGAGACTCTGGCTGCGCCAGAATGACGCCGCTTGGGGTTGACGCATGCGCTAGCGGGCGCGCTCTGGCTGGAAGCTGAAGGGATCGCCATGGGCGGCGGCGTAGGCTTCCACCACTTTCAGGAAGGCGAGGGCGGCGTGAGACAGGCTGGCCTGGCGGCGATAGACGAGCCGAAGCTTGCGCTCGACCTGCAGTTCGCGGATGCGTACCCGGACGAGGTCGCCGCCCGCAAGCTCCTTGGCGACGGTGAGTCCGGGAACGAGTGCGACGCCGTTTCCCATTTCGACGAAGCGCTTGATGGCTTCGAGCGAGGGCAGTTCCACGCCCATCTGCAGTGGAGTCTTGTGGCGGCGGAAGGTCTGGATCACTTTCTGGCGCTGAGGCGACGGAATGTTGTGCGCGATGAAGTTCTGAGTCCCAAGCTCGCGGATGGAGACCTCCGCCGCGCGAGCCAGGCGATGACGGGGATTGACCACGAGCACCAGCTCGTCGCGGTAGACCACGACCGACTGCACCTGGGCGTCTTCCGGCAGGAACGAAAGGACGCCGATCTCGACCGAATGCATGAGGACCTCGTCGGGGATGCGGCTGGCGAGGGCGCGCTGCACGGCGACCTTGATTTCGGGGTTCTGGCGGCGGTATTCGTCGAGCAGCGGGAGGAGATAAAGGCAGGTGTACTCGTTGGCGGCGAGGTTGAGGCGCCCACGATGCAGGGCACGGAGCTCGGTGAGTGCGGCGGCGGCCTCGCTGCGAAGATTCAGGAGCTTGAGGGCGTATTCGCGCAGCACCTCGCCGGCGTCGGTGAGGGTGCCGTCGCGGGAGGAGCGATCGAGCAGCACCTCGCCCAGCTCGGCTTCGAGCTTGGCGAGGGCCTGGCTTACGGCCGGCTGGGTACGGTGGAGGCGCGCGGCGGCGCGGGAGAAACTGCGCTCCTCGGCGACCGCGAGAAAGGTTTCGAGTTGGAAGAGGTCCACGGCTTGGCTCCTGTCGGGGAGGGTTCAACGTCTCTCTGAGGCTCGAAAACGCGCCCGGAACGGTTTATCATCCCGTATTGCGGAAGCGCAGGCGACGCGCCAGCCTTGCTCGGCGTCTGGCGGGTGGAAGCGAATAGCGGAATTAGAAATGATAATACTCGATGCACGCAGCATAAGGTTTGGTTATGATGAGCAGGGTTGAGGGGACGCGCGTATGAAGTCGAATCCGGATCAGATCGTTTTTTTCGATACGACGCTGCGGGACGGCGAGCAGAGCCCGGGATGCACGATGCATCACGGCGAGAAGCTGCGCATGGCGCATCAGCTGGCGGCGCTGGGCGTAGACATGCTGGAGGCGGGTTTCGCGATTGCTTCCGAGGGCGACCTCCAGTCGATTCGCGCCATCGCGAAGGAGGTGCGCGGACCGCGCATCACGTCGCTGGCGCGATGCAAGCGAGAGGATATCGAGGCGGCAGCGCGCGCGATTGAGCCGGCGCCGGTGAATCGTATCCACGTATTTCTGGCGAGCAGCGATCTTCACCTGGAAGCGAAGCTGCGGATCACGCGGCAGCAGGCGCTTGAACAAGCGGCGGAGTCGGTGGCGTTGGCGTGCACGTATTCGGACAACGTGGAGTTTTCGGCCGAAGATGCGACGCGCTCGGACGCCGACGTTTCTGACGCAAATCGTGACGGTCGCGGTCCAAGCCGGCGCAAAGACGATCAACCTTCCCGATACCGTCGGCTATACGACCCCGGACGAGTACAAGGCGCTGTTTCAGCGCATGCAGCGCGAGATTCCGGGGGCGGAGAACATTATCTTCTCCACGCACTGCCATAACGACCTGGGCATGGCCGTGGCGAACTCGCTGGCTGGAATCGAGGGCGGAGCACGGCAGGTGGAGTGCACGATCAACGGCATCGGCGAGCGCGCAGGCAATGCGGCGCTGGAAGAGATTGCCGCCGCGCTGGCGACGCGTCGCGACAAGTTTCCGTACACGAACCACATCGAGATGAAGCAGCTTTATCCGACCAGCCGCATGCTGGCGGAGATGATCAGCTTTGGCTGCTCGCCGAATAAGGCGGTGGTGGGAGCGAACGCGTTCGCGCATGAGTCCGGCATTCACCAGCACGGCATGCTGGCGAATCCGCTGACCTACGAGATCATGACGCCGGAGTCCGTGGGTGTGCCTTCGACCAACCTGGTGCTGGGCAAGCACAGTGGGCGGCAGGTTGCTGGAACAGCGGCTGGCAGAGCTTGGGCATCCGCTGACGCGGGCTCAGTTGGATGAGGTGTATGCGCGATTTACCGCGCTGGCGGATCGGAAGAAGTCGATCTATGACCAGGACCTGATCGGGCTGCTGAAGCCGGAAGATTCGATCATGACGGTCTGATTCAGACGAGAAGAAACGCTGCTCATTTTGCTGAGCGCAAGTTCGAAGAATGTTTCGCTGGAGTGCATGTATGAAGTTGCGAATTGCAGTGCTGGCCGGCGATGGGATCGGCCCCGAAGTGACGAACGAAGCGACCACGATTCTGCGTGCGGTGGCGGAACTTGGCGGACACGAGTTCACCTTTGTGCCGGGACTGATCGGCGGTGTGGCGATTACGGAATCCGGTTCGCCGCTGCCGCAGCAGACGCTCGGATCTTGCGCTGGACTCGGATGCAGTGCTGCTGGGGGCCGTGGGCGACAACAAGTTCGCGGCGCTGTCGCCGGATAAGCGGCCGGAGGCGGGGTTGCTGGCAGATTCGGCAGGCGCTTGGCGGGTTTGCGAATCTGCGGCCGTCGGTGGCGTATGCAGCGCTCAGCGAGAACTCACCCTTGCGGCCTGAGGTGACAAGGGATGCGGACATCCTGTTTGTCCGCGAGCTTCTGGGCGGACTCTACTTCGGGGCGCCGCGTTGGTGGGATCGCGATTCCGGCGAAGGCGATGAACACGATGCGCTACACCAAGCCGGAAGTAGTGCGCGTGGCACGAGTTGCGTTCGAGCTTGCGGCCAAGCGACGGAGCAAGGTGACAAGCGTGGACAAGGCCAATGTGCTGGAGGTTTCGCAGTTGTGGCGTGCGACGGTGACGGAGGTGGCGAAGGATTACCCGGGTGTGACGCTTGAACATCAGCTGGTCGATTCCATGGCGATGCACCTGATGAATATCCCGCGCAACTTTGACGTGGTGCTCACGGAAAATCTTTTTGGCGACATCCTTTCCGACGAGGCGGCTGTGATTACCGGATCGCTGGGCATGCTGCCGTCGGCGACGATCGGCGGTGCGGTGAACCTGTACGAGCCGGTGCATGGCTCGGCACCGGATATCGCGGGGACTGGCAAGGCAAATCCGCTGGGCGCGATTCTGACGGCGGCGATGGTGCTGCGGCACTCGGCGCATCTCGAGGCGGAGGCGGCGGCGATCGAGGCGGCGGTGGAAGATGTGCTGCGCGCGGGACATCGTACGGCGGACCTGGCGCGCGGCGGCGACCCCGCACACGCAGTCGTCTCGACCACGCAGATGGGCAAGCTGGTGCATCAATCGTTGTCGCAGGCGATGGATCGCCGGCAGTCGATGCACGCGGTCTGACGCTTGGAGCGTTATGTCTTTTTCCGCAAGAAGCCGATATCTGTTGATCAGCTCCGCCATTGTCCTGGCAAGCGTGATCCAGTTGTGGCGCGGCTATCGTCCGTTGATCGTGATTGTGGGTGCGCTCACATTTCTCCTCGCTGGAAACCTGATGGTGTACCTGTCTGGGGCGAAGGAGCGCGCGCGCAGACGGGAACGCAAGCGCCAGTATTATGCGGGGAACGTATGAGCAGGCACTTCCGTAGACGGGCTCGCCTAATAATGCTTTGTGTCTTCGCACTGGCGCTCGGGTTGTGTGGCAAGAGCGCTTATGCGCAGTTGCAGACGGCGCCTCCGCTGCCTGCAAAGCAGAAGGAAGAGAAGAAGCAGAAGGTTCGGGTGGGCGACCTGGAATGGATGTGGCAGTATTCGCCGCCGCCTGAGGACGGACGCGAACATGACCTGATCCAGGATCCGCACTACCACGATTTCCTGGCGCAGTATTTCACGGCACCCCAATCGTTCTGGGGCTCGACCACGCTTGACCCTCGCAACACCACTCGTAAGACGCTGGCGCAGACCGTGGACGACTTTCTCACTGTTCCCGGGAAGGTGCTTGCCGATGAAAACCGCTACATCACTGTCACGGGCCATGTATTTCGCTATGCGCCCGGACGGGGGCTGATCTTCGTCGACCTGAATTCTCCGCATCCGCTGGTCGTCTTCGCGGCGATCGACTGGATTCGCGAAAGCCATCCCACCGATGATCCGGAAGCGGAGTACACACTGTGGATCTTCACCAACCAGAAGCCCGGAACGCCACAGGAGCCGAACAAACTTCCGCCGCCACTTCTCCGTTCTCTGACACGTTGGATGGCGGAGCCGATCGCAGGCAAAGGAATCGTGCAGAAGATTACGGCAGCCATCCTGGTGGATGCTGACGGTACTCCGCAACAGATCGCGGTGCCGGGGAGAAAAGCCTGCACAGACAGAAGAAGCAAGACCGCTGCCAAAACGTAACCCAAACTGAACGTGAATCTGAACATGCAACCGAGAGAGTTACCTATGAGCGAATCTTCAAGCGCACCGCGCACATTATTCGAAAAGGTCTGGGAGCAGCACCTGGTCGTGGCTCCGGCGAACGAGCCCTCGATCCTGTACATCGACCTTCATCTGGTCCACGAGGTGACGAGTCCGCAGGCGTTCGACGGACTGCGCATGGCTGGCCGGAAACTCCGGCGACCAGACCGCACCGTGGCCACGGTCGATCACAACGTGCCGACTTCTTCTGTGCAGGATCGGTTACATATTGTGGATCAGATTGCGTCGAAGCAGATTGAAGCCCTGCGCCGGAATTGCGCGGAGTTCGGCGTGGAGCTGTATGACGTGCAATCGGCGGAGCAGGGCATCGTGCACATCATCGGGCCGGAGCTCGGACTGACGAAGCCGGGAATGACGATCGTCTGCGGGGACTCGCATACATCGACGCATGGCGCATTTGGCGCGTTGGCGTTCGGCATCGGCACCAGCGAAGTGGAGCATGTGATGGCCACGCAGACGCTGCCGCAGGATAAGCCGAAGACCTTCCGGATCTCCGTGGAGGGCGAGCTGCCCGTGGGTGTGACGGCGAAAGATATCGTTCTGCACATCATCGGCGAGATCGGAACAGCCGGCGCGACGGGATACGTCATTGAGTATGCCGGGTCGACAATTCGCGGTCTCTCGATGGAAGGCCGCATGACGATCTGCAACATGAGTATCGAGGCTGGGGCGCGCGCCGGCATGATTGCTCCCGACGCGACAACCTTCGCGTATCTGAAAGAGAGGAGGTTCGCGCCCAAGGGGGACGAGTGGGATGAGGCGGTAGAGCACTGGTCCACGCTGCCAACGGACGAAGGTGCGAACTTCGATCGCGAGCTGCGGATTGATGCGTCCAGCCTTACTCCAACAGTGACATGGGGAACTTCGCCCGGGATGGTGACGGGCATCGACTCCGCGGTGCCGGAACTGCCGATCGACGCGAGCGAAGCGGACCGCAAGAGATTTCAATCGCGCGCTTGAATACATGGACCTGAAAGCCCGGAACGCCGATGCAGGAGATCGCCGTCGACCGCGTCTTTATCGGCTCGTGCACGAATGCGCGCATTGAAGATCTGCGTGCGGCAGCAAAGCTTGTGCGCGGCTATCACGTGGCGACTACGGTCAAGGCGATGGTCGTGCCGGGGTCGCAATCGGTGAAGGCGCAGGCGGAGCGTGAGGGGCTGGACATGGTGTTCAAGACGGCGGGCTTCGACTGGCGCGAGCCGGGCTGCAGCATGTGCCTGGGGATGAACCCGGATATCCTCGCGCCTGGGGAGCGCTGCGCTTCGACGAGCAATCGCAACTTCGAAGGCCGACAGGGACGCGGCGTGACGCACGCACCTGGTTCGCCCGGTGATGGCGGCCGCGGCGGCGATCACCGGCCATCTGACGGATGTGCGCACGTGGGAATTCAAGGAGGTGCAAGTAGTTATGCAGCCCATCAATGTGCTGACTTCAGCACTGCGGCTCCACTCGATATCTCGAACATCGATACCGACCAGATCATCCCGAAGCAGTTTCTGAAGAGCATTGAGCGGACTGGTTATGGGGAGTTTCTCTTCTTCGACTGGCGACGCGTTCAGGACGGGCCGCATGCCGGCGAGCCGAACCCCGATTTCGCGCTGAACCAGCCGCAGTTATGCAGGCGCGAAGATCCTGATTGCGGGCAAGAACTTTGGCTGCGGAAGCTCGCGCGAACACGCGGCATGGGCGCTGACTGACTTCGGCTTTCTCGCTGTCATCGCGCCGAGCTTCGCCGACATCTTTTTCTCGAATGCAGGAAAGAACGGGATGATCCTGGTGCGGTTGACCGAAGAGGATGTGAACCTGTTGACGCATCGCTCGCTGACAGAATCCGAAGCATACGATCACGATCAACCTGGAAGAGCAGACGGTCACAGACGACGAAGGGTTCAGCGCGCACTTCGAGATCGACCCATTTCGCAAATATTGCTTGTTGAACGGCTTCGATGATATTGGGCTCACGCTGCGGCATGAAGCCGGAGCTGGACAGTTTCGAGGCAAGCCATGACAAGGAGTTCTGGCTCGTTCCGCGCGTTACTGCCTGACCCACGAATGTTCGCGAAGAGGAAGAAGACACAGCATGTCGAGTGAGATCAATCCGAAGAAGTATTCCGTTCCACTTACGGAAGGTCCAAGCCGCGCAGCGGCTCGCTCTTATCTGCGTGGCGTGGGGTTTTCCAAGGAAGACCTGCATAAGCCGATCATTGGCGTGGCAAACACTTGGACCGAGATTGGGCCTTGCAACTTCCATTTGCGCGATGTGGCCGCTGCGGTGAAGCAGGGGATTCGCGAGGCGGGCGGTACGCCGATGGAGTTCAATACCGTCACGATCTCGGACGGCATCACGATGGGCACCGAGGGCATGAAGGCCAGCGCTGATCTCGCGCGAGGTGATTGCGGACTCGATCGAACTGGTGGCGCGCGGCAACCTGTTCGATGGCATCGTGTGCATTGCAGGGTGCGACAAGAATATGCCCGGCACGATTATGGCGATGGCCCGGCTGGATATCCCGGGCATCATGTTATATGGCGGGTCGATCGCGCCGGGGCATCTGCAGCAGGCGGATGGAACGTCGAAGGACATCACCATCCTGAATGTGTTCGAAGCCATCGGATCGCATGCGGCGGGCAAGATCAACGACGATCAACTGGAAGCCGTGGAGGCCGCCGCTTGCCCAGGGCCCGGCGCGTGCGGCGGACAGTTTACGGCGAACACGATGGCCATGGCGGGCGAGTTCCTGGGGATCTCGCCGATGCTGCTGACGGGTGTGCCTGCGATGGCTGCAGGATAAAGCGGCCGCCAGCCGCGAAGCCGGGCGCATGATCCTCGACCTTTGTCGAAAGGACCTGCGGCCGAGCAAGATTCTGACACGGCATGCCCTTGAGAATGCGATTGCGGCGGTGTGCGCCAGCGGCGGTTCAACCAACGCGGTGCTGCACCTGATTGCGATTGCGCGCGAACTGAACATTCCGCTCGACATGCACGACTTCGACGCGATCTCCGAACGCACACCGTTCATCTGCGATCTTTCCCCGGGCGGGAAATACGTGGCGAAGGACTATCAGGATGCGGGCGGCTCGCGCGTGCTGGCGCAACGCCTGATCGAGCGCGGCGCGCTGCATGACATGCCGACCGTCTCGGGCAGAACGCTGTTTGAAGAGGCAGCGCTGGCCAAGGAGACCAGCGGGCAGCAGGTCATCCTGCCGTGGTCGAGACCACTGAAGCCGACCGGCGGGCTGGTCATTATGAAGGGCAACCTTGCGCCGGAAGGTGCTGTGATCAAGGTGGCGGGACATGAGCGCATTCACCATACCGGCCCGGCGCGGGTGTTCGATTCCGAAGACCTCTGCTTTGCCGCGATCAACGAAGGCCGCAATCAAGCCGAACGATGTGCTGGTGATTCGGTACGAAGGTCCGCGAGGCGGCCCAGGCATGCGCGAAATGCTCGCCGTAACCGCGGCGATCAAGGGGATTCCGGAGCTTTCTGAGACGGTTGCACTGCTGACGGATGGCCGCTTCTCCGGCGCAACACGCGGGCTGATGGCGGGGCATGTTGCGCCGGAAGCGCAGCTTGGCGGCCCGATTGCCGCTGGTGCGCGAAGGCGACACGATCACCTTTGATATTCCAAACGCGAACGCTCACGCTTGAACGTTCCCGAAGAAGAGATTCAGGCGCGACTGGCGGCATGGAAGGCGCCAGAGGCGCGGTACAAGCGGGGGGTGTTTGCGAAGTATGCGGCCAGTGTAAGCAGCGCAAGCGAAGGCGCGGTTACAACGTAGCTCGCGAAGGAGGCATGATGTCGAATCGAAATCCGCAACTTACGGGCGCCGAAATTCTTTGGGCTACGCTCGCAGGCGAAGGCGTCACGACGGTCTTCGGCTATCCCGGCGGAGCGATTCTGCCGATCTACGATGCGCTGCGGAAGTTTCCGTCGATCCACCATGTGCTGGTGCGGCATGAGCAGGGCGCGGCCCACATGGCGGATGGTTATGCGCGGGCCAGTGGACGGGTGGGCGTGTGCATGGCGACCAGCGGGCCGGGTGCGACGAACCTGGTGACGGGGATTGCGACGGCGATGCTGGACTCGATTCCGATCGTTGCGATTACGGGGCAGGTGTCGTCGAAGGTGCTGGGCTCGGATGCGTTCCAGGAGGTGGACATCACCGGGCATCACGCTGCCGATTACGAAGCACAACTTCCTGGTGACGCGTGCGGAAGACATTGCGCCGACGGTGCGGCTGGCGTTTCAGATTGCGACCTCGGGCGGCCGGGGCCGGTGCTGGTGGATATCACGAAGGATGCGCAGCAGGCCGCCGCCGAGTTCTCTTTTGAGGAGGCTGCACCCGCAGAGGCGCGTCCGCACCCGATGCTGAAGGCGGAGTCGAGCGCGATGCGCGAGGCAGTTGCGCTGATCAAATCCGCAAAGAAGCCGGTGATCCTCGCCGGGCATGGCATCACGCAGTCTGGCGCGGAGCGCGAGGTGCTTGCGTTTGCGGAGGCACAGGGATTCCGATCGCGAGCACGCTGCTGGGGCTGGGCGCTATCCCTGCAGCGCATCCGCTGTCGCTTGGGATGATGGGCATGCATGGGGAATCGTGGGTGAACAATGCGATTCAGGAGGCGGACCTGCTGATCGCGTTTGGCATGCGCTTTGACGATCGCGTGACGGGAAACCTGGCAAGCTATGCGCCGAACGCGAAGAAGATTCATATCGAGATCGATCCGAGCGAGATCAACAAGAATGTGCGCGTGGATGTGGCGTTGATCGGCGATCTGAAGGAGGTATTAGGTACGCTGAAGCCGCTGCTGGAGCGGAAAGAAGATCCTTCCGCCTCGTTTCGGAGCGACAAAGACGCTTCATGGCTGCGCGAGATCAACCAGAGCAAGGGTACGGCGGCGGTGCGGGATATTGTCAATCTGCCGGATAACGGCCATCTGTATGCAGCGCATGTGATCAATGACATCTGGCGCGAAGCGGTGGCGGCAGGGCGGGAGAAGCGAAACCATTATCGTTACAGATGTGGGCCAGCACCAGATGTGGGAGGCGCAGTACTTCAAGCACGAGGCGCCGCGCTCGCTGGTGACCTCGGGCGGCCTGGGCACGATGGGGTTTGCGTTGCCGGCCGCGATCGGCGCGAAGGTCGCATGCCCTGAGAAGGACGTCTGGGTGATCGCGGGCGACGGTGGATTCCAGATGACGGCAGCGGAGCTCTCGACGATTGTGCAGGAACGGTTACCGATCAATATCGCCGTCATCAACAACGGTTTTCTGGGCATGGTGCGGCAGTGGCAGGAGGCGTTTTACGACAAGAACTATTCAGCGTCGCCGATCCTGTCGCCTGACTTCGTCATGCTGGCCGGCGCGCATGGCATTGCGGGTGCGCAGATAGCGAAGCGTGCGGATGTCCAACCGGCAGTGACCAGAGCGCGGACGGGTGATGCGGCGTTTCTGATCGATTTCCGGGTAGAGAAGGAAGATGGGGTGTACCCCATGATCGCGCCCGGTGCTGCACTGCACGAGATGGTTCGCCGCCCGATGCACGATCCGCTGCTGGAGACGGCAGAAGATCAATAGCTCACTTCCACACGAACCGTTCATCGAAGGGCACATGATACTTCTCGAAAAAGGCTCGCATCTCCTGCTGGAAGCTCCGCGTGCGATGGTGCGTCTCCTGCTCTTCCAGGTAATGCAGCAGAGCGCCGGCATCAGCAGGACTAACGGAGAAAGCGCTGTAACCGCGCTGCCATGCGAAATCGGGAGCGCCGTGGGATTGCATCCACTCGGACGAGGATGCCTTGATCTGCTTCACAAGTTTCTCAAGACTGGTGGCAGGATCGAGACGCAACGCAAGATGAACGTGATCCGCCGTGCTGCTGAAGCCGACGCAATCGCACCGCCCCGCGCGCACAGTGGCGCAAAGAACAGACTGCAGCGGTGCACGGAGTTCTTCATGCAGCAGCGGCTTGCCTTGTTTCGTGCTGAAAACTACGTGGATCAGCAGGAAGGTGGAAGACGGATGCATGCAGCAGAGTATAGATGGCCGGCGCAGGCCACCGGCGCAATGGTTCTTGCTATCACGGTCTCCCTGGCTGGATGCAGGCCGTCCCCGCCGGCAGGCAAGCCGCAGGCGGCTTCGGAGGCGACCGCGCAGGAGTCGCGCTTTGCACCCAGGCCGTCCGTCGCTGCGCCATCCTTCAAAGTGTTCCACCAGGACAATGACACCTACACGCTGGTGACCAGGGAGGACGCCAGTGACGACGAGATCGCCGCCGTTTTGTGGGAGCTTCGCGATGCGGCGCGCAGCCGTGGCTTTGACAAGCTGCACCTTTCGCAAACCTTCATCGATGCGCGCAAGCCGAGTGTCTGGTTCCATGTGTATCGCGGCGCGAAGTGTGCCAGCGAGAAATTCACCAAGGGCAAGCTGCCGTGCGAAGCCGCCTATCATGGCGCGGGTGATTACACCCTCGGCGCCTATCACGATCCCTTGTGGGATGACGCCATCCTGCATCACGCGGATGCGACTGAGACGCATCTGTGGAACCCGGATGCGGGGCGATGACGAAGTAGAAGAGCAACAACGTCATTCTGGCTGCGCCGGAATGACGTTGTTTCGAGATCGGGGCGATGAGAGATGCTGCATACGTTTGTAGCTTTGGTGCAAGACAAACCCGGCGTATTGACGCGCGTGGCTTCGCTGTTCCGGCGGCTGAACATCAACATCGTATCGCTGACCGTGGGCGAGAGCGAGCGGACAGATACCTCGCGCATGACCATTGTCTGCGAGGCGCCGGAGCATGCAGCCCATCGCATCAAGGCGTCGCTCTACAAGCTCGAAATCACGGTGGATGTGGACGAGGTGGGACGTTCGGAGGCCGTGATCCGCGAGCTTTGCCTGATCAAGGTCGCGGCCGGCCCGAACTCGCCGCTGGGGCAGTCCTCTCGCTCGCAGATCTTCGAACTGGCCAATGTTTTCCGCGCGCGTGTGGTCGACCTTGCGCCGGAATCGATCATGCTGGAGATGACGGGGAGCTCTTCGAAGATTGAAGGCCTGGTGCAGGTAATCACTGAGAGCGGCTATACGATCCTCGAGGTCTCGCGCACCGGACGCATGGCGATGCGGCGCGGGCACCACACGAGCCGCGTGCTGAAGGCGCTGGGGACCTCTACGAACGGGGTGGGCGTTGTGCCAAAGCCTACAGTCGAGGAGATTCTCCCCAACGAGTTTGCGGATGTGCATGAGGAGGAGGAGTAGGTGCCGGGGTTTGCCTGAGAGCAGACTTCTCTGCTTCGCTTCGGAATGACAACCAAAGGAACTAACATCACAAACAAAAGGACAACGACTAACATGGCGAAGACGTATCACGACTCAGACGCGGATCTCTCTCTTATTCAGGCGAAGAAGGTTGCCATCATCGGTTATGGCTCGCAGGGGCATGCTCATGCGCTCAACCTGAAGGATTCCGGCGTGGATGTCCGGGTGGGATTGCGTGCGGGTTCCCCCAACGTGCAGCGGGCTTCGAACGCGGGGCTGCTGGTGGGCACGGTAGACGAAGTTTCTGCGTGGGCCGATGTGATCATGAACCTGACGCCCGACCAGACGGCGGCCAAGGTGTATCACGCGGAGATTGCGCCCAACATGAAGCCGAACGCGACGCTGATGTTTGCGCACGGATTCAACATCCGCTTCCGCACGATCACGCCGCCCGCGGGTGTGGATGTGTCGCTGGTTGCGCCGAAGGCTCCAGGGCATCGCGTGCGCGAGGTGTTTACGGAAGGCGGCGGCGTCCCGGGACTCGTGGCGGTGGAGCAGGATGCAGAGCGGCAATGCGCTGGCGCTGGCGCTGAGCTATGCCAAGGGAATCGGCTGCACGCGTGCTGGAGTGCTGCAGACGACCTTTACCGAGGAGACGGAGACGGATCTTTTCGGCGAACAGGCGGTGCTGTGCGGAGGAACGTCGGCGCTGGTGAAAGCCGGATTCGACACGCTGGTCGAAGCCGGATACCAGCCGGAGCTTGCCTACTTCGAGTGCCTGCACGAGCTGAAGCTGATCGTCGACCTGATGTATCGCGGAGGACTGGAATACATGCGTCACTCCATCTCGGATACCGCGGAGTGGGGCGATTATGTGGCTGGCCCGCGCATTGTCACGGATGACGTGAAGAAGGCCATGAAGGGCCTGCTGAACGACATCCAGGATGGGACGTTCGCGAAGAAATTCATCGAGGAGAACGAGACAGGCAGGCATGAGTTCGCGCGGATTCGCAAGGCAGGAAGCCGACACGCTGATTGAAAAAGTCGGGGCCGAGCTGCGCGCCGGCATGCCGTTCCTCGATCCGGTGAAGGTGAAGGACGGCGCGGTGGTCAAGGCCTAGTCCACTACCCCTCGCACACCGCGTTCGGGGCGCCGCAGATTTCTTCGGATTTACACCCGAAACGAATTTGCGGCGTTCCGCGCAGGAGCGCATCATAACGTCATGGCGACCTCCACCGTTCCGCAGCCGCTTTCTGAGCAGCACTCGACCTCACCGGATTCCGTTCCGCAGATTCCGGCAGAAGAGATTGTCGCCCGCCTGCGCAAGGTCGAGGCGCTCGATGGGCTACGCGAGCAGGACTTTTGCTGGCTGGCGGAGAACGGTTTCCAGCGCCGCGCGCCTGCGGGAGCGATCCTGTTTCGCGAGGGCGAGCCGCCAATCGGGATGAACATCCTGCTGGAGGGCGAGGTGCATGTCCGCCGCGCGCAGACCGGCAACATATCCTTTTTCATCGCGCGCATGGGTCAGATGTCCGGCCTGTTGCCGTTCTCGCGGATGAAGGGGTACGGCGGTACCGGATACGCGGTCGGCGAGGTGCTTTCGCTCGATATCCCGAGGGAAAAATTTACCGAGATGCTGGCCGCCATTCCATCGATGGCGCAGCGCTGCGTGAATGTGCTGCTGAATCGCGTGCGCGAGGTGACGCGCATGGAAGGGCAGGCGGAGAAGCTGTCAGCTTTGGGAAAGCTCGCCGCGAACCTTTCGCACGAACTGAATAACCCCGCATCCGCCGCTCAGCGTGCCGCAGCGTCGCTCTTTACGGAGCTGCGCGACTACGGCGACCAGAAGTACAGGCTCGGCGCCATCTGTCTTTCGACGCAGACGGCAGATAAGCTGCAGCAGTGGATCGAGAACACGCGTGGCGCCATGGCGGAGTATGAGCGCATGAGCGAGGCGGAGGCAGGTCCTCTGGCGGTCGTGGATCGCGAGGCGGCGATTCTGGGCTGGCTGGAACGCCACAACGTGCCGGATGCCTGGGCCATCGCGCCCAGCATTGCGGAGAGCCGGTTTCCGCTGCCCTTCTTCGATGACTTCGCCGTGCAGTTCCCCGACGAGGTGCTGGCTCCGGCCATGGCGACCCTGGCCAGTTCCTTGCGCGTGGAGCGCATGGCAGAGACCATCGTCGGCTCCACGGTGCGCATCTTCGATCTGATCTCGGCCATCAAGGACTACAGCTACATGGACCAGGCGCCGATCCAGGATGTGGACCTGGCGCAGTCGTTGGAACGCACCTTGAGCATGTTCGGCTCGCGGCTTGCGGGCATTGAAACGGTGACCGAATTCGACCCCGATCTGCCGCCGATCGGCGCTTATGGGAGCGAGTTGAACCAGGTTTGGACGGCGCTGATCGAGAATGCCATCGACGCCATGCCGAACGGAGGCCGGCTGGAGCTGAAGACCCGTCTGCAGGGCCAGATGGCCGTGGTCGAGGTGCGCGACTCCGGCGTCGGCATCCCGCCCGAGATGCAGACGCGCATCTACGAGCCGTTCTTTACCACCAAGGCGCCGGGCAAGGGACTCGGGCTTGGCCTGGATACGGCGCAGCGCATTGTGAGCAAGCATTCCGGCTTCATGACCGTTTCGTCGCGGCCGGGGGATACCTGTTTCCAGGTGCGGCTGCCGCTCGACCGTAGTGAGGCGTATTGAGGCGGGTGGCGGCTACATCCTGCGGGCGGAGCGCAGCGCGGCTGACCCAAGAATAGCCACGATGCTGAGCAGTGCAATCCACAGGAGCTCGGGGTGGCGCTCCGGGAAGGTCTTCTGCGGCGGACGGGGCGCACTGTAGAAAGGGTTCAAGGTCTCCGGGCCAAGCGTCGCCGCGCGGGCGGGGTCCGACGGATTGAAGATATGGCCGAAGTCGTAGACCGGCGCTGGAAGCCCGGTCGCGCCATAGAGCAAAGTGGGTCCAGCGGCGGCGGAGTCCGGATCAACCGGGAAGCACACCTTGCGCTCGCGCATTTCAAGTCGAATTGCGGAGATCTTCAGCGGCTGGTCGTCTCCGTTCTCAACCGACACCTCGACCCGTGCGGCTGCCTGCGCGTTGGAGCCGAGGATGGCGGGAAACGAGAGCGATTCACTGCGAATCTCCTGCCCGGCCTGGCGCAGCCGCACACGGGAGATCTCCGCGGAAAGCTGTTCCGTTTCCGCGGCGGCTGTTTTCGCGGCCACCGTCACGGTTCGGTTGAAGTTGGTGCGATCGCCCGGTTCGAGCACGACAGTGACGCGTTCGACCGGAACCCGCGCGGGCAGGTTGAAGACCGCGACTGAGCGGCGCGGCCGCTGCTCCAGGCTGGAGGTCTCGGCCACGGGGGTGTAGAGCGTCTGCGCCAGGCGGCTGGGCGGGACTTCCGCTGAAGCGACCATCGCTGGCGGGAACAAGCCTGCGCCGGGCGCGCCAGGTGCCGGGCTGAGCGAAAGCTCGACATGCAGGAAGGGAAAAGAAGATTCTGCGAACTCGAGCGTCGAACTGTGGCCCAGGTGCTGCGAGGAAAGGTCGAACAGCGTGAAGGCGCCGAGTTGTGTGGGTTCGCGATCGGCAAGCGAACGCAGCCCCGTCACCTTCGCGCTGGCAATGAAGTCATGCGCATGCAGCCCGAGTTGCACGGCGGAGTAGCGTCGGTCCGGCATCGCCAGGTCGAACGCAACGACGCGCTTCGCCCTGGCGCCAAGATTCAGGATGCGGGCCGCGTCGCCTTCCGGTGCCGTGGTCGAAAGCGTGATGGCATAAGGCGTGAACGGCACACCTGAAGCCGCGGCGGAAAGGCGCAAGTCGGCGAGCCCCGGCTCCGTGTGCGCGAAGACCTCGGCGTCCAGCAGCGCACAGGCGTAGCTGGCATGCTCGGCGGTTACTGCCTCCAATCGGACGTCGCGGCGGTACTCGAAGGCTGCCAGAGGCGACGGGGCATGGCGCGGATCGTCCGCAGTCGCGAGGCTCAACAGGAGGAGCGCGGCTAAGCCCTTCATGCTTTGTCCCCGTTTGCTGCGGGCGCAGTCTTCAGTCCCAGCCAGTCCTTCTGGTAGGCGAAGCTGACGCCCAGCAGGAGCGCGCCAAGCGCGAGGAAGCTCGCCACCCGGTAGCCCTGGCTCAGGCCACTGATGTCGTAGAGGAACACCTTGGCGATGGTGAACAAGAGCAGCACCAGGCCCTGCCAGCGTACGAACGCGCTGCGCCTGCCAGAAGCCCGCAGTCAGCAGAGCGGCGGCGTACACCATCAGGAAGCCGGAGATAGCGAGCGAGCGCTGCAGGTTGGCGTCCGAGCGATGCCACAGCGCGCCGATTTCACGCACGATGGTGACGAGGGTGAGCAGATTGAAGAGGACCAGCGTGGCTCCGCCCAACGACGCCAGCGAGCGGATTTCGGGTTCACTGCTGATGCGGTAGGCGCTCCAGGAGGCGAAGGCGAGCACGGCGAGGCCGAGCAACGCCGTGGCGAAGTCGACGTTGGCGAAAGCTGCGTGCGGGTCGGAGGAGAACTGCGAGACGATGACCTCGCGCAACGTGAGGAGCACCGCGACCGCGTCGATGGCGGCGAACGTCGCGAGCAGTGTGGGTTCGTCGCGACGGCTGTGCGCGAGCCAGGCTGCGCCGGCCAGCGCGGTCACGCCAATCATGGCGGCGCCCAGGTCCGCGTTGAAGAAGCTGGCGTAGGCCGCGTGCGTGAACCAGTGCCCGGCCAGCGAGACGAGTCCGAGCCCATAGCCGCAAAGCGAAAGCACCGTGAGCACACGGGCGGGCGCTCCCGATTCCGCCTGCACGCGGGTCGACGCCCAGTAGAGCACCAGGCCTTCCACCAGCCAGGCCGTGGTGAGGGTGTGGCCGCTGGCCTTCAGCGGAATGGCGATGGTAAGGAAGACGACGGCGCAGGCCAGGTGAACCGCGGCCGCAACGGTGGTCGCCTGCAAGCGTACGAGGCCGAGGTAAAAAGCGGCCAGGGCCACCATCACCCAGGCGAGCAGCGGGTGCAGGCCGGAATCCTGTAGCACGGAGTAGAGCGCCAGGGAGAGAAACGCCGCATGGGCCAGGGGGAGCAGCACCGGCACGATGATTTCGCCAGATACAGATGCGATCAGGCGGTAACCTTTCGCCGACACCATCATGAATAGAACACTGAAGAGAACGGCAAAGGCGCAGGTCTCGGCCGACTGCGCGTCCCAGGTGGAGTGGAGTGGCTGGGCGCTCCCAGTCAGAGGGAGCGCGTGGAAGAACTGGGCGTACCAGCCGATGAAGTATCCGGCTGTGGCAGCGAATGCCGGTAGCAGCAGGCGCTGCCAGGGCTTCCAGCGCATCAGCAGCACGGTGGCCAGGTCGAGCGCGGCCAGGTAGGTGAAGAGAAATGTCTCGTGGTCGCCTCCGGTGGAAAGCAGCAGCGGGGTCAAGAACCCCCCGACCAGGCCGTAGGCGGCGAGCAGTTCCGCATCCTGCGACCAGGCCATGAATCCATTCCATGCCGTTACCAGAAGCATCGCCACGAGCGCGACCGCCGCGGGCATCAGGTGGTAGAGCTGAAATCCGGCCCACAGCGAAAGGTACAGGATGGCGCTTCCGAGCGCCTTCAACGAGTAGGAAAAAGCCGCGAACCCCTTGCTGCGAAAGCGTTCCGACCAGACAATGAAGCCCGCGCCGGCGGCCAGGCCGATGAGGACTCGCGCCAGCGGCCCCAGCCAGCCGCGCTCAATCGCAAGTTTCAGGAACAGGCTCGAGCTGATCAGGATCGCCAGGAGACCGATCAGGTTGAAGACCTGTGCGCCGAGGCGGTCTTCCAGCGAGCGTGCGCTGGGCAAAGGATGGGGGATTGGCTGCGTAGCCGGCGGTGGTGGAGCTGGCGGACGCGAGGGCAGCATCGGGAGTGAAGAATCCGCGCGAGGCTGCGACCGCGCAGGAACCTCCGGGAGGCTAGCGGACGTCAGCGCCGCCACCTGCCGCTCGAGCTCAGCCACGCGGGCGGCCAGGGCCGCGAGGCTTTCCGCTCCTGCGGCGTCTGCCGGCACTGAACTTTCCTCTGGAGCCATTGCCCATTACTCTATCGCGACCTGACGAATTGGCACCACTTTCCCAACGCGCGCATGGCTGATACCTTGGGTTGCGTGAGTGCATCTGGAACCCGGGGCCGGCTCGTGATCGTGGACGACGATCTGATGAGCCGCGAAGTGCTAAGTCTGCTGGCCGCCGAGGCCGGTTTTGCCGTGGAATTGTACGATTCCGGTGAAAGCGCGTTGGAAGCGCTGGCCGATATCTCCGGGGCGCCCCCGGACGCCGTGCTGGCCGATATGCAGATGCCAGGCGTCACCGGCGACTCGCTGGCGCGGCTGCTTGCGCCTCGCCTGCGGCCCCGGAACACTGTTGCTCGCCATGAGCGGATCCGAAGTGCCTCGCGAACGGCTGGCGCATTTTCAGGGTTTCCTGCGCAAACCGTTCTCCATCGACGATCTTTGCGCGCTGCTGGCGGCGCGCGAAACCGCCTCCGGCCAGTCCGCTGCTGCTTCCGACGCCGCCGACCAGACCATGCTGAATCCGGCCATCTACGAAGCATTCTCGCAGTCGCTGCCCGCCGACCAGGTGCAGCGGCTATACCGTATGTGCCTGGATGACGCCGACCAGCGCATCGGCGTTATGCGTAAAGCCGTTGCGGAGCACGACTTTGAGGCCTTCCATCGCTCCGCGCACGCCATCAAAGGCGGATGCGGCATGGTTGGAGCGGTCGAACTGGCCGCCATCGCGGAAGAGATGGAGTCCTCCGGACCGGATAGTATTGGCGACACGGCACCCCTCGAACGATTCCTTTCAGCTTCCGCGCGTCTCAGGCGTATGCTGGACGCTCAATAAAAGTTATAGTTCCAACGTGTGTATCTCACCGTACGTGGAGAGCAAGCAAGCATGAAGACTGCCATCAAACGAGCCGCCGCGCCCCAGGTTCCCACCATCCGCATCGTCGTCGCCGACGACCATCCCGTCGTCCGCTTCGGCGTCAAGAACATGCTGCATGAACGAGCCCGGCTTCGAAGTCGTCGGCGAAGCCGAAGACGGCGACGTCGCCATCACGCAGACGCTCGAGCTCGAGCCCGACATTCTGCTGCTCGACCTGCAGATGCCGCGCCTGCCGGGCCTCGAAGCCATGCGCGCCATCATGACCAAGTCGCCGCGCGTCAAGATCATCCTGCTCACCAGCACCATCTCCACGCAGCAGATCATCGAGGCGCTGCAGATCGGCGCGCGCGGCATCGTGCTCAAGGACTCGGTCGCCGGCGACCTGCGCGAGTCGCTGCGCGCCGTGCTTCAGGGCGATTACTGGATCGGCGGCGAGCGCGTCGCCAACCTGCTGAAGGCGCTGCATGAGCTGATGCAGAAGGCCGCCGCCGTGCCCGAGCGCAAGACCTACGGCCTGACTCCGCGCGAGCTGGAAGTCGTGCAGTGCATCGTCGAAGGCTGCTCCAACAAGGACATCGCGCGGCAGTTCACCATCTCGGAAGAGACGGTGAAGCGCCACCTGTCGAACATCTTCGACAAGACCGGCGTCTCGCACGCGGCTGGAACTCGCGCTGTTCGCCATCGCCCACAAGCTCGTGTCTCGACGGATAGGCCTGAACGGCTAAGCCTTGTCGCCACAAATCATCGAGTGCCCCATGTCTCGCCTCTGAGACATGGGGTTTTCACTCTATGCCGCTACAGATAGATCTATGGCATCTGCGCAAACCCTCTACGACGTCCTCGTCATCGGCGCCGGCCCCACCGGCCTGGCCTGCGCCATCGACGCCCAGCGCGCCGGGCTTCTCCGTCGTCCTCGTCGACAAGGGCTGCCTGAGCAACTCGCTCTTCCACTACCCGGCGCAACATGACCTTCTTCACCACGCCGGAGCTGCTGGAGATCGGCAACATGCCCTTCTCCAGCCCGAACCAGAAGCCCACCCGCGCCGAGGCGCTGGAGTACTACCGCAAGGTCGCCGAGCACTACCGGCTCGAACGTGCGGCAGTACCAGCACGTCGACTCGCGTTGCCGGCGCGGACGGCGACTTCACCGTCCACACCACCGACCGCTTCGGCCGCAAGCATCGCACTCGCGCGCGCAAGCTCATCGTCTCCACCGGCTACTACGATCTGCCCAACTACCTCGGCATCCCCGGCGAAGACCTGCCCAAGGTCGCAGCACTACTACAACGAGCCGCACCCGTACTTCGGCCTGGATGTGCTGGTCATCGGCGGCAAGAACTCCGCCGCCATTGCCGCGCTCGACCTCTGGCGTCACGGCGCGCAGCGTCACGCTGGTGCATCGCGGCGCAGACCCTGCACCGCCACATCAAGTACTGGATCAAGCCCGACATCGAGAACCGCATCAAGAACGGCGAAGTCACCGCCTACTTCAACACCACCGTGACGAACATCGCCGAGGACACTGTCACGCTTGCCACACCGCAGGGCGAGGTCACGACTGCCCAACGACTTCGTCTTCGCGCTCACCGGCTATCACCCGGACTTCGCGCTTCATCGAAACGCTGGGCGTCACGCTCGACGACGGCAACGACCGCTGCCCCGTCTGCAACCCCGATACGCTGGAATCGAACGTCCCCGGCATCTACCTCGCAGGCGTCATCGTCGCCGGCGAGCGCACCAACGAAATCTTCATCGAGAACGGCCGCTTCCACGGCAAGCTCATCGCCGACTCGCTGCGGTCGAAGTTGCTTGTGCCGCAAGCGCTGGTCTAGATTTGTGCCGGGCGGAGGCCTCCATGAGCGCGCACGGAACGTTGACCGCGATGAGCCAGCCGGTGCCCGAGCTTCCGGTCGGCGACGTGGAACGGGCGCAGGCATACTACCGCGACGTCCTCGGGTTCGCCGTCGCGTGGCTGGAACCGGACAAGAGCATCGGCGCCGTGTCACGTCCTCCCGCCGCCATCTTCCTGCGCCGGCGTGTCCCGCCATTCGAGCCCGCCGTACACTGGGTGTTTGCCGAAGACATCCAGGTTTCGTATCGCGAACTGCAGGCCTCCGGCGCGAACATCGTTGACCCGCTGGAGCGAAAGCCGTGGGGCCTGTGGCAGTTCACCGTCGCCGACCTCGACGGCAACCTCTTCCACTTCCATAACGATGCACCCGATGCGGTCAGGCCCCTGACGCCCCATCCTTTTCTGAGCGCGGTCGAAGCCCAGCTTTTTGTTGCGGACATGCAGCGCGCCTGCGACTTCTACACCGGCAACCTGGGATTCGCTGTGGCGTTCCTCTATGGGGATCCACCGCATTACGGGCAGGTTGTCCGGGGCAACGCAAGGCTGAACCTGAAGCTGGTCTGCGAGCCCATCTACGCAGGCGACATCCGCCAACGCGAACACCTGCTATCGGCTTCCATCACGCTCGCCTCCGCGCCGGAGATCGAAGCGCTTTTTCAAAGGTATGAGGCCGCGGGCGTCTCATTCGCGCAGGGACTCACGCAAGAGCCGTGGGGCGCTGCGACGTTCACGGTCGCGGACCCGGATGCCAACCTCATCCTCTTCGCTGCTCCCGGAGGGGATTCATCGGCGGTGCTAAGGGTCAAGACACTCCGCCCTGATACGCATGGCTCCAAAATCTAGTTCGCAAACTAAGTCGACTCGGGTTCGTCATCCTCGTTGTGGAGGGGATCCGCTAGAATTTTGCCTAGTTCCTCTTCACTTACAAAAACACCGAACGTGCCGGGAAGATGACGTTTGCCGTAAGACGGTATTGCTGCACTCACGACCGCCTTAGTAATAGGATGACCATCCTTAGCTTTCAAATTCAAACTATAGGGGATTACCTTAGCTCCCTGGAGGCGTTGCTCCTCAACTCTTTCGTATTTATCTCGGCTCACGTCGTCGTAACAAAGATCTTTCAGCGTCGTCTTGTCGATTGTGACGTCGGCAAATGTCTCCACAAAGGCGTCGCTCGCGGCAATGATTCTGTCGTCCTGGTCGAGATGAACATAAAGCCCGTCTGAGTGCCGCATCACATGGTCCACTTCTTTCATGGCGGATTCCCAATTAGCGCGTTCGACCGCGTCAGATGTCCAGCAGAACAGCATGTAAGCGAGCATTAAGCCTACAAATGCCCAGAAAAACAGGTTGACGATACTCGTGTGCGTCTTGTAGCTCTCAGGATCGAACGAAGCCAGCAGCAGGGTTACTGACTGGGTGTGGTCCGTGTGATATTTGCGGTTCAGGGGGATGGAAAATCGAATCTTCGTTCCGGCGTCAAACCTCTTGAGATTTCCCAAGACATCCGTGGGGTGCCTAGCAAAGGCGCTTCGAGCCTCGTGAGAGAGCTCATCCTCGGAATCTCTGAACCAATCCCACATCCACAAGCGATCCCAGAATCCTGGAGGTGTAGGATCTTTGCAGTCCAACTGCTGAGATCCAGAGTTCACGTTGCATTCGATCTGGTACATTGCCGCGTTCAGACCGGAAATGTTGCGCTCCAACGTTCTTACCAGGTTCCTGGTGTCATCGAATCGAAGGTCGATGCACACAACTCCTCTCGATTCCCCGTTCACGATGATGCCTCTCGTCAAAGTAACGACGATGCCGCTTCCCCCCAGATCAAGATAAGGGTTCGATATTCTGAAATATTCTCCTAACGTGGTCGTCGGGCTGATCCTCTGAGTACCTTCCCGGATAGCAAAAAAAAGGTTATCGTGCGTCCGCTCCGATTTCGGAACCCGGGCTAATTGCGAGTAATAGCTTGGGTGTTCGAGAAAAGTAGGCCAAAAATAAGGTCGGCTTGGGAAGAACGTGGTAGCCGGGAATTGGTCCCCAAACTCGACGCTCGGATGAACATCATCGTGAATAAAGATCCGGGTAACGCCGGATGAAAGGATCAGATATATCTGGACGGGGGTAGGCGCAAGATAGTCCGAGCCTGGTGCACCCGGATTAACCAAAGATACCGATGCCAGCCTCTGCAAACCCAAAGAGGCGCGTTCCGTGAGATAGACATCCTGGTAGAGGTTCGGAGGATAGCTGCTGACCTGGTCGGGGCTCTCACTCGTGTCGCACTCCTTCGCGACAGCGCTCGATCCCTTTTTCATCTTCAGCTTGAAGTCTTGTTGGAATATTTCTTCTTCCTGCTCGCGCAAGAGAGGCGGATTGATCAGGAAGTAGGGCAGGAATAGATATCCCGGTTCAATCGATTGCTTTTCTGTTAGAACTTCGCCGACGGTGGATATGCTACGCAGGCAGATGCCTTCTTCTGGCGTGACGTGGTCGGAAGGAGAACCAGTAGCGGGCGAGGCCTCGTTGGGGTCGAGGCGAACGGCATCCTCGAACTGCTGCCAGGCAGAAGTAAAATCGCTGTCCAGCTGCACGTGCCGCAAGTCTTCTTTGGGATTGACCGCAATATTTGCAAGCAGAAGATTCTGGACGGCAGGTAGTCCCTCACCGCCGCCTCCGACATTCAGCACTCGTTTCACGACATTCTCATAGGCTTGAGAACGTCTCCAACTTAGCCACCCAAGGATCACTGCAAAAAACAGAAAGACGGTCATCACGAGAAACGGATGACGGCGCAGACGCTTCAGGACGAGAACGATTCTCGCCCGGTTCGTCCAGAAATACTCGAGGACACTGGAAAGCCACTTCCATTCCATCGCGCACCCCATCTCGTTATTGGGTTATGCGCAAAATAACGCTAGGAATGGGACTAAGCAAGAAAAAAAGTCTGGCGGCGGCGCCCCTCGAACGGGAGAAGGTATTGAGGAATAGATCAGTTCACCGCATCGCCTCGTCGACCTGCTTGTAGAAGTCCGGCGACTTCAGCAGCTCGCGCGGCTTGGATCCGTCGGCCGGGCCGACCAGCCCGTCGTTGTACATCATGTCGATCAGGTGGGCGGCGCGGCCATAGCCGATGCGCAGGCGGCGCTGCAGCAGCGAAGTGCTCGCCTTGCCGAACTCGAAGACCAGGCGCACGGCGTCGTCGAAGAGCTCGTCGTTGGCTTCGGAGCCCGGCTCGCCGCCTTCGTCCGGATCGCCCTTTTCGTCCTTCGGCCCTTCGAGGAAGCCCTGCGACGTACTCGGCCTCGCCCTGCGCGCGCCAGAACTCGGTGACGGCGGAGATCTCCTTCTCGGTGACGAAGGGTGCGTGGACGCGCTGCAGGCGGCTGGTGCCCGGCGGCAGGTAGAGCATGTCGCCGCGGCCCAGCAGGCTCTCGGCGCCATTGCTATCGATGATCGTGCGCGAGTCCACCTTCGTCGCCAGGCGGAAGCTCATGCGCGTCGGCACGTTGGCCTTGATGAGGCCGGTGATGACATCGACCGACGGCCGCTGCGTGGCGAGAATCAGGTGGATGCCGACCGCGCGCGCCATCTGCGCCAGCCGCGTGATGGATTCTTCCACGTTGGCCCGGTCGAGCATCATCAGGTCGGCAAGCTCGTCGATGATGATGATGATGTAGGGCAGCGGCTCCTGGTTCACGTCTTCGAAGAGGTATTCGGAGCCGTGCTCGAAGAGCTTGTTGAACTGGTCGATGTTGCGGACGTGGTTCGCGGCCAGCAGCTTCAGCCGGCGCTCCATCTCCTTGCACCGCGTTGCGCAGCGCGTTCGCCGCGAGCTTGGCCTCGGTGATGATCGGCGTGAACAGGTGCGGGATGCCCTCGTACATGCCGAGCTCGACGCGCTTGGGGTCGACGAGGATCATGCGCACCTGCTCCGGCGTGCTCTTGAACAGCACGCTCATGATCATCGCGTTGATCGCGACCGACTTACCCGAGCCGGTCGAGCCGGCGATCAGCACGTGCGGCATCGCTGGCCAGATCGGCGGTGACGATGCGGCCGTTGATGTCCTTGCCCAGCGCAATCGCGAGCTTGCTCTTGCTTTGCGCGAAGCTCTCGCACTCCACCACGTCGCGCAGCCAGATGGTCTCGCGGTCGTGGTTCGGCACCTGGATGCCGACCGTCGATTTGCCCGCCATGCGCTCGATCAGGATGGACTCGGCAGCCATGGCCAGGCACAGGTCGTCAGCCAGACCGGTGACGCGGGAGTACTTGACGCCGGCATCGGGGCGGAACTCGAAGGTGGTGACGACCGGGCCGGGGTTGATCTGCGTCACCTGCCCGTCGACGCCGAACTCGCCGCATTTCTCCACCAGCACCCTGGCCTCTTCGCGCAGCGCCTCTTCGCGGACCGACGCCTGCTCCTCCGAGCGGTAGAGCAGCGAGGAGGACGGCAGCTTGTAGCCGCGCACGGACTTCGCCGTGATCGCGACAGCCTTCACGTCGGAGTCGGCGCGCTTGCCGAAGGTGGGTTCGGCGCAGCGGCCGGCTGTGGAACCGGCGGGGCGCGGCGGGCAGTGCGGCACCAGGCGCGCGTCGCGGAGCCGGTGGCTCCGCTGGCTTGGCCGCGGCAGGGCGCGGGCTGCGGATGAACTCCGCGACCTCGTCCACTGGCTGCGCGGGCTGTGGCTTGCGGGTCAGGAAGCTGAATGGCTCCTCTTCGTCGGCGATCAGACGCTGCTGGGCGGGGGTTGCCGCGAGGAAGTCATCGAGCTCGTCGGGCTGCGGGGGCAGGGGAGCGGCGGCCGCGGCCAGCGCCTGCGCAAAGGGAGCGGCAGCCGCTGCGGCTGTCGAGAGCGGCGTGACTGGCGGCGCATCTACCAGCGTGCGCGGCATCGCCTGCCAGACGGACCCCGGGACGTTCTCGGGCGCGGTCTCCTCCGGAACTACGTGCAGCTCCTTGCCGCGCGTCCTCGAGAACCAGTTGAAGATGCCGGAGAGCAGCGTGTTGGAACGTCTCGCGGCGGGCGGCCCGTTCCTGCTCCTCGCGTGCTTTCCGGGCCGCAGCGTCCAGCTTTTCGCGGCTTGGCCCCGTAGACCTCACTCTGCTCGTCCAGCACCTGGGCGGGATCCTGTGCGCGGTCCCGGTTGCGGAAGTTCCACCAGCGCTCGCGCAACACGGCGATAAAGCGGAAGTGCCGCGTCATCCATTCGCGCGAGGTTTCGAAGCTGAAGGTACTCGCCAGGTAAAGCGACAGGCCCACCATCAGCGCCACGATAATGGTTGCGCCGGGAACATTCAGGAAGTGGATAAGAGTATCGGCAGCCAGCCGCCCGCTAACGCCGGAAAGCGGAAGCGCATGCCTCCACAAGCATGTTGCCGGGCAGCAGCGCGACGGCCGCGGGCGCGAAGACGACCCAAAGAATCAGGGCGATCAGCTTCGCCAGCGGGGAACCGGAAGAGCGGGAACGCATCCAGCACACGCCCACGCGCACCAGCAGCAGCGGCAGGAAAAACGCGGCGATACCGAGCATCTGCAGCATGGCGTCTGCGAAATAAGCCCCGATGATCCCGGTCCAGTTCTGCGCCGGACCATGCGCCAGGCCCGCCGAGGAAGGCGCGGCGGCAGTGTTGAACGAGGGGTCCGAGGGCGTGTAGCTGGCGAGCGCGATCAGGAGCAGGGCGGCGGCGGCGAGCACCATCAGGCCGAGGATCTCGTTCAGGCGGCGGCTGCGGGTCGGGCTGGAGACGAGACGAAGAGGCTTCATGGGCTTCCTTCCGGGGTCCGGCGCGACGCGCGCAGAGACGGCGGCGGCACGGCGCCCAAGGCATCTTCGATTACAACAGAGCGCCGCGTGGAAGAGAGGTTCGGCAACGAGGTGGGAATCAGGATGCAAACCCTTTGGGAAGAGGCGCATCTACCAGACAGACACCAAGCACGTTGTCACTTCGACGGGGAACTGGCGTCCGGCAGGGGAGCGGGATTTTCGCGATTTCTCCTGCTTGCCATCAGCGAAGGAGAATCGCTGACAGCTGATGGACCCTGCACCGGACGCCAGTTCTCTGAAGAAGGCAACATCACGGCACGAGAAGAGGAATCCATGGCAAGCGACAGCGAGAAGAACAGCGAACTGGAAAAAGTTATCAAGAATGTCATCAACATCCTGGAGGATGGTCAGAAGGGTTTTGCCGATATCGGCGCACATCTGAAAGATGACACGTTGAAGCGCTACTTTCTGGCCGAATCGCTGAAGCGCGCGAACTTCCGCGCGGAGCTCGAAAATGAGCTGCATCGGCACGGTGTGCATGATGTCCACGAGACGGGAACGACCTCCGGCGCACTCCATCGCGCGTGGTTTGACCTGAAGGAAAAGCTTCATACGCCAAACGACCACGATCTGCTGGCCAATGCGGAGCAGGGCGAGGATCAGGCGAAGAAAGTGTATGCGGACGCGCTGGCGCAGGATCTTCCGCTCCCGCTCAGGCAGCTTCTTTCCGAGCAGAACGCGCATGTCATGACTTCGCACGATTATGTGAAAAACCATCGCGACGCTACTGCGTCCAAATAGGTAGAACGCAGCGACGATCGGGCGGCGGAAGGGATTCCGTCGCCCCCTTTTTTGCTTTCTGGATACCCCTTCCCCCCTCCCCCCCAGATGATGTAAATTCCGGACAGCGAAGGGGTTAGGTTCGGACCAGCAGACTCTGGGTGTTGCACCATCTTCGGTGCTGGCACTTTTTGGGAGGGCGATTTGGGAAGGATTCTCCTCGCCGCAATCTTCGTCCTGGCAGGGGTTCTGCATTTTCTGTTTACGCCGGTCTATGTGGGAATCATGCCGCCTTGGCTGCCAGACCCAGTCCTGCTGGTGCGGGTGAGCGGAGCGGCGGAGATTATGGGCGGCGTTGGATTGATGGTCCCGCAGACGCGGGTATTTGCGGCGTGGGGCCTGGTCTTGCTGCTGGTGGCGGTGCTGCCGGCAAACGTCCAAATGGCGCTCGACCACGCGCGCTGGCCGCGGATTCCGGAGTGGGCCCTGTGGGCGCGGGTGCCGCTGCAGCTGCCGCTTCTTTGGTGGGCCTGGCGGTATACCCGGGGAGCTGACCTGGGTTGATCAGAACGAGGCCAGCGCGCATGAGGCTATTCCTCGCGTGCGGCGGCTTCCAGCGTCGCGATGTCGAGCTTGATCATCCCCATCATGGCCTGCATGCCTTTTGGGTGGCTGATGAGCTCGCTGATGTTGCGGGGCACGATCTGCCAGCAGACTCCGTAGCGGTCAGTGAGCCACCCGCAGGCCATGGATTTCCCGCCTTCGATCAGCTTGTCCCAGAAGCTGTCGATCTCCGCCTGTGAATCGCAGCGGACAAAGAAGGAGAAGGCCGGGTTGAGCTGGTAGTGGGGGCCACCGTTGAGGAAGACCACTTCCTGGCCTTCCAGCTCGATGGTGATGGTGGCGATATGGCCGGCGGGCCAGGGGCCAACTCCCCTGGAGCGGACCTCATCGAGCTTGCGGGCGTTCGGAAAGACGCTGAGGTAGAACTCCGCTGCCTGTTCGGCGTTGTCGTTGAACCAGAGAAAGGGCGCAAGTTTGTTCATGGCGGCATGGTAGCAAAGGAGCCGGTGCGAAATCAGGGGCGGGAGCCGATGGTGCCATTCTTTACCGCAAGCGAAATGGGCGTGACCACCGGCACCGCAGCGCCGACAAACTCGACAATATTGGTGCCATTCGCGAAGGTAACAGGGACATAGGCGTTGGCGGCCCACACGTTTCCGGAGCTATCGACGGCGACATCATTCGGCCCGCCGAGCGCCGCGCTGCTCGTGTACCCGGTCGCTGGAGAGATCGCGACGCCACTATTATTCAGTTCCGAAACGCCGGCGGTTGGAGCCCCTCCGGAGCGGATCTGATTTGAAACCCATACATTGCCCGCGCCGTCGATCGCCACTCCATCGGGGCCGAGAATGCCGCCGCCAGTGTGCGCTACGCCAGTGGTCACGGAGGTGAATTTGCTGACAGTATTCCCTACGAGCGTGCTGGGATCGTAGTTGTTCGGCAGCCAGATATTGTTCGAGGCATCGATGGCGATGGAGTAGGGCTGCTCCAGGCCACCGGCCGTGTAGGCCGACGCACCCAGCAGCGCACCGTTGGAGACAGCCATCTCGTACAGGACATTTCCATTCATGCCGGAGATCCAGACGTGGCCCGCGTTGTCGACGGCGACGCCTGACTCACTGTTGGTGGAGGCGCCAATGGGAAATCCTGTGGAAGGAGAGATTGCCGCGCCGGTCAAGCCGTTCAATTCGGTGGCAGTGCCGTTGAGATTGGCGAACCAGGCGTTGCCGTTGGCGTCGAACGCGACGTCGCGTGGGCTGGTGACGTTGAAGCTGTTCTGCGTGGCCAGGCCGCCTCCTGTGAAGGGGGACCCTGGAAACGCGGTGCCTCCGGGGGTGAAGACGCTCACGTGGGAAGGCGGCGACGATGGGTACATGTTGAGCACCCAGGCGTTTCCAGAGGTGTCGAGTGCCACCGAGAAGGGTAGGGTGAGCCCGTTGCCGGTGTATCCGCCGGCCGGGGAGATGGCCGCGCCGGTTACTCCGTTGAATTGCGATACGGTGTTATTGCCCAGGTTCGCCGTCCAGACGTTGCCTGCGCCATCGACCGCGATGCTGAAGGGATCGTTTACACCGCCGCCCGAGAAGCTCAGAGCGATGGTGAAGTCGGTGGGCTGGGCGGTCAGCGACGGCGAGAACGGAGGGGACGGAACCGAGAGGGCAAAGAGCGCCGCCAGATTGGAGCCCGGGTTATGCGCGATGTTGATGGCCGCGGTTGCCGTATCGGTCGGTGTGGTGCCTGCTAATCCGGGGCCGGCGTTGGCGAAGAGCGTCGAGCACTGTGTGGAGGAGGATCCGGTTGAGTTGACGCAACTCGCCAGGATATTAGCGAGGGTGTTGATTTCGCTCTGTGGGACGATGCCGTTACCCGCAGGCGTCGCGGCGAGCGCTGCCCCGGTGGAGATTCCAGCGAGGTTTGCGGCGTTGGCGAAAGCGTTCCTGATGCCGGTCTGCGCGAGAGTGCTGCCCGAACTGGACACGTGGGTGGCATCTGTGGCGTATCCGGCGAAGGAATACGCGGCCGCGACGGTCGAAACCTCATTCATATAGATGAAGGGTGTTTGCACAAGGTAATTGCCGACAACGGGGCAGTTTCCCAGCGCGGCCAGCATGCCGGAGGCCGTATTGACCCCCGCACCTGCGTTCCCGCCAAGGGCATAGACATAGGCCTGGGTATTTGGCGTGCAGGTGTAATCCCCGGTAATGGTGAATGCGCCATTGATGTCGGTCGTCACGTAGGCGCCCACGGAGTCGCTGTGGCCGGTGAGAGCCGCGTTCAACAGCGATACCGAGGCATTGCTGGAGGACGCGGCGATGCCGGGGCCCGCGTTGCCGGTAGTATTTGCGGCGAACAAGTAGACGTGCGCGCCGACGACCGGCTGTTGTCCGCCGAAGACACGGCCCTGCATGGAGACGCCCGCTTCAGCCGAAGGAACGGCCGTGGAGGTAACGGCACATCCACTGAAGAGCAGGCACGACGAGCACGCCGACAAGACGCAGAAGGAGGAGAAAGGACCACGCATCGGTACCCCCGTTGCAGGGCGAATGCTTCGCATCCGCGACGCTTTATAAGTGGGGTAAGCGTCGTCCTAAATTTCCGGAGTGTCAAGGAGATTCGCACACGAGCGATTTTCGGCGGAGAGCAGGTTTCGGAATGTGGCGTGAAGATGACGCTTGTTGTGGATCGCGAATAAGCCGGCCATGGATATGGCGGTAGGTGCGGCGCAGGTCGCAAAAGCACAAGACCCCGGCGAACTGAGGTTCGCCGGGGCCTTGGCCAAGCTGTGACGTACGCTCTGCCTGCGAGCGTCTGCTACGGTACGTTGGTGATCAGGTAATTGCCGAGAGAGGAAAACGTCGGTACGCCGAGGCCGGTGTTCTCGTCCCAATACAACGTCGACGGATGACCGGTGTTCCCGGTGAACACGTCAAAGAAGAACGAGTGGTAGGAGTTCCCGTAAGGTGCGGGCAGACTGGAAACTCCGGTCGGGCTGTAGCTCGCTGCCGAATAGAGCAGCGAGTTGAGGGCCGGACCCAGTTTCGCCTTCCCGGCAGTGAGGCGAGCATTTTCCACGTTTGCCAGAATTCCGGCCTCGAGGGGAGTTGCCAGACTCGTGCCTCCGATGCAGCAATACACGCCAGCGGTTGAGACGATGTTGCTGCCGAGGGCAATGTCGACCCCGGTATATGGATCGGCGAGGGCTGCAATATCCGGAACGCCGCGGACAGTGCCGCAGTCGGCGTTCGTGAAACCGGCCTGGTAGGGGGGCTGCACCTCGCCTCCGCTGCTGCATCCGCCGCCTGTACCACCGGCAGTGCCGGCACCGGTGAACCAGGCGGACTCTGCCGTACGGAACGAGGTCGAAGTGGTAAGCAGGTGGGTTCCGCCGACGCAGGTGACGTAGGGGCTGGTGCAGGGGTACTCTGTCACCGCCGCTGTATCCCCTGAGGAAAAGAGGAGAGGAACGGGACTGCCGGAGAAGTAGGAATCAAAACCCGCCTCGCCGGTAAACTCATCCCCGCCATAGCTGTTGGAAACCAGATCGCTATGCGTGGAGGCATACTGGACGCCGGCGAATAGATTGGAGTCACCATTGTCGGTTGCCGCGATCAGCAGGATATTAGCGCAGGGCGCCATCGCGTGCGCCTGCTGAACGTCCAGGTTGGCTTCCTCTGCCCAGCCCGCGTTGAAGGTAACGCCGGTGGGCGAGCCCCCCGTTTGACTGACCACTGTGAAGGTTGGCGTGGTGGAGCAGGTAATGGTGGAGCTAGCAGTGCCTAGAGGCAGATGGAAAAAAGTCGAGAAGTTTTGGAGGTTCGTTGCGATTTGCGGATCGTAATACGCGTCTACGATCCCGATTGTGATTCCCTGACCGTAGTGACCCCGAGCCTGGATCGGTGGCAGTCCGTAGGCGGTCCAGATGTCACCTTCGTTGTAGTAGCAAGGGTTAGCAGTGCCGCAGGAGGTTTGTCCAGGGCCGTGAACGAGGTTGAGGGTTGAAGTTCCGTCCGTGGGAACCACCACCCAGGAGTACGGACGGGCTTCGCCGGCTCCGATACTGTCGGACGGTACCACTGGGAGGATCGATGCCTGCCCATAGGCGAGCGCACCGGATAGCACGACTGAAGCTGCAAGAAGCAAGCGGCTCGGGATGATCTGTGGAATCATTGTTGTTACCTCTCTCGACTCGTGAATTCAGGTTGAAATCTACGCTTCAACAGTCTTGGGCTTTCTGTATGCCATCCAGGCCACAAGAACTCCACCGATCGCGGAAAGAGAAAAAGTGGAAGGTTCTGGAGTTGGAGCTGTACTCGCCGAGGTAGTGATCAGTGAGACATCGTCAATACCGACATTGATGAGATTTGTTGAATCCGAGCTTGAAAACTGCAGTTGGTAGGTCGTATTGGCAGCGAGATCAGACAAGATGTTCTGGCTGATGGCGATGTACGGGTTAGGCGAGCCCACCGGATTTTCGAAGGTATCCGAAGGACCGTAAAGGACAGCAATCGGAACTCCCAAAGAACTCAGGAGGGTGACTTGACCGCCGGAACCAGAGGTGCCGAAATCCGCACCATAGATATCGTTGACAAAGATATCGAACGAGAGCGTCGCACTGAGCAAGCTGGCTGGAGTGGTGAAAGTCTGCGTGAGGTATTCGGTTGAGGAACCATCGTAGTCGTCACTGACGGCATAGTAAGTTCCAGAATGTGCACCGACCGTGGCGTTGTAGTTGAGTGGCGTGGTGGAGAGCGAAGTGACGGAGAAGTTGCCGTCGCCGGGGATAGTGCTGGTTGCGGTCCAACCGGCCAGGGTGCCGGTCTCAAATCCGCCGTTTGTGATCAACTGGTCGGCGCGGGCTGAAGTGGCAGCGAGAAGAAAGATAGCGAGGGAAGCGAGTGTGCGCAAAGTTTTCCTCCGGTCACTGTTTCACGCAGGTGGGATTTGGACCCCAGGATCCCCGACGCATCCGCCGTGTGCAAACCACGAAGAGGCGGAAGCGAACGAACGTGAAACAGAACGAAATATTTCTTGAGTACGATTGCGGGAATTGTACCTCAAAAGTTGTACCGCAAAATAACTGCGCCTGCGCCGGGAGAACAGCACCTTTCCGAGAAGCCGGAAGTTGTCCGCTTGCGCGGGCGCGCTTCAGGCGCGGGAGGACGTCGAACTCGCGTTTGCCATTGAATGAGCCGGACCAGCTTTTGCGTCATCCCGCTGGAGATTTGGCCCGACCGCTCGCATTAATATCCCTGGGTGTGGAGGTAGAAGACTACGGCGGAGGCGAGGAGGCAGTAGATGCCGAAGAGGTACCACTTGCCGGATTCGAGCCAGGAGGAGAGCCACTTGAGGGCGACGAGGCCGGCGAGGAAGGCGAAGACGGCGCCGAGCAGGCTCATGAGGACGCTGCCCTTGAGGTCGACGGTGACGCCCTGGGCGGCTTGTTCGTGGACGTCCTTGAGCATGCGCAGGCCTTCGAGCGCGACGACGCCGGGAGTGAGGATGACGGCGAGCGCGAAGGAGAAGCGCTCGGCGCGCTCCTTGCTGGCGCCGGTGAGCATGCCGGCGGAGATCGTCGTGCCGGAGCGGGAGAAGCCGCGGAAGGGGAGGGCGAGGCCCTGGACGAAGCCCATCCAGCCGGCCTGGCCCATGGTGACGGAGGTGGTGTTGAAGCGGCCGGTGAGCGCTTCGTGGCGCGGGGTGGTCGAGGCTGCGATCTGGCGGCGCTCGATGAGGCCGGCGATGAGGATGAGCAGGCCGGCGGCGGCGAGGGCGGGGGCGATGAGGTCGAGGCGGCCGAAGAGCTGTTCGATCTCGGCCTTGGGCTGGCCGTGGAACATGGTTTTTTCGATGAGCTTCTTGAGTCCGAAGCCGAAGACGAGCGGTGAGGGCTGTGGCCCAGGCGGCGCGGATGGCAAAGCGCTTGAAGACGTCGGCGGAGGAGAAGTAGGTGTCGACCCAGGTGCGCCAGAAGTAGGCGATGACGGCGAACATGGTGCCGGTGTGGAGCATGACGAGGAGCAGCGTCATCTGCGGGGAGGCGGGGTCGAGATGCATCAGCTTTTCGGCGACGACGACGTGGGCGGAGCTGGAGACAGGCAGCAGTTCGGCAAGGCCCTGCACGATGGCAAGGAGGATGACGTGGAGGAGGCTCATGAGGATATTTTAGCTGGAGGTTGGTGAAGGCAGGATGAATGCGGTGTGTGCGCCTAGGGTTTCGGCGCTCGGTAAGGAAAGCGGGTTCCTTGGCTTCGCTTCGGAACGACAAGGCTAAGGCGAGAAGCGGATCTTGCCGCTGCGCGGAAGGATGACAAGGCAAGAAGCGAGAAGCAGGTCCTCCCGCTGCGCGGAAGGATGACAAGGCAAAAAGCGAAGCAGGTTCCTCCGCTTCGCTTCGGAATGACAAGCAAAGGGAGAGAAGCGAATCCTCCCGCTGTGCGGAAGGATGACAAAAGGAGGTGCGGTTATTCGCGGTCGGTGCCGTAGATGGGGATGCCCTGGGCGACGCGGAAGGCGATGGATTCGGCGCGGGCGGTGAAGTCGGAGTCGGGGAAGCGGGTGTGCATGTCGGCGGCGAGCGACTGGCAGCGCTGGGCGGCGGAGTCGGCCCGCTTGTTGTCGTCTGAGACCTGGTACATGGTGACGAGGACGCCCTGGCGGTAGGCGGCGTTGTAGAGGGCTTCGGCGGCTTTGGGGCCGTTCGGGGTACTGGTCGGCGTACTTGAGGTAGAGGCTGGCTTCCATCTCGGGGCACTTGGGCAGGCCCTGCCAGTCGCCGCAGAGCTTGTTGTCGAGAGGTCGAAGGCGGCGCGCGCGGCGAAGCGGCGTGTTGGGGTAGAGTCTTGATGACCTTCTTGAGCTCGCCCTCGTAGAGCTGCGGGCGGAGGTAGGCTTCCTGCTCGTGCGCGCTGGGCAGGGTGGAGTTGTCGGCCTTGTCGAGCTGCCAGCGGATGTCGGCGGAGCGGAAGGCGGCTTCGGCGGCGAGCGGCGAGGTGGGGAAGTACTCGGCGACGCGGCGGTAGAGCAGGTGGGCGGCGGCGGCGGCGCCTTTGGGGGCGTGGGGCTGCTCGGCCTGCGTCTTCGAGCTCGGCGGCGCAGCCGAAGAGGAGCGCGTCGCCGTTGGGGGTGTCGGGGCCGACGATGCCTTTGTCGCGGATCCAGCCGGAGGCGGGGTCGGGGACGTCGTCGGGTCGGCGAACTCGGGCTCGTGGTCGGGGTCGTCCTGGTCGGGGGTGTCGGTGTTGGCGAAGACGTTGACCCAGGGGCCGTTGTGCGCGATGACGACGATCTCGTGGCCGGGGGTGACGGTCGGCGATCTGCTGGCGTGCCGTCGTCGGCGGTCGACGTAGACGTTGGCGGTGTGGAGGACGGTGGCGCGGGCGGACTGGTCGTAGCCGGAGCGGTTGTCCTTGCTTCTGCTTCTGGGCGCAGAGGGGCAGGGCGAGGAGCAAGGAGCGGCGACGAGAGCGGCGAGCGGAGCGCATGCCGGGTTAGACGCACGGCATGCTGGCGAGTTACGGCTTCGTGCGAGCGTTCGGTTCGAGCAGGGCGGGGTCGATGTTGCCGCCGGAGACGATGACGACGATCTTGCGCGCGGGCGGAAGCTCGTCTGCGTGGAAGAGCGCGGCGGCGAGGGTGACGGCGCCGGAGGGCTCGGCGATGATGTCGGTGGCGGCGAGGAGACGCGCAGGGCGGTGCGGATCTCGTCTTCGGAGACGGTGACGATGCCGTCGACGAAGCGCGAGGATGTGGTGCGAAGTTGAGCTCGCCGAGGGACTGGGTGCGGAGGCCGTCGGCGATGGTGCGGGTGGTCTTCGCGGCGGGCCACTCGACGAGGGTCTGGTGTCGAAGGATTCCTTGGCGTCGGCGGCGAGTTCGGGCTCGGCAGCCCCAGACCTTGACGGCGGGGTTGCAGAGGCCGGCTGCGGCGGCGAGTTTGATGCCGGTGGCGATGCCGGAGAGCAGGCCGCCGCCGGAGACGGGGGAGAGGACGAGGTCGACGTCGGGGAGCTGCTCGAGGATTTCGAGGCCGCAGGTGGCCTGGCCGGCGATGATGTGCGGGTCGTCGTAGGGCGGGACGATGGTGTAGCCGTGTTCGGCGGCGAGTTCTTCGGCCTTGAGCTTGCGCTCGGTGCTGGCCGGGCCGACGAAGACGATTTCGGCGCCGAGGGCGCGCGGTGGCTTCGAGCTTGACCTGCGGGCGCGTTGTCCGGCATGACGATGACGGCCTTCGCGCCGAGCGCGCGGGCGGCGTAGGCGACTCCCTGGGCGTGGTTGCCGGAGGAGTAGGTGATGACGCCGCTGGCGAGTGCTTCGGGCGTGAGCTGCGCGATCATGTTGTAGGCGCCGCGCAGCTTGAAGCTGCCGATGGGCTGCGCGGACTCGTCCTTGAGGAAGATTTCGCAGGGGAGGCCGGGCGGCGTCGAGGCGGACGAGCGGCGTGCGGACGGCGGTGCCGGCGATGCGCGCGGCGGCGGCCTGGATGTCGGCGAGGGTGACGAAGGTGGGCATGCTGAGGGTATTGTCGGGCATTGCGGAGTCACCGGCAACTCAAAGCGCGGTGTGGGCAGTCTCCAGCAAGGCAGAGCACAAAACGCGGCATCATGTGATGCTATTCTGGATGCGCGTTCAGGAGAGATTATGCGAACCACGATCAATCTGGATGACGATTTACTGCAGCGAGCGCAGTTTTACACGGGACTCACGGAGAACAGGGCACTTGTGCGGGAAGCGCTACGAGCACTTGTGGAGCGTGAGGCAGCCAAGCGATTGGCGCTGCTCGGAGGAAGTCAGCCGAATCTTGAATACGTTCCACGCCGGCGGTCCGCTAAATGATCCTGGTGGATACGCCCGTGTGGGTCGATCACTTTCGAAAGCCTGACTTGACGCTCCGTAGCATCATCGACAAGAAGCAGCTATTGATCCACCAGTACGTCATCGGCGAGCTTGCGATGGGGAGCCTGGCTGATCGCGACGAGACAATAATGATGTTCAAAGATCTGCCGCGAATCAGGATGGCTTTGGATGAGGAAGTGCTCGCATTCGTCTCGCAACGAAGATTGTTCGGTCTTGGGATTGGCTACATCGACGCGCATTTATTGCTGTCTGTCCAACTGAACCCGGGGACTCTGTTGTGGACGCGAGATAGACGGCTGCGCGAAGCTGCGGAAGATTTGCATCTGGCATTCGTGAACTAGAGCACTACGTACAAGCTCTGTAGGGAACGAGCCTTCGAAGTCTCCAGGGAACGGTTTCGATGGGAGGACAGATCAACTCGCCGAACGGGGTAGTCAGCGGCCGGGATTGGTCGTAGAAGTGGAGATAAAACGCGAAGCGAAGGATTCCGAATCCTTGTACACAGTTCATCTTTCGCTGCAAAATCCTCTTACCGTCAAGCGATAGCAATGCCTCGTCATATGGGACTTGGAAGTGAGGAGGAAACCGATGGATTGGGTCGCGTTGGCACTCCTGTCCTATTTCAATCATCTTCGGCGGCTCGGTTGCATCGTGTAACAGAGCCTCGATCAGGACAAGTCCTCGGAAATGCTCTTCTGTTGCGGCGTCGGAGGCAGTCACTTTCCACTGCTCCCGGTACGCGCGTTTCGAGATGAAGGGCCGGTAGACGCCGAGAATTTCCATCGTTGGCAAAGTGTTGGAAGGAGCGTTCATAGCCATGGCTTGCGGCCGGTGGGTTGCTCTATGGCGTGCATGACGAGGGCGAAGAAGTGGACGAGTTGCCACTGATCCATCGCGCCTACGGATTTGCCGTCCATGTCGATGTGGCTGATGACGGGGCTGACGAGCACGGCCTGCAGGGTTTCGTGGGGAAGCTCGGCTGGCCATCCAGAGGGTTTCGGCGGAGGGGATAATGTTGTCGGCCTCGCCATGCAGCAGGTAGACCGGCGTGGTGAATGTCGCTAAGTGCGCGCTGGGGGAAAGGCCTTCGAGCTCGAGCGCGTGCTTGGTGTTGGCGTTCGCGATCAGGGCGCGGGTCTTGGGGCTGGCGGAATCCATGAGTTGCCCGGCGGCGATCTTCTGCGATGGGGTGAGGGCGGCTTCGGCCCTGGTTTCGGCTTCCTTGTCCTCGTAGAGGTGGGCGCGGAGGACGTTGCGGATGGCGGGGATGTCGGCGGGCGGGACGAAGTCTTCGACGTACTGGTATTCAAGGACGAGCGGGCCGTACTCGTGCGCGCGGGAGGAGTTCGGTGGTGCCGTTGGGGCGCAGGTCGGCGTTGGTGCGGTAGTACTGGGCGACGCGGCTCATGGAGTCCTGCGCTACCGACGGCGAAGACGAACTTGAAGTCGGGGTGGAAGAGCGGGTCGGCGGCGGCGACCATGGCGAGACCGCCGGAGAAGCTGAGGCCCATGACGCCGACGGGGCCTCCGGTGCGGGTGGCGAACCAGTGGGCGGATTCGCCGATGGTGCGCATGGAGGTGGAGTCGACGTGGTAGTCCTTGATGTCGGGCAGCTCGGGCGTGAGCACGCGGACGCCGCAACTGGCCATGGCGGAGGCGAAGGCCATGAGGCGCGGCTCGTCGATGCCGAGGTGGTGGACACCGTGGAGGACGACGAGTGCCGGGGCGTTGGGTTTGTGCTCGGGCAGATAGAGGCGCGCGCGGACGCTGCCCGATTCGACGTGGAGGGTGATGTCCTCGCGGGAGATGGGGTCGGCGACGAAATCGCCAACGATGCGTGGAACGGGCTTGCCGGAGACGAGATCGAGGATGGCGATGGCCTGCAGGTGGGCGCGGAGGAAGGGCCATCCGGCGAGGACGAAGATAAGGACGCCGGCGCCGAGGAGCGTGAAGAAGATCGGGCGCTCGACGAGCTGACTGCGGGTTCTGGAGGCGATTGCGCGGGTGCGGGTGCGGGAGGCGCGGAGGCTGTCGGCGAGCCGATGCAATCCGGCAGGGCGGGCTGGGTGTTTGCGAAGCCTGGGGCGACGGGACATGGCTGATGCCGATGGTACATGCGGCGAAGTTGTTGACGGAATGCAGGGGAGGGTTCAACCTGACTGCAACAGCAAATCAAACGAACGAGGGATGCGCGGCGATGAGCGAAGTCTCGATGGAGCATTTGAAGAAGTCAATGCAGGCGACGTGGATGGCAGGCGACTTCGGCGTGATCGCGAAGACGATCAGCAAGGGCGCGGAGAGGTTTGTGGATACGCTGGAGGTGACGCCCGGAATGCGTGTGCTCGATGTGGCGACAGGCACGGGGAACCTGGCGATCCCGCTGGCGCGCAAGGGTGCGCAGGTGACGGGAGTGGATATTGCGACGAATCTGCTGGCGCAGGCGCGGGAGCGGGCGGCGGCTGAAGGTTTGGCGGTGCAGTTTGATGAGGGCGATGCGGAGCAGCTGCCGTACGCGGATGGTGCGTTCGACATGGTGGTGACAATGTTCGGGGCGATGTTCGCGCCGCGGCCGGGGGTGGTTGCCGCGGAGCTTGCGCGAGTGTTGAAACCGGGCGGCAGGCTGGCCATGGCGAACTGGAATCCGGAGAGTTTCTCGGGGCTGATGTTCAAGGTGGGGTCAAAGCATGCCCCGGGTGCGCCAGGGATAGCGCCGCCGGTGCAGTGGGGGGATGCGGCGATCGTGCGGCAGCGGCTGGAGAGGGGTTTTACGGAGATCACGACGGAGCTGACGCCGGTGGTATTCGATCTGCCGATGCCGCCGGCGGAGGTGGTGGAGTTCTTCCGGCAATACTTCGGGCCGACGCAGATGGCGTTCAAGCGGCTGGATGAGGCTGGGCAGAAGGCGCTGCGAGCGGACCTGGAGGAGCTTTGGGCGGCGGCGAATGTGGCGGAGGATCCGGAGCAGCATACGCGGGTGAAGAATGAATTTCTGACGGTGAAGGCCACGCGGAAGTAGGGCGAAGGCAACTACGGAGATTCTGGCTGCGCCAGAATGACGATACGGGGAGTGTTGTGCAAAAGGAACGGCGAGACCGCTTGGTCTCGCCGTTCCTTGTTGTGGAGGAGCGCCGTTAGATTTCCAGGATGACGGGCATGATGAGGGGGCGGCGGTTGGTGTTCTTCTGGATGAAGCGCTTGAGGTCGCCGCGGATCTTTTCCTTCATGACGCCGTAGTCGCGGCGCTCTTCGTCGCTGGAGTGCTTCGAGGGTGCGCTGGACGATGTGCGCGGGCGTCGCGCGAGGAGCTCGGGGTCGTCGGCGGCGAAGCCGCGCGTGGCGATCTCGGGCGGGCCTTCGACCTGGCCGGTGCGCTTGTTGATGGCGATGATGGGCAGGAAGACGCCGTCTTCGCGAGAGGTGCTTGCGGTCGCGGATGACGATGTCTTCGACGACGTCGATCGGTGGAGTCGGAGTCGATGCAGACGCGGCCGGTGGTGACCTTGCCGGTCTTGTCGGCGGAGTCTTGGTCGAGGTCGAGGACGTCGCCGTCTTCGAGCAGGATGACCTTCTCGGGGATGCCGGTGGCGAGCGGCGAGCTCGACGTGGCGCTTGAGGTGGCGGTAGTCGCCGTGGACGGGGATGAAGAACTTGGGCCGGACGAGGTTGATCATCAGGCGAAGCTCTTCCTGCGAGCCGTGGCCGGAGACGTGGATGAGGCCGTTGGTGCCGTCGTCGTGGATGACGCTGGCGTCGCGGCGCTCGAGGTGGTCGATGACGCGGTAGATGGCCTTCTCGTTGCCGGGGATGACGCGCGAGCTGAGCAGGACGGTGTCGCCGGCGTCGATCTTGGCGAACTTGTGGTTGTCGACGGCGGCGCGGCGAGAGCGCGGACATGGGCTCGCCCTGGGTGCCGGAGATCAGGATGCAGAGCTTGTCGGCGGGCGTAGTCGCTTGATCTGGCCGGGGTGGATGATGAGGCCCTGCGGCGGATCGAGGTAGCCGAGGTCCTGCGCGATCTCGGTGGAGTTGTCGATGGAGCGGCCGATGATGGCGACCTTGCGGCCGTGCTTGTGGGCGAGCTCCATGGCGATGCGGATGCGGTGGATCGAGGACGAGAAGCAGGAGAAGAAGAGCTTCTTCTTGGTCTGCGGCGAAGATGTCGTCGAGGCGCGGGACGACGGCCTTTTCGCCGGGCGTGAAGCCGGGGCGGTCGACGTTGGTGGAGTCCTGCAGGAGGCAGAGGACGCCCTGCTTGCCGAGGTCGGCGAAGGCCTGGAGGTCGAAGGGCTGGCCGTCGGGCGAGCGAGAGGTCGATCTTGAAGTCGCCGGTGTGGAGGACGATGCCGACGGGGGTGTGGATGGCGAGCGCGACGCAGTCGACCAGCGAGTGCGTGACGCGGATGGGCATGATGCGAGAAGGGGCCGAGGGTGAAGCGGCGGCCGGGGAGGATCTCGATGAGCTCGGCGTCGTCGAGCAGGCGGTGCTCTTCGAGCTTGCCTTCGACGTAGGCGAGCGTGAACTCGGTGCCGTAGACGGGGACGTTGAGCTCGGAGAGGATCCAGGGCAGGCCGCCGATGTGGTCTTCGTGGCCGTGGGTGAGGACGATGCCGCGGACCTTGTCGCGGTTCTCGATGAGGTAGGAGATGTCGGGGACGACGATGTCGACGCCGAGCAGCTCTTCTTCGGGGAACATGAGGCCGGCGTCGATGACGATGATGTCGTCTGCCAAGCGGAGGGCGAGGCAGTTCATGCCGAACTCGCCGAGGCCGCCCGAGCGGGAATCATGCGTAATTTATCTTGAGCCATCAGCTTGGAGTTTACCAGCTATGCACGGATGGCGCGTGAACGTCCGCTGTTCCGCGCGCTTATTGCGGGAAGATATACTCGCTGAAAGGCTGGTCGGTGAGCGGATCGGAGCCGAGGCGAAGAACGTTTCCGTCGGGGTCTTCGAGGTGCATTTCGAGCGCGTAGAAGTAGTTGGTCGGCGGCATACGGATGGCGATATTTCTGGCGATCAGTTGCTCATGCAGGGCGGCGGTATCGGTGACGCCGATCCAGGCCCAGGCTCGGCCGAGGCCCTGGCCGTCGCGGCACAGGAAGATGCTGCAGCGCTCGCGATCGACGCGGGTGAAGTCGGCGATAGCCCCAGGAGACTTCCTTGAAGCCAAGGATGTCGACGTAGAAACGCAGGCTGGCGGCGATATCGCGCACGCGAAAGATCGGCGCTGCATTGCCGAAGACCTGGGTCGACATGACAGGCTCCTTGGTCTAGGCTGCCGTTTCTGCCGGCTTCGCCTTGGGTTGATGTTTCGCAATGATCTTGCGCGTGCGCCGGCCGTGAATGCGTTTGAAGACCCAAATCAGCGCATACACCCAACCGGAAAGGCCGGACATCCGCGCAGGCAAAAGGAGGGCGACGACGCACGAGAGGAGGCCGATGCAGGCGACACCGGCAGAGTCCACGATGTAGGTGCGGGTGAGTGCAACCTCGAATGACGTAAGTTCAAGATGCTTTCGCTGGCGGAAGCCGTTCCAATAGAGCGCGGCGACGAGGAAGTAGATGGTCGCGAAGCCGACACCGTACAGAAGCATCAGCTCGCGCACTTGCTGGCTGCTTTCGAATGCAGTTTGCGCAGAACCAAGCAGCATGCTGACCAGGAAGGTGAAGAGGAATTTCAGCGGGTAGACATAAAACAAGACGACGAAGAGCAGCATTGCGTTCAGCACGATGGTGAGGTGATCGTGCAGGCCGAAGCGACGGAAAAAGCGGTAGTGGCTGAGCCAAACCATCATCAGGAACGTGAAGCTGATGGCGAAGGGAAGGAAGCCGCGCAGCGTTGCGTGCAGCTCGGCAAATGTTCTGGGCACTTCGAGTGAGACAACCAGCAGGGTGAGCGCGAAGCCGAAGACGACGTCGGAGAAGGCGTCGATACGCGAGACATCGAGGCCGCGCAGACGGAAGCCGTCTTTCTCGATGTATCCGTGCAGGGGAAGGCTCATGCGTGCCTAGAGGCTAACGCAAGAGGTCTTCCAAGGCCAGCGATAACTCGGTCTTTTCGTCGCGGTATTTGACGATGATGGGCGTGGACAGCGAAGGCCCCACTCCTTGCCTTTGCCGCTGGTGATGGCGCGCGAGCCGGGGACGACGACGGCGCCGGAGGGGATGATGAGCGGAGTGTCGGCGGTGGCTTTGCAGGATCTCGCTGTTGGACGAGGTCGTAGACCGGGGTGCCGCGGGTGAGGATGGTGCCGGCGGCGAGGACGGCCTTGCGTGCGGACGATGGTGCCTTCGTAGACGCCGGTGTTGCCGCCGATGAGCACGTCGTCTTCAATGATGACGGGCGAGGCGTTGACGGGCTCGAGCACGCCGCCGATCTGCGCGGCGGCGGAGAGGTGGACGCGCTTGCCGATCTGCGCGCAGGAGCCGACGAGCGCGTGCGAGTCGACCATGGTGCCTTCGTCGACGTAGGCGCCGACATTGACGTACGCGGGCGGCATGACGACGACGCCTTGAGCGAGGTACGCGCCGGCGCGGACGGAGCTGCCGCCGGGCACGATGCGGATGCCCTGTCTCGGGCGTGAAGCTGGCGAGCGGGGTAGGTATCCTTGTCGACGAACGACTGAGGCTGACGGCCAGAGGTGCGGAAGCTGTCCGTCATCGACGAGTTTGCCGAGACGGAAGCCGAGGAGGATGCCGCGCTTGACCCAGGCATTGACGCGCCAGCCGAGCGGGGCAGTGGCGTCGGGCTCGGCGGAGCGGAGGTCGCCGGCTTCGAGCGCGTCGCGCAGTTGATGGAAGGCGGCGAGGGCGTCGCTTGTTGCCGATGGCGGCGGGGCCCTGGGCGAAAAAGTGTTCGATGGAGTGTTCGAGGGTGGAGAAGTTGGTGTCAGGCATGAATATCCTGATTTTAGCCGACGACGATGTGCGAAGCGGACGCTAGAAGACGCGCAGGTTGTCGCTGCGATGCGGAGCTTCGACAAGCAGGCCGAGCTCGCCGCAGAGCGCTCCAGCTTGTGGCGGGTGGCTTTGGAGACGGGCACCATGGGCAGGCGCAGGTTTTCCGAGCCCTTGCCGAGGATGCTCATGACGGCCTTGATGGGGGCGGGGCTGGGCTCCCAGAAGTGCGCCTGCATGAGGCGGAAGAACTGGCGGTTGAGGCGCCGGGCAGTGGTCCAGTCACTTGCGATGGCGGCGCGGACCAATTCGGCCATCTGGGCGGAATGGCATTGGACGCGACCGAGATGAGGCCTGCGCCGCCGAGCGCGAGGATGGGCAGCGCGAGCGTGTCGTCGCCCGCGAAGACGCGGAAGGAGCGCGGGGCCTGCGTGAGCAGTTCGGTGATCTGGACGACGTTGCCGCTGGATTCCTTGATGCCGACGATGTTGGGAATCTCCGCCAGGCGCAGGACGGTGGCGGGCTCGAGGTTGGCGCCGGTGCGGGGCGGGATGTTGTAGAGCAGGACGGGAAGGTCGGTGGCTTCGGCGATGGCCTTGAAGTGCTGGTACTGGCCTTCCTGGCCCGGGCGGTTGTAGTAAGGGTTTGCGGTCAGAATGCCGGTGAGGCCGAGTACCTGCGAGATGCGGCGTACCCGCTCGACCGCGACGCGCGTGGAGTTGATGGGTGCAGCCGGCGAAGACGGGCACGCGGCCGCGCGGCGGCGTGCGCAGGTGACCTCCACGACGTGAAGCCACTCGGCTTCGGAAAGTGTGGCGGCCTCGCCGGTGGTTCCGCAGGGAACCAGAAGCTCGAATGCCGCTTTCGATCTGCGCCAGCACGAGATTGTGCAGGGCGGCATCGTCGACGGAGCCATCTGTGCGAAAGGGGGTGACGAGGGCAGTGCCGCAACCGGAGAGTTCCATAGCAGATTGAGTCTATCGCGATTCTGAGCGGCTTTCTGCTACCGGCGCATGGTGGCGAGCGTCGGCGCGCCAGGTGAGAGCGACGAAGAACAGTGCGGTGTAGAGCGCCAGGGTAAAGGCGAGGACCATGGAGGGCGTGAAGTCGCGCGGGGCGGCTTCGATCAGGGCGAAGGCGACGCCGGGAAGCAGCAGCAGGCTGAAGGGCTCGAGCGCGAGACTGACGGCAGCCGGCGCGCGCGTGATGAGGCTGGCCTGCGCGGCGAGCGCCGTGAACGCGGCCGAGAGCAGGAAGGCAAGCAAGCCGCGGCGCAGGAGTTCGCGGTCTAGTGGCAAGCTAGACCCACTCGCCGGCACGCATCAGCGGTTCGCTGGAGCCGTCGGCGGCGAGGCCGTCGACGTTCATGGCGGCCGAGCCGATCATCCAGTCCACGTGGATCAGGCTGGTGTTCGCGCCCTTGGCGGCGAGCGTGGCTTCGTCCATGTTTTCGCCGTCGATCAGGCAGGTGGCGTAGGCCTGGCCGAGCGCGATGTGGCTGGCGGCGTTCTCGTCGAAGAGCGTGTTCCAGAAGAGGATGCCGCTGGCGGCGATGGGCGAGGAGTGCGGGACCAGCGCGACTTCGCCGAGGCGGCGCGCGCCTTCGTCGGTGGAGATGAGGCGGTTGAGCACGTCTTCGCCGGCGCGTTGCGGTGGCTTCGACGATCTTGCCGCCCTCGAAGCGGCAGCGGATGTTCTCGATCAGCGTGCCCTGGTGCGAGAGCGGCTTCGAGGCGTGCGACGAAGCCGTCGACGCGGTCCTTGTGCGGCGTGGTGAAGCACTCTTCGGTGGGGATGTTGGGGTTGCAGAAGACGCCGTTGCCGCTGGTGCCGCCGCCGCCGGCCCAGAGGTGGTCGTCGGCGAGGCCGACGGTGAGGTCGGTCGCGCCGTCGGCGGAGTGGAAGCGCAGCGAGTGGAAGCGCTTTTCGTTCAGGAAGGCGACACGCGCTTGTGCGATGTCCTGGCTGTGCTGCCTTCCAGGCGGCGACCGGGTCGTCCGACGGTGGCGCGCGAGGCGGTGAAGATCGCGTCCCACAGCTTGGCGACGGCTTCGTCCTCGGGCAAGCTCGGGGAAGACCAGCTTCGCCCAGGCGGGCGTCGCTGCGGCCAGGATCGACCAGTTGATGGCGTGGCGGGTGATGAGCTCCATCGCCGGCTTGTTGGCCTTGGACGCGGCGATGTTGGCGCGGGAGACCTTGGCGGGATCCTGCCCGGCGAGCAGCGCGGGGTTGGCGCCGGTGAGCGCGAGCCGCGCGGCGCCGCTGCGGAAGGCGGCGGCGATGCCGTCGGCGAGCCACTGCGGCGCGTGGTCGAAGGTGCTCGTCGGCGGCGTACTTGTAGCGCGCGAGCGCGGTCTCGTCGTCGCCGTAGAGGGTGGTGACCAGCAGCGCGCCGGCCTTGTAGGCGTGCTCGGTGATGCGGCGGACGAGCGGCAGCATCTCGGTGGTGGCGGAGATGACGAGCTCCTGGCCCGGCTGCAGGTTCAGGCCGACATGAACGGCGACCGCGCGCGAAGCGGTCGAGCTTTTCTTCAAAGGGAAGGGAAGCGAAGGTGGGCGGCGCGATGGCGGCGGCGGAAGACATATTGCTAGGGTAAATGGTCCAGCGTTGCGCCGGAGCTGGCCGCTTTGGCTAAGCGTACCTCAGCGGCTGAAGCCGCGCTTCTGGGGAGGCGTTATGTGGCACGGCTGAAGCCGTGCCCTAAGCAATACGTTGGTGTGACTTCATCGTTAGAGCTGGGTGAAGACGTCGCGGAGGTCGTAGCAGCCGGTGCGGGTGGAGAGCCACTCGGCGGCGCGCACCGCGCCTTCGGCGAAGCCGCGGCGGGAGAAGCACTCGTGCTTCAGCGTGATGCGGTCGGCGTCGCTGGTGGCGATCGAGCACGTGCACGCCGGTCTCGTCGCCTTCGCGGCTGGAGGTGATGGGGATGCCGGCAGCTTGCCGGTGGCGCCTTCGACGGCCTGGCCCAGCGCTGATGGCGGTGCCGGAGGGCGCGTCGAGCTTGGAGGCGTGGTGCGTCTCTTCGATGGCGAAGGTGTAGCCGGCGTCCTTGAGCGCGGCGCCCATCTGCGCGGCGAGCTGCAGCATGACCTGCACGCCGATGGAGAAGTTGGTGCCGTAGAGCAGGCCGGCCTGCGCGGCGCTCGGCGAGGCCGCGCATGTCGGGCAGCTTGTCGTACCAGCCGGTGGTGCCGACGACCATCTTGGCGCCGTTGGCGAGGCAGGCGCGCATGTTCTGGACGGCGGCCTCGGGCGTGGTGAAGTCGATGACGACGTCGAAGCCGGCGACGAAGGGCGCGGTGAGCGCGGCGGCGTCCTTGTTTTCCTTCGCGTCGAGCACGTGAACGCTGTGGCCGTGCTCGGCCGCGACCTGCGCGACCAGCTTGCCTGTCTTGCCGTGACCCAGAACCAGAACGCGCATCGTCCATTCACCTTCGTTTGTCATTCCGCAGCGAAGCGGAGGAACCTGCGTTGCAGCTTACGCTGTCGCCTGTTCGCTCACAGCGGCTACGTCGAACACCGTCTCGTCCGGATTCGTGAAGAAGGCCTTGTGCAGCGAGCGGACGGCCTCGTCCACGTCTTCCTCGTCGATCATGAAGCTCATGTTGATCTCGCTGGCGCCCTGCGAGATCATGCGCACATTGACGTGGCTGATGGCCGTGAAGACGCGGCCGGCGATGCCGTTGTGTCCGCGAATATCTTCGCCGACCAGGCAGACGAGCGCCTTGCGGCCTTCGTATTTGACGTCGGCGATCTTCGCCAGTTCGTCGCAGATGGCGGGCAGTTGCTCGTTCGAGTCGACCGTGACCGAGATGCTGACCTCGCTGGTCGAGACCATGTCGATGGCGCACTTGTACTTGTCGAAGACGTCGAAGACGGCCTTCAGGTAGCCGTGCGACATCAGCATGCGGCTGGCGACGATGTCGATGATGGTGAGGCGCTTTTTGGCGGCGATGCTCTTGAACGGCGAGCGTGCAGTGCGGCGCGACGGCGGTGATGCGGGTGCCTTCGTTGGCGGCGTTGCGCGAGTTCAGCACCCAGACCGGGATGCTCTTCTGCACGGCCGGCAGGATGGTCGCCGGATGCAGCACCTTGGCGCCGAAGTAGGCGAGTTCGGCGGCCTCTTCGAAGCTGATGGTCTTCACGCGCAGGGCCTCGGGCACGATGCGCGGGTCGGTGGTCATGATGCCGTTGACGTCGGTCCAGATCTCGATGGCGCCGGCGTGGAGTCCGCCGCCGACGAGCGCCGCGGTGTAGTCGCAGCCGCCGCGGCCGAGCGTGGTGGTGATGCCCTGCAGCGTTCGAGCCGATGAAGCCGCCCATGACGGGCGTCGTGGCCCGCCTCGATCAGCGGCAGGACGTGCTCGAGCAGCCTGGCTTCGATGGCGCTTCCTGCGGCGCGGCCTTGCCGTAGTTGGAGTCGGTGATGATGCAGGTGCGGGCGTCGACGTGGGCGCCGTGCAGGCCGGCGCTGCGGCGAAGGCTGCGGCGACGATGCGGCTGGACATCCGCTCGCCGAAGCTGACGACGAGGTCGGTGGTGCGCGGGGTCAGCTCGCCGACGGCGGCGATGCCGCGCAGCAGGTCGTCGAGCGCGTCGAAGTCGCTGGTGCAGCGTGTGCACGACGGCGTCGACTCAGTGCGTGCCGTTGACCAGCTCGGCGGCGGTGTCGAGGTGGCGCTCGCGCAGCTTGACGCGAGAGCGCGACGGCGTCCTCGCGGCTCGTCGCCGCCCGGCGGCGGCGGCGGCGGCGAGCAGCTGGTCGGTCACCTTGGCCATGGCGGAGACGACGACCACGGGCTTGAGCCCGCGGTCGCGGCGGCCCTGCACGATGGCGGCGGTGCGCTTGATGGCGGCGGCATCTTCGACCGAGGTGCCGCCGAACTTCATGACGACGATGTACGGGCGGGCGTGTGCTCATGCGTGTCACCTGCTGCTGCCGATCCGCCGGTTTGCGCTGCGGCTATCCGGTCCTTCCAGTCCAGCTTGCCGAGCATGGCGAGGATCTCGGCGTTCAGCACGGCCGCGCCGGCGGCGCCACGGATGGTGTTGTGCGAGAGCAGGACGAACTTCCAGTCGAAGAGCGTGCAGGGGCGCAGGCGGCCGACGGTGGTGGCCATCCGTTGCCGCGCATCAGGTCCAGGCGCGGCTGCGGGCGGTCGATGCTGTCGACGTACTCGACCGGCTGCTCGGGCGCGGAGGGCAGCGGAAGGCCTTCGTGGATGCGCGTGCAGCGGCTGGAACTCGGCCCAGGCGGCGAGGATCTGCTCGTAGGTGGCGGGCGTCTTCAGCTTGATGCTGACGCACTCGGTGTGGCCGTCGATCGACGGCGACGCGGTTGCAGTGCGCGCTGAGCTGGCGCGTCGAGCATCTCGATGTGGTCGCCGTCGAGCGTGCCGAGCAGCTTGCCGACCTCTTCCTGCAGCTTCTCTTCTTCGTTCTTGATGAAGGGGACGACGTTGCCGAGGATGTCGAGCGACGCGACGCCGGGATAGCCCGCGCCGCTGACCGCCTGCATGGTGCTGACGAAGAGGCTTCTCGATGCCGAAGCGCTGCTGCGAGCGGCGCCAGCGCGAGCACGAGGCCGATGGCGCAGCAGTTCGGGATTGGTGACGATGTAGCCGCCGGACGTCGCTGTGCGCCAGGTCTGGTGCTCGATCAGGGCGAGGTGGTCGGCGTTGACTTCGGGCACGACCAGCGGCACGTCGCGCGTCATGCGGAAGGCGCTGGAGTTCGAGATGACGGCGCAGCCGGCGGCGGCGAACTTCGGCTCGAGCTCGTGCGCGACGGCGGCGTCGAGCGCGGCGAAGATGATCCTCGGCAGCTCGCCCGTCGGGCGTGCCTTCGGGCACGTTCGGCATCAGCGTCATGCGCGGCGATGCGCGCGGGCAGCGGCGTGTCGAGCTTCCAGCGGCAGGCCTCGTCGTAGCGTTTGCCGGCGCTGCGGTCGCTGGCGGCGAGCCATGCGATCTCAAACCAGGGGTGATTGCTCAGCAATTGAATAAAGCGCTGGCCGACCATGCCGGTCGCGCCCAGGATGCCAACTTTACGCCGTTCCATTTAGGCTTGAGTCTCCCTCTCTAAGCATAGCGCGGCGGGGCTTCGCGCACCATATCGGCAGTCATCGCCGCGGCATGCGAAGCGTTTACTGGGCGAAGTGGAACTCGGTATTCTGTGTGCCGTGCGAGGCGACTGTGACCTGGAGCGTCTTTTCGCCGAGCTTTTCATGCACGGCACCCAATGTGTACGTGCCCGGCGGCAGGCCCCGCAGGTCGAAGTGGCCGTCGGCGTCGGTGACCGCGAAGTACGGCGTGGCGGAGACGTTGATGAAGGCGTTCATCCAGGGATGGTTGTTGCAGCGGACGGAAAGCATGAGCTCCGGCTTGCTGAACTTGCGGGTGACGGGCTGACCGCGCGGTCCCTGCGAGATGTCGATGGCCGGGTTGCCGTCGGTGGCGACGATGGTGTGAATGTTGTGCATGGTGGGGTCGGAGTTGCGGAACTCGACGGAGCCGCCCTGCACGACGCCGATCACGTGCGGCACATAACGGCAGTTCTTTTGATCGAGCACGACGGGGGCGGTGGAGAGTGGAGGCGCCTGCATGGCTTCGGGCGGCCCGCTCTTGACGTAGACGAAGACGTTGGCCAGCTTGCCGTTGTGCACGACGAACTGCTCCGTGGGGAGCTCGGGTTTGGCGCTGCCGAGCGAGCAGGCGGGGTCCATGCTGGTGTCGATGGTGGCCGCCGGAGCCTTGCCGCTGAAAGAGATTTCCCCGGTGATCTCGCCCGAGGTATCGGAGGGAGTTTTGTAGGTGGGGTGGCTGTCCGCGGCGGCGGGAGAGTCCGCCTGCCTGGGAGTTCGGGCGGGCTTGCAGCCGAGCGTGAGGAGCAACGCGCAGGCGAGCGCGGCAATGGGGATGCGAACGTATTTTGGGGTGGGCATCGTGGCTCCGGGTCAGTTTCCAGGTTAGTGCTTGAGGGTGCGTTTTCTGTTTTCCTGGGCGGCGCTGGAGGGTCGGCCTTTCAGCAGCTCTTCGAGCTCTGCCTTGAACTCGTTGACGTCCTTGAAGTCGCGGTAGACACTGGCGAAGCGGATGTAGGCGACGGTGTCGATGTCCTTGAGGCGCTGCATGATGAGTTCGCCGATTTCGGTGGTCTGTCGTTCGCGCTCGGAGGAGTCGACTACGAACGCTTCGGTCTCGTCGACGATGCGCTGCATCTGGGCGGCGGAGACGTTGCGTTTCTGGCAGGCCTGGAGGAGACCATTGAGCACCTTCTGGCGATCGAAGCGTTCGCGGCGGCCGTCTTTCTTCGCGACCATGTAGGGGATTTCGTCGATTCGCTCGTAGGTGGTGAAGCGCTTTTCGCAACGCTCGCATTCGCGCCGGCGACGGATGGAATCGGCATCCTTGCTTTCGCGTGAATCAACAACTCTGTCCTGGGCAAAACCGCAATAAGGGCATTTCATCGGGTGCTTTCATTCTACGCCGGGAACTTCGGCACATGAACGAACGTCATGAGACCAGACCGTACAATCATGCGTAGTTGGCCTTTTACCCCTTGGAGAAGCTATGTTGAAGGATTTTGCCCCGGCAGCCGTGCTTTTTGTCGCAGCTTCGCTGTTCGCGCAGACACCGGTTGACGGGGGCACTGGCCAGGCGGCGCCGACGCTGAAGCTTTCGACGCGCATTGTGGTGCTGGATGTGGTGGTGACGGACAGGAAGGGCGATGTCGTCACGCAGAACCTGACCAGGGATGATTTCACGATCGTTGAAGATCATGTGCCGCAGACGATTCGCAGCTTCGATGCGCCCTCCGCGCATGCAATGCCGGCAGGCGTGGTCGTGAACTCGTCTGCGGATCTGAAGAAGATCGGCGACGCGCCGGTGACGCTGCTGGTGCTGGATGAACTGAACACGATCTTTGCGGATATGAGCTTTTCGCGCCAGGCCGTGGTGAAGTACCTGCAGTCGCAGCCCGCGGTGCTGCCACAGCCGACGGCTCTGCTGCTGGCTTCGAACACGCGCTTTCAGCAACTGCACGATTACACGCAGAACCGCGATGAACTGATCGAGCAGGTGAAGCGTCATATGCCGGAGTACCCGAGCAAGGCGATGGCGGGGCGCGGGGGCGGGGTGGCGGTGGAGCGGATGGCGCAGTCGCTGGCCTCACTGGAGCAGATTGCGCAGGCGAGCATGGGCACCCCGGGACGGAAGAATGTCATCTGGGTGGGTGCGGGGTTTCCATCTGCCGACCTGGTGGGGCTGGATAACAAGACGGCGGATACGATCCTGGCGGCGGTGAAACAATGCACGGATCAGCTGCTTGCGGCGCGAATCACGATGTATACGATCAACCCGACGATGAACTCGACCGTGACGATCGATGTGGAGACGCCGGAGGATCTGACCATGGCGGAGACGGAGAATGGAGGAGAGCCGTACTCGGGGTCGGTACAATTTTCGACTTTCGCGCCGGCTACAGGGGGACGCTCGTTCCTTTCGCGCAACGATTTGAATCAACGAGATTGCGGAGGGAATTGCGCAGGGCAACAACTACTACACGTTGTCGTATGCGCCGACGAACCGCAGTGTTGACGCCCAGAAGTACCGGAACATTTCGATTGTGATGAGGGACAAGAACCTGCATGCGACGACGCGCAACGGGTACTATCCGCCCACAGCGGCGACGCAGAATCTTGCGCTGACCGAGCCTCCGAAGCAGGCGAACAATCAGTTGCGCATGGAGATTTCAAGCGCGGTCAACTCCGCCATTACCTATAACGGGTTGGACGTGAAGGCGGTGAAATCGGGCGATGGGTATGTGCTGGAAGTCAAGGGTAAGGATCTTGACTGGACGAGTCTGGATGCGGAGAAGCAGAAGACCGAGGTGACGGTGATCGCGGCGTGGTACTCGAGCAAGAACCAGTTGCTGGGGCACGCGGGGAAGGAACTGGTTGCGACACGTGCGGTACCGGAAGATGCTGCGACTGGGTCGGACGCGACGTTTACGGTGCCGGTTGCACTTACCGGAAACCCTGTGCGGCTACGTTTTGTGGTGCGCGATGCGGTGAATGGCCGAATTGGCACGGTCGACGTGAAGCCCTGACGCTTTACGGAGTCGCAGCGGTTTCATCCTCGCTGCGGCGGATGACCTGGCCAAGGGAGATGCCCTCGAGCTTTGCGTACAGGAGGCCTGCGGGCACAACGGCCATGGTGGTGACAAGCCAAACCAGCAGCCCGGCGCTGCCGGCCAGTTCGCCCGGAATGTGAAACAACTGCGTGAGGGCGAAGACATTGCCCGCCCAGGCACCGCTTCCACCCGGGACGGGAAGCGCGGAACCGGCGACGCTGAAGCCCATCAGCACGACGATGTGAGCGGGCGTGAGGTCGTGTACGGGCGCGGGAAAGGCCTTGAGCACGAAGACGTATGCGCAGGCGATCGTGAGCCAAAGCACGATGCTGAGGAACGCGGAGAGCGCGAAGTCGGTGAAGGTGTCGATGACATCCAGGCCGTGGCGGAAGGCCAGGATCTTTTCGCCGACGGCCTCGCCGGCAGCCTTCGAGGCCAGGCCTGCAAGCCGCCCGGCTAGTGCCGCGATGCGTTCTCCGGCGAGCCGCACGCCCAACACGAACAAGGTGATGGCAAGGGTGAGGGCACCGATGGTGTATCCGGCCTTGTGCAGGTAGGGAAGGGTGCGCAGCGCGGGGGAAAGCAGAAGATCCAGCGCGAAGATGATGCCGAAAGCCCCGAGGTCGAAGACGCGTTCGACAGCGACCAAGGCCACCTGCGAGCTGAAGGGGAGGCCGGTGCGCCGGGAGACCAGGAGTGGCCGGATGAGTTCGCCGATGCGGCCGAAGATGGCGAGTCCGGTAAAGCCGACAAACTGCGAACCGACCAACTTCCACCACGGGATGGGCTCCAGGCTGGATTGCTTGTAGGCGGGCCGGAGGAAGATTCTCCAGCGAAGTGCGCGGATGAAGTTATTGGAGTAGATGGCGAGTACACCGAGCAGGATGAGCCAGGGATTGGCGCTGCGCAGACTGTGCGCGAAGCCGGGCCAGTCGAAGTGCATCGTGTGCAGCTTCCAGGCCAGCAGTCCGGCGACGAGCAAGAGCACAAGCCAGGGCAGCGCTCGCTTGAGGGCCGGCATTACTTCTGCGCGACAAGGGTGGCGGACTTGCGCCGGTTGAACTCGCGGATGACACGGGTCACGTAGGCGCGCGTCTCGCGATAGGGAGGCACGCCGTGAAACCGGTCGACGGCTGCGGGGCCAGCGTTGTAGGCCGCAAGCGCAAGGGCGATATTGTCGTGGTAGCGGGTGAGCAACTGGTCAAGATACTTTGTGCCGCCTTCAACGTTCTGCCCGGCGACCAAGGCATCCTTCACTCCCAGGGCAAGGGCGGTGCCGGGCATCAGCTGCATCAAGCCGCGGGCTCCGGTGCGCGAGACCGCCTGCACCTGGCCGGCGCTTTCGGCATGCACGACCGACGCGAGGAGCTCGGCGTCGATGTTGTGGTGTCCGCCGGCCTGGACGAGAAGCTGTTTCAACTCGGCCGCGGAGGGCTGTGCGAGGGAGGCTTCACGCTTCTGTGGCGGCACAGGCTGAAGGGCCGCAGCAGGAGGAACGACGGGAGGAGGATCGGGTATGGTCTCGCTGCGAACGACGGATGTGGCTGCGACATCCATGTAGCTGGTTGCGTTCAGGAAGAGGCGAACGCGGTCACCGACGACCTCCTGCCGGATGCAGTCGAGTTCGAAGCCATTTGCGAGCGTGATGTGCTGCGCGGCGCGCGCGTTGGGCGCCAGCGCCGCAGAGGCGGCAAGGGCGAGTCCGACGAGCCTGGATGTGCGCGGAGAGATCACTGGGGAAAGCCTACCAGAGACGTTAGACCACGTGCGGGGGAGAGCGTGAGCCGATGCGGTCAGGCGCTTTCGGCGAGGGCGCAGGCCGGCATGAGATCGGATGCGGCGAGTTCGGGAATGGCAGAGAAGATGGCTTCGGCGACGCCGTCGCAATCGTGGGCTCGGGTGGTGGTCCAGTTGCGCTCGCTGGCCATGGCGTGCAGGTCGGCGGGAGCGTTGGCCATGAGCACCGGGAAGCCTGCGACGTCGAGCATGGAAAGGTCGTTCCAGTTATCGCCGATAGCCATGATCTCTGCGGTGGAGAAGCCGCGCGCCTGGGCGAGTCGGGCGAGTGCAGCGCCTTTGGAGCAGCCGGCGGGCAGGATGTCGACGATCGAGAGATCGCGGGCGGCGTACTCGGTGCGGTTGAGGGTGATGCCGGCGCCGCCTTTGACCTGGCCGATGCCGGCGACGAGCGGATGACCGGCCATCCAGGCTTCGGCGCGGCGCATGCGCTCGACCGTGCCGCAAAGCATCATCTGAATGGGCGCGTCGCTCTGCAGGGCGTCTTCGATGGGTGTGACGCGTTCGATGTAGCGTTCATTGTTGCGCATCCAGGGACCGATGCTGGCGTGGAGATCGTCGAGGTGTTCGACGACGAGAGCTCCGCGGGAGTCTTCGCCATCGGGGCCGACGCGGTCGAAGGTGACGACGAGGGCGTTGCGGAATTCGCCGAGATGCCCGCAGAGCCAGGCTGCGACGTCGCGCTCCATCAGGGTGCGTTCCATCAGGTTGGAGCCGAAGTCGCGCACGACCGCCCCGTTTGAGCTGACCAGCAGGGTGTCGCTTCGCTAGGCCGAGGTCGCGCAGGACGCGGAGCGCGTAGCAGTGGCGGCGGCCGGTCGCGATGGCGACGTAAATGCCGGCGTCTTCGGCGGCCCGCAAGGCAGCCATGTTGCGTGCGCTACAGCGGCCGTCCGCGCCGAGGAGGGTGCCGTCGAGATCGACGGCGATCATGCGGATGGCCATGAGATATTTTCGCATTCTGGGCGTTGTCGGTACTTCGTTGTACGTTGTACGTTCTTCGTTTGGCGTAATAGCACCCAACCGGCGAAGAACGGCAATTAACTGAACGGACAACGGCAACGGCATTCCATTACCATCGAGGGATGCCTCCGATTGCTTATCTCGAATCCGTCAAGAGCCACAACCGCATCTCCGCCGCAACCCCGCAGACGCTTGATCCGGCGACCGCCGAGAGCCTTTACGTCCGGTACGACATGGAAGCGATGAAGCGGACCGCCCAGCGGGACAATCCGGCGAAGTACGCGGCGGCATCGGCGCGCGTCGCTGGGGATGTGGCGCTACAAGGATGTGCTGCCGGAGGTGACGCCGGTGACGCTGGGCGAGGGCTGGACGCCGATGCTGCGCACGAAGCGGCATCCGGGATTGTTCATCAAGGAAGAGGGCAACAATCCGACGGGAAGCTTCAAGGCTCGCGGGCTGGCGATGGCCGTCACGATGGCGAAGCACTATGGTCTGAAGCATCTAGCGGTGCCTTCTGCAGGCAATGCGGCTGGGGCGCTGGCGGCGTATGCAGCGGCGGCGGGCATTCAGGCGCATCTTACATGCCGCAGGATGTGCCCTTCGCGAACTACGTGGAGGGCATTGTGTATGGCGCGGATGTGCACATGGTGGATGGGCTGATCTCGCGACTGCGCGCGCATGGTGGGCGAAGAGATCAAGGCGCAGAAGGCGGCCGGGCTGCCCGCGGAAGAGGTGTGGTTCGACATCTCCACGCTGAAGGAGCCGTTCCGCGTGGAGGGCAAGAAGACGATGGGCTATGAGCTTGTGCGAGCAGCTTGGCTGGACGTATCCGGATGCGGTCTTTTACCCGACGGGCGGCGGCGTCGGGCTGATCGGGATGTGGAAGGCGTTCGACGAGATGGAAGAGCTGGGTTGGATCGAGAAGGGAAGCAGGCGGCCGAAGATGTATGCGCTGCAGGCCGCGGGCTGCGCGCCGATTGTGACGGCGTATGAGGCGCACCAGCCGGTGAGCAAGTTCTTCGATCATGCGGCGACGTTCGCTGCAGGATTGCGCGTGCCGAAGCCGTATGGCGACGCCATTATCCTCGAGATCGTTGAGAAGTCCGGCGGCAAGGCTGTTGCATCCAGCGATGAAGAGATCCTTGCCAGCATCCTTGACTACGCCAAGCACGAAGGTGTTTTTCTTTCGCCCGAAGGCGCGGCGGCGACGGCTGCATACGACCGGCTGATCGCGTCTGGCGAGTTGAAGGAGACCGATCGCGTGGTGCTGTTCAATACCGGCGCCGGGCTAAAGTACACCGATATGACGGCTGAAGCCATGCACCTGCGCCGGCCGGGAACGCTGCCAACATCGATGCCTGTGGGCGGCATCATCACACCGGTCTAAGGCTGCCTGGAGAGCATCAAAGGCGTTGCGCTGGGTCTGACCTACTCTGCAACGAAGCTAAACCTATGCCGGCACAGACAGCCTTCCGCCGCGAACTCGGTCCCATGCTGCGCGTTGCAGCGCCGCTGGCGCTGGCCGAGGTGGGCTGGATGGCGATGGGTTTGGTGGACACCGTCATGGTGGGCCACCTGCCCAATGCGGCGGTGCCGCTTTCGGCTGCGGCGCTGGCGCAGGTGCTCTACAACACGCTCGCGTTCGGGGTGGGCGGCGTGCTGCTGGGGCTGGATACGACGGTGGCGCAGGCGCATGGCGCGGACGACTATCCGCAGGCGAACCGCTGGATCTGGCAAGGTGTGCTGCTGGCGATGGCGATCTCCGCGATACTGATGACAGCGTTCGCCCTGGCGCCCATGGCGCTGCGACACTTGCCGGCGGAGCGCATCATCTTCGATCAGGCGATGCCCACGCTGGAGGCGCTGTCGATGGGCACGCTTCCGCTTATGATCGGGTTCGCGCTGCGACGGTATCTGCAGGCGTTCAACCACGGTCGGATTATCGCGGCTTCGCTGGTCTCGGCCAACCTGGTCAACCTGTTTTTCGACTGGCTGCTCATCTTCGGGCACGACTTCCATTTCGCAGGGCTGCACGCCGGGTGGAGTCCCCTCGGGGTGGTGGGATCAGGCATTGCTACCGCCCTGGCGCGGCTGTATCAGACGGTGTTTGCGTTGGTTGCGCTGCTGGTGTTGAACCGCCGCTATCGCTACGGGTTGCTGGATGGCGGGATGCGCGCGAATCTCCGGCCCCACTGGGCTAGCCTGCGTCGTTTACTGGCACTGGGCCTTCCGTCAGGGGCAACGATCCTGGTGGAGATTGCGATCTTCGCGGTCGTGACGAGCTTGATTGCGACGCTGGGTCCCGTGGCGCTTGCGGGCCATGAGATCGCGCTGAACTGTATCTCGTTCACGTTCATGGTGCCGCTGGGGATCTCGGCGGCGGCAAGTGTGCGGGTGGGACAGGCGATCGGACGCGGGTCCGCGAGAGAAGCCAAGGCGGCGGGCTGGGCCGCGATTGCGCTGGGCGTTTCGGTGATGCTGCTGAGTGCGGCGGTGTTTCTCTCCGTGCCTCACGGGCTCGCTGCGAGCTTTACACACGATGACCCCGTGATTGCCGCGGCGGTGCCGCTGCTGCTGGTGGCGGCGATCTTCCAATTCTTCGATGGACTGCAGATCACGGCCATCGGCGCGCTGCGTGGGGCGGGGGATACGCGGTCGGGACTGATCGCGCACCTTTGCAGCTACTGGCTGCTAGGTCTTCCGCTGGGGATCTTCCTTGGCTTCCACCGGCACATGGGCGCGCGCGGACTCTGGATAGGGCTATGTGCGTCGCTCATTGTTACTGGCATCGCGATGCTGCTGCGCTGGCGGAGCATCGAGATTCTCCCCGTTACTTCTCCTGGCTGAGGCGGTACATCAGGAGAGCCATGCGCTTGGATTGTTTCGGTAACGAGTCCAGGAAGACGGTCTCGCCTTCGGCGTGGGCGCCTGCGCCCATTGCGCCTACCCCGACGAGGCCGGGGACGTAGGGCGCGACGAAAGCTATATCGCCGGCGCCGCCGAGTGCCGGGTCCGTGACGGCTTCAGGACCGTACCCCAGGGTGGCATTGACCTCCTGGAGGCGGGCCAGGAGAGCTTCGGAGGCGGGGGTTACGCCCATGGCGGGGTAGCCTTCGGAGAACTCGATGCGCGCGCTGGTGCCGGGCAGGTGGTCGCGCACGATGGCCTCCATCTTGCCGCGCACGCGCACCTCTGCTCCGGGTTCAGGGCGCGGAGGTCGCCGGTGGCGAGCGCGATGGGTGGGATGACGTTGGCCTTGCCGGTCACCGTGCCGCCGGTGTCGTCGGCGTTGCGCTCGGCGGTGGCCCCGCCCATGACGAGGCCGACGCTGTAGGTGAGGCCGGGCTCGGGAAGCTGGGTGCGGAACTGGTCGAGAATGCGCGCGAGCTCGTAGATGGCGCCGTAACCCATGCGTCTTGCCGAAGACCTGCCGAGGAATGGCCGGATTTGCCCGTTGCTTCGAGGTTCCAGGTGAGCGAGCCGCGGCGGCCGATGCGGACCGCGTCCTGGCCTGTGACGACGTTATCGACGCGGCTTGCGTTTTCGAACTCGAGGGCGATGTCGCTGCGCTTGCCGGCGGCTATCAGGTCCCGCCGGGCGAGAGCTGGGCGGTTTCCCGAAGCGCTCTTCATCGCCGCTGAGGACGACGGTGATCTCGGTGTGGTCGAGCACGCCGGCGGACTTCATGGCTTTGAGGGCGGAGAGCATGACGACGAGGCCACCCTTCATGTCGGCGGTGCCAGGGCCGGTGGCGACGTTGCCGTTGGTGCCGGGAACGATGCTGTACTTCTGGAAGGTGGAGGAGGGCTCGAAGACGGTGTCCATGTGGCCGATGAGCAAGAGCTTCTTGCCGCAGTGGCCGCTGCCCTGTGGACAGGGGTGTTCCGCAATGAGGTCGCCCGCACGTGCGGTGAGCTGCTGCATAGGCACCCACCTGCTCTTGAAGCCGAGCGCATCAAGCTCCGGCTCTATGACGTCCTTCACCTTGACGACGCCGGGCAGGTTCATGGTGCCGCTGTTGATGTCGACAAGCTTTTCGAGCAGCGCCACGGCGGCAGGAGCTTCGGCATCGACAGCTTTGACCATGGCGGACTCCGGAGCGGTGGGAGCAGTCTGGGCGTGCAGATTCGACGCGACCAGCAGGAGGAGTGCAGACCATGGTTTAGCCATGGAATCGAGGGTACACCACGGGGGTACGGCTAACTCCGCAGCAGGGTGCCGGCGCGTTCGAGGATGCCAACCTGCCGTTCCACTCGCTGCATCTGCTCTTCGGCGAGATTGACGAGGGCGAGGCCGGCGGCAGGATTTTCGGGAGGTGCGCTCAGGCCGGCGCTGCCATGGGCAAGGCGCTCCATGCGCATCGCGACGGATTCCAGACGGGAATGGGTGAGCGGGGTGTCGCGGCCGAGGACGGCGAGAGTGGTGATGCTTTGCGTGAGGCGTCGGAGATACGTGGCGAAGGTGAGAGCGTCGTTGCGGAGGCGAGTCTCGTTGTCGGCGATGCGGCCGAATTGGGGCTCCTGCATGACGCGGTCGACAGCTTCTTCGGCGTCGTTGCTGGCCAGACCGCAGGCGCGGCGGGCGGGTGCGAGGATCTCGCGCTCGGCGAGGCGGCGTTGTGGCGACTGCCAGAAGCGGAGCAGCGCGCGGAGGTAAGCGGCGTCGGCTGCGGCTCCGCGGCGAAGCAGGGTGCCGAGTTCTGCCTCGGCTCGCTCGGGCCAGAGAAGACGCATGGCGGTCACGGCGATGAGAGCGCCTGCGACGGTGGTGCCGATGCGGACGAGGGCGTATCGCCAGTCGTGGGGATGGGGCAGGCTCATCAGGACGAAGGTCGGGGTAAGGAAGAAGCAATAGACGGCGTAATCGACCGCGAAGGTGGCGACCGTGAGGGCGGCGAGCGAGGTGATGACGGGCGTCATCCACGCGCTGCTGGGGATAGCGGCAGCGAGGACGGCGGCGAGGAAGCCTCCGGCGATGGTTCCGGAGACGCGCTGGACGCTCTTGCGGTTGGTGCCGGCGCTGTACGGCTGTAGCAGGATGATCGAGGTCATGGGCAGCCAGAAGCCGTGATTCACGTGGATGAGTCGCATGACGATGACGTCGACTACACCGACAACGGAGACGCGCAGGGCGTGGCGCATGGCCGCGGAGTGCATGGTCCAGTTGGCTTCGAGCGCCTCGCGCCAGGTCGGAGTCGAGCCAGGTCCAGTCCCAGGTTGGGGCGGCTTGGAAACTCAAGTCGGTTGAGGTTCCGGGAGCGCTCCAGGGGATGCGTTTGACTTCGGTGCCGGTCCAGATGGCGCTGACGGCGTCAAAGGCGATCTCGAGCTCGAGGAGCGCCTCGCGCTCTTCGCTGAGGACGTGGGCGAGCAGGGAATCAGGGGAAGGAGCTCCAGCGGCGCAGATCTCCTCGCGTCGACGCACGATGAACTGGATTCTCTGCGAGCCTTCGGCGCAGAATGCGGAGCCATTGTCGCCAGGCTTCTGCGCGAGCGCGCGGAAGATTGCCTGCTCGGCGGCGGCGAGCCAGCGGGCCATGGCATGGAGTCGTGTGCGTGCGCAGAAGGCGTCGCTTCCGGTGGCGGAGTTTGCAAGATCGGCGAGTTCCGTCAAACGCATGGTGCGGGCGAGCAGGAGGTCCGCGGTTTCCAGCAGAACGGTGAGATTCCGGGCGCGGATGGTGCGCGACGGAGCGCGGGCGGCGGTTGCGGCGAGCGCCTGGCGTGCGCCTTCCATGCGCGTGCGTTGCTGGCGCTGCCACTCGAAGGCCTCCGTCGTTTCAGCGCCGGTGGCATCGGTCTGCAGACTTGCAGCGAAGTCTCCCAATGAGGCATAGCAGGCCGCCACGGCAACGCGCGCGGGACGAAAGGGATCGACAGGCCAAAGCAGCAGGCTGAGAATGACGGCCCAGGCTCCACCGGCGAGCACCATGACTGCGGAAAGCATGGCGCCCGGCAACGTGTGCACGGCGCCACCCACTCCGGCGAAATAGAGCACGAGGATCAACACGCTGGAAGACGCAAGGGGTTGCGAAAGCACACGCGCGAAGATGATCACAAAGCAGGCAGCGGCCGTGGTGGCAACGACGATGGCAAGCTGTGGGGGAACGATGGAGCCAAGGATGAGGGCCGCGGCTCCGCCGAGGAGCGTGACGGCCATGGTGACAAGCCGCGTACGATACGGCCCGCCGTTGTCGACAAGGAGCGCGTCGAAGGCGCCTAGCGCGGCGGCTCCCGGCGGTAGTCCGAGCAAATGGCAGACGATCATGGCGGAGCCGACAGCGATGAGGGCGCGCAGGCCGCGCTCCCACTGCATCGACCGCCAACGCTCCTTGAGCAACTCCATCTCTAACAACCTACACCGGAGCGGGCGCCTGCTGGACGCTCGTTTTGGAGTGCGTGGTGAGCGTGATGGCGGCAGCCAGGATGAGCGCGCCGCCCGCCCAGGCGCTGGGTCCGAGCGTCTCGCCGAGGACGAGTACACCAAGCAGGGAACCCATGAGGGGTTCCATATTCAGCAGCACGCCGGCCTGGGATGCGGGGACCTGGGTCATGCCCCAGTTCCAGAGAAGCGTGGTGCTGGCGGTGCAGAGGACGCCACTGGCTGCGAGCGCAGCCCAGGCCTTGCCCGAGATATGCGCGACCGGCGGCACACCATAGAGCGGCGGAACGATGAGACAAAGCATTGCCATGCCGACGAAGAGTCCGTAAGCAGTGATTACCACGGCCGAGTGGCGCGTCATGAGCTGCTTGTTCAGGAGGATCCAGCCCAGCGCAATCAGGAGCGAGACCACGACGAGGAGATCGCCCTTGAGCGTCGGCTGGCCCTTGCCTGTCGCGTGATGGCCAAGGGCGATCAGGGCTGCACCGAGGGTGGAGCCGGCGAGCGCAATCCAGCCGATGGCGTCCATGCGCTCGTGCGCGAAGAGAGCAGCGCCGACGGCGAGAATGACCGGCATGGTGCCAACCATGAGCGAAGCGTGGCTTACCGTGGTGAGGGAAAGGCCGTAGAACTGCAGCAGGAACTGCAGCGGGACGCCGAGAAAGGAGCAGAGCAGCAGGAGTCCCCACTCGCGGCGGTCAAGGCCGGGCTTGTGGGTGACGAGCAGAGGGAGCAGCACCAGCACCGCAAAGGCGAATCGGTAGAAGACCATGGCGCCGACGTTCATCTCTTCGAGCGCGATCTTGCCGAAGAAAAATCCTGTGCCCCACAGTGCGCTGGCCAGCAGGCAGGCAGCGAAGCCGAGCGTGCGGCGCTTTTCCGGAACATCACCCATCCTTCCACTTTACGGCAGCGTGCGGCGCGTTCTCATCGGCGGACGGGATTCGTCGGATGAAGTCGATGATGCACTGCCAATACTCGCGTGGCATGGCGGCGAACAGTGCATTGTGCGCGTGGCGATCAAAGATTTCCAGCCGGACATCACGATCGCCCGCCGATGCCGCGGCGTAGAGTTCCTGCGCCATGGCGACGGGGAAGAGTTTGTCCCCCGTGCTGTGCGTGAGGAGCAGTGGCATGGAGAGCTTCTGAACCTGCTCATGCGTCCGCCAAAGGTCGGGGAGAAGGATGGCGAGGAAGGGAGCCGGACGTGCCGCTCGACGGGCCGCGTGGCGGAGCGAGGTGAAGCCCTGGGCAAGGATGAGTCCGGCGGGCGGTGGTTGCAGTGAGCCAGCGACTGAAGCGGCGAGGCCGGTCCCAAGCGAAAAGCCGAGCAGGAAGGTCGCCTGTGATTCGGGGGCAAGGCTGCGCAGCCGGGCGTAGGCGGCATGGGCGTCGCGTTCGAGCGCTGCGGGCGTGGTGCGTCCCCCGCTGCCGGGGTAGCCGGAGTAGTGAAACACCATCGACGCGATACCGGCGCGCGCAAGCAGGAACTGGGCTTCACGCCAGAAGTGGAGGCGATCGCCGATGCCATGGAAGAGCAGGACGGCGGGGGCATGCGGGTCTTCGGCGCGGACGAACCAGGCGGCGAGGGTGTGCGAGCCGGAAGCCATGCGAATCGGGATGCCGCCAGGCGGCGGCTTCGGAGCGCGGAAATCGGGACTGCGGAGCGGAACGCGCACCGCATCCACCGCAAAGATAAGGCGTTTGGCGAGGTCGAGCAGGATGTGGAAGCGCAAGGACTCGGCAAAGGCCATGGCAGGAAAGCGGGCTGAGCCGATTCTAGCCTGCACCTCCGCTCACCCTTTCTCTCGGAACGGATTTCTGAAAGACTATTGGGTATGAGCACAGCGACCGCAACCAAGATTCTTACCGACCGGATCAACCGGATTGAAGTGTCGGCCACGATGGCGATTACCGCCGAGGCGCTGCGGCTGAAGGCGACGGGCATCGACCTGGCCGACTTTGGCGCGGGCGAGCCGCACTTTGCGACGCCGCGGCACATCAAGGATGCGGCGATCGAGGCGATCAAGAAGGACTTCACGCGCTACACCGCCGTGGCCGGCGTGCCGGAGGTGCGCAAGGCGATCGTGCGACGCGGCACGCGGCGGATTTCGGCACGGACTACGCGCCGGACGAGTGCGTGTTTACGACCGGCGGCAAGCTGGCGCTGTTCAACGCGATCCAGGTGCTGGTCGACCACGGCGACGAGGTGATTCTGCCGGTGCCGTACTGGGTGTAGCTTCAAGGACATCATCCAGTATGCGGGCGGCGTGGTGGTGTATGTGCGAGAGCGACGAGAGCGAGAACTTCCGCATGACGGCGAAGATGATCGAAGCCGCGATCACGGACAAGACGAAGGCGATCATCCTGAATACGCCGTCGAATCCTTCGGGCGCGGTGATGGCGGCGGAGGACCTGGAAGCGATCGTGCGGCTGGCGCATGCGCGCGGCATCTATGTGCTGCTGGACGAGTGCTACGTGTACCTGAACTTCGAGGGCGACGCCGGTCAGCGGCGCGTCGTTCACGGACTGCAAGGAGCACATCGTCGTGCTGGGTTCGCTTTCGAAGACCTATGCGATGACCGGCTGGCGCGCGGGCTTTGCGCTGGGGCCGAAGCCGATCATCGCGCGCGATGAGCAAGCTGCAGTCGCAGAGCACGTCGAACGCGGCGAGCATGGTGCAGCAGGCGTCGATCGCCGCGCTGACCGGCGTCGCAGGAGTGCGTGGCGGAGATGCGGGCGGACTACATCAAGCTGCGCGACCGCGTGCTGGAGGGCTTCAAGACGATTCCGGGGCTGACCTGCACGGTGCCGCAGGGCGCGTTCTATGTGTATCCGAATGTGAGCGCGTTCTTCGGCAAGGGCGGCATCACGATCGGCGGCGGATGTGGCGGCGCGGCTGCTGAGCGAGGCGCATGTGGTGGTGGTTCCGGGCGAGGCGTTCGGGACGACGGAGCACATCCGGCTGTCGTATGCGGTGTCGGCGGACGTGATCGACAAGGGCGTGGAGCGGATGCGGGAGTTCTTCGCAAGCTGGCTAAGTCGTGCGAGCAAGTGCGTGCAACGGACGCGTGTCGACCGGATGCGCAGCGCCTCGCGTGCTGCGTCTGCCTTGCGGATACGATGGAAGCGTATGAGCAAGAGACGGAGCATGTCGGTTTGCGCCGGTGATTCTGGCGGCGGCAGTGGGACGCGGTTCTGGCCGCGCAGCCGCCGGGCGCGCGCCAAGCAGGTGCTGGCGCTCGATGGCGAACGCACGATGATCCAGCAGACGCTGGACGCGGCTGCTGCCGGTGGCCGACGCCGAGCGACGTCTGGGTGATCACGAACCAGCTGGCTGGACAAGACGATCGCGGAGCAGCTGCCGACGGTCGCTGCCGGAGCATATTCTGAGCGAGCCGGCGGCGCGCAACACGGCTCCGGCGTGCGCGCTGGCGGCGTTTCTGCTGGAGAAGACCGAGCCGGAGACGGTGCTCGGGCATCTTTCCGTCGGACCACGTGGTGGCGAACGTGAAGCGCTTTGCCGAGGTGATCGCGCGCAGGCGTGCAGGCTGGCGGCGGCGGGCGAGAACATCGTGGTGCTGGGCGTGCCGCCGACGCGGCCGGAGACCGGCTACGGGTACATCGAGCAGGGCGCGCGTCGATGCCGGACGAGTGCGCGGACGATGCGATCCCGGTGCGCCGGGTGAGGCGCTTCCGCGAGAAGCCGGACCAGCACACGGCGGAGCAGTTTCTTGCGGCGGGAAACTTCGCGTGGAACGGCGGGATCTTCCTGTGGAGCGCGCGGACGCTGGCGAATGCGATCCGCGAGCATGCGCCGGAGATGGCGCCGCTGCTGGAGACGATTGCGGCGGCGTACGGCACGCCGGAGTTCGAGCGGTGTTTGCGGAGGAGTATCCGAAGTGCGAGAACATCTCGGTCGACTACGCGGTGCTGGAGCCGCGCTCGGCGAAGGGCGAGCAGCGGTCGAAGATCTACTGCCTGCCGGCGGACTTTGGGTGGAACGATCTGGGCTCGTGGGCGTCGCTGCATGAGCACCTGGGCGAGAGCGGACGACGACAACGTGATGGACGGCGCCGACGAACGGGCTGGTGGCGATTCAATCCGACGGGCAACTATGTGTATGCGCCGGGCAAGACTGGTGGCGCTGCTGGGCGTGATGGACTGGTGGTCGTGGAGACCGACGATGCGCTGCTGATCACGACGCGGGACGCGGTCGCAGGATGTGAGCAAGGTGGTGCGCGCGGTGCATGAGGAGCTGGGCGGGAAGATTTGATCTAGGATGCAGAGTGGTCAGTGAGGCAGAGGACGAGTGACGGATGAGTGACGAGTGGTGAAGTTTGGGACGGATGGCTGGCGCGGCATCATCGCCGACGACTTTACCTATGAGAATGTGCGCGTGGCGGCGCGGGCGATTGCGCACTATGTGCTGAAGCATGAGGATGCGACGGCGGGCGTGTGCATCGGCTAGGACACGCGCTTTGGGTCGCAGTCGTTTGCGAGGGTGGTGGCGGAGGTGCTGGCGGGCGCGGGGATTCCGGTGGCGCTGGCGAACAGGGTGACGCCGACGCCGGCGCTGTCGCTTCGCGGTGCGCGAGCGCAAGGCCGCGGGCGGCGTGATGATTACGTCCAGCCACAATCCGGCGGAGTGGAACGGCGTGAAGTACAAGGCGAGCTATGGCGGCTCGGGCAAGCCTTCGATCATCGCGGCGATCGAGAGCTACCTGCGACAAGCCGCTGCCGGCGGCGGCGACGCCGGCGGCGATCGAGGAAGTGGACTTCACTCCGCCGTACATCGCGGCGCTGGAGGCGTTCGTCGATCTGCCGGCGATCAAGGCTTCGGGCTATCGGTTCCTGATCGACACGCATGTATGGCGCGGGCGCGGGGTATCATCGCGGGGATCTTCGACGCGGGCGGGCATTCCGTTCGTGGAGATGCGCAGCGAGATCAACCCGGCGTTTCCGGGCATCAATCCGGAGCCGATTCTGCCGCACATCGCGGCGACGCAGAAGCGCGTGGTGGAGGAGAAGTGCGATGCCGGCCTGATCACCGACGGCGATGCGGACCGCATCGGCGCGGTGGATGAGCACGGCAACGTGGTGGACGCGCACAAGATCTTCGCGATCCTGCTGAAGTGGCTGCTGGAGCGCAAGGGCTGGCCGGGCGATGTGACGCGCGCGTTCAACACGACGAAGATGCTGGACCGCATCGCGGCGAAGTATGGGCGCAAGCTGCATGAGCATGGCATCGGCTTCAAGTATGTCTGCGACCTGATGCTGGAGAAGGACATCCTGATCGGCGGCGAAGAGTCGGGCGGCGTGGGCATCAGCGAAGCACCTGCCGGAGCGCGACGGGCTGCTGAACTGCGCTGCTGCTGGCGAACGTGATGGCGGACGAGAAGAAGACGCTGGGCGAGCTGGTGGCGGCGCTGCAGGAGGAGTATCGGCGAGCATCAGTATGGGCGCATCGACATGCACATCGACGACGAGCTGAAGCAGTCGGCGATCGCGCGCGCGAAGGCTGGCGAGCCGGGCGATGAGTTCGCCGGGATGAAGGTGCTGAAGGTGGAGACGCTGGACGGCATCAAGTTCTTCCTGGAGAACCCGGCCTGCGCGGGCAAGCCGAACGCGGCGGAGACGTGGCTGCTGCTGCGCGCCAGCGGCACGGAGCCGCTGCTGCGCGTGTACTGCGAGAGCTGCTCGGTGGAGAGCGTGGCAGCGGTGCTGAAGGCGGCGCAGGCGTTCGTGCTGGCAGGGTAGGACGATTGAGCTGTCGCAGCTTGCGAGGTGGGATCGGAGGATCTCGAGGGCTGTGATCGTCGAGCAAGGGCCTGCTGTTCGATATGGATGGCGTGCTGGTCAGCTCGATTGCGAGGTGAATCGGTGCTGGCGGCGGTGGGCGACGCACTATGGCGTGCCGAACGCGGAACGAGTTCGAGATTCCGCACGGGACGCGCGCGGTGGAGATCATGCCAAGTTGCGGCCGGACTTCACCCAGGAGCAGATCGCCGAAGGGCTGCGGCTGATCGAGGACATGGAGATCGAGGACGTCGGCCGATCTGAAGTCGTGCTGCCGGGCGTGCGCGAGCTGCTGGAGTCGCTGCCGCCGGAGCGCTGGACGATCGTGACGTCGGCGACGCGGCGGCTGATGGTGGCGCGGCTGAAGGCGGCGGGGCTGCCGGTGCCGGAGCGGCTGATCGCCGGGGACGATGTGGTAAACGGCAAGCCGCATCCGGAGCCGTACATGACGGGCGCGAGCTGCTGGGCTTTGCGGCTGCGGAGTGCGTGGTGGTGGAGGATGCGCCGACGGGTGTGGGCTCGGGCAAGGCGGCGGGCTGCCGGGTGCTGGGCGTGCTGGGGACGCATGATGCCGGCGAGCTGAGGGCAGCCGGTGCAGCGTGGGTGGTGAGTTCGCTGGCGAGCGTGGCAGCGTGCGTCCAGGGCGACAACCTCCGGCTGGAAATTCAAACTGTGGATAACGGTCAGGGTCGCGGCGAGTCGGAATAGTCTACAGGCAGACGATTTCCGGAGGGCGCGACGCGATGAGCCAGTTGCTGAAGAAGGCGTGCCGTCAATTCGGCGGCTGGGCGGCGGCTTTGCTGCTGCTGGCGGGCTCGGCGACTGCGCAGGCACCGCATCGGACGCGACTGGTGGTGTGGATCGTCAGCAATGCAAGCGGACCGGGTATCCGGGCGAGAAGCGCAGTGGCGGCGGCGCAGCTTCCCACCGAGGTACAGAGCCAGACGGCCGGCACCTTCGGCAGAACCGCAGGCTCCGTCGGGACGAATGCGGGAGACGTCGGGCAGACCTCAGGGAGCTTCGGCCAGACGGCAGGTTCCACTGGAAAGAATGCCGGAGATGCGGGTCAGACCGCGGGGAGCTTTGGCGCGTCGGCGAGCGCGACGGGCGGGAATGCGGGCGACGCCGGACGTACGATGGCGGAGTTTGGGGTATCTACGACAGACCTGCCGGCGGCTTCGGTGGCCGCGAACCGTCCGGGCACGAGCGTACGTCCCAAGCGGACGCCGGGATGGGATGAGTTCATCCGCGATATGGAGGGACTGTCTTCAGCGGAGCTGGTCTTTGTGGATGTCTTCAGCAACACGCTGGAAGCGAGTCTTGCGGCGGTCGCGGGAACTTACGACGCGCCGGACGTGCTGGTAGGCAGGCCGTTGCCGCCTGCGTGGACGCAGATGCAGCGGCGCGGATCACAAACCGGAATCGCCATGGTGTGGAACGCCGCCTGGACCTACACGCCTCACAATGAAAGTGAACGTGTCGAGCGGCCGAGCGAGTTCAGAGGGGTCGACGCGGCGATTCTGGCGAACGCACATAATCTCCAAGGGGCGGAAGCGTTGGTGGCGCGGCTTTATGGTGTGCCGCAGGAGTTCGGTCACTGGGAAACTCAGCGCGAATTGAGCGAGCCGGGCAAGGTGGCGATCCGCGCGCTGAACGTAATGCTGCTGGGCGGGAGCCCGGAAGCAGAGGCCGACCCCGAAATGGCACGGTTCAAGCCCGACTGGTTCGCATCGGTGCAGAACCATACCATGCGCGACGATTGGACCGATCGCGTTCGCACGTGGAGCGACGTGGTGGACGAAGCGCGGTTTGGCAGTCTTGCGATCCTCACGTTGCGCGGCGTTGTCTATGGTCCAAAGGCGTTCGGCGTGGTGCATGCACTGACGCTCCTGCGGAGGGATGCGGCGCAGCACTGGCATCTGCTGCAGATGACGCCGAATATGGATACGAAGCCACTTGACGATGCCTTCCGCCTGTTACGAGCGGCGGAAGACGGGAGAGCGATCGCCGTGCTGAGCGAGGGAACGCAGGTGCGCGGAGTCTCGCAGGCGGCGCCGTTGGATGGCGCCAGTGTGACGGCACAGCCGCAGCTGTGGTGGGACAACTTCGGCGGTGCGACCTTCCAGGTGGTGGAGTGGCAGCGGGACGAAAATGGATGGATGCCGTCGAACCTGTACTTCGTGCCGGACGCGAACTCGCGTCTGCGCACACAGGTGCAAGCCCGCTTCGCGGCGAGTTCGGGAAAATACCGCTGGAGAGTCTGGTCCCTCGGAGCAGGAGGTGCGCTGCGGCTGGGTCCATGGCGGACGATGGATGTCGTTGCGCGCTGATTCAGCGGCGTTCGACCAACAACTTCTCGGCGGCGACAAGATCTTCCTCCGTATCGACGCCGATGGTGGGGAAGGGTGTCTCGGCCACATGGATAGGGATGCCATGTTCGAGGAACCGCAGTTGTTCCAGGCGCTCGGCGAGCTCGAGTGGGCTGGGCGCGAGCGCGTGAAACCGCGAAAGGGTTTTGGCGCGGTAGGCATAGAGTCCGAGGTGTTTCCAAACAGGTACGCCACAAAGGTCGCGATCATGCGGGATGGTGGCTCGCGAGAAGTAAAGCGCATTGCCGCCGGGGGCGCAGACGACCTTGACCGCGTTGGGATTCGCAAGCTCTTCGTTGGGACACGCGACCTTGAGCGTGGTGACGACCACTTCAGAATCGCTGAAGGGCAGAAGCAGGGCGGAGATATGTTCGGGTCGGAGCAGCGGCTCGTCGCCCTGTATGTTGACGTAGATCTCGGCGGGGTGCAGCCGCGCCACCGCATGGACGCGATCGGATCCGCTGGGAAGGTCGGGGCTGGTGAACTGGAAAGGCCAGCCGTTCTCGTGACAAAGTGAAGCGACCTCGTCGGAATCGGTGGCGACGATCAGGTGATCAAGCTGCGGGCAGGCTCGCGCCGCGTCGTACACCCAGGCGAGCATGGGCCGACCGGCGATTGGCCGGAGCACCTTGCGGGGGAGGCGCGTGGAGGCGAGACGGGCCGGAATGACGCCTAGAGTACGGATGGGGCAAGCTCCTGTGTGGATAATAGACGCGACGAGAGCGCGAGCGGGCATCTCATTCGGCAAAAAGGGGATCGAGCCATGGAAACCGAAACCGGTCTGCAGGTGGTCTCGGTGGAACGCATTGACGGGACCGATGTCATTGTGGAGTTTTCGGATAAAACGTTTGCAACTTACGCGACGAGACTGCTCGCGGGAATATCGCCGAAGCGCCAGCAGGTGGATCCGAGGCAGAAAGACAGCCAAGGAAATGGGAGCAGCTAAGGCGCGGTTTGACCTTGCCGGATGTGCCTCGTATCATGGAGAGATGGGCGGCGCTCAAGCGTCAGCGAGCATTTGCGGCCCTTCTCCCCACACCCGGCGGTGTAGCTCAGATGGTTAGAGCGACGGACTCATAACCCGTAGGTCGACAGTTCGATTCTGTCCACCGCCACCAATCACAAGAAGAATTGTGTGTCTCGTGGGACCGCGAGAGATACCGAGACGTTCTTCAATCCGGAGCCACTTCAATGGCATTGACCACCGGATAATTGACGACCGGCATGAAGGAAATTTCGATGCGGCCGCTGGCGCTTGCCTGGACATCTTCGAACGTTTTCGTGACGGGCTCTGCACCGCCTTCTGCAAGGATGTCGAAGTTTTTCAGCCAGAGCACGCCATTGCATGCCACGTCGAACACGCGACTTCCCGGACCCCCGTTATTATCCCCAAACCACGGTTCACGAAAGTAGAGTTTCACGCGATATCGCGCCAAAGGAACCGCTGGGATGTTGTACCGAAAGCGGCCAACCCGGTCAGACGCCAGGATTCCGAGATCTTTCCTGGCCGTAGAATCCGGCGCCAGGCCGTGGCGTCCGCCACTGAAGTAACGATCCGACATCCAAAGCTGGTTCGCCGCGTCAACGATTGGTTGCGAACTCGCAACGATGCGTACGGGTAACAGCTTGGCCGAGGTCGCCGGGAGAATCTCCACCGCATTCAAAAGCGACACTTCGCTGGTAAGGTCGACATGAATCGCGCCATCGTTTTCAGGGGCAACACCCGTCACCACTGTCGAGGTCGCAATGCGGTTACCGCCTGCCTCGTCCACGACATCCACGTCCATTCCTGGGCCCGCATTAATCGAAAGGGTCGCCACCCGGGTCGCAGCTGGAAGATCAGATGTTTCTGCGAAGTAGAAATGGATCTCGTGAAATCCCGGCTTAACCGGGAAGACACAATGGGCGATACCACGCACGCCACTCAGATACAGGGCCGCATCCTCGGTGCCCTCGATGCGTTCGGCTGGCACCGCGACGTTGGCACCTCCCTGGCAATAATTGGCCGAGGTCCATGTGTTCCCGGAGTGGTCCACATAGGTGCGTCCCTCGCCGCCCATCAGCGCGCGGATGAGCGCGGCTGGCGCGGGCACGGCGGAAGCCCCAGGGCGAACCTTCTTCACCCATGCGCTATGCGCAAACCACGCCATTGCCACGGCCACGGCTGCGAGAAGCCCAATCGCGATGCCGAGATTCCGCCTCTCTGGTGGCGTCGGCGGCCTTCCCTGCGGAGGATCAGCGGGTCCGTCTGGGGAACTGCCGGAAGCGGCCACCGGCTCGGGTCTTTCCGGTTCAGCGACCCCGGCGATGGGCGGAGGGGATGTTGGACGATGCGGTTCGCGATGAATGAAGCAAGGGGCGTAGCGTCCCGGCGGGATAACCAGATGCAGGGGTCGTGTCGCGCCCTCGCGCTGATAGATTTCAAGCAGACGCTTGCGCAGTGCGTGAACCGTCACTCGAACGATGGTGTCGGTCTGTGGATCGAAGTCGGGTCTCCGCCCCAACGCCTCGACGGCGATGGTGCATTCCCGGATCTGGTCTGTCCGGCCCTCGAAGTGTTCCGCACAGATGTATTTCAAGACGCGGATCAGGCTGACCGCGCGTCCGAGGACGCCGGAGGTCAGGAGCCAGTCGACCTCCGCTACTTCTAAATCCTTCTCAGTCCGCTCGGGCGTGCTCAGCTCAGGCGATTCGATCGTTTGCACAATGGCGAATTTTACACCCCATTTTCCCCGGTCCGCAATTCTTGGGTTTTGGGGGACTCGCCCCCGACAGGCGCGATGATCGACAGGGCCAACCGGCTCTAACAGAGCGCTTTACGGAAACTCTAACAAACTCTAACAACTTCCACAGGCCCATGGAATCCGCTAGTTTCAGTCTCATTTCGCCTAAATCTCCGGAAGGTTCAAGCGATCGCGCGCCTCTAACTTTTTCTCACGACGAATTCACAAGACAGGTTCCTCAAGCGGCCTCTAGTGTGGCGTCACGATTTCGGCTCTTCAAAGCTCGCGGCAGGACCGAAGACGACGAAGCCCATTGCCAAAACGAGACCCTGCTGCACGTCGCGGGCTGATTAGCCAGGAGAAGAATATGAGAACACCCCGAACGAGATTGAGACTTGCCGTTACCGCCGCACTGCCGCTGCTCTTCGGTTTGAGCCTGCCCTCATTCGGCCAGGAATCACGAGCGTCCCTGGCGGGCAAGGTCACGGACCCGTCCAATGCGTCGGTAGCCGGGGCTTCGGTAACCGTCACGTCGGTGGAGACGGGCGTCGTCCAGACTGCGACCACCAACCGGGCCGGCGAGTGGCAGGTGCAGGCGTTGAACCCCGGGCATTACACCTTCGAGGTGAACGCCACCGGCTTCAAAGTCACGCGGCACGACGCGATCGAACTGCAGGTGGACGACAAGAAAACCGCCGACGTTCACCTGCAAGTCGGATCGGTGAGCGAAACAGTGAGTGTTGCATCGGAAGCGCCGCTCATCGATACCGACGCCGCAGTCTCGGGAACCGTCATCACCACGAAGGAACTGGAGGAGTTGCCGTCCCAGAGTCAGGTGCCGACGCTGCTGGCCGGCCTGACGCCGGGCGTCGTTGTCGGAAATGGTGTGTCCGGCGGAGTCTACCTCTGGTCCACCAACGGAGCTTCGCAGATACAGGACAATGGCAGCGGTTCAGTCGCCGGCAGCGGCGCGCAGAACAGTAACTATGCCCAGCAGTACAGGTTGGATGGAGCGTACGATTCCAGTTCCGGCGGCACGATCGCCTTCATCCCGCCGCAGGACGCGATCTCCGAGTTCCGGGTTACGTCGAATGCGTACGATGCGTCCATCGGCCGCCAGAGCGGGGCGACGCTCGACATGGTGAGCAAGACCGGGACGAAAGACTTTCACGGCAGCCTTTACGAGTACAACCAAAATAACTTCCTCAACGCGCACATCTGGGGCGGGAATCTACAGGCGGTCCATACCAATCAGTACGGTGGAACCATCGGAGGCCCAGTGTGGCTGCCGCTTCTTTACGACGGGCGGAAGAGGAAGACCTTTTTCTTCTTCTCCTACACGGGCATCCACAACAATGCGCCCGTCAACCAGGGCTTCATGTCCGTTCCTTCAGCGTTGGAGCGTCAGGGCGACTTCAGCCAGACCTGCTTCGTGAACAGCGGCATCATCTACGGCAACGGCGGCTGCACGACGACCAAGACGCCAGCCCCCGCGATTCAGCCCTTTACGGTGTACGACCCCGCGACGATCAACACCTCCACGGGCAATCGCACAGCCTTTCCCGGAAATGTGGTTCCGTCCACGCGCATCTCACCGTTCGCCACCGCGATTCTGGCGCTTCTGCCGATGCCGGACCGGGCACCGGACCTCAGCATCTCCTCCGATGCGAATAACTTCGTCAAGAAGGAAGTACAGCGCGACCTGTATGGCGGTTACATGATCCGGCTCGATCAGGCCTGGAACAACAGCAATCACTCCTACGCGAACATCAGCCGTAATCACTACACGGAGACGAGCTTCAACCCCTTCGGAGGCTTCGCCAACGACGTTCTGAACAGTTTCGACCAGGCCCGCAACCAGGAAACTTTCACACTCGATCACAATATCGTCCTGAATCCGCGTATGGTCCTTGACTTGAAATACAACATCCTCAACACCTATGGGAACGCGTTTTCCGGTTCGGCGCACTATCCGGCGGCGCAACTTGGCTTGTCCAGCACCTACGCCGGCGAGATGCCGCAGCAAAGCATTCCTCTGTTCACGGGGGTGGTCAACGGAGCGGAGCAAGGCGGGCTCGGAACGGCCAACGGCGGTTCCTACACGACGGATACGTTTCAGACAATCGACGCGGCGCTGACCCACACCTTCCATAACCACACATTGAAGTACGGATTCGAGCACCTGATCCAGCAGAACGCCGGCGGCAACCTCGCGGCTTCCGGGGGAAGTTTCAGCTTCGGGAGCGCCACCAACACCAGTTCCGATTCCTGGACGTGCCAAAACCCGATCAGCAATTGCGGAGCGAGCCAGGGCAATGGCTCCAACGTCGCACAGTTTTTGCTTGGACTTCCTGTCTCCGGCTCCTTGTCGACCAACCCGACCGCGTTCTGGTCTCAGCACTACACGGCCGCTTACTTCCAGGACGACTGGCGCGTGTCTTCGAAGGTGACACTGGATCTGGGTCTGCGCTGGGACTACCAGACCGGCGTAACGGAGCGGCACAACAAGGACTACACACGCTACGACCCCACTTACGTGCAGACGGCCGTAACGACGCCCTCGCAAGCAAACTACGCCACGCTTGTCGGGGCCACTTCGACCAATGCCGGGGTCCAATTGTTGCAGGCCTACCGGTCGAACCCGGCGACCTTCGTCTCCATGGGAGCCTTCGACTATTCCGGTGTGCATGGCACTCCTGCAACGATCTACAACCCGAGATATATCTACTTCCAGCCGCGCCTGGGCTTCGCCTATCGCTTCCATCCTGATTCCGTCATTCGCGGGGGACTAGGCCGATTCGTTCAGGCGAGCTTCGACACAGCAAGCCAGGCAGGCTTCGGCGCCACCACCAACTACACGCCAACCAGCGATAACTTTTACCATCCGTACACCAACCCCACGACGGGAAGTGTCTCCTCGCTTTTGAATCCGTATCCTGACGGCCTGACGGCGCCAACCGGAAACACCCTGGCGGAGCAGACCAACCTCGGAACCGTCACCGGATACACCGACCCAAGGTATGGCCGCGTCTATGTCGATGAAGCGAGCGCAAGCCTGCAGCAACAGGTCAGAAAATTCCTGTTCGAGATCGGTGGAACCTACGCGCGGAGCCACAATCTGGCATTAGCCATCCCTACAAATGCAATTCCAACCGCTGCCTACCTGGCTGCGTTTAGTCCGCAATTTGATTCCAAGGGCCGCCCGCTGGATACGCTTTCCGGAAATACTCCCGTCGCCAACCCCTACAAGGGTGTCGCCGGACTTCCTGTGACCTCAGGGCTTTACACCTCAAGCACCGTCAATGCCTCGCAACTCCTGCGTCCCAATCCGCTGGTCAACAACGATATCCCCGACACGACCAACGGTGGAAAGGCCACTTATTATGCGTTGCTGACCAAGGTGGAACGGCGTTACTCCAACGGGTTCAGCCTGCTGCAAGCCTTCACCTGGGGACGCAACTATACGCAGGACTTCTACCTCGGGAACACCAGCATCTCGCTCTACCTGCCGCGGCAGATCTACAGTAACGATGTGCGTTTCCACTACACACTGACGCCCATCTACGAGCTTCCTTTCGGCAAAGACAAGCCCTTTCTCGGGCATGTCAATCGCGCGACGGAACAAGTGGTGGGTGGTTGGGAGCTCACCGGCATCTATAACTTCCAATCCGGAACGCCGCTGGTTCTGCCGACCAACTCATCCTTCTACCGCGGCGATGCTTCGCCGAACACAAACGTGACGAGGGGAAGGACTGGCACTTACTTCGACACTACGGCCTTCGTCCCCTATCCAACGAAAACCACACCGGTCGCAACTATTCAAACGTATCCCAGCTGGACCGGGGTCTCGTCACTGCCGGGTTACAATTACGTTCCCACGGCGACGGATACCGCAAAAAATGGTATATACAACGACTTCACCGTGCGTAACACTCTCTACCCGCAAACGTTTGGTGATATTCGAAACCCGCCCACCAATACCATCACGGCCGGTATCCGCAAGAATTTCAACTTCACTGAGACCATACACTTGCAGCTTCGACTCGACGCGACCAACCTTCTGAACCATCCACAATTCGGAAATATCAGCACAGACCCAACCAGTGCGTACTTTGGGAAACTGAGCGGAACTGCCGTCCCGACCGCCGTCAATAGTCCACGTCAGATTGAGATCGCCGGGAAGTTTTACTTCTGATCTTGGCGCTCGGTCAACGATTCCGCCTGTGCGCGCAGGACCGTTCCCTGGGTGCGCAGGCGGAGACCGGCTTGCCCGCGAAGCGGGCATCGCTGCGACCGTTTGCAAACGAAGCTTCAACAAACGTCCAGAAGAAAGCGATCGACATGAAGTCCCTATCTAGAAGAGAGTTTTGCTCCATCACCGCAGCAATTGGAGCATCTGCGCTTGGTGCTCCGCACAAGCTGCTCGCCCAGGCGGTCGCGGTCCCCGTTTCACTTTCGATGGATCCCGCAACGAAGTTGGCAAGTGTTCCAACGGACTTCATGGGACTGAGCTACGAGAGTGGGCAGCTTGTGTACCCCGATTATTTCGCAAGCGAGAACACAAGCCTGATTGAGATCTTCAAGAGACTCAGCCCCGCCGGAGTCCTGCGTCTTGGCGGCAATCTGAGCGAATTCACAGCCTGGTCCGGGACCGAGCCAGGCACCCCGCCGGAGCCGAGCGGATTAGTGGGACCTGACCCTGGCCATCGCGAGCCGCGGACTTTCACCATCACCCCGCGTTCCATCCGGAATCTGAATGCCTTCCTTCAGGCGACGGGATGGACCTGCATCTACGGGCTCAACCTGGGCCTGGGTACGCTGGAGCAGGCGCTTGCTGAGGCTACCTTCGTCTCGAAGACTCTCGGATCAAAGCTGGTTTGTGTGCAGTTCGGCAACGAGCCAGATCTCTTCCGGCATCGCGATCAGGGTAACAAGCCCTGGAGCTACGAAGAGTTCCTCGAAAAGTGGAAGACCTTTCGGGCCGCCTTTCACGACAAGTTGCCCCATGTCATGGTTGCGGGGCCCGATACCGCTTGGAATCCGCAGTGGGTCAAGCGCTTTACGCAGGACGTTCCCAAAGAGGTGGTAATGGCAACCAGCCACTATTATCCCGAGGGCCCACCCAGCGACCCGCGCATGAATATCGATCTGCTCCTGCATCCGGGGACGCGCTTCAACAACTCCTGTCGCGAGCCTCTGGAATCGGCCAAGGCAGCGGGTCTGCCGTTTCGCATGTCGGAGGGAAATTCCTGCTACAACGCGGGCAAGCCGGGGGTGAGCGATACCTTCGCCTCCGCGCTTTGGGCCGCGGACTTCTGCCTGTCGCTTGCCTCCCTTGGGTGCGCCGGCGTGAATCTTCATGGAGGAGCAAATGGCTTCTATTCGCCCATCGTCGGCTCAACGAGCAGCGGCTTTGTGGTGCGGCCGGAGTTCTACGGCCTGGCGCTGGCGCAGCAGTTTGCGGGAAAGACCATACACCCCACCAGCCTTGGAACGAACGATGCGAACCTCACCGCTTATGCGGCCAGCCAGAATGGCCGGAGCGATCTCCTGATCATCTTCAACAAGGATGCTCGCAGCGTCGACTTGACGTTGACTGGATACCGGGCTGAAATCAAATCGGCGGCAATTGATCTGCTGCAGGCGCCGGCGATCGACAGCAAGGCTGGGCTCACGTACAACGGAGCGGTTCTGGGAGAGGATGGTCGTCTTCCCCTCAAGGCAGGCAAGCGTCTACAAGTGAATGGGGGCAAGCTTAGCATTCCGGTGCCCGCTTACTCCTGCACATTGATTCGGCTGGTCTGAAGCGGGCGTAGCATGGCACCGGGCTCGGCTAACCTCTATTTGCGGGCGTAGGCGCGAACATAATCGACGAGCATGACCGCAGAAGAAGGCGTCGTCTCGTCGGGATCTTTCGGCCAGTTGCCACCAACGGCAAAGTTGAGCAGGATAAAAAAAGGATGGTCGTAGACCCACTTTGCCCCTGTGGGAAGGTTGGCGGGAGTCTGCGTTTCGTAGAGTACGTCATCAACATAAAAGCGGACGACGTTCGGCTCCCACTCCACTGCGAAGACATGGAAAGCATCCGCAAAGGTTTGGCCTGCGGGAAGGGCATAAGAGCTGGTCAACGGGTGCGCTCCTGAGTAGCCCGGACCATGCAAGGTTCCATGCACCTTCGAGGGCTCGTTGCCAACGTTCTCCATGATGTCGATCTCGCCGCACCCGGGCCAGCCTGCTGACTGGATGTTCGCCCCGAGCAGCCAGAAGGCAGGCCAAAGACCCTGGCCCACGGGCAATTTGATCCGCGCTTCGAATCGGCCATAGGCCTGCGTAAAGGACTCCCGGGTACTCATGCGGCCGGAGGTCCATCTTCCGTCAGACGTCTCCTTTCTGGCCTCGATTATTAGATTGCCCGCGCCGTCCAGCCTGACATTTGGGTGATCCATGTCGCAGCCACTCTGTCCGGCCACTCCCGGTGCGCAGTAATGCTCCCGTTCGTGATTCCCCCAACCATCGTGATTTCCTGACTCGAACTTCCATTTCGCTGAGTCTGGTGCAGCACCCGCAGGACCCGAGAATTCATCACTCCAGGCGAGCTTCCACTGCGCGCACGCACACGCCGGAGCCCAAACCACGAGCCCGATTACGACAAGAAATACAATCAGCCCGCTTGCACTTCTTTTTAGATGACCCACTGGATGATCCTCAGGATGCGAGACGAAGTCGCCACGCGGGTTGCTTACGAACAAGACATCCAGCATATCGCAACGCCGATCGTCTCGGACCACGGAGGGATCGGTTCCTGGGTGCCAGCTTCTTGGGCAAAGGGTGGATCGAAATGGCTATCTCGGGCTCGGAACCAAGAACCTGTGGTTCATCCGTGCAACCTCGGCGCGCTGATCGGGGACGAGCGTTCCCACGTCTCCCCGGTTGGATAAGCCGGGCAAGGCGGCGAAGCGAGCGAATGCTATTCTTTGCCTGCTGGCGATGCCGGGAACCAATTGCCTTTGGGAGTTGCTTGTGCAAGAAGCGGAGCTTGAACCAAGCACACCCATGAGGCCGGGCATGAAGTGTCTGCTGGGCCTGCTGCGCGATGGCGATGCAGCCGACATCGACCCCCGGTGCGATCTGGAACAGGGACTCGCCCTGGCCGAAGAGGAACAAGTTCACCCTTGGGTTGCGCACGCCTTTAGCCGGCGGACTTCTCTTCAGCCGGAGATGTCCGCGCGTTTGGAGCGGATAAAGCGCGATGCCGCAATTGCAGCGTTCTACTGGAGTTCGGAGCTGGAAAGAATTCTGCAGGCTTTCGGCGAAGAGGGAATCAGGGTCGTTCCGCTGAAAGGGCCTTTCCTGGCAGAGCGGCTCTATGGAGACGCATCACTGCGCGTCTCTCACGATCTGGACCTGCTTATTGCGCAGGGTGATCTGGTCCGGGGGGAACGGGTGCTCTCCGCGCTTGGGTTCAAACCCGAAACGCCCGACGACTACCATCGACAGTGGCGCAAGGGGCACACGAGCGTGGAATTACACCACGATGTGGACAATCCTCTAGCATTCGACTTCGACATACGAAGTGTTCTAAAGCGTGCACAGCAGACGTCTTTTCACGGCCAGCGTTGCTGGCTACTTGCGCCGCGGGACGAGTTGCTCTACCTGTGTCTTCATGGAGTACGCCATCGATTCGAACGTATCAGCCTTGTGCTGGACCTTTGCCTGGCCTTTGAGAGGCTCGATCTATCGTCACAGGTCCATGAAGCACCGGAGGTCGCGCAAGGCGGGACCCTGCTAGCTTTGGGTTTGGCGATGGCGCGACGCCTGCGGCCAGCGATTCCCGCTCCGCCTTTCGCGTTGGCCTCGCCTGCGCAATTGAAACATTCGGAGCTTGTAGCGGATCGATTATGGCATCGCCTCCTGACAACATCCGCCCAGCCCTTGGACTGGCGCGCCCTGCACGCGTTCTATCTCGAGATAGAGCTTCCCGGCAATCGGCTGCGTGGCCGGATCAATCACTTTCGGATACTGCTGGCGCGTGTCATCGAAGCAGACTACGTCTTCGCAGCAGGCCTGGGATGCACCTCAGCCTGGCAGGTCCGGCTTCTACGCCCTGTACGGCTGATCCGAGACGCCATCCTGCGTTGAGCAGCAGGGCGACGTCTCGGATCAGTGTTTCTTCAGCGGTGTTTCGGTTGTCTTGTGGAGCTAGGGAGCCGTTTGGGACGTTTGCACTGCGCATCCGCCAGTACCTGTACCTGTCGTTCCGTTCCCCCCGCATGTCTGATTGGCAAGGGGCGTGTAGTAAATCTGCGATTCCCCGGCAGCACTGAGCGCGTTGTCGATGATGATGCCGCTGGATCCGCTGGTAGACGCGATGGCCTGCGTCGCCTGAGTCGGCACTGCAATCGTGGTCCCGTTGCCAACTGCGAAGTTGTAAACGCAGCCAGTCGTGCACGCGGGCGAAGTATTGATCGTGCCGATGTTTCCATTCGCGCTGACGCTGAGGAAGATGTAGTCTGTTGTGCCGCCGCCGCTGCCATATATCTCGGTGACGGGTGAGCAGTTCGCGGTAGCAGATGTTACCGCGGCGACCGTCGTGGCAATGCCGACCACGCCCGTTGAGACGATGGAGCCGCTCGTCTGGATGGGAACATAGGACAACCTGGCGACCGAGTTGCGGACGGGCGCGCAAGCCCAGAGGTTGCCGGCCTTTCCAGTGGCGCTGGAAAAATAAATATCGTCGAAGGTTCCGTCATACATGGTAGGCGTGGCGGTGGTCCCAACGCCATAGTCCGATTCCACTCCGCAGTTGCTTCCTGACCAGGCAGTCGTGCTGGTCGGATTGCAGACTCCCGTGCCGATAGTGGTGTTGGTGGTGGCGAACTGGAAGACACCGCTGCAGCCGAATCCTGCCGTTCCGGGATCGCAGCCCACGTTGGTGGTGATGTTGGCATCCTGCCCGACGAAGACATAGACCTGCCCGCTGGTGGAGTCAACCATCGGAGCGTCGACGATGCCGACGGTGCTGGAGGCATAGGCAAGCTTGCTGCTGGTCATCACAATCGTTTCCGTGGAGGGGTTGATGCCATACAGAAATCCCCCGGAGTCTGCCACGAAGATGTTGCCCGTTGCCGTTGTTGCACCCGCATCGAGTACCGGGCCGGTGAGTTTGTTGGCGCTCACCGTGATGGGCCACTTGGTGGTGACTTCCCCTGGACTTCCACCGAAGACACCCGTGAATTCATGGAGTTTGCCGGAAGAATCGCCCACATAAAGGGCGTCGTGGATGTAGTCGTAGAAGGGCGCCGAGCTGGTGTCCTGATCTCCGTCCTGAAAAGCGACGCTGATCATGCAGGATGCTGAAGTCGGGCAGTTGGTGCTGTTCCACGCGGTGTTGCCGGCGTTCCCCGCCACGGTGTTGGTGTACACATGATCCGGAGTCTTGGCGACAGCCGGGGTGCCCTGACCGGCATGCCATTGCAGGATGCGCAGAACCGCGGCACCCGAAGTGGGATTTTCGATGAAGGCGATCTTGGAGCCGTCGCCCGAGATGATGGGAGATGTCGCGGCTCGTCCGGTTCCGGTGAAGTACGACCATGAGATGGACGGATTCGGCGTCGGACAGGTCGTATCGTAGAGGTTGCTGTAAGCCACGATGTTCGCCTGGCCGCCGGAGACGCCCGCGATGCCCGTGTTGTAAGCGACCCAGTCGCTGCAGCTTGCCGTCGTCGTCGCAAAGGTGTACTTCGCAGGATATTGACCTGCGCCTACCGTGGCGCCGGATCCCAGGTTCATGCTCCAGTCGGTCTTCAGCAGCGGCTCATGGCGGTGTTCGCGGCCCATGCCGGCCCGCTGCAGCAGGCTGCGACGCATCTGCTGGATTTGGAAGCGCGGCTCATTGACGATCTTGCTCCACTTCGCCACGGTGCGATTCCGCAGGGCCTCGTCGAATGTTCCGGGGCTTGAGAAAAGAACGTGGTGGTGGCTCCAGTCCTCAGGAATACCGGCACCGGGATTGCTTTGGGCGTGGGCAGTGGTCGCCACAACAGAGGAAAAAACGAAAGCCACTGCTGAAAGGCTCCACCTACAAAAAGCATTCATCCTGGTCATGCACAAGGCTCCTGAAAAAGTTTGTTTGGAGAAAATTTGCCGGCTGATGAGTCGATGCGAGTATTCGGACGACTCCATCTTAGCGGAGGTCTAACGCGGGCAGAGATTTCCTGCGTTGTCAGATGACAGCGGTCTAAGGAAACTTTACCGTCAACAGCAATAATGCCTATCCCCCGAATGGGGCAGGTAGGATTTTGCGAACACCGTTTATAGTGAGGTCAAGCCAACCAGTCTCCCCAGCCGATTTCTCCGAGCCCCACGGATATAATCGAGCCACATTGCAGGTCCGCGCCAGTGTCCTCCAGCAGAAACGCTGAAGGTTCCCCACACAATGATCCATCTACAAGCGAGATAGTCGACGAGGCGAGAATGAACGAAGCGGAAAAGATCACCTCTGACAAGAGCCCTCTTGAGCACGAAGGCGCTGCAAGAAAGCCGTATGAAAAGCCTGCTTTTCGTCAGGAGCGCCTCTTCGAAACCGGAGCGTTGAGCTGTGGCAAGGTCCAGGCCACTCAGGGCTCATGCCGCGCAAACCGCAAGACCTCCTAGCCCATGCAAGCGCTCGAAGAGCAGCGGCATGCCGTCAAAGGAGAACTCACTGCGGAGATCATTCGCCGATTTGGAGAAGGTCGTTTGCGAGTTACCGGTACCAGCATGCTCCCCTCGGTCTGGCCGGGGGACATTCTGACGGTGCGCCGGCGTCGTGCGTCGGAAGTACGCGCCGGCCGGATCGTATTGTGCTATCGGAATCGCGCATTCGTGGCCCACAGGTTGGTGAGCCAGCAAGGCGATCGATTGATCACGCGCGGCGATACAAACTCCTTCGACGACCCGCCATTCCACCACGACGAACTCCTGGGTGATGTCGTGTCCATCGTCAGAAACGGGCGATCCGTGGCCGTAGGCGGGCACGCTGGCATCGCGTGAGCTCTTCCGTCGTACGCCATTCCGGACTCTGTACACGCATCCTGCTCCGCCTGCGCAGAAGAGATAGAACCTTGTTGAAGCGCTGAGGAATGCCGCATGAAAGATGCTGTAGTCATAGAGATCGGCGGAATGCCGATCGCCGTGCGGACCGACAACGCCGAGTTCCTTCCGATCCTTTGGAACCGCTACGGCGGCTTCGTCAATCCGAATGCGGAACCAGTGTTCGAGCTCGATGTGGAGATCGCACCGCAGGAGATACTTGCGGAGGAGATCGACCCCGACGACGATCTGAGTGTGCGCTTCGAACGCAATCGCTGGATCCTGGAACGCGGCGACTTCCGTGCCGAGTTGGACCCGTCCTTGCGGCGCGGGCACATTCGCCAGGCTGCCACTCCCTATGCCATCGACGCTGCCTTCCGCGTGCTGCACTCGCTGCTGCTTGCGAAGCAGGGCGGACTGCTGGTGCACGCCGCAAGTGCCGTGCGCAATGGACGGGCATTTCTGTTTGCTGGGGTCTCAGGCGTAGGTAAAACAACGATCTCGCGTCTTGCCCCGCAGGATGCGACTTTGCTGACCGATGAGATCTCCTACCTTCGCCGAGTGGGTGGTGGATACTTCGGCTTTGGCACTCCGTTCGCAGGCGAACTGGGGCATCCTGGTGAGAACGTGCGTGCTCCGCTCGAGACCTTGTTCTTGCTGGCGCAGGGTCCGGCAAATCGCATCGATCCCGTCCCGGAAGCAGAGGCGACTCGCGCTTTGCTGCAATGCGTCTTGTTTTTCTCCCATGATCCTGCCCTGGTTGAGCACGTGTTGGAAAGCGTGTGTCACCTGGTGCAGAACGTTCCAGTAAAGCGCCTGACCTTCGTTCCAGATTCCAGTGTTTGGGAGTTAATCGCATGAGTTCTGTCTACATCGCACGCTCCAAGGAAGTCGCAGCCCGCTCCATCGGTGGGGAGATGATGATTCTCTCTGCCCGGGACTCCAAGTTGCTCAGCTTGAATGAAGCGGCGTCTGCTATCTGGCTGGCAGCCGATGGAGTCACGCCGCTCACGCAGATCGTGGAGCAGCGTGTGTGCGGCGAGTTTGATGTCGACCCTGACATTGCTCTTGAAGACGCCCGGCAGTTAGTGGAAGGTCTGGCGGATCAAGGGGTTCTGCAAGTTTCCAGTGCACCATTCCCGGAGGCGCCATGAGCATTCTGCTGAGAGAGATGAGTAACAAGGCGCAAAGGCTCGGTATTCCTCTTGGTGTGCAGTTGGATCTGACCTATCGCTGCAACGAGCGTTGCGTTCACTGCTATCTCGACCACTCCGACCACGGGGAGATGAACACCGCCGAGATTACGGACCTGCTGGACCAAATGGCCGCGGCCGGCGTGTTCTTCCTCACCATCAGCGGCGGCGAAATCCTGATGCGTCGCGACTTCTTCGAGATCGTGGAGCACGCGCGACGACTGATGTTCTGCGTCAAACTCAAGACAAACGCGGTCATGATCCACGAAAAAGAGGCCGACCGCATCGCCGCCCTCGCGCCCGAATCCGTGCAGATCAGCATCTACTCGCATCGTCCGGAGGTGCATGACGCCATCACCAAGCTTCCCGGCTCGCTGAAGAAATCCATCGCAGGGGCGAAGCTTCTCTCTGAAAGAGGAGTGAAGGTAGTCTTCGCAAACGTTCTCATGCGCGACAACTTTCAGGACTATTCGGGTGTGCAGGCACTGGCCGCCGAACTGGGCGCAACCTACACCGTGGACCCGACCATCACCCCCATGATGGATGGCGACCGCTCCATCCTGAATCTGAATATCGATCGCGCCAACCTTGAGCAGGTCTTCCGCGATTCCTCACTCATGGGGACGAGTCCAGAGGAATTCTGCGCGCCGCCAGCCGGTCCCATGGACGAAGCAGATGCCATGGACACTCTGCCCTGCAGCGCGAGCCACACGTTCTGCTACGTCTCCCCGTATGGCGATGTGTATCCCTGCGTCCAGTTCCCCCTCGCGACCGGCAACGTGCGATCCACGCCGTTCCTCGATATCTGGAAGCACTCGCCACAGATGAACGACGTGCGTTCGATCACCATGAATGACCTTCCAGTTTGTTCGACCTGTTCGCACGGTGGAGGATCCTGCTCGCGCTGCCCGGGCCTCGCGTATATGGAAGGAAATATGCGCGGACCTTCAAGCCAGGACTGCGAGAAGTCGTATGTCCGCACCGGCGTGGTCACAGCAGGAATGCTGCTGGGGAGCCAGGCACGATCGAATGCTGGACTCGTTCAGATCACAGGAATTTCAACTTAGCCGCGGCCCAACCAACGACGCACATTAGATGAGCTGCTGTAGCCAGCCACAAACGCGGTTGTCAGCTTCCTTCTCTCCGGCCCGGCTGAAAGTGCAGAGGTGGCGTAGCCGCGAAGCGTTTTGACAGCGCGCTGAGCATGTCGCTAGGCTCGAATTGCATGGCGCTTCTAGTTCAGGGAGAGTGGATTTCCGACGAGGAGATTGCGCAGGAGCGGAGCATGCTGGAGGCCGCGCTGCTGGTTGTGGACTCCGGCGTGGACCAGGGGCTGCGCCGCCGTGCGGAGGAGAACCTCGTCTATCGCGCGCTGCTGCGGCAGCAGGCGCAAGCCTCGGGAATCCGAGTCTCAGCGCAGGAAGTTCAGGCGGAGTTGCGATTCCGTCGACGCGCACCGGGTAGCACCGTCTGCGGGGCCGGAGAACAACAAGCGATAGAGCAGGACCTCATCGTGCAGCGATACACGGCCCAGATTACGCGTGCAGCGGCCAAGCCGAGCCGGCGCGAACTCGAAGCTGCCTATCACGCCCACCATATGTCCTTTCAGCTGCCCGAGCGTATCCACGTGCGGCACATTGTGAAGAACATTGAGGGTTGCTGGACCGAAGAGAAGGCGATGACCCATATGCAGGCAGCAGAGGCGGAACTCCGCTCGCTGCGCCGCTTTGAGAAGGTAGCCGACCGCTATTCCGACTGCCGCGGAAATGGTGGGGATCTCGGCTGGATCGCTCGGGGTGAGATGGTGGAGGAGTTCGAAGCGGAGGTGTTTGGCCTGAATGTCGGGCAGATAACCGGGATTTTCAGAACGCCATTCGGGTTTCACATCGCGACCCTGGTACGTCGCTCGCCAGCCCATATACAAAGCTTTCAGGAGGTGCGCGGGGCCTTGGAAGAGGCGCTGCTGCAGGAGAAAAAGCAAGCGTTGCTGCTCGAGCACTTGAAGGCTTCAGCAGCTAATGCCGAGATTCGAGCCGTTGCCCCTTTCGACAACCCGGAGTGAGTGTGTGAATCGAACTAATTCCATTCCGGCATGCTGTATCCCGAGCAGGGAGCGTGCGCAAGTGCTGGCAGAATCGAAGGTAGCGTCCGCGGCGCGATTGCGCGCACGCGACGGATGCGCCGAGGGCATGATCGCTCTGGAGGGCGGCGCATTCCTCATGGGAACGGACTATACGGATGGGTTTCCTGCAGACGGCGAAGGACCAGTGCGAGAGGTGGTTCTCGATCCTTTTCTAATGGACGCCACCCCGGTGACGGTGGAGGCCTTCGCCGCATTTGTCCAGGAAACTGGGTACGTCACCGATGCAGAACGTTTCGGCTGGTCCTTCGTCTTCCAGGGGGACATCCCTCCGGAAGAGCCTGGCTCCCCGGAGGATCTCGTTTCCGGCGCGGAATGGTGGAGGCGCGTGTACCAAGCGGACTGGAGGCATCCCCAAGGGCCACACGGCACTGCGCCTGAGGGGAACGACCTTCCGGTAACCCATGTCTCGTGGAACGATGCCGTGGCGTTTGCTGCATGGGCGGGGAAGCGCCTGCCGACAGAGGCGGAATGGGAATATGCTGCGCGTGGCGGTCTGTCGCAGAAGCTCTATCCGTGGGGCGATGAGCTTACGCCAGGTGGCACACATCGCTGCAACATCTGGCAGGGAACGTTTCCGCACGAGAACACAAGCAAGGATGGATTCAAGTCCGTGTGCCCGGTGCGGGCTTTTGAGCCCAACGGATACGGGCTGTATTCCATGACCGGAAATACCTGGGAGTGGTGTGCGGACTGGTTTGATCCGGCGTTCCACCAGTGGGCAACGCGAACCAATCCCACAGGCCCATCGCAGGGCTCTGCTCGCGTTGTTCGCGGGGGTTCGTACCTATGCCATAAGTCTTACTGCAATCGCTACCGCGTTGCGGCCCGGAGCTCCAACACGCCGGACAGTTCCACTGGGAACACCGGCTTTCGCTGTGCGCGCGATCTTTAGGCTTTTTCATGAACAAAGCGGGATGACTTTGTCAGACGGCGCCAGGCGTCGCGGGTGTGATCCAATCCGGTGCGGCCAGCCCGAGTTTTCCGAGCACGATCTCCGCCGTCTCCAGCGCTCCTTCGGCCCAGGTCTGGTTGGTCGAGTAAGCTTCGCCGCAAATGTAGCAGGGGAAATTCGCCACTGGTTGCGCCATCTGGTCTACAAGCACCCATGACTGAAAGTTCCTGTTCCAGAGATGTACGGCTCCTCCATACGGATCGTCGGACCAGTCCATGTATGCCGCCTCCACAGGCGCCGGCGCGTACTGCACGTTATGCATGGCCATGAGTTGGCGGTGGGTTTCTTCCACCAGCAGCTTGGGCGCGGCGTGCTCCCTCCAATTCCTGCGCAGGCGATCTGCGAATGGATTTTCGCCCCTAAATGCGGTACCTACATCCGCCGATTTACGCTCGAACAGGACAGGCGCGGAGTGGCCCGGCAGGGCATCTTTGGATTTCCGGGGTGTCATGCGAAGGCCGCCCCAGAAGTCCACGTTGGTGGAGTCGTTGTAGACCATGACAATCGCATTGCTGCTGTGGGGGTGCGGCGATGGAGTCTGATTTTTGCCCCAGTAATAACACTGGCGAATCGGCAGATCAGTAAAAGAGCGGCCTTCGGTCACGCCGGCGGATTCCCACCAGGGATAGTTGTAGGCAACGAAGATCTTATACAAAGCGATAGGCATGACCGAGCCGATCATGTTCTGAACCTCCGGCGCCCGGACAGGATCCAGAACCGGGCCCGTTGCGGTAAGGCGCTCGAGCGAACGTCTTGGCATGGCCAGCACAATGGCACGCGCTCGCACCGGCTCGCGCCCGTCGGTAAACCGAAGCTCTACCCCGGTGGTACCGTCGCTCAAGACGACTTCGTCAAACGAGGCGAGCCATGAGTTGAAGATGACCTTGCCTCCCGCGGCGACGAACTGCTGTTCCAGAATCCATGGAACGGCTTCGTAGCTTCCATCCAACAGGAAATACTTCACGTCGGGGGTGAAGTCGAAGTAGCAGGTGGTTAGATCGACGGCGTTCGCGTTGTTCCCCAGGCAGTCGTATCCCACCAGTGCTTTTGACAGCTGATAGGCTTCAAAGCTGCACGCCCGCGCAATGAGGTTCCAGAAGCCGTGCTGATAGAGGGGGACGCCGTCGACCTCAGCGGTGCGCAGGAACTGGTGCAGGGCATCTCCTGTCAGGGAGCCAACCTGGGGGAAGATGCGGGTGATCGCCCAGCCCATGAGACCGCTTGGATCGTTCTTCCGGACCCACTCCGCTTCGATCCACTGCAGATCGTAGGGCAAGAGGCTGGGATCGTTGACCTGCGCGAAACGAAGAAGCTGACCGCGCAGGTACGCTATATTCTGCGGCACATCGACGACCTGCTCGTGGCGAGGAAGCTTGAGCTTGTTCTCGACCAGGGACCGGACGAGGGTCTGCGACGAGACGTAGCGCATGCCTCCGATCTCGCAGATGGTGTTGGGCATTCCCGGCGGAATGGCGGAGAGAAGCCGGCCTCCGATACGCTCCGAACCTTCAAAGACGGTGACCTTCAGCTTTTTATCCGGGCCGGCCCAGGCTGCGGCCTGGCCATCGAGTGGCGAGTTCATGAGCCGCCACGCTGTGTAGATTCCGCCGATGCCCCCACCAACGACAGCAATATCGATTTCAGTCGGGCTGCTCATGTTCGAATCTCTCCTGTTGCGTAAGAAGGTAGAGCGTTCATTGTGAACGCTGAACGACGAGGGCGGTCATATCATCGCCTTGGCCGGGTTCGCTTGAGAAAGCGGTCAACTCGCTCCAGATGTCCTTCAGGACGAGGTCTCCGGAGGTGAAGGGAAGCCGCTCAAATGCGGAGAACAGTCTTTCTTCTCCGAATTCTTCTTCTCCGCGGGCCACCTCGGTCAAGCCATCGGTGAACGCGAGCAGACGAGCGCCCGGTTCAAACGGCACTGTCTCGCTGTGGTAGCGAAGCCCGGAAAACATGCCGAGCGGAGGTGCGGACGCAAGGAACAGTTTGCGCTTCCCGTCCGAAGAAAGAAGGATGACGGGGTTGTGTCCTGCGTTCACGACTTCCAGCGTGTTGTTGTGCAGGTTGAGACGCAGGAATGCGGCGGTGACATATCGTCGGCGCGCTTCTTCGCCTTCGCGCCAGTGGAGTTCTCCCAGTTGATTGGCCAGCTCATTAAGCGGCAGTCCAGCACCCACGAAGGCTCGGAAGGCAGAGCGGAAGGAGCTGGCAACCATCGCGGAGGCGAGGCCTTTTCCTGCCACATCGGCCACCACCATCATCCACTCGCCGTTCGGCTGCGGAAGCACGTCGGTGTAGTCGCCGCCCACCTCGTAGCAGGCCGATGAGCGGATTGCTACCGAGTAGCATTCGGAGTCGGGCATCTGCTGCGGAAGCAGGCTCATCTGGATGGCCCGGGCGGCGTTCAGGTCGCGCTGCAATCGCTCCCACTCCAGCGTGCGCTCATGGTACCGGGCGTTCTCGATGGAGACAGCAATCTGCGACGAGAGCAGGCGCAGGAATTCGAGACGGTCGGGAGTGAACGCGCCGGTGGTGAGATTGTTCTCCAGATAGATCAATCCGCAGAGTGAATTGTTGTGCAGAATCGGTGCGCACAGGACGGAGCGACACCCTGTTCGCTGGATGACCGGATCGGCCGCGAACTCGGGGCTGCGACGCGCATCCGACAGCACGAGCGCCTCCTCGGTCGATGACACATAGTGCAGCAGACTGCGTGGAAGCACGTCCGTATTGGTTGAGGGTTCGTCGAGTGGCTGGCTTAGCAGCTCAATGCCGGTCGAGCGCTGGATTGCTTTCAGCACAAGACCACCGTTCTCAACCAGAAGGATCGCACCCCATTCGGCGCACGCGCTCTCAATGAGAATGCGCATCATGCGCTCAATCAGCGAGTTCATGACGATCTCGCCGGAAATGGCCTCCGCGCACTTCATCAGCGAGAGCAGATCCAGCGATGGCCGGTTCTCCTGCGGATACGCTCCTCCGCTGCCAGTAGTGTGCGCCGGCCGGAGTGAACGGTAGCGCTCGGTCAGGTCCTGCACCTTCGTCGCGGCGCCCCATTCCTGGTAGTGTCGTATCGCTTCCTGCAGGTAGGCGCGGGCGGCGATCTTGTCTGCGCGGGCAAGGTGAACGCGCACCGCAAGTTCGCACGCCAGCGCCTGAAGATGCACAAGACCGGACTCCTCCGCGGCCGCGATGGCTTTGACGAGCGATTCCGAAGCCCCGGCGAAATTGCCCTGGACGCGCGCGAGTTCCGCCTGCACGATCAGTTCATAACAAAGAAAATTCTGCGGGCAATCACGCGCCCAGTTTGCAAGTCTCTCGAGCAGCGTCCCTGCCTGTTCGAGCGCCCGCTGAAGCGACTTCTCATCTAACGGCGCCAACCCCTCCAGAATGACCAGCGCCTGATAGAACGCATAGTCGGCCTGGATGAGCAGGCCTGTAATTCCGGGCACATACGGCTCCAACTCGGTAAACCACTGTGCAGCCTCCGCGAATTCTCCGAAGAGGTAGCACAAGCGGGCGCGGGTGCAGAAGTAGTAGCCAATCTGGTGGGCGCTTCGCGTCTGGCGCACGGCATCAAGCTCGGTGAGGCTGAGTTGCGGCTCGGCCAGGCTGATACGTCCCTGCGTCATGCCCATCAGCGCCCGCGCGAACTGGCGTTCGAGCAGGCAGTGATACTCGGCGGAGTAGACGCGTCCGTGGATGATCTGCCGGTTCGCTTCTGCAATGTCGGCGGTGCGTTGCAGCGGCGCGCCGCTCCAGGCCATGAAGACGGTCGCAGCGGCGGCGGAGAAACAACCGAAAAGAATGTCGCCCTGCTCCAGTCCGGAGCGGCATGCGGCATCGAAGATCGGGATCTGGGTCTTTGCCGGGAGCTTCCACGCAGCCACCAGCCAACCTGGGATGAAGTTGGCCGGTGCCTGCAACGCGCCACCTCGTTCCTCTGCAAGCTGTGAGGCAAGGCGCGCCCACCGGTAGGCCGTGTCGACGTCGCCCGTCATCTGGTGGACCACGACGGAATAGTTTGCAAAGACGACCGGAACCAAGGCGGTCTGTCCGTGTTCGATGGTGATGCGCACGGCGCGCGCTACCGTAAGCGCGTAGAGGGCGCCCAGGCCAAGCATCACCGTGTCCGGGGTAATGCTTAGCAGGATGCCGACAATTGCTTCAGACCGCTCATCCTGGATCGGCGGCAACGAGCGGAGCGCCTCGATTCCTTTGTCGGCGATCAGCTGATTGATGAGGGTGACCTCCTCGCCGAGCGCGGCAAACGTCGCCGGCAAATCAGCGGGCAAGGGATCTGCAAGATAGTCGAGCGCCTGCCTCGTGCTGGCAACTGCCTCTTCATGTCGGCTGCTCGCGCTCAGGGCGAGAATCATCATCCGGCGCAACGCAATGTTATGTTCCGGCCGGACCAGCCGCTCGAGTGCCTGCAGATTGAAGCTCTCAAAGGCTTGCTGCTTCTGGTTGAAGAAGAGACATTCTGAAAACAACAGCGCGGCCTGCGCACAGAACTCGTAATGGGTCTCCCAAAGCGGGTTACCGAAGGGTGGGCAGGCAGCGCGCGCATACTCGAGTGCGGGGACATACGCCGCCGAAGACCGGGCGCGACGCGCGGCACGCAGGTTCAGTTCGCGGACCCGAAGCTGAAACACCGGGTCGACGATTAATGGAGAAGCTATCTCGAGGTGGTGAACGATGTCGAAAAGCTGCGACTCAACCTCGACCTCGGATTGCTCCAGCAGGATCTCCGCAATGCCCAGATGTACAGCCGCAAGCCGGTCCGGCGACACCAGCGAAGCGGCCGCTTCGCGAACACGGTCATGCACAAAGGCATACTCGCCTCCGTGGAGTTGCAGCGCGCCGCTTGCGAGCGCTCCCTCGAGCGCGATCGTGATCTCAGCGGACGACTGGCCGAGCAGCCGCGGAAGGAGATCCCGCCGGATCTCTGTTCCAAAGCACGAACAGATCTCGATCACGCGGCGCCAGGATTCCGGCAGACGCCCGATCTGATTGGCGACGAACTCGACCACGTTGTCCGTGATGCGCGCCTGGCGAACTGTTTCCTCGGCCCAATGCCACCCGCGATCGTAGAAGATCATGTCCTCGTCCGCGAGTTGCAGCAGAAACTGACGGACGAAGAAGGGATTGCCTCCTGTCTTCTCGCCCACAAGCTCAGCGAGCGAATCGAAGTGCTCCGCAGGCGAAGCCATGGCGTCGCTGAGCATCGCCGAGATGTCGCTGGCGGATAGAGGAGAGACGTTCAATGCGTTCCAGGGGATATTTTTGGCTGCGAGGTCGGAGAGCGTGCGTTCGATCTGCCGCACGTCTGCGCGGTCCTGGTCGCGGAAGCCCAGAATCACCATCAGTCCACCGCAGTCCGGCGCGGTCAGCAAAGAGGCAATGAGCCCCAGGCTGCTTCCGTCGGCCCATTGCACGTCGTCCAGGAACAGCACCAGCGGGCGTTCCGGGGCAGCCAGGGCGCCGATCAGCTTGCGGAAGGCTTCATTGAAACGGTTGAGTGTCTCAGCCGGCGGCAGGTCGGGAACTTCCGGCTGTTCCCCGAGGATCGGAATGAGTGCCGGGAAGCTGGCGGTCATGACGCCGCCGATGTTGCCCAGTGCCTGATTGAGGCGGGCTCTCCACTCCGCGGCGCGTCCTTCGGATTCGCACGAAAGGTACCGGCATACCGATTGAATGGCTCGGCGGAGGCCGAAGTAGGGCTGGTCGCGTTGTGCCTGCTCGAATTTTCCAGCGCCGAAAAGGTTAGGCCCGCCGCCGCGTCCGCCGTTCAGCGTTCCATGCCACTCATGGATCAGGGTTGACTTGCCCGCGCCCGGCGGACCGGCGACGGTGATCAACTCAGTCGCTCCGGCGGCGGCTCGAGCGAGCGCCGCGGACAGCACCTCCAACTCCTTGTCGCGCCCGTAGATGCGCTCCGGCAGCTGGAACTGTTCGCTGCGATCGGATTCTCCGAGCGAAAACGGCTCGCCTGCTGAACCTTGTGTCCCACTCAACTGCGGGACGTAGGTCTCCTCCGCGCGGCGCAGATCGGCCAGCAGACCCGATGCACTGAGATACCGGTCTGCCGGATTCTTGGCCAGCAGGCGGACCACGATCGCGGAGATTGACGCGGGAATGCCGGGATCCACCTGGGCGGGCGGAACGGGCGTACGCGCGATGTGGCAGTGCACCCATTCGAGCACGTCGTTGGCCGCGAAGGGCAGGCATCCCGTGAAGAGTTCGTAGAGGATAATGCCGAGCGAGTACAGGTCGCTGCTGAAACCGACTCCCCAGTTGAGTCGACCGGTCTGTTCGGGCGAAAGGTACGGCATTTCGCTGAACTCACGGGCCATGGCGGCTGTTTCGCGCGACTTGCCGCGCATGCGGGTGGCGCGGCCGAGGTTCGAAAGCCGCGCCGATTCTCCATTCAGCAGCACCGAGATCGGGGATAGATACTTGTGAACCACACGCAGTCCATGCAACTCGGCAACTGCCTCGGAGATTGCCCGGGCCACCCGGATTTTGCCGAGCGTATCGAGTTGCTGGGAATGTGCCTGTGCCGTCAGGGTCTCGGCGAGCGGTGTTCCGGCAAACGGTTCGTAGACCAGCACGGGGCCACACGGCTCCTCGCGAACCTCAAGCAACGTGAGCAGGCGTGTCGAGTTCAGCGACGAAGTGATTTCGGCTTCGCGGCGCAGTTCCGCTGCGACAGTGCCCGACTCACTTTCCCCATCTTGACTTTCGGCAAACTTCAGCCATACTCTCCGGTCGTCGCCTGCCACCGTCGCCCAGGTGAGCACGTGGCCGCGGTCGCGCGCGATGACCGGGCCGAGCACATAGCTGCCGAATAGCAGAGTGGAATTCGCCATAGAGACCTGGAACCCTGAAACAATGTCCATTTGCAAGGCTTGACGGCCGCCAGGCAATCGATGCGCAAGGAAGAGATTCTAGTTTAAGGACAGGGCCCGATTTTCCTTTTGGTGATGGCGCTATCCTAGGCCAGAGCGCGCCCAAGCAGCAACGCCGTGGTGTGAAAGTAGTGACCTACCCCGCAGAGTACGATCCAATCAGTAGGAATCTGCTGGTACTGCGCCGCGAGCGTAATCGCAAGCGCGGCGAGGGTGGTGTTTGCGTAATCCTCAAACGTCGACGCGTAGTATCTCGGCGCAATCTCTGTCTTCCAGTTGTCCATCATGATGCTGGACGCCTGGTGCGTCGCCAGCGTGATATCGGCCCCTGTCAGGTTGTGCCGCTTCAATAAAGCACGGACGCACTGCGGCACCGAAGGGATCGCGAAGTTGCTGAAGCCCTCGGCACCGCCCTCCAGAATCTGAAAGTAGGGATGCGTGAAGGACTGGTCCCCGTGCTGGCTCTTCATAGGTGACATCTGCATGGTGTTGAAGTAAGTGGAATCGACCAGCGCCTCCGAGTCGACAATGTGAAACTGACCGGGGTCGGTCGCTGGTCCGAGGACCGCTGCTCCGGCACCGTCGCCCACGCTGAGCGCTGCCGGTGTGCGGAAGTCGAGGAAGCGCGACCAGTTGGACGCGACCGCAATTAGGGCCGTGCGATAGCGTCCCAGGACGATGTCAGCGTGCGCGATCTCCAGCGCATCGATGAAGTTGGTGAACTCCGTATTCACCGCTATGACACGGGCATCGTTGCGCAATCCCATGTTCCGGTGGATTCCGCCAAGGTCGTTGGGCGTGGAGGCGAACGATACGGTCGAATGGCCGAGCAGCCGGTCGACCTGCGACGCATTGAGCCCCGCCTGTTCCAGCGCGCGGTTGCACGCCGCCACGGTGTGGGTGTCGATCTGCTCACCCGGCTCCAGGAATCGGCGCTCCTTGTACCCCTGGAAGAGGTCCACCCCATTCGGCTGATTGGCCCGGATGTAGTTGAAGATCGGATTGTCATTGGTGATGACGAGTTCCGGAACGCTGTAGCCTACACCGAGAATCGCGGGCTGGATCGAGCCGTTCATACAATTTCCTCTCGGGAGTTCTTTCAAGACTTCGCGGCCGGAACCCAGGACCTTTCTTCCATCAGTAAGCGCGAACAGCAGCTTGAGCCCTGACCGTATGCTGAGCGCGAGCCGGTCTCCTGCTAGAGAAGTTCTGGCACGTTCTTGCGGGTGTAGTACGGCGGCAGCGGACCCGGGTCGATATGTGCCACGATCACCTGCGGCTTCCTTCGCTCAGTCGCCTGCAGGAATGCATTGCTCAGCGCGGCACGCATCTCGGCCGGGCTATGGACATCGCAGGCATCCGCGCCAAGCGCCTCTGCATATTTCTTCAGGTCGGGGTTTCCCAGGCGATACAGGTCCTTGAAGTGCCCCGGAGTCTGGGGATAGAAGAACGCCATCCCCTGGCTCACCATGCCCAGATCGTTGTCGTTCAGCACAATATAGATGGCGCCAGTCTGGTGGGCCGCCGCCGTAGCAAGCTCCGATCCCTGCATCAGGAACGCGCCATCGCCGGTAATGGAGATGCATTGCGCATCGGGCGCCGCCATCTTTGCTCCGATTACCGCGCCGACCGACCAACCCATGCATCCCATCCCAAGAGCGATGCTGATGGTGGAAGGCGGATCGATTGCGAGATAGTTCATCGTCCAGCCGACTACGTTGCCGCTGTCGACGAAGATGTGCGATCCCTTCGGCAGCAGGTCGTTGACCACCTTCATGATCGCGGGAGGCACGATCGGCGAAGCTTCCGAGTGATACTCGGCAGGGTCGTCCATACTGGGCTCATTGATCTTGAGCTCGGTGAGCACCTCGAATCGTGCGGAGATCAACTGCTCCAGTGCCGGGTCGATGGCTCTCGCCATGCCGATCGAAGCAAGATCGTCCAAAAAGAGGCCGGCCTCGGCCACCACACCGCGTTCAATCGGAAAAACCCGTCCAATGGCGCGCGTATCGAGGTCGCACTGGATGATGGGTCCGCCGTTCTTCGGAATCAGGTTCGTGCTCCACATATCCGGAGCCAGCGATACCTCGCCCACAGCGGCGAGTTCTTTCATCGCCGAAGCAACAATCAGGAGAGCGTCGTGGCTGGGTCCGCCGGTATAGCTCACGCTCCAGGCTGAAGCCGCCATGCCGTAGGTGCGCAGCGAAAGCGGATGACTCTCCGGGAAGATCCCCTTTGCGTCGGGCGTCGTGGTGACCGGAATCTGGAACTTCTCGACAAAAGATGTGAACGCCGCCAGTCGCCTGGGATCGCGAAGACCATCGCGGCACCCGTTTCCAAGAAAGATGACCGGGAATTTCGCGGCCAGCAAGGCGTCCACCGTGGCGGCCGCTCCTTCCGGGTCGCGCGAACAGGGTGTTGTGCGGTAGCTGGAGGGGGAGAGCGGAAAGCTGCATTGGTAGACCGCTGCACCGGTCGAGTCCAGCACGAACGGCTTCATCGCCGCTACGTCGTCCGGCAAACTGAGATGGACCGTATTGCGCGGCAGCGAAAGCGCGGACCGGATCGCCGTCGTAAGCAGTTCCTGGAAGTTGTTCGGGTGAGTCACGATCGCGCTGTACGCCACTGCCGCCTGATACATGGCATTCACGTCGATATCGTCGTCGATGCCTTCCTGGAGAAATCCCTTGCCCCAAAGCTGTTCCGGAGTTTCGCCGGTAATCGCGATCAGCGAGTGGCGATCCACGTGGCCATTCATGATTCCAGTGATGGCATTGGTCGCTCCGGGTCCGGACGTCACCATCAACACGCCGGGTAGCTCAGAAACCCGCGCGTAGCCCTCCGCCATGTAGGCCGCGGCCGTCTCATGCCTGCAGACGACGAAGGTGAACTTGTCAGCGGCTAGTGCAAGTTCGTTGCAGACCGTCTTGATCGCACCTCCGGGGATGCCGAAGATGGTCGAAACACCTTCCAGCTCAAGGTACCGGAGCAGCAACTGCGCGACGGTCAGGTCTTGCAACGTTGTGTTGTACATGGGGTTCGCTGGCGAGAGCTTACCACATCGACTTTACAGGGGGGATGGTCGCGTCCAGGCGTATCCTGCCTGGAAGCTCCTCTTAGTGCCGGAACGATGCACGAGTCAACTGGCGTAGCGAAACACCTTCGGTAGCCCGGCATTGGCCACGTGTCCGTAGAGGGGTTCTTCAGGGAGTGCGTCCTTCAGAATAGTCCGTGCTGAGACAAGACGCTCTATGTCGATTCCGGTCTTGAGGCCCATGGATTCGAGCAGGAAGACGAGGTCCTCGGTGACGATGTTTCCGGAGGCCCCCGGAGAGTAGGGGCATCCGCCCAGGCCACCCTGCGACGAGTCGAACGTGGTCACGCCTGACTCGAGCGCCGCTACGACATTGGCGAGCCCCTGCCCGAAGGTATTGTGGAAGTGAGCTGCGCCAGCCTTCGCTCCTAACTCACTCCTAAGCGCTGTAAACATGCGGCGTACCTGCACTGGATTTGCATACCCAACACCATCCGACAAGCCGACAGACTCCACGCCGGCTTCGGCCAACATGACCGCCAGGTGCAACACCCACTTCTCGTCTACGAACCCCTGGATGGTACATCCAAAGGCCGTGGAGATGCCTACTTCGAGCGATGGAGCCGATCCGTCCGGCAGCGAATCTAGGAACGCACGGACTCGGCGGACCTCTTCGACGGCCTCTTCTGGCGTCTTACGTAAATTCGCCAGGCTGTGGGCGTGCGATGCCGACACAGGCATGCTGATGGTGTGGACGCCCGCTGCAACCGCGCTTTGTGCGCCGCGCAGATTGGGGGCGAGCGCCAGAACGCTGAGAGCCGGAATCGTAACGGCGGCCTGCACTACCTCTGCGGCATCTGCCATCTGCGGCAGGATCTTCGCAGGAACAAACGAGGCAACTTCGATCTCCCGCAGCCCCGCGCCGGCAAGTGCCTGGATCCAGCGAATCTTGTCCGCGGTGGGCATAGGGCGCTTGATGTTCTGGAGCCCGTCCCGTGGGCCGACCTCACTGACGATGATGTCGACCGGATCATGCCCCGGTGTCCGCGCGTGACGCGCAGTGTTGGCGCCTGCAACCGCTTCGGACTCCATCGTTGATCGTGTCTCCGAACTCTCGCCCATCGTCACGAATGCACCCTCTTGTTGCCATCGCAGGGCACTCCCGCGGGCTGGATCGATTCTAAGCCTCATCGCACGTGGGAAGTGGCTGATACCGTAGTGAAACCGTGGCTGCTGGTCGGCTAAGCTCGGTGCCGAAGGTGACGGATCTGGCATACAATACCGCGATGATCGATGAAGGAGTCATTGCGGTTGCTGGCGTGGATTTCGACGCGGTCACCAAACAGCTGAATCGGATCTTTGCCAGCAAGACATTCCGACAGGCAGACCGCATCAAGCGGTTTCTTGACTTTATCGTGAAGGAAACGGTGGCTGGAAGGGCGGAGAAACTGAAGGAGTTCTCTGTCGGCGTAGAGGTCTTTGGAAGGGACTCAAGTTTCGATCCGCGCTTTGACCCTATCGTGCGTGTGCAGGCCAGGCGGCTTCGTGCGCAGTTGGAACGGTATTACGCGGAAGAGGCGACGCCCGACGAAATGATCGTCGAAGTTCCCAAAGGCCGCTATGCCGTCATCTTCAAGCCCGGGAAGAACAGCCGTCCCGCTTCTTCACGGAAGTCGACCACTCCGCTCCTGATCAGCAGAAATACTGTGCTTACCCTGCCCTTCCTTGATCTAAGTGCGGCGGCGGACCAAAGCTCATTCTGCATGGGATTGAATGAAGAGATCGCGCATGCTCTCGGGTCGCTGCACGACGGTTCGAATCGCCGCGTGGAGTGGCGTGGCAGTAAAGAACGGAGCGATCGACCTGGACGAGGTGTCTACGCGCTTCAATGCCTCGATCGTGGTCAGCGGAAGCGTTCGCAAGTATAAGGACGAACTTCGAATTGCGGCGAACCTCATCGACACGGTGAGCGGTTGCTATCTGTGGTCGATGTCCATTACCCGGCAGGCAGAAGAAAGCTTCGCGATCCAGGAGGAAGTCGCGCAAGCGATCGCCGAAAAACTGCAGGCTGAGCTTTGCGATGGCGGCTCGCGTAAGGCGATCAGACCTCCAGCGAGCAACCTCGCTGCATTCAATCTCTACACTCAGGGGAAATACCACCTGGCGCAGCGCACCGAAGAGGGCCTTCGCAAGGCGGTTGAGTTCTTTGAGCGGGCGATTGCGGAGGACGGGCAGTTTGCCCAGGCTTACTCCGGGTTGGCCGATGCCTACGGGCTGCTTTGCCATTACGGAGGCTCGTCTCCGGCCGATGTGTGGACCAAGACGGTCTCCAATGCGGCGTGGGCAGTGCTCTGTGACGAGCACTCCGCTGAAGCGCATACATCCCTGGCGCACATCAAAGCCACTCAGGACTGGGATTGGACTGGCGCCGAGCAGGAGTTCAAACGGGCCATCGCGCTGGACTTCCGCTACCCCACCGCACATCACTGGTACGCTGCGTCGGTGTTATCGCCGACGGGCCGCAGCGAAGAGGCCAAGGATGAACTTCTTGTCGCGCAGGCGCTTGATCCGATTTCGCCGATCATCGCGCGCGACCTTGCAAAGATTTACTTCTACATGGGCGACTACGAGACTGCCTTGGAACGGTGCGACCACACCATCGAACTGGATCCTCACTTTGCGCCAGCTTACCAGTTGCTCGGTTTCGTACAGGAGCGGCGCGGGGAATTCGACGAGGCGATCGCGGCCTTCCAGCACGCCATACAGCTTTCGCCGAACAGTCCGGGCTTCCGCGCGTCACTGGGACGAATTCAGGCGCTGATAGGCAAGCAGGCGGATGCTCTGACAATACTGGACGAAATGATGGAACTGGCGAAAAAGCGATATGTCGCGCCATTCGATCTGGCTTTGTTGCACATCGCCGTAGGGAAGCGAGACGAGGGTCTCGAATGGCTCGAAAGGGCGGTGCAGGACAGAGGGATCGAAGTCATTTCGCTGAAGGTAGATCCCAGACTGGAATCCGTTCGATCTGACCCGAGATTTGTCGCTGCGGTCGAACGACTCAAGCTGCCGTAGTTCATGGGGAAGCGCAAAGAAAATTCCTCCGGGACGACCAATGTACCTGGTCATTTCCAGAAGGAAGATTCTTCGCCCCAAGGGGCGATCTTAGTTGCCGGCGCGGTAGATGTCGTTGATGTTCCAGTGTCCTGGCGTCGGAGTGGGGACATTGACCATCGGGATGCGAATGAGCGTAGGGAGATCGGATGCAAACGCTGTCTGCATCGCCGGCCCGACTTCCTCAGCGGACTTGATGTCGATCCCGTTGGCGCCGTGGGCTCGCGCGATCGCCGCGTAATCCACCGTGTATGGCTGACCGTTGCGCAGGAACTCGCACCCGAAGGTGGAGTCGTACTTTGCGTTTTCAAGGCCCGCGATGACGCCGAAGGCCGAGTTGTCCATCACAACCCACACTCCTGGGATGTTGGCTTCCATCGCCGTGGCGATGACCGACGTATTCGCGGCGCCCATGCCTCCGTCGCCGGTAAGCGACACCGCCGCTCGATCCGGGCGTCCCATCTTGACGCCTAGCATCGCGGCAGGGCCGAAACCCATGGTGGCGAGGCCGCTTGTCGTGATGAAGTTGCCTGCGTGCTTGAATGGGAATTGCTGCGCCACGCCATTCTTGTTCCAGCCGACGTCGGTAATCGACGTATCCGTCTTCGGGCAGCGCTTTGCGGAGCTCGCGAAGGATGCGCTCTGGCCTCAGCGGAAACTTGTCAGACGTGTAATGCTCGTTGAAATTGGCTAGAAACTGCAGCATTGCTCTTGGCGATCTTGCTGCGCAGGTCATGGCGTTTGGCGCGAGGTTCAAGCTGCCTGGCGGCGAGTATCAGTTGTTCCAATGCCAGCCTCGAATCGGCCACGGCGCCAAGGGTTGTGGGATAGTTGCGACCGATCTCCATCGGATCGATATCGATGTGCATCAGCTTCGTTGGCGGGATGTTGAAGGTGTAGCGGTTATCCCATGAGCTCGAATTGCATTCGGCAAGGCGCGTGCCAATTGCCAGAATGTAGTCGGCCGTACGGCATAGTTCGTTGGAGACGGGGGTGCCCCAGAATCCTGTCTGCCCCGCAAGCAGGGGGTGACCGTCGGGCAGGCAGCCCTTGCCCATCAAAGTATGCGACACGGGAATTTCCAGAAGTTCGGCCAGTTCGGCGAGCAGGGCAGGAGCGCCTTGCGCCAGCGAGGAAGTGACGCCTCCGCCTGCATACAAAACGGGATTCTTCGCTTCAGCGAGCGTCTCCACCATCCTCTGCGCTGTCGAAGCATCCAGGGAGGGCCGCGCTACCTCGGGCGGAACCTTGTTGAACGCGTCGACGAAGAGGTTCGACGAGAAATGGTCCATGGGAATATCGACCAGCACGGGGCCGGGACGGCCACTGACACTGAGGTGGAAAGCTCGTTCCATGATGCGCGGAAGATCGTCAACACGGTCGACACGGTAGATGCGCTTGCAGAACGGGCGGCAGATCTCAAACTGTCCCCCGTCGATGAACATGTTCACTTCCTGGTGTGGGTGGCGGCCGAAATAGTACGACGGAACATCGCCCGCCAGGATGACCATTGGAATGGAATCGAGCGCGGCATTCGCAATGCCGGTGACCGCGTTGGTCAGACCGGGGCCGAGGTGCGTTAGCAACACTCCGGGTTTACCAGTTACGCGCGCATATCCATCGGCCATGTGAGCGGCGACCTGTTCATGGCGCGCCGTGATGTAGCGGATCTTGCTCTTGCCCAGGGCGTCCAAAAATCCAACAACAGTGTGGCCGCAAAGACCAAAGATCACCTCAACGCCGAGCTTCTCGAGATATTCGGTCAAAAGGTAGGAAGAGATTCGCTCCGGTGTTCCGACGGGACGTCCGAACGCAGCAAGTTCTCCCATCCTCCCTTGCGGCAGAGCAAGCTCGCCACGCTCCGCAATTTCTATATCCGAGTAAGCGCCCGACTGGTGAACAAGAATCGACATGATGTGAATAGTAAGAGTCCTTCCGGCTCAATACAACGCTGTTACGGTGCTGGAACGGTGTGGTGGGCTGGGGTAAGAAAACACACACGTACAAAGCTCGATCCACGGCGGAAGTGACCAGGCGCAGGAAATTCTCTGCATTTGCGTGAACTCAAGCCTCTGCTTCTTAACTCGCCGGACTACGGGTGCGTTGTCTTAGGCGGCGGAGGCATCGGAAGCGGCGTGACGTCGGCATCAACGAGGCCCAGGGCCCACTTGATCGCGCCCATGTACATGTCCTGGATCCTCACGTCGTCCCAGGTTGCAGGTGCATGGGCAAAGGAGGAGTAAAAGACGCGTCCCTTTCCGTACATTTTGGCGTAAGCAAGCGGCCAAGGGTAATCGGCAGGATTCACTCCCTTCCTTGTCATATCCAGACTTGTTGTGTCGAGCCGAAGCAGGACCCGGCTGTCAGTGGGAGAAAATTCGTTGATCTGGTAGAACTCATCTTTGATCACAAAGCTTCCCCCGAGTTTGTCGAGGCCGGGGAACTTCGGGTCTGTGACGATCACTTTTGCTTCAATCTGGTTCCAGGGGTGTTCGTCATACCTTCCTCCTGCCAGCTTGCCGAACTCGGGCCAGGACATGAAGGCCCCTGAACCGGTGTGCGAGATCACGAATCCCTTGCCTGCATCGTGGACAAACCAGAGAAGGTCCTTCCGGCCTTGTTCATTCAGTTCGATTTCACGATGGCCGAGGAAGAAAATCGCATCCACGTTGCATAGGCTTGGCCCTCCACTCGCCGGCTCCCCTGTGGTCATGATGGGGCGACGCGCGATGATATTGGAATCGGTCCGAATCCAGGAGTCCCATAGCCCCGATTTGTAGCCTAGCTCTTCAATGATCGCTTCCGCGTGCGCGATGTCGTGCTGCGCGATGCCGTTGCGCGTGTCGGCCCAGATGAGCAGGCGCTTCCTGGGTGGGCCTGCGGGCTGAGGCGGTTCCGGTCGCGCGCCGGCCTGTCCTGCCTGGGCTCCGTTTGGGATCCCCGGAGGTCCGGGGCGGCGCTCTCCCGGCGCAGGGCAGCTGTTGGGATCTGCCGCTGACGGAGCTACCGCACTTTGGGCCTTGGCGGCCACAGTGACGCCGATGAACAACGCAAGAAGAGCCGAATATGTGCGGATCCTGTTCATTTGAGACTCACTTCCAACTTACAAGGTGCGCCCAGGAGCTTCTCTGGTACCGGGTCGGATCGTAGCATGCGGAAATCCGCGATACCGAAATGAACGGTGATAGCACCGTATTGCCGTTGACATCGCATATTGCCGTATCTAGCATCCCGGTCGAATCAAAACATGCCTTCTGTGCGTTGCGAGCGTTGTCGCGGAAGCCCAGACAGGTCGGACAAAGGATAAGGATTAATGAGAATTGCGAAGATCATTTGCGGTCTGGCCATTGCACTGGCATCGTCTCTGCCCTTGGCAGGTCAATCCCTCAACACGTCTCAGATATCGGGGGTGATCCAGGATCAGACCGGCGCCGTCATACCGAACGCGAAGGTGGTGCTCACCAAGGTCGATACAGGATTCACGCGCACCGTCACGAGTAACGCGTCCGGGGAGTACGTCGCTCCCGATCTTCCGCTCGGCCCCTACAGCATTGATGTAACGACCGCCGGCTTCAAGACATACCATGAGGTCGGAATCGTGCTCGAAGTTGGTAGCAATCCTCAAATCAATCCCAAGCTGACGGTTGGCGAGATGAATGAGGAAGTCACCATCGAAGCGAACGCCAACGTGCAGGTAGAAAGCGAAAGCAATGGTGTCGGCACAGTCATCAATGAGCGGCAAGTGGTCGAATTACCGCTGAACGGGCGCGATCCCACCCAGTTGATCGCGCTTGCAGGCGCTACGACAACAGCTCCCGCCGGAGACCTGAATTCCAACAAGAATTTCCCAACAGTTACCCTCTCGGTGGCCGGCGGCCTGCCAAATGGTATTGCGTTTGTGCTCGACGGAGGCACTTACAACGATGTCTTCAACAATCTGAACCTGCCGATACCTTTTCCGGACGCTCTCCAGGAATTCAAGTCCGAGACCAGTTCGCTCCCGGCACAATACGGCAACCACGCGTCCGCTGCGATCAACGCCATCACCAAGAGCGGCGGCAACAAGTTCCACGGCGACGTCTTCGAATTTGTCCGCAACTACATGTTCAACGCCGCGAACTACTTCGGCTACAACAATACGACTGGTGCCAAGGTCCGCGACAACCTGAAGCGCAACCAATTTGGAGGAGTCATCGGGGGGCCGGTCATGAAGGACAAGCTCTTCTTCTTCGCCGGCTTCCAGGGAACGATCATCCGTGCAACAGGCACGCCTACTCTCACCCATGTTCCGACGCAGTCCATGCTCAACGGAAACTTCAATCCTGCCATCGCGGCGAATTGCTACGGCAAAGCAATCACTCTGGGAGCACCGTTTGTCGGCAATGTGACCAGCCCGGCGAACTACAATCAATCCGGCGCTGAAGGTCATTGCGGCGGGAATTCCTGTCACCAACGACGACGTGAATAACCCTTGCGGCAATCACTCCTACATCCTGTCGCAGAACTCCACGGCGCAGGCTGTCATCGGACGCGTCGATTGGACCGTCAGTCCGAAGCAGAACGCCTTTGTGCGTTACAACATCGCGCGCTTCAACTCGCCCGTCACGGAGACAGGAACTGACCTGACTTCGATCAACCAGGTTGCGCAGTTCAACCAGGATCAATCGGCTGTCATCGGTGACACCTACAACATCACACCGCACATCATCAACTCCGCTCGACTTACGGGCAATCGAACTCTGGGACTCCGTACATTGGTCCCGTTCTTCGACCCCAGCACGCTGGGAATCGCTGACTACGTGTCGCCCAACCTCAAAGGGCTTCATGGGCATCACCATCACGAACGGCTTCTCGCTTGGCCAGGGGGGCAACAATCCCGGATACTTCAACTCGACGCAATATCAGATCGTCGACGACGTAAACATCGTTCGCGGCAACCACCAGATCACCTTCGGCGGCAACTACCTGTTCGCCTACATGAACACGGTCAACAACCGTCCGACCAACGGCGCCTTCACCTTCGCCGGGACGTGGTACGGCGGCGGCGCCGTTGGTTACGCGGACTTCCTGCTCGGCAGATCTCTCGGCATTCGCGCAGGGCAATGCGGACTAGAGAACGACGTATACAACTACGTCGGCGCCTATGGTCAGGACTCATGGAAGGTCACCAAGCACTTCACGGCGAATTACGGTCTGCGCTGGGAGCCATACATTCCTTTCTGGAACCGGAACAGCCACGCGGAAAACTTTACCGTGGCGGGCTTCACTGCCGGCACCAAGAGCAGCATTTATCCGCAACGCTCCGGCTGGCCTCACCTTCCCCGGTGACGCGGGCTATCCGGGCCGGTCCTACAACGCGGGCAAGAAGAACGACTTCGCTCCGCGTATCGGTTTCGTCTTCACCCCGGGAGACAGGGCAAGACCTCCATCCGCGCCGGCTACGGCTGTTCTATGACACGCCGCAGATGTTCTTCGATACGCGCTACTCCAACGCGCCGCCGTTCGGCCAGACGGTTTCGCTCTCCGGCAACATCCCCTTCAGCAATCCCTGGGCATACTACGCAGGAGATTCGCAAAATCCCGCCGGGCACCGATCCATTCCCGAATCTGACTCACCTCAGCGCAGCCACACCCTTCGTGACCGGCGGCACTTACGTCAATACGCCGCATCCACTATCAACCCGCAGTATCTGCAGCAGTGGAACCTGAGCATCCAGCATCAGATGGGCAACTGGCTTTTCGCTTCACGTCGTACCTGGGCAACAAGACGACGCATCTGACGACGTCCTATGAGGCCAATCCCGGCGTGTACATCCCAGGAACATCGACAGGAGTGGCCGGATCGTGCGGTTTCCTCGCGGGTGCGAACCTGCCGAAAGCTGGCGCGGCTTGTTCCACCACCGGCAACACGCAGGCACGCCGTTACTTGAACTCGATCAACCCGACCCAGGGCGCCTACTACGCGACGATCGGCACGCTGGACGACGGCGGTATCGCAAACTACAACGGTCTGCTCAGCTCCGTGCAGCGGCAGTCAAAGCTCACCAGCCTGATCGCCAACTACACCTACGCACACTGCCTGAGCGAGGCGGAGACGACGGAGCTTACCGGGCCCTCCTATCTTGTTCCGGGTAACCGACGTGCCAGCTACTCCAATTGTGATTCAGATCGCCGTCACGTGGCGAATGTTTCGCTTGTTCTGAATATGCCGCGGCTCCAGAGGCACATGGAAGATCTTGCGCTTGGCGGATGGGGCCTTTCGACCATCTTTACCGCACGCAGCGGCGGCTACTTCACCGTCACGACGGGGTACGACAATTCGCTGTCACGGCATCTCCGGCCAGATAGGGACGGTCACCGGAAATCCTTACGGTCCGCGCACTCGGACTGCAAACGGTTATGGATACCTTACTCCGACCGGCTTCGCAACCAACTTCAGTACGCTCTCCGGTGTCTTCAACACCGCGCCCCCGCTGACTATCCACGGCCCGGCCTCCTATGAGCTCGACATGGCACTGCTGCGCGACTTCCACGTGACTGAAGGGCAACAAGTGCAGTTCCGCTGGGAGGTCTTCAACGTCCCCAACGAAGCGATCTTCTCGACGATGACGACGGCTCAGAACAGCGGTGCCTTCGGCAATTTCACCGCGGCGGATAACCCACGCATCATGCAGTTCGCTTTCAAGTACATCTTCTACGAAGTCCTTGCAAAGAGAGTTCGAACAGCGAGGCCTCTCTCGAGGTCTCCTGTTTGCTTTATAAGCGCTCTTTCGCAGGGTCGGATCGGTTCTTGGGCCTGTTTATCCCGCAAGCGGCATCATTCTGGTGCGAGGCAGAATATCCGGAGCGCTTCCGCCGCTGATCCATGTCTCTTGGGGCGAAGCTAAGACGGAGAAGCCGCCGGCCGACCCGTCAAGGTCGTCCAGCGGCTTGTGTGTGCGGTGGCTTGGAATCAGTAAGTCTGCGAGTTATAGAACTCGCCGAAGAGTCTCTTCATCCGACGGACGATCTTCCGGGATCGGGCGGCTGACCCAGGTGGTCTGCATGTAGTGCTTCAGCGACGACGTTCTCGTTGGTGATGTTGCCGCCCCAGATGCCGCAGCCCATGCTGGAGGTCATCGGCATGCCATTGGTGAACGAGCCCGAGTTGGCCTTCGACTGCGGCTGGCGCACCATGATCCGGCTGACGGGCGCCATGCGCGCGAGCTGGTCGATGTGTCGTCGTTGAAGGAGTAGATGCCGCACCGAGTGGCCGCGTCCGCCGACCTTGTAGATCTCGGTCACCATCTTCAGCGCATTCTCCCAGCCGTCGTACTTGAAGATCGAGAGCACGGGAGAAAGCTTCTCGCTGCGAGAACGGATACTCCTTGCCGATGTTGGTCTTCCTGCACGATGAGGAACGTCTTGCCTGCGGGGATCGAGAAGCCTGCGATCTCCGCGATCTTCTGCCGCCGGGCGCGCGATGGTGGGGCTGGTGCGGTGACGTTCGTCATCCCACATCGCCGCCTGCAGCATTGACCTTCTCCTCGGTCGAGACCAGGTAGCCGCCTTCTTCCTGCAGCTTTGCCAGGAACGCGTCGTAGATCGAGGCCTCCACGACGAGGTTGCCGTCGACGAGCAGCCGGAGCCGTTGTCGGCGTCTTGCTGATGCGGGTGTTCTTCGCGGCTTCTGCGACATCGGCCGTCTCATCGATCAGCCATGGTGGCGTTGCCTGCGCCGACGCCGTAAGCCGGCTTGCCGGAGCTGTAGGCAGCCTTCACCATCGCGGGGCCGCCGGTGGCAACGGTCAGGTCGCAAGAGGCCATCAGTTCGTTGGCGACGGGGATGCTTGGCTTCTCGATGCAGCTGGAAGAGATCCTCGGGCGCGCCTTCGCGCTTGCAGCACCTCGCGCATGATGCGGACGGTCTCGATGGTGGTGTTCTTGCTCGCCGGATGCGGAGAGAAGATGTCGACGTTCTTGCGCCTTGATGGCGAAGATGCCGGTGCCGGCTTCGGTCAGCGCGGCGTTGGTCACCGGCACAAGGGCGGCGATGACGCCGACCGGCTTGGCATACTTGACGATGCCTTTCTCCGGGATCTCCTCGATGATGCCCATGCTCTTCTGGCGCAGAATATCGCGCAGGATGCCGTGGATCTTGAAGCGCTTGCCGTGACCGGGTGTCGCGATCGCCCAGGCCGCTCTCCTCGATGCTCATGTCGGCGAGCCGTGTGAAGGTCGTCTCGTTCGCCAGCGGCCCAGCCAACAGCCTGGCAGAGCCGGTCGACGCGTGCCTGGTCGTAGTCCTCGATGGCGGCCATCGCGACCCGCGCACGTTCCACTAGACCCTGAATAAACCTGCTCTGCTCCAGCTTTTCTTCTTCCGTCAGAACCTTAGCCATTCCTTCTCCTCAGTTCGCCGTCGCGTGTCGTGCAGCGACCCGATAACGCCCTAAAGGTATCACTCTCAATCCACCGAATCGCCACAATAACCGTGCCGATACGGTGCCCCGGTCGAAACAAGAATTTGTCGTCTAAAATCAGCGCTTGGGAGACAAAGGGAGGGGCTTTATATCGGCGTTTGTCAGGCCGAGCCCCCACTTGATCGCTTCGAAGTACATCTCCTGCACCGCGCGATCGTCCCATGTGCTTGGATCGTGTCCCAGGGCGGAATAGTACACGCGTCCCTTGCCGTACATCTTGGCCCAGGCGAGCGGGAAGTCTGCGTCGTGGTGATGCACAAGGGGAGCTGCATGATCGAGGTGTGACACGTCAAGGCGCAGGACGACGTGTGCCTTGTCGCGAGAGAAGTCCTTGATCTGGTAGTACTCGTCGATGTGATCGAAGGTCTTCGGGAAGATGAGCCATTCCCGGAAAAGCCGAATCTTCAACGATGACGGGAGCATTGATGATGCCCCACGGATGCTCGTCGAACCGGCCGCCCACCATTTCGCCGAACTCAGGCCAGGAGAAGAATGCGGTGGCGCCGGCATGCGCGACAATGAATGCCTTTGCCATCGTCGTGCACAAAGGAGAGAAGGTCCGCTTTTTGTTCCGGCGTAAGGACGATCTCGCGCACACCGAAGAAGAAGATCGCGTCGAAGTCGTTGAGATTCTTGGCGTACAGAAGCGGCTTCCCGTCGGCGCCAAGTACGGCATGCTTCGTAATCAGCTGAGAGTCGGTTCTGATAATGGTGTCGTAATGTGCCGGTCTCGTAGCCGAGCCGCTCAATCGTCGCCATGGCGTGAGACACGGAATCATGTTGATATCCCTGGCTGACATCTCCCCAGGCAAGAACCCTCATGCGTTTCGGGATCGCTCCGTTGTGGTAGCTTGCGTCGCCCACAGTTGCCGATGACATACCCGGTCCGAGCCTGACCCCGCCTGGACCCAGGCCCATATCGGCCGTTCCCTGGCGGGGCGTTTGCGCGACAGATGCTGCGACGAGACAGAAGGGAAACAATAGCATTCTGTAATTCGACATGGTTGTTTCTCTCCAAAGAGCAAGTGCAAGCCGTGGCGGCCTGCGCAGCGATCGACTGCAGGAGCGCAATTCTAGCCACTTGGTCCAAGCTGCGGCAATCGGGAATAGTTGCAATTCGGCGGACAACAGTAGCGATACCGTTCAAGACCGCCGAATCTCTGTACAACGCCTCGAGGGGTCAGATATAACTTGCCGGTATCGATAAGCACGGGGAGAACTTTCTTGAAGACGTTGCTGTTATTTGGTTTGGTGACCCTCACGGCGTCTCCGGCGCTGGCTCAGTCGGACTGGCCTACTTACGGACACGATCCGGGTGGCGCGCGCTTTTCACCGCTGACTGAAATTACGCCGAAGAACGTGCATGACCTCAAGGTGGCCTGGGTGTATCACATGAAGCCTGCGTCCGCGCCTGAGATGATGCCGGCTGAGCGTGGCCCCGGTGGACCTCCGCCAAATGGTGCGCGGCCTGTCGCTCCTGACAATGCTTCGGCGCAGGCCGCGGCAGAAGGGATGAGGCCCGCGCGCAGGCCGCAGCGCTTTGCCCAGTCCGAGGTGACGCCTATCGTCGCCGGCGGTTTGATGTACATTTCCACGCCCTACTATAGGGTCGTCGCGCTCGACCCCGCGAGCGGCAAAGAGGTCTGGACGTACACGACGCCGTCGGATGCAGGCGTCCCGTCACTGCGCGGTGTGGAGTACTGGCCCGGAGATGGCAAGCACCCCGCAGAAGTGCTCTTTGGGACTCGGGATGGGCTGTTGATTGCCCTCGATGCGAAGACTGGCAAAGGTGTTCCTACCTTTGGCACCGATGGCATCCTCGACATGCGGACACCCGAGATCATGAACGGCTCCAAACGCGGATTCGGGATGACTTCTCCGCCGCTGGTTTTCAAGAATCTTGTCATCACCGGATCGGCGGTGCAGGAGAGCCCGTCGCAGGGGCCTGCCGGGGACGTGCGTGCCTGGGATGTGGTGACCGGTAAGCTGGTGTGGACGTTCCACTCCGTACCGCGTCCGGGTGAGACCGGGCACGATTCCTGGAGCGGAGAGGATTGGGTAAAGCGCTCCGGCACCAACGTGTGGGGCTTCCTTACCGTCGATGTCGCACGCGGCATCGTCTACATGCCTTTCGGAACGCCAAGCTATGATCGCTTCGGCGCTGACCGCCCGGGCAACGGTCTCTTTGGCACTGCGCTGGTCGCAGCGGACGCTCAAACCGGGAAATTGCTCTGGTATTTCCAGGTTGTGCATCACGATATGTGGGACTACGACCTAGAGGCCCCGCCAGTCCTCATGGACATCAAACAGGGTTCGAAGACCATTCCGGCGGTCGCGATTGTCTCAAAGAGCAGCTACGTCTTTTTCCTCGATCGAGTGACAGGCAAGCCCATCTATCCCATCCAGGAACGCCCCGTGCCTGCCAGCAATGTTCCGGGTGAGAAGGCTTCGGCGACTCAGCCGTTCCCGACGGTCACGCCGCCAATCTCGCGCGTCGACTTCACCATGGCCGATATTGCGGCTGCCCCCCTGGTTCCGGCAGACCATGAGGCTTACTGCCGTGCGCTGGTCAAGGACAACAACCTTGTCATGGGACCTGTGTTTACTCCATTGCCGAAGGAGCAGGTTCTCATCAGCTTTCCGAGCGCGATAGGAGGTCCGAACTGGGGCGGAGCCTCGTATGATCCGACACTGGGCTATATGTTCGTAAACAGCCAGGACCTGGCGCAGCTGGAAGGCCTGGTGCCGGCAACCGACGGTCCCTATCCATATCGCATGGGCGGATCCGTTGGCGGACGATTCTGGGATGCGGACAAGAAGCTCCCGTGCCAGCAGCCACCCTGGGGAGACTTGTATGCCGTCAATGTTCATACGGGAAAGATTGCCTGGCGGGTCAACCTCGGCGTGACGGATTCCTTTCCCGCCGCACTGCAGAATACCGGCCGGCCTAACATCGGCGGACCTATCGCTACAGCCAGTGGCCTGGTCTTCATCGGGGCTACCGATGATTCTCGTTTCAGGGCATTTGATGCCAGGACGGGCGCCGAGCTTTGGCAGACCAAGCTTGCAGCGGCCGCACACGCAGTTCCCGCAACCTATAAGGCTGCGGACGGGAAACAATATGTCGTGGTCGCGTCGGCCGGAGGCACCTTTCTGAACGACCCGATTACGGACGACAGTATCACCGCCTTTGCTTTGCCGAAATAACATCGGCATGAAGGTCGCCAATCCGTTCGCGGTGAAGCTTTCATCAGCACCGCCGGCCAAGGAGTTTCGTATGCGTTATCGCCGCCTGTCTCTTCTCAGTATGGTCATGGTTTATGCCGCGATCGTGGGAAGCGTTCTGTATCAGACCCGGCCTGTAGAGGCCTCCACGCGCCCTGCCTCGGAGGAACAGGCTGCTGCGCATCGCTTCGTGATCATGCGGTCTGCGATTGACCAGTCGAAGACACCGCAGCCCAATGTTGACCTGCCCGAGGGCAAAGGGAAAGAGCTTGCGAAAAAGCAATGCGGCACTTGCCACGCGAACAATGTCTGGACCAATCAGCACCATACGCGGGATCAATGGAGCTCTGTGATTGACAACATGATCTCCAAGGGGATGCATGTGTCCGACGAAGATCTGGATACGATCACCGATTACCTTGCAGCGAACTTCGGCCCGGTCCCTGCAAGCCCTCCGCCAAGCGCTGTACCTGCGACACCGCCACCCTCGCGTTGACTCTCAATGTAAGTTCGACAAGGCGAAACCTGATGCAATCCTCAGGTCCAGGAGAAGTGATGCGTAAATCTATCGTTATCGCCGCTGTTGTGAGCTGCATTGCAGGCGCGGCCTTTGCCCCCAGCCGCTCAGCGAAAGCTCAGAGTGCCCCAGGATCGAAATCCGCTGCTGCCCAGGCGAAGGTTCATGCCGGCCAGGAGGTCTTCCAGCATAGCTGCATGCAGTGCCATGCGGTCATCGAGAGCCAGTACAGCTTCGGACCGAACCTCTCTGGCGAGTTGAAGAAGCCTCACCCCAGGAAAACATTGGCTGAGGTGAAAGAGATTATCAAGAACGGCAAAGGGAAGATGCCGGGGTTCGGAGACAAACTCCAGTCACCGGAGATGGAAGACCTGATTGCCTATCTGCGCACACTGTAACCGCCGCAGATTTCTACCGGGCTTTCTGCCGCGCGGGTAGGTTCTATCGTTGTCTTCCGCAGCTGTCAAAAGAATTCACGAGGTAGCAGATTGAACGACGGAACCCAGGTAGCGGATAACGGTACCAGGCTGGAGGTCGCCGAGGCAGCCTGGCCCCCGGCATGGCGTTCCTGGTTGATCTGGGGAATTGGCGCGCTGTTCTACCTCGCCGGGTTTTACCATCGGGTATCGCCTGCGGTCATGACCGATGAGTTGATGAGCGCATTCGGAATCGGAGCGGGCGGCCTGGGAAACCTGTCTGCCTGCTATTTCTACCTTTATGTCGCGATGCAGATTCCCACCGGCATCCTGATCGATTCCTGGGGCGCCAGGCAGTTGCTGATCGCGGGATCCATCGCCGCCGCGCTGGGTGCGTTCTTGTTTGGGTCAACGCACGACTTTGTTCTCGCCTGTGTCGGCAGGGCGATCATCGGAGGTTCGGTTGCTGTGGGTTGGCTGGTGCTTCTGAAGCTAGCCACCCATTGGTTTCCAGCACGAAGATTCGCAATGCTTTCCGGACTCGGTCTTTTCTTCGGAAACATCGGAGCTCTGACGGCGCAAGTTCCTCTCCGACTTGCGATCCAGCATGTTGGATGGCGTATGGTTGTCTTCGTTTCCGCTGGCGCAGTGCTCCTGGTAGGTTTGCTGGCACTGCTCTTTGTCAGGAACGATCCTATGGACGACGGCTTCAAGAGCTACGCACCATTCGAAGTGCAGCGGTCTCACTTATCGATAGCAGAGCTGCTCAAAGGGTTCAAGAGGATCTTCGGGTATCGCAATACCTGGCTCATCTTCTTCGCACAAGGTGGGCTCGTTGGGTCCATGATTGCCTTCACGGGCCTGTGGGGGGCTCCATATCTGCGCGCCCGTTATCAGTTGGCTCCGACTCAGGCTGCCGCGGTGTGTTCGGTCATGATCATCTGTTGGGCGGTGGCGAGTCCGATCTGCGGCGACTTGTCCGACCGACTGGGTCGTCGCAAACCCATCTATCTCGCCGGTTGCGTTCTAGCCGCCGTGGGATGGGCGGCCATGTTTTACATCCCTGGATTACCGCTGCCCGTGTTTGTTGTCATTGGAGCACTCACCAGCGTCTGCAGCGGCGCAGTCGTGCTGGGCTTTGCGTATAGCAAGGAGTCGGTACCGGCGCAGTATCTAGGAACGATCTCCGGGACGACCAACATCGGAAACATGATCGGGCCCACCTTCCTTCAACCCCTGATTGGATGGGTTCTCGACAGGAACTGGTCCGGCCAGGTAGTCCATGGCGTGCACGTCTACGGGGTTCACGCCTACCAACTCGGCTTCCTGCTTATGGTTGGATGGCTTATCATGTCCAGTCTTCTGTTGTCCTTTACCCAGGAGACCTTCTGCACGCAAAGTATCCGGTGAGCATTCTCAGGCTTACTTGGAACAAAACATATTGAGCCAAGGGTCATGGCGCGGAAGTCCTACGAAGTTTTGCATGCTGAACTTGCGGCAAGCATTTGGCCAGCGTGCTCATCACTTCCGCCAAGCTAATTCGATAAGATACACAGTCTGCACAATTCATTCCGTCAACCAGGCTCGCCCCACATGCAGGTGCTTGCACTTTTCTCCGGGCCTGCACCGTTCGTTGGGCGGTGCTCTTGTATACTACGGCGACTACAACAAAGGTTCCGTGGGGGTTCTTAGATGGCGCGAGTTTCGCGGTCTGCTTTTTCTTTGCTGGCGTTTGGTGGCTTGGTAGCGTTCGCCTCCGGTGCCGCGGCCCAGGTCAGCCCCGATCTTTACGCGGGGCTCAAGTGGCGCAACGTCGGGCCTTTTCACGGCGGCCGCATCTCTTCGGTGACCGGCGCCATTGAGCCAGACCGGCGTGTTCTATGTGGGCACGCCCCTCGGCGGCATCTGGAAGACCACCAGCGGCGGCGTGACCTGGTTCCCCGTCTTCGATCAGGAGACGAGCGTCGATAGCGTCGGCGCGATCCAGGTCGCTCCCTCCAATGCCGACATCGTTTATGCGGGTGCCGGGCGACCCCATCGGCGGCAGCCTCGGCAATGGCATGTGGAAGTCAACCGATGCCGGCAGCACCTGGCAGCACATCGGCCTCGAAGACACCGTGAAGATCGACAGCATCCTCGTCGATCCGGCCGATCCCAACCTGGTGATCGTCTCCGCACTTGGCGATGCCACGCACCAAGGCGGCGGAGTATACCGCTCCACCGATGGCGGCCAGACCTGGACCAACGTTCTCAAGCCCGCCGGCTACGATGGCACGCGCGATCTGCAGTTCGCCTACGACGATCCGGGCGTGATGCTGGCCGCGACGCAGGGCACCGGCGGCGCGGCGTCGGGGTGCCGGCGGCCGCGGCGCGCAGGCCAAGGGCAAGCCGGCGCAGGTCTACAAATCCACCGACGAAGGCAAGACCTGGACCCAGATCAAGATTCCGCCTTTCGAAGGCCGCGTTGCCCTGGCGGTCGCCATGCACACCAAAGGCCAGCGCATCTACATCGTCGGCAACAACATTGAAAACGGCTCGGGCCTGTACCGCTCCGACGACGGCGGCGTCACCTGGCAGCACATGGCGGGCAAGGACACCCGCATCAGCAACGGCCAGGGCGCGTACAGCAGCGGCGTCTTCGTGGACTCGCAGAATCCTGACGTCGCTCTACACAATGAGCACCGCGATGTATCGCTCCACCGATGGTGGCGCCACCTTCCAGCCGTTCAAGGGCGCGCCCGGCGGCGAGGATTATCACAAGCTCTGGATCGATCCCACCAACGGCAGCCGCATGCTGGTCGGCTCCGACCAGGGCGCGAGCGTCACGCTCGACAACGGCAAAACCTGGAGCCTCTGGTACACCCAGGCCATCTCGCAGGTCTACCACGTCGCCACGGACAATCAGTATCCCTACCACATCATGGCGGCGCAGCAGGACACCGGCGCCGTCGAGATCAGCAGCCGCGGCAAGTGGGGCCAGGTGAACTTCACGGACTGGAGCCCGGTGCCTTCTTCCGAGTTCGGCGTCGTCACGCCGGACCCGAAGAACCCCGACATCATCTACGGCGTCGGGTACGGCGCGGGTGGCGGCGGCAGCGGCCTCACCAAGATCGACATGTCGACCGGCCAGTGGCAGAACGTTGCGCCAAATTTCGGCGCTGATGCCACCAAGTACACGGCGGGTCGCGACTTCCAGAAGAAGTTCGACATTGCTTTCGATCCCAGCGCCCTATACGTGGCCTACCAGTGCCTGCTGGTCTCACGCGATGGCGCGCACTCGTTTCCCGCCGCCAGCCCGGACCTGACTACCCCAAGGGCGCGCCGCAGGTGCCGTGTGGCAAGACTCCTCCTGCCCCGACCACAGACGCAGACCGCCAAATCCCATGCCGCCCGCAGCCGGGTGGTGGACCGCCGGAGCCTGCGCCTTCAATCAGCGACTTTTCCATCTCCAGGGTGAAGCCCGGCTTCATCTGGACGGTAAGCTAGAATGGACAGATTTACAAGACGATGGACCGCGGCAAGATCTGGACTCAACGTCAGCAACATGACGGACGTGCCGCCCCACACCAGCTTCAGCACCATCGTCGCTGGCGATGATGTGGAGACCGCATACGTGGCGGGCCGCATCGGCGCAGAACGCGAACGTGGTTCTTCCTGCCGACCTCGATGCCGATGTGCCGCTGATCTGGCGTACGACTGACGGCGGGAAGACCTGGGTGAGCATCAGCAATGGTTTGCCCAAGGATGAGCGTACAGGGAGCTGGGTGAACACCCTGCGCGCCGATCCCGTGCAGCCCGGGCTACTCTTCGCCGGAACCGAGACCACGGTCTACGTCAGCTTCGACAATGGGGATCACTGGGAATCGCTTCGCCAGAACCTGCCCAGCACCTCCATTCGCGACATCGACGTCCACACCGCAACCCACCTGAACGATCTCGTCATCGGAACATACGGCCGCGGCTTCTGGGTGCTAGACGACCTGACGCCTCTGCGCGAGATTGCGGCCAAGGCGAAGACCATCAGCTCTTCGGCGGCCTATTTGTTCCAGCCTGAGGAAGCGATCCGCGACGCGCAACAACAGCAACTGGGATCAGCCGACCTCCATCGAAGTTCCGCATGCGCCGAACGTGCCTTACGGCGTCATGGTGGATTATTACCTCGGCCACGCTCCTGCTGGGCCCATCCAGTTGCAGGTCTTCGATGATCACGGAGGCCTGGTCCGCACGATCTCGAGCACGCCGCCGCCGCCCATCGAGGGTCAACTGTATCCCCGGTACTGGCTGGCTACTCCGGAGTCACGCGCTCTGAGCACACACGCCGGGATGAACCGCTTCAACTGGGATCTCTACTACGACGATCCGCCCGCGCTACGCCATGATCTCGAAAATGAAATGAACATGGTGGAAGGCGCAACTACCCCGGGACCGCACGGACCGCAGGTAATGCCAGGCGTTTACACGCTGAAGCTCACCGTCGACGGCCAGGTTTACACCCATACCGTCACGGTGGTGAACGATCCCCGCGTGGGCCAGAGCCCGGAGCTGATGGCGGCGCTGCGTTCCCAGAGCAAGCTCACCCAGCTTTCCGTCCACGGCATGGAACAGACCTTTGCGGGCCATGACGAAGTGGACGCGGTGCGGCTCCAGCTTGCCGCGCTGCTGCAGGGAGACCTGCCCGCCGATGTGGCCACCCAAGCCAAGGCTCTCACAGCCAAGCTGACAGCGATTGGCGGCGTGATGCCCGCCGGGGGCGGTGGAGGCGGAGGCAATCGCAGAGGTCCAGTCGCGCCCGACGCACTGCAATCCTTTCTCGATCTAAACAACGAGTACAACACCATGGTGAGCATGATGCAGGTTGGTTTGGACATGCCCCCCACGCCCACGCAGATCACCACCTGGGAGACTGACTGCTCCGGGTACAACCGCACTTTGGCCGCCTGGAAAGCGATGCAGCCACAGATCGCAGACTTCAATGGGGTGCTGGCGAAGAATCACCTTCAGGAACTCAGCCTTCCGGCTACAAAGCTGACCGACTCTTCGTGCCGTTTCCTGCCCGACGTGAGCAGGAAGGCAGGCAAGTAAAGACGATTCGGAGAAGCCCTCAGTTATCTGAGGGCTTCTCCGCAGAGTCCACCACGATGACCTGGATCTGATCCTTCTCCGGGCTGAGCTTCAGCCCGAGTTGCTCCTCGAGGGCGGTGAAGAGCGCCGGCCACTGCCCGGCAGCGTCCGTTGCCGCTGCTGCTCCGGGACCGGGATCGACTGACGTCCAGCGCAGGCTGAAGTCGTACATCCCGGTGAGCCCGGTCTTGTCGATCACCGGGCGTCCGGCAATCTCGGGTTCTCCTGCGAGCGTCTTGGCTAGATTGTCGAGTTTCGCGAAGTGCCCCTGAATGTGCCCACGGCCAAAGTTGTTGATCCGGCTCCTGGGTACGTTCGCGGGGAGATTCGCCTCATCAGCGGGCGCCTGCAGCTTCGGGCCTCCTTTGCCGACGGTCAGCGCGAAGGCGGCCATCTCGCGCGGTTCGCGGTGGACTTTCAACTGGAATCGCTCGGCGAGCAACTCCTGCAGGACGGTGCGACGCTCTTCGTCCACCGCTGCCTGGGGCAATGTACTCCACCGCGCCGCCGTAGGAGCTTCGACTTTGACCTGGAGATCAAATGCCTGGGTCGCCATCCAGGCGGGGCCGCCAAGAATCAGCCCTTTGACGCTGCTGCCTGTGACGCCGTAGGCGTTGCTGATCAGACCGCGCAGCGTCGTGCCTTCGCACTTGAATCCATCGGGTTGTCGCCAGTACAAGCCGAGGTGCTCTTTTGCCGGGTCGCTGAGTTTCACTGTCGCGACCTCAAGAACGGGCGGGGGAGCCTGGGCATGGATTGCGGACGCGGTTGCGGTCATGGCTGCATAGAGCGCGAGCTTCGCGCCGAAACGGCGGTACTCTGTCATGACGAAGTTCATTCCTGACGCTCGATCCTATATGCACCGGTCGGCAGCACGCTACTGCCGTTGCGACCAACGGTATCCCGAAGAATCCCCGCTGCGCCACAATCACGGCCGCCAAGAGCAACCGCGACGCCGCAAGGCAGCCGACGCGCTGGTCCGTGAGCTTGGAATGCGGGAGAATGAAGACGCCTCCGTGACGGCCAAGCCGACCGCCGCAGTCGGGGCAGCGGACGGGAGATACCCATGAATCGCAGGGAGATGTTGAAGGCCGGGACCGCGCTCCTGGCGGTTGGGACGGGCACCACGAGCGACGCAGCGCCGGTCGCGCGGCATAGCGTCGAGCGGTGGGACGTGTTCGAAGAGACGTTCCCCGGGCCGGCAACTGGCAACCCATATGTCGAGGTGTGGCTCCGTGCGGCATTTCGCAAAGGGAATCGTGAAGTGACGGTGGATGGCTTCTACGATGGCGATGGCGCATACAAGGTGCGCTTTATGCCGGACGAAGAAGGCGGCTGGACCTTCGAGACCGACAGCAATGCTCCTTCGCTTCGAGGCAGAAAAGGGACGTTCACCTGTACGCCGGCACGGAGCGGGAACCGCGGCCCGGTCTGCGTGCGCAATACGCATCACTTTGGCTACGCCGATGGCACGCCGTATTTGCCCTTCGGCACAACCTGTTATGCATGGGCGCACCAGAGCGAAACGTTGGAGCAGCGGACGCTGGCTACATTGCGCGGCGGCCCCTTCAACAAGATTCGCATGTGCATCTTCCCCAAGTGGTACCAGTACAACCACGGGACGCCGCCGCGGTTTCCGTTTGTGCGCAACGGCGAAGGCAACGACTACACGCGTTTCGATCCGGAGTTCTTTCGGCACCTCGAGGCGCGCATCGCCGACCTGCGCGCGATGCACGTGGAAGCCGACCTGATTCTGTTTCACCCTTACGATCACTGGGGATTTCAGCAGATGCCGGCCGACGTGGACGACCGGTACCTCCGTTATGTGATCGCCCGCTTTGCAGCCTTTCGCAATGTCTGGTGGTCGCTCGCCAATGAATTCGACCTGATGCGGCAGAAGACCAGTGCAGATTGGGATCGCTTTGCCCGGATCGTCACTGAAAGCGATCCGTATGCGCATCTGCGGTCCATCCATTACAGTCGTGCGCCCTACGACTACACGCGGGTGTGGTGCACGCACGCAGGCGTGCAGGACTATGCCTTCGACAAGGCGGCTGAGTGGAGACGCGAGTGGCGCAAGCCGGTGATCTTCGATGAATGCATGTACGAAGGCAACATCAACTCGCGCTGGGGAAACCTTTCCGGCGAGGAGATGACGCGGCGCTTCTGGCTTTGCGCCGTGGCCGGGGTGTACGGCGGACATGGGGAAACCTTCGTGGCCGATGACCAGATTGAAAACGACAAAGCGATCCTGTGGTGGTCGCATGGCGGAACGTTGAAGGGCACAAGTCCCGCGCGAATCGCCTTCTTGCGCGCGCTGCTGGAGGAGATTGGGGCAGCCGGCGGAGGGCGTATCGGGCTCGAAGCGGTCGAACCCGGCTATTACCTCGGCGCCAGGCGCAGCCAGGATGAAGCGCTGCTCTTCTTCTTCGACTTCCACCAGCCGCGCTACTACGACTTCCCGCTGCCCGAGGCGGCGAGCTACAGGGCGGAATGGATCGATCCCTGGAACATGGCGAGGAAGCCGGTGGAAGGCATGTTTCGGGGAAAAAGCCGGGTGCTGCTGCCCGGCAAACCCTACCAGGCTATCGTGTTCCACAAAGTCTAGAGCGCATCGGGACGGCGCCAAGCGCAGACGCATTGCGGAGCAGAAATCCAAGCGGCGAAGAACATGGGAAGGGGATCTACCGCTTGCGGGACAGGTCGCCCTGGTGGCCGGCGCGACGCGCGGCACAGGTCGCGGCATTGCACGCGCGCTGGGCGCCGCCGGGGCGCTGGTTTACTGCACCGGCCGCAGCGACGAGGAAGGCCGCTTTCTTGCCTGGTCGCGATACCGCCAGCTTCACCAGGTCCCGGCGCGCCGGGAGTTTGCGCAGATGCTCGCCGCGGCCCTGGGGCTGAAGGACCTGGGACCGGGCACGGGTCCGGCTCGCCGGGCGTCCGTGATTTGGTCGACGGCCGCGCTGCGCCGCAGTTAAGCAGACGTTGCTTCCCACTCTGGTATCTCCTTTGCGAAACGCATAGGGTGGAGAGGTGCGCGCTCTGATGCTGCCGCACAGGATGGGGATGCAATGCAGACACGAAAGACGAGAATAGGGCTTGCGGGAATCGGGCTTGAAGCCTACTGGAGTCAGTTCGCGGGCCTGGAAGATCGCCTGAAGAGTTATGTGGCGCGCGTCGGAGCAAAAATTGCTGCGATGGGCGTCGAGGTCGTTGACCTGGGGCTGGTGGACACGGCAGCCAAGGGGGTGGAAGCGGGACATCGCGTGCGGCGCGAAGACATCGACCTGCTGGTGATCTACGCGACGACCTATGCCCTGAGTTCGAGTGTGCTGCCGATGGTGCAGCGCGCGCGGGTGCCAGTGCTGGTGCTGAATCTGCAGCCTGGCGCCGCAATCGATTACGCCGCCTTCAATGCGCTGGACGACCGCACGCGGATGACAGGAGAGTGGCTGGCGTGGTGTGCGACCTGTCCGGTCCCGGAGATTGCCAACGTATTGCGCCGCGCCGGGATCCCAATGCACCAGGTGACAGGCCTGCTCGAAGAGGACCCGGAGTGCTGGGATGAGATCGCCGGCTGGGTGCAGGCGGCGAACGTCGTTGCCACCCTGGCCGGGAACCGCATCGGCCTGCTCGGGCACTACTACTCTGGAATGCTTGACATCTACACCGACATTACGGCACTGTGCATCACCTTCGGCGGCGTCGTGGAGATGCTGGAGGTGGACGCGTTGACCGGCCTGCGGGAACAGGTCACAACAGAGCAGGTAAGCGCCCGGGTGGAGCACTTTGCAACGCAATTCGACCTGGATGCGGGCTGCCCGCGCTCTGAGCTCGAACGCGCGGCGCGGACGTCGGTCGCGCTGGACCAGATGGTGACCGACAACGACCTCAGCGCGCTGGCGTACTTCTACAACGGGTCTGGTGTCGCCTCGAACGAAAACACGATGAGCTCGATCATCCTGGGAACATCGCTGCTGACCGCCCGCGGGGTGCCGGTCGCCGGCGAGTACGAGGTAAAGAATGTGCTGGCGATGAAGATCCTCGATGCGCTGGGTGCCGGCGGCTCCTTCACTGAGTTCTACGGCATCGATTTCAGGGACGACATCGTCCTGATGGGGCATGACGGCCCCGGCCATGCCGGAATTGCCGAGGGACGAGCGCTGGTGCGGCCGCTGGCGGTGTATCACGGCAAGGTGGGTCGGGGACTTTCGCTGGAAATGTCGGTGCGGCCCGGGCCCGTAACGCTGCTATCTGTGGTGGAAGATCCTGCCAACGGCAGGTTCCTGCTGCTGATTTCGGAAGCGGTGGTGGAGGCGGGCCCTCGGCTGGAGATCGGCAATACCAACAGCCGCTTTCGCTTTTCCGGTGGCGCGCGGAGGTTTGTGAATGCGTGGAATGCGCAGGGGCCGGCGCACCATTGCGCAGTAGGTGTGGGACATCGTGCGGCGGAGCTCGAAAAGGTGGCGGCGCTGCTCGGCATCCGCGCGGTGCGCGTATGCTGAGGCTCGCCGCAGCCATTCTGGCCGTGCTCCTGGCCGTCACAGGCGCAGCGCAGGTCTCGCCGACTGCCCCGCTGAAGATCTCGGTGGATTGGACCCGGGAGCAGGGGCCGATAAAAACCACGCCTTCGCTGCAGGTCGTCGTCAATCCGTTGCTGCGCAGGGGTTCGCCGATTCATGACCGGGCTTTCGCGGAGTTGCAGTCACTCGGTGCGGACAACGTGCGCTACGTGCCCTGGGTTCCCTACCCACGGCTCGCGGTGGCGGAGCTGGAGGCGCCCACGAAGGAGAAAGCCTCGTGGGATTTCAGCCTCATCGATCCCATGACGCTGGACTTTCTTCATGCGACGGAGGGTCATTCGACGATCATGAACTTTTCCACGCAGCCGGCGTGGATGTTCGTGCAGAAGAAGCCGGTCGTGGTCGCCGCGAATGCCGACGCCGTGCAGTGGGACTACGCGCAGGGAAGGGAACTGCGCGATCCTTCGGGAAGCGAGTTGGCGGATTACTACGAACGGCTGGTGAGCTGGTATATCCGGGGCGGTTTCACCGATGAAGTGGGTAAGCGGCATGAATCCGGGTATCACTTCGCAATCCCATGGTGGGAGGTCTTCAACGAAATCGACGGCGAGCACCAGCCTACGCCGGAGCAGTATGTCGCCGAGTACGACGCCATCGTGGGGCGCCTTCATGCGCTCGATCCGCAGATGAAGTTTGTGGGGCTTGCGCTGGCGTTTCCGGAGCGCAACCCCGACATGGTGGAATTTTTCCTGGATCATCGGCATCATCGCGAAGGGGTGCCGATCGACATGGTGAGCTATCACTTCTATGCCGCGCCTCGTTTTGAGCAGACGGTGGAAAGCTGGCAATTCTCGTTCTTCGATCAGGCGGACCGCTTTCTCGCCACGATGCGGTATGCTGACGCGATCCGTCGTCGCCTCTCGCCGCAGACGAAGACGGCATTCGACGAAGTAGGTGCAGAGTTGCCGACGGACTGGCATCCTGACAAGCCCACGGACCCGGGGCCGCCCATTCCGCCAATCTACTGGAACGCGTCCGCGGCGGTGTTCGGGTATATCTTCCTGGAATCTGCGAAGATGGGCATCGACGTGGTGAATGAGTCGCAACTGGTGGGCTTTCCGTCGCAGTTTCCCAGTGTCACCATGCTGGACTGGAAGACCGGTGCCCCCAACGCTCGGTTCGAAGCGCTGCGGCTGCTGGTGCGGTATATGCCGGGCGGCGGCGTCATGGTCGCGACAAAGGTCTTTCCGCACGACCATGACATCGACGCACTGGCATTCACCGAAGGAGGCGCGCGACGTCTGCTGATCGTGAATCGAAGAAACCGAAGCGTGCCGGTGGAGGTGCCGCGGGAGTTCGCAGGAGGCGCGGTGCATGTGGTTGCGCCGGGGGCGCAGCCTGCGACCCTCCATGGGAACTCCTACGACCTGCCGCCATTTGCGGTAACGGTGCTGGAGGTTGCCCCTCAGGGTCGCTGAGCGAGCCGCTCCCAGTTGCCGTGCGCGAAAAGTTCTTTCTGCGAGGCCGAAAGCGCGGTTGCGTTCAGGAAAGCACGCGGGACGCCCCCGGCACGATATTGGAACGGGTAATCGGTCGAAAACAGGAGGCGCTCGGGACCGACCAGCTCAAGTGTGCGCTCGAGGTAGGACTGGTTCCACATGCCACTGGACGTAACGTACAAATTCCTGTGGATGTAGTCGGCTACGGGGCGTTCGAGCGTTGCAACTCGGGAGAGCGCCTGCAGCCGTTCCAGGTAGAAGAGAATCACCTCGCCCCAGTGGCCGAGAATGATCTGCAGGTCAGGGTACTTGTCGAAGATGCCCGCCAGCATCAGGCGGACAAATTGAACGCCGGCTTCGAAGTGCCAGCCCAGCCCAAACGTGGCGAACGCTGCGTCGGTTGCATCGCCGAAACCGGAGTAGTAGACATCGCGTACGGCCCGCTGCGGGATCTGCGGATGCACGAAAAGTGGAACGCCGAGTTTGGCAGCCGCTTCGAAGATCGGAAGGAAGTCCGGGTGATCCAGGTTCTTTTCCCGCGTGCGCCCGCACAACATGGCGCCAGCGAGTCCAAGCTCTTTCACGCTGCGCTCAAGTTCAAAGGCGGCTTCGACGGGTGCGGCGGTAGGCAGCGTGGCGAAGCCCTGGAAACGCGTCGGGTACTTCGCGATGGTGGCGGCCAGAAGATCGTTGGTGCGGCGCGCCAGGACGCGGCTTTGTTCTGGTTCGAGATTGTGGAGAGCGGGTGTGGTCACAGAGAGCACCTGCACATCAACCCCGCTCTCATCCATCAGGTCGATGCGCCCTTGCCCGAGGTGATCCAGCCGTTCCTCGATCTCTGGTCGGCTGGAAGGGCCGGTCGGCTCCGGGTCAATGGCAGAGGAGGCCCACGCGGCACGGATCTCCGGGGTGAGAAAGTGCTCTTCAATGGCAATGATTTTCATCAGCCTACCGCTTTCTTTCCTGGCGCATTGCCTGTCAGCGTTTGTGTTTGACCCCAAGCTGGAGGACGGCTTCGGTGACCTTGTCGTGGTCGTGGCGCAGGACGTCGCCCTCGTGGACGAAATTGCCGGTAATGGGTTCGACGCCGAGATCGCGGATGGCGGCGAGATCGGCCACGATCGGGGTCTGGCCCTCGTTCGCATACTTTGCCAGCAGGGTGGGGCTGATGGGCGCGGTGTTGATGAGTGCGTAGTCAAACAGCGGGCGTCCGCCGCCGTCGGCGTGTTGCATGATCTTGGCGATGTGCTGCGAAGCGGTCAGGCCGAGGCTCTCGTTTGCCTGCGTCATCAGGTTGCAGACGAAAACGCGGGTGGCCGACGTGGCGGCGAGCGCCTCCGGAATGGAGCGCACCAGCAGATTGGTGATCAGCGACGTGTAAAGCGAGCCCGGCCCGAGCGTGATCAGATCCGCGTTGCTGATGGCTTCGAGCGCTCCGGGCAGGGGCTGGGCGTCGGCCGGCTCCAGCATCAGTTCGACGATACTTTGCTTGCTCGCCGTGATGCTGGTCTCGCCATGGACCGTTGAACCGTCGTCCATGCGTGCCGAAAGGGTGACATTGACATTGGTGGCGGGGAAGATGCGTCCCCGGGTGGCAAGAATCTGCGATGACATCTGCACGGCCTGGGCGAAGTCGCCGGTGATGTGCGAAAGCGCCGCGACGAACAAATTTCCGAAGCTGTGCCCCTGCAGGTCGCCCTGGTCGAAGCGGAATTGGAACAGGCGGCTGAGCAGGTGCTCATCTTCCGAGAGGGCGACCATGCAGTTGCGGATATCGCCCGGAGGAAGCATCTTGAAGTCTTCGCGGAGACGTCCGGAGGAACCGCCGTCGTCGGTGACCGTGACGATCGCCGCCAGGTCGCGGATGGTGCAGGGTGAGTTCTTGCAGTGTGAGTCAGACAGCGGCACAGAACCGGCCGGCGTGGCGACATAGCGCTTCAAGCCCCTCAGCAGCGTGGAGAGGCCGGTGCCGCCGCCAATCGCGACGACGCGCAAAGCTTTATCGGGCGCGGTCAAGGTTTCAGGCTTCAGGGTAGAGAAGGTCGGTGAAGCGTGGATCGTCGGCCATGTCCTGGAAGTCGGAGTCGGCGCGAGCCTGGATGCGGTTGCGCGGATTGTGCTTGATGGCTTCGGTGAGGTGTTCGAGACACTCGTGCGAGTCGCCGGTCATGCTGGCGAGCACAGCCAGGCCGTAGAAGGCGTAATCTGCCGTCGGGTTGGCTGCAAGAATCTGCCGGAAGTGTTGTCGCGCATCCTCGTAGTGCCCGTTGTTCAGCAGGCTGATCGCGTAGTCGTATTGTTCCTCGTGGCTCGAGAACGAGGTCTTGCCCTTGTGAATCTGCTGGACACACGCATTGATGTACATGCGGATGCGATCGGCGAGTTCGCCGGGGCTGTCGAGCAGCATCTTGTCGAATGCAGCGTGCGCCTTGTCGAATTTCCCTTCCTGCATCAAGCGAAGGGCGGCCTCGTAGTTGGCGATGACCTGGGCGCGGTTACTGTCCTGAGCAGGTACGGCTCCGGCAAGCGTGCGGACGGCACGTTTTGCCGTCGGAGTCGGAGCTGTCTTGGTGGCGGCCATAGCGCGTTCCTAAAGGGCCATCTCGTCTACTGCATGGGAGCGAAAGTCCGAGACGGCCGAATTGCAGGGGATGAAGTCTCCTCCGGTTTATACGCAGAAGCTCCCTCCGGGTCAATCCCCCAGTGCCGTAAGGCGCGACCGGGAGGGGCTGCGGCTCATCGGGAACGGCCGTACAGCACCGGATTCAGCTCGGGGTCGTTGTACATCTTCATCTGCCGATACAGGCGGAAGCGGCGCTCCCCATGGAGGATCTGCTCCCATAGCTCTTCCAGGCAGGCGGCCAGATCGGTGCGCTGCCGCTCAAGGATGTTCAGGCGCTCGAGATTGCGCGCGCGATGGTCTTGCGAGGCCGAGGTGCGGTGAGCCTCCTCCGCCGTGTGGTAAATCTTCAGCGCAAGAATGGAAAGCCGGTCGACAATCAACCCCGGCGTTTCCGAATGCAGCGGAGCGGCTTCGTTCTGCAGTCCGGCCTGCTCCAGCAGAGCCAGGTCAATCTGTTCGACGAGGTCGTTGCGGCGCTGGTTAAGCTGATCGATCGCATGCTTCACGGTAGCAATGGTGGAGTCGGGCGCATCCGGGCTTCGGGCCGCATCCTCCTGGTGCCAAAGTTCGTAATTTGCCCGATGCTGGTTCAGAATGAGCGCGGCAAGGCCGGAGGCGGACTCCGGGGCGCCACCGGCGTGCCACTGCGCAGTGGCGTCGTCCTGCAGGTGCGCGATTTCGACCGCATGGAGCATCGTTCAAGACTTTACCAGCGACCGGGCCGGTTTTCTATCGCTCCGGGGTGCGGGGTCTGGTTCCGCATAGGCTCGCACTGGCGGCAATCTTGGTATGGTGAGGGCATGGAGATTGCCGCGGAGAGTGGGGCCGGAGAGGCAAAGGATCCGGCGCAGGTGCGCATTCTGGTTGTCGGACCCATTTGGCTGGAGCGCTACATCCGGGGCGAGTTGGCAGCAGACCCCGACGGAATCCCCGTTTTGCGGGCGAGCCAGCGCTTCGATCGTCCGTCGGGGGCCGCCAATGTGGCGCTCGGGATCGCCGCACTGGGCTGCCAGCCGTTCCTTTGCGGGTACTGGTCGCAGAATGCCGAACAGGAGACGCTGGCGGCGCTGCTGGAGAACGGCGGCGTGGATACGCTGGGAGTCGTCTCTGCCGCGCACAGCAAACTGCCGCGGACAGGGTTCTACGCAGGCGAGCGCCCGCTCCTCTGGCTGGAGATGGAGGGCGACGCGGCCGGATCTCCGGAGGATGCGGTGCGGCTGGAGGCCCGTGCGGTGGAGTTGGCCGGGAAAGTGCATGCGGTCGTCCTGGCAGAGCAAGCGGAAGATCCCGGGATGCTCTCGGCAGAGTTATGTGGAGCGATTCTGCGGGCCGCACGAACTGCGGGTGTGCCCGTGGTCGCCCATGCGGTAGCGGGCGACCTGGGCCGCTACTCCGGAGCCGCGGTGGTCCTTCTCAACCGCACGGCGCTGGCGCAGGCCACCGGGGCAGATGGCGAGGACGGAGCGTGGCTGGAAGCGGCGCGCGTGCAGCGTGCAGAGCACGAGTTGGAGCACCTGGTCGTCCTGGGCGACGGCCTGACAGTAATTGGAGCGAGCGAGCCGCTGGACGTCCAAGCCCCAGCCGGCATCGGAAAAGGAACGGCAGCCACGGATGCCTTGCTGGCTGTATTCGCCGTAGCAGCGGCGCAGGGCCAGACACCGGAGGCGACCGCGGCCCGCGCGTTGCAGGCCGCAGCAACAGTGGCACGGAAGTTCGGCCGGTCCCCCTTGAGTGCGGGTGACCTGGCCGGGGATGACGGCTTCAGAGCGGAGGAGGTCAGATGACGGACGGTGTGCCACAGATCCTGTGTATCAGCTCTTACGAAAAGGGACAGGCGTTCCTGCGTGAGGTGGCGCGTCTGGGAGCGCGCGTGACGCTGCTGACAGTGGAGTCCCTGCGCCATGCAGACTGGCCCAGGGACATCCTCGCCGAAGTCCTGACCATGCCCGCGGAGATGACCTCGGCACAGGTGCTGAACACGGTCAGCTTTCTTGCGCGCACTCGGCGCATCGATCGCATTGTCCCGCTAGACGAGTTCGACCTGGAATTCACCGCCACCATCCGCGAGCATATGCGGCTGCCCGGCCTGGGAGAAACCATGACCCGGCTGTTTCGGGACAAACTCGCCATGCGCACACAGGCTCGCGATGCCGGGATTGCCGTGCCGGAGTTCTGCGGGGTGTTCTTCTATGACGATCTGCGCGCTTTCATGCGCGACGTGCCGGGACCGTGGCTGCTGAAGCCCCGCACCAACGCCTCCGCCATCGGGATCAAGCCCATTCGGCAGGAGAGCGAGCTCTGGCCCATTCTCGACGAACTGGGCGACCTGCAGAGCCACTACGTGCTGGAGCGCTTCGTCGCAGGCGAGGTCTTCCATGTCGAGGGAGTTACCTGGCGGAGCAAGGTGCTCTGCGCGATCCCTTGCATCTACGGCAAACCTCCCTTCGAAACCATGCACTCTGGCGGTATCTTCAGCACACGCACGCTGCCGGCGGAATCGCCCGACGCGCAGGGCTTATTGGAAATTCACCAGCGCCTCATCGAGGGCTTCGGCCTGCCGCACGGCGTGACACACTCCGAATTCATCCGCTCCGCTGCCGACGGCAGGTTTTACTTTCTCGAAACCGCCGCTCGTGTAGGCGGAGCCTACATTGCCGACATGGTCGAGCTCGCTACCGGCGTAAATCCCTGGGTGGAGTGGGCGCGGATTGAGGTTGCGCTGGCTCGGGGGGAGGATTACGCGTTGCCGCCCACACGTCAGGAAGCCGCCGGCGCCGTCATTTCGCTGGCACGGCAGGAGTCGCCGGACCTGAGCGCCTATACTGACCCCGAAATCGCGGTGCGCCTCCACAAATCGCACCATGCCGGCGTCCTGCTTCGGTCGCCATCCCATGCGCGCATTGAGGAACTGGTGGAAAGCTACAGCGGGCGCTTTGTTCAGGATTTCCTGGCCGTGGTCGCCGCTCCGGACAAGCCCACGGCCTGAGCGCTCCTACGCCTTTTGGCCAGGCTTCTGCCGCAGCATGGCGGAGACCGCGGTGAAGAGTTCAACAGGGCTATTGATGGCGGTCATCGTGTACCTCGGGTCGAGCCCGGGGGAGCGCTTGATATCGTCGATGAGCACCGGGATTGGGGCTTTGGGGTCGGGTGCGAAGAAGTCGTACAGGCTAAGCTCGGAATTCGGGAACAGGGACCTGGGCGCAGCCGAACTGGAGGCTATGTCCATCGGAGCTGTGATTTCTGGCGCCGAGACGGAGCTGCCGACGCCGCTGAAGTCGAAAGCTACGAAAGAAAGCCCTAGGGCCTCGACAAAGCGGTTCGGAGCCGGAGCGCTTCGTTCACTGGAGCCGCTCTTTGCTGCCGTCTGCATGGTCCTCATGAGCGCCGAAGCGGTGGTGACATCACAGACGAGCAGAGCCTGGTTGAGCGCCGGTTGCCAGTACATGGACGGGCAGCGGTCGCGGCAGATCAACATGCCGGCGGGCCTGCGTTCGTCGGAGATGGTGCCGAGCGGCAGGAACTGTCGCGAGGCCAGCGACTTGTCGAATTGGCGAAGGTGCTCATGGAATCGGCTCAGGGTGTACTGATCGAAGTTCAGGTGTTGCAGGGCGACGAGTCCCATCCAGAGCGGCAGCCAGACAGGGTATGCAAATGACGAATCGGTCGGATTCCAGGGATGGGCCACCACAAATGCCGCGACGAAGGCGAAGGTCCACCGCTCTGCAGGCATCTCTTCCACTGGAATGGTGATGTAAACACCCGGGCCGCTGCCGAGCACCTGCGTCACAATCGTGCCGAGCCGGGGAAGCTCCGGCATAAGCGCCTGTCCGAGCAGGCGTTTCTCCCAATAGTTCCAGGCTTCCTGCTCGAAAGCGACCAGGTCCGGCTGCGGGACACTAAGCCGGTCTCGATCCGCTTTGTTGACCCACGCACTCCAGGCGAGGACGGACGGCCTGTCCGTAATGCGCGGCGGATTGATCAGATCGTCGTGCGGCGTAAACTCCTCGGCGAGATGGCGCAGCGCGGCAAGCGTTCTTTCCGGCGACATCCTGCGGAAGCGCAGGGCTTCGGCGATCACCTGCAAAGGCCAGGAGACCGGCAGCCCGCTGGCTGACGGAAGTCCCGCGATCACCAGGGCGCAGGCCAGCGCCATGCCGACCGCTTCGGCGCCGTCAGTGAGGATCTGGCGGAAATCCCGCAGGCAGCGGAGATCGTCCTTCTGCGCGGGGTAGGAGGCGCGGTTTTCGGCTGCGGCGCGCAGACGCTCGTTGGCCCGCTGCGTGTCGGCCCACGCCGGGGATGTCTTCAGGATGCCGAACTGGCTGGCGAGCGCGGGAAGGTCCACGTTGCCGCCGGTGAGCTTGGCCAGCTCTTCCTGAAACTGATCGATCACCCCGGCATCTTCTGAGAACTGGCGATTCTTCCACCGGCTGCTGGACCTGTGGCTCCGCAACGCCGGTCTTCTCGTCCAGGCGGCGCCCCGCGGTATTTCGGGTCCAGCGATACTTCCCGGGCTCGTTTTCGATCGGAACCAGCAAGGGGTCGCGGGAGATCGCGTCCAGGACGGGTTGTGGAACCTCCGGCGCCGACGCAAGCGCCTTGATAAGCTCCTTGATGTTGCTGAGGTAAAGGGCCAGCTTGCAGACGCGCTCGAACAGGAAGTCGCAGGCCTCCGTATCGACTTTTAGATAGATCTTCTCCAGCCGGTCCTGCTCGGATTCCTCGCTGCTGCTGCCATTCCCCTGGCTGGGTCCGAGGTATGTGTTGGTCGCTTTGCGGCCGCGGAGATAATCCTCGAAATGTTTTCGGCCCACATCCGCGGTGAGGTCGAGCGGCTCAGGAGCCTTCGCCCATTTGCGCGAGATGTAATACAGGGTGTCGTGCGCAAGCTGCAGAAAAGCGGGACGCTTGTCTATCTCCGCGCGCATCGATTCTTCGTCCAGGATGAGCTCGATGGCGACTTGAACCCGGATAGCGAAGGGATAGTGCCGGCGGGGCGAGCGGACCTCGCCGCGCGCGATATTGATCTCGCCCTCCGCATTGCGCAACCCGGCGAGCTGCCGGCGCAGATCGATCGGGTGCATTTGCGAGTCGTGCAGCAGGATGTACTGCAGCACCTGCTTGTCGTCGCGGTCGTCCGGCGAGAAGTCCGGAGGCGCGCTCGGCGACGAGGCTGGCGTGTCCGACACGGAGGATCTCAGCGGATTTGTGCTGCGCACGCCAGACGCCGTGCCGGTCGTCGCGCCCGGAATCTCGAGCACCTGCTCGAGGTAAGCGTGCAGGTCGCGGTGGCGGAAGACGATGAACAGCTGGTTGGTGAAGTACGTGTACTCAATTGGGTACGGTGCTTCCAGGGTGCGGCCGAGCAGCTCCTCAAAATAGCGGCGGTCGGTCAGAAAGCAGAAGAATGCGTTCTCGGCCACCAGCTTCTTCAAGCGCTTCACCATCTCGGTGATGCGGTTGGTAAGGTCCACCTTGTCCAGCTCATCGATAACGAAGACCGGCGCAAGCCCAGCCCGCCGGATGCGGTTCAGCAGCACCGGCAGCACACGGTCCAGCGTAGCGACGGAGAGGTCAGGAATGAACAGGTCGGCGCGGTTGACGGCCTCCTCGCGCGTCCTCGAGGAGGAATACTTCACCACCAGGGATGAAAGCAGCGCCGTGGCCAGACCGGCGAAGACCGCAGCAGTTGGGTCGACTCCTGTAGCGGCAAGGCCGGAGCCGACGGCGCCGCCGGTTAGCAGCGCCGTGATCGGCTTCATCAACTCTGAGCCCTTCGCCTCGAGCGCGACTTCTGCGTCCTGTTTGGTCTTGTCGCCGAAGGAATTCTCATCCTTGCGGCTTAGCTTGCCGCAGATCCGCTGGTAGGCCTGACACGTGGAGGAGAGCGCCGCCAGCTCGCGGTAGCCCTGCCCCGGATCGGTGCGTGGATCGCCGATGTCCCAGAACAGGATGCCCTTGGCCAGCGATCGGCTCAGCCGCCAGTACTCGTGCAGGCGAGGCGTCCCTGGGTATTGATCGAGTTCAAGTTCAAACTGGAGTGCGAGCTCCAGCAGGCGCTGGCTGCGCCTCTTTGCCCGCTTGTTCCCAAAACGATTGCTGATGCGGACCTGCTCGACCGCCTTTTCGTTATAAGCCCGGGTAAATTCGCCGGCCAGGGCGCGGTAGAGGCCAAGCGTAATCTGCACCAGAACGGTCTCCATGGAGCTGGACGAGCCGTCAGCAGCCGTGGCCTGGTTTGCTGCGACCGCGGCCTTGCCCTCTGCGCCGGTCTTCGGCTCGGCTGGCGCTTGGCCTTCGGCAGCACCTTTGCCTTCAGCGGTGCCCCTGGGCTCCGCAGCGGCGGCCGGAGCTACCGGTGCCGGCCGGGCCGAAGCGGCGGCTTCGGGACCGTCGGCCGGGAGCAGGTTCGGACCCTGTAGAAGGATAAATAGTGGCCGAAGGGTGGTGATGCGGGGAACATCGGGCCTGCTGTCCAGATCAATGCGGTTGCGCAGAAGCCCCATGTTCCCCCAATCCGATCGGATTTCGTCCTCCGTGCGCTGGATGGAACCCTGCACCATGGTCGTCTTGCCGGATCCGCGGTGCCCGGCGATAAGGAAGCTTCGCCCCGAAACCTTCTGGTCGCAATAGCGCCGCAACTCCTGCCGCAGCATGCGCAAGCCATCGGATTCGATCAGCAGCGCCGTCTGCAGGCTGGAAGCGCCTGTCAGCGGCTCTGGGGATTCGACCACCTTAATGGGCATCGGGCTCCGCCTTCCCGCCCGACGCGGCAGAGGCTGCGGGCGTCGTCCTGGTGGCAGTCTCGGATTTGTGCGCTGTGGGAGTGGGCGGCGTGACTTCTGCCGGGGTGGCGGCCTTTTCTGCCGCAGCGTCGTGCCGCCGCTCCCGCTCCTGCTCCATGCTGTCGTTGTGGAAGATCAGTCCCAGCAGCAGTGCGCTTGAGGCGACCGCGCCAAGGAGGTAGGTCATGGAATTCGAGACCTCCCACCCGCCTCCGCTGCCGCCCAGACCTCCACCCGTTCGCTCAAACGACAACGGACCCTCGCTGCGGGCGGCGGCGACAAACAAAAGCCCGCAGATCATGCTCGCCAGCGCCAGGATGACGCACAGAGCCGCATGCCAGAAGCTGAGCTGGGTGAGAACGATGGGAGCCGAGTCAACGCTGTACGGCTCGGACGGCAAGGCACCAGCGTAGGGAAGGGCGCGCGTGATCACGCTGCAGATGAAGAAGAACAGCGACAAGCCGGTGATCCCGAAGAGCAGGACCAGGCCTTGATCGTAGCTGCGCGGCTTCTGGCGAAGAGCGCCGACGCAAAGCAGGACAGCCATGGCCGCAGAGATGAAGCTGAAGCCTCGCCAGACCCAAAGCGCAGAGGAGGAGTGGCCCAGCAGAACCAGCGAGCAGACCATCAACGCCATGACGGTGAGCTGCCCAACGGCGTAGGAGGTCAACTGCGGCCACTCGTCTTCACCGTCGTCAATAATGCGGTAAACGCCATACCCAAGCGGCACGAAGGCGATGACGGACAGCGCAAAACAGGTCCAGAGAACCACAAGCAGCAGCACGGGAACATGCACGGTAATCCTCCCTGGACCGCAGGAAACGCCTGACACTGAGACGAGCGAAAAAGAAGCTGAAGAGGGGCCGTCGGATGAGCACCAATCCTAAGGCACTCCGGGCCGCCGCCGCGCGCCGTGATCCATTTGGGTGTGGAAAACGGGTCCCGCCCGGAAGCGAACGAGTTCCACTCCGGTGATCCGTCCCGGTTGCGTCAGAGAAGTCTGAGTGATTTCAGAGAGGGGGAAGAAATGGTGAGCCCGCTGGGGCTCGAACCCAGGACCAACGCCTTAAAAGGGCGATGCTCTACCAACTGAGCTACAGGCTCAAACCAATGCTTCTCTTTGAAAATACCACAGCGATAGTCTTCAATAGAGGATGTCGAGCTGCGGTGCAGTGGACACGACAGGAGGCTCACGACAGCCTTTCCATTACCATGGTAACAATCGCGAAGGTGCCCATACAGCTCGTCGTCGCTACCCGGACATGACACTATTGACGCATTGCATATGAAACCGGCGCTCGAATAGGCTCAACGACAGCATCAGCGGATGTGCAAAATTTCTGCGCAAGTTGCAGAGAACACGGCACAAAGCTCCGCCGCGGTGGAAAACTGGATCGGAAACCGAAGCCAATGGAAGCCCCTTTCATGGAGAATGTCGAAGAGCTGCCGGGGGAAACCCCGGACGACGTAGCGACTCTGTACTCCTGGGCAAATTTGCGCGGAGCCCGCTACCGGGATTTTTCAGCCTCACGCCGGGAATATCGGGCGCAAGTACGGCAGCGTGCGGCAGAGGAACTTCGCCGCGCCGAACTTGCGGCAAAGTTGAGAGCAGAAGCAGCCGCCGAGGAAGAAAGAATGGCTGGAGACGCCGAACGCGTTGCGCGGGCTGCTGCCCGTAGCAACAGCGAAGCGGAACGCGACAACCCGATGCGGACCGGCGAGGCCGCCCCCCAACGCCCGCGCTCCGGCGAGGACACGGACGCGGCGCTGCGAGCACAGCAGCGGGAGACGCCCGGCACCCAAGGCTCAGCGCAAGGCGGGGCGACGCGGCTCTCGTACTCCGATGTGCGGAGGCGTTTTCTCGCTCGCCCGGACGCCTCCGGCGCACAGGCGGTAGATGCATCTACAGCAGTTCGGAACCAGGCCGCGCCGCCCGAACGGAGCGCGTCGGATCGGGCTGTTGCGGAGCGGAAGTCCGAAGTGCAGGGCGGCGTCCCGGCGCATTCACCCCTGGCGCAAGCCGCCCGGGCAGCATCGCCCGGAACGCCGATGCTGAACCGTCGTATGGATCCCGAGGCGCGCATCCGCTTTCGCGACGAGCAGGAAGCGCGCCGTATCTCCGGAGAGCGTGCGCCGGCACCGGCGAGCGAGGCCGCACCGCCAGCACGCAACATCCGTCTTGAAGACAGCTCCAGCATGGCGCGGACCTATTCGCCGACAGGCTTTTCGGCGCAGCCCGGCCACCCGGTCCGGCACCCGGCCGATTCTGCAGCAGCTTCGGGACCCTCCGAGCAGCCGGGGCCTGCGTGGTTGTATGCCAGCAACCCGGGGGTTCCATCCCGTGCAGAGGCGAGGCCCGCGCAGGAAATCGCAGAGCCCGCGCAGGGTTCGCGCTGGTTTGCCTTGCAAGGCGCGCAAGATGCCGGTCGGGCAGCTTCCGCCGATGCCCGGGTGGAGGTCCGTTCCGCGGTGCAGACGCCGTCTCTGGCGGTGTTTTCACTCGCCGGCGGCGTAGGCAAGACGACGCTGGTCGCAACGCTGGCGCGCGCTCTTTCTTCTTTCGGAGAGAAGGTGCTGGTCGCGGAAACCACTGCGCACGGCTTGCTGCCGTTTCACTTCGGAGCCAACGAACTGCGGCCCGGCGTCGTGCGGACATTCGCACCGCCAACCGGAGGCGCCGATGCCCCCATCCAGCTGGTGAGCTATGACGCGGAGCGTATTGGGGGCGACCCCTCACGACAGGACGCCCTGGCTGAAGAGATGCTGCGCTCCGCACGCGGCGCACAGCGTCTGCTGGTGGATATGAATGCGGGCTCGCAGTGGATGCTCCGGCGGCTCGGACGCACCAGCCCCACGGTGCTGGTTCCGCTGGCCGCCGATATGAATTCCGTCATCAGCCTCCAGACCGTGGAACAGTGCTTCGCGGACGTGGCCGGACGTGATGGCGCGGCTGTCCTTCCGTACTACGTGATGAACCAGTTCGATGCTTCGCTCCCGCTGCATCAGGATGTTCGTGAGGTGCTGCGCCGCCAGCTTGGGGAACGGCTGCTTCCATTCACGGTGCGCCGCGCGCCGGTCGTCGGCGAGGCGCTGGCAGAAGGGATGACCGTCCTCGATTACGCGCAGGAGGCTGCCGTGGCGGAGGACTACATGAGGTTATGTGCCTGGCTGCGCAGCCTGGCGGCCCCGGCGGCGCAAGGCTTCCGGAAGGCTCGCTGGAGCGAGCGATGACGAAGTCGCTCCTGTGGAGGGAGTTCGAGTCAGGTGATGGGCTCCCTCTGAAGGCGCTTCGGTTCGCGGTAATCAGCTTCGCTATCCTGGTGTTGATCTTTACGGGAACGCTGGATCTGACCTGGCCTCAGCAGGCGGTGCTTTCGTTGCTGATGGTTCCGCTGGCGATCTGGATGGACCGGAGCTCGACCTCGTACCTGGTCACCCTCACATTGATGCTGTTGTCGATGTACTCGACGTTCCGCTATGGCTTCTGGCGGATTGCGACTACCGCCCGTTTTTTTGCCGATCCCGGCACACGTGCCGTGCCGCTGGATTACTTCTTCATCTGCCTGCTGATCGCGGCGGAGACTTATGCCTTCGTTATCCTCTTTCTCGGCTATCTGCAGACCTTGTGGCCGCTGCGTCGAACCCCCGTGCCGCTTCCCGAAAATCTGAGCCAATGGCCAGCCGTTGATGTGCTGATCCCTACGTATAACGAGCCGCTCTCGGTGGTCCGTTACACCGCGCTGGCGGCGCTGCATATTGACTGGCCGGCCGAGAAGCTTCATGTCTACATCCTGGATGACGGGAATCGCGAGGACTTCCGGCGTTTCGCCGCGCAGGCAGGTGTCGGCTACATCGCAAGGGACGATAACCGTGATGCCAAGGCCGGCAACATCAACCACGCTCTCACCCTCGTGGGTTCACCGTTTGTAGCGGTCTTCGATTCCGACCATGTCCCGACACGCAGCTTTCTGCAGGTGACGATGGGGTGGTTCTTGCGCGATCGCCGCCTGGCAATGTTGCAGACGCCGCATCACTTTTATTCACCCGATCCGTTTGAACGCAACCTGAGCCAGTTCCGCTCGATTCCGAACGAGGGTGAGCTGTTCTATGGCATCGTGCAGGACGGCAACGACTTCTGGAACGCGACGTTCTTCTGCGGCTCCTGCGCGGTGATCCGGCGCAAGGCGCTTGATCACGTGGGCGGCGTCGCGGTGGAAACGGTCACCGAGGACGCACATACCTCGCTACGCATGCAGCAGCGAGGGTGGAACACAGCCTACGTTAACATCCCGCAGGCGGCCGGGCTGGCAACTGAGCGGCTGAGCAATCATGTGCGCCAGCGCATTCGCTGGGCACGTGGCATGATCCAGATTTTGCGCATTGAAAATCCACTGTTTGCACGCGGGCTTTCAATCGCACAGCGGCTTTGCTATTTCAATGCCATGACGCATTTTCTTTACGCGCTGCCGCGGCTCATCTTCCTTACCGCCCCGTTGATCTATCTCATCTTGGGCAAAACGAATGTGCCGGGTTACTGGGCGGCGGTGCTGGCGTATGCGTTTCCGCACCTGGCGCTCTCTTCGCTGACGAATTCGCGCGTGCAGGGGCAGCATCGGCATACGTTCTGGAACGAGATTTATGAGACGGTGCTGGCGCCCTATACGCTCTTGCCTACGCTGCTGGCGCTGGTGAACCCACGCCTGGGCAAGTTCAATGTGACGCCCAAAGGAAGCGTGCTCCAACGCAGCTTCTTCGATACGCGCATCGCTTGGCCGTTCCTGGTCATGCTGACTTTCAATTTGATCGGCATCCTGATGGCCGTGCCGCGGTACTGGCACATCCGGCTGCCGCTGCTGAACGGTTTGTGGGATGGAACCCATGTGGGCACCATCGGGATGAACGTGGTCTGGGCAGTCTTCAACAGCACCATCCTGAGCGTCGCCACGGCCGTGGCTTGGGAAAGCCAGCAGCGGCGCAAGACCGTACGCGTGCAGATGAACGTGCCCGCGGACGTCGTGAAGGCTGACGGAACCGTGTTCCGGGGCGCGAGCGCCGACCTCTCCACCGGCGGTGCGCGTATCAATCTGCATCGCAGCATGACGGCGCAGCCGGGCGAGGCGATACGCCTGGTATTTCCTGTGCTCAACGGCGATGCCAGCCTGCCTGCACGCGTCGTGAGCGCAGAAGGCCGAAGTCTGCAGGCGCAGTTCGAATCCTTGACGTTGCAGGAGGAAGAAGCGCTGACCATGGTGCTCTACTCGCGCGCCGACACCTGGCTGGGCTGGGGAGAGACACGCGAGAACGACCATCCCTTGCGCAGCGTCGGCCGCATTCTGAGCATTGCGCTGCAGGGCTTACGCATCATCGGGCATGGCCTGCTTTCGATGCGCGGCCCCCGCCGCCGCGCGGCCGCGCCTGCGGCGGCGCCGCTGTGGGCAATCGCTTTGCTGGTGGGTTGTCTTGTGCATGCAGGCAGCGCGACGCAAGCGCAGGCCGCTCGCTCGCAGCAGGCGCACTTAACGAGCAACGCTGCGGCAGATGCTGCAGCGCCAATGCCCGAGGCGGGCAGCTTTCATAGCGCGTTCACCCTGGCCGAAGCGGGTGTGCCGGAGGCGATCGACCTTCGCGGGACGGAGGCTCATCAGAGTGTCGCCTTCGGGCTTGCCTCCACCCGGCTGGCCCGGTCCGCCGTATTGCATCTGCGCTATCGTTTTTCACCAGGGCTGGTGCCCGAGGTGAGTCATCTCAGGGCGAGCCTGAACGGCGTGGTATTCGCCACGCTGCCCGCCACGCATGCCGCCGGCTACCCCACCTTCGAAGCGACGCTGCCCATGCCTGTGGAGGTGCTCAAACCGCGCAATGTGCTCTCGTTCGCGTTCGCGGCGCGTTCGGTCGCAGCATGCGAAGATCCCGCAAGCCCGACGTTGTGGAGCCAGGTCGATGCAGGCTCGAGCATCGAAATCGACGGCTCGATGATCTCCCAGCAGAACGATCTCGGCATGCTGCCGCATCCGTTCTTCAATGCGGACGTGGACCTCCGTCCAACCGTGAACCTGGTTTTCGTGGGCCAACCCTCGGCCAAGGCACTGCGCGCCGCTGGCATCGTGGCGTCCCACTTCGGCGTCCTCGCCGCGGGCCGGCCGATGCGTTTCACCGTAAGTGTGGGAACCATCCCCGACGGCAACGCCATCGTGCTGGGCGAGAATGCTGCGGATCTTCCCGCCACATTGAATGTAGGTGGCACCTCCGGCCCGACGATTGCCATGCGCACCAACCCCGGCGACCCGTATGGCAAGCTGCTGGTGCTGACCGGCGACAAAGCCGACGATCTCGTCACCGCGGCCGAGGTGCTGGCGCTCGAAAACGACATGCTGGGCGGAGATCAGCAGCCGGTGCGGCTCACCCGGCGCCCCGCCCCTCGGCAGGCCGACGACGCGCCGCGCTGGATGTCCACCGATCCTGAACATGTTGCACACCTGGGCGACGTAGCAGCGGCGGAGAGTCTGCAAGGCGATGGCACGGGCGCGCTGAACGCGTACATGAGGCTTCCTCCCGATCTGTACTACCAGCCCCGACAGAACCTGAGCCTGCACCTTGCGTATCGCTACAACGCGATTCCGCTGGCCGATGACAGCTCGCTGGCCGTGCGGATGAACTCGATGTATGCAGGCGCCACGCCGCTGCCGCATTCATCGAAAGCCTCGGCTGCGGTGGAAGCGGTAGTGCCGGTGCCGGTCTCGGCCATGCGCCCCTTTTCAAACACCTTGAGCATGAAGTTCGACTTCGACGCGGGCCACAAGAGCGGATGCGAAGGTGCTCCGCCCAGTGTTGAAGGCGCCGTGCTGCCGAACTCGTGGCTCGACCTGCGGGACATTCCGCACTGGCACCAGATGCCGGACCTGCAGGTGTTCTCGAATGCAGGTTATCCATTTACGCGCATGGCCGATCTTTCCGAAACGGCGGTGGTTCTGCCGGATGTGCCGACGACCGACGAGATGGAGCTCTACCTCGCCCTGATGGGGCACTTCGGCGCCCAGACCGGATACCCGGCCATCAACGTCGCAGTCACGGACCGCGCGGGTATGAAGTCGGACCGCACCCGCGACTATCTGGTCCTTGGCACCGTGGACGACCAGCCCGCACTTGCAGCGCTGAACCCCCTGCTGCCCGTGAAGGTGCATGGCGGCGGGCTCAGCGTCGAAGACACGCAGGGGTTTTTTTCCGCGCTCGCCCATGCATGGTGGAAGGTTCGCTCGTCCGATCGCATTGATTCGGGTCAACTGGAGACGGCCAACGGACTTCCTGATGCTTTGATCGAGGGCCTGGAGTGGCCGGCCGGTTCCGGGCGCTCCGTGGTACTGATCGCTCTCCGCGACCATAGCGTGGCGCCTGGCTTCGTGAACGCGTTCTTCAAGTATGCCCAGTCTTCCGATATCGATCAGTCGGTCAGTGTGCTGCATGGGTCCAGCTTTTCTTCCTACCGCATTGGAAACGACATGTATCACGTGGGGTCGCTTTCCAGCCTGGTGCGAATCCACATGCTGTTCTCCCAGTTCCCGTGGATGATGGTACTTCTCGTGGTGATGGTTTGCCTTCCCGTGGCTTCGGTGGCGCGGGTGCAGTTGCGCCGGCACGCGCGCCAGCGGCTGAAGGGAAGCGCCTAAGCCTTGTGTAACCAGTGCGATTACGTCTGGCATCAGGCAGGACTTACCAAAGGGGGAGAGATCGTCTGCATCGAAAAAGTAGTTGCTATCGTGTAAGTTCCCCCGTATAAACGCAATCAACCTCAAACCAAGCTCGTTCGGCCCCCGGTCTTTTCGCCATCACGTCAGGCAGTTCTTGAGGTGCCGCGGGTTCCGCCACGATAGGCCGCTGAAAGGCCCTCATGCGTTCGCTCTTCCCGCTTCGCGTCACACTTGCAGCCGCATTCTCGGCGGCCGCGCTGGCTCCTTCCGCGCTCTGCGCCAGCAAGGATGCGGTGCCCGACTGGGTGCAGGCGGCGGTCGCACTGCCCCGGGGAAGCTACACCCCGGAGACCAGCGCCGTCGTACTGCTGGACGACACCGTGCTGACGGTGGGCAGCGACGGCAAGGCGGTTGAGCGCCATCGCCGGGTGGTGCGCATCCTGCGTCCCAGCGGACGCGAAGAAGGCATCGTCGAAGTTCCCTACGACAAGGATACGAAGATTCTTTCGCTGCACGTGTGGAGTATCGCGCCGGACGGCCACGAGTACGCGATGAAAGACAACGAAATCGCGGACCACGGACCTCCGGGCGGCGAAGGCAACCTGTTTTTCGACGACCGCGTGAAAGTGGCCAATGCGCCCGGACGCGACCCCGGGGGCGTGGTGGCGTATGAAGTGGAGCAACGCAAGGCCCCATACGACCGCGAGGCCGACTGGTTTGTGCAGGGCAACGTTCCGCACCTGAACCAGAGCTTTACGCTGGAGCTTCCGCCCGGCTATACCTACGTGAGCTCGTGGGCACACCACGATGCCGTGAAGGCGGCCGATCTTGAGCGCCAACGCTTTCGCTGGGAACTGGCCTCCACGCCGGCCATCGACCTGGAGCGCGTACCGATGTCGCCGGATATCAAAGGACTTGTCGCACGCATGGTCGTGCACTACGGACCTGCGGCCGAGGCAGCGGCCCTGGGGACGTGGCAGGGTGTCGGCCTGGGCTACGAGAGCATCTCCCGCGATCGGATGGCGTCGAATCCGGAGATTGCCGCCAAGGCTGCGGAGCTGACCGCCGGCAAGACCGATTTCTACGACCGCACCGAAGCGATCACGGAGTTCGTGCAGAAGCAGATACGCTACTTCGTGATCGAAAAGGGAATTGGCGGCATCCAGCCACATCCCGCCGCCGAGATCTTCCGCAATCGTTTCGGTGACTGCAAGGATAAGGCGACGCTGCTTTCGGCGATGCTTTCGACCATCGGCGTGCATTCGGACCTGGTGCTGGTGGATTCCGAACGCGGTTTCATCGATCCGAAGGCTCCGTCAGCGCTGGGCAATCATGCCATCGCGGCGATCGAGATCCCCAGGGATTACAGCTCGCCGCGGCTGCGCAGCGTGGTGCAGGTAAAGTCCGGCAAGCGGTACCTGATCGTCGATCCAACCTCGGAAAAGACGCCTTACGGCCAGCTGGAAGCGGAACTGCAGGGCGGGTTCGGGGTGCTGGTCGAAGGGCGCGACAGCGAAATTGTGGAGCTTCCGGTGCTTAGTCCGGAACTGAACCGGGTGCGCAGGTCCGCAAGCTTTCAACTGCAGCCGGACGGCTCGCTGAAAGGCAAGGTGGTGGAGAACCGGTTCGGCGATCTTTCCAACTACCGCCGCTACCTGTACGCCCAGGCGGATGCCAAGGAGCAGCAGACGGAAATGAATCGTGTGCTGAGCCAGGACTTCGTCTCGTTCAGCGTCTCCGACGTGAAGGTGGAGAACGTGAACGCGCTGAACAAGGATCTGACGACGACGTACGAGCTTTCAGCCGACCGTTTCGGCCGTCCCATGGGGTCCCTGCTGATGGTGCGTCCGCGGGTGTTCGGGTCGGAGGGCCTGCCCGTCGATCGCAAAGCGCGCGTGGTGCCGATCGACCTGCGCCAGACCATGACGGAGCAGGACGATTTTACGATCGAGCTGCCCGCAGGCTATGCCATCGACGAAATACCGGATCCGGTCAAGCTCGACGTTGGGTTTGCCTCGTACGAGAGCTCAAGCAGCCTGGATGGCAATCGTCTGCACTACATCCGCACCTATACCGTCCGGCAGATTTCCCTGCCGGCCGAACGATATCCCGATGTGCAGAAGCTCGCCGCCGCGATCGACGCGGACGAGCAGAATCATGCCGTACTGAAAAAGAAATAAAGCGCATCACCCAGACCAAACCGAAGAGGAACTTCGACGTGCTGAAACCCTGCAGCTTCGCCTCGCTTCTTGCTCTCTCCGTCCTTTCGTCCGCTGCCTACAGCCAGCAGTGGATTACGCCCACCGCGGAGGAACTGGCTATGACCTCCATCCCGCAGGTGCCGGGAGCGCCGGCCGTCTACCTGAACAAGGAAGAGCTGGCCGATGACGGCGCGCACACGCAGAGCTTCTACGTGCGCCTGAAGGTGCTGACCGAAGGCGGTAAGGACTACGCGACGGTGGAGCTTCCCTACGCGGCAGGGGCGTCCGGCATGACCATCGACACCATCTCCGGGCGCACCATTCATCCCGATGGAACCATCATCCCGTTCACCGGCAAGCCTTACGAGAAGGTGGTGGAGAAGCTGCAGGATTACAAGGTGAAGGTGAAGGTCTTCAGCTTGCCCGCGGTCGATATCGGCAGCATCATCGAGTACCGCTACAAGCTCCGCACCGACGATCACTACTTTCACCATCCGGACTGGATCATTCAGACCGAGCTTTACACGCGCAAGGCGCACTACATGTGGCGCCCGACCGACCTGATGCTGACCACGAACGATGGCAAGCAAACGTCGAGCACCGTGGCCTGGACTCCGATGCTGCCCGAGGGCGCGAAGATCGTACAGTCGGCAGTGCAGATCAACCAGCATGCCGATGGCGGCAGCACGCAACTCGATCTGGATGTGCATGACATCATGCCGTTGCCGCACGAGCAGTTTATGCCGCCGATGCGCAGCCTGGCCTACAAGGTGATGTTCTACTACACGTCCGTATCGACGCCCAAGGAGTACTGGAATAACCAGGGCAAACAGCTGGTCAAAGGGCTTGGACAAGTTCATGCAGGCCGGACCCGTCACGACTTCCACCGCGCGTGGATTGGTGGCGGCTTCCGATACCTCCGAACAGAAGCTCCGCAAGATCTATGCCGCTGTAATGGCGGTTGAGAACACGGACTACACCCGCGAGCGCACGTCCAGCGAGGAGCGCGCGGAGGGTCTGAAAGAAACTCATACGGTCGACGATGTGCTGACGCGCAAGCGCGGCACCAGCGACCAGATGGCGCAGCTCTTTGTCGCGATGAGCCGGGCTGCGGGCTTCAAGGCCTACGTGATGGCGGTTGCAAACCGCAACCAGCGGCTGTTTCTGCCCAGTTACCTCAGCATGGAACAACTCGATGATCTGGTCGCCATTGTGAATGTAGACGGCAAGGAGATGTACTTCGATCCCGGCGAGCGGTATTGCAGCTTTGGCCACCTGGCGTGGAAGCACACGCTGGCCGGGGGGCTGCGCCAGGTAGACAACGGCGGGGTGGATATCGGGAACACGCCTGGCTCGATCTACAAGGATGCGCAGCAGAAGCGAATCGCAGACCTGAAGCTCGACGATCAGGGCGTGGCTTCCGGGATGGTGACGATCACCTACAACGGCGACCCTGCGCTTTCCTGGCGGCAGCGTTCCCTGCGCGGCGACGAGACCAGCCTGCACAACGAGCTGCGTACGGAGCTTGAACATACGCTTCCGGGCGGCATGGATATCAAAGTGGTGCGCGTCGATCATCTGACCGAACCCGACCAGCCGCTCGTCGTCGCGTATGAGGTGAAGGGCGCGATCGGCTCACCGACCGGCAAGCGCCTGCTGGTCCCGGTAAACCTGTTTGAGGTCAACTCAAAGCCGCGTTTCCCGGAGGCGAAGCGTGATCTTCCCGTCGACATGCACTTCCCCAGCGAGGTCAATGACGCGGTGCGTTTCACGTTTCCGGCAACCCTGGTGGTTGAGTCCGCCCCGACCCCCGGCAAGGCACAGATCAACGGCCTCGCGGCGTTCAACACGGATATGAAGAGCACGGAAGGATCCGTGACCCTGTATCGCAACGTCGTTATGGGCAAGACGGTGTTCGGCGCTGCGAGCTACGGTGACCTGCGGAACTTCTACGGCCAGATCGAAGCCAAGGACCAGGAGACGCTGGTGCTGACGCGGCCCGCCGCGTTGAAGGCGTCGAACGGAGGCGGGAATTAGGCCAGGTGCTTAGGTCCGAGATATCCGTCAGGGAGAGGTGGTCGCTCGACTGGGCTGCACCTGGCGGATCTTCCCGGCTCGCGAACCGATTCAGGGGAGCAGGACCTGAGGCACGCGGCATACCTGAACGGCGGAATTGCGATAAGGGCAATTCCAGGCGCTGACGGTGTCGCGGGAAAGCACAGCCCAATTTGCGCCGGTGCGTTGCAGTCTGGCGGCTCGCGTGGCATCGTCCAGCCGATCGAGATCCAGTTGCGCGGCGACGCCGGCGGCCCAGGGTTCGGCTAGTGCGGGTGTGATGGATGCTTCGCCCCCATCCTTCGAGTAGTCGGGGAGCGCGCTGCGCTCGGCGATGGCGCGAAAGACCTGGCCTTCCTCCTCGGTGCGCGTGATGTAGTGCGCGTCGAGAGCGAAGACGGCGTCGCGCGGCGTGTTCTGCCGAATCCAGACGAACGCCTGCACCCACGGGCTGCGCCGGCGCCTGGCCGGGCCACTCGATATGTTGCGAGGCAGGGAACGTAGCGCGTTGGACGGCGAACATGATGCCGCCGAGCGCGAGCAGCAGCACGCACCAGCGCCCAGTGTTGACGCGCAGCCAGCGCTCGCCAAGCCATGCGCCGAACAGCAGGATGAAAATCTCGTAGACGCATTGGAAGGCGCGCAGTGGCTGAAGCCGCGCCACAAGGTGGACCGGCAGCGGAGGGCGCGCGAAGAGCAGCGCAACAACCAGCGCGATTCCGCCAAGCGCCAGCACGGTACGCGCCAGCAGCCCCCAGGCGGGACGTTCCGCATGCGTGCGGCGCAACGCGTACAGAAGGGCGAGCGGCCCTGCCAGGCCCAGCCACTCATACCAATGCCACAGCGAAGGGAACCAATAGTAGCGGCTCAAGGCAGCCTGCACGTACGCAGGGGATTCCCGCGGGGCAGCCATCTGCACCGCTGCTCCTGCGGCGAGCGCGAGCCCGCCCAGCACAGGAAATCCCAAGCGCCGAACCAGCGGATGTTTTGCGGCGGCCACCGCCAGCACCACCACTGCAGCCGCGGCGTAGGCAGCCATCAGCGGATGGACCATGGCCAAAAGCAGCGCGGCCGCACACAAGCAGCCGCCGCGCCGGCTTCCGGCAAGCGCGTCCAGCGTCCAAGCCATCGCCGCCAGACCCAGGGGCGTGGAAAAGCTGCGCGCCGTCAGGTATGGGTCCGCCAGCAGCAACGAAGTTCCTGCGATGGGCAGCGTCAACCAGCAGGCGAGCAGCGCGACACCCCCCACCCGGCCCGTCAGGCGATGAGTAGCACGCGATACGACCATCCAGCCGGCATAGAGTGTGGCCCAGACACTGGCTGCATAGAACGCCAGCAGCACCCACTCGAGCGGAAGATGCGTCACGCGCGTGACGCCAGCCACGAACCCCGCGAATGGCGAGAAGCGCATGTGCGCAAGGACGAACTCGGCATGGCCCGCGTAGAGATCTGGATGGAGCCGGAGCTTGATGCCTGCAGCGTAGAGTCCGCCATCTTCGGCGAAGGGATGGAAGCCGTGAACGGCCAGAGCAAACAGGGTGAGCAACGAGACCGCAGCCAATCCGCGCCTGGCATCGTTCTGCTGCGTGCTGCGTTGCGACAAGATGAGCCGATCTCCCTGTTTGGCGCAGGACGCCTGTTGCAAGTCTATGCCCGGCGAAACGCAGGCCGCGCTCAAGTAAACTGAAGATGCTTCCAAATCTGTTTCACGCCGCGGTGTTCGCTCACGATGTATCGCACAATTCAGCAGACGCTTCTCGCTCGCATCCAGGCCATCCTGCTCGCGAAGTATGACCTCACGTTGGCACAGCTTGCGGTGGAGCAGCCGCCTTCGACCGCGTTGGGGGAGATGGCGCTGCCGGTCGCCTTTGAACTCGCCAAGCGCCTGCGCAAGGCGCCCCGGGTGATCGCTGCGGAACTGCGGGAGGCGTTGCTGGAAGATCTGGAGAATCTGCCCGGAGTTGCGGCGGTCGATGTGGCGGGCGCGGGCTATCTCAATATCCGGCTTCATCGCGCCGACTTCGTGCGGCGTCTGGCACGGGATGAGCATGCGGACATCGGCGGTCCCGGCTTTCGCCTCATCGAGCACACCAGCATCAATCCCAACAAGGCTGCGCACATCGGCCATCTGCGCAATGCCATCCTCGGCGATACCTTTGCGCGCCTTCTGCGCAAAGACAGTTATAAGTCCGGATACGATATCGGCGTCCAGAACTACATCGACAACACCGGCGTGCAGGTGGCCGACGTAGTCGTCGGGTTCACCGAACTGCTGGGACTTTCGCTGAGCGGCGTGAACGAACTGCTGATTGAAGTGATGGAATCAAATCGACTGGTCGACTACTTCTGCTGGGATCTGTATGCCCGGGTGTCCCAGTGGTACACGGAAGCGGGCCAACCGGCGGCGGAGCTTGCGCGGCGAAAGCAGCTTCGGCTCGATACCTTGCATGCGCTCGAAACCGGGGGCAACGAGATCGCCGCCATCGCGGAGATGGTCTCGACGATGGTGCTGCGCAGGCATCTTGAAACCATGGAGCGACTCGGGATCGAGTACGATTTCCTCCCGCGCGAATCCGAGATTCTTTCACTGCATTTCTGGGACGCAGCCCGCAAGCTGATGATCGAGCGCGGCGTCCTGTACCAGGAGACCGAGGGCAAGAACACGGGCTGCTGGGTGATGCGCCGCGCCAACACGGAAGGCGCTTCCGGGGAAGGGCCGGATGAAGAGGCCAAGGTTATCGTGCGTTCGAACGGCACCGTAACTTACGTGGGCAAGGACATCGCTTACCACCTCTGGAAGTTCGGTCTGCTGGAGAAGGACTTCTTTTACACGAAGTTCCGCGAGTACTTGCATCCCGAAGATGAGCTCACGTCGATGCACACCTGCTGGGCGTCGACTGGCGACCCCGCCGCCAACGATGCGACTCACCCGGTCTTCGCCAAGGCCGACGCCATCTACAACGTAATCGACTCCTCGCAGGCGGATCCGCAGAACAACGTCATTGCCGCGCTGCGTGGCATGGGCTTCACCGCCGCGGCCGCCAACTACACGCACTTCTCTTACGAAAAGGTGGCCCTGACGCCTCGCTGCGCCCTGGAACTCGGATACACGCTCTCCGACGAAGACAAGGCCCGGTCCTTTATTGAAGTGTCGGGGCGCAAGGGACTCGGCGTGAAGGCCGACGACCTCATCGACAAGCTGATCGCAGCCGCAAAAGCGCAAGTGGATGCGCGCAATCCTGAGGTCGACGAGCTGGAAAGGCTACAAATCGCCAGACAGATTGCCGTAGGCGCCCTGCGCTACTTCATGCTGCGTTTCAACCGCAATACCATCATCGCGTTCGACTTCAAGGATGCGCTCTCCTTTGAAGGCGAGACCGGTCCGTACGTGCAGTATGCGATCGTGCGTGCGAGCAACATCTTCCGTAAAGCTGGCACAACGGAAGCGGAAGCCCTCGCTGCTATCCCCGCCGGCGACGCGCTGGCCGCGCTGCTGGCCGGTGAGGAAGGCACCAGTCTCTGGGAGACATGGCTGGCAAGCTCACGTCTTACTGCGCTCATCGAGCAGACAATCGCTTCGGCGGAGCCCGCGCTGCTCACAAAATATGCCTTCCAGCTGGCGCAGCAGTTCAACAACTTTTACCATCGCCACCACATTCTGAATGAGCAGGACGAGACGAAGAAGGCATTGCTCTTGGCTACGGCAGCCGTGGCACGCCGCGAGATGGTGCGTGCGCTCGCGCTCCTCGGCATCGAGGCGCCGAGTGTGATGTAGGCTGAGCTGCCTAGCGGAGGACCCGGTCCTCTACGACGGCGCGTGGCAGCGTAGTCAGGTGCTCGTCGAGCTCTCCGACCAGCGGCTCCATGTACTCACGGAAGGCCTTACCCACCGGCATCGCTCCCGGCAGCAGCCAGTTCTCCGGAATGTTGCGCACGTGTCCGGCGACTTCGGCGAGCGGCACCAGGCGATAGCCGGGATCGGCGCCCGCGCTCAGCGGCTCCAGCGCAACCATCACGTCGCGGACTTCATTCAGCAGTGCATGAACTCCCGCGCGACCCACCAGCGCAGCATCGGCGCGATCCTGCGCGGAGGCGAGCGCAATCGACGAGCGCCCCAGCAGGCCGGGCTTCTCGTGCCGGCAACGGAAGTGCAGGTGCGCGCTCACAAGGTCCGCAAGGTGATGCGCGACGCCGCCGATCATCGGGCGCTTCAGGCCGTCAGCCTGAGAAGGCGTGGTGTTCGTGTAGACGTAGGCGCCATCCGGATGCACGATGCCCTCGGCAACCACGACTACGGCCCAGCCCTCGCGGCGCACGGTCTCATCCAGCTCATCGAGGAAGATGTCAGTCTCGAACGGCACCTCCGGGATATAGACCAGCTGCGGTGCGGCGCTTCCGTCGGCGTGCGCAAGCGCGCTTGCAGCAGCCAGCCAGCCTACGTTGCGGCCCATCGATTCGAGGATGGTCACGGGTTGCGGCAACGAACGGATGTCAGCGCCGAGCTCGCGCGTCGCTGTCGCCAGAAAACGCGCCGCGCTGGCGAAGCCTGGGCAGCGATCCGTCTGCATGATGTCGTTGTCAACGGTTTTGGGCACGCCGACGACACAGATGTCGATGCCGCACGACTGCAGATACAGGCTAATCAGCTCGGCGCCGCGCATGGTGCCGTTGCCGCCCATGAAGATGAGGTACTCGACCTCGAACTGCTGCAGCGCTTCGGCCAGTCGCTCGAGTTCCGCTTCCGTAGGCTGGTAGCGCGAACTCCCGAGAGCGGCGCCGGGGGTTCTCCGCAGACGATCCACCTCAGCGGCGGTGAGGTGCGTCAGCTCCACAACGTCGTTGCGCAGCAAGCCGCGGATTCCGGCGCGCGAACCGAGGATTCTGCCGATGCGGGGTTGTTTCTGGGCCTCGGCGACGATCGCGGCAAGGCTTGTGTTGAAGACGGGTGTAGGGCCGCCTCCCTGGACAATCATCAGGTTTCCCGACCGCATCGTACCTGCCCTCTCGCGCCGATTCTGCCAACCTTTGCCGGTCTCCCGACACCCTGCGTTGGCTCCCGGGCATCGTCCTCAGTATTGCGCTGAGTCGGCGTCCTGTCCACAACAAAGAAGCAACGCGGAAAGCTGACCGTGCCCGGGTGGGTACCTTCCAACTCCTCCGTTTGACTCTGTTCAGCGGAAAAAGGTCAGCGAGAGCGAGGTACGAGCCGTTGGTCCGTTGCCCCTCATCCTTCGGCAGAGTGGTGGCAATCCCGCTTAGTTCGAGTAGCTGCGCACCCACTCGACGATCGACCGGACGGCTATGCCGGTCGGTCCCTTCGGCAGCCAGGGCTTCAGCTCCTCGTTCCAGGCGCAGCCCGCGATGTCGAGGTGAATCCACGGCGTGTCGCCTGCGAACTCCTTCAGGAACATCGCCGCGGTCATGGCTCCGCGCGGCACGTCCGCCGGTGTTCATGATGTCGCCGATCTGGCTCTTGATCTGCTCGCGATAGTCGTCCGTGCAGGGCAGCCGCCAGAACTTTTCGCCGGAGCTGCGGCAGGCCTGCCATGAACTTCTCCCAGGCAGCTTCGTCGTTCGAGAACAGGCCCACGTTGTTATAGCCCAGCGCGACCACGCAAGCGCCGGTCAGCGTCGCCGCGTCGATCAGATGCGTGCAGCCGAGCGTCTTCGCATAGTGCAGTCCATCGGCCAGCACCAGCCGGCCTTCGGCATCGGTGTTGATGATCTCGATCGTCTTGCCGCTCATCGCGGTCACCACATCGCCCGGCTTGAACGCCTTGCCATCCGGCATATTCTCGGCCGAGCAGACCACCCCGATCACCTTCACCTTCGGCTTCAGCTGCCGCGATAGCCTGCATCGCGCCGATCATCGCCGCGGAGCCCGCCATGTCGTACTTCATCTTCTCCATGTTGTCTGCGGGCTTGATCGAGATGCCGCCGGTATCGAAGGTGATGCCCTTGCCGACCAGCCCCATGACCGGCGCGTCGGCGCGCTACTCCACCCTCGGGCGTGTAGGTCATCACGATCAGCGCGGGCGGCTCAGCCGAACCCTGCGCCACCGCGCTGAACGCGCCCATCTTCAATTCCTGTAGCTTGTCCGTGCGAGTAGACCTCGCACGCCAGGCCCGTCTCGTCGCACATGGCCTTGGCGCGCTCCGCCAGAACAGTCGGCGTCAGCACGTTGCCGGGCTCATTCACCAGAGACCGCGCGAAGTTCTGCGCCGCGGCGTACGATGAGGCCCTCGTCGAAGCCCTCCTGGATCTCCGCCTTGGTCGACGCTTCGCCCTCCTTCGCGACGACGCGTCAGCGCGCGCACGCTCAGGTCCTTGCGTTCGCTGCGGTAGGTGTCCCAGTCCGGCTCGGCGATCTCCGCGCCTTCCGATCAGCGCGCGCGAGGTCAGCGCACACGGCAGGTTTTCGAGGTGCTCGTCGGAGAGCGCATGGTCTTCCGGAAACGCGATCGCCACGTCGCGGATGGCGCGCGGTTTGGCCGCGCGAACCGCCGCGCCCGCACCCTTGCGCACCTCATCGACCGAGAGCGTCTTGGCCTTGCCAAGCCCGACGATCAGCAGGCGCTCGGCCTTCAGCCCGCCGGGCGCGTGCAGCAGCAGCGTCTCGCACAGCGCCTGCCTTGAACTCGCCCGAGCGCATGAACTTGTCGGCCGCATTGGTCACGGCGTCCGAAGTGGTCAGCAGTACCGGGATCGGCTTCGGCGTCTTTGCCGATGGCAATATCGACCGCAAAGACGGCCAGCATCGCCGTGGCGAACCCCGCCGCATCCTGAAACAGAACCCTGGTATCCATGTCCCTATCCTAACCGCGCAAGGCTGGCGTGCAAAAGGCGCACAGCGCAACCGACTGTGTATCAAGCCAAATTGCAATCGCACGTAGAGCATTCTCGGCGAACCCGGAATCGATGGACGTTGCTCACCGCTCAAGCCGCCTACCGGCGCTGGCTGCGGGCGATCGCCGCCTTGGCTTCGTTGTCGGCTTCGCGTTTCTTTCGGTCGCGCGCTTGTCCTATTCCTGCTTGCCTTTGGCGAGCGCGATCTCGCACTTCACGCGGCCGTTGCGGAAGTAGAGCCGCACCGGGATCAGCGTGAAGCCCTTCTGCCTCGTGGCGGCTTCGAGCTTGCGGATCTCCTGCTTGTGCAGCAGCAGCTTGCGCGTGCGCAGCGCCTCGTGGTTCATCGCGTTGCCGTGCGAGAACGGGCCGATATGCGCGTTCAGCAGGAAGCACTCGCCGTCCTTCAGCAGGCCGTAGGCGTCCTTCAGGTTGGCTTTGCCTTCGCGGATGGACTTGACCTCGGTGCCGCGCAGCGCGACGCCGGCCTCGAACTTGTCGGTGAGGAAGTAGTTGAAGCTGGCCGAGCGGTTGAACGCGGCGTCGCGTTTGCCTGCGGCCACCGGGTCGCGGTCCTTTTCCTTCACCGGAGCTTCGGCTGGTGGGCGGGAGCCGTAACTGTCATGGAGCGAGCCATCGAACCTCCAATCTTACTATGGATGCATGGGGCTCACGATGTGCGTTGCTGTCGGCGACCGGCCTGTCATGGCCGAAGCTGTGCTCCGCGACAGGCTTCCTGCTGCATTGCGAGGATGATGCGAAAGGACGCGTAATACCAGGGTCCCATTCCGGGCCGTGCGCTTACTTTTCTCGATCCGCTGCTAAACGCTGACGACACCCTCACGTCTAAACCACATTCGCACCCTTCGGTGGCCCGTCGGCCGCCGTAAACCGCAGAGATAGCCGCGAGGCCGCACCGACAACGCCCGTGGACCCACCGTTTCCCGCTGCCGTCTTCAGAGGCTGAACGTGACCCGAATGTATACTCGCCAGAGCCAAAGGCTCTCGTACGCACCTATGCAACGGCAGAAACCTCGCGTCCTTTCTTCCGCAGTGTTCAAACCGGTCCCGGTGGCGCGGCTTCGAGCCCGGCCTGGGCGACGGCCTCCGACAGATGCACAGAAAGCGAACACATCCAGCATGAGCCGTGGGTTTCACCTCTCTTCCATCTTTCCGCCGCATCTCCGGCAGCAGCTCGGCCGGCAGTCTCGGCGCATCGCCCGCTACGCTATTGGCGCTGGTCCGCTTCTGCCTGGCTCTGTGGCGTCCCCGCGGCGCATGCGCAGTCGGCCGCCGAACCTGGAACAAGCGCGGCCAGGCAGCCGAAGTCCGCGAAGACTACGACGCCGCCTACGAGGCCTACAAGACAGGCCCACCAGAAGAAGCCCAAGGACCTGCGCTACCTCGCGCACTTCGAGCGCATGCGCTTCCTGGCCGCAACCCAGCACATCGATCGCGGCCGCGTCCTGCGGCAGAACGGCGACTATGCGCGGAGCGATCACGCAGTTCATGCGCGCCGCCGAGATCGACCCCTCGAACCAGGCCGCGCAGCAGGAGATCGAACGCACCCAGCGCGAGCAGCCGCCCGCCGGCCCTGACCGGCGCCGGCCGCCGTCGCCGCCATCGAGCAGATGTCGCAGCAGCGGCAGACGCTCGAGACAGCATCAACTCCATCGCCGGCCCATCGAGCTGAAGCCCGGTCTCGAACGATCCCATCACCCTGCACATGGTCGAGGACGTCAAGGTCATCTACCAGGCGATCGGCAAGCTGGCCGGGCTGAACGTGATCTTCGACCCCGACTACACCTCCAAGCGCATCCCCGTCGACCTGACCAACGTCTCGCTGTCGGAGGCCTTGCGCATCGTCGGCACGCATCGCCGGCACCTTCTACAAGCCGGTCACGCCGAACACCATCTTCGTCGCGCAGAACACCCGCACCAAGCGCACCGATCTCGACGAACTCGCCGTCCAGACCTTTTATCTGTCGAACTCCTCGCAGCCCAACGACGGCAACGAAATCCTGACCGGGCTGCGCCTTCTGCTCGACCCCTCGGTCAAGCTCTACCTGGTGCCTAGCCAGAACGCGATCGTCATGCGCGCGACCACCGACCAGCTTCTGCTCGCGCAGAAGCTGATCAACGACTTCGACCGCGCGCGCCCGGAGGTGGTGGTCGACGTGGCCGTGCTGGAAGTCAACCGCGACAAGATCCGCAACCTCGGCATCACGCTGCCCACCTCGCTTCGGCCTGACGCCGCAGCTTCCACGACCACCTCGCACCACCTCCACCACCACGACCGACCACGACCACCACCAGCAGCAGCCTCGACGCTGAACAACCTCGCGCACCTGAACGCGACCGACTTCGCGGTGTCGGTCTCCGGCGGCACGGTGAACGCGCTGCTCTCCGACACCGACACCCGCGTCCTGCAGAATCCGCGCATCCGCGCCACCGACGGCCAGCGCGCCACGCTCAAGATCGGCCAGAAGATCCCCGTCGCCACCGGCAGCTACAACGCCGGCGTCTCGACCGGCGTCGCCAGCATCGGCGTGCAGACGCAGTTCACCTACCTCGACGTCGGCGTCAACATCGACATCACGCCCACCGTCCACTACGACCGCGAGGTCTCGCTGAAGACGCAAGGTCGAGGTCTCGCAGCAGAACGGTTCGGTCACCATCTCCGGCGTCACGGAGCCGATCATCGCGCAGCGCGTCCTCGAGCAGGTCATCCAGCTGAAGGACGGCGAGCCGTCGCATCCTGGCCGGCATCGTGACCAAGCAGGACAACAAGAGCGTCTCCGGCACGCCCGGCCTGGGCGAGATTCCGTTCTTCAAGTACTTCTTCAGCTCGCAGAACAAGGAAGTCCAGCAGGACGAGATCGTCTTCCTGCTGATCCCGCACATCGTCCGCGAGTCGGTGCTGACCCGCACTCAACATGGCCGCCATCGACACCGGCACCGGCAGCATCGATCGAGCTGCGCCGCGACGATACGCCCGCGTCCCGTGCCGGGCGCCGATCTGCCAACCCGGGCCTCGACCCGGCCCGCTCCGCAGCCCGACGACCGCTGCCGCAACGCCGCCGCCGCCGCACGTCCAGCAGATGCACGCAGCAGGCAATGCCCGCCGCAGCCGCCCGGGCAACCGCCCGCGGCGCCTCTGCCGGCGACGGCCGACGCCGCCAGCGTCGCCCCGGCCACCGCTCCGGCAGCGAGCCTTCGCCGCGCCCGTGGCCATCTCAGTCGATTCCCGCCGAACTCCAGCCAGGCCGTCGGCAGCACCTTCCAGGTCGCGGTCATGCTGACCGGCGGGCAGGATATCTTCTCCGTGCCGATGCAGATTCAGTTCGATCCCACGCGTGCTGCAAGCTGGTCAACGTGGATGCCGGCGACTTCCTGACGCGCGATGGCCTGGACCGGCCACGGTCGCTCATCGCGACGAAGGACAACGGCATGGTCACCATTCGGCGACCCGTCCGCCGAGCGCCAAGGGCGTCAGCGGGCAGGGAACCGTCTGCACCCTCACCTTCAAGGCGGTCGCCGCGGGCGATTCCACCATCACCTTCGTCAAGGTCGGCGCGAAGAACAGCGCGCAGACCGCCATTCCGGCCAACGGCACGCAAGCGTCGTCCACGTCAAATGATGATCGCTGCGCCAAATCGGGTTCCTGGTTCCCGCTTGCTGCAGTCCCAAGTCGCTTCGCGTGACTGGCAACAAGGAACTGGCAACAGGCAACTGCGCGTCGCGATCCGGCCTGACGCTCGTCGAACTGATCATCACGGTCGCCATCGTCGGCATTCTGGCCAGCGGCCGCGGTTCCGTTGCGCGAAGTTCCAGGTCAAGCGGCAGAAAGAGCGCGAACTGCGCCGCGACTGTGGGAGATGCGCGACGCCATCGACCACTACAAGGACGCGGCGACAAGGGCGGCATCCAGACCAAGGCCGACTCCTTCAACTATCCGCCCGACCTCGAAACGCTGGTCGACGGCGTCGATGTCCAGACGAAGAAGGTACGATTCCTCCGCAGCATCCCGATCGACCCCATGACCGGCACCGCCGACTGGGGCTTGCGCTCCAACCAGGACGACGCCGACTCCGACTCCTGGGGCGGCCAGAACGTCTTCGACGTCCACAGCAAGAGCACCGGAACTGCGCTCGACGGGACAAAGTACAACACATGGTGAAGATACAGGGAACAGGGAACATGGATCAGGGATCAGGACAGGGCCTTGCCGACCCGGCGATTGCGCAAATCTGCGTCTTCCGATGCCCAATGACCTAACCCAAGGCCACTGGCTCCGGCTTCACCCTGATCGAGCTGATGATCGTCATGGCCATCATCGCGATTCTCGCCGCCATCGCCGTCCCGTCTTACACCGCGAACGTCAAGCATGCACGCGAGGCCGTGCTGCAAGGAAGACCTGCACACCTTCCGCGCGGCGATCGACTCGTACACCTACGACAAGCAGAAGGCGCCGCAGTCGCTGGACGAACTGGTGCAGGCCGGCTACCTGCGGGAGATTCCCAAAGACCCGTTCACCCACCGCACCGACACCTGGATGCCCAGCCAGGGCTCCACGCTCACCAGCATCGACGAGACGCAGGGCGGCATCGACGACGTCCACTCCGGCTCCCAGGAAGTCTCGACCGAGGGCACGACCTACAACACCTGGTAGGACGATGTGTGGGGAACAGGAAGTAGAAAGCGCCGCCGCCTACCTGTTTGCTTTTCCTGCTCCATCCGCCCTCCTGCCCATACCTGCCCTTTTGCTACTTTCGGCGAAAACTTGCGTCTAAACTAGCGTAGGGCTGCGTCCGAAAGCAGGGAAGCGGCCGGTCGCACAGGAGTTCCCATGCCTCGCCTCCCCCATTTCGCTCTTCCAGCACTCGGATTGGCCGCGGTGTTGTCCGCTGCCGGCAGCGACTGTCTGCCCAGACGCCTGCCTCAACTCCTCCCGCGACCACGGACCCGACGACCACACCGCAGCCAAAGCTCTCCGCAGACGCACGCCGGATCAGTCGCCTGACCCGAAGATCGGCCGCGCCCCCCTGCCCAAGCCCGACCCAGGCACCACGCAGGCCGACGAAGGATAAGGCTGCAGCCGCCGCGAAGAAGCAGACCGATTCGATGCCTTCTCCGGGCGAGGCGCTGAACCCGCACATCAAGCCCGGCAGCGAGGATGACGTGAACGCCATCGGCACCCGCAACATCGGCGGCCGCGGCATGGGCAACTGGTACTCGACCGACTGGGAGATCCGCGTCGGCAAGCAGTATTCGATGGAGATCGAGAAGTCGGCGCACCTGGTCACCGACCCCGTCATCGTCGAGTACGTCAACCGCGTCGGGCAGAACCTGGTCAAGAACTCCGACGCGAAGGTGCCGTTCACGATCAAGGTGATCGACTCGGACGAGATCAACGCCATGGCGCTTCCCGGCGGATTCTTCTACGTCAACTCCGGCCTGATCATGAACTGCGACGAGGAGGCCGAGCTTGCCGGCGTGATGGCGCACGAGATCTCGCACGTCATCGCGCACCACGCCGCGCGCCAGCAGACCAAGATGAACTACGCCGCAGATCGGCTCCATCCCGCTGATCATCATGACCCAGGGAAGCTGGACCGGATACGGCATCTACGAGGCCTCGCAGCTTGCGATTCCGATGACGTTCCTGAAGTTCTCCCGCGGCGGACGAGACTGAGGCCGACTACCTTGGCGTGCAGTACATGTACAAGGCCGGGCTACGATCCGCAGAGCTTCGTCACGCTGTTCGAGAAGCTGGATGCGCTCGAGAAGCACAAGCCCGGCACGCTGGCGAAGGCCTTCTCCGACCATCCGCAGACGCCGGACCGCATCGCCAACTCGGAGGACGAGATCGCCACCATCCTGCCGGCGAAGCCCGAGTACATCGTCACGACCAGCGAGTTCGACGATGTGAAGGCGCGGCTGGCGCGGCTCGAAAACAAGCGCAAGATCAACGACAAGAACGGCGGCAACAAGCCCACGCTGCGCCGCGCGGGCGGCGGCAACAACGATCCCAACTAGCCCGCGCACCACCACAGGCGACGACCGCCCGACGCTCGGCCGCCGCAACTAACCTCAGCATTCAGCTCGCGTCTTACCAGAAGGCCCGGAGCTCCGGGCCTTCTGTGCGTTTTCGCCCGGCCGTACCGCACACCCGCATCCATCCGCGATAAACTAAGGCTACACATGATCCGTAAACTGCGTCTCCCGCTCGCCGTCCTTGCATTGGCAATCTCAGCTTCTCCTCCACGGCGCACGCGCAGCTTGGCGCCTACGGCATGTTCACGGTTGACCGCCTGAGCGGCATCGTCACCTCGCCGATTCTCCCCGCGGGCGTCGCCTATAACAACTCGGTCAACCCCGCTCGGCTTCACGGGCGGCGCTTATTACGACTTCAAGACCTTTGGCCCGGCGCGGCTCGGGCATCGACCTTCGCGGCTCCACCGTAAACACGCATCGCGGTGCGCAGGTCACCTCGGATGGCTGCCGGCGCGCACATCTACTCCGGTCTGGCGGGCGTCCGGGTCAGCTTTCATACCCTCAAGCCCGTACATCAAGCCATACGTGTCAGATCTCTGCGGGCATCGGCCGCTCGAACTACGGCGTGCTGACGAATGCCAGCGTCGCCAACTATGTGAACCCCGGCGTCCAGACCGTCTCGAACCTCGAATACCACGGCTATGCCGGCCTCGATCTCGCGGTTTGCCCCGTTCGCCGACTGGCGCGTAGTCGAGGTGGGTTACGGCGGGTTGACGCAGCTTCGGCACGGCCGCCCACACCTATCCCATCATGTCCATCAGCACCGGAGTGGTCTTCCACTTCCCCAGCCTTCCGTAACGAGAGACTTCCGAACATGCGCACCCAGAACACCGGCTACACCGACACCCACGCAGCCTCCGGCCTCGACCACCGTTTCCCCTCGATCGACGTCTGGGAGAACCAGTTTCCCGGCTACGAGATCCTGATCGACGATCCCGAGTTCACCTCGCATCTGCCCCAAGACCGGCCTGCCGGACTTCGGCATCCTCACCATCCGCTACATGCCCCGCAAGGAGTGCCTGGAGCTGAAATCGCTGAAGGAATATCTCTTCCACTACCGCAACCTCGGCATCTTCCAGGAAAACATCGTCAACCAGGTGCTGAACGACGTCGTGAAGGCGACCGACCCGCGTCTGGGCCATCGTCAAGGGCGATTTCCGCCCCCGCGGCGGCATCTCCACCACCGTGACCGCAACCTATCCTCGACCCGACAATCCTCCCCCGCCGCCTGCCTAAGCTCGAATGAATTGTCATCCTTCGCGAAGCGGAGGATCTGCTTCCAATCTTTGCCGGAAGCCGCTGCTTGCCTGCTATTCTCCCCAGAGATGGCTTCCGCGACCGAAACCAGCCCCCAGGCCCCGGCTCCCAGCATCGCCGGCGCAACCATCGCGCTGACGCTGCTGACCGCGCTCAACTTCGTCAACTACATCGACCGCTACATCCTCGCCCGGCGTCCAGGAGCAGATCAAGAGCGAGTTCAGCGTCTCCGACGCGCAGATCGGCTCGCTCGCCTTCTGGTTCCTGCTCGACCTACATGTGCGCCTCGCCGCTCACCGGCTGGCTCGGCGACCACTTCCCGCGCAAGCCCATGATCGTCGCCGCCGCGCTCTTCTGGTCGGCCATCAACTGCTTCACCGCCTACGTCCACTCCTTCGACGTCGCTCAACTTCCGCCACGCTGCCCTCGGCATCGGCGAGGCCACCTTCGGCATCTTCGCCCCCGCCATCCTCGCCGACTTCTACCCCGAAGACCAGCGCAACCGCGTCCTCACCATCTTCAACATCGCCATCCCCGTCGGCGCGGCCCTCGGCTACCTCATCGGCGGGTACGTCGGCGCAGCACTTCGGCTGGCGCATGTCCTTTACCGTCTCCGCCGTCCCCGGCATCCTCATCGCCTTGCTCATCGCTCTTCTTCATCAAGGAACCGGCGCGCGGCGCGCAGCCAGAAGGACAAAGCCAAAGCCGAGAAAGGCACCGTCCTCTCGCTGCTGCGGAATCCCGCCTATCTTTGCGCCATCGGTGGATACGCGATGGTGACCTTCACCATCGGCGGCATCTCCGTACTGGATGCCCGCATTCCTGCAGCGCGTCGACGGCCGCTCGCAGCAATCGGCCGGCTTCGTGATGGGCGCGATCACCGTCGTCGCCGGCCTGCTCGGCACGATCGTCGGGGGCACCATCGCGCAGCGCTGGTCGCGCACCAATCCGGCAGCCCTGTATCTGGTGCCCGCGTGGAGCGCGGGGCTCGCCTTCTTCCCGGCAGTCGTGCTGTTCTTCGGACCCACGCTGCTGCACACCCACGCCTTCATGCTGCCCGCGCTGGCGACGGCGCTCTTCCTGGTGTTCCTCGGCTCCGGCCCGGTCAATGCCGCGACCGTCAACTCAGTGCCCGCGGGCGTTCGCGCGACGGCGCTCGCCGGCCAGATTCTGCTCATCCACCTGCTCGGCGACGCTCCGGCTCCCACGTTGATCGGGGCGGTCAGCGATCGCACCAACCTTTCGACCGGCCTTGGCGCGACGCTGGTCGCACTTCTGGTCGCGGCCGTCATCTTCTTCATCGGTTCGCGCTTCGCGAAGCCGCTCGAGCACGATGTCCCGATGACCGCGCACTAGCGCAAATTTTGATGGCATCACCCAGCGGCTTCACGCCAATGCCGACGAAGTGAGACCCTAGGCGAGTGCATCTGCTCGTTCAAGTCGCTGCGTGGCTCGTTGCCGCGGCGTGGGTAGCGCGGACCGTCGAGGCCATTCGCGGGCTGCCGACGGTTCCTGACCTGCTGCTGCTGCGTGACGAAGAGATTCGGGGCGAGCAGCCGCCGGTTGCGGTCATTGTGCCTGCCCGCAACGAAGAGCGGGACATCCGGGCGTGCCTGCGATCCCTCCTGGCGCAGGATCTTCCCGGGCTCCGCATCGTCGCCGTGAACGACCGTTCCACCGACCAGACCGGCTCCGCAATGGACTCGCTTGCCGCAGAACATCCTGGTCGGCTGCAAGTGCTGCATGTCACTGACTTACCGGCTGGCTGGCTAGGCAAGACGCACGCCATGGCGCTTGCCGCCGAGCGCGCGCTCGACGGAGGAGCCGACTTCCTGCTCTTTACCGACGCCGACATCCTCTTTCGCGAAGACGCACTCCGCCGTGCGCTCGCTCTCACGGTGGCGGAAGGGGCGGACCACCTCGTGGTTGCGCCGACCACCATCATCCGCCGCTGGGATGAGGCTGCGCTGCTCAGCTTTTTCCAGATTCTCGGCTTCTGGGCCGTGCGTCCATGGAAGGTCGCCGATCCGCGTGCGCTGCGCGATGCCATCGGCGTCGGTGCCTTCAACCTCCTGCGGGCTTCCGCCTATCGGCACTTGGGCGGGTTCAAGGCGCTGCAGATGGAGATCGTTGAAGATCTCGCGCTGGGCCGTGCCGTCAAACTCGCGGGTCTGCGGCAACGCTTTGCCTTCGGCCGCGGACTGGTGCGCGTGCATTGGGCTTCCGGGGTCAATGGCATCGTCAACGTCATGACCAAGAACATCTTCGCAGCCACGGGTTACCGTATCTGGCTGCTGCTGCTCGGCTGCCTATGGCTGTACGGATTCTGTATCCAGCCGTTCTTCGCGGTCTGGACGCACAGCTTGCGAGCGCCGGCCGGGGTAACGCTTGCGGCCATTGCGGTCACGTACGCGGGCCTGAGCCGGTACTCGACCCTGCGCTTCCGCAACGTAGTCTTCGCTCCCTTCGCTGCCGCGGTCTTCCTGTATGCGCTGCTGCGCTCCATGACAACGACGCTGGTGCAGGGGGGTGTGCTTTGGCGGGGCACGTTCTACCCGCTCGCGGACCTGCGCCGCCACACCGGTGCGCTGTTTCCGCGACCAAGAGCTTGAACGCTTTCCGCGCCGAAGTTCTACGGTTCCGCGAGCTTCCTCGCGAGGCTCCGCACCGTGGTGTATTCAAACATCCAGGCGACCGGGATCTGGCGGTCGAGCTGCTCCTGAATGCCTGTCCGGACCGCGATCAGCAGCAGCGAAGTCCCGCCGATATCCAGGAAGTGGTCATCCAGCGCGACCGAATCCGCCTTCAACACGACTCGCCAGATGCTCGCCACCAGCTCTTCCAGCGTGGAAGCTGCAGCGAGGCTGCGGCGGTCGGGAAGGTGAGAACCTGCCGAAGGAGCAGGCAGCGCGCTGCGGTCCAGCTTGCCGTTGGGTGTCAGCGGGAAGACGGCGAGCCGCTGGTAAAAGGCGGGAAGCATCTGCGCGGGAAGGCGCGCCGCCAGGAACTCACTGATCTCGCGGTTTCCCGGCTCCAGGCCGACGCGGCAGACGAAGTAAGCGGCCAGCCGCGGCGAGGAGCCCCACTCGGTGTGGGCCAGCACGCAAGCCTGCACAATTGCCGGGTGGCTGAGCATGACAGACTCGATTTCCCCCAGTTCGATACGAAAGCCGCTGATCTGCACCTGCGAGTCGCGGCGTCCCAGGTAGACGAGCTCCCCGTCGGGCCGGCGCCGCGCCAGGTCGCCGGAGCGGTAGACGCGAGCGTGTCCTTCTGCGGCCGGAAGGCGAAGAAATCGTTCCGCGGTGAGTTCAGGGCGATTCAGATATCCCGCGGCCACACCCGCGCCGCCGATGAAGATTTCGCCCTCCTCGCCGTCCGGGACGGGTTGGAGACGTCCATCGAGCAGGTGCAGATGGAGGTCGGAGATGGGTTCGCCGATCACCGACTCGTGCTCGTCCCGAGCGTCGGCCGCGGTGAGCCGCCGCAGCGTCGCGTGAATCGTGGTTTCTGTGATTCCGTACATATTCACCATCTGCGGAGCGCGGCTGCCGAGCCGGGCGAACCAGGCGCGCAGGGATGCCGGCGCGAGGGGCTCGCCCCCGAAGATCACCAGCCGGAGGTGAAGCCGATGCAGCGGGTTGCGGGCGTCCTCCTGATCCAGCAGGACGAACGCGGAAGGGGTCTGGTTGAGTACGGTCACGCGCTCACGAACCAGCAGTGCGTGGAACTCGTCGGGGGCGCGGCTGACGCCGAAGGGAACAAGGACGAGCCGACCGCCGGTGAGCAGGCATCCCCAGATCTCCCACACCGAAAAGTCGAACGCGAACGAGTGAAACATGGTCCAGACGTCGTCCGGAGAAAAGCGAAAACACGGTTCTGTGCGATCGATCAGCCGCAGGAGATTGCGGTGCGAGACGACCACGCCTTTGGGGCGTCCCGTGGAACCGGAAGTATAGATGACGTAGGCGGGATCCTCCGGCGAGATCTCAGCAGCCTCGGGTTCTCCTTCGCAAAGGAGAAGCTCTTCCAGCAGCAGGATCGGCGCGGAGATGTGGCGCAGGCGCGCGGCCAGACCGCGGGTGGTGATTACGGCGACCGGCGCGGCGTCGGCAATGGTCTCCGCCAGCCGCGCAGGCGGGTAGCCGGGATCCAGCGGAAGATAGGCGGCGCCGGTCCTCAGAACGCCCAGCATCGCGGCAATTGTGTCGGGCGTGCGCTCCAGGCAGATGGCGACGATGGCGCCCGCGCGATGCCGGCCGAGCGCAGCGGCGATCCGGGCCGACGCCCGGTCGAGTGCGGCGTAGGTGTGCGAGGAATCGCCGAGCGTGAGAGCGACATAATCTCCGTACCCTCCGCAGATGGCCGCAAACCGCTCCGGCAAAGACCCCGTTTGTACCTGCGATGGTAGCAACATGGAGTGCGGGGAAGCCGCCGGAACGTACGTAGTCATGAGCCCTCAGCCAAAATTTTCTACCTCGTCAAGGTTGCCGCATCCAGTTGAAAACGCAAATACATCTTGCGGGTCAGCGTTGTGCGACGAAGGGTGCCAGAGGCTGCAACCAGACAAGCCGGAAGCCCGCCACAACTGCCGCGCTTGCCCGCCGTGTTGCGGACGTGTAGCATCGCCAAAGGGCATCGCAGGTTCTGTGCGTACTCTTTGCCCTGTCTCAACGTCCAACCAGAATGCCCGCACTCGCCACAATCCGGCGTCAGGTCCGCCCCACGCTGCCCGGTCTGGTTGCGCTGGTGTGTGTTCTGCTGATCCTGTTTGTTGGCGTCGCCCAGGTTGTGCACATCCATGCTGCTGACGAGGCGGCCAACCCGGGCTGCTCCCTCTGCGCCGTCGCGCACGTGGCTGCGGTAGCCGCGCCGATGGCTGTTCCTCCGGCGTTCGTCGTGGTGGTGCAGCGATTCGCTTCCCTGGAACGATCCATCGCGCCGCGACAGCTCCTATTCTTTGCCCTGTATGTAAGACCCCCGCCTGCTGCGACCGCTCACGCCTGAGTCCCGGTCCACGCAGTTTTCACCCCTCGGAGGTCTCTCGATGCGGTTGCCGCAACGCAGCTATTCTGCCTACTTTCCATTCTGTGTGATCCTTTGGGTCTGCACGGCGGTCGCATTCGCGCAATCCGGGGGAAGTTCCGGCACCATCACGGGGACAGTTGTCGACCCAACCGCTGCGGCCGTGGCGGGAGCCAATGTGGTGCTTCAGAATACCGTCTCCGGCGTAAGCCGAAGCACCCAGGCGGATGCGACGGGGCAGTACCGCTTCACCAACATTCCCTTCAACCCCTACCACGTCATCGTAACCAGCCCCGGCTTCTCGACCAGCGATCAGCGGGTGGAGGTGCGGTCCGGCGTGGTGGTGACGCTCAAGACTGTGCTCGCCGTCGCTGCGGCCGGCGACGAAGTCACGGTGGAAGCCAGCGGCGGCGACCTGGTGGAGAACAGCGCCACCTTCCACGTAGACATCGACCGCGAGCTGTTTACCAAGCTTCCCCTGGAAAGCCAGTCGTCCTCCGTCAGCTCGCTGCTGACGCTGGCTTCTCCCGGCGTCTCGGCTGACTCCAATGGTCTCTTCCACGGTCTCGGCGACCACGCCGAAAATGCCTTCTACGTCGACGGGCAGCCGGTCACCGACCAGCAGAGCAAGGTCTTCTCCAACCAGCTTCCGCTCTCTGCCATCCAGTCGCTCGAGGTCATCTCCGGCGCGCCGCCGGCCGAGTACGGCGAAAAGACGTCGCTCGTGATTGTCGCTCACCACCCGCTCCGGCGAAGGCGTCGCCAGCCCAAGGGAGGGTCATCGGCTCTTACGGGAGTTTCGGGTCCAGCACGCTCGCGGCCGACCTCGCCGCGGCGGCACGAAGCTACGGCAACTTCGTCGCCGCGGACTTCCTCAACACCGGCCGCTTTCTCGACCCGGCGGAGTTCGTCGTGATGCACGACAAGGGCAACGTGGAAAATTTCTTCGACCGCGTCGACTTCCAGCCCAACGACAAGAACAACATCTCACCTCAATGTCGACCTGACGCGAAGCTGGTTCCAGACGCCCAACAGCTACGACAACCTGAACCTGACGGATGTGACCGGCAAAGCGATTGGCTCCACGGATCAGAGGGCGAAGATCGGGACCATCAGCATTTCGCCATTTGTGACTCACACCATCAGCGATACGACGCTGGTCACGGTAGGCGCATGGGTGAGACGGGACCACTTCAACTACTACCCCAGCAACAATCCGTTTGCCGATTTTTACGGCAACGGCAACCTCCAAACGGAATCCATCTCGCAGGACCGGTCGCTCACGAACACCGGGGGACGCACGGACTTCAGCTATGCCCACGGCATCCACAACCTGAAGGTCGGCACAACCTATCAGCAGACGTTTCTCAACGAGAACTTCAACCTCGCAATCGTCGACCCGTACCTGAACGCGCCGTGCCTTACCCTTGCGGGAGCTCCCGTCGCCGGCCTGAGCAGCCCGACGCAGTGCGCGGCCGGCGGATTCCGGCCCAATACCGCGGCCAATCCACTTGCGGGTGCGCCCTTCAATCCGCTGCTCGCGTGCCTCGACCTGACGCGAACGCCCGCCGTCGGCGATGGCTGCGGCTCGACCCTGGCGACCCCGTTTCTGTTTCGCGGACATACGGACGTCAAGCTCGCTTCTGCCTATGCCCAGGATGCCTTGACGCTTGGGAACCTGGCTTTCAATGTCGGGCTGCGCGGCGACCTGTATAACGGCCTCTCCATCTCGCGGGAGGTACAGCCGCGCATGGGCATCTCCTACAACATGCCGAAGTGGGGTACGGTGGTGCGAGCCTCTTACGCGCGCACCATGGAGACTCCCTTCAATGAAAATCTGGTGCTTTCGAGCAAAGGTTGCAACAACGCGGTGATCGCAGCGCTGGTGCCGTGCATCCCGGCGAACTTCAACGCCGGATTTCGCAATGAATTCCATGCCGGCTTTGAGCAGTCGGCCGGCAAACACCTGGTCCTGAACGGCGACTACCTTTGGAAGTACACGCACAACGGCTACGACTTTTCCGTGCTTGGCGCGACTCCCATCACCTTTCCGATCGAGTGGCATAACTCCAAGATCAGCGGTTTCGCGCTCCGGACCTCAGTGCCGAGCTTCCACGGCTTCAGCGCCTTCAACGTCATGTCGTCCGTCAAGGCCCGCTTCTTTCCGCCCCAGATTGGCGGCCTGGGCGCTACCAACCGTTCCGGTGCGCCGTTCCGCATCGACCATGACGAAAAGTTCAACCAGACCACAAACGTCCAGTACCAGCGCAACCGCAACAGCCCTTTGTGAGCTTCAACTGGCGCTTCGATTCGGGTGCGGTCGCTGGTTCCGTCCCGTACGCCGTGAACACCACCACGCCCGTGGACCTGACTGGCCTGACGGCGGATGAGCAGTTGCAGGCCGGCCTGCGAATGCGGCAACCTGCGTCCTACGCTGGCCTCCCCGCTGCAGACCTGCGCGCCCGGCCAGTATCACTCCTCACTGGTCCGGATTCCCGCGCCCGGGACTGAAAATGACGACCACAACCCGCCGCGCATTGCTCCCCGCAACCTGTTCGACCTTTCGCTCGGCCAGGACAGCCTCTTCCACGGCTTCCTGCGGCGTTTCCTGCTGCGCTCCGACGAACAAACGGTTTCCGCCCAGCTCACCGTCGTGAACCTGACAAACAAGGTGGCGTTATATAACTTCCTCTCCACCTTCTCCGGCACACACTATGTGACGCCCCGAACGTTGACGGCCGAGGTAGCCTTTCACTTCTAGGGATGCGGACTTATGCTTGCGCCATGGGAAGCCGGACTCGCCAGGTCTCGCCTGGGCGAGGTGGAGGCAAGTTGAAGAACATCAGCGGCTTTGCGGTCCTGGTCCTTGCCGCACAGGCGCACGCCCAGACACCTGCGCCTGCTGTCCCTCCAGTGCAGCAGCAGGTGACGGTGACGGCAACACGGTCTTCGGACACCACGGGCGACACTGCCAAAACGGTCTACACGCTGGATTCCGTCCAACTGCATGAGTTTCCGGCCGTCACGCTGGATGAGGCGCTGCGCCAGCACGCTGGCTTCGAGCTGTTCCGGCGGTCCGGCGCGCGGGTGCAGAACCCGACCAGCGCAGGAATCTCGTTGCGTGGACTCGGCTCGACCGCCGTCAGCCGGACGCTCGTGCTCGAAGACGGCGCACCGTTGAACGACCCGTTCGGCGGATGGATTCACTGGACCGAGCAGCCAGGGCCAACCATCGAAGCGGTCACCCTCGTAACCGGCGGCGGCTCGGACCTGTATGGCTCCTCGGCTCTTGGCGGAGTGATCGATGTCGTGCCGGCCCGGACGGCGCCTGGAGGTCTGGAACTGACAGCGGATGCGGGGGCGGGCAGGCGACCTCGGATGGGACGGCGCTCGGCGCCCGCCGGCTACATTGGCTGGATGCGCTCGCGGCTGGAGAATCGCTACGTACCGGCGGCTACGTTGTCGACCGATCCCGCGATAGCAGGGGCGGTGGACGTTCCGGCAAACGTGCGTCAGCCAGAGCTATCATGCAGAGGTTGGCCGACGCAGTTTTCCTACGCAGCGGGTCTTTGTGACAGGAAATCTGTTGAACGATGCGCGATGGCAATGGCACGCAGCTGCAGACGAACGCCACGCGGCTTTGGCGCTATCTCGCCGGCTATGATGACCGGAGACCGGGAATCCGCGCCGGCCGGCGTGCGCGGCTGTTCGGCTCGCGACAGGGCTATCGCCAGAGCTTTTCTTCGATCGCGGCAAACCGCAACACGCGAGGCGCTGACCCGACTGCAGCGCGTCCACACGCAGGAGATCGGCGCCACTGCCGATGCGACGCTGCACCTGCGTTCGTTTGCTGCGGTTTCCGGATGCGATCTGCGCGACATCCGCGCCACCGACAACGAGACGCCGATCTCCAAAGGAGTGCCCAACGGACTGGCCGACGACATCAGCGCGGCAGCGCTTCGTCGGCGGCTTCGGCGAAGTGCTAGCGACCCAGGGGCATGGTCGGCGCGGTGTCGCTTGCGGGCCGACCGCGCTTCCAACCTGGATATCGTGCAAACCGCCGCGACCCTGCCCCAGCACGGTGACGCACGCCCCGAACCGCACCGAGGTGTTCCTGAGCCCGCGGTTCGGGATCGTGCGCAGCCTGGCGCGGAGCTACGCGAGTCCACGCCAGCGGCTTCCGCGCATTTCGCGCGCCGACATGAACGAGCTCTACCGGACCGGGCAGGTGGGGTCGGAGATCACGCATGCGAACGCGTCGCTTCAATCCGAGCGAGCAACCGGCTGGGAGATCGGCGCGCGCTATGCCTCCACCCACAACTCCCCGTCGCTTCCGGGCACCTACTTCTGGACGGAGATCAACCGTCCGGTCTCCGCGGTGCTGGTTTCGCAGACCGCTACGACCCTCACCAACATGCGCGAGAATCTGGGCCAGATCCGGAGCCGCGGCGTGGAGCTGAGCGCGCAGCTGCGGCCCGGGAAAGCCGTCTCAGGCAGCTTCGGGTACCAGTTCGCCCGCGCGACCGTCACGCAATTTCCGGCGCAGTCGGCGCTCGTAGGGAACTGGATTCCGGAGGTTCCCCGGCACAGCGTTACCGCGCAGTTGCGGGGATCCAGCCCGCGTGTGGGAGAGCTTACCCTGGCCACGCGGGTCGGCGGCCGCGCTTTCGACGATGCCAACAACCAGTTTCCGCTCAGCGGCTTCTACTCGGTGGATCTTTCAGGACGGCACGCTTTCGGGCAGCACCTGGAGGCGACATTTCTGGTCCAGAACCTGACCAACCAGCGCGCGGAGGTTGCACGAACGCCGACCCTGACCTTTGGCAGCCCGATCTTCGCCGAAGCTGGCCTGCGATGGCACCTCTCACGGTAAGGAAGCTGAGGAAAATTCCGAGCGGCTCAGGCGGCGCGTCGCCCGGCGAGTTTGCGCAGACGGTCGTCGAAGCTGGTTACCAGCAGCTCCTGGTTCAGCGGCAGGTTGTACTGGGTGATAATCCGCTGGCGCGCGGAGTAGCCGATGCGGGTACGCAGAGCATCGTCGACCGCGACGCTGCCCAGCGCGTCGGCAAGTGCAACGGCGTCACCCGGCGCAACCAGCAGGCCATCGACGCCATTGCGGATCAGCTCCGGAATGCCGGCCACTTCGGTGCTCACACACGGCAGACCGAGCGACATCGCTTCCATCAGCGCGACCGGGATATCGCCCGAAAGCCCAGCCAGTGCGAAAAGATCGGCGCGGCGCAAGAGCGCGAGCGTCTGCGAGTGGGAAAGCGCGGACGTAAACGTAATGACTTCCTTGAGGCCATAGCGCTCGGCGAGCCGCTCGAGTTCCGGGAGATCTTCGCCCCCTCCCACCAGTGTGAGCCGCATCCGGATCCCGCGCTGGCGCAGGATGTAGAGAGCCTCCAGCAGAACGGAGTGTCCCTTGGCGGGAACCAGCCGTCCGATAGAGATCAGCTTCATCGTGCGCGGGCCCGGGCCGGCAATCTCGCTGGTAGCGGAGCGGCTGTTCGGGGTAAGCATCATCGGATCGACGCCGATGCGCACCACCTGGAACTTGTCGTGCTCGTTGGGATCGGCGAACTCCAGCGCATGATTGCGCGAGAAATCGCTGAGACAGAAGATAAAGCTTGCAGCCTGGAAGGCGGCTCGGAGATGATTCGGCTTCTCGGCCAGCAGTTCATCGGGATCATGCACGGTCAACGAAAACGGGATGGACCAGGCGGCCGAGACCAACATGGCAACCGAGGACGCGCGATCGCCGAAATGAGCATGAAGATGCGTCAGATTCCGGTTGTGCATCCATCGACCGAGAATCAGAGCCTGCGCCAGAGCCGCCGGCCAGGAGAGTCCCTTGCGCAGGCTGAAGCCCGGCAGGCGGAGCAAAGCCGCCAGACCCCGCAACAGGGCGACAGGATGCGCGAGCGCGATGGCGATGGCGGCAGCGATGGGAACGGCCCCGTTTTCCTCAGACAGATAGAAGGCGGATGCTGCCTCGGCGGCTTCCGCGGGTGGAAGTGTGCCGGCGTTATGCCCCGGCCGCTCCAGTGAGGCTGTCTCCAGGTGCAGGTTGCGCAGGCGCAGACCGAGCACTTCGCGCAGGTGGAATGCGTGCGAAAGAGAAGGGTAGCGGTGGAACAGGTACGCCATGCGAATGGTCGGCGGGGCCGGTCGCTGCTCGGCGCGGCTGTCCTGCGTCAGCTTGAGGCCTGTGCTCGCGATGTCCATGGTCTCCACCTGTCAAGTATACGAAGGGGGCCGGGAAACAGTCTGAACCAAAGGCTGCAAACGTACTCACTCTTAAGTCGCAGGTGATTTTACACACGCCGGGCAACGAAGAGCAGGGAACTCGTGTCCGGCGGCCGTGAATCGCGTGCACATGGTTTGCATCTATTATGAAGAGGCCGTGAGAAACGGCGGGAGGATGTGCGATGGCAGGTCAGTTTGTGAGCGAGGTCAACGATTCGAACTTCGAGCAGGATGTGCTGAAGTCCGAGCAGCCTGTGCTGGTAGATTTCTGGGCGGCGTGGTGCGGACCTTGCCGGCGCTCTGGCTCCGGTCGTAGATGAGATTGCTACGGCAGTACAAGGGCAAGCTGAAGGTCATGAAGATGGACGTCGACAAGAACAACTCGACGCCTTCGCGCTATGGCATTCGCGGAATCCCCGCGCTGCTGCTGTTCAAGGACGGCAAGGTTGCAGACCAGATCGTGGGCTATGTGCCGAAGGATACGATCGACAAGTCGGTCGCCAAGGTGCTGACGGCTGCCCCGGCGCCGGTTCAGGCTGTCTGATCCAGGTAGTGATTGGTAGGGAGCCCCCGTGTGAAGCGGGGGCTTTTTCATGCGCTGCGCTGAATGCCCGGGATCAGCAACATAGCGGGGAAGCCTCCAGAAGGACGCGTGGCGCAGAGGGCTGCTAGCATCGAAAGATGCTGGAGTGGAGCCTCATCCGCGGGATCATGGTGGCCTTCTTCATCCTGGCCAACAGCTTTTTCGTGGCGGCGGAGTTTGCGCTGGTCAGTATTCGCGAAACGCGGCGTGCAGCAGCTGATCGCCCATGGACGGCCCGGGGCGAGAACCGTGCTCCACTGAAGCGCTCCATGGACGACTTCCTGCCGGCCGTGCAGTTGGGCGTCACGCTGGCCGCGCTTGCGCTGGGCTGGATCGGCGAACCGGCCGTCGCCGAGGTGCTGACGCGCCTGGCAGAACACGTCCACCCCCAGATGACTCCTCACCTGGTCTGGTATACGAACGCAGCCGCGGTTGCCATCGCCTTCGGCCTGATCACGTACTTCGAGGTGCTGCTGGGCGAGCTTGTGCCGAAATCGCTGGCTTTGCAGCGGACAGAGCGGATTGCGCTGGCGGTAGCCGGGCCTATGGACGTCTTTATGCGGATGACGCGGCCCGGGGTTCGTCTGATGAATGCCTCGGCGACGCTGGTGCTGCGGCTCTTTCGCGCGCCACTGCAGGGCGAGGGCGCCGTTCATTCCCCCGAGGAGCTGAAGCTGATTGCCACGGCCACGCGCCGCATGGGCTTGTTGCCTGGCTTTCAGGAGGAGATCATCCACCGTGCAATTGAGCTGAGCCATGTGGTGGTGCGCGAGATCATGACGCCGCGCGGCAAAATCTTCTCACTTCCTGCGACGATGCCGCTGGAGCAGGCCAGCGGACGGATTGTGGAAGAGCAGCACACGCGAGTGCCCGTCTATGACCCGCAGCGCGGGCCGGAGCACATCATCGGCATCGTGCACTCGAAAGATATCTCCCGGCTGATGCACTTTCGCGCCACCGCATTCGGCCTGGGCGGCCTGCCGCGAGCACGCGGCGAGAGCGGCATGGTCCTCCGCGACGTGATGCGCGAGGCGCTGTTCGTGCCTGAGACCAAGCTCGCGGTGGAGCTGCTGCAGGACTTCCAGAATCGCCGCCGGCAGATGGCGATCGTGGTCGATGAGTTCGGGACGACCGTGGGACTGGTGACTGCGGAAGATGCCCTGGAGCAGGTAGTCGGCGAGCTGGAGGATGAATTCGACGTCAGCACACGGGCTTCGATGCTTTCCGCAACCGGTGGCGTGGTGCTGCTCGATGGAAGCACCACCCTGCGCGATCTGACCACGCAACTGGGCTGGCCGTTCCCGCGGCAGCCGGGCGTCGAAACGCTGGCGGGCTTTCTTCTCGACGAGCTTGGACATATTCCGGTCGCGGGGGAAAGTGTGACGCATGCCGGGCGCGTCTTCCGCGTAGCCGAGATGGCGGGACGCAGGATTAGCCGCGTGCGGGTCGAGGATCTGAAAACCTCTGCGCACACGGGGGCGACCGAGGACGATGGTCTGGAGATGTCCGCTTGAGCACGGAAACGGCGCATACCCGCTGGAGCGCTGTGCGGCAGGCCTTGCGCCGGCTGTTGGTGACGCTGCCGGTGCTTTGGTTGGTGGTGTCGATCGTCTTTTTGCTGATTCACCTCGTTCCGGGTGACCCAATCGCTCAAATGCTGGGGGAAGGCGCGACGGCTTCCGATCTGAGCGCCTTGCGGCACGCATATGGCTTCGATCAGCCGCTGCCGCAGCAGTATGGACACTACATGGCTGGCGTGGCGCACGCGGACCTCGGCCAGTCCCTGCGGCTGCGGGATTCGGTGACGCACCTGGTAGCGCAGCGTTATCCCTACACGCTGGCGCTCGCCCTCGCGTCGATGTCGCTCGGCATTGCTGATTGCCGTACCTGCGGGTGTGTGGGCGGCGACGCGGCGTGACCGCTGGCAGGATCGGCTGGTCGGCGTGGTTTCGCTGGTGGGTCTGTCATTTCCGAATTTTGCCCTCGGCCCGCTGCTGATTCTGCCGTTCTCGATCGGCCTTGGCTGGCTACCGGTCTCGGGTTCCGGCACCGGATGGGGTTTCCTGACGCACCTGGTCCTGCCCGCGGTGACGCTGGGCAGCGGGATGGCGGCGATTCTGACGCGTATGGTGCGTACCGCGATGCTCGAAGAACTGGGTCAGGATTACATCCGTACTGCGCGGGCGAAGGGGCTGAGCGAGCGGCGCGTGGTCTACCGCCACGCCCTGCGCAATGCCTTGATCCCGGTGCTGACGGTGGCGGGGCTGCAGTTCGGCAGCCTGCTGGCGGGAGCCATCGTGACCGAAACCATCTTCAGCCTGCCCGGGATTGGCCGGCTCACCTTGTCGGCGATCTCCAACCGCGACTACGCGCTGGTGCAGGGATGCATCCTGGCAATTGGACTGACGTATGTTGGGGTAAATCTGCTGACCGACCTCGCGTACGCCGCCGTGAATCCCCGAATACGGGTATAGATTTCGCCTCGGAGTGCAGGTGTAATGGAAAAGGGATGCCAAAGGAGAGCAGTTTGAAGTGGATTGCGGCCATGGTTTTGCTCTGCTCAGTTGCAGCAGGTGCACAGGAGGGACCTAAGGCGGTGCCGCGGGTGGTGCCGGTGCCGCCGATGCCGAGGCCAAAGCCGTCGGACGCCCCGCGTCCGCCCGCGGAGCCGACTGAGCCGCCGGCGCAAACGGTGGAGGATGCGCGGGCGCACGTCTCGTTCCATCTTCCGCCGGGCTGGATGCTGACCCGGCGGGATGGCGAGATCAGCACGTTCCGGCTGGATGCACGTACGGCTCCGCGCAAGGCAGACCTGCGCGCGGCGGCGAGTCTGGGCTTCAACCCGTTCCCGCTGTCGACCTTCAGCGGCGCGCTGTTCTACCTCAGCGTGACGCCGCACATCTCGTCGACCGCATGCGCGGCGCAGGCGACCGCGAAGCCAGCCAAGCCGTTGCCTGCAGCCGTTGTGGGGGATGTGAAGTTCACGCGTGGCAAGGACGAGCACGGCCACATCTGCACGGAGTCGCGAGACGTGGCCTATACGGCGCTGCGCGGGGGAAGCTGCGTGCGCTTCGACCTGGCGGTGAACTCCTTTTGCGGCGGCGAAGTCAGCGGCGCGCAGGACCTGACCGACGCGCAGCTTGGCAGCCTATTCAAGCGCATGGAAGGCATTCTGGATTCGGTGCAGTTCACGGGGAAATAGCGTCCCTCCCCTCCCCCTGTTTCAATGTAAATTCCGGACAGCCAAGGACTTAGCTTCGGATCTCCCGGAGGGCGAGAGTGCACCGATCCTGGGGCATGCACTCTTGCCCGCGGATTCCGGGAAGTTCTTGAAAAAGAGCAGGGATCCGTCATGAGCGACCAGATTCGCTTCGCGGCGGGATAACCTACGGAACGGAAGTCCGAAGAACGCGATCAGGACAATGCACTTGAGGCGTGCCGCAGCACGGTCTTCTCGGAACTCAGCTCGGACCAAACAAGAACGGAAGAAGTGGTGATGATCCCGACAGACATTGCGCATGTAGTTCTGCCTCTGATCGTCGCCATCAGCATCGCGCTGATGCTGACACGCCCGCGCGGCATCCCCGAAGTCTGGTGGATCTCCGGCGGAGCGCTTCTGCTGATCGTGCTCCGGCTCGTGCCGCTTACGCTTGCCGGGCAGGCCGTGGCCGAAGGGAGCGATGTCTACCTGTTTCTCATCGGCATGATGCTCCTGAGTGAGTTGGCGCGAGAACAAGGCGTCTTCGATTGGGTTGCATCCGTCGCGGTACGCGGAGCCAACGGAAGTTGCTCGCGTCTCTTCCTGTTGGTCTATGGAGTGGGAACGCTGGTGACCATATTCATGTCGAACGATGCGACCGCGGTCGTATTGACGCCGGCAATTCTGACAGCGGTACGAAAGGCAAAGGTTTCGCCGCTTCCGTATCTGTTCGTCTGCGCGTTGATTGCGAACGCGGCGAGCTTCGTTCTCCCGATTTCCAACCCAGCAAACCTGGTGGTCTTTCATGCCGGTATGCCCCCGCTGGGCACATGGCTGGCAGACTTCGGAGTTCCTTCGCTGCTCTCCATCGTCGCGACCTTTTTCGTGATGCGTTTTCTTTTCGGGATGAACTCTCGCAAGAGCATCGACTGCGAGGTTGAGGATGTGGAGCTTAGCGGAAACGGCAAACTGGTCCTGGCGGGTCTTGCCCTGATGATTGCCGTGCTCCTGACTGCATCCGCAGTTCAAGAAGGATCTGGGACTGCCCACTTGCCTTGCTGCGCTCGTGATTACCGCTGTCGTCTCCATCAAGGCACAGAAGCAATCCGATCAAACTCGCAAAGGAGATCAGTTGGGCAACCTTGATCCTCGTTGCTGGCCTGTTTGTCATGGTCGATGCGGTTGAGAGCCAGGGAGCTCTGAACCTGACGCAACAGTGGCTCGCCTGGGCGTCGCATCTTGGCCAGAACGCCGGTGCGCTGGTCGTCGGGTTCGTCTGTAGGTGTAGCGAACAACATCGTGAACAACCTTCCCCTGGGACTGATCGCGGGCGGCACGATCCAAGCTGCTCACACAAGGGGCTTGATCGCCAACGCCGTTCTGATTGGCGTGGATCTTGGGCCCAATCTCTCGGTCACCGGCTCGCTCGCTACCATTCTGTGGCTTCTTGCGCTTCGCAAGGATGCGGGCAAGGAGACAGGTGGAGAGAAGCTCGATGTGAGCTTCTGGAAGTTTTTGAAAGTGGGTGCGGTCGCAATGCCTGTGGCGCTCTTTGCCGCGCTCGGCGGAGCAATCCTGATGAACATGCTGGTCGGACACCGCTAGAGAACTGGCAGAGTCTGAGGAATGCAGGGCGCTCGACGGAGAGCGGAAGCGGATCTTAGAAGCGTTGGATAAATATGGCTCCTGAGGTAGGACTCGAACCTACAACCCTTCGGTTAACAGTCCAGTCGGACGGGTAATAACAACGACTTACGCGGAAGGGTTGGCTATCCTCCCGAATGACAAGGAAGCACTGGTAACTCACATTGTGGGTGAGATGTGGGGTGAAACGCCCTGCTTTTTCTCCGGCAGCCAGCCCTTGGAACTACAACATCACGACAACTGAGATCTGTGATCTGTTCTCATCTGGCTATCCGCACCGCAAATCTCACCGATATCGTATACACACACTTCTGTCCGGGGCGGTCGCCTCGCAGCATTCGTATTTTCGCACGCTATCGGTTACGAGGCTCAAAGCCAATCGGAGAGTGACGCCAGCACCATCAGCCCGCCAGAGATCTACCGCCGTGGAGCTTCAGGGGACTTTAGTCGCGACTTGGTCGCAGGTAGATGAGTGCATCGGCCTGAAGTCGGAACCTGCGGGTCGCCTGACAATGCGTCGGTAGTATCAGTCTCGTCTGCTTCTCATCCGCAGCACTCTGGGGCTTTGGACGAGGTCGCCAAGGTGTCCCATCAGCGCGACATTGGCGAATGTAACACCATCCTCCTCAACAACACCATGTGCTCCATGAACGTGGCCAAACGCGTGGAGTCTTAGCAGATGGCAACTCTCTCACCCGCTTGCGCAACTCTGGATCTCCCATGCGCTCCGCATGGTCTGGGGGAAGGTCAAGAATACCGAACGGAGGACCATGTGTAACCAGCACATGAGTGTCATCCGGAATCTTGCTCCAATGGCGTCTCCCGATCTTTGGGTGAAGACTTGCCGAACGCGGTACCCAGGAGTGGGGTCATTGGCGAACCATGAATGTTCAATCCTCCGATCTCAATGCTTTCATCGATTAGCACGTTGGCATTGTCGAGGAGTGACCGGCGTTCCGGGTTCGATTCGAGGAAAAACTCGTGGTTGCCGGGAACCACGAGTTTATGGCGGTGCGGAAGCTCTCCGAGCCATTCGTTGAAGTCCTCGATTGCGGACAAGTTCTTGCTGAACATCGTGAAGTCGCCCACGCAGATGAGAATGTCTCCTGCAGGAACCTCGACTTCACGGTGCAGCTCGTGCGTATCGCCAAACAAGACCAGAACCATAGCATCCTTCGAGCAGGCCGGCGACCACCTCCCATTACGCGGTCGGGATTATGAGGGGTGCTAGTCCCGTTGCTCGTGGGCGCCGCCGTCTACATCTATTTGCCCCCCTCTTGCCTACGTGCCTTAGAGGGGTTTTGGCTGCGCCTGACAAAGATCCAAGTCATTCAACCTTTTCACGATCTTCACGTGCTCACCGGAGAGCCTTAGCTTGTCAAAATGTCCATTCTCTGTAAACGACTCATCGCCCTTATCGTAAGCAATTAGCAACCGAGGCCTCTTGTCAAGCAAAGGCAGAGCCGCATCGCTGGCTGCAACTGCCGTAATTCCCGGTCCGAGCTCCTCAATATCCGGGCGGACGCGCAGTGCAATCTCGTGTAGCTTGACGAGCAAGCGGCAGTTTTCTTTGTAGGCCACAATTACGCTTTCCGCTCGGTCATCGTCGCTGAGCCACTCAATGTAGTCCTTCAGTTGGTCCACAACCTCTGGCAGTTCGTCTCCATCGCAGCGTGCACGCCCATCGCCGACGAGTTTCACTTCCCACGAGACGATCTGCCATTTGCCTTCGGAATGTTGTTCGAGAGCCAACAGATCAATGCGGGGCGCGCGACGCTGCGCCGAATATGCAGGGAGTCCCATCTCAAGATCGATCACGTCGTGATTGTGGCTGACAATGAGATCGACGAAACGCTTCTCTGGACCGGTCTTGTTGCTCGCATTTGAGATCCATTCTTGCATTCCCTCGTAGGCCACCAGCTGCCCGGTGCCATGTCCCGGAAAACCTCTGGAAGTCAGCTCAATGTAGCGCTCGCCGGTCTTGGTGCCGTAAAGATACTTCTCATGGATCTTGGCCCGAAGTTCGCTGCGGACAAACTTGACCTTGGCTATCGACTGCCCGCTACAGTAAAAATTCATGTAACCGTCGCGAAATGCTACGCGAAGGTGCTGACACTCGCCTTTGTTGCCAACGTGATCTCGCGCGAGTTCACTCTCAGCATTGCCCGCACGGCTGCTAGTTGCGTCGCCGGCCGGACGCCATCTCTTGAGCAGATCAGTAAACCAAACATTCTCTTCTAGAACGGCATCGGTCAGCCGCTCGATTGGAAATCTTCGGAAAAAGTCATTCATCTTTGCCTCGTGAAGTGCAAATCGCCTCGATGCACTTGCTTTTGTGCGGACTCTCGGAACGGCTCCTACATATCCGGACTGTAGGTGGGCCTGCTCCTACTCACAGATCACCTACAAAGAGTCGTAGTACTTGCAACCTAGTCCAGAACGAACGTTTCTCCGTCTCTTAGTGTCATTACGTTCTCAAATTGCCTTCTGAAACCCTCTGCGTCCTCGGTATGAATCGGAACGAGCATCTTGGGTTTCAGCGCGGAGGCTAATTTCTGCAGGTCCTTCAATGGCGCATGCCCACTCGAATGCGCGTAGATGAAGTTGACTGCCGGGTCGCTACGGTAGGCGGAGATTTTGTCGCTCCCGAAGTACTCAGCGTGGGTTCCGTCAAGATAGCCGAGCCACTGTGAGTAGATAACATTGACAGGGGCTGCAGCGTTTTTGAACGCATCGATGAGACGAAAGCTGGACATCTTGCCGAAGTAGAGGAAAGCTTCGGGGGTCGCGTGCAGTTCCTCAGGTTTGACCCGATAGCGATAGAGTCGCTTTCTGAAATCTCCAAAGTAGTCCGGGTTTGCCTTGAGCTTTTGGTCCTGGCTGTAACCGGCGAACACTCTTACCTCGCGCCAATCCATTGCGGGCGTATTTTCCGTGATTTGCCGAAGTTGTTCGAGCACCCATGCGGTGTAGATGTCGATGACGAGAAGTTTGCCGGCACGTTTGCACGCCCGATAAGCCGGAGACGATGCGGTCGATGTTTTGCGAAGATGCTAGCAGGAACGAGATGTTCTCCTGCTGTCGGATCGTCTCGAAGATAGTGTTTCGACCGCCGTCTCGTCAGGGAAAAGATCGTTCTTGCGGTGCAGCATCGTGCCTTCGAGGAAGAGGAGATCGATGTCGCGAACCGGGTCGCTGAATGAGATTGTCGAAGAGCTTTCCCTTTCGGCCATGCGAGCGAAAATCGCCGCTATAGAACAGGCGCTTGCCTTCGGCTTCGATCAGGAAAGCGTAGGCATCGGTAGCAGAGTGGTCGACGAGATAAGGCGTGATGGTGAAGTCACCGATAGTAAACGGCTGCCACGCCTTGAAGTCGTGGAAGTTGAGCGCATATCTCTCTCTGCCGATGAAAAACTGCGGTGCGTCGATCAGGCTGCGGGCCAGCCTGCCGATGTAGATCGGGGTGCCGGGCGGCAGCGTACCCATCAGACCGAAGTGGTCCTGGTGGGGATGGCTGACAAGAAGCGCATCCACGACAAGGCGCGAGAGGTCCACGCGACGACTGTCAGGACTGAGGGGAAGTCCGGCATCGAGAAGGATCGTCGTCTTTCCGGATGAGAGCTGAATACAATTTCCGCCAATTTCTTGGCTGCCCTTATGAATGGTGATTTTCAATCGTGCTCTATTTCTCCGTGCTCTTTCTTGCGCTGAAGGGATGACCGATGCGATTTGGCTTGGCACCGCACTGGCTACAATCTTAGCTTGCGCTCCACAAAAGTACGCGCAATCTATATTCAAATTTCAAGGCCGCAAATTTACACTGGCTGTCGCTTTCGAGAAGAAAGTTGTGGAAAACCCGCGGCTCCTCTTCAGGAATGTGCAAGATGACACCTGGAACGCCGGCGGAGATACACAAATTGCCAATCCGCTCATCGAGCCGTACGGTGCCGGAAATGTGCATTGGCCTGTTGTCATCAATCGGAACTCGACTTCCGGTTAGCCTGTCATCCGGGAGCTAGCTTGTCATCCGAGTCCGGAGCGTTGTGCTCGTGTGTTTTCGCATTCGGCTCCCTGCTTGGACGGTTGCGTGTTATCATGACGACGCTTTCTAACCTTCTACTACAGCTCACTTCCAGCTGCACAGCGCCAGGGCCCCGCTTTAATCATCGTGCTTTCGAGCGTAGTTGCTTGTGCCCATGCAATTCCGGATAACAAGTTCTACATCATTTGAGTTCTAGAAATTTGCCATCAAGGAGTTGTGCCTCGCTATGACGCACTTTACTGGAACCTTGCATCGCACGATGAACGGCGCGGCGCATCTGTCTTTCCTGCGGCAGACCGACGCAGGCGGGAATTTGTCCGACACGCTGCTCATACGCGCTCTGGGGCCGGGATCGACGCTTGGTCAGCAGATCTCGGCAGCGACTGCCTTTTTCGCCAATCGAAATGAAGGCGATGCGATCGCCGTCAACGGTACGATCGTGCCAATTGGTGCAGATAGCGCGATTCAGTTCTAAAACTTTGTTTACAGCACTCAAGATTGAATGGAGAGCCGATGAGAACCCTGCACCTGGCTGTTTGGGTCTTTGTATTCGCGACTTTGGGCTTAACTGTGCCATCTCTTGCACAGATGCCAAGAATCAGTACGACGGATGGAGAGCTGACCCCGGGCAAGCTCATCATTCTCGAAGGATCCGGCTTCGGCGACGCCGTTGGGACCGTCTTTTCGGGCGGAACTGCTGTTCGCGTTTCTACATGGGGATCAACGCAAATCGCGATTGTTCTGCCGCCGTTTGATGTTTCCACAACGCTCCGGGTCTGTCAGGCCGGTGGTATAAACTGCAGCAATTCACTACAGCTGAGCAGAGCTTCTGCCCCGCCCCCAAGCTCGCCGATCCCGCAGCACGACAATGGAATCTTCGTATCTGGCCTTCAAGAATATAACGACGCAACTCTGCAGATGATGCTGGACGGAGCGCGCGCTAAGCTGGCGGCCATGCAGATTCTGGACGCAACGGCGATATCGAGTCACATCGGAGGACTGCAAGGGGCATCGAGCCAGACGAGCAGCTTGGGCTTACCGTCGGAGGGCCTCCGATACCAAGTGTTGTGACCACCGCGAACAGCGGCGGAAATGTAGGGACGACCTCTGCGGGGACTAACGTGCAGCAAGGCACGGGATCCATGCTAACCACGAACGGCAATACGACCGGCACCACGACCGGTGCTACGACCGGCGCTACGACGGGCACCACGAGCGGCACCACGGGCGGCACCACGAATACAGTACAAGTCACAGGCCCGAGCACCACTTCAACAGGCACCACGAACAGTCAATTGCAGGTCACCTCTCCCAGCACCTCGATGGCGACGACACAGGCGGCCGCCAACCCGACGGGCGCACCAACGCCGACCTCGGCCGGCTTTACCCTCCCCACGGGATTCAACCCATCTGCTTCCGATATCCTCAGCGAGCAGCTTCAGCTGACATCAGAGATCGCGGGCTATCAGCTTCTTCTCGAAGGCTCGCTAACCGACCGATACACGCAACATATGATCAAAGGTGAATTGAAAGAGTTTCCTCGTACGCGGGTCACGATCGGCGTTCCCATCGACATTCGGGATACCGGCACCCACCGTGACGAAGTAGCCGAAGTCACGTTGACGGTGTCATCTCCCAACTCTGCAATCTCGCACGATAGGCCCATTATTACCACCCTCCTTCCGCAGGAAAAGAGCTACAACGTCGCAGCGGTTACCAATCGTCAATCCTCTATCGGAGGCGGATTCGCCTCGAGCATCATGAGCGTCGGCGCGACCTGGCTTTGGGGACATCAGACGTACTACGTCGTGAAAGATCAGGACGTTCTCGCGTACCAGGTTCCTTCGAACAATCCAATGGTCACCACATTTGGATGGCAGTTCCGGCCGACCCTTGGCAGACGGTATGTGACGGAGGGCATGCGCCGGGTCTATGTGCAGCTTGCGCTTCCATTCGATGAAGGAAACACCATTGGTCAAGTCACGGTGTCGACTGCCTGGAGAAGATATGATCGCAAGCGTGGCGTCGTAGAAAGAAGTGCTTCGGAGTTGGACGCCGCGACGTACAGCGTACCGTTCAACATCGAGAAGTATGATCTGCAGCCTCAGATTGGCGACGTGACCGGTCACGACAACGGAGATGGGACCTTCAGTGTCATGTTGGCGGGCTCGTTCGCCATGGGCACCATCCTGCGATCGGGACCGCATTCCTATAGCGATGGAAGCGCAAACTTCTTGCGCACCGAAGAGAGCATTCTTGCAACCGTCCCCGAGGGTGATGTGGCGCTGCATCCGATGCAACTAATGGACCGCTCCGGGGCGAGCATCGATGTGGTCAATGCAGCGTCTCTCACAGCCAGGGATCAATGTTTCAGTTTGGGGAACGCTCAGGTAACCACGCAAACGTCGTCGAGCGTGCTCGTCAGGATTCCGGTCACTATAAAGACCAATGGCCAATGCGGTGGGGACGGTCCTGCTGACTCTCCTGCCTTGACCACAAGCAATCTGGTTGCCGCGGTCGGCTCTCGCGCGATTGGCTTCCGCGACTCGCCGTTTGCTGCTCGTGACGCGACAAGTATCTCTCTGGTGTTGCCTTCAGACGCGCTTCGCTCAAACCCTCAAATCGTGGTGAGCCGGCCGCTTTGGGGGCCGCACTATGAGGGCAGTACGGTAGTCGATCTGGGAGCCTCTCTTCCTTCAATCACACAGGCGACCATTGTCGAGCAATCCGCAGCCAACATACAGCTGGTCGTGAGCGGCACAGCCCTCTCCGGGTTGAAAGGCGTCTCTCCCCCGGGGATGACGGTCAATCCTATCAGCGGGGCCAACGTCATCATCAATGTTCCTCCCTCCGCCATCGATGGTGGAACCAAGCAACTTGTCTTCAACGATGGCTTTGGTGGGCTGCTCCTCATCGCCGCTCCGAACGCCGCCAAAGGCGCTCCTGTATTGACCGCGCATGACCCGATCAAGGTCGGGACGACGAAGATTACTGTGTCGGCGACGGGCCTGACAGATTTAGCGGGGATCACGTATGACGGCAGCGCTGTAACGTACTCACCCAAACCTCCAACGAAGGACACCAAGGAGATCACGATTACTCTGCCGGATGATATTAGGAGCAAGGCAGGCACGTACCAGTTGGCGTTCAACTTCAATAAGAGCCCCTCCGCCAACTACACTGTCACCGTCTTTGATGCCATGATCGTGCAAGGCAACCCAGCCGCAGCGCTGGCAGCGACAAGCGCGGCGGTACCAGCGACTAGCAAGTAGCAGGACAGGCACGCGCAGTTCGACGAACGGTCGACGCACCGGGAGGGGCCGTCGCCGGAGAGGGTTCCTGAAAGCCTTTCGCAGGCTACCGAGTGAAACCGGCTTAAGGTTCGTGCAGGTAAATTCGGGCACTGGTCCAGGCGTGAGATATGTAATCAGAAATCGATTGCCCTCGCTCGAACGCGTCGCCCCCGTATTGTCGTCAATTCGGAAGCTAAGACTTGGGGCGCCTTCTCAGTTGGTGCATTATCGCCAATGCACTCATCGACAGCTGGTTAGGATCCTTACTGCTTGCATCAGCGATGCCCGAAAGTCATAGGAATTCCTTTCACCCGAAACGACGCATTGGCTTTTCGCCATCCCTTTGGCTGTTCCAGGGCTGAATCCCCCGGCAGCAGATGATTTCTTCACGTTATCTCTATGGTTTGATCTGACGACGAGCATAAGAGCCGACTGAAATGTGATTGCAGCGCTCCTGGTGGCCAGAGCGTGTATCCATTCCTTACCTGCACCCAGAGCAAAGCTGAGCAGGTTCAGCACCTGCCAGAGCGGCAGCAGTTCAGCCCAAGTCGGCAGCGACACCGGGAATATACGCGGGCGGACTGACGTTTAGCCGCAAACGAGCTTCGCCTTGCCCAGGCCGGGCACGCCGAAACC
>CAVUSA010000013.1:0-141983 GCA_963744015.1 uncultured Gammaproteobacteria bacterium
GTGGCGGCGACGTCGGCTCTGCGGCGTTCAGAGGTACGGGGTCTGAAGTGGGGAGACATCAACTTCGAGACGTGCTGGGTTACGCTAGCTCGTGGTTCCGTACGCAAGCACGTGACCAAGATGAAGACGAAGGCGTCGCGTAAGGGTATACCTATCCTCCCTCAGATCGCGGAGCTCCTCAGCCGGTGGCGTCAGGAGGCCCTGTACGCGTTCGACGAGGACTGGGTGTTTGCTTCGCCCTTCAAGAACGGTGCGACGCCCTTCTGGTGTGAATCGATCATGAGCAACCACATCCTCCCGGCGGTAAAGGCAGCAAAGGTGGATAAGCGGGTCGGGTTGCACACATTCCGCCGGAGTCTCGCCTCCCTGCGTGGAGCCAAGGGAGAGGACATCAAGGTGGTCCAGGAGCTCCTCCGGCACAGCACCTCGACCATCACGCGAGATGTGTATCAGCAGGGGGAAATCTCCGCCAAGCGTCTCGCGCTGACCCACAGTGCCCCCCTGTTCGACCCCGTCGTTTAGCCCCTACAGCAACAGCGGAGGCCCTATCTAAGATAGGGGCTCTTTCTTTGGTCTGGATGCATCGGACCACGTGTAGAGTCCTTGTGTGTCTTTTGTGTGTCCTTACTTTGCTGTAGTAAGTTGTTGATTTGATTGGTGGGCACAGCAGGATTCGAACCTACGACTTCCACCGTGTGAAGGTGGATTTTAGCGGTTTCAGCGGTCGATGCAATGGACATAGAATCGACACTTCTTGTCGATTTAGTGCAGTGTTCATGCGGGTTTGATATCAGATGAGATAGTTTGATCCTTCGCCACTATTCGCTTGCAATCGCCCCCTCTTATTCGACATAATCTCGACATGTCGAGATCGTCTGAACATTCCGCACGGGAACTAGGTAGCCGGTCAGCACGTCAGCGCTTGCCTATCCAGGCACGGCCATACTTCACACACGTTGGGAGTGGGCTGTCGCTCGGCTACAGACGCGGCAAGCGGGGTGGGACGTGGATCGCCCGCGCGCACGACGTAGAGCACGGCTACCGCTTTGGGCCCGCTCGGCATGGCAAACGATGTGGCAGAGAACGTCGGCATGAGCTTCCAGGCGGCTCAGGACGCGGCGCAAGGCTTCTATCGTGACCTTGGCAAGGCTGATGCGTCCGGCCTCAGCCTACGGCCTTATACGGTCGCTCAGGCTGCGGAAGACTGGCTAGCCAACTTCAAAGGCAGCGATAGGTCCAAGCAGACATCAGAGGCGAACGTCCGCAACTATGTGCTTCCCATACTCGGGGCAATAGAGCTTCGCAAGCTCACCCGCAAGCAGCTAGAGAACTGGCTGCACACGACTGCCAAGCAGAAGCCGCATAAGGTTATTGCCCGCGAAACGGCTATCAAGCAACTGCCGCCGTCGCGTCGTTCCAAGCTGGTCTACGATCCGACCGATCCTGAGACGATACGTAAGCGCCGCGATACGGCAAACCGCATCTTCAACGATCTAAAGGCCATTCTCAATCGGGCGGCAGACAATGAAGTAGAGCTTAGCCGCAATGTTTGGGAGAGCGTAGACAAGTTTCAGAGCGTGAGTGTTGCCAAAAATGAGTATTTGACGCTAGAGGAAGCCGTGCGCTTCATCGCAGCTTGTCCAGATGACTTCCGGCAGCTTGTACATGCTGCGCTCTACACGGGATGCCGGTATGGAGAGCTTTGCAGCCTAAAGGTGAATGCATACGATGCGAACATCCACGCAATCACGATCTTGCAAAGCAAGACAGGCAAGGTGAAACAGGTCTTTCTGACTGATGCGGAAGCCGTGTTTTTCGATACGCTATGCGCTGGCAAGCAGGGTAGCGATTACATGCTGCTACGCGCGGACGGCAAGCCTTGGCAGAAGTCACATCAGCAGCCACGTATGCGATCCATGCTGAAAGCTGCTGGTATTGGGCGGCATCGTGCGTTCCACGATCTGAGGCACACATACGCGACATTGAATGTGATGAATGGAACGTCTATCCAGCTAGTAGCGAATCAGCTTGGACACTCCGGTACACGCATCGCAGAGAAGCACTATGCACACTTCTCACCAGCATTCATTGCCAGCACGGTACGCGCTAACAAGCCTAGCTTTGCCGTCTGATATCGACTGCTAGGCACCCCATATAGGCCTGATTACAGCACCTTTTTACCGTTAGAGATGTGCATGGCTCGACCAGTTCCCCCACCTACCAACCTGTTCAGTACTCTCTACCGCTCCGTATTACAAGTTCTCTTGAACAAGTGTGCTCATTCTACACTTGCTCACCCCATACACTCGATCACGCAAATCCTCAATAAAATACACTCTTGTTCAACAAAAACTAATACGGACAAGTGTGTATAGGGACTTCATGAACACGTGTGACGTGGCAAGCGTGTCACTGACATGTCCCAGGGTATGCCGCCTGCGCGTTGGCCGATAGGCGCTCCACCGATCTGCGCTATCGCATTCGGGTCAAATGGGAGGCTCCAGCGCGACTTTGCATGGAATCCCTTCTCCTTTTCCACCACGATCTTTAGCGCTTCCCGAGCCCGCGAAGCGTCATTTTCGAGACTCCAAGCTCTTTGCTGCCGACTCTACTTCCTTCGCGTACATCGGACCACGCGCAAACAGGTTCCGAGAAGCTGTTTGGCTCTGCCGATAGCGCTATCGTCTGTCTGTTCGCCGCCCTCTACTTCCGCAAGGATGGAACGAGACGAACCTTCTAATGCTTCGCCCCATAGGATGCGGGTCGTCTCTAGCAGCTTGCCGTTTCGCGCCTTGCCTTGCACCATCTGCACTTCATAGCTAAAGCCGCCTGTATCGAGAGAGTTGTTCGCTTTAGCGCGGGTGAACACGCGCCGGTCTGAGTCCTCTTCCTTCGCCGCTACCAGCACCATACGCGCGAACGCTGCGAAAGCCTGAGAGCCGATAACGCGCTCGTCTGACTTCTTCCCCGCCGTACCCTTCGCAAAGTGTGTGATGCCTAGCACCGCGCAGTTCTGCTCTGCCGCAAAGTCTACGATTGCTTGCAAGCTGCGCCGCACATCATTCGCTTTGTTCATGTCGCCTGTCACTGCTGAGACGATTGGGTCGATGATGAACAGGGAAACTCCACCAGGAAGCTGTGCAACCTGTTCCCGTAGCTTCTCCATATCCCGCGATGGATCAAACGGGAGCTTGACACCCTCTTCACTGATATGGGGCGCAATGTTGTAGGCAGCGTTGCGTGTCGGCCTGCATCGCCATGAGGCGCGGCTTGATAGTGTCTGCGGGATCATCTTCACTACTCCAAATGACGACGTTTCCAGGCTGATTGCAGCGCGTACCGTCCGGCCATTCGCCGCCCGTTGTGATGATCGCTGCGAAGCTAAACGCAATGGTAGACTTGCCCGTTCCACCCGCACCCGCAAGCAACGTCAACTTAGCGGCGGGAAGGAACCCATTCCATAGCCATGTAATCGGCTGCTCTTCGATACCGGCGAAGGATTCAAGAGAGAGCTTGCGTTCCGGTTGCTTGGCTTGCGGAGTGCTGCCCATAGCCATGATGCCGCTGAGGTCTACAGATGGCGCGGCGCGTTCTGCCAGCGTCGGATAGGGCTTCTGAATCCAGCGTCGATACCGCTGCGAATTGTCTTATGCTGCTGGTCTGCGCCGTACTGCGCTGCGCTACCGTTCTCCACACTCGCACGGAACAGAGCTTGCTCCACATCCACCCGCTGCAATGATCCGTTGGCGATGTAGCCGCCGAGAGTGCAAGCGCACTTGTTCAATGTTGTTTCGTTCTCCCTGCTTTGCGGCTAGCACCTTTGCAACTTCGCCCTCAAGTGCCTTCGCCGCCCAAAGCACATCCCTCTCTGTCGCTGGCGCGGATGGCTGCACAATCGAGCCTTGGCCCATTCCAGCCTCTGGCGAATCCGGCTGATCCTAGGGGCTGTCGGATGCGAAGGAACGCTGCCAGCGCAGAGGGAAGCGGGGCAATCGACCGCCAGGAGCCTGAAACGATCCTGTAGCCGCGTCCATCCGGCAAGGTTGCGCCAGGGGCGATGACATATCCCCCGCACCCCGCACGTCAATACCAGCGGGAAAGGAATGCGCGTTACCATAAGCTATCGCAGTGGTGAAGTAATAGTGTCTGCCGTTGGTTGGCGTATCGACCGCAAGCGTACTCGAAAGATCGACGCTGTTCTGTTGGCATAGCTGGTGGAATGCTTGCACCCCATCTGCTTGTCCCGGCTTGCGGTCGCAGTCGATCACCACCAAACCCTGTATGCCGGGTGGAATAGCCGGAATGCTTGCCGCCATCCATCGATCTTGCTCACGTCTGACGTTGCGTTCTCTTCCCACGCCTTCACAGTAGGTTGTCTGTCGCCATTGCAAGGGAAGACACGGATTCCAAGTCTGCAAGCTCAAGCGCAACATCTTTGTTGCTCGGAGTGCTGATGGATGCAGCAATGGCTGCTGCATCCACACGGGCAGTACAATCAGACTGAGCATTAGTGGGACCCTCGCCGCTTCCTTGCCCTTCATTGATGTTGCTGCGTCCTACTGCTGCTTCCTCCGCCGCAAGCTGACATGAGCTTCGCTTCGCGAGTCGGCTTTCGCTTGCCGGTAGAGTCACTTCAATCTCTTGCCTATCGCCGCCCATATCGCGCTGCATTCTGAGTAGCAGTTGTGCAACGTCACCATCGGAGCGCGTTAGCGTGTTCGCATACTTACAACCGTCAGTAGACAACCTTGCATTCGTGAATGCTGGGAGTACGTATGTGTCACTTGAGCGAAGATCATAGGAAGCTGTAGGTACTCTTCTACAGACTCAAACGAATCAAACTCACCATGAAATGATGCCCGCGTATAAATGCGTCTTCCAGGATTGTTCTCTGGAAGAATTCACAATCTGCGCGATACGCTTCCCTATTCAGCTTGCTTGTACAGTCTGTTATGTAAAGTGCGGGTTCATTGTTGAGGAGTGACTAGGTGCGTTTGCTAGTTCTAAAGCAGTGAGGGTGATTTTAGACATGAGAAGACTCCTGCAATGCATTGCTGTTGGCGAGTTGCTGCTTTACGAAGTCTTTGATACTGGCATACTCAATGAGTCTCGGGATCTCCCCAGATTGCAGGATCGCAACTCGGTTTAATGTGAAATGAGTTCATAGCACCTAGTCTCTCCGAATCGAAGGATCCGGCAACATTGCTTGCTGAAACAAGCAGTCGCCGGAGAGCTAAAAATAGGCGTAGACATAGCAGGATTCTCCTAACGCATAAAGGTTAGAGGAGTCACGCGAAGGCACCGCCTTCGGACTTCCTATTAGGTTGTGGGTGGGGTAGCAGCACCGCTGCCAGAGTAGAGAGCACATCAGGGAGCAACGCTCACCTTCGTCTCTCTTGCTAGCTAAGAATAGCATTATATTACGTCGGAGGCAAGTATAATTCCGGTGTCAAAGGAGGACAATAAAATGAATCCCCAAGACTAGCTCGGTCACTCCGGCCCTCAAGTCCTATCCCGTTTCGCTAAGAATGCAGCCTAAGTTGCATTATCTTCTATTGCTAGCGTCCCGCAATGAGGACCGCTCGATCACTAACTATATCGAGCAAGCAATCAAAGAGAAGCTGCAAGTAGATGGTTAGCCGCACTTACTCAATGAAGGTCTCTACGATCCGTGCCCCGCAATCCGATTCCTCTTGCTAGCTACGGCGAAGCCAGAACTGCTAACAGATGGGGAGCAAGCCTTGTGGCATCGCATCTGCGCTGATAGAGAGGTAATGAGCGGTAGTGGCGTTATGGACAACTGCAAACTAAGTGCATGGAAATGACTCAACTGACTTAACAGGGAAATAGCATTCGAACACACTAACCGCAGTAGAAGAACTAGAAGCGCTCCGCACGTCAAATACACAGCTAATCAAGAAGGCTCACGACAGAAAGGCAAAGGTACTTGAACATGAGTCGCAAATTGCAACTCTTCAGCAGCAACTTGGAAAAATCGCTACGTCTGCATTGCATGATGCAACTGTGGCAGCACCGCTTCGTGTTCTGGCCCATGATCTAAGCCCGATACCTGTGTGTTTCTCAGTGAATTCGGCAAAGCACTATAAAGTGGAAATGAAAGACGGCAAACTGGTATTCCTAACGCTGATGGTAAGCCTGTGATGGAGGGGCGACAAGGAAATACCGTTTGAGGCTATGCTATAAGCAAACTGCTAACTGCTGGCAGTAACGAAGAATTGGCATTTCCCTCATCTCGTTTATGGAAGTAAAGCAAGTGGGGGTGGCGCTAGTCCCTTCGGCAAAAGTCACTAGTTCAGTACCCGATAAGAAAGCAGACAAGCAGCCTGATAGTCCGCAGTATCGGTTTGCGCTAGACAAGCTAGTAAGCAATGGGATGCCAACACTGGCATCCGAATTAGCTTGCCCATCCGATCATGTATGTCATTCGGCAGTCATTACTCCGCATGCAGCCCGTAACGGGTCGCGTCCGCAGCATGGTCCGATTGCATCGGTAGTGTCGACATCTTCCACACGCTCTGATCCCTCGAAGGATAAGGCACTGTTGCCCAGAAGTAATCCGCAGCCAACGCGAGATGTAGAGACGCCCGGTCTATCCAGCTCTGCCAGCATCAGCAAGCATTCTCCGCATCTTCTGCCATCCTGATTGCGGTCGGCCTTCTTTGCAGGTTGAGAAATAAACGCCGCCCGTAGCAGAACTCCTCTGCAATACTGCCAGCGGTAGCGCCGTCTCGCGCAAAGCAGGCATCGTCGGCAACCCCTATTGCATCGCACATCCCACTTAGCGCATAGTTCGCCTCTAATGGCGTCTGCCGTCATCGCCACGTTCCATCCAAGACCCTGCATTCAGATTGCCTTTCTTCACAGCAGCAAGCTCATCCACAATGACGAGTGAGCCGCGTGGATAGAATTTGCCCTCATGGGTCGGCACCAGGGGATCTGTGCAAACAGTACGTCTCGGAGGGAGCGGCAGAGCCAAATCATGGGCAAGGTATACGTTCCACCCGCTCATCGGCATCCGGCAGATGCTTTCCAAGGCGCGATAGCATTGCGGATTCTTCCAAGCAGGATGCGAAAGGCGCCGCGCACGACGTCCAATCGCCTTCGACCCAAGCTCTCAGCAATTCGGGGTCGTCAGGGCAGGCCGAGACAAGCTGGTCTTCGTATTGCGCGCGGTCGATAAGGTCGTTCCCGGCAAAGGTCGATGGTGCATACACCCAATCCCGCTTCGACTTCTCCTCCCTGAAAACGAGCCAAGGCCCGTTCTTGAAAACGTAACGCGCAGCAATCCAATGATGACCAACTCCACCAGGGTTCGCAGCAATCACCATGCGAATAGGGATGTCCTTAGACCCGCGCAGGTTCGACCGCATCATGTCGAGCAAGTGGGGTCGCTATACTGTCCGCTTCATCCACCATCAGCAGCGTGAACGATCGTCCCTGATACTTGGTATAGTCCGCATGCGTCTCTAGCTGTCCAAGCTCCAAGTACGCGCCGTTCGGGAAAGCGCCAGACATGCTCAGCAGCGTTATAGCTAGCAGCCGTTCCATAGACAAGGCCGAATAGTTCCCGGCAGACAGTTCAAAGTCCGCCAGGCCCTTATAGGACTTCCGCAGATACAACATCCGTGCGCGCGTCCCATACTGCTCGGCATGACGCAATGCAAGCAGCGCTAGGCCGTAGCTCTTGCCGCCCCCGCGCCCACCACCCAGGAACACATCGAACGTCTCAGGGATCGCAAGTAAGCGCTCTTGGAAGGCGTTTAGCTGCATCGTCTCAGTTGCCATCTATCACCGCCGGCATGCTGCTTCTTGCTAGCGACTGCTCTAGCGCCTTGTATTGCTCTGCCGTCATAGCCCCGGGGAGATTGAACGTGATTGCAACGCGGTTGCCTTCTTCGCGCTGATCGCCTTCCCGGTAGCCGTGACGTGCTTTCAGCAGAAACATCGCAGATGGTCCGTCGCCGTTCATTGCCTTGCTGTACAGAGCGTTGTGGAGTGACTGCCGTTCCTGCTCCTCGCCCATTGTCGAACGCCTGCTTGATCGTCGGATAGCGCTCAAACCAGCCTGTAGAGCGTCTCGAATGCAATCTTGTAGTGGGCTGCGATACCCTTGCATGCTGAAGCCTGTAGAGGCTAGCTCGTGGACTGTCTCTGCCGCGCCGGTCGGTGGCTTTGACACGTTGCATTCCCATAGCGAAACTCCAAAGAAAATGGCTAGCACGGGGAAAGTGAGGCTAAACCCGCGCTAGCCGATGAGGGAGGAAAGTTGCCAAGCAATTCTCTCCCCCAAACTGATGTTTACTTGCTGACGAGGAAGGCTAGCGGAACTGACTTGCGCTGCGTGACCACGCGGGTCCAATGCGCGCCGTTCGCAAGGTCTGCCATCTGAAGGCGACTCGCCAGCGATAGCGCTTCCGCCTGTTCCGTCATTCCAGGCGAAGCCTAGCGGATGGATAGCGCAGTTGATGCGGCTATGCAGTGTCGTCTGTCCGCCGCCGTTACCTGCTGCTGGTGTCCGGAATAGTTCCGTCCCATATCCAGTGTTGGGAGCGGATGCGCCGTAGCCAATAGCGCCAGCACCAAACAGAACCGTCATGTAGAAACCCGCTGCTGGCGAAAGGCTATCGTCAATGATGATGCCAAGTCCGCGAAACGTCTTGATGGGAAGGCCGGTACTCTGCGGAATGAACTGGATAAGGTCATTCTTGAGAGCTTCCGTGTAGATCAGCGGAGTGCATGGCGATAGCCTTCACTGCTTCCAGGCGGTCGCCTAGCGTCTGCGCCGTGTCGATCACCGCCTGCTGCTGAGAAGTTCAGCCGCCGTGCCAGACGCGCCCGAGATGTCGTTCACCATGTCGCTTGCGTTGTTCGTTACGTTGCTTGCAAGGATTCCACGAAGCGATGCAATCAAGCGCTTCTCCATCTGCCGGTCCCAATATGCAGAGACACGATCTCTGGACGCGCTGTAGAGCGCTGCTACCGGCAAGCTCAGACGCAAGGCTCATCTCAGACCATGAGGCATGAAGAAAGCTCTTGCGAACCGTCTGCTTGCCAGCGCCGATCTTCTGCGGAGTGGATAGCACGGTGGGATCGTCGCTGGTGATGTCGGCTTCCGTGTCGCCGAGGTCTGCCCAGAAAGGTACTGTGAAGTTGGTAGCGCCAGCCGCTAGCTGGTCTGCGATAAGGCCATTCTTGGCGACAACTCCCGACTGAAACAGCGCAGTCGATACAAGGGAGTTTTCAACCTGATAGGCGGTGAATTGTGCGGGAACGATGATGTCGGCAATCTGCGTAGTAGGCATGGTAGGAGTCCTCGAAGTGGAATGGTTGTTCTCATATCCAGGACTTGCCTACCGGCCAGACCCGCTCTACCGACCGGCAGAGGGCGCTACATGGGAAACGCTCTGCCGACTGGCATTGCGCTTTTGAGACCCTATCGCGTGTCTCTGCGACCGTGCAAGCGAAAACGACCCGCGAATACCAGCGAACGGGGATCACGGTCAGCTTAGCTTGATTCCGAGTTTGTGCTCAAGGACGCTCACAAGCCCGTGAGCACCCGCGCTTGCGAGGATGGGAAGCGCAGTCTTCCCCATTGCAGCTATCGTTTCCATCAACTTCGAGCCTTCATGCTTCTGAGCTTGCTCTTTGGCTTGCGCCATGAGTCGCAGTTCAGCGAAGTCAGCACTAGACGCGGCATCTGGAGCACGTCTCTTTATTGCTTGCTCAAACTCATCGGCAACTGCGGTCAGGTTTGTTTGGTTCTCCACTTGGGACCATTGCTGGTGATAGTTGACTGTACCTGTGGAGTTTGGCCCCATCGCGCCTGCTTGACCATGATTGATGTAGTTGTGCATGATCGGTGGCATCGCACCTTCATCAGCAAGGGATTTCTGTCCCGCTGGCGTAATGCATATAGCTTTCATGGCGGCAAGTTTACGCGTACCCCCAACGTTCAATCTCTTTCGTGGCCTTCGATAAATCCCTTCTTCGTAAGCGCTTCCAACGCTGCAAGCAAAACGTCATCGCTTGGTTCTACACCTAGCTTCTGTTTTAGCTGCATGTTCGTGAGTGTGTCAGGAAAGATGTTGTCGAGGTACAGAAGGACTTCTCGCGCAAGTTCCTTGCTATAACCTGCCATTTGGACTTGCTCCCCATGTTGGTTGACGAGTGATTCAATTCGTTTGAGCGCCAAACCAATGACTAAATTCTGCCAACCGCCGGAATGGTAGCGCCCGAATCTCCAATCGGTCGGCAATTCAATGACTGTAAAACCGTGCCGTTCCCACTGCTGGAACTTTATGAGCGAGGCGGGATCGAGCGGGTTGGTCTCTATGGTGAACCGCACGTCTGCTGTTGGAGAATTGCTCGTGATGGTCGCGCGATAAGTGAGACCGAATTGCGGGAAAGTATCGTCTCGCACAAGTTTGCAGTTTATTGCAGTCACTATGGAGGAAGTATCCATCACACAATTGTAGGCGAATAACGAGCGAACCAATCTGTGGGAATGCTGGTAGATATCAGAACTCAAAATCGTCCGCGCACTGCGGGGGTGAGTATCCGACCCGCTGCGGGGATTCACGGGGGTGTACCCGGTAGGCATGTTCTGGCGTCAGTCTAGCGCCGCGACTTGCGCATGGATATCAGATTGCAATAGATGTTTCAACATGCAACTAGCCAGACGAACAGCAGTGCCTTTATCGCTACATCAGGTGCTTATTCGACATCTATCTCGACATGCGGCAAGCCTAGGCGAATGCCTTCCTGCAAATGTTTCATTCTGAATGGTTTATGGTGGGCACAGCAGGATTCGAACCTACGACTTCCACCGTGTGAAGGTGGCACTCTACCGCTGAGTTATGCGCCCATTGCTGGCAGATCTGCCCATGGAGCTCGGCAGACCCTCAAAGCCGGTGACGTGTGCCGCAATCGACTCGCCGCACTGATTTCGTCGCCTTCACAAGAATAGCACCAATTCCCCTGACGGACCGGCCTCTTGCCTCCGCGAAACGCACCGCACAGGCGCCTCAGGCACTTCTCCCGGAAGGCCGATGTCCGCCGTCCACCCATCCACGTACAATCGAACCCACGCATGCTCGTGCCGCCGACAAACCTCCGAGCCGCCACCGCACCGGGCACCCCGCCCGCCGGCGACGAGCCCACCCCCGGCACCCCATCCGACCTCAGCACCGACCCCCTCCAGCAACCGATCCAGAAGCGGCCCCGACCGGGCCGGCCAGCCGCACACAGCGACGCCGGAGCGACAGAAATTCGCAACCCCGCGCAACCCGGGGGCGAAGATGGGGTTACAGAGGATATGGCGACGTTGGCGATCAATCCGGCGCAAACCAATGCGAGCACAGCGCACTTCGGCCCTGGTACAGCCGCCGCTCCCAAGCAGCAGGCTGGGCTCCATCGCAACGGCAACTTCGCCGATATGGACGATGCCGCCATCATGCTGGAGCTCAAGGCCGGCAACATGGCTGCCTTCGACTTCCTGATCCAGAAGTACCGCAAGCCGATCATCAATTTCATGTACCGCATGACCCACAACCAGGCCGTCGCCGAAGAGCTTGCGCAGGAGGTGTTCCTCCGCGTCTACCGCTCGCGCGAAACCTACCGCGCGGAGGCCCGCTTCAGCACCTGGCTCTACCGCATCGCCACCAACCTCGGCGTCAACCACGCCCGCGATACCCGCCACGAACGCACCGCCTCGACCGTCTATCTGGACGAGACCGACTCCGAGACCGGCACCACGCCGGACGTCGCCGACTCCACCCCGGACGTGGAGGCGAGGCTGCTGCGCGACGAACGCATGAACGCCATCCGCGAGCACGTGCTGGCGCTGCCGGAACGGCAGAAGATGGCCGTCCTCATGCACAAGTACGAAGGCATGGACTACAGCCAGATCGGCGAAGTTCTGAAGCTCACCGAGTCCGCCACCAAGTCGCTGCTCTTCCGCGCCTACCAGACCTTGCGCGAGAAATTGAAGGGATTTGTCTAGCGAAGCCGCTTTTCTCGTTAGGATGTTTGCATTGCACAAGTTTGAATGGGGGCCGGCGTTCCGGCCCAGTGGAACCAGAAGGAGAACCACCATGAATTGCAAGAATTTTGAACACGAACTGATGGATCTGGTACTGACGCCCGAGACGAAGCCCAGCGTGGCCGCCGTGGCGCACATGAAGAGTTGCCCGCCCTGTGCGGAAGAGTTCCTCTCGTTCCAGCAGACGTTCAGCCTGCTCGACACGTGGACTGCACCCGAGCCTACGGCCTACTTCGACCAGAAGCTGGCCGTGCTGGTGCGTGAGGAACAGGCGGCGCCCCGCATGGGCTGGTTCGAATCCCTGAAGACCCGCCTGCAGTTGAATACCGGCCGCAACTTCCGCCCGGCCATGGCGGGTGCGCTCGCCTTGGCGCTGGTCGCCGGCGGAGGCAGCGTCTTCCTCGGCAACCCGGTTCACACCGGCCACGCGGTTCAGGCCTCGGCTACCATCAACGATCTCCAGATTCTCGACCGCAACGAACAGGCCTTCCAGCAGATGGACGAACTGCAGCAGGATGAAGACGTCGCGCAGCCGCAGGCTGACGAAGCTCCGGCCGCGCCGCCTTCCAGCTAAGTCCGTCATCGTTCCCGTAGCGCCGCACGTCCCTAAGCCATGAAACAGCTCGTCCAGACCGATCGAATCCGCAGCCTTCCCATCCGCCAGACGCAGGCGCGGCGGAATGGGCGGTGTGCCTCTTTGGTCGTCGTCTCGGCTCTGGCCGTGTTCTGCACGCTTCCTCTCGCCGCCCAGATGACGCGCCGGATGCCCGCGCGTCAGCCCATGCAGCCGATGCGGCCGCAGACAGTCCAGCCTTCACGTCAGGTGTACGCTCCCCCTGCCAGCCAGCAGACCCAGCCCCAGTACCGTGTCGCGCCAGAACCCAACGGAGGCCGCCAGGCTCCCGGACAGGTCTACGGCCAACTACCCTACGCTCAACCTTATGGCCGCAATCCCGGCCAGCCGGCACCCGTTGTCCGCGTCGCACCGCGCGCTGCCATGCAGCAGACCTCTCCGGCCATGGACATTCCGCAGCGGCCCGTGCCGCCCGCCGTGCAGGCCTCGCAGCCACAGAATCGTCAGTTGATCGTCCCCAACCGGCCCAATCAAAGTCAGCAGCATCTCGCCGGGTGGATGGAAGCCCACCGCAATCTGCCCTTGGCCCAGCAGCAGCGCGCGCTGGAAAATGAGCCCGGCTTCCGCTCTTACTCGCCGCAGGAGCAGCAGCGGATGCGCGACCGCCTCACCCAACTGAACGCTATGCCGCCGCAGCAGCGACAGAAAGTCATCGAGCGCACCGAGGCCATGGAACGCCTCGCGCCACCGCAACGCCAGCAGGTCCGCAACGCCATGGCGCAGCTTGGCAACCTGCCCGAAGATCGCCGCCACGTTGTCTCCCGCACCTTTTACCAGTTGCGCGACCTGCCCCCGCAGCAGCGCCAGGCGTATATGAACTCCCCGCAGTTTCGGGGCCAGTTTAGCGACCAGGAGCGCGGCGCCATCAGCGGCCTCCTCGAGATCACACCCCTGTATCCGCCGCTCCAAGGCCCCGCCCAGCCCCGGTAGACGCAAATGCGCCTGCGCTGAAGACTACCCCAGACCCGTCCCCGTCGTCTTTTCATTCTGGCAAAACCAGAATCTCCGTAGTGGCCTCTTCCCTTCCCCATCGTCCGTCATTCTGGCGGAGCCAGAATCTCGGTAGTCGCCTTCTCCCGCGCGCAGCGACTGGCGGCCGCTCTAGTTCTTGAAGAAGTTCTTCGCCAGGAACAGCACGTTGGCCGGACGTTCCGCCAGCCGGCGCATGAAGTACGGGTACCACTCCGGCCCGAACGGGATGTACACGCGCACGCCGTATCCCTCGCGCGCCAGCTTGCGTTGCAGGTCCCGTCGCACCCCATACAGCATCTGGAACTCGAACTTTCCCTTGTCCAGCCCGGTCTCCGCCACAAACTTCCGCATGTCGTTGATGATCACCTCATCATGCGTCGCCATGCCGCAGAAGACGCCGCTGGTCGCCAGCTTGTGCATCAACTCCGTATAGTTCCGGTCGACATCCTTCTTGTCCGGAAACGCAATCGTCGCCGGCTCTTTGTACGCCCCCTTGCAAAGCCGAATGCGAATTCCCTGCTTCACCAGCCGCTGGGCATCCGCCTCGGTGCGCCGCAAATACGCCTGCAGCACCGTGCCCACGCGTCCCGGCCAGCGCGCGGACAGCCGCTCCGTCATCGCGATCGTTGCCTCCGTATACTCCGACCCCTCCATGTCGATGCGCACGAAGCTGTCCGCGCGTTCCGCATGCTCCACCATCTCCGCGACGATCCGCTCTGCCAGCGCCAGGTCCAGATCCATCCCCACTTGCGTCAGCTTCACGCTCACATTGGCCTTCAGCCCGCGCCGCGGAATCTCGTCCAGCAACTGGTGGTAGATCGCGCGCACTCGCCTCCGCCTGCGCCAGCGTCCATGACGCTCTCGCCCAGCGAATCCAGCGTCGCTTCGATCCCTTCGCGGTTCATGGCAGCCGCGGCTTCCAGCGCCGACTCCACTGTCATCCCCGCCACAAACCGGCTCGAAAGCCTGCGCCCAATCGCCGACCGCTCCGAAAACCTACGCAGCGTCTTCTGCCGCGACATCCAGATAAAAAACGAACGCAACAATTCGTGACCCTCGACGCAAGTCTATCGCTCTTCGCACTTAAGCAGGAATGCCGCGGGTGCGAAAACCCGCGGCATCTCACAACATCAGATTCGTTACTGGATTGACCGCACCTTCACCACATGCTCCACCGGCGCCGTCACCATCGCGCTCGTATCCTTCATCGCGGCGATCGCTTCGTCATACCGGCCGGCCATTGAGTTGTAGCGGATCACCGCCATCTCCTCCAGCATCTTCATGCCGTCCTTCAGGTAGGACATGCGGCTGCGCTCGTCATGCCCCCACGTCACTGGCACTTCCCTGATCTTGTACTTCAGCTTGCGCGCGATAAACAGGATCTCCGGATCGAAGCCCCAGCGCTCGATCCGCTGCAGTCGGAAGATCACCTGCGCCGGCTCCCGCCGAAACGCCTTGAAACCGCACTGCGTGTCCTTGAAGGGGAGCCCCATCACTCCGCGCGTGATCGCGTTGAAGCAGCGCCCGAAAAACTGCCGATACAGCGGCTGATGAATCGTCTGCCGCGCGCGGTCCATCCAGCGCGACCCGATCGCCACATCCGCGCCCTCTTCGATGGCCTGCATCAACAGCGCGGCCTCTTCCATCGGCGCCGAAAGGTCCGCGTCGGTAAACATCACAATCTCGCCGGCAGCCTGCAGGAGACCATTGCGCACCGAATATCCCTTGCCCCGGTTCCCCGGGTTCTTGATCAGATGCAGCCGGGTGTGGTCGTCCATCCAGCGCTGTACGATCTCCGACGTATTGTCGCTGGACCCGTCGTCAATGACGAGAACCTCAGCATCCCAACCCTGCTCATCCACGCAGGACATCACACGGGCAAGTGTTGCCTCGATACGTGCTGATTCGTTATAGGCGGGAATCACAATGCTGAGATGAGGATGCGACATGCACAAACCTTTCCTGCTTCGGACGGGAGAGCTTCTTTGGGAGTCTGACGAGCGCTCAAGCGCTCTGCCGGCTTCATCATACTGCAAACTTTAGACGTATGGACACCGAAGATGCGGCTAATTTCACCGCCTTTCCCACCCTGCTACACTCCACCCATGTCCGACCAGACTTCCGAGCCCGTTCAGCCACAAACGCCACCCCGCACCACACCGCCGCCCCCTCCATTCGCCACCGGATACCAGCCACCCAGGCCCTTCTCCCCCGCCTTCCCGGCAGCCTACGGATATCCTTCGCCTGGCTTCAATGCCCTGCGTCCGGCGCGGCCCGCTTGGTTCTGGCCGTTGATCATCCTCGGATCCATCTTCCTGATCGGACTGCTTTTCTGGGCGCTCCTCTATTCTGCCCTCCATGCTTCGGACACCACCTCCGGACCAGCCTTCGGCTCCAGCCGCATCGCCATCGTCGAAGTGAGCGGCGTGATCGTGGACGTTGAAAAGCTAGCCACACAGCTCCGCAAGTACGGCGACGACGACTCCGTCAAAGCCATCATCCTGCACATCGACTCCCCGGGCGGGGGCGCCGCCGCCTCCCAGGAGCTCTACCACGAGGTCCTCCGCGTCCGCCAGGAAAAGCACAAGAAGATCGTCGCCTCCATCGAGAGCGTCGGAGCCTCCGGCGCCTACTACATCGCCAGCGCCTGCGACCGCATCTACGCCAACGACGCCTCCGTCGTCGGCTCCATCGGCGTCATCATGGAATGGACCAACTACGGCGACCTTTATCGCTGGGCCAAACTGAAATCTGTCGTCATCCACGCCGGCGAACTGAAGGACGCCGGCGACCCCACCCACGACATGACGCCCCAGGAAGCTGCCTACTTCCAGTCCCTCGTCGACAATATGTATGGCCAGTTCATCCACGATGTCGCCGACGGCCGCCACACCTCCGCCGACCGCATCAAACCGCTCGCCACGGGCCAGGTCTGGACCGGCCAGCAGTCGCTCCCGCTCGGCCTCATCGACAAGGTCGGCGGCCTGCGCGTCGCCCTCATCGATACCGCGCGCGACGTCGGGATCAAGGATGAGCCCGTGGTCGTCCGTCCCGCCTCCGTCAAAAAGGGTCTCGCCGGACTCCTCAGCGGCGACGCCGACGATCTGCTGCCGAACCCCACCCGCATGCTCGACCGTTCCCCTGGCTTTTACTTCCTGTGGAAGTAACGGGAACCTTTTTTCTACGCTCAACACCCTCATTACGGCGAAAGCCGGAATCTCCGTAGTTGCCCTTGGACTGGCGCACGCTACACCATTTTCGCCTCACTCTCCTCAGCTATTCCCGTGCTCATGCCTTAACTTGCTGAAGTCACGCGACTTGATTGCTGCCACTTCACGGATTTCCTGATTTTTCAGGAGACAATTTCAGAACCTCGCGCGTCTCTGCCAGTACGCACTGAAAAATTCGCGCCGATTGGCGCCAAAGGAGTAGCAATTGACCAAGGCCGACCTCGTCGACAAAGTGACAGCGCTCGGGGACCTGACCCGCCGCGACGGTGAGATCATCGTCGACGTTCTGTTCGACTCCGTGATAGGCGCTCTCAAATCCGGAGATAAGATCGAGATTCGCGGCTTCGGCAGCTTCCGTACGCGGCAGCGCAACTCGCGCATCGGCCGCAACCCTAAAACCGGGGCGAAGGTCGATGTCCCCGCCAAAAAAGTCCCCTTCTTCAAGCCATCAAAAGAGCTGCGCGATCTCATCAATCCCAAAGCCACCGCAAGCCGCACCGGTTCCATCGACCCGCATCACCCGCCCGCCATGTAGGCGAGCCGGCCTGGGCTACCAGCTTGCCTGCTTGCCCCCGTACCACCACACCAGCCCCAGCGTCAGGGTGTCCTGGTGCCCGGAATTCGCATTCGACGTGCGGAAATAACGTGTGTTGGCCCAGTCGTGCCGGAACTCCAGGAAGGCATCCAGCCCATCGGCCAGCCCATATTTCCACGTGCCGGTTCCCTCCTTCAACGCCTGCGTCGTGCCGCTGAACAGCCCGCCTCGATCCGACAGGTACTCCCCCCGAACCGCGAAGGCGGACTTCGCCGTCGCCTGGTATTGACCGTAGATCGCGCCCCCGGTCACATGTGCCGGCTTCGACGATTCGCCCGGAGCCGCCGTCGCCCAGGTCCGCTCGATCACATAATCCACCTCGCCGGCAAGGTTCAACTTCGGCGTCGCCGCCCAGGTCGCGTAATTATCCAGAATGTGCAGCTTTCCATTCGGTGCCGGTGAGATCGGCGTCAGGCACAGCCCCGGCTGCAAAGGCCCGATGCACCCCGTGGCCGCCACCGCGTCCGCGTGCTCCTGCCCCAGGTAGTAATTGCTGGTCCAGGTGATGCTCTTCTTCGGCTGCAGCACAAACCCGAACAGCTCATCCTTGTACCCATTCACAGGCTCGGTCTGGTTGGTGCCGTTCACTACCCAGTAATTCACCGCAAGCTTGTCGTTCACGTGGTACGAAGCGCGCGCCCCTGCGTGGTAGAACGGCAGGAAAAAGAAATAATACGAGCGCGAATAGTTCAGCTGATCCTTCGCGTAATTCCCTTCCATTCCCAGCGAACTCGCCCATTTGCCGAAGTCCACCGTCACGCCCTTGCCCACCGGCACAACGTAGGTCCCATACGCCTGGAAAAGATTGCGGTACACATCCGGCCGCGATTCGTTCTCCGGGTTCCCCTGCAGTGTCTGCGTCGCCTGACCGAACTGCAGATCGAGCCGCACCCCGAAGCGGCGGCCCTTCGGCACATCAGGCGCCAGTTCAAACAGCACATCCGCCTGCCCGATGCTGATCGTATTCCCCAGGACATCGTAGGCCCGCAGTTGATTCGCACGGCCGGGCGGTTGGTTGAAGTTGAACCCGTAATACGCATCCAGCGCGAAGTTCAACGTCGCCCCGCCCGGCAACGCCAAGGGCGTCTCCCTGTCCGCACTCTGCGTCTGCGCAGAAGCCGGCAAACTGGTCGCGGCTGCCACAGCAACTGCCGGTGCAGCCACATCGCTCGCGATCGGCGCCACGGCGGCAAGCGCCGTTTCCGTTGCACCGGACATCCGAGCCGCGGCCTCGGTCGGCTGGGCCGAAGCCTTGCTGGTCAGGGTCGCTCCGCCAGCCGGAACCTGCATGCGTTCCAGCGCATCCAGTCGCGCCGACAATCGAACCAGCTCCGCCCGCAGCTCTCGCACCTCACGCTCCCGCGCATCTTCGCCCGACGTGGCCGCCACCGCGGCCGAAGCCACTGGCTGCGTCACATCCTGCGCCCGGCATACGGACGCACACACCAGGAAAACAGCAAGCAGGCAACGCATCGGGACGCCTCCGTCATTCACGTTCAGGATTCACTATAAGGATGCGCTTCTGTTTCTCCGCGCAATCGCGCAGAGCCTGTATTCTGTTTTCACACCATGACTCCTGCGGTTCAAACCACCTCGCTCACACGCCGTTTCGGCGAATTCACCGCCGTCAACAATGTCAACCTCACCGTCGCACCCGGGCAGTTCTTCGGCTTCCTCGGGCCCAACGGCGCCGGCAAGTCCACCACCATCAAGATGCTCACCGGCCTGCTTGCCCCCACCTCCGGCTCCATCGAAATTCTCGGCGAAGACCTCACCCAGAACACCGTCGACCTCAAGCGCCAGATCGGCGTCGTGCCCGAAGGCCTCGCGCTCTTCGGCCGCCTCACCGCGCCCGAGTACCTCCACTTCGTCGGCCGCATGTACGGTCTTGACGCCGCCACCACCGCCCAGCGCTCGGAAGAGCTCCTCGACTTCATGAGCCTCACCGCAGACAGCAAGAAGCTCATCACCGACTTCTCCCACGGCATGCAGAAGAAGCTCGCGCTCGCCGCCGCCGTCATCCACGGCCCCAGATCCTCTTCCTCGACGAGCCCTTTGAAGGCGTCGACGCCATCGCCGCCGGCACCCTGAAGAGCATGCTGCAGGGCATGATCGCCCGCGGCGCCACCATCTTCCTCACCTCGCACGTGCTCGAGATCGTCGAGCGCCTCTGCACCCACGTCGCCATCATCCAGAAGGGCACGCTCGTCGCCCAGGGATCGCTCGAAGAACTTCGCGCCGGCGTCCAGCACCCCCGACTCCGACGCACCAGTGCGCACCCTCGAAGAGATCTTCCTCAACGTCCTCGGCACCACTGGCACCGCCCCACCCGAACAGGAACTCTCCTGGCTCGGCTGAACCGTCTTTCCACGCCGTCATTCAGGCAAAGCCGGACTCTCCGTAATCTCCTTTTCTCCGACCCAACAATCCGTTAAACAAACCTAGGATCCACTGCAGCACCCCCAGGCTAAGACCTCCATGGCTGACTCCATCTCCGCAACGCAGCAATTCCGAGCCGTCGCCTACCTGCGGTGGCGCCTCTTCGCCAACGGCTTCCGCCGCAAAGGCGGTACGGGCGAACTGGTCGCCCGCATCATCGTCTTCCCCTTCGCTGCTGTCTTCGTCATCGGACCCGTCATCGGGGCATCCGTCGGGGCTTACGCCGCCGTCTCGCGCGGCCACGCCGAGTTCCTCACCGGCATCTTCTGGGCCATCTTCGCCCTCCAGATCCTCGTCAGCATCAACCTCTCGCCGCCCGGCCTCAGCTTCGATCCCGAATCGCTCATCCGCTTTCCTCTCAGCTTCCCCGCTACCTCGCCATCCGCCTCTTCTTGGGCTGCTTAGCCGCGTCCACCATCATCGGTACCTGCGCCCTGCTGGCCGCCGCCACCGGAGCCTCGCTCGCCAACCACTCCCTTTGGACCTACGCCTTCACCGCCGCGCTCGCCCTTGCGCTCGCCAACATGCTGCTTCGTGCGCATGGTCTTCGCCTGGGTCGATCGCTGGCTCTCCACCCGCCGCGCCCGCGAGCTCTTCACCGCGCTTATTTTCGTCTTCTCCTTCGGCATCCAGTACGTCAACGTCACCTTCAACAACCTCGGCCACCACTCCAGCCGCGCTGCCCAGGCCGCGAAGATCGACGCCGCCGTCCGCTTCTATCACCGCTTCGAGCCCGTGTTGCACCGCCTGCCGCCCAGCCTTGCCGGCGCGATCGTGCTCGACGGCGCAGCCCACGATTCCGCCTCCGCCATGCTCGCGCTGGTTGGCATCCTCCTCTTCGCGGCCATCTTCCTCGCGGTCTTCGCCTGGCGCATGCAGCGCGAGTACCGCGGCGAAAACCTCTCCGAAGCCAACGACTCCCCCGCCGCTGCGCCGGCTCTTCCCCGGCCCGCACGCCAGCGGCTCCGCGCCGCCGCGCAGCCCGTCCCCGACGCACCTTCGTCCCATCTTCTTCCCGACGTGGTCGCCGCCTGTCTGCACAAGGAATGGACCTACGTTCTGCGCAACCCGGCGCAGTTCTATGGACTTCTCGGCCCCCTCGTCATGGTCGCCTTGTTCGCCGGACGCGTCGGCAACTTCGCCCGCACCGGCTATGTCTTTCCCGCCGCCGTCGCCTACTCCGTGCTCGGCATCTCGCCGCTTGCCTACAACGTCTTCGGCCTCGATGCCTCCGGCGTGCAGTTCTACTTCCTCGCGCCCGTCTCCTTCCGCAGCGTCATCCTGGCCAAGAATCTCTTCGGCTTCGGCGTCTCCGCCCTGCAGCTTCTGCTTGTCTACCTTGTGCTGCTCTTCGCCTCCGGCAGGCCGCCCCTGTTCATCATGCTTGCCACCATCTGCTGGGTCGTCTTCGCGACAATGATCAACGCTACCGTCGGCAACCTTCGCTCCATCACCACACCCAAGAAGCAGGACCCCGGCCGCATCTCCCGCCGCCAGGCTTCGCAGATGAGCGCCCTGCTCTGCATCGGGCTGCTCCTCGCGATGGCCGGGCTGGGTGGCGCCCTCCTCGCCCTTGCCACGTTCCTCCATCTGCCCTGGCTTCCGGTGCCGATCCTTCTGGCGCTCGCCTGCGGAGCCTTCGCGCTCTACGTCACAGGCCTCAACCGCGTCGACGCCATGGCTCTCAGTCACCGCGAATCCATGATCGAGGAATTAGCGAAGACCAGCTAGAGCGGCAAAAAAATCTGAAATGGCGCGTGGGAATTGTTGCTCTCATCCACATCTTCCACGCCGCCAACGCCTTTCCCTGCCCACGCTAAGTGACTGCAGGGAAAGGCGTCGCATCTGTTCATCGTCACCTGTGTGACGTGTTCGAGCACACGCATGGCCCCTGCCGCCGCAACATTTCGCCTTAATTTTCAAGAACGCAACGTGAATCTTCCCGCGCCCCTATGCCGTCTCTCTCCCTAAGAAGCGGACGTTCCTTCTGAAGATCCGCGGACAAGAATGCTGCTGATCCGCCGCAACTATCTCCCGATGCGCGGGTCATCCCATCAACGAGCTCCTGCGCCCTTGAGCTCACGGACCCTGGCCCCAAGTTTTTCTGGAGAACGCAGTCCATGAAACGATTTGTATCCATCTCGCTCGCCATCGTCCTTTGCTTCTGCATGCTCATCGCCACCGAGCGCCAGGCCTTTGCTTACGTCGATCCCGGCTCCGGCATGCTCGCCCTGCAGAGCATTGCCTCCGTCATGGCCGCCTCCGTATACTTCCTGCGTCGTCGCATCCGGCTTCTGTTTGCGCGCTCCGCCAGCCAGCCGAAGGGCACACTGGCCGCGAAAGACAACTCCGCCGACGCCGCATGACCGCGGTCGCACCCAGCCCGACCTTCCGCGATCCTGCTGGCTCCCTTTCTCTCGAGGACGATCTCGCCGTACGCCGCATCCATCCCGACGCGCGCGACGCCGCACTCCAGTTCCTCGCCTCGCCCTTCTATCAGCGTGCCTCCCAACGTGGCGACATTTCGCCGACTACCGTCGACGACTCGCCCGGCGGACTCCGCTTCCTCCATCCCCGCATCCCCGTCCCCACCTACCCGTGGGAGTGGACACACCCGCAATGGCTCGCCGCCGCCGAACTCACTCTTTCGCTCGCCGAAGAAGCCCTTGCCGAAGGCTGGATCCTCAAGGACGCCACCCCCCTCAACATCCTCTTCGACGGCCCCCGCCCGATCCTCGTCGATGTCCTCTCCTTCGAGCGCCGCGACCCGACCTCCTCCCTCTGGCTCGCCTATGGGCAATACCTGCGCACCTTCCTGCTCCCGTTGCTGATGAGCCGCACCCTCGCCTGGCCGCTCGCGCTCACCGTGTTCCGCCGCGACGGCTACGAGCCGCAGGAGCTCTACCGCGCCATGAGCTGGCCGCAGCGCCTTTCCGGCTCCGCCTTCTGGCCCGTCACCCTTCCCGCCTGGCTCGGAAAACGCTCCGGCGGCGAGTCGCAGCCCGCCCCTAAGCCGCAAGACCCCGAACTCGCCCAGCACATCCTTGCCCGCACCTTCGCCTCCCTGCGCCGCCGCACCCGCAATGCCATACCCCGCACCGCCGACTCCGAGTGGGCCGGCTACCAAAGCAATCTTTCCCATTACTCCGCCGCCGACGAGCAACAGAAGCACGCCTGGGTCGAGCAGGTCGTCGCCGAGTTCCACCCCGCCACCGTCCTCGACATCGGAGCCAATACCGGCGAGTACAGCCGCCTCGCCGCGCGCTCCGGCGCCTCCGTCGTCGCCCTCGAGCGCGACGCGCCCGCCGCAGCCCGCCTCTTTGAGCTCAGCCGCGCCGAGTCCCTCCCCATCCAGACCATCCACGCCGATCTCGCCCGCCCCACCCCCGCCGTGGGTTGGGAGAACAGCGAATCCACCGCCCTGCTTCCGCGCCTCGAAGACCGCTTCGACCTCGTCATGCTCCTTGCTGTCATCCATCACCTCATCCTGATGGAGCAGATTCCCCTGTCCGCCATTCTCGCGCTGATGCACCGGCTCACCCGCCGCCTCCTCATCGTCGAGTGGGTACCGGTCTCCGACCCCATGTTCCAGAGCCTCATGCGCGGACGCGACTCCCTCTACGGCGCCCTCTCCGAACAGGACCTGCTCAGCGCTTGCACCGGCCGATTCCATGTGCTCAAGCGCGAACCCCTCGGCAACGGCCGCGTCCTCTTCCTCTTCCAGAAGCTTAACCTGTCCCCAGCCGTCACCTTCAAAGCAGACCCGGAAAGGCAGCATCCCCTGGCGCTCTCGTTCAAAGCCCTGAAACCGAAAGCCCGCAACCGGCGTCGGCTCGCCGTCGTCAAGCGCCTCTGCCAGTCCATTGGCCTGGCCTCACTCATCCTCGTCATGAACTACGGCGAGATGCTCGGCGGCGGGCGCGACGTGCGCCTGCACGTCCCGCTCCGGCTCACCGGCATCGCCCTCGCGCAGATCGCCGACATCCTCCTCCTCGGCCTCGCGATATTCCTCGTGCTCGCCCCCCTGCGTCGCACCCGCTTCTATCCCTGGGTCCGTCTGCTTGTCGCCATCGCCATCCCGCCCTATCTCCTCAGCCGCACCTACACACTGTTCCCCGTCACCTGGCTCGCCGGAATCATCCCGCTCCTTGCTGTCGCCTGGGCCGCCTTTCTTCTGCTGCTGATGATGATCTTCCCGCCCTGGTATCGGCGCGTCATCCGCCTCGGCGACGCCATGGGCATCTTCTTCGCCGTCTTCGCCTTCTCTGCCATGCTTCAGCTCCTCTGGGTCATCCGCTGGAAGCCGCAGCCTCGCCAGTTCAGCGCCGCCTGGGCACAGACCCCGCAGCCTCCGCGCGAACACCCCCTGCTGGTCTGGATCGTCTTCGACGAGCTCTCCTTCGACCAGACCTTCGAGCACCGCGCCCGCGACCTCCCGCTCCCCGCCTTTGACGCCCTGCGCAACATCAGCACCAACTTCACCGACGTCCAGCCAGTCGGCCTCAAGACCGTCAAGATCATCCCCTCGCTGCTCAGCGGCCACACCGTCGACGATTTCCGCTTCGGCTTCGACAATCGCTTCTCCGTCCACTTCGACGGCCAGCGAGGCTGGCATCCTCTCACCGGCGCCGACACCGTCTTCGCCGACGCCCGCTCCAACGGCTGGCGAACCGCCGCCGTCGGCTGGTACAACCCCTACTGCACCATCTACGCCGACGCGCTCGACAACTGCTACTGGACCAACTGGGACAAGATCGACGGCCCCATGGCCCAGCGTAAGACAGCTTCAGCCGCAACATCCTCTCCCCGCTCGAGCAGGTCGTCCGCGAGATCAAATCCGCCACCCGCGCCGACCGTGCCGGCTGCAGCTACGAAGTCCACGAGCGCCTCGTCACCCACCTCGACCTCAGCAGCACGCCTTCACACCTGCTCAAGACCGACCAGGCCGACTTCGTCTTCCTCCACTTCTCCATCCCGCACAGCCCCAACATCTGGAGCCGCATCGACGACAACTACACCCCCACCTGCGACAGCTCCTACCTCGATAACCTTGTCCTGGTCGACAAGCGTGCTCGGCAACATCCTGAACATCCTTCACGCCTCCCCGCGCTGGGACCGACACCATCGCTCATCGTGCAGGGCGACCACTCCTGGCGCATCCAGCTCTGGAACTGGCTCCCCGCCTGGACCGACGAAGACGACCACGCCTCCCGTGGCGTCTTCGACCCGCGCCCTGCACTGCTCGTCCACACCGCCGGCCAGTCCACGCCCCGCACCGTGTCCTCCCCGTGGCCGCTCCTGCGCGTCCACGACGTCATCGAATCCATCCTTCACGGCCAGCCCGTGACGTTCTAACGCCTCCTCATCGGAACGCAGTTCATTCTGGCGAAGCCAGAATCTCCGTAGTTGCCTTGGCACCCGATATACCCAGGAACTCGACGCTTATAACTCATAACTGATAACTCCATAACTCACAAAAATTCCGCCTTTCTTTCGCACCGCATCGAACTCCCAGCCACAACGAACTCGGCGCGTCGCCGCCCGAAGCCTGTGCCGCGCTTGCATGAATCCCGCCAGAGTCCGAGAATGTCTGTATCCGCATCGAGGGAGCAACATGGCAAAGCATCCGACGGAACCCGAACAGACCGAAGCCACACGCGTCACACGACGCTCCTTCCTCTCGCACCTCGGCGCTGCCGGCCTCGCCGCCGCCACACCGCCGCTGATCGCCGCCACACCTGCACCCGCCAGCGCCCCCGCGCCCACCGATGCCGCGTGTCCTGACGAGTGCGCCATCCCCGTCACCCTCAAGGTCAACGGCCAAACCCACAAGCTCAACCTCGACCCCCGCACCACCCTGCTCGACTGCCCTGCGCGAGAACCTCGACCTCCCCGGCACCAAGAAAGGCTGCGACCACGGCCAGTGCGGAGCCTGCACCGTCCACGTCAACGGCCGCCGCGTCAACTCCTGCCTCTCTTTCGCCGTCATGCATGCCAGGCGACGAGATCACCACCATCGAAGGCCTCGGCCAGCCCGGCAACCTCCACCCCATGCAGGCCGCCTTCGTCGAGCACGACGGCTACCAGTGCGGCTACTGCACCTCCGGCCAGATCATGTCCGCCGTCGCCGTGCTCAAAGAGAACGTCGGCCCCACCGACGACGACGTCCAGCAACGCCATGTACGGCAACATCTGCCGCTGCGGCGCCTACCCCAACATCGTCGCCGCCGTACAAGCTGTCCGCAGCCGCGCCTGACCTCGACTTAGCCGTCATTCCGGCGGAGCCGGAATCTCCGTATCTGCTTTTCCGCTGCCTCAGGAGCCACACATGCAACCCTTCACCTACACCCGAGCCTCCTCCGCAAGCCAGGCCAGCCAGCTCCAGACTGGCCCCGCAGACGCGCTTCGTCGCCGGCGGCACCAACCTCATCGACATGATGAAGCTCTACGTCGAGCGCCCGACGCCATCGTCGACATCAACGGCCTGCCGCTCGACCAGATCACCCCCTCGCCCAACGGGGGCCTTCGTCCTCGGCGCACTCGCCCGCAACTCCGACGTCGCCCACCACCCGAGGTCGTCCTGCGCGACTACCCCGTGCTCTCGCAGGCCCTGCTCTCCGGCGCCTCCCCGCAGCTCCGCAACATGGCCACCACCGCCGGCAACCTGCTCCAGCGCACCCGCTGCGTCTACTTCCGCGACACCGCCCACGCCTGCAACAAGCGCGAGCCCGGCTCCGGCTGCTCCGCCATCGACGGCTACAACCGCAATGCTCGCCATCCTCGGCACCAGCGAGCAGTGCATCGCCACCAACCCCTCCGACCAGAACGTCGCCCTCACCGCCCTCGAAGCCACCATCCAGATCCAGGGCGCCAAGGGCAACCGCAGCATCCCCATCGCCGACTTCTACACGCTCCCCGGCACCACACCGCACATCGAAACCGTCCTCGAACCCGGCGACCTCATCACCAGCGTCACCCTCCCTCCGCCGCGCCGGCACCAAGTCCCTCTACCTCAAGCTCCGCGACCGCGCCGCCTACGAGTTCGCCCTCGCCTCCGCCGCCATCGTCACCAGGACCTCCGGCGGCAAGATCACCTACGCCCGCGTCGCCCTCGGCGGCGTCGGCACCAAACCCTGGCGCTCGCACGAGGCGGAGGCCGCCCTGCTGAACCACCCCGCCGACGCAGCCACCTTCCGCCGCGCCGCCGAAGCCGCCCTCCGCGACGCGCATCCTCAATCCGAAAACGCCTTCAAGGTCGAACTCGCCAAAGCGCTGCATCGTCCGCGCCCTCACCATGAACACCGCCTAGCGCTTTCCTTCGCTTCCTTCGCGTCTTTCCTTCGCGTCCTTTGCGTACGTTTCTTGCCTTTCGCAGTCCCCGGAACACCCGCAGGAGAACTCCCATGATGTTCTCCGAATTCATCGAACTCATCGATCGCAACCAGGCGCAGAACAACGGCCAGAACGCCCCCGCAGCCCCGCCTGCGCCCCCTTCCGCCATCATCGGCACCGCGCTCCCGCGCATCGACGGGCCCCTCAAGACCACCGGCACCGCCAGGTACGCCGCCGACTACAACTTCCCGCGCATGGTCTACGCCGTTCCCGTCTGCGCCACCATCGCCAGCGGCACCATCAAGTCGCTCGACATCTCCGCCGCCGAGAAGATGCCCGGCGTCGTCCTCATGCTTCACCACGGCAACATCGGCCCGCTCTACCGCAACGTCTCCGGCGGCCGCAACAGCGAGAACCGCCCGCCCTTCGAAGACGAGAACGATCTACTACTGGGGCCAGTATGTCGCCCTCGCCGTCGCCGAAACCTTCCAGCAGGCCCAGGCCGCCGCCGCCGCCGTCAAGGTCGCCTACACGCCCTCCGCCTTCAACGTCAGCGCCGTCCTCACTGACCCGCCCGTCCCTTCCACCCCGACCCAGCAGCACGGCGAGCACCCCACCGCCGCCGCCGCCGTCAACGAAGATAAGCCCACGCCGCCTCCGGGCCCCCGCGTCGTCTCCCACCGCGGCGACGCCGACGCCGCCTTCGCCTCCGCGCCGGTCAAGCTCGACGAGACCTACATCACCCCCGTCGAAACCCACAACCCCATGGAGATGCACGCCACCATCGCCGTCTGGGACGGCAAGAAGTTCACCCTCTACGAGACCTCGCAGGGCGTCATGAACCACCAGACCGTCATGGCCCAGGTCCTCGGCGTCCCCAGCGAAAACCTCGAAGTCATCACCCGCTTCCTCGGCTCCGGCTTCGGCGGCAAGCTCTTCCCCTGGCCGCACTCCGCGCTCGCCGCCGCCGCCGCCCGCCAGCTCAACCGCCCCGTCAAGCTCGTCGTCTCGCGCAAGATGATGTTCTCGAACGTCGGCCATCGCCCCCGCACCCAGCAGCGCATGCGCCTCGGCGCCACCCCCGACGGCAAGCTCGTCTCGCTCGCGCACGACTACCTCAACCACACCTCCTTCATCGACGACATCACGCGAAAACTGCGGCGAAGCCACGCCCTTCCTCTACTCCGTCCCCAACCTCCGCGTCTCCTCCGCCCTGGTCAAGCGCAACGTCGGCACCCCCACCCCCATGCGCGGCCCCGGCGCCGTCCCCGGCCTCTTCGCCCTCGAGTCCGCCATGGACGAGCTCGCCATCAAGCTCAACATGGACCCCGTCGCCTTCCGCCTCGCCCACGACACCCTCACCGACGAAGACAAGCAACAAGCCCTTCTCCTCCCGCCACCTCAAGGAATGCCTCGCAACTCGGCGCCGAAAAGTTCGGCTGGTCCAAACGCACCCCGCAAGTCGGCTCCATGCGCAAAGGCGACCTCATCCTCGGCTGGGGCGTCGCCTGCGCCTCCTGGGGCGCCGGCCGCGGCGTCGCCGAAGCCACCCTCTCGCTCCGCGACGACGGCACCGCCCGCGTCTCCTCCGGCACCCAGGACATCGGCACCGGCACCTACACCGTCATCGCCCAGGTCGTCAGCGACAAGACCGGCATCCCCACCAGCAAGATCGACGTCGTCCTCGGCTCCAGCTCCCTCGTCCCCGGCCCCATGTCCGGCGGCTCCACCGCCACCGCCACCGTCATCCCCGCTGTCGCCGACGCCGCCGACGCTGCCATCCAGCAACCTGCTCAACGCCGCCGGCGCGCGGCCCGAACTCGCCCTTCAAAGGCAAGGAAGCCGAACTCGCTCACCCTGTCCGCCGGCCGCGTCCACGACAAAGGCAAAGACCCCGCCACCGGCGTCCCCTTCGACCAGATCCTCAAGGCCGCCAACGTCGCCAGCGCCAACGGCGACGGCAAATCCGGCGGCCTCGGCTCCGACACCAAGGCCCGCGACTACAGCACCCACTCCTTCGGCGCGCAGTTCGTCGAAGTCGAGTGGGACCCAGGCATCGCCCGCCTCCGCGTCAGCCGCGTCGTCTCCGTCATCGACGGCGGCCGCATCATCAACCCCAAAACCGCCGCCAACCAGATCGCCGGCGCCGTCGTCATGGGCATCGGCATGGGCCTCTTCGAGCAGACCATCTACGACCCGCGCAACGGCCATCCCATCAACGACAACTTCGCCGACTACATCGTCCCCACCCCCGCCGACTGCCCCGCAGATCGACGTCCACTTCCTCGACTACCCCGACCCCATGATGGGCGAATACGGCGCCCGCGGCATCGGCGAAATCGGCCTCGCCGGCGTCGCCCCCGCCATCACCGCCGCCGTCTACCACGCCACCGGCATCCGCGTCCGCGAGCTCCCCGTCCGCATCGAAGACCTCCTCACCTCAAAAGTAGACAGAGTGTAGTTCCTCGCTGACGTCGTCAAATGGTTGGACCGTTGGCGTCTCAAGCCGATTGCTGGAACTCGACAGACCTATACAGGCAAGGGGGCAATTTGAACACCGAGGGCCAAGAAGTAACTTCTCGCGCAATCAAAGATTGTGTCCCGCGTAGTCTCTCGACTTTCCCCAAACTCCAGAAGGGTGAGCCTTACCAGTTCGAGCGCTGGGACCAAGGTAAACATGGTTTCTGCTTGCGGTACAGCTTCATCGCAAGAGACCGAGCAACCAGAATAAGGAAGTATGTCGTGCTCGCGGAAATTGTGAAAGCGGCCGAACACTTGACCAATACTGGAGCGTTCAGCCGCACCGATTATCAATCGCTTTGCGTCCTCTCACAAAGCTCCGGCCCGTGCGGTTTTGCGGTCACCGGAAGAATCTTAGAGGCATTAGGCTTGGGCAGATATGTCGGACGTAAAGGGTTTATGGTCCAATCTGCCTAAGCACCGCCTTCAGAATTCCGACCCTCACCTATGCAGACGTCCCATATCCGGCATTATCTTTCCCTTCCGGCCGAACCGGGATCTCGTCGCCGGATCTGAGCTGAATTGGATATCCTCCACCGATGGAGAGATTTAGCGAAATTACCGCTGGTTGCGCGGGGTTTATGATCAATGCCCTGAATGAAGCTTACCGCGTCAATATGGGCGACGGTAGCAATGCAAGCACTGTCTTCGTGAAGAACGCTCAAGCTTTTCAATTAGGGAAAGTTGTCACCGCTGTTGGTATCTTCTCGATTTTCGAGGCCCGGCTGCAGGATGGACTCGACTGCTCTGATGGATTTGCGGGGCTTCGAAAACTATTGTCGGGGGAAACAGATAACAACTTAGTTCTGCGATTTCAGCACTTCGTCGCTGCGGTGAATGTACTCAAGCATGGTCGAGGCCGAAGCTATGACTGGTTGCTGGAGAGGCCTGAACCGTTGCCTTTTAGGCTCAGGGCACGGGACCAGGCGTTCTTCTTAGAGGGGGACGTTTCAGAACCTGACACGTTGGTGCTTGTCGACGACTTATTTGTGAGCGACTGTGTAAAGTTGGTCGAGTCTCTGATTGAACGGGTGCAACAGTTGAGGCCGGAGGTTTACTTCGCCTAAGGGAAGTTACGCTGGGGCTGAGCATTGTCCGTGCTATCCAATAGTGTGCACGACTACCAGCCTTTACAGAGGATTGAGAATAAACTAGGAGCACACCAAATCGGCGCCCGTCTTCCCCATGCCGGCCCGGGGCTACCATCCGCGAGCGGCAAAGCCTCACCCTCCGACCGCCGCGATATCCTAGCTCCCGATGAGCAACTTCCTCCAGGACATCCAGCGCTTCGCCCCAACGCCAGCCGAAGCTAAAACCCGCCGCTGGATCTTACATCACCGCCGCCATCTTCCGCGCCTACGGCGGCCGGGTGACTAAACAGAGTGAAGCGCGTCTGATAGGGGCGAGCTTAGATGCTCGGCTATGAACCGACGAGGCTTGGTGAATGCAAAGGTTATACCTGATTGGTGCCAAGGCTATCAGCCTCGTCGCGCTTTTCTACTTAGCCGGGCTGTTGGCTGACCCTCTGTTCGACCATCCGTTCATGCCGACATTTTTCGATCCGCTCGTGCTTGTCTGCTCCGATCACGTTGAAGCGGTACATTGGCATGATATCTCGGGTGGCCGAGAGCAGCCGATCCATCCTGGGTGCAGCTTTCAGATTCCGCCGGCACGACAAGCGTGGGTCGTGAACGCGATGAAGCAGTTGCAACCGCTTGCGCCGACCCACGGGTCATGGCTTATTCGCGTCAAGCAGGTTGGGGTAAACGACCAGCGGATCGACTTGGAAGTATGTGGGGGCAAAGGATGTATAGGAACAATCTATGAGGTGCGGAATGGAGTCGCCACTCCCATGAAGACCCGCATAGATGAACCTGAAGCAGGATTGGTAATCATGTTCATATACGGACTGCTCTTGATTCTGTGGTGGCTCGCATGGGCCGGCCTGAGACGTGTCGTGCCGAACTGGTTTCCGCCTCACGCTACCAGAGTGGATTCGTCAGCAGGAATAGACTCTCTTCGGTGAAAGAATAGCGTTCTTAGTAACATCTAAAGCGCCAGACCGGTCTATAGAAAGGACCCGTGTCGAAGAATAGCTTCTCGGAGTGCCGACCATTCCAGAGCGGCAGAATCTCACCCCTGTCCGCCGCGATATCCTAGCTCCCGATGAGCAACTTCCTCCAGGACATCCAGCGCTTCGCCCCGACCCCCGCCGAAGCCAAATCCCGCCGCTGGATCTACATCCCCTACGACCGCCTGCACGACGGCGTAGGCCCGCTCGCCGAGACCGCGCCCCGAAGACGCCATCCTCGTCCTCATGGAGTCGCGCGCCAAGGGCACCCGCCGCCCCTACCACAAGAAGAAGCTCACCCTCGTCCTCTCCGCCATGCGCCACTTCGCGCTGGAGCAGGCGGAGCGCGGCTGCCGCATCGTCTACGGGGCGTCGCCCACCAGCTTCGCCGACGGCCTGCTCGAACTGCAGCAGCGCTGGCAGTGGACCGAACTCGTCGTCAACCGCCCCGCCGAGCGCGAACTCCGCGTAGAACTCCGCGCCGCCAAGGACGCCGGCCTGCGCATCCGCGCCGTCCGCGACACCGCCTGGCTCTCCACCACCGAGGACTTCGAAAAGGTCTTCGGCAAGCTGAAGCCTGCACGACGAAACCCGGCTCCCGCCAGTACCTGATGGACCGCTTCTACCGCGCCATGCGCCAAAGCTCCGGCCTGCTGATGCGCAACGCCAAACCCATCGGCGGCAAGTGGAGCTACGACGCCGAAAACCGCAAGCCCTACCGCGGCGAAGTCCCCGTCCCGCCGCGCCCGCACCTTCCCGCCCGACGCCATCACCCGCGAGGTCATGGAACTCATCGAAGCAGCGCCACCCCGACCACTTCGGCAAGCTCTCGCGGCTTCGACCTCCCCGTCACCCGCCGCGACGCCGAGACCGCCTGGGCTTTCGCCCTCGAGCACCTGCTGCCGCACTTCGGCCCCTGGGAAGACGCCATGAGCACCGCGCACCCCGACCTCTTCCACTCCATGACCTCGCCCACCGATCAACCTCACGCTGCTGCGCCCGCGCGATGTCGTCGAGCAGGTCGCCGCAGCCTTCGAGGCCGGACAAGATCCCGCTCGCCAGCGCCGAAGGCTTTATCCGCCAGATGCTCGGCTGGCGCGAGTTCATGCGCCACATCCACGACGCCACGGACGGCTATCCGCACCCTCGGCAAGCGAGTCGGCGCACCCAACCTTCCTCGACGCGCACCGCAAACTCCCGCCCGTCTACTGGGGCACGCCCAGCGGCATGCGCTGCATGGACACCGTCGTCGCCGGCGTGGTCGACAACGGCTGGTCGCACCACATCACGCGCCTGATGGTCCTCTCGAATCTCGCGACGCTCTGCGGCTTCTCCCCGCGCGAGCTCACCGACTGGTTCTGGTTCGCCTACGTCGACGCCTACGACTGGGTCGTCGAGCCCAACGTCCTCGGCATGGCCACCTTCGCCGACGGCGGCCTCACCGCCACCAAGCCCTACGTCTCCGGCGCCGCCTACATCAACCGCATGAGCGACTTCTGCGGCAAGTGCGCGCTCGACCCCAAGAAGTCCACCGGCCCCGGCTCCTGCCCCTTCACCGCCCTCTACTGGAGCTTCCTCGAGCAGCACGAGGAAAAGCTGGCCCCGCTCAACCGCATGGCCATGCCCCTGATGACCATGCGCAAGAAGCCCGCAAAGGAACGCGAAGCGCTCCGCGAACGCGCCACCCAAGCCATAGCCCAACTCGAAAGAGGCGAAATCGTCACCTAGACGTTTTCGCGGTTGAATTGTCATGCCGAGCGCAGCGAGCAACCGCGTCTCGCCCCGTTTCTCATTCCGAGCGCCGCGAAGAACCCGCTTCTCTTCTCATTTGTCATTCCGAGCGCAGCGAGGAACCTGCTTCTCGCTCAGCGCGCCTGCGCTTCCCACCCCGACGAGCACCTGCCTCGCTTAAGGGCACGGCTTCAGCCGTGCCATCCCGAGCCCAACAACACAAGCGGCTTCAGCCGCTGAGGTACCCTCCGCGAAGACACCCTAAAAACCCGCTGCCCCAACAATGGTGCATCCCCGCAGACCGGGAGAACCGAACCTAACCCCTTATCTGTCCGGAATTTACATCGAAACAGGGGGGAGGGGGGAGAGCCTACGGAGCGACCTCCAGCCGCACCACGTCGTAGCAGATTCCATTCGCCACGCCGCCCGCCGGAACCGTCAGCACAATCGTATTCGCCCCCGGTCGCAGCAGCGCCGCGTCGAAGGTGAAGTCGCGCTCCACCCAGGTTCCTTCGATTCCATCCCGAATCATGCTCGCGCCACCTCCGCCGATGTCCGTGTCCGGCCCAACATCTTTCCCATTCACCGCAATCCCCAGCGAGCGCGCGCCCGAACCATCAATCCCGAAACGCAGCGTCGCCTTCCCGCTCGGCTGCGCGCCCGCAGGCATCTGGAAGTGGATCGTCCACGGCGTGGCGCGGCCCTGGTCGCGGCCATCCGGCTTGAACTCGGTATCGTGCGGCACCTGGTAGATGTACCAGTCCTTCGCCGGATCGGACTTGCCGATCGTAAAGTCCACATCGTTGGGGAAGAGGCGGGCGTACTCGATGTACATGCCCCAGTGCCAGTGGTCGTCGCCCTTCAGGAACTCCTTTGCCGAGCGGTTGGGCGTGCCGATTTCAAAGATCTTCTGTCCGAAGTGTGTCGGCTTCCACTCGATGGACCCGAGATCGAGCCGTTGCCCTGGGGTGATCGTGACCGTTGCCGTAGCGTCATACGCGCCCAGAACACCGTCCGCGATGGCGTGCAATTGGTATGTTCCCGGGCGCACATTGGGGATGGTAAAACTGCCGTCCTCCGCGCCGTGGATCCAGAACTCATAATGCTTGGCGTCGTTCTGCCAGGTCACGGCCTGCGGTTGGAAGATGAAGCCGCCGGGACGCCTGCCCGCGCTCGGCGGAACATACGTTCCACGGTTGGCGCGTTGCCCGTTGGGCAGCAAAGGATGATCGCCGGCGGGATTCGGCGGCGGAGCCGCAGGCACAACCGGCTCCGCCGCCGGCGGCGGAGCCACCGGGCGTGGTGCCCGCGGGCGCGGGGGCTCATCGGGAAATGCGAGCCCCACAAGCAGGTTCGGCAGCTTGGTTGAAGAGGCTTGCGAATCGACCAGCTTGAACTTGCCCTTCACCACAGCCCGCTCTGCGGCGGGTGTGTAGTCAACTCCCTTCACCCAGGCGTAGGGCCAGCGCTTCTGCTCGTCGAGCGCTTTGCGCTTTGCGTCCACGAATAGTGCCTTCGGATCGCCGCCGGTGGGGATATAGATGAAGATCGGCCCTACGACCTTGGTCCAGAATTCGTTGGCGGCGAAGTTCAGTTCGCTGCCGCCATAATGGGTTCCGCGCCAGTAGTCGAGCAGCGTCGGGTCGCCGCCGTCTCCATCGTCCAGGTGCCCGGTCAACTCAAAGTGCAGCGGCCCGGAGGACAGGTACTCGAAGGAAGGGTTGATGATGTAAAGCCCGACGTGCTCTTTCGTCGAGCTCCAGCCGAAGGCAGGCAGCTTGGATTGGTCGGCCGAGTAGTCGTATTTGTGCTCGGCGCGACCCTTGTAGACGCCGGTGGTCAGCCGCCGCGCCTCCTTCATATTCAGATCGGTGCCGGCGTCCCAGTCGGCGCCAGTGGGCATGACGGCATTGCGCTGGTCGTCGATGGAGAGCCAGTCAAAGACCTTGGCGGAGAGCTTGAAGCCGAAGCGAGACTCACCCACCGAACCCGCGGGATAGGTCGCCTGGTGCGTGTAGATGGCATAGGTGTAGAGGCCATGCGCGCCGCGTTCCAGCGTGTACCGGATTTCGAGGTCGGCGATCAGTCCCCCGCCCTGGCCGGCTGCGGTCGGGTGCGCGCCGAGGATGGATTGGCCGTCGGAAAAACCTTTGACCGAAACCTCGGCGCGCTCGCCCTGCACGCTGGCCGGATCGATGGTGATGCTGGCGACCTCGCGCGGGGCGAGGGCCGGGCTCTGCTCCCAGTAACCGGCATGGTGGCCTGAGACGTAGCCCATCAGCTCAATGTTCGGCGTAGCGGTGTTGGGGGTCTTCACCGAGACAAGGTCGCCCGTGCGCTTGTCGATCCTGGCTGTCAAGTAGCCGTTGTCCAGGGTGTAGGTCTTGCCATCGTCCGTCACCGTAACCGGAGGGCTGCCGGGCGCAGCGACGGCGGGTGCAGCAAAGGCGAAAAGCATGACGGCGGCGGCAAGGATCAACATCGAACAGCGTTGGAACGAGAGCATCGGGAACTCCAGCGTGGGAACGTTGGAGTGACGTTAGCCGCCGAAGGAAAGACGCTGGCACCGTCGCTCTATACCGTCAACGATGGCCTCCCTTTTGCGCGGGTTGAGATGGGCACAACTGTTACAGGTCAGCCAGCGCGTGGATTCTCGCGTCGACCACATTCGCGAAGGCATTTACCTCTTCGGTGGTGTAACCCGCTGCCCAGAACGCGTCCTCGATCTGCACGTGGCTCAACTGCGACAGGATCGATCCGATCCACTTCGCGTCCTTGCGCGGGACCCCGCGCCCGACCCACACCGTTCCTCCCCTGGAAAACAGCGCCAGCGGATTAAAGCTGCGCGAAGGCGTCGCGAAGTCGACGTAGCTGTCCGTCCGCTTGGTGATGAAGTTGGAACGCGCATACGCCTTGGGGTCATCCTTTGCCCTGCCGCGCAGCAACCGCGGGTCCAGCCTTGCCGAAGGAGGCCGCGAGTCCGCTGACACGGAATTGCTCGGTTCCCGTCTGCGCATCGTGCACGACCCAGTTGTTCTCGTCCTTCAGATCCCAGCAATTCAGCAGCGCGAGCATCACCCGCAACCCGTTCAGCTCGCGCGTTCCGGTGAACGCATTCTTCTTCCAGCGCCAGATGCCGAGCTTGGTGCGTCCATCCACACGACGCGAAAAGCGTGCATCCCACAAGGCATCTCGGTGCAGATAGCGCTTGCCGTTGCGAAGCTGCAGGCCGTTGATGCGGGCAACCCGCACCACGTAGTCCTCGTCGGCCAGGTAGCCTGCCGCCCATAGCAGTCGCGACGCCGCGACCTCCGGCTTCGCCGGCCGACCGGCCTCTACTGTCCAGCGTTTTCCCTGCGCATCGTGCGCATCGAAGGTGGGGGTCCGGGCTCTGCGGTCTTCCGCTTCAAACGTGTACGGCGGATGCGGACTCCCGTCCTTGCCGCCCGCGCCGGCGAACACATCAAGCCGCCCGACTTGGCCGGGATCAACCCAGAGCACAGGATGATGCAGCGCACTTGCAGGCACAACCACAGTCCTGGCGGAGCTACCCGGATTCTGCGCGTAGCTGGACACCCCGAGCGCCGACACCAGGCCGCACACACCGACAAACACAAAGCGGCGAAGACCCATCAAAACTCTCTCCTTGCGCGTGAAAGGATTCACACCCCGAAGTACACGCTCAGGAGAATGGATGCTTCCGAGTCGCCGGCCGCAGTGCTTCCACGAAAATTAAACGTGCTGTGCAGTGGCGGTCGGCGCGAAGAGGGTTCCTGCTGAGCAGGGGCGGTGTCGATTCGGCGCGCGAGGCTACTGCGAATAGATCAGTGCCGAGTAGGCGTTCACCCCGACATTGCCGCTGAACGCCTGGTTCATATTCCCAATTGCCTCGGCGGTCGTGTTGTACCCTACGTTCCCAAAGTCAGCAGAATACTGCTGCCAATCGCTGTTGAACCGCAGGTACCACGTTCCTCCGGCTGGAAAGCCGACATTGAAGCTTGGGTAAGCCTGCGCGCTCAGGTTTGCCACCACGAGCACATCGTCGCCGGGCCCGCCGAGTGCATAACGGCGGTACACCAGTAGGCCGGAAGCCGGATCGCTCCAGATGATCTCTGTGCTGTCACCGTGTAAGCCCCGGGTATTGTTGTCCCAGTTTCGCCGCAACTGCGCCAGCCTCCGATGCGCGTCCACAATGCCGGCGAAAGTCGCCAGGCGACTCCAGTCCAATCCATACCCCGGGTCGCTGTCGGTCCAGGGCGCGGACTCAAGGAACTCCTGCCCCATAAAGATCATCGGTGTTCCCGGCGCCGTCATCATCAGCGCCGTCCCAAGCACGATGCGCTTCCGCGCATAGTAGCCGTTCGGATCGCCGGGCGCGATCAGTGCCGGCAGACGCGGCTTCTGGTTCGCCTCGTCATGCGACTCCAGATACACCACCCGCTCAAACGGCCCGGCCGTGTTGTAGCTCTTGCCCACCGCCCCCGCAACATCCAAGACTCCGCGATCTCCGTCATTCGACGCCGTCATCATTGTGCGCAGCCGGCCCAGGAACCAGTTATCCCACTGTGAATCGAGTCCGATGCCACCGAACAAGGCATCCTTGGTCAGTTCGGGGTCGTTCTGCAAATCTTCGCAGACAATCCACGCGCTGCTGTAGAGTGATCGCTTCTCCTCGCCCAGCCACCGCAGCAGCGTCCATCCATCATCGTTTTGCCCCGCGTCGAAGTCGTTCCCGTTCATGTGCTCGATATTGTGGCGAATGCCAATGGTCGAATCCAGCCGCAATCCATCGGCATGAAGCTCCCCAAGGCAGAAGTCGATTGCGTGATCGCGGATGTACTGCCTCACCTCGCCTCGACCAAAGTCGGGCCGCGAACCGAAGGGGGTCAGCATCCGATTGTCCTGGTAAAAGTAAATGCCTTGCCAGCCCGGGTCGGTCGTTCCGTCAAAGTTTCGCAGACACGATTCCAAGCCTGGACCGAAGTGGTTGTAGACCACATCGAGGATCACCGCCAGCCCCGCTCCATGCGCCGCTTTGATGAAGTCCTTCATCGTCGCAGTGGTTCCGTAGGCGTTTGCCATCGCGAACGGCAGCGCAGGGTTGTATCCCATCGAGGTCGTACTGTCGAAGTCAAAGGCAGGCATCACTTCGATGGCATTGAACCCCAGATCAGCAATGTATCGCAGCTTGGACTCCACATCCGCGAAGGTTCCCTGAACTCCCGCCTCTGTCCGATTGAAGGTCCCAATGTGCAGTTCGTAGACCACCAGCTCATTTCGCGGTGACGCAGTGAATTGATTGCCCGACCAATCGTAGGCGCGGTCTACGACCACCGAGTTCCCTGCTCCGTCGATCGCCGTCGCGTCATGGGCATACGGGTCATGCCGCCAGGGCCAGAAGGCCGCAATCCCGGTGGTGTCCGCATTTGGATTTGTGACTTCGAATTTGTACAGGGAGTCCGCCACTGCCTCGGGAACGAAGACAGACCAGTACGCCGGATTGCCCTCCTGCGCCATCGCTATTTCACTCCAGATCACCGGCGCTAAAACCCCGGCGTGAGTGAAGTCGCCACCCACGGCCATGGCTGTGGCGTTCGGAGCCCACACGCGATACATCACACCGCCCGCCTGCTGCGGGATCGCACCCATACCGGTCATCTCCGGCGGTGCAGGGGCCTTGGGTCCGGAAGCTGCCATAGCGGTTCCCTCCTCAAGTAGTGACACGCGTTGTCTGTCAGGGTGGTAAGGATCTTCGCAATTACCTGTCAGCAGAGTGCCGCACCACAGGGCTTCAGTCAATCGGAAAGTCGCCCACGTCGAGGAAGGGTTTGCGCATTTACGTCTCTGCGCCGGATTGCCTCTCATCCTAGGTCCCGAGCCAGCACAGAAAAAACGCCGACGCTACATGAGCGCCGGCGTAGTGAGGAGTCTGTTCGCTAGAAATTGAGGCGCAGCGCCAGCTGTATGTCGCGCGACGAATTGGCCTGGCTGGTCACCGTGCCGAACGTCGAGGGGGTGCTGGTGCTGACCGCCGGGGACGACGGAATGAAGGAGTTGGTGATGTTGAAAGCAGAAGCGTCGAACAGCAGGTTGTAACGATCGTGCAGTACGATCTTGCGCTTCAGGCTGATATCGCCATCGAAGTTGGCCGGCCCACGTAGTCCGTACGGACGCGTGCGTGCCAGATTGCCGATGGTGTACTGCGGGTACATCGCTCTGGTGGCGGAGTTGCTGCTGGCTCCCACCGAGGGATCGATGAATGCGTTGATGTCGATAAAGTGTGTGGTGGATGCGGTAGCGGCTGTCATGCCTTTACCCCAGGAGGATCCGATGCGCGGAGAGCCGACGTAGTTCGGGTTGTAGTCGGGCATGCATTGTCCGCCGCCCGGCGTCACGCAACCCGAAGCCACGATCGCCAGCGGCGTGCCGGAGGCGTAGGTGTAGATGGCCGAGAGCTGGAAGTCGCTGACCAGAGTTCGCAGAATCCGATTGCCAGGGTTGAAAGGCTGCCCCGTCCCGAATGGCAGTTTGAAGATACCCGTTGCATTGAAGACATTCGGAAAGTCGGAAAGACCGCGGCTGCGCTCGACGCGCGTGGGTAGATAGCCGTTGCGGAAGGTGCCGTTATCGTCGATCTCGGCGCACCAGGTGTAGTTGACCATGAAGTCGACGTCATGCGACATGCGCTGCTTCAGGATGACCTGCAGGGCGTTGTAGTTGGAGTTGGAGATGTTGTCGTAGGTATCGGAGACGCCCGAGTACTGCGGGAAGGGCAGCAGCGCCTGGGCAAGGGTGCCAGAGAAGCTGGGATAGGGTAACTGGATACCTGGGAAGGTCAGCTGCTGCGGCTCGCGATGACCGCGGGCGTGACGGTGGTACTGAGCAGCGAGCCGAGCACAAGATACTTCGGATCGAGTTCGTTATTCCAGATAGCCGCGTCCGCCGCCGGACGCCACAGGCAGGAAGTGGCCCTGCGTGCCGACGTAGTTGATCTGCATGGCCAGTCCTTGGTGAACTGCTGCTCGATGCCGAGTTGTACATGTTGGCGTAGGGCGCACGGGAGCCGAGATAAGGGTCGGGATAGTTCATTGCAGCGGCGGGCGCATTTGAGAGCGTGGTGTAGAAGGTGCCGTAGCCGGGGTTGATGCTCGGCGGCGGGGTATAGGCGGGGAAGCCACTGTCAAGGAGGAAGGCTGCGTCCCCGCGGTCTTGCTGAGTGAAGCTTGGCGTTGCGCTGAAGCCGACGGTTCCCGTGCCTTTGAATAGGGCGCTGCGTGCACCGGAGCCGTGGGTGTAGGCGATCGCGAAGCCGCCGCGAACGACCGTGGTCGGCGTGACGCTGTAGGCGAAGCCAAGGCGCGGCCCGAAGTTCTTGTACCAGTCGATTGACGGGTGTGTTGCAGTTGCAGTACGTCGGCGAAGGGCCATTGCCCGCAAACTGCAGCGCGCCTGGATTGCCGGTGACGGGGTTGGTCAGCGTGGGGTTGAGGAAGCTGGAGCGATTGATGACTTCGCTGTAGGCAGGGTAGTAGTCCCAGCGGAGGCCGAGGTTGAGTTCATTTTGGTGGTGACCGCATAGTCATCCTGCGCGTAAGCGAGCTTGGGCTGAATGCGTGCGCCCGTGTCGATGAAGGTCTGCTGGGTCAGGCTGCCCTGATTCACCTGACCGAGGAGGAAGCTGGCGTAGGAGTGCCCGGTGGCCGTATTGCCGGTTTTGTTATGTAACAGAGCGGTCTGGTTGTTGCTGTAGTTGAGGGTGACAGGAGAGATGCCCGTGGTGAAGGTGATATCCTGTACCTCCAGCCACTGGTGCATGCCGCCGAAGGTGAAGGTGTGCTTGCCATTGATGCACTCCACGTTGTCGAGCAGGGTGGAGTAGTTGGTGATGTCGTTGTAATCCTGGTCACCACTCCACTGGGTGGTGGCGTTGTTGCCGCCCCAGGTCACGGTGGGGAAGGATGCCGAAGCCTGTCCGCCGGGAAGGCCGGTGACGCCAGCATTGGTGCCAAGTCCGAAGCCGGGGTTGCGGTAGTCGGATTGAAGACCGGTCCCCAGAAACGCGTGTAGCCGTATTTGAACTGATTGATGAGGTGCTGGGCTGATGGTGTAGGTGTGCTCGAACAGGAACAGCTTGTTCTTGGTCTCAAAGCCCTGGCCCGAGGTGTAGGGGAGCGGGCCGGGATTGCTGCCGTTGGACTGGTAGCCGTAGACGCGCGCCAAGCTGCGCGCCAAAGATGAAGGAGAGGCGCTGCTTGTCGCTGACGTCTAGTCGAACGCGCTCCATGGTGCTCCAGTGGTGCTTGAAGCTGGGAATCTGCGAGAGGTAGTTGTTGGTGATGCTGGTGTTGATGGGCGTGGGCAGGAAGCTCTGCATGAACTGCTCGGCCTTGCCGATGCGGGCGGGATCGATGACGTTGAGCTGTGCCGCTGAAGGCGAACGGCGTGCGCGTGCAGGTGCCTGCGCTTGCGTGCCCACCGGGCACGAGGCGGGATCGTAGATGGGCTGCGGCGTGGCGCAGGGTAAGGAATTGGCTGAAGTTGCCCTGGCGCATGGCGAGCGTGGGGATGGTGGTGTAGATCGGGTTGTTGTCCTTGTGCAAGTAGAAGCCGTCGTAGTTGCGAAGAGGAAGATCGGTCGTCGAGGATGGGTCCGCCGAGGGTGACGCCGTATTCGCTTTGGTGTTCCTGTGGCTTGGTGGCGTGTTCCGGTCAGCGGGTTGATGACGGATTTCTGGAAGAAGCCCCACGTATCGAGCGCGGTATTGCGGTAGGAAGTCGAAGACCGAGCCGTGGATGTGATTCGTCCCGGAACTGATGACGTAGTTCTCCAGGCCGACGCCCTGGTACGGCGCCGGCGGGTTGCTGGTGATGACCTGAAACTGATCGACGGCTTCGACGGAGATGATGTTGGAGACGTAGCGCGGGTCGCCCTGCTCGTAAATGCTGGTCTGGGGGAAGCCATCGATGTAGACCTCGTCGAGACGGCCCGGAGCTGCCGGTGCCGTTGAAGATGCCGGTCTGCACGCCGGATCCGCCGCGAGCCACGCCGGGCTCGAGGTAAACGAAGGCCGTGGGATTGCGTGCGCCGCCGTTGATCTGCAGTGGGAGCGAGGTGTACTCCTCGTTCTCCATCGTGCCGCCGACGGTTGCATTGGCAGTGTCGAGCTGGGGCGGAGCGCCTTCGACGGTGACAACCTCCGTGTTGCCGCCTGGCCTCAACTGCGGCTTCAATCCAACCACCTGCAGGGCGTCCACCTGGACATGCTCCTGCTTCAACTCGGCAAAGGCCGGCGCGCTGATCAGCACGGTATAGCTGCCTGGAGGCAAAGGCGACAAAGTGAACGTGCCGCTGCCGGTTGCGGTCTGCTTCGTCTGCACGCCGGTGGCATCGTTGGTTGCAACCACCTGCGCCCCTGGAATCACGGCGCCCGTGACATCCGTGACGGTGCCTGTGATCGAGCCGGACCCGCCGATCTGCGCAAGAGCCGGCATGGCGAACAGCAGCAGCGCACACGCTGCAAGATGCCGCGTGAACGTGCGTTGCAGGCGCTCGCCTGCAGTGAGGAGAAGTTGAGTCAATGCCTCGAAGGTTTGTTTGCAGGAGTTCATGGTGCCTCGTCTGGATCGCCAGGATCCGGGTTTCGGGACGGAGTTTGTTCCGGTTGGGGGATGTATTTTGCCTATCAACCGGTCGACAGTTTTTTATTCCCGAACACTATCGGAGGTTGGACCACTGCTTGTCAAGCGGAAAGCCGCATGCGCGGAATGACACGATGCAAATGTCTGGAGCGCGATGCAGGATTACGACCGGAACAGCGTTTCACGTCCATTCCAGATGCAGACCAGCTTCAGGCCTCGATCGGTGTTTCAGGCACCGAGACGCCATTCAGGTACAGGTCCGCAAGCAGGCAGCCTAATTCCAGCGGGGTGAGGTGAATCTCAGGCTGGTACCAGGGATAGATGCAGTTGATCATGCCCAGAAGAACGAGGCCCAGGAACTTTGCAGGTACGTCGGTTCGCAGGATGCCGGCCGCCTGCCCTTCGGCGAGCGTCTGCCGCAGGAGCTTTTCGTAGTCGTCACGCAGCGCCACGATTTCGACGCGCCGCTCAGCCGAGAGCGCATGCAGCTCGTCATGTGCCGCCGCGTACCAGTTCTGGTGCTGCAACAGGCACACCACGTGGCAGACGATCAGCACATAGATCCTGTCAAATGCGCCATCAACACGCGTCAGTGCGGTGCGCACGCCGTTGGCAATGTTCTCGAGCGACGCCTTGGAGATCTGGTAAATCAGGTCTTCCTTGCCGGAGACGTAGTAATACAGCGATGCCTTCTGCAGACCGAGCAGGTCGCCGATCTCCCGCATGGAGGTCGCATAGTACCCCTTGACCTTGAACAGCGAGCAGGCCGCGTCCAGGAGTCTGGCATGCGCTTCGTTCACTTCGGTGGGCGGCAGGATGGACACCATCTCTCCAAGCCACCCCCTGCTGATGTTTGCCACCGCCACCTGGCTGGCTGCTTTGGAAGCCGGAAGTGCCGCGCCTTCAAAAAAAATGGCGGCGAAGATGCTGTCCATCTCCGGAACGGTCAGACCCTGGTGTGGACGGTACCAGATGACCGTCCAGTTCAGCATGTCCATGATGGCCGTGTAGAGGTAGTGGTTGGAGATATCGGAGCGGATAACACCCGACGCCTTTGCGCCGTCCAGCGCTGCGAAGATGGTCACGCGATAGCGCTGCCACAGGTTCTCAATCTCCGCGCGATAGTCCGCAGAAAGCGCGCGGCACTCCATGATGCTGATGGAGAACTCTTTCTGGTAAGCGAGGGTGGTCGTCAGGTGAGTCCGCAGGAGGCAACGTACGCGTTCCCGCGCGTCCGGTGCAGCCGCGACCGCTGCTTCGGCGTTTTCGATCACCTGCACAAACGACGAATAGCAGATGCCGTGCAGGAGCTCCTGCTTGTTCTTGATGTGGTAGTAGAGCGACGCCTGCTGCACTCCCAGCCCGGCCGCGACGTCCCGCGTCGACGTGGATTGATAGCCTTTTTTGAGAAATAGTTCGAGCGCAACCTGCTGAATTCTTACCCGTGTCGCGTGTCCGGCGCTGGACCGGCGAGCAGCCGGGCGCTCATCTGCGGTTGCCGGAACCTTCGGTTCCTTTCCACTCCCTGGGTTGGCCTTTGTCATCCGCTCCGTGCTTTACTCTGTCAGCTCCTGCGTCGATGATAAGGCATAGCCCGCGGCTCTCGTCTATCCCACAATTTGTAGGTTGGTCGCTGGCCAACGTGCGAAGTTCATGCGAGCGGACTTGCTGCAACGTCTCCGGCCAGGTCCTGCGTAAGGATTGAGGGTTGGTCGCGTCCTCGTATACCGCAAAGCACCGCGAAGACGCCCGCGGAGACCAGGATGGCCGCTGCCACGCCTGCGAGTGCCGTCGGATAGGAGAAACGCCCGAAGGCGAACCCACCGGCGGAGGCCGCTGTGGCCTGAGCCAGGGACGTGACCAGGAATGCCAATCCGGCTGCGCGACTGCGCTCACCCTCGGCGACCCGACCCATCAGCAGGCTCTGCATGCCCGGTTCCGTCATGTGCTGAGCCGCCATGCAGCCGCAGTAGAACAGCATCGCCGCACCGACGCTGTGGCTCGAGGAGAGCAGGCCAACCGACATCGCCGTGGCGACCTGCAGGATGACGATTCCGCTCACCAGCCCGGCCCGGCGCAGCAAAGCGGGCGCGCACAGCACGGCCACAGCCTGCAAAGCCTGCACCACGGCAAAGAACAAGCCAAGCCGCGGCAGAGAGACGTGAAGGTGGGTTGTGAAATAAACGGCAGTAAACGGATTGAAGATGCCGATGGCCGCACCCCAGCATCCGTTTGCAAGCAGGAATCGCTGAAGAAATCGGCTGAGCGGACGCCGCGCAGCAGCTTCGGCACCGCGCCACGGCAGGCGAATCCCAGCAACCGGCCAGGCCGCCAGCGCGGCCAGGGCACAGGCCGAGAGCAGGGTCAAACGCTTGGCTTCCAGAGGAGCGGACACGATTCGCATCCAGAGCGCCGGAAGCTGCGCCCCAACCACCCCGCCGATGCTGCCCGTCGCGACCGCAATGGAGTACAGGATGCTGAACGCGAGCGGGCGCTGATTCTCCTGTACAACCCCCGCGACCGCCGGCGAAAGACACACCACCCATCCCGACAGGATCGAGCCGCTGACGAAGGCGAAAAACATCTGCGCTGGAAACCAAACCACCAACGTCCGGAGCGCGAGCGCACCGCCCAGAAGAAGCAAAGTCAGCACCAGGATGCGACGCAGACCCCAGCGCTGGGCCAGGCCGGGGATGGCCAGCGTGGAGGTGATGCTGCCCAACGTCATCGCGCTGACGAGCAAGCCGATCCGCTGCTCGCGCATTCCCTGGTCGAGCAGAAAGAGACTGTAAAGAAACAGGTAGACGGAGACACCTGCGTTGAACAGTGCGACAGTCAGGGCGAGCCGCCAGAACTGACCGGGGAGCGCCGCCCAGGTTCTCCACGGGCGCCGCGCGGGCGCCGCACCTTCTGCCTGCCTCATGCCGCCCATCCTAGCGCGGCAAGCGCCAATCGCACAAACATTGCAAGCGAGTTCCCGGAGCGTCGGCAAAGCAGAGCTTTCTGGCTCAATCCTGAACTCTTGTTGACCATGTCTATCAAACGGTGGTAAGACCATTTGAAGTGGAGGGCTCCCTCGCGGGACAAAAGCTCCTTCCGGATGGGAGCATTTCCATGGCGCCTCGAAAGCTACGGTGGGTAAGCAGTTGCAATATGACATGGCGCCGGTTCGCGGCGTTTTTGCTGTTCCGTCGGCTGGTTGCACCCTGTCTTTGGGTGGTCAGCACAGCCTGGCTGCTCCCTGCTCAGACGCCGAGCGCACCGGCTGCAGCGACCTCGCGGCCCCCGGGCTACGCTCAGGTACCGAATGTTCACGCGAGCGATGCGCAACAACTCCCGGAGCCCTTCAACCCCGCGCTGCACAGCATCTTCATCGTGGGCGATTCCACGGCCGCGTACCACGTCGACCGAACGAACGAAGGCTACGCCGAAGCCCAGGGCTGGGGCGTGTTCTTTTATGCCTTCTTCGATCCCGACAAGGTAAACGTCGTCAACCTGTCACGTGGCGGCCGCTCAACCCGCACGTACTTGACCGAAGGGCTTTGGGACAAGGCGGTCAGCCGATTCAAGCCAGGCGACGTGGTCCTCTTGCAGCTGGGGCAAAACGACGTCTTCCCGTTAAACGACCAGGTAGCGCGCGGCACGATCCCGGACATCGGCGAAGAGACCGAGGAGATCGACAACATGGTGACCCACAAGCACGAGACGGTACACACCTTCGGCTGGTACCTGCGCAAATTTGTCCGCGATACCAAGGCGACGGGCGCGCGGCCCATCGTCCTGTCGCTCACGACACGCAACGTGTGGAAGGACGGCCACGTAGAAGTCGGGGTCAACAACTACCGCGAAATCTCATGGAAGATTGCCCAGCAGGAAGGTCACGTGGATTTCGTGGACGTGAGCGCGCTGGTAGCCGAGCAGTACGAAAAGCTCGGGCAGGAGAAGACCTTCGGCATGTTTCACACGCGCGAGCCGGTCCATCTGGATATTCCCGGTGCGTTCCTGAATGCGCGTTGCACCCTAGCCGGACTGAAGGGTTTGGCTGACGCACCGGTCTCGGCGTACCTCTCCTATATGGGCTTGATGGTCGAGGCTGAGACGGGGCCAGCGGTTCCGTCCGATTGGCCCAGGGACCTGACGCATGCGACGCCTGTTGCGCCAAAAATACCAGCCGCGAAGTAGACGCAGCACGGCAAAGCACCAGCGCTCGTTTGCAAAGAGTGGCAACCCGGAGCGCGCTTGCCCTGTCCGTCCGTGGATACCCATGGCGGTCATGGCCACACAGAAACAGGGCGATGAAGCTGGAGTTCTGCAGTCCAGGATGCCGTTGGAAGGGTTGTGTGGTGGAGTTGAGCGGGATCGAACCGCTGACCTCCTCGTTGCGAACGAGGCGCTCTCCCAACTGAGCTACAACCCCACACCGGCGCGGGAGCGGCACTGCGCTCGGCCGAACCTTGGTTAGTGTAGCAGTCAACAGCCGATCGCTCAAGCCCGCATCGAACGCGGACATTTGCGGAAAACAGCGCGGGCTGGGCTAACCGTGCATCATCTTCTCGAAGGCTTCCATCTCGTGCCGGCTGCCGACGATGAAGGGCGTGCGCTGATGGATTTCCGTGGGCCTGATGTCCAGGATGCGTCCGGTGCCGCTGGAGGCTTTGCCGCCGGCCTGCTCGGCGATGAAGGCGAGCGGATTGGCCTCATAGAGGAGACGCAGCTTGCCGCCGGCCTTTTGCTTGTTGGGCGGGTACAGGAAGACGCCACCTTTGAGCAGCGTGCGATGGAAGTCCGCGACCAGGCTGCCGATGTAGCGCGCGCTGTAGCTGTCGTTGCGCATGGCGCCGATGTAATCCTCATAGCCAGCAGGCCAGGTGGCGATGTTGGCTTCGTTGGTGCTGTAGTAGAAGCCCTTGTCGGGCATCTTCATGTTTTCCTGGCAGAGCACAAACGCGCCGATCGTTGGGTCGAGCGTGAACGAATGCACTCCCTGCCCTGTGGTGTAGACGAGGATAGTGGAAGGTCCGTAGAGCACGTATCCCGCGCACACCTGCCGGCTGCCCACCTGCAGCACGGATTCTTCCAGCGATCCCCAGGTGAGGCGCTTATGCACGCTGAAGATGGTGCCGACGTTTACATTCACATCGATATTGGAAGATCCATCGAGCGGGTCGAAGACGATGATGTACTTGCCGGTATCGATCGAACGGTCGAACATGACCGGCTTCTCGTCTTCCTCGCTCGACCAGCGCGGCGACCGAGTCGCGGGTTTCGAGGCAGTCCATCAGGGCCTGGTTGGCGTAGACGTCGAGCTTCTGCTGCTGCTCTCCCTGCACGTTTTCCGCCCCGAATGCGCCGTAAATGCCATCGAGCCCCGCGGAGCGGATCTTGGCCTCGATCATCTTCGTCGCTAGCGTGATGCCGCTCATCAGCCATCCAAAGGTGCCGCTGGCCTCGGAGATGTTCTTTTGAATGTGTCCCTGAACGGTGGTGACCTTCATGGTGTGGATGTCCTCGCGGCAATTCTAACCATCGCGCGCCGCGCCTGGCGACCGTCTGCGCGATAACCGCCAACAAACCAGCGACCGTTCACGCTGACGTTTCCTTGCCCAGTGAACCCACGATGCTTTCCCAAATTCCCGCCGGACGCTTCGCCATCGGCAGAGCCGGCCACTTGCGATAGATCGCCGCGATGATCAACCGGCATTCCTCCGAGGTCGCCCCCTGCAGAAGACACCGGGAACTCCAACGCGATGTTCTGGCGGCAAGACCAGAGGGTCTGTCCTCGTCCCCGTTCTCGTACCGTAACTCGAACACTTCGCACCATTCCACACTCACGGAATCTCCACGAAGCTTGCAGTCAGTGACGGATAGGCGCCTGGATCTGCGGGAGAAAAATCCGAATGTCGCGGTCGCGGCCGCGAATCCCAGCAGGAGAGAAAAGGCAACCTGTTGCAGGCCAAGCAGAACGAGCGCTCCTAACGCGAGGATGATGGCGAAAGCGGCTTCCGCTTTGCGCGGCGTGCGGACGGTGATGAAGGTGAGTTCATCGCCCGTCTCGTGCTGTTCGAAGCTGTGCCCCGGTCCCCACCATTCCATAGGTCACTCCGTGGGAAGCGAGACGCTCAGGTGAGGTCGTCGGTATCGAAGGCCGGCACCTTGCGCCCAAGGGCGGAGGTGTCGCGCACGCCGACGACCAGGCTTTCGACGACGTCGTCCACGTCATCGACATCGGCGGTTGCGGACATGGTGGCGAGTCCCTGGCCAGCGTCGAGGCTTTCGAGCAGGACGGTGGCGTAGGCCACGGCGACGCCATCCTGGTTGAGGCCCTCGGGCGTTTTGGCCTTGATGCCGACCTCGCCGGGCTTGACGCCGAGCAGCTCGGCAACGCTTTCGCGAAGTTCGCCCGCGATCGGCACGATCTTGGGCCGCATCATGACCAGGCAAGTATCGACATTGACGATGCGATAGCCGGCCGACTTGATCTCCTCAAGAGCGGTACGCAGGAAGAGGCTCGACGCAGCGCCTTTCCAGCGCGGGTCGGTCGGCGGGAAAAACGTGCCGATGTCGCCCGCCGAGACCGCGCCCAGAAGTGCATCGGTGATGGCGTGCAGGAGCACGTCGCCATCGGAGTGGCCGGCGAGTCCCTCGGAGTGCTCGATTGCGAGCCCGCCGATGATCAGCGGCACACCGGCCTTGAATGCGTGCGAATCAAAACCAAAACCAATTCTCATGCCCATCAGATCCTTGCCCCCGCTTCGGAAGACTTAACACCGATTTCCACCGATGCCACCGATTTCTTTTTTCCGTTATCCATCATCAGGCGTTTGAATCTGGCCGACGGGCCGAAGTTCATCAACAGCGCGACTTCTATCTCAGTAGCTCGCAAGTAGTTCAAGGTTTGCGCTTCATGCTCCTTGCACAAAGCCTCGCAGACCTTCAGTTCCACGAGGACAGATCGGTTGACGACCAGGTCGGCCTTAAAGCTTCCGACCACCCGACCGCGAAGCCTCACCGTTATCCGAACTTCCGTATGGACGGAGAGTCCGGCCTGTGTCAGGGCGAGCCGCATACATTCCTTGTACACCGATTCCAGAAAGCGAGGGCCGAGCTCGTTGTATACATCTTAGAAAACGCCAATGATGACGCGGGTGAGTTCATCGTGCCTGCCCCCTTCGTGCCCAGCGGTGCTTGCCATTCTTCATCCGCCTTGATCGGTCAAACCGGTGGGAATCGGTGTTACGCCTTGTGCTCGCGGGCGAGGTAGAATTCGGCGAGCTCGAGGTCGCCCGGCTGGGTGATTTTGAAGTTGCGGGCGGAGCCGGCGACGACCCAGACGCCAATGCCGGCGCGCTCGAGCAGGCTGGCCTCGTCGGTGCCCGAGAACTCATCGGCCTCCGCCTCGGCAAAGGCACGTTGGAGCAGCGCGAAGCGGGCGCCCTGCGGGGTCTGCGCCATGACGATGCGTTCGCGCGGGATGGTGGAGGTGATGAGGGCGCCGTCGGCGGTGCGCTCCACCTGCTTGATGGTGTCGACGGCCGGCAGGCCGACGATGGCGGCGCCGTGCTTTTCGACAGCATCGATGGTGCGCTCGATGGTGGCGGACGTCGATCAGCGGACGCACGGCGTCGTGCACCAGAACGATGTCGTCGGCCGAAGCGGCGAGCGCCGCGAGGCCGTGCGCGACGGACGCCTGGCGATTTTCGCCGCCTTCAACCACGCGCACCCGGCCGCCCAACCCGAACTGTGTGATGAGGGCAGAGACGCGTTCCATTTCCGGTTCGCGGACCGCAACCAGCACCTCCGCGATGCGGCTGCATGCGACGAAAGCACGGAGCGAATGCACCAGCACAGGCACTCCGCCGACGGTAAGGAACTGCTTGGCGGCGGCCGGCTTGTCGCCGCCGTGCGAGGCGCCGGACAACATTCTGGTGCCAATACCTGCTGCTGGAAGAATGACAAAGACACGCATAGCCCACGAAGTATAACAACTTCGGGCGCCGCGTCTTACAATCGAAAGCGCCGACGTCATGCTGACCTTCCCATCTTCCATCCTTCGTCCGGGCGATCGCGTATGCTGCGCGGTTTCCGGCGGGGCAGATTCGGTGGCACTGCTGTTGCTGCTCCAGCGCGCCAACACGCTGCCTCGGAACGCGCTCGGCGTGGGCCTTTCCGCGGTACATGTGCACCACAACCTGCGCGCGGCGGAGGCCGATGCCGATCAGCGGTTTGTGGTCGAGCTTTGCGAGCATCTGGGCGTGCCGCTGCATCTGGCTTCGGTCGACACCGCGGCGCGTGCGGCAAGCGAACGGGAGACCGTCGAGGAGGCCGCGCGAAATCTGCGCTACGAGGTCTTTCGGGGGTTGCTCGCGGAGGGCCGCGCCACGCATGTGCTGACGGCGCACACGCTCGACGATCAGGCCGAGACGGTGTTGATGAAGCTGTTGCGCGGCGCGTGGCTGGAGGGCCTGTCGGCAATTTCGCCGGTGTTGGAGGAACGCGGCGGCCGGATCGTGCGTCCGCTGCTGCAGACGACGCGCGCCGAGCTTCGGGCATATCTCGCCGCCGAGAAGCAGAACTGGCGGGAGGATTCGTCGAATGCCGATGAGTCGTTTACACGTAATCGCCTGCGTCACCGGGTGCTGCCGCTATTGCGGGAGGAGAATCCCGCGATTGACCGGACCCTGGCGAACCTGGCCGAGCTGGCGCGGGAGGAGGAAACGCGCTGGGCCGGCGAGATGAGCCGCCTGTTGCCGCGGATTACCCTTCCGGGGTCGGCGGTGCGTGGTGGCGGCCGAGCCAATCCAACCGGTCCGGGCGAGCAGATGCTGGCGGTCGAGCTGGAGCGTCTGCGGGAGCTGGACCCCGCGCTGCGGCGGCGAGTCATCCGGGCCCTGGCGCAGCAGCTTGGGGCGCGCCTGGATTTCGCCGAGACCGGGCGGGTTCTGGCGCTGGCAGGGCTTGAGCCCTCCGGGATTGCCGACCCGACGGTCCCCAGCCGGCCGGGAGCCGTGCTGAAGCTGAGCCAGAACCTGGTGGTGCAGCGGACCGTGCGGGAACTGCGGCTTTCGATCAGCGGGCGGGCGGCTGGAGGTAATGGTTGAGCGCGTGAAATGCCTTATGTTTCCTGCTTTGCATCGCGGCGGGAGGGAGTAGAATCTAACTGGAATGCCAGATGCTGGGCGCGCTCCCTTACCGGATTGGAGCGGCCAACGTCTAAATTCCGTACCCGGGCCTTGCTCCCCCACGCCCGGCCGCTTTGCCAATAACACGAGGAAATGCTCTTGAATTCGACGGTTAAACAACTTCTGCTCTGGGTCTCGCTGCTTGCCGGTCTGTTCATCCTGTACAACTACGTCGTCAAGACCAGCGGCGCGGGCAAGGACGAGACGGTCAGTCTGACGACGTTCCAGAATGATGTGGATGCTGGCAAGGTGAAGGACGTAACCGTCAATGGGACGAAGATCATCGGCTCATTACAAGGATAAGAAGGAGACGTTTCACAGCGTCATCACAAGCCCGTTGACTGCCGCAAATTATCCGGACCTATACAAGAGCCTGCGCGAGCATGGCGTTGATATCTCGAACAAGGATCAGACGCCCAGCATCTGGATGAACGCGGTCGTCTCACTGCTTCCGATGGCGTTGCTGCTTGGGCTGTTCCTGTTCATGATGCGGCAGATGCAGTCGGGCGGAAACAAGGCGCTGAGCTTTGGCAAGAACCGCGCGCGCCTGCTCTCGCATGCAGCAGAAGAAGATCACGTTCAAGGACGTGGCCGGCGTCGATGAGGCCAAGGAAGAGCTGAAGGAGATCATCGAGTTCCTGCGCGAGGCGCAGAAGTTCCAGCGGCTGGGCGGACGCATTCCCAAGGGCGTGCTGATGGTCGGGCCTCCGGGAACGGGCAAGACCTTGCTGGCGCGCGCTGTTGCGGGTGAGGCGAACGTTCCGTTCTTCTCGATCTCCGGTTCGGACTTTGTGGAGATGTTTGTCGGCGTGGGCGCAAGCCGCGTGCGCGACCTGTTTGAGCAGGGCAAGAAGAATGCGCCCTGCATCATCTTCATCGACGAAATCGACGCTGTGGGACGGCACCGCGGCGCAGGCCTGGGCGGCGGACACGATGAGCGCGAGCAGACGCTGAACCAGCTGCTGGTCGAGATGGACGGCTTTGAAGTCCAACGACGGCGTGATCCTGATCGCCGCGACCAACCGTCCTGACGTGCTGGATCCGGCGCTGCTGCGTCCGGGCCGTTTCGATCGCCGCGTGGTGGTGGATCGTCCGGACATTCGCGGCCGCGAAGAAGTGCTGCGCGTGCACTCGAAGAAGGTGCCGATGGCCGAGGACGTGAACCTGAACGTTCTGGCTCGTGGGACACCGGGCTTCAGCGGCGCCGACCTGGCGAACATGGTGAACGAGGCGGCGCTGACGGCGGCGCGGTTCAACCGCAAGGCCGTCCACATGTACGACTTCGAAGTCGCCAAGGACAAGGTGCTGATGGGCGCGGAGCGGAAGTCGCATGCTGCGCAGCCCGACGACGAGCTGAAGATCACGGCGTATCACGAGGCCGGCCACGTGCTGGTCGCGGCGCATGCGCGATCACTCCGATCCGCTGCACAAGGTGACGATCATTCCGCGCGGCATGGCGCTGGGCGTGACGATGCACCTGCCGGAAGAAGACAAGCACACGGTGACCAGGGACTATCTCGAAACGCAGCTGGCCATGATGATGGGCGGACGCTGCGCGGAAGAGATCTTCCTGAAGCAGATGACGACCGGCGCGGGCAACGACATCGAGCGCGCGACGGAGCTGGCTCGCGCGATGGTGTGCGAGTACGGCATGAGCGAGCTTGGACCGATGACCTTCGGCAAGAAGGAGCAGGAAGTGTTCCTGGGCCGCGAGATCGGCCAGGCGCGCGACTTCTCGGACGACACGGCGAAGCAGATCGATGCTGAGGTTCGGCGGTTCGTCGATGCAGGCGTACAAGTCGGCGTACTCGATCCTCGAAGACAACCACGACATCATGCACCGCATGGCGGCGGCCCTGCTGGAGCGCGAGACGCTGGATGCGGCGGAGATCAAGCTGATCATCGAGGGCAAGGAACTGCCGCCGGTGAAGTCGGCGCTGGCCGCATGCCGATCACGGCCGGCGACGACACGCAGAAGGTGCTGAAGCCGGAGGCGGGCCGCAAGCCCGGGTTCAGCGAAGGCCAGGCGAGCACCGGCGTAACGGCGTGGCTAGAGTGCAGAAATGCAAAGAGGCAGCCCGTTGAGGGCTGCCTTTTTGTTTGATCGGCAGCTGCAGGTCTTGCCCTTTGCCGAAACCTTGCTCGGCGGTTGGTGCTTTGGATGGCCGGCCATTTCCAGCTGACGTCCCATCTTCGCCGGCACAGCTGCCGTGTCGAGGCCGGGCTTGTTGGTGCTGGGATTGGTCTGGCTGAGGGCTTCGGAGGCGGCGGAGGTGGTGGCTTTCTTGCCGCTGTCCTGCTTGCCGCGTTCTTCCTGATCTTCGGTGCCGTCGACGTCGTCGACGGAGAGGCCGGGGCCGCCGTTCATCTGCGGACTCGACCGGGTGCAGGCCGAAGGAGGTCTGCCAGGGGCCGCGCATGTCGGTCTTCGCCCTCGTTGCCGTCGCCGGTTGAGCCGTTGAAGTACTCGTCGACGATGCCGGGCGTGGGTTTGAGGAAGCCGATGGAGAAGGGCGGCTTTTCCATGCTCTCGAGAGCAGCGGAGAAGGCCTTCATGTGGGTGATTTCGCGGGTCATCAGGAATTGCAGGGTGTCGATCGTGCCGGGATCGTCGGTGTGATCGATGAGGCGCTCGTAGACGATTTTGGCGCGGGCTTCGGCGGCGATGTTGCTGCGCAGATCGACGTCGAGTTCGCCGGTGATCTTGAGGTAGTCGGCGGTCCAGGCGTTGCCCATGGAGTTGTAGAGGCGACGCCGCCACCGCCGGCGATGGTGACGAGAGGATCGGCTTCCGCGGCCTCGCGGTTGGTCTTGAGGTCCTTGAGATGCATGCGGATGAGCGCGCCGACGACTTCGAGGTGGCTAGAGTTCTTCGGTGCCGATGTCGAGCAGGAGGTCGCGGCGCGCGAGGTCGTCGACGCAGTTCCAGCCCTGGATGGTGTACTGCATGGCGGCGGCGAGTTCGCCGTTGGCTCCGCCGAACTGCTCCAGCAGCATGTTGCCGAACTTGACGTTGGGCGTGCCGATATTGACGGTGTACATAAGTTTTTTTACGTGGTGATACATGCAGTGTCCTCGGATAGCGAAAATTTGCGTTCACCTGGTGCGCAGGTGACCATGAGATGCCAAACACTCCGGGGGAGTCTTCGCCTGAATCAGCCGATGACGGAGCGGCTTCCCGGCGGGATCTTCCACTGCCACAGATCCGGCGGAATGCGACAATAGGCTGTGCGCCTCGGCCTACTCACACTGTGCCTTCTGCTTACCACCGGCTGCGGATACCACGCGGTGGGGGCGTCGGCCCATCTGCCGGCCAACGTGCGAACGCTGGCGGTGCCGGTGTTTACCACACGCGCGCAGGCATTTCACACGGAGTTCGCGTTCACCCAGGCGATCGTGCGCGAGCTGAATACACGGACGCGGTACCAGATTGTGAACAAGGACGCCGACGCCGATGCCACCCTGCGCGGGACGATCCTTTCGCAATCGGCTTCGCCGCTTACGTATGACTCTTCTTCCGGGCAGACCTCCAGCTACCTGATCACGATTACGGCGCGCGTGACGTTGACGGCTCGCGATGGGCGGGTGCTGTACCAGAACGATGCGCTCCCCTTTCGAGAACAATTCCAATCGACGCAGGACACCACCTCCTTTATTCAGGAGGATTCGCCGGCGGTGCAGCGGCTTGCGCGGGACTTCGCTCAGACCGTGGTTTCAGCCATCCTGGAGAGCTACTGATGTCCGCCCCGATCAAGTCGTTCGCCAGCGCTGACCGATTTCTTGCCGAGCTGCACACGCCGGGCTTGAGGCCGGGCTATGTTCTGGTCGGCGACGAAGCTTTCCTGTATCAACGCTGCCGCGCCGGCATTTTGCGGGCTCTGCTGCCGGAAGACCAGCGCGATTTTGGGCTGCACGAACTGGACCTGGCGGAGACTTCCATCTTCGACGCACTCGACCTGGCGCAGACGCCGTCGTTGATGGTGCCTTTCCAAGTCATCTTCGTCCGCAACCTGAAGCTGCTGTATGGGCGAGGTTCGAAGAAGGATGAGTTTGCAGCGGTGGATGCCTACTTCCGCCGCCCAAACCCACAGGCGCTCCTGGTGTTCGTGGCTGACCATCTCTCGATTCCGACCGACCTGCGCAAGATGGACTTCCAGGACAAGGAGCGGTTCGACCGGATTCGCGAGACGCTGGGCGAGTGGTGTGGACTGGTAGAGCTGGCCCGCGTGGACGAGAGCGACGCGGCTCGCTGGCTGATCGAACAGGCGCCCGTGCGCGGTGTGCGCATCGACCCGGATGCCGCTCGGGAGTTGGTGGATGCGCTGGGCGCGGACATGATGCTGATCGCGAGCGACTTCGAAAAACTGGCGTTGTACGCGCAAGGCAAGCAGCTGCGAGTGCAGCAAGTGCCCATTCTGTCGGAGAACTTCAGCGCGGTGCCGCCGCCGACCATTACGCTGGGCGACGTCGAAACGATGGTGCTCGCGGCCAAGCAGCGCAATCTTTACGAGCTGACCGATGCCATCAGCCGGCGCGACCGTCCGCAGGCGCTGGCGCTGCTGCACGGCTTGCTGAATGCGTCGGACGGTGGCGAGGATTCGGCCATCGGGCACCTGTATATGCTGGCGCGGACCTTCCGCCAGATGCTGGTGATTCTGGAAAAAAACGTGCGCGACTCGCGGGCGATCTGGTCGGTGCTGTGGCAGGGTTTCCGCATGCCGCCCTTCGCCGCGGAAGACCTCATCCGGCAGGCACGGCGCTACAAGTCGCGCTCGGACCTGACGCGGGCTCTGCGGCTGATTGCCCGGACGGATCTGGAGATTCGGTCGAGTCCGCCGGACAAGCGGCTGGTGCTGGAACGGCTGGTGATTGCGCTGGCTTCAGAGCCAAAGCCGACACCGCACCACCTCGGTGCGCAGTTTGCGATGGAGCTGTAGTCTCGTCCTGAGATGCAGACTTGCAGCATTGCAAAGTCGGGCCATTACTCTGGGCAAAGGAGATGTCTCTGGCAGCGCGAAAGCAGTGAACACTCTAAAGCTGAAGAATTGCAAGAGAACCCGGAGTGTTCGTGGAGGCGCTTCCGAATCTTTGATGCAGCGTGTCTGCTAGCATTAAGCAGCAGCCCACATGATGAATTCTGAAATTGAAACTACCAAGCCTATCCGCGTTCGTATCGCACCCTCGCCTACCGGCGACCCGCACGTGGGCACCGCCTACATCGGCCTGCTGAACTACATCTATGCCAGGCAGCGCGGTGGGCAGTTCGTGCTGCGCATCGAAGACACGGACCGGCGCGGTTCGTTGCGACGTCCGAGCAGATGATCTTCGACGCGCTGCGCTGGCTGGGGCTGGCATGGGACGAAGGGCCGGACGTCGGCGGGCCGTATGGTCCGTATCGCCAGTCGGAGCGTACCGCAGATCTACCGCGAGTACGTGCAGATCCTGCTGGCGAACGGCACGGCGTACAGAGCTTCGAGACGGCCGAGGAGCTGGAGGCGATGCGCAAGTCGCAGATCGCGGCCAAGCTGCCGCCGCGCTACAACGGCGCGCACCGCGAGTTGACGCCGGAGCAGATCGCTGCATTCGAGGCTGAGGGACGACCGTATGTCATCCGGCTGAAGGTTCCGGCCGAAGGCGAGACCAGCTTTCGCGACGAGCTGCGCGGCGACATCACCTTCTCGCACAACAACGTGGACGACCAGGTGCTGCTGAAGTCGGATGGGTTCCCGACTTATCATCTGGCGAACGTGGTCGACGACCACCTGATGCGCATCACCGACGTGATTCGCGCCGAGGAGTGGATCAGTTCCACGCCGAAGCATGTGCTGCTGTACAAGGCGTTCGGCTGGGAGCTGCCGCGCTTCTGGCATATGCCGCTGCTGCGGAACCTGGATAAGAGCAAGATCTCGAAGCGCAAGAATCCGGTGTCGCTGGTGTACTACCGGCAGGCGGGATTTCTGCCGCAGGCGCTGCTGAATTTCCTCGGCCTGATGGGTGGCGGCATGCCGGCACCGACCGAACAAGAACGATGACCGCCGAGATCTTTACGCTGGCACGACATGCTGGAGCAGTTCGACTTCGGCAAGATTTCGCTGGGCGGGCCGGTCTTCGACCTGACCAAGCTGAAGTGGCTGAATGGCGAGTACATCCGCGCGCTGACTCCGGAGAGCTTCTTCCAGGCCGCTGCGTCAGACCGTGTTCTCCGACGAGTACCTGCGCCGGATTGCGCCACTGGTGCAGACACGCATCGAGACGCTGGCGCAGTTCGGCGATCTGACGCGACTTCTTCTTCAAGGACGATGTCATGCCCGCGCAGGAGGTCTTTCTGCCCAAGAAGCGCACGCTCGAAGAGACGCTGGCGTTTGCCGCGGAGCAGCTGCCGCTGCTGGAAGCGACGGTGTTCAGTGTGGAGGCGCTCGAGCCGGCGCTGAAGCAGCTTGGGACTGACGAAGGAGTGGACCGTGAAGGAGAACTTCATGCTGCTGCGCGCGATCCTGACCGGCAAGACCGCGAGCCCGCCGCTGCTGGAATCGATGGTCGTCTTCGGCAAGGCGCGAACGCTGGACCGGGTGCGGCGCTTTCTTGAGACGCAGAAGAAGGCAATGCAGCAGCAACGCAGCGGGACTGGGAAGGCTGCACCTTCTGCTCAGAATGAAAAGACCGGCCCGACGCGCAGCGCGTAGTTGCCACGATTGATGAAGTTCTGCTTTGACAGCCAGCTTACATAAGGGGGCGCGCCGCTTCCGGGCGCGTCTACCTTGTCGGTGCGGTAACGCACGACGTTTTCGTCGACTGCAAGCCGCATGCCCAGGTGGCGCGCGACCTTGTAGTCGTAGCTGAGCGAGGCGTTCCAGACGAAGTGGGTGACGGGTCCGAGAGCAGGCTCGGTGGGAGTTCCGTTGGCATCCACCACACCGGGTCCGGGTACGGTGTCCGCGTCTCCTCCGTGGGTTGCGATGCCCGGCGGATAGGTGGAGACGACGACCGGTGCCGGGCTGCGCAGGTAGGCGTTGTGAAGTGTGCAAATCCCGGTCGTATTGCGAGATGCAGCGCATTGCAACGCCACTGCCGGGTAGCGCTGAGGCCGAAGAGCGCTACCAGGAAGTCGCCGTCGTTCCACCGGCGCATGTTGAACTGTTTCGTGGAGGCGAGCCAATCGTGCCAGAATGGCTTGTGCGCCAGATCGTCGCGCATGACGTTTTCGAAGCCGACGCGTCCGCTGTTTTCGACGACGTTGAACTCGACGGATTGCCAGAGCAGCCCGCGCCAGCGGTAGCCTTCTTCTGAAGCTGACGTGAAGTCTCGCGAGTGTTGGGGATGGGGGAGCGGCACCTGCAGACTGGCGCCCGAGAGCGGGCTTACCACCTGATTCTGCACCACCTGCGCGTCGACGAGCAGCGGGGAAGGATCCTGCGCGATGAGAGCGGCAGGCGCAAATGCAAGCAAGCATGCGGCAGGGATGCGAGGGAAACCACGTTCATGCCGACGCAACTGGCCGCGGCTTTCGGGCGCGACAGTAGACAGGAACCGCATGTGGCAAACAATCCACCTGGGAGATGGAGTCGCACATCCTTTGCACACTCCGTGCGTGAGCGCCGAACCGGGGTTGTGCGCTGACCGTGTGATGGGTTGCGAGCGCTAAGGGTTCCAGCGTTCAGCCAGCGCGGAACATGTGTTTGATTCCGCGCAAAGCCTGTCGCGTGCGCTCCTCGTTTTCGATCAGCGAGAAGCGGACGTGACCGTCGCCGTGTTCGCCGAAGCCGACGCCAGGACTGACCGCAACCTTCGCTTCCAGCAGCAGCTTCTTCGCGAACTCCACCGAGCCCAGCGCGCGATACTGCTCCGGAATGCGAGCCCAGGCAAACATCGTGGCCTTCGGCAGATCGACCGGCCAGCCGAGTTTGTTCAACCCGGGCACGAGCACGTCGCGGCGGCATTTGTAGTTTGTAACGATATCGGTGACACACTGCTGCGGACCTTCGAGCGCCGCGATGGACGCTACCTGGATGGGCGTGAAGGTGCCGTAATCGAAGTAGCTCTTGATGCGGCCGAGCGCGTAGACGAGGTTCTTGTTGCCCACCATGAAGCCGACCCGCCAGCCCGGCATGTTGTAGCTCTTCGAGAGCGTGAAGAACTCGACGGCGATCTCCTTGGCGCCGGGGACCTGCAGGATACTCGGGGCGCGGTATCCATCGAAGACCAGGTCGGCGTAGGCGAGATCGTGCACGATGTAGATGCCAAGCTCGCGGCAGAGCGGAACCAGCCGCTCGAAGAACGACAGCTCCACACACTGCGCGGTGGGGTTGGCAGGGAAATTCAGAATCAGCAGCTTCGGGCGCGGCTGCATGCGCGGCAGCTCGTATTCCAGCTTCTCGATGATGGTATTTTCATCGAGGCCATCCATGGCGATGCTCTGCACGCGTGAACCGGCGATGACGGGGCCGAAGATATGGATGGGATAGCTGGGGTTGGGCACCGCCACCGTATCTTCGTCATCGAGCATCGCGAGGCAGAGGTGGGCGATGCCTTCCTTCGAACCGATGGTGACGATCGCTTCCGTCTCGGGGTCGAGTTCGACGCCGTAGCGCGAACCATACCAGTTGCAGATGGCCTTGCGCAGGCGCGGAAGGCCGCGCGAAAGCGAGTAGCGGTGAGTTGCGGTCTTCTGCGCCGCCTCAATCAGCTTGTCTACGATGTGCTTCGGCGTGGCGCCATCCGGATTGCCCATGCCGAAGTCGATAATGTCTTCGCCGCGCCTGCGCGCCGCCGCCTTCAGCTCACTGGTGATATTGAACACATAGGCCGGCAGCCGCTGCAGCCTCTTGAACTCATCCATTCCGCACCCAATCTATTTCGCTGTAAATACCACATCGAGCGGCAACGTTTTCGGTGGATAGCATGCCGCGCGATCGCACGCCTGGTACTTCAGAATGCCCTTCAGCTCATGGTCACCGGGCGCCGCCGTAACCGGGAGCTTGACCAGGAAGTCCTCTGAATAGACGTCCAGCTTCTCCGCCGGATCGGAGCTCAGGGTGTAGGACTTCCCTGCCGGGTATTCCACGGTCCCGATGCTCACTCCAGGAGCGGAACCAAGCTCCACAGCGGTAGGAATCTGCAGGTCAGACTTAGGCGCGTGGGAATTGACATGGTATCCGTTCTCCACGCGGAAGTGCAGGTCCAGCGTGGCGCGCTTGCCGGACGGTACGGTTTGCGCCTCCGCCACATAAAGAACATACTGCCGTGCCGGACGGGGCGGAGCTTCCAGAGACCCAAACTGCCCCGCGCTGAGGACTGCCAGGAGATATAGAGCGGCCTTCATCGTCCACCCCCTGCCAGCAGCTTCTGAATGTTGGCTTCGATCATGTCCTTGCCGCCCTGACCGTCCATGATGCCGGCCGTCGCGAGCATTACCTTGCCGGATTTGTCCACGTAAAAGGATTCCGGATCGACCTGAATGTCGTATGCGTCTTCAATCTTTTCGTCCTTGAGCAGGATGGGGTAGGTGACGCCGAGTTTCTTGACCGTGCCTGCTACAACGTTCTTGCCGGCGTCATCGGTTGAGATGCCAAGCATGACAAGTCCCTGCGACGCGTATTTCCTGCTGAATTCTTCGAGCCACGGCATCTCCAGCTTGCACGGCTCGCACCAGGTCGCCCAGAAGTTGATAAAGACAGGATGGCCTTTGAAGTCTGCAAGCGAAACTTTCTTTCCGTTCAGGTCCACCAGCGTGAAGGGCGGCGCCGGCTTGCCCTGGAGCTTGGGGGTCATCTCCTCGGCCGCCGGTTCGCCGGAGGGAGCCTTGGTTACGACAATCTGGCTTTGCCGCTGCATGGCGAGCCTGCGCTCGCGTGCGTTGTGCACGCCGGCCCAGATCAGCAGGCTGAATCCCACAATCATCAACAGAACGACCAACGCCTTCCGCATCGAACTCAATTCCCTTCCGTCTGGCTCCTTTCCAGTCTATCGCCAATCCGGCGTCGGGCTAACCCTCTGCTAGCATGATTGGGGTTCCCTGCCATGTCCTCCTCCACGTCCTCCAGTCCGGCGCAGTTTGTTCGCGTGGAAGCCGAAGCGCTCCGCCGCCTGGCCGAGCGTATGGAAGCGGAGATGCAGCCGGCTCTCGAGCGAGCGCTGCGCCTGCTGGAAGAAGCCGCAGGTGCGGGGCGGCGCATTGCTGTTACGGGCATCGGGAAATCCGGCATCATCGCGCGCAAAATCGCCGCAACGTTGAACTCCACGGGCTCCCCGGCGTTTTTTCTACACCCGGTCGAAGCCCTGCATGGCGATCTCGGCATGGTGAGCACGGGCGATGTTGTCCTGGCGCTTTCGTACTCGGGCGAAACCGAAGAGCTGCTGCGTTTGCTGCCGGTCTTTGTACGCATGAAGACTCCCGTGGTGAGCCTGACCGGATGTTCCACCTCCACGCTTGCCACCGCGTCGGAGGTGAACCTCGATGTGAGTGTGTCGGAAGAGGCCTGCAGCCTGAACCTGGCGCCCACCGCCTCCACCACGACGATGCTCGCCCTGGGCGATGCCCTGGCACTGGAGCTGAGCCGACGCTCCGGCTTTCAGCCCACGCACTTTGCCGACCTGCATCCTGGCGGACTGCTGGGACGACGCCTGGCCCGGGTTGGCGACCTTATGCATAGCGGTGAGGCGCTGCCGCAGGTGTCTCCCGCGACGCCGATGCCGGAGGTGATTCACGAGATGTCGCGCAAGCGCCTGGGCATGACGACCGTGATCGAGCCTGAAGCAGCGGAAGGTGCGGGCCGGCTTGCCGGAATCATCTCGGACGGCGACCTGCGCCGGCTGCTGGAGCGCGTCGGCGCGCAGGCACTGGAGCGCACGGCAGGCGACATCATGAACCGTTCGCCGCAGACGATCGCGCCGGATGCGTTCGCCTCGGATGCGCTGCTGCGCATGGAAGAGCGCAAGATTACTTCGCTGGTGGTGGTAAGCGATGACCAGGTGCGCGGTGTTCTCCACCTGCACGACCTTTGGCAGCTTCCGGCTTCCAAAAGCTAAGAGCTAGTAGTCGCGCCCGATGAGTGCGTCGTAGGTATCGCGGACGACGTGATAGCACTCGCAGGTCAACCCCTCCAAGCCGGCGCGGTCGACGATGCGCACGCGGCCGCGGGAGTAGTCGATGAAGCCTTTGCGCTGCAGTTCTCCGGCCGCAACGGTCACTGTGGAGCGGCGCGAACCCAGCATCTGAGCGAGGAATTCCTGCGTAATCTGCAGTGTGTCGGTTTGTGTCCGGTCGGCCGCAGTGAGCATCCAGCGGGCCATCCGCATATCGACCGAGTGCAGCCGCCCACACAGCACCGATTGCGCCGACTGCACCATCTGCATGTAGAGGAAGGAATAAACGAGCTGCGCAAAGACGCCGCCCTTGAGGAACTCTTCGCGAACCAGGCCAGCTCGAATGCGCAGACCGGTTCCGGGGCCTTGCATCACGACGGAGTGGGCCATCTGGCGGTGGCCGAGCAGGGCGCTGACCCCGGAGAAGCCTTCGCGTCCCATCACCCCCACCTCGACCGACTCGCCACGCTCTGTCAGCGCGTCAACGGAGATCAAACCGGAGGCAGGGAAATAGAGATTTTCGATAGGCTGATTCGGCTCGGAAAGTCGCATCCCGAGCGGAAGATCGACGGGCACGAGGAAACGCGAAATCGCACGGAACTGCTCCTCGGGCATCCTTTGCAGGATCAGATTGCGCGGACGCGGCGTCTCTATATGTGTTTGTGGCCGGCCGTTTTCCAATGAGCAGCTTCCTCAACCGTCGCGGTGACGAGCCCGATCGCCCTCTCGGGCAGACATGTGCTATCTATTTACCGCAAACGGTTGACTTGAAAGTACTCGTATCTGCGCCGAGAGTCTGTCACTTATCGCACACTGACGCAATTCTCCCAAGCCTGTGAAGAGCGTGTGTTTGAATGTGTCAGGCGATCTGACGGTCTGCCGGATCCTGCTTGCGGCGAGGTCGCAGCTTTTCCAGCTCTTCTCCATCGTAGATGGCCGAGGTTCCGTCCGAAAAGCGGACCAAGACTTCGTTTCCGGCAAGTAGATCAGTATTCAGGATGTGTAACAGGCGGCTCGTTGCCATAGCAATCCTCCGTTTCAGGAACCCCGGGGACGACGGCTGCAGGAGCGGGGAGACTCCGCGGCCTTGTGTGGAACGGCAGAATATAGAGCTTGGTAGCGGGTTGGATGTCCATACCCTGTGGATCGTTGCTCTGCCGTGGAATGGGATTGTCGGTGTTTCTGGCGGACTTGCCTCCTCAGAGTCCTCAAACTGGGCGCCGGGCCTTCCCGGTTGCAAATTCGCTAGAATGGAGGCTTGCACCACACCCCGAACCATGGGGTCCGGAAGGATTGCATGCACCGCTGGTCGAAGCTCTTCATCCCTACCCTCCGCGAAGCTCCGGCCGATGCCGAGGTCGCAAGCCACAGGCTGCTGCTGCGCGCCGGATATGTCCGCCAGCTTGGCGCCGGTATCTATTCCTACCTGTTCCTCGGTAACAGGAGTATCAATAAGATCGTCGCGTATCATCCGCGCAGGAGATGGACACCATCGGGCAGGAGTTCCTGCTGCCCACGCTGCACCCGCGCGAGATCTGGGAGGAATCCGGCCGCTGGACCGGCATGGGCGACAACATGTTCCGGCTGAAGGACCGCAAGGGCGCGGAGCTGTGCCTGGGCATGACGCACGAGGAGGTCATCACCTCGATCGCGCGCAACGAACTGCGCAGCTACAAGCAGCTGCCGCAGATCTGGTACCAGATTCAGACGAAGTTCCGCGACGAGCCGCGGCCCAAGTCCGGGCTGCTGCGGGTGCGGCAGTTCCTGATGAAGGACAGCTACTCGATCGACCTGGACGATGCCGGCCTGGACGTGAGCTATGACGCTGCACGACCGGGTGTACCGGCGCATCTTCGACCGCTGCGGGCTGGAGTTTGTCGCAGTCGAAGCCGACTCCGGCGCCATGGGCGGCTCGCAGTCGCAGGAGTTCATGGTCTACACGGAAGCCGGCGAAGACCTGATCGCAAGCTCGGCCTCCGGTTACGCCGCCAATCTGGAGAAAGCCACCAGCCGCCTCACGCCGGTCGAGGACCTGGAGCCCACCGGCGACGGGCTGCCGGAACTGGTCTCCACGCCGGGGCTGGGCGCGATCGCCGACGTGACGCGCTTCTTCGGCATTCAGGCCTCGCAGGACATCAAGTGCGTCGCCTTCATGGGAGAGCGCACGGGCCAGCTTGCGGGCGAGCCCCTCAGGCCGGTCGTCGCGTTTCTGCGCGGCGACCACCAGGTGAACGAGACCAAGCTGCACGGCGGTCGCGGGCGTAGCCGAGTTGCGGCCGATGCTGCCGGAAGAACTGGCGCTGCATGTCGGCGGACCAGCCGGTTTCCTGGGCCCGGTTGGGATTCCCGAGGTGATGACGCAGGGCTCGCTGAATGGGTTGAAATCGGGCAAGCCGCTCGAGAAGCTGAAGGGAGTGCTGCGCGACAATTCGGCCGAAGGCCTCAAGACGATCGTCGTGATGGATCCAGGTCTTGAAGGACGCCGTAATCTGGTCGCGGGCGCCAACAAGCTCGACTTCCACTTCCGCAATGTCACGCCGGGCCGCGACTTCACGCCGACGCTTATCGCCGACATCCGCAACGTCGTCGAAGGCGAGCTGGACCCGATCGACGGCAAGCCGCTGCGCCTGGGCAAGGCGGTCGAGATCGGCCACATCTTCAAGCTGGGCCGCAAGTATTCGAGCTCCATGCATGCGACGGTGCTGAATCGCGACGGCAAGGAGATCGTCCCGACGATGGGCAGCTACGGCATCGGCGTGGAGCGTATCCTTACCGCGGCCATCGAGACCTCTGCCGCAAAGAACGGCGGCGAAAGCTATGCCCTGCCGCCATCGATCGCGCCGTTCCAGGTGATCGTTACGGTAACGAACATCAAGGAAATGGCGCTGGTCGAGGCCGGCGAAAAGATCGCCGGTGAGCTCGAAGCTGCGGGCTTCGATGTGCTGCTGGATGACCGCGACGAACGAGCCGGTGTGAAGTTCAAGGATGCCGACCTGATCGGCGTTCCCTTCCGCGTCGCCGTCGGCCGCTCGCTCGGCGAAGGCAAGCTGGAGGTCGTGAATCGCCTCACCAACACGTCTGACGACCTTCCGGTCGCCGAGGTCGTCCAACGCCTCAAGTCTTTCCTGACAACTAGCAACTGAGAACCCGGAACTACCTATGGCCGTCAAGCTCAAGATCGGACCCGCGCAACGCCAGGGCAGCCTGCTCTGGTCGGCGTTTCGCCTGTTGATGGTCGTCGTGCTCTTCGGCGTGCTGGTGGCCGCCGGCGTTTTCTTCTACGAGTACCACGAGTACCAGGTGCTGGTGGATCAACGTCTCGCCGCCGGACCACTGTTCGCCTCGGTCGCGCAGATCTACGCCGCCCCGCAGGAGGTCCGCGTCGGCCAGCGGCTCTCCATCCCCGCGATCGCATCCACGCTGAAGTCCGCCGGATACAACACCAAGGAACAGCTTGGCACCTTCGAACAGCGGTCGAACGCCATCCTCATCAAGCCCGGGCCGGAATCATACCTTGCCACCGACGGCGCCACCATCACGACAGCAGACGGTGAGGTGACCGCGATCACGGCCGAAAACGGCGTCGCACTGCAAGGCTACAAACTGGAGCCCCAGCTCATTACGGCACTCTCAGAGGATAAAGGCCGCACCAAACGTCGGCTCGTCACCTTCAACGAGATTCCGACGCGTCTGGTGCAGGCCGTTGTGGCCATTGAAGATCGCCGGTTCTTCGAGCATGGTGGCGTCAACTACGTGCGCATCACCAAGTGCGCCGTGCAGGATCTTATGTCGCACCACAAGGAGTGTGGCGGCTCCACGCTGACGATGCAGTTGGCGCGCGGCTTCTTCCTGTCCCCGCGCAAGGACCTGTCGCGCAAACTGCGCGAGATCATGATCACGTTCCAGCTGGAATCGCGCTTCTCCAAGCAGGAGATCTTCGCGATGTACGCGAATGAGATCAACCTGGGCCAGCGTGGCAGCTTCGCCATCAATGGATTCGGCGAAGCCGCGCAATCTTTCTTCGGCAAGGATCTGAGTCAGCTCAATCTAGCCGAGTGTGCGTTGCTCGCCGGCCTGGTGCAAAACCCCAACTTCAGGAATCCGTACCGGCATCCGGACCGCGCCATGGAGCGCCGCAACGTGGTCCTCGACTCCATGGTGGAGATGGGCTCCATCACGCCCGCAGAGGCCGAACGCGCCAAAGCTGAGCCCATCCGCCTGGCACCGCCGAATGTCGATGCCAGCGAGGCACCGTACTTCGTTGACCTCGTGCATGAGCAGCTGGTGCAACGTCTCGGCGACGACCTTGGCCGTCAGTCTCTGCGGATCTACACTTCGCTCGATCCCCAACTGCAGCGCGTTGCGTCCGAGGCCGTCGAAACAGGAATGCGGGGGGTCGACGACCTGGTGCGCAAACAACATGGCAAGCGCGCGGGCCCTATCTACTACCCTCAGGTCGCGCTCGTCGCGTTGAACCCGCACACCGGCCAGATTCTCGCGATGGTCGGCGGCCGCAATTACGGTTCCTCACAGCTCAACCACGCCTTGGCGGAGCGGCCTACGGGCTCCATCTTCAAGCCTTTTGTCTATGCGACCGCCTACAACACTTCCCTGCTTGGCACCACCCTCGACAGCAGCGGAGTGTTCACAGCGTTGACCAAGCTCAACGACGATCCGCAGGATTTTGGCGGAGGCTATATCCCCGGCAACTTCGAAAAGGGAGAGTACCCGGGGATGGTGATCGCCGCCACCGCGATTGCGCATTCGCTCAACATTGCCACGATTGCGCTTGCACAGAAAGTCGGCTATGAGAACGTCGCCGCGCTCGGCCGCACCGTGGGGGTAGTCTCCGCGCGCGGCACCCCATCGGTCGCAATTGGCACCTACAACGCCACGCCTGTAGACATGGCCGGCGCCTATACGGTCTTCGCCAACTACGGCGTACACCTTACTCCCTGGGCCCTGGCCAGCGTACGCAACACCGCCGGGGACATCGTTGCTGATTTCGCTCCTACGGCCAAGCAGGTGCTCGACCCGCGCGTAGCTTACCTGACACAATCTTTGCTGGAAGGCGTCATCGAGCGCGGCACCGCCTCCACGGTGCGGGCGCGCGGCTTCAAGGCTCCCGCTGCCGGCAAGACAGGAACCTCGCACGACGCGTGGTTCGCCGGCTACACATCGAACCTGATCTGCGTCATCTGGGTGGGCAATGATGACTATACGAACGTGAACCTGGAAGGCGCGAAGGCCGCCGCACCCATCTGGGCCGAATTCATGAAGCTCGCAGGTCAACTCCCGCAGTATTCCGATATGCACGGGTTTACCAGGCCGGCCGGCGTCACCGAAGTGCGGATCGACAAGGTGACCAACCTCCCTGCGGACGCGAGCTGCCCCAACGACTTCACGGTCGCGTTCCTGGACGGCACAGTGCCTTCGGGCACCTGCTCCAGCATGGCCCCTTCCGGGCAAAGCATCGTGGACCAGATGTTGAATAACACCGCGCCGGACGGCGGCGATCCCAACGCGCCCAAGAAGAAAAACTTCTTCAAGCGCTTGTTTGGAAGCGGAGATGACAGCGCGCCGCCGCCCGCGCCGCCACAGTAGTTTGGTACTATCGAGAAGAGGCCGGGATGGCGGAACTGGCAGACGCAGCGGACTCAAAATCCGCCGAGGGCAACCTCGTGGGGGTTCGACCCCCCCTCCCGGCACCATAGAATTTCGAATTCTAGAAGTAAATCGACCCTCGATTGTGAGGGGTCATTTTCGATGGTGGCCTTTGATCGAATCACAGTTATCTCAGAGGCAATCGCGAAGAAGCAGGATGCGAACTGCGACGTTGAACGACGTCGTCCGGCAGCGTGTCCAGAGATGAAGCAAATTTGCAGAGCGACTGGTGGCCGAAGGTAAAGCCGTAGTCGAAAGCTTGACGAACAGTGCAGCGCGCATCAGGTGAAGGCCCCGCGAAGCGCATAGCTGCTCTGCGCGGGAGCACGCAATTGCCCATCAGGAACACACGTAGTTTCGCTGGATAACAGTCCCGAAGCGAGATCAATCCACGGATACATGATTCGCTGCAATCGCGCGGGCTCATGAGTAAGCGCGAGCATTCCGTGCGGATGCCTGTACCGCCAACAGGTAACCGGCGAGGAGCGCGCCAGGCCCAGCAGTACGAGGCACATGACATCCTCCGGTACTCCCGCACCTTGAAGGAAACTGGCATCTCAGAGGGCGCCCCAAGTTACGGTTCCGTCCGCATAGGAAAAAGCGTGTGTTGCGAGGCGGGAGGCTATTCCTTGCAGCAGCCGCCAGCAATGGATGGGATCAGCATGACTTCATCGCCATCCTGGAAGGCGTAGGCGTCGCCACCTAGGAAGCGAATGTCTTCATCATTGACGTAGATGTTGATGAAGCGGCGCAGCTTGCCATGCTCGTCCTTGATTTGGGTGGAGAGCGCAGGAAAGTTCTGGTCGATGTCTGCAATCAGGGCGGGCAGGTCAGCGGCTTCGGACGAGAGTTGCTTCTGGCCGTCGGTGTGGCGGACGAACGCGGTGGGAAGAATGATTTTGATCGAAATGATGAGCTCCTTTGGTGCGAAAAGCGAGAGGCGAAGAGCCTGAGGCGAAGAGCCTGACGGAGAGCGGTGCGGTTCTGCGTCAGGCGTCGTGGTGGTTCCAAAAAGCAGGTTCCTCGCTGCGCTCGGAATGACGAGTCGTGGTTGCGAACGCGGCTAGCCGACAAGGGCAGGCTCGGGGAAGCTGTCGATCTCCTGGCAATCGAGTTCGGCGATGTAGTCGGCGAAGTCGGCGAGGCGCGGACGGATGGCCCGGCCGTCGACGTGGCGGTAGTGGTCGACGATCGCGTCAGTGGTTTTGAGGCCGTTGCCGGTGATGCAGACAACGGTGGTCTGATTGCGCTGGATGCGGCCCTGCGCGTAGAGGCGCGCGGTGACAGCAGTGGTGACGCCGCCGGCGGTCTCGGTAAAGATGCCTTCGGTTTCCGCAAGTTCCTGGATGCCGGAGACGATTTCGACGTCCGAAACATCCTCCGCCCAGCCGCCGGTCGCCTGGATCATCTTCGAGGCGGCAGGTCCGTCGGCCGGGTTGCCGATGGCGAGCGAACGGGCGATGGTGTTGGGCTTCTGCGGCTCGATGTAGTCCCAGCCGTGGCGCACGGACTGCGAGATAGGCGAGCAGCCGGTGGCCTGCGCGCCGAAGAACCGGACCGGCTTGTCTTCGACCAGGCCGAGCGCGATCAGTTCGTTGAAGGCTTTGCGAATCTTGCGGATGAGCGAGCCGCCGGCCATGGGGCAGACGACGTTGTCGGGCAGCTTCCAGCCGAGCTGTTCGGCGATCTCGTAGCCCTGCGTCTTCGAGCCTTCGGCGTAGTAGGGGCGCAGGTTCACGTTGACAAAGCCGTAGCTGTACTCATCGGCGATGAGCGTGCACAGGCGGTTGACGTGGTCGTAGTTGCCGTCGACGCGCACCAGGCGCGCGCCGTAGACGAGCGTGTTGAGAATCTTGGCGGGCTCAAGGTCGGAGGGAACGAGGATGGTGGCCTTGAGGCCGAGGCGGGCAGCCTGTGCGGCGACCGAGTTGGCGAGGTTGCCGGTCGAGGAGCAGCCGACGGTCTCAAAGCCGAATTTCTGCGCGTTGGCGAGTGCAACCGAGACGACGCGGTCCTTGAACGAAAGCGTCGGAAAGCAGACGGCGTCGTTCTTGATGTAGAGATTGTCGGCGCCGATGCGGCGGCCGAGCGAGCGTGCGCGCAAGAGCGGCGTGAAGCCGACGGGCAGGTCAGGCTCGAAGCCTTCCGGGATGGGCAGCAACGCGGCATAACGCCAGATGTTGAAGGGGCCGGCGGCGATGCTGGCGCGGGTGAAGCGGCCCTGCTTGCGAATCAGTTCGAGGTCGTAGGCGATCTCGAGCGGGGCGAGGCAGTCGGGGCAGCCGGAGAGCGGGCGATTGCCAAAGCGACGGCCGCACTCATTGCACTTCAGTTCGTAGGTCTGACAGGAATACTCCATTGCTCAGCTCCGTTTTCCTCAGGCTAGAGAAATTGGGAACTGGGCTTTCGACGCGCTCAACTGGCAGGGGAAAGGCTGGCAGGGAAAAGAAATGCGGAGGTGCAGAACCGGCTGTTTGACACTTCAGGACTGCCGGACCGCGTACCGAATCTCATGTTCCCTGTAGCAGACAACCTGCCCAGGAGAGAGTTGACACCGGTACGCCTTTGTTCTGTCCGGTTGTCGTGGCGTCAAAGGGCTCGTCCCTCAACCACTCTGCATGAAATTCAAATCAGCCGAAGCTGACTGGAATATCCAAGTTGTATCACGGGGAGTGCGGGGGCGCAAGCAACGGAGCGCGGCCTGCGTGTTAAGCGCTCGGCTGCAACATGTGGTGAACCCCGGCGACGAACGCGCCTGGATCAAATTCGGTGCGCAGGACTTCGTCCGGGCAATCGGTCAGGATGGCGACGCGCCAGTTGCAGACGAATGCTACCAGCTGCTTCGGACGCAGGGTCTTGATCCCGGAGCAGAGTTTCTCTGACTGCGGAATGCCTTCTTCTCCCTCCACGTCGATAATGACGAGGGAGAAAGGGCGCGTCTCGAACAGGCTCAGGCCCTGTTCGATGAAACAGGTCGATTCGACGGCATACCCGGAGAGACGCAGGATCTCATCGCGCAGAGGGCGCAGAACCTCGCGCTTGCAGATGTGGAGGATAGAGGGCTTCTCGTCGGGACGGGGAAGATTTTTCGCTGACTCAATCACGGTGCGGGGCCCTGGTGTTTCGGTTGTAAGACGACGACGTCATGGAAGCTCCTGCGATAGACGGCAAACGGCGAAGCAAGTTGCGTTCTCCGCAGAGTGACAAGCGTGGAAACGGATGCCACTATCTTACGAAAAAAAGTCAACGCTTCCAAGCTGCATTTGCTTATGTCGCTTGGCGCACAGCCGCAGAGTTCAACCGGCGGAATCGTAGTTGAGATTCTGCCCGAGCCAGCGCTCGACTTCCGGGACGCTTAGTTTTTTTCGAGCGGCGTAGTCGGCTACCTGGTCGCGGTCAATCTTGCCGAGTGAAAAGTAGCGCGACTCGGGGTGCGCGAAGTAGAGGCCGCTGACGCTCGATCCCGGCCACATGGCGAACGACTCGGTGAGGCGCATGCCGGTTGCGGCTTCGACATCGAGCAGCTGCCAGATCGTTCCCTTCTCGGTGTGGTCCGGGCAAGCCGGATAGCCGGGCGCCGGACGGATGCCGCGATATTTCTCCTGGATCAGCTCCGCAGGCGTGAAGGTCTCGGCGCGGCCGTAACCCCACTCATCGCGCACGCGCTTGTGCAGGCACTCGGCAAAGGCCTCCGCGAGACGGTCGGCGAGCGCCTCCGCCATGATGGCGTTGTAGTCGTCGTTCGCAGCGCGGAAGCCGTCGCGTGAGCTCCTTCAGCCCGATGCCGCTGGTCACGGCGAAGGCGCCGATGTGGTCGGGCAGGCCGGTGTCTTTGGGCGCGATGAAGTCGGCCAGCGAGCGGCAGGGCTCGCTGCCTTCGCGATTCGCCTGCTGGCGCAGGAAGTGGAAGCGCGAAAGTACGCTGCTGCGCGTGTCGTCCGTGTAGAGCTCAACATCGTCGCCGACAGCCGACGCGGGAAGAAGCCGTAGACGCCGCGCGCGGTGAGCAGGTTTTCCGCGATGATGCGGTCGAGCAGCGCGTTGCCTTCGGTGAAGATCTGGCGCGCCTGCTCGCCCTGCTCGGCGTGCTCGAGAATGCGCGGGTAGATGCCCTTCAGTCCCCAGGTGTGGAAGAACGGCGTCCAGTCGATGTACTCCCGCAGCGTGGCGAGCGGAAAGTCGTCGAGCACGCGCACGCCGGTGAACTCCGGCGCGGGCAAGTCTTCAGCGCGCCACTCGATCGGCGTGCGGCGGGCGCGGGCGGTTTCGAGCGGGACGACCGCCTGCGCGCGGCGCGGCGTGCGCGTGGCGCAGGGCCTCATACTCGGCGCGGTGCTGCGCGACGAAGGCGGGCTTGCCATCCTCGCTCAGCAGGCTGGTGGTGACGGCGACGGCGCGGCTCGCGTCGAGCACATGCACCACCGGCTGGCTGTAGTGCGGCGCGATCTTGACCGCCGTGTGCGCGCGGCTGGTGGTGGCTCCGCCGATCAGCAGCGGCAGCTGTGAAGCCCTGGCGCTCCATCTCTTGCGCGACATGCACCATCTCGTCGAGCGACGGCGTGATCAGCCCGCTCAGGCCGATCAGGTCGGCCTTTTCCAGCGCTTGCGCGCTCGAGAATCTTCTCGCTCGAGACCATCACGCCCAGGTCGATGACCTCGTAGTTGTTGCACGCCAGCACCACGCCCACGATGTTCTTGCCGATGTCGTGCACGTCGCCCTTCACGGTCGCGAGCACGATCTTGCCCTGCGCCTTGACGACCTGGCCGGCGGCCTCCATCGCGGCTTTCTCGGCTTCCATGAACGGCGTCAGGTGGGCGACCGCCTTCTTCATCACGCGGGCGGACTTCACCACCTGCGGCAGGAACATCTTGCCCGCGCCGAACAGATCGCCGACCACGCTCATGCCCGCCATCAGCGGGCCTTCGATCACCAGCAGCGGCCGCCCAAGCTTCACGCGCGCCTCTTCCGCGTCGATCTCGATGTAGGTGTCGATTCCCTTCACCAGCGCGTGCGACAGGCGCTCTTCGACCGTGCCGTTGCGCCACTCTTCGGCCTTCTTCTCCGTGACGACCTTGTCCGCGCCCTTCAGCGTTTCGCCGTACTCGACCAGGCGCTCGGTGGCGTCGGGGCGGCGGTTCAGCAGCACATCTTCGACCAGCACCTTCAGCTCCGGCTCAATCTCTTCGTAGACCTCGAGCATGCCGGCATTGACGATGCCCATGTCCATCCCCGCCGCGATCGCGTGATACAGAAACGCCGAGTGCATCGCCTCGCGCACCTTGTTGTTGCCGCGAAAGCTGAACGAGATGTTCGACACGCCGCCGCTCACCTTGGCGTGCGGCAGGTTCGCCTTGATCCAGCGCGTGGCCTCGATGAAGTCGACCGCGTAGTTGTTGTGCTCCTCCATGCCCGTGGCAACGGTGAGGATATTGGGATCGAAGATGATGTCCTCCGGCGGAAATCCAACCTCGTCGACGAGGATGCGGTAAGCCCGCTCGCAGATGCGGATCTTCTCCGCGTACGTCGCGGCCTGGCCCTTCTCGTCGAAGGCCATCACGACCACGGCCGCGCCGTACTTCAGCACGCTGCGCGGCGTTCTCGCGGAACTTCTCTTCGCCTTCCTTCAGCGAGATGGAGTTGACGATGCCCTTGCCCTGCAGGCACTTCAGCCCGGCCTCGATGACCTCCCACTTGGAGGAGTCGACCATGAACGGCACCTTCGCGACCTCGGGCTCGCTGGCCAGCAGCTGCAGGTAGCGCGTCATCGCGGCGACGCCGTCGATCATGCCTTCGTCCATGCAGATGTCGATGACGTTGGCGCCGTTCTCCACCTGCTGCCGCGCGACGCTGACGGCCTCTTCGTACTTGCCTTCCTTGATCAGCTTCGCGAACTTCGGCGAGCCGGCGACGTTGGTGCGCTCGCCGATCATGATGTAGACGCCGGGCTGCTGCGTGAAGGGCTGCGAGCCGGAGAGCCGCAAGCGGCTTTGACACGTGGTCCATCAGGCCGCCACCTCATCCCGCACGAGCGCACGCGGAGCCTTGCCTTCAAGCGCCTTCGCAATCGCCGCGATGTGCTCCGGCGTATTGCCGCAGCAGCCGCCGGCGATGTTGATCAGGCCATCCTGCGCGAAGTCGCCCAGGTACCGCGCCATGTCCGGCGGGCCAAGATCGAAGCCGGTCGCCGACAGCGGATTCGGCAGGCCCGCATTGGGATAGCAGGAGATCGCCACGTCGGCCTTCTCCGAAAGCTCGCTCAGAAACGGATACATCAGGTCCGGTCCGAGCGAGCAGTTCAGGCCGACCGACAGCGGCTTCACATGCTTCACCGCATTCCAGAAAGCCTCCGTCGTCTGCGCCGAAATCAGCGTCTCGCCGCCGCGTCCGACGGCCGCCGAAATCATCACCGGCAGCTCCATCAGTGTCTTCGTCGAAGACCTCGCGAATCGCCACCAGCGCGGCCTTGGCGTTCAGCGAATCGAAGATCGTCTCCACCAGCAGCAGGTCCGAGCCGCCGGCGATCAGCGCGCGCACCTGCTCCTTGTACGCGGTCTTCACCTGGTCGAAGGTGACCACGCGAAAGCCCGCATCGTCTGCATCGGGCGAGTTCGAAAGCGACACGGTCAGCGGCCCGATGGCCCCGGCCACGAAGCGCTGGCGGCCCGTCTCATTGCCGACGCGGTCGGCCCACTCGCGGCACTGCCGCGCGGACTGCTCGTTGATCTCCCACGCCAGGCTGCGCAGGCTCTCGTCTTCGATGATCTTCTGATAAAACTCCGGGTCCTTGCGTCCGCCGTGCTCGCGCGGGTCATCGACAAAGAACTCGCTCTGCGTGATGCTGGTCGCGCCAAAGGTGTTGGTCTCGATGATGTCGGCGCCGGCCTCGAGAAAGCGCCGATGAATGTCGCAGATCATCTTCGGCTGCGTCAGCGAGAAGAGGTCGCCGTTGTTCAGCAGGTCCTTGGCGGAGTTGGAAAGCGCTCGCCGCGGATGTCCGCTTCCTTCATCCCGTAGGTGCGGATGGTCGTGCCCATCGCGCCGTCGATGATGGCGATGCGGCTCCGGAGAATCTTTTCGAGTGGATGAAGCTGGGGCTTGGTCATCACGTGTTCCACTTCTCTATCCTGTTATCCCTTTCAGGATACAAGCAATGCATGATGAAGAGCTTCGCTTAAGGGCACGGCTTCAGCCGTGCCGTCCGGACGGCCCAACGGTGCGGCTTCAGCCGCTGAGGAACGCTTTCAGTCCATGTTGCGAGTCAGAACAACCTGCCGTCCGCCTCGGCAGCAAGCGCGGTCAGAAAGTCGCGGTGGATACGCATTCGCTCTTCGGCAAGACGGCGCGTGCTCGGCAACGCGATCATCGCGGGCAGCGTATCGAGCGCCTTCTGAAGAGATGCCGCAGCCTGGGTGAAGGTCGCAAAGCGCGTGTCGCGTCCGACCTTGCACACAGTGCGCACGATGCCGATAGCGCCCAACTGTTCGAGTATGTCGGCGTCGCGCAGGATGGTCGCTTCGAGGCTCGCGGGCGTGTCGTGCGGCTGGTGGTCGCGGATGCATTCGAGCACCGCCGGAATCTTTTCCGACGGAAAGCCGATGGATGCAAGAATGGCCGGCGCGCGCTCGACCGAGTAGGCGACGTGATTCCAGCGGGCAAGCTGTTCAGGATCTTCCGGACGATGGCCGATGAAGACGCCAAGGTCGTGCAGGTAAGCCGCGGCGTAGACCACGTCGTCATCGTAGGCGAGGCCCTCACCAATCTGCTGCGTCAGCGCGTGGAGACGTGGCTGATGGCCGAATTTCTCAACCGGCTTCGCCTGCTGGCGCAGGAACACAGCCAAGTCCTCTCGCCATGAGGTTGGGGCAGGACGTTAGGTGTTCTCCAACCGTTCACCAGATGCGACACTCCACCGCAAGCGGCGAGGACCCGGGAAATTCTTTGCGGAACCACTCCTGGAGACGCAGGTACTCGCCATAATCGTCCATTTTGCTCCAGGCGCAATTTGAGAGCATTTTGTTTAGCTCGGGCAATGCTTCCAAAACCTGATTGTCAATCGGCGCATGAGCATGTTGATAGATGAGCGGTGAAAACTGCTCACCACGGAGCAAGAATTGATATTTCAGAGCCATATTGACCCACTTCTGGCCGTGGCCAACGAAGAAGTGAGCGTACTGATTGTCTCTATAAACCTGTCGAAGCTCGATACACGCATTCTTATGCCAACGGTCAAAGTCTTCTTGTACGAACGGTTCAGACACCTTCACGAGGGCACAAATGGATTCTTCAAGTCGGATGGCTGCTTTGCTGCGCAATGGTGCGGGCACCTGTTTGAGGGTCCGACAAAAATCCAAGTAGGCTAGCTCAATGCATGCACGCACAGGATTGCTCTCAATCCCGTTACCGAACAGCATTCTTCGAAGAAGTTTGTTGCATTCTCCCTCATCCAAAAGGTCGTATTGGGTACCTCTTGCAATTGATTTCGCCATGGTCTCAGCGCAGAACGTCGGCCAGGTCGCGCGTGCTTTCGGGTTCAGCGGCATGGCCGGCTGGATCGCCACCAGCAGGTCTTCCTTGCGCATCACCAGCGTGGTCGCGTTCAGGCTCGCAAGCTCAAAGCCGTGGCCATGCGTGATCGCGTCGGTCGGGCACGCCTCCACGCAATACCCGCAGAAGATGCAGCGGTTGTAGTCGATGTTGTAGACCTTGGCATAGCGCTCGGCCGACGAGATGCGCACTTCTTCGGTGTTCTCCGCCGCCTCGATGTAGATGCAGTTCGAAGGGCAGGCCGCCGCGCACAGGAAGCAGGCGACGCACTTCTCCAGGCCGTTCTCGTCGCGCTGCAACTGGTGCTTGCCGCGGAACCGCTCCTGGAAGATCGCGCCACGCATCGGTCCGGGGCCGTCCGGATAGTTTTCGACCTCGGTCGGCTGAAACATCTCGCGGAAGGTGATGCCCATGCCTTTGGCGATGGCGGCGGCGTCTTTGACGATCGACATACACAAAGTATATCGAAGTCGGCCCCTCACGTTGTTGTAGGCTGAAGGCGAACACCCAAATTTCAGTCCGGAGAGTGCCATGCGATCAACGTGGATGGTTGTCGTGTTTCTGGGAATGGCGGGTTCCATTGGGCGGGGTGCCGTCGCCCAGGCTGCCACGGAGCATCACGAGATGAAGCCGGGCGTGCCCTCGAAGGAGCTGGTCGTCAAGGCGAACGGCAAATCGACCACCTTGACGCTGGCCGACCTGCGGGCCATGCCGCAGATCTCGCTGAAGGTGCACAACGGGCACAGCAACCAGGATGAAACCTACACCGGCGTCGCGATGAGCGCGCTCCTGGCAAAGTTCGGGCTGACGCTCGACGGCGACGGCGCGAAGAAGGTTTACCACAGCTACCTGCGCCCCGAAGGCACAGACAAATACTTCGTCATCTACTCGGCCTCGGAGCTGGAGTCCTCGCTGACGACATGGGATTCGCTGGTTGCCCTCACGATCGACGGCAAGCCGCTGGGCGATGAAGGCGCCTTCAAGATCATCGCCGGTGGCGAGCGCAAGCCGGCCCGCTGGGTACGCAACTTGAGCTCGCTGACCATCGTCACGGTGGAGTGACGCTACTTCACCACCGCGTCGAAGACGCCGGTCTCCACGGTCGAGTCGTGCTTCATCTGTATGAAGATGCGATAGCGTCCCGGGGTCGGGAAACCGTAAGGAAAGCTTACTTCGGGCGCAATCGGACCGGCGGGGTTCATGCCAGGCATCGCCTTTGCGCCGGGCATGCTGTCCATGCTCTGGTCGGCGAGCATCACGTCGGCCATCGCGGCCGAACCCTCCGGATGCGTGTGAGCAAAGACCGTGCCATCGGATTTGACGAACGCCGCGTGCCCGGCCATGCCCAGGTATGGCTGCATGCCGCCGGCAGGCTTGCCTGCGGGATCGAGCAGGCCAAAGGTGAAGTTGTAGGCGGTCCCGGCCGCGAGGGTGGCCGGCTTGTCCCACACCATGGTGTAGCCATCCGGGAGTTTGTACACCGTTCCCAGATCGCCGGCGCTCAGCGGGGCGGCCACGGCCGAGGCATCGTCCGCATCGAGCGGCGCGCCCGGCATGCCGGGCGGCACGTCGATGGATGCCAGCAGCGTCTCGGGAAATCCCGACGCATGCACAATATCGCCATAAAGCCTGTAGTGCCCCGGCGGCATCGCGGGCAAGGAGTCGCGGAAGTGACCGTCCACGAGCGTCGGATGCAGATGGAACGCAACATCCATCTCTGGCTCACGAATGGCGTACAAGTGCATGACCTTGCCGTGGTCCAGCAGGTAACCTTCGCTGGCCGGCAGGCGCCGCTTGCCCTCGGTAATGGGCTTGCGCGGCGCAGGCAGCAGGTCGAGCTGGTTGCCGCTCAGCGTGGCCTTCAGCGGTGTCGGCCGATAGATATTCTCCGCAGTAATCGGCCGCTTCGGCGTTCCACCAGCGCCCGCCCAGGTACACCGCGACGAGCATCAACGCAAGTGCCGCGGCCGTGGCGACGAGCGCGCGCCGCCGCAGGCTGGGGCAGGTTGCGTGCCCGGCGGAACCCGCGCTTCACTCACCGAGGCCGCAACGATGCCGGCCATCGAAAGCACCAGGAAAAGGCCGAGCAGCGCCAATATCGTGCCCATTCCTTTGTCCATGCGCAGCACCGCGATCGGCACAGCGACCACCGGCACCGAGGCCGTCGCAGGACCGCTGTCGCCTTCGACCTCGAAGCGCACCTGCCAGGTGCCGCTGGCCATGATCCATACCGCGCCGCTGTAAAACGCCGGGTCGTCCTTGACCGTTGCATGACATCAGCGGCCGGCGGATGCCTGGCGGCCTCGCCCGTCACCGGCAACGGCGTCACGCGCAGCCTTGTAATGGCCGGTCCTTAGCTCCGCACCTCCACCGTGGTGATCCCCGGAATGACATTGGGCGGACGTACCGTGACGTAGAAGCGTGTACGGCCCGGCATGTACCGTCTCGAAGACATCCTTCGAGCCGACGTGGGCGTGGGCAGACGGAGCTGTCAGAAGCATCGTCAGGAGTGCGACCAGGAGCGAAGAAAGCAGGGGCCTCCGCTTCGCTTCAGAATGAAAAGGCTCAGACGTCATCGTTGAATTCCGCGCATCCAGTTGCCGAACACCAGGCCCAGCCACGTGCTGATCGTGGCCCACACGGACGCCCAGAGCAGACCCACGGCCAGTTGCAGCCCGGAGGCGGGATTGAAGAAGGTGCGCATGCGGTCGAAGCCGTTGGGCCGCGAGTTGAAGTCGAAGTAGATGGTTCCGAAGAAGCGGTTCTCGCTGGCCTTCGACATCAGAAAATCGGCGAGCGGCCACTCCACCGCAAAGATGATCGCCACAAACAACACGCCGGAGACCAGCGCAATCTGCCACGTCTTCCAGCCCGCGCAGCCGATGCCACAACAGGTCGAGCACGATCGCCGGCATGAGAATCAGCACCGGGAACTTCCCCGGCACCAGGTGCGTCACCGGGAAAGAAAACTGGCCCAAGCTTCGGCGTCGCAGGCACCAGGGGCAGAATCAGGATCTCGCGCGAGAACAAAAACTGTGTAAATCGCCGCCGATATGGTGCAGGCCCAACGGTTGCCCGAGGCACGAGAGATCGCGGCAAAGGCCACCGGAACGCCGATGCCCAGCGCGATATAGGCCGTCGTCGTATGCAGCACCACATCCCAGGTCTCTTCCTGAAGAAAGAACATCTGGCCGATGATGGTGAGTCCGCCAAGATAAAGGAAGAGCGCCTGCAGCCGCTTGTAGGTAGCGCTTGCGCCGGCGCTGATGCCGCGGGTGTCGCGCTCGAGCCCGAGCCTGATTCATCGCCGCCACGATGAGGAAGATGACGCCTACGGAGACGCAGCGAATGCCAAGAATAAGCAGCGTGTGCGGCGGCGAAATGATCTTGACGTCCAGGCCGTAGGCGTTGTGCCACCAGTTGTCGAAGGGCGCAGAGGTGAGCATCGCGATGCCGCCCCAGGCCGCAATAAAGGCGCCGAGCGGGGCGCGGAAGCCCAGCACCGAGACCGATTCACGCTTCAACTGCTGGCTGCCGCCAAACGTCGTGTACAGGATCAGGTATCCGCAGATCATCGCCGCAATCACACCGCAGGCATAGATCAGCAGATGCGCCGGGGTGAGGAACGAATCGCGTCCGATGGAACGATGCCACGCGACATCCCACGTGCCGCCAAGCGTGGACGAGGTGACCGCGAGCGCGCCGGCCCACACCGTCCACGGGACGCGCGGCGCACGTTCGGGGCGAGGCAGGTCGGAGGCAAATGTTGCGACAGAGGAAGCGATGGCACACACCTCACGGAGTTGTTAATCCACCAACATTCTACGAAATGGAACGCCGCAGCGCAGCGGCCTATGCATCAATGGCCGAAGGCATAGGAAAGCCGGATCAAGCCGCTGTCTACTCCGGGATTTGCCGGCGCTGTGTAGTGATTGGAGTAATGCTGCACCAGATATTCCAGGCGCAGCGAGCGGCGCGGCGCAAGAAAGTACTCCACGCCGCCTCCGAACGAAAAAGTGAAGTTGAAGTTGCCGGCGTTCGGCAGCGGGATGGGTTTGGTTGAATACATGTAGCCGCCGTTGCTCGAAAACAAAAGCTGCACTGGCCGCCGCGGAAACAGGCGCAGGCGAAAGCCTATGGGCGAAGCTCCCTGCGCGAGCGTCTGCTGGCGAAAGCACGTAGTGGTCTCGGTGATCGTTTCCGCCCCTGCGTTACTGGTGCCGGTGAATACCGAAGTTCCAGCCTGACAGACGAAGACCACGCCGGTACCCGTGGAAGGACCGTAGGTCGCCGTGCCGATGGTGATCTTCTGCACGATGGTGGCGGCCGGGTCAGACGAAAGAAGGAACGGCCGGAATTCGGCGAAGTACGACCACGAAATCAGCCTGCCGAGCATCAGCCTGCGCTCGTACTGCGCGCCGATCCCAGCCAGCTTGCGGTCAGGCGTGCTCCCGAGAATGATGTGGCTGGAATCATTCGAGTACTCGATGGAAGCGCTGAAGCCATTACGCCGTGTATACGGCGGGGCATCATCGGCGACTGCCTGGGCCTGCACTGTGCAGGCGAACGATGTGGCAAGTGCAAGCAAAACAGCGGCAATCAGAACTCTCAAGCAGAAGACCCGTAAAGTAGGTTGGTGGTGGGACTGCCGGAATCGCGTTCAGGTAGCGGAATGGTGCCTCTTTCGCGCGCGCGCTTCATGATTGCGCACGACCAGCAGCTTCCAGTCGGCGATGGTTTGCAGGGCATAGGCCGAAGCAAATCCGAGGATGCCCTGCTGGAAGCGTGCTCCGTTGCCGATGTAGCCCGCGAGCACACGCGCATCCCCCGAACGTGCATGCCCGCGGGCGAGCATCTCGCCGCACACTTGCGCATACGCCGCCAGGCCATCGGCCTTCAGGCAGGACACGTCGATCCCCGCCTTGTGATCGTTCAATTGCCGCACCAGGAAGCTGCGGCCGTCTATCTTCGTCCAGCCCAGCAGCGGATCGGACTGAAGCTGCATGGCGCGCTGGCCTTCGGCAGTACGCTGTCCATTGTTCTTCGCCAGCGGCACACGTTGCTTCCAGTAAGGCTCCCACCCCGACTGTGCTTCCTCCTTCACTTGCAGGAAGAGCGGGTCGTTGGGGCCGTTGCCTTCGAGCAGGATGCAGTAATCGCGTAACCCCACAGAACCTGTGCCGACCACCTTGAACGCCACAGCCAGCGGACGAAACTGCGCGAAGAAATGCCGGCGCTCCGGCAGCAGGCTCTCTACATAGAGGGGAAGCGCCGCCAGGACGCTGCGAGCCTCCGCTCCCTCGATCGGACGCAGCAGCGGCGGATTGGAGCGAAAAACTCGGCCCTTCGGCGTCTCAACCGTTAGCCGCTCCAGCGAACGCAGCGGCGTCTCGCGCTGTGCCTTGCGCAGCACCTTGGACACGGGCGCGATGCTGGCCAGGCGATGCACCTGGAAGCGCGCAACCTCGAGGATCGGCATGCGGGCAAACACTTGCACGCGCTCGCAATAGGAGTTCAGAAAAAGGCGCGCCGCGCTGACGGAATCCGAATGCTTGATGTGCGCGGTGTCGCCCGCCAGCAGGATGCTCGCTGCCATGCGCTTCACATCCCACTCGAAAGGACCGCGCAGCGTCTCATCGAAGTCGTTGATGTCGAAGATCAGGCGACCATCCGGACCGGCGTAAGCACCCAGGTTCTGCACATGCGCATCGCCGCAAAGCTGTGTCTCGATGCCGGTATTTGGATAAAGCGAAAGGTCATAGGCCATCACGGGCACGGCACCACGAAAGAAGCCGAAGGCCGACGCGCTCATGCGCTCGATCTTGACGGCTGCAAGCGAGGCAACGCGTCCCCGCGTCGACTCTTCCAGCAACTCCAGCGGATGACGTTTGCGCTTCGCAGCGTCCCAGTGCGCCAGGTCGGCGCGCGGCAGCACCTTGCGCTGCTGCTCGCCGAGATGTCGCGGGTCGAGCGGCTCTTTCCCTTGTTTGGCTGGCGATCTCACGCTGGGGATAAGTGTACGGCACAGCATTGCAGCTTGGCAGAATCGTGCCGATTGTGTTTAGCTTTCGCCATGGCCACCCAAACCTCTCGCCGCAAATTCCTCGCCACCGCGCCCGTTGCCGCCGCCGCCGGGTCTCGCGCTCACTGACCGCAAGCTCGCTGCCGAGACCGCAGCGCCCGCCGGCCGCAGTTCCAGGTTTTCACTGCAGCCCAGCTTGCCGACGACGCCAAGGCGCTGACTGGCCAAGCCGGGCAACAACAATCTCGTCACGCTGAACGAAGTCACCGTGGTGATGACCGTCGAAACCGCGCACAGCGCCAAGGAGTTCGAGTGGCACGAAGGCCGCGACCACATCGTGCAGATCCTTGACGGCTCCACAGTCTACGAGCTTGCTGGTTCCCCCAGCGGCACGCACGGCAACAATGGCAAGTCCGGCGAGTACCTGGCCCCCGGCAGCGAAGGCGCCACGAAGCTGACCCTGAAGAAGGGCGACATGCTCACCATCCCCCGCGGCACGCCGCACAAGCGCAGCACCGCCGGAGAGCGTCACCTTCATCCTCATCTCCTCGCAGGGCATGATGATGTAGGCGGCTCACTCGATCCCCAGCTTCGCCCACATCGCATCCACCTTCTCCTTCACCTCCGCCGGCATGCGAGCATCGGCGGCCACTGCCGCGTAAAGCCTTCCGCCGCCCACTTCCGCGTCGCGTCGATCCCCATCTTCGAGCCGAAGTTCGGCAGCCGGCTGGCGTGGTCGAGCGAATCCACCGGCCCCAGCGTGAACTGGATATCGCGCTCCGGGTCGATGTTGTTCGCCGTCCGCAGCGTCACCTCGCTCACGTCCTGCACATCGCAGTCCTCGTCCACCACGATGATGCACTTGGTAAACATCGCCTGCCCCATCGCCCAGATGCCGTTCATCACCTTGCGCGCATGGCCCGCGTACGACTTGCGAATCGACACGATCATCAGGTTGTGGAAGACCCCTCCGCGGGCAGGTTCACGTCGACGATCTCCGGCAGCGTCAGCTGCATCAGCGGCAGGAAGATCCGCTCGACCGCCTTGCCCATCCACGCATCTTCCATCGGCGGCTTGCCCACCACCGTCGCCGCATAGATCGGGTTCTTGCGATGCGTGATGCAGGTGACGTGGAAGACCGGGTACTCGTCCTGCATCGTGTAGAAGCCGGTGTGATCGCCGAACGGCCCTTCCGTCCGCAACTCCCCCAGATTCGACATAGCCTTCGAGCACGATACTCCGCATGCGCCGGCACCTCCAGGTCGACCGTCTCGCACTTCACCAGCTCCACCGGCTTCTGCCGCAGGAAGCCCGCGATCAGGTACTCCTCGATCTCCGGCGGCGCCGGCACGATCGCCGAAAACGTCGTCGCCGGATCGGTCCCGATCGCCACCGCAACCTCCATCCGCTCGCCCTCGAATCTTCGTCACGCGTCTGCGGTCAGCGCTCGCATCGGTCGGCCGCAGCCGTCCCACCCGCCGTCAGCGCCATCAGGTCGACCGCCGCGGCCAGATCCGGCGTCGCCGCGCGCAGCCGGTCGCGCAACTGCTCCGCCGCAATCTTCTGCCGCTGCCAGTGCATGCCGGTCGGTCTGCCCGTCGTACACCTGCATCCGGTACATGCCCGACGTTGCGCTTGCCGGACTTCGGATCGCGCGTGATCACGCACGGCAGCGTGATAAACGGCCCGCCATCCTGCGGCCAGGTCGTCAGCACCGGCAGCTTCGGCAGGTCGACATCCTCGCCCTTCAGGATCACTTCCTTGCACGCGGCGTCCGCGCGGTCGATGACCTTCGGGAAAGAAGCTGCCCACCTCCGCCAGCATCGGCAGCATCTTCAGCTTGTCCATCAAGCTCGATCGGCGTCAGCGGATGCAGCAGCGTCCGAATGCGCTCGGCGATACCGTCCAGCGAATCCACCTCCAGCGCCAGCTTCATCCGCCGCTCGGAGCCGAACTGGTTCATCAGCACCGCGCGCCCGGGTAGCCCGTGACATTCTCAAACAGCAGCGCGGGCCCACCGGCGCCGCGTTTCGCCGTCGCCGGCAGCTTCGCCGCGCGGTCGGCGATCTCCGCCATCTCCAGGTATGGCGACACCGGCTGCGTGATCGTGACCAACTCCCCGGCCCGCTCCAGCCGTGCAATCCATTCGCGAAATCCTTGTAAGCCAATGCCCTGCTCCTTCGCTTGCACTCTCCATGCTACTAGGCTGCTGCGGCGTATTGGCCGGCGGCTTCCCTCTCGTGAACAATGGACGTTGCTCTCGCGATGGCATGGAACTCCGGCGGTATCCGCGGTGTCTAAGCGCATGTACGCACTCCTCGCTGGTTGCGCGCACATTTGGCAAGCGGGGGTGCGTCATGTTTGAAGACAGCTTGTTCGTTTCGGGAGTTTCGCCGGACCAGAGACAGCGCACTCGGCGCACGCGCGGCCTGGCGCTGGTTTCGGTCGCCTTCCAAGGCCTGCTGCTGGCCGGATTCCTCATCGCGCCTCTGCTCTGGCCGGAGACGCTGCCGCTGGTCGTCCTTGCGCCCAAGGTAACGTCGCTCAACGTTCGCAAGCCTGAGGTCAAGGTCGAGCCGAAGCCCGTCCGCGTCAACTCATCGTCCGCGTCTGCGCTTTCATCTCCAACCGCGCCGCACATGGTGGAGCAACGCGGCGGCGGCATCCTGACCCACGGCCCAGCCGTCGCACTGGCGTCAGATGCCCCTTCGCTCTATAGTGCGGGCGGCATGTCGACCACTCCGTCGCTGGGAAGCGGCCCCGGTTTCGGTGTGGGCGCGGCTCCTACGGTCCTCGCGGCAATTCCGGCCCATAGCGGTCCTCTGAATGTCTCCCAGGGCGTTTCGGCGGGCCTGCTGCTCGCGCCCATTCAGCCTATCTATCCCCGGATAGCGGTAAGCGCCGGGGTACAGGGCACGGTCGTTGTCACCGCGACCATCAGCAAGGAAGGACGCATCACCGGTCTGCGCGTTCTCAGCGGGCCGCAGATGCTGCAGCAGGCAGCGGCAGAGGCCATCCGCGAGGCGCGCTATCGGCCTTACCTGCTCAACGGCCAGCCCACCGACGTCGTCACCACCATCTCCGTCAACTTTCGCCTGGGCAACCAGGCGGAACAGCTAGCGCGCGGCGGCGGACTGTGGCGTCATACAGGGCGTCGCCACTGGCTCCACATAGTCGACCAGCGGATAACCCGCGTCCCGCCAGCCCTCGAAGCCGCCGCGCAGCGGACGCACCCGGCTGATGCCCAGCTTGTGCAACTGCATCGCCACCTTCGCGCTGGTCTCTTCCGACGGGCAGGTGCAGTAGAGAATCACATCGCGGTCGCGCGGCAGCCGTGTCGTGGTGCGAGCGTCAACTCCGCAGGGCTGACCCGCACCGCTCCCGGCAGCACGCGCGGGTCCGGCAGGTAGTCCAGCGGATGCCGCAGGTCGACGATGAACGGCGGAATGTTGCCCTGGCGCTCGCGCCATCTCCATCATCCGCAACAGTTCGTCTGGCTCCAGCCGCATGCTCGCGCACGCTGAGCAGGAACTTGCGCTGCTTCCAGACCTTCGAGAACATCAGGCCCAGCACCATCAGAACAAAGATCAGCCACCGCAAAGTGGCCCAGCATCGAGAAGAAACGCTGGCTGCGCTGCGCGACGTCGCCAAAGAAGAACCCCGCCAGCAGATAAGCCAGCGCCCAGAAGGCCGAGCCGGCCAGATCGTAGATCACGAAGCGCCCATACGGCATGCCGGTCTGCCCGGCGATCGGCGCGGCGACAGTCGAAAGCCCGGGGACGAATTTCGCAAACAGCAGCGTGACCGCGCCGCGCCGCTCAAAGTAACCCTCCGTCTTGTTGACGCAGGTCGACGCCTCAAACGAGAACCGGCACAGCAGCTTCAGCACCGCGTTTCCGTAGCGCCGCCCCAGCAGATACCACACCGAATCCGCCAGCAGGCACGCGGCCAGCACGGCCAGCAGAGCCAGCGGCCCATTCAGCCGGTGCGTTGCCGACAGCGTTCCCGCCGTCAGCAGCACCGGGATCGAAGGAATCGGGCACACCCAACTGCTCAACCAGCACCCAGATAAACAGGATGGGGTAGGCGTAGTGAACGAAAAATGCCAGTGCGATGGGCATAAGGGGAGCCTTCTATCCAATAGATGATAGGCCTGTCCCCAACGGTGCGGAAGAGATTCGACACACGAAAAAGCCCCGTCCTGACAAGGCAGAACGGGGCGTTTTAGTCCACGCTTATTTGTCGAGAATCAGCGGCATCTCGACCAGGTGCTGGCCGATGAACCAGCGACTGCAGCTCGTTCGCCCGCAGAATATCGGACACAGCAAGATCATTCGTGCCGTCATCGCCCGCGTCATCCGCGGCATCGGCGATCTCCTGGCACTTCTGCATGATGATCTTGTGCGCTTCGAGCAGGCGCGAAATCTGCACCGGAACCTCTTCCCGGCCCATCGGCGGGCGCGGAATCTTCGTCAGCTCGGCCACATCGCCGCCCATCGCCACCGAGACGCCGCCCAGCAGCTGAATCCGCTCCGCGATCGTGTCGACGAGCTCCACCTGCTCTTCATAAGTGCTTGTCGAAGAGCAGATGCAGCTGGTAAAACGTCGGCCCGGAGACCTGCCAGTGGTGCTTCTTGTACATATCGCGCAGAGCAATCGTGTCCGCCAGCAGCTGGTTCAGCTTCTCGCACATCTGCGTGCGCACGTCTGCTGAAAGATAGTGCGGCATATCCTGCGATCACCGTGCCGAACTGCTGAATTTCCTTCGCCTGCGCGTGCCAATGCGGAGCAACATCCTGCGTCGCGTTCTTCTTTGCTGCAACAGCCATGATTCACCTCGTTGCAGGTATAGATGCATGAGCCTTCGGCTCGGTGGTCTCTCGGGCCTATCCATCCGCATTCGCGCTCCCGTATCGCCCGGAGTTGTTGCTCGCATGAAAGTAAGGGCTGGCGCCGAACGGGCGCCAGCCCTATGGGATACTTTCACAATCTATCGTTAGTGCGCCGCGTTGTTCGCCTGCACATTCGCAGGGCAGTTCTTCTCATCCACAGGCCCTTTGATCGAAACATCCGGCGTCACCGACAACCCCGGCCGCAGCGCATGATCCTTGTTCTCCTCGGCCAGGTTGGTGAAGTCGATGCGCACCGGAATCCGCTGCACCACCTTCACATAGTTGCCGGTCGCATTCTCCGGCGGAAACAGGCTCAGCCGCGATCCGGTCGCGCCGCCAATCTGCGTGATCTTGCCGGTGAACTTGCGTCCGCCCAGCGCATCCACCTTCAGATCGACCTCCTGGCCCGCGCTGCATCTGCTTCAGCTGCGTCTCCTTGAAGTTCGCCGTCACCCACAGGTTGTCCAGCGGAACGATCGTCAGCAGGTCCTGCCCGACGCTCAGGTTCGCGCCCACGTCCACATTCTTCTTGTTCACGATGCCCGTCGATCGGCGCCACGACTCTGCGTGTAGCTCAGGTTCAGCTGCGCCTGGTCGACCTTCGCCTGCGCCTGCTGCACCTGCGCCAGAGCAGCCTCGCGCGCGCGCCTGCTGCACCGTCCACCTGCTGCGGCCCGTTCTTGCTGCGCCTGCTGCTGCCGCGTTCCGCGCCTGACTCCAGCCGCTGCTGCGCCTGGCTGATCACCTGTCCTGCTGCGCGACCAGCTGCTTCTCCGCCTCCAGCACGCCGCATTCGCTGCCGCAGCCGCCGCCACCGCCGCGTCGATACTGCTGCTCGTGATCACGTCCTTCTCCACCAGCGGCGTGTAGCGGTCCACGTCCTTCGGCGCCTTCATCGCGTTCGCCTTGGCCTGCTCCACGCGCGCCTGCGCCGCAGCGGCCTGCTTCTGCGCCTGCTCCACAGCCGACGGCTGACCCAGCACGTCCGAACCCGCAGGTCGAAATCTGCGTCGTACGTGGTCACGCTGGTGATCGGCACGTTCACGTTCGCCTGCGTGTACTCGGCCTGCGCATTCGCCAGGTTCGCCTGCGCCTGCTCCAGCGCCACCTGCGTAGTCCTTCGGATCGATCTCCGACCAGCAGGTCGCCCTTGTTCACCGTCTGGTTGTCCTCCACGTAGACCTCGATCACCTGGCCCGCCACGCGCGAGCTCACCTGGTAGAGGTCGCCGTCCACCTGCGCGTCGTCCGTGTCTTCGGTAAAGGTCGAGCGCCAGTACAGAAGCCCGCGCCCAGCACCAGCAGGAGCACCACCGCGATCACGATGAACTTGCGGCCGGATTTCGACTTCTTCTCGGCCGCGTCTCCGTCGCCGGACTTGTCGTTGGCTCGGCGTTCCCGTTCGGCTGGCATTCTGCTCGCCCTGCGGCTGAATCTGCACGGTGCCTGAAATCTGTGCCGTCTGCGGCTGGTTCTGATTCGATTGTCCTGATCTGCCACGGTTTACTTGCCTCCGAGATAATCTTTGTAGTTCGTCTGCGCCACGCCCAGCGCCCGCGCCAGCGAAAGCTTGGCCACGTTGTGCTGATACAGCGCGCTGATGTACTGGTCGTTCGCCTGCTCAAACTGCGTCAGCGCCTGCGAGACCGGCAGGTTGTCCGCCACGCCCGCCTTGAAGCGCTGCTGCGCTTCGCTCAGCGCCTCGTTCGCCAGGTCCACATTGGTCTTCGCGCGCATCCACCAGCTTCGCCGCCGACTGAATGTCCAGAATGCGTCACCGAATATCCGCATTCACCTGCTGCACCTGGTCGGACAGCCTCGCCTTCGTCTGCTCCAGCGAGGCGTCCGCAACCTGGCGCTCGCCGCGTCTTTCGCAATCTGCAGGATCGGCGCCGTGACCTGCCCGGTCGCCGTGTACGTCCCGTGCGAGTGCCCCGGCGTCGTGCCCAGGTCGCCAAAATCGCCCGAAAGCTGCGCCGTCGGATAACTGCTCGGCGATCGCCGCCTTCTTCGTCGCCTCCGCCGCCTTCACCTGCTCCTCGGCCGCCTGCAAGATCCTTGCGCTGCTTCAGCGCCTGCTGAAACGCAGCATCCGGATCCGGAGTGTCCAGCGCCGTGTACGGCGCCGTGTCGGTCAGCCGGAACTTCTGGTCCAGCGGCAGCCCGATCGCCCGCGCCAGCGCCAGCTTGTCCTTCGCAAACTGGTTGGTCGTCGAGATCAGCTTCTGCTGCTCGTTCTGGTAGTCCACCTGCGCCCGCAGCACATCCAGCCGCGGACTCGTGCCCGCCTCATGCGCGGCCATGGCCTGGTCCAGCGACACCTTGGACGTCTCCAGCTCCGCCTTCACCGCCTCGATCCGCGCCGCGTCCGCGATGCACAGCAGGTACGCATTGCCCACCGTCAGCACCACCAGGTCGCGCGCATCCTCCGCCGTCAGCTTCTGCGCGCTCAAAGTTATGCTGCGCCGCGATGTAGTTCTCAAGCGCCTGCAGGTTCACCAGGTTCTGCGTCAGGTACGCGCGGAAGTCCACCACCTGGAACGGCCCGATGATCGGGTTCAGCCCGGGAAACTTCAGTCCAAACGCCGCCAGGTTGACCTGCTCCACCTCGATCGTGGCCGCGCCCGTGACCGTCGGCAGCAGCTGCTGCAGCTGCTGCAGCCGCTGGCCGTTCGCCTCTGCTCGGCCGAGCCTTGCAGGATCACCCCCAGGTTCTGGCGCAGCCCGCGCGCAATGGCGTCATCCAGCGTCAGATCGATGACCGTGCCGGTGCTCTTGCCTGCCACCAGCGAACCCTTGTAAGAGTCCGGCGTTACTCGTGCGCCGTTATCGCCCGCAGCGTTATAGAGGCTGCTTTGACCAGCGGAGATGGCCGCCGCGTTGGCCACGGGCGGTTGCGTCTGCGACCCGGGCGCTCCGCCGGCCGGAGCCTGAGCCCGCGCCACGATCCCGGGTACGAGCGCCAGGGCAGAAATCCACACCCAGCCGCGTATCGCGCGCGCTACGCCAGGGCCTTCTTCACGATTCCCTTTTGACATATCTCTAATGGTAACTGTCCTGCCGTTCTCTGATGCGGCCAAGCTGTTGGCTGGCCATCGGTTCGCTGTCCTTTTTTGGATGCCTTCGGTGAGAAAAAATCTTCAAAAAAGTGAAACCGTTACACTGCGAAAGCGGCGCAAGGCGCCAAGGAAGCACATCAGAGGTGGATATGGCAGGGGAAATCGGGGTTGGCATCATCGGATTCGGGCTCGCGGCGAAGGTCTTTCATGCGCCATTTGTCAGCGCAGTTCCCGGGCTTGAAGCTGGAGGCGTTCGTCGAGCGCAAGACCGACGCGGCCGCACCAGGCGTATCCGGACACCACGCACCGTCCGCACGGTGGAAGAACTGCTGGCCGACCCGGAGATCCAGCTCATCGTCGTCGCCACGCCCAACCCGACGCATTCGCCCTCGCCAAGCAGGCCCTCCAGGCCGGCAAGCACGTCGTCATCGACAAGCCCTTCGCCGGCACCAGCGCCGAGGCCGCGGAACTGATCGACGCTTGCAGCCAAGCCAAGGGCGTGCTGGTCGCGCCCTTCCACAACCGCCGCTGGGACGGCGACTTCCTGACCGTGAAAAAGCTGCTCGCGGAAGACCGCTCGGCCGCGCTCGTCACCTTCGAGTCCCACTTCGACCGCTACCGCCCCATCCAGCGCGAAAACACCTGGAAGGAAGCCGGCAACCCCGCCAACGGCCTGCTCTTCGACCTCGGGCCGCACCTCGTCGACCAGGTGCTCGCCCTCTTCGGCATGCCCGAAACCGATCACCGCCAGCGTCCGCACGCGACCGCGACCAGACCGACATCGAGGACGCCTTCGACATCTGCCTGGCCTAGACGGGCGACGGCCTGCTGGCATGGTGCCGGTCGAGCATGCTCGCCTGCGACAACTCCGCCGCGCTTCCTGCTCCACGGCACCGGCGGCAGCTTCCGCAAATTCGGCCTCGACCCGCAGGAGCCGGCACTGGTCGGCGGCGCTAAAGTCCCGCGCATTGGCGAGGGCGACTGGCTCCAGGAAAGCAAAGAGCACTGGGGCACCCTGACCGTCGCGCCGAACCTCGCCGAAGCCGGAGGTGCTCGAAAAATCGGTCATCGAAACCGAGCCCGGCGACTACCGCAACTTCTACGCCAACGTCCGCGACGCCATCCTGGGCAGAGCGGAACTCGCCGTCCCGAGCGCCGCCGGTTTCAACGTGGTCAAGTTACTCGAACTGGCGCGCGTCAGTTCCAAAGAAGGCAGATCGATTCACCTTTGAGATGTCGCACTTGGTGCTACACTTTGATCATGGCGGGGCACGCTGTCGTTCAACGCATCTTCAAGACAGCATGGTTTGCCAAAGCGGCGGGCAAGGCGCACCTGTCAGACTCAGAACTCTGCGCGGCCATGCGCCAGGTGATGGCCGGTCAGGCTGACGATCTGGGCGGCGGCGTGTACAAAAAGCGGCTGGGCAAAAACCTGTATCGCTCGATCATCATCGCGAAAGGCGGTGACCTTTGGGTTTACGAATATCTCTTCGCAAAGAACAAAAGGTCAAATATTGACGCAGGTGAACTGTCGGAGTTTCGCAGGCTCGCCGGTCGATACATGACCCTCACTGCGTTGCAGGTCGACGAACTCATCGCTCGCCAGCACTGGAAGGAGATCTGCCATGGCAACCACCCGTAAGTTCAGGAGCGATGCGTATGAGGCGATTCACTCCTCTGCGTCCGCTCTTCTCGACGTCGGCGTCATCGACAAGGCCACGATGCGCAGCTTCGATGAGTCGTGCCTGACCGCTTTGCCGCCACTCGAACCGCGCGACATCAGGAAGCTGCGGGAGCGCCTGCATGTCAGCCAGCCCGTCTTCGCGCGCTACCTGAATACGAGCGAGTCGACGGTCGAGAAGTGGGAATCCGGGGCGAAGAAACCGAGTGGCACCGCGCTCAAGCTCCTGTCGATCGTGGAAAAGCACGGGCTGGACCTGCTTGCCTGACTCCACGCCCATTCCTTCGATACAGTAGAGCCATGGATCAAGCTACAACGGAACACCCCGGCGCACTGCCGCTGGGCTTCGCCTGGGGAGCGGTCAAGGCCGGCATCAAGGCCAGCGGCAACCTCGACTCGCAGTGGCCGTGGCCCCGCAGGGCGCCAACGCCGCCGCGATGTTCACGCAGCAACCAGGTCGTTGCCGCGCCGGTCACCGTCGGACGCCGCCACCTGCCGCGACCGGAGGCCGCGTGCGGCGCCGTGCTGGTCAACGCCGGCAACGCCAACTGCGCGACCGGCGCAGGCCGGCATCGACGGCTGCCGCGCGACCTGCTGCGCCGCGGCCGAGACGCTTCGGCTGCATCTTCGACGAGGTCTTCCCTTCCTCGACCGGCATCATCGGCGTGCCGTTCCCCGCGGAGAAGGTCGTCGCCGCGCTGCCCGCCGCGCAGCGCCGCGCTCGGCAGCACGACCGACCACGCCGAGCTCTTCGCCCGCGCCATCATGACCACCGACACGCGGATGAAGGTGGCGCCGCGCAGTCGATCGAGGCCGACGGGCGCGCAGGTGCGCATCTTCGGCGCGGCCAAGGGCGCGGGCATGATCCACCCGCAGCTTGGGGCGCCGTCCGGTGCCGCCGCGCCGCACGCGACCATGCTGGTCTATCTCTTCACCGACCTTGCCGCCGAGCCGGCGGAGCTCCGCGCCGCTGCTTGCAGCCGGCGGTCGAGCCCAGCTTCAACTCCATCTCGATCGACGGCGACACCTCGACCAACGACACCGTGCTGCTGCTCGCCAGCGGAGCAAGCGGCGTCGCGCTGACGGACGAGACTCGGCCGGCGTTCGACGACGGCGCTGGCGGCTGGTCTGCGGCTCGCTGGCGCACCAGATCGTCGACGACGGCGAAGGCGTCACGCACGTGGTCACGCTCGAAATCACCGGCGCGCGCACCGTGGCGGAAGCGCGACAGGTGGCCAAGTCCATCGCCCACAGCCCGCTGTGCAAGACGGCGTGGTCGAGCGGCCGACCCGAACTGGGGACGCCTGCTGGCCGCGGCCGGATACTCCGGCGTGGCGTTCGATCCGGAGCGCGTGACGCATCTGGATCGGCGACGCAGCCGGTCTTCGAGCACGGCATGCGCGCGCGCGCAGTTCGACAAGGCCGCCGCGCACGCAGACGATGATGCGCAGCGCGAGTACACCATCCGCATCGAGCTCGGCGCAGGGCGACGGCGCGTGCACGCTTCCTGACCTGCGACCTGACCGAGGAGTACGTCCGCATCAACGCCGACTACAGCACCTAAACTCGTTTCCGGAGCGGGTACCCCCACCCCGGCACTTTGATGTAAATTCCGGACAGCATGGGGGTTAGGTTCGGTTCTCCATGCGAATCCTGTGCGTGCGCACGTAGGCCGACGGGAAGAAACGGCTGAGCAGGAGGGTGGGCTTTGTCAAGTCTCCGGGGCCGGGTTGGGGGCTGACTTTTCTGCGGGGCGGCAGGAGCTTGCAAGGCACCGATATCGAGGTTTGCACCGAAACGATTTGCGGTGCAGAATTGTTTGATGAGGGCGAACGTCAATCTCGACACCGATGTTTACACCTTCGCTTCGGCCTATGCCAGTGCGAAGGGGATTCCGCTGGGTGCGGCGATCAGCGAATTGCTGCGACGGGCGGAACAGTCGCCCGAATTTCCATCGCAGCCGCTCGTGACGAGCCGGTTGGGGCTTCTGGTAAGGGCCAGGCGGGACGGCGAACAGGATATGAGCCCCGAGACGTTCAAGGAGCTTTCCGAGGACGACCTTGCCTGAGTTGACGACGCACCTGCTGGACGTCAACATCGTGCTCGCCCTCCTGGATGAACGGCATCCACACCACCGCACGGCGGAAGCCTGGTTTGCTTCGCTCGGTGCGCCGTGGGCGCTGTGCCCCTTGACGGAGGCCGCCGTGGTGCGCTCCTTCACGCGCCCGAAGACTGGCGGCCTGAGCATGGGTCAGGTGTCAGCCATGCTCCTGAGGCTGAAGCAGATGCCGGGATATCGCTTCCAGCCCATCGTGGCCGAGTGGCAGGAGCTGACAGCACCCTTCTCGAAGCGCATCCACGGACACAATCAGGTAACCGACGCTTACCTGCTGGGTCTTTGCGTGCGCGAAGGGCTGGTGATGGCGACGTTCGACAAGGCAATCCTGCATCTTGCCGGAGAGCACAAGAAGCACGTCCTGTTATTAGAGGCGAGCTAAGTACGGCAACCGCTGCATGCGTTGACGTCCCTTGTGCGCGCCGATACGGATGTTAAGATCGAACAACGAGTGAAAGATGGAGCACTCTTCAACGTGGAAGAGCCTGGAGAGGACAATGCCAATCAACATCGAAGTGACGCCTTGGCTGCCATTCACGAGACGGCAGCCGATCTGCACCGCGTCGGCGGGATGGACCAGAAGACGATGCGCAAGTTCGACGCGCTGTGTCTCACGCCCATCCAGGAGATGACGCCTGAGAAGATTCGCGCTCTGCGAACTCGTGAGAAGGCCAGCCAGACTGTCTTTGCCGCCTATCTGAACGTCACGCCCAGCCTGGTCAGCAAGTGGGAGCGTGGGGAAAAGCAGCCTCAGGGAGCGTCTCTCAAGCTGCTCTCCCTCGTGGACAAGAAGGGACTGGAAATCGTTGCCTGATTGGCGGCTGTCTCCGCCTAAGTTCAGCCTAGCTCAATAATGTTGGCTCTTCTCCTTCTTGGATGGCGCTCTCACTTGGGATGAGGGCACTAGAATTGCCGGTTCGTCAGGAGGGCCCAGATCAAGGTCTGACTCGCCTTTGAGCGTTTTTAGTGAATCAACAAACGAACGGATTGGGGCCATGCCGGCCACATCGTTGCCGATAGATGAGACTGACTGTACTCCGGCCAAGAATATCCGCCCAGGATGGCGTTCGTTCGGCAGAACAAATATCGGTGAACCGCTATTGCCAGATACGAGAGATGCCGCCACAAGCGCCTCGAAGAGCTTCAGTGTCTTCCCGCCCAGACAAGTTCCTGTAGTTATCGGTTCGTTATTGAACGAGGATACATTACCCCATTTGAAAATCGGATAGTTCGCCAAGGTGCCGGACATCCCAATGAGCAGCCCTGCCGAGACAACTTCATCGCCAACTCTCATTCATCCGCTTCCGACCTCGAAGCCAACGCATCGGAACCGAGAGGCTGAACATCAGCTCCAAGTGATACCAAGCTCTCTCTGGAAATCCTCGTGAATGCCATGTCTACCGAGTCTGAATCCGGATAAATCCACTTCTGATCTTTGAGCGCACAGAATACGGTCGCAGACTCGCCGATTTCCAGTGTCAATGGACCTTTCCGGTTCATCCGGAGTGACAATCGATCAGAAACTTTTGGACAGCCCGTCCACTCCTGGTCCACCATGTGACGCGCGGTCACGAGGAATGTATAACTCGCGTCTCGCTTTGTTCTTGAAGGTACATCAATCAAAAATGCAGTTCCTTCAGGAGACATTCGTCCGCCGCCCTGGTCGACATAGAGGAAAACGACAGCGTTTCGGATCAGGTCAAGAGCATACTGATAACTCCCTCGTTGATCGACTTGTGGACTGCTTTGCCACTGACCATACCCTGCAACCTGCCCGTAATTTGCCACGGGCGCGGCCACAAATGCCAACGAGACGAGCAAGATTAGTTTATGCAATCTGATCACAGAAGAAGTGATATCTCTTGAATGCGCCTGTTTGTGGCTGGGCTCAGACGTCCTTGAGACTTGATTGCCAAAAGGCTTCGATCAACATCTTGCCCGCGGAACCTGTCGAGTTTCGTCCCCGCAAGTTGAACGGCTCCGGTTGCGCAGCAGATTCGGCGGATGCGCTCGGGTGTAGATTGTGGCGCCGGTTCCGGCCTCCGATGTGACGTTTTCGCGCTGGGCGATTATCTTGGTAGAGGCAGGCACGCATAAATTTTCTAATAGCCCACTGGATACCCGCGATGACGACGATGCTGATGGATTCCCCCGCTGAGACCCTGACGAAACACGACGAAGCCGCGAAGCAGGATTTTACCGCCGAGGTTGCGGAGTGGCTCGAGGCGTTCGACCAGGTGGTGCGCGGCGGACCGCGAACAGGGCGCGGAGATGCTGGGCGCGCTGCGGCAGCGGGCGGGCGAGACGGGCGTGGCGGTTGAGGGCGCGCTGACGACGCCCTACTGCAACACGATCCCGAAGCGAAGACGAGGTGCCGTATCCGGGCGACCGCGCGCATGGAGCGCCGCGTGGAGGCGCTGATCCGCTGGAACGCGATGGCGATGGTGCACTCGCAGAACAAGAAGGACGCCGGGCATCGGCGGGCATATTTCCACGTATTCGTCGCTGGCGACGCTGCTGGAGGTGGGGTTCAACCACTTCTTCCGTGCGAAGTATCGGGAACGAGCCGGGAGACTTCATCTACTTCCAGGGGCATGCTTCGCCGGGCGTGTATGCGCGGGCGTTCCTGGAGGGCCGCTTCGATGAGGCGCGGCTGAAGAACTTCCGCCATGAGCTGCGCGGAGAGCCGGGGCTTGTCGAGCTATCCGCATCCGTGGCTGATGCCGGAGTTCTGGAATTTCCCGACGGTTTCGATGGGCATCGGGCCGCTGAATGCGATCTACCAGGCGCGGTTTATGCGCTACCTGGAAAACCGCGGGCTGATCGCGAAGACCGAGCGCAAGGTGTGGGCGTTCGTGGGCGACGGCGAGACGGACGAGGTGGATACGCTGGGGGCGATCTCGCTGGGCGCGCGCGAGAAGCTGGACAACCTGATCTTCGTCGTCAACTGCAACCTGCAGCGGCTGGACGGGCCGGTGCGCGGCAACAAGCGCATCATCGACGAGCTGGAGGGCGTGTTCCGCGGCGCGGGCTGGAACGTGATCAAGGTGATCTGGGGCTCGGACTGGGATGAGCTGTTTGCGCAGGACACGACGGGCCTGCTGCTGAAGCGCATGGAAGAGTGCGTCGACGGCGACTTCCAGAACTTCAAGGCGAAGGACGGCGCGTATCTGCGGGCGAACTTCTTCGGCAAGTATCCGGAGCTGCTGGAGCTGGTGAAGGACAAGACCGACGAGGAGCTTGGGCTGCTGCATCGCGGCGGGCATGATCCGGCGAAGATCTACAACGCGTACAAGCGGCGATGGAGCACAAGGGCGGGCCGACGGTCATCCTGGCGAAGACCGTGAAGGGGTACGGGCTGGGCTCGGCGCAGGCGCGCAATGCGACGCACAGCGAGAAGAAGCTGGCGGACGATGGGCTGGCGGCGTTCGTGAAGCGCTTCGATATTCCGGTGCCGGAGCAGGCGGCGAAGGATGGGGCGTTCTATCGGCCGGAGCCGGATGCGCCGGAGACTGCAGTACATGCAGGACGCGGCGCAAGGAGCTGGGCGGGTATCTGCCGCAGCGCGCGGTGCCGAAGATGGCGGAGCGCGCGCCGGAGTTCAAGGCGCCGGCGCTGGAGTTCTTCAAGACGTGGACGGAGGGCTCGAAGGGCGCGGTCGATCTCGACCACGATGGGCTTCGTCAACCTGCTGAACGCGCTGATGAAGGACAAGGCGATCGGCAAGTGGATCGTGCCGATCGTGCCGGACGAAGGCCGCACGTTCGGGCTGGAGTCGTCGATCAAGCAGGTGGGCATCTACGCGCCGGAGGGCCAGAAGTACGTGCCGCACGATGCGGATATGCTGCTGAGCTATCGCGAGAACAAGGACGGCCAGATCCTGGAGGAAGGCATCACCGAGGCGGGGTCGATGGCGTCGTTTACCGCGGCGGGTACGGCTTATTCGAACTACGGCGTGCCGTCGATTCCCTTCTACATGTACTACTCGATGTTCGGCTTCCAGCGCATCGGCGACATGGCGTGGGCGTTCGCGGACTCGCAGCGGCAAGGGCTTCCTGATGGGCGGCACGGCCGGGCGCACGACCATGCTGGGCGAAGGGCTGCAGCACCAGGATGGGCACTCGATTGTGCTTTCGAGCACCGTGCCGACGTGCGTGACGTACGATCCGGCGTTCGTGTATGAGCTGGCGGTGGTGATTCAGGATGGCATCGAGCGCATGTACGAGGAGGGCGAGAACGTCTTCTACTACGTGACGATGTACAACGAGGATTACCCGCAGACCGCCGATGCCGGAGGGTGTGGCCGAGGGCATCGTCAAGGGCATTTACAAGCTGAAGCCGGCGCCGGCGGGCGAGGCGACGGTGCAGCTCTTCGGCTCGCGGTCCGATCCTGAATGAGGTGCTGCGCGCGCAGACGATCCTGGCCGAGAAGTACAAGGTGCAGGCCGATGTCTGGAGCGTGACCAGCTACACCGAGGTGCGGCGCGAGGCGCTGGCGGTCGAGCGCTGGAACCGGCTGCATCCGGCGGAGCCGGAGAAGAAGAGCTACCTGGAGACACTGCTCGACGGGACGAAGGGGCCGATCATCGCGGCCAGCGACTACATGAAGAGCCTGCCGGATGGGCTGGCGCCGTGGCTGTGCGATGCCAGGTTCGCGACTCGTCACGCTGGGCACGGACGGCTTCGGACGCAGCGACAATCGCGAGCACCTGCGGCGGCACTTCGAGGTTAGCGCGGAGGCGATCGTGGGCGCGACGCTCTCGCGGCTGGCGCGCGACGGGCAGTTCAAGCCCAAGGACGCGCAGAAGGCGCTCAAGGATCTTGGCCTGAACGTCGACGCCAACGACCCGGCGCGCGCGTGAGGGTGACTCGCGGATGATGGGTTCGAAGGCCTTTGAAAATCCGCTGATTCCCCATGCGCGCATGCGCCAGTTGTATCGCGCGCTGGTGGAAGCCCGTGTGCTGGGCGAAGGCTCCACGCGGCGCAAGTCGGTGGCCGGTAGCTGGCCGCGCAACCTGGAAGCCTGCTGGGTCGCGACAGCCATTGACCTGAAACCTGGCGATCTGACCAGTGTGGACGGCTCGCGGTGGCTTCTGGATCACGTGCGCAGCCTCGGCCAGCGCGCCGGCCAGGCGGCCTCACGTGGCGAGATGACCCGCGCGCTCGAGGCGAAGGGCTCTGCGGCGCCGCGTGCTCTTCCCGGGCTGGATCGCGCGCTTTGCGCGGCGGGCATGGCGCAGGCGCTGAAGGTGTCCAACGCCGGCATTGCGGTATGCCACCTGACGGCCGGAGAGCTTTCCGCCGCTGATTGGAAGCGGCTGCTGGCGGTGGCCGGGCAGGGCGACCTTCCGCTGATTGTCGTGATCGTGCCAGCTTCGGGCGCGCAGGCGGCGGTGGATGTGCCGGCGATCGCGAAGAAACTATCGGTAAATGTCCCAGTCATTCCCGTCGACGCCGGCGACGTGGTGGCACTGTACCGTGTGGCGCAGGAGACGGCGGTGCGCGCCCGCAGCGACGGCGGCCTGGCCGTCATTGAAGGTATTGCGTGCGGCACGGATCCCGTGGCGCTGCTGGGCAGGCAGCTTATCCAGAAGAAAATCTGCACCGAGCGTTGGGTCTCCGCGGTTGAGCCCGGCGTGCGCCGCGTCCTGGGCGAAGTCCGCCGCTAACCACAGCAGCGCTGCGGAGGTACACTAACCTTAGGCGCCCCGGCGCAGGTTCTTGAACTCCGAGGTCACTTTTGCTGAACAGCTTTCTGAAGAACACGCTGGCCATCTCCCTCGCCTCCGCTGCCTGCGCAGGCACGCTGCTTTGCCAGACACCTCCCGTTTCGCCGCAAACGCCGGCCCAGCCGCCGAGCCAGATGCCGGCCCAGACTCCCAACCAGACTCCCAGTCAGGCGCCCGGCCAGACGCCCGGCCAGACGCCCGCGCCGGCACTTCCTCCTCCGGTGCCCGGCAATGCCGGGGATGCGCCCGCGATGCCCGGCTACTCGCAGCAGCCCGGGACGTCCCAGACCATTCAGTCGCCGACGCCTGCAGGGCCGCCCGTTGCCGTGCCCGCGACCACCACGCCACAGCAGCCCTTCGCGGCGATGCCCGGCTATCAGCCCTACGGCATTCCGGACGAAGACAAGCCGCACCACACCTACGGATCCACCTACATCCCGGTCGACAGCTGGGTCTACGACGCGCTCACCCGCCTCTATTCCATGGGTTTTGCGAACACCATGTTCCTGGGGATGCGCCCGGTGACGCGCCAAAGCCTGCTGCACATCCTGAACGAAAGCGAAGACGACATTCGCGACTCGGACAACGAGGAGGCGCAGGAGATCTACACCGCACTGATGAAGGAACTGCGGCTTGAGGCTCCGGGCAACGGCGCTGGCGATCGCGGAACCGTGTACGGCGTTGAGTCGGTGTACGGACGCGCGCTCGGCATTTCGGGCCTGACGCTGCGCGACAGCTACCACCTCGGCCAGTCGATCGTGAACGACTATGGCCGGCCCTACCAGCCGGGCTTCAACAGCCTGCTCGGCTTCTCCACCATCAACGAGTACGGCCGCTTTTCGTTGTACGTGCGCGGCGAGTACCAGCATGCGCCCAGCGCTGCCGGCTACTCCACCGCCCTGGCCAATTACCTGGTGGAGAATATCGACCAGATTGTGCCTCCCGGCAAATTCCTTCCCCACGGCGACATTCCAGCCGGCCCGATCGCCGCCGAAAATCCCTTCCGCCTGCAGGAGGCCACGCTCTCCTTCCATGTGCTCGGTCACGAGATCTCGGGCGGCAAGTCCGACGCCTGGCTCGGACCCGCGCAGGGTGGTGCGCTGGCCTGGTCCAACAACGCCGAGAACATCTACTCCTTCCGCATCAATCGCGTGGAACCGATGCACATTCCGCTGCTTTCCCGCGTGCTCGGCCCGCTGCGCTATGACTTTTTCTACGGCAGCCTGAAGGGACATACCACCCCCAACGACGACTGGACGCACTCCGCCATGTTCTCGTTCCGGCCCACCTCAAATTTCGAGTTCGGGTTCCAGCGCACGGTCGTCTTTGGCGGACACGGCCACGAGCCCGTCACCCTGCACACGTTCCTGAAGAGCTTCTTCGACATCAGCGACACCACTCCGGACGAAAAGGCCTCGCGCAACGACCCCGGCGCGCGCTACAGCGACTTCAACATGTCCTGGCGGCTGCCGTTCGTGCGCAAATACGTTACCTTCTACGCCGATTCCATCGCGCACGACGACGTCACCCCACCCAGCGCGCCGCGCCGCGCCGCCTTCCGCACGGGGCTATATCTTTCGCACATCCCGGCGATGCCCAAGCTTGACTTCCGCTTCGAAGCCGTCGATACCGACCCCATTACCACCCGCAGCACCAAGGGCGAATTCAACTACTTCGAGACCGTGCAGCGTCAGGCCTACACCAACCAGGGCTTCATCATGGGCGACTGGATCGGACGCGAGGCCAAGGGCGGCCAGGCGTGGCTGACGTATCACCTTTCCGGCAACGAGCTGGTGCAGTTTGAGTTCCTGAACAAGAAGAACGACAAGGACTTCAGCCCCGGCGCGTATAACCCGGCCATCGGCACCTTCAACCTCCTCGGCGGCACGACGCAGAACTCCGGCAAGATCTCGGTCGTCAAACGCCTGCACCACGACGACATCGAAGTGAACGCCTGGTTCCAGTATGAGAAGTGGAAGGCGCCCGCCTACATGGCCGGACCGCAGAGCGACACCTCCACGGCCGTGCAGATCACCTTCTTCCCGGGATTGAAGTCAACCGGCAGCAAGTAGATCGCTGCGCGGCGTGGGCCTCGATGAACCCGCGCCGCGAACTCGCCCGTCATTCTGGCGCTACCAGAATCTCTGTCGTTGCTTTTCGCTCGCCGCCGCGCCGTGGCGGGGTATGATTCCCCTAATCGCAACGCATGGGACTGCTCAACCATCTCTTCTTTCCCTGGGGACTCATCCTGCAGGGCCTCGCCATCCTCCACTTCCTGCGGAGACGGCCTGACGGCTTCTGGATCTACGTCATCCTGTTCCTCGGTCCGGTGGGCGCGCTCGTTTATCTGCTCGCCGAGGCTCTGCCCGACCTCGGCTTCCTGAGCCACCGCACGTTTCAGGCGTTCCCGCGGCGCAAACGCATCGGCCAGCTTCAGGCCGCCATCCACGACAACCCGTCCGCCGGGAACTACGAGGAACTCGGCGACCTGCTGCTGGACGACGGCAGGTTTGCGCCGGCGCGGGCCGCGTTCGACAAGGCCATCGCTGCCCGGGCGGACACGCTCGACGCCTTTTACCGGCGGGGAATCTGCGCGATTCGCCTGGGCGACTTCGCGGCCGCGGTGCCGGACCTGGAACACGTCGTGCTCGAGCAGCCCGATTATGACTTCTACTGCGCCCAGGGCCTGCTCGCCCACGCCTACGCGCAGACCGGCGAGAGAGAGCGTGCGGAGGCGCTGTTCCGAAACGCCACCGCGTCCTCGACCGCGTCCGAAACTTACCTGAACTATGCCGCACTGCTGGCCGGGGAGGGACGTACGGCCGAGGCACGCGAGTGGGCGCAGAAGGTGCTCGACAAGAAGCCGGCCATGCCGGGTTATCTTCGTCGCCGCGAGCGTCCGTGGTTCCGCGGGGCGGCGAAGCTGTTGAAGCGGCTGCCGGCGTGAGAGCTTGACACGCCGTCCAAAAAGAAATGCCCCGCAAGCGCGGGGCATTTCCACAGTAGGTTGCAGCTCAACCCTTGGCGACGGCAGCTTCGGAGTCCACGCAGGCCTGGAAGTAGGCGAGCGATTTCTGCAGGCCTTCGTGAAGCATGATGGTGGGCGCCCAGCCGAGCTTCGTGCGCGCCTTGGTCAGGTCCGGGCGGCGGCGCATGGGGTCGTCGACCGGCAGCGGCTTGAACAGGATCTCGACCTTCGCTCCAGTCACCGCGAGCACTTCTTTCGCGCACTCGAGAATGGTCCACTCGATATCGTTGCCGATGTTGGTGGGGGTGTCGATATCGGACTTTGAGAGCGCAAGAATGCCCGCGATCAGGTCCGAGACGTAGCAGAACGAACGGGTTTGCGAGCCTTCGCCGTAGATCGTCAGCGGCTGGCCGCGCAGCGCCTGCGTCATCAGGTTCGAGATGACGCGTCCGTCGTTGGCCTGCAGGCGCGGGCCGTAGGTGTTGAAGATGCGCACCAGGTGGGTGTTCGACGCCATGGTAGCGGCGATAGGCCGTAACGGCGGCTTCGGAGAAGCGCTTGGCTTCGTCGTACACCGAGCGCGGGCCGACCGGGTTGACGTTGCCCCAGTAGGTTTCCACCTGCGGATGCACCTCGGGGTCGCCGTAGCACTCGGAGGTGGAGGCGTGCAGATAGCCGGCGCCAGTACTTCTTCGCCAGGTCGAGCGTATTGATGGTTCCGGCCGAGCCGACCAGCAGCGTCTCGATGCCCAGCCGGTGGTAGTCGTCCGGGCTGGCCGGCGAGGCGAAGTTGAAGATGTAGTCGACCTTGCCCAGGTCGAACGGCTTGCAGATATCGTGCTGCTCAAGCGAGAAGCGCGGCTCCGACTTGAGGTGGGCGAGGTTGGCGAGATTGCCGGTGCACAGGTTATCGACGCCGACGACCTCGTTGTCCTTCGGCCAGCAGGGCATCCGTCAGGTGCGAGCCGAGAAATCCGGCCGCGCCGGTGACGAGCACTGTTTTCTGCGTCATAGACTTCAATCCTCCGGAGCCGCGCGCGGCTCCTGGTTTCGGCTAGGCCTTGGCCGGTTCCCGCACGGGGTAAGCCGCCGGCCGCCCGATGCTCATGTAGGTGAACCCATGCTGCTGCATGACCGCGGGCTCGAACAGGTTGCGTCCGTCGATCACGATCGGGTATTTCAGCACCTGGTTCAGCTTGTCCAGGTCGAGCTCGGCGAACTCCTTCCAGTCGGTCAGAATCAGCAGCGCGTCGGCGTCAGCGGCGGCGTCATAGGCGGTCTCGGCGTAGCTCAACACGGGACTCGGCAGGAAGAACATGCTTGGTGCGCTCCATGGCCGCCGGATCGAAGGCGTTGATGGTGCAGCCTTCGGCCAGCAGCATCTCGATGAGCTCGATGGCCGGAGATTCGCGGATGTCGTCCGTGCCGCCCTTGAAGGCGAGCCCGAGCACGCCGAGCTTCTTGCCGCGCAGGGTCCACAGGGCGGACCGCACCTTGGCCAGGAAGCGCTGCTTCTGCGCCTGGTTGATCTTCTCGACCTCGGTCAGCAGGGCAGAAGTTGATGCCGAGCTGGTCGGCGACCGAACGGAAGGCCGCGACGTCCTTCGGGAAGCAGGAGCCGCCGTAGCCGATGCCGGGGCGCAAGAAAACGCGAGCCGATGCGGCGATCAAGACCCATGCCGCGCGCGACCTGCTCGACATTGGCGTCGGTTGCCTCGCAGAGGTTGGCGACCGCGTTGATGAAGGAAATCTTGAGCGCCAGGAACGCATTCGAGGCGTGCTTGATGATTTCGGAGGACTTGGTGGAGGTGTTCAGCAGGGGCGGCGGCGCCTCGACCGAGCAGGAGCCGGAGATGGCGCTCGGCCGACTTGTAATAGCTGCCGTCGGTCAGCGGGGCGTAGATTTCAGCCAGCACGGCGGCGGCGCGGGCCGTGTTCGAGCCCACGACAATGCGATCGGGATGGAGGAAGTCGGCGACAGCCGTTCCTTCGCGCAGGAACTCTGGGTTCGAAACGACGTCGAACATCTCGCTGGCGACGCCATTGCGCTCGATGACGCGGCGAATCCACTCGTTGGTGTACACCGGCACGGTGCTCTTCTCGACGATCACCTTGTAGCTGGTGATGTGGCGCGCGATCTCGCTGGCGACGGCTTCCACATAGGAAAGGTCGGCATCGCCCGTTTCGGACTGCGGCGTGCCGACGGCGATGAAGATCGCCTGGCAGCGCGTTGGTAGCCTCCGCAAGATCGGTGGTGAAGCGAACGCCCGTATTCAGGTGGCGCTTCAGCAGCTCCGGCAGGTGCAGCTCGTGGATCAGGGTGTCGCCGCCTTTGAGCGCCTTCACCTTGCGTTCGTCGTTATCCACGCAGATGACGCTGTGTCCCATCTCTGCGAAACAGACGGCGGCCACCAGACCGACGTACCCGGAACCTACAACCGCGATTTGCATATCTTTGCTCATGGCTTGGCTTGTGCAGCAAACTCCTATGGCGCGCTTTGAGTGTCGGAAACTGGATAAACCGTTTCCCCACAGTCTATCTCAAGCGCCTCGCAAGATGAACGGTGGCCGGCCCCCAAAAGCGGTATGGCTTAGAATCGGAAGTATGCCCAGGGAGTTGAAGCACCTGCTGCTGGCGACCACGGAAGACCCCTTCAACGTGAAGTCCTGGAGCGGCATTCCGTACTCGCTTCGCTGCGCGCTGGAGCGGCAGGTAGAGCGGGTGACAGTGTTTCGGCCGCCTCCTCCGCGGCGTACTCCCGTCGACAGCGCCCGCCGCCTGCTGTTTGGCGCCGGCAAGTATCCGCTTTGGATCACACGCGCCACACTGCAGCAGAATGCGCGTGCGCTGGCGGCGAAGATCCGCGAGACGAAACCGGATGCCGTGCTGTCGATTTCGAGCCAGTGCATCGCCTGCCTCGACGACCCCGGCGTTCCGGTCTTCCTCTTCAGCGACGCTCCGTACCAGGCCTTCTGCGAGACGTATGCGCAGTGGGAGACGCCGCCCCTGCGCATCCGGAGCTTTGCCGCCGAGGAAGCCGCAGCCGCCCGCCGCATCGCTGGCCTGTGCTTCGGCTCGGCGTGGGCCTGCGGGGAAGCCGCCCGCCTGTACGCGCTCGATCCTGCGGCCGCAGCCGGGCACCTGCACGAGACGCCGCTGGGTGCGAACTGGGTTCCCGCTCTGGATCGCGAAGCCATCTTCGAGCGCATCAATCGGCGCGTCGCGACCCTGACCTCGGGTCAGATCGAGTTGCTTTATCTGGGCAAGGACTGGGAACGCAAGGGCGGTCCACTGGCCGTGGAGGTTGCAGGCTGCCTGCGCCAGGCTGGGCTGGACGTCCGCCTGCACGTGGTGGGATGCCGGCCGGAACTCGGCGAGGTGGCCAGCTCACAGGGCTTCGTCACGGTGCATGGCCCGCTTTATCAGAGCGATCCGGAGCAGAGCGCGGTGCTCGCTGAACTCTTTCTGCGCTCGCACTTCTTAGTAGTCCCGACGCTGGCCGAATGCTTCGGGATAGTTTTTGCCGAGGCGCAGGCGTTCGGCCTGCCGCCGGTCTCGCGCGCCGTCCATGCGGTGCCCTCGATTGTGAAGAATGGAAGGACCGGGCTGCTTTTCCCGCGGGACGCCCCGGCGTCGGTGTACGCGGAACAGATTGGCCGCCTGATCGCGGCGCCGGACGACTATCAGGCAATGGCGCGGCATGCACGAGAGTGGTTCGAGGAGAGCCTCACCTGGGACCGGACGGCGGAGGCGATCACCCGCGCTGTGGACCTTGCATTGGGCGCGGAAACGGCTGCGCCGGCGCGCTAAGCCGCTCTTTCCGAGCCGTTTCCACCCCATCCGTTTCTTTTACTTCCGTTCGCCCCTCTAGTAGACTGAAGGCAATGAATTCGGACAATTTTAGAAACCCACCCGATCCGGCCCCCGAACCGGGTGCAGCCCCATCCCCGGCATTCAACGCGCCGGCTGCGGATACTTCGATGTCTGAAGCGCTGATTATGTTGCGCAAGCGACGGTGGCTGATCATCGCCTGCGCAGTGTTGGGTATGCTCTATGGGTTCTACAAGGCGTTGTCTCAGGTAAAGGTGTACGAGGCGTTCTCGGAGATTGAGATTCGCAGCGGCTCTTCCGACGAGTTCAAATTGTCCGCCGGTTCGTTGTTCGGCGACGACCCGCAACGCAAGATGCTGACCGAAGAGGCCATCATCACAAGCGACTCCCTGTTATTCAAAGTGGCGCGCGACCTGAACCTCGCGAATAATCCTGACTTTACCGGCGCCAAGGGCCCGGTTGCTCACCGCAACATTGAAGACCCGGCCGTGCGGGCGGGGGTTGTGGGCGCGCTGAAGGCCGGCGTCGGCGTTGCGCAGGTACCGAAGACCGACCTGATCCGGATCAGTTATACCGGGCGCGATCCAAAGCTTGCTGCCGACATCGTCAATAAGGTTGTGGCCGATTACATCCAGAACAGCTACGAATCGCGCTTCGCGTCCTCACAGCGCGTTTCGCAGTGGCTGGGTGGGCAGCTTGACGACCTGAAGCAGCAGGTCGAGACCGCCCAGGAACAGATGCTGGACATGCAGAAGCGTCTGGGAACGCTGGGCTTCGACTCCACACACAATCAGATTGCGACCTCCCTGGACGATCTGGCCAAGGCCGCCGGCGAAGCCAAGCTGGCGCGCATCGTGGCGGAATCGCGCTTCCGCCTGCTCAGCGGGATGGATCCCAACACGGTTGAGGGCTCCATGGACGCGATGGGCAACAGCCAGGGGCTTTCCGCGCTTTCTACCCTGCGCACCACCCTCGCCAGCGCCCGCTCCAACTATGCGCAGCTTACGGCGACGCTTGGCCCCAACCATCCCCAGGTAAAGGCCGCCAAGGCGCAGATTGACGAGATCTCGCGCGAAGTCGCAACCGAGCAGGATCGCCTCCTGACCCAGGCACGCTCCTCCTTCCAGCTCGCCAAGGCGAACGAAGAACAGACCAACGCCGCGCTTGAGCAGCAGAAGACGGACGCTTACAAACTGCGCGACGACCTGGTGGAATACACCATCCGGCAGCGCGAGTTCGAATCCAGCCGCACACTGTACGAAGGCCTGCTGCAGAAGCTTCGCACCGCCGGAATCGAAGCCGGGCTGGAATCTACCGAGATCGACGTCATCGATCCGGCCGAATTGCCGCTGGCTCCGCTGATGAAGTCGCAATCGACGATCGTGCTGACGTACCTGACGATCGGCCTGGTCGGCGGCCTGGGACTTGCCTTTCTGATGGAGACGCTGGACTCCGGCCTGCGCAGCATCGCCGAGATCGAAAGCGTCACCCAGCTTCCTTCGTTGAGCATCGTGCCGCGGGCCAAACGCGCGACGCCCGAGCAACTGAGTACCATGACCACGGTGGAACGCAACATCAACGTGCTGACGCAGCCGAAGAGCCAGTTCACCGAGGCCTTCCGCTCCCTGCGCACCGCGCTGTTGCTTTCCTCCACGACGGGTCGCGAGCCGAAGTACATTCTCTGCACCAGCGCGACGCCGTCGGAAGGCAAGACGACCGTGGCCAGCAACCTGGCGGTTGTGCTGGCGCAACGCGGCACCCGCGTCCTGCTGATTGACGCCGACTTGCGCCGCCCGAACGTGCATCATCGCTTCGGGTTGAACGGCAAGGTTGGCCTCAGCACTTTGCTCAGCGGGCAGACGACGCTCGCCGAGTCGGTGCAGCCGGTGGTCGAGGTGCCGGGGCTTGACGCCCTGGCCAGCGGCCCGGTGCCTCCGTTCCCGACGGAGATGATCAGCTCGCAGACGATGGTGGACCTCTTGCGCCACGCCGGCGGAATCTACGAGTACATTGTTCTGGACTCGCCGCCGATCCTGTCGGTCACCGATGGCGTGCTGCTGGCGCGGATGGTGGATGCGGTCATCCTGGTGGTCCGCCATGGAAAGTCGAGCAAGAACGTCGTGCGCCGCGGACGCGACCTGCTGGTTCGCTCCGGAGCCCCGATGGCAGGCATCGTCCTGAACGCGGTCGACCTGAATGCCCCCGAGTATTACGGCTACTACGGCTACTCCGGATACTCCTACTCCAGCCTGGACGCGGCCGGGTGGGACGCGAAGAGCGGAAACGGCAAGAAGCCGGAAGAGAAGAGGACCGGACGATGAGAGCGAACCGCTTGCAATTCAGCAAAACTCTCTTGGCGTGGCTCGTTCTGGCGCTTGCCACCGCCTGCGCTGGCGACGCGCGGGCCCAGTTCAGTGGCCCGGCGCTCGGCGTCACTCCCACAACGAACCAGCCGCAGAAGCCCACCACCGACACCGCGATCCTGCAGCCCGGACTGCGCGACCCGGTCATCAATGCCGGCGACCTGCTGACGGTTCGCGTCTTCGGCAGCCCGGACTTCGCGCCGCCCGTGCGTGTCTCGGTCGATGGCACGGTGCAGCTTCCGCTGATCGGCGCCGTCGGCGTAGCCGGCCTCACGGTGGCCGGCGCGGAGAACCTGATTGCCCAGCGCCTCGCCAGCGCCGGCATGTACGTCAATCCGCAGGTTTCGGTGGCCATTACCGAGGGCGCAACGCAGTTCGCCACGGTCGTCGGCGAGATGCACGCCATCGTGCCACTCACCGGAGATCGCCGTCTGCTCGACGTGCTCGCCGCGGCCGGCACCCTGCCCCCGACCGCGAGCCACGTGATCACCATCCTGCGCACCGGCCAAGAAAAACCCATCGTTGTCGATCTCGGCACCGACCCGGCGCAGAGCGCCAAGGCCGACATCTCCATCCTGCCCGGAGACAAGATCATCATCTCGCGCGTGGGCGTGGTCTACATTCTTGGAGCGTTCAAGGCGCAGGGTGCCATTCCGCTGCAGCAGAACTCGCCGCTCACCCTGATGCAGGCCACCGCACTCAGCGGCGGAGCGGGTTTTGAAGGCAAGTACAAGGACCTGCGGATCGTGCGCACCACCGGCCTCACCCGCACCGTGGTCAAGCTCGACATCGAACGCGTTCTGCAGGGCAAGGATCCGGACCCGGTGCTGCAGGCCGACGACATCGTCTTCCTGCCCTCCGATGGCATCAAGGCAGCCATCAAGGGCGGAGGCATCAACACCATCACCAGCGTCCTTTCCCTTCTGCTGATCGCCTTCAGCCAGGGCACGCTCTAAACCGGAGATCGACAGACCAGCATGCGTGCGCCTCAACCGAACGGCGGTGCAGACTCGCAGCGAGCGCATGCCGCCAGGGCGGTTCGCCTCGCCTACCTGGTCAGTCACCCCATCCAGTACCAGAGCCCGCTGCTGCGCCGCATCGCGCGCGAGCCGGAGATCGACCTGACGGTCTTCTTCGGCTCCGACTTTTCTGTGAAGGGGTACAACGACAAGGATTTCGGCGTGGAGGTGAAGTGGGATGTCCGATCTGCTGGAGGGCTTCAAGCACGAGTTCCTGCCCGCTGTGCGCGACACCCGCTCCGAAGGCATCTTCTCTCCGGTGAGCCGCGGGCTCTCCAGCCGCCTGCAGGGTTTCGACGTGCTTTGGGTGCATGGCTACGCGACTGTAAACCAGATGCACGGCATCCTCGCCGCCAAATCGCTCGGCATCCCGGTGCTGGTCCGCTCCGACTCGCAACTCAAGGACCGTCCCCGCGGTGGAGCGAAGCTGCTCGCCAAGCAGGCGTTCTTCACCGTGCTGCGCCGGCTGGTGGACGGTGTGCTCGTCTCCGGCACACTTGAATCGCGACTACTGGGCGCACTACATGGGCGCCGGACTTCCCGCTGTTCATGCTTCCCTACGCCGTGGATAACGTGTGGTTCCAGCAGCAGTGCGCACTCGCGGCCGCGACTCGTCCTGCACTTCAGGCCGAACTGAATCTGGTTCCAGGCCGACCCGTCATCCTGTTCGCGTCCAAGCTGCAGACGCGCAAGCTTTGCTCCGACCTGGTCTACGCGTATGCGAAGTACATCGCCAGCCTGCCCGCCGAACGGCAGCCGTATCTGCTGATCGTCGGGGATGGTGAGGAGCGCGCGGCGCTGGAGCGCCAGGTCGCCGATCTGAAGCTGGACGGCGTGCGTTTCTGCGGCTTCAGGAACCAGTCCGAAATGCCGCGCTTCCTCGAACTCGCCGACGTCTTCGTGCTGCCCGCGCGGCATGAGCCCTGGGGGCTGATCGTCAACGAGGCGATGAATGCCCGCTGCGCCATCATCGTCTCGGACGACGTGGGCGCCCAGCCCGACCTGATTACCGACGGAGTCGAAGGCTGCGGTTTACCCGGTTGGGGATATTGATGCGCTCGCCGACGCACTCGCCCGCACGCTGGTCGATCCGGAGACCACCGCCCGCATGGCGCAGGCTGCGCTCGACCGCGTCAGCCAGTGGAGCTTCGACGCTGACGTCGCCGGCCTCCGCGACGCCATCGCCCACGTCACACGCCGCCTGCCCGTGGCGGGCGCGAGCCGGGTCTAAACTCACCATGCACATCCTCCACATCATCGCGACGATGGACCCGGCCGCAGGCGGCCCGAGCGAATCCGTGCGCGTGATGCTCGACTACGCACCGCCCGGCTACACCAGCGAAGTGGTCACGCAGGACGATCCCGACGCCGGCTTTATCCGCAACTTCCCTTACCCGATCCACGCGCTGGGCCCGCAGACCTCGACCTACGGATACAGCAACAAGCTGCTGACTTGGCTTGAGGCCAATCGCGATCGTTTCGACGGCGTCATGCTGAACGGGCTGTGGGTGTACGAAGGCCTGCGCCACGCGCCAAGTGTTCGCAGGGCACAAGCCCTACGTGGTTTTTTCGCACGGCATGCTCGACCCCTACTTCAAGCAGGCGCTTCCCGCTGAAACACGCCAAGAAGTGGGTCTACTGGCTGCTGGCCGAGTACTGGGTGCTGCGCGACGCCTATCGCATGCTCTTCACGACCGAGGCGGAAAGCAAGCTCGCCGAGCAGACCTTCTGGCTGCACAGCTGGAACGGCGTCGTCATCCCCTTCGGCGCGAACCGTCCGCCCAAGGATGGCGCTGCGCTCGCGGAAGCCTTCTACACGCAGTGCCCGGAGATGCGCGGCCGCCGCTTCGTGCTCTTCCTCGGCCGCATCCACCGCAAGAAAGGGTGCGACATGCTGATCCAGTGCCTTCGCGAAGCTCGCCGCCACGGACCCGGAGCTGCACCTGATGATGGCCGGCCCGGACCAGCAGGGCTGGATCGCCGAACTGCAGCAGGTCGTGGCGGCCGCCGGTCTGAGCGAGCGCGTGCACTGGCCCGGGATGCTCAAGGGCGACGTGAAGTGGGGTGCGTTCTACGCCAGCGAGGTTTTCATTCTGCCCTCGCACCAGGAGAACTTCGGCATCGCCGTGGCCGAGGCCATGGCGTGCGGCCGCGCTGTCCTGCTTTCGGACAAGGTCAACATTGCTCCCGACATCGCGCGCGACGGCGCCGGGCTGATGGAATCCGACAGCCAGGAGGGCACCGACAATCTGCTCCGCCGCTGGATCGAGATGTCCCCCGCCGACCGCGCCCGCATGGGCGAGCGCGCGCTCGAGGTCTTCGACGACCGCTATGACATGCGCAAGAGCGCTGCCACCATCTTCCATCTCTTCGAGCCCTTCCGGAAGGAGCCGAAGTAATGCCAAAACAGGCCCACTACAACGCCGCCGAACACATCTCCGCCGATACCGCTGCGGACCCGTATAACCGGCCGGCGTTCTCGCTGGCCAACCGCCTGCAGCGACTGGGCTGGAATATCTGCTGGCTGCTCTTTTATCGTCTGTCGCCGCGTCCGCTGTTCGCCTGGCGCGCGCTGCTGCTGCGAGCCTTCGGCGCGAGGCTCGCCCCGGGATGCAAGTTCTACCCCGGCTCGACCGTGCATTCTCCGTGGAACCTGACCTGCGACGAGTTGGTAGCGGTCGGCGACCACGTCGAGATCTACAATCCCGCACCGTTGAAGATCGGCTCGCATGCAATCCTTTCGCAGGGCTGTTACATCTGCGGCGCGACACACGATTTCGACGATGCAGCGTTTCCGCTGCTCGCCTATGCGATGGAACTCGGCGCGTATTCCTGGGTGTGTGCGCGTGCCTCGGTCGCACCCGGCGTCAACCTGGGCGAAGGTGCGGTGCTTGGGCTGGCCTCGGTGGCGACCCGCTCGCTTGAGCCGTGGACCGTCTACGCAGGTGCTCCGGCTGTTCGCGTCAAAGAGCGGAAGCGCACCGTGTCTCTCTAGCGAACGCGGGAAGTAGCTGGCCGGATTCACACGGGGATTTTGCCAAAACGCAGCGATCCCACCCATCGCAGGTGCGATGAGTGGGCAACGGATTTCAGTGTTGCGGGGAAGACTATGCCTGGCGGCGCAGCTTGGCCAGCAGGTCGGTCGGATGCACGGGCTTGGCCAGGATCTCGAACTCGTGACCCTGGGCGCGGGCCTTTTCCAGCAGGTCGGCGGTGGCGGCCTGCCCGGAGAACAGCAGAATCTTGCAGCTTGGGCGCTTGGCGCGGGTCTCGATTGCTGCCTCGATGCCGGTCATTCCGGTCATGATGACGTCCGAGATCAGCATGTCGGGCTCGAAGGTATCGAGCGCCTCGAGCGCTTTTTCGCCGCTGTACACTGCACGCGCCTCAAAGCCGGCCTGGTTGAGAATGATGGCGAGCGTGTTCGCGATCACCTGCTCATCGTCAGCGACGAGGACGCGAGGCTTCGACGGCGCGGTCGGTGTTGATTCTGACATTGCTGGGTCCCCAGGAGTGGTTCAAAATTCGTTAGCGTTGTGTGCAGCAACAGTCACTCTACAGCAACCGCCATGCCCGTACCAACATGATACGCTGCTCGGTGGCCGGAGACGCACACTGCACGGTTCATTCTACTCAAAAACAAGAAGATGTTGTGGAGCAGAAAGCGGCGCTGAGGACCGCGGGCGGGCCTACTGTGTCACCTTCGGACAACCGCGCATCGAAGGGCCCGCCTCAAGATTCTCAAAGCCTGCTCCGCTGTGTTCGCTGGATGACATAAGGTGCAATCCTTACGACGAACAACAGCGAAAAGTGCATCAGCCTGCACTCGTAGTTCGCACACAGGTCCGACCTGCGAAACAATGGAGCACGTGTCCAGACGTCTCCATTCGGGAGCCGCTGCGGTAGAGATCGGCCCGCGCGCTTCGCGTTTCCGCGGCCCACTCGCTGCCGTGCGTGCGCACTGGACGCTGTATGTGGCCGAAGCCACCGAGCTTGGCGCGTTCATGGTCTCCGCATGTCTCTGCACGGTGCTGCTTTTCCACCCGGCCTCGCCCGCGGCGGCACTCCCCGCTTTGTTGCGACGCATCACTATGGGCGTCAGCATGGCAGCGACCGCGATTGCCATCATCAAATCTCCGATGGGCCGGCATTCCGGCGCGCACTTCAATCCCGCTATCTCACTCACCTTCTTTCGCCTTGGCAAGATCGGCCCGTGGGATTTGGTGTTCTATATTGCAGCGCAGTTCACCGGCGCAATCGGAGGCGTAGGGTTCGCGGCGATGCTGGCGGGCACCCGTCTGGCCGCGCCACAGGTGGCATTCGCAGTCACGGTTCCGGGACCTGCCGGGGCTGGCGCCGCGTTCGCCGCTGAACTTGGCATGGCCGCGCTGCTGATGGCGGTCGTCCTTGTCTCCTCGAATCGACCGCGGCTCGCACCCTGGACCACCTGGCTGGTTGGCGGGCTGATCGCCAGCTACATCGTTCTGTTTGCGCCCGTCTCGGGCTTCAGTATCAATCCCGCACGTACGACCGGGTCGGCCATGTTTGCCCACGTCTGGACCTCCATCTGGATCTACTTCACGGCGCCTCCCCTCGGGATGCTTGCTGCGGCTGAGGTTTACCTGCGAGCGAGTTCCGCGCCACGGCCGCACTACTTCCGGCATCGCCACCTTACTCACCCGCCGCCGGCGCTGTAATGTTTCCGCGGCTCGCACGTCAGCTAATATGTCTGGAGAACGCTGCGGCATTCGAGAGCGTCCCAGCGGAAGGAGTTTCCACCATGACCGATCCAATCGTTTCCTGCCCCTGCGGCCCGGGCTGCACCTGTCCCCCACCGTGCCCGTGCGGCCCGGAGTGCCAGTGCTGCGCGGAAAACCAGTGCGGCTCGAAAAAGAAGTAGCCATCCCGGGTTGTGCCGCGCAGACGCCGGCACAGCCCGCCAACCCCCTCGCAGATCTGCTCGTGCGCCGGCGCGAGTTTCTCGGCTTCCTCCAGCGGCGGGTTTCTTCCGCCGCGCTGGCTGAGGACATCCTGCAATCCGCCTACCTGCGCGCGCTCGAACGCTCCGGCGAACTGCGCGCAACGGAGTCTTCTGCGGCATGGTTCTACCGCATCCTGCGCAACGCTGTCATCGACTTCTACCGGCACCGCTCGGTACAGGACCGCGCACTGGCGGAGTGGGCAAAGGAACTGGAAGTCGAAGTTCCGGCCGACGACCTTACCCGCGACATCGTGTGCCGCTGCATCGAGCGGGTCTTGCCGATGCTCAAGCCGAGCTACGCCGAGGCTTTGCGCGCCGTCGATCTGGACGAAACGCCGCTGGGCGCTTACGCTGCCGCGCACGCGATCACGTTGCCCAATGCCACTGTCCGCATCCACCGCGCACGAAAGGCGCTGAAGCAGGCACTGATTGCGACCTGCGGAAGCTGCTCCACGCATGGTTGCCTGAACTGTACGTGCGTGTCGTGAGTTACACAGATTCTTAGACGGCGGCGCCGACCAGCAGGCGCTCGAACACCTCGTTCGAGGCCATCCTGCCCCGCCGGGTGAGCCGCAGCCTGGAGTCCACACATTCGATGAGTCCGGCTTCGCGGAGCTCGTCGATGGCGTCCGGCGTCATACCGAAGTCGGACTGCACTTTATTCAGATCGACGCCTTCCACCAGCCGCAGACCCAGGAAAAGCGTCTCCTCGTACGCCGCGTCTCGCCCCACGCGATCGACTGCGCGTGCGAAGCCACGCGAGCCGAGCCCCGGGCCGGAGTATTCGTCCATCGTGTCAGGATTTGCCCAGCGTACGCCGGCCGAGCCCACCCGCAGCATCGAGTGTGCGTCCAGGCCGAATCCAAGGTAGGGGCGCCGTTCCCAATAGCGCCGATTATGCCGCGACTGACCTCCCGCGCGGGCGAAGTTCGAGATCTCGTACTGGTGCAGGCCGGCCGCCTGGAGCCACTCGCATCCTGCCTCGTACCAGTCGGCCACACGATCCTCCTCGGGAAGCTGGGCCGCACCGTACCGTTTGCCCCCCGCCTTGGCCTCGCGTCCCAATCGTGAATCGTCGTCGACCTCCAGCATGTAGACGCTGACGTGTTCCACGCCGCTGGCTACGGCCTGATCGATCGAGTAGCGCCAACTCGTCTCAGTCTGGTGCGGAAGGCCAACGATCACATCGATGCCAGTGCGCGAGATTCCTGCGGCGGCTACGCGCTGCAACTCGGAAAGGCATTCTGCGCCGGTGTGCTGCCGCCCGACGGCCGCGCACTCTGCGTCCACAAAGCTTTGCACGCCGAAGCTCAGACGATTTACCCCTTCGCGCCGAAAGGCTTCAAGGGTCGCATCGGAGATCTGCCCCGGCGCGCACTCCACAGTCATCTCCGCGTCGGCATCGATGGCGAACTCGGAGTGCATCGCGGCAAACACCCGCGCCACCACCTCAGGCTCCAGCAGCGACGGCGTCCCTCCGCCGAAGTACACCGTGTCCACCCGATCAGGCATCTCCGCACCCAGCAATGCCGCATACGCTCGTGCTCCGCGGATCTCGTGCGTCAGCCGCGCGACGTAGCCGTCGATCCGCTCGGCCGCAAAAACCCCCGAGGCAAAGTTGCAGAAGCTGCACTTCGCCTTGCAGAACGGCACCGACACGTAGATCCCCAGCGAGTCACTCACAGTGCAATTGTTTCACGCCCAATCTCATGCGAAACTAACCCGGCCACCTGCATAAGCGGGACGCTCAAGAGGGCACCTCGAAGGCAAAAGTTTCGCCCTGAAAAGCGAAACGCCTCGGGGCTGCAACCCCGAGGCGATCTTATGTAGGAGGTAACGGCCCATGGGACAGATCATTGTCAAATGGGGGAAGCTGCATGTCGAGCTGCCGGGCGAAGTGTTCCTCGCTCTGCTGCTTAAGGCTTTCCTGTTCGCTCACATGATGAGCGGCTAACGTTTCAACAACCCCTGGAGCGGTTCCCGCCGCTTCAGGTTCTCTTCAATCTTCGCGCCGCTCCCCTCACCTGTCAATCCTCTTCCGCGCCAGACAATAGAAGCCAACGCCGGTCCCTCCGCATCTAAAATCAGACAACCAGCGCATGAGCGACAAAAAAGAAGAGCAAGAGAAGAAGAAATCAGCCGGGCCCGACGAAGATGTCGTCGGCAAGGTCTACGACGGCGCGCCTGATGCGCCGTCTGCTCACCTATCTGCGGCCCTACAAGCTGCAGACCGGCCATCTCCGCCGTCTCCATCCTGCTCAAGGCCGGCACCGACGTCGCCGGCCCGTGGTTCGTCATGACCGCGGTCGACACCTACCTGAAGCCCGACGGCCGCACCGCACCTGGCTCGCCCGCCACCTCTCCCCCGTTCCCTTCACCGGCGTCACCGAGCTCGCCGGCCTCTACCTCGCCGCCCTCTGCATCTCCTTCGGCCTCGAATTCGTTCAGACCTACCTGATGCAGTGGACCGGCCAGAAGATCATGTTCGACATGCGCCGCGAGATCTTCCGCCACATCCAGTCCAGGATGTCGGCTTCTTCGACAAGAACCCCGTCGGCCGCCTCGTCACCCGCGTCACCTCCGACGTCGACGCGCTCAACGAGATGTTCACCTCCGGCGTCGCTCGAAATCTTCGGCAACGTCGTCCTGCTGGTCTTCATCGTCGTCGTGATGCTCAGGATGAACTGGCCGGTTGCGCTGCTCACCCTGGCCGTCATCCCCGCTCATCATCATCGCCACCAGCATCTTCCGCCGGCTCGTCCGCGTCAGCTACCGCCGCCAGCGCGCCGCCACCGCCAGCATCAACTCCTTCACCCAGGAGTACGTCTCCGGCATGAGCGTCGTGCAGCTCTTCAACCGCGAGCGCCGTGCCTTCAACGACTTCTCCGCCGTCAACATCGAAAACAAGCACGCCTGGGCCGACGCCATCTTCGCCTACGCCCTCTACTACCCCATCGTCGAGTTCCTCTCCTCCTTCGCCATCGCCCTCGTCGTCTGGCGCGGCGGCATCGCCGTCGCTGCAGCAACCTCGGCATCGCCCGGCCCGACCGGCATCTTCGCGCTCCGTCACGGTCGGCGTCCTGATCGCCTTCATCCAGTACGCCCAGCGCTTCTTCCGCCCCATCCAGGAACTCTCCGACAAGTTCAACATCCTGCAGGCCGCCATGGCCGCCTCCGAGCGCGTCTTCAAGCTGCTCGACCAGACCCCCGAGATCGTCTCGCCGCCACCAACCCCGTCAACCCAGCGCAACCCATACGGCTCCATCGAGTTCAGCAACGTCTGGTTCACCTACCAGAACGTTCCTGAAGCGTTGTCATCCATCGCCGAAGGCGGAGGATCTGCTTCTCGCTCTTCCTACGATCCCACGCACGATCCCTCCATCGAGTGGATCCTCCGCGACGTCTCCTTCACCATCCACCCCAACGAAACCGCCGCCATCGTAGGCCACACCGGAGCCGGCAAAACCACCATCACCGCCCTCATGATGCGCTTCTACGACATCCAGGCCGGCCAGATCCTCGTCGACGGCGTAGACGTCCGCGAGCAGGACCTCAACGCTCTCCGCACGCCGTTTCGGCGTCGTCCTGCAGGACCCGTTCCTCTTCTCCGGCACCATCGCCGACAACATCCGCCTCGGCACCGCCCCCATCACCGACGCCGAAATCGAGCACGCCGCCGACGAGGTCAACGTCGGCGACTTCATCCGCACCCTGCCGCTCGGCTTCGCCGAACCCGTGCGCGAACGCGGCGCCGGCCTCTCCACCGGCCAGAAGCAGCTCATCTCCTTCGCCCGCGCCCTCGCCCACGACCCCGGCATCCTCATCCTCGACGAGGCCACCAGCTCCGTCGACACCGAAACCGAGCTCCGCGTCCGCCTCGCCCTCTCCCGCATGATCACCGGCCGCACCAGCGTCCTCATCGCCCACCGCCTGTCGCACCATCCAGCGCGCCGACACCATCCTCGTCATGCACAAGGGCCAGCTCCGCGAGCAAGGCACCCACCAGCAACTCCTCGCCGAGCGCGGCCTCTACTACAAGCTCTACCAGCTGCAGTACCAGGATCAGGAGACTGCCGTTCTTTCAGCCTGAATGGGTTCCCTCACCGCAGGAGAGCTCTTCGTTGCCGAGCTGTTTCCAGCGTGCTTGCAACCAGCAAACCGGATCGCGCGTCTCCTCACCCATGCCCAAAGTCCGCCGAACCGTCGCGCTCATGCTTCTCCCTTCGCTCGCGTTCGCCACCGGGTGCACCGGCGGAGATTTCCTGCAACCTGCTGCCGCAGTGTCCAGTTATCACGCTTTTGGCGATTCCATTACCTTCGGCTTTGCGTTGGCGGACCCGGTGCGGGACCGCTATCCGACGCTGCTGGCCAACGCCCGCAATCTTGTCGTCTCCGATTTCGCGATTCCGCTCGACATGTCCTGCGACATCCCGACGCGCCAGATCTTCCCAGCGGCCGATAGTCCCTCGCTGGTCAAGCCGATGCTGTATACCATCATGATCGGAACCAACGACGCGGATCTCGAGAATACCGGTCCCTACGAGGCCATCTTCAATCTGTGCGAGCAGGCCTCGATCGGCTGGCTGGCGCTGCCGGTTGAAAACAAGGTCCTGGCGACTTCCGCTTCCGTGACCACCAGCGGGGCCGGCCACCTGGACACATCCAACAACTGGAATGCGTGGGTGACCGACGGAGCGGGATCGGCGATCAGCTTCCCGGTGATTGTAGGCCCGACCGGTGCGCTCTACGTGTTCTATCGCATCGTCGACGGCAACCCGGGCAAATTCTCGTATGGGCTGGACGGCAAACAGCTTGGCACCGGCACCACTGCCACGTTGCCCGCGATTGCGACGGCGAATGGAAGCAACAATTCCCTTGCCTTGTTGCGGCTGTCCGGGATCGCACCCGGAGCACACGTCCTGACGTTGACGCAGACGACGGCCGGCAGCAGCGGCGCGGCGTTCGTTGCGATCGGCCTGCCACCCGCGCGGAGCTCGTCCAGCATGCCCCACGTGCTGGTGGGCACGGTGCCGCTGCAACTGGGCGGAGGCCTCGGATACCGCTGCTCGATCGATCGCAGCTCCTGCCTGGCCTACTCAGCCGACAGTGCCGCCAGTGTGGCCCTCTTCGCCGGCGACGGACTCAATGTCCAGCTCTTCGACTCCACCAAGTACATGACCGGAACCTCCGTCGACATGGCCGACGCCGCCCACCCCAACCCGCTGGGTCACCAGGAGATCCTCCACTCGATTCAGGATGTCCTGCAGTAGCCTTTGACTCAGAAGTAGTGACTCGACGCTCAGCCTCTCCCGCCCCACGCAGGACAGGCGTCAAAACGGACTCAGCTTCGCCGCCCGCGCCACGCACCCCTCGATCATCTTCCCCAGCCGCCTGGCCCGGCTCTCCGGGGTCTGATAGTGGAAGACCGCCATCAGCTCCCCGCGCCGCTGCGTGGGCGTCATCGCCTCCCATCCCATGCGCGCCTTTGCGTTGGCACGAAACGCGCCCGCGATCAGCGGCGGCAACTCACGCTCCGCCTCCATCGTGGCCAGCAGACGCTCCGCCGTCTGCTCCGCCCGTCGCATCCGCGACTCGTCGCTCTTCACTCCCAGCACCCACTTGCTGATCTCGCGCCGGGTGTATTCGGACAACTCGTCGTACCAGGCGCGCAGGCCCTCCTGCTCATCAAGCAGTACCGCCAGTTCATCCGGCAACTCCGCAGAGCGTGGCTCCAGGTCCGGCTCCAGGGAGAACTCCGCCGCCGACCCCAGCGCCAACCTGGCCTCCGACTGCAGCGCCCGGTTCACCAGCAGGTAGAACCCTCCGCCCGCGAATGGAAAACAGCGACGTCCGAAACCTCACCCCATTTACCTCACCCTGCACCCGCAGCCGTACTCTCTCCACCCAAACCTCGGCCGGGTCGAACGGCACTCGCACCACCGTCCACCCCAGCGCACGATCCCCCTTCTCCAGCACCGCAGTAAAACTTCGCGCGCTTTGCGCTTTTCCCCTCGCGCTCTTTGCGTTCAAGTCTTCTCCCTCCGTGCCCTGCCCTTCCTCACGCAAGCGCCGAGAATCCGCACCATCTGCCGCTCCGCCATGACCACATACCGGCGGAGCTTCGCCTCTGTGTTCGTCGGTTCGACGACATAGCGGACCATCCAGCGCTGCCACGACTTTCCGCAGCGCTTCCGTTCCAGGCGAGCAGCTCCGCGTCGCGATCGAAAGCGGCGACGAGTTCCGGCGGCATGCCCATGGGAGCAACATACCGCATTTCGCTCTAAACTGGAGCTATCGCCACGCCGCCCAATCCGCACATCTTCCTCTCCGCCGGCGAAGCTTCGGGGGATCACTACGGTGCGCAGATCATTGCAGCGCTCGGGAACGCCCTGCCTGCCGCAACCTTCTCAGGTCTCGGCGGCGCGAGATGGAGGGGGCCGGCCAGCAGCGGATCGTGCGGGCCGAGGACGTGGCGCACATGGGCATCACCGAGGTCCTCCGCCATGCGCCCTACATCTACACGCAGTTTCGAAAGCTCATCCGACACATTAAGTCTTACCGCCAAATCTTGCGATCCTTATAGATTTCCCGGACGTAAACTTTCGCCTGGCCAGTGAGTTGAAGAAACTTGGCGTGCCTGTGCTGTGGTTTGTCTCGCCACAGCTCTGGGCCTGGAAACGCCGTCGCTTGCGGTGGGTGCAGCAGCGCGTCTCGAAGATGCTCGTCATCTTCCCGTTCGAAGAACCCTTCTATCGCAACCGCGAGGTTCCGGCCGAGTTCGTCGGTCACCCGCTGGCGGAACTTCCGCTTCCTACGATCTCTCGCGAAGCTTACGCCGGCCTGCACTCGCTCGATCCTGACCTGCCCTGGATCGCGCTTCTGCCGGGCAGCCGCTGGCGCGAAATCGAAGCCAATCTTCCGGCGATGGTCGAGATGGCCTGCCGTCATCCGCGCCGCGCCGAGTACATCCTGCCCGTCGCAACGACGATCGACCGCAGACGACTTGCAGATTTTGTCGCCGGCTGGATCGCCCATTACCCGGGCACCGACCCACGTATTCCACTTCCTTACATCCACCTGGTCGATGACGCACGCGAGGCTCTCCACCATGCCCGCGCCTCCGTTGTGGCCAGCGGTACCGCAACGCTGCAGGCGGCGCTGATCGGAAACCCGTTTGTGGTCGTCTATCGCGTGTCCGGGCTTACCTTCCGGCTCGCGAAACACTTCGTGTGGTACCCGAAGGAGATCCCGCATGATGTTGATCGCGAAGGAAATATTCCTATCGCTATGGTCAATCTGATCGCCGGTCGACGGATCGTCCCTGAGCTCCTGCAATCCCGCTTCAACCCGGACGCGCTCTCCGAAGCCCTCCAACCTCTGCTCGCCGACACGCCCACGCGCGCCACACAGATCACCGATCTGGCGGAGGTACGGACGCTGCTGCGAGCTCCGGGCGAATCCACTCCGATTGAGCGAGTCCGCGACGCAGCGCTCGAACTGCTGCATGCGCCCTGAAAGAAACACATCGCGCTCGGCCGGAAGGCGCGCGGGCTCGTCATTCCGAGGATTCGATCCGTTTGACCCCGACGCAACGACCGGGATACAGCTCGCCGGCATGGTCGCGCGATCCGCCCGGGTGGCTGCTCACCTTTAATCCCAAGGGGCGTATGCTGCGTCTAACGATAGAAGAAAAGAACAAGTTTCAGAGGATTCTCGCGATGTCTCTCCGCCTCGCCTCCGTGTCCGTCCTGCTTGCGACAGCCACCGCCGCCTTCGCCGCTCCCACGCGTCCGCAGTTGAAGGTGACTGGCTACGTTATCAACGCCGAGCTTGACCCGGCGGCCTCCAAGCTTTCCGCGACCGCGCAGGTGACCTTCACCGCGCTGGAGGACCTGACGGCGCCGACGTTCGAGCTGAACAACGGTCTGGTCGTCACCTCCGTTACCGACGCAGCGAAGCAGCCCCTGACCGCGGAACGCCTGACGCCTCAGAACGCGGTGCGCTTCTCCCTGAACACTCCCATCGCGAAGGGGACCTCGACGACCTGGACCTTTACCTACGCCGGTGTGCTCAAGAACGCGGACACCAGCCCGGTCGAAGGCATCAAGCTGGCTGCCATTGCCGACCCTATTTCGATCCTGCTCTATCCCGGCCGCTGGTTCCCTATGTCGCAGACGGGCCTCTACACGGACCGCTTCACCGCCGAGATGCACATCCGGGTCCCCTCCGATGAGCGCGTGGTTGGTTCCGGACCGGCCGGCAAGCCTCAGACCGTTGGCAGCCTCGCGCAGTATGACTTCAACTGGACACGGCCTGGCTTCCCCGGCACCATCGTCGCCGGCAAGTTCGCGCCGCCGCAGAAGGTCGGCAACTTCACCATCTACACCACGGACGCGCGCAAGTCCGGTGCACTCGAGTTCGGCCAGACCGCGACGAAAGAGTTCGAGTTCATGACAACCGAGTTCGGACAGCCGGAGGCGACTGCGATGTCCATTGTCGAGCTGCCCGAGGATGCGGTGGCGGCTTCATGGGGGCCGGGGGTGATCGCCATTGCGGGAAATCGGATTGTGGACCACAATTCCAATCGACTGCTGGCAAATACTCTTGCGCATCAATGGTTTGGCTCGCAGATTTCACCTTCCACTTTAAATGATGCGTGGATCACAAACGGGATGAGCCGCTATGCTGAGCTGATGTACCTGGAGGATTCCGCGGGCAAAACGGCGTTTCAGACGGCGGTCGGTGACGTCTCGGCCGGTGCGCTGGCCTACGACACGGAGCCGCTTTCGACGATGGGCCGTCACGATCCGTTCTCGCCGCAGTTCCAGTCCATGACGCTCGAGAAGGGCGCGATGATCTTCCACATGCTGCGCTGGGAGATGGGCGACGACGCGTTCGGCAAGTTCCTGCGCGCGCTGCTGACCGAATACACGGACAAGCCCGTCCGCACGCGGGACGTGGAAGCCACGGCCGACGCGCAGAAGCGCGAACGGCGAAGACCTTTCGCTCAAGCCGTTCTTCGCACAGTGGGTCGACGGCACGGGAGCGCCGCAGTTCAACGACAAGTACACGGTCTACCGACTTGGAAGCAACAAGGGTTTCCGCACGGTCGGCGCAATCTCGCAGGATCTCGACCTCTTCCAGATGCCGGTCGAACTGCGCATCGAGACCGAAGGCAAGACAGAGACGCGGCGGGTGGATGTGAGCGGCACGGACAGCTCCTACTCGGTCGAGACGTTTGGCCGCCCGCGCCGCATCACGGTGGATCCGCAATCCTGGGTGCTGAAGTCGACGCCGGATCTCGCCGTCCGTGTGGCGGTGCTGCGCGGCCAGCAGCTTGTCGCCCAGGGCGACCTGACTGGAGCCCTGGCCGAGTACCAGAAGGCGCTCGATTCCAACAAGAACAGCTCGCTGGCGGCTTACCGTATCGGCGAGATCTTCTTTGAGCAGCACAACTATCAGTCGGCGGCGAACAGCTTCCGCGACGCACTGCGCGGAGACGGCGATCCGAAGTGGACCGAGGTCTGGTCGCACATCGAGCTGGGCCGCATCTTCGACATGACCGGACAGCGCGAGCGCGCCGTAAACGAGTATCGGCTGTGCCATCCAGACGAACGACAACACCCAGGGCGCAATCAACGAAGGCCGCAACCTGATGGCGCACCCTTATACGCGCGAGCAGGCGGAGTAGGGTTGGATTGTGCGTGGCGAGAGACCACTACGTAGATTCTGGCTTCACCAGAATGACGATTTCAGGGGCCGTGTCTGGACGGTGCGGCAGGGGGAAGCGGCTGCATCTGGAATGTTCCACGTGGAACATTCCAGGTCGCCGAAAAATGTGCAAACAAAATGCGTAACGGGTGAAAATTACCGCCTGCCCCCAGTTATCGTGGCCTAAATCGAAGGGGCGCGCATGTTCTTGAGCAGCATGGGCAGGTCAGGGTCGTCGGCCAGCGCCACCTGGTAGCCGAGCGCGGTGAACAGCCCGGACGCGAGCTGACGTGTGCTGGCAGAGGTTCCACTTGCGGACAGCATCAGCAGAGAGCCGCTGCCGGCGAGCGCACCGCGCACCATGACGCAGCGGTCGGCGCGATACGTGCAGGAGGCAAGATCCGTAATGCTGAGCGCCTGGCTGGGCGTACACATGATGGTCCTTGGCGGTGCCATGCGGTCGATCAGGCTCCAGATTTCGAGCTTGGATTCGAGCTCGTCGGGGACGAAGTCGACGGCGAGATCGGCGTCGCGCACGGCGTCTTCCACGGTGGAGACGAGGCGTACGTCGTGCTCGCCCCCAAGCTGCTCCAGCCTGGCGAACTCGGCCGCCGCGTTGCGCAGCTTGTCCGGCATCACGTCTTCGAGGACGACGCGAAAACCCGGCAGGCAGCGCAGGCGAGGGCGAACTCTCGCCCGGCAGCGCCTGCGCCGATGACTGCGATCGTGGGCATGCTTACTTCTTTTCGATGGTTTGAGGACGGTCTCGTAGTTCGGCTCGGATTCGCGGATGTAGACGGCGACGCGCTGCGCGCTCTTCCTCGGTAAGCGACGGCAGGGTGGTGAGGATGCGGCGCAGGGTGACGGAGATATCGTCAACGTAGTTCATGGTGCGGATGGCTTCGCCGGACAGGGGCATCGATGACTCCGTTTCAATTGGTCTGCTGCATGCATTCTAAATCGTTGGGCGACGCGGCGCGAACGCGGGCGTTCGTCCCAAAAGCAACTACGGAGATTCTGGCTTCGCCAGAATGACGATGCGGAAAGACGTGGGACGCTACACAGCGGAGCCAAGCTCTGCGCGGCGTGCGGCCTCGTCGGTTGGGCGGCCGGCTTCGGAGCCTTCGATGGGGGCTTCGTAGCCGTCGCGGTCGGTCATCTCCATCAGCGCGGCGAGCTTGGTGGCGAAGTCGGGGTGCAGGGCGTCGGGGCTGTAGCGCCAGGTCCAGTTCCCTGCGCCGGCGGCGGGCGTGTTCATGCGCGCCTCGCTGCCGAGGTGGAGGATGTCCTGCAGCGGGAAGATGCAGATGTCGGCGACGGAGCGGGCGGCGCGCGGATCATGGCCCAGACGATGTCGCCGTCGTGCTCGATGGTCTGGAGGTAGGTCTGGACGTTCTCGCGCTCGATGGGGCTGGCGTCGTCGCGCCACCAGCCGAGGGTGGTGTTGTTGTCGTGCGTGCCGGTGTAGACGACGGTGTTGGGCACGAAGCGGTGCGGCAGGTAGAGATGGCCGCCGCGGTCGGCGAAGCCGAACTGCAGGATGCGCATGCCGGGCATGCCGAAGTGCTCGCGCAGCTCGTCGACCTCCTTGGTGATGAGGCCGAGGTCTTCGGCGATGAAGGGCAGCTCGCCGAAGACTTCCTTGAGGCGCTGGAAGAGCGCGTGGCCGGGGGCTTTGACCCACTGGCCGTTGATGGCGGTCGTCTTCGTCGGCGGCGATGGACCAGTAGGCTTCGAAGCCGCGGAAGTGGTCGAGGCGGATGATGTCGTAGAGGGCGAGCGAGCGGCGGATGCGGGCGACCCACCAGTCGAAGCCGCGCTCTTGCAGCAGGCTCCACGTGTAGAGCGGGTTGCCCCAGCGCTGGCCGGTGGCGGAGAAGTAGTCGGGCGGCACGCCGGAGACGCGGATGGGGGCGCGGTTCTCGTCGAGCTCGAAGATGTCGGGGTGGGTCCAGACGTCGGCGCGAGTCGTAGCTGACGAAGATGGCGACGTCGCCGAGGATGCTGGATGTTGCGCTCGGCGCAGTAGGCGCGCAGGGCGCACCACTGCTCGGTGAAGAAGAACTGGACGGCCTGCTCGATGGCGAGTTCGCGGCCGCTGCTCGTTCATCAGGCGGGTGAGCGCGTCGGAGCTGGCGGAGGGCGTACTCGTCGGGCCACTCGTGCCAGCTCGCGTAGTCGTAGCATGCGGCGCAGGACGGTGTACATGGCGTAGTCGGTGCAGCCAGGAGATGTTGTCCTGGCAGAACTTCTGGAAGCGCTGCGCGCTGGTCGTCGGTGGCGCGGTCGAGGAAGTTGGCGGCGGCCTCTTCGATGAGCGGGAGCTTCTTGTCGCAGGCGACGCCGAAGTCGCACCGGGCCGTCGTTGCCGGGCAGGTCCGTCGATGCGCTCCCAGGCGATCCAGCCCTGCTCGGCGAGGATTTCGAGGCAGATGAGGATCGGGTTGCCGGCGAAGGCGGAGAGCGCCGAGTAGGGCGAGCTGCCGTAGCCGGTGGGGCTGAGCGGAAGCACCTGCCAGAGCGCTGCTTGGCGGCGGCGAGGAAGTCGACGAAACGCATAGGCTGCCGGGCCGAAGTCGCCAACGCCGCCGTAGCGACGGCAGCGAGGTGACATGCAGCAGGACTCCCGAGACACGTTTCTTTTCGGCATCGCAACTCCCTCACTGGCCGTAAGCGCGCACTAGAGTACGCACGTTTGCCGTTGAGATGCAGATTGCAGCAGAGGTACAACGGCCGCCCCGTGGTTCGATGCGGACGGGCTGTGAGTTCATTGACGGCAGACGCTGATCCGTGGTTGGCCCGAGCGGTAGGTGCCGAAGGGCGACGTGCGCTGCGGCTTGCTGCATGACGAATCGCGCCGGCCTTCTCGTACTTCTGCTGCAGGGTGCCGACGAAGACATCGAAGACCTCTTCGCGCTTCTGCGTTGAGCATCTGGTTGCGCGTCTGGTTGAAGTTCTTCGCGATGTCGTCGGCCGGGGCTCCTGCTTGTCGGTCACTGCGAGCACGATACCGTTCTGCCCGTCGTTGATGGGCCGGAGATGCCGCCCTTGGGGAGCGTGAACGCCACCGCAGCCGGGCCGGTCATCGCGCCGATGTCCGGCACCTGGCCGTCCGTGCCGACGAGGTCGCTGGACTTGACCGGGACGTTCATCTCTGCGGCGGCCTTGTTCAGGTCGTTGAGTACCTTGGCGCGGTCGGCGAGCTTGTTGAGCTGCGCGTTCGAGCATCTGGGGGACCTGCTGGGCGCGGTAGTCGTCGAGGATGTGCGACTTGTAGTCGTCGAAGTCGGGAGCGTGCGGCGCCTTGACGTCGATGACCTGGAAGACGGCGTAGCCATCGCCGGTGGAGGCGGCTGCGGGGCTGCGCCCTTGGTCGTGGCGAACGCCTGGTGTGAGCATGCGGCGCCGTCGGAGACGCCGGCGATGATGCCGTCCTGGCCGATGTAGTCGGTGGTGATGGCGTGCAGGTTGTGGGCGGCGGCGGTCTTGTCGAGGCCGTCCTTCTTGGCCTGTGCGGCGAGCTGGGTGGCGAAGTCCTGCTCGGCCTTGCCGAGGCTTCTGCTGCTCGAGCAGAGGCACGATATCGGCCTTGACTTCGGCGAGCGGCTTGGTGTGCGGCCTGGTCGTGCTGCTCGACCTGGATGATGTGGTAGCCGAAGTCGGTCGTAACGAGGTCGGAGGTCTGGCCGGGCTTCAGGGCCAAGGCTGCCTTCTCGAAGGCAGGGACCGAGGCTCTGTCGCCGGTGAGCCTTGATAGAAGCCGAGTTCGCCGCCGGTGTCCTTGCTGCCGGGGTCGTCGGAGTACTTCTTGGCGAGCTCGGCGAAGTTGCCGCCGGCCCTGAATCTGCTTGAGGACTGTCCTGCGCCTTGGCCTTGGCGGCGGCATCGGTCTTGGCGTCGGCGCCCTTGGGCGACGGTGATGAGGATGTGGCGCGCCTTCACCTGCTCCTTGACCTTGTACGCTGTCTTGTGAGCGTTGTAGTAGGCCTGCATGTCGGCGTCGGTGACCTGCGGCTTGCCGCCGGGAAGCTGGTCGGCGTCGAAGGAGAAGTACTCGATCTTGCGGGTCTCGGGAACGGCGGTCGCGTAGCGCGCGCGTTCTGCTTGAAGAAGGCCTGCAGGTCGGCGTCGGTGGGGTTGATGGTCTTTTTGAGGTCGGCGGCGGAGATGACGGCGTAGTCGAACTTGACCTTGGTGCCCTGAACGCGGTACGCCTCGCGCACGTCGTTGTCGGTGACGGTGACGCCGCCGGTGACCATGGAATAGAGCCGGCGTAAGCTCGATGCGGCCTTTCAGGTAGGTCTTCGAAGCCGCTGCGGGTGACAGCCCTGGTCTGGACGAAGTTCATGTAGCCGTCGTCGCCGATGTATTTGCCGTTCGGGAAGAGGATCTCGCCGAGCTGGCCCTGGTGCATGACCGCAGAGCAGGTCGGCGTCGGAGACCTGCAGCCCGCGGTGATCGGCCTCGATTTCGAGGATTTTCTCCTGGATGAACTGCGGGGCCGACGCGGCTCTCCAGCATGGAGATATAGAAGGCGGGAATCTGGCGGCCCTGGGTCTGCTGCTGGACGGCGCGGGAGATCTCCTGCTGGGTGACGGCCTTGTTTTCGCCGAAGATCCGGCCGAAGAAGCCCGGCTCCTTGACCGTGGCGTACACGCTGGGATCCGAGCCGCCGCCGACGCTATCGAAGATTCCAGGAACGAGCGTAATCACCATGGCGCCCACGGCGGCCACGATGAACACACGAAAACACCCTTGACGAGCTTATTGTCCTGCTGCAGAAAACGAATCATGCTTGGCTGACGACCTTTACATCACACAGATTTTGTTGGAATGCCGGAGCGACCGGGCGCTTCCCGCCCACGGATTTCTCTCGGGTTCGAGAGCCGGGCGCACCAGCAAAGGACGCGCTCAGAATCCGCACAGGGCAAGCCTTGAGTATAAACGAAACACCCAGCCGGCGGAGTTGTTGTTTCGACGCAGGACGGCTGGTATCGGCATCAAAGACGGCGATTGACGGGCAGCGGCGTTCCTGTTCGCACACAAGACGGCCCGGAAGGGGGCTCCGGGCCGTTGTGCTGCTGCGATTTAGTAGTTCGGATAGCCGTAGGGGGCGGGGTAAGGGTAGTATCCCGGCGGCGGATAGTAGCCGGGATAGACCCGGTAGACCCGCCGGGGTTGCGGAGGCTGGCCGACATTGGGGACGCCGTAAGCGAGCCGCTGCATCTCCTGCTCGGACACGGTAGCGACCTGGGTTTCGGCGGTCGTGTGGAAGGTGACGATGGCTTCGGCCGGGATGTAAACCTGCCCATTGCCAGAGGCTGCCGAGGAGCCAAGGCCGGCGGCTGCGCCGACGCCTCCGCCGATTGCAGCGCCGGCGCCACCGCCGGCCAGCGCGCCAATGACGGCACCGACAGCGCCGAAGCCCGCGGTCTTGTTCACCGTCTCAATGGTTTTGTCACCGCCGTTGTGCGCCCAGACGTCTGACGCCAGGGGATAGCTGCGGCCGCCGAGGGTGACCTGCGTGAGCTGGATGGACATCTCGCCGCGGCCCTTCAGGACGCCGGAGCTCTTGGCGTCGACCACAGTTCCCTGCACCGTGGCGCCGCGCGGAATGGCGACCAGGCCGTTGGCGACAACATCGTTGACGACAACGCCGTCAAAGGTGGTTCCGGCAGGCGTGTGGTCGCTCGAGAGCGTGCGGTTGATGCGGACGCGAAGAAGCGCCCCGCCGGGGATGGTGACGGGCAGACCGGCGGCCTGGCCACCCTGGACGGGCTGCTGCTGGCCTTGCGCATAGCCTCCCTGAGCCGGTGCGCCCTGCTGCGGATAGCCGTACGGAGCGGGGGGATACCCGGGGTAAGGCGCGTACATGGGCCGGCGCGGATAGGACTGCGGAGGATACGGCTGCGCAGGATAAGGCTGTTGGCCGTTGGCAACGGCTCCGGGCTGAGCAGGATAGTTCTGTCCGGAATAGGGCTGGCCGGAGTAGGGCTGGTTCGGCTGCGGCTGACCGTTCTGGCCGGGCTGCGCGTTCTGGTTGGGTTGGCCGTTTTGCTGCGCCTCCATCTGCTGATCAAGGGCCTGGTCAGCTTCCGGATTATTGCGCTGTGCGCTCGCAGCCGGGGCGGTGCCGGGCGCCGGATTCTGGCCGGGCTGCTGGATTCCGGCGGACTGCTGCCCCGCATCCGGCATGGCCGGGGCGTAGGTACCGTCCGACTGGAGGACCAGCGGCGCGGCCTGATCGCCACCAATTTGCGAAGCCGAGGGCTGCTGCATCGGTTGGTTCATCGCCGGCTGTGTTGCGGATTGCGTGGGCTGCTGCATGGGGGCGACGTTCTGGGCCACCGTCTGGCTGCTATCTGCCGAACTGCCCAGGCGGAGTTCGTCCACTACTTTCTGGACGCCGGCCGCGTTGGCTGCAAGATTCTCCGCCCTGGTGCGTGCGGCCTCGCCACTCACCGAGCCGCTCAGCGTTACCGTGCCGTAAGCCGTCCGGGTCGTGATGGATTCACTGGCAAGCTCCGGCGCACTCGCCAGGGCCTTGAGAACATTCGCTTCCACCTGATCGTCCGGGAGACGGCCCTGCGCCAACGCCGCCCCACCGGCGGCGAGCATTCCGGCGAGCAGAAACACCTTGCGGGTTGCTCGAACCATCTCTGAATTCCAATCCTTACTGTTCGACAAATTGTTGTGCAACATATGCTTCCTCCACAAACTTGTGCCAAAGTCCGGTCCTTGCGTCCACTCCCGCTGGACCTTCTCTGTAAGATGCAGACGCGACTTCTGGAGAAAAGTTACGGTTCGAGAAGTGCCTCGGGTTATTTGTTTCAGGGCTGCCGGTGTGGCCGACATCCGGACAGTGAAGCGGCAGCCGGGGATTGACCCTTGCGGCGGATAGCGTTATGATCATTTTGCGGGGTGGAGCAGCCCGGTAGCTCGTTGGGCTCATAACCCAAAGGTCGTAGGTTCAAATCCTACCCCCGCAACCAATCAAATCAATAAGTTACGAAAGTCTGGAAATGCTGACAGACTCCCATAAACTCCCAATAGCAAAAAGTGGAGTTTAGGCGCTCGCTTTCAACGGCTTGAGCACCATCTCTACCACCTTCCCATTCGCTTCCCGCTTCGATGACGACATTGCCTGTCCATAGACGTTCATCGTCGTCTGGATGGAAGCGTGTCGCATCAGCTCCTGCTGCACCTTCATCGGAGCTCCGGTCTCGTCCAGCCACGAACGATACGTGTGGCGGAACGTGTGCCAGCCGATGCCCCCGTACTTGCCGGAGTTCTTCACGCGCGTGTCATGCAAAAGCATGCGAACGCCGTTTCCGGTTTTCTGATCCTGGTTACACCAGACACCAGGTGCTGCCCCGCACGTCGGACATTCCACCACACAGCAACCCGAGGGGCGAAGATGCCGCTTCTGGATCTCGGTGGGATAGTAGGGCCGGTTCGTTCTCGGGTTGGCAAAGACCCAGCCTTCTTCCGTGGCGCACAGCTTGCGTGCTCCACTTCAGAACGATCTCGGTCAAGGACGGATGCAGAGGAACGTGGTCCTGGGAGTATTCGGTCTTGACGTCATCCACCCTGCCGTTCACAAAGCTGCGCTGAACGAGAAGCTGGTTTTTGTCGAAATCGAAGTCGTCCCATTGAAGCGCCGCGATCTCGCTCACGCGAAGACCGAGACATTGGGCGATCTGTACCATCGTGCGCCACGGCTCTTGCAGAGTCGCGACGATGGGTTCGAACTCCTCCACAGTCAGAGTGAGTTGGACGTTGCCGGCGCTTGCTGCCGCCTTTCACGCGAACCAGCGCAATCGGGTTTCGGCTGCTCGTTGAAGAGTTCCCACCGCGCGGCACACTCGAAACATCAGGTGCATCACGCTTCGGATATGGGCCTTCGACTTCGGGGCCATAGGGAGGTTCTTCAACCAATCCTCGACCGCCATCGGCCGGATCTTTTCGAGCAGATACTCGCCCCAGCGTGGCTTGAGGTGATTCTTGATATTCGAGCGATACGACTTCGCAGTGGAGTACCGTTCTGGCAGTCTCTTCCTCAATATAGCGGTCGCAAATCGCGCCGAACGTCACCGCGGCCATGCGATGCTGTGGAGTTTCAGAGTTGAGTTTTAGGAGAAGAGCTTCGACCGCCTTTTGTGCGAGAGCTTTGGTCTTGTACTTCTCGACCGTGCCGACGGTGCAGACTTGCGCTGTCTGTCGCCTTGCTCAGTCGTTTCGTAGTACCGAAACTCCCAGGCGTCTGATCCCTTCGCCCGCTTCTTGCGTGTGAGACTTCCAAATTGGTAACGTGCTCGTGATATCAAGATTCCTCCTCGATTCACGGCACGAATGGCTGCCTAAGGGTAGCCGAGTGCGGGCCGCTTTATCTGCGGAAAACAGAGTTTCTCGTGGGCTTAGCCAGCTTGTTTGCGGTCGATCCAATGGTCGATTGCGGAGGCCCGAAAGCGCCAGAGCTTGCCCACCTGGACGCCTGCAATTTGCCCTCGAAGCACCATGCGCTGAAGGGTGCGGGGATGAACTCCGAGCAGGGCGGCTGCGGCATGACTATCCAGTAGGGCTTCCACGCCGGCCCGGCCGAGGATGGGGAGCAGGCGTTCGGATGCGGGTGGTTTTTTCTCGTCGAACATTCAAACCTCCTAGTACGTGAGTTGAAGGTGAAGGTTTTGGAGATCGAAGTCCAATGAGTTTCGAGACTCGCTTATGCACCGGACGCATAAGTGCGGACTTTGACAGCCAGAAAGTTAAGGTCGGGCGCGTCCGCAATGTCAACGGCGAGGGAACCAAAGTTGACAACAGCCTCTCCGCCTGTGGAAAATGGTGTTCCGGCGGTGGAGAACGTCGCCATTACTGCTGCTGGAATGTTGATCCCTATTTCAAAGAATTGGGGACGGGCCATGCAGCAGAGGTTCAAAACAAGGCATTTGGAGGCGGTTATCACCCTCGCCGAGGAGATGCACTACGGCCGAGCGGCGAAACGGGTCGGGTTGCCCAATCGGGCCTTAGCCGGTGCATACAGAGCGCCGAACGCGAGGCAAATGCTTAGCTCTTCGAACGGATCGACGGTGAATCGAGATAACGGATGCGGGAAGATCCTACGTCGAACATGCCCGGATTTCAGTCGCCCACGGAGAGACGGGCTATGCGCTCCGCTCAAGAGACGGGAAGGAGCCGACACGTCCTCCAGATCGGCAAGTCACCCGACGTTGATCCGGCGCTGGTCGACATTCTCTATTCCATCCGACTTCCCCTCTACCCCACCTGGAAATCACGGTACAAAGTGAATCTTCGTCCGATTTGGCCCACGATCTTATGAGCACCGATCTTGACCTGGCGCTCATCACGCACCTGAGCAGAACGCAAAACTGACAATGACCAAGTTGTCGGAGACGCCACTTCATGTCGTCATCCCGCGAGATCACATCTTGAGTTCCAAGGTCTCGCTCAAACTGACAGACTTGCGAGACGAACGCTGGATCGTCTTTCAGAAGCGTACTCACCCGGTGCTTTACGAAAGAATCATGAAGCGAACCCAGGATCAAGGCTTTCACCCGAGGGGCATTGACCATATCCTCTACCCGGATGAGGCAGAGCACCTGCTGCTGGCGACTCGCCGGGTGGCGTTGCTCACGAAGGCAAACGCATTGAAGCTTGCCGGCGAGCGGCTCGTTGCAAAGCCGTTGGACGAAGAGTTGCTGTGCCTGGAAGAGTGGCTCGTGCTCGTGCCGAAGACAATTCACGGCTGGTAAGCGAGTTCGTGCGTGCGTTCGTCACCCGGTCCAAGACTGTCCTGCAACCCCCGCAGATGAGTCTACCGATTGGAGCCGGACGCTCCCATCCGATACTCGACTTCCTAGCGGAATTCCCCGTTACGGCTCGTCAGGTGCGAAAAAGCTAATGGGCTTGCCATAGATCTTGCTGATGGCCCAGAATTCGGCAACGTCGATCGCACGTTCGCCGGATTCACACTTGTTCATGAAGGAATGGGCCATGCCAAGCCGCAACGAAACCTCCCGCTGCGTCAGACCCGCCTCTTCCCGAGCAGAGATTAATTTCGACAGGACTCCGTCGTAGTAATCTCTCATCGCGGGACTGCGCCCCTTCCGAGATTTCCGAGCCTCCGGTTTCGCTTTTCCTGCCACACCTGAAGTGTGGTGAACGGTTGACCTGATCCCCTAATAAGGGACATCATGGTTCGATCAGGCAAGGGGTGAGGCCCATGTCAGAATCCAAAACTTGAATTCCCAGAAGTTGTCGGCAAGTTCGTGGCCGAATTGTCGGTTTATGAAGACGCCGAGTTCGGGAAAGAAGTCCTGGTGAGATTCACGGATGGCACGCAGCTCTCGATTGCGGTGGGAGTGCGACAGGTAATCGACGCTCGATATTGCAACGAGGAGACGCCGGACCTGCCGATATTTCACAGGCAAGTAAGCTGATCTGAATGTATCTGTTCGATCTCACAGCTCGTATCATTCTGCTGCGACTGCCCGATCGAGAATTTGGCGGACATTGCCAGAGATTACATAGCGAGGGCTCGTCATTGCGGACATTTCCGACTCGCGGGTCCGCCTCATGTGCTGTCATGTCGGCGCCCTCTATTGCCGGAGTGACCGTGCAAATAGGAGATTGGTGCAGCTAGTCGGTAGACTCGCTCATTTGGCAAGCTGAGAAGGAAAGCCCATGTCGTCACCGGCGCTACTTCGCTCGCACCTTTGAGGCCATCCCACGGATGATGTGTTCGCCCAACTGATCAGCGCTCGATCGGCGGGTTATTTCCGAAAATAGCAAGCAGTTCACTTCCAGGCTCAGGCTTGCTGCTAACTACGAGATGGATATCGTCCTGTTCCTGATCCTGATACCAGCAGCGAATCCGGTTCATTCCCGGCTGATACCACAAGTTCATCTTGGACAATTCTGGTCCGTGCTTCACTGAGATGCGATTCACCTCGATGTGAAGGTGGTGCTCAGGGCCAGTCGCCCCATTTGAAACTGATCCCTAAAGTTCCGCACCTTCCAAGTCAGCCAAGCCCTGTGCGTTGAATAGCAGCGCACGGGCAACCTGCTCCCAATAGCCGAGACCCCATATACGAATGAAATCCGCAGCCTCCATTTGCCGCTGACGGTCTTGCGAGCGGCTCCCGCCTTTTGGTCGTTCTCCTTCCTGAATCCAGCTCGGACCAGTTGCCATAACAGCCTCCCATTCCATCTTCTCCTTAAATATCGCTTTCTGTCAACGGATCGCTACGGCCATGCGCACCGCGCATCCGTCCGGCTGACGCTTCCGGCCTGGGAGTCGGCCTCCGGAAGGTCGATCAGATTAGCGGCACAGGTAAGAACACACTGTAGGCGCGGCGTAGAGACGGACACGGGGCCGAGCGACCACACCTGGTCTATGAACGCGGCCATCTTGGAGCGCCTGAATGCTTCGGTGAATCGTATGCGCCTGCAACGCCAAAACGAATGACTGCTTTTCAGAAAATCATACGATAGGGCTCTTAGAATGGTGACGAACTTAAGAGAGTCTGGCCATGAAGAAGAGTCTGACGGGTATCCGGCTTTCCGCGAGTGATCTCAGCAATCACCTGGCCTGCCGCCACCTGACTGCGCTGGATATTCGATGTAGCGACGGGTGGCAGGTCCGGCGCCGGCCTGGAATTCGCCGGATGCTCAGATCCTGCAGGAGCGGGGCATCGCTCATGAAAACGCCTATGTCGAGCATCTGAAGTCCAGCGGCCTTGCTGTCGTCAGCTTCAGGGATTTTGGCAATGATGAGCGGATGGTCGCTGAGACGCTCCTGGCCATGCAAGCGGGCGTGGATGTCATTGTTCAGGCCGCGTTCAGTGACAGGGATTGGTTCGGGCGCGCCGATGTGCTGCGAAAGGTAGAGCGCCCTCCGGACTCGGCGACTGGTCCTACGAGGTCTATGACTGCAAGCTCGCTCGTGAGACCAAAGCAGCCACCATTCTTCAGTTATCGCTTTACTCTCATCTTGGTGGAGGCGGCCCAGGGAGTGCTTCCCGAGTAGATGTATGTGGTCCCGCCCGGTGAAACCTTCGAACCGGAAAAATACCGGGTACTGGATTACGCGGCCTACTACCGATATGTAAAGTCCCGGCTTCAAGCGGTCGTCAATGCAGAATGGACGGCGCAATTGAAACTTACCCCGAACCGACACCGCACTGCGAGATCTGCCGGTGGCAGCGGGAATGCGACCAGGAACGGCGCGACGATGATCACCTATCCCTCGTCGCCGGAATCAGCAGGCTCCAGCGCAAGCAACTTGGCATCTGGGAGACAACCACGGTCGCAGCCCTCGCAGGATTTCCGATTCCCATTCCGCATCGTCCCGATCACGGCTCCCGCGAAAGCTATGTCCGCGTCCGCGAGCAGGCGCGGGTCCAGGTTGCGGGACGCGAATCGGGAGGTCCGGTGCATGAAGTGTTGCAGATGACCGATGAGCACGGACTCGACGCTCCTGCCGGAGCCTTCGCCCGGAGACGTTTTCTTCGACCTCGAAGGAGATCCTTTCGTCGGCCTGAACGGCAGGGAGTATCTGTTCGGCGTGCCATTGCCGGAGCGGGCAGCTATACGAGTGCCAATGGGCTCTGAGTGCTGACGCAGGAGAAGGATGCGTTCACCTGGTTCGTGGATTTGGTGATGGCCAGGTGGGCGCAGTACCCGGCGATGCACATCTACCATTTCGCGCCTTATGAGCCGTCCGCATTGAAGCGGCTGATGGGCCGGCATGGCATTCGCGAAGATGAAATCGACCGGATGCTGCGTGCAAAGCTATTCATTGACCTGCACACGGTCGTCAAGCGTTCGGTCCGCGCCAGCGTCGAGCAGTATTCCCTGAAAGCACTGGAAGCGTTTCACGGCTTTGTGCGCAGAATCCCCCTGGACGAGGCAGGCCGGGCGATGCGGGCCATGCAGCATGCCCTTGAAGACGGAGCGGGCCCGCAGGTGGGTGATGCCGTCAAACAGGCGATTGTCCTCTACAACGGCGACGACTGCTTCTCCACCAATCCTTGCGCGACTGGCTGGAATGCGAGCGCTTAGCTGGAGAATGCAGGGCATCCCCTGCCGCGTCCGGTTCCATCGGACGGAGCAGCCGGCGAGGCGGTGAGCGAGCGCCAGCAGCGAACCGCTGCGCTCGCCGAGGCTCTGACCCGGAACATCCCTGTTGAGCCTGGCTGCGCACCGATGACCAGGCGGCATCCTGGCTGCTTGCCAATCTGCTGGACTGGCACCGGCGCGAGGCGAAAGCCGAGTGGTGGGAGATTTTCGGCTGAAGGACCTGACAGATGAAGACCTCCTCGACGAGCGATCGGCGATTGCGGGGCTCAGGTTTGTCGCAGCGCTCGAGTGTTGTACGAAGATTCCGACGGATCGTTATTCGTTCGAAAAGCAGGAGACAGACGTCAGGGCGGGCGATACGGTCTGCCAGCGCGGCGAGAAGATCGGGGAAGTCGTCGCCATTGACGTCAGTCGCACGCACCGTCGACATCAAGAAAACCAAGAAGACCGCGAGCGTGCATCCGAGCGCCGTGTTCGTCGATAAGACCGGCCCGAATTCCGAAGTGCTGGCTGATGCACTTTACCGCCTGGGGTCCTGGGTCGAGTTTAACGGTGTGAATGCGCCCGGGCCTTACCGGGCGGCGCGGGATCTGCTGCTGCGCCGTCCCGCCGCGACTCGCGGGTGACGAGTTGGACGCTCTTAGCGGATGGCGAAGCTACTGTCGCGGCTGCAAAGCGTATCGCCGTGCCTTCTCAACGATTCGGTGCTTGCCATTCAGGGGCCTCCCGGTGCCGGAAAGACATACGCCGGTGCGCGGATGATGTGCGAACTGATACAGCAAGGCAAGAAAGTCGGCATCACGGCCGTGAGCCATAAGGTGATCCGTAACCTTCTGGATGAAGTGGTATAAGCGGCCGCAGGAATGCGGCATACAGGGGCTGCGCTGCATTCAGAGGGTCAAAGAGGAGACGTGCCGGAATACTGTGCCCGGCATCACCTTTGCAACCGACAACGCCGAGCCGCTTGCAGCACTGAGAGCGGGGGCTCAGGTAGTCGCGGGAACAGCCTGGCTGTGGTCGCGAGAGGATTATTTTGAGGCGGTGGACGTACTCTTCGTGGATGAGGCCGGGCAGATGTCCCTGGCGAACGTGCTCGCCGTCGCACAGGCCGCAAAGAATCTCGTGTTGCTGGGAGACCCCCAGCAGCTCGATCAGCCTCAAAAGGGCAGTCATCCCGACGGGGCGGAAGTATCGGCACTTGAACATCTCCTGGAAGGAGCCAGAACCATCGCGCCCGATAAGAGGGCTCTTCCTTGAGCGAACCTGGCGTCTCCATCCGGCAATATGCGACTTTACGTCCGAGGTGTTCTACGAAGGGCGTCTGCATGCGCGCGACGGGCTGGAACGACAGGCCATCACGGGGCATCCTTGGCTGAGCGATTCCAATCTCTGGTTCGCGGCGGTCGAACATCAGGGCAACCAGAATTCGGCCGCCGAAGAGGTGGAGCACATCGTTACGCTCATGGAATCGCTCTTGCAGCCCGGCGTCACCTGGGTGGATGACAAAGGACAGGCCCGCCCGTTGCAACCTGCGGATATTCTGATCGTCGCCCCCTATAACGCACAGGTATCGGACCTCCTATCGAGGATGCCGCAGGCCAGAATCGGTACCGTCGATAAATTCCAGGGACAGGAAGCGCCGGTCGTTATCTATTCGCTCACGACCTCCTCGCCCGAGGACGCACCTCGCGGCATGGAGTTCCTCTACAGTCTCAACCGCCTGAATGTGGCGACTTCCCGCGCGCAGGGGATGGTGATCATCGTCGGCAGTCCGTTGCTGCTGGAGCCGGAATGCCGGAGTCCGCGTCAGATGCAGCTCGCAAATGCGCTGTGCCGCTATGTCGAATTGGCACAGTTCGTGCCACCGGGCGTACCTGCTGGAAATGGCACTGGATGAGGGAGTTGAATGACCGTCCCGCCCTTAAAACTGCAGAAATGCGGGTGCATGCGGTGATAAGCCCCCTTCAACGATTACATTTGAAGCATTGGGGGCCCAAATCGGGCGAGCCTGCGGATGAATTCTCCTTACCTGACGCGGGACTCTAGGATTGGCAGGGCGCATGACATGCCCTATGAGTCAATAACGCGCGTCTTGGAATCTCAACCCGATGAAAAAACTGCACCTTGATCTGAGCAACTGCTACGGCATTAAGAAGCTGGAAGTGGATTTCGACTTCACGCAACACAAGGTCTTCGCGGTGTACGCTCCCAACGGAGTAATGAAGTCGTCGCTCGCCCACACGTTCAAGGACCTCGCGGACGGAACGGCTTCCAAGGACGTGATCTTCCCGACGCGCGTTTCCAGTAGGACTATTGTGGATGAAACGGGCAGCGAAATACCCAAGGACCATGTGCTCGTGGTGGCTCCATACGATGAGGTTTTCGGACATACTGAGAAGACCTCAACGCTTCTGGAGGAGCAAAACTGCGAAAGGAGTACGAGGCCCTCCATGTGGGAATCGACCAAGCAAAAGACACTTTTTTGAAGGCCCTCAAAGAGCAATCCAAGTCGAAGAAAGACCTTGAGAAGGAGATCTCCTCGTCGTTCACGGCGAGTGATTCTCGAGTTCTACCGGGCACTCATCCGAGTCAAAGACGAGGTGCTTGCCCTGAAAGAGGCGGCGTACGCGGACGCACATTACGACGTGATCTTCGACGAAAAGGTCCTCGGAGTCCTGAAGACCAAGGATTTCAAAACCGCGATTGAGGACTACGTCAAGAAATACAACGAGCTGATAGCAAAATCGACATATTTCCGTAAGGGTACATTCGACTACTACAACGCATCCACTGTTGCTAAGAATCTCGCTGACAACGG